>CAVYUU010000019.1:0-645715 GCA_963771745.1 uncultured Alphaproteobacteria bacterium | reverse complement strand
CGACGCGCAACAGCCCACCATTCCAGTGGTCGGATATCTATCAGTGGGCGCGCCTGAGTTGGGGCCTACCTGGTGGCGGCATTCCGCAAAGGACTAAGCGACGTGGGTTACGTTGAAGGCAAGAACCTGGCGATCGAATATCGTTGGGCCCACAACGATCATGCGAGGCTGGCGGAAATGGCGGCCGACCTGGTGGGCCGGCGCGTGGGTGTCATCGCAGCAGTGGCCGGCACACCAGCAGCCCTCGCGGCCAAAACGGCAACAACGACAATTCCGATTGTATTCACCACTGGTTCCGACCCGGTCCAGGTTGGTCTTGTTGCGAGCCTCAGCCAGCCAGGTGGCAATGTTACCGGTATTGCCGCCATGCAGGTTGAGGCGCAGGAAAAGCGATTGGGGCTTGTGCACGAGCTGCTACCTGCATCACGGGGCGTTGCAGTGCTCGTCAACCCCAAAATCAAATGACGGAAGCTATTGTCACAAACACGCGCGCTGCTGCTCAGTCCATCGGCCAACGAGTCGAGGTCCTCGCCGCGAGCAGAAGCAGTGATATCGACACGGCGTTTGCAACCTTGGCGCAGCAAGGGATCGACGCTCTCCTGATCAGCCCCGACCCGTTCTTCGAGGATCGTCGCTCTCACCTCGTCACGTTGGCCGCGCGTCTCGCGGTGCCTGTAATCTTTCCCTTTCGTGAATTCGCCGAAGCAGGCGGATTGATGAGTTATGGTCCAAACTTTAAGGAAATCGCACGCTTGGCTGGCATGTATACCGCTCGTGTTCTCAAGGGAGAGAAGCCGGCCGACCTGCCGGTCTTGCAGCAACGAAGTTTGAGTTTGTCATCAACTTGCAAACGGCCAGGATGCTCGGTCTCACGGTGCCGCCGACGCTGCTCGCCACCGCCGACGAGGTGATCGAATAGGCTGGTTTGCTGCGGTGCGAATGGTCGCTAATGATGCTGTGGACGGCTCCTCCACCCCGGCACGCGAGTGCCGTTGACTGGTTGCTGTTGATGCAACCACGAACCGGAGGAGCTACCCATGCAAACGGTCACGACAATCGGTCTCGATATCGCGAAGTCTGTCTTCCAAGTCCACGGCGTTGATGCTGCGGGCCAGGTGATGATCCGCCGGCAGTTGAAACGGCGCGCCGTCCTGACGTTCTTTCAAAAGCTGCGGCCATGCCTGGTTGGGATCGAGGCTTGCGCTTCGTCGCATCATTGGTCGCGGGAGCTGCAGGCATTGGGTCACACGGTGCGGCTGATGCCGCCGGCCTACGTGAAGCCCTACGTCAAGCGTCAGAAGAATGACATGGCTGACGCTGAGGCGATCTGCGAAGCCGTCACCAGAGCCAACATGCGGTTTGTACCCACCAAGACGCCTGAGCAGCAGAGCTGCCTGGTGCTTCATCGCACACGACATCTGTTCATCCGCCAGCAGACGGCTGTGATCAATTCAATCCGGGCGCATCTGGCAGAGTTCGGCATCGTCGCGCCGGTCGGGCGCAAGGGCGTCGAGGAATTGCTCCATGTGGTTGCCGACTCAAGCGATAAACGGGTGCCTGAGATTGCCCGCGCGTGCCTTGCCGCGCTCGGCGCTCAACTGCTTAGCATCAAGGAGCAGATTGTGGAGTTCGATCGGATGATCATGGCCTGGCACCGTGCCGACGAAACGAGTAAACGCCTTCGCTACCTTCCTGGGGTTGGTCCGATGCTGGCAACCGCGCTGGTCGCGAGTGTTGGTGATCCTAGGACCTTCCGATCAGGACGCAACTTCTCGGCCTGGATTGGGCTTGTGCCGAAGCAGCACTCGAGTGGAGGCAAGGACAGGCTCGGCAGCATCAGCAAACAGGGCGACCGCTATCTGCGCAGCCTGTTCGTAGCCGGCGCGCTGTCTGTGATCCGCTATGCCAAGATCCGTGGCACCAAACATCGACCCTGGCTCACCGCATTGTTGGCTCGGCGGCCGACCAAGGTCGCGGCCATCGCGCTTGCCAACAAGTTAGCCAGGATGGCTTGGGCCATGATGGCCAAGGGCGAGCGTTACAGGAAGCCTGTCGCACTTGCGGCGTAAACGAGATCGCGCCGGGCACCTGGCGTGATGTGAAGGTTGGGAGGAGCGAAAGCACGTAATGCAGAGCCGGTCGATCCGGCGGTCAGGACAACCCACTTGTGCCACCGCATTGCTATCGAATGCGAGCTAATGACCGGGACCTGATCCGCGGAGAGCATTATGGCCAGCGGTCATGTGAAACCGCACCTAAAGGCCGAACACATGGCTGCACCGACCAATGCTGCTTACGTGAAGAAAGCTCTTGCCAACCCGGAGCCGTCCACACATGGCACAAAGCGGACATTTCAGAATGTCGGCTTGACGGTCGCTTTTGGGGGTAAAGATGGGGTAATCGGCCGGCGACTTGTGGATAGCTGAAGATTTTGGGTGCTGCGCTTCAGGCTGATGGTGAAACGAGGTCACCGTGGTTACGGGCCTCAAGCATCAGAGGAGAAGCGCAGCATGGATAACTTTGCTGGACTGGACGTATCGGTCAAGGAGACCAGCGTCTGCATTGTGGATGACACGGGCAAGATCGTTCGGGAAGTGAGGGTGGCGAGCGAGCCTGAATCGTTGTTGGCGGTGCTGAAAAACCCCGCCTACCACTTCAAGCGGATTGGATTGGAAGCCGGGCCGCTATCGCAATGGCTTTACAACGCGCTCGCCGAAGCGGGCTTGCCGGTGATTTGTGTCGAGACACGGCACATGCGGGCTGTGTTGAAGGCACAGATCAACAAGACCGACCGCAACGATGCCCGCGGCATGGCACAGATGATGCGGGTTGGGCTTTACCGCCCGGTGCATGTGAAGACGTTACGTAGTCAGAAACTTCGAATGCTGCTGACCCATCGCAAGCTGCTGCAGTCGAAGGCCATCGCCATCGATAACGACTTGCGCGGGACTTTACGCAATTTTGGTCTCAAGGTCGGCATGGTTGGGACGGTGAGGTTCGAGGCCCGCATCAGGAAGTTCGTCGAGAACTTGCCCGACCTGGCTGCTCTGGTCGAACCGCTGCTCGTTGTCCGACGGACATTTCGCGAGCAGTTCTGCATCCTGCATCGCCGTTTACTGGCCATCGTCCGGGATGACGAGGTGTGCCGGCGCCTGATGACGACCCCAGGCGTTGGCCCGGTGGTGTCGCTGACCTATCGAGCCACCGTCGACGTGCCCGCTCGGTTCCGCAAGTCCAAGTCCGTCGGGGCGGTGTTTGGGCTGACGTGCGCCAAGTATCAATCGGGCGAAGTCGATTGGGACGGCAGAATATCGCGCTGCGGAGACGAGATGATGCGGGTCATGCTCTATGAGGCAGCTCAGAGCATGATGCGGTCGAAGAAATGGTCCTGGCTCAAGGCCTGGGCCATGCAGATCGCCAGGCGTCGCGGGATGAAGAAGGCGATCGTGGCCTTGGCCCGGCGGCTGGCCGTGATCATGCACCGTATCTGGGTTGACGGCACCGAGTTCCGCTGGACCCGAGAACAAGCCTCAGCAGCCGCATGACAACCGTGGAAGATCGGATCCGATAGGAGGAAACTCGAGCTCCACCCTGTGGTGGAAAGATGTCCCTCGCGGGACGATGGATGAGGTGAGTTCGCATGTCCGCTTGGACCTGCTGTTCACTTTGCCGGTAAGGCCGCGGTAAAGATTGTTCCGCCTCGTCCTCGGATCCCATGATGGAAGGGCCTTGGTGCCGATTCCGGAGAGAAGCGCGAGCCCGCGAGCGACATCGACCCCGCAGTGCTGGTTAGTCTGAAAGCGCTTGACCCAAACCGGCCGATTAGAGTAAGCGGACATCGCCTCTGACGATCCCGACGCGGTCAATGCGTCCGCGCACCCCGCTCAGCCGAGTGCGGAGCTTCGTGCGCTGCAGAGCGCGTAATGGTTTGCTGCAACTTGGTGGCCAACTCATCGAGCCTGGCAATCCGTTCCTGCAGCCCGCGCAGATCGGTCAACCAGCTGCGCTCAAGCGCGAGCGTCCGTCTGCTGTCAGCTTCACGCTCAGCCTTGCTACAAGCCCCGAGCAGCGCCAGCAATCTCCAGCAATGCTAATATTGCCCCTCCAGGGGAGGGTGACGGAGCAAGCGGCACGACCGAAGAATACTGACGCGGATGCGTGAGACTTGCTATGAAATCGGTATCATCCCCGAAAGGCCTACCATGCCCGCGACCGCGCTCGACTCTGCCATCTTCCGTAACATTTTCGGCAACGAGGCCATGCGGAACGTCTGGTCAGACGGCAACCGCATCCAGAAATATCTCGACTTTGAGGCCGGCCTCGCTCGCGCGCAGGCCAAGCTGAAAATCATCCCGCAGGAGGCCTGCGACGAAATCCTCAAGCACTGCAAGGTCGATCAATTCGACATCGAGAAGCTCAGGACGGAAACCGAGCGCATCGGCTATCCGGTGCTGCCGGTGGTGGCGCAGCTGGTCAAGCTCTGCAAGGGCGGCCTCGGTGAATGGTGCCACTGGGGCGCCACCACCCAGGACATCACCGACACCGCGACCATCATGCAGATCCGCGAGGGGCTGGCGCTGATCGAGCAGGACCTCGACGCCATCTCGGATTCGCTCGCGGCGCTGGCGAAAAAATACCGCGACACCCCGATGGCCGGCCGCAGCAATCTGCAACAGGCGGTGCCGATCACCTTCGGCTACAAATGCGCGACCTATCTCGCGGCCTTCGAGCGCCATAAGCAGCGGCTGAAGCAGTTGCGCGAGCGCGTGTTCGTGTTCGAGTTCGGCGGCGCGGCCGGCACGCTGTCCTCGCTCGGCAAGGACGGCTTGCGCACCCAGGTCGAGCTCGCAAAGGAGCTTAACCTCGCCCAGCCCGAGATCGCCTGGCACACGGTGCACGACCGCATCGCCGAGGTCGGCTGCTTTCTCGGCCTGGTCACCGGCATCTGCGGCAAGATCGCCTTCGACGTGAAGCTGATGATGCAAACCGAGGTCGAGGAGGTGTTCGAGCCGTTTCACGAGGGCCGCGGCTCGTCCTCGACCATGCCGCAGAAGCGCAATCCGATCTCCTGCGTCTACATCACGGCGCAATCGGGCGTGGTGCGGAGCCAGGTCGGCGCGCTGCTCAACGCCATGGAGCAGGACCACGAGCGCGCCACCGGCCAGTGGGAAATCGAGTGGATCGTGCTGCCGGAGATCTTCGTGCTGACCGCCGGCTGCCTGGCGCAGACGCGCTTTCTGGTCGGCGGCCTGCAGGTCGACGAGAAGCGGATGCGCGCCAACCTCGACATCACCAAGGGTCTGATCGTGTCGGAGGCGGTGATGATGGGGCTCGGGCCGCACCTCGGCAGGCAATACGCGCACGACCTGGTCTACGACATCTGCCGCCAAGTGGTGGCGACCGGCCGGCCGCTCGCCGAGCTGCTCGCCGAGAACAAGGAGATCGCCAAGCACCTGAGCCACGCCGAGATCGACAAACTGTGCGATCCGGCCAATTACCTCGGCCAGGCCGGCGAGATGGTCGACCGCGTGCTGGCGCTCCGCGGCCGCGGCTAAGTGCCATGCGCGGGACGCCGCCCGCGGCGTTTGACCTCCAGCGCGGTATGGGCTTTTCTTTCGGTCCGACCTAGGGTTCCGCGTATCCCATGAACGTTTCAGGCGAATTCACCGTCAAGGCGCCGCGCGAGCGGGTGTTCGAGGCGATCCGCGACCCGAAGAGCTTCATCTCGCTGGTCGAGGGCCTGCAGGACCTCAAGGAGATCGACCCGACGCACTATCAGGCGGTGCTCGAAACCAAGATCGCCTACATGAAATTCCGCTTCAACGTCAGCGTCGAGGTGACCAAGCTCGAGGTCGGCGAAATCGGCGCCAAGGTCGAAGGCACGCCGCTCGGCGTGGTCGGCCGTCTCACCGCGATCGCGACCACGAAGCTCGACCAGGCCGGCGACGAAACCAAGGTGGCCTACTCGGTCGATGCCACGCTCGCCGGCAAGCTCGGCAGCATGGGCCAGCCGGTGCTGCGCTCCAAGGCCAAGGACATGGAAAAGGAATTCTCCAAGCGGCTGCGCCAGAAGCTCGGCGCAGCGTCATAGAGGATGCAGATGATCCCATTCGATCTTGCCGAACCGAAATCGCTAGCCGAAGCGATCAAGCTGCTCGATCCCGACGACGCGACGGTGCGGCCGATCGCCGGCGGCACCGCGCTGATGCTGATGATGAAGGCCGGCGTGTTCCGCCCGGAGCGGCTCGTCAGCCTGCGCAAGATCGAACGCAAATATTCCGACATCGCGGCCGGCCGCCGACGGGCTGCGCATCGGCGCCATGACCACGCTCAACGCGCTGGAGCGCTCGGCCGACGTGCGCAAGCACGCGCCGGTCATCACTGCGCACGATGCCGACGGCTGTCCAACGTGCGCGTCCGCAACGTCGCGACCGTCGGCGGCGCGCTGGCGCACGGCGATCCGCACATGGACCTGCCGCCGGTGCTGATGGCGCTCGGCGCCACGCTGACCGTGGTTGGCCCCAAGGGCGAGCGCAAGCTCGCGGTCGAAGAGCTGTTCTCCGGCTATTACGAGACCGTGCTGGACAAGAATGAGCTGATCTCCGAGGTTCACGTCCCCGCCCAGGGCTCAAAAAAGGCCGCCTATCATGAAGGTCACCACCGGCTCGGCCGACGACTGGCCGGCGCTCGGCGTCGCGGCCGTGATCGACGGCGACGGCAAGGCGATCAAGTCGGCGCGCATCGTTGCGAGCGCCGCGACCGACAAGGCCACGCGGCTCAAATCCGCCGAAGCCGTGCTGAACGGCAAGAGCGTCGAGCGACGATCTGCTCAGCGCAGGCCGGCGATGCCGCCGCCGAAGAGGCCGAGTTCATCGCCGACGTGCGCGGCTCGGTGCCCTACAAGCGCGAACTGATGCGGGTCTATGTCCGGCGCGCGGTGCGCGCGGCCCTGAACGGAAACGGAGCGCACTGATGGTCACGACGCTCAATCCCGGCACCGCCAAGGTCGGCGCCCAGGTCGGCCGCTCGGTCCCGCGCCTCGAAGGCCGCGACAAGGTCACCGGCCGCGCCGAGTACACCCACACCATGCGGCTGCCCGGCATGCTGCACGCCAAGCTGTTCCGCAGCACGGTGCCGCACGGCAGATCAAGTCGGTCGACACCAGCGCGGCGAAGAAGATGCCGGGCGTGCTGCACGTCGTCACCGTCGAGGACGTGATGAAGGTGCTGAAAAGCCCTTATTACGGCCCGGCGTTCCACGACCAGCCGATCCTCGCGCACGAGAAGGTGCGCTTCGTCGGCGAGCCGGTCGCGGCCGTCATCGCCACCGACCCGCACATCGCCGAACAGGCGGTGCAGCTCATCACCGCCGAATACGAGGAGATGGACGCGGTCTATGACGAGGTCGACGCGCTGACCTCGAAGGTCTATGTGCACGAAGAGCTCAAGCCCGCGCAGCACCTTCGCCGACCTCAAGCACCTCAAGAACGCCCGCGGACACCAACCTCGCGCTCGACTACCGGCTGCGCCGGGGCGACTTCGACAAGGCTTTCGCCGAGGCCGAGCACAAGTTCGAGCACGAATTCCGCACCCAGAAGGTGCTGCACCTGTCGTTCGAGCCGTTCGCCTGCATCTGCGACTACAAGGACACCCACGTCACGTTCTACGACTCGACGCAGGGTCCCTCGTTCGTGCGCACCGAGATGGCGCGGCTGCTCGGCTGGCCGGAGAACAAGGTGCGGATCAAGGTGCCGTATCTCGGCTCGGGCTACGGCTCCAAGCTCTACATCAAGCTCGAAGCGCTGGCGCTCGCGCTGTCGATGATCGCGCGCAAGCCGGTGAAGGTCGCCCACACCTTCGAGGAGATGTTCTACCAGATCACCCGCCATCCCTCGACGTTCCGCATCAAGAGCGGCGTCGACAAGAACGGCAGGATCGTCGCCCGCAAGTGCGAGGTGTTCTGGAACGGCGGCGCCTATGCCGACATCGGCCCGCGCGTGACGCAGAAGTCCGGCCTGACCGCGGCCGGGCCTTACGACATCGACAACGTCTGGATCGATTCCTACGCGCTCTACACCAACGTCACGCCGGCCGGCGCGCTGCGCGGCTTCGGCGTGCCGCAGCTGGTGTGGGCCTATGAGGGCCACACCGACATGATGGCGCGGGCGCTGAAGATCGATCCGGTCGAGTTCCGCCGGAAGAACCTCGCCGTCGAAGGCCGTCCGCATGCCACCGGCCAGATCCTGAAGGACCATCCGGTCGAGAAGGTGATGGACAAGGTGCTCGAGCGGATGGAGTGGTCCAAGCCGTTCGACCGCAGCGGCAACAGCCATATCAAGCGCGGCCGCGGCTTCGCGATCGCCAACAAGGCGGTGATCTCGCCGACCACCTCGGTCGCCATCGTCAACGTGTCGGCCGACGGCTCGGCAACGCTCTATTGCGGCACCGTCGACATGGGCCAGGGCTCCGATACCGCGATGGCGCAGATGGTCGCCGAAATCCTCAACATCCCGACCGAGGACGTCCGGGTGACGCCGCGCGACACCGACGTGACGCCCTACGACATGGGCACGCTCGGCTCGCGCTCGCTGTTCCACATGGGCCACGCCGTCCGCCGCGCCGCCGAGGACGCGCGCGACAAGCTCAAGGCGCTGGCCAAGGAGGTCGGCGAGCCGGAAGGCTCCAACATCCCGGTCACCGAGCTGTTCCAGAAGCGCTACGGCATGCAGGCCGGCAACGTGATCGGCTCGGGCATCTACAAGCCCGACTACACGCCGCCCGCCCCCGGCACCGGCCAGAGCCCGAACGTCACGCCGTTCTGGATGGTCGCCGGCGCCGGCGCCGAGGTCGAGGTCGACACCGAGACCGGGCACGTGAAGATCACCAAGCTGATCAACGTGGTCGACTGCGGCAAGGCGATCAATCCGAAGAGCGTCGAGACGCAGATTTCGGGCGCAGCCCTGATGCATCTCGGCTTCACCATGTTCGAGAAGATGCACATCGACGGCGGCCAGGTGACCAACGCCTCGCTCGCCGACTACAAGATCCCTGGCTTCCACGACGTGCCGGTGCAGCTGGAGAACATCTACGTCGAGCACGACCAGTCGAACGGCCCGTTCGGCGCCAAGGGCGTCGGCGAGGTCGCGACCTTCTGCGTCGGCCCGGCGATCGCCAACGCCATCGACGACGCGGTCGGCGTGCGGCTGATGGAAATGCCGCTCAACGCCGAGACGGTGTACCGCGCGTTGCGCGCCAAGCAGGGCAAGCCGCTGGAGGACGCGTGACATGACCGCGGCACGCACCATCACCTTCAAGCTCAACGGCGCGCCGGTCGACGGCCGACGTCAAGCCGCATCACAACCTGGTCGAGCTGCTGCAGACGCAGTTCGGCCTGACCGGCGCGCGCGAAAGCTGCGGCCAGGGCCTGTGCGGCTGCTGCACGGTGCTGGTCAACGGCCGCGCGGTGTCGGCCTGCCTCTATCTCGCGCAGTTCGTCGACGGCGCCGAGGTGACGACCGTCGAGAGCCTCGACACGCCGCGACAAGCTCAGCCCGGTGCAGGAGGCGTTCATCGAGACCAGCGCGTTCCAGTGCGGCTACTGCACGCCGGGCTTCGTGCTGATGGTGACGCAGTTGCTCGACGAGCATCCCGACCCGAACGACGACCAGATCAAGCACTACCTGTCCGGCAATCTCTGCCGCTGCGCCACCTATCCGGAGGTGATGGACGCGGTGAAGCTCGCCGCCAAGAAGCGCAAGGCCGACCGACGGCATGATGCATCGCTGCCGCGGCGCGCGAGCGTCGCATCCCGAGAGTCCGATCGAAGCGAGCGTTCGACGGATTCCGAGGTCCCGCGCTTCGCACCGTCCCGAATGACGAGCGCGAGCGCTCGTGCTAGGTGCAGCGCATGAGCACCGAACCCATGCAAGTCGAGACCGACGTGCTGGTGATCGGCTCCGGCGCGGCCGGCATGTATGCCGCGATCGAGGCCGCGCGCGCCGGCTGCCAGGTGTTCCTGATCGACCGCAGCCTGATCGGCCGCGGCGGCGCCACCGTGATGGCGCAGATGACGGTCGCGGTGGCGCTCGGCGAGGAGGCGCCCGACCACTGGTCGCACCACTATCAGGACACGCTCGACCGCCGGCCGCGGGCTCTGCAACGAGCCGCTGTCGCGCCTGCTTTGCGAGCAAGGCCCCGACTGCATCCGCGAGATGGACGACTGGGGCATCGGCTGGGCGCGCAAGAACGGCAAGATCACCTCGGCGTTCGCGCCCGGCCACGACCGGCCGCGCTGCGTCTATGTCGATTTCCTCAACACCGGCCCCGCGGTGTCGAAGACGCTGCGCAGCGTGGTCAACAAGATCGCAGGACATCACGCCGCGCCGGCGACCTTGCGTCGTCGATCTGCATGCAAGGCCGATGGCGAGGTGACCGGCGCGGTGGCGCTGGCATCTCGGCTCGCGGCGCGCCGGTGGTGATCTCCGCCAAGGCGACCATCGTCGCGACCGGCGGGCTGACGCGGCTCTACCGCCGCAACAGCGCCTCCGCCAACATGGGCGGCGACGGCTATGCGCTGTGCCTGCGCGCCGGCGCGCCGCTGATCGACATGGAGTTCGTGCAGTTCTTCCCGATCGGGCACCTCGCCCCTCGGCTGATCGGCATGGACCCGATCATGTGGGACCCGTTCCGCTACAAGCTCGGCGGCCGGCTGCTGAACAACAAGATGCGAGGAGTTCACCGACCGCTACGGCGTGCCGGAGGACGGCAAATACGTCATCACCCGCGATGTCGGCACCTACGCCATCCTCAAGGAGGTCGAGGCCGGCCGCGGCTCGCCGCACGGCGGCGCGTATCTGAGCTTCCAGCATGTGCCCGAAGCGAAGCTGCGCGAGGCGTTCGGCCCGGTGATCGACCGCCTGGCCGCGAACGGCATCGATCTCACCAAGATGCCGGTCGAGGTCGCGCCGATCGCGCATTATCACATGGGCGGCGTCGCGGCCGACGCGCGCATGCAGACCGAAGTGCCGGGCCTGCTGGTCGCCGGCGAAGCGGTCGGCGGCGCCAACGGCGCCAACCGGCTGTCCGGCAACGCCATCACCGAGGCGCTGGTGTTCGGCCGCCAGGCCGGCCGCAGCGCCGCGGCGCGCGCCAAGACGCATGCGCGCGGCAGCGCCTGCACAGCCGGCGCGGCGCGCGCGACCATCGATCTGATCCGCGCCGACGCCGCCGAAGCACGCGCCCAACACCGCCGAGATGATCCAGACGCTTGCAGCCACCATGGCCGACGACGTCGGCCCGCTGCGCACCGAGGCGTCGCTCAAGCGCGCGCTCGGCGCGCATCGACGAGCTTGACCGCGGCGCTCGGCGAGCGGCCGTTCGGCGACGCCGGCGCCTTCGACATGCAGCGGCTCGACTGGTTCGACCTGCGCAACATGCTGACTGGTCGCGCGCATCGGTGGCGCAAGCCGCGCTGCGCGCGCACCGAAAGCCGCGGCGCGCACCAGCGCGAGGATTTCCCCGGCATGCTGCCGGAGTGGCGCGTCAATCAGGTCGATCCGCTGGCACGGACGGCCGCCTCGACATCGCGCGCATGCCAGCCGCGCTGGCGGAGGTCGGCCGCCCAATGAGCGAGACCGCCACGCTGAAAATCTGGCGCGGCGAAGACCGCGGCGCACGGCCGCTGGGAGACGCCACGAGGTGCCGTTCGAGCGCGGCCAGTCGGTGCTCGACGGGCTGCGCTGGATCCGCGTCCACAAGGACCCGTCGCTGGCGATCCGCTTCTCCTGCATCAACGCCAACGCCTGCAAGGAATGCATGATGGAACTCGACGGCGAGACGGTCTATGCCTGCACCGCGCGGCTCGAGCCGCGCGAGATGACGCGTGGCGCCGCTCTCCAACAAGAAGCTGGTGCGCGACCTCGTCACCGAGATCGCGCCGCCTGCCGAACGCTTTGCGCCGAAGGAGAAATGATGACCATCGAACGGAAGCCCGTCGCCTTCGGCGACATGCGCGGCTGGATGAAGGCGCTGAAGACGGCCGGCGAATTGCACGAGATCGACGCCGAGGTCGATTGGAACATCGAGCTCGGCACCATCACGCGGCTGGCGCAAGGCCCCGGCACCGGCCCGGCGCTGCTGTTCAACAACATCAAGGACTACAACAAGAACGAACAGCCGCTGCAGCAAGGTGTTCGCCGGCGGGCTCGCCAGCTACCGCCGCATCGCCATGATGATGGGGCTGCCGCCCGACACGCACCCGCGCGAGCTGGTCAAGATCGGCCGCACCATCCTCGACGGCCGCATCCCGCCGAAGATCGTCAAGGACGGCACCGTGCAAGGAGAACGTCGTCACCGGCAAGGACATCGACCTCTACGAATTTCCGGTGCCGCAGTGGAACCGGCTCGACGGCGGCCGCTACATCCTCACCTATGGCGGCGTGCGTCACCAAGGACCCGAACACCGGCGTGATGAACGTCGGCGTCTATCGCGGCATGGTCGCCGACAAGGACCGCATCCCGATCCTGATGTGGCGCGCGCAGCACATCGGCCACCACGTCACCGCCTGGCAGAACGGCGGCAGCGCGCGAGATGCCGATCGCGGTCGCGATCGGCTGGGAGCCGTCGCTCGACTTCACCGGCGGCTCGCCGGTGCCCAAGGGCGTGTGCGAATACGACGTCATGGGCGCGATCCGCGGCGAGCCGGTCGATCTCGTCAAATGCGAGACGGTCGACCTTTACGTGCCGGCCACCGCCGAGATCGTGATCGAAGGCTATCTTGCAGCTCGATCCCAAGAACTACGACATGGAAGGCCCGTTCGCCGAGTTCACCGGCTATGTCGCCGGCGACAAGAGCCCGAAGCCGACGATCCGCGTCACCGCCATCACCCACCGCAACGATCCGATCCTGCGCGGCACGCATCGAGGGCTCGCTGCCGGGCAGCTATTCGGAGAACGGCATCTGCTCCTCGATCATGCGCGCGGCGACCGCCTGGAACGTGCTCGACCGCGCCGGCGTGCCCGGCATCACCGACGTGTGGTGCCCGCCGGTGCAGACCGGCATCAATCTGCTGATCCGCATGAAGCAGAGCTACCGCAACCAGGCCAAGCAGGCGGCCAACGCGATCTGGGGCTCGTCGGCGGCGCACGTGCGCTACAAGCACATCACCGTGGTCGACGACGACATCGACATCCACGACTACGCCGCGGTCGACTGGGCGATCGCGCTACCGGGTCAACGCCGGCGAGAACGACATCGTCATCATGCCGTCGACGTTCGGCGCCGGCCTCGATCCGTCGACCCGCAAGCGCGACCGCAATCCGGCGCTGTTCGGCACCGGCAAATGGAACCGGGTGCTGATCGACGCCACCATGAACCTCGACTACGACCCCGATCCCGATCTCGGCGGCGCGCGCTTCCCGCCCAAGGTCTGGCCCGAGCAGGCCGACATCGACGCCGCCATGGCGCGCTGGAGCGAGCTTGGCCTCGCCAAGAAGAACGGCGGTCAAAACTAGATCGACGCGGACTGAACCGACGACGCCAATCGATACGATGCTCGCTCTTGACAGGCGAACATGAAACGACGGGACTTGTTAGGCCTGCTTGTTGGTGCGACCGCTTGGCCACCGGCATTGCATGGGCAGGCTGTTGGCAAGACATATAAGATCGGTCACGTCAGTGGGGCGACTGACGTTTCGCGCGTTCCGCTGATTGCAGCCTTCATGGACGGATTGCGTTCACACGGCTATATCGCTGGGCAAAATCTAATCGTTGAAAATCGTTTTGCCGGAGGTGAGTTCGATCGACTGCCAGCTCTCATGAACGAGATTCTAGCGTGGCAGCCGGACGTTATTTTTGCGTCGACCACACCGGCAGCGCTGGCTGCCAAATCTGCGACCAAAGCCGTGCCAATTGTATTTGCAAGCGTTGCCGATCCTTTGGGCGTCGGGTTGGTCGGAAGCCTGTCCAACCCGGGAGGCAACATCACCGGGATCACCAATATCGGCGCGGAGCTCGCGGGGAAGAGGCTGGAATTGCTGAAGGAATTAGTGCCCACGGCCGCGAAGGTTGCCATTCTTATAAACTTCAAAGATCAAAATTCTTCGTTGCAAATGAATAACGCGCAAGCCGCTGCTGACAAGCTTAGGATTGAACTCGGGCCGGTACTCGCGGTGCAGAATGCGGCCGACCTTAAAAGCGGTTTCGATGCCGCCGGTCGGATGAGGGCCGCAGCCGCGTTGCGCATGCTCGACTTTCAGGCGATTGCTCTGAGAGCGCAAACGATTCAATACGCGGCTGAATATCGCATCCCTGTCATGTACCCGTTTCGTGAAGATGTCGCAGCCGGAGGATTGATATCTTACGGGCCAAGCCTGCCTGACCAGTACCGGCAGGCTGCCAGGTTCGTGGACAAGATTTTGAAGGGATCAAAGCCTGAGGAGTTGCCGGTCGAGCAACCCACAAACTTTGAAACAATAATCAACCTCAAAACCGCCAAGACGCTCGGCCTCGTCGTACCGCCGATGCTGCTTACCCGCGCCGACGAGGTGATCGAATAACGGCGCATTTTTCAGCAGCGCGAAGTGACGCGAGTGAAGAAGCGGACATGCGATTGCCGCCGGCCGATTACCCCATCTTTCGGGGAGTAAAGCAGACATCGGCATATTGGCTCGTCATATCGGCTAATAACTCATCTCGGACATCGCTGACTCGGAATTTCTTTCATATTTCGGGCAGCCCTGCCTTCCGCAGACCTTCCATGAACCGCTCCCGATCGGCCACTCGCGCGAACGGCCGAGCAAGGCGCGCATCGCTCGCGGTCAGTCCCGGCATACGATGCAGCAACTGATCCAAGGCTGCGCGAGCGGCTGCGGTGTTCCCCAGATGTCCGTACGCGGAAGCCAAGACCGCGTAAATGTCGGGAAATTCGGGATTGGCTTCGCGGGCGTGCTCCGTGAACTCGACCGCCTCCTGGTATTGCCCGGCGAGCAATGCGGCCCAGCCTTTGCAGATATGCCAGACGACCACCAGCCAGCCTCGCGGGCTCAGTCGGATCGCCTCCTCCAGATGCGACAAGGCGGCCTCATAGTCGCCGCCGAAAGCACAACTGCCGCCGAAATAGCCGCGGGCGAACTCCGAATTGGGATTGAGATTAAGGGCTTGTTGAAGCCGGCGTCGTGCCTCTTCGTGATGACCAGAAAATAATTCAAAGATCGCCAGAGCTGTATGCGCCATTGCATCGCTGTCATCCGTGGCGACGGCCTTTCGCGCCGCTTCGCCGAGTCGGTTGTGTGACTCGCCCGGTCCGTCGCCCCAACCGAACACCGCCTCGAAATGCCGAGCAAGGGCGAGATCGGCATACGCCATCGAGTGTTCCGGATCCAAAGAGATGGCTTCAGCCAGGAGACGGCGCGCCTCGGCTAGGTCCTCACGGGTGAAGCGGCGGATGTGCCAATGGGCCCGCACAGTCCGGTCCCAGGCATCGAGCTGGTCCGGGTCCTTGCGCTGCGCTTGGCGGACCTCTGCCGCGATAATGCCAGGCGCGATCGCGCCGGTGATGCTGCGGGCGATCTCGTCCTGGACGGCAAAGACATCGGCTAGTTCGCGGTCGTAGCGATCCGCCCACAAATGATGGCCGGTGGCTGCCTCGATCAGCTGTGCGGTGATGCGGACGCGATTGCCGGCCCGCCGCACGCTGCCTTCGAGCACGTAGCGCACGCCAAGCTCGCGACCCACTTTGCCCACGTCCACACCGGGACCCTTGTACGTAAAGGAGGCGCTGCGGGAAATCACAAAAAATGAATGGTTGTGCGACAGGTTGGTGATGATGTCCTCGGTGATGCCTTCGGAGAAATACTCCTGTTCGGCGTCGCCACTCATATTTGCAAAGGGCAATACGGCGATTGACGGCTTCTGCGGCAGTGGTCTTGCCGATCGGGCCGTCGGGACCCCTGCAGCTATCGCCTGATCGGCCCGAGGATCCAGCCGAATGCGATGGGTAGGCACTGGCCGGGCGATGTTCTTGACCTGCTGTTCGCCCATGTCCTCGAACGAAAAATCGAGCTTGTCGCGCACTTCGTCGCGCACGACGCGGCTGACGCAGATCCCCCCTGGCTCAGCCAAAGCTTCGAGACGCGCCGCGATATTGACGCCGTCGCCGAAAATGTCCTTTTCGTCAATGATGATGTCGCCAACGTTCAGACCGATGCGAAACTCGATACGGCGCTCTGGCGGGACCTGACCGTTGCGCTCGGCCATTTGCCGCTGGATATCGACAGCACAGCGTACGGCGTCAACGATACTGGCAAACTCAACCAGGATGCCGTCGCCCGTCGTCTTGACGATGCGCCCGCGGTGTTCTGCGATCTTGGGATCGACGACTGCGCGTCTGTGGCCCTTGAGTGCGGCCAGCGTGCCCTCTTCATCCAAGCCCATCAGCCGCGAATAGCCGGCGACATCTCCCGCGAGAATGGCCGCGAGGCGGCGCTCGACCCGTTCTTCGCTCAATGTGCCCCCCAAAAAACCGCCGGCACAAGCCACGCCGGGTGCAGTTAGCTGTATCTAGTCTGCTTTGGCAACATGACGGCCGATTACAGAAGCAGACATCGGCATATTGGCTCGTCATATCGGCTCATGACCCCATCTCGGGGATCAACACGCATCCCATGCTGCCGAGGAAGGCGGTCTACCAAAGGGCTCGCTTAAGTCGATAGGATACGGTCTTCCGGTCCTTGGGGCAGGACATGAAGCGGCGTCTCACGACACGTGGCAAGGCGACCAAAGGACCGAGGCGTCAAGCCGCCAAGGGCGGCTCCGCGCTACCAGCCGCGCGTCGTCGCCATCCGGCGGATGTTGGTTTGCAGGAGCAGCTCGACGAAGCCAGACGCGAGCTACACGAGGCCCGTGAGCAGCAGACCGCGACGAGCGAGGTGCTGAAGGTCATCAGCGGCTCACCGGGCAATCTGCAGCCCGTATTCGACGCCTTGCTGGCAAACGCGACCCACTTGTGTGGCGCCAAGTTTGCCAGCTTGTTGCTCGTCGAAGGCGATCAGTTGCGCCGTGTCGCCCTGCATAACGCGCCCGCCGACCTGGTTGAGCACTGGCGAGGCATGCCGCTGTTTCGCCCCCATCCAGAGTCCGCCGCTGGCCGCGCCGCAGCAACGAAGCAAGTCGCCGTTGATGACGACCTCAGAACAACTTCACGCTATCGGGATGGCGACCCGCTTGCCGTCGCCGCCGTCCAGTTTGGTGGCTATCGCACCGTCTTGTCGGTCCCAATGCTCAAGGAGCACGTCCTAGTCGGCATCATCAGCATCTACCGACAAGAGGTGCAGCCCTTCTTGAACAAGCAAATCGAGCTCGTCAAAAACTTCGCCGCCCAGGCGGTCATCGCAATCGAGAACACGCGACTGCTCAACGAGCTGCGCCAGCGCACCGACGATCTCAGCGAATCGCTGGAGCAGCAGACTGCGACCGCGGAAGTGCTGAAGGTCATTTCGAACTCCCCAGGCGAGCTTGACCCCGTGTTCCGTACTCTGCTTGGCAATGCAATACGAATTTGCGAAGCGAGGTTTGGTTTCCTTTGGCTGCTTGAGGGGGACTCGTTTCGCGCTGTCGCGCTGCACGGCGTTCCGGAAGCTTTGGCGAATAGCCGTCAGCGGGATCCCCGGCTCGCTGCAAATCCTCAAACGATAATCGGGCGCGCGCTCAGGTCCAAAACGGCGGTCCACGTGCTCGATATAACCAAGGAACAAGCCTACCTGGAAAAATTTCCACCGATGGTCGAGTTGGCGGATGTCGGAGGCGCGCGGACCCTCTTGGCAGTGCCGATGCTGAAGGACAATGAGCTTGTCGGAGCCATTTCAATCTACCGACAGGAGGTGCGTTCCTTCACGGAAAAACAGGTCGGACTGGTGACCAACTTCGCGGCTCAAGCCGTGATCGCGATTGAAAACACGCGCCTGCTCAACGAGCTGCGTCAATCACTGGAACAGCAGACCGCCACCGCCGATGTACTGAAGGTCATCAGCCGCTCGACGTTCGATCTCCAAGTGGTTTTGGACACGTTGGTCGAGTCATCCGCGCGGCTTTGTCACGTAGAACGAACCGCCATTCGGATCGCAAGGGATGGGCTTTACCATCACGTGTCCAACTACGGCTTTTCGTCCGAGGTTAGCCAGCGCATGATGCGCGAGCCGGTTGAGCCGTCGAGTTGGACGATGGTTGGTCGCGTGTTGGCCGAGGGCAAGGCCGTCCATGTCATAGACGCGCAGTCTGACTCGGACGAGCGCATGGCTCGAATGGCAAGAGTGTCGGGCACGCGTTCGTTTCTCGGAGTTCCGCTGATGCGGGAGCAGGCCCCCATCGGGGTGCTGCTCCTGCAGCGGTCAGAACGCCAGCCATTCTCCGACAAGGAAATCGCGCTCGCGACCACCTTCGCAGACCAGGCCAGTATCGCGATCGAGAACGTGCGTTTGTTCGACGAAATCCAGGACAAGAGCCGGCAACTCGCCGAGGCGAGCCAGCACAAATCGCAGTTCCTCGCCAACATGAGCCACGAGTTGCGCACGCCGCTCAACGCGATTCTGGGCTACACCGAACTGATCGCCGACGGTGTTTATGGTGAGCCAACCGAAAAGATGATGGGCGTGCTTAAGCGCCTTGAGAGCAACGGGAAACACCTGCTCGGTCTGATCAACGATGTGCTCGATCTCTCCAAGATCGAGGCTGGTCAGCTCAAGCTCGACATTGCCGACTACTCCATCGCAGATGTGGCGCAGACTGTTTACAGTGCCGTCGAACCGCTGGCGGCCGACAAGAAGCTTGCATTCAAGTGCGAAGTCGCTCCGAACGTGCCGATGGGACACGGCGATGGCCGCCGCTTGACGCAAGTGCTGCTCAATCTGGTGGGCAACGCCATCAAGTTCACCGATACCGGCGAGGTGATCATCAAAGTGGATGCCAGCGACGGGACGTTCAGCCTATCGGTTCGCGACACCGGTCCCGGCATCTCCGAAACCGACCAGGCCAAGCTGTTCCAGGAGTTCCAGCAGGCCGACAACTCGACCACCAAGAAGAAGGGTGGCACGGGCTTAGGATTGGCAATATCCAAGCGCATCGTCGAAATGCATGGCGGACGAATTTGGATCGAGTCGGTCGTCGGCCAAGGCTCGACATTCGCCTTGACGCTTCCGGTCCATGTCGAACGGCAGGCGAAGGTGGATTGACTGATTTGCTGCAGAGGAATGGCGGTTTGGGCGCTAAAGCAAGATTACTTTACCTTGAAGCGAACTCCGTTCGCTCCCGCGGAAGCGGGAGCCCAGTTCTTTGGCCAAGCCCTGGGTCCCCGCTTCCGCGGGGGACGAACGGGCGATTCAATCTGAAACAATTCTGCTCTAAGCCTCGACCTTCGAGGCGCCGGCCTCGGCGC
Organism: uncultured Alphaproteobacteria bacterium; assembly: GCA_963771745.1. Classification (GTDB taxonomy): domain Bacteria; phylum Pseudomonadota; class Alphaproteobacteria; order Rhizobiales; family Xanthobacteraceae; genus Z2-YC6860. The sequence continues at coordinate 626,288 of CAVYUU010000019.1, read as the reverse complement.
CTGCGACGTTCGGCATGACCAGCCGCGCGATGGTCGGGATCACCAGCAGGCTGCAGATCGGCGACAGCAGCATGCCGCCGACGATGACGCAGGCGAGCGGCTGCTGCACCTGCGAGCCGATGCCGGTCGAAAGCGCCGCCGGCACCAGGCCGAGGCAGGCCGAGAAGCCGGTCATGAAAATCTGCCGCATGCGGGCTTCGCCGGCCTGGATGATGGCGGTCTCGGTGCCCATGCCCTCCTCCATGTCGCGGCGGATGTAGGACACCAGCAGAATGCCGTCCATGGCGGCGACGCCGAACAGCGAGATGAACCCGACCGCCGCCGACACGCTGGCATTGAGGCCGGCGACGTAGAGGCCGAGGATGCCGCCGCAGACCGCGAACGGGATGCCCGACAGGGCGACCAGGCTGTCGCGGATCGAATTGAACAGGCTGTAGAGCAGCGCCATGATCAGCAGCAGGCTGAGCGGCACGATCACCGCAAGCCGCTTCTTGGCGTCCTGCAGCGCGCCGAACTCGCCGGTCCATTCCATGCGGTAGCCCTGCGGCAATGGCACGGTCTTGGCGATGCGCTCCTGCGCCTCCGCGACGGTCGAGCCGAGATCGCGCTCGCGCACGCTGTATTTCAGCGGGATGAAGCGCTGGCTGTTCTCGCGGTAGATGTAGGCCGCGCCGGTCTCAAGCTTGACCTCGGCGAGGTCGCCGAGCGCGATATAGGCCGGCGCGGCCTTCGGATCGCTGTTCGGCAGCGCGATCGGGATCGAGCGGATGGCGTCGACGTTGTCGCGGTAGCGCGGCGCGAGCCGCACGGTGAGCGCCGAGTTGATCTCGCCCTCGTAGACGCGCGTCACCTCCTGGCCGCCGATCGCCGCCTGCACCACCGTATTGATGTCGGTGACCGAGAAGCCGTAGCGGGCCGCTTTGGCGCGATCGATACGGACGACGAGGTTGGGCTGGCCCAGCAGGCTGAACGCCGCCGGATTGACCACGCCGGGAACCTTGGCAAGTTCGGTCTTGATCGACTTCGACAATTTCTCGAGTTCATTCAGGTCGCGGCCGAACAGCTTCACCGAGTTCTCGCCTTTGACGCCCGAGACCGCCTCCTCGATGTTGTCCTGAATGTACTGGGAAAAGTTGAAATCGATGCCGATGAACTGGTTGTTGAGCTTTTCGTTCATCCGGCTGACCAACTCCTCCTTGGTCATCCCGGCGGGCCATTCGCTTCTCGGTTTGAGCGGGACGAAGAATTCGGCCAGGAACGAGCCGTCCGGGTCGGTGGCATCGTCGCCGCGGCCCTGCTCGGACGCGACCGTCAGCACCGGGTCGAATGTCAGGATCTCCTTGCGGATGGCGGCCACGGTCTCCATGCCGGCCTCGAGCGTGATGGTCGGCGGCATCACCGCGCGGATCCAGAGGTTGCCCTCTTCGAGCTTGGGCAGGAATTCGGTACCGAGCCGCAAGCCCAGCACGCCGACCACCACCAGGAACGCCACCGCGATCAAGGCGCCGATCCTGGCGTGGCGGACCGCCAGCGGCAGAATCGCCTGATAGACCCTGCGCAGGTTGCGCACCAGGATGGTTTCCACCTCCTGGACCTTCTCGGGCAGCAGAAGCGAGGCAAGCACCGGCGTCACCGTGAACGTCGAGATCACCGCGCCGATCAGCGCGTAGCCGTAGGTGCGGGCCATCGGACTGAAAATCTGACCCTCGACGCCCTGCATGGTGAACAGCGGCAGGAACGCCGCGATGGTGATGATGACCGAGAAGAAGATCGCGCGATCGACCTCGACCGCCGCCGCCAACACGCGGCGCATCTTGTCGCCCAGGCTGGCGTGCCGATCCGCGACCGCGCGTCGCGTGTGATGCGCGAGATGGCGGAAGATGTTCTCCACCATGATCACCGTGGCATCGACGATGATGCCGAGGTCGATGGCGCCGATCGAAAGCAGATTGGCGGATTCGCCGCGCAGCACGGTGATGATGACCGCGAGGAACAGGGCGCTCGGAATGGTGGCGGCGACGATCAGCGCCGAGCGCAGATTGCCCAGGAACAGCCATTGGATCAGAAAGATCAGGGCAATGCCGAACAGCATGTTGTGCAGCACGGTCTGCACCGTGATGCCGACCAGGTCGCCGCGGTCGTACCAGGGTACGATCTTGACGCCGCGCGGCAGCGTGCCGTCACTGTTGAGCTTTTCCACCGCCTCGCGCACCCGCGTCACCACCTCCATGGTGCGCTCGAACTTCTGCATCAGCACGATGCCGTTGACCACGTCGGTGACGTTGTCGCGCCCGGCCATGCCGAGCCGCGGCCGGAAGCCGATCTGGACCTTGGCCACGTCCGATACCAGCACCGGCAAGCCGTTCTGCTGGGTCAGCACGATGTTCTCGATGTCTTTCAGCGAGGTCAGCACGCCGAGCCCGCGCACGTTCACCGATTGCTCGCCGAGCGCGATGGTCCGGCCGCCGACGTTGGAGTTGCTGGCCGAGATCGCGCTGATGATCTGCGGCAGGGTGAGCCCATAGGCCCGCATGCGGTTGAGGTCGATCTCGGCCTGGAACTCCTTGGTCTTGCCGCCCAGCACCAGCACGTCGGAGACGCCGGGCACCAGCCGCAGCCGGCGCTCGACCACCCAGTCCTGCAGGGTGCGAAGCTCGATCAGGTCCATGTCGGGCGGCCCGACCAGCTGGTAGCGGAAGATTTCGCTGATCGTGCCGGCCGGCGAGATCACCGGCTGGACGCTGGTCGGCAGCTCGGCCTCCCTCAGCCGGTTGAGCGCCTGCTGGCGGACGAAATGGTAGTCGCGGCCGTACTCGAATTGCAGGCGGACGAAGCCCAGCGCAAACACCGAGTTCGAGCGGATGTATTTCAGCCCGGGCGTGCTCGCGACCGCGATCTCAATCGGAATCGTGACGTAGCGCTCGACCTCTTCCGGCGACTGCCCGGGGTATTGCGCGATGATCTCGATGATCGGCGGCGCCGGATCGGGATAGGCCTCGATGTTCATGGCATAGAACGCCGCGAAGCCGATGCCGAGGAACGCGCCGAATCCGATCAGGACCAGCGGGCGCCGGGACAGGCAGGCGGCGATCAGGTTGCGAATCATGGCCCCAGCGGGGTTACGGCAATGCCACTGAAGTTGCTACGCGACGTTCTACGAGATGTTGGAAAACCCGGCTCCAGACCGGGATGACCTTTCTTCGAATCGTCACCCCGATCTGGTTTCTTGTTCGAGCATGAACTTTCATGCTCTAGCTGCCGGCCGCCTGATCCACAAAAATGCTGCCCTTGGTCACCACGGCCTCGCCCGGTTGCAGCCCTTGCAGCACCTGAATCGAGTCGCCGCTGGTGATGCCGGTCTTGATCTGGCGCGATTCGACGGACTTGTCGTTGCGCGCCACCCAGACGCGGGCCTTGTCGGCCTCGTAGATCACCGCGCTGCGCGGCACCGCCAGCGAGCTGTCGCCCTCCTCGGTATAGATGACGACGCTGGCGAACATCTCCGGCTTGAACATGCCGCTGGCGTTGTCGATCGTGGCCCGCACCATCAGCCGCCGGATGTTGGGATCGAGCGACGCCGCAATGTGGTCGATGTTGGCCCGGAACACGGTCTTGGGATAGGCCAAAAGGGTGAAATCCATCTGCTGCCCGATACTGACCTTGGGCGCTTCGCTCTCGCGAATGTAGGCGACCAGCCACACGGTGGAGAGATTGCCGATGGTGTAGACCGGATCGACGGCGCCGGTGCTGGTGTAGCTGACGTACTGGCCGGGGCCGATCTTGCGCTGCACGACGGTGCCGGACAGCGGCGCATAGATCGGCGTCTCGGAGCTGATCTTGCCCTCCGCCTGGAACGCGGTGATCTCGGCCTCGGTCTTGCCCAGGATGATAAGCCGGTTGCGCGCCGCTTCGAGCGCCGATTCGGCGGTGCGCAGGTCGGCGCGCGCCTGGACCAGATCGGCCTGCGCGGTCTGGTAGTCGCGCAGCGCCACCGCCTTGCTTTCGTACAGCGTGCGGTTCTGTCGTTCGATGATTTCGGTGATCGAGACCCGCGAGCGCGCGCGGTTGATGCCGGCGACGCCGGCGAGGAAATCGTTCTGCGCCTGCACCATGTCGGCGGCTTCGATGAAGAACAGCGGCTCGCCGGCCTTGACCGCGTCGCCCGGCTTGGCCATCAGCCGCGTCACCCGCCCGGCATAGGGCGGATAGATCGGCGTCGCATGATCCTCGTTGATCGCGATCTTGCCTTCGGTGGCGTGCTCGGACCGGAACACCTTGGTCGCCACCGGCTCGATGCCGAGCGCCGCCCATTGCGTCGGCGTCGGCTTGAAGCCCGTGGTCCGCTTGGCCTGGCTGGACAGTTCGGTGTCTTGATTGCCGACGCGCCTGGGCGTGCGCTCTTCATGGGTCAACAGCGCGAAGGCGCCCGCGGCCAATGCCAACAGCACGACGACGAGCAGCGCGTGCGAACGGCGCCAGGCGGCCTTGCTCAAATTCATCCCCAGACTGCTATTTTGCCGGCTGTATAGCAGAAATGCCTTCGCCAGATCGTTAAATATTGGCCATCTTGGCGGCTGCCGACACCATTTCAGGCGGCTTGGTGAAGCGTCCTAAGCCTCTTGAATTGCAAGCTTTTCACATCGGTGCCGCAGCCACGCGCAGGCCGCGGAATGAGGCAGAACCAGCGAACGGCCGGCTTGTCTTGGTCTCAATCGCCGGCAACCGGCGGCAGCGCCAGCGCCGCGTCGACCAAGGCGCCGGCGCGCTTGAAGTCGAAGTTGCGATAGACGTTCTGCTTCACGATGGCCGATGAGCCGCCATAGAACTTCTCGTATTGCGCATGGCGGCTGCCGAATTCGGTGCCGATGAAGTCCCACAGCAAGCGCACCAGCGCGGTGCGCGACTTGGCGTCCATCGTACCCGAGCGCATGTAGCGTTCGATCATCGGCGCGATCTGCGGATTGTCGAAGTCGGCGACCGATGACGGCTGCGAGATCACCGAGGAGCTGACCAGCTCACGGACCGTCTCCAGCATCCGGCCGTTGAACTCCGACTGCATGGCCATTGCCGCATAAAGCGTGATCACCGAAGGCCACAACACGCCGTCCTTGATCGGCGCGTTGGTTTCATGCGCCAGCAGCATCCCCTCGTAGATCGAAACCAGCGCCGCGAGCTCCCCCATCGCAATCTGCACCGGCGGCAGCCCGGCGCTGCCGATCATCTCGACGGTGCGTTGCGCGAGCCCCACCATGAAACGCAGCTTGGTGACGTAGCGCACCTGCGCCTGATGGTTACCGAGCGAATGCGACGGCGTCTTGGACCACTGGTCGCGGGTCAGCTCCAGGTTGCGATAGAAGAACACCTGCTCCCACGGCACGAACACGTTGTCGAACACGACGTAGCTGTCGGACTCGTCGAACCGGCTCGACAACGGATAGTCGAAGGAATTGTCGGCGCGGCGCGCGAACGGCCGCCGCGGAATGAGCTTCACGCCTGGGGCGTTGACCGGGACGGCCAGGCAATTGGCGTAGTTTTCGTCGCCCGGCTGCAGCGGGTGGATGCAGCTCAGATGAATCCAGTCGGACAGCACGCCGCCGGTCGCAACCTGCTGCGCGCCGCCGATCACAATGCCGTCGTCGCGCTCTTTGACCACGCCGGCATAAAGCGTGGGGTCGCTCTGCTTATGCGCCGGCTTGCTGCGGTCGATCTGCGGCGGCACAATCGCATAGCTGAGATAAAGATGCTGGTCGCGCATCCGCTCGTAGAACGCCACGACATTGTCGGCATACTTCTGTCCGGCGGTGGCGAATACGCTCGGCACCGCCGCGTAGCCGGTGAAGAAGCTTGCGACGTGATCGGGCGACCGACCCATCAGGCCGAAGGTCGCCTCCGCCCATTTCTCGGAGAACAGCCGCCGCGCGCGCAGATCGGCGTGCGATCTCGGGATCTGGAAGCAGCGCAGCACCGGCGCGCCGGTCTTGGGCGAGACAAAGGTCATGAGCTCGCGGTTCTCGGGTGCCGCCGCGATATCATAGAGCCGCGCCACCGAACGCGCGGCCTCGCGGAACGCCGGATGCCGGGTAACATCGGCGACCTTCTCGCCGTCGACGAACACCTGGCGACCGTCGTTGAGCGAACGCAGATATTCGTCACCGCTGCGCAACGCCGGTGTGCTGACTTTGGTCTGCGGAATGGCCATGGCCCCCTCCGGCTCTCTCCGGCTGATCCCTGAACTATCTTTGCAGAATTCCGCTACACTACGAGGCTGTCAATCAGTGCGAATGGAGACCGAGTAATGATCAAGGTCTGCCGGATCGGGCATGCGAGCTTTGACACGCCCGATCTCGCCAAGGCGATCGACTATTATAGCCAAGTCGCAGGGCTGGCGCTCATCGCCCGCGAGGCGAATCGTGCGTTTTTCGCCAGCAAGATCGGCCAGCTCGCCATCGAATTGCGCCAGGCTCCGGAGCGTTGCTGCGGAAAACTGACCTTCGAGGTCGCACCCGGCGCCGATCTCGCCGAGATGAAAAGGCAGCTTGCCGGCCACGGCGTGAGCGCGGATTTGCAGAGCGATTCCTGCCCCGGCACGCCGCGGGTGCTGTCGTTCAAGGACCCCAAGGGCACCGTCATCGAGCTGTTCAACGAATGGAGCTATCTCGGCAACAACCAGCCGGTCACGGGCATCGGCCCGCTCAAGCTCGGCCACGTCGCCTTCGTCGTGGATGACCCCAAGGCCATGGCAAAATTCTACGGCGAGGTGCTGGGCTTCAGGGTGTCGGACTGGATCGGCGATTTCTTTGTGTTCATGCGCTGCAACGCCGACCATCACGCGGTGAATTTCATCGCCGGCCGGAACGTCGCGATGCACCACATCGCCTTCGAGCTGCGCGATGGCGCTCATCTGCACAGCGCCTGCGACCTGTTCGGCGAGCGGAAAGTCCCGATCATCTGGGGGCCGGTGCGGCTGGGGCCCGGCCACAATGTCGCGACCTTCCATCGCAATCACGACGACTGGGTGGTCGAGTTCTACGCCGAGCTCGACCAGATGAAGGACGAGGAGCTCGGCTATTTCGATCCGCGGCCGTGGCACCGCGACCGGCCGCAGCGGCCGAAGGTCTGGGACCGCCACGAAGGCTCGGTGTGGGGACTGGCGCCCGCGCCCGACTTCTTCCGCAACCGCGATTGAATCGATGGCGCGCCGCAAACGCTGAGTGCTCCCTCTCCCGTAGGGAGAGGGTCGGGGTGAGGGGTTATGGTCTATCGATGATCCGTAACCCCTCACCCGGCGCGCTACGCGCGCCGACCTCTCCCTATGGGAGAGGCGAAGAGCGCCCGCGGTGGGCGCTGCGCGCTTAATCGCTGTCTAGTGGATCCGTTCGACCGGCTTTGACTGCAGCGCGCGTTCGATCCGCGCCACGGCCTCGACGCTGCGCTCGTCGATGCCGCCGGCCTTGGTGCCAAGCGTGGCGATCGCCCGCCGCAGCTCTTGCCGGGTTTTCTCCGGCAGAACGTCGGAGCGCTCCACCCGATCGGCCAATCGCGTCAGCGACGATGAACCACGATTGGTTGCGGCGGCCCCGAGCAACAACCCAGCCGCGGCAACAGTTGCCAGAATGGCCTTGGACAGCGCCGAGACGCGTGCCGTTGCCGAGGGCGAAACGACGCCGTCGTGGCTCGACCGCAACAACGAGAAGGCGGCTTGATGTGGCGCTGTGGCTGTCATCGCAAGCTCCTCGCAACCCGGATCATCCTCCTCGAATGATCCTGCAGGCAGAGCCCCCAATGAGCTGGCGAGCGTGGGGGATTATCGGCCATATCGCAACATGATAGTTTTAATGGAAACAATAAGTGGCCTTTATAGCGTGAGCGGGTCTATCGGCGCATGCGCAGCCTCAATCTTGATCAGCTCAGGGCATTCATCGAAGTGATCGAACGCGGCAGTGTCACCGCCGCGGCCAAGCAACTCAATCTGACGCAGCCGGCGGTGACGCATCAGGTCCAGGAGCTGGAGCGCCGCTTCAAGGTCGCGCTGGTCGAGCGCATCGGCAAGCGCGTCTATCTGACGGAGGCCGGTGAGAAGCTGATCAGCCACGCCCGGCACCTGGTGGAGCAGGACGCGCTGACCAATGCGGAGATGCGCCGCTATGGCGAGGGCTGGCTCGAGCGGGTGCGGATCGGCACCAGCATGACCGTGCTGATGTACCTGCTGCCGCCGATCTTGCGGCAGCTCAAGACCGAGCATCCGCAGCTCGAGATCAACCTCAAGGCGGGGCTGACGGCGACCACGCTGCAAATGCTCAAGGCCAATGCGCTTGATCTCGGCCTGTGCGCGCTGCCGATCGATGACCCGGCGTTCGAGACCGTCCATTTGTTCGACGACGAGCTGCTGGCCATCCTGCCCGACAGCCATGCGTCGGTGCCGAAGAAGGTGACGCCTGCGTATCTCGCCACCTGCCCGCTCATTCTCGGCAACGAGGCATCGGCGCTGCGGAAGGTGGTCATGGAATGGCTCGCGCTCGCGGGCCCGCCGCCCAAGCCGGTGATGGAGTTCGACAACGTCGAAGCCATCAAGAGCCTGGTGGCGATCGGCCTCGGCTGTTCGATCGTGCCGAGCCTTTCGCTTGGCGCGGGCCACGTGCCGGCCGACCATATGCACGTGGTGCCGCTGCAGCCGCGAGCGGCCCGCCGCGTCGGGCTGGTGCGGCTGCGCGGCAAGCGCGGCACCGGCGGCGTCAAGGTCGTGGCGCAGGCGCTGATGAGCTTGCGCCGCGTCCGCAACGGGCGCTGACCGGCTTTTCGGACCATCGATGACCGAAGGTCGTGCGCTCGCTTACAGCTTCTCCGCCAGAAACCGCATCAGCCGCGGCGCGAGGAAGCCGGAGAAGCTGCCGGGCTCGTCGACCGGATCGCTGCCCCAGTAGTGCGGCGCGCCCTGCAGGATGGTGGTGCGCACGAAAAAGCCGGCCTGCTTGAGCGCCAGCAGGAAGGCGTCGGTCTGCGGGCCGCGATCGACCAGATCGTCCTCGGTGCCGACGCTCAGGTGCACCGCGATCTTGTTGTTGGCGACCGTGGCGTAGCTGATCGGCGAGCCGTCGAAATAGAGCTGGCGGTTTTCCGGCAGCGGCGCGCCCATGAACCAGCCGATGTTGTTCTGCAACGGGCTCTGCGCATTGTACTTCTGCCACATCTGGGCAACGTCATAGACGCCGTAGACGCCGGCGAACACCTTGACCTCGGTGCTCTCCTTGGCGAACTGATCCTGCGGATAGCCGTTGGCGAAGATCGGGCTCCGGCCGCCGAGCGCCGCGAGCGCACCCAGATTGCCGCCGGCCGAATGGCCGAACACGCCGATGCGGTCGGGCGCAATGTTGAGCGACTTGGCGTTGCCGCGCACGTATTGGATGGCCGCCAGCACGTCCTGCACCGCGTGCGGGAAGGTCTTCTGCTTGGCGGTGGCGAAGCGATAGCTGATCGCGAACAGCGCGGTGCCACGCGCGGCGAAATACCGGCCCCAATGCTGGAATTGGCCGCGCATGCCCTGCACCCAGCCACCGCCATGCACGCCGACCAGGGCTGGGAACGGGCCCGCGCCCTTCGGCAGATACAGGTCGCCAGCGAGCGCAACGCTGTCATGCGTGCAATAAGTCACGTTCGGCCGGGTTTCGAATTCGCCTGTTTTTTCGGCCGGATTCATCTGATTGTTCCTCCCGATTGAACGCAAATGCGCGGCGATCTTGAAACACCGCCTCCCATCGTGCAATGGGAAGTGGGGCAGAAAACGTAACAGCAAACGCAAGGGGTGTGCGCATGGCCACCGACGGGATCACGTCGCTCGTGGTCAACGGCACGACGATCGAAGCCATCGACCGCGGCAAGGGCCGCACCATCCTGTTCCTGCATCCCGGCATCGGCATCGATCCGGCGGCGCCCGTGCTCACGGAGCTCGCGCGCGGCGGCCGCGTCATCGCGCCGTCGCACCCGGGCTTTGGCACCTCGCAACTGCCCAAGGGCATGTCGACGGTCGACGACCTCGCCTATTTCTATCTCGACATGATCGAGCAGCTCGATCTGCGCGACGTGCTGGTGATCGGCGTAGGCCTCGGCGGCTGGATCGCGGCCGAGATCGCGGTCAAGGACCAGTCGCGGCTGTCGCATCTCGTCATGGCCAACGCCGTCGGCATCAAGACCGGCGACCGCGAGAGCCGCGACATCGTCGACATCTGGGCGCTGCTGTTCGACGAATACAACGCGCTCGCCTATTTCGACCCGAACGTCGGCAAGCGCGATTACAAATCGCTGCCCGCGGCCGAGTCGCTTGCCGCCGCCCGCAACCGCGAGGCTTACGGGCGGTTCTGCTGGTCGCCCTACATGCACAATCCCAAGCTCAAGGGCCGGCTGCATCGCATCCGTATTCCGACGCTGTTTCTCTGGGGCACCGCCGACCGCATCCTGAGCGACAAATACGGCCGCGCCTATTGCGCCGCGATTGCCGGCGCCCGGTTCGAGCCGATCGAGCGCGCCGGACACTTCCCGCACATCGAGCAGCCGGAGGAGTTTGCCCGTCGCGCGCTCGCCTTCGCCGAACAGAACGCCCCAAGCGCGGCGCGCGCCAGGCGCGCCTGACAGGTCTGGAGCCCGAGGAGACTGCCAATGCAGGTCTATCAGTTCACCGAGCAGCCCTATTACCCGGTGTGGAACGACCACGGCGGCTCGCTGCGCGTGATCCTGCCGAACCGCAAGCTCGATCCGAAACTCGCCGGCGACCTGTTCCACCGCTACTACGACGAATGGATGATCGCCGACGACCTCGGCTACAACATCATGGTCAACGAGCACCATCAGACCGCGACCTGCATGGCCTCGACCGTGATCGTGTCGCTCACGATTCTCGCCCGCCAGACCAAGAACGCGCGCATCCTGGTGCTCGGCTATCCGATCGGCCACCGGCCCGATCCGCTGCGCTGCGCCGAGGAGCTCTCCACCATCGACGTGATTTCGCGCGGCCGCCTCGACATGGGCTTCATCAAGGGCGTGCCCTACGAATTCCCGGCGTCCAACCAGAACCCGGTCGGCGTGATGGATCGGTTCTGGGAGGCGCACGACTTCATCCTCAAGGCGATGACCAGCCACGATGAGAATTTCAACTGGGAGGGCGAGTATTTCCACTACCGGCAGGTCAACATCTGGCCGCGTCCGGTGCAGCAGCCGCATCCGCCGGTCTGGTCCACCACCGGCAGCTCATCGCAGGCGCGCGTGCTGGGCGAGAAGGGCTATGTGATCGCCACGCTCGGCTCGGGCTACGCCACGCGGCCGCTGTACGACGCCTACCGGCAAGCCTATCTGGCCAAGTGGAAGAAGCCCGCGCCGGCGGACCGCTTCGCCTATCTCGGCCTGGTCGCCACCGCCCACGACGAGGCCGAGGCGCGCCGCCGCGGCGAACTGGTCGCCGGTTACCTGCGCACCTCGGCGATCGTGCACGTGCCGTTCCGCAACCCGCCGGGATTCCAATCGGTCGAGGACTACGCGCGCATGCTGCGGGGCGAGAGCGCGCCGCGCAGCTTCACCAAGGACGGCCGCGGCATCAACATGCACCACGGCAGCGTGCAGGATCTGATCGACGCCGGCATTCTGTTCTGCGGCACGCCCGATCAGGTGTACCGGCAGATCGTCGACTTCACCGAATACTGCGGCGGCATGGGCAACCTGCTGATGATGGGCCACGCCGGCTTCCTCACCCACGAAGACACGGTCAGCAATCTCGAGATCTTCGCCAAGGAGGTCATGCCGCGGCTGAAGGAATACAAGCAGCCGGTGCCCGAGGCGACGGCGGCCTGATCAGGGGTCAGGAGTCAGGAGTCAGGGGTCAGGTGTTACCGTCCGACGTTCATAATTCCTGACCCCTAATTCCTGACTCCTGATTCCTGGCTCCTGACGCCTGATTCCAGCCGGGCGCGGTCGATGCACACCGCATCCTTGGGATCGCCCGGCACGCGCTTGACCTTGCCCTCCGGGCACGAACCGTCGTCGACGATCTTGGCGTCGGGCAGCGCGGCGAGCTGGTTCTGCTTGCCGCGCAGGAAATCCATCGCCCGCTTGAAGCCCGGCGCCGCCTCCCGCACGTCGACCCGCGACGTCGCCTCGCCGTGGCGGCGCACCGCGCGTTCGAGCTTGCCCTCGAGGCCGAGCCGGTAGTCGTCGACGTAGCCCTCCTCGAGGTGGCTGGTGATGAACAGATGCAGCGCGTTCTTGCGCGCGTCGTTGTTGCTGTAGAACACCACCGCCACCTTGCCGCCATCGGAGAATTCGGCGCGATAAACCTCGCAATTGCCGATCGGCCGCGAGCCGAGCCGCCGGCAGAAGTCGCCGCCAATGCCGTTCTGCACGTAGACGCCCTTGGCGCGGACCATTTCGTGCAGCCGGGTGGCGAGCTCGGCATCGGTCACCGCCGGCTTGGGCAGAGGCTTCGCCGCAGGGGCCGGCGCGGGCGTCGGCACCGGCGCAGGCTTGGCCGTGGTCTTGGTTTTGGTTTTAGCCGCCTTGCCCGGCTTTCCAGTCTGCTTTGACGCCGCCACCGGCTTCTTCACAAACCGGGGCTCCGTCTGCGCGAACGCCGGCGCGGCCGCGATCGCAAGCAGCAGCACGGACAGCATCGCGGGCCGCAGCATGGCCATGGCAACCTCCGTAGAAAGCGCCGCATTATAGGACTCGCGGTTCGGCAAACACGAGCCGCGCAGGCCCTTCTCCAGTGTTCCTTCCGCTATGGGAACAAAGTCAGGGATAAGCTCCGAGCTTTCCACAGCGCGGCTTGGGAACCCGGCGCAACGGCGTAGGCTGATGGCAGCGCTTTGCGTCACCGCAATCAAGGAGCTCCGTCCATGCCCGATGACAAGCGCAGACCGATGACCTCGCGCGACGCCGCCGAGGCGGCGTTCAAGAAGGCCACCACCAAGCCCGCCGAGCTGCCGCCGAAGCGGCCGGCCATCCCCAACGCCAAGGAGACGGTGTCCTTGCGCATCGACCGCGACATCCTCGATCATTTCCAGAACGACGGGCCCGGCTGGCAGGACCGCATCAACGATGCGCTGCGCCGGGTGGTCGAGAACAAGACGTGACGGTTACGCGGCCTCGGCCACGGCCGGCGTCGCCGCTGGCTTTCGCGGCTTGCGCACCACACGCCTGCGGGCGGCAGGCTTGCGGGCCGCGGGCTTCCGCTTTCGGGGCCGCGCGGGCGTGATCGTCGGCACCACGTCGATGACCTTGACGACGTTTGCGGTACGGCGGCGGCGCAGTCTTTTGAGCAGCACGCCCGTCAGCACGCCGCACTCGAATGCCACCACGGCGGCGGTCTTGGGATAGAGCCGCGCCAGAGCAGCGATCACTCCCAGCACGACAACCGGCCGCAATGTCATGGCATCGCTCCGCGAACCCGCGGAGTTCAACGCCCGCCGGCGCGCCCGGTTCCCAAGCTACCGTTCCGTCAGGCCTTTCGCCTTGATGAACGCGCTCCAGCGCTCGACCTCGTCGCGGTACATCGCCTCGGTTTCGGCAAGCCCCAGGCCGAGCGGCTCGTAGCCGGTGTCGCGGAGCCTCTTGACCGAGGCCGGATCGCGCGCGACCGCGACGATCGCCTGCGCCAGCGTCTCGCGGATCGCGGGCGGCAGCCCGGGCGGGCCGAACAGGCAGAGCCAGGCGGTCTGGTCGACGCCGGCGACGCCGGCCTCCGCCATGGTCGGCAGATCGGGGATCGAGCTGAGCCGGCGCTTGCTCGCGACCGCGAGCATCGTCAGCCGCGGGCTCGCGGCCTGGCCGGCGGCGACCGGCGAGCTCATCATGTGGGCGTCGATCGTGCCGGCGAGCAGATCGTTGGTCGCGGCCGAGCCGCCCTTGTACTGGACGTGCTGCATGGCGATGCCGGTCTGCTGCATGAACAGCTCGCCGACCAGATGCGCGAAGCTGCCGAAGCCGGTGGTGCCCCAGTTGAGCGCGCCGGGCCGCGCCTTGGCGTGGGCGACGAACTCGCTCACCGTCGCGACCGGCAGATCCTTCTTCACCACCAGCACCGCCGACCATTCCGCCACCATGGCGATCGGCACATAGTCGCGGCGCGGATCGAACGGATAATCCTTCTGCACCAGCGCCGGCGTGACGTTGGCGCCGACCGCGCCCATCTGCAGCGTCAGCCCGTCGGGCGGCGCCTTGACCACGGCGCCGATGCCGATGGTGCCGTTGCCGCCGGCTTTGTTTTCGACGACGAAGCTCTGCTTCAGCCGCTGGCCGAGCCCTTCGGCGGCGATGCGCGTGACCAGATCGATCGAGCCGCCGGCCGCGTAGGGCACGATGATGGTGACCGGGCGGGAGGGGTAGTTGTCCTGGGCGAGCGCGGCGTCGCGAAGCCACGAGCAGGCAGAGCGCGAGCAGCAGACGCGCTTTCCCTCCCCTGGAGAGGGTGGCAGCGCGACGAGCGAGCGAGTCGGCTGCGCCTCGCTGCGCTCGACGCTTCGGCGCTCGCCACCTCCAGGGGAGGGCGAGAGTGCGCGGCGCCGCATCATCGTATCATGACGCGCGGGCGTATTTGCCGCGGCCGAAGAAGCGGTCCTTGTTGTCGTCGGTCGCGGTTTCGCGGCTCGACTTGATGTCGGCCTGCTTGGCGATCATGGCCTTGACCGCCGGCCGCGCCGACAATTCCTCGAACCAGCGCTTCAAGCCCGGCTTCTCGTCGATCTTGATGCCATGCGCCTGGTGCTGGCGCGTCCACGGGAACGTCGCCATGTCGGCGATCGAATATTCGTCGCCGCCGAGATACTTCGCTTTGCCGAGCCGCTCGTTGAGCAATTCGTAGAGCCGCAACATCTCGGTCTTGTAGCGGCTGAACGAATATTCGTTGCCGGGCTTGGGCGCGAACAGGTTGAAGTGGGTGAAGTTGCCGAACGCCGGGCCGATGCCGGTGACCTGGACCATCAGCCACTGGATGGCGTCGTATTTCTTCGCCATGTCCTTGGACAGGAACTTGCCGGTCTTCTCGGCGAGATACATCAGGATCGCGCCGGACTCGAACACCGTGTAGTCCTTGCCGCCCGGTCCTTCGTGATCGACGATCACCGGGATTTTCTTATTGGGGTTGAGCTTGGCGAACTCCGGGGCGTGCTGCGCGCTCGCCCACACGTCCACCGGCATGAACTTGTAAGGCAGCCCGGTTTCCTCGAGCATGATGAAAATCTTCTGCACGTTCGGGCTGGTCAATCCGTAGAAGTCGATCATGGTCCTCACCAACAGGGTTGTTTGTCCACCTGCGTCCGCGTGTCGCGGATCGTCGCGGTGGGCCCAAGCCTAGCGCGTCGCGCCGACCTTCACCACGGCCTGTCGTTGTCATTCCGGGACGCGTCGAAGGCGTTGAGCCAGAATCCGGATGTTCGAAGCCGTTTCGGATTCCGGGTTCGTTGGCGAAGCAATCGCCCCGAGATGACCGATGCGGGGCGCAGTTGACAGCGCCAACCCTGCCTGAAACCCTCCCCCCGCAGGCGAACCGCGGGGAGAACGGGGCGGCCGCTTGGGGACGGAACGCGGGACGGTTTCATGTCGATCGGGTTTTGCCTCCGGCCAATCGCCGCGGCTGCCGCCTGCCTCGTGATCGCGACCAGCGCCGCCGCGGCGCAGGATTCCGTCGAGCAGTTCTACAAGGGTCAAGCAGATTTCGCTGGTGGTCGGCTCGTCGGCCGGCGGCGGCTACGACACCTATGCGCGGTTGCTGGCGCGCCACTTCGGCGACGCGCTGCCCGGCCGTCCGAGCGTCGTGGTGCAGAACATGAGCGGCGCCGGATCGAACCGCGCGGCCGGCTTCATCTACTCGGTGGCGCCCAAGGACGGCACCGCGATCGGCGCGATCTTCCCCGGCGCCGTGCTGCAACCGCTGCTGAGCGACGCGCCGGTGTCGCACGATCCGAGCAAGCTCGTCTATCTCGGCAGCGCCAACAGCGACGTCTATGTCTGCTATGTGCGCGCCGACGCGCCGGTGAAGACCTATCAAGGACACGCTGACCCACGAGCTGATCATCGGCGCCAGCAACCCGGGCGCCACCACCTACGACCTGCCGCTGCTGCTCAACAACGTCGTCGGCACCAAATTCCGCATCGTCACCGGCTATCCCGGCAGCCGCGAGATCACGCTCGCGCTCGAGCGCGGCGAGGTGCAGGGCGCCTGCGGCATCGGCTGGACCGGCATCGAGACCATGCATCCGGACTGGTTCTGCGACCGGCATCGATCAAGCCGCTGGTGCAGCTCTCCAACGACGGCCATCCCGATCTCAACAAGCGCGGCGTGCCGCGCGCCGCGGCGCTGGCGCGCAACGACGACGAGCGCCGCGTGATCGAGCTGGTGTTCAGCCAGGGCATCTTCGGCCGGCCGTTCGTGCTGCCGCCGGGCGTGCCCGCCGAGCGGCTCGCCGCCTTGCGCAAGGGCTTCATGGCGGCGCTGAGCAGCGAGGCGCTGCGCGCCGAAGCCGCCAAGATGAACCTCGACATCGAGCCGATCCCGGGCGACGACCTGCAGACGCTGGTCGCCGGCCTCTACGCCACGCCGGCGCATGTGGTCGAGCGGGCGCGGCAAGCGTTGACCGCCAAAGGCGCAGACAGTGATGATCCGCGCGATCACGCGTGCCAACCAACGAGCAGCGGGCATTAGGCGATGGAAGGCGTCGGAGCGGAAGCGGCCTTCATGGCGGCGGCGGCGGGCAAGGCCTTCGTCACGCTGATGGAGCCGCATCGCCTGATGTTCCTGATGGCCGGCTGCATGATGGGGCTCGTGCTCGGCATCGTGCCCGGCATCGGCGGGCTCGCCGGCACGGCGATGCTGCTGCCGTTCACCTTCGCGATGGACCCCTACTCGGCGTTCGCGCTGCTGCTCGGCCTCGGCGCCACCACCGCGACCGGCGATCCGATCCCGGCGATCCTGTTCGGCGTGCCCGGAGGTGCCGCCTCCGCGGCAACGGTGCTCGACGGCTTCCCGATGGCGAAGCGCGGCGAGGCCGGGCGCGCGCTCAGCGCCGCCTACATGTCGTCGATGATGGGCGGCATTTTCGGCGCCATGCTGCTGGCGGTTTCGATCCCGATCCTGCGGCCGGTGATGCTCTATCTCGGCTCGCCGGAGCTGCTGGCCTTTTCGGTCCTGGGCATATCGATGGTCGCCGTGCTGTCCGGCAATGCGCCGCTGCGCGGCGTCGCCGCCGGCTGCCTCGGCATCATGATCGCGATGATCGGCTCCGATCCGCAGACCGGCACGCTGCGCTGGACCTTCGACAGCCTCTATCTGTGGGACGGCCTGCCGCTGACGCCGGTGCTGCTCGGCCTGTTCGCGCTGCCGGAGCTGTGCGACCTGCTGATCGCCCGCACCACGATCTCCAAGGAGATCGACAAGAACAACATCTACAAGGGCCAGTGGCAGGGCGTGAAGGACTGCTTCGAGAACTGGTGGCTGATCCTGCGCTGCTCGTGGATCGGCGGCGGCATCGGCTCGATCCCCGGCATCAGCGCCTCGGTGGTCGATTGGCTCGCCTACGGCCACGCGCTCAAGACCGAGAAGGGCGCGAGCGCAGACCTTCGGCAAGGGCGACGTGCGCGGCGTGATCGCGTCGGAGAGCTCCAACAACGCCAAGGAGGGCGGCGCGCTGGTGCCGACCGTCGCCTTCGGCGTGCCCGGCAGCGCCACCATGGCGATCCTGCTCGGCGCGTTCCTGATCCACGGGCTGGTGCCGGGCCCGGACATGCTGCACAAGAATCTCGACATCACCTACGCCATGGTGTGGTCGGTGGCGCTCGCCAACATCCTCGGCGCCGGCCTCTGCTACGCGTTCAGCCCGCAGTTCGCGCGGCTCGCGACGCTGCGCTACACGCTGATCCTGCCGGCGGTGCTCGGCATCGTCTACATCGGCGCGTTCGAGGCCTCGCGCAACTGGGGCGACCTGTTCGCGCTGCTGCTGTTCGGCCTGCTCGGCTGGGTGATGAAGCAGTTCAAGTGGCCGCGGCCGCCGCTGGTGCTCGGCCTCGTGCTCGGCGACTCGATCGAGCGCTACATGTTCATCTCGATCGAGCGCTACGGCTTCACCTGGCTGTGGCGGCCGGTGGTCGCGGTCCTGCTGATCATGGCGATCGTCGGCCTGGTGCGGCCGCTCATTGCCGATGTCCGCCGCCAGGGCGGCATCTGGTCAACCTGCTGCGCAGCTTCCAGGCGCCGACGTTCCATCCGTCGCAGCTGTTCACGCTGTTCTATATGGCGGTGATCGGCGACCATGGTGGTCGCGGCGCTGCCTTGGCACTTCAGCGCCAAGCTCGTGCCGCTGATCGTGGGCACCGTCGCGCTGATCGTGATCGCGCTCAGCCTGTTCAACGAGATGTGCCGCAAGCCCACCGCCACGGCGGCCGAGAGCCTGGCCGATCAGGCCCAGCACGAGGTCGAGCAGAAGATCCACATGGATCTGACCTCCGACACCGCGCACCTGCCGGTGCGCACCATCGTGGAGCGGGCGGCGCGCTTCTTCGGCTACCTGCTCGCCTTCATGGCGGTGATGGCGGTGATCGGCCTGATTCCCACGGTCGTGGTGTTCGTCATTGTGTTCATGCGGCTCGAGGGCCCGGAGCGCTGGAAGCTGGTGCTGAGCTATGCGGCCGCCCTGGTGCTGGCGATCTACATCGCCTTCGACAAGTTCATGGCGATCCCCTGGCCGCCCACCCTGCTCGGCTATCTGGTGCCGGCGGCGAAGATCATCCCGTCGGTGCAGTGATCGCGCTGCGACCGCCCGGGTCCCGACGCGCGGGTGGTGCGAGCGCGCAACACCGGGCAATTTTGTTTGATTTGCGGCGCAAATCCTCGATTTTGCGATCGATTTTTCGTCGGAATAGCAGGCCGCGCCGATATCAAACGGCATGCAAGCCTGATATTTACCTTTATCGCGCTGACTAATCCGACGGGAATGCGGGAGTTTGGAGAATTCCATGCCGAGGTCACGGTTCGATGGTCTTTTGGCCGGCACTGCGGTGGCCTTGGCGCTGGCGTTAAGTCCTTATGCCAGCGGCGCTTTTGCCGCCACCGAGGCTGAGCTTTCGGCCGCCGTGCCGACCCCCGCCAGCGCCGACCTGCCGCCGCCGAGCGCCAGCGATATTTCGCCGGCGCTCCCCGCCGCGGCGCCCGCCGCCGCGGCGCCGGTCGATGACATCAGCCAGGCCGCCAAGGCGGCGGCCCCCGCCAGCGAGGCCACCAGCTCGGTGCCGGCGCAGGCCAGCCCGAAAGCGTCCGCGCTTTCGGTCGCCGACGGCGCGATCGT
The DNA here is from genome assembly GCA_963771745.1 of uncultured Alphaproteobacteria bacterium. Taxonomy (GTDB): domain Bacteria; phylum Pseudomonadota; class Alphaproteobacteria; order Rhizobiales; family Xanthobacteraceae; genus Z2-YC6860. Next base: position 606,975 of record CAVYUU010000019.1, on the reverse strand, counting down.
CGACAAGCTGCGCGAGCAATTGGCGGCGGGAAAATACGATCGCTTCCTCGGCGGCAGGAAGGAGCGCCAGGCGGTCGAGGCGTTCTACGCAAGCCGCGAGTTCGCCCCGCTCTGGATCACCGACGGCGCGATCAACGAGCGCGGCAAAGCCGCCGTCGCTTATCTGTCGCGCGTCGAGACCGAGGGCCTCGATCCGGCCGACTATCCGCTGCCTGAGATCCGGACCGGCGCCGAGCCGGAGGCGTCGGCCGAAGCCGAAATCAGGTTCACCGATTCGGTGCTGACCTTCGCGCGCCACGCCCAGATGGGCCGCGTGCACTTCAGCCGCGTCGCAAGCGACATTCTGTTCAATCCGGTGAAGCCCGAGCCGGCCGACGTGCTGGGCAAGCTCGCCGAAGCCAAGGACGCAGGCGCAGCCCTCGACAGCCTCAACCCGCAGCAGCCCGGCTATAAGGCGCTCAAGGCCAAGCTCGCCGAGCTGCGCAACGGCGCCCCCGACGTCGCCAAGCCGATCATTCCGTCGGGACCCGTGCTCAAATATGTCCAGGGCAAGAAGGACAAGAAGGGCAAGGAGACGACGCAAGAGGTCCTGATGGAGGACCCGCGCGTGCCGGCGCTACGCGCCTGGTTCAGCCTGCCCGCGTCCGAAGGCGACACCACCTACGACAAGGCGCTGTCCGAGACCATCGCCAAGTTCCAGAAGGAGCACAACCTGCAGGCCACGGGCCAGCTCACGCAGGCGACGCTCGACGTGATGAACGGCCCCAAGCGCGAGAAGACGATCGACATCGTCGTCGCCAACATGGAGCGCTGGCGCTGGCTGCCGCGCGACCTCGGCAAGATCCACATCATGGTCAACATCCCGGACTTCACGCTCCGGGTGGTGCGCGACAACAAGCTCGTCTGGAAGACCAAGATCGTGGTCGGCAAGCCGAGCCTGCCGACGCCGATCACCACGGCCGAGATGAAGTTCATCACGGTCAATCCGACCTGGAACGTGCCGCCGTCGATCATCCAGAACGAATACCTGCCGGCGCTGCAGCAGGATCCGCAGGCGATGGAGCGGATCGGGCTCAGGGTCGAGCAGAATCCCGACGGCACCGTACGCATCTGGCAGCCGCCCGGCGACCGCAACGCGCTCGGCCGCATCCGCTTCAACTTCCCGAACAAGTTCCTGGTGTACCAGCACGACACGCCGGACAAGCATCTGTTCGCCCACGACAAGCGCGCCTACAGCCACGGCTGCATGCGCGTGCAGGACCCGCTGAAATACGGCGAGGTGCTGCTGTCGCTGGTGCTGCCGAACGAGCACTACACCGCCGAGCGCCTGCAGAGGATGTTCGGCGGCTCGGAGGTCAACATCAACTTCCCGCAATTCCTGCCGGTCCATCTGACCTACCAGACCGCCTTCGTCGATGACGGCAAGCTCGTCATCCGCGACGACGTCTACGGCCGCGACGCGCGCATGCTGCCGCTGCTCAAGGGCAGCGAGCGCAAAGTCGCCGATATCGCGATCGACCGGCCCAGGGGCTCGTCGTCGGCGCCGGTGCGGATGCCGCCCGGCACGTTCGGCGGCCCGAGTTGGGGCGGCGGCCCCACCTGGGGTGGCGGCGGCGGCGGATCGTTCTTCGAGCGGCTGTTCGGCGCGCCCGAGCCCAGGGCGCCAAGGCCGCGCGCGCGCGTCGGCCGCGCCAACGACCGCGGGTACCAATTCCGCTAGCGCCTAGATCAGAACCACCATTCGATCGCCCCGTGCACCGCACGGGGCGATTTGTTTTGCGCTCACCGATCCGAGCGGCCGCCACTTCGCTTTGCCACTGCGCGTGCCGCGGCCTCTCTTACCCTCCCCTGGAGGGGGAGGGTCGACGCCGAGCGGCAGCGAGGCGGCGGGGTGGGGTGAGCTTTTTTTCGAGGAAGGTTTCACCCCACCCCGGCTCGCGACTTCGTCGCTCGCCGACCCTCCCCCTCCAGGGGAGGGTGAAGCGAGTGCGCCGCGCGTCATCGATTTCAATCTGAAACGAACATGCTCTAGCATTGCGACCGTTCGAGAGCCCGGAGGCGAAGCATGGACATCAACCTGCCGGACGTGGTGGCCGAGGTCACCGCCGCGTTCGATCGCTACGAACAAGCGCTGGTGAGCAACGACGTCGCGGTGCTCGACGAAATCTTTCACGACGATCCACGCACCGTGCGCTACGGCGCGCAGGAAATCCTCTACGGCTTCGACGAGATCGCGGCGTTTCGCGCCGCCCGCTCGCCGGTCGGGCTGATGCGCACGCTGTCAAAGACCGTCATCACCACCTACGGCCGCGATTTTGCGGTGGCCTCGACGCTGTTTCGCCGCGCCACCTTGCCCGGCAAGGTCGGACGGCAGACCCAGACCTGGGTGCGGTTTGCCGACGGCTGGCGCGTGGTGGTCGGCCATGTCAGCGTGATCGACGAGAAGGACGTCTGGAAGCCTTGAGCCGCGCGGCCAGGCGACGCAGCGGCATCTCGCGGCCTCGGCGACACCATCGCAAATCCCTAGAACCAGCCCCGAAGCCAGGGGCGAACAATCATGCGCACGCTTGCAGTTGCGGCGACCTTGCTGTGGTTTGCGCTGGTCGCGCTGCTGTGGATGGCGCGGCCGCATGAGCTGGTCTGGCTCGGCGGCTCGCTGGTGTTGGGCGCGATCTATTTCACCGGCTTCTTCTGGTACGTGACGCGGCGGCGGTGAGTGGCTAACCTTCGAAAAATTTTCGCAAAGGAACGGCCATGACCGCGATCGACCCCCGCATTGTCGGCACCTGGCGGCTGAAAAGCACGATGGGACGCGACGACACCGGCCAGCTCCTGCCGCCGCCCTATGGGCCGCTGGCGATGGGGCTCGTGGTGTTCGCCGCCGACGGCCGCATGATGGCGGTGCTGTGCGACGGCCGCAAAGCCCTCGACGGGCCGCGCCAGTTCATGTCCTACGCCGGCAACTACACGTTCGACGGCACCACGCTGTCGACCCGCGTCGATGCGTCGTCCGAAGCAAGCCGCGTCGGCGGCGACCAGGTTCGCACGGTGACGTTCGACAACGGCCTGATGACGCTCGCGCCGCCGCGCCGCATGTTCGCGGGCCAGATGCAGCGCCAGGAGCTGGTGTGGGAGCGGGTGGAGTAGCGCGCGGTGCCAGGGCCTGTGCGGCACCTGAGGCTGTACCAGCCCCTTCCAGCGGTCTGGCTTGAGCCGATACGATGCTCTCTCCTGAGCCCAGGGAGCGACATGCGGCGGCGGCAATATCTCCTGCACCTACACGACTCGATCCGTCCATCGGCCGTCTGGTTCCTGCCCTTCGAACAATCCACCCTCCAGAGCGGAGCAGCGACATGAAGAGACGCGCGTTTCTTAAGCGGGCCGCCGCCGGCGTTGCCGCGACCTCGCTTGCAAGCCCGGCGCTTGCCCAGAGCGCGGCGCCGGTGCGCTGGCGCATGACCACCAGCTGGCCCAGGAGCCTGGACACGATCTACGGCTCGGCTGATGCGATGTGCCAGCGCATCGCCAAGCTCACCAACGGTCAATTCCTGGTGCAGCCCTTTGCGGCCGGCGAAATTGTCGGCGCGGTGCAGGCGTTCGATGCCGTCCAGCAAGGCAGCGTCGAATGCGGTCACACGCTGAGCGCGTTCTATTTCGGCAAGGATCCGGTCTACGCCTTCGACTCCGGCGTCGCCTTCGGCGCCAACGCGCGCCAGCAGGCGGCCTGGCTGTACTATGGCGGCGGCCTCGAACTGCTGCGCGAGATCTTCCTCAAGCGGGGCATCATCAATGTTCCCTGCGGCAACGTCGGCGTGCAGATGGGCGGCTGGTTCCGGAAGGAAATCAGGACCGTCGACGACCTCAACGGATTGCGGATCCGGATCGGCGGTCTCGGCGGCGTCGTGCTGGCAAAGCTCGGTGCGGTGCCAACCCAGATCGCGCCCGGCGACATCTTTTCCGCACTCGAGCGCGGAACCATCGACGCCGCCGAATGGATCGGTCCGGCCGACGACGAGAAGCTCGGCTTGGCCAAGGCCGCGAAATACTACTACACGCCCGGCTGGTGGGAGGGCAGCGCGATGATTACGGCGCTGGTCAACGCCAAAGCCTGGGATGCCCTGCCACAGCAGTTCAAGGACGTTTTTGAAACCGCGGCGAACGAGCAGAACCTGCTGATGAACGCCAAGTATGACGCCAGAAACCCCGAGGCGCTCACGCGCCTGCTCTCCGGCGGCACCGAGCTTCGCGCCTTCCCGCAGCCGGTGCTGGATGCGTGCTACAGGGCATCGGTTGAGGCGTTCAACGAAATGGCGGACAAGAGCGACGATTTTCGCCGCGTCTACAGACATTGGAAGACGTTCATGAACGCGTCGAATTCCTGGTTCCGGGTGGCCGAGTATCGGCTCGACGCCTATCGCTTCAGCGCGCCCAACTGGTGATGCGGAAAGATATGCGCAAAAGCTGAATGCTTAGCGAGAGCACGCGCTATGATTACCGCTTCGCCATGTCGGCGCACCCGCGCTGACGGCTCACCTCGGGTTCTCCACTCACTGGGACAGGCATGACAGAAGTCGCAGGACAAGGCGTCGGAGCACGGGTCCGCCGCAAGGAGGATTCGCGGTTCTTGCGTGGACGCGGCAGCTACGTCTCGGACATGGTGCTGCCGGGCCAGAGCGAGGTCGCCTTCCTGCGCAGCCCGATTGCTCACGGGCGCATCCGGCGCATAGCGAAGCCGCCGGATAGCGCGGGGCGCGTGTTCATCCGGTCGGACCTCCACGAGGCGGCCGCCATGATCGCGCCGACCACGGTGCCGGGCTACAAGCTCTCCGAATGGCATCCGCTGGCCCATGACAAGGTGCGCTTCGTGGGCGAAGCCGTCGCGATGTGCGTCGCGCCGACGCGCGCTGAAGCCGAAGATCTGACGGAAGAGATCGAGGTCGAGTTCGACGAGCTACCCGTGCTGGTCGACGCGCGCGCCGCGCGCGCCGAGAAAAACGTCCGCGTGCACGAGCAATGGAGCGACAATTCGTTCCTCACTCTCAACCTCGACAACGGCTACGACGCCAACGCCAAGGGCGCGCCGGTCGTGGTCAAGCGAGAGGTGTCGCTCAACCGCCAGGCCATGGTGCCGATGGAGGGCAAGGCGATCCTGGCGCACTGGGATGAGCGCAGCGACCAACTCGTCGTCTACTATTCGACCCAGGTGCCGCATGTCGTCCGTGTCGGACTGGCAAAATTCCTTGGCCTCGACCAGGGCAAGGTGCGGGTGATCTCGCCCGACGTCGGCGGCGGCTTCGGATACAAGGTCATCGTGCATCCCGAGGAGCTGTGCGTTGCGTGGCTGGCGCTCAAGTATCGCCGGCCGTTCCGTTACGTCGAGGATCGACGCGAGCATCTGGTGGTTGGCGCCAACACACGCCAGCATCACTACCGGCTCACCGCCCACGCCGACGAGCGCGGCCGGCTCCGGGCGCTCGACGCCGAAATCACGATTGACGGCGGTGCCTATTCGAACTGGCCGTTCACGGTGGCGCTCGAGCCCGGGCAGGCGACCGGCAACCTGCCGGGACCCTATGATTTCCGCGGCTACCGCTGCAAAACCCATTGCATCGCGACCAACAAGCCCGGCTTCCTGCCGTACCGCGGCGTGGCCCGAACCGGGGTCTGCTTTGCCATGGAGTTGATGATCGACGCGATCGCACGCGCGGTCGGTCGCGAGCCGTGGGAGGTGCGGCACGACAATCTCGTTCCGGCGTCCGCGATGCCCTACGACAACGTCACGCGCAAGCACTATGACAGCGGCGATTACCGCCAGGCCCTGATCACGGCGCGCGAGAAGATTGGCTTCGAAGCCTGGCGGGAACGCCAGCGCAAGGGTGAGCCCGACGGCCGTCTGATCGGCATCGGCTTTGCGTCCTATTGCGAGCAGACCGCCCATGGCACGAGCGTGTTCGCCGGATGGGGCCTGCCGATCGTGCCGGGCTACGATCAGGCGACCGTGCGGGTGATGCCGGACGGCGGGCTCGAGGTGCGCGCCGGGGTGCATTCGCACGGGCAAGGCATGGAAACCACGATGGCGCAGATCGCGCACGAGGTGACCGGCATCGCCCTCGACAACATCCGGGTCATCCTCGGCGACACCGGCACCACGCCGTATTCGACCGGAACCTACGCGTCGCGCAGCATCGTCATGTCGGGTGGCGCGGTGGCGACCGCGTGCAAGGAGCTGTTGCCGCGCTTCGTCGCGATCGGCGCGCATCTCATGCAGGCGGCCGTGAACACCGTGCGATACGACAAGGGCATGATCGTCGGACCGCAGCGGTCGATCCCGCTGCGGGAGGTGGCCGAGGCCTGGTATCTGCGCCCGCAGGAGCTGCCGCCGGATGTCGATCGCGGCGGCCTCGAGACAACGATGGCCTTCAAACCCGAGCGTGACACCGGCGCCTTCAGCTACGCGTCGCACGCGGCTGTGGTTGCGGTCGATACCGGCATCGGCGAGGTCGAGATCCTGGATTACGTCGCGGTCGAGGATTGCGGCACGCTGGTCAACCCGATGGTGGTCGAGGGCCAGTCGCTGGGCGGCATCGCGCAGGGTATCGGCACCGCGCTCTACGAGGAGAGCCCGTTTGATGCGAATGGGCAGCCGCTCGCTTCGACCTTTGCCGACTATCTGTTGCCGGGTCCGACCGAAATCCCCGCGATCCGCATCTTTCACATGGAGACGCCGTCGCCCTATACCGAATTCGGGATCAAGGGCATGGGCGAAGGCGGCGCGATCGCGCCACCGGCCGTGATCTTCAATGCGGTCAATGACGCGCTCAAATCGCTGGGCGTGGAACTGACCGAAACACCGCTCACCCCTCGCCGCTTGCTGGAGGCCATCGAACGCGCCAAGCCATCGGCGTCGTCGCCGGCGGGCAACCCATGAAGGCCGCGCGGTTCGAATATGTCCGGCCGGGCGACGTCGCGCAGGCCCTGGCGGCGTTGGCGAGCGCCGAGGGCAGCGCCAAGCTGTTGGCCGGCGGTCAATCGCTCGGTCCGATGTTGAACCTCCGACTCGCGCGTCCGTCGCTGCTGGTCGACGTGTCGCGGCTCGAAGCGTTGGCGCGCGTTGAGGAACTCGCCCGAGCCTGGCGTATCGGCGCGGGCGTCACCCATTCCCGGATCGAAGACATGCGCGGCCAGCTCGCCGGCGGCGAAATGCTGTGCGAGGTGGCGGCCGGCATCGCCTATCGGGCGATCCGCAACCGCGGCACCATCGGCGGCAGCGTTGCGCATGCCGACCCGGCGTCGGATTGGCCGTTGGCGCTCGCGGCGCTTGGCGCAACCGTCAACATCAGGGGTATCGGTGGTGTCCGCGCCATCCCGGTCGAACAATTCGTGCTGGGCGCCTTCACCACGGCGCTGCGCGACGACGAAATCATCGAGACCATCGAGGTGCCCAAGCTCTCGCGCGCGGGGCGTTACGGCTATTACAAGTTCTGCCGCAAGACCGGAGAGTTTGCCGAAGCGAGCGCGGCGGCGGTGTTCGATCCGGAGTCCGGCGCTGCCCGCATTTATCTCGGGGCGATTCGCCCGGCGCCTGTCCCGCTTGTGGCGCTGGCACGGCGTGTCGCCCAGGAGGGAAAATCCGCCGCCTCGGAACAAGCCGTCGCCAAGGCGATCGCCGACGTGGCCGGCAATCTCGATGCCGTCGAGCGGCGCATGGCGGCGGCCGCCGTGACGCGCGCCTTGCGGCAAGTGTTAGCGCCGTGACGCCGATCGCGCTCATCGTGAACGGGCGGACGGTGCAGGCGCTGGTCGAGCCGCGCACCCATCTTGGCGAGTTTCTGCGCGAGCATTGCCGGCTCACCGGAACGCATCTCGGCTGTGAGCACGGCGTATGCGGCGCCTGCACTGTCTTGATCGACGGCGCGCCGGCACGCTCATGCATAACCTATGCGATCGCCTGCGATGGGCTCGCCATCCAGACCATCGAGGGATTTGACGATGACGCGACCATGGCCGACTTGCGCGAGGCATTTTCGCGCGAGCACGCGCTGCAATGCGGCTTTTGCACGCCCGGAATGCTGATCGCTTCGCGCGATATCGTGCAGCGGCTTCCGAATGCCGACGAGCGCCGCATCCGGGTCGAGCTTTCCGGCAACCTCTGCCGGTGCACCGGCTATCGCGGCATCGTCAATGCCGTGCGGAGCGTGGTCGAGGCCCGCCGCACGCAGCCGGCCGCGGCTGAAACCGCGCGGGCGGCCTCGCCCCCTGCTCCGCTGGCGGCGTTCGTGCCGACCAACGTCGACGCAACAGCCGCGTCGGTTGCGCTTGCATCGACGCCCGACGAGCCACGCCAAGGCTGGACCCACTTCGAGGAAAGCTTCGTGATCCGAAAGCCACCCGCGACGGTGTGGGACGCATTGGCGGACATTCCTGCGGTCGCGGCATGCCTGCCCGGGGCCGCATTGACCGAATACGACGCCCACGCCGTGAAGGGAAAGATGTCGGTGAAGCTCGGTCCGATCTCGGCAGGTTTTGCCGGCTCGGCCGTCATCGAGCGCGACGATGCGGCGCACCGCGGTGTCATCCGCGGCGCGGGCAGCGACCGGGGCACCGGCTCGCGCACCAAAGGCGAGGTGACCTATCGCCTCGAGCCGGAGGGCGATGGCCAACAGACGCGGGTCGTCTTGTCCGTCGACTACAGCCTGCAAGGCGCGCTCGCGCAATTCTCGCGATCCGGCATCGCCCAGGACCTCGCCCGCCGCCTGGTCGCCGATTTTGCCGCCAATCTCAATGCCCGCCTCACGGGCGAACCGCTGGACCAGCGCTCGAGCGCGCAGTTCAATATCGGGCGTTTCGTGCGGCTGTGGCTCGGCGATCGGCTGCGACGCTTGTTTGACCGCTGACCAACGGCCGGACTTCACATCAGTGCTGCAACCGCGTGGATGAACGCAAATGAAATTCGCCCATTTCTCCCATGTCTGGGGCAAGCCCAACATGACCGCGCATGCGCGCTACCAGGAGCTTTGGCGCGAGCTGCGGCTATGCGACGAGCTTGGCTTCGACTTCAGCTTCTGCGTCGAGCATCATTGTCAGCCGCACGAAAGCTGGATGTCGTCGCCCGCGCTCTACGCCGTCGGTGCCGGCATGCACACCAAGCGGCTGCGCGTCGGCTCCATGGGATTCATCGCGCCGCTCTATCATCCGCTGCGGCTCGCCGAGGACATCGCCATCGTCGATCAGATGCTCGGCGGGCGGTTCGAATGCGGCCTGGTGTCCGGCATCAGCCCGGGATTTTTCAGGCCGTTCGGCGTCGACTTCAACTTCCGTAAATCGCCGACGCTGGAATTCGTGCATTACCTGCGCGCGGCCTATGGCGACAAGCAGCCGTTCTCCTTCCACGGCGACAACCACAAGACCGACAGCGCGCTGCTCGCGGTGCAGCCGGTGCAGAAGCCGCATCCGCCGCTGTGGATGATGAGCCGCGACCCGCCAACATTGGAATTCTGCGCCAAGGAAGGGGTCAACACCGGCTTTTTCATCATGGTCCCGCGGCATGAGGCCCGACCGCGCTACCAGAAATATCTCGAGGACTGGAACACGCACGGTCATGGCCGCAAGCCGAACATTGCCTACAGCACGGTGGTCTATGTCGATGAGACCGATCAGAAGGCGCTCGACACCGCGCTGTTTCGCGCCAGCCGCGCCTATGAGGGCCTGCTGCCTGTGAAGACGCCCGGCGAGAGCTTCGAGAGCCGCCTTGCCAATCAGATCGCGCTGTTCGCCTCGCGCGGCGAGCCCGGCGCGGGCAAGCTCGTATCCAACATTTTTGATCCCGACTACATCATGGAGCACGATCTGGTGTTCGTCGGCTCGGCGGAGACCGTGACCAGGAAGCTCCGCAAGGCCGCCGACGAAGGCTTCTTCAACACGTTCATGGGCGAGTTCAACTTCGCCGATTTGCCCGAGCCCGATCTGATGCGCTCGATCCGGCTGTTCGGCGAAAAAGTGATTCCGGCGCTGCGCGACTATGAGCCGTACTGAGTTATGGAAATGTTGGTGCCCAGGGGCGGACTGTGCAATTCGCGTTGCCTCAAACACTTGGCTTGTCCCACTTTGCGCGACCGTGCCATTGAATTACATAGTCTAATTTTCATGATTGTCCCACCACTTTTGCGGCAATTGGGGCAACGGGAATTCGACCACGGCCCGGCTCGGAAAATGAAATACGAGGAACTGCTATCAGAACTAATACGCCGTAAGGCATTCGTCGTTCATTGTTCGGCAGCGGAACAGGGCGATCAGGCAGGGCACGAACAGCCTCCGCTTTTATTTCCGGATGATCTTAGCAAGGCCATTCATGTCGTCGCAAATGAGCGTGGCGAACTCGCTTGCTCGGTCGTTTGGCCCGAGCACATCAAGACGTTCGGCTCGGTCGGCATCGTCCTCAAACCAAGATCTGTTGAATTCATTATTTCCGTCAAAAGTGGCGACGCCGGTTCATTTCGTGATCCAAACACCGGCAAGCGCATAGGCATGGGCTTGCCGTTTGTTAGGCAAACATTTGCCAACACATTCACGGATGCAAAGGACTACAACGAGTGGAGCGTAACCGACGCGGATACGGTCGGGATTTTTGTAAACACAACGGATAAGCTGTTTGTCGCCCGCCGAGTGGCACTCAAAGAGGTTCCTGGCTATGACCCGGCTATGGAAATGTTTGGACATGACTCCGCAATCGTACCTGTCCAAATTTCACTGTCAGAAATAGTAAGAGCTTTCCCAAAGCTTCCGATATTCGCTTTTGAGAGCAAAGAGCTTGTGCAGATCGGCCACGACGGTAAGCCGACTGGGAAGCTCCCGCATCCTTACACCCCTCGATAAGGTGCGTCATCGTTCCTCTGGCAGCGTCCACTCACGCCTTTGATGAACTCAGAATCGCATCTGAACTGACGAACGACTGCAATGCGCTTTGGTCGCTATATCCCGAGCGACCGCAAATGTTTTCGACAATTCGGCGCACATCCGGGGGCACACGTGCCAAGACGCCGACAAAATACGCTTGCGAAGTGGGAAGTCGCCCTCGTCAAGGCAATGCTTGCGAGGAACTATGTCCCGCAAGATATTCAAGCCTATTTTTCGAGACCAACGCGCTCCATCAATCACGCACGCATCTCGGAGATAAGAGACGGAACGAAACACAAAACAACCAAGCCCGCATCGGAGGAAGAACTCGATAGCTACTTGGAGGCGAGGCCGAATATTGATCCAAACACCGGCCTTCACCTTGAAGCTGACGAACTACTCGTCAAAGCCAGAGAGGCCATGATTGCAGCTGTTCATACCTTCAATAGCGCTGGGCTGCATTTTCGCACTGAACTTTTCATTGTCACAGTCGTCATTGCTTGGACTTACCTCATGCATGCCTTCTATAAACAAAAGGGCATCGACTATCGGTACAAGAAGGCTGGTGCCGTCCAGAAGACCCCCACAGGTGCCGACAAGTACTGGGAGCTAAGCCATTGTCTGGCTCATGGCGAATGTCCGCTTGAAAATGGCGTAGTCAACAATTTAAATTTCCTAACCGAAATTCGTCACGAGATAGAACATCGTTCAACAGCAGAATCGACGACGCGCTGAGCGCCAAGCTTCAAGCTTGTTGCATAAATTTCAATGACGCGATCAAGACATTGTTTGGAAAACAATTTGCGTTGGAAAAGCGACTTCCGATTGCCCTTCAATTCGTAACGTTTGACGGCGCGCAGAGAGCGAGGCTTGCAGGTGCGGACCTTCCGCCGCACATCGCTACGGCTATGGACAATTTTCACAACGGTCTCACCGTGCAAGAGCAGGAAGATCCAAAATTCCGGTTTCGAGTTGCCTTCGTACCCAAAGTCACGGGTAAGGCGACAAATGCTGACCTATCCATTGAGTTCGTAAAAACTGGATCACCGCAGGCCGAAGCTGTTGAGCGAGTGCTTTTGAAGGAAGTCGAGAGAACAAAGTACTTGCCCTCGCAGGTCGTGGCAAAGGTCAAGACTGCCGGTTTTCCATCCTTCAATATGCACGATCATACGCTCCTTGTTCGGCAGCTTGACGCGCGGCAGTCGGGCAAAGGCTACGGCGTACAGATAGCGACGACGTGGTACTGGTATGACAACTGGATCGAAAAGGTGACGGAGAAGCTCTCAGAGGGATGGCATCGACCGCCAAGGACAAGCGCCGCGAACACATCGGCAGCCGCAGATGCATGAAGGTTTGGAAGATATACCGGCTCGCATTCTTGACGTGGCGATCGGCGCGCTGACTCAAGCAAACCAGCACGCCGTCTATTATGACCCGGGCATGGATCATTGGACTGATATTTCGGTCTTAAACGCAGCTACCGCCGGTGAGCTTTTCTTAAAGGCAATCATCGCTAAGGAGCATCCGCTTCTAATTTTTCGCGATCTTTTTGAGTTAGATGATCCGTCGAACGATGATCTAAGACTCGAACACATAATCCAAAAAGGCAAAACGTATGGCTTTGAGCACTTGCCAAAATTGCTTTGGGTTTCAACCGGAGAACGCTGCCTGACAAGGATAGTTTCGAAAGACTGCGAAAGGCCAGAAACGCAATTCAGCATTTTTGCTCACCCACTAGCGCGGGTGACTTGCGACAAATAGCGCTGGAATTCCTTTACAAGAATATCGATCCACTCATACACCGCCACTTCGGTCTGTGCGCGGTCGAGTATCACGAAGACATGTCCGTGGGTTACGATTATGTCGTCAGTTGTGTAATTCGAAGGGAGCTTCTGTTTTCAATCCCTGACAAATTCAAAGTTACAGAGATTGATCTTGACGAGGAGCTTTCCGCCACTAGCGATCGCTATCAACAAGAGTTGTCAAAACGATTTGAGGCGAAGGGCCTTGACCTAGCGAAGATCAGGCAGGGCGAGTGACGGGCTATGACTCTAGTCGCTGGTATCAGTATTGGAGGGCTACCGGCATTCATTGGTGACTTGTTGTTAGCTTGGCGTCTGCCATCCGCGATCGATCTTCCGACTCAAAAGAGAGTCACTAAGCATCCGGGAACGGGCCAGGATCACGCCGCTGGTCTCGCACAGAAGCTGGTTATTGTTCGGCCGTATTTGTTGCTGGCATGGGCTGGCGAACATGCAGACGCTATCCGAATTATTCGCAAACTCGATAGATTTTTGCCCGAATCGGAAACCGAATTGGATGATCTACATCCGATGTTCGCTACGTTGGATACGTGCCGTCCGGGCACCGAAATGGTAGCTCTTCTTCTGGACGAAGATTCTATTCGCCCGTTTGGCGTTCGCACGCGCGGCTTTGAGCTTGATGGCAGGCGCGTCTACTTACTGGGAAGCGGCGCGCCGGACTTTTTCCAGTATTTGCAGACGCATCCCGAACTTTTGCCGAACCAGAAAAACGAAGGCAGTTTAGTCGCACAGGCGATCATGCTGCGATTTGCTGCACGAGCTTTTGCCTTGCAGTGGGTTATTGGACAGGGATTTTCCAATTCTTGGGGCGGAGGCTTCGAGGTAGCCTTTCGGGGCGAGCGCGGGTTCAAAAAAGTCGAAAACCTATTGTGCAGGGCTTGGATGATTGACGAGCGGGGCATGTACCACAATTCAGGACGCTCGTTCTTCACGCGCTACTATGGAAAGGACCTTTATCTCAATTGCTTCAATCCGGACGAAAAGACCTTCGTCGTTCGCTCGCCACTGAAAGGCAATGTTAAAGTCCCGAAAACGGAGTTGGTCCATCCAGAGTGGACACTCGATATGTTCTTTATGAAAACGAACGGATCGTTTGTAGAGTTTGCCCGCTTCCATCCGCCGCGTCGCCCTGTGCTCGATCAGCTTCAACTGAAGAAGGGAAGAGTAGTTGGTTGGAAGATCGACCAAGAATACGTGGCCGAGTGTGCAAAAACGGCGATGGCCAACGTAAACGCTGGCGCGCCAAATTCAGGATGATCCGATACTAGCGGAGAATGGCGCAACGTCTCGCCCAGCTTATGGCGATCTTCGGTTGATCTTCGTTGAAGATGGCAGAGCTTTACGCACGCTCTGCCGATCAAAAGCGTCTCGCTGAAAGCGCCATGTATTTGCTCGAAAGCAAAACCGATGAGGCCGTCAACTGAGGCGGCCTCCGCCTTCTTGCCTAGTCGTCGTCTTCTAACAGGCGATTGATTGTCCCGATGCGGTGTATTTTTGCACCCATTTCATTGTCGTCATCATTGGAACGACCAAATGCCACGTCGAGTATCCACCTGACTATGCCTCTACGTTCGTCTCGCAAATCGTCGAAGTCGTCAGCCATAGAAGCCTCCCGAGGTGTGTTCGAGGGACGTTCCAAAATTGGCGGTTCGGTCCGGGCAAAAAAGCGACTGCGCAATTCGATCACACAAAACAAATTTTAACGTTGGAAATCTTGCATCGGAAAATTTCGTGAACAAAAACTGTCCCACCGCATGGCCCGATGGGACTTTTTCGAGAAAAAAGCCAAACAAATCAGATGCGTTTTGGGCGATGGTGCCCATGGCCGGACTCGTATAGAACTCGCAATATATTGAGACAATACAATTATCCAGCGCGCTACCGCGTTTGAGCCTCAAATGCTTTGAGGCAATTCGGCAATTGATGGTTGATTTTCCTCCAATCGCGATCCGAGATCGCTTCCCTGAAGCTAGTGACTGATTATGCGGCATCTAATGAGAAAGTGGACAGCTCAGTCGAGACGCCGGAGAAAATCAGCTCCGGCGGCGTCATCGTATGCACTGGCCGCAATGGTCCCTTCCAGCGCTCGATATCGACTAGGGCTGTGAGCGCACTTGGACCTTGCGCCAAGCGAGAGGTGCCGACGTCGCTGTCCGGCATCTGCCCTCACAGAAAGTCAAACCTCTAAGTTTCTCGCGATAGCGCGAGTTAGGCAGGGGGTAACCGTGGGTTGTGAATAGCGGGCACAACTTTGCGATGTAAGTGATAGAGATTCAATCCGAAGGCATCATACCTGCGGGGAAATGGGGTGGGTATGTATAGATTGTCGGCGTTCATCGTTGCGTTATTGGCCGCCGGTTGCTCCTCGCACAATGAGGCCGCAACCGTAACCCCAGAGTCAGTTCACGCATATGCCAATGTGTGCTCGGCGGAGCCGCCGTACGTAACGCCCATAGGCTTTGTTTACGCCGGGTTCGATTTCGTGGACCAACAGTGCATTACTTTCTTTGACGGCATCGTCGAACTTCAGAAGAAAGCGCGTTACGCCTCGTCGAGCGTTGCCACCGCGAATGCCCAGGCTGCCGTTATCATGGGTCTCGTCAAAGCCAGTGCGGGTGCCATTGGTATCGTGGCCGCCGGCAGCGAAGTTACGCGGAAATTGATCGAAGGCTACGCCGCGGAATTTGCGTTTGCGCCTTACGCGTTGGAGTCGCGTCGCGTGGTGTTCGACACTTTGAGCCGCTTTCGCGAGCATCCTGATACAAAGACGAATTGTTAATTCGCTGTCGGCAAGAACTGGCGACAATTACTGTATGGCTCAGAACGTTGTCCGCAATTATGCTAAGATCTGTTCAATTGGCGGTATCGAAGCTCTGACTCGTCAAGCGATTGCCAACTCTAAGGTGGCGCAAAGCGATAAAGAAAAGAAGGAAAATCAGTCCGAAGCGCCGATGCCGCGGCGCGGGGCCGCCCCCCTCCCCAATCGCCGAAGCGGCTTTGCTCCGCCATATCCCTATTCTCCCGAAATCTCAGCCTTCCCAACTTTGTCGCCGGGAGTTCCTTAGAAGCGGCAGTTTTCTTGTTGCAGCTGGGTCTCACACCCCATCGCTATGGAGGCCAAGACAATGCGGATCATCCGAATCGTCGCCGCTGCCGCGCTTGCTTGCATCGGATGGACGGAAGCCGCCAACGCTCAAGCAACGCTCAACTATTTTCTTCGCGGGACGGAAAGCCAAGCAAGATCGCCAGAACTGTTTTCGCATTTGCGCGATGACCTTTTTTGTTGCAATCGATCCGGCTGATGCTCGCGCCGTCATCATTCGAGGAAACGGCGAGATAGCGGGAAGCAGCGCACCGCTTCCATTCATGCCAGACACGGTAGAGGAAACCGAGGCCGCGCTCGAATTCGTAGACCTCGATAGCCGGCGCAAAGCTCTCCTGCGCCGCAACGTCAATCCGAGTGAGGTGGGACAGCTCACCATCGTCCCGCTGACCGACGTCGGCCGGCAATTCACAACCAGTTTGCAGCGTAGCAGTGAGCGACGGCTCATTCTTAGAAGTAGAGGGAGCTGGCGTGCAAAGCGTGCAATTGCCCATCACTTCAATCTCAGGAGCCGGACCCTTACCGATGCACGGCTGTTGGGACGCGACAACGAAGCGCGATGGTATGTGAAGGCTGCGGAAATGCGCCGGGGTTCGCGGACCATTAATACTGTCGTGTCTGTGCAGCGCTTTTCGACCGCCGGGCGCTATTTGGACAGAGCATCGGTCCCTTTAGATGCATTCGATCGCGTGCCTGCCAAATTTTTGGCCCTTAAACCGTCCGGCGAAGTCATTGCGCTTGTTCCTACAGCGACAGCTCTGAGGTTGCAACAGCTTCAATTTCGATCGCGTGCCTCTGGCGACGGCGGCGGCATGGCACCGCCAGTGCCAATGAAACCCGTGGACATCAAGGCCACCATTCATGACGCAGAAAGAGCCGTTGGAAGATGAACCTGCAGCCCCCGGCAAACTTCCGCCCATCACGCGCCAAAAAATATTGGAAGAGGCCAACAAATTCCTGACCGTCAACTGGACCATGAAGAACGAAAACTTCAGCAGGAGCGGCGTTGAAAACCGCTGTGACAAGGTCAACAAACATTATTGGCGACGACCCACGCACTTTGAGTCTGACGCCATTGGCAAGGTTCATGGCCCAATGCCGTATCGCTGCGCGGGGTGGCGGAGACAAACCGCAGGATTTCATCAAGAACCTAGACAATGACTACCTCGCGGGGGACATCTGCCATCTTGGGATTCGGCTCACAATGATTGCATTGTACCTTTTTCGGCTGGCGTCGATTGTTCGGGCTTCGTGTCTGCGAGCTGGGGTGTTTCCAAACGAGGCACTTCTGGGCTGCCTGCGATTGCCAAGCCCATCGCATTTAAGGATTTGAAGCCTGGTGATGCGCTTAACGCCGCCGGTAGCCACGTGCGGCTCTTCGTCAAGTTTATTTCCGGCCCTGGCGGCACCGTCACCGTGGAAACTCTGGAATCGACCACGGATAAAAAATGCGAAGGCGTTTGCAGGCGGGTTTACACCGTCTCAAACTGAACGGGTACACTCCCCTGCGCTACCGTGAGGCAAAGAGTGCGTGCGGTGTCTAGCGCCTGCTATCGAACCAATTTTCATGTTTCATTCGCGATATCGATTGCGCTCGCGCTTGCCCTAGGCAACCCGCCGTCAACATCGCCCAAGATCGGACTGTGCCCCCCAAGCTCGATGCTATTTCCAAGGACATTCTCCGGCTTGAGCGCGCACCGGTAACGACGTTTAGGCCATCTCTGCCGAAGCGACCTTCGCGCGGGCCTGCAAGCGCACCACCCAACTTCGGAGCGGGCGGCGGCACAACTCCGTCGTGCGGCATGCAGCACTTCAATATGACGCTCACTGGAAAAGATGGTGGCGTCATTAACGCGTTTTCAGTTTTGCTCGATCCGCAGTCCTCCGGCGCTGCTGATCCGCAATATCTCGTGGCAAGGACCAAGAAGATCAGCGTTGATTCGGATGGAAGCCCCAGGATCATATCACCCGGACGATCCACTGGGTTTCGGCAAATGTAAGCTGACTGCCGGTCCGTCGGGTGGCTTTCGTCGCCGATGGCATCTGTGCGATGGACAAGCTGGCAAATGGCGAAGTCAAAGTTTATCCGCCGATGGCTGCCAGACTTGCTCACAAGCATCGGCCGAGGCCTGGGGGAAAATCTGACCTGATCCAAGATGGCACTCTCAAGCCTCTACCTGTTGAGGACCTGCCAGAGGAACTGCGAAAGAAGCATTATGGCTTCTACAATTCAGCGACCAATCACTCTGCGTTTTTCAATCGGTCAATTATCCCGCCCACGACCGATCGCTTGCCATGCATTAGGTCGCCAAAATCGCGATTTCCAGGTTACTTTATTGCGTCCACGGCGATAGGTCATTCTAAGCCCGTCCCCGGGGCTGACATCGCTGATGCCGACGCAATCGCGTAAAGGAATGCAGGCCGCTGTATTCATCGCTCGATGCTTACGACGATTCCTTATTTTGTTCTTCCGGGCGGCTCCTTTGGTCGCATTGGCGTGGGCGATATCGCCATCATCCATGCGACGATCAACAAGGAGGATCGGCTTGTCTTTGCCGTCGTAGGTAATTCAGGGCCGACCGAAAGTTTCGGAGAACCTTCCGTTGCCTTACTACAGCGCCTCATGAAAAAACAATTGGAAGGCGTAGAAAACAATGCCGCCCTGAATTCGTGGCATTTGCCGGGAAAGAAAGTGCCCGACCTCGAGGTGACCGTCCTTTTGTTGGGGGGCACAGCCAGCAAGCTCGGCGGCCTCTACACGGAAGAGAAATTGAAGGATGTTGGGCTTGCAGAACTGAAAGCCTGGAACCGCAACGCCCCCGGCGACCTCGACCGGCTCCGCGCTTGCGCGGCACAAACCCCGGTCAATAATTGACGGCGGGATATTTCTAATCGTCGAACAGCGCTTGCTGGGCGGGTACGGTGCTCCGCTCGGGCGCAGAGGCACGGACGACGAAGCGGTCCCAATCATCGTTTATGCAGAAAGCAAACTCCACCGGATTTGACGTGGTTGCCTCGGTGGTCATTGCAGTACGATATCCAGTTTTTCAGATGCATGTCTTGAGCAAGCAGTGGGTCAGGCACCACCCAGGACTTCGCGAGCCTTCAATCCAAATACTGTGCTTTTTGGATTTACGGTCGGCCGAGCATAACCATGCCATTCCATGTCCATATCGATGGCATGATCGAATGATGAGAGCGCGGCGACATCGTTGCATTCCTCGGATCCGAGGTTCGTACACTGAAGTTTTGCATTTGCAGTGGCTCGGGTGATCTGGTTGAAGACGCTGGGTTTGAGGCGCCCACTCCCACTGTTTCGCCGGAACCCGACGTCACACCGTTCCACGACGAGTTCGCTTCAGTCGCAACAGGTTGGTGTTCCGATAAAACCACGTCTGCGGGCTGTACTGCGCCAGGGCATGTTCTTTAACAAGCGGCACGGCTCGCGCGCTGTAGTACGTCCGCTTTCCGTACCTTGCTTGGGAATGGCCGCGATCTGGCACGACGCGTCATTTTGGCTGGCGACCTTATTGATGACAACCGTACGATCTTGTTCCGGCTTCGCCCGCACAGACGCAGGGCGCCGCACAAGTAAGATGCTGCCGGCTCATCCGGTATTGGGCATTTCTCGGCAGGCCATAAAATTCTTTCGAAGCGCTGATTGGCATCCAGGCCAGCGAACCCTCGCAGCTGTTGGCTAAAAATTCCGGATAGATTCATTGCGGACAAAATCCAATTCACCAGGCGTGTTAGCGACCACATTTCGCTGCGTAACCGTCCCATAAAGTTTTCTATAGTTGAGCAGGTAGCCGGGAATTTCCATCCGCGATCACCTTGCCCTTGTTGAGGAGCGAATTCGACACAACCGCGATGACATTTCCGCCTTGCAGGATGGCACCACCACTCATGGAGCGGTGGAAGTCTTTTGCGACTGACAAGTACTTGAACAATCTCCAGGGCCGTTTTGCTGTTGGACGTCCTTTCTGGGATAGAGTTGAAAATACCAACCTTCTGGGCCTTTCTCCGGCCTGTAGTATCGCCACGCCGCGATCATGACTTCGCTTCCAAAGCGGCGCCGTCGCCGCCTTGGTCGACGCAGAAGTGCTTCTTGAACTTGGCGCCTGACTGCGTTTGAACGCGAAACAGCGCGACGTCGCCGGTATCGGACAGGCGTAGTTCGTGAGGAAGAAGTGATGTATCGAGATTGTTGTCGCGCGCTTGCTGGACATTGACGTTCGTTTTTTGCTACTTGCCTGAATACGCCGCGTCGAAAACATGTCGGGCCGTGAGCGCCCAACCGTCAGGAGAAATCACGAACCCTGTGCCACGCACGGTCTCCGTAAGGCCGGTGGCCTTGTCGCGCACGTCATAGGAAATTTGCAGCAGCCGCTCGCGCAAGAAGTCAGCAAGCAAGTCCTGCTTGTCATTATGAAGCAAGATCGCCGGCAATGGCTGTGCGGACCCTGGCACGGCGAAGGCGGCGAAACAGATCGCACCAGCAGAGATCCGACGCTGTTCAGGAGGCGGTGCATGAGACTGCGCCTTGCTATCGGGGCAACGAGGCTACATGGGTCTGAGCAGAACCGAGCATTTCGGGACGTATGTGTATTTGGCGATGGCGATCTTGAATACAAAACGCATGCAGCGCAGCGATGTCGCAATCCGACAGCTGGATGCGCCGTGAATAATATCAAAACAATAGTCCATGACCGAGAACTCATCCCAGTTCAGCTGGCCATTTTGGCTTGCAGCGCGGCGAGCGGCTTGCTGATGGCTTCCTTTCCAAGCAGCTTGACGCACCATTTTGGCGTTAGCGGAGTTCCTGTTCGTGCAAGAACCCCAATGCATGACCGAACCCGTGAACCCAACCGAGTGAATGCAGAGTCTGGTTCGCTTCGCAGCCCGCCATTTCTTGATTGGTGAATGTGAAATTCAAAACCATTGATCGCGTGAGGTTGTCGCTTCGACTGCCGGATAGTGCTTTTGGGCCGGTCATCGGCAATCAGGATCTTGATCCCTTGCGCATTGTTCGGCGCACTTGTCTTCCCAGCCGACAAACGTGATGCCGCCATGGTACTCCATGTGGCGCGAACGGCTTCCCGGGGGATATTCTCCCGCGCTTGTTCGAGGCGTCCGGATTGATCCGAGCACACGTCGATGGAGAGTCGCTTCTGAAAGTCATGATCGCGCTGGTGACCGGGCTGGGAAGCCATTTGGTCTTGGTGGCGGATAGGCTTTCGGGTCCTTCGTGAGCAACTCTGGGCCTGCCGCTGCTTTTTCATCGACGCCTGCAGGGGCTGCAGCGCGCTAACCTGTTCGAAAAGGGTGCCGCTGTTAAACGCTTGACTAACGTCTAGCGGCGCGACCAGCTTTAGCTCTGTTGTTCGCGCCGCGACGGTGGCGGCGTTGGCGTCGGACGCTTGCGACAACCGGACCTGATCAAGGTTCTCCTCAAGCTCGGTTTCTGCCACCGCCGCAGAAATGCCAACGCGGCAGCAAGGCCGCCCAACAACAGTCTTTTCATGGTGGCCCCCTACCGCACTGCGATGTAGTTTGGTTCGGAACGACCTAAGGTTGTTTAAACCATACGTGCTGTCAAGGGCGGCGCTACGCGGGTTCGAGTTTTCACCTGCTCGAAAAGCGCGGGGCGATGCTTTACGCTCGGCTTCAGCAGCGCACCCCGCAGAACGAATGTCGGATCGGTCGTTGCCCGCAACGTCAGGGCCGCGTGACGAAGACGCCACCCATGACGGCACGCAGCCGCCGCGCCGTCTCGCGGCGACCGCTCTTCTCGATCTATTTCAAAATATGTAACAGTTCCGCGGGAACGATGTCGGCGATCGGCTGTTCCGCCAACGGCTTGGCGAGGTCCTCTAGCAACCAGCGATTCTTGGCTATTGTCTCCTCTGTCCGGCCGTTTGCTGCCATGTTTTCTAGGTATTCGGTGGCGATGGCGAATGTGTTTCGAGCGGCCGTTGCCGCCGCAATCCGGTCGAGCTTCCTCTTAACGGCAGGGTCGGAGCCTTCCCCAAGGAGCTTGCGGGCTTCGTCCCGCTTCGATCTTGCCGCTGCAAGCGAGACGGTGGGAAAGCGCGCCAAACGCCACATGTTCTCACGACCAGCGAAGCGAGCGGAAGCGCCACAGCTTAACGCCGCTCGGCTTCACCAAGAGATGCAAGCCGTCGCCGTCCGAAAGCTTAATAGGCTTGCCTTTCGCAACGGTTTTTGTGATTGCGAACTGTGTGAGCAACATGCGGGTACGACCTTCGAGACTGGAAAAGCGTACCCGCAGACGTACCCACAATTTGCGGATATGTCACCGTCACCTACGAGTTGCCATGTTCAAGTCGCTTCAGCACAAGGCTTTGACTGACAAATGAAAAGTGTCGAAATACGATTCTATGATTTTAGAATGTGGTGCCCAGGGGCGGAATCGAACCACCGACACCGTGATTTTCAGTCACGTGCTCTACCAACTGAGCTACCTGGGCATTAGGGGCGTTTGGGATGAGCGCCGGTTTTATAGAGGCTCGCCGGGAGCCTGTCCAGAACGCGCCAATCCGCGCCGCTGCCGGGGTTTTCGGATGGTCGCGCGCGCCGCTGGCCCGCGCCGTCACTCGACCTTGATGCCGGCCGCCTTGATCAGCGGGCCCCACTTGTCCATCTCGGCCTTCAGATACGCGCGCAATTCCTCCGGCGTCGAGCCGACCACGCCGACGCCGAGCTGATCGAGCCGCTCGCGGATCACCGGATCGGACACGGCGGCGACCGTGCTGGCGTGAAACTTGGCGATGATCGGCGGCGGCGTCCTGGCCGGCGCGAAGAACGCGTACCAGCCGGTGACCTCGAAGCCCGGCACGCCGGCCTCCGACACGGTCGGCACGTCCGGCAGCGCCGGGTTGCGCTTCAGCGACGTGACGCCGAGCGCGCGCAGCTTTTCGCCTTTGATGAACGGCACGACCGAGCCGATGTTGTTGAACATCACGTCGACGCGGCCCGGGATCAGGTCGTTGAACGCGATGCCGGCGCCGCGATACGGAATATGCCGCAGCTCGATGCCGGCCATGCGGTTGAACAGCTCGCCCGACAGATGCACCGAGGTGCCGTAGCCGGACGACGCATAGGTGGCCTTGCCGGGATTGGCCTTGGCGTATTCGATGAACTCCTGCACGGTTCGCACCGGCAGCGACATCGGCACGCACATCACATTCGGGTAGTCGCAGATCAGGCTGACCGGCGCGAGGTCGGCCACCGGATCGAACGGCAGCGTCGCAAACAGGAACTTGTTGACCGCAAGCGGCACCGACTGCAGCAGCACGGTGTGGCCGTCGGGTTCGGCCTTGGCGACCGCGTCGGTGCCGATCGAGGTCGCGCCGCCGCCCTTGTTCTCGATCACCATCTCCTGGCCCCAGATGGCGGACAGCTTGACCGCGACGACGCGCGCGATCGCGTCGGTGCCGCCGCCGGGCGGGAACGGCACCACCAGGCGCACGAACCGGCTGGGCCACGCGGTTCCCTGCGCCAACGCGGCGCGCGGGCCGAGCGCGCCACCGGATATCGAGGCGGCAAGGAGCTGCAGGACGTTGCGGCGGTCGAGCATGGCGATCTCCCGGCAGGGGCCGCGCAAACGGCTTCTGAAGCTGCCGCTGAAGCTTAGGTCGAACCGTGCAACGGGGGAAGCCGGGGCCGCCTCAGCGCTGGCTCGAATCGTCGCGCTCGGGGTCGCGAACGGCTCGTGCCGTCCTCGTCGGTTTCCTCGGTCACCGGCACCGTATAGACGCCGGAAAGCCAGCGGTTGAGGTCGACGTCGGCGCAGCGCTTGGAGCAGAACGGCCGAAACTGCGGCAGCGGCAGCTTGCCGCAAATCGGGCAGGGCGCGAGCCGCGGCGCAGGGCTTGGCGTGGCGGGATCGGACATGGCTGTAATGTAGGGCGGCGCGGCGTTCGATTGAAGCGCTCGGGTGCGGTCTCCAAGACGCACCGTCGGGCGGAATGATCGTGGCTACAAGCTCAGCGTGCTCCCTCTCCCCGCTTGCGGGGAGAGGGTCGGGGTGAGGGGGCGTATCGATTGCGCTCACACTCGCGGATGCGCCCCCTCACCCGCCCTCGCTTGGCTTCGCCTCCGCTCGGGCGACCTCTCCCCGCGTAGCGGGGAGAGGTAAAGAGCGTTCGCGGCACCGCTCGAGCTCATGTGCGCTTGCCGTCCAGTGCGCGCAGCTCGGTCTTGAGCACCTTGCCGTAGTTGTTCTTCGGCAGGCTGTCGACGAACACGTAATCCTTCGGCCGCTTGAAGCGCGCGATCGAAGCAAGGCACAGCGCGTCGAGATCGCCGGGCGCGGCGTCGCCGACCACATAGGCCACCACCACCTCGCCCCACTCGCGATCCGGCCGGCCGATCACCGAGACCTCGCGCACGGCCGCGTGCTGGAGCAGCACCTCCTCGACCTCGCGCGGATAGATGTTGGAGCCGCCCGAGATGATCAGGTCCTTGGAACGGTCCTTGAGCGTGAGATAGCCGTCGGCGTCGAAGGTGCCGACGTCGCCGGTGTGCAAAAAGCCGCCGCGCAGCGTCGCCGCGGTGGCGTCGGGGTTCTGCCAATAGCCGGCCATCACGGTGTCGCCGCGGCAGAGGATTTCGCCGACCTCGCCGGCCGGCAGCGGGCGATCGTCCGCATCGGCGACCATCGCCTCGATGCAGCGGAACGGCCGGCCGACCGACGCCAGCCGCTCGCGCCAGCGCGGATGCTCGCGGCCGGCGATCTCGGCCCGGGTCAGCACCGTGATGGTCATCGGGCTCTCGCCCTGGCCGTAGATTTGCGCGAGCCGCGGGCCGAAGCGGTCGAGCGCCTTGGTGGCGTCCTCGACGTACATCGGCGCGCCGCCATAGACGATGGTGCGGATGTTCTCGCTCGGGCACTCGGCCGGGCACTCGACCAGGCGCTTGACCATGGTCGGCGCGGCGAACATCGAGCTGCGCGGCCAGGCGCGCAGCAGCTCGAAAATCTCCCGCGGCTCGAAGCCGCCGGATTCCGGCACGACGTTGATGGCGCGCCGCATCACATGCGCCATCATGTAAAGCCCGGAGCCGTGGCTCATCGGCGCCGCGTGCAGCAGCGCGTCGCCGGGCGCGAGCGTATCGACCTCCGAGCCATAGGTTTCGCTCGCGGCGGTCAGCACCTTGTGGGTGAGCATCGCGCCCTTCGGCCGGCCGGTGGTGCCGGAGGTGTAGAACAGCCAGGCCAGGTCGTTGCCGGCGCGCTCCACCACCGGGATCGGATCGGCCGCGAGCAGCCTTTGGTAATCGGCGCCGCCGATGACGATCAGGCGTTCGAGGCTCGTCGGCGCATGCGCCGCGATCGCGCCGTCGAGGCCGTCCGACGCGAAGCAGACGCGCGCGCCGGATTGCGCCAGGATGTAGCCGAGCTCGGCGCCGTGCAGCTTGGCGTTGGCCAGCACCGCGGCGAGGCCGGCGTGCCAGACCGCATAGGTCGCCTCGAGATAATCCGGGCTGTTGACCGCGACGATCGCGACCCGCTCGCCGGGCGCAAGCCCCATGGCCTTGAGCGCGCCGGCCATGCGCGCGACGCGGCCGGCGGCCTCGCCGTAGGTCCGCAGCACGCGCGCGCCCTGGCCGAGCGCGGGACGCTGCGGGTCTTCCTTGCCGGCGCGTTCAAGCCAGGTCGCGAGATTCAAGTGCACACCGTGGTCATTGCGGCCGGCCGCGTTCGCGCCGGTGCCGGAGTTCTTGATCCTGATTTCACGAAATTAGAGCATGATCGCTTTTGATTGAAGCGCACTGCTACGCTGGTCATTCCGGGGCGCGCCGAAGGCGCGAACCCGGAATCCAGATGCAAATTCGGAATACGCGTCTGGATTCCGGATCGCCGCTTCGCGGCGTCCGGAATGACAGTGGAGAGTCATGTGAACATCATGCCACCTGCCGGCCATCACATGGCGTTGAGCCAGCCGAAGTGGATCGGATAGCCCTCGCCGGACAACAGCGTCGCGGTCTCGTACAGCGGCAGGCCGACGATATTGGTGTAGGAGCCGACGATCTTGACGATGAAGCTGCCGGCGAGACCCTGCGCCGCGTAACCGCCGGCCTTGCCGCGCCATTCGCCGGAGGCGAGATAGGCCTCGATGTCGCTTTCGGTCAGGCGCTTGAAGCGCACGCGGGTCTCGATCAGCCGCTGGCGGAAGGTCTCCTTGGGCGTCACCAGGCAGATCGCGGTGTGGACGCGATGATTGCGCCCGGACAGGAGCCGCAGGCATTGCGCGGCCTCGTCCAGCAGTTCGGCCTTGGGCAGGATGCGGCGGCCGACCGCGACCACGGTGTCGGCCGCGAGGATGTAGGCGCCGGCCAGCTCGTCGTCGAGCTTGACCGCGGCGAGCGCGGCCTCGGCCTTGCCGCGCGCCAGCCGGTTGGCGCAGGCCCGCGGCAGCTCGCCGCGCTGCGGCATCTCGTCGATGTCGGCGGGGCGCAGCGAGTCGGGCTCGATGCCGATCTGATTGACCAGCGACAGCCGCCGCGGCGAGCCGGACGCGAGCACGAGTTTGGGACGCCCAATGATCATGGCTCTGCTTTTTGTTGAATCACGCGCGCGATGCTGGCTGCGGCGGGCGACCGTCTCACTTGAAGCGGTAGGTGATGCGGCCCTTGCTGAGATCGTACGGCGTCATCTCAACCAGGACCTTGTCGCCCGCGAGCACGCGGATGCGGTTCTTGCGCATGCGGCCGGCGGTGTGGGCGATGATCTCGTGCTCGTTCTCGAGCTTGACGCGGAACGTGGCGTTCGGGAGCAGTTCCGTCACGAAACCCGGAAATTCCAAGAGCTCTTCTTTCGCCATTCGCACCCCAGCCCGATCCGACCGGCCCGAAACCCTACAAAATTGGCGCAAAACGTAGCGGAATCGAGGCGTTTTCACAACTGGAGCATGATCCCGAAAAGTGTGCAGCGGTTTTCGGAAAAGATCATGCTCAAACAAGAAACTAGACCGGGATGACGATTCGAAGAAGCGTCATCCCGGTCTAAGCCTATTCATTGCCGGCGGGGCGCGTGCCGAAACGCTGCCGGATGCGCGCGGTCAACTGGTCGCGCACCTGCCGATAGGCATCAAGCCGCTGCTCGCGCGTGCCTTCGGTCGGGGTCGGATCGGACGTCGGCCAGTATTCGACCTCGACGGCGAGCGTGCGCGTCAACTCCAGCGCCTTGTGATGCGCCTCGGGCGACAGCGTGACGATCAGGTCGAAGTTCAATCCCTCCCAATCCTCCAGCTCTTCGAATGTCATCGGCCGGTGCCGGCTGATGTCGATGCCGATCTCGTCCATCGCCGCGACCGCGAATGGATCGAGCTCGCCCTTGCGCACGCCGGCCGAGCCGACATAGGCCGAGCGCCCCATGATCTGCCGGAACAGCCCGGCCGCCATCGGCGAGCGCACCGAATTGAGCCCGCAGGCGAACAGCACCGCCTTGCGGCCTGTCAGATTTCGTGGGCATGCTCCGCCGGCCCATCGGGATCATGCTCAGCCCTTCCAGTGCAGCACGCAGATCAGCGTGAACAGCCGGCGCGCGGTGTCGAAATCGATCTTCACCTTGCGCTTGAGCGCGTCCTGCAGGATGCGCGAGCCCTCGTCGTGCAGGCCGCGCCGGCCCATGTCGATCGCCTCGATGCGGTCGGGCGTGGCGGTGCGGATCGCGGCGTAGTAGCTGTCGCAGATCAGAAAGTAATCCTTGACGATCCCCTTGAACGGCGTGAGCGACAACAGATGCGCGACCACCGGATCGCCGCTGGCGAGCCTGATGTCGAACACCAGCCGATTTTCCTTGATGCCGAGATTGAGCTTGTAGGGGCCGTCGCCGTGGCCGACCGGCGCAAACGAGTTCTCCTCCAGCAGGTCGTAGATCGCGACCGCACGCTCGTGCTCGACATCCCTGGTGGAGCGGCCGATCGATGCCTCGTCGATGGTGATGGCGACGAGCCGGTTCGGGTCGGCGGCTTTGGCCTTGGTCATCGCGCGCCACCCTGTGTCCCGGGCACAGCGCAGCACCCCTTGGTGGCGCGCTGCAGACCCGAGACCGCGGTGTCTGAGCGGAACGAAAGCACAAGGAGCGCGATCCGCATCATCTTCGGTTGAGACGAATGGCGACCGAGCGGGCGTGGGCGTCGAGGCCCTCGGCCTCGCCCAGCGCGATGGCCGCGGGCCCGAGCGCCGCAAGCTGGTCCGGCCCGCACTTCAGGATCGACGTGCGCTTCATGAAGTCGAGCACGCCGAGCCCCGACGAAAAGCGCGCCGAGCGCGCGGTCGGCAGCACGTGGTTGGAGCCCGCCACATAGTCGCCGATTGCCTCCGGGGTGTGGGCGCCGATGAAGATCGCGCCGGCGTTGCGGATTTTTCCAGCGAGCCGCTCGGCGTCCGCGGTTTCGATTTCGAGATGCTCGGGCGCGAGCGCATCGACCAGCGGAACGGCATCGTCGAGCTGGCGCACCACGATGACGGCGCCGTAATCGCGCCACGACGCACCGGCGACCGCGGCGCGCGGCAAGGTCGCAAGCTGCGCGGTCACGGCTTGCTCGACCGCGCCGGCCAGCGCTGCGTCGTCGGTGATCAGGATCGACTGCGCCGCGGCATCGTGCTCGGCCTGCGCCAGCAGGTCGGCGGCGATCCAGTCGGGATTGCCGCTCTTGTCGGCGAGGATCAGCACCTCGGATGGTCCGGCGATCATGTCGATGCCGACCGTGCCGAACACCAGCCGCTTGGCCGCCGCCACATAGGCGTTGCCGGGCCCGACGATCTTGGCGACCGGCCGGATGGTCGGCGTGCCATAGGCCAGCGCCGCCACCGCCTGCGCGCCACCGATGCGATAGATCTCGTCGACGCCGGCGAGGCCCGCGGCCGCCAGCACCAGCGGATTGAGCTTGCCGTCCGGCGCCGGCACCACCATGACGATGCGGGGCACGCCGGCGACCTTGGCCGGCACGCCGTTCATCAGCACCGACGACGGATAGGCGGCGGTGCCGCCCGGCACATATAACCCGACCGCCTCGATCGCGCTCCAGCGATGGCCGAGCTCGACGCCGAGCGGATCGGTGAAGCGGTCATCGCCGGGCTTCTGCCGGCGGTGATAAGCCTCGATGCGGTCGCGCGCCAACGTGAGCGCATCGAGCGCGCGCGGCGGGCAGGCCGCCCGCGCCGCCTTGATCTCGGTATCGGACACCCGCATGCCGATCCGGTCGAGATCGACGCGGTCGAATTTTTGGGTCAGCTCGACGAGCGCGCGGTCGCCGTTGTTGCGCACCTCGGCGATGATGCCGCGCACCGTCTGCTCGACGTCCTCGGCGGCCTCGCGCTTGGTTGCGAGCAAGGCCGCAAACCGCGCGGCAAAGTCGGCAGATCGGCTGTCGAGACGTATCGGCATCGCGCGGTCCGGCCGGGACCAGCCCGGGTGCCCCGGTCAATGGCGTGCGCGCGCGGGCGCGTCAACCCTGTTCGGATGGACCGCCAGGCTCAGACATCGACAGCATGAGTCGGCGGACATTCGGCGACCCAGGTCGGGCCGAGATCGGCCAGTTCGATCTCCAGGCACTCGACTTCGAGCCGCAGCTCGCCGCCGCCGGCAAAGGTCAGCCGCACCGCACCGCCGGGCGGATTGGTCTGTTCGAAGGCGACCGCCAGCAGGCTCAGTTCGCCCTTGCCGGCGTCGAGGTTGCGGCATTTGCACGACAGCACGCGCTCGAAGCGCAGCGCCGAGCGGCAACGGCGGAATTCCGGTGAGCCGCAGTGGGCTGCGGTCCAATCGAAGCGATCGAGGCCGAGCACGACCCGATGTTCGGACGGCCGCCAGCGGATGTCGGCGGCTTTAAGCACCGCATCCTGCACGTGGGCGGAGACGATCGCGATATCTTCGTCATCAAGCGCGACAAGCTTGAGCTGGTCCATGGCCGGCCTTCGATTTCCACTGCTGCCGGGAAGGTAGGAAAGCCCCCTCGCCCGTTCAAGGCGCTGGCGATGCGGATTTTCACCGCTGCTCCGACTGCCCCCCGGGCACTGCCGTCGGGCAAGCGGAGCGCGTCGCTAGAACGACACGCAGGCCGGCCGTACGATCAGCCCGACCGATTTCTGATCGAACCGGCGCTTATAGGCCGCGATGATCTGCTGCAGGCGATCGTCGTTTTCGGCGCCGGGCGGCATTGCGATCATCACCACCTTGCTGCGCTCGCGGACGATGATGCGCCCGCCGGGCGGCCGCCATTGGCCCTTGGCGTCATAGACGGTGAGGCCATCGGGAAAACGCGGCGTGATTTCGCTGGCGAGAAAGCGCGTCCAGCTCGCCTCGCTGACCCGGGTGCGGCCGAACAACAGCTCGGCCACCACCCAAGGCTTCTGCGCCCCGCTGCACTGAACGGCTTGCGCATGGGCGGGATCGAAGCCGGCGAGCCAGGCCAAAAGCCCGATGACGGCGATGTTCGTGGAGCGGATGACGCCAATCTCCCGCTACGGCCTTCCGGCCACCACGCCCTTCAGCAACCGAAGCCCCCACCACGCCTCCAGGCGGGCGCGCGACGCAAGCCGCAGCCACAAGGGATGCGACGGGATCGGCTGGTGGTCCTTGGCAAAGGTGAAGCCCTCGCCGTAGCTATCCAACTTGTGCCGCGCCATGTCGCCGGCGCGCCAATAGTGCGTGACCAGGCTGCGGCGCGTGCGCTTGGGATCGTTGATCGGGCTGCCGCCGTGGGCGAGCTGGCAGGCCCAGATGAACACGTCGCCCTTCCGGCCGATGAAGGTCTGGCGCGACAGGCCGCGCTTCTTGATTTCGCCATCGACGTAGTCGTGGCAGCTCGGCATTTCCGCATCGATCGCGCGGATCGCGCCGTTGGAAAACCGGTACGGCGGGATCTTGTGGCTGCCCGGGTAATAGACCAGCGGCCCGGCGTCGGGATGGACGTCCTCCAGACACACCGAGGTGACGACCATCTTGTCGGCCGCAGGCGGCGGCATGAACCAGGAATCGATGTGGTCGGTCTGCTCGCTGCCCTGGATGAAGTTCAGCGAGTTGCAGACCGCCGGCGGGCCGTCGAGCAATTCATCGAGGATCGGCACCAGCCGCGGATGCAGATTGCAGGCGCGGATGACGTCGCTTTCCAGGAACAGATCGTTGAACTTGACCGGGCTCTTGAGCGCTTCGACCGGCGCATCGGCGAGTCGCATGCGCCGGCTGGCTGCCGCTCCAGCCAGCAGATCGATCACGA
This sequence comes from uncultured Alphaproteobacteria bacterium, assembly GCA_963771745.1. Lineage (GTDB taxonomy): Bacteria > Pseudomonadota > Alphaproteobacteria > Rhizobiales > Xanthobacteraceae > Z2-YC6860. Next base: position 575,908 of record CAVYUU010000019.1, on the reverse strand, counting down.
CGCGGTTGGCGAGCTCTCGCGGCCGCCGCTGCGGATCGCCGAGCGAGGTGATCAGCTCGTTGATCGGGTCGATGACGTCGGCGCCGAAGAACCGCGGCAGGATGAGAAAGCCGTCGCGCTCCCAATCCTGCCGCTGCTGCGGGCTGAGCGCACCCGCGCCGTTTCGGACGGCGCCGTCCGCCTTCGGCAAGGTTGCGGCGTTCTGCATCACCCGGGGTCCACCAACGATCAAATTGTAAGGGACCGGAAGGACCGCAGCAACGGACTCAGCCGCTGACGCGCTCGATCGCCGCGCCGCAGGCGCCGAGCTTGTCTTCCAGCCGCTCGAAGCCGCGGTCGAGGTGATAGACCCGGTTGACCATGGTCTCGCCTTCGGCCGCAAGCGCCGCGATCACCAGCGAGACCGAGGCGCGCAGATCGGTCGCCATCACCGGCGCGCCCTTGAGCCTGGCGACGCCTTCGATGGTCGCGGTCTCGCCGTTCAGCCGGATGTCGGCGCCGAGCCGCGCCAGCTCCTGCACGTGCATGAAGCGGTTCTCGAAGATCGTCTCGGTGATGCGCGAGGTGCCCTTGGCTTTGGTCATCAGCGCCATCAGCTGGGCTTGCAGGTCGGTCGGAAAGCCCGGGAATGGCGCGGTGGTGACCTCGACCGGCGCCAGCCCCGCGCCGTTCCGCTGGACGCGGATACCGTTGTTGGTGACGGTAACCTCGGTGCCGGTCTGCTTGATGACGTCGAGCGCGTGCTGCAACAGCTCCGGCCGGGCGCCCTCCAACAGCACGTCGCCGCCGGTCATCGCCACCGCCATCGCATAGGTGCCGGTCTCGATCCGATCCGGCAGCACGCTGTGGCGCGCGCCGCCGAGCCGCGACACGCCCTCGATGACCAGCCGCGAGGTGCCGATGCCGGAGACGCGCGCGCCCATCTTGTTGAGACAATCGGCGACGTCGCCGATCTCGGGCTCCTGCGCGGCGTTCTCGATCACGGTGGTGCCGCGCGCCAGCACCGCAGCCATCAGCGCGGTATGGGTGCCGCTGACCGTGACCTTGGGGAACTTGATCTCGCCACCCTTGAGCCCGTCCTTGGCGCGCGCGATCACATAGCCGCTCTCGACGTCGATCTGCGCGCCGAGCCGCTCCAGCGCCATGATCAGGAGATCGACCGGCCGCGTGCCGATGGCGCAGCCGCCCGGCATCGACACCCGCGCCTCGCCCATGCGGGCGACCAGCGGCGCGATCACCCAGAAGCTCGCGCGCATCTTGGAGACCAGGTCGTAGGGCGCGGTGGTGTCGACGATGCGCGAGGCGAGGATGTGCAGCGTGTGGCCGTTCTGTTGCGACTCGCCCGGCCGCTTGCCCGGCACCATCATGTCGACGCCGTGATTGCTCAGGATGCGCTGCAGCAGGCCGACGTCGGCGAGCCGCGGCACGTTGTCGAGGATCAGCGTCTGATCGGTGAGCATGCTCGCGATCATCAGCGGCAGCGTGGCGTTCTTGGCGCCGGAAATCGGGATCGTGCCCTGCAGCGGCCGGCCACCGACAATGCGAATGCGATCCATGCCCCGCTCCTCACCCCGCCACCAGCCGCCCGCGCTCGGGCTTATTTGAGCATGATCCCTCGGGTCGAGCCCGAGGGCCTGCTTTTCCGAAAACCGCTTCACACCCCGGATCAAGTCCGGGCAGGCTTTTCGGGATCATGCCCTAGCGCTTGTGCCCCAGGCTGTCCCGCAAAATTCCGGCGGAATCGTGGGGCACGCCGACCTCGTCCTCCGCCGCCGCGCGCCCCCGGGCCTGCGCCTTGCGGCGCTTGATGTTGGCCCGCAATGCCGCCGCCAGGCGCTGCGCGCGGGCCTTTTGGCTTGGGTTGTCGCGTTGGCGGGTGTTGGTCATGGCTTATCGATAGGCTTGGCTTCCGCCACCTGCAAGCGCAACGCGCAGGGTCGGAATACGGCTCGCTCCGGCCATGCGCGCGCCAGGCGACCGACGCCGCACCGCCGTCCTCGGCCAGCACAAATCCTCGATGCGTTGACGCGGTACCGCGTCGCCATGGCGTTCGCGCGCCGTTCTTGCGCCGTCAGACCTCGTGTGGCAGTTTCCGGCGCGCCCGCCCTTGCGGATCGGTGGCGGGTTCGTCCGTGCTGCCGTAGCTCAGTGGTAGAGCACCCCCTTGGTAAGGGGGAGGTCGTAAGTTCAATCCTTACCGGCAGCACCATCAAAAGCCCTGAAAATGCAGACACGGTGTTCCGCCCTGAAAAGGGCGATCGCGGGCCTACGCCGGCGTTCGTCCCCGTATCTTAACCTACGATTTTTAATGGCTGGCGACCTCTACATGCAGCGTAAAGACCTGGGCGCCACGATGGAGCGCGGCGCCTGGGCTTGATCCGCGCTCGGTGCTCGGCTATGCGCACGACGTGCCGGAGTATCGCCACGCGCTGCTTGAGCCGGCGGACGATCTAGCCCCAGTGCGCGCGAACGAAGGGGGAGTAAGCTACCGCTATGGCCGCGTTGTTCCAGTTAACCGCCGTTGCCTGCCCGCAGTGCAAGGTCAACCTCCTCCGATGTAAGGACTCAAAAGCCGGCGATATGGTGTTCTGCACTGAATGCCTAGCCGGAGGCTGCTACAAAGAGGTGGTTGAACAGCAGTGCGACCTTACGCGCCAGTTTGTCACGCGCCAGTTTGTCCAAGATTTTTTGCGGGAAATCCAGGCGGCGAGCAAATAGATCGACTACCCAACCCGCCAGAAGCTTTCAGCGGTCCGTCCGGATATAACTGGAGCTGACTGTCACCAACATGCGCTTGTCAGATCGGTCCTGTGCAAGCGCCCAGCGCCCGCCCCCTTGGTAAGGGGGAGGTCGTAAGTTCAATCCTTACCGGCAGCACCATTCCATCGTCGACGCGCTCGACACGCGGGCTCACGCCTCAGAACATCTTGCTGGCATTTGCACGCCGTAAAGCGCATGTTGCAGGGCATGAACCTCCGCTTCGACCACACCGATTTTTCGGTTGTCGTGAAGAATCGTGCGCCCCCGCCCAAGGCATGGCGCTGGGAGATCTATCGCGCGGGTCGAGCGAGCCCGGTCGAATATTCGTCGGTCTATTTCGAAACCATGACGGCCGCCAACAAGGCGGGAAAAGAGGCTCTCAAGCTGTTCCTGAGCGAATTTCCCGATTGACCGGCGCGAGCGACGCTAGGACCCGTAACCCGTCGCCCGTCGCCACCGGCATCAACGTCAATCGGATTTGGGCGGCGGACGCATGGCATTGCCGATCAATCGGCCGATTCGATCGCGGATCGCCGAGTCGTCGAAAAGGCCGTCCAACGGCAACGGTGGCTCGGCCAGCAGTCGGTCGAGATCAAGCTCAGGCTGGCCATTGCCGGCCGAGCCGTCGCGGTCCGGGTTTATGGTTAGGCGTGCCATGGGCGCCGCCTTTCAAGCTCCCCGCCGAAGGCAACGCCCGCCTGGGTCCGGATGTTCCTTCAGAATTCACCGGCGCGACCCCTCGTTCAAAGGGCTTTTGGCCTAAAATCCCGTCGCGGCTGTCCGAATGAGGATGGCTTAGGCCGGTGACATCGCCGCCCGGCCGGTGGTGCGACGGCGCGCGGCGGACCGATCAGGGCTTGCCCGCGTCGCTCGACTTGATCCGCGCCTCGGCCGCTTGCAGCGCCTTCTGCGGATTGACCAGGCCCCAGCCGAACTGCGCGTCCTTGCCCTTCGGGCCGAGGTCGGTCGCGGTCTCTTCCAGGATGCGGCGCACCTCGGCCGGAGTGAGCCGCGGATTGCGTTCGAGCATCAGCGCCACGACGCCGCTGACGTGCGCGGTCGCGATCGAGGTGCCGGTCGACATCTGATAGTTCTCCTCGGGCGCCGGCGCGAGCACCTCGACGCCCGGCGCCGCGACCGAGAGCTGCGGCCCCTGGTTGGCGCCACGGAAGCCGCGATCCTTGACGTCGGTGGCAGTGACCGAGATCACGTGCGGATCGGCGCCGGGATAGAGCGGCGGCGATTTCGGGCCGGCGTTGCCGGCGGCGCCGACCATGATGACGCCCTTGTCGTAGGCCGCCTTCAGCGCGCGCTCGAGGGCCGGATCGCGCGGGCCGGCGAAGCTCATGTTGATGACCCGGGCGTTCTGGCTGATCGCCCATTCGAGGCCCTTGACGATGCTGAGGCTGGTGCCCTCGGCGGTGTTGTTCGACTTCGCCGAAGGCGCGCACCGCGATGATGCGGGCCTCCGGCGCGACGCCGAGCAGCCGGTCGCGCGAGGCGATCGCGCCCGCCATGGCGGTGCCGTGCGAGTGCGGCGGCTCCTTGGTGGTGAGCGTGTCGAGCTCCTCGGAAATCTTGCCTTGCAGCTCGGTGTGCCGCTTGTCGACCTCGGAATCGATCACCGCGATGGTGACGCCCTTGCCGGTGGCGAGCTTGTGGGTCTTTTCGAGCTCGAACTTGCCGATCATGTATTGCGCCGGGTCGCCCTTGCTGGCGGGCGCGGCCGGCTGGGTCAGCATGAAGATGTAGTTCGGCGTCACCAGCGGAACGAACTGTCTGGCCTCCAGGATCGCCATCGCCTGGCGGAGCGCCAGGCCGGGCGGCAATTCGAGCCGGGCCACGCTGCCACCGAGCGCGCCGAGCGGATCAAGCGAGATCACGCGGATGTTGAGCGACTCGAGGAACGCCCGCAGCTGCATCGCCGCATCGCGTCGCCGGACAGCTGCATCAACACATTGTTCGGCGACGAACCGCGTCTCGCCGGGCGGCGGCATGCCGCTCGGCACGAAGCCGTCCGGGCCGAGTCGCTGGCTGGAGCGGCGGCGGCGTGAAGCCCGGCTGCCCGGGCTGCGCGCCGAGATAAATGGTCGGGCTGCCGGAGGGCTGCTGCCCGGTCACCCCAGCTCCGGCTGGGCCGCCAGCGCCCGGCCCGCCACCGGCCGGCCCGGCGGTGGCGAGGTTGGTGAGCGCGATCAGCACCGAGGGCGACGCGCTGCTGCTGGCGTCGCTGCCCTGCGGCGGCAGCAGATTGAACCCGGTCGGCGGCGCCAGTACCGAACTGGGTATCGGGATCTGCGCCGCCACCAGCGAGGGCAGTTGCGGCGGCTCCAGTGGCAGCAGCGGCGGCTGCAGTGGCAGTTGCGGCGGCTCCAGTGGCGGTTGCGGCGGCTGTGGCGGCTGCGGCCCGCCGCCGAGATCGCCATTGATGAAAATCTGGCAGATGGGCTGATCGCACTGGGTGATCAATGCCGGCGCTGTCGGCAGGGTGGTCGGTGAGTTGACTCCGATCGGAGTGCTTCCCGGTCCGCTCGAGTTGGTGATGGTGCCGCCCGGGAACGGCAACTGGCCCGACGGGACGTTGACGAACTGCGCATTGGCGCCGGCCACTCCGCCGACAATGTTGTCGGCGCCCGGCGCGCTGATCGGGCCGGTCGCAGTGGTCTGGTCGATCGTTCCGAAGTTGGTGCCGACAAAGCCGCCGACGACGTTGCCGGTGCCGGTGGCGGACACCGGGCCATTGGCCGAAGCCGGGCCGATCGAGCCGAGATTGACGCCGACAAAGCCGCCGATGTTGCTGTCGGACCCACCCGAAGCGGCGCCACTCGCGGTTGAGTTCTGGATGGTTCCGATGTTGGCGCCGACGAAGCCGCCGATCCAGTTGTTGGCTCCGGTGCCGGTGACGGGCCCGCTCGCACTCGAGTTTTGGATCAGACCGTCGTTCAACTGCAGACCCACAAAGCCGCCCAGGATCGAGTTGCCGCCGCCGGTCACCGAGCCGCTCGCCTGGCTGTTGTTGATGAAGCCGGCCACGCCGGCGAAGCCGCCCGCCACGCTGTCGGTGCCAACCGTAACTTTGCCGGTCGAGAACGAGTCGACGATCAATCCGGCGGTGTTGAAGAACTGAGAGCCGCCGCCACAGTTGTTGCATGCGTCGCCAGGCACCGTCGTGCCGGCCAGGCCGCCAGCCTGGCTGAAGTTGCCGGCGCTGACGTCGCCGGCGGCGGACGAAACCAGGGTCGTGCCGGTGTTGTCGCCGACCAGGCCACCGGCCAGCAGACGATCGGTGTTGACCGAGCCGACATTGCCGATCGCGCGCGAGCCAACCACAAAGCCTTGGTTGGTGCCAACGAGGCCGCCCAGAACGGTCTGCTGACCGAACTGTCCGAAATCGGCGTTGACCAGACCGGCGTTGCCGGTCACCGCGCCGCTAGCGAAGGTCGTGGCGATTAAACCGTTGTTGAAGCCGACCAGACCGCCGGCAACGCCGCCGGAGGCAACGTTCACGGCACCGGTCGCGAACGTGAAGAAATCGGCAGGGTTGCCATTCGAGTTGGTGCTGAAGATCGCGCCGCTGTTCAAGCCAACCAGTCCGCCGGCATGAGCGTTCTGGCAACTGAAGGCGGCGCAATTGCCGGACGGCAGTTGGGTGGCGGAAACGTTACCGCTGGCGCTGGAGTCCTGGATCGTGCCGTTGGTGTTATTAAAGCCGACGAGGCCGCCAGCCTCGAGGCCGGCGGTGACATTGCCGGAGGCAGACGAGTTCCGAATGATGCCGGGCCCGAATGGCCCGCCGCCGATGCTGAAATCGCCGTTCTGACCGACCAACCCGCCGGCTACGCTGTTGGTGCCGACCGTGACCTTGCCGCTGGCGCTGGAGAACTCGATCGTGCCCGGGTTGCTGCCGACCAGGCCGCCGGCGGCGTTGAGACGTGATGAGACTCGAAGCGTTGCCGAGCATGACGTTGACCGCGAGCTCGCCTTGCTGATGGTGCCGAAGCTGCCTCCCGGCCGAAGATCACCGTTCTGCCCGACCAGCCCGCCGGCGATCACGCCGCTTGATGCGGTGGCATTGGCGTGACACCGTGCTGATGTTGGTCGATCGGTCACGTTGCTGACCTTGAGCCGGCATTGGTGCCGGCCAGCACGCCGACGAACTGGCCGGGGGCGGCGTCTTCGGATCGGCGGTGACGGTAGCGTTGTCGATATTGAGATTTCGCACCACGCCGCTGGCGCCGATCACGCCGAACAGGCCGACGTTGGTGCGTGCCCGAGGTTACCGGCGCGATGTTCAGGTTGCTGATTGTGCGGTTGCTACCGATGCCGCCGAAGCCATCGAGACTTGCCGGTGAACTGTGTCAGCGGGATGTTGCCGAGTCGGCGTGATCGGAAGACCGCTGGCGTCGATGTCCTTGCCGAGCGCGTAGGTGCCGGCGAGATTGGTGGAGATGTTTTGCAGATTGGTCGCGGTGTTGACCAGCATGTAGGACGTGAGCTGGCTCGCCGAATTGACCGCGACGCGACCGTTGCCGGTACTGAAATCCTGCGGGGTCGTGTAGCCGCCGATCGGATTGTAATAGATCGAGACCTGGCCGGTGCTGCCCCTCCAATCCACCCGCTCGGGCACGGAACCGGCGTTCAGGAACAGGGTGCCCTTGCCGCCACCGGTGTTGTCGGCGCGCAGGACGAGGTTGCCGGCGCCGGTGTTGGACACCGTAATCTCGCCGTTGAAAATGATGTCGTGCAATGCACTGAGGGTCAGCGTGGTGTTTTGTCCCCACGTCACGTTGCCCAACACAAGGATGTCGCCGTTGCCTTCGCCGACGCCGCCCCTATATGCTGATGAGAACGTCGCTCTTGGCGAGCTGGCCTTGCAGTGTCGCACTGGATATCGAGTTTGGTCCGCCGTCATTCCGTGCCAACTCTAAAATTGGGCGGATCGAGCAGCAGCGTGCCAAATGCGCCGTTCGGCGCTCGCAAATCGACCGAGCCGCGGAAATCCAACGTGCTCTTGCCGGAAACCTCGGCGAACCCGCCGTTGCCCGAGGCCGCGCCACCGAGCGCGACGATCGAGCCCGCGAACGACGTCGTTTGATCGGACCACACCACCACCTTGCCGCCGTCGCCGCTCACTCGCGCCGAGGCGTCGATGATCGGTGTTGCCGTTGATGGTGACCATCGCTGGCGTTCGGGATGGCGTAGCTCTCGAGCGGCGCGCCGACCAACGGATTGCCCTTGCCGCCGCCGATATCGCCGCCAATCAGCACGGTGCCGCCGCCGGTCGCGCCCGAGGCGTTGATGCTGGCGTCCGAGATTTGGATGTGCTCGCCGATGATCTCGACCTTGCCGCCCTTGCCCTTGCGGCTCGATGCGTCGAGCTTGCCGGACACTTTGACGGTCTGGGTCGCGGCGCTGGCGAGCTTGATGCCCGCGGTCGGGCCGCCCAGCACGATCTTGCCGGCGTGCCGGCCGATGCTGCGCGCCTCGATCACACCTGAGGTGTTGATCACCGAATCGACCACCTGGCGGGCCGGCGACCGCCGACAGCTCGACGCGGCCGCCGTTGGCCGCAAGCTTGCCGTCGTTCTGCACCAGCGACTTCAGCGTCTGGCCGGTCGCCACGTCCTTGACGGTGGCTGCGATCTGATCGCTGACGCCGAGCTGGATCAGCTTGTCGCCGTAGAGGTCGAGCGAGAAGCCGTTGCCGGAAGCGAGCCCGATCTTGCCGAAGGTCGCGGTGATGGTGCCGGAGTTGCGCACGCCGGGCGCGACCAGCGCGGCGAAGCCGGCGTTGCTCGCCGTGATGGTGCCGAGGTTGACCACCGAAGCGTCCGGCCGGCCCGGGATGTTGAAATTGTAGCGGCCGGCCATGAAGTCGGTGTTGCTGATGTCATGGCTGGTGGCGAGAAAGCCCGCGGTGTTGATGACCGCGCCGTTGCCGATCAGGACGCCATAGGGATTGATCAGGAACACCCGGCCGTTGGCGTTGAGCGTGCCGTAGATCTGCGACGCATTGACGTCGCCGGTGACGCGGTTGAGCACGGTCGACGTCGAATTCGGCTGCACGAACTGGGTCCGTTCGCCGGCGCCGATGTTGAACGAATTCCAGTTGATGACGGCGTTCTGGGTGTTCTGGTTGACGGTGACGTTGGCGGTGCCGGTGCCTGAAATGGCCGCGCTGCCGCCGACCACCGTGCCGCCAAGCGGATTGGCGGTAGCCGAGGCGAGGCCGAGCGGGACCAGAGCGGTGGTGGCAAACAGCAGTCGGCGCATGGCTGATCGCCCTGATGCCCTAGTACCGCGCCGAAAGGATGAAAAAGCCGCGCCAGCCATTGCGGGGACCCTCGATTGCCTTCGCGGCCGAGATATCGGCGCTCCACCGATCCAGCCACCCGAACCGAACCCCGCCGCCGGCCGAGCCTGCGGTAATTGCCGTGGCCGCTGTCCCCACAGAGCCTATTCCCAGTGTATAGAGCCTCGCCCAATCCGTGAAGCCGTAAATCTGCACGGTCGGCGAAGGCATTAACCGTTCCTTATTGGCGATTGATTCATCCGGGACGAGGAACGGCAAGTCGTAACGCAGTTCGGCAAGTGCCATGAGGCAATGATCGCCGAGCAATTCGGACGGATCGTAGGCGCGGCCGAACACCCGGCCGCCGAAGCCGCACTGCTCGGGAACCAGCAACGGGCTCATGGCATATTGGCCGTAGGCCGAAACAAACGCGGAAAAACGCTGGCCCAGCGGCTGCAACCGGCTCACCAGGCCCTCGATCTTGCTGAAATCGACCTTGCCGCCAAGCCGTGAGGCCAGAGGATTGCCGTTGTCGGTGCTGCCCAGGCCCTCCAATCCCTGGCTGAAGGTGACGCTGCCCTGGTTGATGCCGCCGAGCTGGTCGGCGTAGTCGCCCTCGAGCCGCAGCCGCGCGCCGCGCAGGCGGTCGACGGCCTGCGGATCGGTCGGCGTGAGGTTGAAGAAATTGTAATTCTCGCCCTCGAACGCCAGCGCCACGATGTTCAGGTTTTTCTCGCGTGCGCGGATGATCGGATATTGCCCGCCGGCCTCGACGTATTGGCTGCGGGTGTGGAAATCCAACGCCACCAATTGTGCGGTGCCGGGATGGCTCCAGCTGTAGCTGCCGTTGATGAAGGCGACGAGGCCTTCGCTGTTGAGCACCTGCCGATAGGAGCCTGACAGATACTGCAGCTCCCGGGGTTGCGTGACGGTGGCGTAGCTCAACGTCAACGCCTCGTGCTGACGCATCAGGTTGTTGAGCGTGATGGTGGACAGGATTTGCAGCGGGCCGCGCGCCTCGGTGCCTCGGTTGTCGAACCGGACGCCGGCATCGACCGGCTTCTCGACCATCTCGACGATCAGGATCGACGCGCCCGGACGGGTGGGCGACGCCTTCAGCGTGGTGGTGAATTTCAGCCCCGGCAGATCGTTGGCCAGCAACAGGTAGCGCTCGAGCGTGCGGATATTGGCCGGCCGATCGGCCGTGACCTTGCGCGCATAGTCGGTGAAGAAGTCGCGGTAGCGGCCGACCCGCTCCGGCCAGACCACCTTCTCGATATAGCCTTCGACCACCTCGATCCGCACCACCGCGCCGCGCGGCTCGAGCTCCTGCACCGGCACGACGGCGCGCGACAGGATGTAGCCGTCGGCGCCGTATTTGGCGGTGATGCGCTGCGCCAGATCATAGATCGCCTGCAGCGGCACGCGCTGGCCGATCAAGTCCTGGTAAAGCGGCGCGAAGTCCTGGCTGCCATAGACCGTCGCGCCGACGATCACGACGCGCCGGACCACGATGTGGACGCGTTTGGCCTCGGGTGGCGCCGTGGTGCTCGGCAGCGAGACGCTTGGGCCACCCGGGCGCGCCCGCGGCGGCGCCGGCGTCTCGAAGCGGAAGCGCTCGCGGCCGGCGCTCTCGCTCGGCGGAATCACCTGGGCGAGCGCGAGCGTGGAACCGAACAATGCCAGCACGATAGGCGCAAACAGGCACAGCGCCCGCGATGCCGCGGCCGCCGCACGCCTTAGCCATGAGCCGATGTCCCTCCCAGGACGACGCATCATTCACACTGACATTTCACCCGCCGTCATTCCGCCGCAGCGAGACCTTTCTGAACGTTTCGCCGGAGGCAGCCGATCGCGAAATCGGTCGACATGATGTCGCCGAAGGTCAGATAGAAATTGCTGAGCGATGCGTTGTGGTCGTCGTCGGTGACGGCGGCGTTGCCGTCGGTGATCATGATGGTCTTGAAATTGAGCATCATGGCATCGCGCGCCGTCGATTCGCAGCACACGTTGGTCACGGTGCCGGTGATCAGCAGCGTGTCGAGCCCGCGCTCGCGCAGGATCGCGGCCAGGTTGGACGAGCCCTGGATGAAGGCGCTGTAGCGGTTCTTCTCGACGATCAGATCCTGCGGCTCGACGTTGAGCGTGGCCCACAGCTCGTGGCCCTTGCTGTTGGCGGTCAGCGCTTGCGCCCGCCGCTCGCCGTGCGGCCCGACCATGGCGTAGTAGGTCGACCAGTCGGCGCGCGACTCTTCGGTGTAGGTGGTCTTGATCCAGACCACGGCGCCGCCGGTTGCGCGGACCGCCTGGGCCAGGCGGTTGATGTTAGGAACGATCTCCTGCGCCATCAGGCAGGGCGAGTGCGCCACCTCCGGCAGCATGAAGGCGTTCTGCATGTCGACGACGACCAGCGCGGTCCTGCGCCGGCACCGAGATCGTCGATGCACGTGCTCGCGCCCGCGCCGGGCCACCACCCGGTCGATAACCGATTGCGGAATAGACATTTTGTGCATCGCACCGCTCTCCGCCGCTGGCGGCCAAATTATGCGGCCGGACGGGCCGGTAGAGCAACGTCCCGCTATGTCGCATTTCAGGGGATTACGTCAGATTTCGCAGCCGGTCGGCGCGGCGGCAACACCTTGCGCAGGATCAACATGAAACCTGCGGCCGCACGGTAAAGAACGGCTCGACAAACAAGCGTGGAAGCCTTCTAAAAAGAAGGGCTTTCGGGGCAGCAACAACGCCGGACCGACCCGAAGAGGCCTGGAATTCCATGAATTATGACGCGTTTTTCGCCGACGCCCTGAGCCGGTTGCGGGAGGAGCGGCGCTACCGGGTGTTTGCCGACCTGGAGCGCATCGCCGGCCGCTTCCCGCACGCCCTCTGGCATGCGCCGGAAGGCCCGCGCGACGTCGTGATCTGGTGCTCCAACGACTATCTCGGCATGGGCCAGCACCCGAAGGTGATCGGCGCCATGGTCGAGACCGCGACCCGCATGGGCACCGGCGCCGGCGGCACCCGCAACATCGCCGGCACCAATCATCCGCTGGTCGAGCTCGAGCGCGAGCTCGCCGACCTGCACGGCAAGCCGGCCGCGCTGGTGTTCACCTCCGGCTATGTGTCGAACGAGACCGGCATCTCGACCATCGCCAAGCTCATTCCGAACTGCCTGATCCTGTCGGACGCCTACAACCACAATTCGATGATCGAGGGCATCCGCAACGCGCAGACGCGAAAAGCAGATCTTCCGCCACAACGATCTCGCGCATCTCGAAGAGTTGCTGAAGGCCGCGGCCGGCCGGCCGAAGCTGATCGTGTTCGAGAGCATCTATTCGATGGACGGCGACATCGCGCCGATCAACGCGATCTGCGATCTCGCGAAGCGCTACGACGCCATGACCTATCTCGACGAGGTGCACGCGGTCGGCATGTACGGCCCGCGCGGCGGCGGCGTCGCCGAGCGCGACGGCGCGATGCATCGCGTCGACGTGATCGAAGGCACGCTCGGCAAGGCGTTCGGCAGCCTCGGCGGCTATATCGCGGCCAGCGCCGAGGTCTGCGACGCCGTGCGCTCCTACGCGCCGGGCTTCATCTTCACCACCGCGCTGCCGCCGGCGGTGTGCGCGGCGGCGGCGGCCGCGATCCGGCATCTGAAATCGTCGGGTTGGGAGCGCGAGCGCCATCAGGAGCGCGCCGCGCGCGTCAAAGCGGTGCTGACCGCGGCCGGCCTGCCGGTGATGGATACGCCGACCCACATCGTGCCGGTGATGGTCGGCGATCCGGAGAAGTGCAAGGCGGCGAGCGACCTGCTGCTGTCCGAGCACGGCATCTACATCCAGCCGATCAACTATCCGACCGTGCCGAAAGGCACCGAGCGGCTGCGCATCGCGCCGTCGCCCTATCACGACGACGCGCTGATCGACGCGCTGGCCGAGGCCCTGGTCGAAGTCTGGCAGGCGCTCGGCCTGCCGCTCAACCAGCGTCCGCTCGCGGCGGAATAATCGTAACTTAATCTTCAATGGTGGGACGCGCCGGCGCCGGGCGGACGTTCGCGTCGCGGCTTCGGCGGGCCCTGCTGCAAGCGGTGCGCCAGGAACGGCACCAGCAGCGACACCAGCAGAAAGCGCGACAGGTGGAGCGCGCCGACGAACACCGGGTCGAGATGCAGCGCCAGCGCCAGCACCATCATGGTGTCCTGGGCGCCGGGGGCAAACGCCACCACCGCGTCGGCGACCGGCACCGACAAGAGCGTGGCCAACAGCAGCACGAACACCGAGGCGACCGAAAGCGCGACCGCGAACGAGCCGAGCGCGGCGCCGAGAAAGCGCAGCAGCGTGCGCGGATGGGTGCCGGCGAAGCGCGAGCCGGTCATGGCGCCGATCCCGATCACGGCGGCGCCCGCCACCCACCACGGCAGCGTCGAGTCGATCCAGCCGAAGCCGTGCAGCACGCCGGACCCGAGCATCGAGCCGAACAGCAGTCCGCCCGGCAGCCGCAGGCCCCAGATCGCCAGCGCCAGCGCGGTGGACACCACCACCAGGATCGTGAGCTCGGCGATCGAGGCCGGCGCCGAGCCGAGCCGCATCATGAGGCCGCCCGACGCCGCCAGCCCGAACAGCGCGAGCCCCGCCGGAATGCCGAGCGTCAGGGCCACGACACGCACGGTCTGCACGATCGCGATCGCGCGCAGGTCGGCCTTGAACTCGGCGGCCAGCACCATCACCTGGGCGAGTCCGCCCGGGCTCGCGCCGAGCAACGCCGACTGCCGGTCCCAGCCGTGCACGACGCGAAGGTAGGTGGCGGTCGCGGCCAGCATGCAGAGCGTCGACACCACCAGCACCGCGAGGCTGAGCGGGAATGCCGCCAGCCCCTTGATCGTCGCCGGCGTCACCACGGCGCCAAGCGAGATACCGACCAGCACCGAAATCGCGCGCGACAGCGCGGCCGGCACCGTGACCGGCCGGCCGGCGAGCGCCGCGACCGCGACGGCGAGCAGCGAGCCGGTGACGAGACCCGCCGGAAAGCCGAGCCAGGCCAACACGACGCCGCCTGCGGCCGCAATCGACAGCGTCTCGGCGGTACGTAGCAGCACGAGCTTGGCTGGCGTGGCGGGCGGCGGCATCGCCGCGATCAATGCCGCGCCGGTGTCATGCCGTCAAACACAGTTCAGTCATGGGCGTCGCCGCAACCGCGCTTCGAACACGAACCGATGTGGAATTAGTGGCTGGGCCCCTGCCCCAACGCGATCCGCACCAGGTCGGCGGCGTTCTTGGCGCGGAGCTTGGCCATGATGCGGGCGCGATGCACCTCGACGGTGCGCGGGCTGATGCCAAGCGTGCGACCGGCCTGTTTGTTGGAGGCGCCGGCGATGACCTGATCGAGTACCTCGCGCTCACGCGAGGTTAGCCGCTCGGCGACCGTGATGTCGGGCTGGCCGTTGACGCCGCCCAAGTGCCGCTCGATCATGTGCCGCCCGCTCCCGACCCGCAAGATACGCAGCGCAAACTTGCGACTGTCGCGGCTAAATTACAAGCGACGCCACGCATTTCAATGCCGGAGAGTGGGATACCGCCGCAAATCTTTTGGACAGCGCCTTCTTGGCATTGTCTCGGCGGCAGCGGCGCAGTCCGGATCGCCGCCGCCGATGGGTGCTCGCTAGCGCTTGGCCAACAAGTCGCGGATCTCCTGGAGCAACACCTCCTGGCGCGATGGCGCAGCGGGCGGCGCAGCCGCTTCCCTCTGGCGGATTCGCTGAATGAGATTGACCAGACCGAACATCACGGCGGCGACAATCAGGAAGTTGATCACGATGGTGACAAAGCTGCCCCAGGCCAGCACCGCGCCCTGCTTCTTGGCGTCGGCCAGGTTGTCGGCACTGACCTTGCTCGACAGCCCGGCGAAGTAATTGGTGAAATCGAGACCGCCGGTGAGCGCGCCAATCACCGGCATGAAGATGTCGCCGACCAGCGACGTGACGATCTGGCCGAAGGCCGCGCCGATGATGACGCCGACCGCAAGATCGAAGGCATTGCCCTTGACCGCGAACTCCTGAAATTTCTGCAACATGGCGCCCTCCCTGGATTGCGTTTAAGTATTTGACCACGCTTGAATTTTAGTCCCGCTCCTGAGCGATGGACAAGGCCCGGCGTTGTGTGATGATTGCGCTTCAGGGACGGGCTTTCGGCCCGCGTGCCGGCGCTTCGGCCCGGATGGGAACAGGGCATGCTGCAAGGCTGGGTCGTCGTCGCGGTTGCGCTCGGCTACATCGGGCTGCTGTTCCTGGTGGCAAGCTACGGCGACCGCACCCGCCGGCTCGGTCGCGATGGCCGGGCGCGGCTTCTGATCTATCCGCTATCGCTTGCGATCTACTGCACGTCGTGGACGTTCTTCGGCTCGGTCGGCTCGGCCGCGCGCAACGGGTACGAGTTCCTCACCATCTACATCGGCCCGGTGCTGATGATCGCGCTGTTCACGCCGCTGATCGCGCGCGTCGTGCGGCTTGCCAAGGCGCAGAACATCACCTCGATCGCCGACTTCATCGCCGCGCGCCACGGCAAGAGCCAGGCGGTGGCGGCGGCGGTGGCCTTGATCGCCATCGTCGGCACGGTTCCCTATATCGCGCTCCAGCTCAAGGCGGTGTCGTCGTCGCTCGAAACGATCATCCATGTCGTGCCAGCCGCCGGCACCGGCCGGCCGTTGATCGCCGACATCGCGCTATTCGTGGCGTTCTCGATGGCGATCTTTGCCGTGCTGTTCGGCACCCGCCATATCGACGCGACCGAGCACCAGGACGGGCTGATGCTGGCGATCGCGGCCGAGTCGATCGTCAAGCTGTTCACCTTCCTGGCGGTCGGGATCTTCGTGACCTTCTGGATGTTCGACGGTCCCATTGACCTGTTCGGCCAGGCGCTGCAGGCGCCGCAGGCCGCGGCGGTGCTGACCCGCGAGCCCGCCATCGAAACCATGATCGCCATGACGCTCTTGTCGTTCGTCGCGATCCTGCTGCTGCCGCGGCAATTCCATGTCGGCGTGGTCGAGAACAACGACGAGCGCGAGATCAAGCGGGCGCGCTGGCTGTTCCCGATCTACCTCGTGCTGATCAACCTGTTCGTGGTCCCGATCGCGATGGCCGGCCTGCTGACGTTCCCGGCCGGCAAGGTTGACGGCGACATGTTCGTGCTGGCGTTGCCGCTGCAGGCCGGGTCGAGCGTGTTCACCATCCTGGCCTTTATCGGCGGGCTGTCGGCGGCGACCGCGATGGTGATCGTGGAGACGGTCGCGCTTGCCATCATGGTGTCGAACGACATCGTGGTGCCGTGGGTGCTGAAACGGCGCGAGGCGCTGATCACCGGCCGCGAGGACGTGGGCTCGCTCCTGCTCATGGTGCGCCGGCTGGCGATCTTCGTCATCCTGCTGTTTGCCTACATGTATTACCGCATCGCCGGCGACGCGCAGCTGTTCGCCATCGGCATCCTGGCGTTCGCGGCGATCGCTCAGCTCGCGCCGGCGTTCTTCGGCGGCCTGATCTGGCGGCGCGCCACCGCCCGCGGTGCGATCGCCGGCATGACGCTCGGCACGCTGATCTGGGCTTACACGCTGCTGCTGCCGACCTTCGCCGACATCGGCTTCGTCGGTGAGAGCGTGCTGACCCACGGCCCCTGGGGTATCGACGCGCTCCGCCCGCAGCACCTGTTCGGCACCGACTGGCCGCCGCTGGTGCATGGCGTGATGTGGAGCCTGCTGTTCAACATCGCGGGCTACATCGGCTTCTCGCTCCGCCGCGCGCCGACCTCGATCGAGCGCATGCAGGCCGACGTGTTCGTGCCCTCGAATCTCGCCCCGATCACGCCGAGCTTCCGGCTGTGGCGGTCGGCGGTGACCGTCGAGGAATTGACCTCGACGGTGGCGCGCTACCTCGGCGAGGCGCGCACGCGTTCCTCGTTCGAGAGCTTTGCCGCGACACGCCGGATCAGCCTGCAACCGCAGGCGGAGGCGGATTTCCAGTTGCTGCGTTATGCCGAGCACCAGCTCGCCTCCGCGATCGGGGCGGCGTCGTCGCGGCTCGTGCTCTCGCTGCTGCTGCGCAAGCGCACGGTCTCGACCAAGGCGGCGCTCAAGCTGCTCGACGACGCCAACGCCGCGATCCACTACAACCGCGAAATCCTGCAGACCGCGCTCGACCATGTGCGCCAAGGCATCGCGGTCTACGACAAGGACCTGCAGCTGATTTGCTGGAACCGGCAGTTCGGTGAAATCCTCGACCTGCCGCCGGAGCTCACCCGCGTCGGCATCGGCCTCGACGAGATCGTGCGCTTTTCCGCCGAGCAAGGTGCGCTCGGACCCGGCCCGATCGACGCGCTGGTGGACGCCCGGCTGCGCCACTACGTCACCGACAGCGATCCCTATCTCAAACGCTTCCCGGACCGCGGGCTGGTGGCCGAGGTGCGCACCAACCGCATGCCGGACGGCGGCATCGTCACCACCGTCACCGACATAAGCGCCAGCGTCGCCTCCGCCGAAGCGCTCGAGCGCGCCAACGCCACGTTGGAAATGCGGGTGCGCGAGCGCACCACCGAGCTCACCCGGCTCAACGCCGAGCTCGGCCGCGCCAAGGCCGACGCCGAGGAGGCCAACGTCTCCAAGACGCGGTTCGTCGCGGCGGCGAGCCACGACATCCTGCAACCACTCAACGCCGCGCGCCTCTATGTCACCTCGCTGATCGAGCGGCAGGGCGAGGGCGAGGACGCCCAGCTGATCCGCAACGTCGATGCTTCGCTCGAGGCGGTCGAGGAGATTTTCGGCGCGCTGCTCGACATTTCCCGCCTCGACACCGGCGCAATGCGGCCGGATTTCGTCAGCGTCCGTATCGACGACTTGCTGCGCCAGCTCGAGGTCGAGTTCAGCCCGCTGGCGCGCGAAAAGGGCCTTGAGCTGCGGTTCGTGCCCTGCTCGCTCGCGGTCCGCTCCGACCGCCGCCTGCTGCGGCGGCTGCTGCAGAACCTCGTCTCCAACGCGATCAAGTACACGCCGGGCGGCCGCGTTCTGGTCGGCTGCCGGCGCGCCCGCGGCCGACTGCGCGTCGAGGTGCACGATACCGGGCTCGGCATTCCAAGGTCGAAGCGGCGGCTGATCTTCCGCGAATTCCACCGGCTCGACGAAGGCGCCAAGGTGGCGCGCGGCCTCGGCCTCGGCCTGTCGATCGTGCAGCGCATCGGGCGCGTGCTCGACCATCGCATCGACCTGCGCTCGACGCCGGGGCGCGGCTCGTGCTTCTCGGTCGAGGTGCCGACGTCGAGCGTGGCGCCGTCGAGCCAGCCGGTGCGCCGGATGGCCAGCGTCGACCGCGGCCAGCTCGCCGGCCGCACGGTGCTTTGCATCGACAACGAACCGAAGGTGCTGGACGGCATGGCTGCGCTGCTCAGCGGCTGGGGCTGCCGGGTGCTGCGCGCGCCGGACCTCGCCACCGCGGTCGGCGCGGTGTCCGAATCACAGGCCGCGCCCAGCGGCCTGCTGGTCGACTACCACCTCGACCAGGGCAACGGCATCGAGGCGATCGTCGAATTGCGGCGGCGCTTCGGCGCCGACCTGCCGGCGATCCTGATCACCGCCGACCGCTCGCCGCGGGTGCGCGACGAGGCGCAGGCGCACGACGTCAAGGTGCTGAGCAAGCCGCTCAAGCCCGCGGCGTTGCGCGCCCTGATGGCGCAGTGGCGGGTGCAGCGCGCCGCCGCCGCGGAATAGCGCCAGGCCCATCTTCAGATGTCGTCCCCGCGAAGGCGGGGACCCAGTAGACCACACGACGCTGAGCGTATGCGGCCCGCTTAGGATCCCGCTTGCGCGGGAACGTAATCGGCGCTGTGCTGACACGCCTCAATCCTCCAGCCGCGCCGCCTGCGGCCACTGGCCGATCTCGATCTTGGCGGCGGCGATCACCGCCTGGGTGCGGCTCTCGACGCCGAGCTTTTGCAGCACCGCCGAAACGTGCGCCTTCACGGTCGCCTCCGACACCGAAAGCTCGTAGGCGATCTGCTTGTTGAGCAGGCCCTCGGACAGCATCATCAGCACGCGCACCTGCTGCGGCGTGAGCGTCGCGAGCCGCGCCATCAGCGCCGCGGTCTCGGCGTCGGCGCCGCCGGAGAGGTCGACGTCCGGCGGCGTCCAGACGCCGCCGCCCAACACCCGCACGATGGCCTCGCGCATGTCGTCGATGCCGAGCGTCTTGGAGATGAAGCCGGAGGCACCGAAATCCATGCAGCGGCGGATCACGGTCGGGTCGTCGAGGGCGGAAACCACCACCACCGGCACGCTCGGATATTGCGCCCGCAGGTACATCAGGCCGGAGAGCCCGCGCACGCCCGGCATCGACAGGTCGAGCAAGATGAGGTCGACTTCGCCGCCTTTGTCGAGCAGCTTCGACACCTCGTCGAACGTGCCGGCCTCGGTGATCTCGGCGCGCTCGACCAGCCCCGTCACCGCTTCGCGCAGCGCGCCGCGAAACAGCGGATGGTCGTCGGCGATCACCAGGCGGTATGACGGCTCCGTCATGGGGCTAATTTACATGTTTGTTGCGGGCGATGCACGGGACGCTGGCCCGTGCCTGATCGGGATCATTTTCTCGAAACGTCATCCGATCTAGCTCTTGTTGAGCAGATCTCCCGAAATCCGCTGCCCTTGGCATATGCCTATGCCTTGCTGCCGATGAATTGCAGCAGCACGGCGCGCCGGTGCGGTTGCGCCCGATGCTCGACCAGATAGACGCCCTGCCAGGTGCCGAGGGCTAGCGCGCCGCCCTGCACCGGCACGTGCAGCGACACACCGTTGAGCATGCTCTTGATGTGGGCCGGCATGTCGTCGGGGCCTTCGACGGTGTGCACCCAGGGGCCGTCGTCCGGCGCCAGCCGCCGCAGCGCGGTGACCAGGTCAGCCTGCACGTCGGGATCGGCATTCTCCTGGATGGTCAGCGACGCCGAGGTGTGACGCAGGTAAAGCATCAGGACGCCGTCGCCCGCACCGCTTTGCCCGACGAAGTCGGCGGCCTCGCGCGTGAACTCGGTCAGGCCCTCGCCCTTGGTTTCGATCACGAGCTCGGCGCTCGCCACCAGCTCCGGCGCGATGCGTAGGATCGCCGACAGGCGGCCGGTCACGGTACCCGCTCCGTCAACTCTTGCGCTGCATGTCCCGTTGCAGGTCGGCCATCATCTCGATCAGCCGGCGCCAGACCTTTTTCATGAAGGCCATCGCCTGGTCGAGCTCGGCATCGCTCGGCAGCCGGGGGCCGGCGGACGGGTCCGGGCTCTTGGCGGCCGGCGGCTCGTCCTTGCGCTCGGCGACCTCGGGCTTGATGCCGGACGGCAGCTCGATGCCCTTCGCCAGCAGCGACCGCTTGAGCGCCGCGTTCTCGCGCTGCAGCCGCGCAATCTCGCTTTCGAGCGCCGCCCGCTCGTCGGGCACCGCGCTGCACGACCAGCCGGTGGCGTTCCAGCCGCATTGCGCGACCTGGCCGGTCTGCGCATCGAGCCGGATGAAACTCTCACCCATGCGATGGAAGGAATAGCGACCGCCCTCCACCGCGCCGTCGGGCTTGTCCGGACTTTGGGCCACGCCATGGCCCGGCTGGCCGAGCAAAGCCAGGACGGCCAACATGACGATGAAGGCAAAGCGCATCATAAGGCGCGTCATTTTGATCTCCCCGGCTGGATGCCGATGCATGGTGCAGCAGCTTTGCGGCGGCTCTGCGAAATGTCGATCCCTGTAGCACCGCAGCGGCGTGCACCGAACGCCGCCGGAGGCCTCGCGAACGCGTTGCCGAAACCGCAGAAGCGCATGAAAACACTGCCGTTTCACCCGTTGTGCAGATGCAGCACGTTTCTTGACTTACCCAACCCCAAACACTATGGTCCGCGCGGCCTCGAAGACGGCAGGAATTGTCTGGGGTTGCGCGCAGCGAGTCGGTGTCGATCAAAGGCCGGTCAGCATGGCCACGGACCCGGACAAAGCGGGCAAGAACGGCAACCGGTCGGCCGAAGAGGCTGCTCTCTCCGCGAGGCTCCAGCGTCTCGGCGATCGGCTCACCCGACAGAAGGCGAGCGAAAAGGTCGAGGCTGGTTCCGGTCCGAGAAGCGATCCGTCGGCACTCGCCCGCGGCTTCCGCCTCTCCACCGAGCTGGTGGCCGGTGTCCTGGTCGGTGCGTTCATCGGCTGGGCGCTCGACAAGTGGCTCGGCATCTCGCCGTGGGGGATGATCGTGTTTCTCTTGCTCGGCTTTGCCGCCGGCGTCGTCAACGTGATGCGCGTCGCGGGAGTCTCCAGCGGGCCGGGCGCAAGTCCCTAGAATTGCAGAAAGCCGCGGGCGATGGCCGATCCGATTCACCAATTTGAAATCCACCCGATCGTCAATCTGGGTCGCATCGGCGGGTACGACATCGCGTTCACCAACTCGGCGCTCTATATGGCGATCACCGTGGTCGGGATCGCGGCGCTTTTGGTTGGCGCCAGCTCGTCGCGCGCGCTGGTGCCCGGGCGCCTGCAATCGGTGGCCGAACTGTCCTACGAATTCGTCGCCAACACCATCCAAACCACGGCCGGCAAGGAGGGGATGAGGTTCTTCCCCCTGGTGTTCACGCTGTTCATGTTCATCCTGGTGTCGAACATCATCGGGCTCATTCCCTACACGTTCACGGTGACCAGCCACATCATCATCACCGCCGCGCTGGCGCTGTTGGTGTTCCTGACGGTGATCGTCTACGGCTTCTACCGGAACGGGTTGAAGTTCTTCCGGCTGTTCGTGCCGACCGGCATCCCGATCTACATCCTGCCGCTGATCGTGTTCATCGAGGTGCTGTCGTTTCTGTCGCGGCCGATCTCGCACAGCGTGCGATTGTTCGCCAACATGCTGGCCGGTCACATCACGCTCAAGGTGTTCGCGAGCTTCGTCACGCTCCTGGGCGGGCTCGGCATCGCCGGCATCGCCGGTGCGACGCTGCCGCTGCTGCTGGTGGTGGCGCTGACCGCGCTCGAGCTTCTGGTCGCCTTCCTGCAGGCCTATGTGTTCGCGATCTTGACCTGCATCTATCTCAACGACGCCATTCATCCGGGTCACTGACCCACGATCCGATCCAACCCAAAGGGAGCTTTCTGATGGATCCTGTTGCAGCCAAGTACATCGGTGCCGGCATCGCCTGCATCGGCATGGGCGGCGCCGGCGCCGGCGTCGGCATCATCTTCGGCAATTATCTGGCGGCGGCGCTGCGCAATCCGTCGGCCGCGCAAGGCCAGTTCGGCAACCTGATCTTCGGGTTCGCGGTGACCGAAGCGCTTGGCATCTTCTCGCTGCTGATCGCGCTGCTGCTGCTGTTCGCGCTCTAGCGCGCATGATCTCGAAAAGCAGGAACCGGTTTTCGGACCAGATCATGCGTAAACCAGGGAGCTAACTCCGATGGCGACCGGCGCGCATACCGAGCACCCGGGCGGCGGCAAGCCCCAATTCCCGCCGTTCAACAAGGAGACCTTCGCCTCCCAGCTCGTCTGGCTGGCGATCTTCTTCATTGCGCTCTACGTCATCATCTCGCGCATCGCCATCCCACGCATCGGCGGCATCGTCGAGGCGCGGCGCAACCAGGTCGAGAGCGACCTGGCCGAGGCCAACCGGCTGAAGGAGCGCTCCGACGCGGCACTCAAGGCCTATGAGAAGTCGCTCGCCGACGCACGCGCGCGCGCGCAAGCGCTGGCGAGCGAGACCCGCGACAAGCTCAACGCAGAAGCCGAGGCGGCGCGACGCAGGCTCGAGGCCGAGCTCAACGCCAGGATCGCCAAGGCCGAGGAGATCATCGCGGCGACCAAGGTGTCAGCCATGGCCAACGTGCATGCGATCGCCGTCGATACGGCGGTCGCGATCGTCGAGCGGCTGATCGGCACGGCGCCCGCCGGCGGCGCGGCGCAAGCCGCGGTCGCCGACGTGCTCAAGCGGTAGTGCGCAAACAAAGGTCCTTGCCGTGATGCAGTTCCTGCAACAGCCGGAAACCTGGGTCGCCGTCGCTTTCGTGCTGTTCATCGGCGTGATCGGCTACGTCGGCGCCCACAAGAAGATCATCGAGGCGCTCGACCATCGCAGCGCCCGCATCAAAGCCGAGCTCGACGAGGCGCGCCGGCTGCGCGACGAGGCCGAGAGGCTGCTGGCCGAATACCAGCGCAAACAGGGCGAGGCCGAGCGCGAGGCGAACGCCATCATCGCCGAAGCCAGGGCCGAGGCCGAGCGGGTCGCCGCCGAGGCACGCGGCAAGATGGAGGAGTTCGTCGCCCGCCGCACCCGGCTTGCCGAAGCCAAGATCGGCCAGGCCGAAGCCCAGGCGCTGGCCGACGTCAAAGCCGCCGCCGCCGACGCCGCGGTTGCCGCCGCCGAGAAAATCCTGCGCGAGACCGCCAAGGGCAAGGTGGCCGACGACCTGGTCGCGCAAGGCATTGCCGACGTGAAGGCCAAGCTGAACTAACGCTTATCCACGGCTCAAGCCGTTGTCGCGCATACCTTTGTCGCGCGTGGCATCGCGCCAAATTCCCTGTGCACAATCGGTGCACAACGGTGCCGATCCGGTCACCGGGCTTTCCCTGCCGGGTCGCGCGTCCATAATCTTGCCACGCGAATCGCCCTAGCCGTGTCGGCTTCCCGCGCCCGCGCGGTGGGCCGGATCGGGGACTGCTCGTGTTCATCTTTGACTGTAACGGCGTTCTGGTCGACAGCGAATTGATCGTTGCCGACGTGGCGGCCCAGGAGCTGACACGCGCCGGATTTCGCGGTGTCGCCGGAGATCGTCGCGCGCTTTTTCACCGGCCGGCGGCCGAGCGACATGCTGGGCGACATCGAAGCCGCGACGCAACGCCAACTGCCGCCGAACTTCGGCTCTGCGCTCGCCGCCGCAACGTTGCGGCGGCTGCACACCGAATTGCGCGCGACCGCCCATGTCGAGCATGCGCTGACCTGGCTGCGCGGGCCGAAGTGCGTCGCCTCCTCGTCGCCACTCGACCGCGTGCGGGCCAGCCTGGAATGCACCGGCCTGCTGCGGTTCTTCGATCCTCATCTGTTCTCGGCGAACGACGTCACGCGCGGCAAGCCGGCGCCCGACCTGTTCATCTATGTCGCCACCAAGATGCACGTGGCGCCGTCCGACTGCATCGTGGTGGAGGATTTGCCGGCCGGCGTGGCCGCCGCCCACGCCGCTGGCATGGTGCCGATCGGCTTCATTGGCGGCAGCCACACCAATCCGAATCTGGGCGCGCAATTGACCAACGCCGGTGCCCGCGCCGTGATCGCCGACATGCGCGCGCTCAAGAGCACCGTGGTCGCGTTGCGCGGCTTCTAGCTCTTTAAAACCTGGGCGATCGAGCGAACCGGCCTATTGGGCGGGCGCTTGGGCCGTGTTGCGTGGCGGCCGGGCGGGCTTCGGCGCCGGCTTTCGCCTGGTCTTGTCCATTTCCTGCGCCGAAACCGGATCAAAGCCGACATACACGACGTAGGAGTTGATTTCGGCGCCGCGCGGAAACGCAAAGGTCAGGTCGTCTTCGACGATCGAGAACGCGGTGTGGGGTTCGCCCGGCGCGACGGTCACGCCGATGCGCTGGAACTTGGTCACGATCGTCTTCGGGTCGACGCCCTCGCGGACAACCGCAAACCGCACCGGCACGTCGACCTGGCCTGGGCCGCCGGCCGGTCCGACGATCACCCGGCCGCGCACGCCGACCTTCATGGTCAACGTCGGGCCCGCAACCTTGCACTCGCGCGCGGTGTCGTTGAGCGAAAGCTGATAGCGCTGGCTCATGGCACTGTTGTCGGCCGGGTTGGCCGAGATCGACAGCGCGGCGGCGCCCGAGCGCACGGTCACGGTCGGGCATTCGAAATTCTCGGGCGGCGTAAAGGCGGCGCTGCTGTCGCTGGCGGCGGACGAACTCGACCCGAACCAGCCCGGGAGCGACGGCAGCGACGGCGACGAGCAGCCGCCCAGCGCCGGGCCGAGCACGACCAGGGCTGTCAGCAAGCCGCGACGCCGAAGCAACAATTGCGGCATTCCACTCCCCACCGAACGCAACGCTTGGATCGGGATGACCTTTGTTCGAATCGTCAATCCCGATCTAGCTTCTTGATTGAGCATGATCTTTTCCGAAAACCGCTGCACTTTTCGGGATCATGCTCTAGGGCGATATTGGCTAATAGCCGGTAAATCCGACGGGCTTATAGCAAGAAAGCATGGCGGTCCCAAGATCGGACGGCGGCAAGATTAACCCCGCGGATCGCTTTGCAGCCGTGCATAAAGCAGGTGATCCTGCCACGTGCCGTTGATGCACAAATACGACCGGGCATAGCCCTCGCGCCGAAAACCGGTCTTCTCCAGGAGTCGGATGGAGGCGAGATTGGTCGGGATGCAGGCCGCCTCGAGGCGATGCAGCCGCAGCACGTCGAACGCCACCGGGATCAGCGCGCGAACCGCCGCCGTCATATAGCCCCGGCGGATAAACGGCGCGCCGGTCCAGTAACCGAGGCTGCCGGCCTGCGCGACGCCACGCCGGATATTGGCCAAGGCCAGCCCGCCGAGCAGCGCGTTATCCTCGCTGCGGAACAAGAAGAACGGATAGGCCTGGTCGGTCCGCATGTCCTCGGCGTAGCGCCGCAGCCTTTGGCGATAGGCCGCGCGCGTCAGGTCGTCGGCGGGCCAGGTCGGCTCCCACGGCGTGAGAAACTTCTGGCTGGTTTCGCGCAATTGCGCCCAGGCGGCGAAGTCGGCCATCTGCGGGGCGCGCAGCACGATCCCCTCTCCCACGACGGGCGGAAGCGGCTCGGGTGCGCTCAGGGTGCGGAACAACGCCATGGTGAGACTTCAAGCAGCCCGGCGCTGGAGACTTTTCACGATTGTGGCGGCGCCCTCAAGCCCCTTGCCGGGTCCGAGCGCCGCGATCGCCGGCCGCGCCCGCGCGATCAGCCCCGCGCCGACGGTGCGGGCGCTTTCGACGGTGACGCCATCGATCCGGGCGACCAGCTCCTCGACCGGCAGCGGCCGGCCGTAGACCAGGATCTGGCTGGCGAGCTGGCGGGCGCGCGCGCCGGAGCTTTCCAGCGCCATCAGCAGGCCGACCTTGATCTGCGCCTTGGCGCGGTTGACCTCGGCCTCGGAGATGTCGCTCGCCGCGGCCGCGGTCTCGTCCACCACCACGCGCATGAGCTCCTTGACGTCGGCGGCGTCGGTGCCGGCGTAGATGCCGAACATACCGGTATCGGCATAGGGCGCGTGGAACGCCGAGATGGTGTAACAGAGGCCGCGTTTCTCGCGGACCTCCTGGAACAACCGCGACGACATCCCGCCGCCGAGCACGATCGCAAACACCTGCAGGCTGAACAGCTCGAGATCGCGCTGCGGCAGGCCTTCAAGCGCAAGCGCGATATGCACCTGCTCCAGATCGCGCGCTTCGAGCTTGACGCCGCCGCCGAAGCTCGCCGGCTGCGGCACTGGTGCCGGCGGCCCGTTGAAATGGCCGAAGCGCCGCTCGGCCTCGGCCACCACCGCCGCGTGCTCGACCGCGCCGGTCGCGGCCACCACCATGTCGGGCGCGCGATAGTTGCGCGCGAGATAGGCGCGCAGGTTCTGGTCCTTGAACGAGCACACCGTCTCGGGCGTGCCGAGGATCGAGCGGCCCATCGGCTGATTCGGAAACGCGCTCGATTGCAGATAGTCGAACACCAGGTCGTCGGGATTGTCCTCGGTGGCGCCGATCTCCTGCACGATGACGTTCTGCTCGCGCTTGAGCTCGCCCGGGTCGAAGGTCGGGTTCGACAGGATGTCCGACAGCACGTCGACGGCGAGTGGCATGTCGCTCTTCAGCACGCTCGCGTAATACGCCGTGGTCTCGAAGCTCGTCGCCGCGTTGATATCGCCGCCGACCGCTTCGATCTCCTCGGCGATCTGGCGTGCGCTGCGGCGTTTGGTGCCTTTGAACGCCATGTGCTCCAGCAGATGCGAGATGCCGTGCTCCTCGGGCTGTTCGTCGCGGCTGCCGGAGCCGACCCAGACGCCGAGCGAGGCGGTCTGCAGATGCGGCATGCTGTCGGTCACCACCGTCAGGCCGGTAGGAAGGCGGGTGACTTCAACGCTCATGCCGCAGCTCCTTCACGCGCGGCACGGCTTGCCGCCAGGATGAATTGTTCAATAGCGCCCTGGTCAACGGGCAGCGCGGTGACCCGTTCCCGGCGCGTGGGCAGGTCGGCGAGCCAGTCCGGCAGCGCCGGGCGGACGCCGCAGGCGGCCGCCACCGCGTCCGGGAACTTGGCCGGGTGCGCGGTGCCGAGCACGATCATCGGGATTGCCGGATCGCGGATTTCCTTTTCGGCGACCGCGAGGCCGACGGCGGTGTGCGGATCGACCAGGCGCGAGGTCTCGCGCAACGTGGTGCGGATGGTCGCGGCGGTCTCTTGCTCGTCGGCGCGGCCGGCGGCAAACAGCGCGCGGATCTCCGACAGCGCGCGGCTCGACAGCGAAAACCGTCCCGATTGCGCGAGGCTTGCCATCAGCGCACGCACCTGTTGGCCGTCGCGGCCGGTGGCCTCGAACAGCAGCCGCTCGAAATTCGACGATACCTGGATATCCATCGAGGGCGACGAGGTCGCCACCACCTCGCGCACGTCATAGCTGCCGGTCGCGAGCGTGCGCACCAGAATGTCGTTGACGTTGGTGGCGATCACCAGGCGGTCGACCGGTAGGCCCATGCGCGCGGCGACATAGCCCGCGAAGATGTCGCCGAAGTTGCCGGTCGGCACCGTGAACGCGACCTTGCGATGCGGCGCGCCGAGCGTCGCCGCGGCGGTGAAGTAATAGACCACCTGCGCGACGATGCGCGCCCAGTTGATCGAGTTGACGCCCGAGAGCCGGACCCGATCGCGAAACGAATGGTGATTGAACAGGCCCTTCACCAGCGCCTGGCAGTCGTCGAAGGTGCCTTCGACCGCGATCGCATGCACGTTGTCGTCGTCTGCGGCGGTCATCATCCGCCGCTGCACCTCGGAGATGCGGCCGGCCGGAAACAGCACGAACAGGTCGGCGCGCTCACGCCCGCGGAAGGCTTCGACCGCGGCCCCGCCGGTGTCGCCCGAGGTCGCGACCACGATGGTGGTGCGCTCGCCACGCGCCGCCAGCGCCTGGTCCATCAGCCGCGCCAGAAGCTGCATGGCGACGTCCTTGAACGCGAGCGTCGGCCCGTGGAACAGCTCGAGCAGGAAGGTCGAGGCGCCGAATTGCGCGAGCGGCACCACCGCCGGATGACGGAACGTGCCGTAGGCCTCGCGCGCCAGCCGCGACAGCTCGACCTCCGAGATGGTGTCGCCGACGAACGGCCGGATCACCTCGATCGCCGCCTCGGCATAGGACCGGCCGGCGAGCGCGGCGATCGATTCGGGCGACAGGACGGGCCAGGCCTCCGGCACATAGAGGCCGCCGTCGCGGGCGAGCCCCGCGAGCGTAACATCCATGAAGCCAAGCGGCGGAGCTTCGCCGCGGGTGGAGACGTAGCGCACGGTCGATCCTTGAGCTTGGGGCGCGACCATAGGCGGACGGTCCGGCTTTCACAAGGAAACGGATAAAGCGTTGTTTAAGCTTTGGAAAACGAGATTCTGCGCTCGTGTCCCGAAGCCGAAGTTCGCATGATTGTGCGGCAAGCTCGTTTGCGAACTTCGGGTTCAAAGGGACACAAGAATCGTGATGTTGCCAGTGTCGCTTTGATTCGGAAGTTCGCTCAGTAGCAAGCCGAGAACTCGGGCGAACTTCCGAATCGCGACACTAGCCGTAAAGGGCCTTCGGCAGCCACAGCGCGAGCCCTGGAAAAATAAACAGCAGCACGATCAGCACCAGCGGCGCCACCAGGAACGGGATGATGCCGCGATAGATCGCGGTGATGCGCACGTCCGGCGCCTGGGCCTGGATCACGAACAGGTTCATGCCGACCGGCGGGTGGATCAACCCGACCTCGACCATGATGACGACGATGATAGCGAACCAGATCGGGTCGTAGCCGTATTTCATGATGATCGGCTGGAACACCGGCACGGTGATCAGCACCATGCCGATGCCTTCGAGGAAGCAGCCCATCACGATGTAGCCGAGGATGATGAGGATCATCACCTGCAGGCCGGACAGATTGAACGCCCGGGCGCCGTCCAGCAGCAGGTCCGGCAGATGGGTCTGCACGATGAAGAACGAGAACAGGTTGGCGCCGATCACGATCACGAACAGCACGCCGCTGACGATGACCGTGCTTTCGATCGCGCGCACCAGATCGCGCCATGACATGCGGCGGCCGAGCACGCCGAGCAGGATGGCGCCGAACGCGCCGATCGAGGCGGCTTCGGTCGGGCTGAAGATGCCGGCGTAGATGCCGCCGATCGTGACGACGAACAGCGCGACGAACTGCCAGGGTTCGCGCAGCGCGGCGAAGCGCTGGCGCAGCGAAAAGCTCTCGTGGCCGGGCGCGTAATGCGGACGCAGCGCCACCACGCCGAGCGCCACCATGATGTAGAGCAGCGTCAGCACCAGGCCGGGCATGAGACCGGCAGCCAAGAGCTTGGGCACCGACAGTTCGGCGATGGCGGCATAGATCACCAGGATGATCGATGGCGGAATCAGGATGTCGGTCGAGCCGCCGGCGGCGATGCAGCCGGTCGCGAGCCCGTCGTCGTAGCCGGCCTTGCGCAGCTCCGGCAGCGCCATCCGCGTCATGGTTGCGGCGTTGGCGAGCGAGGAGCCGGAAACCGCGCCGAACAGCGCCGATGCCACCAAGGTCGCCACCGCAAGCCCGCCGCGAAAACCGGACAGGATCACGCGCGCCGCCTTGAACAGCTCACCCGACAGCCGGGATTCGGAGGCCACCTCGCCCATCAGGATGAACAGCGGCACCACCGACAGCGTGTAGGAGGACGCCACGTCGAACGGCGCGGTGCCGGCGAGCGCAAAGGCGGCGGCCCAGCCGTTGACCAGGACATTGCCGAAAAAGCCGACCAGGACCAGCGAAATCCATACCGGCACGCGCAGCAGCAGCAGCGTGAACAGGACGGCGACGCCGGCCGCGCCGATCAGCGATGGGCTCATTCGGCCCGCCCGGGCGCGACCATGACCGGCCTCGCCAGCAGCGTCACCAGCGCACAGAAGATCGTGCCGGCGAGGCTCGCCAGCGCGACGATCCAGAGCACGTAAATCGCGATCGGCAGCTCCATCTTGACGTCGCCGTACTGGTACGCCTGCGTCGCCGGCAGCAGCATGGCCCAAGCCAGCAGGCCGAGACACAGCACCGAAAGAACGTCGGCGATGCGGATCAGCATGCCGGTGACGCGAGCACCGAACACGCCGTCGAGCAGGTCGATGACGATGTGACGGCGGCCGAAGAACGCCGCCGCCATGCCGTTGAACACGAACACCAGCAGCATGACCTCGACGGTCTCGAGCGAGGCGCGGATCGGCCGATTGAACAGGTAGCGCATGAACACGTCGAGGACGGTCACCAGCATCAGGATGACCAGCGCAGCCTCCGCCACCCAGAGCTGGCTGCGTTGCACCCGGTCGGCGAGCCCGACCATACGTTGTCGTGCGCTCATGACGCGATCAATCGGTCGCTGCACGGACGGCGCAAGGCCGCGGCGCTACTTGGTGTATTCCTCGTAGAACTTGCGTCCCGGCTTGCCGGCCTTGTCGACCGCGGCAATGGCGTCTTCGATGCGCTGCACCGCCTTGCGCTTGATCTCGGCGATGTCGGCGTCGGACAGCGTGTGGATCTGCACGCCTTGCTTGATCTCCTCGTCGCGGCCGTGCTTTTCCGCCGCCTCCCACTCCTTGCCGAACTGCTCGGCCGCGGCCGGGCCCGAGGTCTTGTCGATCAGCGCCTTCAGGTCGGCGGGCAATGAATTGTACTTGGCCGGATTCATGACGAACGCAAACGGCGCCGTGCTCAGTCCAGGCTCGGTGGCGTGCTTGGCGACCGTGCCGAGGTCGAGCGACAGTGCCGCCTCGTGCGGGAAGGTCGCGCCTTGAACGATGCCCTTGGCGAGCGCGTCCTGTGCCTCGGGCGGCTGGATCAGCAGCGGTACCGCGCCGAGCGAATCGAGCAGATTGCGGTTCTGCACGCCGGCGTAACGGATCTTGACGCCCTTGAAGTCGTCGAGCTTCCGAATCGGCACGCTTGAATAGATCACGATCGGCATGGCCGCCGCCATCCACAGGATGTGCAGGCCTTCGTGCTCCTTGGCGAGATAGTCGGCGGCAAGATCGGACATCCGCTTCGACGTGATCGAGCTGCTCGAGCCGGCCTTCGGCCAGGTGAACGCCAGGTTGACCAGTTCGGCGGTCGGGTATCGGCCGGGCGTCGCGCCGTGCAACACGAACGCCATGTCGGTGATGCCGTTGCGCGCGGCGTCGAACTGCCGGGTCGGCGGACCGACCAATTGGCCGTTCGGGTAGATCTGGAATTTCAGCCGCCCGTTGGATTCCTTCTCGAGCCGCGACGTCCAGGCCATCGCCCATTTGTGGAACGTGTGATTGGGCGGCACGAAGTGGGACAGCTTGAGCTCGATGGTTTGCGCATCGGCCGCGCCAGCAAAGCCCGCGCAGACGATCGCGGCTGAGGCCGCGGCAAGCATGATGTGACGAATGAGCGGCATGGCGTCCTCCCCAGGAACACCATTACTATGCGGGAGCTTGCGGTCCGTGGCAACGAGGCGCGGCGAGCCAGGCTCCGATCGACTGGCGGTGAGTCGGGCGGCTTGCCGTGAACCCTAACTCGGTTCGCGGCGGCGCGACGCCCAGATCGCAAACATCACCGCCAGCACGGCGGCAAGCCCATACCAGGTGATGGCGTATTGCAGGTGGTCGTTGCGCAACTGCGCCTTGAGCGCGGACGGATGCGGCAAGCCGCCGGGCGGCACCGGCGCCTCCTGCTCGATGTAGAACGGCGCAACGTCGCCCCAGCCCTTGAGTGCCGCCATGGCGCGATGATCGCGCAGGCTCCAGATCGCGCCCGCGCTGTCATGGGCGACCACGAACCACGACGGCGGCTCGGGCCAGCGCAACGCGCCGACGATCTCCTGCACACCGGACGCGCGCGGATAGCTCGTCTGTGGGGTAAAGCCGCGGTTGACGACGATCGTGCCGACGCCCAGCGCGCGGGCCGGCGCAAAGACGAAATAGCCCTGCGATTTTACGTCGTCGCGCAACGCCGAGACGCCGGTGTAGAGCAGCGCATCGCTGCCGCCGGGCCATTCCACCAGGACGCGGACGCGAACGAACTCGAAATCCTCAGCGCTAATGCGCGCCCATTGCGCGGGCGGCGGCAACGACACCGGCGCGGCGCGCAGCCGCCGCTCCAGCGTCACGATCAGCTCCTCCTTCCAAGCCTTGCGCTCGACCTGCCAGGTGCCAAGCCCGATCAGCACGATGAAGCCGGCCAGCGCCAGGACAGCTGGCAACACGAGGCCCCTCGGCAAGCGCGGCATAGCGATCACGGCGATCCCGCCCGGCCTTCGGCCGCCTTGTGATGGTACTGCAAGGCGATCATCAGGCCTTTCATCGGCCGCAGCGGCGCGAGCGTGGTGACGAGGATCAACGGCAACCACAGCAAGGCATGCAGCCAGAGCGGCGGCTCGTACAAGATCTCGACCACGAGTGCGCAGCCGACCACGATGGCGCCGGCGAGAAACACCACAAACACCGCCGGCCCGTCGCCCGAATCGGCGAATCCATAGTCGAGTTCGCAGGCCTCGCAACGCGGCCGCAATCCGAGAAAGCCCTGGAACAGACGGCCGCGGCCGCAGCGCGGACAGCGGCAGGCAAGGCCGGTGCGGACCGGCGAGAGCTTTGGTTCATCGGGCATGCCGCTTGTTCCTGTAGACATGATCCTATCGGAAACCGCCGGCCCGTTTCGGGATCATGGTCCAACGCAAAAGGGGCGGCCGGTGGCCGCCCCTTCGCATCCAAATTGCCTTGGCTAATGGTGAATCGGCGTGCCGCCACCCCACACGTAGATGCACACGAACAGGAACAGCCATACCACGTCGACGAAGTGCCAGTACCAGGCGCAGAACTCGAAGCCGAGATGCTGGGTCGGCGAGAAGTGGCCGGCATAGGCGCGGATCAGACACACGATCAGAAACGTGGTGCCGATCAAGACGTGGGCGCCATGGAAGCCGGTCGCCATGAAAAAGGTCGCGCCATAGATGTGACCCGAATAGGTGAATGCCGCGTGGGCGTATTCGTAGGCCTGCACGCAGGTGAAGGCCGCGCCGAGGATGATGGTCAGCCACAACCCATTGATCAGGCCCTTACGGTCGCCGTGCAGCAGCGCGTGATGCGCCCAGGTCACCGTCGTGCCCGACGTCAGCAGGATCAGCGTATTCAAAAGCGGCAGATGCCAAGGATCAAAGGTGCCGCGGAACGAGACGTGGTCGGGGCTTGGCTTCGGCGGCCAGACGTGGCCGAGCAAGCTCGCCGCGCATGAACTGATGCACGTCGGCCGGGAAACAAGCGCGGCGTCGAAATAAGCCCAGAACCAGGCGACGAAGAACATCACCTCGGAGGCGATGAACAGGATCATGCCATAGCGGTGCGAGAGCTGCACCACGCGGGTGTGATGGCCTTCGTATTGCGCCTCGCGCACCACGTCGCGCCACCAGGCCAGGAAGGTGTAGAGCACACCGATCACGCCGGCCGCGAACACCAGCGGGGCGGCCGCGAACATGTGGTGCATCCAGGCAATCGCGCCGACCGCCATGACGAAGGTCGAGACCGAGCCGACCGCAGGCCACGGGCTCGGATCGACCAGATGGTAATCGTGTTTGGGCTTGGCGTGCGCGTCAGCCATTTCGGTCTCCGTTCGAATCCTAAATCTTGCCGGGCCGTCCGGCCTCTGTGTTGTCGGCCAGCGGGCGCGATGGCTCGCGCTGCGGATAGAATGTGTAGGACAGCGTCATGCTGTTGACGTCGGCGCCGTCGGGATCGCTCGCCATCGCCGGATCGACGTAGAACACCACCGCCATCTCGCGCTTTTCGCCCGCCGCCAACCGCTGCTCGGTGAAGCAGAAGCAGTTGATCTTCTGGAAGAACGCGCCAAGCGACAGCGGGGTGACGTTGTAGGCCGCCGACGCCGTGACCGGGCGCGCCGCCTCGTTGACCACGCGGTAATGGACGGTCACCACCTCGCCGAGCTTGACCTCGATCGAATTGACCTCCGGCTCGAACCGCCACGGCAGGCCCGGGCCGACATTGGCGTCGAACCGCACCGTCACCTTGCGGTCGAGCGTGGTGCCCGGCGCTGCGGTCGCGACCTGGGTGGTGCCGTTGAACCCGGTGGCGCGGCAGAACCAGTTGTACAGCGGCACCGCCGCATAGGCGGCGCCGACCATGCCGGCGACGAACAATCCGCAGGCCATGGCGATGGCGATGTCGCGGCGGCGGAGGGTGTCGGCGCGCGGGGCCATGGCGCTCACAACGGCCGGATCATGACGCCCGGTCCCTTGACCAGGGTCACGGCGAAAATCAGCACGACGAAAATGCCGAGCGCCAAGGCGATGGCGATGGAGCGGGCACGACGGCGGCGCTTCTGCTCCGCGGTGAGCACGATGCCAGGCTCGGTCGGCCGCTGGTCCATGACGAGGCTCATGCCAACACGCGTCCGAACGGGATGCCGAGGTGCTGGAGGCCGAACATGTGCTCGACCAGCAGCGCTGCGAACAGCACGAACAGGTAGACGATGGAGCCGGCGAACAGCCGCTTGGCCGGCGGCTCGATCAGCGCAGCCGGCGCGCGGTAAAGCCGCCACGCCCAGGTCACCATCAGCGCGCCGCCAAGCAACGCAATGGCGCCATAGGCCGCGCCGGCATAGCCGAGGAGCCAGGGCGCAGCCCCGACCGGCGCCAGCACCAGCGCATAGATCAGGATTTGCCGGCGGGTCTCGGCCTCGCCCGCGACCACCGGCAGCATGGGCACGCCGGCGCGGGCATATTCTTCGGTCCGGCAGAGCGACAGCGCCCAGAAGTGCGGCGGCGTCCAGAAGAAGATGACAAGGAACAACAGGATCGCCTCGATCCCGATGCCGCCGGTCGCAGCAGCCCAGCCGATCATCGGCGGGAATGCGCCGGCGGCGCCGCCGATCACGATGTTCTGCGGCGTTCGGCGCTTGAGCCACATGGTGTAGACGACGGCATAGAAGAAGATGGTGAAGGCCAGCAGGCCGGCCGCCAGCAAGTTGATCATCAGACCGAGGAAGGTGACCGCAAAGCCAGCGAGCACCAGTCCGAAGGCCAAGGCCTCGCCCGGCTGCACCTGGCCGGCCGGGATCGGACGCCCGGCGGTGCGGGTCATCACCGCGTCGATGTCGGCGTCGTACCACATGTTGAGCGCGCCGGCCGCGCCGGCGCCGACCGCGATGCAGATCAGCGCGAACAGCGCCAGCACCGGATGCAGATGGCCGGGCGCGACGACAAGCCCGGTCAGCGCGGTGAACACCACGAGCGACATCACCCGCGGCTTCATCAGCGCGAGATAGTCGCCGACGCCGGCCATGCTCGGCTCGGCGTAGGCGTCAGCCCGCAGCGGAGCGGCGAGTTCGGCGGTTTCGCCGGAAAGCGACATCACTTGATCCGCGGCAGCTCGTTGAACTGGTGGAACGGCGGCGGCGACGGCAGCGTCCATTCCAGCGTGGTCGCGCCCGCGCCCCAGGGATTGTCGGCGGCCTTCTGCTTGCGGATGAAGGCGTGCGCCAGCCCGATGAAGAACACCAAGAGGCCAAGCGCGGAGATATACGACCCGATCGACGAGACGTAGTTCCAGCCGGCGTAGTTGTCCGGATAGTCGGCGATGCGCCGCGGCATGCCGGCGAGGCCGAGGAAGTGCTGCGGGAAGAACACGATGTTGACGCC
Source organism: uncultured Alphaproteobacteria bacterium (assembly GCA_963771745.1). Lineage (GTDB taxonomy): Bacteria > Pseudomonadota > Alphaproteobacteria > Rhizobiales > Xanthobacteraceae > Z2-YC6860. Next base: position 539,930 of record CAVYUU010000019.1, on the reverse strand, counting down.
GATGAAGGTCAGCCAGAAGTGCGTCTTTCCGATCAGCTCGGAATAGGTGTAGCCGGTGATCTTCGGGAACCAGTAGTACCAGCCGGCGAACACCGCAAACACCGCGCCGAGCGACAACACGTAGTGGAAGTGCGCCACCACGTAATAGGTGTCCTGCAGCGAGCGGTCGACGCCGGCGTTGGCCAGCACCACGCCGGTGACGCCGCCGACGGTGAACAGGAAGATCAACCCGACCGCCCACAGCATCGGCGTCTTGAAGTCGATCGAGCCGCCCCACATGGTCGCGATCCAGGAGAAGATCTTCACGCCGGTCGGCACCGCGATCACCATGGTGGCGGCGATGAAGTAGGCCTGCGCGCCGGTGGTCATGCCAACCGTGTACATGTGGTGCGCCCACACCACGAAGCCGATGCCGCCGATCGCGACCATGGCGTAGGCCATGCCGAGATAGCCGAACACCGGCTTGCGCGAGAACGTCGCCACGATCTGGCTGACGATGCCGAAGCCCGGCAGGATCAGGATGTAGACCTCGGGGTGGCCGAAGAACCAGAACAGGTGCTGGAACAGGATCGGATCGCCGCCGCCCGAGGCGGTGAAGAAGGTGGTGCCGAAATTGCGGTCGGTCAGCAGCATGGTGATCGCGCCGGCCAGCACCGGCAGCGCCAGCAGCAGCAGGAACACGGTCACCAGCTCGGCCCACACGAACAGCGGCATCTTGTGCATGGTCATGCCGGGCGCGCGCATGTTGAAGATCGTGGTGATGAAGTTGATGGCGCCGAGAATCGACGACGCACCGGCGAGGTGCAGCGACAGGATGGCGAAATCGACCGCCGGCCCGGGATGGCCGATGGACGACAGCGGCGCGTAGATCGTCCAGCCGGCACCGACGCCAGGCGAGCCCGGCTCGCCTTCGACGAACGCCGAAGTCAGCAGCAGCGCAAACGACGCCGGCAGCAGCCAGAACGAAATGTTGTTCATGCGCGGGAACGCCATGTCGGGCGCCCCGATCATCAGCGGCACGATCCAGTTGCCGAACCCACCGATCAGCGCCGGCATGACCATGAAGAAGATCATGATCAGCCCGTGCGCGGTGGTGAACACGTTGAACTGATGGCTGTCGTGGAACACCTGAAGACCGGGGAGCTGCAGCTCCATCCGGATGGCGATCGACATGAACCCGCCGATCACGCCCGCGACCATGGCGAACACCAGGTACATCGTGCCGATGTCCTTGTGGTTGGTCGAATAGACGAAGCGGCGCCACCCGGTCGGGGTGTGATGCGCATGATCGTCGTGAGCGTGGCTGTCGTGTGCGCCGTGAGCCGTTGCCATTGTCGAACCCTTCGAACTGTCTCGTTGTCGCCCGCCGATTTTCCGTTTCGCCCGGCGTACTATTTCGCCGCGACGATGTTGCGCGCCGGCCGGCTGTCGTCGGTGGCGAATTTCTTCTTGGCCTGCTCGAGCCAGGTCGCGTACTCCCGGTCGTTCACCACGCGCACCGCGATCGGCATATAGGCGTGGTCCTTGCCGCAAAGCTCGGAGCACTGCCCGTAGTACATGCCCTCGCGCGTGGCCTTGAACCAGGTCTCGTTGAGCCGGCCCGGCACCGCGTCGATCTTGATGCCGAACGACGGCACCGCGAAGGCGTGGATCACCTCGGAACCGATCACCTGCACGCGCACCACCTTGTTGACCGGCACCACCATCTCGTTGTCGACGGCGAGCAGGCGCGGCGGTTCGCACTTGATGCGGTCCCGATCGCACGCCAGGACCGAGTCGAACTCGAAGTTGCTGTCGGGATAGGCGTAGCTCCAGTACCACTGCTTGCCGGTGGCTTTGACCGTGACGTCGGCGGGCGGAATGGTCTGTTGCAGGAACAATAGCTTGAACGACGGCACCGCGATCGACACCAGGATGATCACCGGCACCAGCGTCCAGGCCACTTCGAGCAGCGTGTTGTGGGTGGTCCGCGACGGCGTCGGATTGGCTCGCGCGTTGAAACGCACGAACACGATGACCAGCAGCACCAGCACGAACAGGGTGATGGCGGTGATCAGCCAGAGCAGGAAGTCGTGGAACCAGACGATATTGTCCATCACCGGCGTGGCGGACTGCTGCAACCCCATTTGCCAGGGCGAAGGCTGTCCAAGGCCGGCGAATGCCGCCCCGCTGCCCGCAAGCGCGGGCGCCAACCCAGCCGCCGACGCGGCCAACCGCTTGAGCACCAGCATCGTCGTCTCGGCTCCTTCGGTGCAATCGATCGTGACGCGTCCTTGCCGCACCCTGGAGCGTCGTTGCAGATCAGGACCCGCTCCCGATGAGGCGCCCCGGCGGGGATCGCGCTCCCCGGTGGGCGGTGCGGCGGGAGGGGAATTCCCGGGCCTCTCAAACCATAATTCCGGCGCACTCGCAATGTGCATGGGCGGCTGTGGGATGCGACAATCCGCTTATTCCGCATATATTACCGATCCCAGGAAGGACCGGCTTTTGCGAAGGATAGTGGCGGGCCGGTCGCATCGTGGCTGGCCCGGCGGCCGGTAGCTCAAGCGGGCGGCGCGGTGCTATCCAGGTGGTTGCGAATCATGCGTATCCGCCCGGGTTGGGACCAGTCAGGAAGGGATGATGGGCATAGTCCGCCGCCATAGCGCGTCGAAGACGCGCGTAACCGCGCTTATGGTGCGTTCGCGCCCGGTTCGCGACGGATCGCGCTGCGTTCTGGCCGCCACATTTTTGATCGCGCTGCTGGGGCTCGCCGGCGAGGCGTCGGCCCAGGGCGCGGTCAAGTCGGTGCACAATGACTGGCAGATCCGCTGCGACACGCCGCCCGGCGCCAAGACCGAGCAGTGCGCGCTGATTCAGAGCGTGACCGCCGAGGACCGGCCCAATATCGGCCTGACCGTCATCGTGCTGAAAACCGCGGATAAGAAGACCCGCCTGATGCGGGTGATCGCGCCGCCCGGCGTGCTGCTGCCGTCGGGCCTCGGACTCAAGATTGACAACGCCGAGATCGGCCGGGCCGGCTTCGTGCGCTGCGTGCCGAACGGCTGCGTCGCCGAGGTCATCATGGACGACACCCTGGTCGGCAAGCTGCGGGTCGGCCAATCCGCCACGTTCATCATCTTCCAGACGCCGGAAGAGGGCATCGGCTTTCCGATCAGCCTGAAGGGCTTCGGCGAGGGTTTCGACAAACTCCCGTGACCAGGAATCAGGGATCAGTAATCAGTAATCAGAAGTAAGGTCAGGTTTCTGATTACTGATTACCGATTACTCGACTTCCTGGAAACATGACGACCAAAGCCGAAATGATCGGAGCCGCGCTCGCCAGGGCCGTCAAGGCCACGACTGGCATCACATCCGCCAAGCTTGGCGCCGCGACATTCCGCACCAACATGCACGACGTGCCGACCCTCGACGCCGGCCAGGACGGCGGCATGCAGGTGCGGTTCCTGCTCGACCGGGCGTCGACCGGCGCCGATCAGCTGCTGGCCTGGACGCTGCTCAAGCCCGGCGCGCGCTACGCACGCCATCGCCACCGCAACTGCGACGAGTTTCTGATGGTGCTCAAGGGCCGCGGCCATATCGATGGCGAAAAAGGCGAGGAGCCGGCCGGCGAAGGCGACGTGGTCTTTTGGCCGCGCGGCGCGTGGCATGGCTTCCACAACAGCTCGAATGACGATGTGGTGCTGATCTGGGGCTGGATCGGGGCGGGCTCGGTCGAGGCGTCCGGCACCGAAATGGCGGCCGCGCAACCATGATCTCGGCCTGTCATGCCGCCGCCGCCGTTCCTATCTAGAGACCGTCCCGACTGGAGCCTGCGATGAATCCCAACGCCTCCCTCCTCGACCGCGCCGGCCTCGACCGCGTCCGCGTCGGCAAGCTGATCGACCGCGGCCTCGAGGGCGCCGACGACGGCGAACTGTTCCTCGAATACAAGCAGTCCGAGATGCTGGTGTTCGACAACGGCCGGCTCAAGCAGGCGACCTACGACACCAACCAGGGCTTCGGGCTGCGCGCCGTGAAGGACGAGGCGGTCGGCTATGCGCATGCCTCCGACGTCTCGGAGGCGCGCGATCGCGCGCGCCGCCGACGCGGTGCGCGCGGTCAAGGGCGGCCATTCCGGCAGATACGCCGAGGCCCCGGCCCGCACCAACGTCAAGCTCTACGGCGACGACAATCCGCTGGCGGCGCCGGGCTTCGACGCCAAGGTCAAGCTGCTGGAAGCCATCGACGCCTACGCCCGCGCCAAGGACCAGCGCGTGAAGCAGGTCACCGCGAGCCTCGGCGCGTCCTGGCAGGTGGTCGAGATCGTGCGGCCGGACGGCGCAGACCTATCGCGACATCCGCCCGCTGGTGCGGGTCAACGTCTCGGTGGTGGCGGCGTCCGGCGACCGGCAGGAGATCCGGCTCCTACGGCTACGGCGGCCGCGAGGGCTATCAGAGTTTCATCGACGGCCAAGACCTGGGAGCACGCCGTCGACGAGGCGGTGCGGCAGGCGCTGCTCAACCTCGAATTCGATTCCGGCGCCGGCCGGCGAGATGGACGTCGTGCTCGGCGCCGGCTGGCCCGGCGTCATGCTGCACGAGGCGGTCGGCCACGGCCTCGAAGGCGACTTCAACCGCAAGAAGACCTCGGCCTTTGCCGGCCTGATGGGCCAGCAGGTCGCCGCCAAGGGCGTCACCGTGGTCGACGACGGCACCATCGCAGAGCCGCCGCGGCTCGCTGTCGATCGACGACGAGGGCACGCCGACCAACCGCACCGTGCTGATCGAGGACGGCATCCTGGTCGGCTACATGCAGGACCGGCAGAACGCGCGGCTGATGAACATGAAGCCGACCGGCAACGGCCGGCGCGAGAGCCACGCCCACGTGCCGATGCCGCGCATGACCAACACCTACATGCTGGCCGGCGACGCGCGATCCGGCCGAGATCATCGCCTCGGTGAAGAACGGCATCTACGCGGTCAACTTCGGCGGCGGCCAGGTCGACATCACCTCGGGCAAGTACGTGTTCCAATGTCACCGAGGCCTACCAGATCGAGAACGGCAAGCTCGGCGCGCCGCTCAAGGGCGCCATGCTGATCGGCAACGGCCCGACCGATCTGAAGCCGCGTCAGCATGGTCGGCAACGACCTCAAGCTCGACACCGGCGTCGGCACCTGCGGCAAGAACGGCCAGGGCGTGCCGGTCGGCGTCGGCCAGCCGACGCTGCGCATGGACCGCATCACGGTCGGCGGGACGGCTGAGGAGCTACGAGGTCTGGCGCGGCAGTCACCGCATGCACGCGCCATCGCTACCGCACCACGCCCGACATGCAGCACGGCCTGCGCCGCGGCGGCGTGATCTTGTCCTTGAGGTAGCAGCGCGCCGAGGCCGCGCGATAGCCCGGCCGCACGTAGGTCCAGGCCCGGCAGCGGTTCTCGCCCTCGCAGGCCTGCTTGCAGGCCTCGACCTTCGGATTGGCTCGGAAGATCGAAATTGCGATAGTCGCCGCCGAAGCGGTCGATCGCGTTCTCGATCGGCCCCGGACGCATCTCGACCAGCGCCGCCCCCTTGACGCCGGACACGCAGCACGGGTTTTCCACCAGCGGCTTCACCTGGCTCTTCAGCCAGCAGGTCGCGCTGGTGCTGCCGCCGATCGCGGCGGTGCCCGGATAGGAGAAGGTCCAGGCGCGGCAGCGCGCGTCGCGGTCGCAGCGCGCCGAGCACACCGCCGGATCGCCGGACGGCACCACGAAGCGGGCGTAGTCGCCGCCGGGCCGGTCGAAGCCTCGTCTGCGCGTGCGCCGGCATCGCAGCCAGCGCCGCAAGCGCCAGCCCGCATAACCCAGCCAAGCAAGATCCGCATCGAAGCCATCGCCTTTCGAATCGACGCGCCCGGCGGCATGTTAGTAGCATGCTCGGCGACGCGATGGCGAGTCGCGATTTGCCGACGTCACGCGCCAGCGCAGCACGGCGCCAAAAAGAATGCGCCCGCCGGGGGGCGGCGGGCGCAGCATCCGGAGGGCGGGAGGGGAAACCGCCGCTCCGGACGGTTGGCCGATGGGAGGACCGGCCAAAGCAGCAAACTCGTTCACACCAGCGTGCGGGCCGGCCGGTCGGTCGGCGGGTAGCAGCGCAGCGGGCGCGCCGGAACAGCACCGATGAGCGCGCGGCGCGGAAAATCGACTCAGCCGTCGGCTGCGGCGCCGCTCGGCGGCGCGCCGCGCCAGCACCTCGCTCGGATCGCGCCACGGCAGTTCCGCAAAGGCGTCGCGCAGATCGCTGCGGTTGAGCCCGATGTCGGCCAGCATGCGGTCGTCGAGCTCGGCCAGGCGCATGGCGTCGTGGCGGTTCTTGATGCCTGCGGCGATGCGCTTGAGGCTGCGGCTTGCCCGTACGGCGAACGCGGCCGCTGCGCGGACCAAGGCGGCCGAGGCTGAGATCGTCAGCGCGAGAATGGCAGGCATGACACGCTCCAATTCGGTTCGGAAAACAGAGCGAAGGCACCCATTTGGGCCGCCGCATCGCTGCGGAGCCACCCGGAATGCCCACCCATTTTCCCTGGACAATCGGACCTTCGCAGATCTCCCATTGATAAGTGAAACGAATGTTTTTAATCTAACCAATCATCATTGGTGATGAATCGGCCGGACGTCTCGGTTTTCCGGCCCAGGAGGCTTCCATGAGCGCGCTGATCGACGTCGACCAACTGCGCACCTTCATCGCGATCGTGGAGACCGGCAGCTTCACCAAGGCCGCCGAGGTCGTGCACAAGACCCAGTCGGCGGTGTCGATGCAGATGAAGCGGCTGGAGGAGCGGCTCGGCAAGCCGATCTTCGCGCGCGACGGCCGCGCCTCCAAGCTCACCGAGGACGGCGAGCGGCTGCTCGACTACGCGCGCCGCATCATCAAGCTCAACGTCGAGGCGCTCGCCGCCTTCGACGACAAGGAGCTGACCGGCCGCGTGCGGCTCGGCCTGCCGGACGACTACGCCGACCGCTATCTGCCGGAGATCATGGCGCGGTTCTCGCGCGCCTATCCGGGCGTCGAGCTCACCGTGATCTGCGAGCCGTCGGTCGAGCTGGTCGAGCGGATCGACTCACAACGAGCTCGATCTCGCCATCGTCACCGACTGCGGCACGCTCGCGCGCCTCGGAGACGTTCCGCCGCGAGCGGCTGCTGTGGGTGACGTCGAACCGGCACTCGACCCATCTGGAAGAGCCGCTGCCGCTCGCGCTCGGCCGGCCGAGCTGCGGCTGGCGGCGCGCCGCGATCGAATGCCTGGAGACGATCGGGCGGCCGCACCACATCGCTCTACACCAGCGCCAACGCCAGCGCGGTCGCGTCCGCCGTGCTGTCGGGCCTGGCGGTTTCGGTGTTCCCGGAATCGGGACTGCGGCCCGGCATGCGCGTGCTCAGCCCGGCCGACGGCTTTCCGGAACTGCCGGGCTGCCGCGTCGGGCTGATCCGCAATCCGCACGAAAGCCTGGCGCTCGCCGACGCGCTCGCCGAGCACATCATCTCCTCGCTCGACAACCTGTCGGAAGCGGCGCAGAAGCGGCGGAGTAGACGTCTCGGCCGCGCACGCGCTTTACCTGATGCACCCGTTTTCGAGGGGAGGGAGCGCGCATGCGGCCGCCCGCACGCGCTTCAGATTCAAGAACGCATCATGCCCTAATACGCGTATTCGTCGAAGATCGGCTCGACCGAGCCGTTCCACGCCCCGCGGTATTTTGCCAGCAGCTCCTCGGCCGGCGTGATGCCGCGCGCCGCGATCTCCTGCAGCGGCCGCAGATAGCGCGTCTCGTCGCGGCCGTTGTGGTCGAGGCGTCTTGCGGCGGACCAGACCCTGCTTCGGCCAGCGCCAGCGTCTCGCCGGCGAGATCGAGCAGGCTCCGGCCGCGGATCGCGGCCTTGAAGCCAAGCTTCGGCACGTCGTCGCGCAGCTTCTGGCGCTCCTCGGCGGTCCAGTCCTTCACGATCTCCCAGCAGGCGTCGAGATTGGCGTCGTCGTAGATCAGCCCGACCCAGAACGCCGGCAGCGACGGCAGCCGCCGCCACGGCCCGCCGTCGGAGCCGCGCATCTCGATGTAGCGCTTGAGCCGGACCTCCGGAAAGATCGTCGAGACGTGGTTGGCCCAGTCCGAGATCGTGGCGCTGCTCGCCCGGAATGAGCTTGCCGGCGAGATGATCGCGGAACGATTTGCCCGAGACGTCGATGTAGCGGTCGCCGCGCTTGACGAAATACATCGGCACGTCGAGCGCATAATCGGCGTAGCGCTCGAAGCCCATGCCCGGCTCGAACACGAACGGCAGCATGCCGGCGCGCGCGTTGTCGGTGTCGCGCCAGATCTCGGAGCGGAACGACACGAAGCCGTTGGGCTTGCCTTCGGTGAACGGCGAGTTGGCGAACAGCGCGGTGCGCGACCGGCTGCAGCGCCAGCGCGACCCGCATCTTCCGCACCATGTCGGCTTCGGAGGAGAAGTCGTGGTTGGATCTGCACCGTGCAGGTGCGGTACATCATGTCGAGGCCGTAGCGTGCCGACCTTCGGCATGTAGGCGGTCATGATCTTGTAGCGGCCCTTGGGCATCACCGGCATGTCGGCGCGGCTCCAGTTCGGCGTCATGCCGAGGCCGAGGAAGCCGATGCCGAGCGGGCCGCGCCACCTCGCGCACCTGCGCCAGATGCGCGAACAGTTCGCTCGCGGTCTGGTGCACGGTCTCGACCGGCGCGCCGGACAGCTCGAACTGGCCGCCGGGCTCGAGCGAGATCGCGCCGCCGCCGGTCACGTCGGCGAGGCCGATGATGTTGTCGCCCTCCATGATCGGCTCCCAGCCGAGCAGATGCTGCATGCCGTCGAGCAGCGCGCGGATGCCGCGCGGCCCGCCGTAGGGCACCGGCTGATGGCCGTTCACCGTGAAGGCGAACTTCTCGTGCTCGGTGCCGACGCGGAATTCCGCCTTCGGCTTGCAGCCCGCCTCGAACCACGCGACCAGTTCGTCGCGCGAATTGATCGGCGTCATGTCGACTTGGTCGCGGGCCATGCGGGGTTCCGGCGGAAAAAGGTCGCGACCTTAATCATGGGGCGCGGCGAAAGGGCAATGTTGAAGCCGCTGGGCCGCACGCGCGTCTGCATGGCTCGCTAGCGTCGCCAGCTTCAATGCGGCTTCTGGAATTTCAGCACGAACTCGTCCACCGGCACCTTGGAGCGGAAAATCCGCTCGTCGCGGGGTCCTCGGGATGGCGCAGGAAATCGCCCTCGGCCGACGAGCTTGAAGCCGGCCGCCTCGACCTCGCTCCTGAGCACGCTCTCCTCGATCCGGTGCAGCGTCTTGCCGACCGAGTGCCGGCGCCGGCCTTGGCCGAATGGTCGGCGATCACCAGGAACGCCGCCGGGCTTCAGCGCGGCGAACAGCTTCTTGTTCATCGCGGCGCGATCGACCGTCATGTAGGTGGTGTCGTGGTAGAAAAAGAAGAACGTGATGAGATCGAGACTGGCCACGTCCGGCCGGCAGCGGATCGTCGAACGGACGCGCCAGCGCGACGACGTTCTTCATCGCCGGCGTCTTCATCCGCGCCTCGAAGCGCTCCTTGGCGCGCGCGCTGGCTCTCGAAATCCTGGCCATAGACCTTGCCGCCGGCGCCGACCGCGCGCGCCATCAGCTCGGTGCTGTAGCCGCCGCCGGCGCCCATATCGAGCACCGTCATGCCGGCTCTTGACGCCGGTGAACGCCAGCAGCTTCACCGGATCGCGGCGCTGGTCGGTCTGCCGGTCGGCATCGCTGCGGTCGGGCGCGGCGACGATCGCGGCATAGTCCTGCGCCAACGACGGCGCCGGCGCGGCCAGAGACCAGCCAGAGCGCAGACGCCGCGCAGCGCGAATCATCGACGATGACGCATGACATCCTGCCTCTTGCGCTGATGTCATGCCGTCACGCCGCCTTCTTGCCGGGCGCAAAGCGGCCGTAGAAGCTCTCGCCCTTCTGCGGCCATGTCGAGCAGCAGCTTCGACGGCGCAAAGCGCGCGCCGTATTTCTTCTCCAGGCGCTGGCACAGCTCGACGAAGCGCTTCACGCCCATCATGTCGATGTAGGACAGCGTGCCGCCGGAGAACGGCGCAAAGCCGAAGCCCAGGATCGAGCCGACGTCGGCCTCGCGCACGTCGGTGAGCACGCCCTCCTCGAAGCAGCGCGCGGTCTCCAGCGCCTGCATGGCGAGCAGGCGGTCCTTGATCTCCTGCACGTCGATCGGTGTCGGGGTCGAGCTTCTTCGGCTGCAGTTCGGCGAGCCCCGGCCACAGCTTCTTCGGGCCCTTCTCCGGATAGTCGTAGAAGCCCTTGCCGTTCTTGCGGCCGAGCCGGCCGCGCTTCTCGACCATGTCCTCGAGCAGCGCCTTCTGCCGCAGGTCGATCGCCGCCGGCGCCGAGATCGGCCTCGGTCGCCTTGACGATCTTCCAGGCGAGATCGACCGCGACCTCGTCGTTGAGCGACAGCGGGCCGACCGGCATGCCGGCCATGCGGCCGACGTTCTCGATCATCGCCGCCGGGATGCCCTCGGCCAGCATCAGATGGCCTTCGCGCAGATAGGTGCCGACCACGCGCGAGGTGTAGAAGCCGCGCGAGTCGTTGACCACGATCGGCGTCTTGCGGATCGCGCGGACGAAATCGAGCGCCAGTCGCCAGCGCCGCGTCGCCGGTCTTCTTGCCGACGATGATCTCGACCAGCATCATCCGCTCGACCGGCGAGAAGAAGTGAATGCCGATGAACTTCGCCGGGTCCTTGGCGGTCTCGGCCAGCGACGTGATCGGCAGGTCGAGGTGTTGGAGCCGAACACCACGTCCGGCACCACGGCCTGCGCCTTGGCGGTGGCCTCGGCCTTGACCTTGCGGTCCTCGAACACCGCCTCGACGACCAGGTCGAGCCCTTGAGCGCGCCGTAGTCGGCGGTCGCGGTGATCCGCGCCAGCACCGCGTCGCGCTGCGCCGCGGTGGCGCGGCCCTTGTTGACCTGATCGGTCAGGCCCTTCTGGACGATGCGCCTTGCCCTTGTCGGCGCTCTCCTGGTCGCGGTCGATCAGCACCACGTCGATGCCGGCCTGCGCGCTGACCGAGGCGATGCCGGCGCCCATGAAGCCCGCGCCGAGGATGCCGACCTTCTTGATCTGCGCCTGCGGCACGCCGGCCGGCCGGCGCGCGCCCTTGTTGAGCTCCTGCATCGAGACGAACAGCGAGCGGATCATCGCCGCCGCCTCCGGCGAGCGCAGGATCTTGGCGAAGTAGCGCGACTCGACCGTCAGCGCGCGATCCATCGGCAGCAGCAGGCCCTCGTACACCACCTGCAGGATGGCGCGGGCGGCCGGATAGTTGTCGTAGGTCTCGCGGCGGTAGATCGCGTTCGCCGCCGGGAAGGTCATCATCCCGCCCTTGGAATAGACCGGCCCGCCCGGCAGGCGGAAGCCGTCGACGTCCCACGGCGCCTTGGCCTTGCCGTTGGCCTTGACCCAGTCCTTGGCGGCCTTGATGAGATCGCCCGCCGGCACCACCGCATCGACGAGCTTCATCGCCTTGGCGCGGTTGAGCCGGAGCTGGTCGCCCTTGAGCAGGAATTGCAGCGCGTCGGCCGGCGCCATCATGCGCGCGATGCGCTGGGTGCCGCCGGCGCCGGGAAACAGGCCGATCTTGACCTCGGGCAGGCCGAGGCGGGTCTTGTCGTTGTCGGCGGCGATGCGCTGGTGGCAGGCGAGGCAGAGCTCGAAGCCGCCGCCGAGCGCGGTGCCGTTGATCGCGGCGACGAACGGCTTGCCGCAGGTCTCGATGCGCCGGTAGAGCTGCGACAGCTTGCGGCTCTCGTCGAACAGCAGCGTCGCCGCCGCCTCCTCGCCCTTGGTTCTTGGCCATGTCGGTGAACATGCGGGTGAGCGATTCGAGCAGCGTGAGATCGGCGCCGGCGCAGAACGTGTCCTTGCCGGAGGTGACGACCGCGCCCTTGATCGCGGCGTCGGCCGCGATCTTCTCGACGATCTTCGACAACTCCTCGATCACCGCAAGATCGATGACGTTCATCGAGCGCCCGGGCATGTCCCAGGTGATGAGCGCGATGCCGTCGGCATCGACGTCGAGCTTGAAATTGTCACGATCGCCATCGGCGCGCTCCTTCACTCCTTGATCGGCTCGCCGTTCTTGCGCATCCAGCGGCGGCCCTTGTCGTCGCGCTCCATGCGAAATCGACGTCGGGATAGTGCACGCGCTCGGCCTTCGAGCGGGTGCCGACCTCGAGATAGAGCGCGTCCGGTCGGTGCGGTTGATCAGGCAATGGCCGATGCCGCCGTTGGCCCGCCAGCCGGCGGCGTCGCCGGCTTGAGCACGGTCTCGCCGTCGTTCTCGTGCAGCACCAGCTCGCCTTCGAGCACGTAGATGAACTCGTCCTCGCTCTCGTGCCAGTGCCGCAGCGCCGAGGCCGAATGCGCCTTGATGCGCGCGATGTTGACGCCGAACTGGGTCAGCCCGACCGCGTCGCCGAGCTTCTGCTTCTCGCGGCCGGCGATCACCGACGCGAACTCCTTCGGATACGAAGCGGTTGTTGGCGAAGGGGATTTTGCGAGCGGTCGATCTTCGGCATCGGCTCACGCCTTCCGCGGCGGATAGGGCTCGCCGGTCTTGTGCAGATAGCGCATGCCGGTCTTGTCGCGCTCGAGCCGCATGTCGATGTCGGAATAGACCGCGGTCTCGTTCGGCGCCCGCGTGCCGACCTCGATGTAGACGGCGTCGCGGCTGCGTGCGGTTGATCAGGCAATGGCCGTTGCCGCTGTTGGCCTTCAAGCCGGCGGCGTCGCCCGGCTTGAGCACGGTCTCGCTGCGTGGTCCTCGCACAGCATGATCTCGCCTTCGAGCATGTAGATGAACTCGTCCTCGTTGCGGTGCCAGTGCCGCTGCGACGACCAGGCGCCGGGCTTGAGCGTCGTCAGATTGACGCCGAACTGCGTCAGGCCCGACGGCGTTGCCGAGGCGCTTCCGCTCGCGGCCCTCGATCGGCTTGCCAGAACGGCTCGGGATACATGTAGACGGTGTCGACCGGCGACTTTGGCGATATCGATCTTGGGCATTGCGTCTACACCCGCTCGATGATCGTCGCGGTGCCCATGCCGACGCCGATGCAGAGCGTCACCAGCGCGGTCGATGAGATTGCGCCGCTCCAGCTCGTCCAGCACGGTGCCGAGGATCATCGCGCCGGTGGCGCCGAGCGGATGGCCCATGGCGATGGCGCCGCCGTTGACGTTGATCTTGTCGTGCGGGATGTCGAGCGCCTGCATGTAGCGCAGCACCACCGAGGCGAACGCCTCGTTCAGCTCGAACAGGTCGATGTCCTTGGTCGTCATGCCGGCCTTCTTCAGCACCTTCTCGGTCACCGGCACCGGGCCGGTCAGCATGATCGAGGGCTCCGAGCCGATATTGGCGAACTGCCGGATGCGCGCGCGCGGCTTCAGCCCCGCGGCCTTGCCGGCGTCCTTGTTGCCGATCAGCACCGCCGCCGCGCCGTCGACGATGCCGGACGAATTGCCCGGCGTGTGCACGTGGTTGATCGCCTCGATCTCCGGATAGCGCTGGATCGCGACCGCGTCGAAGCCGGCCATCTCGCCCATCTGCACGAACGACGGATTGAGCTGCGCCAGCGTCTGCATGGTGGTGGTCGGCCGCATGTGCTCGTCCTTGGCGAGCAGCGTGATGCCGTTGACGTCCTTCACCGGCACCACCGAATTCTTGAAGCGGCCCTCGTCCCAGGCCTTCGCCGCGCGCTTCTGGCTCTCGACCGCGTAGGCGTCGACGTCGTCGCGCGAGAAGCCGTACTTGGTCGCGATCAGGTCGGCCGAAATGCCCTGCGGCACGAAATAGGATTTCAGCGCGATCGACGGATCCACCGGCCAGGCGCCGCCGGAGGCGCCGATGCCGACGCGGCTCATGGATTCGACGCCGCCGCCGATCGTCATGTCGTGCTGGCCGGACATCACCTCGGCGGCGGCGAAGTTCACCGCGTCGAGGCCCGAGGCGCAGAAGCGGTTGATCTGCACGCCCGGCACCTCGTCGCCGTAGCCCGCCATGATCGCGGCGACGCGGGCGATGTCGCCGCCGGCCTCGCCGACCGGATCGACGCAGCCCAGCACCACGTCGTCGACCAGCGCCGGATCGAGCTCGTTGCGGTCCTTGATCGCGGCGAGCGCCTGGCGTCGCGAGATTGAGCGCGGTGACCTCGTGCAGCGCGCCGTCGGCCTTGCCGCGGCCGCGCGGCGTGCGAACGGCGTCGTAGATGAAGGCGTCGGTCATCGATCTCCCGTCTCTCCGTCATGCGGGGCGCTCGCGAGGAGCGAGCTCGGAATCAGTGCCCCTCGCTCGTCGCTGGCTCGGGACCGCTCGCGCGAGGAAGGTGACGACAGCGTGCCTACAAACTCCTCGCGATCACCAGCTTCATGATCTCGTTCGTCCCCGCATAGATGCGCATCACCCGCGCGTCGCGGTAGAGCCGCGAGATCGGATATTCGTCCATGTAGCCATAGCCGCCGAACAATTGCAGGCAGCGGTCGACGACCTTGCCGAGCGCGTCGGTGGTCCAGTACTTCGCCATCGAGGCGGTGACGGTGTCGAGCTCGCCCTTCAGCATGGCGCTCGATGCACTGGTCGCTGAACACCTTGGCGACCGTCGCCTCGGTCTTGCAGGCGGCGAGCTCGAACTGGGTGTTCTGGAACTCGATGATCTTCTTGCCGAACGCCTGCCGCTGCTTGACGTAGTCGACGGTGAGCGCCAGCGCCCGCTCCATCATCGCCACCGCATGCACCGCGACGATCAGCCGCTCCTGCGGCAGCTCCTTCATGAGCTGGACGAAGCCCTGCCCTTCCTCGGGGCCGAGCAGGTTCTCGGTCGGCAGCGACACGTCCTCGAAGAACAGCTCCGAGGTGTCGGCGGAATCGATGCCGAGCTTCTTCAGCTTGCGGCCGCGGCGGAAGCCCTGGCGCGTCGTCGGTCTCCACCACCATCAGCGAGACGCCCTTGGCGCGCTCCTTCGGATCGGTCTTGGCGACGACGACGATCAGGTTGGCGTGCTGGCCGTTGGTGATGAAGGTCTTCGAGCCGTTGAGCACGTAGCGGTTGCCCTTCTTCACCGCGGTGGTGCGCACGCCTTGCAGGTCGGAGCCGGTGCCGGGCTCGCTCATGGCGATGGCGCCGACCAGCTCGCCGGTCGCGAGCTTGGGCAGCCAGCGCTTCTTCTGCTCCTCGGTGCCGAACCGCAGGATGTAGGGCGCGACGATGCCCGGAATGCAGCGGCGCGCCGAACGTGTCGAAGCCGGCGAGGCTGTAGTCGCGGTTGATGACGGCCTCGTGCGCGAACGTGCCGCCGGCGCCGCCATATTCCTCGGGGATCATGGCGCAGAGCAGGCCGGCCTGCCCGGCCTTGGTCCAGACCTCGCGCGGGTACATGTGCTCGTCGTGCCACTTGTCGAGATGCGGCACGAATTCGGCCTTCAGGAAGCGGCGCGCCTGCTCTTCGAGCAGCACGAGGTCCTCGGTCATCCAGGCCGGACGCGGCAGATTGTCAGAACATTCATCGGTTGATCCGGGCAAATCTCGAACCCCAGGATAGGCCGCGGCCCGAGCCGGCGCGAGGCCAGTCTATCGGTGCGGCGTCCGTCCCGGTAAGCTTCGGACCGGATGTGGCCATGAAAGCAGGCCCCAAGGGCTGCCGAGAGACCCCGCGATGAGCAGAATTTTCCGCTGGTTGCTGCTGTCGGCGTTGCTGTCCACGCCTTGCAGCTTCGCGGCCGCACAGAGCTGGCCGCAGGCACTGTCGCAGACCTGGCCGGACCGGCCGATCAAGTTCATCAGCTCGCAGGCCGCCGGCGGCGGCACCGACATCATCGGCCGCATCGTCGCCGACCAGTTGGCCGTCCGCGTCGGCCAGCCGGTGGTCTACGAGAACCGCCCGGGCGGCGGCAACGTCATCGGCACGCAGGCGGCGGCGCGTTCGGCGCCGGACGGCTACACCTTCTTCTTCGCCACCGCGGCGGCGCTGGTGATCGATCCGTACACGTTCAAGTCGCTGCCCTACGACCCGATCAAGGACTTCACCGTGATCTCGCGGATCGCCGAGGTCACCTTCATGGTGCTGGCGCATCCCGACGTGCCGGCGAAGAACCTGCCGGAGCTGATCGCCTACGCCAAGGCCAACCCGGACAAGCTCGCGGTCGCGACCGACGGCGCGCGGCGGTTCTCCGGCATGATCGCGGCCTGGCTCAACAAGCTCGCCGGC
The DNA here is from genome assembly GCA_963771745.1 of uncultured Alphaproteobacteria bacterium. GTDB lineage: Bacteria > Pseudomonadota > Alphaproteobacteria > Rhizobiales > Xanthobacteraceae > Z2-YC6860. The sequence goes on along the minus strand of CAVYUU010000019.1, from coordinate 523,650 downwards.
ACCAACATCTCCTACGTGCCCTACACCCAGATGACGCAGGGCGTGCAGGACGCGCTGGCCGGCCGGGTGCAGCTCATCATCATCGCAGTGCCGACCGCCAAGGGCCATGTCGCCGCCGGCAAGCTTCGCCCGCTGGCGGTGACCTCGCTGCAGCGGCTGCCGGAATTCCCGGACGTGCAGGCGGTGGCCGAAACCTTTCCGGGCTTCGATTTCGCCGGCTGGTTTGCGCTGGCGGCTCCGAGCGGCGTGCCGCCGGCCATCATCGAGCGCGTGCACAAGGAGATGAACGCGATCCTGCAGGACCCCGCGGTGTCGGACAGGCTCAAGACCATGAGCTTTGCGCCGTACGGCGGCGGAACCTTGCAGCAGACTCAGCACTATATCGAAGCACAGCACAAAGCCTGGGCCACGCTGGTGCGCGAGATCGGCCTGCAACCGGAGTGACGGTCAGCGATAGCTGAGCCGCGACAGCCCGAGGATCAGCCGCCGCGTCAGCTCCCACTCCAGGAGCAGCAGCGCAAACCCGATCGGCCAGTAGAGCGGATGCAGCTCGCCCGCGTCGCTGCGGATGAATCCGAGCGAAATCGTGAACACGATCAGGAACGCGCCCGCCGTCACCGGGCCGATCAAGGCCGAGAGGCGGAGCTCGGCGAGGTCGATGCGGCGCTCGTTGACCGCCCAGTGCAGCACGAACAGCGGCACCAGCGGCAGCGCGCTCAGACGCCCGACCAGGGAATGCGCGTCGCGCCAGACGTAAGCGACCGTCGACACGATCAGCAGCGAGACGAAGAACCAGGCGATGCGCGGGCCACGCTCGCGCAGGAATTCGGACAGCGTCACGACCCGCGGCGGCTGCGCCGGCGCCGCGGCGTCGGCGGAGCGCAAGCGCAGGAACGCGGAGCCGGCGCAGATCAGGATCAGGATTGTCGTGACCGCCGCCAAGCCGGTGCGATGGGCCCAGATCGCCGGCGCTTCCAGCACCGACACGAGCGCAGCCCAAAGCAGAAGGCAGAGCGCTATCGCGAGCCACTGCCGGCCGCCGAGCCGCCGTCGCAGCGCGATGAAGATCGCCGGCAGAAAGCCGTTGAAGAACATCAGCGGCACGATGCCGATCACCATCTCGCTCACCACCTTGTCGGTGACCGATAGCAGCACCACGCCGTTGAGAGTGGGAAACGTCAGCGTCATGCCGACCGCGCGCGCACTGACGTCGCGCACCGTCCACAGGATCCAGACGAACGCCAGCGTCCCGAGCGCAAGCTTCAGGAGCAGAGCCAAGAGGTCGTGACCGACGGTCAGCGCAGCCATGATCAGACGCCGGGACTCACAGCCGCAACTAATTCAAATGGGGCGTCGGCGCACCCATTCAGCTCGGCTTTCTCGCCAGCGGATAATCGTTGCTGCCGTACAAGAGACGGATGCCCGCGCCGTCAACCCGTTCGCTGTCGATTTCCAGAACGGTACCGTCGAGGAACTCGACCGGCATTTCTTCGATGGCATAGCGGATGGCATGGGCCGCGGTGTCGAATCGGCGGTAGCCAACTGGACGATGGCCGACCCGGCTGCGCGCCGGATAGAGTTCCGCCGGCGCGTTGTAATCGAATTTTGCCATGGCTCGTTAGACACCCGACAAAAGCGATATGCCGCGTCACCAAACCAAGATGGCCAGCGCGAAGGCAGCTGCACCGATGAGAACGACGAAGCCGATCGCATAGTTCAAGGTTGTGTCCATGCCGGAGTGTGCGCCTGTCCGGTTGCAGATGCCAGGATTAATGCGCCCCCGTGGCGATAAGTCCGGCCCGCGACATCCGCTCGCGTCTACATTTTGCAAGCAATTACCGGCACTTGATTAAGCATCGCGCGCTTGGCGGGCGTTTATCCCCTTGCGTTTTGGCGCGGCGACATTTATGTGTGGGGGCATCGAGTTACGGCCGAACGACTTGGCCTCGCCGCGAACAGCGCGCCTGACTAACGACATTCAACCATATCTCGACGAACCGGTCGCGTTAGCGCGCGGCTTTATATGCACACGTACTCAAAGAAAGGGCTCCCATGTCTACGGGAACCGTGAAGTGGTTTAACGGCCAAAAGGGTTTCGGCTTCATCCAACCGGATGATGGCGGCAAGGACGTCTTCGTGCACATCAGCGCGGTCGAACGCGCTGGCATGCACAGTCTCAACGAGGGACAGAAGATCAGCTACGAGGTCGTCGCCGATCGCAGGACCGGCAAGTCCTCGGCCGACAATCTGCGCGCCGTCTAACCGGCAGCGCTGGCAGCCATAGCGCCTTGACCACGGATGTACTGGCAAGGCTCATGGTTTGGCCCCGCGTCTGGTCCGCCAGACGCGGGGTTTTGTACAAGCGCATGAGGCGATCGCGATGAGCAGCAAGACCAAAAGCGCCGACGAGCAAACCGCCCTCGCCGCCATGAAGGCGCAGCGCGCACGGGATGCCGACCTGGCGATGCGCGAATACCAGCAGGAAAAACTTGCCGTGCTTGCAAGAACCGAGCGGCTGCGGGCGTTGCGCATGTCGCGGGACAGCCAGGCCGCCAAAAATGGTGAGCAGAAGCAGCCATCGAGCGCGGCCGGAAAAAGAATTGCCAAGAAAAGATCGTAACAATCCGGTCCATAGAACAGAAAAGTGAAGGACATCGATGCAGGTTTTGGTTCGCGACAACAACGTCGAACAAGCTTTACGGGTCTTGAAAAAGAAGATGCAGCGCGAGGGCATCTTTCGCGAGATGAAGCAGCGCAAGTCTTATGAGAAGCCATCCGAACGGAAAACCCGCGAAAAGGCAGAGGCGATCCGCCGGGCCCGCAAGCTCGCGCGCAAGAAGGCGCAACGCGAAGGCCTGATCCCCGCTCCGAAGAAAAAATTGTTGGACGCGAAGGGGCAAGAGCAGCGGCCGGGGATGCGAGCTCACGCGCGCCCGCCGCGGTTCTAGAGCATGATCCCGAAAAGTGGGAGCCGGTTTTCGGAAAAGATCATGCTCAAACAAAGAAGCTAAAGTTCTGATCCGATTCAATTGAAACGGATCAGACTTTAGAGTTTTTCCGCCTGCATTGAACCTGAATTCGTCATGGCTGGGACGGGCACCTCGTTGACCCGGCCATCCACGTCGCCCGAGCAGGCGGCCGACGGACTGGCACGGGATGCCCGATGCGAGCATAGTGCCGCGCATGAGCTTTGGCCGGCTGATTCGAGTTGGCAATCGGCGCGACGAGAATAACGTCGCGATCTACGTGGTTGCCGAATACGACGCCCAAAAAGCCATCCGTATCGTTCAACGCAAGCTCGGCGACACCACCACCGAGACCGAAGACCTCGGCCGGGTCTCGGAAGGGCTTTTGACGGCGCTCGGTCTCAAGTCAGGCGAGATCGCCAAGACTTGAGTGCAAGACCTGAGTGAATGATTAATCCCATTTCGGCGGTGCTGCGCGCCATTACGAACTGATCGCCGTTAAAACGGCTGTCCGCGAGACTTGCCGGGCCTTCGTTTGCGAACCCCCTTGCTAAGGGCGCGCCTACCCCGCGCCCAGCGCCACCGCGATCTGGTAGGTGACGAACGCCGCGACATAGGCCAGCGCCAGCATGTAGACGAACGTGATCGAACATGAAGCGCCAGCCGCCGGTCTCGCGCTTGATCACCGCCAGCGTCGAGGCGCATTGCGGGGCGAAGATGTACCAGGCCAGCAGCGCCAGCGCGGTCGCGAGGCTCCACTTGCCGGCGAGCGCCTGGCCGATCTGCTCGGCCGCCTCCTTGCCGCCCTCGATCGCATAGACCGTGCCGAGCGACGCGACCGCGACCTCGCGCGCCGCCATGCCGGGAATCAGCGCCACGCTGATCTGCCAGTTGAAGCCGACCGGCGCCAGCACCGGCTCGAGCCAGCGGCCGATGATGGCGGCGAGGCTGTAGTCGATCGCGGGCCCGGTCGCGCCCGCCGGCGGCCGCGGGAACGACGCCAGGAACCAGATCAGCACCATCATCGAGAAGATCGTGGTGCCGGCGCGCTTGAGGAACATCATGGCGCGGGTGTAGAGGCCGATCGCGATGCTGCGCAGCTGCGGCAGCTTGTAGTCCGGCAGCTCCAGCATGAACGGCGGCGTCGCGCTTTCGCGCCAGAAGAAATGATTGGCGACGAACGACACCGCGAGCGCGCTGAGGATGCCGGCGGCGTAGAGGCCGAACATCACCAGGCCCTGCAGGCCGATGAAGCCCCAGACCTGCCGGTCGGGGATGAAGGCCGAGATGATCAGCGTGTAGACCGGGATGCGCGCCGAGCAGGTCATCAGCGGCGCGACCAGGATGGTGGTCAGCCGGTCGCGCCTGTTGTCGATCACCCGCGTCGCCATGATGCCGGGGATGGCGCAGGCGAAGCTCGACAGCAGCGGAATGAAGGCGCGGCCGTGCAGCCCGGCGCCGCCCATGATGCGGTCCATCAGGAACGCCGCCCGCGCCATGTAGCCCAGGTCCTCCAGCAGCAGGATGAACAGGAACAGGATCAGGATCTGCGGCAGGAACACGACGACGCTGCCGACGCCGGAGATCACGCCGTTCTGGACGAAGCTTTGCAGCAGCCCTTCGGGCAGCGCGTCATGGGCGAGCGCGCCGAGCGCATCGAAGCCGGCCGCGATCAGGTCCATCAGCGGCTTGGCCCAGGCGAACACCGCCTGGAACATCACGAACAGCAGCACAAGCAGGATCAGCAGGCCGGCGACCGGATGCAGCAGCACCGCGTCGACCCGGCCGGTCACGGTGTCGGGCCGCTCGGGCCTCGCCGACCGCGGCCTTGATGACGCGGTCGGCCTCGCGCTGCGCGGCGCGAAGCTCGGCCGTGCTCGGCGGCTGCCAGGTGCTTTCGCCGCGCGAGCCCGCGGCGGCCGCCGCCGTCTCGTCGATGCCGGCGCAGCAGCTCCTCGGTGCCGCCGCGCCGCACCGCCGTCGAGGTGACCACCGGCACGCCGAGCTCGGCCGAAAGCCTGTCAAGGTCGATGTCGATGCCGCGCCGGCGCGCGATGTCGATCATGTTGAGCACCAGCAGCATCGGCCGGCCGACGCGCTTCAGTTCGATCACCAGGCGGAGCGCCACGCGCAGGTTGGTGGCGTCGGCGACGCAGAGCAGCAGGTCGGGCGGCGGCTCGCTGGCGAGCCTGCCGAGCACAACGTCGCGGGTGATCTCCTCGTCGGGGCTGCGGCCGCGCAGCGAATAGGTGCCGGGCAGATCGACCAGATCGACGCGATGGCCGGACGGCGTCTGCAGCGATGCCGGCCTTGCGCTCGACGGTGACGCCCGGATAGTTCGCGACCTTCTGCCGGCTGCCGGTCAGCGCGTTGAACAGCGCGGTCTTGCCGCTGTTCGGCGTGCCGACCAGCGCGAAGCGCCATGCTCCGGTTTCGCTCGCCGTGGTCATCCCGCGTTCCAGACCTTGTTCATTGTGTTCATCGCACGAATGCGCCATCGCCTCGCGGCGGCGCAGCGCGATCGTGGTGTCGTTGACGCGCACCGCGATCGGGTCGCGGCCGAGCGGGCCCTCGTGCAGCACCTCGACCTCGGCGCCCTCGACAAAGCCGAGTTCGAGCAATCGCCGCTCGAGCTCGGCCGCGGTCAGGCCGTGGGCGCCGTCGCTGACCGTGATGGCGTCGATCCGGCCGCAGAATCCGCGGCGCGCCAGTCCCAGTGGCGAGCCGTGGCGGCCATTGTTCGACGCCGATGGGTCGGCCATGACGATGCCCGATGTCTCCCGTGCCCCCTGGTCAAGTGGGGCAATCGCCCGGTGCGGGTCAAGTAAAAGCGGCTGAAATGTCAGGAGCTTAGAACAATTGTAAGGAGCGGGCTGCAGCGCCGCCAAGATCAGGCTCGGCGCTCGCCGTCGAAAATGAACCGGTAATCGGCGCCGTCACGCTCGATCGGCCGCCGGTCGGGGTCGGGAAATGCGCCGGAAAGATCAGCCGCCCGGTGTCGGCGTGCTCTTTGAGAAACGCGGTGCGGGTCTGCCGCGCCTTGACCGGGTCGACGCAGAAGCGCGTGCTCCACTCCGGATAACGGATCTGCAGCGGATGGTGCATCAGGTCGGCGCATCAGCATCGCCTGCGCCGCCGCCCGGCCCAAGCCGCATCATGGTCTGGCCGGGCGTATGGCCGGGCGCGGGCTCGAGCGAGATGTCGCTCTTGATCGCGTGCTCGTCGCCGATCAGATCGGCCTGCCCGCTGTCGAATGATCGGCAACACGCTGTCGGTGATGAAATCGCCGGTGCGGACCAGCGCGGCCGGGCCGGCGTTGCGCCAGTAGTCCCACTCGCGCTGCGCGATCAGATAGCGCGCGTTGGGGAACGTCGGCACCCAGCGGCCGTTCTCCAGCCGGGTGTTCCAGCCGACGTGATCGACATGCAGATGCGTGCACAGCACGATGTCGATGTCCTCCGGCGCGACGCCCGGCCTCGCGCAAGCCGTGTCGAGCCACGGCCATTGCGCGCGATGGAATTGCGGCCGCGCGCGCTCCTTGTCGTTGCCGCCGCAAGCAATCGACCAGAATGGTGAGCCCGTTCTGGCGGACCAGAAAGCTCTGGATGGTGATGGATCAGGTGGCCGCTCGGCGGCATCCTGGAAGCGCGGCTGAAGCCAGTTGCGGTTGGCGTCGAGATGGGCTTGCGTGCAGTCGGCGAAAATTTCGAACGGCGACAGCAGCGGCCCTTCCGATTCGACGACGCGTTGCAGGGTCGATGCGCCGAACGTCCATTGCTGGGACGATGCCATGGTCGATTGCCCCGTTGCCGGTGCTTGAGCTTAGCGCATCGGCACGAGCGATCCACAGCGATCGCGACCGGCGCCGCCGCTGGCAGCCGCCCGGCATTCCCAACTAGCTTCGCGCACGATCAGTCTGCCCGCGATGGGGCGCGAGGGTGGCATCCGATGGCTGGTCCCGCACGGGGCTTGCAGGCAATCGCGGCGACGCTGATCGTCGCCGCGGCAACCGCGGGTCATTGCACGCCGAGCCACGCCGCCGGCGCGGCCTATCAGGTCGACACCGCGGAAGTGTCCGCGGTCGGCTCGTGCAAGGTCGAATCCTGGGTCTCGTCGGCCAGCAACCGCGACTTCATTGCCGCAATCTCGCCGGCCTGCGTGGTCAACCTGTTCCGGCCGGTCGAGGTCAGCGCGCAGTTCAGCCGCTCGCGCGCTGACGACGAATGGGCCACCGCCGCGCAGCCCAAGCTCAAAACCAATCATCATTCCGACCGCGATCGGATCGTGGGGCGTGGCGATGTCGGCGACGGCGGCCTACGACTTCACCGCGCGCGAGACCACGGCGCTGTCCGTCACCGTGCCGGCGACGCTGCGGCTATCGAAGTGGTGCGGATCAACGTCAACGCCGGCTGGCAGCTCGACCGCACCGTCAGCCAGCACTACTTCACCTACGGCGCTTGGCTTCGACTGGCGCACGCCGGACAACGTCTGGACGCTGACCGGCGAAGTGTTCGGCCTGCTCGGAACCGCAGAGGACGCGAGCACGGTGCAGCCGCGCTTTCAGACTCGGCATCCGCTACCGGCCGGTCGATGAATTCAACATCGACCTGATCTACGGCCGCAACCTCACCGGCGAGAACGCGCCAACTGGATCACGCTCGCCACCATCTTCCGGTTTTCGCTGAAGGACAAGTAACGAGCCTCCGGGGCATCCCGCCCGCTACGTGCCGAGCAGTTGCGCGAGCCACTCCGGCCGCAGGTTGAGCCCGAGGAAGCCCGCGCCGCCGAACATCAGGCCGAGCGCGCCCGAGCCCCACGCCACCGCCAGCAGCCAGAACGCCTCGGTCAGCGACGCGACCGCCGCCAACGCGACCGCGATCGATAGAAACGCGTCCGACATGTCGAACTGATCGTCGCGGAAGTTGAGGCGGTCGTATTCGGCCTCGAGCGTCTTGGCTTTCGCCATGGTCTCGGCTGATCGCGCCTGGTATTTCTTGATATCGGCCTCGTATTCGGTCGCCTGCTTGGCGGCGAGCGCCTTGTCGACGCCGGTCGTCTCCAGCAGGCGCAGCGTGGCGAGCCCGTTCTCGTCGACATGGAGCTTGACGCGCGTCGACTGATATTCGGCCCAGGCGTCGACCGATTCCGATTTCGCCTTCTGCATGGCCTGGACGATGTTGTCGTCCTTGACCTTGGAGATCGCCATGAACACGGTGAGGATCACCACCGTGACCGCAACGAGCCTGTTCAGACGCTTGTTGTCACCTTCGGTGTCATCCGCCATCGTCGCCCCCCGATCCAAACATTCGCATTCTACGCCGAAGCGCTAGTGTCGCGCTTCGGAAGTTCGCCCGAGTTCTCAGCTTGCTCCTGAGCGAACTTCCGAATCAAAGCGACACTAGCAACCTAATGATTCTAGTGTCCCTTTGAACCCGAAGTTCGCAAACGAGCTCGCCGCGCAATCGTGCGAACTTCGGGTTCGGGACACTAGCCTACGGCAGCGTTGCGCATCGCCATCCGATGCTGGGATGATGATGGCCCGGGGAGATGGCCATGGCTGTAGCGAACCAGACACTGATCCGCGGCGGGCGGATTTACGATCACGACGCGGACGTGCACCAGCCGGCTGTCGCCGACATCCTGATCGATGGCGGCACCATCGCACGCGTCGAGCCGGATATTGTCGCGCCCGACGCGAAGGTCGTCGACGCCCGTGGCAAGCTCGTCATCCCCGGCCTCGTCAACGCGCACTACCATTCCCACGATGTGATGGCGAAGGGCCTGTTCGAGGAAATGCCGTTCGACGTCTGGACGCTGCACTCCAATCCCGCTGGCTACGGCCAGCGCTCGGCAAGAGAGCTGCGGCTGCGCACTCTGATCGGCGCGGCCGAACAGCTCCGCAATGGCATCACCACGGTGCAGGATTTTCTGACCTTGGTGCCGCAGGATGAAGCGACGCTCGACGTGGTTCTGTCGGCCTATGAGGAGGCCGGCATCCGCGTCGTGTTTGGCATCTCGACACGCGACCGCGCGGCGCTCGACATCGAGCCGTTCATTCCCAAGGACCTGCCGCAGGCCATGCGTGCGCGTATCGTCGGCAGCGATCGCACCGCAAAGCAGGAGCTGGATTTCGTCACCGGGCAGATCAAGCGGCTTGGCCGGCATCCGCGGCCGTTGCACTCCTGGGCGCTGACCCCCTCGGCACCGCAGCGCAGCTCGCCTGAGCTGCTGCGAGGGAATCGCGGAATTGTCGCGCCAGCATGGGCTGCCGGTGCTCACCCATGTTTACGAGACCCGCATCCAGGCGGCCGCCGCGCAGCACGGGGATCAGGCGGCGTCGCTGCTCGACGCGCTGGCGCGCGCCGGCCTGATGAACGAACGGCTCGGCATCATCCATGGGGTTTGGCTGTCGCCCCGCGAGATCGCGCGGATCGCCGAGGCCAAGTCGCGCGTGGTGCACAATCCGATCAGCAACCTCAAGCTCAAAAGCGGGGTCGCGCCGATCCTCGACTTGCATCGCGCGGGCATCGAGATCGCGCTAGGCTGCGACAATTACAGTTGCGCGGAAACCCAGAACATCTTCATCGCCATGCGGATGCTGTGCCTCTTGCCGGCGGTGACCGATCCGGAGCCCGGCCCGATCACCGCGGCCTATGCGCTGCAAGCCGCAACGCTCGCCGGCGCTCGCGCCATCGGCCTCGATGGCGCGGTCGGCGCGCTGAAGCCCGGCATGGCGGCGGACTTCGCCATCCTCGATCTCAACGAGCCATCGTTTGTGCCGTTCAACAGCGCGGCCCGCCAGATCGTGTTTTCGGAGGCCGGCCGCGCGGTGGAGACCGTGTTCGTGGCCGGACGGCCGGTGGTGCAGGACGGCAAGCTTTTGACCCTCGATGAAGCCGCGCTGGCGGCGGAGATCGACGAAATCGCGCCGGCGTTCCGCCGCGATGCCGCGGCGTTGCGGAGCCGCAACAGCGACCTCATCGCCGCGCTGCTCGATGCCAACCGCCGGGCATGGCAGGCGCCGCTTGGGTTCGAGCGCTATATCGGACGGGGAAAGCAATAGATCGAGGGCGTGCTTCTTGCTTTCATGGGCATCGCCCGATACGGCAGGCCATCGGCACAACAGGACGGACGGCAATGTTCAGACAAGATCTTTGGAGCGTAGCGGCAGCGGCGGCCATGACGGCGCTTGGCGCGATCCAACCGGCGAGCAGTCAGGATTGGCCGACGCGGGCCATCAGCATGGTGGTGCCATTCGGCGCCGGCAGCGCCTCGGACACCGCCGGGCGCATCGTCGGGGCCCGCATGTCCGAGTTGCTGGGCCAGCAGGTGGTGGTCGAGAACACGCCGGGCGCGGGCGGCATGACCGGTTCGGCCAGGGTCGTGAATGCCGCGCCCGACGGCTATACGTTCAGCTTCGGCTCGACCGACACGATCGCCATCAATCAGACGCTGTACAAGAAGCCGCTCTACAACGCCGCGACCGACTTCACGCCGGTCACGCTGGTCGTCGATCAACCGATGATCCTGATCGTGCGCGCCGACCTGCCGGTCAACACGCTCCCGGAATTCATCGCTTACGCCAAGGCCAATCAGGACAAGATGCAATACGGCTCGTCGGGCGTAGGCTCCTCGTCGCATCTCGGCTGCACGCGGGTCAACGCCGCGCTTGGCATCCACCCGCAGCATGTTCCCTACCGCGGCTCGGGACAGGCGATGCAGGACCTGGCCGGCGGCCGGATCGATTATTTCTGTGCGCTCGGCGCCGCGGCGGTCGGCCCGCTGGCCAGCAAGACCGCGAAGCCGATTGCGCTGCTCGGCCGCGAGCGCTCGCCGCTGTTTCCGGACATCGCGAGCTCGCAGGAGCAAGGCCTCGCCGGCGTCGACACCTATTTCTGGAGCGGCTTCCTCTATCCCAAGGGCACGCCCGACGCGATCGTGCAGAAGCTGCAAAAGGCCACGTCGGACGCGCTCGACGATCCGACGATCGCGCAGCGGCTGAAGAACGCCGGATCGGTCCCGGTGCCGCCGCAGCGCCGGTCGAGCGCCTACCTCAAGCAGTTCGTGATCGACGAAATCGCGTCGTGGGAGAAGACGATCAAGGCCAGTGGCATCAGCATTGATTGACGCGCGGCACGACTGCGCGCTCAGAACTGCTCGGCTGGCAATTCCATGGTGCTCGCCGCGCCCGACTGGATGCGGGCGAGCTGAGCGGCGGTCTCCGGCAGCACACGCTCCATGAAGAAGCGACCGGTGACCAGCTTGGCATTCATGCGGTCGACTGCACCGTTGGCGCCGGCCTTGAGCTTGTCGCGCGCGGCCAACGCCATCTTGGCCCACATGTAGCCGAGCGCGACCAGGCCGAACATGTGCATGTAATCGGTCGAACCGGCGCCGGCGTTGTCCGGCTTGGCCATGGCATTCGCCATGAACCACATGGTGGCCTGCTGCAGATGGCCGACCGCCTTGCCGAGCGGCTCGACGTAAGGCTTCATCGCGGCGTCAGCGCCCTGCTCCTTGATGAAGCCCTGCACCTCGGCCAGAAACGCCTGCAAGGCGCGGCCGCCATCCTTGGGCAGCTTGCGGCCGACGAGGTCGAGCGCCTGGATGCCGTTGGCGCCCTCGTACACCATGGTGATGCGCGCGTCGCGCACGAACTGCTCCATGCCGTGCTCGGCGATGTAGCCATGGCCGCCGAACATCTGCTGCGCCAGCACGCAATTGGCAAAGCCGGTGTCGGTGAGCACGCCTTTGATCACCGGGGTCAGCAGGCCCATGTGATCGTCGGCCGCCTGCTTGGTTTTTTCGTCCTCCGAGCGATGGTGCAGATCGGAGGCGAGCGCAGTCCACATCACCAGCGCGCGGGCGGCTTCGTTGAACGACTTGATCGCCATCAGCGTGCGGCGCACGTCCGGGTGCACGATGATCGGATCGGCCGGCTTGTCCTTGAACTTGGCGCCGGTGAGTGCGCGGCCCTGCAGGCGTTCCTTGGCGTAGGCGGCGGCGTTCTGATAGGCAACCTCGGACAGCGCCAGCCCCTGCACGCCGACGCCCATGCGCGCCTCGTTCATCATGGTGAACATGGCATGCAACCCGCGATTCTCCTCGGCAATCAGCCAGCCGGTCGCGCCGTCGAAGTTCATCACGCAGGTGGCGTTGCCATGGATGCCCATCTTCTCTTCCAGCGAGCCGCAGGATACGGCGTTGCGCGTGCCGGGTGAGCCATCCGCATTCGGCAGCATCTTCGGCACGATAAACAGCGAGAGCCCGCGCGTGCCCTCCGGCGCGCCCTCGATGCGCGCCAGCACGAGGTGGATGATGTTGGCGGCCAGATCATGCTCGCCGGCGGAGATGAAGATCTTGGTGCCGCTGAGCTTGTAGCTACCGTCGACCTGCTTCACCGCCTTGGTGCGGATCAGGCCGAGGTCGGTGCCGCAATGCGGCTCGGTCAGATTCATCGTGCCGGTCCAGACGCCGGCGACCATCTTCGGCAGATAGAGCGCCTTCTGCTCGGCCGAGCCATGCGTGATCACCGCCGCGATCGCGCCCTGGGTCAGGCCCGGATACATCGAGAAGGCAAGGTTCGCCGAGCAAAGGAATTCATTGATGATCTGGGTCATGATCATCGGCAGGCCCTGGCCGCCGAACTCCGGCGGCGCCGAGATGCCGATCCAGCCGCCCTCGACCAACTGCTTGAAGGCCGCCTTGAAGCCCGTTGGCGTGGTCACGCCGGCGTCGCTGCCGCGCTTGCAACCTTCCTTGTCGCCCACGCGATTGAGCGGCGTGAGCACGTCCTCGCAGAACTTGGCGGCCTCGCCGAGAATCGCCTGGACCACATCGGGAGAAGCATCCGAAAAGCCGCGGAGATTGGCGTAGCGGTCGATGTGGAAGACGTCGTTCAGCAGGAACTGCACGTCGTCCACGGGCGCCTTGTAGCTCGGCATGACTCGGGCCCCTTCTGGAGTGGCGAACCATCGCAAAGCCGAATTTAGGCGGCGTTAAGGGGCAAAAGTAGGGGCCGAACTCCCAAAGCTCGATCTGCTCGAAGCATTGCCGGCGATTGATGTTGAGCGCGTAGAATTCGTCGGGCGGCGCGGCGAGCATCGGGCGAATTCAGCGCGCGCGAAGCCTGGCGCCCGGCCCTTGAGCACCGGCGCGAGCCGCTGACGTTGCGTCACGTCATGACGCGGACGACGACCGATCTGTACCAAGCAGGACCGGAGCCATCCCGAAGCACCGCAGCGTGGCTTCAGGCGCGGGCGTGCGGCCGATGGAGCGCACAAGCTTTGATTGTAATCCTCGATGGCCCGGCCATTGGACCGGCCGTCGCGGTCGGCCGGACGGCCGCAATTGAAGGAAATCCGCGTGCCCGGCCAGCGGGTTAACCGCTTGTTTACCATAATGAAGAAAGGTCTGCGCACGGACTTCGGACCGCGCCAGTCGCCAATTTTCATGAGTAGGCGCCGGCTCCAAGAGACCCGCAGTTTCCTGCGTTTTGGCATCAGCAAGCGAAGGGATGGCGTGCGGCAGAGACCCAGACCATATCGCGAACCTAACGGCGACGACGCGGATGCGCTCAGCGACAACCTCGCGGCGGTGAACGATCGTCTCGACGATCTCACGCGTCAGATCGAACGCATGACGCTGGGCAACGCCGAAATTCGCCCGAGCGGCAACGAACGCAACGACGATCGGGTCGCCGATGCGCTGGCGCGCCTCGACCGCCGGCTCGAACAGGTCATCGACGAAGGCCGCGCTGCTCTGCCGCCGCGTCGCGCTCCCCAGGCTGCTGCCGCTGCGACGGCCCCGCCGCCGGCCTATCCGCCAGCACAGCGAGGCTACGCGCCGCCGCCGCAGGCCTACTCGCCACCGCCGCCGCCTCCGCCGGGCCTACGCGCCAGCGCCGGCCTACGCGCCAGCGCCGGCTTATGCGCCGCCACCGCCGTCCGCCACAACGCCGCCGCACCACCGCCCTATGCCGCTCCATCACAGCCTGCGCCCGCGCCAAGCCCCGGCCCGGCCGACTGGGCGGCGCAGATTGTCGCGCGGCAGCGCGTCCTCGATGGCGGCGCTCCGGCCACAGCGCCAGTGCCGCAACCGCTGCGCCGGCGCCGTCGGACAGCGCATCAAACCTCGCCGGGGTCGAGCAACAGCTCCGCCAGATCAACTCGCAAATTTCCACCCTGCACCAACCCTACGAAGATGCGCTCCACGCATTGCGCAGCGACCTCGCCGAGGTCGGCCGGGCGTTGACCGAGGCGGTGCCGCGCCACGCCATCGAGGCGCTCGAAGGTGAGGTGCGCGCACTCGCCGAGCGGCTCGATCGCACCAGACAGGCCGGCGCCGACGGCAGCGCGCTCGGCGCGCTGGAACGCGGGCTCGCCGAAGTGCGCGATGCCTTGCACGGCCTGACCCCGGCCGAGAGCCTGGTCGGCTTCGAGGACGCGGTTCGCGCCCTGTCGCACAAGATCGACCAGATCGCGACCTCCGCCTCCGGCGGCGGCAACGATCCGCTGGCGCTCAGGCAGATCGAACAGGCGATGGTGTCGCTGCGCGACGTCGTATCCAACGTCGCTTCCGATGAAGCGCTGGCGCAACTTTCCGCCGATCGTACGTGCACTTCGACGCGCCGCGAGCAACTCGAGCGCGCCGCGGAAGCGCGCATTACGACGGTGATGGAAAGCGGTCGCGCCGTACCGCCGGAGCTGGAAGGCGCGATCCATGCGCTGAGCGAGCGGCTGGATCGCATGCAGCTCAGCCAGGGCGACCAGCTTGCGTTGGTCGCGCTCGAAGACCGCATCGCGAAACTATCCGAGAAGCTCGACACCTCGGACGGCCGGCTGCGCCAGTTTGACGCGATCGAACGCGGGCTCAGCGATCTGCTGGTCTATCTCGAAGAGATGCGCAAGGACGGCCCCGGTCTCCGCGCTGCCTCTGCTGCCGCCTCCGAACAGGCTGCCGCCGCGCAACCGCCGCGGTCGCCGCTCGGTCTCTTGGCCGACCCGCCGCAGCCCGCAGCTGTCGCGTCGCAACCGCTGCGTTCACCGCTCGACCTCTTGGCCGACCCGTCGCGGCCTGCAGCTGTCGCACCGCAACCGCCGCGTTCGCCGCTCGACCTGCTCGATCAACCGCAGCCCGTGCCGGTCGCGGCATCGATGCCGGTGCAGCCGCCGGCACCGCCACCGCCCGTGCCGGTTGCAGCGCCGAGGCTGGTGTCGCCGCCTGCCCCGCCGGCGCCCGCACCGAGCCCATCGCCGCAGCCCAAGCCGATGGCGCGGACCCCCGAACGCGCACCGATCGAACCCTATCTGCCGCCCGACACGCCGCTCGAGCCCGGCAGCGGCGCCCCGCGCGTCAAGCCCGGCTCGCCGGCGGCACGCATCGCTGCCTCCGAGGCGGCGCTGGGCCAGGCCAGGCCCGCGGCCAATGATCATGGCGGAAAATCGGCCATGATCGCCGCCGCGCGCAACGCCGCGAAAGCCGCCTATCTCGATACGCCGGTGAAGGTGCCGGCGGGGCTCGGCCCGCGAGTCGGCGGTTTGCTCAAATGGCCGTTCAAAAAGCGGCCTGACGCTCCGACGCAACAGCCGCCGCAAAACCTACCCAAGCTGCCGCCCGAGCTTGCGGCCGCGCCGTCGATCCAGCCGGCGCTGCCGGCCGGCGCCATGTCGCACGATGCGGCGCTTGACCGACCGCTGCCGCGCAGTGCGCGAGCGCTTCGATTCGTCAAAACGGTGCTGATCGCCGCGAGCGTCGCCATCATCGTGGTCGGCGCCACGCAGACCGCGCTCGAATTGCTGTTCCCGGACGAGCCGTTCAAGACGCCGGTCTCAGAGCAGCCCCAAGAGAAGCCAGAAAGCCGCAGGAGAAGCCGCAGGCGTCGCGACCGCTCGCCATTCCGAGCTGGCCGATGTCGCCACCGGAGCGCTCGCTGCCGACCGCGCCGCCTGCCGAGCCCGCGGCACCGGCCGCAAACGATCGCACGTCGTTCTTCGACCCCTCGGCCATGATGACGCCCAAGCCGCAGGCGACCGAGGTCACCGGTTCGGTCGGCCGCCAGCCGATGCCGACGCGGACCCCGGCGGCCTCAGCGGCGCCGGCGGCCGAAGCGCCGGCCGCCGAGCCCATGCCGAGCGGGATCAGCGCGGCATTGCGCACCGCGGCCGCCGCCAACAATCCGGCTGCCGAATACGAGATGGGCGTGCGCTTCGCCGAAGGGCGAGGCGTTGCGCAAAATTCGCAAGAGGCGGCCCGCTGGTTCGAGAAGGCGGCGCAAGCCGGCTTCGTCCCCGCCCAGTTCCGGCTGGCGAGCGTCAACGAAAAGGGCGACGGGGTGAAGAAGGACTTGCAGGCCGCCCGCCGCCTCTACCTCGCCGCCGCCGGCAAGGGCCACGCCAAGGCCATGCACAACCTGGCGGTGCTCTATGCCGAAGGCATTGACGGCAAGCCCGACCTCAAGGCCGCAGGCCAATGGTTCCGCAAAGCCGCGGGCTATGGCGTCACCGACAGCCAATACAATCTCGCCATCCTCTACGCGCGCGGCATCGGCGTGGAGCCCAATCTGGCGGAATCCTACAAATGGTTCGCTCTGGCGGCCGCCAGTGGCGACACCGACGCCGCCAAGAAGCGCGACGAAGTGGGAGCGCTGCTCGACAACAACACGCTGACGGCGGCCAAGCTCGCGATCCAAACCTTCGTCCTGGAGCGCGAGCCCGAGGAGGCTACAAGCCTCCGGGCGCCGGCCGGCGGCTGGGACCGGACGCCGGCCGCCACGGTCACGCCGCGGCGGCGGGCGCCGCTGCGTCATCGGCGCAGTGAATAAGGTCGCGCGCCGCGCTGTTACATTCGCGTGCAGATCGTCGCAATCGAGCCTATACCGACCCGGTCGGGGTTGCTGCGATCTGCGGTGACGGCCCGAGCCCCAACGCGCTAACCCTGCCGGATCGCCTGAGTGCAAATCTACCTTCCGATCGCTGAACTGCCCGTCGACATCCTGCTGGTACTCGGCATGGGACTGGCGGTCGGCTTCATCTCCGGCATGTTCGGGATCGGCGGCGGCTTCCTGATGACGCCGCTGCTCATCTTCATCGGCATTTCGCCGGCGGTGGCCGTCGCGAGCGTGGCAAGCCATATCGCTGCCTCGTCGTGCTCCGGCGCGATCAATTACTGGCGGCGGCGCGCCGTCGATCTGGCGCTCGGCATGATGCTCTTCGCCGGCGGCATTCTAGGTACCGCGGTCGGCGTCTGGCTGTTCACCACGCTGCGCGCGCTCGGCCAACTCGACCTCACCATCGGCATCTCCTACGTGCTGCTGCTCACCGCCGTCGGCGCGCTGATGATCAACGAAAGCGTGCGCGCCATCCTGCGCGAGCAGCAGGGCAAGCCGGCAACCCCGCGGCGCGGCGGCAGCCACACCTGGTTGCACGGCCTGCCGCTCAAGATGCGGTTCAAACGCTCCAAGATCTATGTCTCCGCGATCCCGGTCTGGCTGATCGGGTTCATCATCGGGTTCATCGGCGCGATCATGGGCATCGGCGGCGGCTTCCTGCTGGTCCCGATGCTGATCTATTTCCTCCGCGTACCGACCGCGACCGTGATCGGCACCTCGATGGTGCTCACCCTCATCACCATGGCGTCGGCGACGGTGATGCATGCCGCCACCAATCATCTGGTCGACGCGGTGCTGGCGCTGCTGCTCATGATCGGCGGCGTGGTGGGCGCGCAGTTCGGCGCGCGGGCCGGCCAGAACATGCGCGGCGAGCGGTTGCGCCTGCTGCTCGGCCTGCTGGTGCTTGCGGTGGGCTTACGCTTTGCCTTCCAGCTCATCGTGCAGCCCGGCGATCTTTACTCGATCCGACCGGTGGGCGAATGATCCACCGCCTCGCGCCCGCAACCTTCGTTGTCATGGCTGTTATCGTGGCCGCGATCACGGCACCGCGGCCGGCGACGGCCGAACGGCTGGTGACGACGGTGTCGCGTCACCAGGTCCTGGTGACCTCGAGCTTCACCGGCACCTCCATCGTCTTGTTCGGCACGATCGAACCCGACGTGCCGGCCGGCCGACGCCGCGCCGCCGACTACGATTTGGTCGTTACGGTGATCGGGCCGCGGGAGTCCGTGGTCACGCGCCGCAAGGAACGCATGTTCGGTATCTGGACCAACATGGCGTCGCGAACCTTCGTCAACGTGCCGGCCTATCTCGTCATGTTGGCCAACCGTCCGTTCGAGCAGGTCACCGACGTCGATACGCTCCGCCGCATGCAGATCGGCTTCGACAACGTGGTGCTGCCGCAGGAGATCGGGAGCGACATCGGCGACGTGGCGCGCGACGATCCGATCCGCAAGAACTTCCTCCGCCTGATGGCGGAGCACGGCCTCTACGTCCAGAGCACGAATGGCGTCACCCTGCTCACGCCGACGGTATTCCGCGCCGAAATCCCGCTGCCGGCCGAGGCGCCGGTCGGCAATTACGACGTGGACGTCAAGGTGTTCGCCGAGAAGGCGCTGCTGGTGCGGTCGAATTCCGCGTTCGAGCTGATCAAGGTCGGCTTCGAGCAATTCGTCGCCACTGCGGCGCGCGATTACGGCGTGCTTTACGGCATCACCACCGCCATGATGGCGATCCTGACCGGCTGGTTCGCCGCCGTGATGTTCCGACGCGACTGATTGCTTGACGCATGATCCCTCTGGTCAAGCCAGAGGGCCATGCTTATCCGAAAGCCGATTTCCCCGGATCAAGTCCGCGGCAAGCTTTTTCAGGATCATGCGTTTCAATCGGGCAGGCAATGCCTGGCCGCAACGGCGTAAACCCGCCGCTCGCCCAGCATATGCGCGGTGAACGCCAGCGTTTCAAACACCTGCGCGAAGGCGCGGTCGCGCACATTGAGGCCGCCTGCATAGGCGCCGAAGGCCGGCATGATCAGGCGCTCGCCGTCGCAAACAAAGCAGCGCCGGCTCACGGCGCGGCCGCGCCGCGCCACCCGCGCAACCGGGTGCAGATGGCCGGCGATCACGCCGCGCGACGGCGCCACCGGCTCATGACGAAAGGTGATCGTGCCGGACGAGAACGTATCCAGGAACCGGCCGCCCACGCCGATGGCCGGCTCCGGATCGTGGTTGCCGGCGATCCAGATCCAATCACGGCCGCGTTGCAGGCCTTGCAGCGACGCGCGGTCGGTATCGGCGAGCCGCGCCGGACCCCGCCCGTCGTGGAAGCTGTCGCCGAGCGCGATCACGACCCGCGGCGCATAGCGCGCGATGAGCTGAGCGAGCCGCGCCAACGTTACCGCCGTGTCGTACGGCGGCAACAGCACGCCGCGGGCGGCAAAGGCCGAGCCCTTTTCGAGATGAAGATCGGCGACCACCAGCAGCCGCTGCTCCGGCCAATACAGCGCGCCGGCGGTATCGGTGGCGAGCCCGACGCCTGCGACCGCAAGCTCGCCGCCGGACGACACCGGGCGGGGGCGCAGCGCTGGCTGCAGTGAACTGTGCATCTTACCCCATCGCTTCCTTGATCAGATCCGCGGCGGCCTCGGCCATCACCGCCTCGGATGCCTCGCCGTAGACCTGCTCGCGGCCGATCTCCAGCATCACCGGCACCGCCAGCGGCGAAACCCGTTCCAGCGCCTTATGGACGATTTGCCCCCGGATGCGCGAGAGCATTTCGCCAAGCCGCCGAATGTCGAGCAATCCGGTTGCGGCGTCTGCCCGCGCCGCCCGCAACAGCACGTGGTCGGGCTGGTGTTGGCGCAGCACGTCATAGACCAGATCGGTCGAGATGGTGAGCTGCCGGCGGGATTTCTCCTCGCCGGGAAAGCGCCGCTCGATCAGCCCGGCGATGATGGCGCAGGTTCGGAAGGTCCGCTTCATCAGCGCCGATTCGGCAAGCCAGGCTTCCAGGTCATCGCCCAGCATGTCCTCGTCGAACAGATCGGCCAGCGACAGCTCGCCGCGCTTGATGCGCAGCGCCACATCGCCGAGCCCCCAGACCGCCAGCGCATATTCGTTGGCGACGAACCCAAGCGGCTTCAAGCGCGCGCGCTCGAGCCGCCGCGTCAGCAGCATGCCGAGCGTCTGGTGGGCGAGCCGGCCCTCGAACGGATAGCAGACGAGGTAGTGCTTGTCGGAGCGCGGAAAGGTCTCCACCAGAAGATCGCTTTGCCCGGGCACCAGCGACCGCCATTGCTGGATGCCGAGCCATTCGCGCACGGCGTCGGGCAACCGCGACCATTGCTGCGGCTCGGCCAGCAGGCGGCGGACCCGGTCGGCGAGATAGGTCGACAGCGGGAACTTGCCGCCGTCATAGGCCGGGACTTTGGGGTCTTCGGCGTTGCTGCGCGAGACATAAACCTCGTCCTCGACCAGCGCCTCGTATTTCAGAATTTCGCCGCCGAACACGAAGGTGTCGCCCGGCACCAGGGTCTCGACGAAATACTCCTCGACTTCGCCCAGCAGGCGGCCGCCGCGCGCAATCGGTCCGGTGTGGCCGGCGCCGCCTTGGCGCGAGCGCACCAGCCGGACCTTCAACATGTCGGCCTCGACGATGGTGCCGACATTCATGCGGTAGCGTTGGGCGACCCGCGGGTGGCTGATCCGCCAGCGGCCGTCCTTGGTTTGCTTGATCTTGGCGAAGCGCTCGTAAGCCTTCAGCGCGTAGCCGCCGGTGGCGACGAAATCGACCACCGCGTCGAAGTCGGCGCGCGTCAGGCCCGTATAGGGCGCCGCGGTCCTGACTTCGCGATAGAGCTCGTCGGCCAAAAACGGCTCGGCGCAGGCGGCGCCGAGCACGTGCTGCGCCAGCACGTCGAGCGCGCCGGTGCGCAGCGGCGGCGTGTCCTGCGCATGCTCGGCGACCGCGCCAATGGCGGCGTTGCATTCCAGCACTTCGAAGCGGTTCGCCGGAATCAGGATGCCGCGCGAGGGCTCGTCGAGACGGTGGTTGGCGCGGCCGATCCGTTGCAGCAGCCGCGAGGCGCCCTTGGGCGCGCCGACGTTGATGACCAGATCGATGTCACCCCAGTCGACGCCGAGATCGAGCGACGAGGTGCAGACCACCGCGCGCAGCCGCCCGGCGGTCATGGCGTCCTCGACCTTGCGGCGCTGCGCCACGTTGAGCGAGCCGTGATGCAGCGCGATCGCCAGCCCGTCCTCGTTGAGGTGCCAGAGCGCGTGGAAGATCATCTCGGCCTGGCTGCGGGTGTTGACGAACACCAGCGTCATCTTGTGGCGTTTGATCAGTTCGTAGATCTGCGGGAATGCATGCCGCGCCGAATGGCCGGCCCACGGCAGGTCTTCGCCCGGCGGCAGCATGGTGACGTCGGGCTCGGCGCCGCCGCCTGCCACGATGAGATCGGCGCGCTGCACGGCATCCGCCGGCTGCGGCACCAGGAAGCGGCAAAGGTCGTCCGGCTCCGCCACCGTGGCCGACAGGCCGGTGGCCGCGAGCCGTGGCGCCAGCCGCCACAGCCGCGCCAGGCCGAGTGACAGCAGGTCGCCGCGCTTCGAGGTCACCAGCGCATGCAGCTCGTCGAGGATGACGCGCTTGAGGTTGCCGAACAGATAAGGCGCATCGGCGCTGGCGAGCAGCAGCGCCAGCTGCTCCGGGGTGGTGAGCAGGATGTCGGGCGGATCGCGGCGCTGGCGTTGCCGCTTGCTGGCCGGCGTGTCGCCGGTGCGGGTTTCGATCCGGATCGGCAGAGCCATCTCGCGGACCGGGGTCTCGAGGTTGCGCGCGATATCGACCGCCAGCGCCTTCAATGGCGAGATGTAGAGGGTGTGCAGGCCGCCGGCGCGCAGCACATCCCGGCCGGTGGAAACCAACGGGCGCGCGGGCGGCGCGCTGCGCGTGCGCGGCGAAGCCGTATTCCTCGTCTCGCTCAATTCCACCAGCGTCGGCAGAAAGCCCGCCAAGGTCTTGCCGCCGCCGGTCGGCGCGATCAGCAGCACCGACCGGCCGGCGCGGGCACGCGCCAACAGCTCCAATTGGTGCGCGCGCGGCGTCCAGCCGCGCTGCGCGAACCAGCGCGCGAACGTCTCGGGCAGCAGCGGCGCCGTCTCGACCGGGTGCGCCAGGCTCATGGCAAGATCACGCTATTTGGCCTTGCTCACGAACGCATCGGTATAGGTCTTCGACAGATCGATGGTGACCTGCGCGATCGACGGATCGAACACCTTGAGCACGGCATGGGCGGTCTCGGCTGCCCCGGGGACGAAGTGGCCGTCGGGCGAATACATTGGCTTCGAGACCGACAGCGCCCGCACATAGATCGGCAGATTGCCGAGCGCGTATTCCGGCGGCATCAGATTGGCGATGTCCTCGGCGGAGTGACCGGCGATCCATTTCAGACCGCGCACGAAGGCATCGACCACCGCCTGCACCGCTTTGGGATTTTTCTCGATCGTGGCCGGCGTGGCGTAGATCACGCCGCCCGGATAGGGCCCGCCATAGACCGCCCGTGTGCCATCGGGCGTGCGCGTGTCGGCCACGATCTTCACCAGCTTCTCGCTCTCCATCAGCGTCATCATGGGATCGGAGCTGACGATCGCGTCGATCTCGGCGCGGCGCGCCGCTGCGATCGCGGTCGAGGTCGCGCCGGTGCCGATGAACGAGGCATCGTCGGCCTTGAGGCCGTTGCGCACCATCATATAGGCCGCCATGAAATGCGTGGCAGAGCCCGGCGAGGTGACGCCGACCTTCAAGCCCTTCAAGTCCGCCGGCGTTTTGTAGCGATCGGCCTTGCCCGCCATCATCGCCAGCACGAAGCCGGGGAAGCGCCCGTATTGCAGCAGCGCCACCACCGGCTGGCCCTTGGCCTGCATCTGGATGGCGTGGTCGAAGTTGCCGATGCCGATCTCAGCGCTGCCGCCGACGATCGCCTGCAAGGCGCGGCCGCCGCTCGCCACGTCGGAAATCTCGACGTCGATCCCGGCGTCCTTGAAATAGCCGAGCCGCTCGGTCACCGACAAAGGCAGGTAGTACACCGCCGACTTGCCGCCGACAGCGAGCCGGACCCGGTCCTGGGCGGGTGCCGGCGTGGCGGTCGACAGCCCCAGCGCGATGGCGGCCAGCAGCACTGCCCTCATGCTCGTCTCCCGTTGGCGGCCGGTTTCCCCGTCGCCGCGGCTGCGCTAGTTTGCATCATCGGTGCCGCGAAATCCCGCGTGTCATTCACAGGCGATTCATGGGCCTCTATTCGACGCTGGTGCGCCCGCTGGCGTTTCGCCTGGAGGCGGAACAGGCGCATCAACTCGCGCTGAAGCTGGGCGCAAACATGGCGTGGGCCGCGCGGGCGGTCGGGCCGATGCTGGCGATCGCGGAACCGCGGCTTGCGACCACCGTCGCCGGCATCCGCTTTCCCCATCCGATTGGGCTCGCGGCCGGTTACGACAAGAGCGGCCATTCGGTCGAGACCCTGGCCGCGCTTGGCTTCGGCAGCGTCGAGATCGGCTCGGTGACGATCGATGCCTCGGACGGCAATCCAAAGCCGCGGCTCTGGCGCCTGCCGGATGACCGCGCCGTGGTGGTGCACTACGGCATGCCGAACGACGGCGCCCCGGCCGTGAAACGGCGCATCGAAAACCTGCGGCTGCCGGTGCCGCTCGGGGTCAATATCGCGGTCACCAACCGCGGCCTGGGCGCGCCGCCGCTGAAGGACGACGCCATCATCGAGGAATACGTGGCCGCCGCGCGGATGCTTGCGCCGCACGCCGACTATCTGATGCTCAACATGAGCTGCCCCAACACCGAAGACGGCCGCGATTTCTTTGTCGACCGCCCGCACATCGAGGCCTGCCTCGCCGCGCTCGGCACGCTCGGCCTCACGATTCCGGTATTCATGAAGGTCTCGCCGGTCGGCGGCGTCGCGGCGGTCGAGCGCGTGCTGGCGGCGGCCGACGGCCATGCCCTGGTTTCGGGCTTCATGTTCAACCTGTCACCGACCAAACCGCCGGGGCTCAAGACGTCGGAGGCGATCTTGCGGTCGATGCCCGGCGCGGTCTCGGGACCGGCGGCCTGCTCGATCCTGACCGACGAATGCGTCGCGCAATGCTACCGCCGCATGGATCGCAAGCGATTCGCGATCGTCGGCGCCGGCGGCGTGTTCACCGCCGAGGACGCCTATGCCAAGATCCGCAAGGGCGCATCGCTGGTGCAGCTCCTCACCGCCATGGTCTATGAAGGTCCGCTGTTGGCGCGCCGAATCGCGCGCGGGCTCGCTGCGCTGCTGGAGCGCGACGGATTCAAATCAGTCGCCGACGCGGTCGGAGCGGACACGCGCTGAGCCCAAGGCCGGCATCACGGCCGCACCGCCGTCTCTCGCAGTTTTGCAACAAATCCTTATCTAGACCGGATGCGTCCCGAACAGCTCCTCACTCCGACGCCGTCCGGCGTGTGTTGCCAGATCGGCGGCTTCCACATCGATCCGACGCGCCCGGTGGACAAGGCGGTGATCACCCACGGCCATTCCGACCACGCACGTCCGGGCCACGGATCGGTGCTGGCCACGCAGGAGACGCTCGACCTGATGCGGTTGCGCTACGGCGAGCGTTTCGCCGGCTCGACGCAGGCGGCGCGGTCGGGCGAGAAACTATCGCTCGGCGGCGTCACCGTGACGTTCCATCCGGCCGGCCATGTGCTCGGCTCCGCCCAGGTCGCGGTCGAGTGCAAGGGGCTGACGGTGGTCGCCTCCGGCGACTACAAGGACGCCGCCGATCCGACCTGCACGCCGTTCGAGCTCGTGCCCTGCGACGTCTTCATCACCGAGGCGACCTTCGGCCTGCCGGTATTTCGCCACGGCAATCCGGCGGGCGAGATCGCGCGGCTGCTTCATTCGGTCGAAGTGTTTCCCGAGCGGGCGCACCTGGTCGGCGCCTATTCGCTCGGCAAGGCGCAGCGGGTGATCGCGCTGATCCGGCAGGCCGGTTACGACAAGCCGATCTACCTGCACGGCGCGTTGGAGCGCATCACGCACTATTATCAACAGCGCGGCATCGACCTCGGCGAACTCAAGCCGGCGCGCGGCGCGAGCAAGGCCGAGCTTGCCGGCGCCATCGCGCTTTGCCCGCCGTCGTCGCTGCAAGACCTGTGGACACGGCGCTTTCCCGATCCGGTGCCGTGCTTCGCCTCCGGCTGGATGCGGGTGCGGGCGCGCGCCCGCCAGCGCGGCGTCGAGCTGCCGCTGGTGATCTCCGACCACGCCGATTGGGACGGGCTGACCGCCACAATCGCTGCGACCGGCGCGGAGGAAATCTGGGTCACCCACGGCCAGGAGGACGCGCTGGTGCACTGGTGCCGCGGGCGCGGACTGCGCGCCCGGCCGCTCGCCATCGTCGGCTACGGCGACGAGGACGAGAGCGACGGCGTGACCGACGGCAAGACCGGCGAGAGCGCCATGAACAAGTTCGCCGAGCTGATGGACCGCCTCGCCTATGAGCCGGGTCGCAACAACAAGCTGCGGCTGATTGCGGACTATTTGCGCACCACGCCCGACCCGGAGCGCGGCTATGCGCTGGCGGCGCTCACCGGCGCGCTGTCGTTCCAGCACGCCAAGGCCGGCATGATCCGCGCGCTGATTGCCGAGCGCACCGATCCGGTGCTGTTCGAATGGTCCTACGACTATGTCGGCGACCTGTCGGAGACGGTGGCGCTGATGTGGCCGGCCGATCCGGCACACAAGCCGAACGCCACGCCGTCGCTGACCGAGGTGATCGAGACGCTGTCCACGCTCGGCAAGGCGCAATTGCCGAAGCAGCTCGCACGCTGGCTCGACGCGCTCGACGAGACCGGGCGTTGGGCGCTGCTGAAGCTCGTCACCGGCGGCTTGCGGATCGGCGTGTCGGCGCGGCTTGCGAAAACCGCCGCGGCTTCGCTCGGCGACAAGGCGCCGGACGAGGTCGAGATGCTGTGGCCCGGCCTTGCCCCGCCCTACGCCGAATTGTTCGCCTGGCTGGAGGGCCGCGCCGACAAGCCGGTGACCCGCGATCCGGCGCCGTTTCGTCCGGCCATGCTGGCGCATGCGCTGGAAGACGGCGATCTGGCGGCGCTCGACCCGCGCGACTTCATCGCCGAGTGGAAGTGGGACGGCGTCCGCGTGCAGGCGGTGGCCGGCACCGCCGACGGCCACAGCCACACCCGCCTCTACTCGCGCACCGGCGAGGACATTTCCCGAAGCTTTCCGGACCTCGCCGAGGCGCTGCGGCTGCCGGGCGCGATCGACGGCGAGCTGCTCATCGTGCGCGACCGCAGGGTGCAGTCGTTCAACGTGCTGCAGCAGCGGCTGAACCGGAAAGCGGTGACGCCCAAGCTGCTCACCGAATATCCGGCGCATCTGCGCGCCTACGATCTGCTGATGGACGGCAGCGAGGACTTGCGCGCGCTGCCGTTCGAGCAGCGGCGGACGCGGCTGGAAGCTTTTGTCGCGCGGCTCGACGATCCGCGCATCGACGTCTCGCCGCTGATCGCATTCGACAGCTGGCCGGCGCTCACCGCCGCCCGCGCCGATCCCGCCGCGGCCGGCGCCGGCGCCGATGCCGAGGCGGTCGAGGGCGTCATGCTGAAGCGGCGCGATGCCGTCTACGTGCCCGGCCGGCCGAAAGGCCTGTGGTGGAAGTGGAAGCGCGATCCGCTGATGGTCGATGCGGTGCTGATGTACGCCCAGCGCGGCCATGGCAAGCGCTCGTCCTACTATTCCGACTACACCTTCGGTGTCTGGACCAAGGGCGAGAACGGCGACGAGCTGGTGCCGGTCGGCAAGGCCTATTTCGGCTTCACCGACGAGGAGCTTCATCGCATCGACCGCTTCGTGCGCAACAACACCATCGAGCGGTTCGGCCCGGTGCGCGAAATCACCCACGATGCCGAACACGGCCTGGTGTTCGAGGTCGCCTTCGAGGGGCTGCAACGCTCGACCCGCCACAAGTCGGGCCTCGCCATGCGTTTCCCGCGGATCAACCGGCTGCGCTGGGACAAGCCGCCACGCGAGGCCGACCGGCTGGAGACGCTGGAGCGGATGCTGGCTCGGATCGAGTCCGGCCGCGGCACGGCACCGCCGCTTGCGGGAGCGCAGGAACAGGCCGCGCCAGTCGATTGAACAATATGATAGCCTTGCTTCGCGCCACGGAGATTTGCATGGCCGACGTCCCTTACCCGCTTCCTCGGCGGATCGCCGCTCGCGGTGCTCGTCAAGCTCGTGCTGCTGTCGATCCTGATCGGCGTCGTGCTCTCGGCGCTCGGCCTCGACCCGTGGAATATCGTCGACAGCATTCGCCGCCTGTTTCTCAACATCTGGGAGATGGGGTTCGACGCCATCCGCTGGCTCTGGCAGTACTTCCTGCTCGGCGCCGTGCTGGTGATCCCGATCTGGCTGATCCTGCGACTGATCCGCGCGCCGAAAGGCGGCTAAGACCGGCCAGCGCTCCGCCGTGAGCGCGGCGGCGTCGACGCCGACCAGATCGGCCAGCTTGCCGGCCTCGCCGCGATCGAGCGCGGCGAGGATCGCGGCCTTGATCTCGGCCACCAGGCCGAGCCCGCGGAACACCAGCGCGCTGTAGAGCTGGACCAGGTCGGCGCCGGCCCTGATCTTGCCGAGCGCGGTCGCGCCGGAATCGATGCCGCCGACGCCGATCAGCGGAAACGCGCCCTCGACCCGCACATAGGTCTCCGCCAGCATCCGTGTCGCCAGCGCGATAGAGCGGCACGCCGGACAGCCCGCCGGTCTCGTCCGCGGCGCGATCGCGCAGCGTCGGCCGGGCGCAACGACCGTGGTGTTGCCGACGATCATGCCGTCGATGCCGCGCGCCGCGCGCGATGCCGACCATGTCGTCGAGCTCGGCCAGCGAAACGATCCGGCGCGATCTTGAGCAGCACCGGCGTCGGTCCGGCGCGCAGCGCCGCCCGGTCGCGGGCCTCGACGATGCGGGCGAGCAGGTCGTCGAGCGCCGAGGCGCGCTGCAGATCGCGCAGGCCCGGCGTGTTGGGCGACGAAATGTTGACGGTGACGTAGCTCGCCACCGGCGCAACCTGCTCGATCAGCCGCACATAGTCGGCGGCGCGGTCGCTCGAATCCTTGTTGGCGCCGACGTTGACGCCGACGATGCCGCCGGCGTCGGCGCGCGCCGCGAGCCGGGCCAGCACCACCGCCTCGCCCTCGCTGTTGAAGCCGAGCCGGTTGATCACCGCCTGGTCGGCGTCGAGCCGGAACAGCCGCGGCCGCGGATTGCCGGCCTGCGGCAGCGGCGTCACGGTGCCGATCTCGACAAAGCCGAAACCCAGGCCGAGCAGCGCGTCGGGCGCCTCGGCGTGCTTGTCGAAGCCGGGCGCGATCCCGACCGGATTGGGGAAGTTCAGCCCGAAGGCCCGGACCGCCAGCCGCGAATCGTCGGGCGGCGGCCGTCGCCGGGGCGCGAATTTCAAGGCCTTGATGGCCAGCGAGTGGGCATCCTCCGGATCGAGCGCCCGCAGCAATGGCCGGGCCAGACGGTCGAAAAGGCCGATCACCGCGCGCTCCGGATCGAAGCGGCGCGGACCCTATCGGCGGCAGCGGCGTTCTTCAAGGCAGCGACTGGACAGCCTGCGCATGCAAGGCTATAATTCCTAGGACTGGATCAAAGTCTCAGCCCGGAGGCCGGAGACCGGATGGCAAGCGCCCCGCTGACCCACAACCAGATCTGGACCGCCCTCGACCGGCTCGCCGCCCGCGCCAAGCTGTCGCCGTCGGGACTGGCCAAGCGCAGCGGACTCGATCCGACCACCTTCAACAAGTCCAAGCGCATCACCGCCCGACGGGCGCGCCGCGCTGGCCGTCGACCGAGTCGGTGGCCAAGGCGCTGGCCGCCACCGGCGTGAGCGTCGAGACGTTCGTGTCGCTGATCACCGACAGCACCGGCACGGCGCAGGTCGGTGCCGCTGATCGGCTTCGCCGAAGCCGGCACCGGCGGCTATTTCGACGACGGCGGCTTCCCGGTCGGCAAGGGCTGGGACGAGATCGCCGTTCCCGGCCGTCAACGACGAGCACGCCTATGCGCTGGAGATTTCCGGCGAGTCGATGCAGCCGGCCTACCGCGACGGCGACGTCATCATCGTGTCGCCGGCGGCTCCGGTGCGGCGCGGCGACCGCGTCGTGGTCAAGACCAAGAGCGGCGAGGTGATGGTCAAGGAGCTCAAGCGCCAGACCGCCAAGCAGGTGGAGCTCAAATCGCTCAACTCCGACCATCCCGAGCGCACGCTGTCGCTCGACGACGTGGTGTGGATCGCGCGCATCGTCTGGGCGAGCCAGTAGCGATCCGGCGCGCGACTGTGGCGTAGTCTGCCTCAGGGGTCGCCAAAGGGAAAACATCATGACATTCGACTTCTTCGACATCGTGCGCCTGCTGCGGCGACTTGTTGCGCGGCGCTTTCAGCCGCCGCCGCTTCATCCAGGGCGCCGCCGCGGCCGGCGCGGCCGACGATGCTGGCGCCCTATCCCGCGCTTGCCGCCGAGGGCAAATACGAAGCCATGGTGCTGGGCTGCATCGATCCGCGCATGCAGGAGCCGGTGCGCCGCTACACGGCGCGGCGCGGGCTGACCGGCAAATACAGCCAGTTCGTCATCGCCGGCGCCGCGATCGGCGTCGTCGCCGAGCCGTTCAAGGACTGGCACAAGGCGTTCTGGGACAATCTCGCGACCTCGATCCAGCTTCATCACATCAAGCGGTGATCGCGATCGATCACCGCGACTGCGGCGCCGCCAAGATCGCCTATGGCGCGGACAAGGTCGCCAATCCGAAGATCGAGACCGAAACGCACCGCGCCGCGTTGGCCGAGTTCCGCAAGCAGGTCAATGCGACGTCAC
Source organism: uncultured Alphaproteobacteria bacterium (assembly GCA_963771745.1). Lineage (GTDB taxonomy): Bacteria > Pseudomonadota > Alphaproteobacteria > Rhizobiales > Xanthobacteraceae > Z2-YC6860. The sequence continues at coordinate 493,859 of CAVYUU010000019.1, read as the reverse complement.
CCGCAGCTCAAGGTCGAAACCGGGCTGATGGCGATCAACGGCAAGATCGAGATGTTCGCCTGACGCGCGCAACGTCACGCCGCCCTGCCACAGCAGCAGGCCGCCGCGGACCAGATAGACCGCGGCGATGGTGAAGATGATCGCGCGGGTCCATTGCCGGAAGCCGTGATCGGTCATGCGCTCGAGCACGAATGGCGCGAGCATCGCGCCGACCAGCGCCAGCACGCATGCGCCGGCCCCCAGACCGCGAACTGAGATCGCCGATGCCGGCGAGCGAGCCGAAATAGGCGCGCGCGCAGCACGTGGCTGAAGGTCTGGGTGATCGCCTTGGTGGCGTTGGTGGTCTTGCGGTCGAGCCGGCTCTTCTGGAAGAAGATGTCGAGGAACAGCCCGCCGACGCCGGCCAGGAACTGGATGATCGTGGTGAAGATGCCGGTGAAGAACGGCACGCCGCGCCATTCGATGTTCGGCCGCATGCGATGCGCGGCAGCACCTCGACCATGAACGGCATCAGGCCGAGCAGGATGTAGACCATCGCCTTGTCGGGCACGAAGGCGATAGTAGCGCATCACCGCGAACGCCAGCGATGCGCGCCGGCCACGTACCAGCAGAAGATCGGCCACAGCACGAATTGCCGCCAGTGCAGCGCGCGCCAGCCGTTGGTCGCAAGCTGGATGATCGAGAACAGCACCATGCCGGTGGCGACGTCGAAATAGACCAGCAGCACGCCGAGCAGCACCATGCCGCCGGCCATGCCGAACACGCCGGAGATGAACGACGAGAGGACGATGGTGACGCCGATGATGGCGAGCGAGGCGAGTCATTCAGGCGCGATCGCTTTCGAACCGTCTAGTGTCGCGATCGGAGGTTCGCCCAGCTCAGCACGCTCCTGAGCGACTTCCGAATCAGGCGACCGCACATGTGTTCTAGGCCCTGAACCGAGTTCGCAGAGAGCTCGCCGCGTAATCGTGCGACTCGGCTCGGGACACTAGCGTTGCAGAGCCGCGCTTACGCCGAGCGCGCCAGCGCGCCGTCGATCATGTCGACGGTGTTCTTCAGCCCGTAGACCGCGACGAACGAGCCGAAGCGCGGGCCCTTCTCCTGGCCGAGCAGCACCTGGTAGAGCATGTTGAACCAGTCGAGCGACGACGCCGGGCTTGCCGTCCTTGGCCTTCTTCTTGTCGTCGAGGAACGGCTCGCGCCGGCCGACCTCATAGACCACGTCCTGGATCTGCTCGGCGGTCGCGTCCGGCCGGCAGTTGCGACAGCGCGTCGCGCAGATCGAGCAGCGCCTTGCGCTCGACCTCGCTCGGCTCGCGGAATTTCTTTTGCCGGCAGCACGAAGTCGCGGAAATAGTGGATGGCGTATTCGACCGCGTCGTTGAGCTTGGGATGGGTCTGCGGCGTCACGCCCGGCCGGTAGCGGCCGATGAAGCCCCACAGCGTCTCGGCGTTCTCGGCGTTCGACGACGACACCAGCGTCAGCAGCATGGTGAACGAGATCGGCATGTCGGCCTTGGGCGGCTTGCCGGAATGGATGTGCCAGACCGGATTGGCCAGCCGCTGCTTGCCGTCCTGCCGGGCGTAGCCGTCGAGGAACTGCTGATAGTCGTCGACGTGGCGCGGGATGACGTCGAAGTAGAGCCGCTTCGCCGACTTCGGCTCGCGATACATGAACAGCGACAGGCTCTCCGGGCTGGCGTAGCGCAGCCATTCGTCGATGGTGAGGCCGTTGCCCTTCGACTTGGAAATCTTCTGGCCCTTCTCGTCGAGGAACAGCTCGTAGTTGAAGCCCTCCGGCGGCGCGCCGCCGAGCGCGCGGCAGATTTCGCCGGAGAGCTTCACCGAATCGATCAGGTCCTTGCCGGCCATCTCGTAGTCGACGCCGAGCGCGACCCAGCGCATCGCCCAGTCCGGCTTCCATTGCAGCTTGCAGCGCCCGCCGGTGACCGGCGCCGTGAACCGGCTGCTTGCGTCTCCGGGTCCTCGTAGGTGATGGTGCCGCGCCTTGGCGTCGTGCGCGAGCACCGGCACCTGCAGCACGATGCCGCTGCGCGGATCGATCGGCAGGAACGGCGAATAGGTCTGCGCCCGCTCCTCGCGCAGCGACGGCAGCATGATGTCCATCACCGCGTCGAAGCGCTCCAGCACCTTCAGCAGCGTCGCGTCGAAGCGGCCGGACTTGTAGCACTGCGTCGACGACAGGAACTCGTATTCGAAGCCGAACGTGTCGAGGAAGGCGCGCAGCCGCGCGTTGTTGTGCTCGCCGAACGACGGATGGGTGCCGAACGGGTCGGGCACCTTGGTCAGCGGCTTGCCGAGATGCTGCGCCAGCATCTCCTTGTTCGGCACGTTGTCCGGCACCTTGCGCAGCCCGTCCATGTCGTCGGAGAAGGCGATCAGCCGGGTCTTGATCTTGTCGTCGGTCAGCACGCGGAAGGCATGGCGCACCATGGTGGTGCGCGCCACCTCGCCGAAGGTGCCGATGTGCGGCAGGCCCGACGGGCCGTAGCCGGTCTCGAAGATCACCTCGTCCTTCGGCTTCTTCTTCAGGCGCGCGACGATCTTGCGCGCCTCCTCGAACGGCCAGGCGTTCGACTGCTCGGCGAGCTCGCGCAGCGACGCGGCGGCTTCGGTGACGGACATCATGCTCTCCGGAGCGCCGCTAACCTAGTGGACCGTGCCGCGCCAGCGTCAATTGCGGCGCGGCGATCAGTTCGGCGGCGTGGGCGGCGGCTGCGGCGGCGGTTGCGGCCGGCGGCTGCGTGCGCGGACGTCAGCCGCGGCCGAAAATGCCGAGCGTGATGGCGCGCGCCATGTACTGGGCGAGGCAGACGTAGCCCGCCTCGCTGCGCTGGAACTCGTCGGGAACGAGCCCGCCGCCGCTGCCCTCGGCCTGCGCCAGCAGCCGCTGCGCCTCGTAGCGGCGCACGATCATCACGTTTTCCTTGGCCGCGATCTTGCGCAGCATGTCGCGCACCTTGCGTAGTGCTCGATCCTGCGCCATGCGGTCGACATACTGCAGCCCGACCAGCACGACGTCGACCTTGTGCTCCTTGAGCCAGTGCAGCGTGTCGACGACCGTCGTCTCGAACTCCTCGAGCGGGACATAGGCGAGCGCGTCGTTGGTGCCGACCTGCCACAGCACCAGGTCGGGCTCGGTCAGCGCGACCTCGTTCTTGATGCGCGCCGCGGCCTGCGCCGACAGTTCGCCCGAGACGCCGCGGTTGATCATCACGACGTCGAGGCCCTTGATCGCCTGCTGCAGGATCTGCCGGATCGCGTCGGTGTGGCCGCCGCGGACCGCGACCGGCGTCGGACCGAGCGACGCCGCGCCGATCGCCAGGATCCTGATCTGCTTTCGGGTTTGCAGCGCGGCCGCGACATTGGGCAGCGGCGACTCGCTCGACGATCGCTGGCGTTGCCGACCTGGCAGTCCTGCGAAAACGGCGCGGGCATCGGCGGCGTAGTACTCGCCGAGGTGCAGGCGGCGCCGGCGGCGCAGCATTGTTTTGGGCGATGGCCGGCGCGCCAGCGGCCATCAAGCTCAGAGACGATCGCGCGGCCTGTGCGCGCGAACTTGCTCTGATGTCCTCGCGCCATTCCGGAAGCCATGCCGTGAGTGCCATGATCGCGACACCGCAGATTACCACGGCGGTGTCGCTATAAATATTGCCCTGGTAGACGAAACGGATGATCTGCCCGGCCAGGCTCAGGATCGAGCCAACGCAAAACACGTAGAGCGAATTGCGGCCCAGCATCGACAGGAACTTGACCAGCCACGGCGTGAATCTGCAGAATCGTACGGATACGCCGCCGAGAACAGCGCGATCAGCGCCAGAAACTGAATGACGCGCGCCGGCGTGACGTAAGTCTTGCTCAGCAGGAAGAACAGCTTCGGCTGCGGGACCGTGGTCGGGTCGGGCCACCAATCGTACAGCATGACAAACAGCCCCGCCGCCACGATCGGGATCGCCACGATCCGCGAATCGGCACGATGTGCCGGCGCACGAAGCCGCCGACGCCGTCCTGGCGCGCCATCACGAAACCGAGCACGAAGATCAGCTGCCAGGCCAGCGGATTGAAGAACCATTCGCCCTCGACCGGCCAGGTCGGCACCGCAATCTGGAAGCCGAGCGTGATGCCGTAGATCAGCAGCGACACCGGCAGCACCAGCATTGGGCGCGAAGCGGTCGATCAGGGCGAAGACCGGCGCCATCAGCATCAGCACGACATAGAGCGGCAGGATGTCGAAATAGCCGAGCTGATGGGTGATCAGCGCGAGCCCGATGTGGGTCGGCACCGGATCGTGAAACACCGCGGCGGCGTTGTGCCATTCGAGCAGCAGCGGGTTGTCGCGCCAGATCGCGACGCCCGCGAGCATCGCGATCGCGATCATGGTGATCATGATCTGCGCGGCATAGAGCGTGAGCGCGCGGCCGCCGAGCCGCAGCACGAGATACCACGCCGGCTGCTGACGGTCCGGCGGCCCCACCAGTAGCGCAGCGCCCAGCCGGCGAGGAACACGAACAGGTCGGCCGAATCGGACAGCGAATAATTGACGTGGGTGAATCGGCTGTAATAGATGCCGGGGATGTGGTTGATGAAAATGAAGATCAGCGCAAGACCGCGCCAGAAGTCGACCGCGTTGGCTTGGCGGATCATGCAAGGTCCCGAGCGTGCGCGAACGGCGGCAAATTAGGCCGTGGTGGCGAGGTTGAACAGGCCCAACGGCTTTGCGGCTAAAAACGTTTCGGTGATCGAATGGCGCCGTTGGGCAGACGATCCCCGATCTAGAACGGACTGACCGGGAAGTAGCGCAGCCAGAGATCGCTGAACCGGCCTTTCTCCCAGAGCCGGAACAGCGCCCAGTTGAACCCCTGGCGGAGCGCATCGTTGCCGTTCTTGACCGCGATGCCGACGCCCTCGCCGAAATAGCGGCTTTCGATGAACGGTCCGCCGCGGAACAGGCAGCAGTTCTGTCGACTCGCTGCCGTTGAGCCAGAACGCCAGCGAAATGCCGTCGCCGAACAGCAAGACCGACGTCGCCGCGGCGCAACGCTTCGCGCGCCTGCGCGGCGGTGGGATAAGGCCGCACGCTCAGCTTCGGTGAACACCTTCTTGAGAAACGCCTCGTGGGCGGTGCCGGCGACCACCGCGACCTCCTTGCCTTCCAGGCGCTTCGGGGCGCACGTCGTCGATCGACACCTCGCGCCGCGCCACGAAGCGCGCCGGCGTCCGATAATACGGATCGCTGAAATCGACGCGTCTGCGGACGTCGGGCGTCACCGCGATCGACGCCATCACCGCATCGCCGCGATTCTCGTCGAGCGAGGTCAACAGCGTGTCGAACCGCCGCATCTGCACCGTGCAGGCGATCTTCAGCTCCTCGCAGATCATGCGGGCGAAATCGACGTTGAAGCCCGCCGGATTGCCGTCGGCGCCGGCGTAGTTGAACGGCGGATAGTCGATCTCGGTGACAAAGCGGATCAGCGTGACGCGGGACAGGTCGGGCCGCTCCGGCCGCCGCCGCGGGTCCCAGAAGCCGGGAATCGCGACCGGGCTGCCGGACGAGACCCCGGGCGACTGCGCTTGCGCCGAACCGCCACCAAGCAGCGTCGCCACAACCAGCCCGGCGAGCCATAAGGGCGGGTGGAAAGGCCGGTTCGTGTATCGGCTGAGCGAAATCATTCGATTCCAGCAACGGTGTTCACGACCCTAACGCCCGACCGCTTATAGACGAAACGCCAAGACTAGACGAAACGAAGGCGGATCAGGTCGTCGGTCGCGCGGGCAGCACGATCATTGGCCGGAGGCGCGTTCAAAGCCACGCCTCAAAGGTAGCGCTCGATCTCGGCCGCCGCCTCTTCCGGACGCCGCTTCATCTTGAACGGCGCAACGAAGCGGCCGTTCTTGTCCATCAGATACACCAGCGCGGTATGGTCCATGGTGTAGTTGCCGCCGTCGAGCGGCACCTTTTTGGCATAGACGCGATAGGACCTCTCGATCGCGGCGATCGCGTCGGGATCGCCGGTGACGCCGATCACCCGCGGATCGAAGCTCGACAGATAGTCCTTCAGAACCGTCGGCGTGTCGCGCTCCGGATCGACCGTGACAAATAGCGCGCGCACCTCCTTGGCCCGCGGTGGCAGCGCGCGCAAGATCTCCGACACTTCGAACAGCGTGGTCGGGCAGACGTCCGGGCAATGGGTGAAGCCGAAAAACACCAGGAACGGGCGGCCCTTCAAGTCCTGATCGGTGATCGGCCTGCCATTCTGATCGCTCAGGCTGAACGGCCCGCCGACCGCAGACGTCAGCGCGACCGGCGCAGGGCTCCGCCCGGTGACGATGAAGACCACGGTGGTGAACAGCACCAGGCCGGCGACAAAGGCCCCGAGCATGAGCAGAACGCGTGCGGTCCGTACGCTCATCGCCGCCCGTCAGCCGAAGCAAGCCATGAAGCCGGTGCGGATCATCTCGAAGAACACCGCCGTGCCGTAATGCGCCCACAGCAAGATCGTACCGGCGAGCACCAGGCCGAGCGCAGCCGCGACCAGCATGGTCGGCGCGTTGCGCCGCGGCCAAAAAGCCTCGGCCATGGTCATGTCCTTGGGCGACTGGTCCGACATGTTCGTGACGCTCCCGGCGCCCATCACATAGGTCCGATCCGGCCCGACGGCAACCGCCGGCCTATTAGTCTAACCGATATGGACCAGGGCACCGCCGTCGACCGGCAACGCCACGCCGGTGATGAAATTGGCCTCGTCGGAGGCCAGAAACAGCGCCGCATTGGCCACGTCCCAGGCGGTGCCCATCTTGCCGCGCAGCGGCACCTTGGCGTCGCGCGCCGCGGCGATTTCGGCGCGCGGCTTGCCGGTCGCGCGCGCCCGCGTGTCGACCGCCATCGGCGTGTTCATCAAGCCCGGCAGGATCGCGTTGGCGCGGATGCCGAAGCCGGCATTCTGAATCGCGACCTGCTGGGTGAACGCGATCATCGCTGCCTTGGTCGCCTTGTAGGCGACGTAAGGGTAGTTCTCGTAGGCCGCGAGCGACGAGATGGTCAGGATCACGCCTGACTTTTGCGCCCGCATCACCGGCAGCACGTGCTTCACCGCCATGACGCAGCCGCGCAGGTTGACGGCGGTCACGCGATCGAATGCCTGCTCGGTGATCTCGGTCGGCGATGCGTCGCCGCCGGCGATGCTCAAGCCGACGTTGTAATGCAAGACATCGATGCGCCCGAACCGCCGGCGCGCCTCGGCCACCATGGCGGCGAGCGTGGCCTCCTTGGTGACATCGGCCTCGAACGCCATGCAGGCGTCGCCGTGCTGGCGCGCCATCGCGACGGTCTCCTCGGCCGAGGCCAGATCGCGGTCGACCGCCATGACGGTTGCGCCTTCCTGCACAAAGCGCAGCACGGTGGCGCGGCCGTTGCCCATTCCCTCGCCGGGCGACTGGCCGGCGCCGACCACGATGGCGACCTTGTCTTTCAAACGCATGGCTTACCCCGGATCAACTCCGGGGCAGGCCCCGGATCAAGTCCGGGGCAAGCTCTTTCGGGATCATGTTCTGGGGCGGCGTTTTTGCAAGCTGCCGTCCTCGCACTTTGACGGCATGCGCTCGACCAATTCGGCGATCGATTTTCGCAGCGCGGTGTCTTCGAGCTGGCTGAAGGCCTGCAACAGCCGCAGCGCGTAGGGTCCGGCGAGCAGCGCGGTCGGGCTGGCGTCCGGCCGGGTGTTGCTGGCTTGATCCATGCCATCGAAAAGCGTGGCGATCGGCACGTTGAAGATCGCCGATATCCGGAACAGCCTGCCGCTGCCGACACGATTGGTGCCGTTTTCGTACTTCTGAACCTGCTGAAAGGTGACGCCGATCTTGTTGGCAAGATCGGTCTGCGACATGCGGCGTTGCTTGCGAAGTATGCGAATATTCCGTCCGACAAGAACGTCGACGACGTCATCCCGGCGTCTCGCCATGAAGCCAAGTCTCCATCTTTGACAATACACACCCGCCTGCGACCGACTGTTGCCGCCGTCGCGGCGGCGCTCGATCGCAAGACCCGCCCTCCCTGGGTGGGGCTAGGTATACTAGCCGGTGGCGCGGATTTAACCAACAGGTTCCGTGCAAAATGGGATGCGGAAAGCCCCATTTTATTGGGAGATTGAGCTTGCTGAGCCGCCACCCTCTCCGCCACAATCGCGCCGGCCGTCGTGCGTCGATGCGGATCTGGGGCAGCGCATGGATTACGCCCATTTTGCATTTGACTGTATCGACACGCTCGATCGGGCAAAAACGCCGAGCGACGTGTTGATTTGCCTCGGACGCGCCGCCGGGCATTTCGGGCTGGACCGCTTCCTCACCGCCGGCATCCCGGCGCCCGACAAGTCACTTGCGCCCTATCTGCTGATGCACAATTGGCCGGCGGGCTGGGTGGAGCGCTACATCGCGCGCGACTACCCCAACTGCGACCCGGTGATGAAGAAGGTGCGATCGAGCCTGATGCCATTTGGCTGGGCCGAAGCGACCTACGATGCGGTCAAGGATCCGCGCGCCCATGCGGTGATGATGGAGGCGCAGGAGTTCGGCCTGAAAACCGGCTTCAGCGTGCCGATCTATACGATCTCGGGCGATCAGGCCGGCATGACGTTCGGCGGCGCGGAATTCCATGACTCGCCCGGCGCCAGACGGGCGTTGCACTTGATCGCAATTTACGGCCACCAAAGGGCGCGCGATCTTGTTCTGACGCGCAAGCACGACCTGCAGCAGCCGAAGCTCAGCCCGCGCGAGCTCGAAGTGTTGAAATGGTGTTCCGTCGGCAAGACCACGTCGCACATCGCGGGAATACTCTCGATCTCGGAACACACGGTCGAGACCTACATCGCCAACGCCTGCCGCAAGCTCGATTCGGTCAATCGCACCCAGGCGGTGGCGCAGGCCATCCGGGCGCGGCTGATTCCCTAGATCGGGATGACATTTCTTCGAATCGTCATCCCGATCTGGCTTCTTGTTTGAGCATGATCCCTCGGGTCGAGCCCGAGGGCATGCTTTTCCGAAAACCGCTGCACACCCCGGATCAAGTCCGGGGCAGGCTTTTTCGGGGTCATGCTCTAGCGCCGGCGTTTATTCCCCAAGCACCGGCATATATTTCCGAAGCACCGGCATTCAGCCTCCCGAAAAACCGGGATACCGGCTCACCAAGCTTCCCTCTGATCTTGGCCCTCGTCGTTAGCGAAGGGGGCCGATGTGATCGAGGTGATCTCCGGCGTGCTGCCGGGCGAAAGCCCTCTGCTCGAACAAGCCTTCCGGCTGCGCCATCAGATCTTCGTCAACGAGATGCACTGGGAACCGTTGCGCCGGGCCGACGGGCGCGAGATCGACCAGTTCGATGACATCGATGCAACACACTTCCTGTCGGTCTCGGATGGCAAGGTTTTGGGCTATTTCCGGTCGCGGCCGACGTCGACGCCGCATCTCCTGAGCGAAATCCACTCGCATCTTTGCGAACGGCAGTACCAGCACTCGTTGCGAATCTTGGAATGGACCCGCTATTGCGTGGTGCCGGCGCAGCGCGAAGGCACCGCGTTCGGCGGCGTCGGCTCCGAGTTGATCGTCGGCGGCATGGAATGGTGCCTGCGCCGCGACATTCATGACGTCGTGCTGGAGTACCATCCGAGCTGGATCACCCGGTTCATGGGCCTGGGCTTCAAGGTCCAGCCGCTCGGCCTGCCCGACGAGATCGCGGGCGATCCGGTGATCGCCGTCCACATGCAGTTCGACCAACGGGCGCTGCAACGAACCCGCAGCGCGCGCAACGTTTTCCATCCCGTGTTGGCGGAGGATTTCTTGGCTCCGGCAGCACGTCAATCCGTAGCATGAGGCAAGCATCATGACCGACTTCGATCCCAGCAGACCAAGGCCGCGAAAGTTGCAGGAGCTCGCCGACATCGTCCGCGACCTGGTGCTGCAAGAGGGCGATCCGGCCAAGGTGCTCGAATTGCACTACTGGAGCCAGGAGCCGGGCGTGCAGGAATGCGTCCGCGCCATCGCGGTCATGCCGATCGAAGCGCGTTCCGCCTTGCAGGCCTTTCTGGCCGCGTCCACCGGGCACACCATCACTGTGTCGCTCGATGGCTCCGGGGGGCTGAACCTTCGTCCGCCGGGATCGGCCGACCCGGGGGAGCCGGCGTTCGATCAACCCTCGCGGCTTCAGAACTGAGACAAGCCGAGCACAGCGGAGGTGCCGTGATGTCAGGTGAGCAGAATCTGGTTCGCACCGTCCGGTCGACGATCAGGCACAATGCGTCGCGGCCGGCGATGCTCGATGGCGACGGCAGCCTCACCTGGCAGGAGTTCGGAACCCGGGTCGCCAAGCTCGCCGGGGCGCTGCGGGCCAAGGGCATTGGCGCGGGCCGGCGCTATGCGATCGTGTCGCGCAACGGCTTTCGCACCGAAGAGCTGAAATGGGCAGGATTCTGGCTTGGCGCGATCCCGATCCTGGTCAACTGGCGCCTGGCGGCCGCCGAAATCGCGCCGATCCTGGCTGACGCGCAATGCGTTCATGTGTTCGCGGAGAGCACGTTTGCCGGATTGTTCGAGGACAAGGCGCTCGCCGGATGGCCGGCCAGGACCACGGTGTTCGGCGACGCCAACGGCGGCGACGCGCAAGTCTACGAGGACCTGATCGCGTCATCGCAGCCCGCCGCCGCCGCGGATCCCGCTGCCGGTGACGACGCCATCGTCATCTACACCGGCGGCACCACCGGTCGCGCCAAAGGCGTGCGACTGTCGCACGCCAACATCCTGGCCAACGCGCTGGCGTTCGGGCTCGGCGTCGGCGCGCGGCGCGACCACGTCTACCTGCATGCCGCGCCGATGTTTCACTCCGCGGACCTGCTGGCGCTGCCCTGGCTGCTGCAAGGCGCACCGCAGTGTTACCTGCCGGCGTTTTCGCCGTCGGCGTTCCTGGAGCAGATCGCCAGGCACCGGGTTGGTGCCGTCATCACGGTGCCGAGCATGCTGATCGCGACGCTATCCAATCCGGCCTTTGCCAACGCCGACCTGTCCAGCCTGCGGCTCTTGATCTACGGCGCCGCGCCGATGTCGGTGGAATGGATCGACCGCGTTTCGGCCGCACTGCCCGACGTGGCTTTGTTCAACTGCTACGGCCTGACCGAAACCGCGCCCGACCTGACGATCTTCGACGCCGGCGAATTTCGCACCGCGATCGAGCGCATGCGGGCGACCGGCGATCGAAGCGGCCCGCTGCTGTCGGTCGGCAAGCCGAACCTGCTGAACGAGGTCCGCGTCATCGACAAAGGCGGGCAAGAGGTCGGCCCGGGGATTTGCGGCGAGCTTGTCGCGCGCGGCCCGAACATGATGCAGGGCTATCTGAACCTTCCCGACGAGACGCGGGCGGCGCTGAAGGGCGGCTGGTTTCACACCGGCGACGTCGGCTACATCGATGCCGCCGGCTACGTCTATCTGGTCGATCGCATGAAGGACATGGTGATCTCGGGCGGCGAAAACGTCTACTCCACCGAGGTCGAGGCGGCGCTGCACCGCCATCCCGAGATCGCCGAGGCGGCCGTGGTCGGCATCCCCGACGAGGTCCTGGGTGAAGCGGTGGTCGCCGCGCTGGTCACGAAGCCCAGCACGCGGCCGAGCCCGGACGAGCTCATTCGCCACTGCCGGACGTTGATCGGCGGCTTCAAAGTGCCCAAGCAATTCATCTTCGTGGACGCCTTGCCCAAAAGCGCGCTCGGCAAGGTGTTGAAGTCGTCGCTGCGCCAGCAGATCGCGGCGCGGGCGAACGCCGAGCGCGGAGCCGAGAACGGCGGCTTGAGCCGGAAACCCGCGGCCGACGAATTGGCGGATGACGCTGCGCTCATCCGACCTACCGGCCGGCCTTCCACCGGCAAGCGGTAGTCCGCGTAGAGCGCGCGCCATGCGGGACCATCGGTCCGCGGATTTCGCGACCGCTAAGTGCTGATTGCAGACATGGCGCCGCTTATTCGATCACCTCGTCGGCTGCGACGAGCAGGTTTGTCGGGACAGTCAAACCGAGTGCCTTTGCAGTGTTCAAGTTGATCGCCAGTTCAAAGCGGCTTGATTGCAACACCGGCAAGTCGCCCGGCTTTTCGCCTTTGACAATGCGTCCAGCGTAGATGCCAAGCTGACGGTACGCTTCGACGAGGTCGGTGCCATAGCTAGCCAGCCCGCCCGTCATGACAAATTCACGGACTTCATACATGGCCGGTACGGCATGTTGCTGTGCCGCAGCAACCAGCGCGTTCCGGTTGCTGAGAAAGAACGGATCGGTGTGCACAAGGAGAATGCCAACACGCTCTCTGGCGGCTGCTTCGAATGCGCTACTGAAATCCCGGGAGGATTCGACCTTGAAGGTGAGGAGCCTTATCCCCAGCGTTGCGGCTGCTGCCTCGACCTCTCGCGTGTCGCTGGCGCTGGTGGGATTGCTCGGGCGTAGCATGAAGCCGACGACTCGCGCGTTTGGCACCAGTTGTGTTGCGATTTCCAGACGTTTCGCATTGAGCTGATTGACCAAAAAACTTACGCCAGTCGCGTTGCCGCCGGGGCGGTTGTGGCTCGCGACGAGTCCATACCGGATCGGGTCGGAACCGGTGATGAAGACGATCGGGACGTCCTTTGCGACTTTGTGGGCGGCCATGCCTGCCGCGATCCCGCCACTCGCCACCAGGACCGATACGCCACGCCCCACCAGTTCGGTCGCCAGCGTCGACAGACGATCGTCGTGTCCTTCGGCCCAGCGGTATTCAACCACAGCGTTTTGGCCATTGACGAAGCCCATTTCCCGCAGGCCTCGGCGGAATGCGGCTACAAGATGCGCGTAGGTATCGACGGATTGCCCGTTCAGGAATCCGATGACCGGGACCGACTGTGCGCGAGCAACGAACGGCATCGCCGCCGCGCCGCCCAACCCCGCAATGAACTCCCGCCGCCTCATATTTCCCCCTAGGCTTAGCGCATAGGATGGGTCGAGCAACGCGAGACCCATCATGTTTTTCCGACGCGATGGGTTTCGCTCCGCTCAACCCATCCTACGGCCTCATATTTCCCCCTAGTCCTAGCGACGAAGTATCGTAACGGTTTGCCTGAGCATTCTGGAAGGGGTCGATGTCCGCTCATGGAATGGTCCGGCCGTGCTTCTGCCCCGCCAGCAAGCTGTAGCGCGTAGGATGGGTCGAGCAACGCGAGACCCATTATGTTTTTCGCACGCGATGGGTTTCGCTGCCGCTCAACCCATCCTACGGGCTACTGCCGATGTGATAAGGTTTGAAACTAGCCGGAAGCTTGCGAGATCGAGAAGTGTATGAGGCGGCGAGAGTTCATCATTTTGCTGGGCGGCACAGCGGCTTGGCCGCTCGTCGCGCGCGCGCAGCAGGCCGAGCGCATGCGGCGCATCGGCATCCTCCTGCCCGCAGCCGCGGACCATTCGGAATATCAGGCCCGCGTCGGGGTGTTCCTGCAGGCGCTGGCGCAATCGGGCTGGACCATCGGCCGTAACGTGCGGATCGACACCCGCTGGGCCACGACCAATCACGCCGAACTTCGCAGACACGCGGAGGAATTGGTGGCGCTCGCGCCCGACGTCATCCTCGCCCCTGGCGCCTCGGCCCTGGGGCCGTTGCTGCAGGCGACCCGCACCGTGCCGATCGTGTTCCCGTTCGTCATCGATCCGGTCGGTGCCGGCTTCGTCGACAGCCTGGCGCGGCCGGGCGGCAACGCCACCGGTTTCATATCGTTCGAATACGGCCTGGCCGGGAAATGGCTGGAGTTGCTCAAAGAGATCGCGCCGCGCGTGACGCGAGCGGCCGTCCTTCGGGATGCCGCCGTAGCATCCGGGATCGGCCAGTTCGGCGCGATCCAGTCCGTGGCGCCATCGTTCGGGGTGGAGTTGAGCCCAGTCAACGTGCGCGACGCCGCTGAGATCGAGCGCGCCGTCGCGGCCTTCGCGCGCTCCCCAAATGGCTGTCTGATCGTGACGGCGGGCCCGTCGGCGAACCGTCATCGCGATCTGATCATCACGCTGGCGGCCCGGCACAAGCTGCCCGCGGTCTACAGCGAACGCTCCTTCGTCGCCGCCGGCGGCCTGGTCTCCTATGGGACCGATTACATCGACCAGTACCGGCAAGCGCCGCCGGCTACGTCGACCGCATCCTCAAGGGCGAGAAGCCCGCCGACCTGCCGGTGCAGACGCCGACCAAGTACGAACTTGCGATCAATCTCAAGACCGCAAAGGCGCTCGGCCTCGACGTGCCGTTGATCCTGCAGCAACGCGCCGACGAGGTGATCGAGTGAGCTTCGCACTCCCTATCCGCGGACTCCCTCCCGCGGAGCGGGTCAGCCCGTAGGATGGGTCGAGCAACGCGAGACCCATCATGTTTTTCGGACGCGATGGGTTTCGCTGCCGCTCGACCCATCCTACGGTGTCTAGGGGCTCTCCGTCCGATTCACGTTGTCAAACAGCCAAGCGAAATCCGCCGCGGCCTTTGGTCGGCGCCGCGGTGGCCGTCGTGTCTCCCGCCTTGGCAAGGCCGGGCTTTGTCCCCTCGCAAGCCGAGGGGCGGAGCGCCGATTGGCGCCAGAAACTGCACGCCCTTGGCAAGGGCGTGCGCGCCCCTTTGGCGAAGGGACGCTGCGCCCATCGGCGCTCCGCGCGGCGGTTTACGGTCTCCGGGTCGCGCTTCCGCTGACCGCGTGTTTCCAGCATTGGCGCTGGTCATGGCTATCATCACGGTAGCGAACGGATCGCGTGAGGGTCTTAGTGCCCCCGGGGCGAGTCCCGTGCCGCCCGGGGCGCCGTGCTTGCGAGGCACGGGGGCGCGGGCGCCGCACCCCGCTCCGCCTTCAGACGCCTCCGGCGACGCCCTCGATGAGCGGGGTTATGGGAACATATACCTTGGGAATGTAATCTCGTCAAACGCCAGCCGACGCTTTATCCACCAGCGCGGACCAATATCCACAAGCGCAAACCGGCGCGCGGTGACGCAAGGAAACAGCGCTCAGTTTTCTCCAGTCTCCGCTTATTGCAACGCCGTTCCCAGATAGGCGCGCACCACTTCAGGATGTTTCAAGACGGTTTCAGGCCTGCCTTCGGCAAGGGTGCGACCGTAATTCAAGACATGAATCCGGTCGGCGAGATCCGCCACCATCTGCATATCGTGCTCGATCCAGATCATCGGCAGGCCGAGCTTGTGCTTGATGCGCAGAATAAAGCGCGCAAGGTCCTCGCGGTCGTCGCGATTGAGACCCGCCGAAGGCTCGTCGAGCAGGAGAATGGTGGGCTCGAGCGCCAGCGCGCGGGCAAAGCCGACGAGCTTCTGAATGCCAAATGGCAGTCCAGCGACCGGCGCGTGACGGTAACGCTCCAGTTCGACAAACTCGATGATCCGTTCAACCGCTTCGCGGTGCGCCACCTCCTCCCGCCGCACGTTCGTCAAGAAAAAACATTTCGGCGATCGGGTTGGTGCGGATCCGCGAATGGCGGCCGGCCAAAAGATTTTCCAGGACAGTCATGTGCATGAACAGCTCGCCATGCTGGAAGGTCCGGGCGAGACCAAGCCGCGCGATCTCATGCGGCGGCCGCCCGGCGATATCGCTGCCGCGGAAAACGATCCGCCCCTCGCCGCGATAAATGCCGCTGATGCAGTTGAGCACGCTGGTCTTGCCCGCACCGTTCGGCCCGATCAGCGCGAACAGCTCGCCGGGTTCAATCCCGAATGACACGCGGTCGAGCACGACCAGACCGCCGAAGCGCAGCGACAGGTTTTCCACTGCGAGCTCAGCCATACCACCTCCGGCTGCGCCGATATTGCTTCACCGTCCGATAGCTCCGCCGCTCGCCGCCGGCTTGGCCCAGGTAGAATTCCTGAATTTCGCTGTGATGGCGCAGCCGCTCGGCATCGCCTTCCAGCACCACCCGGCCGGTTTCCAGCACGTAACCGTGATCGGCAATGGCAAGCGCGACGGCCGCGTTCTGCTCGACGATGACGATGGTGATGCCAAGCTCGCGGCGAATATGGGCCAACCGCTGCATCAGGTCTTCGATCACGACCGGGGCAAGCCCAAGCGAAAGCTCGTCGACCAGTAACAGCTCGGGATGGCACACAAGCGCGCTGCCAAGCGCGAGCATCTGTCGCTCGCCGCCCGAAAGCAGCCCGCCGAGGCGCGCCCGCAGTTCGCCGAGCAATGGAAAGAACTCATAGACCAGGGCCTCGCGCCGCCGCCGTTCGGCGCGATCAATCCGCGGCGAAAGCGGCGCAGCCAGGTTTTCCGCCACCGTGAGGTTGGGAAAGACCTTGTCGCGCTCGGGCACCAGCACGATACCAAGCCGGGCAATTTCGTTCGGCGGACGATTGGCGATTGGCTTGCCTTTGAATACGACCGAGCCGTCCGTGACCCGGGCGTCATCGATACCGAGAAAGCCGGAGACCGCGCGCAGCGTCGTGGTCTTTCCCGCGCCATTGCCGCCGAGGATCGCGACGATCTTGCCGGGCTCGGCCTGCAGCGTGATGCCCTGCACGGCGGTGATCGATCGCTTGTAGACGACCTCGAGCTTCTCGATGGCAAGCAGCGCTGTCATCGACGCGACCCACCGGCCGGGCGGTTCTTGAAAGGCCACAGCAGCAAGTAATTCTGCATCCGCCGCCAGATGCCGACCAGACCCAGCGGTTCGAAGATCAGGAAGGCGATCATCACCACGCCAAAGGCGGCGTAGTTGACCGCAAACAGCACGCTGGCATAGCGCTGGGCTCCGGGCAGGGCCATCAAGCCGGCTTCGATGATGTAGGGGAAGATGGTGACAAAGACTGCGCCCAGCAGCGCACCAAGCAGCGATCCCATGCCGCCGATGATGATCATGGCGGCATATTGGATGGTCAGGAACAGCGAGAACGCTTCGACCGACACGAAATTGCGATAGTAGGCGAACAGCGCCCCGGCGACGGCGGTCATGGCCGAACTGATGACAAACGCCAGCAGCTTGTATCCGGAGATCCCGATGCCCAGCGCTTCGGCAACGGTCTCGTGATCGCGGATCGCGCGCCACGCGCGGCCGGTGCGGCTACGCATCAGGTTGAGGCAGATCAGCAGAGCGGCAGCGGCGGCGGCGAGCAGGATGAAATACCAGACCCGCGCGCTGGCGATTTCATAGCCCCCGATCTTCGGCGGGTCGACCATGATACCGGTCGAAAAGCCGCGCTTGCTCTCGTATTCGCCGCCGAGATAGATCACCACGAAGTGCAGCGCCAGAGTGCTGACGGCGAGATAAAGGCCGCGCAGGCGCAGCGAAGGCAATCCGAACACGATGCCGAGAACGCCGCCGACCAGCGCGGCTAATGGGACGGTGACCCAGAACGGCGCGTTGACTTCGCGGAACAGGATGCCGACCGTGAACGCGCCCGCGGCCAGCAGACCGGAATGACCGAGCGAGATCTGGCCGCAATAGCCGGTCAGCAGCATCAGCGACAGCGAGCCGATCGCGGCGAGAAACACTTGGCAGGCAAGATCGAGTTGGAACGCCGAAGCAACCAACGGGAAAAGCAGCAGCGCCAGGATGAAAATCACAAGACTGACACGCTCGAGCCGCGTGCCAACAAGCGCGAAGTCCTGCGCATAGCCGGTGCGCAGATAGCCGCTCGCCCGCGGTGTCGCCTTAAACACGATCGAGCTCCTCACGCGTGCCGAACAAACCCCACGGCCGCGCGAACAGCATGGCGATCAGCACAACGAAGGGCACCACATCGGCGAGCAACGGATCGACGTAATGGATCAGCAGGACCTCCGCAGTTGCCACGATCAGCGCGCCCACGAGAGCGCCGAGGAGACTGTCGAGCCCACCCACCAGCGCCGCCGGGAACGCCTTCAGTCCGATGATGATCATGGTGGCGTCGAGGCCTGAGTCGAGCGCCATCAGCATGCCCGCCAGCGAACCGGTGAGAGTCGAGAGGCCCCAGGCGAGTGCATAAATGGCGTGCAAATTGATCCCGCGCTGCGCTGCCAGCAGTGGATTTTGTCCGGCGGCGCGCATCCGCACGCCCCAACGGCCAAACCGCAGGAAGAAGAACAAACTGCCATAGACGGTGGCGTTCACCAGAACGAGTAATGCGGCGAAGGTCGAGACGCGCGCACCGCCGGGCAATGCAAACGAGTCATTGATGAAGCCGAGCGATTTGATCGGATGTTGCACCTGCGCCGACCAGATCAAAACCACCAGCCCGCGCAGCAAGATGCCCAATGCGATGGTGGTCAGCACCGCCGCAAGCACCATTTCGCCGGTCATCTTGCGCATCAGAAACAGGTAAACCAGGATTCCAACGCAGGCGCTCAACATCACCGCCGCCGCCATCGCCATGAACGGGTGGCCGCCAAATGTCGAGCCAACGCTCAGCAGCAGATAGGCGCCGAGCATCATCAGTTCGCCGTGCGCCAGGTTGAGCACGCGGCTGACACGATAGATCAGCACATAACCGCAGGCGATCAGGGCGTAGATTGACGCCAGCACGATGATGTTGACGTACAGTTGCACCAACTGTTCTCGCGTGATCCGGTCGGACGATGCCGGGAGGGACAGGCATGCCCGCCCGCGGCAGGCGCGAGCGGGGAGCCAGGATGTACGCCGCTATTTGACCTCGTAGGTCTTCCAATCCTTCACGCGAGCGACGGCGTTCTTGCCCGCATCCCAGTGGTAGACACGGTAGGATTGGTTGGTCCGCACGTGGTTGGTCTTGGTCCACTCCAGCGGGCTGCCGCGCAGTCCCTTGGTATCGACCTTGATGCTTTCCATCGCGGAGCGGATCTTGGCGGCATTCGCCGGCCAGCCGGCACTCTTGAGCACGGCCTCGACCACGAGACCGCCGACCCATCCTTCCGTCATCTGCTCGGGAGGATATTGTGTGTTCGCCTTTTTGGCAGTGTCCGTGATCTCCCGATGCACCGGCAGCCCGTCCTGGAACAACGAGTTGGCGCCGATCACGTAGAACTTCGGGTCCTTCAGGCGCACGAGGTCAGCTTCGGCCTCGATGTGGCCCCAGGCGATGTACTCGCCCTGCCAGCCGAGCCGACGCATCGCCTCGAGTGTCCGCGTCTGCGTGACCCACGGCGCATAGGAGTACATCCAGTTCGGATCGGCCTCCTTCAGCTTGGTCGCAAACGGCGTGTAATCCGGGGTCGGCGGCGGAATGTTCTCGCGGCCGACAGGTGTCATATCGAGCGTCTTGGAATGACCTTCGGCATATTCAAGCTCGGCCCGCGACAGCGGCACCGCCATCGCGGCAAAGCCGATTCGCACCGGTTGCTTGGCGCTCTCCTTGACGAAGTCGAGCGCGGCCCGGGAATCGTAGCCGAGAATGTAAGCGGTGGTGCAGAACTGGTTGGCATCCGCCGGCGGCGAAACCTCCTTCGGACACACCGAGCCCATATAAAGCAGTGGCACGTCGGCGCGCTTGGCCTCCGCCGAGACCGGCGCGAAGGTCGAGGAGAAGCTCGACAACACCATGAGCTGAACGTTCTCTTGCGTGAGCAGGCGCTTGGCGTTGGCGGCCGCCTTTGACGGTTCAGCGCCGTCGTCCAGGATGACCAGCTTGACCTGCTTGCCGTTGATGCCGCCGGCGGCGTTGAGCTTGTCGAAATAGATGCGAAACGCCTCAACCGGGGCAGCCGTGGTGCCCGCGGCCGGGCCGGTCAGCGCGCCGGACACCCCGATCACGTAGCTGTCCTGGGCCATCGCCGGGACAGCAATGGCCAACGCCGCAACAGCTCCCATCAGATCACGTGCTTTCATTTCCATCCTCCCTCGGTTTGTCTTTGCACCCTTATCGATCCTGTGCCGCAGCCGCGATCAGCCGCTCCTCGCTGTCATCGTACATGGTCTCGATCAGCGATTTGAATCGTTCCTGCATCAGGTGACGCTTGACCTTGCGGGTGGGCGTCACCGGTTCGCCCTCTTCCTCCGGGTCGAGCGGCCGCGGCAGAATACGGAACGCCTTGATCTGCTCGACGCGCGAGAGCTGTCTGTTGGCCTGTTCGATCTCGCCGCCGACCAGCTTTACGATCTCGGCGTTGCTCACGAGGCTGGTGAAGCCGGCGTACGGCACGTCATGGCTGCGGGCCCAGTCAGCGACAGTCTCCGGATCGATCTCGATGACTGCGGTCAGATACTTGCGGCCGTGCCCGAACACGACAGCCTCGGAAATATAGGGACTGGAGCGCAGCTGGTTCTCGACGAACGCCGGAGAAATGGTCTTGCCGCCGGAGGTCACGATGAAGTCGCGGGCCCGATCGACCAGGCGCAGCATTCCGTCGCGCCATTCGCCGATGTCGCCGGTGCGCAGTGTGCCGTCCGCAAGCTTGACGGCGCCAGCGGCCGCCTCGTTGTTCCAGTAGGTCGCAAACAGATCGGTGCTTCGCACCAGAACCTCGCCATCGTTTGCCAGGGTGACCGACCAGCCTTCGGGTATCGAGCCGACATCGCCTGGGCGCGGGAACGGGCCGCACTGACCGGCGATGATTCCACCTGCCGTCTCGGTCTGGCCGTACGCCTCGACCACGTTGACGCCGTACATGTGCCACAGCGCCATGGTCTCGACCGGCAGCGGGGCGCCGGCGGAAATGACCAGCTCAAGCTGGTCGAGACCGAGCTTGTTGAGGATCGGCCGGAACACCGCGCCATGCCACAGGCGATAGATTGCTTCTTGCGCGGTCGAGACCGTGCCATCCCAGCGGCGGCGCGCGTGGGCGCGCGCGAAACGCATGGCGCGCTCGTAGCTCGCGCGCTTGAGGCGCGAGGAGCTCATCATCGCAACCAGAATCTGCGAGGCAAACTTCTGCAGATAGCGCGGCACGGTGAACAGCACCGTGGGCGCCGTCTCGAACAGCGTCGTCGCCAGATCCTCGGTGGTTTCGCCGAAATGCGGCACCAGGCGCGTCATCAGCGGCAGCGTGACCGCGATGTCGCGGCCAAGGACGTGGCAGATCGGCAGAAAGATCACCGTGCGGTGGGTCTTCTCCCGCAGCATCGGATAGTGGTCGGCCAGTGTCGCGGTCGCCGCGAGATGGGTTCCATGATTGACCAGCGCGCCTTTCGGATGGCCGGTCGTACCAGAGGTATAGACAATAAAGGCCGGATCGGTCGGCTTGACCCGGGCGACCTGCAGCTTCAGCCAGTCGAGATCGGGCTCGGCCGTAGCCAAAAGGTCCGCCAAGCTCCTGAGCTTAGGATGGTCATAGCCAAACATCGCCGAATCGTCGATTGCGATGATGGCGCGCAACGACGGCACGCCATCGGCCAGGGGCAGGATCTTGTCGACATATTCCTGATCGCCGGCGACGAAAATCGACGCGCCGCCGTCGCGCATCTGGTACTCGACCTCGGCGATCGAGGCGGTCGGATAGATCCCGTACACGATCGCGCCCAGCGACTGAGCGGCAAGGTCGCAAACCACCCATTCCTCGCAGGCGTCGCCCATGATCGCGATACGCTCGCCGGCAGACAGGCCGAGCGCGGCGAACACCTTGGCCATACGCGCAACCAGCTCCGCGTAGTCGCGCCAGCGTCGTTCGCGATAGAGCCCGCGATATTTGGAGCGGAAGGCAATCTCATCCGGCGCGGCTGCCGCCCGATCCAGCAGCAATTTCGGGGCCGTCGTGCGGCGCAACGCATCCCGGTCGAGCCGCTTCGCCGTCGTCATCTGCTGCCAGCCATGTCGATCATGCCGATTGCGCCGCCGCTGAAAAACTCTCCGCGGTCATTCCGGGACGGCGCCATAAGCGCGTTCACGCGCGTCTTCGACGCGCTATGGGCGCGAACCCGGAATCCAGAAATGCAGGAAATCCCGATGTTTCTGGATTCCGAGTCCGCCGCTTCGCGCCGTCCCGGAATGACCGCGGAGAGTTTTTCAGCAACCTGCTAGATCGCATGGGACGGAGAATTCCGCCGCACGTCCTATTGGACGCGCCTAGCTCGGTGCGCTCGCGGTCCGTCGCGACCGCCGCACACTGCGGATTCGCACGCATGATCATGCCTCCCTCGCTCGACGCTTCCACCGTGCGAACCATCGGGCACCCCAGGTACGGACGGCGCCCGACGATCACTTCAGCCGCTTGGCTGCCTCTTCGACCAGGCTGAGGTCGGAGTACTTGTTGACGTCGAGACGCGCCCGAAAGAAGCCGAGCTCGGTGACGGTGTCGACATTGCGCTGCAGCGCCGCGAGGTCAGGCTTGGCGCCCGGATCGCGGTAATAGTCCTGCTGGGTGAACAGCCAGTCGAACCGCTCCGGCGGAAGCTTGAGGAATCCGGATGCGATCTTGGCAACCTCAGCATGGTTGTTCGGGTCGAGATACCAGCGCTCGATGCGGATCACGTCCTCGAAGAAGTCCACCAAGGCAGCCCGGTTCTTGTCGATGAAGGGCTTGCGCATGGTCCAGAACGCGAATTGCGAGCGGCCGATGCCCGCGGTTTGATCCATCAGGACCTTGCCATCGGTCTTGAAGATGGGGTTGAACGAGAACGGCGGCGCGGCGGAAACCAGGTCGGCCTTCTTTTCTTTCAAGATCGATGCCATGGTTGGGAACGGCGCTTCGATCACGGTGTAGTCACGCTTGTCGATCAGGCCGTGCTTCTTCAACGCCGCCCGCATTGCGACATCGATGCCGCTGCCGATCGCATTGGTGGCAAGCACCTTGCCCTTCAGGTCCGCGATCGTGTCGATGCCGGAATCCTTGCGCACGAAGTACTGGTTGCTGTGGTAGCCAGGCGCGCCATCCTGGAACTCATCGGCAACGACGCGCAGGTCGTCGATGCCGGCATTCTGAACCGCCAGACCCAGCGTCGAAAATGCGAGCACGGCGATATCCAGCTCGTTGTTGGCGAGCGCAGTGATCATCGGCGGTGTACCCTGAAAGCGCGTCTCCTCCATGACGTAGGATTTGCCCCAATGCAGGGCGATATCCTTCTTGGCCGTCAGCATTGGCGTCCAGTTGGCCACCGGAACCACGTAGGAATGACGAATCTTCAACGGTTCGGCGCGAGCCGCTGTGGCCGCGGCCATGGCCACCGCCAGAACGAAGACCGATTTCAGAATGCGCATGATGTCCTCCCGCACGCTCGGTCTGGCGCGTTTGTGCGCCTGCGGCGATGGCGATATTGAACAATAGGCCCCGCATCAAAAACGGATCAAGTGTGGGGTGACTAAGCCGCAGTTTGGCAGGGTGCTCGAAACTTAAGGATTGCAGCCCTCCATCACGAGACTCCGGCGAGCTAGACAAGATTGATGGACTTACAGAACAGGAGGCCTGCGGTGCAGATCGACAAGGGGCGGCCACCGTTTCGAGCCGATCATGTCGGCAGTCTGCTGCGGCCTTCGGCGCTCCGACAGGCCTTCCGTGCCCACGGGTCGGGCCAACTCAACGACGCGGAGTACGCAAGAATACAGGACGAGTGCATTCGCGACGCCGTCCGCAAGCAGGAAGAGCTTGGCCTGCAGGTGGTGACCGATGGGGAATTTCGACGCGGGTCCTATTGGGGCCGCTTCGTCGAGAGAGTGGAAGGCTTCTCGATCAAAACCGCGGATTTCAAATTCCGCGACGACCAGGGTCACGAGGTCGAGTTCACCGCGCCTTATGCCCATGCGAGACTGAAACGCACGCAACCGCTGGCGGTCGATGAATTTCGGTTCCTGCAGCAAGTCGCCCGCGCCACTCCCAAGATCACGCTGCCATCCCCATCCACCATGCACTTTTTCCGATGCACCGACTACGCCGACCCGGCGGCCTATTCATCGACCGATGCGTTCTTTGCCGACCTCGCCGGGGTGTACCGGGACGAGATCATCGAGCTCGCGAACGCGGGATGCCGCTACATCCAGCTCGACGAGGTTGCC
Source organism: uncultured Alphaproteobacteria bacterium (assembly GCA_963771745.1). Taxonomy (GTDB): domain Bacteria; phylum Pseudomonadota; class Alphaproteobacteria; order Rhizobiales; family Xanthobacteraceae; genus Z2-YC6860. The sequence continues at coordinate 469,941 of CAVYUU010000019.1, read as the reverse complement.
ATCGTCCAACTCTGCGATCCGGCCATCCGCAAGATGGTGGAAGGCTTCGGACAAAATCCCGATCAACTGGTCGGGCTTTATATTGACGCCCTCAACGATGCGATCGCGGCGGCTCCTGCCAGTTCGGTGGTCGGCGTGCACATGTGCCGCGGCAACTTCAAGGGGCGCTACCTTGCGGCCGGCGGATACGAGCGGGTTGCCGAGCAGTTCTTCACCCAAACCAACGCCAATCACTTTCTGCTCGAATACGACACGCCACGGGCCGGCGACTTCCAACCTCTGCGCTTCGTCCGGGACAAAGGCGTGGTCCTGGGTTTGATCAGCAGCAAGAGCCCGGAGGTCGAACAGGTCGAAACGCTCGAAAGCCGTGTCCGTGAGGCGTCCAAGCATGTCGATCTCGACCGGCTCGCGATCAGCCCGCAGTGCGGCTTTGCCTCGACCGCTGCCGGCAATCCGGTGACGGAGGACATCGAGACCACAAAACTGCAGCTCGCGGTTCGGGTGGCGGAGCGGATATGGGAGCAACGTTAAGGGGGTCGGCGCGTGCCGCACACACCGTGTCGCGCGATCACTGAGGCTCAACCCGGTGTCGCAGCCAGAGCGTACTCGTCCCTGATGAGCTGTCGGTCGCTGCACCTGGCGTGCGATCCGAGACCCGCCCGCCGATTGCCTCGGAATGAGTCCAATCTGACAGTACAACGACGATGGCGGATGGAGTGCTGCGCTGAGCCTGGTTTTGGCTGAGACTTTGTTTGGAGGTTTATCCATGAAATTCGAAGGCGGGTGCTATTGCGGTGCGGTGCGGTATGTGGCGGAGGGTGAGCCGGTCTTAAGAGCGCAGTGCCATTGCCGCGCGTGTCAGTATTTCTCGGGCGGCGCGACTAATTTGTTCATGCTCGTGCCAGCAGATGGATTCGCGTACACGAAAGGCGAGCCAAAGACCTATCGGCGGCCCGATAAAGCTGACGCCGTCACGCGGGAGTTCTGCGCGGTTTGCGGTACCCACATGATCTCGCGGCGACCCGGCCTGCGACCCGTGGTTCTGAAGATCGGAACGCTGGACGACCCTTCAGTCTATGGCGGCGCGCAAAAGGCGATCTTCACGGCGGAAGGTCAGCCTTTCCATCTCATTGCGGACGGCGTGCCCAGCTTTGAAGGCCTGCCGCCGCGCCGATAGTTTTTCGGATGCGATGGGTTTCGCTGCCGCTCAACCCATCCTAACGGGCTAAGTCATGGAGCGGGCGAAGGGAATCGAACCCTCGTATGAAGCTTGGGAAGCTTCCGTTCTACCATTGAACTACGCCCGCAAAACTCGACGTTGAGCTCCATCGCACAAAATAGCGCGCTCGTTCTCGAAGCGAAAGCGGCTTGCTATCGTTATCGGAGCAAAGGAGACCAAACATGCCCGTGGTCTATCATGACGACGTGCCGCACGAGCCGTTTCGGGGCGGCGCCAGCTATCAGACGCTGGTCGGCGACCAGCAGGGCTCGACGCCGGTGCGGCTCGGCATCCAGACCTCGCCGCCGGGCTATCGCACGCCGCTGCATTCGCATCCCTACATGGAAACGCTGATGATCCTGGAGGGCGCGGGCGAGGCGTGGATCGAAGGCAGCGACGATCTGATCGCGCTCGCGCCGGGCATGACGCTGGTGTTTCCGCCGCACGTCCGCCATCAGTTCCGGACCATGGGTAGCGCGTCGCTGAAGACCCTGGGCGTGCATGTGTCGCCGCACCGGATCGTCATCGTGCACGAAGACAATCTGGATTCCGGAGACGACGACCGGCCGGTCGGACCGAAACGGCCGCCCAGCTGAAGCCTGGGGCGGCCCCTGTCGAGACGCGTTGCTTCGCAACGCTCCTCAGCATGAGGCCGAGCGCGTAGCCCGGATGAGCGGCCCGTCAGGCCGCGAAATCCGGGAACGATTGCCCCGCATTTCGCTCCGCTCATGCGGGCTATAGCTTGTTGCAACGATCTCTAGGCTTCCGCTTCCGCGCACCCTTTGTCATTCCGGGGCGCCGCGAAGCGGCGAACCCGGAATCCAGAGCCTTGCACGCGGCGTTTGCATCTGGATTCCGGGTCCCGCGCTGCGCGCGGTCCCGGAATGACGGAGAAATCACGCGGGAGCGAACGGAGTTTGTTCAACGCCTATCGAAACGGCCGCCCCAAGGCTAAAGCCTCGGAGCGGCCGCAAGTGTTTCAGTCGCGGGATCACACCAGCTTGACATTCTTCAGCGGCAGGCTGCGCACCGGCTTGCCGGTCGCGGCGAAGATGCCGTTCATCACCGCCGGCGCCGCGACGCAGATCGTCGGCTCGCCGACACCGCCCCAGAAGTCGTAGGTCGGCACGATCACCGTCTCGACCTTGGGGAATTCGGCGAGCCGCATCAGCTCATAGCTGTCGAAGTTGAGGTTGGTCATGCGGCCGTTCTCGACCGGCATTTCGCCGTACAGCGCGGCGGACAGGCCATAGGCGACCGAGCCCTGGACCTGCGCCTCGATCTGGCCGGGATTGACCGCGTGCCCGCAGTTGAGCGCCAGCACCATGCGATGCACCTTGAGCACGCCCTTGTCGCTCACCGACACCTCGGCGACGGCGGCGGAGTAGCTGCCGTAGCCCATGAACTGGGCGATGCCGCGATGCCGTCCGGCCGCCAGCGGCTTGCCCCAGTCGGCCTTCTCGGCCGCGGCGTTGAGCACGGCGAGATGCTTGGGGAAGTCCTTCATCAGCGCGCGGCGGAACTCGAGCGGATCCTTGCCGGCCGCCTTCGCCACCTCGTCCATGAAGCATTCCAGGTAGACGGCGTTCTGGTTGGTGTTGACGCCGCGCCACGGCCCGACCGGCACGTGGGTGTTGCGCATCACGTAATCGATCAGCAGGTTCGGCACGCTGTAGCCGAGCTGCGCGTCGCCGGGCTCGGCGTAGTAGCCCTGCAACTGCCGCATGTCCTTGCCGCCGACGATCCGGTCGGGCGACAGCGTGGCGTTGATCGACTGGCCGGAGACGCGCAGGTGCAGACCGGTGAGCTTGCCGTCGGCGTCGAGGCCGGCCGACAGCTTGCATTGCGAGATCGGCCGATAGAAGTCGTGCGCCTGGTCCTCCTCGCGGCTCCAGATCAGCTTGACCGGGACGCCGGGGAATTCCTTGGCGATCGCCACCGCCTGGTGCACGTAGTCCTGGGTGCCGCCGCGCCGGCCGAAGCCGCCGCCGAGATCGTGGCGGTGCACCTCGCACTTGGCGATCGGCACGCCGGAGGCTTCCGACAGCGCCGCCAGTGACGCTTCCAGGTTCTGGGTAGGCACCCAGCACTCGGCCTTGTCGGCGGAGAGCCGGACCGTGGCGTTCATCATCTCCATGCAGGCGTGCGACAGGAACGGCGTCGAATAGACCGCCTCGACCTTCTTCGGCGCCTCGGCGATCGCCTTCAGCGCATCGCCGCTCTTGCGCTCGCCGTTGGTGGTGGTGGCGCTGAGACCATCCTTGAGATCGTCGGCAATCTGCGCGCTCGAGACCGTGGCGCCTTTGCCCTCGTCCCAGATGATCGGCAGCGCGTCGAGCGCGGTCTTGGCCCGCCACCAGGTGTCGGCGACGACCGCGACGCCGGTGTCCTTGACCCGCACCACCTTCTTGACGCCGGGGAAGCCTGCGACCTTGCTGTCGTCGAACGACCGGAGCTTGCCGCCGAACACCGGGCAATCCTTGATTGCCGCGCACAGCATGCCGGGCAGCTTGACGTCGATCGCATAGATCTTGCTGCCGTTGAGCTTGTCGGCGGTGTCGAGCCGCTTCAGCGGCTTGCCGGTGATCGTCCAGTCCTTCGGGTCCTTGAGCTTGATGGCCTTGGGATCGGGCGGCGTGACCTTGGCCGCGGCCGCCGCGACCTTGCCGTAGCTGGTCTTGCGCTTGCTCGCGGCGTGGCTGATGACGCCTTTCGATACCGCAAGCTCGGCAACCGGCACCTTCCACTGGTCGGCCGCCGCCTGCAGCAGCATCATGCGCGCGGCCGCGCCGCCGCGGCGCACGTAGTCCTGCGACTGGCGAATGCCCTGGCTGCCGCCGGTGCCCATGTTGCCCCAGGCGCGCTTGCTGGCGAGATTACGGCCGGGCGAGATGCCCTCGGCCGTGACCTTGCTCCAGTCGCATTCCAGTTCTTCCGCGACAAGCTGAGCGAGACCGGTCAGCGTGCCCTGCCCCATCTCGGAGCGCGCGATGCGGATGACGCAGGTGTCGTCGGGCTTGATCGCAACCCAGATGTTGACCTCATTGGCGGCGCCGTTCTGCGCCTGCGCGAACGGCACGTTCAATCCCAGCGCCAGGCCGCCGCCGGCGATCGCCGCCGAACCGACGATGAACTTGCGGCGGGAGAGCGGCTTGCCCTTGCCAAAGACCATCTTTCTCATGGCGCGCCTCCTCAAGCCTTGCGGCCGGTGGTCTCGCCACCGGCAGCCATGTGAACCGCTTCGCGGATGCGCTGATAGGTGCCGCACCGGCAGATGTTGGTCATCGCGTCGTCGATGTCCTTGTCGGTCGGACGCGGCTTCTTCTTGAGCAGCGCCGCCGCCGCCATGATCTGCCCGGACTGGCAATAACCGCACTGCGGCACGTCGACCGCGAGCCAGGCCTTCTGCACCGGGTGCGACGCGGCGGGCGACAGGCCCTCGATGGTGACGATCTTGTCGGCGGCCTTCACGTCGCGCAGCCGGATCGAGCAGGAGCGCATCACCTCGCCGTTGATATGCACCGAGCAGGCGCCGCATTGCGCGACGCCGCAGCCATATTTGGTGCCGGTCAGGCCGACTTGCTCGCGGATGACCCAAAGCAGCGGCGTGTCAGGCTCGGCCTGCACGTCGCGCACTTTGCCGTTGATATTCAGCTTTGCCATGTCTCGCCTCCCAGACGGCTACGGCCATCGCATGCCATGGCGGACGCACAGCCCGCTGCGATGTCGGTTGTTGTTGTCGGTTGACATAAAGCTTAGCGCAGCGCCCGCGCCCTGCCTATGTGGTTTCGGGCCGCTCATGCCGGCCGTGCGGCCTGACGCCGGAGCGTTCGGAACCAAGCCAGGGTACTGCGGTTATCAGCGCGCTGGAGGGGACAAGCCCATGACCAAACCGCCGCGACCCGACAAGCTGCCCGGCCCGATCCGATACAAGAAGCCATCCGGCAAGCCGGAGGACCGGCCGCTGGAGCGAATTCATCAGCAATTCGAGGAACACAAGCGGGCGCAGCAGGGTCAACGTCCACCGGCAGCCAAACAGAAGGCCGGTCTCGCCAAGGCCGCGCCGCGCGCCGGCAAGTGATAAGCCGGGGCGCCTCGTGTCCCGGGCGCAGCGCAGGACCAAAGGCGCGTTCACGCGCGCCTTCGACGCGCCATGGTGGGGCGCTGCAGACCCGGGACGCATTTGCTCCGCACGAATGTCTGCTTCCGAGGGTCAAGCAAAGCGCGGATCAAAAGGACCCGAAGCAGACATCAACCAGCTCTTCCGGCGTCCCTGCCTGAACCGCTACGATGAACCTGGTCCTGAACCGGGAGCGGGCATGCGGCGGCGGAAATTTATTGCAGGGCTGGGCGGTATCATAGCACTGCCGCTTACTGCGCGCGCGCAGCAACGGACAGCAATGCCGACCGTTGGATATTTGGGAAGCGAATCGCCGGAGCGATTTGGAATCCGAGTCGGTGCATTCCGCCAAGGCCTGAGCGCGATGGGCTATGACGAAGGCCGAAATGTAATAATCGAATTTCGCTGGGCAGGTGGGCAGAGTCATCGCTTGCCAGACTTGGCGGCCGATCTTGTCAGTCGTCGGGTTGACGTGATCGCTGCCCCCGGCAGCGTTATCGCTGCCCTTGCTGCAAAGGCAGCAACGACAACGATCCCGATCGTTTTCGAGATCGGTTTGGACCCGGTTGCAGCAAAACTTGTTGGAAGCTTAGGCAGACCGGAAGGCAACGTCACCGGTATTACTTCGTTGAACGTAGAAGTAGGGCCGAAGCGGCTGGAGTTGCTGCATGAGCTGCTTCCCAGCGTTAAAAAATTTGCCGTGCTCGTTAATACAACCAATCAATTGAATACCGAAACCACCAGAAAAGATTTGGATGGGCCCTCTCGCGCCTTGGGGCTAGAACTCCATTTCCTGAATGCCAGCACCGAACGGGAGTTCGAAACTGCCTTTGCGAGTCTGGCTGCGCTGCAGGTTGGTGCGGTGATAATTGCCGGCGACATATTTTTCCATAGTCGCGCACAACAACTGGCCGAGCTATCAGTCAAGTACGCGGTCCCGGCAGTTTTAGCCGTGCGCGAGTTCGCCGTGGCGGGTGGATTGATAAGCTATGGCGGCGACATCAGAGAATCACACCGGCAGGCCGGCATCTATGCGGGTCGCATCCTCAAGGGGGAGAAGCCAGCGGATCTCGCGGTTCAACAAGTTACGAAGCTACAATTGGTCATCAACCTAAGAACCGCGAAGGCGCTCGGCGTTGCGGTATCACTGCCCCTCCTTGGCCGTGCCGACGAGGTGATCGAATAAGGTGCGCCAATGCCCGTTGGCACTCGGGCTCTCTGTTTCGGTCGCAGGTGAAACCTACGCGATCAATTCCGGTAAGGCTCGGCGTGCCGTCCGCCCGCCGGAATGACAGCACACGATTGCAGAGGCCGTCATTCCGCTTCAACCGTTGAGGCCGCGATTGGCCAGGCCGCCGTCGATGGTGATGACGGTACCGCTGATATAGCTGGCGAGGTCGGAGGCCAGGAACGCCACCATGTGAGCGACCTCCTCGGGCTTGCCGGCCCGGCCGAACGGTAACGGCTTATGCAGCTCGCGCCACCGCTCGGCGTCGCCCCATTGATCCAGCGCGCGCTTGCGCATCAGGCCTTCGAGCCGCTCGGTCTCGATCGGCCCGGGATTCACGCCGACGACGCGGATGTTGTCGGCCGAGGACGCCGAACCCATGGTCTTGGTGAAGGCAATCAAGCCGGCGTTGCCGGTCGAGCCCGCGATATAGCTTGGCTCCAGCCGCTCGCCCGCCACGCCCAGTATGTTGATGATCACGCCGCCGTTTCGCCGCTTCATCGCTTCGTAGAACGCGCGGGTCATGTTGATGTAGCCGAACACCTTGAGGTCCCACGCGGCACGCCAGCGCTTATCATCGACCTCGGAGATACGGCCGCCGGGAATGGCGCCGGCGTTGTTCACCAGGATGTCGATGTCGGAATGCGCCGCCGCGAGCTGTTCGATCGCGGCGGTCGCAGCCAGATCGGCGGCTTGGATGGCGACGCTGACGTTGTGGCGCGCGGCGATCTCTTGCCGCGCCCGCTGCAGGTCGGCCGCGGTGCGCGCCACCAGCACGAGATTGCAGCCTTCGGCGGCCAGCACGTCGGCAATGGCGCGGCCGATGCCTTTGGAGGCGCCGGTGATGAGTGCGGTCCGGCCGCGCAGTTTCAGGTCCATGGCTCAAACCCGGAAGTGCTTGGACAATTTCAGGCCCTGGGCCTGGTAGTTGGAGCCGATGCCGGTGCCATACAGCGTCTTCGGCCGCGCCAGCATCTTCTCGTACACCAGGCGGCCGACGATCTGGCCGTGCTCCAGGATGAACGGCACCTCGCGCGAGCGCACCTCCAGCACCGCGCGCGCGCCGCGGCCGCCGGCGCCCTCGTAGCCGAAACCGGGATCGAAGAAGCCGGCGTAGTGGACGCGGAATTCGCCGACCAGCGGATCGAACGGCACCATTTCGGCGGCATAGTCCGGCGGCACCTGGACCGCCTCCTTCGACGCCAGGATGTAGAACTCGTCAGGATCGAGGATCAGGCTCTTGTCGGGGCGCGCCGCGATCGGTTCCCAGAAATCGCCGACCGGATGGCCCTCGCGCTTTTCGACGTCGATCAGGCCGGTGTGACGCTTGGCGCGGTAGCCGACAAAGTTGTCCGGCCCAAGACCGGCGAGGTCGACGCCGACCGCGATGCCTTCGGCGACGTCGGCGTCGGAGTCATCGGTCAGGCGCTCCTGCTGATGGAGCGCGCGCAGCGCCGGGGCATCGAGCACGGCCTGGCCGCGGCGAAAGCGGATTTGCGACAGCCGCGAGCCTTCGCGCACCAGCACCGGAAACGTCTTGGGGCTGATCTCCGAATAGAGCGGGCCATGGTAGCCGGCGTCGATGCGATCGAAGCCGCGGGTGCGGTCGGCGATCACGCGGGTGAACACGTCGAGCCGGCCGGTCGAGCTCTTCGGATTGGCGGCGGCCGCCACGTCGTTCGGTAACGCCAGGCTTTCCAGCAACGGCACGATATAGACGCAGTTGGTCTCCAGCACCGCGCCCGGCGTAAGCGCGATTTCGTGCAGCTTCAATTCGCCGATCCGCTCGGCCACTGTCGTGCGCGGCCCGGGCAGGAAGCTCGCCCGCACCCGATAGGCCACCGTGCCCAGCCGCAGATCGAGGCTCGCCGGCTGAATTTGGTCGGGCGCGAAATCGCGCGCCGGACGAATGCCGCCATCGCGCGCCAGTTCCGCGATCATATGGTCGGGCAGAATGCCTTTGGTGCCATTGATAGGCACGATCGCGCCTCCGTGCGACATCGCAGCCGCGATCTAGCCCGACGGGCGGCTTGACGGGAAGCCGGTCCGACCGTATGACCACATCTATTCCGTGGTCATTTGAGCCGGCCGGCTTGCAGCCACGTAAAACAAATCGCTAAAAGGCCGGGGACGCGTGAGCCCGGCCCGATTATTTCGGCCGGGTTTTTTGTTGGCCAAGGGAGGCCCGCGATGTCTGCGTCCATGACGACCAAGTACCGCCCCGAAACCCGCCTGGTGCAGTCCGGCACCCTGCGCTCGCAGTTCGGCGAAACCTCCGAGGCGCTGTTCCTCACCCAGGGCTATGTCTACGACAGCTCGGCGCAGGCGGAGGCGCGTTTCAAAGGCGAGGACGACGGCTACCAGTACTCGCGCTTCGCCAACCCGACCGTGACGATGTTCGAGCAGCGCATCGCCGAGTTCGAGGGCGCCGAAGCCGCGCGCGCCACCGCGACCGGCATGGCGGCGGTGACGCTCGCGATGATGGGCCAGGTGCGCGCCGGCGACCACATCGTCGCCTCCAAGGCGATCTTCGGCTCCTGCCTGTACGTGATGGAAGACTATCTGCCGCGCTACGGCGTCAGCTCGACCATCATCGACGGCCGCAACCTCGACGAATGGCGCGCGGCGTTTAGGCCCAACACCAAGACCTGCTTTCTGGAAACGCCGACCAACCCCAACCTCGAAGTCCTCGACATCGCGGAAATCTGCAAGATCGCGCACGCCGCCGGCGCCACCGTGGTGGTGGACAACGTGTTCTCGACGCCGCTCTGGCAAAGCCCGCTCGCGCTCGGCGCCGACTGCGTGGTCTATTCCACCACCAAGCACATCGACGGCCAGGGCCGCTGCCTCGGCGGCGTCATCCTCGGCTCGCAGAAGTTCATCAACGACAACGTCCACACCTATATCCGGCAGACCGGCCCCTCGATGTCGCCGTTCAACGCCTGGGTGATGCTCAAGGGATTGGAGACGCTATCGGTGCGGGTGCGCCAGCAGACCGACACCGCCTCAGCCGTCGCGGTGGCGCTCGCCGAGCATCCCAAGGTGTCGCGGCTGATCTACCCCGGCCGGCCGGACCATCCGCAGGCCGACATCGTCGCAAGGCAGATGCGCGGCGGCTCGACCCTGGTGGCGTTCGAGATCGACGGCGGCAAGAAGGGCGCCTTCGCGTTTCAGGACGCGCTCCGGCTGGTGCGCATCTCCAACAATCTCGGCGATGCCAAAAGCCTGATCACGCATCCGGCCACCACCACGCACCACCGACTCAAGCCCGAGCAGCGCGCCGACCTCGGCATCAGCGACGGCATGGTGCGACTGTCGTGCGGGCTCGAGCATCCCGACGACATCATCGACGACGTAATGACGGCTTTGAAAGCGGTGTGATGGCGGCGACGACTAAGGCCGCGGGCGCGTGGAAGCGGTGGCGGTCACGGTCGAGCGGGTCGCGGCTTCGTGGATCGCCTGCGCCAGCAGCTTGGCGATGCAGCCGTAGCTCCAGTCGTTCATGTGCAGCTCGTCCGGCGATACAAAGACGCTGAACGGAATTTCCTCGGTCAGCCGCCAGTAGCGCATCACCGCGAAACGCTGGAACAGGTCGACGTTGGCCTGCTTCGCCGCAAGGTCGATCAGGTCCACCATGCCGTAGGCGTCGTGCTTGTTGATCACCTTGGGCGCGTATTGCGGATTCATCAAGATCACGTCGAAGTCGGCGGCGCGCAGCCGCTGGAGGCCCTCGCGCAGGCGCGCGCTCGCTTCCGTCAGCGATATGTCGCGCAGCACCGAGTTGCTGCCGACCTGCCACACCACCAGGTCGGGCTGCTCGGCGAACACATCGCGATCGAAGCGCGCCAGCATTTCGACCGTGGTCTCGCCGCCGATGCCGCGGTTCAGCACCTTGATATCAACGCGTGGCAACAGCGCCTTGAGCTCGGCCTCGAGCCGGCTCGGGTAATTCATGGCCGGCGAGCTTGCGCCCGCGCCGGAGGTCGATGACGAGCCGATGGCGACGATCTTGATCGCCTGGCCGCCGGCGATGCGACGTGCAAAACGCTTGAGCGGATGATCGATCCGCACGAGATCGGCGGGCGCGTTGCAGGTGAACTGCGGCGCGGCGTCCTGCGCCAGCGCCGGAGAGCCAACCGCCAGCGCCGCGGCGGCGAGCGTCGCCGCTATGCCATTTCGGAGAAGCTGCCTGGCCGTCATCGCGCGGTCGTACCTTCCCGCGCCGGCAGACGTGCAGCGTCAATGATCAAGGACGCGAGCGTACGGCCGAGACATTCGTGCACCTGCTTGGCCGTGCTCAGGTCCTTGGTGGTGGCGTAGAGATTGAACTGACCGGACTCATACCAGTGCCGCATGATCGCGAGCCGGTCGAACACCGGCACCTCGCGCTCGCGCGCGACCCAGCGCATGCTGTCGGCATAAGCGCCGACCGCTACCATGGATTCCGTGCGCGGGCTGTACTGCATATTCAGAAGAACGACGTCCGTCCCATTGGCCTGTATTTTTTCGACGCCGTCGGCAATCGACGAGCGGAAATCCTCCAGGTCGGTTCCGCGTACCGCGTCGTATGTTCCGGCCTGCCATACCACCAAATTCGGCTTTTGGTCGAGTACTAATTTGTCCATGTGATCAGCGGCTTCCTCGGCGGATTGGCGGGTTTTGATGTCCGCCGTTACCGTTACCGTCACCGTCGGCAGCAATTGCTTGAGCGCCACCTCCAGCCGGGCCGGATAGGCGTATTGCGCCCCGTCGGGGCCCGGCAAGGTCGACGACGCGCCGCCCAACACCACGATCCGGAGTGTCTTTTCCTTGGCCACCGCCGCAGTGACGCGCTGCAACAAGCTATCGCCGAACAGCAGATAGCCAGGCACCGCACAGGTTTCCGCTGATTGCGCCTGCGCTAATGCGCCGCACCAGACGGCCGCGCTGGCGGCAACCGCGCCTGCGATCGCGGTCCACGTTCTCATGCCTCGCCCCCGGCCAGGTCGGCGTCCGGCGGCCGCTTCGGGGTTGTCCCCCCGCGGCCTTCGACGCGTTTGTACCATGAGATCAGCCAGGCCGTCGCAACCATCAACACAATGCCGATCACGCTGAGCGCCACCTGCATCAGCACGCCGCCGACCAGCTCGATCATCACAAAGTGCGCCGCGAACGCCAGGAACACGCCCAGGCAAAAGATTTCCAGCGAATGCTGGCCGCACAGGATCGCCGGCCACAGCCAGCGCGATTGCAGCGCGGGCCAGTTGCGCGGCACGAACCGCACCGTCAACGCCGCCAGCGCCAGAAAATGCGCAAAGCGCAGCACGTCGAGATTAACCTTGTCGATCGGATACATCCATTCACCCAACCAGCGCGGCACCAGGTAACCAAGCCGTGGAAAATGCCAGGTCAGCGTGATTGCGAACGCAAATAATAGATAAGCAATGGCGATCCAGAGCGTAACCGGCGACCGCAAAGCGGGCGCCAGCCGCGCGGCCCCGCCCAACGCGCACCAAGCGCCGAATACGAACAGGAGCTGCCAGGCGAACGGATTGAACAGCCAGTGGCCGCTCGGATAGGACGGGATGTTCCAGTCAAGTTGCCAGGTCAGGACGTAAAGCGCGACCGAGGCCGCCAATGCCAGCAGGGCGTTGCGCAACAGCAGCCAGAGGATCGCCGGGAACAGCAGCAGCAGCACGATGTACAGCGGCAGCACGTCCATGTTCACCGGTTTGAACTTGAGCAGCAGCGCCTGGATGATGGTGATCTCGGGCTGCTTGAGGAAGTCCAGCGCGTTCATCTCCTCGACATAGAGCGGGTTCTCGAAGCTCGACGCCACATAGGCGATCTCGGCGATGTAGATCGCAAACAGGAAGATGTGTGCGACGTAAATCTGCCACGCCCGGCGCAGCACGCGCGCGCCAGCGACGATGAAGCCGCGCTGCTCCATGGCGCGGCCGTACACAAACGCCGCGGTATACCCGGAGATGAAGATGAAGATTTCGGTCGCGTCGCTGAAGCCGTAATTGCGGATGGTGGCCCAGCTCACGATGTTGTTCGGTACGTGATCGAGGAAGATCAGCCAGAGCGCCAGCCCGCGAAACAGGTCGAGCCGCAGATCGCGTTCGGCTTGGACGACCGGGGCCGTGTACGGTGCGTTCACTGCAAGTCCCTGTGACTGCAAGCGGGGCAAGATCGTCCCGGCCTAGATCGGGATGACTTTTCTTCGAATCGTCATCCCGATCTAGTTTCTTGTTTGAGCATGATCTTTTCCGAAAACCGCTCCACACTTTTCGGGATCATGCTCTTGCGGACAGGGTGTGTAGGACATCCTGCCGCGCCAACGTACCGGAATTGTGATCCTCAAGACGTGTTTTCCAACATTGAATCGGTGCCGCGACACAGGTTATGAAGTCGCACGAGTGTCACTTCCGAATCGCGACACTAGCCGAGATTCGAATAAAGCTGCCCGACCATGTACCGCACCATCACCCACGGCATTGAGGTCCAGGTCACTCCGCGCTTCATGTCCGAGCGGTCGTCGCCCGAAAACGGCTATTTCTTCTGGGCCTACACGATCGAGATCACCAATCGCGGCGCCACCACCGTGCAGTTGAAGACCCGCCATTGGAAAATCACCGACGCCCACGGCAAGCTTCAGGAGGTGCGCGGTCCGGGCGTTGTCGGCGAGACGCCGGTGCTGGAGCCGGGCGAGTCGTTCGAATACACCAGCGGCGTGCCGCTGCCGACGCCGTCCGGCTTCATGACCGGAACCTATGGCATGGTGTCGGCCAGCGGCGAAGGCTTCGACGTGCAGATCCCGGCGTTCTCGCTCGACAGCTCGAACGCCAAGCGCACCATCAACTGAGCGATCGGCGCGCCATGCCGGCCGGCGCCGCTCACGACGACGTGCTCGCGCCCTGGCCGCCATGGGCCGGTTCGCCACGGACCTCCTCGGGCGCAAACTTATAGTGCGCGCTGCAGAACTCGCAGGTCACCGAGATCACGCCGTTTTCCACCATGTGATCGCGGTCGTCCTGCGAGAAATTTCGCAGCATGGCCTCGACGCCGTCGCGTGAGCACGAGCATTTGGCCGCGACGTCGACGCTGCGGAACACACGCACGCCGCGCTCGTGGAACAGCCGATAGACCAGCTTTTCGCTCGACAGCGTCGGGTCGATCAGCTCGACGTCCTCGACCGTGGAGACCATCAGGCGGCCTTCGGTCCAGGCGTCATCCTCCGGCACGACATGCGGCTCGGCGCCCTCCGGCGCATCGCCGGGATCGAGATCGGCCACGCGCGCGCGCTCGGGATCCTTGGGCAGGAATTGCAGCAGCATGCCGCCGGCGCGCCATTGGCGGCGATCGCCCGAGCTCAGCTCCTCGCCGACCGCAAGCCGCACCTGGGTCGGAATCTGCTCCGAACGCTTGAAGTACTCGTGGGCGGCGTCCTCGAGGTCGCCGCCTTCCAGCGCGACCAGGCCTTGGTAACGGCTCTTGTCGACACCCTGGTCGATGGTCATGGCGAGATGGCCGCGCCCGAGCAGTGAACCCGCCGGCACGTTGCCCTTGGCCATCGCCTCGGCCACTTGCTTGGCGTCGAAGCGCGCGCAGGCGCGCACCGCGCCGGGGCTGCGGTAGTCGACGACCAGCATGCGGACCGGACCGTCGGTCTTGGTCTGCAGGATGAAGCGGCCCTCGAACTTGAGCGACGAGCCGAGCAGAACGGTCAACACCACGGCCTCGCCAACGAGGGTGGCGACGGGTTTCGGATAATTGTGGCCGGTGAGGATCTCGTGAACCGCGGGCCCGAGCCGCACCAGACGGCCGCGCAGCTCAAGCGCGCCGATCTCGAACGGCAGAATGGTGTCGTCGACGGAGGTGTCGGCCGGTGCGCGCACCGGGATATCGCTATGGGGATTGGCCATCGCGCCTATGTAATGCGGCGCGGTCGGAAAAACCACTAGCTAGCAGTCTTGTAGTTTCATTGTCGCGACCAGACGCCCGTGATTTTACCGAGAACGTGCCACGTCAAAGGTCAGAACCGGATGGAGCGGCGTGCAGCGGACTCACGCCCGGATCACAGCACCGGCAGTTGAACGATGTCAGTGAAGACCGTCCGTTCGTTGACTTCGCCTGTGGTTCCGGTCTGCAGCTGGGTCGACTGGTGGTCGGTGTTGTTGGGAATGAACTCGACTTCCCGGACCCGAACCCGATACACCTCGCCCGGTCGCACCTGGAAGGTCGCCTTCCATTGCTTACGAAGTTGATTATCGGCAAACGGCGCATTCGGCCGCACCGGAAGGAAGAAATCCTTTATCCAGGCCGGGACGCCGTCGGCCTGGGCACCGAATCCGATGAGGTCCACTGCTTCGGCAGGAACGCCAGCCGGACGTCGGCACCGTTCGAGCACCATGTCGACCCGGTTGACGGACGTTGCGAGGGACACCACGCCGACGAGCTTGACCTCGAATGCGCCGTCCTTCCGCGTAACAGTGACCGTTCGCTCGGGCAGCACAGGCACCGTGTCCGCCCTGACCAGGTCTGACAACCACCGGGTGTTCATGCTGTCGGGTTGATAGCGTGCGACGACGAGCTGAACGAGCGAGCGCTCATAAGCGCCCGTGAGGGACACGTCGCTCACCCAGCATTGTTCGTCGGCGAGGTAGCGGGGCTCGTGCGGTACCACAACCGCGTTCGCCTGAGCCTCTTCAATCCACAGTGTCCGCGGCTGGCCCGTCCCGCTGGTGATCTCGCGTGCGTAGAGCCCGCCGCCGGCAACGCCGAATGACGGATAGATCGGGTCGTAGCCGGCCTGCGACACCACACCATCCAGTTCCGATCCACTTCCCTCCGGGCGCACCACCACAGCCAATAGTTCGCCGGCTCCGGTGGTGTGCCATGGCGGCTGCAATGTGATCCGGATGCGCGTGGCGAGTCGCTGGCGTGTGAACACCGCGCCCGTGGCGTTGAGGTTGCCGCTTTCCTTCCACTCGAAGGCCGGCCGTGCAGCGAGCACGACGGGGGGTGGAGGCCTGCTCGAACTGAGGATGGGGACCGTGAGGCTGGTCGTCCGCGTGTAGGCGTTCGGGTCGGTCTCGTTGAAGTACTGACGGAAGCGGCTGACTGCGCGAAGCGTGTAAGTCACCGTCCGATGGCGGGTGTCGCCGAACTCGTGACGGAACAGTGTCGCTGGCTGCGGCGAATCGTCGGGGCGGATGGTGAAGGAGGCTACGGGTGCATCGACCACGTGCTTGGCGGTGTGGTCGTCCTGGTCGGTCCACGTAGCGGTGACGTCGAGTTGACCCGTGCTCTTCGGATCGAATACCGGCGCACCGGGATTGAGCGAGGCGAAGGTCTGATCGCGATCGCGCACCGCGATCAAGCTGGCGTTGGGTACGCTCAGCGGACGTTGCACGGCGTGGGTGAAGGTGACGGTCCGGACCGGGCTGAGCATTGGGTGCCTGCCCTGTTTGGCGGCCCGCAACGAGTCTCCGGCGGGGATCGCGTTGTGCACGGCGAAATCCTCGAACAGGCGTTCCCGCGGGAACGACGAAAGTTGCAGCGTGAGCTGCTCGGCGGGGGCAAGCCGGACGACCAGCCAGCCGCCCTCCCACGCCACCCGCGGCCGGCCGGCCGCCGGCTCCCGCAGGTGCAGAGTCCGCGGCTGGAGATCGGGCCATTGGCCGTCCCACGCCAACTGCGATATGGCCGTCGCGCCCGGCGTGACATCGGCGACCGTGATGCCCGCGGCGGCCGGGTCGGACAGCGCTCCCTCCAACGCGCGGCGGACCCAATCCCAGCTATGTTGGGGCGCCACACCGTCAAACATGCCGTGCTGTTCGGCGATCTGCTGCGTAGTGGTCGGGGGCAGCAGCCGGCGCTGGTTGTCACTCCGATAGCCGAAGCGGGCGGCGTACTGATCGATGCCGAGCCCGGCGGTCGGGTCGCTCCGAATGACGAGGTGTTCGATCGCTTCTCCTGGCCCGAGTTTCGTGGGGTCGACGCCGGTCAGGACGGCGACGCCGGGAGGGAGCATGGGCTCGTAGCGGCCGTAGGAGATGGGCAGCGTGCGGTAAGCGTCGGGCGTCGGATCCGTGAGTTCGAGCCCGCCACCAGCGATGTCGGCCACCCGGGCGCGCAGCGCGTACTGACCTTTGAAACGCAATCCGGGCAGGGAGCCGGGCGGCACCTGAAATTCCATCGTGACGTTCATCGCCGGCTGAGCCGGCGCGGCGATGCGTGTGGGCTCGGCGAAGGAGGGCCTGGGCACCGCGACACTGTAGCCGCGCCACGCGGCCACGATCTCGTCGGTGTGCAGGTCGGAGGGGACTCTGGTTGTCTTGCCGCCAAGGAGCGAGGCGCGTTGGGCAAGATAGAAATGCCTGGTGCGGCACAGCCCCAATGACGCCAGAATTGAAGATTTGGTCGGCGATGTGTTGCGGTGGGGAGCGCAAGATTACGAATGCGCGGCCCGCGCCTAGACAACGCAGCACCGATTTTACCGGATTCGAAGTATCGAGCGAGAGGTTGATGAGTTCGGATTGACCGCGGAAAACGTCTTTCGTTTCGAAAGGCATTGACGATCAGCGGAGCCATGGCAACACCACGAGCTGTCAAATAACAACTGCTCACGTGGTGATTGTGAATGTGGCGGATTGCGAATCAAGTCACGCAAGTAAAAAGAGGTAGGACTTTCGGATGTGATCCGCTTGGATGATTGCAATTTAGCAACCTGGATGATTGCAATTAGCAACAATTTACTTTTCGCAATCGAACGGAGAGAACAGCTTAATTATCTTCCCACCTTTCAAAACAAATTCGAATTCTTTTCGCTTTAACACATGTCACGTGCGGGCCGTAATCATGTGCATCATGCGGGGGTATTCTTGCAGAAACATCTCCCGACGAATTTTTGGATGCGGTTGACGGCAGACATGAACGCGCCCTCACTCACCTTATTTGAATTTATTTGAATAGCTCGGTCTTTATTTAAACAGCTCGGTCTTTTTGCTTCGGCCTTGAAAGTCGCCACTAAGGCTGGATACCCAACGGCCGAATGCTGCCACTCTATTTGTCTGCTGTCTTGGCTGGATGCGTTACTATTGAACCTTCGCCTCACCAACTCGTTGGCCGCCTGGAGAGGAGAAACAATGGAGACGATCAAAGCAGTTGTTTCACTGGACAGTCTGTTTTGTTTCCACGGTGCCGATGAGGAAAACTCCGAACCCTACATTTGGACAATCGTATTCACCGTGGAGGGAAGCACGATCAGGCACCAACCAGGCTCGCGTAATCTTGCCGGGGCACCCAAATTCTTTTTTAGCTCCGGCAGCCATGGGAATCTCGGTGGATCGATAATGACCGGCGAGACCCGACGCATTCCGCCTCCGGTCGGTCGCTTCGTCACGACGATGCAACCAATCGAAGTCAATGTGCTGGGACGCACATTCGAATTGCCGGGCCTGCTCGGGGTCGTCGTCGTGTTGTTGGAGGACAATTCGACGTCAGACGACGGTGCGGAGTCCGCTCACCAAGCGGTCAACGCGGTGATAAGGACCGAGCTCGGGGCCGCGGTTGCGAACATCGACATCCTCGACGTCGCTGCCCAGGCGGCGCCGGCGATCCAATCCGGAACGGACCCCGTAGAGGCAGTGCTTGCGATCTTCAAGCTGAAATTGAAGGAGACGTCAGATCGGATCAGGGAACGTGCCATCGATGCTGCGAAGGCGGCGATCAGACAGAGTCTGAGCTTTCCAAGTGTCCTTATCGAAGGAACTGATCCAGATGAGTCGATGGGCATCAAGACTCTGTTCTACGTTCAGACAGAACTTGACTCGACCACCCACGAGAACCGTTCTGAGATTTTGGAGCGATTTGCGCAGCCCGACGTGCACCCCGAAGCTTCTGATTTTAACTACAACCTGCACGGCGAGGTCTGGCAACCTATTACGGAACGGTTTACCCCCGTGACCAATCAGGTGCCGCCCGGACGCTGGCAGGTATCAGGGGTCGTTCGCGATGCCCCGTTCCATTCTCACCGGCAGTTTATCAGCCACCTCGGCGGCCGGTTTGCCGATGGCGGGCCGTGGTTGTTGGAGAAGGGTCAGGTAATGGACATGATTATAGCTGGAACGCACACATTCTTTGTGCGCGGTGAGACCGGGATCGATGCTAATGTGATTATCAATGACGAAACTCCGATGTTTCCCTTTCTCGCAACTGTCCCTGATGCCGATCTGACAAACAACCTCTCACGCCTTCCGCCCGCGCAGCAATTCATTCGGCACGTCACGGAAGTGCCAGTGTGAGAACCCCGACCGTGCCAAGGACGAAGAGAATCGCAGTGTCACCCCTCCAGTACAATTTGGTCGCCGTCGTGGCAGACGCTCGTTGCGACCTTCCAGGAACCCGATCGTGTCGGTCTGATTGGAGGCTGAAAACTCGTGTCGGCATTCTGAACTTGCACGTAACCGGTGCGCGACCATTTGACGAAGGACATTGTCGGCATCCTTGAGAATTCTTGCGAAGAGGTTCCTCCCCCGCGACACTAGAAATTATGAAGTTGCTCGTGTCGCTTGGCGTCGGAAGTTGGCTACGGAGCAAGCTGAGAACTCGGGCGAACTTCCGAAGCGCAACAGAGCGCGCTCAGCGCGCGGCCGCGTGCAGGCACCAGGTCAGAATGCCCTTCTGGGCGTGCAGGCGGTTTTCCGCCTCGTCGAACACCACCGACTGCGGCCCGTCCATCACCTCATCGGTGACCTCGTCGCCGCGGTGCGCCGGCAGGCAATGCATGAACAGCGCGTCGGGCTTGGCCTTCGCCAGCAGCCGGGCATTGACCTGGTAGCGCTTGAGCAGGTTGTGGCGGCGGTTGCCGTCCTTGTCGCCCATCGACACCCAGGTGTCGGTGACGACGCAGTCGGCGCCCTTCACCGCCTCCTCGGGGTCGGCGCCAATGCGGATCGCGGCGCCGGATTGCTTGACCCAGTCCAGCAGCCATTTCTTCGGCCTGAGCTCCGGCGGCGTCGCGACCCGAAGCTGGAACTCGAAGCGCTCGGCGGCGTGCATCCAGGACGCCAGCACGTTGTTGGCGTCGCCGGTCCAGGCCACGGTGCGGCCGCGGATGGCGCCACGGTGCTCCTCGAAGGTCATGACGTCGGCCAGCACCTGGCACGGGTGCGACCGCTTGGTCAGGCCGTTGATCACCGGAATCGACGCGTGCTCGACGAGCTCGATGACGTGGTTGTGGTCGAGCGTGCGGATGACAATGCCGTCGACATAGCGCGACAGCACGCGCGCGGTATCGGCGACGGTTTCGCCGCGGCCGAGCTGCATCTCCTGGCCGGTCAGCGTGATCGATTCGCCGCCGAGCTGGCGGATGCCGACATCGAACGACACCCGTGTCCGCGTCGACGGCTTGTCGAAGATCATCGCGATGGTCTTGCCGGCGAGCGGCTTGGCGGCCGCCAGCGCCCCGCTGCCGCCCTTGATGGCCCGGCTGGTCGCGATGATGCCCTTGAGCTCGCTCGACGGGATGTCGATCAGATCGACGAAATGCCGGATGCCGTTGGTGTTCACGCCACGGCTCCCGTGCCGCGCGCGGCCTGCTGCTTGCGCTCGATCGCCGTGCAGGCACGGTCGAGCCGCGCAATGGCGTCCGCGACTTCGGCCTCGCTGACGATCAGCGGCGGCACCAGCCGCGCCACGTTGTCGCCGGCGGCGACCGCCAGCAGCTTCTCGGCGCGCAGCGCATCGATCAGGTCGCCGTTCGGACCGTGGCATTTCAGCCCGATCAGCAGCCCCTCGCCGCGCAGCTCGTCGATCACCGAAGGATGCCGGTCCTTGATCTCGGCGAGCCGCTGCCGGAACAGCAGGGCGATCCTGCGGACGTGATCGAGGAAGCCCGGCTTGGTCACGACATCGAGCACGGCGTTGCCGGCGGCGACCGCGAGCGGGTTGCCGCCGAAGGTCGAGCCGTGGGTTCCGGGCGTCATGCCCTTGGCGGCTTCGGTGGTCGCCAGCACCGCCCCGATCGGGAAACCGGCGCCGAGGCCCTTGGCGAGCGCCCATCACGTCCGGTGTCACGCCGAGCTTCTGGTAGCCCCACAGCTCGCCGAGCCGGCCGATGCCGGTCTGCACCTCGTCAAACGCCAGCAGCAGCCCGCGGTCGTCGCAAATCTGCCGCAGCGCCCTGGCGAACGCCGGCTCGACCGCGCGCACGCCGCCCTCGCCCTGGACCGGCTCGATCATGATGCCGGCGGTCTCCGAGGTGATCGCGCGCTTGACCGCTTCGACGTCGCCGAGCGGAACCTGATCGAAGCCGTCCATCACCGGACCGAAGCCATCGAGATGCTTCTTGTTCTTGGCGGCGGCGAGCGTCGCCATGGTGCGGCCGTGGAAGCAGCCTTCGAAGGTGATGATGCGGTAGCGCTCGGGATGGCCGTTCGCCGACTGGTACTTGCGCACCATCTTGATGACGCCCTCCATCGCCTCGGCGCCGGAGTTGGCGAAGAACACGGTGTCGGCGAAGCTGAGCTGGCACAGCCGGTCGGCCAGCCGCTCGCCCTCCGGGATGCGATAGAGGTTGGAGACGTGCAGCACCCGCTTGGCCTGTTCGGTGATCGCCTCGACCACGTGCGGATGGGCGTGGCCGAGCGCGTTGACCGCGACGCCGGAGGCGAAATCGAGGTAGCGGTCGCCGTTGGTGGCGGTCAGCCAAACGCCCTCGCCCCGCTCGAAGGCGAGGTCGACCCGCGCATAAGCCGGCAACATGTGCGACGACACGATCGCTGACCCCGCTAGATCGGGATGACTTATCCCGATCTAGTTTCTTGTTTGAGCATGATCTTTTCCGAAAACCGCTACACACTTTTCGGGATCATGCTCTAGCAAACTATCTCGAAATGAATCGTGCCGCCTCTCCGGGCGGCACGGTTGAACCATCTTATTTTTCCAGTCTGGCGTGGTCAACACGCCGCAAATCCGACTCGATCAAGCCTTTTGATGCACAGGGTCAACAGAAGTTGTGATTAGCCGCGGGTCAACGGGCGAAAAATGTGGACGTGAGTCCCGCCGACTCTTGCGTCCGAGTCAGGGCCTATTGTAGCGTTCCGATCATCAGCTACGACATGTCGTAGCGATCGGTTCCCAGTGTTCCAAAGTTGTGAGCGTAACGGCTTGGCCCCATGGCCGGGCCACGAGGGACGGATTCTGCCGGCATCACCGGCGATTCCGGAAGGGGGATGGGGCTCATGACTTGGACGGACGAGCGCGTTGAGCTGCTCAAGAAACTCTGGGCCGACGGGCTGTCGGCCAGCCAAATCGCCGGCGAATTGGGCGGCATCACGCGCAACGCGGTGATCGGCAAGGTCCACCGGCTTGGGCTGTCGGGGCGCGCCAAATCGCCATCGTCGTCGTCGCCGCGGGTGCGCAAGCCGCGCTCGCACATGCTGCGGGTGTCGAGGCCGTCGATGCGCGGCAATTCGGCGCTGGCGCTGGCCTACGACCTCGAGCCGCTGCCCGAGCCCGAGCTGATCGACAACATCATCCCGATCGGCCAGCGCCGCACCCTGCTGGAACTGAACGAGGACACCTGCCGCTGGCCGATCGGCGATCCGGCCAGCCCCGAATTCTTCTTTTGCGGCGGCAAGCCACTGACCGGCCTGCCCTACTGCGGTCATCACTCGCGCGTCGCCTATCAGCCGGCGACCGATCGCCGCCGCGACCGCCGCCCGCCGCCGTTCCGGCAAGGCTAAAACCTCCACCGTGTTTCTCCCAACTGCCCCGGAGCAATCCGGGGCATTTTTTTGGTAAGCGTTCCCCAGCCGGATCGCGGCGCGCCTCCGCTCTCCCCGCTCTGCGGGGAGAGGTAAAGTGCGTGTAACGCACCGCCTGCTTCTGATTACTGATTACTGATCCACTGATCCCTGATACTTTCACGCCGCGGAACGGCCGAAGCGATCGTCCAACGCGTAGCCGGCGCCGCGCACGGTGCGGATCGGGTCGGTCTCGCGGCCGCGGTTGAGCGCCTTGCGCAGCCGGCCGACGTGGACGTCGACGGTGCGCTCGTCGATATAGACCTCTGAGCCCCACACGCCGTCGAGCAATTGCTCGCGCGAGAACACCCGGCCCGGCCGCTCCATCAGGAACTCGAGCAACCGGTATTCGGTCGGGCCGAGCTCGACCTCGCGGCCGGCGCGCGACACCCGTTTCTTCTCGCGATCGATCGCGATATCGCCGAAGGCGAGCACGTCGGCGACGCGTTCGGGGCTGGCGCGGCGCAGCAGCGCGCGCACGCGCGCGATCAGCTCGGGCACCGAGAACGGCTTGACGATGTAGTCGTCGGCGCCGGTGGCCAGGCCGCGGATGCGCTCGCTCTCCTCGCCGCGCGCGGTCAGCATGATGATCGGCAGCGCTTTGGTCTCGGGCCGAGCGCGAAGCCGGCGGCACAGTTCGATCCCCGACAGCCCGGGCAGCATCCAGTCGAGCACGACCAGGTCGGCCGCGGCCTCGCGCAGCCTGGTGTCGGCCTCGTCGCCGCGCACGATGGTCTCGACCTCGTAGCCTTCCGATTCGAGGTTGTAACGGAGCAGCAGAGCAAGCGGCTCTTCGTCCTCGACGATCAGGATGCGTGCGCCCATGATTTCGTCCCGTTGCAGTCTTTCATGACGTCGACAGTTTCGCGAACGCGGTGGTATCGCCCTTCGGACGCGGGTCTGCGATCGGCCGGCCTTCGACCATGTAGTGCACGGTCTCGGCGATGTTGGTGGTGTGGTCGCCCATGCGCTCGATGTTCTTGGCGCAGAACATCAGATGGATGCAGAACGTGATGTTGCGCGGGTCTTCCATCATGTAGGTGAGCAGCTCGCGGAACAGCGAGGTGCACATGGCGTCGACCTGCTCGTCGGACGCCCAGACCGCGTGCGCGGCCGCAAGATCGCGCCCGACATAGGCGTCGAGCACCTGCTTGAGCTGGCCGAGCACCAGCGACGACATGTGCTCGACGCCGCGGATCAGCTTGTGGGGATGGAAATCGCCGTCGATGGCGCCGACGCGCTTGCCGATGTTCTTGGCGAGATCGCCGATCCGCTCGAGGTCGTTGGCGATCCGCAGCGCGCCGACCACCTCGCGCAGATCGACCGCCATCGGCTGGCGGCGCGCGATGGTCAGGATCGCCTTCTCCTCGATCTCGTGCTGCAGCGCGTCGACCGCCGGATCCGCGCCGACCACGCGCTTGGCGAGCTCGGCGTCGCGCCGCGTCAGCGCCCGGATCGCGTCGGCGACCTCACGCTCGGCGAGCCCGCCCATTTCGGACACCTTTCGGGTCAACTCCTGGAGGTCGTTGTCGAAGGCCTTGGCGGTGTGCTCGTTCATCATCATGGTCATGAATCCTTCACCGTCAGCCGAAGCGGCCGGTGATGTAGTCCTGGGTGCGTCGATCGCGCGGTGCGGTGAAGATCTTGCTGGTGGTGTCGAACTCGATCAGTTCGCCGAGATACATGAAGGCGGTAAAATCCGACACGCGCGCGGCCTGCTGCATGTTGTGGGTGACGATCACGAGGGTGTAGTCGGATTTGAGCTCGTCGATCAGCTCCTCGATCTTGGCGGTCGAGATCGGATCGAGCGCCGAGCACGGCTCGTCGAACAGGATCACCTCCGGCCGCACCGCCACGGTGCGCGCGATGCAGAGCCGCTGCTGCTGGCCGCCCGACAGGCTCTGGCCGTTCTGAGCGAGCTTGTCCTTGACCTCCTCCCACAGCGCCGCGCGACGCAGCGCGGTCTCGACCCGGTCGTCGAGCTCGCTCCTGGACAGCCGTTCGTAAAGCCGGATGCCGAAGGCGATGTTCTCGTAGATCGACATCGGGAATGGCGTCGGCTTCTGGAACACCATGCCGATGCGGGCGCGCAGCAGGTTGAGGTCCTGGCTGGGCGACAGGATGTCCTCCCGATCGAGCCTCACCTCGCCGGTCGCGCGCTGGTTCGGATAAAGGTCGTACATCCGGTTGAGCACGCGCAGCAGCGTTGACTTGCCGCAGCCGGAGGGGCCGATGAAGGCCGTCACCTTGCTGGCGTAGAGCGGCAGGCTGATGTCCTTCAACGCGCGATTATCGCCGTAATAAAAGTTGAGATCGCGGATCGTGATCCGCACCTGCAGGCCGGACGCGTCGACCGGGGGGTGGGTGACGGGGGCTGGAACGGTGGCAACGTTCATAACTGCTTTCTCGTTGCGGTAAGCGTGCGCGCGACGATGCTGAGCGCGAGCACCGCCATGGTGATGATCAAGGCGCCGGTCCAAGCCAGCGCCTGCCAGTCCTTGTAGGGGCTGAGCGCGAACTGGAAGATGACGACCGGCAGGCTCGCCACCGGCGCGTTGAGGTCGTTGCTCCAGAACTGGTTGTTCAGCGACGTGAACAGCAACGGCGCGGTCTCACCGCTGATGCGCGCGACCGCAAGCAGCACGCCCGTCACCATGCCGGCCTTGGCGGCGCGGTAGGCGATGCGCAGGATCATCAACGCGCGTGGCAGGCCGATCGAGGCCGCAGCCTCGCGCAGCGTGTCCGGCACCAGGGTCAGCATGTCCTCGGTGGTGCGGACCACCACCGGAATGACGATCACCGCCAGCGCCACCGCGCCGGCCCAGCCGGAGAAATGGCCCATCGGATAGACCATGACCTCGTAGATGAACAGGCCGATGACGATCGACGGCGCGCTCAGCAGGATGTCGTTGATGAAGCGAACCACCGAGGTCAGCTTGTCGTGGCGGCCGTACTCGGCCATGTAGGTTCCGGCCAGGATGCCGATC
Organism: uncultured Alphaproteobacteria bacterium; assembly: GCA_963771745.1. Classification (GTDB taxonomy): domain Bacteria; phylum Pseudomonadota; class Alphaproteobacteria; order Rhizobiales; family Xanthobacteraceae; genus Z2-YC6860. Next base: position 444,593 of record CAVYUU010000019.1, on the reverse strand, counting down.
GGCGTTCCGATCGCCACGGCAAGCGCCGTCAGGATAAGGCTGCCAATGATGGGATTGAGCAACCCGCCCGCCGCTCCCGGCGGCGGCGTCATCTCGGTGAAAACCCGCAGCGACAGGCCGCTGAAGCCCTCCCACAGCAATGTTCCGAGGATGAGCACCAGCCAGCCGAGGCCGAACAAGGTCGCGGCCAGCGACAGCACCATCGTCGTGGCGTTGCGTCGGCGGCGGGCGGCGTAGAGCGTGTTCATCACCCGATCCTCTTGTTGATCCGCGCCAGCATCAGGCGCGCCGCGGACAAGACGATGAAGGTGATGACGAACAGGATCAGGCCGAGCGCGATCAGCGACGAGGTGTAGAGGTCGCCGACCGCTTCGGTGAACTCGTTGGCGATGGTGGCCGAGATGGTGGTGCCGGGCGCGATCAGAGACGCGTGGATCTTGTGCGCGTTGCCGATGACGAAGGTCACCGCCATGGTCTCGCCGAGCGCGCGGCCGAGCCCGAGCATGATGCCGCCGATGACGCCGACGCGGGCGTAGGGCAGCACGACATGGCGCACCACCTCCCAGGTGGTGCAGCCGACGCCATAGGCCGCCTCCTTCAGCACCGTCGGCACCGCCTCGAACACGTCACGCGAGATCGAGGTGATGAACGGCAGCACCATGATGGCGAGGATCAGGCCAGCGGTCAGCATGCCGATGCCGTAAGGCGGACCGGCGAACAGCGCCGACAGGATCGGCAATTCGCCAAGCGTATTGATCAGGAACGGCTGCAGTGTTTCCTGCAGGAACGGCGCGAACACGAACAGCCCCCAGATGCCGTAGATGATGCTGGGGATGCCGGCGAGCAGCTCGATCGCGATGCCGATCGGCCGCCGCAGCCATTGCGGGCACAGCTCGGTGAGGAACATCGCGATCAAGAGGCCGATCGGAACGGCGATCAGCATCGCGATCAGCGACGTCACCAGCGTGCCGTAGATCGGCGCCAGCGCGCCGAAATTCTCGGTGACCGGATTCCAGCGCTCGCTGACCAGGAAGCCCGCGCCGAACTGGCTGCAGCGCCGGCCACGCGCCGATAATCAGCGAAAGGATGACGCCACTCAGGATGACCAGGACGCCGATCGCGGCCGCACGGGTGAGATGCCGGAACGCGGCGTCGCCGAGCCGCAGGCGTCCCAGCACCTTGGAACGCGAGGCGGCGGAACCGACCTGCATCGCGCCGCTGTGCAACGCTAAATCAGCCACTTCTGGCCTCCTAGCGGGCGGCATCCGAGGCTCTCCGATCGAATTGCTTTCAGGAGCCTACTCAACCTTCCCGCCTCTCACCCGACAAGCCGCGTTTTCGCAACGGTGGATAAGGAAAAGGCGCCAGGCGGCGCCTTTTCCAGCGCGATAGATCAGTTCGACATTGCGAACAGAGGCCTGCCGTCCCTGTCCTTGATCTGCGCCGACCACGACTTCTTGATCGCGCCGACGACCTTGTCCGGCATCGGGACATAATCGAGGTCCTCAGCCATCTTGTCGCCCTTGGCATAGGCCCAGTCGAAGAACTTCAGCGCTTCGCGGGCCGCGACCGGATCCTGCGGTTGCTTGTGCATCAGGATGAAGGTCGCCCCGGCCAATGGCCAGGACGTGGCGCCGGGTTCGTTGGTGAGAACGACGCCGAACCCAGGGGTTCCTTCCCAATCGGCGTTCGCGGCGGCGGCCATGAACGATTCAGCGGTCGGCGCGATCGCCTTGCCTTCGCGGTTGACCAGCTTGGTGTTGTTCAGCTTGTTCTGCTTGGCATAGGCGTACTCGACATAACCGATCGAGCCCTTGGTCTGGCCGACGTTGTTGGCGACGCCTTCGTTGCCCTTGGCGCCGATGCCGACCGGCCATTCCACCGCGGTATTGGCGCCGACCTTGGACTTCCAATCCGCGCTGACCTTCGACAGATAGTCGGTGAACAGGAACGTGGTGCCCGAGCCGTCCGAGCGATGGACCACGACGATTGGCTGCGCCGGCAGCTTAGCGGACGCGTTCAGCTTTTGGATCGCCGGATCATTCCACGTCTTGATCGTGCCCAGGAAAATCTGGGCGAGCGTGTCGCCGTCCAGCGTGATGTCGCCGGCCTTGATGCCTTCGACATTGATCACCGGCACGACGCCGCCCATCACCATCGGGAATTGGACCAGGCCATCCTTCTCGAGCTGCACGGCCTTCAGCGGCATGTCGGACGCACCGAAAGTCACAGTCTTGGCGGTGATCTGCTTGATGCCGCCACCGGAGCCGATCGACTGGTAATTGAGCCCGTTGCCGGTCTCTTTCTTATAGGCATCCGCCCATTTGGCGTAGATCGGATACGGGAAGGTCGCGCCGGCACCCGAGATGTCCGCGGCCAGGGCCGGCAGTGCCACGCCGGCCGACATCAATCCGGCGGCAAGGATGGTTTTGATCGGTTTCACGTGTCCTCTCCTGTTGATTTCAACGGTGTCGGGCGCGCGGGTCCGAGGACCAGCGGCCGGCACCGTCGGGTGTTTTGGTTCGAAGACGTTGCGGTGAAGCGGGACACCGCGGCGCGGGTGACGATCGTCTTTGGCAGCCAACCGGACCCTGCCGAGAGCGTGTCTAAACGTCCCATGTCATCGTTCTATGATGCTTCGATGACGTCGGGATGACAGCGCAAGATATTGATATTATGAAGAAATCCCGTCCGATCAGGCCTGCTCGACGAGCGGCAGCCGGACCGTGAAGGTGGCGCCCTCGCCGGCCTTGCTGTCGATCGAAAGTGCGCCCTGGTGGCGGTTGAGGATGTGCTTGACCAGCGCAAGGCCTAAGCCCGTGCCGCCCTGCGTCCGGCTCTCGCCGACGTCGACCCGGTAGAACCGCTCGGTCAGCCGCGGCAGGTGCTCGGCGGCGATGCCCGGCCCGTAATCGCGCACCGCGACGCTGGCCTCGGCCTTGCCGTCCGGCGCGCTGCCGCGCTTGAGCGCGATATCGACTCGCTTGCCGCTGGCGCCATATTTCATCGCGTTCTCGACCAGGTTCTCGAACAGGCGGACGAGCTCATCGCGGTCGCCGAGCATGACCAGCGGCTCGGCCGGCGCCGAGATATCGACCGCGACGCCGCGCTCACGCGCCAGGCCCTGCAAGCCATCGGTGACCTGGCGCACGATCGGCGCCAGGTCGACCGGCGTCTCCGGCCGCTGATGGGCGCGCAGCTCGATGCGCGACAGCGACAGCAGATCGTCGATCAGCCGCGCCATGCGCCAGGCCTGGGTCTGCATGATCCCGAGGAAGCGGTCGCGTGCCGCCGGATCGTCACGCGCCGGGCCTTGCAGCGTGTCGATGAAGCCGGTCAGCGCCGCCAGCGGCGTGCGCAATTCGTGGCTGACGTTGGCGACGAAATCGGCGCGCATCTCTTCGACGCGCCGGATCGGGGTCAGGTCGTGCACGGTGATGACGACGATGCCGTCGCGCGCCGGCGCGCCGGCCGCGGGCGGCACCAACTCGACGAACGCCTCGGAGAAACGCGGCGACGGCAGCCGCGTGGAAAATTCGACGCGCTGCAGCTTGCCGGTGCTGACCGCTGCGCGGACGGCTTCGACCAGTTCCGGCATGCGCAGCGCCATCGAGGCCGGCGCGCCGCGGCGGAGCGCCGGCGCGAGCGCCACGGCCTCCGCATTGAACGCGGTGACGCGGCCCTCATGGTCGAGCACGACGACTGGATCAGGCACGGCGGAGATCACGGCGTCGAGGATGTCGGACGGCGCGCGAACGGGCTCGGCGGCAGGCGGCGCGGCGGGTTCGGCGGCGCGATCGGTCGCGGCCGCGCCCAGCAGCCGGCCAAGCCAGCCGGGCCCGCGGCGGCCCGCGCCGCCGTTATCGATCGCCGACATTGCCCCGCCTCGCCATCGAGAGCATGACTTCGCGAATGCCCAGCACCGCGAGCGCCAGCGTGAACGGCAGGATGTAGTACAGCAGCCGGAAGATCAGCAGGCCGGCCAGCAATTCCTCGGGGTCGTATTGCCACAGCGCGACCAGCATGGCGGCGTCGAACACGCCGAGCCCGCCGGGCGAGTGGCTGGCGAAGCCGAGCAGCGTCGCAGTGATGAAGATCACCGCCACGTCGATGAATATGATCGGCGGCTCGCTCGGCACCAGCATGTACATCGCCAGCGCGCAGAACGTGAGGTCGATGATGCCGATCACGATCTGCAGCAGGGTCAGCGGCCCGCTCGGCAGCCGCACCTCCCAGTTCTGCCGGCCAATGACGCGCGGCGTCTGCCACACCCACACCACGTAGGCGGTCAGGGCGGTCAGCGCCGCGATGCCGAGCGCGCGGCTGGCCCAAGGCGGCAGCAGGTCGATCTCGGAGGCAGCCTGCGGATGGTACGCAAAGCCGAAGCCCAGCACGGTGAGGTTGCCGAGCCAGAAGGTCAGCCCGGCAATGAAGCACAGCTTGGCGACCTCGACGGCATCGAGCCCCCAGCCCGAGTAGATGCGGTAGCGCACCGCGCCGCCGGTGAACACGCTGGCGCCGACGTTGTGTCCAATCGAATAGGAGGTGAAGCCGGCGAGCGCCGCAACGCGGTAGGGCACGTCCTTGCGGCCGATCGTGCGCAACGCGAACAGGTCGTAGAACGTCAGCGTGAAATAGCCGGCGGCGACGTAGAGCGCGGCGAGGGCGACGTCGCGGTATTCGACCGTCGCCATCGCGGTCAGCACCTTGCTGATGCTGATGTTGTGCAGCTTGCGATACAGCACCACCGCAGCGATGGCGATGATGGTGGCGCTCAGGATGAATCCGACCCGGTGCCAGCCGATCTTTTGATCGAAGATCCGCGCCAGCGCGCGCAGCCAACTCATTCATGCCCCACGGCGGTTTGCATTCGTAGTGCTCCTGGGTACTACCAGAACTATCCAGCAGGCGCGAGTGTTCCGGGAATTAGCCACAGCGCATTGCCGGCTAGTGTCCCGAACCCGATGTTCGCAGGATTGCGCGGCAAGCTCGTTTGCGAACTTCGGGTTCAAAGGGACACTAGAATCATGATGTTGCTAGTGTCGCTTTGATGCGGAAGTTCGCTCAGGAGCAAGCTTAAGAACTCGGGCGAACTTCCGCATCGCGACACTAGCCCAGATTCGCTATTGTCTGTTGGCAAGGCGTGGAGATTTTGATGCAGCCGCTGTCGATTGCGCTTGGCAATTACGGATTGACCAAGCCCCTGAAGACCGGACAGGTGCCGCCGGCGCGGCTGCCGCTCGACTATGTGCCGATCGAGCAGATCGTGCCGGCGATGCGCAAGATGTGCCGCGGTCTCGAATACGACATCTGCGAGATGGCGTTCACGACCTATGTCTGCGCCCGCGCCCACAACAAGCCGTTCACCGCGATCCCGGTGTTCGTGACCCGCAACTTCCACCACTGGGCGATCTTCTACAACGAGAAGTCCGGCATCCGGACGCCGAAGGACCTGGAAGGCCGCAAGGTCGGCGTCAACCGCGGCTACACCGTCACCACCGGGCTGTGGGCGCGCGGCATCCTGCAAAGCGAATACGGCGTCGACCTGAACAAGATCACCTGGATTCCGACCGACGACGAGCACGTGGCGGAGTTCAAGGGGCCGCCGAACGTCGACTACAAGTTCCGCGGCAAGCCGATGCGCGATCTGCTGCTGTCGGGCGAGATCGACGCGGCGCTGGGCGAGGTCGGCGTCGACGATCCCGCGATCAAGCCGCTCATTCCGAATGCCCGCGAGGCGAGCTTCGATTATTTCCGCCGCACCGGCATCTATCCGATCAACCACGGCATCGTCGTCAAGAACGCGCTGCTCAAGGACATGCCGTGGATCGCCGACGAGCTGATGCGCGCGTTCGAGGCGGCGAAAGCGACCTACATGAAGGACCTGCAGGGCGCCGCCGCGCTGTCGTCCTGGGACAAGGCCGCGGCCGACAACGCCACGGTGGTCGGCGACCCATTCCCGTTCGGCATCGAGGATAACCGCAAGGCCTTGGAGGCGATCACCCAGTTCGCCGTCGACCAGAAGATGGTGCCGCGCAAATACGCGGTCGAGGAACTATTCACGCCGGTGCATTGAGGAACTCTTCGCTCGATGCTCCGGTGGCTTCGGTATGTCATCATCCTCTCCGCGGTCATTCCGGGGCGCGCCGAAGGCGCGAACCCGAATCCAGGGCAGCGGGCACGGAGCAAGCAGCCCTGATTCCGGGCCCGGCGCTTGCGCGCCGTCCCGGAATGACGCGGGGGCAAATTGACAGACGTCTGACGATTTCGATAATGCGGGTCAATCGCATTTGCGGCAATTGCACAAAAAATCTCCGGGAGCACGCCATGGCCGAGCTGAAGAAAGTCAAATCATCGATGATGAACGCGGTGCACGACCTGCCGCTGCTGGTCGCGCGCGACGAGGGCTTTTTCCGTGACGAGGGCCTCGACGTCGAGATCCTCACCACGCCGGGCAGCGGCCAGCACAACTCCGACGACCGGGCGCTGAAGGACGACATCTTCAAGCGCGGCCTGGAGGCGACCTACGACCAGGGCCAGTGCGACCAGTTCCGCATGTGCGAATGGGGCATCATGAAGCGCGCGGTGGAGACCATCCAGGAGAAGAACCTCCGCCCTGCCAAGATCGTGGCGCTCGGCTCGGCGATGTCGAGCTTCGCCATCGTGGTCGATCCGCGCTCCGGCATCTACGAGCCCGAGCAGCTCAAAAACGTGCCGATCGCGGTCAGCCAGTACAACGGCTCGCACTTCACCATGCTCAAGATGATGGAAGGCTTCATCAAGCGCGACGAGATCAAGATCGCCAATCACGGCACCCATCGCCAGCGGATGGAAGCGGTGATGTCCGGCAAGGTGAAGGCCGCGAGCCTGCAGGAGCCGTGGATCAGCGTCGCCGAGGCCAAGGGCGGCCGCGTCATCATGGAGTCGCACTCGACCCGCAGCGAAGCGGCCGGCGACGAGATGGACGGGCCGACGCTCGCCAAGATGTTCCGCGCCGAGGCGCGCGCCGCCGAGGCGATCCAGAAGACCCCGGAGAAGTTCGCGCACTATATCGTCGCGGAGGCCGGCGGCATGATCGGCTTAAAGGACCTCAAGCTGTCGCGCATCCTCAACGCGCCGCCCACCCCCTACACGCGCGAGCGCTTCAACGACAATTACCAGTGGACGCTCGGCTGGGGCCTGGTGCCGCCCGGCGCGACCTACGAGAACACGGTCGACAACCGCGCCTGGCAGTAGGCGCAGGAACGATCATGGCAACGGCGCCGGCGCAACGTCGGCGCCGTTGGCATTTTCATGGAACGCATTGAGCGCATGGCATCGCCGAACAACCCGATCGACGCACTGTACCGCCGGCCGGGCTTCATGCTCCGCCGCGCACACCAGATCGCGGTGTCGCTGTTCCTGGAGGAAACCGGCGCGCTCAACATCACCACCACGCAGTTCGGCATTCTGCATCTGCTCAAGCACAGCCCGGGCCTCGATCAGATCACCGTCGCCAAGCTGCTCGGCCTCGACCGCTCCACCACCGGCATGGTGCTGGCAAAGCTCGAACGCCGCGGCCTGATCGGCCGCCAAGTCGGCGCGCGCGACCGGCGGACGCGCACGCTGGCGCTGACCGCCGCCGGCGACGCCATGCTCAGACGGCTGAGGGCGCCCGCGGGGCGCGTGATCGCACGGCAGCTTTCGGCGTTCTCACCGCGCGAGCGAAGGCAATTTCTCGACATGCTGGAGAAGTTCACCCGCACTTTCAATGAATCGACCCGCGTGCCGCTGGAAGCACAGCGGACGAACGGGCAAGCGGCCGAGAGCAACCGCCGCAAGGCCAGGCGCGGCCGATGACGGCTCCGGGCTCGACCGCGCGCGTCTAGTTCCACGATCACGATATGGCCTTGGTCTGCGCATGCTCGCGCCGGATTGCCGCCGAACAAGACAGGCGGCGGGACTGTCGGGCTCATCGATCGATTGGAGCCTTCATGCGTGCTTGCGTCATTGCGGCGGCCATCGTCGCCCTCACCCAGCCGGCCCTCGCGGCAAAGTCTCACAAGAAAAGCTCCCACCGCCATCACGTTTCCCATCTCTCGCATCATCATCACGGGTTACCGCGTGCACGCGCGGCTGCGGCGCGCATCCATCGAGACCGGCTACGCCATGGCGCAGCCCTTCGGCGGGCCTGCTTTTGGCGATCCGTCTTTGCCGAACCAGTTTTGGCAGCAGCCCTCGGCGACTCCGCAGGCCGCACCATTCGGCCAATCCGCGCCGCGCACGCGTGGGCATGTGCGCGATGGTGCGCTCGACGGCATGATCGCGCGCCACGCCGCCGCGAACGGATTGCCGGTCGAGCTCGTGCATCGCGTGGTCATCCGCGAGAGCGGCTACAATCCGCGCGCGCGCAGCGGCGGCAACCTCGGCCTTATGCAGATCAAGTACGCGACCGCGCGCGGCGTGGGCTACGCCGGCCCGGCATCCGGCCTGATGGATCCTGAAACGAACCTGACTTATGCGGTGCGCTATCTCGCAGGCGCGTACCACGCAGCCGGCGGCAATGCGAGCCGCGCCGTGGCGCTCTACGCGCGCGGCTATCACGGGCGCGGCGTGCCGGCTGCAACGCGCGTTGCCACCACGCCGTGGCAAGCGCGGCCGGAACAACGGTAGAAGGCGCCGGCCTACGCCGGAATGTGACTGGTGTGGTTCTTCAGATACCAGTCCGCGATCTCCTCGCGGGTCGCCCACCACACGCCGTCGAATGACTTGGCGTAGTCCAGGAACTCGCGGATGGCGCGGGCGCGGAAGGCACGGCCGATGATGTGCGGATGCAATCCGACGCTCATGATCCGCCCGCTGGTCGTGCCGGCGCGATAGAGCTCGTCGAACTCGTCCTTCCACAGCCCGAACGCTGCGTCGGCGGTGAGGTTTCGCCGCAGGAACATGCCGATGTCGTTGGCCTCCTGGGTGTACGGGATCGACACCAGCGGGCCGTGCGCGGTCTTGATCAGATAGGGCTGCTCGTCGTTCATGTAATCGCAATGGTAGGTCAGCCCGAGCTCCTTGCAGATGTCAGAGGTGTTGACGGTGCAGCGGAGCGACGACGACAGCCAACCCTTCGGCCGCCGGCCGGCGGTGTGCTCGACCAGGTCGAGCACACGCTTGATGACCTCACGCTCCTTGGCGCGATCGTCGCGGTAATTGATCATGAATTCGGTCTGGATGTAGTTGTGCGCGATCAGCTCCCAGCCGCGCTTCGCCGCCGCCATGACGATCTGCGGATGGCGCTCGCACAGGATGCCGTTGACTGTGCAGCTCGCCGGCACCTTGGCGGCGTCGAAAATGTCGTACAGCCGCCAGATGCCGACGCGGTGGCCGTACTCGCGCCAGGAGTGATTGTTGAAATCGGGAATCCGCGCCGGCAGCAGCCGCTCGTTGATCGACGGCCCGCCCGGGAAGTACGGCCCGTCGTGGTCCTGGGTCAGCTCCCAGTATTCAAGGTTGAGCGTGACCATCAGCGCCAGCCGCTTGCCGTTGGGCCAACGCAGCGGCTTGCGTTCCGGCATCGGCACGTAGTCGTAGAGCTTGCTGGTGTCCTGCATGGAGTTCTCCACCGTCATTCCGGGACGCGCTGAAGGCGCGGACCCGGAATCCAGAAGCGCGCTCCGAGGTTGTATCTGGATTCCGGGTTCGCGGGCTTCGCCCGCGCCCCGGAATGACCTGCAATCACTTCTTCAATCCCTTTTCCTCGACAAACGCGGTCCAGCGCTTGAGCTCGCCGGCGACGTACTGGGTCAGCACGGACGGCGAGGCATCCATCGACAACAGCGCGTTCTGCTCGAATTGCTTCTTCGTCTCCGGTGACGCGATCAAGGCGCGCAGCTCGGCGTTGAGCTTTTCCACGATCGGCGCCGGCAGGTTCTTCGGTCCGGCAAGCCAGAACCAGATCGCGCCGCTGCCCTCCGGATAGCCGATCTCCTGGAATGTCGGCACGTCCTTGAGCGCGGCGACGCGTTCGGTCGAGGTCACCGCCAGCGGCACGATCGTGCCGGCCGCCGCGTGCTGGATGATCGGCAGGATCGGCGTCATCGCGGTCGGAACGTGGTTGCCGAAGAAATCGGTCAACAGCGGCGCGCCGCCGCGATACGGCACGTGATTGAGGTTGACGGTCTTGTTGACCAGCATCGCCTCGATCACGAGCTGGCCGAGCGATCCCGCTCCCGGCGTGCCGCAGTTGATCGGTTCGGCGCGGCTCTTGGACAGCGCGATCAATTCCTTGAACGATTTCACGCCGAGGCTTGCCTGCGCCGACAGCGCGTAGCTCTCGCCGCCGATCATGGCGATGTGGCTGAAATCGCCGACCGCGTCGTAGCCGATGTTGGGATTTTCCGCCGGCCCCATGATGTGCGAGCCGGAGCCGCCGACCAGTAACGTGTAGCCGTCGGCATCGGCACGCATCACCTCCCTCGAGGCGACCGCGCCGCCGGCGCCGACGCGGTTCTCGATGAAGAACTGCTGCTTGAATACCTTGCTGAGGTGGTCGGCCGCGATCCGTCCGAGCCGGTCGGCGGCGCCGCCGGCGCCGAACGGCACCACCACCTTGACCGGGCGATTCGGCCAGTCCTGCGCATGCGCGGCCGAACCTGCCAGCGCCATCACCGCCAACGCCGCCGCAACAAGCTTGCGCATGGTCATTCATCTCCCCTGCCGCCGCGCGCGGCATTCTGCTAACATTCCGACGAAACGGCCTGCCGCCGCAAGACAGGCCAACCGCTGGGAGATCGCCATGGATGACATCGCACGCCGGACGGTTCTGATGAGCGCAGGTTTGGGTGTTGGCGCGGGTCTGGTCGCCGGGCTTTCGCCGGCGCAAGCCGCAACCGCGGCTGCGGCCGCCGAAGGCGAGATCTGGAGCTCCGAGTATTGGGCCACCAAGGGCAGCACCAGGCTCAATCTCTGGCGCAAGCGCGTCGGCGCGCCGAAGGCCGGCGACAAGCCGCTGCCGGTGCTGTTCCTGGTGCATGGCTCGTCGAACTCGACGCGTTCGTCCTTCGACCTGAAGGTGCCGGGCGACAGCGACTATTCGGTGATGAACCTGATGGCGCGCGCCGGCTACGACGTCTGGACCATGGACCACGACGGCTACGGCCATTCCGGCAGCTCCGGCAACAATTCCGACATCGCCAGCGGCGTCGAGGACCTCAAGGCCGCCATTCCCGTCGTGGTCAAGGAGACCGGCCAGCCGAAGATGCATTTCTACGGTCCATCGTCCGGCTCGATCCGAGCCGGCGCCTACGCGATGGTCGAGCCCGAGCGCGTGGATCGCCTGGTGCTCGCGGCCTTCACCTACAAGGGCAGCGGCGCGGCCGAGATCGGCCGGCGCCGGGCCCGCATCGACGAACTGCGCGCCAGTCCGCGCCGGAAGCGCGACGCCAACATGATCCGCTCGATCTTCACCCGCGACGGCCATGCCTCGGCCTACGATCCGGCGATCGCCGAGGCTCTGATCGCGGTCGAAATGAAGTTCGGCGACACCATCCCGGCCGGGACCTATGTCGACATGGCAGTCAACCTGCCGCTGGTCGATCCGACCAAGGTCAAATCGCCGGTGCTGATGATCCGCGGCGAGCACGACGGCAACTCGACCAACGAGGATCTGCTCGACTTCTACCGGCAACTGCCGAACGGCGACCGCCAGTTCGTCATCCTGCCGCACACCGCGCACAGCCTGGGCTGGAGCAAGAACCGCCACCTGCATTGGTACGCGGTGAAGAACTTCCTGCGCGGCACCGACGCCGGATCGACGGCGTGAGGAGAATCCCATGAAGATCGTGCAAGGCGATGAGCTCGATTGGGTGCGCGGCCTCGAATACCGCGGCGGCACGTTCCACTACCGCAACCTGATGGAAGGCGAGCCCGGCACCATCGACAACTTCCAGCTCTCGATGGGGCGGAACGACAAGGATTTCGTCTCGCCACGGCACCGGCACAACTTCGAGCAGTTCCGCTTCCAGCTCGAGGGCGACCTCAACTTCGCGCGCGACGGCGTGATGACGCCGGGCATGCTCGGCTACTTCCCGGAGGGCGCGTCCTACGGCCCGCAAACCAGCGAAGCCACCGCCATGACCATCGTGCTGCAGTTCGGCGGGCCGAGCGGCAGCGGCTATCTATCGCGCAAGGAGGTCAACGCCGGCATGACCGAGCTGCGCAAGACCGGCGCGTTCGAAGCCGGCGTCTACCGGCGCAACGAAGGCGAGCCCGGCAAGCGCAACATGGACGGCTTCCAGGCGATCTGGGAGCACGTGAACGGCCGGCCGCTGCAATTCCCCAAGCCGCGCTACGCCCAGCCGATCATGATGGACCAGGCGCATTACGAGTGGGTGGAGTCCGAACATAACGGCGTGTCCGAGAAGCTGCTCGGCGTGTTCACCGAGCGGCGCGCCGAGGCGAGCCTGCATCGGCTCAAACCCGGTGCGACGCTGACCGGCACCGGCCGCGCCGTGTACTTCGCGTGGAACGGCGCGGGACGCGTCGACAAGGAGCCGCTGCGTGCGTTCACCACGGTGTTCCTCGACCGTGGCGAGCGGGCCACCTTCGCGGCCGAGAAAGACACCGACCTGCTGCGCTTCGGCCTGCCCGACCTGCGCGGCATGTCGATGCTGAAGCCGGAACACGCGGTCGCGGCAGAGTAGCGACCTAGTCTCTCCGCCTCATCCTGAGGAGCGCCCGTAGGGCGCGTCTCGAAGCGATGAGGCGACCCGTCGCGCAGATAGGTCAGCGCGCCGCGAAAAACTCCCGCAGTTCGGCGTATGTCTCCTCCGGCGCCTCCTCGGACAGATAGTGGCCGCAGGGCAGCGCCTTGGCGCCGCGGATGTCGGTGGCGTAGTCCTTCCAGACCTCGGCCGGCTGGTGATTGCGTCCGACCGCGCCGGTCGCGCCCCACAAGATCAGCGCCGGACAGGTGATCTTCTTGCCGGCGGCAAAATCGACCTTGTCCATGTCGAAGTCGATCCCGTAGGTGGCGCGATAGTCCTCGCACATGGCGTGCACGGTTTGCGGATTGCGGAAGCAGCGTCGGTATTCGTCCAGCGCCTGCTTGCCGAAGAAGTTCAGGCCCTGCGGTGACTTGCTGAGCTTGAAATTGATGAAAAAGTCCGGGTCGGCGCTCATCAATTTCTCTGGCATCGGCTCGGGCTGGATCATGAACAGCCAGTGATACGACGCCTTGGCCCACTCGCGCGTCATGTGGCTGTAGAGATTGTGCTGCGGGATGATGTCGAGGATCGCCGCGCGCTCGACCACCTGCGGGTGGTCGAGACACATGCGATGCAGCACGCGCGCGCCGCGGTCGTGGCCGGCCGCCATGAATGTCTTGAAGCCGAGCGCCGCCATCACCTCGACCTGGTCCTGCGCCATGGCGCGGAACGAATAGTTCTCGTGGTTCTTGCCGCCCGGCACCTTCTCGCTGTCGCCGTAGCCGCGCAGGTCGGTCGCCACCACCGTGAACTCTTGCGCGAGCTTGGGCGCGAACTTGTGCCAGGACAGATGCGTGAACGGATTGCCGTGCATCAGCAGCACCGGCGGCCCCTTGCCGCCGTGCACCGTGACGATGCGCGCGCCGCTGGTCTTGATCTCGGTGCGGGTGAAGCCTTCCATCATGATGGGACCCCGACAAATGATCGGCCCAAGCGGGCCGCCGACGATGGACTCTAAAGCCAATGAGGAAATAATGGCACAGCCGGAGGAGGATGGGATGCGGGTTCGGCTGCTGACAATCGCTTCGGCCTTGGCGGCGTTGACGCTACTGGCGCCGAGTTGCGCCGGCGCGCAGTCCTACCCGAGCAAGCCGATCCGCATCATGGTGGGCTTTGCGCCCGGCGGCCCGGCCGACGTGATGGCGCGGCTGATCGCGCAGCGCCTGCCGGCCCTGCTCGGGCAAAGCGTCATCGTCGAGAACCGGCCGGGCGCCGGCGGCACGATCGCGGCCAAGCTCGTCGCCGAATCCGAAGCCGACGGCCACACGCTGCTGCTCGGCAACACCAGCACGCTGGTGATTTCGCCGATCGTCTATCCCAACGTCGGCTACGATCCGACGGCGGGCTTCGCGCCGGTCGCGCTGCTCGGCACCACCTCCAATGTGCTGGCGGTGCATCCCGCACTGCCGGCAAAGACGGTCGGCGAATTGATTGCGCTCGCCAAAGCCAGCCCCGGCAAGCTCAACTACTCGTCGCCCGGCATCGGCACGCCGCCGCACCTGATCGCCGAGCTGTTCAAGCAGCGCGCCGGCGTCGACATCGTGCACGTGCCTTACAAGGGTGGCGGCGTCGCGAGCCAGGCGGTGATCGCCGGCGAGGTGCAGATGATCTTCGAGAACCCGACGACCTCGGTGCCGCTGCTGCAAGGCGGCCGGGTTCGCGGGCTTGCGGTAACCAGCGAGGCGCGCAACCCGCAACTGCCGGAGCTGCCGACCATGGTCGAGGCCGGCCTGGCCGACTTCGTTTCGGTGTCGTTCACCGGCGTGGTGGCGCCGGGCGGCACGCCGCGCGCGGTGGTCGAGCGGCTCAACGCCGCGATCAACGAAAGCATCACGTCGTCGGAGATCAGCAGCGCACTGGTCAAGCTCGCGGTCGAGAGTAGGCCAGCATCGGCCGCGGATTTTTCGGCGTTCCTTAAGCGCGAGCGCGACAAATGGGGCGTGGTGATCCGTTCGGCCGGGCTCGCGGCGAAGTGACGTAGTCATTCCGGGGCGCGCTGAAAGCGCGAACCCGGAATCCAGATACTTGCTTGAATTTGCGTCTGGATTTCGGGTTCGCTCGCTCCGCGAGCGCCCCGGAATGACCGCGGAGCTTTTTGCTACTGCGTGCCCGCCAAGCCGGCGCGGCGGACGACGTCGCTCCAGCGCACGATCTCGTTCTTGACGAAGGCCTGCACCTCGTCGGGCGGGCCGGTGAGGGCCGGGCCGATGCCGCGGCGCTCAAGCTCGGCGATCACCGCCGGGTTGCTGAAGATCGCGTGCACCTCCTTGTTGAGCAGCGCGATCGCCTCGGGCGGCGTCGCGCCCGGCGCGACCAGCATCTGCCAGGACGCCGACTCGAAGCCCGGCACGGTCTCGGCCATCGCCGGAACGTCTGGTGCCGCGGGGCTGCGCTTGGCGGTGGTGACGGCGAGCGGCCGCAGCTTGCCCTGCTGGATCAGCGGCAGCAGCGAGGTGGTGTCGCCGAACAGCACCTGGATGTGGCCGGCGATCAGGTCGTTGGTCGCCGGCGGCGTCGCCTTGTAAGGCACGTGCGTCATCTGGATGCCGGTGAGGCTCAACAGCAGCTCGGTGCTCAGGTGGTGCATCGAGCCGGGCCCGCCGGAGCCGTAGTTCAGGCTGTTCGGCTTGGCGCGCGCGATTTCGATCAGCTCTTTCACCGATTTGATCGGCGAATCCTGGCTCACCACCAGGAAGAACGGCGACGACGACAGCAGCGCGACCGGCACCAGGTCCTTGAGCGGCTCATACGGCAGCTTCTTGTTCATGGTGACGTTGATCGCCATGGTCGAGCTGGTGGCCTGCATCAGCGTGTGGCCGTCGGGCTCCGCGCGCACCACCGCCATGGCGGCGAGCGTGGTGCCGGCGCCGGGCCGGTTGTCGATGATGAACGGCTTGCCGAGCTTGTCCTCGAGATTCTTCGCGACCAGCCGCGCCAAGAGATCCGAGCCACCGCCGGCCGCGAACGGCACCACGATGGTCACCGGCCGCGACGGATAGGACTGCGCCTGCGCCGACGTGACGGCCATGAGCGCAGCCAGGATCGCAAGGCTGGGGCGGATCATCGGGCCTGCTCCGCGCCGATCAGCGACGTCAGCATCCGCCGGGCCTGCAGTTGCGCGGCGTCGGCGGTGATGTGGATCAGGCCATCGAGCGAGCCGTCGACGCGGTTGCGCTGCACCGCCTCCAGGAAATCGACGTCCTCCAGGAACGTCGCGCGCGAGCCGTCGTACAGGAGCTTCGACATCTCCGGATCATCGAGGCCGAAGTTGCGCGCAAAGCCGAACATATAGTGGCTGGTGTGCTCGGTCTCGGGCGTGACCAGGTGGCTCGACCAGATCGAAATGCCCTGGCTGCGATCGCCCTGCGGCGCGCCGCTGCCGGCCTTGGCGCAGCCGACGTCGAGATAGACCACGCCGGGCGGGTGCCAAGTCACGAACTGCCAGCGATCGACGTTGTTCTTGAAGTTGCCGGCCTTGGCGAACAACGGCGGCGGCACGAAATCCAGCATCCAGCGGCCGACGCGCACGCCGTCGGGCAAGCGCTCGGTCTTGGTCGGGGTCGTCGCCTCGCGCGGATCGCCGGCAATGGTTTTCTTGTGGACGTGGGCGACGTGAGTGAGGTCAAGCAGGTTGTCGAGAATGAACTGGTAGTTGGTCTTGACGTAGAGCCGGCCGGGCGTGGCCACCCAGTTCGGATCGGACAGCCAGAACATGTCGGGGATTTTCGCGGGGTCGGCGTTGGCGGGCTCGCCCATCCAGATCCACACCACCTGGTTCTTTTCATGCACCGGATAGCTGCGCACCTTGGCGCCCGGCGGCACTTGCGGCTGGCCCGGCACCTCGACGCATTGCCCGTTCACGTCGAACTTCAGGCCGTGATAGCCGCAGACCAGGTGGTCGCCGGTAACTTCGCCCATCGACAGCGGCGCGGCGCGATGGCAGCAGCTGTCTTCCAGCGCGCCGACCGCGCCGCCGGCGCTGCGGAACAGCACGACCTTGTCATTGAGAAAGGTCTTGGCAACCGGCTTATCGGTGAGCTCGTGCGACCACAGCGCCGTATACCAGCCGTTGCGCAGGAACATTGGTGGTCTCCCTCGCCGCCCTTCTGAGCATGATCTTATCCGAAAACCGCTACACACTTTTCGGGATCATTCCTAGCGCGGCAGCGGATGCTCTTCGAGATATTTCTGATACTCCGGCTCGACGTCGATCTGCAACGTGCCGAGCATGCGGACCACGCCGTTGTAGAACGCGATCGCCAGCGCGAGATCGATCACCTGGCTGCGTCCGAGCGCCTTTTCCAGCTCGGCGAAGGTCGCATCCGACATGGCGAGGTCTTTGGTCATTTCGCGCGCGGCGCGCAGCACCGCGCGGCTGAGCGCGTCGAGCTTGGTCGGCCGGCCCGCGGTCTCCTCGCCGATGGCGCGGATGTCGTCGTCGGTGACGCCGAACTCGCGGCCGATCTTGACGTGATGGGAATATTCATAGGCCTGTTTGGTGAGATAGCCGACCTGGAGAATGGCAAGCTCGCGCAGCCGCGGATCGAGCTTCATGTTGTTGCGGATGTACATGGCGAGCCCGGACATCGCCTTCGATGCCTCCGGGTTGTTGGCCATCGCGCGGTTGAGCGCGATCGGCCGCGCCAACAGCTCGCGATGCTCGGGCGGCAGGTCGGATTGCTGAAGATAGGGAACGCGCGCCATTAGCCTTCCTCATTCGTTTGATGTTTTAACGCCGACCTCGCCGCGTCACCTCTCCCATAGGGAGAGGTCGACGCGCAACGCGCGTCGGGTGAGGGGTTGCAAACTATCGAGAATCCTAGGCCCCCTCACCCCAACCCTCTCCCCAACGGGGGAGAGGGAGCCCGCCGAGCTTGCCGCTCACGGTCGGTCTCACTACTCCTCCTCCTTCGCCTGTCCGGGCCGCACCGGAGTTTCGGGCAACAGACCGCGGCGTTGCCGCGCCAGCGTCTCGCGGCCGGTCTCTTCCCAGTCGCCCGCCGCGGTGCGGCGCGCGTAGGTCTCCCAGCTGTCGGTCCAGTCGTCGAGGGTGTAGCCGTGCCAAGGCGCCTGCACATTGAGCGCCGGCAGCCCAAGCTCCTGCCACAGCGCGCGGGCGTGTTCCATGTAGGGCCTGGTCGGCAGCGCGAGCGGCGGCATCGGCCGCTTGCGCGTGGCATCGACCAGCAGCCCGGAGTTGGTCTTGCCGGGCCCGTATTGCGCGCCTTGGACGCCGCCGCGCGGCGGCGTGATCCGCATGTCCTCGGCCGGATTGGAGCGATAGGCGAGCGACCACAGCACCGCATCCATGCTGGCCGGATCGATGTCCTCGCTGACCGCGATGACGATCTTGCCGCAGTTCGACTGCAGGGTGGCGGCGCCGTTGAGCCCACGCCAGACCTCGGTGCGCGGCGAATTGGCGGCGAATTGCAGGAAGATCACCGGCCGCAAATTGGTCAGCCGCTCGTGCATGACGACGCGGCGGATGCCTTTGACGCCGAGATCGCTCTTCAGGTGCGCCAGGAACAACGGCTCGTAAGCCACCTTCTTGATCACGCTCGATTCGCTCGGTGTCACCTGGCTGATGATCTGGGTGAACACCGGCTTGGTCTTGTGGGTGATCGCGGTGACCTGCATCGGCATGTTGTAGGCTTCGAGCGCGACATAGCCGTTGCTCTCGCCGAACGGCGCTTCGGGCTCGAGCAGCTCCGGGTCGATCAGGCCCTCGACCACGATCTCGCTGTCGGCCGGCACGTCGAGATCGACGGTGCGGCAGCGCGCCATGCGGATCGGCGCGCCCGCGGCGGCGCCGGCGACGCCCATCTCGTCCATGTCGACGGCGAGCTTCTGCGGGCCGGTGAACATCACGATCGGGGCCGCGCCGACCACCACCGCGATCGGCATCTTCGCCTTGCGGTCGCGGTACTTCAGCCAATGCAGAAAGCCGCCGGCGCCGGTCGCCTCCCGCGCCACCATGCGCACCACCGCGCGGTCCGGCGCCTTCAGCGCGACCCGATAGGTGCCGAAGTTCTGCACGCCGCTGTCGGGGTCCTTGGTGATGCACAGCGTCGCGGTGAGATAGGGCGCGGCGTCGAAGCCTGGCGTCGACACCGGCACCGGCAGCCGCTTCAGCCCCTCGCGGCGCAACGCGTCGCCGGTCACGACGATCTCCTGGCATGGCGCGTCGTTGGTGCGCACCGGCGGGATCGGCGCCTTGATCGCCGCCATCCAGGCGTCGCCGATCGCCTCGACCGGGCGGCCCATGCCAAGCGCGTAGATCGCGGGCGAAGCCGCGAGCGCGCCGACCGCCACCGGCATGTCGTAGCGGCGGCCCTTGGCGTCGATCACGTTGGTGAACAGGAAGGCGCGGCGCTCGTCCTCCGCCACGCCGCCGATGAACTGCCAGCGCACCAGTGGGATCAGCTCGGTGTCCTTGTTAATCGGCCGGTCGATGCGAACGAGCAGCCCGGCCGCTTCGAGATCGGCCAGATGCTGCTGGAAATCGAGCCGCGGGCCGGATTTGGCTTTGTCGAGCATGGCAGAGGGCTTTCAGGAAGAACCTGACGTTAGCAACTCGGCCTCGCGTCTGTCATGGCCCTCAGTAAACGCTGTCAGTCCAAATGAGCACTGCCCCAGCATCCCGACATGTGCTGTGATTACTGGATGCCCGCCTTCTCGGGCATGACAGCCCAGGTGGAGAGCGTGAGCGAGCGCAAGGACGACCCGGCTTTCATCTATTTCCCGACCAACTACCGCTGGTCGATGGGCCTGCTGCTGTGCCTGTCCGCCGCGCCCTCCGGCGGCGCCGAGATCGACGAGGTCAACCGCATCGGCCGCGCGCTGCACGACAAGGTCGGCGACGACAAGGCCTGGTTCGACGAATGGGCGCGCATGGGCGATCAGGTCGAGGCGCGCGGCCGCGCGGCCGAGCGCCAGGGCCACAGCCTCACCGCCGCCGCCTGCCTGATGCGGGCGGCGCACTATTACCAGATCGGCGAGCGCTTCTATCAGCACGGACCGCGTTCGCCCGAGGTGTACAGGAAAGCGGTGAAATCCTTCGCCGACGGCGCCGCGATGCTGAGGCGGCCACGCATCGAGCCGGTCGAGGTGCCCTATGGCGACAAGATGCTGCCGGCGTTGTTCGTCCATCCGGACCGGCAGGTCGGCGGCGAGGTCGCTCCGGCCATGGTGTTCTTCGACGGCTTCGACATCACCAAGGAGATCCAATACTTCAAGGGCATCCCAGAGCTTGCGGCGCGCGGTATCGGCTGCCTGATCGTGGACGGCCCCGGCAACGGCGAGAGCATCCGCTTTCGCGGCCTGCCGCTGATCGCCGAGACCGAGCGCTACGCCACCGCCGCCTACGACTATCTCGCCGGCCGCAAGGAGGTCGATCCCAAGCGCATCGGCGTCATGGCGATCAGCCTCGGCGGCTATTACGCGCCGCGCGCAGCCGCGCTCGAGCCGCGCTTTGCCTGCTGCATCGCCTGGGGCGCGCAATGGGATTATTACGAGACCTGGCGGCGGCGCTTCGAGCTGTTGGACAACGGCACCTTGCCGTCGCTGTCGGTGCCGCCCGAGCATCTGATGTGGATCTTCGGCGTCAACAGCCGCGACGCGGCGATGAAAAAGCTCGAAGGCTTCCGGCTCGACGGCATCGTGCAGAAGATGCAATGCCCGTTCCTGCTCACCCACGGCGCGGGCGACGAGCAGATCCCGCTGGCGATCGCCGAGAAATGCTTCGCCGCGGTCGGCTCCAAGGACAAGACGCTGAAGGTGTTCACCCGCGAGGAAGGCGGCTTCCACCACTGCCAGGTCGACAACATCACCATCGGCACGAATTTCATGTGGGACTGGGCCGCCGATGTGCTGAAGCCGGGGACTTAAGTCAGCCGCAGGCGGAGCGGAATTCGCTGATTGAATCCGCCACATACTCCGTTCGTCCCGACGCTGGGGCCAGGAACTGGGTGCCCGCTTTCGCGGGCACGAACGGGGCTTGTCGTGCCGTCGCGACCTTATCCCGGCCGCTCAATGAAAATTCCGGCCCTTCGGCATCACCTGGTGAGCCGCGGCGGCGAGCGTATCGACAGCCGGCGGGGCGCCCTTGAGCATGGTCACCAGCGCATCGCCGCTGCGCGGATGGCGCTGCGGAATTGGCCGCTTGATCTCGTCAGTCGGCAGGGTCGCGTCAATGTCGGTGCCGCGCTCCGACAGCCGGCCGAGCAGGAACGTCAGATCCTCGAACCGGTCGGCGACGATATGGATGACGCCCTTCTCGTTCTGCAACAGGCCGGTGACGCTGATCAGCCGCGCGCCCATCACGACCGGGCGATACTCCTCGAACTTGCGCGGCCACACGATGGTGTTGGCGATGGCGGTCTCGTCCTCCAGAGTCATGAAGATGGCGTTGCCGGTGCCCGGCCGCTGGCGGACCAGCACGATGCCGCCGATGGTGACGCGCCGGCCTGGCGGAAGATCGGGCAGCAGGTCGTGACGCACGATGCCGCGCGCGGCGAGATCGGCGCGCAGGAACTGAACCGGATGCGCCTTCAGCGACAGATGCAGATGGCGATAATCCTCGATGACCTGCTCGCCGGGCAGCATGGCCGGCAGATGCGCATCGGGCTCGAGCGCGGGCATTCGCACGCGCGCGAACAGCGGCAGGTCGTCCTTGTCGCCTGAGCGTTGCAGCGCGCGCACCGCCCATAATGCGTCACGTCGGCTCAAGCCGAGCGAATTGAAGGCATCGGCGTGCGCGAGCCTTTTCAGCGCCTTTGTCGGCAGCTCCGTGCGCAGCCAGAGATCGCGGACGGAATCGAAGCCCCGGCCCCGCACGCTTTCGATCATTTTTCCCCACTCTTCGGAAAATCCGTTGATCTGGCGCAAGCCCAGGCGAAGCGCATGGTCCGTCAAAATATCCTCGCCCATCGAACCATGTCGGGCATTCAACCGGCTTTTCTGAAACGGCGCCTTTTCCAACGTGCAATCCCAGTCGGAACAATTGACATCGACCGGCCGCACCTCGACCCCATGCTCCTGCGCATCGCGCACCAGCTGGGCCGTCGCATAAAATCCCATCGGCTGGCTGTTGAGCAGCGCGGCCGCGAACACGTCGGGGTAATGACATTTGATCCAGGCCGAGGCGTACACCAGATTGGCAAAGCTGGCGGCGTGGCTTTCAGGAAAACCGTAGCTGCCGAAGCCTTCGATCTGCTTCCAGCAGTTCGTGGCGAATCCCTTGTCATAGCCGCGACTGGTCATTCCATTGATGAACTTGTCGCGGAAACGATCGATGGTCCCCACGCGCTTGAAGGTGGCCATCGCGCGCCGCAACCGGTCGGCCTCGCCCGGCTCGAAGCCCGCGCCGACGATGGCGATGCGCATGGCGTGCTCCTGGAACAACGGCACGCCCAACGTCTTCCACAAGATGCTTTTCAGCTCCTCCGACGGATAGACGATCGGATCGAGACCTTCGCGGCGCCGCAAATAGGGATGCACCATGTTGCCCTGAATCGGGCCCGGCCGAACGATCGCGACCTCGATCACCAGATCGTAAAATTCTTTCGGTCTGAGGCGCGGCAACATCGACATTTGCGCGCGGCTCTCGATCTGGAAGACGCCGATGGTGTCGGCGCGCTGGATCATCTGGTAGGTCGCTTTATCCTCGTCCTGCTCGGAGAGCACGCGGGTCTTGCCGTAGTGCGACTTCAGGAAATCGAACGAGCGCCGCAGGCATGACAGCATGCCGAGCGCCAGTACATCGACCTTGAGCAGTCCGAGCGATTCCAGATCGTCCTTCTCCCATTCGATGACGGTGCGCTCCTCCATGGCGGCGTTTTCGATCGGCACCACCTCGTCGAGGCGCGAGCGGGTGATGACAAAGCCGCCGACGTGCTGGGACAGATGCCGCGGCGCGCCGATCAATTCCTCTGCAAGAGCCATGGTCTGCTTGAGTCGCGGATCGAGTGGATCAAGACCGGCGCGCCGCGCCTCCTGCTCGGAAACACCGCTGTTCGACCAGCCCCACAGCGTGCTGGCGAGCGCCGCGATCGTATCCTCCGACAGGCCGAAGACCTTGCCGACCTCGCGGATTGCGCTGCGGCCCCGATAGCAGATCACCGTCGCCGCCAGCCCGGCGCGCTCGCGACCATACTTCTCATAGATGTGCTGGATCACCTCCTCGCGCCGCTCGTGCTCGAAATCGACGTCGATGTCGGGCGGCTCGCGCCGCTCGGCGGAGACAAATCGCTCGAACAGCAGGTCGACCGTGGCGGGCGAAACGTCGGTGATGCCGAGGCAATAGCAAATCACCGAATTGGCCGCCGAGCCGCGGCCCTGGCACAGGATCGGCTTCTCCAGCCCACGGGCATATTTGACGATCTCGTCGACGGTGAGGAAGAACGGCGCATATTTGAGCTCGCCGATCAGGCGAAGCTCCTGGTCGAGGGCATGCCGCACCTTGAGCGGTGCGCCGTCGGGATAGCGTGTCTTCAGTCCTGCCTCGGCGAAAGCGACCAGCGCATCCTGCGGCGTGGCGTAGCCTGCCCGCGTCTCGTCGGCATATTCGGTGCCGCGCAGCTCCTCGAGCGAGAACTTGCAGGTTGCCAGCAGGCGCGTCGTCTCGGCCAAGGCCTCCGGCGCCCGCCGGAACAGCCGCGCCATTTCCTCCGGCGATTTGAGATGTCGTTCGGCGTTGGCTTCGAGACGGTGACCCGCGTCGTCGAGCGTGGTGTGCTCGCGAATGCAGGTCACCACGTCCTGCAGCGCGCGGCGCTCGGGCGCGTGATAGAGCACATCGTTGACCGCGATCAGCGGGACGCGGGACGCGGCCGCCAGCGTCGCGAGCCGCGCCAGGCGCCGCGTATCGTCGCCGCGATAAAGCATGCCGGCCGCGAGCCAGACCCGCCGCGGCGCCGCCTGCCTCAGCCGGTCGAGCAACGCGCCGAGCCGGTGGAGGCGCGACGGCGGCATGACAACAAGATTGAGGCCTTGCAGATGATCCAGAAGATCCGGAAGCCCGAGGATGCAGTCGCCCTTGTCGGCTCTTCGCTTGCCGAGCGAAAGCAGCCGCGTGAGCCGGCCCCAGGCGGCGCGATCGCGCGGATAGGCAAGGATGTCGGGCGTGTCGTCGGAGAAAACCAATCGGGCGCCGACGGCGAGCTGGAATCCGGGTTGATCACTTTTCTTTCCTTCCGTTTCCTGAGACGCAATTTCTCGTGACGCAATTTCTTGTGACGTTATTTCTTGGGCCATCACATGCGCCCGCACGACGCCGGCAACGCTGTTGCGATCGGCAATACCAAGTCCCGCCAATCCCAATTGCTTTGCCGTCTCGACCAATTCCCCGGGATCGGAGGCGCCGCGCAGAAAGGAAAAGTTGCTGGTCACCGCCAGCTCGGCATAGCGCGGCGGCGGCGCGGACTTCGGCCGGGGCGGCTTCGGTTCGGAACGAAGCGGAATGACCGGCGCACTCACGCGAACAACCCTTGCAGATACCATCGCGGTTTTTCCGGTGGCTCGAGCTCGCGGCCGTAGAGGCCTTCGCGGTAGAGCCAGGCGCGAACGCCGGTTCTGCTCTCGACGCGGAAGTAATCGCGCGTGAGCCTGTTGCCGCGCTGGTCGCGCCACCATTCCATGGCGATGCGTTCGGGACCCTCGGTTTGCACGACCTCGTGCTGCACCTGCCGCCACCAGAAGCGGGCTGGTGGGCCATCGGGCACCTCATCGATGACCTTGATCGGCTCCGGCCGCTCGAACAGCCGGATCGGGCGGGCGGGAGAAAGCGAGTCTGGCGCGAGATTGCCTTCTTCATTTCGCCGCGAGCTTTCCTCTTCCTCCCCACCGCTTCGCGGGGGGAGGGTAAGAGCGGCGCGGGACACCGCATGCGCCGGCACGGCGGCGACGGCGAATTCCGGAATGTGGGTGTCGCGCGGCACGAGCCGCGTGACGCGGCGGAGCCCGAAGCGCGCGCCGAGCCGGTCGATCAGATGCGCCAGCGCCTCGGCGTGATCGCCGCCGGCGAGGCCGGTCTGGGTCGGATCGCAGCGTTCGGTGACCAGAGCCGACAGCCGCACCATGTCGTAGCCGAAGCCCGGGTCGCAGGCGTCGCCCAGCACCGCAAGCCGGTCCTCGAACAATTTGCGCACGCGCGCGGGCTCGCGCAGCGGCGCGCCGGTGCCGATCTCGAGCCGGTGCACCGCGCCGTCGGTGCGAAACAGCGCCACCTGGACGAGGCGTGCGCCCTCGCCGCGTCGCTCCAGCACGCGGCCAAGCTCGTTCGCCAGTTGCTCGATGGTGCCGAGCACGTCGGCCGCGAGCGCGATCGGCTCGGCGAACCGCCGCTCGGCCAGGGCCGCCGGCAGCGGCAGGCGCGGCGTGATCGGCTCGTCGGCGCGACCGAGCGCCTGATCCAGCCGGCGAAGCAGCGCTTCGCCGAAGCGCGCGGCGAGCGGCGCGCGCGGCCGCCCGGCGAGATCGGCGACGCGCTTGAGCCCCATGGTGGTCAGCCCGGCTACGGTTTCGGGCGCGATGCGCAGCGCCGCGACCGGCAGCGGCAGCATGGCGGGCTCCGCCTGCTCGCGCGGGATGATGCATAAATTTTTCTCGGGGGCATTCCGCACGCGTGCGCCTGCGCCCGGAATGACGGTGGCAAAATCGCCATAACGCGCCATGCCGGAGGCGCAGCCGACGGTGTCGGCGACCGCGGCGCGCGATCGAAAACCCTGGCGCGCCAGGCGCGCCACCAGGTCGCGCGCCAACGCGGCCTCGCCGCCGAACAGATGCGCGCAGCCGGTGATGTCGAGCATGAGCCCGTCCGGCGGATCGAGCCCAACCAGCGGCGTATAGCGGTCGCACCAATCGGCGATCGCTTCCAACAGACGAGCGTCGGCCTCGAAATCGGCCTCCGCCACCGGCAGCGACGGATACATGGCGCGCGCATCGGCCAGCGCCATGCCGGGCGCAAGCCGCAGCCGCGCCGCGACGTCGTTCAGCGCGACGATGCGCTGCGCCTGTTCGATCGCGGCGACGACGACGCGCGGCCCGTCAGCCGACGCCGGCAGACGGCGTTCGATCCGGTCGGTCGAAAGCCGCCTCAGCCACACCGACAGATAACGCCGGCCGGAAAGCACGCTCATGATGGTCCCACTCGATAATCCACTGGCCCAAGGGTCCGCGCCGGTTCTTGCGCAACGCGAGGTCGAAACAGGTGCGGCCGAGGCCGCCGTAATGGTCGGGCCGGCTCACGCCTGCGGCGATCTGCCAGCGGGTTGCCGCCGCGCTCGGCATCAGCGTGGCGCGATGGCGGATGAGCAGACCCAGGCCGGAATGACAGCCGCTCAAACCGTCGCGGGCGGCGAGCGAAAGCCTGCGAGTCGCGGTGAGATCGGCCTCGGCGCCCTCGCCGCTAAGCTCGGCCACGACGCAGGCGAGCGCCGGGCAGCGCAGCGCCTCCTCCATCGCCCACAGCACATCGGCCGCGCGCGACACCCGCAAAACCAGCAGGCGCGAGAGTGCGATTCCGAACAGGTCGAGCCCCGGGCCGTAAGGCGCGCCGGCCTCGCCTCTGGCAAAGTCGGTCGCAATCCAAAGCACCTCGCCGCGTGTGCCGCTCGCCCGCGCGGCGAGCGCCATGGCAAATCCGCTCGCGGCGGCAAGATGCAGGGGCACGGCCGGGGCCAGTTCGTGCAGCGCGCCGCAGGCGAGCCCGCCACCCAGCACCTGGTCGATCGGGACCGCGAGCTGGAGGTTTTTCCGGTCCTCGACGAGCTGCGGACCGAGGCTCGGGTCGAGCCCGGCCAGGGTCTGGCGGAGATGGCTGAGCGTGGGCGAAGGCGCGGCCGAGCCCATGACGATTTCCTCGCATGTTCATGTTTTGTTCTAATGGATTCCCCATCCGCCAGGCGATGTCAAGCGCCCGGGAATGGCTTGGATTTGAAGGGTTTAGCGAATCCATCGGCCGCCGCTTCGTGTTGCGATGCGGAACCAAGCTCATTTTGCTGCATTTAATCAATTGAACCCCGTCGAGTTCGCGTGCGACCCACCGTTATGCCCCTCGCCGAATACCTACGCCGCCAAGCCCAAAACTGCCTCCGGATCGGGCGGAACTGCTTCGATCTTTCGAGCGCCGAGCGCATGCGGCTGCTTGCCAACGAGCTGAACGCCAAGGCCAACGAGATCGAGCGGCAGGAGAACGTCGACGTCACCGTGTTCGACCGCGCGGGTTCTGCTTCGGCGCGCAACAAAAACAGCTAGGCCGCGTACGAAGGCTCAGACCAGATCATTCGAACACTTCGTCGGCGGCGACCAGCAGGCCCGACGGCACGACGAGGCCGAGCGCTCGCGCGGTCTTCAGGTTGATCGCGGTCTCGTATTTTGCCGGAGTTTCAACCGGTATGTCAGTCGGATTGGCACCTTTGAGGATACGGTCGATATGCGACGCCGCGCGCCGGTACTGGTCCAGAATGTCGGTGCCGTACGACATTAAACCGCCGCCCGCGACAAAGACGCGGAACGCATAGACGGCTGGCAGGCGGTGGCGCGCCGTCGCGACGATGA
This sequence comes from uncultured Alphaproteobacteria bacterium, assembly GCA_963771745.1. GTDB lineage: Bacteria > Pseudomonadota > Alphaproteobacteria > Rhizobiales > Xanthobacteraceae > Z2-YC6860. The sequence goes on along the minus strand of CAVYUU010000019.1, from coordinate 417,300 downwards.
GAAGATCGCGGTGCAGCATACTATTGCCGTCCGGCAGCGCGACGAGGCCGCTGTTCGGCGTTTGCGCGGTGGCATCGATGGTCCGCTCGATTTCGGCCGCCGTCCTAGTGGGCGACGGCATGACCTCAAGCCCGAGCGGGCCAGCTCTCGCCCGAGCCGACCGCATCCAGTAATCGAACGGCGTGAGATCCGGGTTGGCCATCACCGCCACTCGCGTGGTCTGTGGCGCGATCTCCTTGAGCATGGACAGCCATTTGCCTGCGATCCCTTCCTCGTACAGCATCATGCCGGTGACGTTGCCCCCTGGCCGCGCCAGGCTTGCGACGAGCCCCGATCCGACTGGGTCAGAGACGTTGCAGAACACAATTGGGATTGAGCGGGTCTCGCGTCGCAAGGCTATAGCAACCGGCGTCGAACTGGCCAGGATGACATCCGGCCGCAAGGCCACAAGCTCTTTCGCAAATCTTTCATGGACATCCGATCGCGCTGCCACGTAGCGGTACTCCATGTGCAGGTTACGGCCGTCGACCCAACCAAGCTGCTCAAGCCCCTGCTTGAAAGCAGCCATACGTGCCACCATCTCGGCATCGCGCTCGGCGCCGCTTAACAACACGCCGATGCGCCGGATACGCTCCCTATGCTGCGTGCGCGCCGCGAGCGGCCACGCCACCGCACCAGTTAGACCCGCGATGAATTCTCGGCGCCTCATGCTAGACCCCAAGGCTCAGGCAGGGAGCAGCGTACCGGGTCAAATTGATCTCTTGAAGAGCCCGACGATGATGTCCGCTGCGAGCCGGCGTCTGCTTTGGGTTGAAAAGCGGAAATACTCAGTTCGAGTACAGAATATCCGCTTTGCGCTCCGAAGGCGGAATCGTGTTTATGAGTTCCACACCCTCGCGCGCCGCGCGGGCCAATCCGCCTGCCGGGCGGTCCCCGCTGTATACTTGCGCCCGATGAGCACCATCCTCACGCGCCTCTCCGCCGAGATGATCCGCAAATACGAGGCCGAGGGATTCTGGCGCGGCGATACGATCTATTCGCTGGTGCGCGGTCACGCCGAGCGCGCGCCGGGAAGCTTCGCGGTGCGCGACCGGTTCCGCCGCCTGACCTACCGCCAACTGCTTGCGGCGACCGACGCGTTCGCCGCCGACCTCGCCAGTTACGGCGTGCGAGCCGGCGAGCGGATCGGCGTCTGGCTGCCGAGCCGAATCGAGAGCGTGATCGCGCTGCTCGCCTGCTCCAAGAGCGGCGCGGTGTGCTGCCCGTCGCTGCACCGCGACCACACCACCGGCGAGGTGGTGGAGCTGATGCAGCGCACGCGCGCCATAGCTTTCGTCTGGCAGAGCGGCTACGGCGCCGACGCCGACAAGCGCGACGTGGTCGATGCGCTCAAGGCCGTGCCGACGATCCGGCATGTCTATCGCTTGGACCCATTCACCGAAGGTTCTGCGTCATGGCCGGACTTGTTGCGCGGGCATGACGACGTCCAGGTTGCGTTGAAGAGTGACGCCAACCAGATCGTCTATCTCGCGTTCACCTCCGGCACCACCGGCAAGCCCAAGGGCGTGATGCATTCCGACAACACGCTGCTCGCCAACGCCCGCCAACTCGCCAAGGATTGGAGCATCGATGACCGCGCGGTGGTGTTCACGCTGAGCCCGCTCAGCCACAACCTCGGCTTCGGCGCGCAGGTGATGGCGCTGGCCATGGGCAGCGAGCTTGTGATCAACGACCTGCCGCGCGGGCAAAGCCTCGCCGACCGCGTCGTGGAGACGAACACGAGCTTCCTGGTCGGCGTGCCGCCGAACGCGATCGACCTTCTCGCCGAGATGCGAAGACGTGGATTGAAGGGTCTCGGCCGGCTCACCGGCTTCCGTATCTCCGGCTCGGCGGTGCCGAGCGAAGTGGTGGCGGGCCTGATCGCGCAGGGCGTCAAGCCGCAGAGCGGCTACGGCATGACCGAAAATTGCGGCCATCAATACACGATGCCCAACGATGAACCGCGACTGATCATCGAGACCTCCGGCAAGTGCTGCGCGAGCTACGAGCTCCGCGTCTTCAAGCCCGACGACCCAGACACCGAGGTCGCGGCGGGCGAGGTCGGCCAGCTCGGCGGCCGCGGCGCGAGCCTGATGCTCGGCTATTTCGACGACCAGGCGGCCACCGAGGACGCCTTCAACAACAGCGGCTGGTTCATGACCGGCGATCTCGGCTCGCTCGATGCGCAGGGCTATTTGCGCATCGCAGGCCGCAGCAAGGACATCATCATCCGTGGCGGCCACAACATCCATCCGGCGCGGATCGAGGAGCTGGCGACGCGGCACGCCGCCGTGCAGCGCGCCGCCGCGGTGCCGATGAAAGACGCGCGATTGGGCGAGAAAGTCTGCCTCGCGGTGGTATTTCGACCCGGCAAGGCTGTGACGCCGGCGGACCTGCTCATGCATCTCGATGCGGTCGGGCTCTCCAAATACGATATGCCGGAATATTTTCTGCGGCTCGACGAAATCCCGCTGACGCCGAACGGCAAGATGTTCAAGCGTGCGATCGTGGACTGGATCACGGCTGGCCGCGTGACACCCGAGCCCATTCGTTTCGAAGCCAAGCGCGCGCCCTTGAGCGGTCGCATGTCCTAATCGAAAGCCGGCGGCCGCTTTCGGGGCATATCGAACGCCGCTGTCCGCCACGCACGGCAAAGCGCTTCGATCCCGATTGACACAGATTAGGGCCCGCCCATATGAACGGAGGCGGTCCGATGGGCAATCGACCGCCGTGAAATCAACCGAAATTCCGCAAACCCATGTCGATTGCGCCTTCCGACAAGTATACGAATTCCGCGCTCCGGATCGGTGACACGGACCCTTATCCCCAGCGGCTGGTCGGCGAGTTCATCGGGACCGTCGTATCCAACGAATGGGTCAACGAGGAATACAAGCACGTCATCCTGAAGGTTCATCCGCACGCGCTCAGAGCCTACGCCGGGCAGATGTTCCACCTGCTCTGCCCCTCGCCCGATAGCGCCGAGGTGTGGATGAGGCGGCCGATGAGCGTCTACCGCGTCGACCGGACCGCCGGTCAGATCGAGTTCCTCTACAAGACCGAGGGACGCGGCACTCGCGGCATGGCGAAGCTCGAACCGGGCGATGACTTCAACGTCGCCGGCCCACTGGGACATGGTTTCAAGCTCGAGCCAGGCTGGAAGAATATCGTGGTGCTCGGCCGTGGCGTCGGCCTCGCGACGCTGGCACCGCTGTCGCAACTCGCGGCCGACCAAGGCGTCGGCGTCACGGCGATCCTCAGCGCGCGCAATCCCGGTGTCGTGATGTCGAAGGACTTGTTCGAGAAGTATGGCGCGCGGACCATCGCGGTGGTCGATACCGACCACAGCAGCGCGGTCGAGAACGTCGAGAAAATTCTCGAAGGCCTGATCGCCGAGCGCAAGGCCGACGCGTTCTTCACCTGCGGCTCCAACCGCCTGCTGAAGCTGATGCAGCGGCTTGGCAAGAAGCACAACGTGCCCGGCCAGGTCGCCATGGAGCAGATCATGGTTTGCGGCTTCGGGGCGTGCTACGTCTGCATGCGCACGTTCGAGGTCGATGGCAAACGCGTGCTCAAGCGCGTTTGTCGCGATGGCCCGGTGTTCAACATGCAGGAGGCCGTGGGATGGTAGATCTCTCGGTCAAGATCGGCGACATCACGCTGCAGAATCCGGTGCAGCCGGCGTCCGGCGCCTTCTCGTGGGAATACAACGACGTCATCGATCTCAACCGGCTCGGCGCGCTGGTCGCCAAGACCATCTGCCGCGAGCCGCGGCTCGGCAACCCGACCCCGCGCATGGCCGAGACCGAAGCCGGAATCATTCAATCGATCGGACTGCCGGGCAAAGGCATCGATTACTTCATCGACCACATCGTGCCCGAATACGCGAAGTTCAAGCCGCCGCTGGTGGTCAGCGTTTCATCGGAAAGCATCGATGATTTTGCCGCCCTTGCCGAAGAGCTGAGCGTGCCGGACGTCGATGTGATCGAGGCGAACATCTCGTGTCCGACCCGCAATTCCACCGGCGGCAACTTCGCGATGCACGAGGACTACACCCGGGATTGCATCCGCGCCATGCGGGCCAGGACCGCCAAGCCGCTGTGGGTCAAGCTGTCGCCCAACGCCGGCGACATCGTTTCGATCGCCCGGGCTGCCGAAGAGGCCGGCGCCGACTGCCTGGTGATCGCCAACACGTTCCTGTCGCTCAAGATCCGAACCGACAATTTCCGTCCGGCGCTCGGCAACAAGTTCGGCGGGTTGGTTTCGCCAGCCTTGAAACCGATCGTATTGCGGATGGTCTATCAGGTCGCCAAGGCGGTCAAAATTCCGATCGTCGGCATCGGCGGCGTGACCAAGGCCGAAGACGTCGTCGAATACATGCTCGCGGGCGCCAGCGCCGTCGGCATCGGCTACGCCGGCTTCCGCAATCCCACGGCGCTGATCACGATCATCGACGACCTCGCAGCCTGGTGCGACGAGCGCGGCATCAAGAAGGTCACCGAGCTGATCGGCGCGGTCAAGGACGACGACATGGAGAAGGACCCGCTGGTCGCGGCATCGGTCGGCGTCTGACCCGCTGTCCATTCGTCGGTCACCCATGGCGAGCAAATTCGATCAGCTGGTCGCCGACGCGGTGGCGCATCACAAGGGCGGACGTCTCGATCAAGCCGAGGCGGCCTACCGTGATGCATTGGGCCTTTCCCCCGGCCACGCCGCCATCACGCACAACCTGGGCGTCGTTGCCGCGGCGAAGGGCCAGCATCGTTCCGCCATCGGCTACTTCGACGATGCGATCGCGGCCGAGCCGCAATACGCGTCAGCGCACTACAACCGCGCCGTCGCCCAGCAGGCGCTCGGCCAATCGCGCGAAGCCATCCAGGGTTTCGCTCGCGTCTGCGCGCTCGAGCCCGGGCACTATGACGCCCATCGTGCGCTCGGATTTCTGTGGCTTGCAGAGGGCGACCGGGGCCGCGCGCTCGACCATTTCGCGCGCACCTACGAACTCAGACGTGGCGAGGATCGATCGGGCATCGCGGCGCGAAGCCTGACCGAGACAACGCGCGGCAAGCTCCTGCATGACGCAGCGCAATTTCGTTTTCTGTCGGAACGCCGCCGCGACCGTCAGCGCTTCGAGGCGCTGGCGCGGAACTACGAGGAGGTGGCGAAAAGCGTCTCCCGAAGAAGCCGCGCCACTGTCCAACCGACAGCTCGAAGCACTCGGCGAGGACTACAACACCGCGATCAACATTTGCAGTGCACCGGAGCTTGCCGGCCCCGCCGTCAGCGACCGACCGGATGGCGATGCCATCATGCAGCGCCTCCAGGAGCAACGGGCCGGCGCGGCATGGTTCGACGACTTGCTTACGCCACCGGCCCTGCTTGGACTGAAACGGTATCTGCTTGAAAGCACGATCTGGCACGACTTCAGCCATATCGGCGGATTCGTCGCGTCCTATCTCGAAGATGGCCTGGCCTGCCCGCTGCTGCTCCAGATCGCGGACGAGATTCGCCGCGCATTTCCAGCATTGCTCGAGAAACACCCGCTCTCTCAGGCCTGGGCCTTCAAGGGTTTGCAAGCCAAGGCTGCGATCGATGCCCATGCCGACGATGCGGCGGTCAGCATCAACTTCTGGGTGACGCCGAGCGAGGCCAACCGCAATCCTGATCGTGGCGGGCTGGTCGTTTGCCGCGCCCCGCCGCCCGCGGCCTGGGAGGTCAGGGACTACCACGCCGACAGGGACGCGATCGCAACGTTTCTGCAACGGCACGCCAATGACAGCCTGGTCGTGCCCTATCGTGAAAACCGGGCGGTGCTGTTCCAATCCCGGCTGTTTCATCATTCGGACGCTCCGGACTTCGCAGCCGGCTATGAAAACCACAGGATCAACCTGACGCTGCTGTTTGGCCGCCACGCGGATTGATGGTTCAATCGACCGCTCGCCACGACTTTTTTGAGCATGATCTTTTCCGAAAACCGCTTCACACCCCGGATCAAGTCCGGGGCAGGCTTTTTCGGGATCATGCTCTAGCGGAGATCAGATCGTCATGCGCGCCGTGTTGGTCCGCGACTTCGGAGGCATCGAGAACGCAAGTTTAGGCGACATGCCAAAGCCGGAGCCGAAGCCCGGCGAGGTGCTGCTCGAAGTGCACGCGGTCTCGGTCAACTTCGTCGATCTGGTGATGATGAGCGGCAGCTATCAGTTCAAGCCGAAGCTGCCGTTCGTACCGGGCAAGCTGCCGGTCGGCGTGGTCGCGGCCGTGGGCCAAGGCGTAACCAGGTTCAAGCCCGGCGACCGCGCGCTCATGATGGTGGAGGCTGGCGGCTTTGCTGAATTCGCCGTGATGCCGGAGAGCCAGTGCGTCAAGCTGCCGGCCGCGCTGTCGTTCAACGAAGCCGCCGCCATGGCGCTGATCTACGACACCGCCTACTTCGCGCTCAAAGACCGCGGCCGCATCCAGCCGGGGGACAATGTGCTCATTCTCGGCGCGACCGGCGGCGTTGGCCTCGCCGCCATCCAATTGACCAAGGCGTTCGGCGGCAAGGCGCTGGCGGCGATCTCCAGCAAGGACAAGCAGGACATCGTGACGGCCGCTGGCGCCGATGCGATCATCGATCTGTCGGCGCCCGACCTGCACGAAAGCCTGCGCCAGCAGGTGTTCGCCCAGACCGACAAGCAGGGCGCCGACATCATCGTCGACATGCTGGGCGGCGACATTTTCGACGCCGCGGTGCGCGCGCTGGCCTGGTGCGGCCGGCTGATCGTCATCGGCTTCGCCTCTGGCCGCATCCCGTCGCTGAAGATGAATTACGTGCTGGTGAAAAACATCGAAGTGAGCGGCATGCAGATCAGCGATTATCGCAAGCGCCGGCCGGCCGACATGCAGGCTTGTTTTGCCGAGATCTATGCGCTGCACGCGGCCGGAAAGCTCAAGCCGCTGCCGATCAAGACCTATCCGGTCGAGCAATTTGCCGACGCGCTACGCGACATCCGCGACCGCAAGGTGCGCGGCCGCATCGTGCTGACGATGAAGTGATCGCTGCGACTCACAGCCCCGGCAGCCGGGGCGTGCCGCCGTCGAAGTGGACGCCTTCCAGCGCCAGCAGCTTCGCCTTGGTGGCGCCGCCGCCGGGGGCCGAGAAGCCGCCGAGCTTGCCGCCGGCCGCCAGCACGCGGTGGCACGGCACGACGATCGGCACCGGGTTCTTGCCCATGGCGGCGCCGACGTCGCGCGCGCCCTCGATCGGATCGGCGCCGATGCGCTTGGCCAATTCACCATAGGTCGTGGTGGCGCCGAAGCCGATGTCGCGCAACGCCTCGTAAAGCCTGCGACGAAACGGCTCGAGCGTTTCGAGGTCGACCGGGACGGCGCGGAAGTCGACGCGGGCGCCATCAAGATAGCGCTGAATGTCCGCGACCACCGCGGCGATCGCCGGCGGCGGCTCGGCCGGGCCGACGCTGCCGGCCTTGGCGATCAGCCGGCGCTCGGTCAGCGCTTGAGTCCTCTCGGGGAGCTGCACGGCGCGCAGCCCGCGCGCATTCCAGGCGACGCCGCAAGGGCCGAGCGCGGTTTCGAACAGGTGGTGGCGGATGTCGTTCGTCATGCCGGGAATTTAGGTTTCCGCATGCCGCTGCGCCACCCGCTTTCTGTGCGCAAAACCGAGTGGCCGGATCGGGCCCCTTTTGGGACGCATTGATGTTATCATTCGCGGTCCGCTGTTGGCGGCAGACATCAAAGGGGCTCCCCATGTTTCGCACCGTAGCGTTCATCGGCGCAGCGATCGGCGTGATCGGGATCTCGGCGGCCCAGGCCGATCCGGCCCGGCTGCCGGCGACCGATTTTTCCTCGCAGCAAAAGAAAAAGGTCGCGCCCGCAGGATCGCCGCGCGTGCAGCCGCAACGCGCCGTCACCGTCAACCGCGCGGTCAACGTCAACCGTACCGTCAACCGCAACGTCACGGTCAATCGCAACATCAACGTCAATCGCAACATCAACGTCAACCGCCGCGCCACGGTGCAGGGCGGACCGAAATTCCAGAAGCCGATCAACCAGGGCGGCGCGCAATTTCAAAAGACCGGAGGTCCGTCGCAGCTCCCAAAGGTCGGCCCGCAATTGCAGAAGACCGGCGGGCCCGGGCCGGGCGGCGGCGGGGCATTCAAATTCGGTCAGGGACCCGGCAAGGTGATGCCGTACCAGAAGGCTAACTTTGCGGCCATCAAGGTCGGCAACAAGTTCGCGCCCTACACCAAGAACCAGAAGAAGTACTACTACAAAGGCAAATGGGTGACCTTCCTGCCGCTGGCCGCGCTCGGCGCGGTGGCGATCGGCGGCAGCTATTACTATGCCGACAGCTATCTCACCTTGGCGCGACCCTATTGCTCGGGCATCACGCCGGACGGCTGCCGGCTGAATTGGCAGCGTGTCGATTTCGTGGAAGGCGACAGCGAGTGGCAATGCGTGCAGTATTGCGCGCGGCCGGGCGCGCCGCCGCCGGCCCGCGCCGTCGCGCTGGTCGCGCCGCCGCCGCTCCGGCAGGGCGCATGCGAAGTGTCGATCTTCTCCGAGCCCGGCTTCGGCGGCACCAACGCCACCTCCGCCGACGAGCAGCCGCATCTGAGCGAGCTCGGCTGGCGCGACCAGATCGCCTCGATCAAGATCGCCGCCGGCACCTGGGACTTCTTCACCGGCGAGGACTTCACCGGCGAAGTGGCGCGCTTCGAGCCCGGCGAATACCCCGACCTCGGCCCGGAGTGGAGCCGCAAGGCCGGCTCGTTCATGTGCGTGCAGCCTTAGGCTGCTGACGCAAGCTTGCAAGACAAGAACCGGCCCCGGATCACATCCGGGGCCGAGTTCTGTGTGGCGTCTCTTGTTTGGGCAGAGACGGCGATGACGTCCGAGAATGAAGCAGCGCCCGGCGGCGCTATATCGCCGGCCAATATGGCGGCACGCCATAGTAGCTGTAGATCGTCTGGCCCTGCACCGAATCCCACTTCCATTCCTCGCCGGTGGCGTAGCGCGGCGCGTTCTTGAGCTGCTCGTCGGTCAGATTGACTTCGTAGCCGCCGAGCTTCTCGTTGTAGTGCAGGCGCTGCCACGGCACCGGATAGTGGTCCTCGCCGATGCCGAGAAAGCCGCCGAAGCCCATGACCGCGTAGGCGGCTTGGCCGCTGACCTTGTCGATCATCACGCGCTCGATCTCGCCGATCTTCTTACCGTCAGAGCGATAGACATTGGTGCCCTCGACCCGGTCGCTGCCGATCAGCTCGTGGCGGCCGATCGGCTCGTTCGCCTTGGCAAGGCGCGCGGTATCTGCGGACATGCTCATGCGCATCTCCTGTCACTGAGGTCTGTCTGGCAAGAGAACGTCCGGAGCTCAGGCCGGGTTCCGGAACGCTTGTCGCGTCGCGGCGTTGGCCGTGCCGGGAGGACACGACAAAAGGAGATCGACCATGCCTGTCCTGCTGATTCCGGTGCTGTGGGCCGGCGGAGCGGTGGTGCTGCTCGGCGGCGGCTACTATGTGATCACCCATATGATGCATTGAATGTGCGTGGAGCGCCGCGAGCCAAGTCCGACCGCGAGCCAAGTCCGACCGCGAGCCAAGTCCGACCGCGAGCCAAGTCCGACCGAGCCAAGTCCGACCGGGCGAAACCGTTTCGTCGCGCACCAGCGGCGCGAAATAAAGCCCGGGTTCCCGACCCGGGCTTTATTTTTTCACAACCATAGCCGCGCCCAAACGGGAACACGGCCCGGTTTCCGCCGTTGGATCGCTGCCAGGGGATGAATAGGAGATTGAACCATGCGAGTGTTAACTGTTGCATTGCTGATCGCCGGCAGCTTCGCCGTTGCGGCGCCGGCGTCGGCGGAAGACGTCTTCGTGGGCGGCCGCGTCGGCGGTGCCAGAGTCGGCGTCGACCTCGGCGGCCATCACCGCGATCGCGTCGTCACCGAGCGGCGGGTCTACCGCGACGATTTCGCGCGTGGCCGGTGCAAGACCGTGATCATCCACGACGGCAACATGACCAAGAAAATCAGGAAGTGCCGCGATTAGTGTAACCGGACGGGCCCGCCGCAAACCGGCCGGGCCCGTCCGCTGCCCTGGGGCTGGTGCCATGATCAAGCTTTCACCAGAAGAATACACCGCGTTCCAGAACGCGTTGATGCGGGCCTGGCAATGCGCGCTGCGTGCGCTGCCGGTGACCGACGGCAACGCCGAGCGGGTGGCAAGTGTGTTGATGCAGGGCGCCTACGAAGCGCTGCAAGCCGGCGAGCGCGAGGAAGAGTCTCTCGCGGACGCCGCGCTGGCGCGGCTGAGCGTCGCGGGCGCGGGCACCTTCGACCTCGACATGGCGATGTTTCACGACGCCAGCCCGACGATTCATTAGACGTGCTCCGTCGGTTCGCCTCTCCCGCGACATACCTCCATGCGCTCCGCTCCCCCCAAAAGCGGGGACCCAGGGCTACGACCCGCGCGCCCTCCGTCGGCGGCGTTATTTTCCTCGTAGCTGGCCCCAGACAACCCGCAACACCGAGTTCCAGACGCCCAATCGCGCGGCGTGTTCACGAATTGTCTGGACTTACCGGACGCAACGTGCGCCGGATGGTTTAGCTGCCATTACGCAGCGGAGGATAAAGCCTTGCAGGCCCTCACCCTCATGATCGTCTACGTCCTAACCTTGCTTTCGGTGCAGTTCGTGGGCTTCCTGATCAGCCGATTGGTCGATTATCAATTCCCGACGCTCGGCCTGATGACGTTCCTGATCCTGTTCCTCGCCGCCTTTGGCATCGCCTGGCTGCCTGCCGTGCGCATCGCCGAATGGATGATCCGGTTGCGGGGCTACACGGTCGAGACCAAGCAAAGCGGCCGCGCCGCGGTCTGACGTCCGGCGCACTGCTTCGACGCTAAGGAATTGAGAGATAAGGCCTGGAACCGCGTCGCCGCGTCCGGGTTCCCTCGATTTTTGTCAGCCGCGATGGAACACATTGCTTGCCCCGGCGTTGGGGCGGCGCCATGCGCCGTCATCTTGCCATTGTGACCGTGATCCTGAGCCTCGGAACCGCCGCGTCGGCCGAGCCGGATGAGCTCATCACCGCGCCGAACGCGATCCTGTGCATGAGCGCCGACAGCCTCGGCACCGCGAGCGCGCCGGCCGTCGCCAAGAGCCAGGTCGTGCTTGCGCGCCATGGGCTGTCTGCGCTCGGAGGCCGGCGTCCGCACCCGCGTCGTGCGCAACACACCCGACGGCGCCTGGCAGGTGCGGTTCTATCCGCAAGGCATCAGCGGCGGTGTGGTGCTGTGGGGCCGGCCCGAGGCGTTTACCGCGCGCGATGGCTCACGGCCGAGTTCGGTGACTGGCACCTAAAACAAGCAGCGCGCGTTTTCCGGTGTTACGGCCGGAACGCCTTTCCGGCGAGCGGCGTTCTGGGGGCGGGACGACCTGCAAAATCCACGAACCGGGAACCAGGAGGTGCCCAATGTTGGATCACCGCAATCGGCGGGTGCGCGAACTGTGGCGTCGGCACGGAGAGTCTGAGCCGTTGTTTGGCACCGTCATGGCCGTCATCGCCATGTTGTTCATCGCCGGTATCATCGGCGCTTTCATCTACGCCATGGACACCAATCCGGTGCAGACCGCTGGCCATCAGCCCACGACGTCCGCGACTGCAATCGTATCGCCGCCAAGCGCGAGTCCACCAGCCTTGCCAGCCGTGCGCGAGCCTGAGACCACCGGCTCGGGCGGCATCAATCGGGTGCCCCCCAAACAGGACCCGCGCGAGAACGAGCAGAGCGAGCGGCCCTAAGAGCTGATGCGTTTAGATTGAAGTAGCAAATCGCTACTACCTCCCGCTCGTCCCCGCGAGGGGTCCCCATCGCGCATTGCGCGATGGGGTGTCCCGTAAGCGGCGACCCAGGGCAACGGATACCGAGCAAGCAGTCCCTGGATTCCCGCTTTCGAGCGTGTGAAGAAATAGGTCGCGAAACAGGTACGATTTCAGAATCGGAGCATGTACAAATCCGAATCAAATCGTGAACCTTGTTCTATTTCTTCACAAGCTCTTTCGCGGGAATGAGCGGCCTTGGAGGCGCCACCGCGATTCATCGCCAACTCTAGCGAGGCTTTCCAGCGGCAAGCAATTCGCGCAGCCGATCGACGACCGGCTGCGGCGTCGCCTGCACCTGCCGGATCAGCGCGGCGATCCCCTCGCCGTCGAGCGGATTGACGTCGAGGCCGATGCGCTTCGCCTCCTCCAGATATTGCGGGTCCTTCATGGTGGCGTCGAACGCCGCCCGCAGCGCCGCGACCCGCTCCGCCGGCACGTCGGGCGGCGCGACCAGCGGTCGAGCCATGTTGAATTTCACGGCGTAGAACCGCAGCAGCGCGCGGTCGGCCTCCGCGGTCGCCAGTTCGAGCGCGGTCGGCACATCGGGCAGCGCCGGCGAGCCGCTCGGCGCCGAACTGCAGCAGGATGCGGACCTTGCCGTCGCGCAGCCAGTCCGCCCTGTTGACCGTGAGGTTGGACAGGCCGGTGTTGTTGCCCTCAACCTCGCCGCGCTCGACCGCGAGATTGATCTCGTTCTGGCCGATGTAGCCGGCCACCACCTGCATGCGGGTGCCGAGCACCTGGTTGACGATCAGCGGCAGCACATAATTGTCGGCCGACGACGTGGTGGCGCCCATGCGGATCGAGTGGTTGCGGAGATCGTCGAATTTGTGCGCCGGCGCCGTGTGCCACACCCAGGTCACCTGCGGCTCCTGCACCGGCGTGCCGATCCAGCTGAACCGCTCGATGTCGAACTTGACGTTGGCGCCGTCGGGCGAGATCAGCTTCAGCCGCGGCTCGAGCGGAATGTTGGAGAGCGGCATGCCGATCACGGTGCCGTCGCGCTTGGCGACGTTGTAGAGCTGGTTGGTCATGATCAGCGAGGTGGCGCCGGGCATGTTGCGGACGACGAGGGTGGGATTGCCGGGGATGTGGCGGCCGATGTGGCCGGCCACGGTCCGTCCCGCGAGATCGTAGCCGCCGCCGACCGCGCCGCCGATCAACAGCTCGATGGTCTTGCCGCGATAGAACTCCGCTACCGTCTCGGCCCGCGCGTCGGCTGACAGGGCGAGTGCCGTCACGACAAGCGCAAGGACGCCGCCGCAAACGGATGCAGCCCGCGCCATCATGGTGATCCCGCCAGCGACGCGAGCAGCCGGCCATGGCCGCGGATCGGGTCGCGTCAGGCCCATCGCCCGGAACGCGATGAAGAAGCAGGCGTGGGTGTAGGCCACCACGAGCTTGCCGGTGGCCTGTTCCAGCTCCTCCACCACCTGCGCCGCCTGCCACTGCGGGCACGGCAGATAAAGCGCGTCGCAAGCCGGCGCCGCTTCGAGCGCCTTGCCGGCGAATGCCTTGATATCGGCGGGCGGCAGGTTCTGCATTTCCTTGAACGGCAGATCCATCGCCTGGTCGTGGACCACGTCAAAGCCGTGGCTGGCGAGATATCCGGTCAGCGCCTCGTTGTGCCGCTTCGGATAGGGCGAAGCGATCGCGATGCGGCGCGCGCCGACGTGGCGCAGCGCCTCCATGCCGGCGCGCACGGCGGTGGTGGCCTTGACCTTGGCCGCCGCTTCGATGTCGCGGACGATGATCTCTTCGAACCCCGCGCCGCGCGCGACCACCAGAGGCCCGCCGCCGTGGATGATGAAATCGACGCCGCGCGAGCCGAGATAGGTCGCGGCGGCGGCGACCTGGGCCAGGCCCTTGTCGAACTCGGCGGGCCGCCAATCGTCGATGCCGCAGGTGACGCCGGTGAGGCCGATGCCGTCCGGCGCGAAGCGGTAGAACTCGTAGGCCACCACCTCGATCACGGTCGGCGCGATGTAGCCGATGCGTTTGCGCCAACCGAACATGCCCGTGCCTCACCAACCGCCGGCCGCACTGCTACCACGGTGCGGCGGGCCGAGATACTGTTGCCGGGTCTGACAACAGCGCGAGACCATCATGGCATCGGACAACTGGCGCGGCACGGTCGGCATCATCCGGCCGACGCACGCGCGCGGGCGGCTTCGACGACCTGCTGGCGATGCTGCCGAAGGGCATCGGCGTCACCCACACCTGCCTGAACGTCCAGCGCGGCACCGTCGACGAGTTCAAGGTCGCCATCCGGCAGTACGAGGAGAAGGTCGCCGAGTTCGCCGCAGGCCAAGGTCGACGTCGTCAATCCGTCCGGCGCGCCGCCGTTCATGGTGCTGGGCTATGGCGCCGAGCAGAAGCTGATCCGCGACTGGGAGACCAAGTACGGCGTGCCGATCTTCACCTCGAGCACCAGCCATGTCGATGCGCTGCGCGCGCTCAAGGTCAAACGCTTCGTCGGCACCAGCTATTTCCGCGGCGACATCAACAAGATCTACGCCCAGTATTTCGTCGACGCCGGATTTGAGGTGCTCGACATGGCCGGCATGGACGTCGATTTCGACAAGGCGCCGCAACTCACCAGCCAGCAGGTCTACGATTTCGTCAAAGGCGCGTTCCTCGCCAACGCCGCGGCCGAGGCGATCTACATGCTCGGCCCGGCCTGGCGCGCGCTCGACATCATCGAGCGGCTGGAGCGCGACCTCGGCGTGCCGGTGGTGCACGCGGTGCCGGCGCAATGCTGGGATATCCAGCGGCACCTGAAGATGCGCGAGCCGGTCACGGGCTTCGGACGGCTGGTGGCGGAAATGCCATGATCGCAGCCGGCCCGTACCTTCGGTGCGCTGATCGCTGCGACGATCGTCTGCGGCACGGCCGGCGCCGCCGAGTTCTACCAAGGCAAGCAGGTCACGATCGTGGTCGGCTTTTCCTCCGCCGGCACCTATGACGCGACCGCGCGCCTGTTCGCCCGCCATCTCGGCAGGCACCTGCCGGGCAACCCCAACGTCATCGTCCGCAACATGCCGGGCGCCGGCAGCCTGGTCGCGACCAACAGCCTGTACGCTTCGGCGCCGAAGGACGGCACCACGCTCGGCGTCATCGGCGGCGGCGTCGTGCTGGAGCCGCTGCTCGGCAATCCGCAGGCGACCTACGATCCGCGGCGCTTCAACTGGATCGGCGGCCGCACGCGCGACAACTTCCTGTGCCTCGTCTGGCACACCGTGCCGGTGCATTCGCTGCAGGACGTGACCCGGCGCGAAACCATCGTCGGCGCGACCGGCCCGGGCTCGCGGACGCTGACCTATCCGAAGGCGCTCAACG
This sequence comes from uncultured Alphaproteobacteria bacterium, assembly GCA_963771745.1. Classification (GTDB taxonomy): domain Bacteria; phylum Pseudomonadota; class Alphaproteobacteria; order Rhizobiales; family Xanthobacteraceae; genus Z2-YC6860. The sequence continues at coordinate 402,044 of CAVYUU010000019.1, read as the reverse complement.
AATTGCTGGGAACGAAATTCAAAATCGTGTCCGGCTATCCCGGCGGCAACGAGATCACGCTCGCGCTCGAACGCGGCGAGGTCGAAGGCTATTGCGGCTGGGCGCTCGGCAGCATCAAGACCCGCGCGCCGGACTGGATCCGCGACGGAAAAATACGGCCGCTTGCGCAGTTCACCTTGGCGAAGACCGCCGATCTGCCGAACGTGCCGCTCGCGACCGAGCTTGCGCGTGACGACCGGGAGCGCCGCGCGATCGAGTTCTTCGCGGCCGATTCGGTGCTGGCCTGGCCGCTGGTGGCGCCGCCGGACCTGCCGGCAGAGCGCGTGGCCGAGTTGCGCCAGGCCTTCGGCGCGATGATGCAGGACCCGCAGCTGCTCGCCGAGGCCACGAGCCAGGGCCTCGACGTCGATCCGGTGAGCGGCGCCGAGATCGCGGAGCTGGTCCGCCGCCTCTATGGCACGCCGCCCGACGTGCTCGAATTGGTGCGCAAGATCAACGCGTCGCGCTAGCGCGCGTCTTGTGGGAAAACCGGCAATACGCCAATCTTTGCGCCCGTCCAGGCGTTATCGCGGAGTGTCGTCATGCTCAAGATCGAAGGGGTCCTGCACTTCACGATCCCGGTCAAGGACCTCGATCGCTCCGAAAAATTCTACAGGGACGTCCTCAACTTCCAGAAGATCAACCGCACCGATCGCATCGTCTTCATGCGTGCTGGTGATCACTATTTCAATCTCACCTATTCGGAGAATCCGATCACGCTGAACGCCGTCGGCCGGCATGAGATCCATTCCGCCTTTCGCCTGACGCCGCAGGCCTACGACGAGGCACTCAAATACCTGCCGAGTAAGGGCGTCGAGGTGTTCAAGCAGGAGGACCGCCGCGTCGGGGTGTTCGTCGGCCGCAGCGCCTACATCCGCGATCCCGACGGCAACGTCATCGAGTTCATCGACCTGGTGCGGGCACAGACCGAGCCCGCGTGAGACGCTAAAAATTCTGGCGAGATAGAATTTACTATGCGTTGCTTCAAACTCCGTTCCCTCCCGCGGAAGCGGGAGCGCCAGTGACTTGGCCAGCAGCGCGTGGGTCCCCGCTTCGCGGATCGGACGAACGGATCGCGCTCATTCCAATCTGAAACAGCCTGCGCTCAGAAACTGCAACGATTGTCTCGTTCCGCGCAGGCCGCGCCGGCACCGGCGATGCGGCCGAAGACGGCGCCCGACATCAGGCCGGAGCCGCCCGGATAGTTGAAGTAGAAGATGCCGCCGACCAGTTCGCCGGCGGCGTACAGGCCGGGGATCGGGTTCATGTCGCTGTCGATCACCTGGCCGGTGTCGGGATCGATGCGCACGCCGCCGAAGCTGAACGACACGCCGCAGCCGACCTGGTAACCCTCGAACGGCGGGTCCTCGATGGTGTTCGCCCAGTTCGACTTGTTGATCGCGAGCCCGACCGTGCAGCGGCCGTCCTTGATGTTGGGGTTGAACGGCACGCCCTTCTTCACCGCCGCGTTGTACGTCTTGATCTCGTCGAGGAAGCCCTGCGGGTCGACGCCCTCGAGCTTGTGGGCGAACTCCTCGATGGTGTTGGCCGAGACCTTGCTGACGCGCTTGATGCGGTACTCGTCGCGCAGCATCGGGATGATCTTCTTGTCGAACACCTGATAGGCGAAATTGTTGGGCTGGCGCAGCACCACCGCGCCGTACTTGGCGTAGGTGTAGTTGCGGAAGTCCGCGCCCTCGTCGACGAATCGACGGCCGGTGGCGTTGATCAGGATGCCCCACGGATACGAGTGCTTCTGGAAGTTGTCGCCGACGCTCAAGTCGCCGAACTCCGGCGCGTTGTAGTCCCATTGCACGGCGTGCGATCCCGACCAGTTGCCGTAGCTCGACGCGCCGATGGCGAGCGCCATGTTGATGCCGTCGCCGGTGTTGTAGGGCGTGCCGCGCACCTTGGCGAGCTCCCAGCCGGGGCCGAGATACCGGGTGCGCATCTCGGCGCTCGATTCGAAGCCGCCGCAGGCGATCACCACCGACTTGCAGCGGATCTCCTCGATCCGGCCGTTGGCCTTGACCTTGACGCCGCGCACCACGTTGCCGTCGTAGATCAGCTCGAACGCGCGCGTGCCGTAGACGATCTCGATGCCCTGCTTCTCGGCGAGCTTGAGGTGCTGGTCGACCAGGCCCGGTCCGCCGCCCTTGGATTCCACCGTGAGGCCGCCCCAGAACTTGAACTTGCCGTCGATCAGATAGGCCTGGCGGCCCCAGATCGGGTCGAACTTCATGCCCTTGCCATGCAGCCAGCGCATCGCGTCGCGCGACCGGCCGACCAGGCGGTCGCACAGGTCGCCGTCGGTGCGGTAGTTCGTGATGCGGAACATGTCGTCGTAGAACTGATCCTGGGTGTAGGTGCCGAAGTCCGAGCGCTCGATCTCGGCCGCGGTCAGGTCCGGCATGATCGCCTTGAGGTCGTCGACGCCGTCATAGACGCAGCGGAACGCGCCCGCGGTGAACCGCGAATTGCCGCCCATCAGCTCCTTCGGCGCGCGCTCCACCATCAGCACGCTCGAACCCTTCTCGCGCGCCGCCAGCGCCGCGCAGAACGCCGCGTTGCCGGCGCCGATCACCACCACGTCCCAGGGACCTGCCACGATCGTTCCTCCCGAACCCGCACGTTCCGCAGCGGGCCATTCGCCCTGCTAACCGCCAAATCGCGCGCGTGGAGTCAAGAGCGGAGGCCGCATCGCCGCGTCGCGCGACTTCGGCTGCGGCCCGAAACAAGGAACCATCCGCCCGGTTCGGATTTATCGGCTGCAGATTGCTATAGTCGCGGATATTGAGTTGCCGCTGCTTTCGAGGGGCGCGATGCGGTACCGCAGTTTTCCGATCCGCTGGCACCTCGCGGTCTATGGAATTCTGATCGTCTGTCCGCTGCTGATCGTGGGCGTGCTGGTCGCGCAGCGGTATGCGGGCATCGAGCGCGACAATCTTCAGCGGCAGGCGCACACCCTGGTGCGGGAGGTGACCGAATCGATCGACCAGTCGATCGAACGCCACAAGGCTGCGCTGCAGGCGCTGTCGACGGCGGAAAATCTCCGGCTTGGCAACATCCCGTCGTTCTATGCGCGCGCGCGGCAGGTTGCGGACGCCCTGCCCGGCACGAGCATCTCGCTGCGCAATCTTGATGGCAACCAAATCTTCGTCACGACGCTGCCGCTCGAAACCAAGCTGCTGCCGACCCAGGAGACCATCCTCGGTCCGATGCATCGCAAGGTGGTCGAGACCCGGAGCCCGGCGGTGTCGAATATATTTTTCGGCCGCATCACCGGCGGGCGCTATGTGGCGGTCGAGCTGCCGGTGGAGCGCAACGGCCAGGTCATCTATCTCCTCAGCATCGCCATTTCGGCGGACCGCTTTCTCGAAATCCTCCATTCCCATCTGGAGAATTCCGGCTGGTTGATGGGCGTGACCGGCACCGACGGCCGCATCATCGCGCGCAGTTGGGATCACGCACGGTTCATCGGCCAATCCGCCTCCCAGACCTTCCTTGACAACACCAAGGGTCAGGCCGGGACCTTCACCTCCATGTCGCTCGATAGCGTTCCGATGTTCAACGTCTATCTGCGCTCGCCCTTGACCGGATGGCGGATTGCCGCCGGTATCCCGACGTCCATGCTCGAGGCACCGCTCTACCGCTCGCTCACCGTGCTGGCGCTGATGGCCGGCATCGGGCTAGCGACCTCGGTGTTGCTGGCGCTGCTTTACGCCCGCTTCCTGGCCGAGCCGGTGAGCGCGCTCCGCCGCGTTGCGGTCTCGTTTGCCCGCCGGGAACCGGTCACGGCGATCCGCACCGGCATTCAAGAGCTGGATGGCGTGGCCAAGGGCCTTGCTGAGGCTTCCGACATCCTCAAGCAGCGCGATCAGGTCCAGGAATCGCTGATCAACGAGCTCAACCACCGCGTCAAAAACACACTGGCCACCATCCAGTCGATCGCCCGGCAGACACGCCGGCGGGCGTCGTCGCTCGACGAATTCGGCCAAGCCTTCGAAGCGCGCCTGATGGCGCTGGCCAAGTCGCATGATACGCTGACGCGCAGCGGCTGGGCCGGCGGCGACCTGCAAAGCATCGTGCTGGAATCGTGCCGACCGTTCAGCGACCCGGCGCGGCTGGTGCTGAGCGGCCCTCGGGTGGAAATACCCAACCGAGTGGTGGTCGGCATCGGCATGGTGCTGCACGAGCTCGCCACCAACGCCGCGAAATATGGCGCATTCGCCGCCGGCAATGGCACGGTCCATATCGAATGGCGGGTCGAACCGGATAACCCGCACCGCCGTCTGCATCTGCGCTGGAAGGAACGCGACGGACCACCGGTGGTGTCGATTAACAAGAAGGGTTTCGGCTCGACCTTGATCGTCTCGATCGTCGAATCCGATCTTGGTGGCAAGGCCGAAATGGCATTCGAGTCCGACGGCCTGCGCTTCGATCTGGCGATCCCGCTGCCGTCGGACATTGCGCCGCCGCTCGATCTGGCCGGCAATGGATCAGCCGAATTGCCGAAAGCCGCCGAGTAACAGATCATTTCCCGCATTCATCCAGGAGCCACCATGATCTTGCACCGCCGCCGTCTTCTGCATCTGGCTGCCGCCGCGATGGCAGCGCCCGCCCTGCCCCGCCCGGCGTTGGCGCAAGCGCAAGGCTGGCCCAACCGCGTGGTGCGGCTGGTGGTCGGCTTCCCGCCCGGCGGCGGCGCCGACTCGGCCGCGCGGATTGCCGCCAACCGGCTGTCGGAAATCTGGGGCCAGCAGGTCGTGGTCGAGAACAAGAGCGGCGCTGGCGGCAACATCGCCCACGATACGGTCGCGAAGGCTCCACCCGACGGCACCACCATCCTGTTCAGCCCGGGCTCGCTGCCGATCATGCCGCAGCTTTACGCCCAGCTCAGCTACGACCCGCTCGGCGATTTCATCCCGATCTCGCTGATCGGCCGCTATCCCAACCTGCTGGTGGTCTCGAAATCCTCGACCATGACCACGCTGAAGGACTTCATCGCCAACGCCAGGGCCAATCCCGGCAAGGTCACCTACGCGACGCCCGGCATCGGCACCACCCCGCATCTCGCCGCCGAGCTGTTCAAGTCGATGGCCAAGATCGAGATGACGCACGTGCCCTACCGCGGAGTGGCCGCCGGCGCGATGAGCGACCTGATGACCAACCGCATCGATTCGATGTTCAACACCACCGGCTCGCTGTTGCAGGCGGTGCGTTCGGGCCAGGTGCTCGGGCTCGCCGCCTCGACGCCGCAACGCTCGCCGCTGGCGCCGGAAATCCCGACCTTCGCCGAAGCCGGCGTGCCGGGCTTCGACGTGTCATCGTGGTACGGCTTGTTCGCGCCGGCGAAGACGCCGCACGAGATCGTGCAGAAGATGCACGACGGCGTGGCGGCGATGCTGACCGAGAGCCCGGTCAAAGCGAAGTATGAGCTGCTCGGCGTCGAGGCCGCGAGCGCCACGCCCGAGGCGGTGACGCGCCTGATGCGCGCCGAGATCGAGCTGTGGACGCCGATCATCAAGGCGGCCAACATCAAAGGCGAATGAAGGCCGCTATTCGATGATGTCGTCAGCGCGGGCGGAGATCGCGCCGGGAATATCGATACCGAGCGAGCGTGCCGTCTTCAGATTGATGACGAACTCGAACTTGGTCGCCTGAAACACCGGCAGGTCGGCAGGCTTCGCGCCTTTGAGGATGCGCGCGACCTGCAGTGCGGTCTGCCGGTAGGCCTCGTTGACGTTGGTGCCGTAGCTGGCCAAACCGCCGGCTTCAACGAACTCGCGTCGGTAGGACATGACCGGCAAGCGATGGCGCGCGGCGAGGCCGACAAGCTGCTCAATTCGAGCGCCATAGGAGGCATCGGGGCCGATCAGCAGCGCACCCGCCCGCCGCTCGGTCAACGTATGAAACGCCTGGTCGATCTCAGGCGGCGTGCCGGCCCGGACGATCTCGATTGTCACGCCGAGGGCGCGCGCAGCGGTCGCGGTTTCGGCCGACTGACGTGGCGTTTCCGGATTGCGTGGGTTGATCATCAAACCGATGGTCTTGGCCCCGGGCACGATCTCATGCAGCAAGCCAAGGGCTTTCGATCCCAACTCCTCGGCGAAAAAGCTCGACCCTGTGACGTTGCCGCCCGGTCGGTTGAGGCTCGCGACCAGCCCCATCTTCACCGGATCAGCCCCGGTGTTGAACACCACCGGGATCGTCGCAGTCGAATTCTTGCCGGCAAGATTCGATTGCGCACCGCCGACCGCCACGATCACCGCCACCTGCCGGCGCACCAGATCGGCCGCCAACTCCGGCAGGCGTTCGGGCTGATTGTCCGCCCAGCGGTATTCGATCGTGAGGTTCTGGCCTTCGATGTAGCCGCCCTCGTTCAGGCCGCGGTGGAACGCGGCAAGCTGCTGGGGAAACTCAGCACGCCCCGCACTGTGCAGGAAGCCGATCACCGGCCGGTCCTGCTGCGCGCGCGCCAGCAACGGACATATCGCCGCGCCGGCGAAGCCGGCCAGGAATTCACGCCTTCTCATTGGCCGGTCCACGTGGCCAAACGATACCATCGGCAGCACCGATACCATATCACGCACCCGCCATGCGATGCTCGAGGCTTGATCGGCGGCGTCCGCGCGCTGCATAAGATGCGACATGGAGACGCTGATGCGAATTCGACTTGCCATTGCGTGCCTGGGGCTCGCCGCTTCCGCCGTTTCGCCCGCGTCGGCGCAGAGCGTCGAGGAGTTCTACAAGGGCAAGACCATCAACCTGGTGATCGGCTTCTCGGTCGGCGGCGGCTACGACCTCTACGGCCGGCACCTCGCGCGCCACATCGGCAAGCACATCCCCGGCAACCCGGCCGTAGTGCCGCAGAACATGCCGGGCGCCGGCTCGCTGAAGGCCGCGAACTTCATCTACTCGGCGGCGCCGAAGGACGGCAGCGCGATCGGCACGTTCGCCCGCACCACCGGCATCAATCCGCTGCTGGAGAGCGGCGCGACCTTTGACGGCACCAAGTTCTCCTGGCTCGGCAGCGTCACCGACGACGTCTCCACCTGCGTGACCTGGAACACCACTGCGGTGAAGACCTGGGACGACTTCATGAAGAAACCCTCGACGCTCGGCGGCCAAGGGCCGAGCTCGGAGCCGGACATTTTCGCGCGCCTCTACAAAAACGTGTTCGATGCGCCGATCAAGCTGGTGGCCGGCTATCCCGGCACCAACGAAATCACGCTCGCCATGGAGCGTGGCGAGGTCGACGGGTTGTGCGGGCTGTCGTGGAGCACGATCAAGACCCGGCATGCGCAATGGCTGCGCGACAAGAAGATGAACGTGCTGGTGCAGTCGTCGCTGAAGAAGGAGCCGGACCTTGGCGCCGTGCCGCTGGTCATGGACCTGACCCAAGACAAGGAGAAGCTGCAGATCCTCAAGCTGATCCTGGCGGCGCAGGAGATGGCGCGGCCGTTTGCGGCGCCGCCCGGCATCCCGGCCGACCGCAAGGCCGCGCTGATCGCAGCATTCGACGCCACCATGAAAGACCCGGAGTTCCTGGCCGAAGCCAAGAGGCTCAACATCGACGTCAATCCGGTCGGCGCCAAGGCGCTGGAGGAGCTGCTGGCTGAGCTCTACGCCACGCCCAAGGACGTGGTGAAGAAGGCCAGCGAAGCGATCACCAAGTAGCAACAACCAAGGTGATCATGCCCGCGAAGCCTGTTCCCGCGCAGGCGGGGAGCGGGCATCCAGGACGAACGACGAACCGTTTGTCCGAAATATCGCGCCCCTTTGGTTTATTCCATCGAACAAACAAAAAAATTCACGCGCGCCGCAGTCGCCTGATTTGCGGTAAGCTCGCGCCCGGAACTGTTTCAGGTCATCCAACAATTCCCAAGAAAATTGCATCAATCCCGGGGCCAAGGGGGCGAACCGCGGATGATCAACAACGATGGGAGGTTTAGAATGAAAGTCTCGACACGCTTTGGCTTGGTTGCATCGGTTGCCCTGATCCTTGCCGGATCGGGGTGGAGCGTCATCGCGCAACAGCAACCGGCCCCGCCGCCGCAACCGCCGCAAGCGCCGAACATGACGTTCTTCGTCGTCGGCAATGGGCCCGGCAAGGGCGCCGACCTGGGCGGCATCGAGGGCGCCGACCGGCACTGCCAGGAGCTTGCGCAACGGCACGGCGCCGGCGGCAAGACCTGGCGCGCTTATCTCAGCACCCAGCCCGCCGACGGCAAGCCGGCTGTCAACGCCCGCGACCGCATTGGCGCCGGGCCCTGGCAGAACTTCAAGGGCCAGGTGGTCGCGACCAGCCTCGACGACCTGCACAGCGACAATAACAAGCTCGGCTTCGACAATTCGTTGAGCGAGCGCGGCCAGATCATTCCCGGCGTCGGCTTCGCGCCGAACCGGCATGACGTGCTGACCGGGTCGCAGGCCGATGGCCGGGCGTTCCCGGCGGGCGACGACCGCACCTGCCGCAACTGGACCAGCAGCACCCAGGGTACCGCCATGGTCGGTCACATCGACAAGAAGGGTCTGCGCGACGACCCGCCCTCGCGATCCTGGAATTCATCGCATCCGTCGCGCGGACCGGACGGCGGCTGCAGCCAGGCCGATCTGCGCGGCACCGGTGGTGACGGATTGTTCTACTGCTTCGCGCAATAGCACATCGACCGCATGGTCCTGGTGGCCGGGCCCCAAGCCCGGCCACTGGCTTTTCCGAACGCGGTTCGACCCACGCGATCCCGGCATGACGAGCGCATGACGGTGGAAATGGCATTCGCCACCCCATAGTCTCTCGCCATGCCTCCCCTGATCGGCGCGCGCGTCAAACGCCTCGAGGACGAGCCGCTGCTGCGCGGGCGCGGAAGGTTCGTCGACGACATCGCTCTGCCGGGGGTCTGGCAGGCGGCGTTCGTGAGGAGTCCCCATCCGCACGCGCTGATCAAGAGCATCGATAGGAGCGCGGCGCTGGCCATGCCCGGCGTGCACGCGGTGCTCACGCTCGACGATCTCGCGCCGGTCATGGTGGAGCGCCGCATGGTGCGGCATTCCAACTCCGGCATGCCGCTGGGCAAGGCCTGGGCCTATGCGCTGGCGCCGGGCGAGACCTGCTACGTCGGCGAGCCGGTGGCGATCGTTCTGGCCGACAGCCGCTATCTCGCCGAGGACGCCGTCGCGCTGGTCGACGTCGATTACGAGCCGCTGCCGTTCGTCGCCGACGTGCGGCAGGCGCGCGACGCCGCGCCGGTGCGGCGCGAGCTCAATTCCAACATCGTTACCACCTACAAGGTCGCGTTTGGCGACGCCGACACAGCCTTCGCCAAGGCCGCGCATGTGTTCAAGCAGGAGCTTTGGCAGCACCGCGGCGCCGCCCATTCGATCGAGGCGCGCGGCTTGCTCGCCGAGGTGCGCGGCGCCGACGGCGGCATCACCGTGCATGCCTCGACCCAGAAGGCGCATGATCTGGCGCAGACGCTGACCGCGCTGATGGATTTCGACCAGGGCCTGCGCGTCGTCGCGCCCGACATCGGCGGCGGCTTCGGCGCCAAACTCTGCGTCTACTCCGAGGATGTCGCCGTGGTGGCGGCGGCCAAGCTTCTCGGCCGCTCGATCAAATGGACCGAGGACCGCCGCGAGTATTTCACCAACGCGGTGCACGAGCGCGACCAGTATTGGGCGCTGGAGATCGCGGTCGATGGCAAGGCAAAAGTCCTCGGCGTGCGCGGCAAGCTGCTGCACGACACCGGCGCCTACACCCTGCAGGACCCGAACATCCCCTACAACTCCGCCTCGACCATGAGCGGGCCTTATGCGGTGCCTGACCTCCAAGTCGAAGTCACCATCGCGCTCTCCAACAAGACGCCGGTGTCTTCGGTGCGCGGCGCCGGCTATCCGCAGGCAGCCTTCGCGATGGAGCGGCTGCTCGATCTGGTGGCGCATGAAATGAAGCTCGATCGCGCCGAAGTGCGGCGGCGCAACCTTATTCCGGCGGCGAAGATGCCGTACCAGAAGCCGCTCAAGACCCGCGCCGGCATGACCATCCAATACGACAGCGGCGATTATCCGGCCTGCCAGGCCGAGGCGCTCACGGCGGCCTCCTGGGACGCGTTCCCGAACCGGCAAGCCGAGGCGCGGGCGCGCGGCCGCTATCTCGGCATCGGCCTGGCGCATGGCGTGAAGGGCAGCGGGCGCGGGCCGTTCGAATCCGGCCTGGTGCGGATTTCGCGGACCGGCCGCATCACCATCTTCACCGGCGCCTCCGCCATGGGCCAGGGGCTCGGTACCTGTCTGGCGCAGATCGCGGCGAGCGAGCTCGGCGTCGACGTGTCCAGGATCAACGTGGTGGCGGGCGACACCGCCGGCGTGTCGCTCGGATTGGGCGGCTTCGCCAGCCGCCAGACCGTCACCGCCGGATCGTCGGTGAAGCTGGCCGCCCAGGCGGTGGCCGAGAAGGCCAAGAAGGTCGCCGCGCACGTACTGGAGGCCGGCGAGCACGATTTGGAATTGGCCGACGGCGCGGTGCGCGTGGTCGGCGCGCCGGAGCTCAACGTCAAGCTTTCGGAGATCGCGCGCATCCTGCAAGGCGCGCCGGGCTACGGCTTTCCCCCGGGCGTCGACCCCGGGCTCGAAGCCAGCGAGCACTTCCGCACCGACGCGCTGTGCTACGCCAACGGCTGCCACGTCGCCGAGGTCGAGGTCGATGCCGAGACCGGCGAGGTGAAAATTCTCCGCTATGTCGCACTGCAAGATTCCGGCACGCTGATCAACCCAATGCTGGTCGAGGGCCAGATCCACGGCGGCGTGGCGCACGGCATCGGCAACGCGCTGTACGAGTGGATGGGCTACGACGACGGCGCGCAGCCGGTGACCACCACGTTCGCGGACTACCTCATGCCGACGGCGACAGAAGTGCCGATGCTGGCGACGCTTTACAAGGAGACGCCGTCGCCGCTCAACCCGCTCGGGGTCAAGGGCGTCGGCGAGGCCGGCACGATTCCCGCCGCGGCCGCGCTGATCTCGGCGGTCGAGGATGCGCTGTCCCCGTTCAACGTGCGGATCGGCCATTTCCCGCTGACGCCCGGCAAGATCGTCGAGCTGATCCGCGCGGCAGGCCGAGAAAGGTGACAAGGCTGCGGCGCTGGTTCAAAATTGCCCCATGCGCCCGACCATATGCCCGCCTCGCCGTTTCGCCTGCGCCTTCGCCGTCGTGCTCCTGGTCGCGGGCGCAGGCGCGGCACCGGCGCAGAACTATCCGAGCCAGACCATCAAGATCGTCGTGCCGTTCCCGCCCGGCGGCGGTGTCGACGTGGTGGCGCGGGTGATCGCGCCGCGGCTCAGCGAGTTGCTCGGCCAATCGGTGATCGTCGAGAACCGCGGCGGCGCGGGCGGCTCGCTCGGCGCGACGATGGTCGCGCAGTCGCTCAAGGACGGCTACACGCTGCTGCTCGGCACCGGCAGCACCCACGGCACCAACCCGAACGTCTACACCAAGCTGCCATACGATCCGGTGCGCGACTTCGCGCCGGTGGCGCTGATCACCGAAGCGCCGCTGGTGCTGGTCGCCAACAACGACGTGCCGGTCAAGACCGTCGGCGACCTGATCGCGCTCGCCAAGGCCAAGCCGGGCGGGCTGTCGTTCGGCTCCTACGGCATCGGCAGCAGCAATCACCTGGTCGCCGAGCTGTTCAACTCCATGGCCGGCATCGAGGCCAATCACATACCTTATCGGGGCTCGGCGCCGATGATGACCGACTTGATCGGCGGCCGCATCCACTACGCGTTCGACGGGGTCGCGACAACGCTCGGCTATATCCGGGCCAACACCGTGCGCATGCTCGGCGTCTCCACCGGCAAGCGCTCGCCGGTGCTACCCGACGATCCGGCAATCGCCGAAACCGCCGTTCCGGGCTTCGACGCCTCGGTCTGGTTCGCGCTGTTCGCGCCCGCTGGAACGCCCAAGGCCGCGGTCGAGTTGTTGAACAGCAAGGTCAACGCCGCGCTGGCGCCGCCCGAGGTGCGGGAAAATTTCCTGAAGATGGGCAACGTGCCGGTCGGCGGCAGCCCCGATGTGCTCGCCGCCAAGGTGCAGGCGGAGCTGCAGAAGTGGACGACGATCGTGCGCGACAAGAACATCCGCATCGAGCAATGAACGCACCACATCGCCCAGCAGGACACACCAGCCATGGCTGATCGCAAACGACAGATGCATCTCGGCGTCTTCGTGCTCGGCACCGGCAACCACTCGGCCGGCTGGCGCATACGAGGGCGCGTTCGCGAGCAGTTGCAGCCTGCCGGTGATGAAGAACATCGCCCAGCACCGCCGAGCGCGGCAAATTCGACCTGTTCTTCATCTCCGACGGGTTGGCGATGGACCCCGGCGACCATCCCTCGTTCGTCAACCGGTTCGAGCCGATGACCCTGCTGGCCGCGCTGAGCGCGGTGACCACTCACGTCGGCCTCGGCGCCACGGTGTCGACCAGCTTCGGCGAGCCGTTCCATGTCGCCCGCGCCTTCGCCTCGCTCGACCATCTCAGCAACGGCCGCGCCGGCTGGAACGTCGTCACCAGCACGCATGACCGCGCCGCCCTCAATTTCAGCAAGCAGAAGCTCGCCGAGCATGATTTGCGCTACGAGATCGCGGGCGAATTCGTCGACGTGGTGCGTGGCCTGTGGGACTCCTGGGACGACGATGCGATCGTCGCCGACAAGGCGACCGGTACCTTCATCGACAAGTCGAAGGTCCGGCCGCTCGACCACAAGGGGCGGTTCTTTCAGGTGAAGGGCCCGCTCAACATCCAGCGCTCGCCGCAAGGCCATCCGGTCATCATCCAGGCCGGCGGCTCGGTGCCCGGGCAGGAGCTCTCGGCGCGGTCGGCCGACCTGGTGTTTTCCGTGGTCAACGGCGACAAGGCTTCGGCCAAGAGCGCCTACGACAGCCTGAAGCAGCGCGTCGTCAAGCACGGCCGGGCGCCGCACGAGCTGCCGATCCTGCCCGGCGTGATGCCGATCATCGGGGAAACCGACGAACAGGCCAAGGAGCAGCTCGCGCGTCTGCAAAGCTGGCTGACGCCGACCAACGCGCTCGCGCTGGTGTCGCAGCGGATCGGGCACGATATTTCCGGCTATCCGCTCGACGGGCCGGTGCCCGACTTCCCCAAGACCGAACGCGGCCAGGCGTTCTCGGCAGTGCTGCTGGAGATGGCCCGCCGCGAAAAAATGACGCTGCGCGACCTCTACAACGTGACCGCCGCCGCGCGCGGCCACTGGGTGATCTACGGAACGCCCAACAGGATTGCCGACATATTCGAGGAATGGTTCAGCGGCGGCCTGGCGGACGGCTTTGTCGTGATGCCGGCCTATTTCCCCGGCGCGTTCGACGACTTCGTCGACAAGGTGGTGCCCGAGCTGCAGCGGCGTGGGCTGTACCGCAGCGACTATGCCGGCACGACCTTGCGCTCGCACCTCGGCCTCGACCGGCCCGGCACTATGCTGCGGCAGGCCGCGTCATAGCCGGAAGCGCTTGTTGCCGCGGCTGGCTTCACCCGCAATTCAACGGGGCGGCTCGCCAACATTGTCGCGCGCTTCAGAACCAGTTGGTCTAATGATCCGCCGGGCCGAAGTAGCGCGAGCCCCACAGCACGGCGATCCAGATCACCACCAAAAGCCCCAGCGAGACGCCGAGCACTGCAACGCCACTGAGCATCATGTCGCCCTCCCTTACGGTCCTTCCTCAGCGAGAAGGTTTCCGATTCGTCATTCTATCACCTCGTCGGCGCGCGCCAGCAGTGAATGCGGTACGGTGAGGCCGAGCAGCCGGGCGGTCTGAGCATTGATGACCAGCTCGAACTTGTCCGCTTGCACGACCGGCATGTCTGCGGGCTTGGCGCCCTTGAGGATGCGGCCGACATGGACGCCGACCTGACGATAGGCGTCGGAAACGTTGGTTCCATAGCTCATCAGCCCGCCGGCCTCGGCGTTGTCGCGCACCGGAAATGTCGCGGGTAGCGCATGGCGCGCCGCCAGGTTGGACAGTTGCACGCGCCGGCTGAAAAACAGCGGGTCGGGGGCAACGAACAGAGCGTCCGGCCGCTCACGCATCAATGCAGCGAAGGCCTCATCGATCTCGCGATTGGTGCTGGCGTTGAAGATTTGGATTTGCAGTCCCATAGAGCGGGCGGCCACTTGCATGTCTCTCGAGACCGTCTCGGTCTGCACAACATTGGTCGGGTTGATGAGCACGGCGACGCGAACTGCCGCGGGCACCAACTCACGCAGGAGCTCCAAGCGTTTCGCCACCACTTCAACGCTGAAAAAGTTAACGCCCGTCAAGTTGCCGCCGGGCCGGCTGAGGCTCGCGACAAGGCCGATCCTGACCGGGTCTTCGGCGACCCCAAAGACGACCGGGATCGTCGTGGTTGCCGCCTTGGCCATCAAGGCCGGACCGGAGCCGCCGGTCGCGGCGATCACGGTGACCCGGCGGCGAACAAGTTCGTCCAACAATGCCGGCAGTCGATCGATTCGATTCTCCGCCCAGCGGTATTCGATCGTGACGTTCTCGCCTTCAACATAGCCGGCGTCCTTAAGGCCTTGGCGAAATCCGCGCAGGCGCTCCACGAACAGCTCGGGAAGCGCGCTGTTGAGAAACCCGATCACCGGCATCGCCGGCTGCTGCGCGCTTGCGGCGGGCGGCAGCGCCGCCGCTGCAACGCCCGCGATGAACGTGCGGCGCTTCATTCGATCACCTCGTCGGCGCTCGCGAGCAGCGTCTGCGGCACGGCGAGGCCGATCATCCGGGCGGTCTGACGGTTGATGAGCAGCTCGAACTTGGTCGATTGCACCACCGGCAGGTCCGCAGGCTTGGCGCCCTTGAGGATGCGGCCGACATAGACGCCGAGCTGACGCCACACGTCCTCAGGTTGGCCCCGTAGCTCATCAATCCGCCGATCTCGACATATTGACGCCCCGCGTAGGTCGCGGGGATGACGTGGCGTGCCGCCAGTTGGACCAGTTGGACACGCCGAGACGTGAAGAACGGGCTGCTGGAGATGAAAACGGCGTCAGGCCGCTCGCGCGCCATGGTCGCGAAGGCCGCATCGATCTCGCCGCTGGTGTTGGCGCGGTGCACCTGCATTTGCAGCCCGATGGCGCGCGCAGCCGGTTCCAGATCTCGCAACGTGGTCTCGGTCTGCAAAACATTGGCCGGATTGACGATCACGGCGACGCGCGCCGCTCCGGGCACCAGCTCACGCAGGAGCTCAACCGCTTCGCCGCCAATTCGGTGCTGACAAAATTGATCCCTGTCAGGTTGCCGCCCGGCCGGGCGAGGCTCGCGACCAGACCGAGCCTGACCGGGTCGTCGCTCACGGTGAAGACGATGGGGATCGTCGCGGTGGCCGCCTTGGCCGCGAGCACCACAGGGGGGCCCTGGACCGTCGCGATCACGGCGACCTTGCGGCGAACCAAATCGGCAGCCAGCCCCGGCAGCCGATCCATTTGATTTTCGGCCCAGCGGTATTCGATCGCCAGGTTCTCGCCTGCGACATAGCCCGCCTCTTTCAGAGCCTGATGGAATGCGCGCAGATAATCCGTCTCCGTGAACGGCGATGTGGCGCCGAGCAATCCGATCACCGGCATCGCCGGTTGCGCGCGCGTAGCGCGCGGCAGCGCCGCCGCGCCGGCAACGCCCGCCAAAATCGCAAACAGGTCGCGTCGCCGCACCCCTCTGCTGTCATCATCCGCGAAGGCGGATGATTCAGTATCCACGAACGATCGTGTGCGGCACCGCGGTGCCTCAACGACGGCTCCGTGGTCACTGGATGCCCGCCTTCGCAGGCATGACGGCCGAATATTCATTCGATCAGCTCGTCGGCGCGCTGTTGCAGGATCAACGGCACGGTAAGGCCGAGCGCCTTGGCGGTCTTCAGATTGATCACCAGGTCGAATTTAGTCGGCGACTGCACCGGCAGATCGCCTGGCTTCTCGCCCTTGAGGATGCGATCGACATAGCTCGCCGAACGCCGGTATTGGCCAAGCAGATCGGGCCCATAAGAGATCAGGCCGCCGGCGGCGACGTAATGGCGATAGGGGTAAACCGCGGGCAACCGGTACCGCGCTGCGCTTGCGATGATCCGTTCGCGGTGCAGCGTGGCACTGGAGCTTGCCGGCACGACCAGACCGCCATTTGGCTCGCGCGCGAACGCAGCAATACCGCGCTCTATCTCGTCGGGGTCACGCACCGGAAGGGGGGCCAGCTCCATTCCGGCCGAGGCCGCCGCGGCCTGGATGATCGCCCACTGTCCGATCCCGGCTGGCGCGCCCGAATCCCGAAGGACTCCGACGCGCTTGGTCCCGGGTGCGACTTCTTTGAGAAGCTCCGGCCACTTGCCGCTCAGGCTGTATTCGAATTGGGCAAAGCCGGTGACATTGCCGCCCGGCCGCGCCAGACTGTTGACGTGACCGGCGCCGACCGGATCGATGGATTGCGCAAACACGATCGGTACGGTGCGGCTCACCTTCTGCAGCGCTGTCACCACTACACCTCCGGCCGCGAGCAGCACGTCCGGCGAAAGCGCCACCAGCTCCAACGCGTATCGCCGCATGCGGTCGGGATCGTTGCTGCCCCAGCGAAGATCGAGGCGAAGGTTGCGACCGACGCTCCATCCGAGCTCCTGCATGCCCTGCTGGAACGCGGCGACATGGGTTTGCGCTTCCGAATCCTCGACCGCGGTGTTCATCATCACCCCGATGCGCCGTACGCGCTCGGGCTCCTGCGCGCGCGCGACGACCGGCACGGTCGCGGCGCCGCCGATCAGCGCGATGAACTCCCGCCGCTTCATCCGTCTGCCCCGCGATCTGACTGACAACGTCAGCCGATCACGGGCAGCGTAGCACGCCCGATACATGCAAAAGCGCCGCGCTATATGACGCGGGCAGCGCTTCAGCGCGGCGGGCGCAGTCGCTGGATCTGCATTTGCGCGAGGAACGGCACCAGCGGATGCGCGCCCATCTTCACGATGGTCGGCATGTCGAGCTTGATCAGCGCCTCGCGCTGGTCGGGCGGCAGCTTGAACCGGTCGGCGTAGGCCCTCGGCGTTCGGCCATGAATTGCGCTGCGCTCGTCGGCGTCGTGGGCGAGCGCGTGCAGCGCCGCGGTCAGCTCGACCAGCTCGGGCTTGATCGACGGATAGTGCGCGGCGTGGTCGTGCGCTTCGCCGCCGATCCAGCCGAGCGAGGCGTAGTTGTGGTGCCAGCTCGGGTCGATCGACACGATGTCGGGCTTGCGCTCGCCGAGCGCGCCGGCGGCGCAGGCCCAGCAGCGCAGCTCGATGTTGCCGGTCTCGTCGAGCTCGGCCTCGTCGTAGCCGATCAGCGATTTCAGGTTGCCGGCGGCGAGCTTCTCCAGCACGCGCTTGTCCCAGGCGAGCTCCGGGTTGGAGTAGCGGTCGGTGCCGGGAAAATGCGACATGCCGCCGCTCGACAGGATCACGGTCTTCAAGCCGAGCTGCGTCACGGTGCGCGCCACCGCCTGGCCGAAGGCGTAGCAGCGCTCCATGGTCGGCTGCGGCGGCAGATAGGCGTTGACGTAGATCGGCAGCACCGGGTCGGTCTGCCCGATGTGGGTCAGCGGAATGCCGATGGCGTAGTCGATCTTGGCGGTCGAGGTGAAGGCCGGATCGAAGCCCTGCCGGTAGAGCTGGCGCACGATCTCGAAGCCGATCTCGCTCGGGATCTGCCAGTGGAATTTGCGGCCGGCGAATTCGCCGCGTCGCCTCGCCGCCGACATGCACGGTGAACGGCGGGCAGACGTTGTGGAAGAACTGCTCGGCGTGGTCGTTGGAGAAGATGATCCAGAGGTCGGGCTTGAGCGCCTTGAGCTTGCCGCCGATCTCGGCCGCGACCTTGCGCACGCTTCTCGACGTTGGCCTTGTCCTCGGTCTCCGGCATGGTGAAGAACTGAGGCGCATGCGGCAGCATCGCGCCGCCGATCACGGTCGACATCATGGCCCGCTCCGTTCGCTCAGCGGCGATCGGAATTATCGCTCAGGCGAAATGGGGCCACAAGCGCGCTTCCTTGGGCGCATAAGTTCGTCATGCCCGGGAAGGGCACCCCGCCAACAAAGTTGGCGGGGACCCGTTGTCCCGGCCATCCACGTCTTTATTGTCGGGAAGCAAGACGTGGATGCCCGGCATGAAGCCGGGCATGACGACAGAGAGGCTGAGGAAAGCAATGCCCGGACATTCCAATCACCATCGCCTGCGGCAATTACGACCGCATCCAGGCGATCAAGGACGGCCGCGTCAAGGTCGATGGCTGCGCCGTCAACTTCCTGCCGCTCTACCCGGAGGAAATCTTCCACCGCGTGTTCAAGTTCCAGGAGTTCGACGTCGCCGAGATTTCCTTCTCGAGCTACATCCGCACCGTGGCGGCCGGCACGTCGGACTACGTCGGCATCCCGGCGTTCGTGTCGCGGCTGTTCCGCCACTCCGGCATCTACGTTCGCAAGGGCGCCGGCATCAGCAAGCCGGAAGACCTGCGCGGCAAGCGCGTCGGCCTGCCCGAATACCAGATCACCGCAGTGGTCTGGATGCGCGGCATGCTGCAGCACGAATACGGCGTGAAGCCGACCGAGATCCACTGGCGCTACGGCGGCCAGGAGCAGGCCGGCCGGACCGAGCGCACGCCGCTGAAGCCGATCCCCGGCCTCGACCTGCAGGCGATCCCGCAGGACAAGACGCTGGTCGGCATGCTGCGCGACGGCGAGCTCGACGCGCTGTTCACGGCGCGCGCGCCGTCGTCGTTCCTCGCCGGCGAGGCGCACATCACGCGGCTGTTCCCCGACACGCGCGCCGCCGAGCTCGCCTACTACAAGAAGACCAAGCTGTTCCCGATCATGCACCTGATCGGCATCAAGAAGACGCTGGTCGCGCAGCATCCCTGGCTGCCGACCAGCATCTACAAGGCGTTCCTGGAGGCCAAGGCGCTGGCGATGATCGACCTCACCGACGTCAACGCGCTGATGGTGACGCTGCCGTTCCTCGACGCCGAGACCAAGGCGACGCAGGCGGCCATGGGCAAGGACTTCTGGCGCTACGGCGTGCACGAGAGCCAGCACGAGATCGAGGCGCTGATCCAGTATCTGCACGAGCAAGGCCTGATCGACCGCAAGCCCGCGCTCGAGGAGCTGTTCGCGCCCGGCGTGTTCGAGATGTCGAAGATTTGAGGTCGGGGCGCGCTGCCGTCATTCGGACGCCAGCGACGAACTCCGCCGTCATTCCGGGGCCGGCCGAAGGCCGGAACCCGGAATCCAGGGGATGCTAGCTCTGCCTGTATTGCTCCGGATCCCGGATCGCCGCCATAGCGCGTCGAAGACGCGCGTAAACGCGCTTATGGCGGCGTCCGGAATGACAGCGAGTAGCGTCACTCCGCCTTGATGTTGCCGGCCTTCACGACGCGGCCCCACTTTTCGGTTTCCTTCACGATGTGGGCGCGGAATTCGGCTGGGCCCATGCGCTCCACCTGCGCGCCACGGTTCAGCATCTGGCGTCTGCACGTCGGCCATGTCCTGCACCGCCGCGATCTCCTGGTGCAGCTTGTCGATGATCGCCTTGGGCGTGCCGGCGGGGGCCGCGAAGCCGATCCAGTTGCCGGCGACGTATTCCGGCATGCCGGCCTCGATGAAGGTCGGCACATCCGGGTGCGCGGCGACGCGCTTGTCCGCGCTCACGGCGAGGCCGCGCAGCTTGCCGCTGCGCACGTGGGTCGACACGCTCGAAGTCGTGGACATGATCGCCTTGGTGTTGCCGGCGACCACGTCGATCGAGGCCGGGCCCGCGCCGCGGAACGGCACGTGCAGGAGATCGACGCCGGCCAGCATCTTGAAATATTCCATGCCGGTGTGGAGCGAGCCGCCGGCGCCGCCGGAGGCGTACGGGATGTCGCCGGGCTTCGACTTGGCGAGCGCGATGAACTCCTTGACCGACTTGGCGGGCACGTCCGGGTGGACCGCGAGCATGTTCGGGCTGGTGACGAACATGGTGATCGGCTCCCACGCCTTCTCTGAGTCGAATGGCAGCTTTTGCAGCCAGGGCAGGACGGCGTTGGAGATCGAGAGCACCACCAGCGTATAGCCGTCGGGCGCGGCGTTCGCGGCGGTCTCGAAGCCGACGATACCGCCGGCGCCGGTGCGGTTATCGGGGATGAATTGCTTGCCCAATTTGTTGCTCAGGTGGGTGGCAACCACGCGCGCCGCAACGTCGTTGATGCCGCCCGGCGCGTACGGGATGATGATCCGCACCGGTTTGCTCGGATAATCGTCGGCCGCAGCCGCAGGACCAGCGAGCGCAGCCAGCATCGCCAGGACAATCCAACGCGCCATGAACGCCTCCTCTTTGCCGCGACCAAGCATGCGTGCAACGTATGGCCAATTCAACACGATGTCGCATGCTTGTCATGCGGTGCGGGCCAATGTGGGCAATGCGCGGACCGCCATGCTAGGCTGCGCCAGACTTATTTGGGAGTGAGGGCCGCCCCATGATGCTCGGTCTGTTCAGCCTGCCGGTCTATACGACCTTGCATGTCATCATCAGCCTGATCGCCATCGCGGCCGGCCTGGTCGTGCTGTTCGGCTTCCTCGCCGGCAAGCGGCTCGACGGCTGGGCCTTTGCGTTCCTGCTGTTCACCATCCTGACCAGCCTGACCGGTTTCGGGTTCCCGTTCGACAAGCTGCTGCCCTCGCATATCGTCGGCATCATTTCGCTGGTGGTGCTGCTGGTGGCGGTGCTCGCGCTCTACATGTACCAACTCGGCGGCCCCTGGCGCTGGATCTATGTGGTGACCGCCATGGTCGCGCTCTGGTTCAACGTGTTCGTGCTGATCGTCCAGGGCTTCGGCAAGATCGCGCTGCTCAAGGCGCTGGCGCCGACGCAGTCGGAGGCGCCGTTCGTGATCGCGCAGCTTGTGGTGCTGGCGGCGTTCGGCGTGCTGACCATCATGGCGGCGCGGAAATTCCATCCGCCGGCCGCGACCTAAGATCGCTCCCGGCAATCATTGGAGGCCGATATGGCGTTGAGACCATCGTTCGCCTGCATCGCCGCAATCGCCGGCGCTATCGCGCTCAGCCCCGCGGCCCTGGCGCAGGACTGCCCGCGCGGCGATCTCGACAAACCTTACTGCGACCGCAACAACGACCTGGTGGCCGACGCGCCGACCGACCCGAAGCAACTGGTCAATCCGTCGACGCTGATCTTCGCCTACACGCCGGTCGAGGACCCGGCGCTGTACAGCAAGGTGTGGGACGGCTTCCTGCGGCACGCCGAGAAGGTCACCGGCAAAAAGGTGGTGTTCTTCCCGGTGCAATCGAATGCCGCGGAGATCGAGGCGATGCGCTCGGGCCGCCTGCACATCGCGGGCGTCAGCACCGGGCCGACGCCGATCGCGGTGAACTGCGCCGGCTACGTGCCGTTCGCCATCATGGGAACCAAGGACGGCACCTTCGGCTACGAGATGGAAATCATCGTGCCGGCCGACAGCCCGATCAAGTCGCCGGCCGACCTCAAGGGCAAGAAGCTCGCTTTCACGGCGCCGACCTCGAACTCCGGCTTCAAGGCGCCGTCGGTGCTGCTGGAATCGGAGTTCAAGCTGGTGGCGAAGCGCGACTACGAACCGGTGTTCTCCGGCAAGCACGACAATTCCGTGCTGGGCGTCGCCAACAAGGACTACGAGGCGGCGGCGATCGCCAACGAGGTGATGTTCCGCATGTTTGAGCGCAAGGTGGTCGACAAGGCCAAGATCCGCACGATCTACAAGTCGGAAACCTTCCCGACCACCAGCTATGGCCTGGCGCACAATCTCGATCCGGCACTGGCCGGCAAGATCAGGGAGGCGTTCTTCACGCTTCCCGTGGGAGGGCTCGGCGCTGAAAGCCGAGTTCAAGACCGAGGACCGCTTCGTGCCGATCACTTACCAGAAGGACTGGAGCGTGATCCGCAAGATCGACGGCGCCAGCGGCGTGAAATACACCTGCAAGTGAGGCAATAACCCTCCATCGTCATGGCCGGGCCAGGCCATGACAGCGGAGGGCTTCGCCTAATCATCGACTCCGGAGCGAAACGATGTCCTCGAAGAATTGGCTGATCGGCATCTTCGCGCTGTTCGCTTCCGCCACGATGGCGCTGGCGCAAGACTGCCCGCGCGGCGATCTCGACAAGGCCTATTGCGATCGCAACGGCGATCTGGTCGCCGACCTACCGGACGATCCCAAACGCATCAGCAATCCGTCGACGCTGATCTTCTCCTACACGCCGACCGAGGACCCGGCGGTCTATCAGAAGGCGTGGGACGGCTTCCTCAAGCACCTGGAGAAGACCACCGGCAAGCGCGTGGTGTTCTTCCCGGTGCAGTCCAACGCCGCGCAATACGAGGCGATGCGGTCCGGCCGTCTGCATGTCGCGGGCGTCAACGCCGGCGGCAACGCGCTGGCGGTGAATTGCGCGGGCTTCGTGCCGTTCACCATGATGGCGTCGGCCGACGGCTCGTTCGGCTACGAGATGGAGATCATCGTGCCGGCCGACAGCCCGATCAAGACGCCGGCCGATCTGAAGGGCCACAAGGTGGCGTTCACCGACGCCACCTCGAACTCCGGCTTCAAGGCGCCGTCGGCGATCCTGAAGGCGGATTTCAACCTCGAGGCCAAGCGCGACTACGAGCCGGTGTTCTCCGGCAAGCACGACAACTCGATCCTCGGCGTGGTCAACAAGGATTACGAGGCCGCGGCGGTGGCCAATTCGGTGCTGAACCGGATGATCGACCGCAAGGTGTTCGATACGGCGAAAATCCGCTCGATCTACAAGTCGCAGACGTTTCCGACCACCGGCTACGGCCACGCCCATAACCTCGACCCGGCGCTGGTCGAGAAGGTCAAGCAGGCGTTCTTCAGCTTTCCGTGGGAGGGCTCGGCGCTGCAGGCCGAGTTCAAGAAGGAGGCCAAGTTCATCCCGATCGACTACAAGAAGGACTGGGCCGTGCTGCGCAAGATCGACGAGGCCACCGGCGTCAAATACACTTGCAAGTGACGGGATTTGAGCCTGCGAGCGCGGCGCGTTCACCTCTCCCACTTGCGGGAGAGGGTCGGGTCGCGAGGCGAGGCGCCTCCACAGTTATGGACTATCGCGGACCAGGCCCCCTCACCCCGGCCCTCTCCGGCTCAAGGCCGGGGTCGCCGACCTCGCCCGCCATTCGGAGGAGAGCCTGTGACGGACGCGGGACCGGGAGGTCCATCGGCGCATGCTTCGCATCAAAGGACTGGTGAAGCGCTACCGGACCGGCGATCTGGCGCTCAAGGGCATCGACCTCGATGTGCCCGACGGCCAGGTGATGGCGCTGATCGGGCCCTCGGGCGCCGGCAAGTCGACCGTGATCCGCTGCGTCAACCGCCTGGTCGAGCCGACCGCCGGCTCCGTGAAGCTCAACGACACCGAGATCACCACGCTCGGCAGCCGCGAGCTGCGGCGCGCCCGGCGGCGCATGGGCATGATCTTCCAGGAATACGCGCTGGTCGAGCGGCTCTCGGTGATGGAGAACGTGCTCAGCGGGCGGCTCGGCTACGTCGGGTTCTGGCAGAGCTTCATGCGCAAATTCCCGCAATCCGACATCGACGAGGCATTCCGCCTGCTGGCAAGGGTCGGCCTCGACGCCATGGCCGACAAGCGCGCCGACGAATTGTCCGGCGGCCAGCGCCAGCGCGTCGGCATCTGCCGCGCGCTCATTCAGAATCCCGAATTGCTGCTGGTCGACGAGCCGACCGCCTCGCTCGATCCGAAAACCTCGCGCCAGATCATGCGATTGATCAAGGAGCTGTGCGCGGAGCGCAAGCTCTCCGCCATCATCAACATCCACGACGTCATGCTGGCGCAGATGTTCGCCGAGCGGATCGTCGGACTGCAGCTCGGCAGCATCGTCTACGACGGTCCGCCGAACGGGCTCACCGCCGAGGTGCTGACCAAGATCTACGGCGAGGAGGACTGGTCGGCCACCATCCGCAAGGTCGATGAGGATGCTGACGAGGCGGAGGACGACGGCGGCGGGACAACGTGGTCGAGCTGCCGCTGCCGCACCGCGACCGCATGGCCGGGCTGACGTGATGACCGCCGCCACCATCGAGCATCGCCGCTGGAAAAAGCCGCCGCTGATCAAGCGCGCCTGGCTGCGCTGGACGCTGGGCCTGGGCGCCGCGTTCTATCTCGCGCTGGCGCTCGGCACCACCGAGGTCAACTGGGCGCGCGTCTGGGAGGGGCTGCCGCGCGGCGCGAAGTTCTTCGCCGCGTTCTTCCCGCCGGATTTCGTCAGCCGCTGGCCGGAGATCGCCGAAGGCATCGCCGAAAGCCTCTGGATGACGGTGATCGCGACCGTGATCGGCATCGCGCTGTCGATCCCGGTCGGCATCGGCGCCGCCAAGAACATCGCGCCGGCGCCGGTCTACTATTTCTGCCGCGGCATCCTTGCGGTGTCGCGCAGCTTCCAGGAGGTGATCCTCGCGATCTTCTTCGTCAAGCTGTTCGGCTTCGGCCCATTTGCGGGCGTGGTCACGCTGGCGGTCGCGACCATCGGCTTCTACGGCAAGCTATTGGCGGAAGACATCGAGGACATGGACCCGGCCCAGGCCGAGGCCGTGCGCGCCACCGGCGCGGGCTGGCTGCAATGGATCAACTTCGGCGTCCAGCCGCAGGTGATGCCGCGCATGATCGGGCTCGGCCTCTACCGGTTCGATATCAATTTCCGCGAGTCCGCGGTGGTCGGCATCGTCGGCGGTGGCGGCATCGGCGCCACGCTGAACACCGCGTTCGACCGCTACGAGTTCGATTCCGCGGCGGCGATCCTCCTGGTGATCATCGGCATCGTCATGGTGGTGGAATACTCCTCCGGCTACCTCCGCCGCTGGGTGCAGTGATGGCGACCGCGATCCGCAACGGCGCCAAGGCCTGGCACCGCCGCGAGCGTGGCGCGCAGTTCGCGATCTGGGCCGCCTGGCTCGTGGGCGCCGCGATCTTCGTCTATTGCTGGGAGCTGATCTCCGACAAGACGATCTGGCCGTTCGTGATCGACGCGCCGGTGCAGGCCGCCGACCTCGCGCGCCCGCATGGTGCCGCCCGACTGGGGCTTCATTCACGAGCTGTGGCAACCGATGTGGGACACCATCAACATCGCCACGCTCGGCACCGTGATGGCGATCGTGCTGGCGGTGCCGATCGCCTATTGCGCGGCGCGCAACACCACGCCGAGCGTCGCGCTGGTGCGGCCGGTGGCGCTGTTCATCATCGTGTCGTCGCGCTCGATCAACTCGCTGATCTGGGCGCTGATGCTGGTGACCATCGTCGGGCCCGGCGTGTTGGCCGGCATCCTGGCGATCGGGCTGCGCTCGATCGGATTCTGCGCCAAGCTCTTGTACGAGGCGATCGAGGAGATCGACGAGAGCCAGGTCGAGGCGGTGCGCGCGACCGGCGCGAGCGGCGCGCAGGTCACCGACTACGGCATCGTGCCGCAGGTGCTGCCGGCGTTCGCCGGCATCTCGGTGTTCCGCTGGGACATCAACATCCGCGAGTCGACGGTGCTCGGCCTGGTCGGCGCCGGCGGCATCGGCCTGCCGCTGAACTCCGCGATCACCACGTTGGCCTGGACCCAGGTGTCGCTGATCCTGCTGGTGATCATCGGCACGGTGGTGGTGAGCGAATGGGTCTCGGCCAAGGTCCGCCACGCCATCATCTGACGATGCGGATCTATTGCGTCGCGGCGGTGGCCCGCTGCCACATCGACTCGACCTGGGTGCCGGCGCCGGTGACCGGATTGATGTACTTCAGCTCGTCTTTGGTCAGCGCCGTGACCACACGATGCTGGGTGGCGCCGTTGAGCTTGGAGATCGAACTGCCCTCGATGCGGGTGATGATGGTCTTGTTGGCCTCGTCGACCGAATAGGTGCCGAAGGCGAAGAACGCCTTGGCGCCGAACATGCGCGACTCCTCGCCCATGATGACCTGTACGAAGCGGCCGTCGGCGTCGAACATGAACGTGCCTCTGGGACTGTTGCCCCAGCGGTCAAAGGTGGTGCCGTCGCCGCGCGTGTTGACCGAGGAGACGAAGCGCCAGGTGCCGACCAATTGCGCGGCCATGGTGGACGCCGCCGGCTCCGCCCGAGCGGAGAACGGAGTGATCGCCGCGCTGCCTAGCAGCACGATGAACCCGCGTCGATTCATTGCAGTCCCAGCAGTCTTTGATTTTTTTGCAGTCTACCATAACACGATGCGGCTGTGGGAAATTCCGACGCCCGCGAAAGCCGCCGGATTCCCCGGCATTTTGCACCGCGGTCGGCCGCTAGTGTCGCAATTCGGAAGTTCGCCCGAGTTCTCAGCTTGCTCCTGAGCGAACTTCCAATCAAAGCGACACTAGCAACATATGATTCTAGTGTCCCTTTGAACCCGAAGTTCGCAAAAGAGCTCGCCGCGCAATCGTGCGAACTTCGGGTTCGGGACCTAGGGCCGTACGCCCTTAAGGCGCTTGGCGGCGTCGAGTGCGGCCAACACGATGCCCTGGTAGCCGGTGCAACGGCACAAATTGCCGGAGATCGCGATGCGGACCTCCTGCTCGGTGGGATCGGGATTATCGCGCAGAAATTCCAGTAATGTCGTGAGCATCCCCGGAGTGCAGAAGCCGCATTGCAAGCCGTGGTTGTCGCGGAACGCCTCCTGCAAGGGATGCAGCTGGTCGGGCGACGGCGCGATGCCCTCCACGGTGAGGATGTCATGACCGTCGGCTTGCACCGCCAGCATCAGGCAGGAGCGCGCCGACTGGCCGTCGAGCAGGATGGTGCAGGCGCCGCAGACGCCGTGCTCGCAGCCGAGATGCGTGCCGGTGAGCGCCAGCTCGTAGCGGATGAAATCGGCGAGCGTGATGCGGACCGGCACCTCGCGGGTGTGCTTGGCGCCGTTGACCGTCACGGTGATGGTGCGCTTGTCGCTCATGCGGCACCGATCCTGACACGATCCGAACCGCGTGTCATTCGATCACCTCGTCGGCGGTGGCGAGCAATTGCGGATGGAATTCGAGGCCGAGGGTCTTTGCGGTCTTGAGGTTGATCACGAGCTCGAATTTGCTGGACTGCATGACCGGCAGGTCGGCCGGCTTCTCGCCCTTGAGAACTCTCCCGGCGTAGAGGCCCGCCTGGCGAAAGGCGTCGGTGATGCTGGCCCCGTAGCTCATCAGGCCCCCGGCCGTCGCATACTCGCGCGTGCTGTACATGGTGGGGATTGCATGGCGGGCCGCCAGCGCGACGATGTGCTCCCGATTGTTGAAGGTGAACGGCCCGGTGCCGATATAGCAGCGCGTCAGCCCCGCGCTGGACAAACGCTGCGATCGCCGTCTCGATGTCGCGGTTGCTGTTGACTTCGACGATGATGAGCCGCTGCCCGATCGCCCTGCGCCGCCGCCAGCACGTCTCTTCGCTCCGCCTCGGTTTCGTCGGTGCTGGGGTAGACCAGCATGGCGATCGTCGTCGCCTTCGGCACGAGCTGGCGCAGCAGCTCCAATCGCTTTCCGCCCAGCGTCCCGGTGATGAAGACCACGCCCGTGACATTGCCGCCCGGCCGGCTCAGCGCTCGTGACGAGGCCGTCCCTGACCGGGTCGCTACCGGTCGTGAAGACGATCGGAATCGTTGTGGTCGCGGCCTTGGCGCGCAGCGCCGCAAGGGTGTTCGAGACGATCACGGCCGGCTGTCGTGCGGACCACTTCGGCCGCCATCGCCGGTAGCCGATCGAATTGATTTTCGCGCCCAGCGGAATTCGATCGCAACGTTCTGACCCTCGACGAAACCTGCGTCCTTCAGGCCCTTCCGGAACGCCGCCAGATTGTCCGCTTGCGCGGCGGGCAACCCGCTGCTGAAATACCCGATCACCGGCATCGATTGCTGCGCATGCGCGGTGAACGGCAGCGCCGCCGCGCCGCCGAACGCCGCGATGAAATCGCGCCGCCGCATGGTGGTGGGGGCGCGGGTCATGTCATGTCCTAATGCTTGCGGTTCCAGGGCGCGTTGTCGGCAAGGCCGGCGGCCTTCTCCAGCGCGCGGCGCGACAGCACCGCGGCGAGATGCTGGCGGTAATCGGCCGAGGCATGGATGTCGGCCATCGCGTCGATGCCGCGGCACCACTCGCAGGCCTTGCGGAACAGCTCGCTCGACGGCGCCTGTCCGGCGATCGCCTGCTCGACCTCGCTGGCGCGCACCGGCGCGACCGCGACGCCGCCGACGGTCACCGACGCGCGCGTGATCTTGCCGCCGTCGATCTGCAACAGCGCCGCCGCCGACACGATGGCGAAATCGCCGTGCCGGCGCGAGAACTCGACGAACGCCGCCTTGTGCCCGGCCGGCCAGAGCGGGACGCGGATCGCGGTGACGATCTCGTTCAGCTCGATCGCCGGCGTCAGATAGCCGGCGGGAAAATCCTTGAACGCGATCTCGCGCGTGCCGTTGGGCCCGGCGACCGTGACGGTGGCATCGTGCGCGGCCGCGACCGAGACCAGCTCGGCCGCGGGATCGAGATGGCAGAGCGAGCCGCCGATGGTGCCGCGGTTGCGGGTCTGGCGGTGGCCGATGTGCATGATCGCCTGGTGCATCAGCGGGCATTTCGCCTTCACCAGGTCGGAGAATTCGATATCGCGCTGGCGCGTCATGGCGCCGATCTCAAGCGCGCCTGAGGCCTCCTTGATGTAGGACAGCCCGTCGACGCGGTTGAGGTCGATCACGTGGTCGGGCAGCACGAACCGCATATTGAGCATCGGCATCAGCGACTGGCCGCCGGCCAGGAGCTTGGCGTTGTCGAGCGTGCCAAGCAGGCCGACGGCCTCGGCAAGCGTTTTCGGATCGTGATATTGGAAGGGCGGCGGCTTCATCTCGGTCCCGACATTTTTAGGGACCAAGTATAGGGACCCGCCCGGAGACTGAGCAACCGCCATGCGTCGTGCGTTCGCCCTGGTTTTTGTCCTGCTGGCGTTGCCGGGTGCCGCTCGCGCGCAGGACGCGGTCGCCGACTTCTATCGCGGCAAGAACCTCAACCTGATCGTCGGCTACAGCGCGGGCGGCGGCTATGACACCTACGCCCGCATCCTCGCCCGCCATCTCGGCCGGCATATCCCGGGCAATCCGTCGGTCGTGGTGCAGAACATGCCGGGCGCGGGCTCGCTCAAGCTCGCCAATTTCCTCTTCAACGTCGCGCCCAAGGACGGCGCCACCATCGGCACGTTCAGCCGCGGCATGGCGATGGAGCCATTGATCGGCGGCACCAACGTTGCGTTCGACGCGACCAAGTTCGCCTGGCTCGGCAGCGGCACCAACGAGGTCAGCGTGTTCGCGGTCTGGCACACCGCGCCGATCCGCACCTGGCACGACATGCTGGAAAAGCCGTTCACGGTCGGCGGCGAAGGCTCGGGCTCCGACCCGGACATCTACGCGCTGCTCCTGAAGAACGCGTTCGGCGCCAAGCTCAAGCTGATCAGCGGCTATCCGGGCACCGCCGAGATCGCGATCGCGCTCGAGCGCGGCGAGGTCGATTCGCGCGCGAGCTGGTCGTGGTCGAGCTTGAAGGCGCTGCGGCCGCAATGGATCACCGAGAAGAAGGTGCACTTTCCGGTGCAGCTCAATCTCGCCAGGGGCGCGGAATTGCAGGACGTGCCGGTGATCATGGAGTTCGCCAAGGAGGAGCGGCAGCGCCTGATGCTCAAGCTCATCCTCAGCCGCCAGGAGATGGCGCGGCCGTTCGCGGCGCCGCCCGGCGTGCCGGAAGATCGGCTCGCGGCGCTGCGCAAGGCGCTCGACGACGCCTGGGCCGATCCCGAATTGCAGGCCGAGATGAAGGCGCGCGGCCAGGAGGTCAACCCGGTGGGCGGCGCGGCCTTGCACAAGATGGTGGCCGAGCTCTACACGACGCCGAAGGACGTGGTGGACGAGACGCGCAAGGCGATCGGGGGCCAATGATGGCGCCGCTCGGCCGGACACTCGGGTTGAGCAAGATGCTGCTGGTGATTCCGGACCAGCGGCTCGTCGATTTCACCTATACGCATTGAGGACGCGATGACGCTGATATCCGACCTGAAACCCGGTGACGCCGAGATCGTCATCCGCCGCACGCTCAATGCCCCACGCCCGCTGGTGTTCCAGATGTTCACGGAGCCTCGGCATCTCGCGCAGTTCTGGGGGCCGAAGGTCACCCAGGTCTCGGTCTGCGCGGTCGACCTTCGCGTCGGCGGCGCGTTCCGGGTCGATATGCGCGACGAGGGCGGCGCGGTCTATTCCTGCACGGGCACCTATCGCGAGATCGTGCCGCCCGAGCGCATCGTCTATGCCGCGACCACCGCCGACGACAATCCGTGTGGCGGCGGCCTGCCGCCGCGCTCGCTGGTGACGATCACCTTCGCGGCCGAAGGCGGCAAGACCAAGCTCACCATTCACGCACAATTGCAGTCGAACGCCGACCGCGAGGCGGCGATCGCCGGCGGCTTCAGCATGGGCTGGAACGACAGCCTCGACCGGCTGGCGGATTTGCTGGCGAGCAGCCCGCGTTAGCACCCGCGGCGTTCAACGGCGCGCGCCGCGCGGCGCGGTAAAACTACTCGTGCGCGGTCTCGGCCTGCTCCAGCAATTCGGCCGTCGGCGGCGCCTCGTCGGCGGCCGGAGCCGCGGCCGGCGGCTTCGCCTGATCCTTCGGCCGCATCTCATGCTGGGCGGCGCGCACCGCCTTGACGATGTTCTGATAGCCGGTGCAGCGGCAGAGGTTCGACGCCAGCACGTCGAGCATCTCCTCGTCGCCGATGTTCGGGTTCTGCTCCAGCATGTTGGCCGCCAGCATCAGGAAGCCCGGCGTGCAGAAGCCGCATTGCAGCCCGTGATGGGCGATGAAGGCGCGCTGCAGCGGATGCAGCGTGTTGCCGCTGGGCGAGCCCCTCGACGGTGCGGATGCGGCTTGCCGGCCGCCTGCACCGCGAACATCAGGCACGAGCGCACCGCCTCGTGGCCGATGATCACCGTGCAGGCGCCGCAGACGCCGTGCTCGCAGCCGATGTGCGTGCCGGTCAGCCCGCAGTCGTCGCGGATGGCGTCGACCAGGGTCTTGCGCGGCTCGACGCTGATGTCGTGATCGCGGCCGTTGACGATGAGCGTGACGGTCGACTTTGTCGGTCATGGAAACTCGCGGCCGAACATCCGAACAACCATCACTTCGGCAGGAACGCGCCGAACTTGCCGCGCACCAGGTCCTCGACCTCCTGGCTGGCGCGCACCACGATCGGGAACGTGTCCCTGCGGCCGAACGGCTTGCAGGCGTCGATCACGACGCGGGCGTTGCGCGGGTCGTTGCTGCCATAGGCCATCGGGTCGAGCGCCGACGACCAGCAGCCGCGCAGAATCTCCATGCCCTCGCGCGGATCGCAGCGCGTGCACATCGCCCAGATCACCTTGTCCATGTCGGCGGGATCGATGTCGTCGTCCACCACCACGACGAAGCGGTTGACATAAGCGCCGGCGTGGCACTGCGAGGCGATCAGCCCGGCCTGCTTGGCGTGGCCGGCGTACATCTGCTTGATCGCGACGGTGAGCCACAGCCGCGAGCCGCCGGCGGCGTGCGACCACACGCCCTTGACCTCGGGCAC
The DNA here is from genome assembly GCA_963771745.1 of uncultured Alphaproteobacteria bacterium. Lineage (GTDB taxonomy): Bacteria > Pseudomonadota > Alphaproteobacteria > Rhizobiales > Xanthobacteraceae > Z2-YC6860. The sequence continues at coordinate 370,320 of CAVYUU010000019.1, read as the reverse complement.
GCCCGCGGCCTCGAGCTGGTTCCAGACCGCGCCGGAGCGGTACGATGCCGCGATAGAACGAGTCGTCGTCCGGCGGGATGCCGGGGATCGCGCCGAGCAGGATCGGATCGTCGCGATACATCATGGTCTCGACGCGGATCGCCGGCTCCTTCTTCAGGCCGCCGGCGTAATAGCCGGTCCATTCGCCGAGCGGGCCCTCGTCGATCCGTGTCGTTCGGATGGATGAAGCCCTCGAACGCGATCTCGGCATGCGCCGGGATCGGCAGGCCGGTCTTCGGCCCCAGGATCACCTGCACCGGCTCGCCCAGCAGCCCGCCGGCCGCGTCGTATTCGTTCTTGCCGTGCGGGATTTCCAGCCCGGCGATCATGAACAGCGCCGGATGCATGCCGCACACCACCGCGACCGGGCACGGCTGCCCGCGCTCGTGATACTTCTTCTGGATCATGTCGCCGTGCTTGCCCTTGGAGCACATCACGGTGGCGAGCCGCTTGTCGTGGGCCTGCACGCGATAGGCGCCGTAGTTGATCCAGCCGGTGTCGGGATCGCGCATGACCACCATGTCGCCGGTGCCGATGTAATAGCCGCCGTCGTGCTCGTGCCAGCGCGGCACCGGAATCTTGAACAGGTCGATGTCGTCGCCGGTCTTGACGTTTTCCAGCAGCGCGCCGCTCGCCACCTCGACCGGCGGGATGGTCTTGGCCTCCTTCATGTACTTGCGCCAATGGCGCACCAGCTCGATCTCGGTGCCGTCGGCCGGATTGCCCATGGTCATGTTGATGCGGCGGATCGAGGTGAGGATGTTGGCCAGGATGCGGTGGCCCTTCGGATAGCCCGGGATGTCGTCGAACAGCACCAGCGGGTTGCCGATCTTGCGCTGGTAGATGTCGACGATGCCGCCGATCTCGCGCTCGCGCTCGGCGCCGCTGATGTGCGTCACCTCGCCGGCCGCCTCCATCTGCGCGAGCCAGGCGCGCAGGTCCTGCTTCGGCGCGTTGGATTTGGCGGCGGCGGCGCGCGGATCGACGTTGGTGTTCATGGCGGTGCTCCAGTCCTCGCAGCGGACTCTCTATACCGTCCCCTGGACGGCAGTGTCGGCGAGCGACGCTGTCACGAGCTCGGGGTCCGCGTGATTATGTACCGCGAGACGGTCACCGCTTGCCGTCGATGATCGCCTTCAGCCGCTGCGGCGTCACCGGCAGCTGCGGTGATCGCGCCGGGCATGCCGATGGCGTCGTCGATCGCCGACGCGATCGCGCGCGCCGACCGCGTTGACCCCGCTCTCGCCCGCGCCCTTGATGCCGAGCGGATTGAGCGGCGACGGATAGTCCTCGGTCAGGATGATCTCCAGCGTCCGGCATCTCGCGCACGGTCGGCATCAGATAGTCGGCGAAGGTGACGGCGAGCGGATCGCCGCGCTCGTTGTAGGTGAACTCCTCCATCAGCGCGCCGCCGAGCCCTTGCGCGAAGCCGCCGGCGATCTGGCCCTTGACCAGCGTCGGGTTGATGGCGCGGCCGATGTCGTAGCCGATGACGTAGCGCAGCACCTTCACGCCGCCGGTGTCGGGATCGACCTTCACCACCGCGAGATGATTGCCGTAGGGATAGACCTGGTGGTCGGCGTAGAACCAGCCCTCGGCCGACAGCCCCGGCTCGCGCGTCGCCGCGCAGCTTGGAGGTCGGCGCCAGCGCCGCCGCGATCTGGCCGAGCGTGATCGACGGGCCGCCGAGGCGGCCGGCGATCACCACCTCGCCGTTGACGATGTCGAGCGTCGTCGGCCGGCGCCTGCATCAGCTCGGCCGCCATGTTCAGCGCCTTCTCGCGCACCTTCAGCGCCGCGACGCGCGTCGCCGACGCCGTCATCACCGTGGCGCGCGAGGCATGCGCGCCGATGCCGTGCTCGATGCGGTCGGTCTGGCCGTGGATGACGCGCATCTTCTTGTAGTCGGTGCCGAGCACCTCGGCCGCGACCTGCGCCATCACGGTCTCGAAGCCCTGCCCGATCGAGGCGCCGCCGGTGATCACCTCGACGTCGCCGGAGGTGTCGACCTGGATGCGCACGCCGTCGGCCGGGCCGAAGCCCGCCTTCTCGACGAACATGGCGAGCCCGACGCCGACCATCTCGCCGTTGTCGCGGCGCGCGGCGAGCTCGGCGTTGAGCTTGGCCCATTCGACGTGGCTCAGCACCTTGTCGAGCAGCGCGTGATAGTCGCCGGAGTCGAAATGGATCTCCTCGCCCAGCGCCTCGAGCGGCCGCTTGAACGGCATCTCGTCGACGGTGACGGCGTTGCGCCGGCGCACGTGGATCGGGTCGAGCTGCAATTGATGGGCGATGGCGTCGACCAGCCGCTCGCGCACGAACGTGGTCTCGAAGCGCCCCGGCGCGCGATAGGTCGCGGCCGGCGTCTTGTTGGTCAGGCGGAAATGGCAGACCGCGCGATAGGCGCCCGGCACGCGGTACGGCCCGGGCAGCACGCCGCAGGTCATCATCGCGACGCGGGTGGCGTGGGTGCGCACATAGGCGCCGTTGTCGTGATAGATCACGTCGTCGATGGCGAGGATTTCGCCGTCGTCGGTGACCGCGGCCCTGATGTGATGGTGCTGGTTGCGCGAGTGGTTGGCGGCGATCAGGTGCTCGCGGCGGTCCTCGATCCATTTCACCGGACGCTCGAGCCGCATGCGCGGCGACGCAGACCAGCACGTCCTCGGGATAGAGCTCGCCGCGGATGCCGAAGCCGCCGCCGACGTGCGACTCGTAGCACTGCACCGACGACGGCGGCCGGTTGAGCATGCGCGCGATCAGCTCCTTGTTGCGGTGCGGCACCTTCGCGGCGCCGTGCAGTTCCAGCATGTCGCGCGACGCGTCGTAGCGGCCGATGGCGCCGCGGGTCTCCAGCGGCACGCCGGAATGCCGGCCGACTGGTGAGCTTGAGCTCGACGACGTGGCGCGCGCTGCCTGAACACCGCCTCGACGTCGCCGTAGCCCTGCGTCAGCAACGCGGCCTCGGTGTTGCGGCCGAACGAGAACTCGCCGGGCTCGCCCTCCGGCGACGAGCAACGGCGGCAACTCCTCGACCTCGCATGGTGACGAGGTCGGCGGCGTCCTCGGCGACGTAGGGATCCTCGGCGAACACCGCCGCCACCGGCTCGCCGACGTAGCGCATCTTGTCGGTCGCCAGCACCGGCTGGCGGTACGGCGCGAGCTTCTCGATCGGGCCTTCGCGGAAATCGATCGGCGGCACGTCGGCGATGTCGGCCGCGGTCCACACCGCCACCACGCCCGGCAGCGCGCGCGCCGCATCGGTGTAGATCGACAGGATGTTGGCGTGCGCGTGGTTCGAGCGCACGATCCGCATGTGAAGCTGGCGCGGAAAGTTGATGTCGCCGGCGAAGCGGCCGCGGCCGGTGACCAGCGGCGGGTCCTCCAGCCGCTCGACCGCCTGGCCGATCCATTTGGTCGCGCCGCTGGCGTCGTTCATGGGCAGGACTGCTCCAGCGCGCGGGACACCATGGCGCGCACGACGCTGCGCCGGTAGTCGGCGCTGACGTTGGCGTCGTCGAGCGGATCGACCGCGCTGCGCGGCGGCATGCGCCGCGGCCTGGAAGATGCCGGTGTTGGGCGGCCGGCCGAGCAGCACGCGCTCGGCCTCGATGTGGCGGCGCGGCGCGGCCTCGGCGCCGCCGACGGCGATGCGCAGGTCGCTCATGATGTCGTTCTTCAGCCGGAAGCTCGTCACCGCCATCGCCACCGCATAGTCGCCGGCGCGGCGGCTGAACTCGGCGAAGCCGACGCGGGCGTCGGCCGGCAGGATCGGCAGCCGCACCTCGCTCAGCAGCTCGTCGTCGCGCAACGCCGTGGTCATGATGCCCTGGAAGAAGTCCTTGGCGGCAATGACGCGCAGGCCGCTGCGCTTGCTCTCGGCCACCATCTCGGCGTCGAGCGCGGCGGCGACCGCGCACCATTCGGACGCCGGATCGGCGTGCGCGATGCTGCCGCAGAAGGTGCCGCGGTTGCGGATCGGCGCATGCGCGATGTGGCGGACCACATCGGCCAGCAGGCGCCCGAGCGGGCCCTGCACCACCGGCTTCTCGAATGCGGCATGGCGCACGCCGGCGCCGATGCAGAGCTTGCCGTTGTGCACCTCGAGATAGTCCAGCTCGCGGATGCCGTTGATGTCGATCAGGTGGCGCGGCCGCGCCAGCCGGAACGCCATGGTCGGCACCAGCGACTGTCCGCCGGCCAACACGCGGCCGTCGTCGGCGGCGAATTTCGCCAGCAGATCCAGCGTCTCATCGATGGTCGACGGGGTGTGGTACTGGAACGGGGCGGGCTTCATTCGGCGGAAGCATAGGGCGCGCGGCCCTATGCTTCAACGCTGGACACGGTCCGGCGAACGATCAGCCGCCGGATAGCCGCCAATGATCGGCAGAATCTCGCCGGTGATATAGCTCGAGCAACTCGGCGCCGCCAAAAACACGAAGGCCGGCGCGATCTCCTCAGGCTGCGCCGGGACGCTTCATCGGCGTGTCGGCGCCGAACTTGGACACCCGCTCGGCGTCCTTGTCTGCCGGATTGAGTGGTGTCCAGACCGGTCCCGGCGCTACCGCGTTGACGCGGATGCCGCGATCGACCAGGTGCCTCGCGAGCGAGCGGGTGAAGGCGTGGATCCCGCCCTTGGTCAGCGAATAATCCAGCAGGTTCTTGTTGCCGAGCAAACCGGTCACCGAGCCGGTCATCACGATTGCGCTGCCGGGCTTCATGTGCGGCACCGCGGCCTTCGCCATGTGGAAATAGCCGTACAGATTGGTCTTCATGGTGAGGTCGAAATGCTCTTCGGTGATCTGCTCGAAGCGCTGCACGTGCTCCTGAAACGCCGCGTTGTTGACCAGGACGTCGAGCGCGCCAAACTCGGCCAAGGTGCGTGCGACGGCGTGCTCGCAGAACTTCGGGTCTGCCACGTCGCCCGAGATGACAAAGCAGCGGCGGCCTTCGTTCTCGACAGCGCGCTTGGTCTCAGCAGCATCGCCGTGTTCGGACAGGTACGTCACCGCGACATCGGCGCCCTCGCGCGCGAATAGCACTGCCACCGCCCGCCCGATGCCGGAATCGCCGCCGGTGATCAGCGCGACCTTGCCGGCGAGCTTGTCGGAGCCCTTGTAGTGCGGCGCGTCGTACATCGGCGCAAGCTTGAGTGCGGCCTCGATGCCGGGCTTCGCCAAGTGCTGCTTGGGGAATGGCGGCATCGGATAACGCCGCGCGCCGGTCTGCTGTGGCGACGACTTGGACTTCGGTTTGCGCTTGGCCGACCGCTCGGCGCGGTCAATGTTGCGCTGGATGGACCGCTCGGCCTTGGCGATTCGCTCGGCGGCGTGGGCGAAGCGGTCTTTGCGAACGGAGCGGGTGCTACGCACGATGGGACCTCGTTGCATTATCGGCGCTGTTTAAACGTGGCGGCAGCCATGGGGTTCCGCGTCATAAGCGCTCGTGCTGGCGCATCAGGAACGGAAACGCGAACCACAGCCCGGCGCACCTCCGTGGCGCTCACTCCGGCGCGATCGCAGGTGAAACGCAGGCCCGACACCTCGTGTTCCGCACCCGGATGCGCTTTTTGCCGGCGACGAATGCGCCCGAATAGCTGGCGCGGCCTGCGATCCAGACGATATGCTGCGCGCGGACCTCTCGTTACGTTGCCCCGGGTTGCTCACTCCACCGAAATCCCGCCATGCCGCAGACCATCGGACAACCGCTTCGCCGCAAGGAAGACTTGCGGCTTGTGCACGGCAACGGCCGCTACAGCGACGACGTCAGCCTGCCGGGCCAGGCCTATGCGGCGATCCTGCGCTCGCCGCACGCGCATGCGCGCATCCGTTCGCATCGACACCGCGGCGGCGCGGGCGATGCCGGGCGTGCTGGCGGTCCTGACCGGCGCCGATGTGACGGCCGACGGACTGAAGGACATCCCGCACACGCCGATCCCGATGAAGCCGCCGGCCGACATCCTGCTCGCCAACCGCGACGGCTCCCCGCACGGCTACGCGCCGCAGGCGCTGCTGCCGACCGACCGGGTGCGCTACGTCGGCCAGCAGGTCGTCATGGTGGTGGCCGAGACACTGGCTCAAGCCAAGGATGCCGCCGAGCAGGTCGTCGTGGATTACGAGCCGCTGCAGCCGATCGCCGCGACACGCCGGCGCGGCGGCGGCCGACGCGCCGCGGCTCTATGACCACATCGGCAATGTCTGCATCGACGCCGACGTCGGCGACGTGGCGGCGACCGAGGCGGCGTTCGCGCGCGCCAGCCGCGTGGCCAAGCTCGACACCTGGGTCAATCGCGTCACCGGCGTGCCGCTCGACGCGCGCGCCGCGGTCGGCGTCTACGATCCGGCCGCCGACAAATACACGCTGCACGCCGGCTCCGGCGGCGTGGTGCGCCAGAAGGCCGAACTCGCCAAGATCCTCGGCGTCGACCCGCCGCACGTGCGCGTCGAATGCGGCGACGTCGGCGGCAATTTCGGCACCCGCAACGCGTTCTTTCCCGAGTTCGCGCTGGTGGTCTGGGCGGCCAAGCGCCTCGGCCGCCCGGTGAAATGGACCTGCGAGCGCTCCGAGGCGTTCGCCAGCGACTACCAGGGCCGCGACCAGGTGATCCAGGCGGAGCTTGCGCTCGACGACAAGGGCCGCTTCCTCGCCATGCGCGGCTCGATCATCTGCAACACCGGCGCCCACAGCGTGATGTTCGTGCCGCTGGTGAAATGCTCGGAGCTGCTGACCTCGGTCTATCGCGTGCCGACGGCGCATTTCCGCGCCCGCGCGGCGCTGAGCAACACGCGCGCCGACCAACCCGTACCGCAGCGCCGGCCGGCCCGAGGCGATCTTCGTGATCGAGCGGATCATCGACGTCGCGGCGCGGCAGTTCGGCTACGACCGCATCGATCTGCGCCGCCGCAACCTGATTCCGCCGACAGGCCCAGCCCTACGCCAACCCGCTCGGCATGACCTACGACTCCGGCGACTATGCCAAGATCATGGACCGCGCGCTGGCGCTCGCCGACTGGAAGGGCTTCAACAAGCGCAAGCGCGACAGCAAGCGCAACGGCAAGCTGCGCGGCATCGGGCTTGCCAACTACCTCGAGATCACCAGCGGCGCGCCGCGCGAATGGTCGAAGGTCGACGTGCAGCCGGAGGGTCGCGTCGACGTCAGCATCGGCACGCTGTCGAGCGGCCAAGGCCACGAAACGAGTTTCGCGCAATGCGTCGCCGAATGGCTCGGCGTCGACGTCGACCGCATCAGGCTGATCCAGGGCGACACCGACGTCGTGCCGGTCGGCGGCGGCTCGCACTCCGCCCGCTCGATGCGCATGGGCGGCATCGTCATGGGCAAGGCGTCGGAGGCGGTGATCCAGAAGGCCACCAAGATCGCCGGCCACGTGCTGGAGACCGACCCGGCCGACGTCGCGTTCGCCGAAGGCCGCTTCACCGTCAAGGGCACCGACCGCTCGATCGGCCTGTTCGAGGTGGCGCGCGCCGCGCGCGACCGCAACGACCTGCCGGACGACCTGCGCGGCCCGCTGGCGGCGGAAAGCGACGAGATGATCCGCGGCGCCGGCTTCCCGTTCGGCTGCGCGGTCTGCGAGGTCGAGATCGATCCCGACACCGGCAAGACCGAGATCGCGCGCTACACCGCGATCGACGACGTCGGCCGCGCGATCAATCCGCTGATCCTGCACGGCCAGACCCATGGCGGCATCGTGCAGGGCGTCGGCCAGGCGCTGTGGGAGCATTCGCACTACGACCCGGAAACCGGGCAGCTGCTCGCCGGCTCGATGATGGACTACGCGATGCCGCGCGCCCACATGCTGCCGTCGTTCAACACCGACCTCAGCGAGACGCTGGCGCCGGGCAATCCGCTCGGCGTGCGCGGCGGCGGCGAAGGCGGCACCACGCCGGCGCTCGGCGTGGTGGTCAACGCCGTGGTCGATGCGCTATCGGATTACGGCGTGACCCACATCGAGATGCCGGTGACGGCGGAGAAGGTCTGGCGCGCGATCCGCAATGGCAAGACCAAGGCCGCGTGAGCGGCGCAACGGGGGATACTCATGGCAAAGAAAGACATTCATGGTGAAGCAGGACGGGCCGATCCTGCGCATCACGCTGAACCAGCCCGAGCGCGGCAACGCTGTGACCGACGACATGGTGCGCGAGCTGACCAAGCTGATCAGGCAGGCGCCGAAGAAATCCGACATCGTGGTGCTGCGCGGCGCCGGCAAGGACTTCTGCGTCGGCCGCGCCGGCATGGGCGCGCGGCCGGCGGTCGAGCCCACCGCCTACACGCGGCGCAATTTCTCCGACGTGGTGTTCGACGCCTATGGCGCGATGCGCAACTGCCCGATCCCGATCATCGCCGTGGTGCAGGGCGGCGCGCACGGCTTCGGCTGCGCGATCGCGGCGGCCTGCGACATCACCATCGCAAGCGACAAGGCGAAATTCTCGGTGCCCGAGATGGCGCACCAGATCATGCCGACCATGGTGATGTCGTCGTTCGTCGATCGCGTGCCGCGCAAGGCGATGGCCTATCTGGTCTACTCGATGTTCGAGGTCAGCCCGAGCGCGCGCTGTCCTACGGCATCGTCAGCGACGTGGTGCCGGCCGCCAAGCTCGACGGCCACGTCGACAAGCTCACCGCAGGCGATGCTGAAGGCGCCGTCGCATCTCGCTCCGCAGCGCCAAGGAATACGTCCGCACCGCGCCCGACATGCCGGTCGCGGGCGCCGTCGAATACGCCCGCAACCTGCACGCCACCATCAACTCGGCCGCGGAGATCAGGAAGCCGCGATAACTGCTATGGTCGCGAACCATCGAAAGCCTGTCTAGCATCCGCGTCTTCGCACAAAGCTGCGCGATGACTGGATGCCCGGCCAAGCGCGGGCATGACAGCCAAAGTGTGCATCAATCAGAACGTCTTCAGGAACGTCGCAATGAAAGTCTTCATCTTCGACCTGCTGCCCTACGACCATCACTTCGAGGACTACAAGCGGCAGACAAGTTCATCCCCTATCCGCTGTCGCTCGACCATTGGGACCCCGAGATCGGCGCGCGCACCTACGAGCAGCATCTGGCAATCTGGGAGGAGATGGACAGGCTCGGCTTCGACGGCGTCGGGCTGAACGAGCACCACACCACGCCGCACGGCCTGATGATCTCGCCCAACATGATGGCGGCGGCGGCGGCGCAGCGGACCAAGAAGCTCAAGTTCCTGATCCTCGGCAACCTCTTGCCGATCCACAATCCGCTGCGCATCGCCGAAGAGCTGGCGATGGCCGACTGCCTGTCGCGCGGCCGGATCATGTCCGGCTTCGCCCGCGGCGTGCCGCGCGAATACAACGTCTACAACGTGTCGATGGCGGAATCGCGCGCGCGCTTCGAGGAGGCCGTCGACATCATCATGAAGGCGTGGACCGCGCAGCAGTTCTCGCACGACGGCAAGTACTGGCAGATGAAGGACATCGCGATCTGGCCGCGGCCGTACCAGCAGCCGCATCCGCCGGTGTGGATCCCGTTCACCGGCAGCAAGGAAACCATCGAGTGGGCCGGCAAGCACAACTTCTCCGCCGTGCTGCCGGATCTTCAAGCGCGGGCTGACCGAAGGACATCGTCGGCTATTTCGCCAAGCAGCTCGCCAAGAACGGCCACGCCATCACGCCGGAGCACCTGTGCTTCTTCACCGACGCCTTCGTCGCCGACGACAAGGCTTCGGCGCTGAAGGAATACGGGCCGTACTACTTCTATTTCGTGCACACGCTCTGGCATCACGGCTCGACCAAGGAGAAGGAAGCCGCCGTGAAGACCTCGGGCTATGTCAGCTCGTCCTCGTTCGACTACATGCGCGAGGAGAACCGCTCGGCCGCCGGCCTCGACCGCGAGAAGATGAAGGCGATGACGCTTGCCGACGTCGAAAAGCGGATCGACGACGGGCTGCTCGCCTTCGGCAACGCCAAGCACGTCACCGACAAGCTGATCGCCGACGCCGAGCGCTACGGCGCCAATTCCCTGCTGCTGATGATGAGCCTTGGCGCCATGCCGCAGGATGTGTTCCTGAAGCAGCTCCGCCGCTTCGCCAAGGAGGTGCTGCCCAGCTCCAGGCGCACCAGGTCAAGCGGGTGCCCGCCGCGGCGGCGTAGCAAGGCCTCGTGTTCCGGCCCTACAGGCATCACCATAGGCCGCTTTGGCGGCCGCAAGAACGCTGACGCTACGCGTCAGTTATGGTGCTGCGTTGCGCCCGGGACACAAGGGCTATGCCGGGCATAAGCCTTGAATCCCCCTGCCCGCTCGCGGCACAGTAGGTCCACGGAACGCCCCATCCCCTCAAACCAGATCGGTCCCAGTCCCATGCCGCAAGCCGCCCACAAGATCAGCAACGCGCCCGAGCACTCGACCGCCTATTACTTCATCGAGGGCCTGAACGAGATCGGCATCGAGCACCTGTTCTGCAACTTCGGCACCGACCATGCGCCGACCATCGAGGCGCTGGCGAGCCGCTCAAAGCGCGGCGAGAAGGTGCCGAACGTGGTGCTCTGCCCGCATGAGAACACCGCCGCCCACATGGCGATGGGCTACGCGGCGGTGACCGGCCGCGGCCAGGCCGTGCTGGTGCATGTCGACGTCGGCACCGCCAACACCGCCAACGCCATGCACAACCTGTTCAGGAGCCGGCTGCCGGTGCTGCTGATGTCCGGCAAGGCGCCGTACACGTCGAGCAACGAGCTGGTCGGCTCGCGCGACACCTACGTGCATTTCGTGCAGGAGCCGGTCGACCAGGGCGCGCTGGTGCGGCCCTACATCAAGTGGGAATGGACGCTGCCGTCCGGCGTGGTGGTGAAGGAGGCGCTGCGCCGCGCCCACACCATCATGGAAACCAAGCCGGCGGGCCCGGTCTATTTCATGGCGCAGCGCGAGACGCTGACCGAGAAATGGGCGAGCGACCAGATCCGCAGCTATCCGGCCAACCAGTTCACGCAGCCGCAATCCGGCGGCGCCGATCCGGCGATGATCGCGCAGCTTGCCGACAAGATCATCGCGGCGGAGCATCCGATCCTGATCTGCGGCTATGCCGGCCAATCGAAGAACGCGCCGAAGATGATCGAGGAGCTGGCGACGTTCGCCGGCATCGCGGTGTTCGAAGGCAACCAGACCTTCAACATCTCGCACGAGTTCCCGTGCTTCCTCGGCTATTCGCCGAACAAGCATCTGCCGAAGACCGACGTCGGGCTTTTGGTGGACGTCGACGTGCCGTGGTTCCCGGCCGACGTGTCGCACAATGACGGCTCGTTCTGGGCGCACATCGACATCGACACGCTCAAGGCCGCGTCGCCGATGTGGACGTTCCCGGGCAACCTGCGCATGCAGGGCGACAGCGGCCGCATCCTCGAGCAATTGCTCGAGGAGCTGAAGAAGAAGGCGACGCCGAAGTTCAAGGAAGCGGCGAAGAAGCGCGTCGAAGCGTTCACCGCCGAGCGCAACGCCTGGCGCGAGCACGCCAAGAAGCTCGCCTCGAACAAGGGCAAGCCGGGCGAGATCGACCCGCACTACCTGTTCGCGGAGCTGAACAAGCTGCTCAAGGACGACGACATCGTGCTCAACGAGGGCGTCCGCAACGCCGGCGCCTGCCTGCTCCAGCTGACGCGGCCGCTGCCGAACACCTGCGTGCGCTCCGGCGGCGGCGGGCTCGGCTGGTCGGGCGGCATGGCGCTCGGCGCCAAGCTTGCGGCCAAGGACAAGATGGTGGTGCAGGTGGTCGGTGACGGCGGCTTCTATTTCGGCGGGCCGTCGTCGGTGTTCTCGGTGGCGCAGCACTACAAGCTGCCGATCCTGGTGCTGCTGCTCGACAACACCGGCTGGTCGGCGGTGAAGGAATCGACGCTGCGGGTGTTCCCGGCGGGCGAGGCCAAGGAGGTCGATCTGTTCCAGGCCAACCTGATGCCCGACGCCGAGTTCTCCAAGATCGGCGAGGCGTTCGGCGCCCATGGCGAGAAGGTCACCAACCCGGACGACCTGCCGGCGGCGCTCAAGCGCTGCGTCGAGGCGGTGCGCGGCGGCCGCGCCGCGATCCTGCACGCCCGGGTGACGAAGCTTTGAAGCCAAGCACGCTGGCGCTGCCGTCACCCTCCCCCCGCAAAGCGGTGGGGAGGGTCGGCGAGCGGCGCTTTGGCGACGCGAGCCGGGGTCCGGGGCGTGAAACAAGTCCCCCCACCCCCGACCCCTCCACGCCACGCGCTTCGCGCGCGTGGGGAGGGGAGTCCCCGTGGCACCGCATCGTGTTGTTGACGAGCGTTGTCTGCGCCTCGGCCACGTGCTTTGCCGGCACTGCCCTCGCCGCCCCCTATCCGACCCGCAACGTCGAGGTCGTCGTGTCCTACGGACCCGGCGGCTCGACCGACATCGTGGCGCGGCTGGTCGCCCAGAAGCTGCAGGAGCGGCTCGGCCAATCGTTCGTCGTGCTCAACCGGCCCGGCGCCGGCGGCACCATCGGCATGCAGACCGCGATGCGCGCCACGCCGGACGGCCATACGCTCTACAACAGCTACACGGCGGAAGCGGTGATCGTGCCGCACATGTCGAAGAACAAATACTCCGTGATCGACGACTTCGAGCCGATCGCGATCACCGGCCTTGTTCCGGTGGTGCTGATGGTTTCGAAGACCGTCAAGGCCGACAATCTGAAGGATTTCATCGAGGAGATGCGCGCCAACCCCGGCAAGTACAGCTTCGGCGGCGGCAACGGCAGCCCGCCGCACGTGTTCGGCGCCTGGATGAACAAGCTGAAGGGGCTGACGCTGACGCACGTGCCCTATCGCGGCGGCGCGCAAGGCATCAACGACGTGATCGGCGGCCACATCGACATGTTCTACGGCGGCGTCGCGGCCGGCAAGACCGCGATCGACAGCGGCGGCGTCCGGGCGCTCGCGGTGACCGGCGACAAGCGCTCGACGGCGCTGCCGAACGTGCCGACGTTCAAGGAGGCCGGCGTGCCGGAGTTCGACCTCGCAAGCTGGACCGTGCTGCTGGCGCCCAAGGGCACGCCGGCCGAAATCCTCGGCGTGCTGCGCAAGGAAACGCTGGAGGCGCTCAACGATCCGTCGTTGCGCGAGGCGATGGCGCGGCAGGGCGTCGAGCCGAGCGAGAGCCAGGACGTGCGCGCGTTCCTCGCCGACCAATCCGCCAAGTTCGGCCGTGCCGTGCACGAGCTCGGCATCACCATGGGGCAGTGAACGCGATGCTCCGCCTGTTTGCGGCACTGCTGTGCGCCGCGCTGCTGGTGCCGACGCAAGCGCAGGCGCAAGGCCAGACTTGGCCGAACCGCGCGATGAAGCTGATCGTGCCGCAGGGGCCCGGCAGCGGCACCGACGTGATCGCGCGGCTGATCGCCGACGGCGTGTCGCAACGGCTCGGCCAGCCCATGGTGGTGGAGAATCTGCCGGCTGCGTCCGGTCTGCTGGCGCACCAAACCGCCGCGCGCGCCGCCCCCGACGGCACCACGTTCCTGTTCAGCACCGTTTCGGGGCTCGCCATCAATCCGGTCACCGTAAAGGCGCTGCCCTACGATCCGGCGCGCGATTTCACGCCGGTCGCCATGGTGGTCGATTTCGCGCCGCAGATGCTGTCGGTGAACGCCGAGCTGCCGGTCAAATCGGTGCCGGAGTTCATTGCCTACGCCAAGGCCAACCCCGGCAAGCTGTCCTACGCCCTGGACATCACGGTGACCGCCGCCGTGGTGTCGGCGCGCCTGCTCAGCAAACGCGCCGGCCTCGACATGGTCGAGGTACCCTACCGTTCACCCGCGCAGATGGCGGGCGACGTCGGCAGCGGGCGCATCCAGGCGACCGTGAGCTCGCTCGCCGCATCCGGCGCCATGATCCAGGCCGGCAAGATCCGCCCGCTCGGATGGTTTGGCGGCAAGCGCTTCTCGTATCAGCCCGACGTGCCGACGGTCGCCGAAACCGTGCCGGGCGTGATCGTGGACGCCTGGTTCGTCATTGTCGCGCCCACCGGCACCCCCGCCGAGGCAATCCGACGGCTGAACCAGGAGATCAATGAACTCCTGAAAGGCTCCGACATCGGCGACCGGTTCGCGCGCTTCGGGCTCGGCACCAGCGGCGCCGGCACCCCCGAGAGCGCCGCCGTCTTCATCCGCGGCGAGCAGGAGAAGTGGCGCGCGCTCGCCAAGGAGCTCAACATCGAGGCACAATGACGCGGCGGTGCCGGCCGAATTGGCTTCGACCGGCACTTGAGGCATTATCCGGCGGCGGCGCCGCATGACTTCCGATAAAATTCCGAAGCTGTTCTTGAAAATCGTCTCGCTGGCGCTGCTGGCCGGGCTGGCCTGGACCGCCTGGGCGGCCGGCGCGTTCTATGACCTGACCTCGGCGTTGCAGAGCGGCGATCCCGTCGGCCTGGAGCGCCGGATCGATTGGGCGAATGTCCGCCAAGAGCTGCGCGAGGATCTCCTGCCCAAGCCGCTGGCTTCGACCAGCGACCGCACCATCGACGCGCTGCTGAGTCGACAGGGCATCATCAATCTGCTGCGCACCGCCAAGGTCGACGATCGCGGCTGGGAGACGATCGCGATGCCGGCGAACGACAGTCCGGCGTTCGCGTGGAATCGCATTCGCTACGCTTTTTACACCGGCAGCCCGTTTGCGTTTCGCGTCGATCTCGAGCCGGATAGCGACACCGTGCAGGCGCCGCTGGTCATGCTGTTCCGCTGGACCGGCGACTGGCGGCTGGTTCGCGTGTTCGTGCCCGAGGCCGAGCCGGCGACGCCACAGGTCGCATCGCAAAGCCCGCTGCTCAGCGAGCCCGCCGCGCCGCCGCCCACGCCCGGAACGGCGCGCGTCTCGCTTTACGAGGAGATACCGGGCGGTCAGGGCAAGCGCTACGACGGCACGGTGACCTGGCGTGCCGAGCAAGTGCAGGCCACCGCCGGAAACGTTGCGGGCTTCACCGTGATCGCACAGGTCAAGGTGCCGGAGCGTCCGCTCGACATGACCATGTCGATCCGCCGCAATCTCGACCCGACGCTGCCCGCAACCCACACGGTGGAGCTCAGCTTCGATCCGTCATCGGATGCCAGCACCGGCGGCGTCACCGACATGGTCGGCATCATGATGAAGCCGGACCAGGAGGCGGCCGGCCAGCACGTGGCCGCCAGCCGCGTCAAGGTGCGCGACGGGTTTTTCATCCTCGGCCTGTCCGCGCTCGACGTCGACGCGCGGCACAACAGCGACTTGCTCCGAAACCGGCCCTGGTTCGGAATTCCGATCCGCTACACGAACGGCGGCCGTGCGGTGCTGGTGATCGAGAAGGGCGAAACTGGCGACCGGGCGTTCGCCGAGGCGTTCACGCGCTGGACTGCCGATGCGGCCGGCGCCCGCGCCCAGAAGAAATAGCATACAGGCTTGCCTGATGACCGACCTCGTGATCACCGCCGGACCATTCAAGTTCCAGGCCCGTTTCGAGACTGGACTGGCGCCGCGCACCTGCGAGATTTTCCGGCGGCTGCTGCCGTACCGCCAGCGCGTCATCCATGTGCGCTGGAGCGGCGAAGCGGTCTGGATCCCGCTCGGTGAAACCGATCTGGGCGTGCCGGCGGAGAACCAGACCAGCTTCCCTGCGCCCGGGCAAATTTTGCTTTATCCCGGCGGCATCAGCGAGACCGAAATCCTCATGGCCTATGGCGGCGTACGCTTCGCCAGCAAGGTCGGCCAGCTTGCCGGCAATCACTTCATCACCGTCACTGCGCCGCTCGACGACCTCCCGAAGCTCGGCAAGATGACGCTGTGGGACGGCGCGCAACCGATCGAATTCGCCGCAGCTTGATCCTTCGGACGCGGTCACAGCAACGCTCAAGCTGAGCGGCAGCAGGCCGCCGCCGCGGCTTGACGCTACGCCCCGGCTTCGGGCGCGGCCTCGGCCCGCTGCCGCGCCTCGGCGGCGCGGTCGGCTTCGCCCAGCGCCGCCAGCGTCTCGGCATAGGTCTGCCAGTTTCTCTTCTTGGTGGGCCGGCTCCGCACCCGCTCCGAAAGCAGGCTGCGCGCCACCGCCCGTCGGCTGCTGCGCGCCGCCGCGTCGCACATGATCTGCGCGAACAGATCGCGCTGGGCATGGCTGCCGCCGATGGTCGCGATGTCGTGCCGCAGCGGCCACATCAGGTCGATCGCCTTGTCGTGGTCGCCCGCCTCGTAGGCGATCATCGCTTCGCACAGCGGAATCAGCACGTCGCGGGTCGCCTCAACCCGCCAGCCTTGACCCTGCGCCGAAAACGCCGCCATCGATTCGATGTGCTTGCGGGCCACCTCGAAGTTGCCGTTGGCGGCAAGCGCCAGACTGAAATGCGCGTCGCGGAACGGCAGCATGTGGTCGTGGATGCGCTTCTCCGAGTGCTCGGCCAACGCCTGCCAGCGGTGGCCGACGTCGACGCCGCTCATCGCGATGCGCTTGAGCAGCGCGGCCTGGTTCGACACGTCGACGTATTGCTCGGAGTTCACCGAGCACAGCGCCTTGTCGTAGAGGTCGAGCGCGCGGTCGTTCTCGCCCTGCGACAGCATGAACAGCGCGGCGTGCCACCAGACATGGGCCTTGAACGGATTCTTGCTCGCCCATTGCTCGGGCGTGTAGTCCAGCCATTTGACGCCTTCGGCAGAGCGGCCCTGCATTTCGAGCACGTGGGCGACCGAATGGATCGCCCACAGATCGCCGGGGTTGCGCTCGACCGCCTGGCGCCCCCAGCGCTCGGCCTGGTCATAGGCGCCGCATTCCTCCAGGGCATAGGCGTACATGCCCTGCACGCAACCGTAGTCGGGCACCTGGTCGCTCCACGCGCCGAGCACGCCGGAAACCACCGAACGCATGACCTGGCTGCGGCCGGTGTAGAACGTCATGGTGTGGTGCAGCTTGAGCGCCATCAGGTCGAGCGGCGCTTCGGTCAGCACCTCCTCCCAGTGCCGGCACGCCGCCATGATGTCGCCGGCCGCCCAGGCTGCGAGCGCCTTGACGTGCAGCTGCTCGCGCGTGGTCGCGGCGCCCAGATGCGGCGCGATGTCATCCAGCGTCTGCTTGACCCGCGGCAGAAGCGCCTTGTTCTCCAGCATCAGGAAGAAATAGCCGCGCAGGCACAGCGCCAGCACGAAGGCCGGATCGCGATCGAGCGCCGATTTGACCTGCGCGCCGGCGGTGGTGCCGTAGTTCATGAACGCGGCGACGGCCTGGTCGATGTGCTTGGCCGCGTCCGCGCTCGACGTGGTCAGGGCCAATCCTCGGCAATCGATCTGCATCATTGACCCCATGGCCGCTGGGCTTCTTGTCTGAGCATGATCCTTTCCGAAAACCGCTGCACACCCCGGATCAAGTCCGGGGCAGGCTTTTTCGGGATCATGCTCTAGGCCCCGCCCGGCAGCACACCCAGACCTTTCAGTACGCGCTCCGGCGTCGCCGGGAACTCGTGGATGTCGCCGCCGTGCCGGTTCAGCGCGTCGGCGACCGCGCAGGCCACCGCGCCGAGCGCGCCGATGATCGAGCCTTCGCCGCAACCCTTGAAGCCGCCGAGCGCCGCCGACGGCGTGTTGGCATGATGCAATTCGATGCGGGGAATCTCCAGCGCCGAGGGAATGAGATAGTCGGCGAGCGTCACGGTGCGCGGCTGGCCGGTCTCGTCGTAGACCAATTCCTCGAGCAGCGCCTCGCCAATGCCCTGGGCAATGCCGCCGATGATCTGGCCCTCGACCACCGCGGGGTTGATCAAAGTGCCGACGTCCTCGGCGGCGACGTAGCGCAGGATTTCCACCTGCCCGGTCTTCGGATCGACGTCGACCACGGCGATGTGCGCGCCGCCGGCGAAGCTGCCGAACTTGGGATCGTAGAACGCCGTCACCTCGAAACCCGGGTTGAGCTCCTGCGGGATGTCCTTGGCGGAGAAGTAGCTCTTCTCGGTCAGCTCGCGCAGCGTGATGGTCTTGGCGCCATCGATGGTCCGCACCGCGCTGTTGGCGATGGTCAGTTGCTCGGCCGGCACGTTCAGCACGAACGCCGCCATGGCGAGGATACGCTGGCGCAGCTCGCGCGCCGCCTTGATGGTCGCGCCGCTACCGAACACCGCGGTGCGCGACGCAAAGGTGCCAAAGCCGTAAGGCGCGGTCGCGGTGTCGTTGCTGATGCAGGCGATGTCTTCGAGCTTGATGCCGAGCTCGTCCGAGGCCACCTGCCGCATCGCCGTCATGATGCGCTGGCCCTGCGACGGCAGCGCCGCGGCGACGGTCAGCGCGCCGGTGGTTTCCAGGCGCAGGGTCACGGCGTCGCGGCCGGGCTGCAACAGCGTGCCGGGCCCGACCGCCGTGCTGGTGCCAAGCCCGGTCAGCTCCGCATAGCAGGCGACGCCGACGCCGCGCAGCTTGCCGTCGGGCCGCGCGGCGCGCTGGTCGGCGCGCAGCTGCTGATAGTTCGCCTTGGCGACCGACAGCTCCAGGCACGGCAGGTAGTTGACGTTGTCATGCACCAGGTTGTTGGCGTTGCGATATGGCATCGCCTCGGCCGGGATCAGATTGCGCTGGCGGATCTCGACCGGATCGAGCTGCAGCCGGCGCGCCACCTCGTCGATCAGCAGCTCCAGCGAGCACGACGATGACGGCCGGCCGACCGCGCGGTATGGACCGACCGGCGTCTTGTTGGTGGCGACGCCGCGCGTCCGGTAGCGCATCGCCGGCACCCGATAGGGCCCGGGCATCAGGCCCGCGGTCTGCAGCGGCTCCATGCCGGCCGACCACAGATAGGTCGAGTAGGCGCCGACATCGACCCAGATGTCGGAGCCGAGCGCGAGGAAGCGGCCGTCCTTGTCGACCGCAAGCTCGACCTCGATCTGCTGATCGCGGGCATGGGTCGAGGCGACCATGTTCTCAATCCTGTCCTCGACCCATTTCACCGGCCGGCGTAGGCCGAGCGCGAGCCAGGCGCAGACGAATTCCTCCGGATAGATCGACGCCTTCTGGCCGAAGCCGCCGCCGGTGTTCGGCACGATGACCCGGACCTCGGTCTCGGGCAGCCGCAGGTGCTTGGCGAGATAGTGCCGCACCACATAGGGCAGCTGGTGGCTGATCCAGATCGTCAGCGTGAACGTGCTTTCGCGAAAGCCCGCGACGCAACCGCGGCTTTCCAGGCAAAGCGCCTGCTTGCGGCCGATGCGGAACTTGCGCTTGACCACGAGATGGGCGTTGCGAAACGCTTCCTCGACGTTGCCGCGCTGGTACTCGCGCTTGATCAGATAATTGTTGGCGCAGGCGTCATGCACGCGCGGCGCGTCGTCGCGCTCGCCGCTCCGCGGGTCGGTCACCGCCGGCAGCGGCTCATAATCGACCTCGATCAGCTCGGCGGCGTCCTCGGCGGTGGCGCGGTCCTCGGCCACCACCGCGCAGATCGCCTCGCCGACGAACCGGACCTTGTCGACCGCAAGCCAATGCTGCACCGACTCGCCGCCGGAAAAGCGGTTCGGCATGCTGCGGAACGGATCGACCTTGCCGAGCAGCTCCTGGCCGGTCAGCACTGTGATAACGCCGGGCAAGGCTCGCGCCTTGGCGGCGTCGACCGATTTCAGCCGTGCGTGCGCATGCTGGCTGCGCAGAAACGCCACGTGATACATGCCGGGCAGCTTGATGTCGTTGAGGAAGCGGCCGTCGCCCTCGACCAGCGGCACCGCCTCGTCGGGGATCACCGACGAACCGACCATTCGCTGGTTGACGAAGCGGACGTCCGACATCACGCGGTCTCCTTGCGCGCCGCCGCCAGCACGGCGTCGACAATGGCCTGATAGCCGCTGCAACGGCAGAGATTGCCGGACATCGCCTCGCGCACCTCATGCTCGCTGGGATCGGGGTTGTCGCGCAAAAGCTCGATCGCCGTGATCAGCATGCCCGGCGTGCAGAAGCCGCATTGCAACGCGAAGTTTTCGAGAAAGTGCTGCTGCATCGGATGACGCGAGCCGTCGCTCTGGCGCAGGCCCTCGATGGTGACCACCTCGGCGCCGTCGGCCTGCACCGCGAGCGTCAGGCAGGAGCGCGCGCTGCGGCCGTTGAGCGAGATCGTGCAGGCGCCGCAGACGCCGTGCTCGCAGCCGAGATGCGTGCCGGTGAGATGCAGATGATCGCGGATGAAGTCGGCAAGCGACAGGCGGACCGGTACGGTCCGCTCATAGACGCGGCCGTTGACCGTTACCTTGATGCGCTGCTCTCTCGCCACGCTAATGTCCTTCCGCCCGCGCCAGCGCGGTTTCGAGCGCACGGCTCGCCATCACGCCGGCGAGATGGCGGCGATAGGATGACGACGCATGCACGTCGTCGGCCGGATCGACCGCGGCGGTCACCGTCGCCGCGACTTCGGCCAAGGCGTCCCGCGAGGTCTTGCGATCGAGGCTATGGCCGGTCAGGGCGGCTTCCGCGTCAGCGGCGCGGAACGGCCCCTGCCCCATGCCGACGATGGTCAGCCGCGCCTGCTCGCACCTGCCGTTTCGCATGGTCAGCATGGCAGCAGCGCCGGCGATGGCGAAGTCGCCGAGCCGGCGGGCGAACTCGACGAACGCCACGCTGGTGCCGGCCGGCTGGCGCGGATAGCGCAGCTCGACCACCATCTCGCCCGGCTCGAGCGCGTTCGACAGCATGCCGGTGAAGAATTCCTCGGCCGGCAGTTCGCGGCGACCGCGCCCGCCTGCAATCACCACCGTGCCGCCCATGGTGACCAGCACGCTCGGGTGCTCGGCCGAGGGATCGTTATGCGAGACGCTGCCGCAGACCGTGCCGCGATTGCGGATCGCCATATGTGCGACCTGGGTGGTCGCCTCATACAGCAGCGGCCAGCCCTCGCGCACCGCTTCGCTGCGCAGCAGGTCGGCGTGGCGGACCAGCGCGCCGACCGTCAGCGTATCCGCCGAAACCTCCAACCTGTTGAGCGCTTCGATGCGGTTGATGTCGACGATGACCGCCGGGCTGATGATGCGAAGGTTCATCATCGGGACCAGGCTCTGACCACCGGCCAGCACCCGGCCGTCCGGCCCGGCGTCGCCCAGGATTTTCAGCGCCTCGTCCAGGCTGCGCGGCGCGTAATAGTCGAACCAAGCCGGCTTCACTGAACCCTCGACCTTATGGCGCGCGTCCGGACCCGCCTGGCGGCTGGCTTCTGCATATGTCAGGTCTTTATTATGTAAGTATTTTACTATAGGGTCATAGACGCGACAACCCCGCCGCGGAGGCCGCACCATGGACATGCAGCTCAAGGATCGCGTGGCCCTGGTCACCGGCGGCACCCGCGACGTCGGGCGCGAGATCGCGCTGACGCTTGCCGCCGAAGGCGCGAGTGTCGCGGTGCACCACCGCAGCTCCGGCGACGAGGCCGAGGCGGTGGTCGCGGAAATCACCAAACAGGGCGGCAGGGCCAAGGCCTATCAGGCCGACGTCGCCGACCGCGCCGCGGTCAAGGGCCTGGTCCAGGCGATCGTCGGCGACTTCGGCGGCCTCAACATCCTGGTGAACAACGCCGGCCTGGCGATCCGCAAGCCGTTCAAGGACACGACGCCGGAGGAATGGCGCAGCCAGATCGACGTCAACCTGATGGGCGCCATTCATCTCTGCCACGAGGCGGCGCCGCATCTGGAGAAGGGCGGCAACGGGCGAATCATCGCGGTGGTCGGCGATTCATCGCGGGTCGGCGAATCCGGGCTGTCGATCGTCGCGGCCGCGCGCGCCGGCGTCATGGCGCTGATGAAGTCGATCGCGCGCGAATGGGGCCGCAACGGCGTCACCGCCAACACGGTGTCGCTCGGCATGGTCGAGACCGGCCACGACCCGACCTGGCTCGCCGCCAACCGCGACAAGCTGGTGCGCTTCTATCCGACGCGGCGGCTCGGCCTGCCCGATGACATCGCCCCCACTATCGCGCTGCTCGCCTCGCCGCGCAGCGGCTGGATCACCGGCCAGGTGATCAGCATCAGCGGCGGCTACAGCATGGTGTAGCACCAGGCAGCGCCATGAAGATGCACCTTCTGCCCTGCGGCCGCCTGAGGATGCGCAAGAGCATCTTCCTGCCGGCGGCCGAGCGCAGCGAGACGATCGAAATTCCGGTGTCGAGCGCGCTGTTGCGGCACCGCCAGGCCAACGTGCTGTTCGACACCGGCTGCCACCCGGCGGTGCCGGACAATCCGGAGGCGCGCTGGGGCGGGCTCGCCAAGCTGATGGTGCCGATCATGCAGCCCGGCGAGCACGTGCTGACCGGCCTCGCCGGCTTGGGCTTGCAGCCCGACGACATCGACGTGGTGATCAACTCGCATCTGCATCCCGACCATTGCGGCTGCAACGCGTTCTTCCGCAAGGCGACCTTCCTCATTCACGGCGACGAGCTCGCCGCCGCCCGCGCGCCCGGCAGCGAGGCCGCCGGCTATCTCGCCGCCGAGTGGCAGCAGCCGATGCCGGTCGACGCCGTCGACGGCCAGCGCGACGTGTTCAGCGACGGCCGCATCGTGCTGGTGCCCCTGCCCGGCCACACCCCGGGCTCGATCGGCGCGCTCACCCGGCTCGATCGCAGCGGCACGTTCCTGCTCGCCGGCGACACCGTAAGCCTGCGCGAGACGCTCGACACTGGCATCATCCCGCGCAACACCTGGAATAGCGAGGCGCTGGCGAAATCGCTGCAAGAGGTCCGCAAGATCGAGGCTTCGGGCGCCACGATCCTGTGCAGCCACGACGCCCGGCAATGGGACAGTCTGCGCAAGGGCGCCGACGCCTATGATTGAGCGCGCGGAATAATCATGTCGCTCCGCTTCGCCCTGCTCGGCCTGCTCGCGGTCCAGCCGGCGTCCGGCTACGACCTGAAGCGGGCGATCAACCGCTCGACCTATTTCATCTGGAACGCAACCGGGCCGCAGATCTACAACACGCTGCACAATCTGCGCGAGGACGGCTACATCACCAGCAAGGCGATGGCGCAGACCGGCAAGCCCGACAAGCAGATCCACACCATCACTGCGAGCGGCCGGGCGGCGCTGAAGACGTTCATGGGCGAGCCGATCCGCGCCTCGGTGACGCGCGACGAGGTGCTGCTGCGGATCTTCTTCGGCAACTTCGCAAGCGGCAAAACCATCAGGCGCGAGCTCGAGGCCTATCTCGACCGCATCGGCCAGGAGCGCGCCACCATGGAGGCGACCGAGGCGCGCATCAACGCGCACCCGGGCGGCAGACACGAGGCGCGGCGGTTCCAGCTGCTGTCGCTGCGCATCAAGGTCGCGCAGATCCGCGCCATGGAGCAGGAGGTGAGCCGCTTCCTCGCCGACCCGGCGAGCAAAGCAACCTGACGCTATTTCGTCCGCTCGGTGACGCCGGCCAAGCGGCGGGCGCGAGCCTTCTTGTCGTCGAGCTTCATGATGCGCGCGATCTGGATACGCTGGGCCTGCGGCGAGCCCGCGCCATGCAGGCTTTCGGTGAGATAGCCGACGGCGTTCCGTCCGATCGTCATGTTCTCGATCAGGCGCAGGATGCGCATCCTATCGGTCACCTCGACGCCGTCGCGGCCTTGCAGGAACTTGCGGATCAGCGGGCCAACCTCGTTGTTCTGCAGGTCCTTCTCGGACGGCATGGTCACGATCAGGCCGCCGGCAATGTCCTGGGCGAAGCGAGCGATCTCGAACGGAAACCGCGTGACATTGTGCTTGGCGACGTTCGACAGCATGTCGTCGTTGATATAGGCGCCCGACGCCACCGGTTTCGACTGATGCGCCGCCGCCATGCAGCTCGAATAGATCGTCTCGTTGAGATGGGTCATCTCGACGAGCTTGTCCTTGATGTGCGACGCCGCCTCGACGCCGTTGTGCTCGGCGGCAGACGCGGCGGCGCCGATCAGCACGTCGCCCAGGCCGGTTTTGCAGACGTAGGACGAGCGATGATAGGTGGTAAAGCGCTCGACCAGCGACGACGCATAGGCCCACTCGCCGTCCATGAACACGTGCTCGTGCGGCACGAACACGTCCTCGAACACGATCATCGATTCCTGGCCGGCGAACTGGGCGTTGCCGGCGTCCATCGGGCCGCCGTCGACCACGCGGGTGTCGTTGGTCTGGCGGCCGACGACATAGGTCAGCCCCGGCGCATCGACCCGCACGGCGGCGACCACCGCCCAGTCGCGGTCGGCCTCGGTCATGCGCATGGTCGGCATGAAGATCAGCCAATGCGAATTGACCGCACCGGTCTGGTGCATCTTGGCGCCGGAGACATAGATGCCGTTGTCGTCGCGCCGCGTCACATGCAGGAACAGGTCGGGATCGGACTGCTGGTGCGGCGCCTTGGAGCGGTCGCCCTTCGGGTCGGTCATGGCGCCGCCGATGATGACGTTGGCGGCCTGCGCCCGCCGCAGGAAGCTCAGAAACCGCCGGTGGTAATCGGTGCCGCCCTTGCCGTCGATGTCGAACGTCACCGAATGGCAGGAGCTGATGGCGTCGAGGCCGACGCAGCGCTGGAAGCAGGTGCCGGTGCGGCGCCCGAGCTCGCGCTGCATCTCGTGCTTGGCGACGAGATCGGCGGGACTGGTCGGCACGTGCAGAAAGCGGTTGACCGCAAGCCCGGCGATCTCCGAGCGCGCGGTGGCAAGCTCCGGCCGCTCGGTCGCGACGCGGTAGGTCTCGGCCATGGCGTTGATCGACGGCCGGATCACCGGATGATCGACCGGCTCCGCCACGCGCTCGCCCATGAAGAACACGTTCATGCGGCGGCCGCGCAGCGATCGGATGTAGTCGTCGGCGGTGGCGATCGGCGTGGCGAAGTCGGCCCAGAGCGCTTCAACGCTGGTCATGACGCACTCTCCTTCGACCCCCTTGGAGCATGATCCCGAAAAGTGTGCAGCGGTTTTCGGAAAAGATCATGCTCAAACAAGAGGTCAGTGGACCCCATCGGCACTAGGGCCGCAAGCTCCGACAACAGATAGTTTTGCAGTTAGGTATTCACCGGGCGTAGCATGGCCAAAACAGCGCCTGGGGAGGAAAGCGATGCAGATCAAGCGCACGCTGACGTTCTGCGATGAGGTCGCGAGCGAGGCCGGGCAGGCCGTCGATCCGCCGCTTCGCAAGGTCGCGGTCGCCGCCATCATCGACAACCCCTACGCCGGGCGGTTCGAGCGCGATCTCGGCCCGCTGACCAAGGCGAGCGAGGAGATCGGCCGGCAGATCTGCCGGATCGCCATGGCGCTGCTCGCGCCGCACCACCCCGAGAGCTACGGCAAGGCCGCGGTCATCGGCCTGAACGGCGAGCAGGAGCACGGCGTCGCCATGCTCACCACCGTGTTCGGCAACGTCATGCGGGACGCAGCCGGTGGCGGCAAAGCCTGGATCTCGTCGCTCACCAAGCGCGCCGCGCCCGGCGCCACCATCGACATCCCGCTGGCGCACAAGGATGCGCTCTACGTCCGCTCGCACTACGACGGCATCACCATCACGCTGCCCGACGCGCCGCTGCCGAACGAGCTGGCGATCATCGTCGGCTTTGCCAACCGGGGCCGGCCGAACCATCGGGTCGGCGGCCTGGCGGCGAACGAGATCAAGGGCGTCGACGGGCTGACCTGATCGTCCGCCCGGAGCCGCCGCCGCAATCAACGGAGCCGACCATGACGACCTGCAAGACCGGCGCGGAGCACATCAAGTCGTTGAAGGACGGCCGGACCGTCTACATCGACGGCAAGCTGGTGCCCGACGTCACGGTGCATCCAGCATTCGAGAAATCGATCAAGTCGGCCGGCATGCTCTATGACTTCCAGGCTCGCCCGGAAAACATCGAGCTGATGACGTTCAAGCCCGACGGCTCGAACCGGCGCGTCAACCGCGCCTGGCAGATGCCGCGCAACTACGCCGAGATGGTGCAGCGGCGCAAGGCGCTGCAGGCGTGGGCCGCCCAGCACTACGGCTTCATGGGGCGCTCGCCGGACCATCTCGCCTCGGCGCTGGTCGGCCAGCGCATGGGCAGCGAAGTGTTCCGCAAGCAGAAGGATGGCGACGCGCGCGCCAAGGCGCTGGAAAACTATTTCGAGGAAGCCAGCCGCAACGATTACTTCCTCACCTACGTGATCATCAATCCGCAGGCCGAGCGCGGCAAGGATTGGGGCGAGCAGACCGAGGACCTGGTCGCCCGCATCGTCGACGAGGACTCCGGCGGCATCACCATTCGCGGCGCCAAGATGCTCGGCACCAGCTCGATCATGGCCAACGAGGTGCTGGTCGCCAACCTGCAGCCGCTGAAGCCCGGCGAGGAGGACCTGGCGTTCTCCTGCGCGCTGCCGATGAACATCAAGGGGCTGCGCGTGCTGTCGCGCAAATCCTACGAGGCCGCCGCGGTGTCGATCTTCGACAACCCGATCTCGTCGCGCTTCGACGAGAACGACGCGCTGATGTACTTCGACGACGTCAAGGTGCCGTGGGAGCGCGTGTTCGTCTGCCGCGACACCGACCTGTGCCGCGCCCAGTTCCACGATACGCCCGGCCACGCCTACCAGAACTATCAGGCGCAGATCCGGCTGTCGGTGAAGATCAAGTTCCTGGTCGGCCTCGCCCACAGGATCACCGAGGTGATCGGCACCACCGCCATGCCGCCGATCCGCGAGCAGCTCGGCACTCTCGCGGCGAACGTCAGCATGGTCAGCGCCATGATGGCCGGCATGGAGGCCGAAGGCAGCATGCGCGGCGAATGGTGGGTACCGAACAAGCACTACATGTATTCGGCGCAGGTGCTGACCCAGGACCTCTACCCGCGCGTCATCAACACGCTCCGCGATCTCGCCGGCGGCGCGCTGATCATGCTGCCGTCGTCGGTGCACGACTTCAACGACGCCGAGCTCAAGCGCGTCATCGGCCTGACCCAGCGCTCGGCCAAGTTCAAGCCGGAGGACAAGGTGAAGTTCCTGAAGGCCGCGTGGGACGCGATCGGCTCGGAGTTCGGCTCGCGCCACACCCAGTATGAGATGTTCTACGCCGGCGCGCGCTTTGTGACGACCGGCCACAGCTACCGCACCTTCGATTGGGACGGCGCCAACGGTATGGTCGACAGCCTGATGTCGACCTACGATCTGGCCGACGAGCTTTCCCGTCCCCACTAGCGCCGCTGGCAACGATGAAAGTCGCGATCGTCAACCTCGGTCAGATCGTCTCTGGCGACTGGCGCAACCCGTTCGCCCAGGGCGACACCATCATCAGCGATGGCGAGCGCATCGTGTCGGTCGGCACCGCGTCGGCGCAGGCGGTCGACGCCGCCGACGTGGTGATCGACGCCGGCGGCATGACGGCAATTCCCGGGCTGATCGACTCGCACGTCCACATCACCTTCGGCGATTACACGCCGCGCCAGCGCGCCGTCGGCTATCTGGAAAGCTACCTGCACGGCGGCACGACCACCGCGATCTCGGCCTCCGAGGTCCACGTGCCGGGCCGTCCGAAGGACCCCGAGGGCGTCAAGGCGCTGGCGGTCGCGGCGCAGCGCTGCTTTGCCGACTACCGGCCGGGCGGCATGCGCGTGATTGCCGGCTCGGTGATCCTCGAGCCCGGCCTCAAGGCTTCGGACTTCCAGGAGCTGGCGCAGAAGGGCGTGCGGCTGGCCAAGGCCGGCTTCGGCGCGGTCAAGAGCTCCTACGACTATGTGCCGCTGGTGGCCGACGCCAAGGCGGCGGGCCTGATCACCACCTGCCACACCGGCGGCTCGTCGATCCCGGGCTCGGGCGCGATCACCGGCGATCATCTGCTCAAGATGCACCCGCATGTGTCGTTCCACATCAACGGCGGCCCGACCGCCATGCCGGACGCCGACTTCGAGCGGGTGATTCGCGAATCGAAGATCGCGCTGCAGGTCTGCACCGCCGGCAATCTGCGCACCACGCTGCTGTGCGCGCGGCTCGCCGACGAGCTCGACGCCTTCGACCGCTTCATCATCGCCACCGACACGCCGACCGGCAGCGGCATCATGCCGCTCGGCATGCTCTACACCATGGCGCATCTGGCGAGCCTGACCGACATGCCGGCCGGAGCGCTTTGTCTGCGCGGCGACCGGCAGCAACGCGCGGGTCTACGGCCTGGACAGCGGGCTGATCGCGCCGGGCAAGGCCGCCGACATCGTGCTGCTCGACGCGCCCGACGGCGGCACCCAGACGACGGCGCTCGCCGCCATCAAGCACGGCGACATCGTCGCGGTCGGCGCGGTGATGACCGCGGGCGTGCCCGCGGTTCGTCGGGCGCAGCCGGAACACGCCGGGCACCACCCGCAAAGCCCGCGTCGCGGCGTCGCGGGTGACGCAGGATTTTGCGGCGGCGGCACATTAGATGAGCATGATCTTTTCCGAAAATTGGTTCCCACGTTTCGGGATCATGCGCGAGCCAATGGACCGCCGGGTCGGTTTTTGAGGGACACCAATGGCGCCAGCCGTTAGCATCGCCCGCCGGATCGACGTCGCCAAATCGACGTCACCATGAGTTCGTTCTGACGCGGATATGCTCTACCAGCAATTGATCAACGGCCTGATGCTCGGGGCGTCCTATGCCCTGATCGCGATCGGCTACACGCTGATCTTCGGCGTGCTGAAGCTGCTGTATTTCGCGCACGGCGAGGTGTTCATGGTCGGCGCCTTCGCCGGGCTGTATCTCGTGATCTACGGCGGCGCCAACATCTATGTCGCCTTGCTGGGCGCCATGATCATCTGCGGCATGCTCGGCGTAATCGCGGTCTATGTGTCGGTCCGGCCGGTCGCCAAGGACCGTCCGCTGGCGCCGCTGATCAGCACGATCGGGCTGACGATCATCCTGCAGAACCTCGCGGTCTACATCCTCGGCGGCCAGCAGGTGGCGTTTCCGGAGACCGTCAGGCAGGAGCTCTACCACTTCGGCCCGATCACCATCAGCTCGGTGCAGCTGTTCATCCTGGGCGTCGCGATCTCGCTGATGGTGCTGCTGTGGCTCGTCATCGAGCACACCAAGATGGGCCGCGCCATCCGCGCCACCGCCGAGAACCACGAAACGGCGGCGCTGCTCGGCGTCGACGTCAACCGCGTGGTGCTGGTGACCTTCATCATCGGCTCGGGCATCGCCGGCGTCGCCGGCGTACTCGACGGCATCAAAAACAGCGGCGTCTCGCCGTTCATGGGGCTGGCGGCGGCGGTGAAGGGGCTGATCGTGATGCTGCTCGGCGGTCTCGGCAACGTGCCGGGCGCCATGGTCGCGGGACTTCTGCTCGGCATGATCGAAATCCTGTCGGCCGCCTACATCGGCACCACCGAGCGCGACTTCTTCTCGTTTGCGATCCTGATCCTGATCCTGCTGTACCGGCCGACCGGCCTGTTCGGCACCCGCACCTCGGACGAAAGGTAGCGCGGCGATGTTCGACGGACTGCTCGACGGCTACACGCGCTCGCTGCTGATCTTTGCCGGCATCAATGTCATCGCCGCCTACAGCTTCTATGCGCCGTTCAAGACCGGCCAGGTGTCGCTCGGCCAGGCCGGTTTCATGGCGGTCGGCGCCTATGTTTCGGCGATCCTGACGCAGAAGTTCGGCGTGCCGTTCGCCGCGGCGATGATCGCCGGCAGCCTGGTCGCCGGCGTGGTCGGCGTGCTGGTCGGATTTCCGGCGCTGCGGATCAAGGGCATCTATCTGCTGCTGCTGACGCTCGGCTTTTCCGAGATCATCGCGGTGATCGCGTTGAGCTGGGAATACGTCGGCGGCGCACAGGGCTTCCGCAACATCTCGTTCAATCCGTTCACGCTCGAATACGTCATCGGCATCGTCGCCGTGCTGATCCTGTTCTTCGCTCGCCTGGAGCGATCGAGCCTCGGCCGCGCCATGGATTCGATCCATCAGGACGAGACCGCGGCCGAAGTGATGGGCATCGACGTGGTCCGCATCAAGCTGTTGGCCTTCGGGCTCGGCTCGGCGATCGCAGGCGTCGCCGGCGCGCTTTACGCGCACCACGCGACCTTCATGGATTCGACGACCTTCAACATCATGCTGTCGGTCGAAATCCTGATGTTCGTGGTGATCGGCGGCGGCAGCACGTTCTGGGGGCCGCCGCTCGGCGCGCTGGTGCTCAACGCCATCCCGGAGCTGTTGCGGGCGCTGCGCGAATGGCTCGAGCTCCTGCCGGTCGAGTTGACGAACTTCTATCCGATGAACCGAATCTACGAGTTCCTGCATGGTTTCCTGGATTTCGAGAACGCCAAGCGGCTGATCGCCTATGGCGTGATCATCATCCTGATGATGATCTTCCGGCCCGGACGGGCTGATCACCCGCGACTCGCTGCGCCGTTTACGGCTGCCGCGCTGGACGGTCCGCCATGCGTGATGCGGTCGCGGGCAGCCCGTGCCTCACGATCGAGGGCTTGACCAAGCGCTTCGGCGGCTTCTACGCGCTCAACGACCTCGCCATGGAGGTGACGCGCGGCCACATCCATGCGCTGATCGGCCCGAACGGCGCCGGCAAGACCACGCTCTTCAATCTGTTGACCGGCGTGCTGCCCGCCGACCGCGGCCGGATCGTGTTCGACGGCGAGGTGGTCGACGACGCCCGTCCGTCGCGGCGCACGCTCAAGGGCATCGCCCGCACCTTCCAGAACATCCGGCTGTTTCCGCATCTGACGGTGCTCGAAACCGTCATGATCGGCGAGCACTGCCGCGCCTACCATTCGGTATGGACGGCGCTGCGCGATGCCGTGCTGCAAGTCCCGTTTCGCGAGGCCGACAAGGAGCGCCGCATGCAGGCCGGCGCGGTCGAGCTGCTGGAATTCATCGGGCTCGCCGACCAGCGCACCGCCAAGGCCTCCGACCTGTCCTATGGCGAGCAGCGCAAGCTCGAGCTCGCGCGCGCGCTCGCCACCCAGCCGAAGCTGCTGTTGCTCGACGAGCCCGCGGCCGGCATGAATCCGCGCGAGACCGAGGAGCTCGACGGCATCATCACTCGCATCCGCGATCGCGGCGTCACCATCATCCTGGTCGAACACGACATGCGGCTGGTGATGGACATTTCCGACTGCGTGACGGTGCTCAATTTCGGCATCAAGATCGCGAGCGGCCCGCCCGAGCAGATCCAGGGCGACCCGGCGGTGATCGAGGCCTATCTCGGCGAGGACGTGCAGCTATGACCATGCTCGCGATCCGCAACCTGCGCTCCGGCTACGGCAAGATCGAGGTGCTGCACGACGTCAGTCTCGCCATCGATCGCGGACAGATCGTCACCCTGATTGGCGCCAACGGCGCCGGCAAGACCACGCTGCTCAAGACCATCTCCGGCCTGATCCGCCCGACTTCGGGCGCGATCGAATTCGAGGGCCGCAGCATCGCCCGCAATCCGGCGCACAAGATCGTCGCGCTCGGCCTGAGCCAGGTGCCGGAGGGCCGCGCCATCCTCAAGCGCATGACGGTGATGGACAACCTGCGCATGGGCGCCTTCACGCGCAGCGACGGCGAGATCGGCCGGGACATCGACGCGGTGTTCGAGCGGTTTCCGGCGCTGGCGGAGCGGCGCGAGCAGATGGCGGCGACGCTGTCGCGGCGGCGAGCAGCAGATGCTGGCGATCGGCCGCGCGCTGGTGGCGCGGCCGAGCCTGCTGCTGCTCGACGAGCCTTCGCTCGGGCTCGCGCCGAAGTTCATCACGCGGATTTTCCTGACGCTGCGCGAGCTGCAGAAGGAGGGCAAGACCATCCTGCTGGTCGAGCAGAACGCCCGCCAGGCGCTGCAGGTCGCCGACCGCGGCTACGTCATGGAGCGCGGCCGGATCGTGCTCAGCGGATCGGGCCAGGAGCTGCTCAACATGCCCGAGGTGCAACGCACCTATCTCGGACAGCATGCGGCATAACGGCTAGGCATTACCGATGCAGGTGCAATGGCCCGGCGTTCCCGCTAGCATGCCGGTTCAGATCGAGATTTCACGCTGCGGCCAACGCAGCGTTCGAGCTGTCGGTTCATCGTGCTCAGGGAGGACAATGAAAATGAGAGTGTCCGGAATTGTGTGTTCGCTGGCGGTGGCGGCCGCCGCGCTGCGTGGCGTGGTCGGCGCAAAATGTCGAAGCCGCCAAGCTCAACGGCCGCAGCGTCAAGATCGGCTGCATGGCGTCGCTGACCGGCAAAGGCGCCGAGTGGGGCCAGGCCGCGAAAATCTCCATGGAAATGGCGGCCGAGGAAATCAACGCCAAGGGCGGCATCGGCGGCGTGCCGATCGAGCTGATCTGCTACGACACCCAGACGCTCGAAGCCGAGGCGCTGAAGGCGTTCAGCCGCCTGGTCGAGCGCGACAAGGTGCTGGCGAATTCCGGACCGTGCTTCAGCGGCGAGTTCGAGACCATCGCGCCGCAGCTCGACCGCTACAAGACCGTGATCAACTCGTATTGCTCGGCGAAGCCCGGCCTTTCGGACATGAGCATCTGGGCGTTCCGCAACACGCTCACCAGCGACAAGCAGCTCAAGCCGGTGGTCGCCGCCTGGCTCGCCGAATACAAGCCCAAGAAGGTCGTGATCATCTACGACGCCGAGGACGCGGTATCGAAGGGCGAAGGCGCCGGCGTGCTGCCCGCGCTGTTCAAGGCGGCCAACGTCGAGGTGCTCGATCATGTTGACCTACCGCACCAAGGACACCGACTACTCGGCGCAGGTGACCAAGGCGAAATCGCTCGGTGCCGAAGGCATCGGGCTCGGCGTCCTGCTACCAGAACGCCGGCGCGATCGCCAAGGAAATGCAGAAGCAGGGACTGAACGTGCCGATCGTCGGCGGCGCCTGCGCCGGCGCGCCGGGCTTCATCGAAATCGCCGGCAAGGCGGCCGAGGGCGCCTACATGTCGACCGCGGCGTGGCTCGAAGACCCGCGGCCCGAGGTGCAGGCCTATCTCAAGAAGTTCCTCGCCAAGAACAACAACCAGGCGCCGCCCTACAGCGGCCCGCGAGCCTACGACATCATCTATTCGTACAAGCACTGCTTCGAGGCTTCGGGCGTCACCAACAATCCCGGCGATCTCGACAAGGATCGCGACCGGATCCGCGAGTGCCTGGGCAAGCTCAAAGGCTTCCCCGGCGTCGCGGGCGAGATCACCATGGACGAGCACCGCGACGGCGCGGGCTCCAGCGCCATCCTCAAGGTGGTCAACGGCAAGTACGTCAACATGGCCAAGTGATCGTGACCAAGTGATCTCGGCCAAGTGATCGCGGCCGAGTGATCGAGCGCACTAACAAAGACGGCGCCCTCATCCGAGGGCGCCGTTTTCATTTCAGGAGAATGGCGCGCCCGAAGAGATTCGAACTCCTGACCTTCTGGTTCGTAGCCAGACGCTCTATCCAGCTGAGCTACGGGCGCTTTCCACGAGGGAAGTCCCGCGCGCGAAGGCACGGAACGCGGCTAGAGCTATAGCCTCCCCATCTTAATGGCAAGTGTCGGCGGCGGACGCCGGCGTCAGGCCCGCGCCCGCGCGCTGCGATGGGCGTCGAGCTCCACCGCCCGGTCCGGGATCGTCAGGCGGAACGTTGCGCCGATGGTGCCTTCGACCAGCTTGATCTCGCCGCCGTGGGCGCGGACCAATTCGGCGGCGATGACCAGGCCTAGCCCGCTCCCGCCAGTGCGGGCGGAGGTCTGGAACGGCTCGAACAGATGCTCGCGCGCCTTGGCCGGAAAGCCCGGCCCGGTGTCCGACACCTCGATCTCCACCACCGCACCCTCGCGCCGCCCGGTGATGCGGACCTGGTCGCGCGCCGGATCGTTCGGCGGGCGCGTTTCCAGCGCCTGCACGGCGTTGCGGGCGAGGTTCAGCAGCACGCGCAGCAGCTGGTCGGGGTCGGCGTCGACAATGAGGCCGCGCTCGATCGCGACGATCCAGGCGATCTGCGATTCCGCGAGACCCAGCGTCTCGTGCACGTCCTCGACCAGCGTCTCGACCTCGACCGGCCTGCGGTCGGGCGGCGGCTCCTGCACGCGGCCGTAGGACAATGTCGATTCGCAGAACGCGATGGCGCGTTCGAGCGAGCGCATCAGCTTTGGCGCGAAGCGCTGCACGCGCGGGTCGGGCAGATGGCTGAGCCCTTCGGAGAACAACTGCGCGGAGGTCAGCAGGTTGCGCAGGTCGTGGTTGATCTTGGACACCGCGAGCCCGAGCGCCGCCAGCCGGCTTTTCTGCTGCAACATCGAGGCGAGGTCCTGCTGCATCACGGCGAACTCCCGCTCGGCAAAGCCGATCTCGTCCTGCCGGCTCGACTCGGCGATGACCTTCGCCGGATGCTCCGGGTCGTGGCGGAATCGCACCATGTTCGCGGTCAGGCGGCGGATCGGCTGCACCAGCAGGACATGCAGCGTGACATAGACCAGCGTCGCGGTGATCCCGGAGATGATCAGCGACAGCAGCAGGATGTTGATGGAAAACCGCAGCATCGCCTGGCGCAGCGGCTGCTCGTCCAGCACGATTTCGAGGAAGTCGCCGCCCATCGGCGCGGGACCGACCACGCGCATGACGTCGTTGTCGTTCGACAACAGCGTGTCGAACGCATCGATGATGGCGCGGTACCAGGACACGTCACGCATGTCGATGTCGTGATGGACCGTCGGCGGCATCTGCGAGACCGCGAGCAGGCGCCGCTGCGAGCCCATCTTCATGGCGACCGCCCGCGCGCCGACGCTTTGCAGAATCTGGCGCGCCAGGGTCTCCGGCACCATGCCGCTCGGCGCGGCGTCGAGCACCAGCGCAGCGGTATGGGCGGCGGCCAGCCGGTCGTTGAGCCAATTGAGCCGGAAGTTCGCGATCGACGGCACGTAGATCAGCACTTCGGCGATCATCACGAACAGGATGGTGAGCACGAGCAGCTTGCCCGACAGGCCGAATTTCGACGGCGCGCCGGTCGGTCCATCCGCTGCTGCAGGTTCGAGCGTCATCCCATGCCTGTTGGCTCAGCCAAATACGCGCAGAAGGCGCAAAATGCGCCGCACCCAGGGCTTCGTCAAACGCGGCGCGAAGAAGCTTATGGCGGCGCGCTTGCCGATCTCCGAGTAGGTCGGATAGGGCATGACGATTTCGGCGAAAGCACGGATATTGAGCCGCTGCCCGATGGCGAGCGTCCAGGCGACGATCTGCTCGCCGGCGGCCTGCCCGACGATGGTCGCGCCGAGAATGAGCCCGTCGGGATTGGTCACGACCTTGATATGGCCGCGAGTCTCGCCGTCGGTCTGCGCACGGTCGTTGTCGTGATAGGGCCAGCGCAGCACCCGGATTGCGCCGTGGCGCTCGCGCGCCTGCGCGTCGGTCAGGCCGACATGGGCGAGCTCGGGGTCGGTGAACGTTACGCGCGGGATGTCGCCGAAATGCGCGCGCACCGGCAGGCGGAACAGCAGATGACGGACCAGCAGCGCGGCCTGGTGGCTGGCGGCGTGGGTGAATTGCGGCGCGCCGATGACGTCGCCGATCGCATAGACGCGGCGGTTGGAGGTGCGCAAGCGCTTGTTGACGACAATGCCGCCGGCCGCGTGCTTGATCCGCCCGGCCTCGAGATCGAGGCCCGCGACGTTCGGCCGTCGGCCGATCGCCACCAACAGGTCGGTGCCGGAGATGGTCTCCTCGGTGTCGCCGGCCAGCACCACCTCGATGCGCGCGCTTCGCCGCCGCACCCGCTCGACCTTCACGCCGCTGCGCACGTCGATGCCCTCGCGCGCCAACGCATCGAGCACGACCGCGGCGCACTCCGGGTCTTCCTTGCCGAGCGGCTGCGCCATCTCAAGCACGGTGACGTCGGAGCCGAGCCGGCGGAACGCCTGAGCCAGCTCCAACCCGACCGGCCCGCCGCCGAGCACGATCAGATGCTTCGGCCGCTCGCGGAGTCTCAAACACGGTCTCGTTGGTCAGATAGGGAATCTGCTCGAGCCCGGAGATTTCCGGCACCGCCGGCAGCGTGCCGGTGGCGATCACGAAACGACGGGCCGTGATTTCGAATGCGATGTCCGGCTCGTCGCCGACCACCACCGTCCTGGCGTCGCGAAACCGCGCCGCGCCCTCGATCACGCGGACGCCGAGGCCCGCGAAGCGTTCCTTGGAATCGTTCGGCGCGATCGTGTCGATGACGCGATGGATGCGGTCGTTGACCTGGTCGAACTCCACGTCGGGCCGCACCGGCTTGATGCCGAACGATCCGCTCGAACGCAGTGCCTCGGCGCGCCGGGCCGAAGCGATCATGGCCTTCGAGGGCACGCAGCCGGAGTTGAGGCATTCGCCGCCCATGCGGCCGCGCTCGACCAGCACCACCGGCACGCCGAAGCTCGCCGCCGCCGCCGCCATCGACAGCCCGCCAGCGCCCGCGCCAATGACGCAGATGTCAGGTTTGAGCTGCTCGGCCATGCCCTCTCCTAATCCTCCAACTCCTTAATGCTTGGACGGAATGCCTGCGCCGATCCGGCGCCGCCACATCCGCCGGGCCACCACCGGCAGCAGTGCCAGCAGGCCCAGCGCCACCAGTGCCGCGATCAGCGTCGGAGTCAGCACCAGCGACGGGTCGAAATCGATGCTGCAGTTGGAGCGGCCGGCGGCAAGGCAGGCACTGTATTGCGGCTCCTGTGCGGTGATCACGCTGTCCAGCCCGGCACCGAACGTTGCGATCGCCGCCGTCGCCGGAATAATGCCGATCGCGGACGCGGCGATGAAGGTCTTGAGCGGGATGTCGAACATCGCGGGCGCAAGATTGACCAGCCAAAACGGAAATGGCACCAGCCGAAGGAACAGCAGGTAGTTGAACGCATCGGCCTGAAAGCCCTCCGCAAGCTTGGCGGCGAACGGCCCGGCGCGCTTGGTCAGGAATTCGCCGATCGCACTGCGGGCGATCAGAAAGATCGCGGTGGCGCCGCCGAGCGCGCCAAAGTAGGCCGCGATGGTGCCGACCACCGCGCCGAACAGGAATCCGCCGGTCACGGTCAGGATCGCCGCACCCGGCAGCGACAGCGCGACCACCACGACGTAAAGCGCAATATAGACCGCTATCGCCAGCACCTCATGGCTGGCAATGAACTGGTCGATGGCGACGCGTTGGCTGACCAGCGTTTCGAACGACAGGCCGCGATGCAGGCCGAAGCCATAAGCCAGCGCAATCAGAACGACGATCCCCGCCAGCGGCGCGTAACGCAGCAGCACATGGCGGCGCTCGCCGGTCGTTCCCGGCAACCGGCCGATCGTCGGAGGCAGGAGTCACAGCGGACACTCGTGGATCAAGTCGACCGTTCCAAGATGCCAATGTTCGGCGCGCCGATGGTATACACGAGGTGTGCGCGAAACGAAGCATCTCACTGATTATTGAGGCAAAACACCACGCTCGGCACGCCGGAACGGGCCGCATTTGACGCCCAAGGTGGGGGTCCGTATAAGCCGCACGCGACGGCGAACGGAGACAAGCTCGTGAAGCGGACCTATCAACCCAGCAGGCTGGTGCGCAAGCGCCGTCACGGATTTCGCGCGCGCCGCAAGACCACGGGAGGCCGCAAGGTGCTGGCCGCCCGGCGCCGACGCGGGCGCAAGCGGCTCAGCGCCTGACGCGGCGCGGACGCCTGCATCGGCGATGCAGCGGCTCAGGCAACGCAGAGAGTTCCTGGCCGCCGCCACCGGCGCCAAGGCCCCCGTTACCGGATTTGTGTTGCAGGCGCTCGATCGGCGCGAGGATGGACCGGTGCGCGTGGGATTTACCTGCTCGAAGAAGGTCGGCAACGCGGTCGAGCGCAACCGCGTGCGCCGGCGTCTGCGCGAGGTGGTGCGGCTGGCGCCGCCGGACCGGATGCGACCGGGCCACGACTATGTGTTGATCGGCCGGCGCGCCGCGCTCGACCTGCCGTTCGAGCGCATGGTCGAGGACTTCGACCGGGCGCTGCGCCGCCTGCACGCGGGGCCGACGGGATCAGGCGGCAAGCGGACTGGCGGAGGTCCGACCAGGACCCCACATGCGGGGATCACATAGAGCGCCGACCATGAACGACCAGAAGAACACCATCCTGGCCATTGTGCTCTCCGCGATCGTGCTGATCGCGTGGCAGTATTTCGTCGGCATGCCGCAGATGGAGAAGCAGAAGCAGGAAGCCCAGATCAAGGCGCAGCAGCAGCAACAGGTCCAGCAACAGCAAGCGCCCCAGCCCGGCCAAGCGACGCCCGCTGCGCCGGGCAGCGTGACGCCGCAGCTTCCCGGACAGGGCGCCGCGCCGACGCCCGCCCAACAGCTGACGCGCGAAGCCGTGTTGAAGGCTTCGCCGCGCGTTGCGATCGAAACGGCGCGGCTCGCCGGCTCGATCTCGCTCAAGGGCGCCCAGATCGACGATCTCGCGCTCGTGCAATTCCGCGAGACGGTCGACCCGAAGTCACCCCCGATCGTGCTGCTGTCGCCGGCCGGCAGCCCGCACCCGTTCTACGCCGAGTTCGGCTGGGCTCCTGGCGCGGGCACGACGCTCAAGGTGCCCGACAGCAATGCGACGTGGACGCAGCAAGGCTCCGGCACACTCGGCGTCGGCCGGCCGGTCACGCTCACCTGGAACAATGGCGAGGGGCTGGAATTCCGCCGCATCTTTACCGTGGACGATCGATACCTGATCACGGTCGAGAACCAGATCGTCAACCGCGGCAGCGCGCCGGCGACGCTCTATCCGTTCGCGCTGATCCGCCGCGTCGGGACGCCGGAGACGCTCGGCTATTACATCCTGCACGAAGGTCTGATCGGAGTGTTCGGCGACCAAGGTTTGCAGGAGGTGACCTACGCCGACATCGAGAAAAAGAAGACGATGTCGTTCAAGGCAACCAACGCCTGGCTCGGCATCACCGACAAGTATTGGGCGGCGGCGCTCTTGCCCGACACCAAGGCTGCGATCCAGGGGCAGTTCTCCTACAACCTCAACGGCACGCAGAAGTCCTACCAGACCGACTATCTCGGCGAGGCCCAGACGGTCGCGCCGGGCGCCACCGCATCCAACAGCACGCGGCTGTTCGCCGGCGCCAAAGAGGTTGCGATCGTCGGCATCAATTTTCCGGGCTCGGCAATCGGCGGCTACAACAAAGAGCTCGGCCTCAACCATTTCGATTTGCTGATCGATTGGGGGTGGTTCTACATCATCACCAAGCCGATGTTCATCGCGATCGACTGGCTGTTCCATTTCCTCGGCAATTTCGGCTGGGCGATCCTCGCCGTCACCGTCGTCATCAAAATCATCTTCTTTCCGCTCGCCAACAAGTCCTACGCCTCGATGGCGAAGATGAAGGCGGTGCAGCCGGAGATGATGGCGATCCGCGAACGCTACGGCGACGACAAGGCGAAGCAGCAGCAGGCGCTGATGGAGCTCTACAAAAAGGAGAAGATCAACCCGCTGGCCGGTTGCCTGCCGATCCTGATCCAGGTGCCGGTGTTCTTCGCACTGTACAAGGTGCTGTTCGTTTCGATCGAAATGCGGCATGCGCCGTTCGTCGGCTGGATCAAGGACCTGTCGGCGCCCGACCCCACCAACATCTTCAACCTGTTCGGGCTGATCCCGTTCGATCCGACGCTGATCCCGGTGCTGGGTCAATTCCTGCACGTCGGTTTTTGGCCGCTGGTCATGGGCGTGACCATGTGGATCCAGATGAAGCTCAATCCGGCGCCGCCGGACCCGACGCAGAAGATGATCTTCGACTGGATGCCGCTGATCTTCACCTTCATGCTGGCGTCGTTCTCGGCCGGCCTGGTGATCTATTGGGCCTGGAACAACCTGCTGTCGGTGATCCAGCAGAGCGTCATCATGCGCAAGCACGGCGCCAAGATCGAGCTGTTCGACAATATCAAGGGCATGTTCGGCAAGAAGTCGGACAGCAAGACGTAGCGCTTCGCCCAACCGCGCATCATCCCAGGCTGTCATGCCCCGCGAAAGCGGGGCATCCAGTATCAGAGAGCGGTTACTGCGATTGCTCGCCTGCGCGGGCGATGACGTACGATCGACGCCGGCAGCCCTACGGATTGCCCATGAAGTCGCGCTTGCCAACTTCGACACCGCACTGGCGGACGATGTCGTAGGCGGTGGTGGTATGAAACCAGAAGTTCGGCAGGGCATTGCCGAGCAACAGGCTCTGGCCGGTGAAGTCGCGGGTCTGGCCGCTCGGGAAGGTGATCTTGATCTCCTTGCCCTCGGTGCCGTCGACCTCGCTCTGCTTGACGCTCTTGAGATAGTCGATGGTCTTGGCGATGCGGTCCTTCAACTGCGCGATCGTGGTCTCGTCGTTGGCGTGCTTCAAAAGCTCCTTGCCGGACAGCCGGCCGGCCGCGTTGGCGGCGTGATCGGTCGCGGCGCGCACCTGGCGCGTCAGGCTGAACATGTCGGGCGACAGCCGCATGTTGAGCAGGTCTGCCTCATTGACCTTGCGCGCCGCGGCCCAGGCCGCCGCCTTGTCGAGCACCGTGTTCAGGCCGTTGAGGTGCTGGATGAAAACCGGAATGGACACCGAGTACATGGAAACGGGCATGGAATGGGCCTCTCGTGGATGACAATCGGGGATCACCAGCCTAGCCTAAACTCCGTGAGCGCTGCATCCGATTTTTCCAGGGCCGAGATCGAAGCCGGCCGCCTGCTGTTCGCGCAGGAGTGGCGGTTTGCCACCGCGGCAGCCTCTTTGGAATCACTGCCCAAGATGCGCGGCGTCGAGATCGCCATCGCCGGCCGCTCCAACGTCGGCAAGTCGAGCCTGATCAACGCGCTGACCGGGCGGAACGCGTTGGCGCGGACCTCCAACACCCCCGGCCGCACCCAGGAGCTGATATTCTTCGCCGGCGACCCGGCGCTCACCCTGGTCGACATGCCGGGCTACGGCTATGCCGCCGCCCCCAAGCAGAAGGTGCAGGCCTGGACCGAGTTGATCCATGCCTACCTGCGTGGCCGCGCCAACCTCGCCCGCGTCTACGTGCTGATCGACGCGCGGCACGGGCTGAAGGACGCCGACGGTCCGGCACTCGACGCCTTGAGCGAGGCCGCGGTCAGCCACCAGGTCGTGCTGACCAAAGCCGACCAGGTGAAGCCGGTCGAGCTCGCCGAGCGCATCGCGGCCACTGAGACGGCGCTGAGGAAGCGCGCGGCCGCGTTCCCGCACGTGCTGACAACGTCGGCGCGTGACGGCACAGGCATCCCGGAATTGCGCGCCGCCATCGCGCGATTGAAGAAAGAGCGTTCATGAACAGTGGGCTGGAAGGCGTGGTGGCAGCCGACACGGTGCTGAGCCACACCGACGGCGACACCGGCACGATCTGGGTGCGCGGCCACACCGTGGATGACCTGGTGAAAAACCACGGCTTCGAGGGCACGGTCGCGATCATCTGGGACGGCTTCGTCGGCACCGGCCTGACGCGCGCCGGCATCCAGCGCGACTTCGGCCATGGCCGCGAGCGCACCTTCGCGCAGATCAACGACTGGCTCGGCGCCGCGTCCAAGCGTCCACTGCTCGAAGGCGTGCGGATCGCGCTCGCGGCGCTACCGGAAACCAGCGCGCCGGCCGAAATCGCGGCGACGCTGCCGGTCGCCATCGCGGCGCTGATCCGGACGCGCCAAGGCCAACCCCCGGTGAAACCCGATGCGTCGCTCACGACCGCCGCCGATTTCCTGCGGATGCTGAAAGGCCAGTCAGCCAACGCCAACGAAGTTCGCGCGCTCGACACCTATTTCGCCACCGTCTGCGAGAACGGGCTCGGCAATTCGAGCTTCGCCGCGCGGGTGACGGTCTCGACCAAGGCCTCGATCGCTTCCGCGATCGTCAGCGCCTACAGCGCCTTTACCGGGCCGTTGCATGGCGGCGCCCCCGGACCGGTGCTCGACATGCTCGATGAGATCGCGGCCTCGGGCGACATCGACGGCTGGATCGAGCGCAAGCTTGCCGCGGGCGAGCGCCTGATGGGCTTCGGCCATCGCGTGTTCCGCATCCGCGATCCGCGCGCCGACGTGCTGCGCACGGCCGTCGCCTCGCTCAACAAGGACGCCGGCCGGCTTGCCTTCGCCGCCGCGGTCGAGCGCGCGGCGCTCAAGGCGCTGGCTCGCCACAAGCCCGGCCGCTCGCTGCAATCCAACATCGAGATGAACGCGGCGCTGCTGCTCGATGCGGTCGGCGTGCCGCGCGACGCCTTCACCCAGGTGTTCGCGATCACCCGCTGCGCCGGCTGGATCGCCAATGCGCTCGAGCAGCGGAAAAACGGCCGGATGATCCGGCCGGCGTCGAACTACGTCGGGCCCAGGCCGACGGAATAACGCGGCTGTGGAGAGATCGTGCGCAGCCTGCTAGAACCCCCTGCCCGACAGGCCGGAACAATGACCGATGAGTGACAACAAGATCACCCCGCAGGACGCCGCCCGCATCCTCTCGGAGGCGCTGCCGCACATGCAGCGCTACGACGAGGAAACCATCGTCATCAAATACGGCGGCCATGCCATGGGCGACGAGCACCTGGCGCGGGCATTCGCGCGCGACATCGTGCTGCTGGAGCAGACCGCGATCAATCCGATCGTGGTGCACGGCGGCGGGCCGCAGATCGAGGCGATGCTGAAGAAGGCCGGCGTGCAGTCGCAGTTCGCCGGGGGCTTGCGCATCACCGACGCCAAGACGCTGGAAATCGTCGAGATGGTGCTGGCCGGTTCGATCAACAAATCGATCGTCGGCTACATCAATGCCGCCGGCGGCAAGGCGATCGGCCTGTGCGGCAAGGACGGCAACATGGTGATCGCCAAGAAGGCGACCCGCCGCGTGGTCGATTCCAATTCCAACATCGAGAAGGTGGTCGACTTGGGTTTTGTCGGCGAGCCGGACAAGGTCGACACCGCAGTGCTCGACACCGTGCTCGGCCGTGATCTGATTCCGGTGCTGGCGCCGGTGTGCGCCGCAGCCGACGGCGGCAGCTTCAACGTCAACGCCGACACCTTTGCCGGGGCCATCGCCGGCGCGCTCAAGGCCAAGCGCTTTCTGCTGCTCACCGACGTGCCGGGCGTGCTCGACAAGAACAAGGAATTGATCAAGGAGATGTCGGTCGCCGACGTGCGGGCTCTGATCGCCGACGGCACCATCTCCGGCGGCATGATCCCCAAGGTCGAAACCTGCATCTACGCGCTGGAAAAGGGCGTCGAGGGCGTGGTCATCCTCGACGGCAAGGTGCAGCACGCCGTTCTGCTGGAGCTGTTCACCGACCATGGCGCCGGCACGTTGATCACCCGCTGACGGGCAGATGCAGCGCCATTTAGCTGCACAAAGTCGCAAAACTTGAGCAGCAAGGGCCGGCTGTGGCATGGTGCGCCGCAACGAGGGAACTCATGGCGGCCTGCCGCGTCCTGATGGTCTATCCGCAGTTCATTCCGAATTCCTTCTGGAATTACACGGAAGCCTGCAAGCTCGTCGGCGCCAAATACCCGGCCGCCCCGCTCGGCCTGATCACGGTCGCGGCCATGCTGCCGCCGGATTGGGACATTCGGCTGATCAACCGCAACACCGAGACGCTGACCGACACCGATCTCGACTGGGCCGATCTCGTGATGCTCGGCGGGATGCTCAACCAGCAGCCGGATTTCCTCTATCTGATCGAGCTCGCGCACCTGCATGGCAAGCCGGTTTGTGTCGGCGGGCCGGACGTGTCGTCGAGCCCGCATCTTTACGCGGCGGCGGACTTCCAGGTGATCGGCGAGGCCGAGCACATCATGAAGGACTTCATCGACGCCTGGCAGCGCGGCGAGCGCAAGGGCGTGTTCACCGCCGAGAAATTCAAGATCGACGTCACCCAAAGCCCGCTGCCGCGCTACGACCTGCTCAAGCTGGAGCAATATCTCTACATCGGCGTGCAATATTCGCGCGGCTGCCCGTTCACCTGCGAGTTCTGCGACATCATCGAGCTGTACGGCCGCGTGCCGCGCACCAAAACCAACGACCAGATCCTCGCCGAATTGCAGGCGCTTTATGACCGCGGCTACCGCGGCCACGTCGATTTCGTCGACGACAATTTCATCGGCAACAAGAAGAACCTGCGCACGCTGATGCCGCGGCTGAAGGCCTGGCTGGAGGAGCACGATTATCCGTTCGAGTTCTCGACCGAGGCCTCGATCAATCTGGCCGACGACGACGAGATGCTGCAGGCGATGAAGGATGCCAACTTCTTCGCCGTGTTCGTCGGCATCGAAAGCCCGGACCCCGAGA
Source organism: uncultured Alphaproteobacteria bacterium (assembly GCA_963771745.1). Taxonomy (GTDB): domain Bacteria; phylum Pseudomonadota; class Alphaproteobacteria; order Rhizobiales; family Xanthobacteraceae; genus Z2-YC6860. Next base: position 326,122 of record CAVYUU010000019.1, on the reverse strand, counting down.
CGCTTATCCAGATGCGCAAGAAGCAGAACACCAAGCGCAACATCGCCGAATGCGTACACAAGATCTATGGCTACGGCATGTTCGTGACCGCTGGTTTCATCGTCGGCTTCGACACCGAAAAGGCCTCGATCGCCCAATCGATGACCGACTTCATCGAGGAATGCTGCGTTCCGGTCTGCATGGTCGGCCTGCTCTACGCGCTGCCGGGAACGCAGCTTACCCGCCGGCTCGCCAAGGAAGGCCGGCTGCACGAAGGCCACGACATCATGCGGGTCGAGCGGTCAGGCGACCAATGCACGCTCGGCTGCAACTTCGATACCAAGCGGCCGCTGCGCGACATCCTGGTCGATTACAAGACCGTGCTGGAGAACGTGTTCACCCCGGAAGCCTACGCCGGCCGCCTGTCGCGGCTCGCCGCGATGCTCGACCGCACCGGGCGGCCAAAGCAGCTCGCCGACGGCGACATCCGTAAGGGCCATGGCGTCGACGTGCTCTATCAGATCATGCAGGCGATACCCGAGGTGCGCGAGCCGTTCTGGAAAACCTTCGTCGAGACCGGCAAAAAAAATCCGGGTGCGTTGCGCCAGATCGTGACCCTGATGGCGATGTATCTGCACCTTGGGCCGTTCTCGCGGCACGTCATCGCCGAAATCGACCGCCGCATCGCGCAGGAAGACGCCGTGGTGGCGCGGCTGCCGGTGGCGGCCAGCGCCCGTGCCGCAGCGGTGATGTAGGCGTCCGGCGCGACCCGCCGACGGCCTCCCCCTGGCCCAGCACAATGGCCGATCCCGCGATTCCCAATCGGCTAGCCGACCTGACCCCCGGCATCATCGCCGCGACCTGCTTTGCGATCAGCAACGTGCTGAGCAAGATCGTGATGGCGGCCGGTGCCGACGTTCTGACGCTGTCACTGTTCCGCGGCCTGGTTGGCGTGGCGCTGCTGTTCGTCTGGCTGCGGATCGCGGTGACGCCGGTGCCGCACACCCCGCGCGCGCGATGGATTTCGCTCGGGCTTGGCGTCTTGTTCGCCGGCGTGGTGTTTGGCCTGTTTGCCGCGTTCGCAACGATCACCATTCCGGTCGCGATCCTGAGCTACTTCGTCTATCCGCTGATCACCGGCTTCCTGGGCGCGCTGCTCGGCATCGACCGGATCGGCTGGCGCGGCGCGCTCGCAGCGCTGGCGGCGTTTTTCGGCCTGGCGCTGATGATCGGCGCGCATCCGCAGGAGCTGGCGCTGGCCGGCATGGCCTTCGCCTTCGGCGCCGCACTGTGCCGCACCGCGATCCTGCTGATCACCCGCTCGACGCTGCAGAACGCCGATCCGCAGCTCACCACCTGGTACACGATCCTTGGCTCGACGCTGGTGCTGGGCGCGTTCGCGCTCGCGACCTGGAATTGGCAGGGACCGCAGACCGCGGCCGGCTGGGCCGCAATGCTCGGCGTCAGCGTCGGGACGACCATCGCGGTGCTGGCGCTGTTCGTGTCGATCAAACGCATCGGGCCGTTCCGCAGCGCGCTGATCATGTATCTCGAGCCGCTGCTCTCGACCGTGCTGAGCGCGCCGGTGCTGGGCGAGGTCATCACCCCGGTGCAAGCCGTGGGCGGCGCCATCATGTTGGCCGCGCTGGTGGCATTTCAAATCCGGCGCAACTGAGACTGCAGAAGGATGGCCGTGTCCGACATTCGGCGCGTTCTGGTGATTGGAGGCGGTGTCGGAGGGCTGACGGCCTCGGCGATGTTTGCGAGACGCGGCGTCGAGGTGGTGCTGGTCGAGCGAAGGCCGGCCTTCGATATCCCCGGCATCGGCTTGGGCCAGCCTGCCAACGCGCTTCGCGTCTACGACACACTCGGCGTTCTCGATGAGATTCTGTCGGTCGGCTTCAGCTACGACCGCATGTACCTCTTCGACTCGGCCCGGCGGCTGATCGTCGAGCACAAGTTCCTGCTCGGTGACGACAGGGTTCCGGCTTTTTGCGCGCTGTCGCGGCTGCAGCTCCACGAGGTCCTGCTGGGCGCCACTCAGCGCGCCGGAGTCGAGATTCGTCTCGGTGTGATGGTGAGCGACATGCGAGAGAATGGAAGCCGCGTGGACGTGCAGTTCTCGACGGGGCAACAGGATTCGTTCGACCTCGTCGCCGGCTTCGACGGCATCCGCTCCACCACGCGGCTCCATCTGGTCGGAACCGCGTTCACGCCGCGGCCCTCCGGTTACGGCGCATGGCGCGTGCAGGCGCCGCGGCCCGATGCCGTGACGGGAATGGAGTTCCTGCAAGGGATCGGCAGCAAGACCGGCGCGATGCCGCTCAGCAACAACCTCATGTACCTGTTTCACATCCGGCCCGAGGCCCCCGGCGCCAACTTCGCGGGACAGGATCACGCCAAGCTGTTCAAGGAACGATTGGCGCCATACGGCAGCTATGTCGCCGAGATCGCCGCATCGCTCACGAGCGATTCCGATATCGTGTACAGCCCGATCGAACCGCTTTTGCTGCCATGGCCCTGGTTCCGCGGACGGGTCGTCCTCGGTGGTGACGCCGCCCACACCTTTGCCCCGCACCTGACCCAAGGCGCTGCCATGGCCGCCGAGGACGCGTTGGTGCTTGTGCGCGAAGTGCTCGACGAGGACGCTCCGACCGAGGCACGCCTGATGCGTTATTCGATGAAACGTTATCCACGGTGTGCGTTTGTCTATACGTTTTCCGGCCAATGGCTCCACGATGAGCAATCGGTGCATTCGGCGCAGGATCTGGAAGCCGCACGGGCCGAACTCGCCCAGAACGCATCGGCCCGCATCGCCGTCAGTGACCGCATCCTCAACGAGCCTGTCTAGAGTGTTTCTTTTTTTGCTAAATCGCTGCTCGGCACACGCTTTAATTCAAAGCCATCATGCTACAGGCCGCGTTCGGATTGATGCTACGATCCTCCAAAGCGAGGAATGCAATGACCGGCACCCGCGTCAAGGTCGGTATCGTCGGGCTCGGCCGCTGGGCCAAGGTGCTGACGCGCGCCGTGCGCGGCTCCGACACGATCGAGATCGTCTCGGGGTATAGCCGCTCGGAGGAGAACCGCGCCGCGTTCCATAAGGAATTCGGCGTCCGAAGCACGCCCGATCTCGCGACCATGCTGGCCGACCCGCAGCTCAAAGGCGTCATTCTCACCGTGCCGAACGAGCAGCATTTGCCGCTGGCCCGCGAGGTCGCCAAGGCCGGCAAGCACGTCTACACCGAGAAGCCGATCGCCAGCACGCTGGAAGAGGGTCTCGCCATCGAGGCGCTGGAAAGGACCCACGGCGTCAGCGTCACCGTCGGCCACAGCGCGCGGCTGATGGCAGGTATCCGCGAGATCGGCCGGGCGATCGCGGCCGGCGAACTCGGCCGTGTCGGATTCATGGAGGCGAATTTCTCCAACGAGCGCGCGCTCGAGCTGACGCCCAAGGCCTGGCGCTGGTACAAGGATCGCGCGCCGGGCGGGCCGCTGTCGCAGCTCGCCATCCATCAGTTCGACGTGCTGCACTATCTCGGCGGCGAGATCGTCGAAGCGAGCTCGATCGCCTCCAAGCTATCGCCGGTCGGCGCCGAGGTCGACGACCAGTCGATGACCGTGCTGCGCTTTGCCGACGGCAAGATCGGCTATGTCGGCAGCTCGTGGACCTCGCCCGGCGTGTTCTGCGTGCGGGTGTTCGGCTCGAAGGGCCTGATGCACTACGAGATCGACTTCGGCACCTGGGACACCCCGGAGAAATTGCACCTGACGTCGACGCTGTACATCCAGCGCGGCAAGGACGGCTATGGCAAACGCGAGGAGCTGACGGTGCCGGATAGCGACATGTTCCGCGCCGAGCTCGACATGTTCGCGGAAAGCTGCCGCAGCGGAAAGTCGAACGAGCTCAACGCCAGAAGCGCCAATGTCGCGCTGGCGGTGGTCTATGCCGGGCTGCGCTCGATCGAGCAGCAAGGTCGCGCGGTAAAGATCGCCGACGTGATCGCCGACGCCCACAGAAAGCTCGCGGAGAGCACCCGCCATGTTGCCTAGCCGCTATTTCGCCGATCTCACCCAGCCGGAGATCGCGGTGCAGCTGAAGAAGAATCCATTGGTGATCCTGCCGTGCGGCAGCGTCGAGCAGCACGGCCCGCACCTGCCGACCGGCACCGATACGCTCGCCGCCAACGTCATTGCGCATGCGGTCGCCGAGCGGATGGACGGCCTGGTGCTGCCGGCAACGCCGTTCGGCGTCACGCCCATGCACGCGCCGTTCGAAGGCACGATCACGCTCACGCCGGACACCTACATGCGCCTGCAGGTCGAGACCTGCGTCGCGACCGCCAGGCACGGCGCCAAGCAGCTCATGATCGTCAACTGGCACGAGGGCAACATCCCCTCGCTCGCGATCGCGGCCGAATCGCTGCACCGCGACCACGGCATGAGCGTGCTGACCGTCCAGGCCTGCTACGTCGCCGAGGAGCTGTACGGCCATTCCAGCGGCGGGCTCACGCACGGCGGCGAGATCGAGGCGCTGGCGGTGCTGGCGCACCGGCCCGACCTCGTGCATCTCGACCGCATCGATTATTCGTCGGATCATGGCCACGGCCACAAGATGGACAAGCTGCGGCGAACGCGCGCCTACCAGCCGGTGCTGACCGACATCCGCTCGATCGCCCCCACCGGCTGGTTCGGCTCTCCGCAGCACGCCACCGCCGAGAAGGGCGCGCGGATGCTGGTCGACATCGCCGACGCCATCGCCAAGGAGGCGCGCGACATCTATCGCCAGCTCGACGCGGTGCAGGGCGGAACGCGCGAGATCAAGCAATTGCGGCAAGTGGGCTGAGAAGGTGGGCTGATGGCGCGACTCTTGAAGCAATCCGAGGCGAAGAAGCTCGGCCTGCCCGGCCGCACCTCGCTCGAGCCGGTGTCGGGGGCGATCGGCTCGCGCGTCACCTTCCGCATCGCCGAGATTGCACCGGCGAAGCCGGGCGACCCACCGCGCGGCCCGCACCTGCACGACGGCTTCGAGGAATGCATCTACGTGCTGAAAGGCACCGGCACGACCGTCGCCGAGAGCGGCGAGATCCCGATCAAGCCCGGCGACATCGTGTTGATCCCGCCGAACGAGAAGCACTACACGCGCAACACCGGCACCGAGCCGCTGGTGCTGCTGTGTTTCTTTGCCGAGCCCGACGTCACCGCCGGCACCACGGAATTCAAGAGTTTCTGAGCGCGATCAACCGCGATATTTGCGGCGGACCGGGCCGTCCTCGGGCGTGCGCACCGGCAGGCCGTCGTAGAATCCGTTCTCGCGGCAGAAGCCGCCGACGCCGGACACCGCCGCGCGGCATTGCTCGTACGTGACGAAATAACAGCTGGTGCTGCCGCCACGCTTGCCGCCGGCGTATTCGGCGCACCAGCGATACGGGTCAGCCTTGGCCGGCGTGACCAACATCGGAGCGATGGCAAGAACGGTCAAAAGTGGGAGCATCAAGCGCATGGGACACCTTTCCCGGTTATTCATGACAAGATGGGGAGCCATCCGCAGGAACCCAAGTCTTCTGTCGCGCCGCGCACCTGTTCGGTTCAAACCAGCGGCGCCGGCCTGCACCGGCGCCGCAGCACTGCCAATGCCGGCGTGGGCTTGGCTACGCCCGATCCACCGAATAGCGGCCGGGCCCGTGGATCGCGAGCAGCAGATAGGCCGCCATGATCGCGAGGTTCTTGTAGAAATTGGCCATGTTGGGGCCGCGCGGCGCGCCTTCCATGCCCCAGAACGGATGGCCGAAATACGTCACGATGATGATCCAGACGACCATCGCCCAGGCCACCCAGCGGGTCTTGAAGCCGATCAGGATCAAGAGGCCGCCGACCACTTCGATGAGTGCGATCAGATAACCGAGCCAGGTCGGCGCCGCGGCGCCGGACGCCACCAGCTCCATGAATCGCTTGGTGCCCGGATTGTTGACGATCGACGCCACGTCCACGAGCTTCATGTAGCCGTAGATGATGAACACGGCGGACATCAGGATACGGCTGATCAGACTGACGGTATCGCTCATAAAACCCTCCCCACGCTTCTCGCTTGCAAGGATTAAACGCCCTTGCTTGGCGCTATCATGGAGCAGGCGCGAACGGCCTCGCAAGGCCCCTCGGGATCGATGCAAAATTCACAGCCTTCCTTGCGGCATTGGCTTCGCCGCACGCCCACGCAAACCTTCGTGCTGTGCCCACTCGCCGTGGTCGCGGTCGAGCTGGCGCTGCATGACGGCAGGCCCACGCTGGTGCCGTGGGGAGGCCTGCTGTTGCTCTGGGGCTATCTGCAATTCCGGCTGGTCGGCCGCTATCGCCTGCCGCGTGCCGGCGGCGGGCCGGGCATCGAAACTCCGCCCGACCGCTTCATCGCGACCGGCCCCTACCGCTACACGCGCAATCCGATGTACCTCGGCCATCTCATCTTCCTGTTCGGCCTTGCGGTGACGTTCTGGTCGTGGTTCGCGCTGATCCTGCTCGCGGCGCGCGCGCTTTGGTTTCACGCCCGCGTGCTGCGCGACGAGCGCCAGCTTCGCGAACGGTTCGGCGGCGATTACGCGGCCTATTGCGCCCGGGTGCCGCGATGGCTGCCCGGACTGCTTTGACGGAGCTGATGCCCGGCATAGCCGGGTATGACGAAAGCGAAATCTAATTCGCCGCGTCAGCGCCGGCGGCCTTCGCCACCGGGCCCCAGCGCGCGACATCCTCGCGCAATTGCCGGGCGAACTGCTCGGGCGCGCCCGCGACCACGTCGTAACCCAAGGTCTTGATGCGCGCCTTCATGTCCGGCGCGTCGAGGATGGCGATGATCTGATCGTGCAGCTTCTGCACGATCGACGGGCCGAGGCCGGCGGGCCCGAGCAGTCCCGCCCAATTGCCGACCTCGAAGCCCGGCAGGCCGGATTCATCCATGGTCGGCAGCTCGGGCATCAGCGCCGAGCGCTTCTTCTCGGCCATCGCAAGGGGCCGCACGCGGTCGGTCTTTTCCGCGGTCAGGCCGGGCACGCTTGCAAACAACAGCTGCACCTGCCCGCCCATCAGGTCGATCAGCGCCGGGTTCATGCCCTTGTTCGGCACGTGCACGATGTCGAGCCCGGCCATGTTCTTGAGCAATTCGGCGGCGAGATGCGAGGCGCTGCCGACCCCGGCCGAGCCGTAGCTGAGCTTGCCGGGCTGGGCCTTGGCGTGGGCAATGAATTCCTTCAGCGAATGCGCCGGCACCGACGGATGCACCACCAGCGCATAGGGACTGATCGCGACGTTGATGATCGGCGTGAAATCCTTGCCGAGATCGTAGGGCGGCGTCTTGCTGACCACGACCGACAGCGACAGGCTCGACGGCGTGTAGAGCAGCGTCAGGCCGTCGGGCGGCGCGGCAATCACCGTCTTGCTGCCGATGACGCCGGCCGCGCCCGGCCGGTTCTCGACCACGAATTGCTGGTTCAGCCGCTCGCCGAGTTTCTGTGCCAGGAGCCGCGCCATCACGTCGACGCCGCCGCCAGCAGCGACCGGCACCACGATCTTCACCGGCCGGTCGGGATAGTCGGCCTGCGCAGGGATGGCGCCCGCGAGGACAAGAAGACACACCGCTACGAGTTTTCGCGCCATTGCCGGTCCTCCGAATGCGCTATTCTCAGCCGCTGTCCGCCGCCGCACAAGACGAGAAGCCCTTGCCACTCGCCGCAAAACTTGCCGCCCTCGCCCTGGCGCTGCTTGCGCTTGTGACACCAGTGCGCGCGCAGCCCAACGTCGATCTGCTACTGGTGCTGGCCGTCGATGCCTCCGGCAGCGTCAACCAGGAGCGCTTCGAATTGCAGCGGCGCGGTTACGCCGAAGCGTTCCGCAACCCGCGCGTGCTCAATGCCGTCCGCGGCGGCTCGACCGGGTCGATCGCGGTGACCATGGTGCAATGGACCGGGCCCACCATGCAGGTGCAGGTGGTGCCGTGGACGCTGATCAAGGACGAGCGGACCATCACGGCCTTCGCCGACGCCATCGAAGCGGCGCCGCGGCAATTGTTCGGCGGCGGCACTTCGATCAGTGGCGCCATCGATTACTCGATGCTGATCCTGCCGACCGCGCCGTTCAACGGCTTCAAGCGGGTGATCGACGTGTCCGGCGACGGCTCCAACAACCGCGGCCGCGACGTCAGGCAGGCGCGCGACGACGCGGTGCGTGCAGGCGTCGTGATCAACGGCCTGCCGATCCTGTCGCTCGAGCCCTATCTCGACAAATACTACTTCGACCACGTGATCGGCGGCCCGGGCGCGTTCATGATCCCGGCGGAGAGTTATGAAAAATTCTCCGACGCGGTGCTGCGCAAGCTCATTCTGGAGATCGCGCAGAACGACCGCTGAGCGCCGCCGAGGTCACGCGCCCGGCGCGGGCGTTGCGCCCTCCGTTCCCATTCGGAATGCAGCCTCGCGCCCGCCAAACCGCTCGACCAACGCCCGCTGATCCGCTTTGGCCTGCTTGTCCGCGGCCTCGGGATCGACGATCCGTCGCAGTTCGCGGCGAAGTTCACCAACGATTTCGGAGCACGACGAATCGTCCGCCCGGTTCATGGTTTCGTCGGGGTCGGAAACGACATCGAACAGCTCGGGTTCGTATCCAACATACTCGTGATACTTCCAGCGACCCTTGCGCAGCATGAATGCGCCGGACGGGGCGCCGACTGCGTGATACTCGGAAAAGCTGGACCGCTCCAGATCCGGCGGCCGGTCGGCAATTTCGAACAGCGAGCGGCCGGGCAGCTCCGGACTCGAAACGCCGAAGGCCGCGAGGAATGTTGGCGCAAGATCGATGAGATTGACCGGGGTGTCGCAGACGCGGCCGGCGGGGACGTCGGGTCCGGTCATAACCAGGGGCACCTGCGTACACTCGCCGTAGAGGTTCGACTTGCCCCAATGACCGCGCTGCCCAAGGGCCTCGCCGTGATCGGACGTGTAGATCACCGAGGTCGTTGCTGCGAGACCGGTTTCGTCGAGCGTGGCGCATATCGCTCCGATGTGATCATTCATCATCGTGCATAGCGCGTAGTAGGCCGAGATGGCGCGGCGACGCTTGTTGTGGTCGAGCCCAAATTCGACATCGGTCGGCATGAACGATTCCTGCGCTTCCAGCCACTGATGCCGCACATAGCCATTCGACCGTTGCAGCCTGGGCAGCGGCATTTTTTCCGGAGGGTAAAGATCGACGTAACGCTGGGGCGCAATCAGCGGAAAATGCGGCGCGACAAAACCGACAAACAGCATCCACGGTCGGTCGTCGCGCGCATGGTTGCGAAGCCATGCGACGGCTTGGTCTCTGATCGTCTCGTCGTAGGAATTGTATTTCGAGTGGCCTGCCCCGACCTGACCGAATCTTACGATGTCGTCCCGCGCACCGGGGATCGGATCGCGTACCGATCCCCACACTTGGCCGATGCCGTTCATGAGATGCATGGGCCGGTGCTGCAAGTCGAAGCCGGTCGGGTCCTCGCGATTGCGATAATGAAGCTTTCCAATCGATTCGACCCGCACGTTCGCGGCCTGCAATCGAACGCCCCAGCCCGGCACGCGGCCGTCATAGCCCATCGCATTGTCCCAATATCGCGTCTCGTGAACGTAGCGGCCGGTTGCAAGGCTTGCCCTCGCCGGCACGCAGATCGGGCAAGGCGTGTATGCCGCCGTAAAACAAGTGCCATGTTCGGCGAGCCTGTCGATATGCGGCGTTCGGACAATCGGATGGCCGGCGCAGGAAAGCGCAGCGGCCTGGTGCTCGTCCGAAATGATGAAGAGGAAATTTTTTGCTTTCATCTGTCTTGACGCCCGATCAACCAATATCAGCATGAACCGGCTGAGCCCGACAACAAATCGCTCCCGAACTGATATATTTGGCCGGCCAAAGAGCTATCCTTCCGGCGACATTTGACCGGTGAATTGCAATGAAGCCTCTCCTGCAATTGCTCATCATCGGGGTTGTTGGCAACGTCGCCGGTGTCGAAGCCGCGGCGGCGCAATCCTATCCGTCCCGCCCGATCACGCTGGTGGTGCCGTTCGCCGCCGGTGGCGGAACAGACATCATGGCGCGCGTCGTCGCAGAAAAGATGAGCAAGACACTGGGCCAGCAGATCGTCGTGGAGAACCGGCCCGGTGCGATCGGTACGATCGCGATGCGTCAGATCGCGAAAAGCGCCCCGGACGGCTACCTGCTGGGACAGGCCAATACCTCGACGCTGGCCATCGCTCCGAGCATGGTCCCGAACATCGGCTACGATCCCCGCAAGGATTTCACGCCGGTGGGTTTCATCGGCGTCACGCCGCTCGGTGTCATCGTTCACCCATCGGTCGCGGCGCGGTCGATCGAGGAACTGATCGCGCTTGCGAAGAAGAATCCCGGAACGCTGACGTTCGGCTCCGGCGGCACCGGCGGCGTCACCCATCTGGCGGGAGAGCTGTTCGCGGGCATGGCCGCGATCAAGATCAGGCACGTCCCCTACAAGGGAATAGCACCCGCTATCAACGATCTCCTGGGCGGTCATGTGGCGCTGATTTTTGGCGGACTGCCGCCGATGATCGCCCATATCAACGACGGCAAGCTGCGCGCCTTAGCGATTACCGGGGCGACGCGCTCAAGAATCTTTCCGAACTTGCCGACAGTCGCCGAATCCGGTCTGTCGGGGTACGAGGCGACGCAGCACTACGGCATCGTCAGCGCAAAAGGCACGCCGCGCGCCATCATCGACAGGCTGAACGCTGCGCTGCGCGAAGCGCTCGCGGCCGAGGACGTGCGAATGAAGATGGCGGTCGACGGCACCGAGGCGCAGCCGGGCTCGCCCGACGACTACGCCGCCGAGATCGATCGCGAAGAAACCAAGTGGTCGAAAATCATCCGGCAGGCAGGCCTGCAAGCCCAATAAGCGCGGCCGGTCGCGAGCGACTTCGCCCGCCCGCGCGCGATGAAGGCGGCCGGGTCAGCGCCCATCGGCATCCTTGGTCCGGCGCACGATGAATTGCCGGCCCTTGCCTTCGAAATCCAAGTCGATCTTGAGCCCCGCGGCCCGGATGCCGTGGGTGGCCAGCTCTTCGTCGCGCTCCTCGGTATCGCCGGTGACCCCGACCGCGCCGATCACCTCGCCCGCACCATCGCGGATCAGCATGCCGCCGCCTTCGGCAAAGAGCTTGTCGTCGCTGGCCGCAATCAGGAAACGCATGAAGTTCGGCTTCTCCTCCTGGCGGATCCGCACCAGCATGGAGCTGCGGCCGAGCGCCAGCGCCGCATAGGCCTTGCCGCAAGCCATCTCGAACCGGATCATCGACGCGCCGTCCTCCTTCTGAAACGCCTTCACCACACAGCCCGGCTCGACCACCACCGCGCTGATCGGCCGGCAATTGAGCTCGGCGCCGCGCTTCAGGATCGCCTCGATGATGCGGTTGGCCTGTTCGAGCTTGATCATGGTCTTCCTCCCGTGCGGTGCGAACTTGCTAGAGCATGCGCCCCGAAAAGTGGGAACCGGTTTTCGGACAAGGTCATGCTTTCGTAACAAGCAAATCGTGATAGATGTCGCGGCCGATTCGCATGACCGCCCGAATCGCAAAATCCTTGTTGATCGCCATCGCGGCGCTGATCGCGACCGGCAGCGGCGCGCGCGCCGATCTGCAGCTTTGCAGCCGCATGAGCTACGTGCTGGAGACCGCGATCGCGGTCGAGGACAAGGGCGCTGCGGCCACCCGCGGCTGGTTCCGGCTCAATCCCGGCCAATGCCGCGTCGTGCTGCAAGGCACGCCGCCGGGCGACGCGCTCTACCTGCACGCCCGGGCGCTGCCGGTGTACGGCGGCTCGCCGCTGCCGCAGCAAGGCGACGCCGATTTCTGCACCGCGGCCGACAATTTCGTACTGGCGCAGGCGCGCAGCCTGCCATCGCGGCAATCAGCAGCTCGCGCGCTTCACCGCAGTCAAGCCGAACCAGACCGAGAAAGGCCTCGTCGTCTATCTCGCCGAAGACGCCGAATACACCGACGAGCAGGCGCGCGACGCCGGTATCCAGCGGCTGCTGGTGATCGCCGGCTACGACGCCAACCCGATCGACGGCATCCGCGGCGCCAAGACCGACGCAGGCGCTGGTGCAGTTCTTCGCCGACAACAAGCTCGAGAACACCGCGGCCGGCCGCTCGGACTTCTTCGACCTGCTGATCGCTGCGGCGCAGAAGCCGGACGGCGTCGGCTTTGCCTGGTGCAACGAGACCAAGACCGACGTGATGGCGGCGCTCGGCGTCGAGGATCAAGGCACGGTCATCACCCGCGGCTGGTACCGCGTCGCGCCCGGCAAATGCCTGCGGCCCGACCTCACCGGCAAGCCGCGGCGGCTCTACAGCTTCGGCGAGGCGATCGGCACCGACGGCCAGCCGCTCAAGCAAGCGCCGGCGCAGGGCGCCAAGCCCGCCGCTGCGACGACGTGGGGCGGCGCCACCATCCTGTGCACGCGCGACGTCAAGTTCGAGCTGAGCGACCACCAGGACTGCGCCGGCAAGGGCCTGACCTCGACCGGCTTCGCCAGCGTCGAGCTGGCCGGCAGCGGCCGGACCGCGGTGCGGTTCAAGTGAAATTATTTCGTCGCTCTTGCGGCGCGCGCGCCGAACGGTCGCATGTCGATCGCGCATGAGCATGCAGGCCACTGACCAATCGCATCCGGCGCGGCTTCGGCGCGGTCGAGACCTGGGTGTTCGACCTCGACAACACGCTCTATCCGCACGACCTCAATCTCTGGCAGCAGATCGACGACCGCATCCGGGCCTTCGTCTCGGATTTCCTCGGCGTCACCAAGGACGACGCGTTCCGCGTGCAGAAGGACTATTACAAGCGCTACGGCACCACGATGCGCGGGCTGATGGCCGAGCACGGCATGAAGCCCGACGACTTCCTGGAGTTCGTGCACCAGATCGACCATTCGCCGCTGTTGCCGAACCCCGACGCTCGGCGACGCGATCGAGCAGCTGCCGGGCCGCAAGCTCATCCTCACCAACGGCACGCGCAAGCACGCCGAAGCGGTGATGCGGCGGCTCGAAATCGACCATCATTTCGAGGACGTGTTCGACATCGCCGCCGCCGACCTCGACCCCAAGCCGCTGCCGCAGGTCTACGACCGCTTCCTGAAGAAGCACGGCGTCGATCCGAAGAAGGCCGCGATGTTCGAGGACCTGGCGCGCAATCTCGAGCGTGCCGCACGCGCTCGGCATGACCACCGTGCTGGTGGTGCCGCCGGCGACGCGCGAGGTGTTCCGCGAGGGCTGGGAGCTGGAAGGCCGCGAAGCCGCCGCACGTCGATCACGTCACCGACGATCTGGCAGGGTTTCTTGCAGCGGCTTTCGTCCCGCGATCTAGCCGCCCTCTCCCGCGGCCCGGCCAAGAGATGCTATGCGATGGCCGCCAGGAGACGCCATGTCGAACGCCGATCTCGCCAAGACCATCGACGACGCCTTCGAGAAGCGCGCCGACATCACGCCCGCCACCAAGGGCCCGGTGCGCGAGGCGGTCGAGACCGCGCTCGACCTGCTCGACCGCGGCAAGGCGCGCGTCGCCGAGCGCGGCGGCAACGGCGCCTGGACGGTCAACCAGTGGCTGAAGAAGGCCGTGCTGCTGTCGTTCCGGCTCACCGACAACGGTCCGGTCGCGGGCGCGGCCGGCGGCTCGACCTGGTGGGACAAGGTGCCGACCAAGTTCGAAGGCTGGGACGGCGCGCGCTTCAAGGAGGCGGGCTTCCGCGCCGTGCCGGGCTGCGTGGTGCGCCGCTCGGCCTATATCGCGCCGAACGTCGTGCTGATGCCGTCGTTCGTCAATCTCGGCGCCTATGTCGACAGCGGCACCATGGTCGACACCTGGGCGACCGTCGGCTCCTGCGCGCAGATCGGCAAGAACTGCCACATCTCCGGCGGCGCCGGCATCGGCGGCGTGCTCGAGCCGCTGCAGGCCGGCCCGGTGATCATCGAGGACAATTGCTTCATCGGCGCGCGCGCCGAAGTGGCCGAGGGCGTGGTGGTGCGCGAAGGCTCGGTGCTGTCGATGGGCGTCTATCTCGGCGCCTCGACCAAGATCGTCGACCGCGAAACCGGCGAGGTCGTGCAGGGCGAGGTGCCGCCCTATTCGGTCGTGGTGTCCGGCACGCTGCCCGGCAAGCCGACCGCCCAACGGCGGGCCGGCGCCGAACCTTTACTGCGCCGTGATCGTCAAGCGCGTCGACGAGAAGACCCGCGCCAAGACCAGCATCAACGAATTGCTGCGGGACTGACGCGGCGCCGGACGCGTCCGGTCCGGCCTCCACGCCGCCAACGCATTGACCGTCGGCCTTGCCGACCGCTAGATCACTCGGCATGCCCGATCCCGTCGCCATCGCCCGCGATCTGATCCGCTGCCCGTCGGTGACGCCGGCGGAGGGCGGCGCGCTGGCGTTCCTCGAAAAGACCCTGAAGGCCGCGGGCTTTGCCGTTCATCGCATGACCTTTTCCGAGCCGGGCACGGCCGACGTCGAGAACCTCTACGCGCGCATCGGCACCGGCACGCCGCACCTGATGTTCGCCGGCCACACCGACGTGGTGCCGCCTGGCGATCCCACGGCATGGTCGCACGCGCCGTTTGCCGGCGATATCGCCGACGGCGTGCTGTACGGCCGCGGCGCGGTCGACATGAAGGGCGCGATCGCCTGCAAGCTTGCGGCCACGCTCGATCATCTCGCGGCGAACGGCGGCAAGCCGAAGGGCTCGATCTCCTTTCTGATCACCGGCGACGAGGAGGGCATCGCGGTCAACGGCAGCCCCAAGCTCCTGAAATGGGCGGCCGCGCGCGGCGAGAGATTCGACCATTGCGTGCTGGGCGAGCCCGGCAACGTCACCGAGCTCGGCGACACCATCAAGATCGGCCGCCGCGGCTCGCAGAACGGCGTGCTGGTTGTCGCCGGCAAGCAGGGCCACGTCGCCTATCCGCACCGCGCCGACAATCCGGTGCGCGGCCTGGTCAAGATCATGAGCGCGTTGATGGGCGAGCCGCTCGACCAGGGCAGCGCGCAATTCGATCCGTCGAACCTGGAGTTCACCTCGATCGACATCGGCAACCCGACGGTGAACCTCATTCCCGGCGAGGCGCGGGCGCGCTTCAACATCCGCTTCAACGATTGCCATAACTATGCTTCGCTCAAGACGCTGGTCGAGCAACGCGCCGGCAAGGCCGCGGGCGAAAAGGTGCGCTGGACGATCGACTGGGAGCCTTCGAACGCCGACGTGTTCGTTACCAAGCCCAGCGCGTTCACCGAGGCGGTGATCGACGCGGTCGCCGAGGTGACCGGCAAGAAGCCCAAGCTCTCGACCTCGGGCGGCACGTCGGACGCGCGCTTCATCAAGGACTATTGCCCGGTGGTGGAGTTCGGCCTGGTCGGCACCACCATGCACGCCACCGACGAGCGCGTGCCGGTCGCCGATTTGCAGACGCTCACCGCGGTGTACCGGAAGATCCTCGACAACTATTTCGGCTGAGCCGCACTTGCACGGCGCGTTCTCAATAATCCACGCGCACCAAATAAAGCCCGTCCGGCGGGGCGACCGGGCCGCAGGCGGTGCGGTCGCGCGCGGCAAGCGCGCGGGCCAGGTCGTCGGCGTTCCACTTGCCCTCGCCGACCAACGCCAGCGAGCCGACCATCGAGCGCACCTGGTTGTGCAAGAACGAGCGCGCCACGGCGACGACCTCGATCTCCTCGCCTGAGCGCGCCACGTCGAGCCGGTCGAGCGTCTTGTCCGGCGACTTGGCCTGGCATTCGGCCGAGCGGAAGGTGGTGAAGTCGTGATTCCCGACCAGCCGCTGCGCCGCCGCGTGCATCGCGGCGGCGTCGAGCGGCCGCGTCACCCGCCAGGCGCGGCCGCGGTCGAGCGCGAGATCGGCGCGGCGGTTGCTGATGCGATAGCGATAGTGCCGCCGCACCGCCGAGAAGCGGGCGTCGAAATCCGCCGCAGCGCGCTCGGCCGACAGCACCGCGATCGGATGCGGGCGCAGATGCGCATTGAGCGCGTCACGCACCGTGTCGGGCGCGTGCTCCTTCGCCAGATCGACATGCGCGACCTGGCCGAGCGCATGCACGCCGGCATCGGTGCGGCCGGCGCCCTGCACCATGACGCTTTCGCCGCTGAATGCCGCGACCGCCGCCATGATGGCGCCCTGCACCGACGGCCCATTGTCCTGGATTTGCCAGCCGACAAACGGCGCGCCGTCGTATTCGATGGTGAGCTTGTAGCGCGGCATCTACAGCAAGACCTCGCCCGTCCGCAGCGTGCTGCCGCGCAGAAACTCCTCGGCCGGCATCGGCCGGCCGCCGGCCCTCTGCAGCTCGACGAGGCGCACCGCGCCGTCGCCGCACGCCACCGTGAGACGATCGTCCAGCACCGCGCCCGGCGGACCGCCGCCCTGCGCCTTTGGTCGAGCGGATCAGCCGCACGCGATCGCCGGCGATCTCGCACCAGGCGCCGGGAAACGGCGACAAGCCGCGGATGTGGTTGTGCACCTCGCGCCAAGGCTGGCTCCAGTCGATGCGCGTCTCGGCCTTGTCGATCTTGGCCGCGTAGGTCACGCCGGTCGCGGGCTGCGGGGTGAATTGCAGGCTGCCGCGCTCCAGCGCCGCCAGCGCCCGCGCCATCAGGTCGGCGCCGAGCCGCGCCAGCACGTCGTGCAGTTCGCCGGTCGTGGTGTCGGGCGTGATCGGCACACGCTCGATCATCGCCATCGCGCCGGTATCGAGGCCCTCGTCCATCTTCATCACCGTGATGCCGGTCTCGGCGTCGCCCGCCATCACCGCGCGGTGGATCGGCGCGGCGCCGCGCCAGCGCGGCAAGAGCGAGGCATGCAGGTTGAAGCAGCCGAGCCGAGGCGCGTCGAGGATCGGCTTGGGCAGGAGCAGACCATAAGCCACCACCACCGCGGCGTCGGCCTGCAGCGCGGCGAACGCCGCCTGCGCGTCGGCGCCTTTCAGTGACGCCGGCGTCAGCAACCGAAAGCCGCAAGCGGCGCGCCTCGCGCTCGACCGGCGACGGCACCAGCTCGAGCCCGCGCCGCCCGGCGGGCTTGGGCGCGCGGGTGTAGACCGCGGCGATGTCATGGCCGCGGCCGGCGAGCTCGAGCAGGGTCGGCACCGCGAACTCGGGCGTTCCCATGAAAATCAGGCGAAGCGCCATGTCATCCACCCTCTGCGGGATTCGATCCGCCTCACCAACCGGGCCGCGATCATCCCGCCGCCCGCTTGCCGGCGTGCTTGGCCGCCTTGGTGAACTTCTTGATGACGCGGTCGCGCTTGAGCTTGGAGATGTGGTCGATGAACAGCACGCCGTTGAGGTGATCGATCTCGTGCTGCAAGCAGGTCGCGAGCAGGCCGCGCGCCTCGACCTCGCGGCTTTTGCCGTCGAGATCGAGATAGCGAACCTTCACCTCGGCCGGGCGCTCGACCTCCTCGTAATATTCCGGGATCGACAGGCAGCCCTCCTCGTAGATGTTCTTGCCGTCCGAGGTCCAGACCATCTCGGGATTGATGAACACCTGCGGGTCCTTGGGCTCGTCCTTCTTGGCGAGGTCGAGGGTGACGATGCGCCTGGGCTCGCCGACCTGGATCGCGGCGAGCCCGATGCCGGGCGCCGCGTACATGGTCTCGAACATGTCGTCGATCAGCTTGCGGGTCGCGGCATCGACCTTGGCGACCGGCTTGGACACCAGCCGCAGCCGCTTGTCCGGCAAAATGAGAATGTCCCGCACCGCCATGTCGCGTCCCTTGCGCGGCGATTTAAGGGCTGGACTCCTGACGGTCAATGTGTTCTCTATTTGTTCCTACCTTGGAGCCCGGCCGAATCGCGTAAGAAACCCGGATGGATACAGCCCTCGTCCTCGCGCTCGGCTTGTTGGCGGGCTTGGCCATCGCGGGCGTTGCTCTTTGGCTGGCACGGCCGCGCGGCCCGGCGATCGATCCCATGGCGACGCAACGCGACGCCGAGCGAATGGCCGCCGCGCAGCTCGCCGACCAGCGCGTCGTCGAGCTCGGCGCGCGGGTGCAGGCGATGGGCGAATTGCTCGCCCAGGCGCAGACGCAATTGCAAAGCTCGATGCACGAGCGCCTCGACGCGGTGACGGCGCATCTCGGCACCTCGATGCAGACCGCCACCAAGCACACCACCGAGAATCTGCAGAAGCTCAACGAGCGGCTCGCGGTCATCGACCACGCCCAGAAGAACCTGTCCGATCTCGCCTCGCAGGTCACCTCGCTGCGGGACGTGCTGTCGAACAAGCAGACGCGCGGCGCCTTCGGCCAGCGCCGCATGGAGGCGATCATCCAGGACGGGCTGCCGAAGGGCGCCTACCAGTTCCAGTACACGCTCAAGAACGGCAAGCGGCCGGATTGCGTGGTGCTGCTGCCCGACCAGCGGCCGCTGGTCATCGACGCGAAATTTCCGCTCGAAGCGGTCACCGCGTTCCGCGACGGCAAATCCGAGGACGAGCGCAAGTCGGCGGCGCAGCGGGTCCGGCAGGACGTCGACCAAGCACATCCACGACATCGCCGAGCGTTATCTGTTCCCCGGCGAGACCCAGGACACCGCGCTGATGTTCGTGCCGTCGGAATCGGTCTACGCCGAATTGCACGACGGCTTCGACGACATCGTGCAGAAGGCCTATCGCGCTCAGGTCATGATCGTGTCGCCGACGCTGCTGATGCTGGCGATCCAGGTGATCCAGCAGATCCAGAAGGACGCGCAGATGCGCGAGGCGACCGACCTGATCCGCAACGAGGTCGGCCACATGATGAAGGACGTGAAGCTGCTCGGCGAACGCGTCAAGAAGCTGCAGACGCATTTCGGCCAGGCCAACGACGACCTCACCAGCATCCTGACCTCGACCAGCCGCATCGAGAAGCGCGCCGGGCGCATCGAGGAGCTCGAGTTCGACGGCGACGAGGCGCCGCCGTTCGCCGTCGTCCCGGCGCCGGTGCGCAAACTGCAAGCCGGCGAGTTTTGATCCGTTCCCTCAATTCCGCTTCGCTCAATTGCACGACGTCGTCATGGCCGGGCATGACAGCGGAGAACATGGCGCGTCTTCAGCGAAAGCGCGATAGAACTTGTCCGCAGGGAATCACGAGATGACCGCGACGGCCGAGAGCAACCCGACGAAGCCATCCTGGGGCGAGGCGCTCGCGGTCTATCTGCGCCCGCGCGTGCTGATCGTGCTGTTTCTCGGCTTCTCGGCCGGCCTGCCGCTGGCGCTGTCAGGCTCGACGCTGCAGGTGTGGATGCGCGAGATGGGCGTCGATCTCGGCACCATCGGCCTGTTCGGGCTGGTCGGAACGCCCTACACGCTGAAATTCCTGTGGGCCCCGCTGGTCGACGCGCTGGACGTTCCCGCGCTCTCGGCGCGGCTCGGCCGCCGCCGCGGCTGGCTGGTGCTGACGCAGCTTCTGCTGATGGCGGCCATCGTCTTC
Source organism: uncultured Alphaproteobacteria bacterium (assembly GCA_963771745.1). Lineage (GTDB taxonomy): Bacteria > Pseudomonadota > Alphaproteobacteria > Rhizobiales > Xanthobacteraceae > Z2-YC6860. Next base: position 306,636 of record CAVYUU010000019.1, on the reverse strand, counting down.
CTGGCGTTCTGCGATCCGACGGTGTCTCCGGTCCTGGTCGCCTTCGGCGCGCTGCTCGTCGCCGTCGCCTCGGCCACCCAGGACATCGTGATCGACGCGTTCCGGGTCGAAAGCCTGGAGCCGCAGGAACAGCCGGCCGGCCAAGGCGCCTACGTCGCGGCCTATCGGGTCGGGATGCTGATTTCGACCGCCGGCGCGCTCTATCTCGTGAGCGGCTTCGAGTGGGCGGGCTTCGGCCAAGAGCGGCGCCTGGACCGCCGGCTACCTCGTCATGGCGGCGCTTGTCCTGCTCGGAATCGCGACCACGCTGATCGCGACCGAGCCCGCCGCGTCGAATCTGGCGGTCAAGGACCATGCCGCACACGACAATCCGCTGCCGCGCGTCATTGCGGCGGCGCGCGCGGCGTTCAGCGATTTCTTTGCCCGCGACATGGCGATCGCCATTCTCGTCTTTGTCGTGCTGTTCAAGCTCTGCGACGCCTTCGCCGGCGCCATGACCGCTCCGTTCGTCCTTGATCTCGGATTCTCCCGCAACGACTACGCCACCATCGTGAAATTCGGCGGCTTCGCCGCGACCGTCATCGGCGGCTTCGTCGGCGGCATCGTGGCGCGCAGCTATCCGCTGGTCACCAGCCTTTGGATCGCAGCGTTCCTGCAGATGTTCTCGAACCTGGTGTTCATCTGGCAGGCCTTCGCCGGCCAGGACTACACCGTGCTCGCGATCACCATCACGGTCGAGAGTTTCACCGGCGCGATCGGAACCGTGATCTTCGTGGTCTATCTGTCGGCGCTCTGCCAAAGCCCGCTGCACACCGCGACGCAGTTTGCGCTGTTGACTGCGCTGGCTGCGGTCGGCCGGATCTATATTTCCGCGGTCACCGGCTTTGTCGCGGAGGCGTTCGGCTGGCCGGCGTTTTTCATGATCAGCACCGTGATCGCGCTGCCGAGCCTCGCGCTGCTGCTGTGGCTGCAGCAGCGCGGCCATTTCAATGGCCTGGTGCCAGGCAGGGCGATGGCCGCCGACGACTGAGCATGATCCCGAAACGTGTGAAGCGGTTTTCGGCAAAGATCATGCTCAAACAAGAAACCCGTTACAGCGGCGTCCTGCTCCGGATTGCCGCCGACAGCGTACCCTCGTCGAGATAATCGAGCTCGCCGCCGACCGGCACGCCATGCGCCAGCCGCGTCACCGCGACCTTGGCGTCATGCAGCAGATCGGTGATGTAATGCACGGTGGTCTGGCCGTCGACCGTGGCGTTAAGCGCCAGGACGACTTCGGTCACCGCCGGATCGCTGGCGCGCGCCACCAGCGCGTCGATGGTCAGGTCCTGCGGGCCGATGCCGTCGAGCGGCGAGAGCGTGCCGCCGAGCACGTGGTAGCGCGCATTAAGCACGCCAGCGCGCTCCAGCGCCCACAGATCGGCGACGTCTGCCACCACCACGATCACCGAGCCGTCGCGCCGCGCGTCGGTACAGACCGTGCACGGGTTCTGGGTGTCGATGTTGCCGCAATTGCGGCATACTTCGATCTTCTCGATCGCGGTCTGCAATGCCGAGGCGAGCGGCGCCATCAGCGGCTCGCGCTTCTTGATGAGGTGCAGCGCCGCGCGCCGCGCCGAGCGCGGCCCGAGCCCCGGCAGGCGCGCCAGCAGCTGGATCAGGCGCTCGATCTCGGGTCCGGCAATGGCTTTGGGCATGGAGTCAAATTGCCCGCCGTGCCGCACGCACGGCAACGGATTTGTCGTTGCCATTCGTTGCGCCGATTTTCGGCAACAGCAGTTTTCCGCGCCGGACCATCAGAACAGCTTCAATCCCGGCGGCAGCGGCAGGCCGCCGGTCAGGGTCTTCATCTTGTCCTGCACCAGCGCCTCGGCCTTGCGGCGTGCGTCGGCGTGCGCGGCCACCAGCAGGTCCTCGAGGATTTCCTTCTCGGCCGGCTTGATCAGCGAGTCGTCGAGCTTGACGCCCTTGAGATCGCCTTTGGCGTTGAGCGTGACCGTTACCAGCCCGCCGCCGGCGGTGCCCTCGACCTCCAGGCGTTCGAGCTCGGCCTGCAACTCCTGCATCTTGGCCTGCAGCTCGGCGGCCTGCTTCATCATTCCCATCAAATCGCCCATCGCCATGTGCGGTTAGCCCTCGTCGTCCTTGATCCAATTGTCGCCCAGGCCGTCGTCTTCAAGCGGCGGCGCATCGTCGTCGGCCGACGCCGGCGGCAGCGGCGGCTCGCCGCCCGGCCCGCGCACGCCGACGATCTCGGCGCCCGGAAACCGACCCAACACCGCTTGCACCAGCGGATCCCCGCGCACCCCGGTTTCGAGCTCGGCCTGCTTGGCTTCGGCTTGCGAGCGGAGCGTGGCGGCGCCCTGCTCCGCCGATACGATCACCATCCAGCGCTTGCCGGTCCATTGCTGGAGCTTGCGCGACAGGTCGTTGACCAGCGTCTTGGCGGCGCCGGGCTCGAGCGCGATCTCCAGCCGGCCATCCTCGCAACGCACCGGCCGAATATCCCGCTCCAGCGCAGCCTTCATTTGCAGGTCGCGCTTGCTGGCGGCAAGCGCCACCAGATCGCCGAACGTCGCGAGCGCCAGCACCGGCTCGGCCTGCGGCCGCTCGGCCGGCTGAGCCACCGGATCGCCGGCCGGCCGGGCCTGCGCCATGGCGCGTGGACCGCCGCCGCCGCGCGGCGGCTCGAAGCGTTGCGCCTGCGCCTGCGGCGCGCCAGGCATTGTGCCTGCGCCGCCATTGCTTGATGGCCGCGCCGCGCCGTTGCCGCCGCCGTCGAGCGAGCGGATCGCCTCGTCCGGGGTCGGCAGATCGGCCACATAGGCAATGCGCACCAGCACCATTTCGGCCGCCGCGATCGGGCGGCCGGCCGCCTGCACCTCGGCGATGCCATTGAGCAGCATCTGCCAGGTGCGCGACAGCACCCGCATCGACAGCGCGGCGGCAAACGCGCGGCCGCGCGTGCGCTCCGCTTCAGCAAGTGAGATATCGTCGGCGACCGCCGGCACGACCTTCACGCGGGTGACGAAATGGGTGAACTCGGCGAGGTCGGCCAGCACCACCGACGGATCGGCGCCGATGTCGTACTGATCGCGCAGCTCGGCCAGGGCCGCGGCGACGTCGCCCTTCATCAGCGCCTCGAACAGGTCGATCACCCGGGCGCGGTCGGCCAGGCCCAGCATGTTGCGCACGTCCTGCGCGCGCACCGGGCCGGCGGCATGCGCGATCGCCTGGTCGAACAGCGACAACGCGTCGCGCACCGAGCCTTCGGCGGCGCGCGCGATCAGCGCCAGCGCCTCGCGCTCGGCCTCGATGTTTTCCTTTGCGGCGATGCCCTGCAGATGCTGGACCAGCATCGCGGCATCGACCCGCCGCAGGTCGAAACGCTGACAGCGCGACAGCACGGTCACCGGCACGCGCCGGATCTCGGTGGTGGCGAAGATGAACTTGGCGTGCGGCGGCGGCTCCTCCAGCGTCTTGAGCAGCGCGTTGAACGCCGCGCCCGACAGCATGTGCACCTCGTCGAGGATGTAGACCTTGGTCGCGCGCGCTCACCGGCGCGTAGCGGATGGCGTCGTTGATCTGGCGGACGTCGTCGACGCTGTTGTGCGAGGCGGCGTCCATCTCGATCACGTCGATGTGCCGGCTCTCCATGATCGCCTGGCAGTGCAGGCCGAGCTTCGGCATGCTGATGCTCGGCTCGCTGACCGAGCCGTCCGGCAGCTCGTAGTTGAGCGCGCGCGCCAAAATGCGCGCGGTCGTGGTCTTGCCGACGCCGCGCACGCCGGTGAGGATCCAGGCCTGCGGGATGCGCTTGGTCTCGAACGCGTTCGAGATGGTGCGGACCATGGCGTCCTGGCCGATCAGGTCGTCGAAGGTCGCGGGCCGGTACTTGCGCGCCAGCACGCGGTAGGACTCAGCCTGCGGCGCGCCGAGATCGAGGCCCGGTTCGGACTTTGGCTCCGGCTTATTGGCGTCGTTCATGGGGCGCGGAAGCGCGGCTGCGTCCGCGCATGACGAAGGGATTGCGTGAATTCGGTGGGAGGCTGACGAGCGACCCGATCCGTGCTCGTTAGGGCTGCTTCCTTCCGGACCTGACCCGGTTGGCGAGTGGCTCGTCCACCGCCAACCTCCCGCCCTCTATATCGGCCGTCCGGCGCGCCAAAGCAAGCCGCCGCAAGGGAACCCCCGTTGGCTTCCCCATTGAAATCCACCCGCTAAACTCAGCGCCATGGCTGCCGATCCCAAATCCGCCGGCTGGAGGCTCGATCCACAGATCGAGCGCGACACCGTGCCGGTCGGCGACCTGCCGCTGTGCCGCGTGCTGCTGATGAACGACGCCAACTATCCCTGGTTGCTGCTGGTGCCGCGTCGGCCGGACGCCAGCGAGATAGCCGATCTCGACAGCGTCGAGCGGGCGCAATTGATGGCCGAGATCGCCGAGACCGCACAATCGCTGAAGGCGATCACCACCTGCGACAAGATCAACGTCGCTTCGCTCGGCAACGTGGTGGCGCAGCTCCACGTTCACGTCATCGCGCGCTCTCGCGGCGACGTTGCCTGGCCGAAGCCGGTGTGGGGCGCGGCGCCGCCGCGCGCCCATCCGCCCGACGCGGCGGCAAAGCTGATCACCGCGCTGCGCCAGCGGCTGGTGCTTGCCGCCGCGACTTGACCGGCATCCCTGCCCGCTCCAATGTCCGGCCGCAGCATGTCAGCCTATCCCGAACTCGGGCCCCGGCCCCGCCTCGGCTACACCCAGAGCCTGATCGACCGCGCCGCCGAACGGCGCATCGATACCGCCTGGCTCGCCGATCGCCTGAACGACGCCCGAACGCTCGGCTATGTGATCGGCACTGAGTGGATCGTGCTCAAGAAGCGCGGCAACGATCTCGATCCCGTATTCACGCCCGACGAGGCGCGCGCGCTGGCGCCGATCACCGAGACGGTGTTCCTTGGTCTGATCGATGGCGCCGCGCGTTTCGGTATCGGGATCGCGCAAAAAAGCGCGGAGGAGCTGAAGGCGCGCGCCGACCTGCACGTCATCGACCTGCGCTCGATCGCGATCCAAGGCCTGGTCGGGCCCGACCATCTGCCGCCGCTGGCCGAAGCCAAGGCCATGCTGCATTGGCACGCGCGGCACCGCTATTGCTCGAACTGCGGCGTGCGCACCGAGCTGGTTGAAGGCGGCTGGAAGCGCGCCTGCCCGGCCTGCAAGGCCGAGCATTTTCCCCGCACCGACCCGGTCGTCATCATGCTGGCGGTGCGCGGCGACCGCGGGCTGCTCGGCCGCTCCGGCCGGTTCGCCGCCACCATGTGGTCGTGCCTCGCCGGCTTCGCCGAGCCGGGCGAGGCGATCGAGGACGCGGTGCGGCGCGAGACGCTGGAGGAGGCCGGCATCCAGTGCGGCCGCGTCAAATACCTGTTCTCGCAGCCCTGGCCGTTTCCGATGTCGCTGATGATCGGCTGCCACGCCGAGGCGCTCAACGACACCATCAAGATGGATGCCAATGAGCTGGTCGACGCGCGTTGGTTCAGCAAGGACGAGTTGGCGGCGATGCTGATGCGCAAGCATCCCGAGGGCTTGACCTGCCCGCCGCCGGTCGCCATCGCCCATCACATCATCCGTGAATGGGTCGAAAGCGAACATGCCGTCTTCTAGCGCACCGGCGGTGCTGTGCGCCGGCATCGCGGTGCAGGACCTGGTGTTCCGCGTCGCGCAATTTCCCGCCGCCCGGCGGCAAGTGCATGACCGACCAGTTCCGCATCGTCCTCGGCGGCTGCGCCGTCAACGCCGCGATCGCTCTGGCGCGCCTCGGCGGCCGCGTGCACTACGCCGGCCCGCTCGGCGACCCCGCCGACACGGTCAGCAATCAGCTGATGACCGAGATGGCCCGCGAAGGCATCGGCACCAAGGGCGTGGTGCGCGTCGCCGGCGCGACCGCGCCGGTGTCGGGGATCATGGTCGACGCCGCTGGCGAGCGCATGATCGCGACCTATCGCGATCCGCGGATCGAAGCGGCGCTGCCATCCGAACCCGGCGCGCTGGTCGAAGGCATGGCGCTGCTGCTCGCCGACAACCGGTTTCCGGATTTCGTGCGGCCGATCTGCGAGGCGGCGCGCCGGCGTGGTGTTCCAGTGGTGCTCGACGCCGACCGGCCGACCGTCGAGGACGATCCGCTGTTCGCCATCCCGAGCCATGTGATCTTTTCGTCCGAATGCCTGCGCGAGACCACCGGCCTGCGCGATCTCGGCGCAGGCCTCGAGCGAATGGCGCCGCGCACCCGCGCCTTCCTGGCCGTCAGCGACGGACCGAACGAGGTGCGCTACCTGACCGGCGGGCAAGTGCGGACGATACCGGTGTTCGCGATCGAGGCCGTCGACACGCTCGCGGCCGGCGATGTGTTTCACGCCGGCTTTGCGCTAGCGCTGGCCGAGGGCCGCGACGAGGCCGCCGCCATGCGCTTCGGCGCCGCCGCCGCCGCGCTCAAATGCACGCGCTTTGGCGGCAGCATGGGCGCGCCGACGCGCGCCGAGGTCGAGACGTTTTTGGCGAAGCAGGGGTAGCGCCCACCCGAGCCTGCTACCGCTACTTTTTCTGCACCGATGGGCATGGCGCGCCGCACGGCGCGCAGGCGCCGGCGAAATCCTCGGGCGACACCGGTCGGCCGCTCGACGGCGAGGTCAGGTGATCGGCGAAGACCGCCGCCAGACCCGCCACGAAAACGATGACATAAACCAGTCGCATCGGATTACTCGCGCGACAGGCCGAACAGCGGCCGCAGCTTGATGCCGAGCGCGCAACCGGGCAGCGCCGCCGCAAACCACACCCAGCCATGCAGCGAGCCCGACGCGATGCCGCCGATGAAAGCGCCAATGTTGCAGCCGAAGCCAAGCCGCGCACCCCAGCCCATCAGCAGGCCGCCGATCGCTGCGGCGGCGAGCGATTTCAGCGGCGGCCACGGGGTGCGGGCAAACGGTTTCAGCGCGGCCGCCGCCATGGCGCCGAGCAGCATGCCGAGATCGGTCAGGCTCGCGGTGTCGCTCAACACCGAGTCGGCGAGCGCGCGCTTGGGACCCGGCCATTGCCAGAACTCGGCGGCCGACAGGTCGGCGCCGAGCAAAGTCGCGATCTTGGCGCCCCAGACCGTGAAGCCGAAGGTCACGCTCCAGGGATGATGGCCGGCCGCGAACACGGCGATGCAAAGCAGCCCGATCGCGATGGCACCGAAGGTGAGCCGCGGCGACGGCGTGAACGATGCGCCGCGCCGGCGCGCCAGCACGATCGCTGCAAGCGCCGCGGCTGCGAGGCTCGCCCAAGTCACAACCAGGCCGACCCACGGCCCGAGAATTGCCGAAGCAACGATCGGATCGATGCCGCCGAGCCGGAGGAAGGCCGGCAGGTGCAGGCTTCCGACCACGCTGCCGGCGATGAAACAGCCAAGCGTGATCAGCATGCGGCCCGACCCGCCGCCCGCGGTGTAAAGCGTGCCGGAGCCGCAGCCGTTGGCGAGCTGCATGCCGATGCCGAACACGAAGGCGCCGATAATCAGCGAAGGCCCGAGCGGCGCGATGGCGCCGCCATAACCCGGCACCAGCGCCGCCACTGGCACGATCACGCCGGCCGCGATCGCGATCAGCAGCAGGCCGCCGAGAAAGCCATCGGCCTGCCCGCGCGTAATCAGCCGCCGCCACGACGCCGTGAAGCTGAATTCGGTCTTGAGAAACACCGCGCCGAGCGCGAAGCCGAAGACGATGAGCGCGGCCGCCGCCGGCTGGCCGTCGATCAGCACCAGCGCGATTAGCAGCGCGGTCGCCAGCGCTGCAGCGATCAGGAACGGCCAGTCGAAGCCGAGTGCTTGGCGCGGCTCCATCGCTGCGGCAGGTTGAGTGGTCAGGGTGGTCATGGGATTTGCTGGCGTTCGCCGGATGTCACAGGCCTTGCCCCCGGGGCGCTCGGACCGGGCCGGTCGCCTCAGGGTGACGGTGCCGCGTTCGAGCCGGCGCTAGGAGCCCAGCCCCAACGCCCGCTTGACGTCGTCCCAACGCGTGCGCGCCGACGCGACCGGGCGCCGGCCGTCGGCGGTCCATTCCACCATCGAGCCGTCGTAAAGCTTGACGTCGTGGTGACCGAGAATTTCCGACAGCACGAACCAGTCGGTGGCCGCCCAATGGCCGGTGTTGCAATAGCTCACCACCGGGCCGGGCGGCACCGCCGCGGCGATCGCGGCGAGCTCGTGCTTGGACCGCAGCCGATTGCTGGCCGGATCATAGAACGACGCGCTGTCGAGATTGAGCGCGCCGGGAATGTGGCCATAGGCCTTGGACGCAGGCGCCTTCTGCTTGCCGGCGAAGAAGCTCGCCGGGCGCGCGTCGAGCAGCGTCGCGCCGCCCGATCGCTCGATGGTCTCGACGTGGCCGACCTCGGCCAGCAGGCGTGGATTGAATGTGGCGGAGAAGATCTTGGGCGACGGCGCGCGCTTGCCGCCTTCCACCGGATAGGACGCCGCCTGCCAAGCGGCAAAGCCGCCATCGAGGATCGACACCGCCGGATGGCCCGCCACCTTGAACGTCCAGTAGACGCGCGCGGCCGAGCCGAAATCGGTCGCGTGCACGCCAGCCGGCACCACCACGACATGGCTGTCCTCGTCGATGCCGGTCTCGCCGATCAGCTTCTCGAGCTCCGGCAGGGTCGGCAGCATGAACGGCACGCCGTTCCGGGTGACGCGCCAGCCGGCCTTGTCGTAGTCGCTGTGCACCGCGCCGGGGATGTGCGCGTTGGCGTAGGCTTCGGCGCCGCCGCCGTCGATCGCCGAACGAATGTCGAGCACGACGATCGCCGGATCAGACAGACGCTCCTTCAGCCATTGTGGCGAGACCAGCGGCGCGGCCGGCTCGGCCGCCGCCGGCAGAGCCAGCGCGGCGATCAGGACCGTGGCGGCAGCGACGCGCCGAAACGCAGAGGCGGGCGACATGGCGGGCTCCTGGAACATCGGTCGACGGCTAGCGTCGGATGGCCCTTGAAATAGAATATTTTACTCTATAAAGACAGTAGCAAGGGATAAAAAGAAAATATCGACTACATAAGCGACAATGGACAGTCGATTTCTCCTGCGATCAAGGACTTTGCCAGCATGGATGCCATTGACCGGAAGATCCTCGCCGTGGTGCAGGAGGACGCCTCGCTGTCGGTCGCCGAGATCGGCAGCCGGGTCGGCCTGTCGTCGACGCCATGCTGGAAGCGCATCCAGCGGCTCGAGGCCGAGGGTGTGATCACCAAGCGCGTGGCGCTGGTCGATCCGGGCAAGATCGGGCTCGGCATCACGGTGTTCGTGTCGATCGAGACCGGCGATCATTCGCAGGATTGGCTGACGCGCTTCGCCGAAGTGGTCGGGGCCATGCCCGAGGTGATGGAATTCTACCGGATGGCGGGCGACGTCGATTACATGCTGCGCGTGGTGGTGCCCGACATCGCCGGCTACGACGCGTTCTACAAAAAGCTGATCGGGACGGTCCCGCTCAAGAACGTCACGTCGCGCTTTGCGATGGAGAAGATCAAGTCGACGACGATGCTGCCGATACCGTGATCAGGAATTGACGCGGTTCACCGAGTCCGACAGCCGCGGACGCATGTAGATCTGTTCCCTCAGCGTCAGCGTGCCGCTGACGACGTAGCCGATGGTCGGCTTGTAGGTGTACCGGACCTCGGCCCAGATCAATGAGGTGTTGGGGACCACGAGCGCACTCGGTGGCGTGACCGTCGAGCCCACCGCACGCGCCGTGCCGTTGAGCGTGTCGCTCCAGGCGACGGTCGCCTTGCTCGCAGCATCAATCGTAACGCTCGTCACCGTCACCGCGAGGTTGCTGGGCGAGAACGGTGCAATCACTGCCGACGCGGCGTTGAGCGAATTGGTCATGTCGGCGTTGTTGATGCTCGACACCTGCGCGACCAGGTCGGCGACGGTGCGGGCGGTGAGCGTGACCTTGCGATCGGCGGCAATGCCCTGCGAAACCTCGACCGTGCCGAGATAAAGCGTCAGCATCAGCGGCAGCAACATGGCGAATTCGACCGCGGACACGCCGCGCTCGTCGCCAGCCAGGCGGCGAAGTTTGCGGACCGCGGATCGGATGAAAGCGGCGGTCATCCTGCGCCTCATCAAAACGGCTCGTTACGGAACGCGACGGTAGAGATCAGCAGGCGCTTGCCGCCGTTGAGGTCGGCAAGGTTGAGGCCGAGCAGCGACACGTACACCGGCCATTGATACATCAGCCGCACCACCACGATCTCGCCGGCATTGCCGGGCGAGTAGCCGAAGTTGCCGGTCTGCAGATTGCCGTTGGCTGACCGGATTGCCGGTGTTGATGTTGGCGAATGACGTGTAGTTCTTGACGTCGACATAGATGCCGCTGTTGCAGTTGAACAAGCCGTAAATCTTGCTGCACACCGCGGTCTTGAACTTGGCCTGGTCAAAACCCTGGGTCTGCGCCTGCCCGGTCATGATCAGTCGTGCGCTGTCGGCGGCTGCCGTCTCCAGCGCCTGCCCGGCGAAGAACACGATGGCGGTTTCCATGATGGCGAACACGAGTGCCAAGAATGGCGCCGCGACCAGCCCGAATTCGATGGCGGCCGCACCATCCTGTTGACGGACCAGCCGGCGCGCGGCGTTGCATCGCAACAGCCGCTTCATGCGCTCGACAATCTTGCTCCGCGTGGTCCGGCCCATGGTCCAACACCCGAACTCTTGCGGCCTCGAATTGCCGCGCGGTGCGGTTCTAACAAACAGGCATTGTCGAATTGTTGCAGTGAAACCGCGCAAAGGCGCGGGGTGCGTTGACCCGCCGCTAACCAAGACGGCGGGCTATTTCGGGCTGCTGCCCTGCGCCTGGGCGTTGAGGATGGTGCCTTGCGTCAGATTGGCATTGAAGTAGTTCACCGAGTCGCCGAGCACGATCCGCCGCTCGCAAGTTGGCAGGCAACTGTAGGATTCGCGTTCGATGCCGCGGTAGAGCACGACGCTATCGACCGGTCCGACCACCTGGATCGGGTGCTCCATCAGCGTTTTGCCGCCACGGTCGAGCGCCATCAGGTTGGTGATGCCATAGCTCTTGGCGGTCACCACCATGATGCCGCCCGGCTGCACCGCGACGTCGGCGATCAGCGGATTGCCGATCACCAGAGTGGCGGTCCGGTCCGGTACCTTGAGGAGCATGGCCTGGTCGAGGCGGACGGTGATCGGCTCGGCGCCGAACGAGGCGGTGCGCTCGGGAACGCTGTCGGCCCGCGCTGGAGGGATGGCCAAGACAACAAGCGCCAGAATAAACGCCACGGAAAGCCACCGCGGCCGCAGGCCACCGCACGCAACGAACGCCGCCATCGAACTCTCCGCACGCCCACTCGACAAACCAACGGCCGAGACCGGCCGCATGCACCGCACGTGGAGCAAATTGCACGCAAATTGGTGAATGAAGTCCAAAGGCCAGCATCGGCCTGTCTGGATGACAGGCACCGGCGTCGCGATTCAAACCGCCAGGCAACGGCTCCGAACAGAGGTCCCGCGCGTCGAGCGCAAGCGGGTTTCAAGCAGGTGTTTCGCTTGATTCAATATTCGCAAGTTTTTCTACGCTAGATTTTCACCCAATGCTTCCGCATTACATGCAATTCATTTTTAACCACGATCGGATTCCACCGGATAGCCTGGGAATTCGCTGATCGAATTAACTCCACTGCAACAGGCCCTCGATAGTTTGGCGCATGGTCCGGATTGGCCGGCCATAACGGCCGTCGGGCCAGCGCAGACAGCCACGTGTGGACCACAAGGGAGCTACAAATGAAGAACCTCGTTTCGCGTTTCGTCAAGGATGAGTCCGGTGCGACCGCCATCGAGTATGGCCTGATCGCCGCGGGCATTTCCGTTGCCATTATCGCCGTCGTGAAGGGCCTCGGCACCAAGCTGAACGCCACCTTCACCTCGGTCTCGACCGCCCTCAACTAAGACGCACGCACCGTTTTGGCGGAAGGCTCCGGCCCTGCCGGAGCCTTTTCGTTTTCGCGATCCGCGGCGAACCCGCACTCGCCCTGGGGTCATGCGGGTTCCAGATGAACGGGATTTTCCGGCCGGCGATAACCAAACCGCAACGGCGCGCGGCTAGATTGATCTCGGCCGCAAGGGACCGTGCACGATGACCGACGCAATCCGGCTGCTGCTGTTTCCGGCCATGATGGCGTTCGCGGCCTCGTCCGACCTGTTCTCGATGACCATTTCGAACCGGGTGACGCTGGTCCTGGTCGGCGGATTCTTTGCGCTGGCGGCTTTCAGCGGCATGGCGCCCGCCGACGTGCTGGCCCATGTCGGGGCGGCGCTGGCGGTGCTGTCGGTTACGTTTGTATTCTTTGCCCGCGGCTGGATTGGGGGCGGCGATGCCAAGCTTGCGGCCGCGACCGCCTTGTGGCTCGGTTTCGACCACCTGATGGCCTATCTGGTCTACGCCTCGATCTTCGGCGGCATTCTGACGCTGGCGATAATCCGCTTTCGCCTCACGCCGCTGCCACAGGCGCTGGCCGAGCAGGATTGGGTGAAGCGCCTGCATAAGCTCGATGGCGGCGTGCCCTACGGCATTGCGCTGGCCGCGGCCGCGCTGCTGATCTACCCCGACACCGCCTGGATGAAGCTCGGCTGATCGACCCGCCGTTGCGGTCTGCGTAAGACGCGCCACCGCGTGTCGCTCAAGACATTTTTAACTGCATTTGGATACGCCCTATTAACCATGAATTGACCTTTAGCTGATGAAATCCATGGCGCTCGGCTCCTGCGCCGCGGAGCCTCATTAGGTGAACCAAACGGGCGGTTGAGCCGTCGATCCCCCATAACAGAGTGAGTGAAGCGTTATGAACGTCACGCGTATTCTCATCCTTGGAGTGGCCCTGGCCGCGGGCGGTGCCGCCGCATATCTGGTCGCCGGCGGCGACGACGAGAAGCCCGTAGCCGCGCCCGCACCCGTCGCCCAATTCGCGACCACCGACGTGCTGATCGCCAAGAACGACATCGGCATGGGCACCGCGGTGGGCGAGCAAGATATGCAATGGCAGGCGTGGCCTGCCGCCACCACCGGCGCAAACTTCATCACCAAGAAAGACCGCCCGGGGGCGATCGAGGAGCTGAAAGGCGCTATCACGCGCGCGCCGTTCACCTCCGGCGAGCCGATTCGCGACGGCAAGCTGATCAAGGTCAACGGCGCCGCCGGCTATCTCGCGGCGGTGCTGCCGTCCGGCATGCGCGCGGTGTCCACCGAAATCTCGCCGGAAACCGGCGCCGGCGGCTTCATCCTGCCGAACGACCGCGTCGACGTGATCCTGTCGAAGCGGCCCAGCAACGACGCCAAGGGCGGCAAGACCCCGGTCAGCGAAACGATCCTGGCCAACGTGCGGGTGCTGGCGATCGACCAGACGGTCGAGGAGAAAAACGGCCAGCGCGTCGTGGTCGGCAAGACCGCGACGCTCGAGCTGGCGCCGCGCCAGGCCGAAACGCTGACGCAATCGCGGCAGCTCGGCACGCTATCGCTCGCGCTTCGCAGCCTGCTCGACGCCAGCAAGGTCATCGAGACCGATGACAACGACCAGAAGGCTGACATCAACACCGTTCGGTTTGGTGTGAGCGCAGGCAAATAATGCCAAAAGGAGCCCGCATGACGAAATCGACCCTGATCCGCAGCGCCGCCTCGGCGGCGCTGATCGTCATGGCATCACTGGGCGCTCCCACTCCGGCAACCTCGGCCGATCCGATCCCCCGCCTGGCGTCATCGCCGGCGATTCAAGTCTACGGCGACAAGTCGGCGCAATTCGTGCCGCTCGGCGTCGGCAAGAGCATCGTCGTCGACCTGCCGGGCGACATCAAGGACGTGCTGGTGGCCGAGCCCAAGATCGCCAACGCGGTCGTGCGCACGTCGCGGCGCGCCTACATCATCGGCGTCGCGGTCGGGCAGACCAACGTCTATTTCTTCGATGCCGACGGCAAGCAGCTGATGGCCTTCGACATCGCGGTGACGCGCGACCTCAACGGCATCCGGGCGGCGTTCAAGCAGCTCCTGCCGGGCTCCGAGATCGCCGTCGAGGGCATCGCCGACGGCATCATGCTGTCCGGGTCGGTCGCAAGCCCGACCGAGTCGCAGCAGGCGTTCGATCTCGCCGCGCGGCTTGCCGGCGACGGCAACAAGGTGGTCAACGGCATCACCGTTCGCAGCCGCGACCAGGTCATGCTCCGCGTGACGGTCGCCGAAGTGCAGCGCGACATCATCAAGCAGCTCGGCATCGATCTGAGCGGCGCATTGTCGAGCGGCCAGGCGGTTCTCAACTTCAGCAACACCAACCCGTTCCCGGCGGTCGGCCAGGCGTTGGTCGGTTCCAACCAAATCACCGCGTCCTGGCGCGCGGTCAGCGCGACCTTGCGCGCGATGGAGCGCGCCGGCGTGATCCGCACACTGGCCGAGCCGAACCTCACCGCGATCTCCGGCGAAAGCGCGAACTTCCTGGCCGGCGGCGAGTTTCCGATCCCGGCGGGCTTCACCTGCGATCCCACCACCCGGAACTGTCAGACCCAGATCCAGTTCAAGAAGTTCGGTGTCGGATTGGGCTTTACCCCGGTCGTGCTGTCGGAGGGCCGCATCAGCCTCAAGGTGCTGACCGAGGTATCCGAGCTATCGAATGATAATGCGATCACGCTCGCGCAGTCGGTCGGCATCGGCCAGAGCGCCACGCTGACCATCCCGTCGATCAAGACGCGACGGGCGGAAACCACCGTTGAAATTCCTTCCGGCGGCTCGCTTGCCATGGCCGGCATGATCCACGAGCAGACCAAGCAGCAGCTCAACGGTCTGCCCGGCCTGATGAACGTGCCGGTGCTGGGCGCGCTGTTCAAAAGCCGCGACTTCGTCAACCGGCAGAGCGAACTGATGGTGCTGGTGACGCCCTACATCGTCCGCGCGGTCGCGCAGAAAGACCTGTCGAAGCCGGATGACGGCTACGCCGACGCCTCCGATGTGGCGACCAGCTTGCTCGGCCGTTTCAACCGCATCTATGGCGTGCCCAACCGCCCCGACGCGCTGCCGCCGCCCGCCTACCGCGGCAACGTCGGCTTCTTCCTCGATTGAGACGCGACCAGGAGACAGCGATGAACAGCAATCCTCACACGGTCTTCGGCAGGCGCGCCACGACCATCGGCACGCGCCTGGTCCTGCTCGCCTCGGTCGCAGCCTTGGTCGCGGGTTGCAACACATTCCGCGACGCTCCCGAGATCATCAGCAACGCCCCGACCGATTATCGCGCACGGCATCCGATCGCACTGAAGGAGGGCAAGCGCACCCTTGCGCTGTTTGTCGGCGCCGGCCGCGGCGGACTGTCACCGACGCAACGCGCCGAGGTGCTCGCTTTCGCGCAGACCTGGAAGCGCGAGGCCACCGGCGGCGTCACCATCGACCGGCCGGTCGGCAGCCCCAACGAACGCGCGTCACTCGACACCTTGAAGGAGGTGCTGTCGATCATGTCCCAGGCCGGCGTGCCCGATAACGGCATCGGCATCCGGCCCTACGAGTCCAATGGCGACAGGATCGCGCCGCTCCGGCTCAAATACCCGCAGCTCGCGGCGGACGCCGGTCCCTGCGGCCTGTGGCCTGACGATCTTGGGGTGACCTACGAGACCAAGCATTACGAGAACCAGCACTACTACAACTTCGGCTGCGCGCAGCAGCGCAATCTCGCCGCCATGGTGGCGAACCCCGCAGACCTCGTGCAGCCACGGGCCGAAACGCCGGCTTACACCGCCAAGCGCACGTTCGGCGCAGAAAAATGGCGCAGGGGCGAGAGCCCGGCCACGAGCTACCCGGATACGCAGAAGGGCGCGATCAGCGACTTGGGCAAATGATCAGGACCGCATTGCAAAACATGGTGGCTGAAGGGGCGCCGGCCGAGTCGGCCGCGTCCGATGAGCATATCGCGCCGGCGCCACGCGTCTCGGTCCAGGCATTCTGCGAAACGGTCGAGACCGCGGCCGCCATCCAATCGGCCGGGGAGGATCGCCGGCTGGGCAAGGCGCACGTCAAGATCCAGATGGGTGGCGTGACCGCCGCGATCGAAGCCTATCGCAGCTCGCCGACGCCGAACGTCATCATGCTGGAGGCCGAGGGCCATTCCGGCACGATCCTCACCGGCCTCGACGCGCTGGCTGAAAGCTGCGACCCCGGCACCCGCGTGATCGTGGTCGGCCGCACCAACGAGGTCAATTTCTACCGCGATCTGGTCCGGCGCGGCGTCAGCGATTACCTGATCGCGCCGGTTGGCACGATCGATATCGTGCGTTCGGTCTGCGGCCTGTTCTCAGCGCCCGACGCCAAGCCGGTCGGCCGCATCATCGCCGTGGTCGGCGCCAAGGGCGGCGTTGGGGCGTCCACCATCGCGCACAACATCGCATGGACGATGGCGCGCAACCTTTCACTCGATTCCGTGGTGACCGATCTTGATCTGGCGTTCGGGACCGCCGGCCTCGACTATAACCAGGATCCTCCGCAAGGCATCGCAGACGCGGTGTTCTCGCCCGACCGCATCGACACCGCCTTCGTCGATCGGCTGCTGTCGAAGTGCACCGAGCATCTGAGCCTGCTGGCGGCGCCGGCCACGCTCGAGCGCGCCTACGACTTCAATGCCGAGGCGTTCGACAGCATCTTCGACGCGCTGCGGGCCACCGTGCCGTGCATCGTGCTCGACCTGCCGCACCTGTGGAGCGCCTGGACGCAGCGCACGCTGGTCAGCGCCGACGAAATCTTGATCGTTGCGGCGCCCGATTTGGCCAATCTGCGCAATGCCAAGAATCTGTTCGATTACCTGCGCACGGCCCGCGTCAACGACCGCCGCCCGTTCTATTGCCTCAACCAGGTGGGCGTCCCGAAGCGGCCCGAGATCAAGCCCGCCGATTTCGCCAAGGCGCTGGAGGATCAGCCGATCGCCATCATCCCGTTCGACCCGCAGGCGTTCGGCACCGCCGCCAACAACGGCCAGATGCTCGGTGAGATGTCGGCGAACCACCGCTCCGCCGAGACCTTTCGGACGTTGGCGCAAATCCTGACCGGGCGTTCCGACGTCAAGAAGGCCAAAGGCGGCTTGTTCTCTCCCATGCTCGGCAAGCTGATGAAGCGGCAGAAGTAACCTTGGACGTATCCCGTGTTTGGTAAGCGCAGCATCACCGAAGTCCCGCCGGCGCCGGCAGCAGCACCCAAGCCTGCCGCCGCGCCGCCACCGCCGCCGGCCGCGCGCGGCTCCGACGCCGGCCGCGCTCCGATCCCCGCGCAAGGCCTCGGCACGCCGGTCGCCGCCGCAACGTCCGCACCGGCGCGGTTGGCCAACCAGCCGCCGGCGATGGCCACCGACACGCGGCACGCGGAATCCTATTACGAGACCAAGGGCGCGGTGTTCGGCGCGCTGATCGAGGCGATCGACCTCGCGCAGCTGGCGCGGCTCGACGCCGACGCCGCGCGTGAGGAAATCCGCGATATCGTCAACGAGATCATCGCGATCAAGAATATCGTGATGTCGATTTCCGAGCAGGAGGAGCTGCTCGACGACATCTGCAACGACGTGCTGGGTTACGGCCCGCTCGAGCCGCTGCTGGCGCGCGACGACATCGCCGACATCATGGTGAACGGCTCCGGCACGGTCTACATCGAAGTCGCCGGCAAGATTCAGAAGACCGGCATCCGCTTCCGCGACAACCAGCAGCTCCTGAACATCTGCCAGCGCATCGTCAGCCAGATCGGCCGACGCGTCGACGAATCATCGCCGATCTGCGACGCGCGCCTGCCGGACGGCTCGCGCGTCAACGTGATCGCCCAGCCGCTGTCGCTCGACGGGCCGGCGCTCACCATCCGCAAATTCAAGAAAGACAAGCTCCGGCTCGACAACCTGGTGAAATTCGGCTCGATCACCCCGGAGGGCGCCGAGGTGCTGAAGGTGCTCGGCCGCTGCCGCGTCAACACCATCGTGTCCGGCGGCACCGGCTCGGGCAAGACCACGCTGCTTAACTGCCTCACCCAATTCATCGACGACGACGAACGCATCATCACCTGCGAAGACGCCGCCGAGCTGCAATTGCAGCAGCCGCACGTGGTGCGCCTGGAAACCCGGCCGCCGAATCTCGAAGGCGAGGGCCAGATCACCATGCGCGATCTGGTGAGGAACTGCTTGCGCATGCGGCCGGAGCGCATCATCGTCGGCGAAGTCCGCGGGCCCGAGGCGTTCGACCTGTTGCAGGCGATGAACACCGGCCACGACGGCTCGATGGGCACGCTGCACGCGAACTCGCCGCGCGAGGCGTTGTCGCGCATCGAATCCATGATCACCATGGGCGGCTATTCGCTGCCGTCGCGGACCATCCGCGAAATGGTCGTGTCGTCGGTGGACGTAATTGTACAGGCGGCGCGCCTGCGGGACGGCTCCCGCAAGATCACCCACGTCACCGAGGTGATCGGCATGGAAGGCGACGTCATCATCACCCAGGACCTGTTCGTCTACGAGATGATGGGCGAAGACGCTCACGGCAACCTGATCGGCCAACACCGCTCGACCGGCATCGGCCGGCCGAAGTTCTGGGAACGCGCGCGCTACTACGGCGAAGAAAAGCGCCTGGCGGCGGCCCTCGACGCCGCGGAAGCCGCGCCGCTTACCGAGCGGTAGGGATCGACAGCGATGAAAATACAGACCCTCGCGCTGATCTCGATGGTCGCGACCGCGGTCGGCGGCGTCGCCTGGGTCCTGATCTATCCGCTGCTGTCCGGCGAGCGCCAGGCTGAAAAGCGCCGCGCCAGCTTCGCCGGGCCGACGAAGCGCGTCGCCGCGCGCACGCCGCAGCGCTCCCGCCGCGAGCAGGTCGAAGAGACGCTCAAGGGAATCGAGATCAAATCGAGCCACCCGAGGAATCCGCCGCTGTCGATGAAAATCCAGCAGGCCGGCCTGTCCTTGAGCAAGCAGAAATTCATGATGATCTTCGGCGGGCTCGGCCTGTTGGTCTTTGCCATGCTGTTCATGGTCGGCGCCGGCCTGCTGCCGGCCTTGGTCGTGGGATTTTCCGCCGCCGCCGGCCTGCCGCTGTGGATCCTGAAGTTTCTCAAAAAACGCCGCGAGAGGAAGTTTTTGGACAGCTTTCCCGACGGCGTCGACGTCATCGTGCGCGGCATCAAGTCCGGTCTGCCGCTGCTCGACAGCCTGAAGATCATCGCCTCCGAGGCGCAAGATCCGCTCAAGACCGAAATCCGCGCCATCGTCGACACCCAGACCATCGGCATGCCGCTCGGCGAGGCTTGCGCCAAGCTTTACGAGCGCATGCCGCTGCCCGAGGCCAATTTCTTCGGCATCGTGATCTCGATCCAGCAGAAAGCCGGCGGCAACCTTTCCGAAGCGCTCGGCAACCTGTCGAAGGTGCTGCGCGAGCGCAAAAAGATGAAGGCCAAGATCCGCGCGGTGTCGATGGAGGCGAAGGCCTCGGCGGTGATCATCGGCTGCCTGCCGATCGCGGTCGCGATACTCGTCTATCTGACCAGCCCGGACTACATCGAGCTTTTGTGGACCACCAATCTCGGGCGCATCATGATCTTGGGCTGCCTGCTCTGGATGTCGATCGGCGTGTTCGTGATGAAGCAAATGATCAACTTCGACTTCTGAGGCTGTCGTGCTCGACCTGATCATCTCACTCATGTACGACACCAAGTTTCTGAGCATGCTGCTGGCTGCGATCGCAGCAGTGGCGACGGTGATCACGCTCGCGATGCCGCTACTTTCGCCCGATGTGCTGGGCAAACGCATGCATGCGGTTGCGCTGGAGCGCGAAAAAATCCGCCAGCGTGAGCGTGAGCGGATGGTGCGCGGCGAGAAGGAGAAAATCTCGCTGCGGCAATCGCCCAAGCAGTACATGCAGAGCGTGGTCGAGCGCTTGAACCTCACCAAATGGCTCGCCCAGGAGGCGGCGCGCGAGAAGCTCGTGCAGGCTGGCTACCGTGGCCAGGCACCCTATGTCGCCTTCCTGTTCTTCCGCATGGTGACGCCGATCGCCGTGCTGCTGTTCGCGCTGTTCTACGTGTTCGTGGTGGTGCAGTGGGACCAGCCGCCGATCGTCAAGATCGGGGTTTGCATCGCCGCCGCCTACGGCGGCATGCAAGCGCCCTACTTCTTCCTCAAGAACCGCATCGCCAAGCGGCAGCTTTCGATCATCCGCGCCTTTCCGGACGCGCTCGACCTGCTGCTGATTTGCGTCGAGTCCGGCATGTCGATCGAGGCGGCCTTCAAGAAGGTCAGCCAGGAGATCGGCTCGCAATCGGTCGCACTGGCGGAGGAATTGACGCTGACCACCGCCGAGCTGTCCTATCTACAGGATCGCAAGATGGCCTACGAGAACCTCGCCAAGCGCACCGATCTGGAAGGCGTCAAGTCGGTCTGCATGGCGCTGCAACAGGCCGAGCGCTACGGCACGCCGCTGGCACAGACGCTGCGCGTGATGGCGCAGGAAAATCGCGACATGCGCATGTCGGAAGCCGAGAAGAAGGCGGCAGCGCTGCCACCCAAGCTCACCGTGCCGATGATCCTGTTCTTCCTGCCGGTGCTGTTCATCGTCATTCTCGGCCCGGCCGCGATCCGCGTGATGGAGACTCAGGACACCGCGCCCAACACGCCGATCGTGAAGCCCAACAGGTAGCTGCGCCTCCATCGTCATTCCGGGACGGCCGAAGGCCGGGCCCGGAATCCAGAACCATCTGCTGAGCCCGTATCTGGATTCCAGGCTCGCGCTTCGCGCGTGCCCCGGAATGACCGAGGACTTGAGCTACGAGCCGGCCGATGGCGCAAGCGGCGAGGCCGAGCGCTTCTGCTTAGTCCAGTCGCCCTTCTGCGCCAGCATCTGGCGCAGATAGGCGACGTTGGCGGCGGCCTCGGTCGGCGACAGATCGCCGCGTGCGATGGTCTCGGCCTCCTGGAAGCGGCCCTGCAGGCCCACCACCAAGGCGAGATTCTGCCGCACCTTCGGCTCCGCACCGCGTTGCGCGGCGGCGCGCCGCAGGGTCGCTTCGGCCTGCGGCAGGTTCTTCGAGAGCGCATAGGACAGCCCGAGATTGGACAGCACCGAGGGCTCATCCGGCATCAGCCGCAGCGCGCTGGCGTAGTGCCGCTGCGCCTCCGGATGACGGCCCATCTGGTCGAGCACCGCGCCCTGCACCGACAGGATGCGCCAGTCGGGCTGGTCCGGCGTGTGGGCGCGATTGAGCACCTCGAGCGCCTGCGGGAAATTGCCGTTGTCGGCGAGCGCCCGGCCGTAGGCGCCGAGCAGCGCGCGGTGGTCGCCGTTATGGACGGCGGCCTGCTCCAGCACCGCCGCGGCCTGGGCGCGCTGGCCGATGGCACGCAACGCCTGGGCATAGCGCATGGCAGCGTCGGGATCGCGCGGATTGGCCTGGTATCGCCGGCCCCAGACGTTCATGTCCTCGCGCCACTCGGCTTCGCTGCGGCCCGCCGCGGCGACCGAGCCGGTGGTCTCCGGCGATAGCGACGGCAAGCTGGTGCAGCCGCCGGCGGCGAGGCTCAAGAGCAGCGCAGCGGAGGCGAGAAGGCGCGCGGAGGATCGATGCATCGAGAGCCCTGCTGGGCGGACCGGCGGCCGCCGTCCCGCTCAGCGTCGAGCAATAAAACGTTAACCCTAACGAGAGGTTAACCGAACGCCGGGCCGCACCCCGCAGTTCGGGCCGGAAACCGCCATGCTTGTTGCGCCAAAGCCGCCGTGACATGCTTTTCGCTGGGATCGACCGGGAGGACATCATGAAATGGCTGGTTGCGGCCGTAATGGCGGCGCTCGTGCTTGCGCCGGCGGGGCCGGCGGCGGCCGACCGGCTGGACGACGTCAAGGCGCGCGGCAAGGTCATGGTCGGCGTCAGCGACACCACCCCGCCGTTCTCGTTCAAGAAGGACGGCAAGATCGTCGGCTACGACATCGACCTGGTGCATGCCGTGGCGAAGCGCCTGGGCGTCGCCGTCGAGACGGTCGCGGTGTCGAGCGCCGAACGCATCCCAATGCTGAAGGACGGCAAGCTCGACTTCGTCGCCACCTCGATGACGCGCACGCCGGAGCGCCTCAAGGAGGTCGATTTCAGCGTGATCTATTTCATCACGCCGCACGCCGTAATCGTCAGGAAATCGAGCGGCATCACCTCGGTGCGACAGCTAGCCGGCAAGAAGGCGTCGTCCGCCAGCACCTCGACCGCCGGACCCAATCTCAAGGAGGCCGAGCCCAAGGTCGAGCTGGTCTATGTGCGCGACTATTCCGAGGCCTTTGGCTTGCTGAAGGACGGCAAGGTCGACGCGTTTCCGACCGATGAGAGCGTGCTGCGCGCAATCGTGCAGCAGGACGGCCATCCCAACGACTATCTGTTCTTGTCCGACTTCACCAAATCGCGCAACGTCGGTTTCGCGTTGAAGCAGAGCGAGCCGCGTTTCAAGGACGCGATCAACCGCGCCCTGCTCGACATCGAGGCGACCGGCGAAGCCGGCAAGATTTTCGACGCCTGGTTCGGCCCGAATTCACCCGAGCCGATGCCGCGCAAGTTCAAGATCCAGCCGGACTAGACCATGCACCCGGTGCTTGTCGCGCGCAGCAAGGCGGCGCAACCGATCTGGTTCGTCGACACGACGAGCTTTGCCAAAGTCGTGGCGAAGCTCGACCGGCGTGCCCGCGCCTTCGTCAAGGCCGCGGGTTTCGAGCCGAAGCCCGGCCGGCACCTGGTGCTGCCGGCAGTGCGCGGCACCGGCGGCGTGCTGTTTGGCATCGAACGGCCGAGCGCCGAGAAGAACCCGTTCCTGCCCGGCCTGCTGCCGGGGCTGTTGCCGGCGGGAACCTATCGCTTCGCCAACGCGCCGCATGATATGCGGCTTGCGGCGCTGGCGTTCGCGCTCGGCTCATATCGGTTCAGCCGTTACCGCAAGGCGCCGGACAAGGCCGTGCGGCTGGTCGTGCCCGAAGGCATCGATGGCGCCGAGCTGACCCGCACCGCCGAAGCCGTCGCGCTGGCGCGCGACCTGATCAACACGCCGGCCAACGACATGGGCCCGGCAGAGCTCGAAGCCGCCGCCCGCGCGCTTGGCAAGCAGCACGGCGCGAAATTTCGCAGCATCGTCGGCGACGAGTTGCTCAAGCAGAACTTCCCACTGATCCACGCCGTCGGCCGCGCCGCCGAGCGCGCCCGCGCGCCGCGGCTGATCGAGCTACGCTGGGGCAAAGCCAGCGATCCCAAGGTTACGCTGGTCGGCAAGGGCGTCTGCTTCGACACCGGCGGGCTCGATCTCAAGCCCGAGAGCGCCATGCTGCTCATGAAGAAGGACATGGGCGGCGGCGCCACCGTGCTGGCGCTGGCGCACATGATCATGGCGGCGGGGTTGAAGATTTCGCTGCGGGTGCTCGTTCCGGCGGTCGAGAATTCGGTTGCGGGCGACGCGTTTCGGCCGCTCGATGTTTACCGCTCGCGCAAAGGCCTCAATGTCGAGATCGGCAACACCGACGCCGAGGGCCGGCTGATCCTGGCCGACGCGCTGGCGCTGGCCGATGAGGACAAGCCCGACCTGCTGATCGACATGGGCACGCTGACCGGCGCCGCGCGCGTCGCGCTCGGACCGGAATTGCCGCCGTACTACACCGACGACGAGGGGCTCGCCGCCGAGATCGCGCAATACGCCGCAGCCGAGAACGATCCGCTGTGGCGGTTGCCGCTTTGGATGCGTTACGACCAGAACATCGACTCCAAGGTCGCCGACGTGAACAATGTGGCGACCGGCGGCATGGCCGGCTCGATCATCTGCGCGCTGTTCCTCAAGCGCTTCGTGACCGCCGCCAGGAGCTGGCTGCATTTCGACATCTACGCCTGGACGCCGGTGGCCAAGCCCGGCCGTCCCGAGGGCGGCGAATGCCAGGCCGCGCGTGCCGTCTATGCGCTGTTGAAAAAGCGCTACGGCTAGCGCCATGTTCACGGTCACCAAGGACAAGGCGCTGCTGACCACCACGACCGGTGCGCTGCCGCGCCCGGCCTGGTACACGGCAAACCTGCGCGGCCTGCCGCTGTCGCAAGGCTTGTCACAGGCGTCGTATCGCGAACAGCATTTCGATTGCCTGGCCTGCCACGTCGCCGCCCAGCACCGCGCCGGCATCGACATTTTTGTCGACGGCGACGCCCGGCTCGACGACGACGTCGCCGGGCGAAGCTGGGTGAGCTACGCGACCGAGCGTATCGCGGGCATCGGCGCGCCGCGCGTGGAGGTGCCGCCGGCGGGCTTCATGGCCGACAAGGGGCCGGGCGACCTGATGTGGGAGGTGATCGAGACCCGCATGACGCCGCCGGTCACCGACAAGATCGGCGCGACGAGTCTGCAGCTCGACCGCGCCTACAAGGCGATCGCGCCGATGACCGACCGGCCGGTCAAGATCGGTTCGATCTCGGCGCAGATCCTGGCGCTGATGCTGACCGACGAGCACTACAGCGACCGGCTCGAGCTGTTGATGGACCTGTCGGTCGCACTCAACCGCGAATACCACGCGCTGGCCGATTGCGGCGCGCCGCTCGTTCAGATCGAGGAGCCGGCGATCCATCAGATCATCGCTGACCCGAACCAGAGGATCAGGCCCGAGCAATGGGTCGAGGCGTTCAACGCCGAGGTCAAAGGTCTGCGCGGCAAATGCGAGGTGTGGTGTCACACCTGCTGGGGCAGTCCGGCGGCGCAGCGGGTGGCCAGCAAGGACCAGTCCTACAAGGCGGCGCTGCCGTATTTCGATCGCCTCGACGTCGACGTCATCACCGTCGAGGGCGCGTTCAACAACGGCATGGACCTCGAGCACTTCGGCGCGATGATCGGCAAGGACAAGAAGATCGCGCTTGGCGTCATCAGCCACCGCACCCTGCAGATCGAGCGGCCGGAGGACGTCGCGGCGCTGATTTGCCGCGCGCTCAAGCACATCGCGCCCGAGCGGCTGATCCTGACCAGCGATTGCGGCTTCGGCCGGCAGTCGATGAGCCGGATGCACGCGACCTACAAGATGATCGCGCTGGTGCGCGGCACAAACATCGTGCGCCGTGAGCTCGGCCTGCCCGAGGCTTACATCCCGGGCGCCGACGCCAGGCTGTCGATGGTGCCGATGGCACCGATGGCAAAGGGCTGACGGTGGCGAATTTCGACCCCCGTATCACGCCGGCGCGGCCCGATCTCGCGGCGGCACATCTGCGCGGCAAGGTCGAGGCGGAGCATTTCGCCGAAGGCACCGAGCAAGAGGTGATCGTTGGCCTCGCGCCGGTGCGCAAGGAGCCGTCGCACGAGGCGCCGCTCGTCACCGAAGCGCTGGCCGGCGAGCGTGTGACAATCTACCAGACCGACGAGGAGGGCTGGGCCTGGGGCCAGCTTGCGACCGACGGCTATGTCGGCTGGCTGCCGGCCGCCGCCCTGCTGGCGCCGGGGCCGGCGCCGACGCACAGGGTGGCGGCGCTGCGCACGTTGGTGTTCCCGGGCCCTTCGATCAAGCTGCCGCCCATGGACGCGCTGCCGCTCGGGGCGCGGATCGCCGTGGCGCGGGAGCAGGAGAGCTTTGCCGTCACATCATCCGGCGGCTTCGTGCCGATGCGACATCTTGCGCCTGTTGCGAATGTCGAGCCGGATTTCGTCGCGGTGGCCGAGCGATTTGTCGGCGTGCCCTATCTGTGGGGCGGCAAGTCGAGCCTCGGTCTCGACTGCTCGGGTCTGGTGCAGATAGCGCTGACGGCATGCGGCATCAAATGCCCGCGGGACAGCGACATGCAGGAGAGCGCGCTCGGCAAGTCTGCCAGCCTCGCCGGCCTGCAAAGCGGCGACCTGATCTTCTGGAAAGGCCACGTCGCCATCGCGCGCGGCCGCAACAGCATGATCCACGCCAACGCCTTCCACATGGCGGTCACGATCGAGTCCGTGGCCGAAGGATTGGCGCGCATCGGTGCCGCCGGCAGCCAGGTCACCAGCGTGAGGCGACTGAAATGAGAATGTGGGCTCTGCTGTTGCTCTGCGCGCTGCTCCCTGGCCGTGCCAGCGCCAACGAGGCCCAATAGACGACATAGATCAGAGAAGACATGGACCAGGACCTCCGAACCGAAGCCGTCACGCTGACCAAGACGCTGTGCGGGCATCTCGCCGCCGCACAATTCGGCGATCTCGGCGACCGGGCGAGAAGCGAGGCACGGCGCGGCGTGCTCGACTGGATCGGCTGCGCGCTCGCCGGCAGCGGCCACCGCACCATCACGACGCTGCTCGGCGTGCTGCAGGAAACCTCGGGCCAGCCCGCCGCCACCGTGCTGGGGCGCAAGCTCAAGCTCGGTCTGCTCGACGCGCCGCTCGCCAACGGCCAGATGGGCCACGTGCTCGATTATGACGACACCCACATGGGCGGGGTCGTGCTGCATACCAGCTCGCCGGTGCTGGCGGCGCTGCTCGCGCTCGCCGAGCGCGCCCCGGTGAGCGGCGAAGCCTTCATGCTGGCCTATGCGGTGGGCTTCGAAGCCGGCGTGCGCGCGGGCCGCACCGCGCCCGGCCACCACAAGGGCGGCTGGCATCTTACGGGCACGCTCGGCAGCATCGCGGCCGGCGCGGCCTGTGGCAGATTGCTGAGCCTCGATGCCCAGCGCATGACCTACGCGCTGGGCATCGCGGCGACCCAGGCTGGCGGCATGCAGCAGAACCGCGGCACCATGTGCAAGTCGTTCCACGCCGGCAAGGCCGCGAGCAACGGCGTGCTGGCCGCGCTGCTCGCCGAGCGCGGCTTCGACTTCGACCCAGGAGATCATCGAGGGCAAACGGGGCTTTGCCCGGATCTACAGCGACACCGCCGAGCCCGAGCACCTGACCGTGGGCCTCGGCCAGCGCTGGCTGATCGAAAGCAACGGCCACAAGCCTTACGCCTGCGGCGTGGTGCTGCATCCGCTGATCGACGCGGTGATCGCGATCCGCAACCGCGCCACGATCGATCCCGCCGCGGTCGACGAGATCGCGCTGCGCGTGCATCCGCTGGTGCTGTCGATCACCGGCGTGGTCGAGCCTGCGACCGGGCTGCAATCCAAGTTCTCGACCTTGCATTCCGCCGCAGTGGCACTGATCGACGGCGCCGCCGGCACCGCGCAATATTCCGACGCGCGGGCCGCCGATCCCGTGGTGGCGGCGTTGCGGCGCAAGGTGAAGCCGGTCGCCGACGACACCCTGCGCAAGGACGAAGCCCATGCCAGCATCGTCGCGGGCGGCCGCCGGCACGACGCGCATGTCGCGCATGCCAGCGGCACCGCCGACAATCCGATGAGCGATGCCGCGATCGAGGCGAAGTTCCTGGCCAACGCCACGCCGGTGATCGGCGCCGAGTTTGCCGAACGCGCGGCAGCGCAGGTCTGGGCGCTGGACACGCTGCCGGACGTTCGCGCATTGATCGCGCTGCTGGCCTAAGCCATTCCGGGACCGCCCAAAGCGCCGGTGGAGCGCTTCGCCTAGCACACCACCTTCCGGCAGGAACGCACCGCGGCAATGACCTTGCGCAGCGGCTCCAGGCCCGGGTGGCCGAGGATCGCGACGCCCTGAATGACGTAGGCTGGCGTCGCCACAAGCTTGAGGTTGTTGCCAACGATCGCGTGCGCCTTGAGCACTTCCGTGATGGCGGCCGTGTTGCCGACCTCGACGATCCGCTTTGGGTCGAAGCCGAGCTCGCGCGCCGCCGCAAGCGCGCGGGCGCCGTCGATCACGCCGCGGCCGGCGTAGATCTTGCGGTGGAATTGCAGGAACGTCTGCGGCGTGCCGAGCTCGCGCACGGCGTGCTCGACCCGCGCGCCTTCGACCGATTGCGCCGACAACACCGGATAGGGCACGAACACCAGGCGCAGCGCCGCGTCGCTGCGGATCAGGGCGTCGACGTCCTGCGCCGCCTCGCGGCAGAACGGGCAGTTGAGGTCGTAGAACTGGTATAGCGTCACATCGCCTTTCGGATTGCCGACGGTGATGCTGCCCGGCAGCCGGGCGGTCTGCGCCATCTGCTCGGCGGTCAGGCTGAAGTTGGTGATCGGATCGCCGTCATCGTCCTTGATCGCAAATTGCGCCGGGCCGAATTGCTGCGCCTGCGCGGCAAGCGACAGCCAAAGGGCCGCGGCGGCAACGGCGATCCGTGCGGTCATGCGCACGGTCGAGCAACGTTCACGCCCCGGGTCGACGGTCATGGCTATTGCGTGCCGGCGAGGCCGATGGTGGTCAGCAGCGTCCGCCATTTGACGGTTTCGGACTTGATGTAGCGCTCGGTCTCGGCGAGCGGCGCCGGATCGAGCGGGATCAATCCCATGTTCGACATGCGCTGCTGCATCTCCGGTGCCGCCATGATCCGTTTCATGTCGCCGTTCAGCCGCTCCAGGATCGGCTTCGGCGTGGCCGAGCGCGCCACCAGCATGTGCCAGGCGACGATCTCGAAGTCGGGCGCTTGCGCGACCTCCGCGAACGGCGGAATCGAGGGATGCGCGGGCAGCCGCTGATGTGAGGATACCGCCAGCGCCCGCAGCTTGCCGTCGCGGATCAGCGCCTGCGAAGCGCCGGCCTCGGCGAAGGCGAAGTGGACGTGGCCGGAGGCGATGTCGACGATCGACTGCGGGCTGCTGCGGTACGGCACGTGGTTGAACTTCAGCCCGAAGCGGTGCGCCATGGCCTCGACCGCGAAGCCCGGCACGCCGATCCCGGCTGGCGTGCTGTAGCTCAGCGGCGCCGGTTGCTCCCTGGCGTATTGGATGAACTCGGCGGCGGTGTGCACCGGCAGTGCCGGGTTGACCACCAGGATGAACGGCGACGTCAGGTAATGCGAGATCGGCGCCAGGTCCTTCTCGGGATCGTAGGGCAATTGCTTGTACAGGATCGGGTTGTACGACAGGTTCGAGGGCGCGGCGACCAACAGCGTGTGGCCGTCCGGCGGCGCCGCGAGCACCGACTGGGTCGCGCTGATGAAGCCGCCGCCCGGCTTGTTCTCGACGATCACCGGCTTGCCAAGCCGCTGCGACAGCTGCTCGCCGTAAAGCCGCGCGATGATGTCCATGCCGGTGCCGGGGGCGAGCGGCACGACCACGGTGATGGTGCGCGACGGATAGTCCTGGGCGGACGCCGCAGGCGACAGCAGCGCCAAAGCGCCGAGCAGCAATCCGATCAGCCGGGACATCGCGACCTCCGTGCAACCGACGCAGCGTAAAAGTCTATCAATAGCCCCGCGCGCGGTCGATCAGATGCTCGAGCGGCAGGCCGCGCTCGAACCGCTCGATCTGCGCGATGACATGCGGCGCGAACACGTGCGGCGAAATATCGCCGGCGTTGTGTGGCGTGATCGTCACCTGCGGATGGCCCCAGAGCGGGCTTTGCGGCGGCAACGGTTCTTCCGGAAACACGTCGAGCGTGGCGCCGGCGAGCGTGCCGTCGTCCAGCGCCGCGACGATGTCGGCGTCGACCTGAAGCCGGCCGCGCGCGGCGTTGATCAGGAACGCGCCGCCGGCTGCGCCATCGCGCTTGAGCTTGCGGAGCAGCGAACGATCGAGCAGCCCGTCGGTGTCGCGAGTGGCCGGCAGCAGGCACACCAGGATTTCGGTCCGGCGCACAAAGGCGTCGAGCCCGGCCGCGCCGTGGAACGTCTCGACGCCGGGAACGCTTTTCGCGCTCCGGCTGAAGCCCGCAACCCGAAAGCCCAGGCGCGCCAACGCCAACGCGGCCTCGCGGCCGATGGCGCCGAGGCCCATGACCCCGACCGAAACCTCGCTCGCGGCCGGTTGGTGGTGGACGCGCCAGAGCCGCTGCCGCTGCTGCGCGTCGTACAGCCGCTGCCGCCGATGATGCATTAGAACGTGCAGCACGACGTATCCGGTCACCCGCATGGTCAGGTCGGGATGCGCGACGCGCGCCAGCGGAACCTCGGGCAGTGTCGGATCGGCCAGCAGATGATCGACGCCGGCGCCAAGATTGATCACTGCCCTGAGACTGGGAAAGCGCGCCAGCATGCCACGCGGCGGCAGCCAGACGCAGGCATAGGCGACGTCGCCTGGCGCGCCGGCGTCCGGCCAGACCCGCAGCTCGCGGCCCCCGGCATGCTCGCGCAACGCCGCATGCCAGTCGCCGGCCTGCGGCCCGTTAACCGCCAGCAGGATGGCGCTCATGGCGTGGCCTTGGCCGCAATCTCGGCCAAGCGGGCGCGGTTGAGCGCAAGCCATTGCAGCCCGACCACCGCGGCGCCGTAGTGCATGCCGCCGGACGCGAGCGCTTGCAGCGCGCGATCGATCGGCACCCGGATCGGACGGATGTCCTCCTGCTCGTGCGCGGCGCCGGCGCGCTCCGGCACTTGCGTCGCATCCACCATCGCCAGAAAAAACGTCATGTGCTCGTCGGACAGGCCGGGCGACGGCATGATGCTGAAGATCGGCACCAGCCGCTGCGGCGCGACGCCGATCTCCTCGTGGCATTCGCGGCGCGCGGCGACGATCAGCTCCTCGCCGCGCTCGACCCGGCCGGCCGGCAGCTCGAGCAGGTCGCCCTTGTCGATGGCGAGATGCGCGCCGAGCCGAAATTCGCGAATCAGCACGACTTCGTCGCGCGCAAGATCGACCGGAACGAGGACCACGACGCGGCCGACGCGCACCACGTCGCGCGAGAGCGCGGCGCCGCCTTCCGCGGGCACGACCCGATAGCGCTCATAGCGGTAGATGCCGCCGCCGAGCTGCTCCGCTTCCGTGAGCGCCGCGGCAGCCGCGCGATCCTTGAGATCGGGATCGTCCATAGGCCGGTCAACGCCCGGGGCGCGCGCTCATTGCGCGACCGCGCCCTCGGGCGTGGTTTCAAGATTGAAGGCCGCGGCGAACAGCGCGCGGGTGTAGGTGCTCTTCGGCGATTTGAACAGCGCGGCGGCCGGCCCGCTCTCGACCACCTTGCCATCCTTCATCACCATCAGGCTCGACGACATCGCCGCCACCACGCGCAGATCGTGCGAGATGAACATGTAGGTGAGGTCGTGCCGCTTCTGCAGCGCGCACAGCAGGTCGACCATCTGCGCCTGGATCAGCATGTCGAGCGCGCTGGTCGGCTCGTCGAGCACCACGAAGGTCGGCTCCAGCACGATGGCTCGCGCCACTGCGATGCGCTGGCGCTGGCCGCCGGAAAACTCGTGCGGATAGCGAAACCGCGTTTCGGGATTGAGGCCGACATCCTCCAGCGCCTTGATGACATACTTCTCGCACTCGTGCCGCGGGATATGCGGCTGATGAATCCACATACCTTCCTGGATGATGTCGGACACCGACATGCGCGGCGACAGCGAGCCGTACGGGTCCTGAAACACGATCTGCATGTGGCGGCGGTGCGGCCGCATCTCCTTGAAGCGCAGCTCCTGCAATTCCTTGCCCATGAACACGATTGGGCCATCGGAGGAAATCAGGCGCAGCAGCGCCAGGCCGAGCGTGGTCTTGCCCGAGCCGGACTCGCCGACCACGCCGAGCGTCTCGCCCTTGCGCACCTCGACGCTGACGCCATCCACCGCCTTGATGAAGCCGACGGTCTTGCGCGTTACGCCGCGCTTGATCGGAAACCACACCTTCAGGTCGTCGCTCTTCAGCACCACCGGGCCGTCCGGGTTGGGCTGGATGTCGTGCGGCCGCGGCTCGGCGGCGAGCAGCGCGCGGGTGTAGGCGATGCTGCGGCGACTTGAAGATGTCTGCAACGTTGTTGCTCTCGACGATCTTGCCGTCCTTCATGACACAGACGCGGTCGGCGATTTTCCGCACGATGCCGAGGTCGTGCGTGATGAACAGCATGGCCATCCCAAGCCGGCCCTGTAAATCCTTGAGAAGCTTGAGGATTTGCGCCTGAACGGTGACGTCCAGCGCGGTCGTCGGCTCGTCCGCGATCAGCAGGTCGGGCTCGTTGGCGAGCGCCATGGCAATCATCACGCGCTGGCGCTGGCCGCCGGAGAGCTGGTGCGGATAGCTTTTCAGCCGCGTGTCGGGATTGGGGATGCCGACCTGGGTCAGCAGATCGATGATGCGCGCTCGCGCCGCCTGGCCGGTCAGGCCGCTGTGCAATAGCAAAATCTCGCCGACCTGCCGCTCGATGGTGTGCAGCGGATTGAGCGACGTCATCGGCTCCTGGAAGATGATGGTGATGTCGTCGCCGCGGATGTGGCGGATTTGGTGCTCCGGCAGGCCGAGCAGCTCCTGGCCCTTGAACGTGACCGTGCCGGACGGATGACTCGCCGCCGGATAGGGCAAGAGCTTCATGATCGACAGCGCGGTCGCCGACTTGCCGGAGCCGGATTCGCCGACCAGCGCCAGCGTCTCGCCCTTCTTGATCTCGAACGATATGCGGTCGACCGCGATCACCTCGCGGTCGCCCTGGCGGAACGCGATGGAGAGGTCTTCGACCTTGAGCAACGACGTGCCGGTCATGTCCATGGGCTCACCGGAACGTCTTGCGCGGGTCGAAGGCGTCGCGCACCGCCTCGCCGATGAAGATCAAGAGCGACAGCATGATGGCAACCGAGAAGAAGCCGGCGAGACCGAGCCAGGGCGCCTGGATGTTGGTCTTGCCCTGCGACAACAGTTCGCCGAGCGAGGCCGAGCCCGGCGGCAGGCCGAAGCCGAGGAAGTCGAGCGCGGTCAACGTCATCACCGACGACGACAGGATGAACGGCAGGAACGTCATGGTCGCCACCATGGCGTTCGGCAGAAGATGCCGGAACATGATGGTGGCGTTCGAGACGCCGAGCGCACGGGCGGCCTGGATGTACTCGAAGTTGCGGCCGCGCAGGAACTCGGCGCGCACCAGGCCGACCAGCGCCACCCAGGAAAACAACAGCAGGATGCCGAGCAGCACGAAGAAGCCCGGCACCAGCACCGAGGAAATGATCAGCAGCAGGTACAGCGACGGCACCGAGGTCCAGATCTCGATGACGCGCTGGAACAACAGATCGGTCCAGCCGCCGAAATAGCCTTGCACGGCGCCGGCGGCGACGCCGATGACCGAGGAGATGATGGTGAGGATCAGCCCGAACAGCACCGAGACGCGGAAGCCGTAGATCAGCCGCGCCACCACGTCGCGGCCCTGGTCGTCGGTGCCGAGCCAGTTGTATTCCAAGTCGCGGCAGCCGGTGAGGTTCTTCTTCTGCACCACCGGCTTGCACTGCTCCTCGGTGAGCTGCCAGGTCGGCGGCGACGGCGCCGGTGTCGGCAGATCGAGATTGTGCGTGGCGTAGGAGTAGCGGACGATCGGCCAATACACGCGGCCGCCCTTCTTGGCGATCAGCTCTTGCAAATACGGATCGCGGTAGTCCGCGGCGGTCTCGAACTCGCCGCCGAACGCGGTCTCCGGATAGCTGATCACCGCCGGGAAATACAGCTTGCCGCCCATCTGGATCAGGAACGGCTTGTCGTTGGCGATGAACTCGGCAAACAGAGAAATAAGGAACAGCGTCAGGAACAACCACATCGACCAATAGCCGCGCCGGTTGCGCGTGAAGTTCAGCCAGCGGCGGCGATTGATCGGCGACAGCGAGAAGAAACTCGGCTTCGGCGCGACCGCGATCGCGGCGGGCGCGGTTGGTTCCGGCACCGGCGCGTTGGGCGTGGTGAGCGCGTCCACCCTCAAACCTCCCGCGTCTCGAAATCGATTCGAGGGTCGATCCAGGTGTATGTCAGATCGGAGATCAGGTTCACCACCAGGCCGATCAGGGCGAAGATGTAGAGCGTGGCGAACACCACCGGATAGTCGCGGTTGAGCACGCTTTCGAAGCCGAGCAGGCCGAGTCCGTCGAGCGAGAAGATCGTCTCGATCAGCAGCGCGCCCGAGAAGAACGCGTGCACGAACGCGCCGGGGAAGCCGGCGATCACGATCAGCATGGCGTTGCGGAAGATGTGGCCGTACAGCGTCTGGCGGGCGTTGCAGCCCTTGGCGCGCGCGGTCAGGACATACTGCTTCTTGATCTCGTCGAGGAACGAGTTCTTGGTCAGCAGCGTCATGGTGGCGAAGGCGCTCAGCATCATGGCGATGATCGGCAAGGTCAGATGCCAGGCGTAGTCGATGATCTTCCGCCACCACGGGAACTGCGACCAATTGTCGGAGGTGAGCCCGCGCAGCGGGAACAGGTCCCAGTATGAGCCGCCGGCGAACAGGATGATCAACAGGATCGCGACCAGAAAGCCCGGGATGGCGTAGCCGACGATGATCACGCCTGACGTCCAGACGTCGAAGCGCGTGCCGTCGGTCACCGCCTTTTTGATGCCGAGCGGGATCGAGATCAGATAGGTCAACAGCGTCATCCAGATGCCGAGCGACATCGACACCGGCAGCTTTTCCTTGATCAGCTGCATCACGCTGACATCGCGGAAGTAGCTCTTGCCGAAATCGAAGGTCAGGAAGTTCTTCAGCATCAGAAAGAAGCGCTCGTAGGCCGGCTTGTCGAAGCCGAACTGGACCTCGAGCTTCTTGATGAATTCGGGGTCGAGGCCCTGGGCGCCGCGGTATTTCGACGACACCGAATCGATCTGCGAGCCGCCCTGCGCGCCGCGCGTGCCGAAGTCGCCGCCGGAGCCCGCCCCCGGGATGCGCGAGCTCGCGCCGGTGTCGGTGCCGGAGAGCTGCGCGATCACCCGCTCGACCGGCCCGCCGGGCGCGAACTGCACCACCACAAACGACACCAGCAGGATGCCGAACAGGGTCGGGATCATGAACAGCAGGCGGCGAACGATGTAGGCGGTCATGATGGGCAGCCGCTCCTAGGAGTGATCGATTTTGGACGCCTTGGCGCGGTCATGCCACCAGGTTTCCAGCACGCCCCGAGCATAGCGCGGCTTGGTCGGCGGACGGC
Organism: uncultured Alphaproteobacteria bacterium; assembly: GCA_963771745.1. GTDB lineage: Bacteria > Pseudomonadota > Alphaproteobacteria > Rhizobiales > Xanthobacteraceae > Z2-YC6860. Next base: position 271,711 of record CAVYUU010000019.1, on the reverse strand, counting down.
CAAAAATATCCCAATAGGCGATCCAGTGCGACGCCTTATACCAGTGCGGAATCCAGTAGCGGCCGGCGCGGATCAGCCGGTCGAGCGCGCGGCAGGCGGTGGTCAGCGCGGCCCGTGACTGCGCCGCGATGATGTGGTCGATCATGGCGTCGATCGCCGGGTCGGCGATGCCGGCGAGATTCTGCGAGCCCTTGAGCGCCGCCGATTGCGAGGAAAAGTAGCTCCGCAGCGAATCGCCCGGCGTGGCCGAGAAGCCAAACCGCTGGATGACCACGTCATAATCGAAATCGTTGCGGCGCTGCTGCGACTGGACCGGGTCGACCAGCCGGATCTTGGCCTCGATGCCGAGGGTTGCGAGATTCTTGATGAACGGCATGTGGTGAGCCTGGAACGACGGCGTGTCGAGCAGAAATTCGATCGAAATCGGCTCGCCCGACGGCGCGATCCGCTTGCCATTCTTGATGACATAGCCGGCGTCCTGCAAAAGCTGTCCGCTGCGCCGCAGCAGGGCGCGATCCTGGCCGGAGCCATCGGACACCGGCGGCACGAACGGCTCGCCAAACACCTCGTTCGGCACCTTGCCGCGAAACGGCTCCAGCAGCCTGAGCTCATCGTCGCCGGGCTTGCCGCTCGCCATCATGTCGGAATTCTGGAACACCGAATGGGTGCGATCATAGGAGCTGTACATGATGGACTTGTTGGTCCATTCGAAATCGAAGGCGTAGATCAGCGCCTCGCGCAGCTTCGGATTCTGGAACTTCGGCCGCCGCGTGTTGATGAACCAGCCCTGTGCGCCTGACGGAGTATGGTCGGGCAACACCTCGCGCTTGACGCGGCCGTCCTTGATCGCCGGAAATTCGTAGCGCGTCGCCCAGATGCGCGAGGTGAATTCCTCGCGGAACAGATAGCTCTTGGCGGTGAAGCCTTCGAAGCCGACGTCGCGGTCGCGGTAATATTCGAAGCGCACGGTGTCGAAGTTGTTCTGGCCGCGGGCGACCGGCAGACCAGCACCCCACCAGTCGGCCACGCGCTTGTATTCGATGTAGCGGCCGGGCTCGAAGCGGCCGACGGCGTAGGGGCCGCTGCCGAGCGGAATGTCGAGCGAGCTCTCGTCGAACTTGCGCGTTGCATAATAGGCGCGCGAGACGATCGGCAGCGACACCGCGAACAGTGGCACGTCGCGCGCGCGCGCCGGCGCAAAGCGCAGCACCACATTGGCGTCGTCGCTCGCTTCGGCGCCGGCAAAATCGCGCAACAATTGGGTGATGATCGGGTGGCCCTTGTCCTTGAGCGTGGTCAGCGAGAACGCCACGTCGTGCGCGGTCAGCCGGCTGCCGTCGTGGAAGCGGGCCTCCGGCCGCAGCGCAAAGCGGTAGGTCGTGCCGTCGGCGGAGACGCGGACCGCGCGGGCCGCGAACCCGTACACGGCGTCCGGCTCGTCCTGCGCGCGCGCCATCAGGGTCGCGAAGGTCAATTCCATGCCCTGCGCCGCGTCGCCCCGCAGGATGTAGGCGTTGAGCGAATTGAAGGTGAGCGAGTTCTGGTTGAACTGGGTGTTCGGGCCGATCTGCGAAAACACGCCGCCCTTCGGCGCCTTGGGATCGACGTAATCGAAATGCGAAAAGTCCGGCGGGTACTTCAGGTCGCCAAACGCCGACAGGCCGTGCCGCTCGGCGTCCTCGGCGGCGGTGGCGGATACCCCGAGCACTCGCCCCGCAAGCGCGCCAGCACCGACGCCGAGAAAGCCGCGGCGCGAAAAGCCGCTCACGAGCGCGATCCCGCCCTGCCGGCCTTGGCCGCCTTGGCGGCGTCCCACCACCAGATCGCCGGAAACGCCGCAGCGCCGTATTTCGGCAACGCATCGGGACGGCCGAAGCGATCCCAGCGCGCGGTACGCGCCTTGCCGTAAGTCCACTGCGGCACGACGTAGTGGTTCCACAGCAACACCCGGTCGAGCGCCTTGCTGGCGGCCACCAGCTCCGCCCGGCTGTTGGCGAAGATGATGCGCTCGATCAGCGCGTCGACCGCGGGATTCTTGATGCCGACGTAATTGCGCGAGCCAACCTGGTCGGCAGCCTGTGAGCTCCACATCGAGCGCTGCTCGTTGCCCGGCGACAGCGACTGTCCCCAGGTCCAGACGATCATGTCATAGTCCCACTGCCGCAGCCGGTTTTCATATTGCGCGTCATCGACGACGCGGACCGACATCTGGATGCCGAGCCGCTCGATCGACGGCTTGTAGAACAGCACGATGCGCTCCCACTCGGCGCGCTCGATCAGCACCTCGCAGGTCAGGGCCTCGCCGGTCTTGGCGTTGACCAGTTTGCGGTCACGGACCTCGTAGCCGGCGTCGCGAAGCAATTTCGTCGCCTCGCGCAGATTGGCGCGCACCGCCTCGGCGCTGCCGCTGGTCGGATTGGCGTAGGGCGTGGTGAAGACCTCGGGCGGCACCTTGTCGCGCACCGCCTCCAAGATCGCCAGCTCGGCGCCGGTCGGCAAATCCTTCGCCGCGAGCTCAAGCCCTTCGAAATAGCTCTCGACGCGGCGGTACTGGCCGAAGAACAGCTGCTTGTTGACCTCTTCAAAATCGAGCGCGTAGTTGAACGCGCGGCGCACCCGCGGATCGGCGAATTTCGCCCGGCGGGTGTTGAAGACATACGCCTGCATGCCGCCGGAGGAGTTGATCGGAAACTCCTCCTTCAGCACGCGGCCGTCCTTGATGGCCGGGAAGTCATAGGCGGTAGCCCAATTCTTGGCGCTGTTCTCGGTGCGCCAATCGACGGCGTCCGCCTTGAAGGCCTCGATCGCGACCGTCGTGTCGCGGAAATATTCGAAACGCAGCTCGTTGAAATTGTCGCGGCCGACATTGACGTTGAGATCCTTGCCCCAATAGTCGGCGACTCGCTCCAACACGATGGTGCGGCCGGCAACGAAGCTCTTGATGCGATAGGCGCCGCAGCCGAGCGGCGGCTCGAGCGTGGTGGCGCCGACGTCGCGCTTGTTGCCGGATTTGTCGGTGCCCTGCCACCAATGCTTGGGCAGCACGGTGATCTGGCCGACGATCTGCGGCAACTCGCGATTGCCGGGGCTGTCGAACGTGAAGGTGATCTCGCGTTCGCCGGTCTTCTCGGTCTTCACGACGTGGCGATAGTAGGCCGCGTAGAACGGATGATGCGTCTTGAAGGCGTCGAGCGAAAACAGCACGTCGTCGGTGGTGACCGGCATGCCGTCGTGCCACTTTGCATTGGCTCGCAGCCGGTAGGTGACCGAGGAGAAATCCGCCGGATGGCTCACCGCCTCGGCCAGCAGACCATACTCGGCCGAAACCTCGTCCATCGCCGGCGTCATCAGCCTGTCGTAGATCTCGTCGATGCCGGCCGCGATCGTGCCCTTCACGCCCGCCACCACGCCGTTGAAATTGTCGAAGGTGCCGAATGCGATCATGCGCACGACGCCGCCCTTCGGCGCACCGGTGTTGACGTAGTCGAACTGCTTGAAGCCCTCCGGATATTTCAGGTCGCCGAACAGCGACAGGCCGTGCTTCCAGGCGCGCTCCTGTGCGCGCAGCGTAGACGGCAGCACCAGCGCGCCGAGCGCGGGCGCGGCCAACGCGGCGGCGCCGGTGTGCAGGACGGCTCGTCGGGTGACGCGCATGGCAGGCTCCGGGGGCCCGTTATGGGCCACGATCTTCAACCGATTATGTCGGTTTTTGGATCGAACGGCACCGGCGCGCGGTCCACAACCATCACTTCTCGGTGGGCGGTAATGTCGCGGCGCCATCGGTCTATGCCGATGGACGGTGCATCAATGCGGCTTGGGCGCGTCCACCAGCGCTCCGGCCTGCCGGCCGGGCGCCGGAGCGGCTTCGGCCGCCTTCGGCAGCGGCGCCGGATTGTCGGCCTTGCCATTGAGGTAGGCGAGCAGGTCGGCCCGCTCCTTGCCGCGCGGTAGGCCGGCGAAGGTCATGTTGGTGCCTGGCACCGCGCCCCGCGGATTGGTCAGGTACTTGTCGAGGTCTTCGAGCGTCCAATTGCCCTTCTGCGCTTTCATCGCGGCCGAATAATTGAAGCCCGCCTCGGAGGCCTTCTGGCGGCCGACCACGCCCCAGAGATTGGGGCCGACGCGGTTCGGCTCGCCCTTGCTCGAAAGTATGGCAAGCGACGCATTTCTTTGCCGAAGTCTCGCCACGCGCAACGTCGGCGCTGGCGAGCCGCACCGGCAGCGGCTCGTCAGCCGGCGCCTGTTGGCCGCCCGCGGCTCCGCCGGCGGGCTCTTCCTGCACCGCGACCTCGTAGCCCGGCTTGGCCGGCGCATGCGGGGCGAACACCGCGTTGGCCGCGATGTTGAGCGCCAGCAACACCAGGCAGGTGCCGAGCAGCGCACCAAGGACTTTGTTGAGTTCGAAGGAATCCATGGGCGGATCGGCTCCGGAACGAAACGGCGGCGGGCTTAAGCCGCAGGGCCCCCGCGGCGGCGCACAGATACCCGGTTTTCCCGGCCCCTGGCAACCCGTATAACGCGATGCAAACAGCGATCAGCCCTGCGTTCAGGCCGGCCCGCGCTAGTGTCGCGATTCGGAAGTTCGCCCGAGTTCTCAGCTTGCTCCTGAGCGAACTTCCGAATCAAAGCGACACTAGCAACATAATGATTCTAGTGTCCCTTTGAACCCGAAGTTCGCAAACGAGCTAGCCGCGCAATCATGCGAACTTCGGGTTCGGGACACTAGCGCGACAGCAAGGTTTCCCGTAACGCCCATGGCTGACGACGTCCTCATCCTGATCCCGGCCCGCATGGCCTCGACGCGCCTGCCCGGCAAGCCGCTCGCCGACATCGCCGGCCAACCGATGATCGTGCATGTGTTGCGACGCGCGCAGGCCGCGCGGCTCGGGCCCGGTGGTGGTCGCGACCGACGACGAGACGATCGCGACGGCGGTCGAAAAGGCCTCCGGCCGCGCGGTGATGACGCGGAGCGATCACCCCTCGGGCTCGGACCGCATCTTCGAAGCGCTCGGCGTCCTCGATCCGGAGCGGCGCGCGCGCATCGTCGTCAACGTCCAGGGCGATCTGCCGACGCTGGCGCCCGACGACCTTGCCGCGTCGCTCAAGCCGCTGGAGGATGCGGCGGTCGATATTGCAACGCTCGCGGCCGAAATCCGAACGGCGGCGGAGCGCGACAACCCGAACGTGGTCAAGCTGACCGGCACGCCGCTCGGCCATCGCCGCCTGCATGCGCTAAACTTCAGCCGCTCGCCGCCGGCCGGCGCCGGTCCGCACTATCATCACATCGGGCTCTACGCCTATCGCCGGGCGGCGCTGGAGCGGTTCGTGGCGCTGCCGCCCTCGCCGCGCGAGCAGCGCGAGCGGCTCGAACAGTTGCGCGCGCTTGGAGGCCGGCATGCGGATCGACGCGATGATCGTCGATAGCGTGCCGCTCGGCGTCGATACGCCGCAGGACCTGGAGGTTGCCCGGGCCATGCTGCGATAATGTGCAGCATCGCGCCGCGAACATCGGTATAACAACCTCAGAACATCTCCGAACACGCCACCATAACCTCCGAACACGCCGCCGAAAGCCGCGAGGATCGCATGTTCCGTCTGCCGTCATCATGTGCCGCCCTGCTCGCGGCGTTGGCGCTGGCGCCGATCGGAGCCGCGCAGGCGGCCTATCCGGAGCGCACGATCACAATGGTTTGCGCCTCCGGCGCCGGCGGCGCCGTCGACCTGATGACCCGCATCATCACCGACCACATGGCGAAGACGCTTGGGCCAAAGCATCGTGGTGCAGAACGAGCCCGGCGCCGGCGGCACGATCTCGATCAGCACGGTCAGCAAGGCCGCGCCGGACGGCTATACGGTGCTGGCCATCGGCCCATCGGTCGGCACCATCAAGGAGCTGTTCCCGAAGTTCGACGATCGACGTGCAGCAGGACCTGCAACCGGTCACGATCATCGGCCAGATGCCGCTGGTGCTGGTCGCGCACAAGGACGTGCCGGGGGCCGACTACGCCTCGATGGTCGCCTACATGAAGGCGCATCCCGGCGAGCTGACCTTCGCCAGCAACGGGCGCGGCTCGGGCGGACATCTCGCCGGTTCGCTGTTCAAGAAAATGTCGGGCGCCGACCTGCGCTACATCCCCTATCGCACCACGCCGCAGGCAATGGCCGACCTGCTCGGCGGCCGCGTCTCGATGATCTGGCTGTCGTCGCTCGGCAATCTCGCCGGCAGCGATGCGGTGCGGCCGGTCGCCGTGACGCTGATCGGCGAGCGCTGGAACAAGTTCCCCGACGTGCCGACCTTCGACGAAGCCGGCCTGAAGGGCTACGAAGCCACCACCTGGGTGAGCTTGTTCGTGCCGAAGGACACGCCCAAGGACGTCGCCGACAAGCTCACCGCCGCGGTCAACGCGGCGCTCGCCGATCCGACGTGCTGTCGCGCTTCGACAAGGGCGGCATCGTCAAGCCGCGCGGCACCGGCGCCGGCGTTCCTGGAAAAATACCTCAAGGACGAAATCGAGAAGTGGGGCGACATCCTTCGCACCACCAAGGATACCGACTAGGACCGGCTCATGTTCAAGAGAACCGAACCATGAGCGCAAGAAGATCGTATTCCAGGGCGAGCCCGGGGCGAATTCGCACCTCGCCATCCAGCGAAGCCTATCCGGACGCCGAGGCGATGCCCGTGCGCGACCTTCGAGGATGCGTTCTCCGCGGTGACCGGCGGCGAATGCGGCCTGGCCATGATCCCGATCGAAAACTCGGTCGCCGGCCGCGTCGCCGACATCCACCATCTGATGCCGGATTCCGAGCCTGCACATCGTCGCCGAGCATTTCATGCCGGTGCAACACCAGTTGCTCGGCGCCGAAGGGCGCGAGCGTTGAAGGGCATCAAGACTGTGGAAAGCCACGTCCACGCGCTCGGCCAGTGCCGCACGATCATCCGCAAGCTCGGCATCAAGGCGATCGTCGCCGCCGACACCGCGGGCTCGGCGCGCGAGATCGCCGAGCGCGGCGACAAGAGCTGCGCCGCCATCGCGACGCGCCTCGCCGCCGAAATCTACGGGCTCGACATTCTGGCCGAGGACATCGAGGACGAGGCGCACAACACCACGCGCTTCATCGTGCTGTCGCGCGAGAAGAAATGGGCGCCGCGCGACAAGCGGCAAGGTGGTCACCACCTTCGTGTTCCGGGTGCGCAACGTGCCGGCGGCGCTCTACAAGGCGCTCGGCGGCTTTGCCACCAACGGCATCAACATGACCAAGCTCGAAAGCTACATGATCGAGGGCAACTTCTTCGCCACGCAGTTCTACGCGGACGTCGAAGGCCACCCCGACGATCGCGGGCTGGCGTTCGCGCTCGAAGAGCTCGCCTTCTTCTCCAAGGAGCTGACGGTGCTCGGCGTCTATCCGGCGCATCCGTTCCGCGACACATTCGCGGAGGAAAAGGATTGAGCTAGAGCATGATCCCGAAAAGTGTGCAGCGGTTTTCGGACAAGATCATGCTCAAACAAAAAAGCTAGATCGGGATGACGACTCGAAGAAAAGTCATGCCGATCTAAGCCGCCGTCCTGGCAAGCTCGAACGCCGCCACCTGCTGGGCTCGGCGCATGATGCCGGACAGAAGCCCGTAGACCTCGGTCCAAGCCGCGGCCACCTCCGGGGTCCAGGCTTGGCCTAGACCGTTTTCCAGCGTCCAGAGCAGCGCCATGCCGACCGAGTCGTAGTGCTCGTCCTTCACGCCGTAACCGGCGTGCCGGCGACCGAGCTCCTCGAGCGTCTTGGTCAGGGGGCCGAGGTTGTCGAGGCTCGAAACCGCCACGCCAATGACCTGCAGCAGCTTCTTGCGCTGCTGGGTCATGTCGGTGTCCGAAAACAGTTCGCGGGTGCCGGGATCGATGGTGAACAGGCGCCCGTAGAACAGCGCGGCGGCCTGATCGCCGATCAGCACGACCTGCGCCCAGGTCTGCCGAACCAGTTGTTTTTGCCGAGGAGTCATAGTGTCTCCGGGGGATCGTTGGCATTGGTCGCCGCGACCGCCCGGATGGTTCAATGAGGCTCGGAAAATGCCTCAGATCGTCTGGTTATAGTTACCGACCTCGGGATGGGTGCGCAGCACCGCGTCCACCGCCTTGAACATGTCGCGCATCCGGGCCTCCGACACCGGGCTTTCGACCACCACCACCAGCTCCGGCTTGTTGGACGACGCCCGCACCAGGCCCCAGGTGCCGTCCTCGACCGTCACCCGCACGCCATTGACGGTGACGAGATCGCGGATCGGCTGGCCGATGATCCGATCGCCCTTCTGTTTCGCCGCCTCGAAATGCCTGACCACCTGGTCGACGATGCCGTACTTTTTCTCGTCGTCGCAATGCGGCGACATGGTCGGTGACGACCAGGTCTTCGGCAGCGCGTTCTTGAGGTCCGCCATGCTCTTTCCGGGATTGCGGTCCAGCATGTCGCAGACCGCGAGCGCGAAGATCAGTCCGTCGTCGTAGCCGCGGCCAAGAGGTTTGTTGAAAAAGAAGTGCCCGGACTTCTCGAAGCCGGCGAGCGCGCCGATCTCGTTGACCCGCCGCTTCATGTAGGAATGGCCGGTCTTCCAGTAGTCGGTCTTGGCGCCCTGCTTTTGCAGCACCGGGTCGGTCATGAATAAGCCGGTCGACTTGACGTCGACGACGAAGATCGCGCCCTTGTGCTGCGCCGACATGTCGCGCGCCAGCATGACGCCGACCTTGTCGGCAAAGATTTCCTCGCCCTCGTCGTCCACGACGCCGCAGCGATCGCCGTCGCCGTCGAAACCGAGCGCCACGTCGGCTTTGACGCGCAACACCTCGTCGCGCATGGCGTGCAGCATCTTGAGGTCTTCGGTGTTCGGGTTGTAGCGCGGAAAGGTGTGGTCGAGCTCGCAATCGAGCCGCACCACCTGGCAGCCGATCGCTTCCAACACCTGCGGCGCAAACGCGCCGGCCGTGCCATTGCCGCAGGCGCAGACCACCTTGAGTTTGCGCTTGAGCTTCGGCCGCTTGGTCAAATCGGCAATGTAGCGCGCCGGGAAATTCTCCACGAACGCGTAGGAGCCGCCGCCCGCAAGCTTGAAGGCGGCATTGAGCACGATCTCCTTCAGCCGGGTCATTTCGTCGGGCCCGAACGTAAGCGGGCGGTTCGCGCCCATTTTCACGCCGGTCCAGCCGTTGTCGTTGTGCGAAGCGGTGACCATCGCGACGCAGGGCACGTCGAGCTCGAACTGCGCGAAATAGGCCATCGGCGTCACCGCCAGGCCGATGTCGTGCACCTTGCAGCCCGCCGCCAGCAGACCGGAGACCAGCGCGGTCTTGACCGACGCCGAATAGCTGCGGAAATCGTGGCCGGTGACGATCTCGGGCTTGACGCCGAGCTCGCGAATGAGCGTGCCAAGCCCCATGCCGAGCGCCTGTACGCCCATCAAATTGATTTCCTGGCCGAGCAGCCAGCGCGCGTCGTACTCGCGGAAGCCGGTCGGCTTCACCAGCGGCTCGGACTCATAGGCATAGGTGTTGGGCGTCAGCGACGGCCGGGGCTTGGGAAACATCGAATCTCCGGAGCGTGTCCCGGAGCAATAGCCCAAACGGCCGGCCGCTGGCGAGAGCTATTGCTCGAGCACCAGCCGGCCGCGATCGTGGGAGAATTTGACCCGCGACAGGAACGACATGCCGAGCAGGTTGGTCGACAGCTGCTCGTCCGGGATGACGAAGGCCTCGACATCGCGCACGGTGATGCCGTTGACCTCGACAGAGTTGAGCTGGATCCGCGCGGCCTTGCCGACGCCGTTGGCGGTCTGCATCTTGACCGAATAGTCGCGCGCCGATGGGTGGACGCCGAGCTTGGCGGCCGAGCTTTCACGCAGCGCGATCAGCGAGGCGCCGGTGTCCACCAGGAAGTCGATCCAGCGGCCGTCGACCCGGGCCTGCACCTGGAAATGGCCACGGCCGTCGCTCTGCAGCGTCACCGTCCGCGAGCCGTAGTTGCTCTCCTGGCGCGGCGGCGGCGAAGCGTTGCTCGCCACGGCGGCGGGCGCAGGCCTGGTCAAGGCTCAGCACAAATCCTTCGATGGTCTGCAATTTCAGCACGCAGATCACCGCAACCACAGCGACAATACCGATGACCTTGACCATAGTGCCGACGCATCTCCTGGAGTTCCGCCGGGGCCATCCCACCACTCGGCGGCTCATAAAGCCCTAACGGGATCGCCCAGCGGATCGGCTCGCGCCGGCATCGTCAGCGCCGGGTGTAGGCTTTCGCTCAAATTGTAACGATCAGGTGCCGCGCGGCTTGGCGCGGCGCGTGGCGGGCGCCCGCAAGGGATCGTCCGGCCAAGGGTGCCGCGGATAGCGGCCGCGCATCTCGACCTTCACCGCGGCATAGGAGCCGCGCCAGAAGCCCGGCAGGTCGCGTGTCACCTGCACCGGCCGACGCGCCGGCGACAACAGCTCCACCACCAGCGGCACCTTGCCGCCGGCGATGCTGGGGTGGCGGTCGAGGCCGAACAGCTCCTGCACCCGGATCGAAAGCTTCGGCCCTTCTTCGGCGTCGTAGTCGATCGGCACCGAGGATCCCGACGGCGCGGCGAAATGGGTTGGCGCCTCGGCGTCAAGGCGGCGTTTGAGATTCCAGGGCAACAGCCCCGAAAGCGCCGTGCCCAGCTCGTCGACCGTGATGTCAAGCAATGACGTCTTGAACAGAAGCGCCGGCGCGAGCCACTCGGTCGCCGTGGCCGCGAGCGCTGCATCCGAAAGGTCGGGCCATTCGGCACCCCCGGCGCGGCGCAGGAATGTGACGCGGTCGCGCCATTGCCGCAGCGATGGCGACCAAGGCAGCCGGTCGAGAGCCGAGCGCGCAATGCCTTCGGCAAGCAGGCGCGCGGTATCTTCGTTTGTTTCGATTCTTTTTGGGCGCTCGGCCAGCATGATCGCGCCAAGCCGTTCGGTGCGGCGGCCGCGCAAACTTGCCGACGCCTCGTCGAACATGATTTCGTCGCGACGTTCGATCTGGCCGGAACCGCGCGCCTCGATTTCGGCAACGGTAATCGGCGCCGCAAGCAAAATGCGGCCCTGCGCGGCGGCGCCGGCCAGTTCCGCGACGACCAGAAACGGCTCGCGCGCCAGCGCCGACGCCGGATCGATCTGGCCGCCACGGCCATTCGCCAGCAGAAACGCGCCGCCCGAGCCGCGATTTTTGGCGATCCGGTCGGGATAGGCCAGCGACAGAATCGCGCCGACCGAAAGCTCCGCGTCCGCGGCCTGGCCGTCGGCGTCCTCGGCCCATCGCCGCGCCATGCGGCGCGCGTCCTCGCCGCGGCGCGATCGATCGCGCTGCAACCGATCGAGCCGATGGCCGAGATCGACATCGTCGCCGCCCAGTCCGCGCTCGGAGAGAATCGCGGCGATATCGGCGGCGCGCTCGGCCGCCCCTTCGGCCGCCGCATCGACCACCATGCGCGCGAGCCGCGGCGGCAGCGGCAAGCGCCGCAGCTTGCGGCCCTCATCGGTGATGCGGTCGGCGTGATCGATCGCACCAAGCTCGGCGAGCAGCGCCCGCGCCTCCGCCAGCGCGGCCTGCGGCAGCGGATCAAGCCAGGTCAGCTTGGCCGGATCGGTGGCGCCCCATTGCGCCAGATCGAGCAGCATGCCCGACAAGTCGGCCGCCACGATTTCCGGCTTGGCGTAGGGCTCGAGCGCAGCGGTCTGCGGCTCGTCCCACAGCCGGTAGCAGACACCGGGCTCGATGCGGCCGGCACGGCCGCGGCGCTGGTCGGCCGCGGCGCGCGACACCCGCACGGTCTCGAGCCGGGTCAAGCCGACATCGGGCTCGTAGCGCGGCACGCGCGCTAGACCAGAAGTCGATCACGATGCGCACGCCCTCGATGGTCAGCGAGGTCTCCGCGATCGAGGTCGCCAGCACGACCTTGCGCCGGCCGGGCGGCGGCGGCGCAATGGCGCGATCCTGGGTCTGCGCATCGAGCGCGCCGTAGAGTGTCACCACGTCGACGGTGGCGTCGCTGACGCGCTCGTTGAGCAGCGTCTCGGTGCGGCGGATTTCCGCCTGGCCGGGCAGGAACACCAGCGCCGAGCCGGCATCGGCACGCAGCGCGCGGGCGGTGGCATCGGCGACCTGGCGCTCGATCGGCTGGCGCGGATCGCGCCCGAGGTAACGGGTCTCGACCGGAAACGCCCGGCCCTGGCTTTCGATCACCGGCGCATCGCCCAACAGCTTCGCGACCCGCGCGCCATCGATGGTGGCCGACATCACGACGAGCCTTAGATCGTCGCGCAGGCCCTGCTGCGCGTCGCGCGCCAGCGCGAGCCCAAGGTCGGCATCGAGTGAGCGCTCGTGGAACTCGTCGAACAGCACCGCAGCGACGCCTTCGAGCGATGGATCGTCGATGATCAGCCGGGTGAAGATGCCTTCGGTGATCACCTCGATGCGGGTACGGCGCGACACCTGCGAGCCGAAGCGCACCCGCAGCCCTACGGTGTCGCCGACACGTTCTCCCAGGGTCGCGGCCATGCGCGCAGCAGCTGCCCGCGCCGCCAGCCGCCGCGGCTCCAGCACGAGGATTTTCCTGTCCTTCGCCCACGGCTCGTCTGCCAGGACGAGCGGCACGCGCGTGGTCTTGCCGGCGCCGGGCGGCGCGACCAGAACGGCGGCATGATGTTTCGCCAGCGCCGCGGTCAGCGCCGGCAAGGCCTCGTCGATGGGGAGCGCTTCGGCAAATTCGCGCATCGCGGCGGAGCGACGCCTTTCGCGCCGTTACGGCGTGCCGACCTGCGGCCGGCCGATGCTTTCATAGATGAAGCCGCGGCGCCGCAACTCGTCGGCCGGATAGATGTTGCGCAGGTCGATCAGCGCCGGCCGTTCGCGCATGACGCGCTTGATGCGGTCGAGATCGAGCGCGCGGAACTGCTCCCATTCGGTCACGATCACCAGCGCGTCGGCGTTCTTGGCGCATTCGTAGGCGTCCTGGCAGTAAGTCAGCTCGGGCAGCACCGCCTTGGCCTGCTCCATGCCGACCGGATCGTAGGCGCGAACGGTGGCGCCCATGTCGTGCAGCGCCGTGATCAGCGGGATCGACGGCGCGTCGCGCATGTCGTCGGTGTTGGGCTTGAAGGTGAGGCCGAGCACCGCAATGGTCTTACCGCGCAGGCTTGAACCGATCGCGGACGCGACCTTGCGCGCCATCGCGCGCTTGCGAACGTCGTTCACCGCGGCCACCGCCTCGACGATGCGCAACGGCGTGGCATGGTCCTGCCCGGTCTTGATCAGCGCCAGCGTGTCCTTGGGAAAGCACGAGCCGCCGTAACCCGGACCGGCATGCAGGAACTTGCCGCCGATGCGATTGTCGAGCCCGATGCCGCGCGCGACGTCCTGCACATCGGCGCCGACGCGCTCGCAGAGGTCGGCGATCTCGTTGATGAAGGTGATTTTCGTCGCGAGAAACGCATTGGCCGCGTATTTGATCAGCTCGGCGGTGTTGCGGCCGGTGGTGAGGATCGGCGCGCGGTTCAGATAGAGCGGTCGGTAAAGCTCCTGCATGGCCTTGATCGCGCGCGCGTTATCGGTCCCGATCACGATGCGGTCGGGGTGCTTGAAGTCCTGGATCGCCGCGCCCTCGCGCAGGAACTCAGGATTGGAGACGACCGCGACCTCGGCGGCCGGTCGCGCCTCGCGGATGATCCGCTCGACCTCGTCGCCGGTGCCGACCGGCACCGTCGACTTGGTGATGACGACGGTGAAGCCGTCGACCGCCGCAGCGATCTCGCGCGCCGCTTCGTAGACATAGCTCAGGTCGGCATGGCCGTCGCCGCGACGTGACGGCGTGCCGACCGCGATGAACACCGCGTCGGCGTCGGCCACCGGCGCCTTCAAATCGGTGGTGAAGCGGAGCCGCCCGGCGCGCACGTTGGCGCCGACCAGGTCGGCGAGTCCCGGCTCGTAGATCGGCATCTCGCCACGCGCCAGCGCCGCAATCTTGCCGGCATCCTTATCGACGCAGGTCACGTGATGACCAAAGTCGGCAAAGCAGGCCCCCGAGACCAGGCCCACGTATCCGGTACCGACCATTGCGACGCGCATCAGAGCCGAGATGGTTAATAGTTCCGCCCAGGCGGCGGGTTTGAGCCTCTTAACAGATGGCCGCCGTCGTGGCGAGGCCGGCAGCTTTAAGCACGATCTTCGAATTTTAAACGCCTGCGAAACCATCGACGTATGACAATGGGTTCAACGGAGAGCGCGATGGACGCAGCCCGGACCGGACGCATCGACTGGGTCGACTACGCCAAGGGCATCTGCATCGTCATGGTGGTGATGATGCATTCGACGCTCGGCGTCGAGCAGGCCGCCGGCCACGACGGCTGGATGCATTATGCCGTCGCGTTCGCGCGGCCGTTCCGCATGCCGGACTTCTTCCTGATCTCGGGGCTGTTTTTGGCTCGCGTCATCGATCGCGATTGGCGCGACTATCTCGACCGCAAGGTCCTGCACTTCGCCTATTTCTACGTGCTGTGGGTGACCATCCAATTCGCCTTCAAGGCACCGATGTTCGCCGCCGAGCTAGGCTGGCGCGGCGTCGGCCTGAGCTATCTTGAAGCCTTCATCGAACCGTTCGGCACGCTGTGGTTCATCTACCTGCTGCCGATCTTCTTCGTGGTCATCAAGCTCACCCGGACAATTCCCTGGCCGGCGATCTGGCTTGCGGGAGCGGCGCTTGAAATGGCCCACATCGACACCGGCTGGACCGTGATCGACGAGTTCGCGCGCCGCTTCATCTACTTCTACATCGGCTATCTGTTCGCGACCCAGATCTTCGCCTTCACCGCCGGCGTGCAGCGCCGCCCGAGCACTGCGCTGCTCGGGCTTGCGCTCTGGGCGTTGCTCAACGGCGCGCTGGTCGCGGCAGGCTTTGCCGATCTACCGTTGGTTTCGCTCATGCTCGGCTTTGCCGGCGCCGGCGCCGTGGTCGCGGTGGCGGCGCTGATCGCCGAGCGCGACCTGTTGCGGCCGTTGCGCTATTGCGGCCAGCATTCGATCGTCATTTATCTCGCGTTCTTCCTGCCGATGGCGGCCACCCGTATCGTGCTGCTCAAAACCGGAATCATCGGCGACCTCGGCACGATCGCGCTGCTGGTCACGACCGCCGGCATCGTCGGCGCGCTCGCCTGGTACTGGGCGGTGCGTGGAACGCCGCTCCGGTTGCTGTTCGAGCGGCCCGGCTGGGCGCGGCTCAAGCCCGCACGCCGGCCCGCGCTGCAACCGGCGGAATGATTCACAGGCCGGCTCGGCCGCATTGATTTGGCGGCATCCGCGGCCCACATTCGGGCCATGCCAGCACCCAAAGCCAAGCCGGCGGCCGCGAACCCGGCCGCACCCGCCACCTCCCGTCCGCTCAAGACCGGCGACCACCTCTTCCTGGTCGACGGCTCGGGCTACATCTTCCGCGCCTACCACGCGCTGCCGCCGCTGACCCGCAAGTCCGACGGGCTGCAGATCAACGCCGTGCTCGGCTTCTGCAACATGCTGTGGAAGCTGCTGAACGAGATGAAGCCCGAGGAGCGGCCGACGCATCTCGCGGTGGTGTTCGACAAATCGGAAAAGACCTTCCGCACCGACTTCTATCCCGACTACAAGGCGCACCGGCCGCCGGCGCCCGACGACCTGATCCCGCAGTTCCCGCTGATCCGCGAGGCGGTGCGCGCCTTCGACATCCCGTGCCTGGAGCAGCCAGGCTTCGAGGCCGACGACCTGATCGCGACCTACGCGCGGCTGGCCTGCGAGGTGAAGGCGACCGCGACCATCGTGTCCTCGGACAAGGACCTGATGCAGCTCGTGAACGACTGCGTCGTCATGTACGACACCATGAAGGACAAGCGCATCGGCCGCGCCGAAGTGGTCGAGAAGTTCGGCGTGCCGCCGGAGAAGGTCATCGAGGTGCAGGCGCTGATCGGCGATTTCGACCGACAACGTGCCGGGCGTGCCCGGCATCGGCGTGAAGACCGCGGCGCAGCTGATCTGCGAATACGGCGACCTGGAAACGCTGCTCAAGCGCGCCGGCGAGATCAAGCAGGACAAGCGCCGGCAGACGCTGATCGACAACGCCGAACAGGCGCGCATCTCCAAGCGGCTGGTGACGCTCGACCAGAACGTCAAGCTTGAAGTGCCGGTCGAGCAACTGGCGGTGCACGACCCGGACTACAAGCTGCTGATCGCCTTCCTCAAGGCGATGGAGTTCAGCTCGCTGACCCGGCGGGTCGCGGAAAAGTCCGGCATCGAGCGCAAGCGACATCGAGGCGAATGCCAAGCTGTCGTCGGGCCCGGCGCCTGCCGCCTCGCCGCCTTCACCACCCCCGCCTACGGCGGCGATCGATCGGCGCAGCCGGTCGGGAGCGGGAAGTTCTGATCTGTTTGCGCCCCCTCCCCGACCCGCTCCCGCGGGCGACACCGGAAGGCCGAGCGCACCGGTCGCCGCGAACGGCAATCTCCTGCCCGCCGTGCTCGCCGCCGCACATCTCGCGGCCGCCAAGGCCGGCAAGATCGACCGCAGCAAATACGAGACCGTGCGCTCGCTCGATCGGCTCAACGCCTGGGTGGCGCGCGCCAAGGACCTTGGCGTGGTCGCAGTCGACACCGAAACCACCGGCCTCGATCCGATGACCGCGCATCTCTGCGGCTTTTCGCTCGCGGTCGCCGACAGCGAGGCTTGCTACGTGCCGATCGGTCATCTCGAGGGCGGCGTCGCGGGCGGCGGCGACCTGTTCAACCCGGACGCCAAGCTCACGCCGGGGCAGATTCCCGAGCAGGCTGCGCTCGGCGTGCTCAAGACGCTGCTGGAAGACCCCGGCGTGCTCAAGGTCGGCCAGAACCTGAAGTTCGACTGGCAGATTTTCGCGCGCCGCGGCATCGACGTTCATCCCTACGACGACACCATGCTGATGTCCTACGTGCTCGACGCCGGCAAGGGCGCGCATGGCATGGACGATCTGTCCGAGAAATGGCTCGGCCACCAGACCATCCGCTTCAAGGACGTCGCCGGCTCCGGCAAGTCCAAGGTCACGTTCGATTGTGTGTCGATCGAAAAGGCGGCCGAATACGCCTCCGAGGACGCCGACGTCACGCTGCGGCTGTGGAAGGCGCTCAAGCCGCGGCTCGCCGCCGAGCATGTCACCGCGGTCTACGAGACGCTGGAGCGTCCGCTGGTGACGGTGCTGGCGCGCATGGAGGGCCGCGGCATCTCGATCGACCGTCAGGTGCTGTCGCGGCTGTCCGGCGAGTTCGCGCAGAAGCAAGCCGGGCTCGAAGACGAGATCAACAAGCTCGCGGGCGGCTCGCTCAATCCCGGCAGCCCGAAGCAACTCGGCGACGTGCTGTTCGGCCAGATGGGCCTGCCGGGCGGCACCAAGACCAAGACCGGACAATGGGCGACCGGCGCGCGCGCGCTCGAAGAGCTGGCCGAGCAGGGCCACGAGCTGCCGCGGAAAATCCTCGACTGGCGGCAGGTGTCGAAGCTGCGCTCGACCTACACCGACTCGCTGCCGGGCTACGTCAACGCGCAGACGCATCGCGTCCACACCTGCTACGCGCTCGCCGCCACGCCGACCGGGCGGCTGTCGTCGTCCGAGCCGAACCTGCAGAACATCCCGGTGCGCACCGAGGAGGGCCGCAAGATCCGCCGGGCCTTCATCGCCGATGCCGGCACCCGGCTGGTCTCCGCCGATTATTCGCAGATCGAGCTGCGGCTGCTCGCCGAGATCGCCGACATCGCCTCGCTCAAGAAGGCGTTCCGCGACGGCCTCGACATCCACGCCATGACCGCGTCCGAGATGTTCGGCGTACCGGTCAAGGACATGCCGGGCGAGGTGCGCCGGCGCGCCAAGGCGATCAACTTCGGCATCATCTACGGCATCTCGGCGTTCGGGCTGGCGAACCAGCTCGCGATCCCGCGCGACGAGGCCGCCTCCTACATCAAGAAATACTTCGAGCGCTTTCCCGGCATCCGCGACTACATGGAAGACACCAAGGCATTCGCGAAGAAGCACGGCTACGTGCTCACGCTGTTCGGGCGCAAATGCCACTACCCGGACATCGTCGCGTCCAATCCGACGATCCGCTCGTTCAACGAGCGCGCCGCGATCAACGCGCGCCTGCAAGGCTCGGCCGCCGACATCATCCGCCGCGCCATGGTGCGGATCGAGCCGGCGCTGGCGAAGGCCAAGCTCACCGCCAAGATGCTGCTGCAGGTGCACGACGAGCTGATCTTCGAAGTGCCGGAGGGCGAGGTCGCAAAGACGCTGCCGATCATCAAGCGGGTGATGGAAGACGCGCCGATGCCTGCCGTGTCGCTGTCGGTGCCGCTGTCGGTCGACGCTCGTGCCGCCGCCAACTGGGACGAGGCGCATTAACCGCTGGTGCGCCGCGCGGCATTCGGGCTGTCATGCCCTGCGAAGGCGGGGCATCCAACAACCGCGAACATCGGCCAAGGTTGGATCACCCGCTTTTGCGGGTGTGACAGTGGCGACTATCGCACCGCCGGAGCGACGCCACGACGCAATACGGCGGCGCGCTCAACCGCCTGCGACAAGGTCTTCCGGAATTTGCGGTCGCGCTTGAGGTGCCACTCGCGGCGCATCGCCTGCCGGCGGGTGCGGAATTTTTCGGTGTGCAGCAGGATCCACGCGCGGCCGCGCGTAAATCGCGCGCCCTTGCCGGAATTGTGCCGGGCGAGTCGCGTGTCGACGTCGGTGGTCCAGCCGACGTAGGTCAAGCAGCGATCCTTGCTGCGGCAGCCGAGGACATAAACGAAGCTTGGCATCGCGCGATTGTGCGCGATTCGGATGAATCCGTCGCCTTTTGTTTGAGCATGATCTTTTCCGAAAACCGCTGCACACTTTTCGGGATCATGCTCTAACGCCGTTTACGCGCCGCCGTCTTCGTCTTGCTGCGCCGGGCGCCCGCCGGCCGCGCACGGGAGGCGCGGCCGGCCTTGTCCGGGATCACCGCCACCGCTTCGACCTCGAACAGCGCGCCCTCTCGTGCCAAGCGGCCGATCTGGATCGCGGTCGAGGCCGGCGGCGCCTTGGTGTTGACGTAGCGATCGCGCACCTCGAAGAACGCCGGCAGGTGCGCCATGTCGACGAAGAAGTTGGTGATCTTGACGACGTGCTCGAAGCCGCCGCCGACCGCGGCCAAGCCCGCCTTCAGGTTCTCGAAGCATTGCGCAGCCTGCGCGCGGAAATCGCCCGGCACGCCGGCAAAGGCACCGCCCGGCGTCATGCCGAGCTGGCCGGACAGATAGATGGTGCGGCCAGGCCCGGTGGTCTCGACCACCTGGGTGTAGCCGCGCGGCGCCGGCATGGTCGGCGGATTGGCGAAGCGGTTGCTCACGTCGATCTCCCTCAGTTGCGCCGCCATGATAGCGCGGCCGGGCGGCGCGTCGCATTGACTTATGGCGATCCCTGTCTGAGCTTGTCTCCGGGATCGGCCGGGGCGGCGATGCAAGGCCACGTTTCAAACGTCTATTTCGGCCTCGACGCCATGGCGGTTTCGACCGTCCTGCTGGCGATCACCTACGCGATCATCATTTCGGAAAAGATCAACCGCGCCATCGTCGCGCTGCTCGGCGCCGCGCTGATGGTGCTGGTCGGGGTGATGAACCAGGACGAGGCCCTCAAGGGCGTCGACTGGAATACCATCGGGCTGCTCACCGGCATGATGATCCTGGTGTCGGTGTCGCGGCGCTCCGGCATGTTCCAGTATGTCGCGGTCTGGTCGGCCAAGACCGCCAAGGCGCATCCCGCCGGCATCCTGTTCCTGCTGCAGATCACGACCGCCGTGCTGTCGGCGTTCCTCGACAACGTCACCACCGTGCTGCTGATGGTGCCGGTGACGCTCGCGATCGTGAAGGAGCTGGAGGTGCCGGCCTACCCTTATCTGTTCGCCGAGATCTTCGCCTCCAACATCGGCGGCACCGCCACGCTGATCGGCGATCCGCCCAACATCCTGATCGGCTCGCAGGTCGGGCTCGACTTCAACGCCTTTGTCATCCACCTGACGCCGGTCATCATCGTGGTCATGGTCGTGCAGGCGATCATGATCCACCTGGTCTGGGGCAAGGACCTCAAGGCCACGCCGGAGCGAGAGGCGCGCGTCATGGCGATGCGCGAAACGGATACGATCATCGACTGGCTGTTGCTCAAGCAGTCGCTGGTGGTGCTTACGCTGGTGATGATCGCCTTCGTGCTGGCACGGCCGCTGCATCTCGAACCCGCAACCATCGCCATGGCCGGCGCCGCCGTGCTGATGCTGCTCGACAACTGGTCGCATCACAACGAGAAGGCGTCCGAGAACATCCACAAGACGTTCGGCGACGTCGAGTGGATCACCATCTTCTTCTTCATCGGCCTGTTCATCGTGGTGCATGGCGTGGAGGTCGGCGGCCTGCTCAAACTCTTGGCCGACAAGCTGGTCGCCGCGACCGGTGGCAACATGGCGCACGCCGGCTACGCCATCTTGTGGGCGTCGGCGGTTCTCTCCGCCATCGTCGACAACATCCCGTTCGTCGCCACCATGATCCCGCTGATCAAGAGCATGGCGGGCGCCTATGGCGGACCTGACAAGATCGAGCCGCTGTGGTGGTGCCTGTCGCTTGGCGCGTGCCTCGGCGGCAACGGCACGCTGATCGGCGCGTCGGCCAACCTGACGGTTGCGGGGCTGTCGGAGCGGGCCGGCGTGCCGTTCCGCTTCATGACCTACACCCTCTACGCCTTCCCGATGATGCTGGTGTCGATCGCGATATGCCATCTCTACGTCTGGTGGCGGTATTTCTGAAGTTTTGGACGAGAACGTCGATTTAAGACGGAAATAGCCGATTTCCGCTGATCGACCACTTACTCCTGCCCGATAAGCTCCGGATTCCTTCTGGCTCGCGTTCGCGACCAGGCGGCGCGCTGCAACCATTTGCGGCCGCATGGCGTTGACAGGAGCACCACCAGATGGCCGGTGCAGGTGGGAGACTAGTGTGAACAAGCTCAGTCGTATCGGCACGTTCGGGCGCATAGCCGCGCTAGTGCTGGCGGCCTGGGCCATCGGGGGCGTTGCGCCGGCTTCGGCGCAAGGCTTCTTCGAATCGCTGTTCGGCCGGCCGCAGCCCCGCCAAATCCGACCCGAACCTTTGCCCCCGCAAGCGAGCGCTTACGCCGACCCATTCGAGCCGCGCGAATCGCGCAGATCCGAAGGCAGCGTCTACACCAGCCGCGGCGCGGCGTTCTGCGTGCGAACCTGCGACGGCCGCTATTTCCCGCTGCAGCATCACGCCGGCGCGTCGCCCGCCGAGTTGTGCCGATCGTTCTGTCCGGCGGCCCAGACCATGGTGTTCTCGGGCGGCAGCATCAACTCCGCGGTCGCGCCCAACGGCACGCGCTACGCCGATCTCGACAATGCCTTTGCCTACCGCGACAAGGTGGTCGACAATTGCACCTGCAACGGCAAGGACGGTTTCGGGCTGGCGCGCATGAGTCCGGCCGCGGATCCGACGCTGCGTCCGGGCGATATCGTTGCCACCAACGATGGCCTGGCAAACTTCCGCGGCAAGACCGCGGCGAAGACCGCCGAGTTTACGCCGATCGACAGGTCGTCCGGCGCCTGGGCGCAGAAGCTGTCCGACATCAAGGTGCGGCCGGCGCCGCCGGCCCCGCAGGTCGCGATCGCGCCGGTCGAGGACAAGGCCGCCGAGAAGCCGCGCAGAGACCGCCGCCGCGTTCAGTTCGTGCGGTGAGCTCACGCTTCGAGCGCTGCGACCACGGTGTCGGCGAGTGACAGTGCCGACGTCAGACCCGGCGATTCAATCCCGAACAGATGGACGAGCCGCGGCAGCCCGTGTTGTGACGGCGCTTCGATCATGAAATCGGCGGCGGCCTCGCCCGGTCCGGTCAGCTTCGGCCGTACGCCGGCGTAGTCGGGCTGCAGCATGCCGTCCTTGAGCGCCGGGAAGTAGCGGCGGATCGCGCCATAGAACGACGCCGCGCGGCCGGCGTTGACGTCGTAGTTCTCCTCGTCGATCCACTCGACGTCGGGGCCAAAGCGCATGCGGCCGGCAAGATCGAGGGTGACATGGATGCCGAGCCCGCCGTCGATGCGGGGCGCCGGATAGATCAGTCGCGAGAACACCGGCCGCGCCGCGTAACCGAAGTAATTGCCGCGCGCCAGCACCAGCCGCGGCACGCGCGCCGCCGGATAATCCTCGGTCTGGCGGGCGAGCGCCTGCGCGCCAAGCCCTGCGGAATTGATCACGGCATCGACCGCAAGCTCGCCGGCCTCGCTGCCGGAGTAGCGCACCAGCCAGCCGGCCTGGCTGTGGATCAGGCGCTCGATCCGGGTGTTGAAGGCGATCACGCCGCCGCGGTCCTCGAGATCGCCTTGCAGCGCGCGCATGAACGAGTGGCTGTCGACGATGCCGGTCTGCGGCGAATGCAGCGCGGCGACGCAATGGAGCGCAGGTTCGAGCGCGCGCGCCGCGCCGGCGTCGATCATGACAAAGCCTTCGACGCCGTTGTTCACGCCCTGCTTGAGGATCGCCGCCATCTTGGCGACCTCGGCGTCCTCGGTCGCGACGATCAGCTTGCCGCATTTGCGATGCGGTACGCCGTGCGAGGCGCAGAAATCGTACAGCATACGCCGGCCGCGCGGACAGTGGTGGGCGCGCAACGAGCCGGTCGGATAATACATCCCGCCGTGCACCACCTCGCTGTTGCGCGACGACACGCCGTTGCCTATGCCGCGCGTGGCTTCGGCGACAATCACCTCGTGGCCGGCGAGCGCAGCCGCGCGCGCGACCGCGAGTCCGACCACACCGGCGCCGACGACCAGGATTTGCATGGCTTGAGTTGTGCCCTGTTCATTGCGGCCTGTCTACCGCCGGCAACCTGGGCGAAACCACCCCGAAAAAAATATCTCCGGACGCTTGAACCAAACGCCGGGGCGCCGCGACCTATGAATTCGAGCCCCTCGCGGCCGCGCCACCGGCGCCGCTGTTGCCGCGCCATCCGCTTTCGCAAGGATCCTCAAATGACTGGGACCATTGCCAAGTACCGCGCGCGTCTGCCGCAGCTTTCCGATCGCGTCTTTCTCACCGATGGCGGCATCGAGACCACGCTGATCTTTCTCGACGGCATCGCGCTTCGCAGTTTCGCCTCGTTCGAATTGCTCAACAGCCCGGAAGGCACCGCGCAGCTTCGCCGCTATTTTTCGCGTTATGCCGCGATGGCGCGCAACGCAGGCATGGGCTTCGTACTGGAAAGCCCGACCTGGCGCGCCAATGCCGATTGGGCCAAGCAGCTCGGATATTCCAAAGCGGCGCTCGCCGATATCAACCGCAAGGCAATCGACCTGATGGTCGAGCTGCGCGACGAATTTGAAACCGCGCGTTCGCCGATGGTGATCTCGGGCAACATCGGGCCGCGCGGCGACGGCTACAACCCCAGCCGCAAGATGAGCGCGCGTCAGGCCGAGGCCTATCATGCCGAGCAGATCGCGATGTTTCGCGACAGTGCAGCCGATCTCACCAGCGCGTTCACGATCAATTACGCCGACGAAGCGATTGGCATTGCCCGCGCCGCCAACGCTGGCGGTCTGCCGGTGGTGATCGCGCTGACCGTCGAGACTGACGGCCGCCTTCCCACCGGACAGCAGCTCAAGGACGCAATCCGGCAGATCGATGCCGAGACCGGGGCGGCACCGGCCTACTACATGATTAACTGCGCACACCCCAACCATTTCGCGCACGCGCTGCGGAGCGGCGAAGGCTGGACCTCGCGGCTGCGGGGCTTGCGGGCCAACGCCTCGACGCGCAGCCACGTCGAGCTCGATCAGGCGACCGACCTTGATGCTGGCGATCCCGCAGCGCTCGGCCGCCAATATGCCGAGCTGCGCCGCCGGTTCCGCCACATCAATGTGCTGGGTGGCTGCTGTGGCACCGACCACCGCCACATCGAGCAGATCTGCTTCGCCTGCGAGCCGGCGAACGCGTAGCCGGTCATCCCGGCGCGCCGCTGTGTCGCGCTGCAACAGCGCGGTGTGCCCGGCGTGCAGTAGGCTTTGCCATATCGATCATGGGGATGCGGACGTCGAGCACGCCGTGACAGAGGGCCGTTAGCGGCTGGCCACATCCATGCAGCCACCGACCGACGAGACGTTCGGTCGTGGCAGCCAATCACAATCATCTGCAAAGTTCCCCCATTCGACCGGGAACGATCCTCCGTGCGCGCGAAACAAATCCGTCGCTGGCACGTTGAAATGGGCGGTATTCCCCGGAGTGCAGATCGATGGTCAGGTTCCACATCATTCGTCCGACGATGGTTGTTGCCACAGTGATAGCTGCTGCCTCGATGGCAGGCGCGGCATGGGCCCAGCCCGGCAAGAAGGCAGGAGGCGGAGGCCCGGGCAATCCGCACGCGGCGGCGCCCGCGCGGCCGGCACCAATGGCGCGCCCTGCGCCCATGGCCCCAATGGCACGCCCCGCGCCCATGGCGCGGCCTGCACCGGCGCCCATGGCGCGACCTGCGCCGGCCCCAATGGCGCGGCCAGCGCCGCAAATCGCACGACCGGCTCCAGCCGCGCGTGCTCCCGCGATCGCTCATCCGGCGCCGTCTGTGCGTCCTTCGTTTTCGCCGCGTCATCCTGCCGCAGCAGCGCAGCGCGCTCCGCGCATCGCAGCGCCGCCGCCCCGCGCTACACCGCACATCGCGACGCCGAGCCGACCCGCTGCCACGACACGCGCCGAGCGGCGCGAGCAGCTTCGGTTGCAACGGCAGGAGCGGACAGCATCATCGCCCGGCGCGAACAAGCCGGTCGCGAGCCAAGCTCAGGGGCGTCTCGAGCAATTGCAGTCGCAACGTGGTCGTCTGAGCCGCGTCGAGCGGCGTGAGCTCCGCCAGCTGCAACGCACCCAGCAAGCAACGCAAAGCACGACGCAAAACGCACAGCGCGACCAGGCACGTCTGCAACAGCTTCAGCAGCAGTCCAACGACCGTCACCTCAGTCGCGCCGACCGCCGGGAATTGCGCCGCCTCGAGCGCACCCAGCAAGCGACGCAAAACGCGATGCCGAACGCGCAGCGTGACCAGGCACGTCTGCAACAGCTCCAGCAACAGGCCAATGACCGTCGCTTGAGTCGTTCCGATCGCCGGGAATTGCGCCGCCTTGAGCGCGCCCAACAGCTTCAGAATCCCATCGTTGGCGCGGATCGGCTCGGCCAGCAGCAGCGGGCGGCACGCGCGCAGCGTGTTGCCCCGCAACAGGTGGCCAGCGGCCGCTTCGCGTCAAACTTCCTGGCCAGCAATCCGGCGCGGTCGGATCGCCGCGCGGCGCGGTTGGCGGCGGGATCAGCTTGGCGGCTCGGCCTGCATGCCGCCTTCGTGCCATGGCATGGCGCGCTTTACTGGCCGTACGCCTATAGCGACATTTTCTACAGCACGTTCTGGCCCGACGCCTACGATCCGGGCTACTGGGCCTATGCTTATGACGACTTCTACGACGGCATTTTCTTCCCGGATGGCGCGCCGTACCTCGCCTACGCCTATGAAGGACCGTACGGCGGTGCCGGCGGCGCCTACGCGCGCGAAACCACTGGCTCGGCCTATGGCCGCGGCGGCGCCACGTCCGGTCGGTTGAGTGACACGCCCGGTCGGTTGACCCAGGAGGCGCGCAACTTCTGCACCGACCAGGCCAAGGGCGTGGCAGCGTGGCCGTTCGAGCGCATCGAGCGCGCCGTCCAGCCGAACGCTGATCAAGCCAGACTGCTCGACGACCTGAAGAAAGCGGCCGCCGACGCCGCGGAACAGTTCAAGGAGGCCTGCCCCGACGCTGTACCGCTCACGCCATTGAGCCGGCTGCAAACGATGACCGCGCGGCTGGAAGCGTCGCTCGCCGCAGTCAAGACCGTGCAGCCAACGCTGATCGCGTTCTACGACTCGCTGAACGACGAGCAGAAAGCGCGCTTCAACGAAATCGGCCCCGATCTGAAACGGCAGCCTGCGGCGAAAGCCGAGCAATCGGCCAACTGCGGCGGTCAGAAAGCCGGCATCTCCGGGCTCGCGATCGATCGCATCGAGGCGATCGTACAGCCGACAGACGCGCAACAAGCCCCGCTCGACCGTCTGGACGACGCCATCCAGAAATCCATCGACACGCTGAGCAAGGCCTGCCCGAACTCGCCGGCGATGACGCCGGTCGGACGGCTCGACGCCATGCAGCAGCGGCTGGAGGCCATGATCGCGGCCGCCAACGGAATCCGCCCGGCGCTGGAGAATTTCTACGCCGCGTTGAACGCCGAGCAGAAGGCCAGGTTCAATCGGCTCGGCCGCGAAACTGCGCGGTCGGGAGACTGATCCCAGCCGCCCTGGTCTCGCTTTCCATTCATCGATCGGAACAGCTCGCACGTGCTGGCGCATTCGCCTGGCACGTGCCGGCGCATTGAGGCGTCCCGCCGCCCGATGCTACGGTGGCTGTTGCCCTTGGCGTTTTGGATGTGTCGCGATGTGGCGCGAGTTATTCGGCTTCATCGGAGCCGCCATTGCCGTCATCAACGGCGTTCTTGCCCTCGCGGTCGCGCTGCTGCCGGTCCGCCGATCGGTGTTGAAGCTGCGGCTCGGCGTCGCCGCCGCCGTGCTTGGCGTGACGGCGCTCGGCGCCACGCTGGTGGCGCGCTACACCATCCACGTTCAGCAGGAGCGCCAGCTTTCGGACCGCCGCGACACGCGCGACAAGCTGGAGGGCTTCATCGCCGATGGCCGCACCCTGCTGGCGCAGATTAGGGACCCACAGAAGCCGTTGCCCAACCGCGATGCCGACGAATGGGCACTGCGCACGGAGATCTTCTTGCGTGAGCGGCTCGGCGAGCTCGCGGTGGTGCGCTTTCGCAAGGACGTCAGCGAGCTCTACGGCGAGTTCGGCGTTCCGGCCGCGCGGCTTGCCTATTGGCGCGCGGTACGAAACCGTCTGGTCAATCTGGAGATGATGACGGCCGAGCTGCCGGCGCCGCTACGCCCGAGCCCGACCGCGACGCCGAAGCTCTGATCTGCGACGGCCATAAAAAGGGCGGCCCGTGGCCGCCCTTTACGTTTCGATGTTCGTCGCCTACTCCGCGGCGATGCGAACCTCGGGCGCCGCCGCGCGCACCTCGGCGTCGACGTGCTGCTCGTATTTGACGAAGTTCTTCTGGAACATGCCGACCAGCTTGCGCGCGGTCTCATCGAACGCGGCTTTGTCCTTCCAGGTCTTCATCGGATAGAGCAGGTGCGGCTCGATGCCCGGCACCGAGGTCGGCACCGCAAAGCCGAAATACGGGTCGGTGCGGGTGCTGGCGTCGCGCAAGCTGCCGTCGAGCGCGCCGGTGACCAGTGCGCGCGTCGCCTTGATCGGCATGCGCCGGCCGACGCCATAGATGCCGCCGGTCCAGCCTGAGTTCACCAGCCAGCAGTCGACCTTGTGCTTGGCGATGTACTCGCGCAGCAGGTTGCCGTATTCGGCCGGCGGGCGCGGCAGGAACGGCGCACCGAAGCAGGTCGAGAACTCGGGCTCGACGCCGACCAGGCCCTTCTCGGTGCCGGCGACCTTGGCGGTGTAGCCGGACAGGAAGTGATACATCGCCTGCGCCGGCGTGAGCTTGGCGATCGGCGGCATCACGCCATAGGCGTCGGCGGTGAGGAAGATGATGTTCTTCGGATGTCCGGCGCGGCCGGTGCGCGAGGCGTTGGGGATGAAGTCGAGCGGATAGGCCGACCTTGTGTTCTCGGTCTTGACGTCGCTGTCGTAGTCGGGGACGCGGGTCTCCGGATCGAACACGACGTTCTCGAGCACGGCGCCGAAGCGGTTGGTCGCGGCCCAGATCTGCGGCTCGGCCTCGGCCGAGAGCTTGATGGTCTTGGCGTAGCAACCGCCTTCGAAATTGAAGATGCCGTCGTTCGACCAGCCGGTTTCGTCGTCGCCGATCAGGATGCGGTTGGGATCGGCCGATAGCGTGGTCTTGCCGGTGCCTGACAGCCCGAAGAACAGCGCGCTATCGCCGTCCTTGCCGACATTGGCCGAGCAGTGCATCGGCATCACGCCCTGGCCCGGCAAATAGAAGTTCAGCGTGGTGAACACCGACTTCTTCATCTCGCCGGCATAGGACGAGTTGCCGATCAGGATGATGCGGCGGGTGAAATCGATCGCGATGATGGTCTCCGAGCGCACGCCATGGCGCTTCGGATCGGCCTTGAACGACGGCAAATCGACGATGGTGAAGTCGGGCACGTAGCTCGCAAGCTCGGAGCGTTCCGGCCGGATCAGGAGCTGGCGGATGAACAGCGAATGCCACGCCAGTTCGGTGTAGACCCGCGCCTTGATCCGGTATTTTGGATCGGCGCCGCCATAGAGATCCTGGGCGTAGAGCTGCTTGCCCTTCGCGTGCGCCAGAAAGTCATTGTACAGCAGCACGAATTGCGCCGGCGTGATCTTGCGGTTGCCGTCCCACCAGACCGTGTGCTCGGTCTGCGCGTCGACCACCGTGTGCTTGTCCCTGGGTGAGCGGCCGGTGTGCTCGCCAGTCTCGGCGCAGAGCGCGCCGCTTGCCATCACGGTGGCTTCGCCGTTGCGGATGGCGTGCTCGTAGAGCGGCGCGTCGGTCAGGTTCCAATGAACCGCGGCGAGGTCGGTAAAGCCGAACTTGTCGGCGCCGTGGGACGCGTTGCGCAGACCAGTCTCTTGCACGAAATTCCTCCTCACCCTTCCGGCCGGTGACTTGGGGTGACTGGGCCGGAATCTCCCTTGGTCGGCCGCCTTGGGTGCAGCCTTTGGACGGTTATAGCCCCTCGCGCGATGGCGCGCGACTTGTAGTCGCGAACGCGCCGCCTGCCAAGACCAATCCAACGCGCGGCCGTATCGCGTGACGGCATCGATCGGGCGCCGTTGCGGAATTTTACTTGCCGCGCGCGTGTAACCATGCCGCGATCCGCAGCGCGTTGGTTGCACTGCAAAACGTCCGGCTGGCCGACCTCGGCATGAAAGTTGAACCGGCCGTTACGCCGCCCGCGCCTGGTCGGCGAGCTGCTTGAGCACCGCGCGCAGCACACCCGGCTGCGCGACGCGCTGCGGAAACGGCAATCGCAAGCCGGTGCGCTGCCATTGCAGGTCGAGCCCGTCCGGATCGCAGCCGACGCAGCGCCAATCGCCCTCCGGGGCGCCCAAAAGCTTGGTCGCATAGAGCCGGCAGGTGTCGCCGTGATCAGCGTTCATATGCGCGATCACCTCCGGCTCGGCCGCGAGCAGCGCTTCGGCGCCGGCCAGATCAGTCAACAGCTCGGGCGGCTTGAGATCGACGATGCGGCCGAAGCCCGCCACCAGATGCGCGCCGGTGAGCGTCACATCATAGAACGCGAAGTCACCGAAGCCCGCGAACATCTCGGCCTCGGGCTGGCGCGCGAGATAGCGGCGGCGTGCGTCCGCGCTTTCGGTCGGCTTCGCCGTGCCCATCAGCATGACGCGCGCGCCCTGCAGCGGGTCGCCCGGCTTGCGCTCGTCGAGCATCAGCGACACGCGCGCATCGACCAGGATGTTCTTGGTGTGCACCGCAAGCCGCGAGATCAACAGCAGTGGCGAGCCGTCGGCCGCGCTCGCGACATTGACCAGCGAGCAATAGGGCGCGCCGGTGCCGGCCATCAGCGTCGCGAGCGCGCCGGAGCGGCCTTCGCGCATTAACTTTTTGGCGGCGGCCTTGGGGTCGAAATCGGCTGCGGGCTGCATATATGGGCTCGATCGCGGCGGCTTCACTGCATCCGATTGGCCGTCCGATCGCGACACGCTAGCGCAATCGCGGGCCAGAACGCCATCGCTGCGCGGAGGTTCAGAATTCGCTAGACATTTCGCCAACGAATTGACGAATCACGTATTTGTCGGCGGGATGTCACATTTCGGCCTAGCTTTACGGGCTTCAAATTCAGCGGGAATTGAACCGTCACGGGGAACGGGCACATGCCGACCATCGCTCTCGTCGACGACGATCGCAATATTCTGACGTCCGTCTCCATCGCGTTGGAGGCCGAGGGCTATCGGATCATGACCTACACCGACGGCGCGTCCGCGCTCGAAGGCTTCAAGACCTCGCCGCCGGACCTCGCCATCCTCGACATCAAGATGCCGCGCATGGACGGCATGGAGCTGTTGCGCCGCCTGCGCCAGAAGACCGACATGCCGGTGATCTTCCTCACCTCCAAGGACGAGGAGATCGACGAGCTGTTCGGCCTGAAGATGGGCGCCGACGATTTCATCCGCAAACCGTTCTCGCAGCGGCTCTTGGTGGAGCGCGTGAAGTCGGTGCTGCGCCGCGCGATCCCGAAGGACGGCAGCGCGCCACCGAAGGAAACCGACATCAAGGCGCTCGAGCGCGGCCAGTTGCGCATGGACCCCGAGCGCCACACCTGCACCTGGAAGGGCGAGCCGGTCACGCTCACCGTCACCGAATTCCTGATCCTGCAGGCGCTCGCCGCCCGCTCCGGCGTGGTGAAAAGTCGCAACGCCCTGATGGACGCCGCCTACGACGATCAGGTCTATGTCGACGACCGCACCATCGACAGCCACATCAAGCGCCTGCGCAAGAAGTTCAAGGCCGTCGATAACGACTTCGACATGATCGAAACGCTGTACGGCGTCGGCTACCGTTTCAAGGAAATCTGACCCGGTCGCCCAGGCGATCCATGCCGTGGCGCTGTGCTACAATGTCGGGCGTGCGCTCGGGAGTGTGCTAAGACGGCACGCCGGGGGCAGACGATAGACGGCAGCGACCCCATTGCTTGATCGAACCGCCGAAACAACGTCACAGCGCGCCGAGACGCAACGTCCCGACGAGCTGCCGCCGCGTGCCCGGCGCAACCCGTTCGCCAGCCTGCCGCGCCGGATCGCCAGAACCTACCACGAGAGCGGCCTGCGCGGCATCGCGCAACGCGTCTGGCAGTTCTTCATCAGCCAGAGCTTCTCCAGCCTCACGCGCCGCATCGTCTCGCTCAACGTCGCCGGCCTGCTCGCGCTGGTGGTCGGCATTCTCTATTTGTCGCAATTCCGCGCCGGCCTGATCGACGCGCGGGTTCAGAGCCTGGTGGTGCAGGGCGAGATCATCGCCGGCGCCATCGCGGCGTCCGCCACCGCCGACAGCTACGGCACCATGGCCGACCGCGACCGGCTGCTCGAGCTGCAGCCGGGCGAGAACTACGGTCCGATCGACGAGGGCGTCGCCGGGCTCGAGTTCTCGATCAATCCGGAACGCGTCGCACCGGTGCTGCGCCGCCTGATTTCGCCGACACGCACGCGCGCGCGCATTTACGACCGCAACGGCTATCTGATCGTCGACAGCCGCAACCTCTACATCCCGGGCGAGGTGATGCGCTTCGACCTGCCGCCGCCGAACGAGCCCAAGCCCGGCACCGTGCAGCGGATGATCAACGCGTTCCGCGGCTGGCTCGGCCGCGGCGACCTGCCGCTCTATCGCGAGCTTGGCCCCGATGCCGGCAAGGATTATCCGGAGGTCGCGCAGGCGCTCGCCGGCAACAAGAGCGCCTCGATGGTGCGCGTCAACGACTTCGGCGAGGTGATCGTATCGGTGGCGGTGCCGGTGCAGCGCTTCCGCGAGGTGCGCGGCGCGCTGCTGCTGTCCACCCAGGGCGGCGACATCAATCAGGCGGTCGAAGCCGAGCGGATGCAGATCGTCAAGCTCTTCGTCATCCTTCTAGGCGTGATGGTGGTGCTGTCGATGCTGCTCGCCGGCACCATCGCGGGCCCGGTGCGGCGGCTTGCCGAAGGCGCCGAACGGGTGCGCCACCGGATTCGCTCGCGCGTCGAGATTCCAGACCTGACCGGCCGGCGCGACGAGATCGGCCACCTTTCGCGCGCGCTGCGCGACATGACCAACGCGCTGTACAGCCGCATCGAGGCGATCGAAAGCTTCGCGGCCGACGTCGCCCATGAGCTGAAGAACCCGCTCACGTCGCTGCGGTCGGCGGTGGAGACCCTGCCGCTGGCGCGCACACCGGAGAGCCAGCAGCGCCTGCTCGCGGTGATCCAGCACGACGTCAAGCGGCTCGACCGGCTGATCTCCGACATCTCCGACGCCAGCCGTCTCGACGCCGAACTGCAGCGCGACGAAGAGGCGCCGGTCGATCTCGCCAAGCTGCTCAACACCGTGGTGGCGGTACAGAACGAGACACAGCACAGCGACCTGGCCGGCGTTGCGCTGACCTTCGAAGGCGGCGGCCCGCTCGCCTTCGTGGTGCCGGGACATGACTCGCGGCTCGGCCAGGTGGTCAACAATCTGATCGACAATGCCCGCTCGTTCGGGCCGCCGAACAGCACCGTCCGCGTCACCTGCCGGCGGCTGCGCGAGGCCGTCGAGGTCATCGTCGACGACGACGGCCCCGGCATTCGCCCCGAAGCCTTCGACAAGATTTTCGACCGCTTCTACACCGACCGGCCGCACCAGGGCTTTGGCCAGAATTCGGGACTGGGGCTGTCGATCTCCAAGCAGATCATCGAAGCCCACCGCGGCCGGCTGTGGGCCGAGAATCGCATCGCGCCGCAGACCTCGGACAGTGAGGCGCCGCACGTGCTCGGCGCGCGCTTCGTGGTGCGGCTGCCGTCGGTCTAGACCTTATCGTTTTGAACAGCGATGGCCCCCACCATCCATGCCTCCGCGGTGCTGATCGGCGCGCACGCCGTGCTGATCCGCGGACCATCCGGATCGGGCAAATCGCTACTCGCGCTGGCGCTGCTGCAGGCGGCCGAACGTGGCGCCCTGCGCTTTGCGCGACTTGTTGCCGACGACCGCGCGCATGTCGAGGCTGCCCATGGGCGCCTGCTGGTGCGGCCGGCGCCGGCGCTCGCCGGGATGCTCGAGGTGCGCGGCGTCGGCATCTGCCGCATGCCGTACGAGACGGTTGGCGGTGGTGCGGACCGTGGTGGAACTCGGTCAGGCCGGCGTCCAGCGCATGCCGGACCACACCAGCGCGCAGGCGCAAATCGAGGGAATCACCGTGCCGCGACTGGCCGTCGCAGCGTCAACAGACCCCCTGCCGCCGGTGTTGGCCTATCTGTTGGCGCATGACAGCTCGGGCTGAAGAACACGATCCGGCAGGTGCAAATGGCCCTTGAATTCCCCATATTTGGGCCATCCGCAGCGCCTGCGGACGGCTCGCTGCGGCTCCGGTTGCGGCATCGCAGCATCGCCCCGGAATCGCGTTTTACGCCCTTGAACTCGGGCTTTGGATGGTCATGATTGTGGCCCTTTCGTGCGGCGCAACCGCGCCTGCCGGGATTTCCCGATGATCGGTCTCGTTCTCGTCACCCACGGGCGGCTGGCCGTCGAGTTTCGCTCGGCGCTCGAGCACGTCGTGGGCCCGCAGCGCCAGATCGAGGCGGTCACCATCGGCCCGGACGACGACGTCGAGCAGCGCCGCAAGGAAATCATCGAGGCGGTGAAGCGGGTCGACACCGGCCAGGGCGTGGTGATCCTGACCGACATGTTCGGCGGCACACCGTCGAACCTCGCCATCTCCTGCATGGGCCGGCCGAACGTCGAGGTGCTGGCCGGTGTCAACATGCCGATGCTGGTCAAGCTCGCCAAGATCCGCGACGAGTGCCCGCTCGACGAGGCGGTCGCGGCAGCGCAGGCCGCCGGGCGCAAGTACGTCACCATCGCCAGCCGCGTGCTCGCCGGGAAATGAGCGACGAAGTCGACCGCGAGCCGGGCCCGGATCATTCACCGCCCTCCGACGCGGTCACGCGCGTCCTCGAAATCGTCAACAAGAAGGGTTTGCACGCGCGCGCCTCCGCGAAATTCGTGCAGACCGTGGAGCGCTTCGACGCCAATGTGCGCGTCACGCGCGGCCATGAGTCGGTCGGCGGCACTTCGATCATGGGACTGATGATGCTGGGCGCCGCGGTCGGCACCAGCATTACCGTCGAAGCCAGCGGCGCCGAGGCCGCCGCCGCGATCGATGCGCTGGACAAGCTGGTGTCGTCAGGCTTCGGCGAAGAGGATTAGGCGGCGCGCCGGCGCAGCGAAGCGGCCGCGTGACGCAGATCGGCGACGAACGCGCGATACTCCCGC
Source organism: uncultured Alphaproteobacteria bacterium (assembly GCA_963771745.1). Taxonomy (GTDB): domain Bacteria; phylum Pseudomonadota; class Alphaproteobacteria; order Rhizobiales; family Xanthobacteraceae; genus Z2-YC6860. Next base: position 237,561 of record CAVYUU010000019.1, on the reverse strand, counting down.
TCCTTATCCGCCCGCTGCTCGATGCGCAGCAAGGCCGACGGATGGATTGTGATAAAGGCGCGCGTGCCGTCGTTCAGATGCAGCTCATGGCCACGGTTTTTGCCGATCGCCATCGGCCGCCCGAACAGGCTGCGTGCCGCGGTCGCACCCAGCGCCATGACCACCTCGGGCTTGACGATCGCCAACTCCCGCTCGAGCCACCAACGGCAACGCTCGATTTCATAGCTGTTGGGGCGCTTGTGCAGGCGGCGCTTGCCGCGCATCTCGTGCTTGAAATGCTTCACCGCGTTGGTGACGAACACCTGCCGACGGTCGACGCCGGCGTCGGCCAGCGCCCGGTCGAGCAACAGACCGGCCGGACCGACGAACGGCTTGCCGGCGAGGTCTTCCTTGTCGCCCGGCTGCTCGCCGACCAGCATGAGATCGGCCCGGCGAGAGCCCTCCCCCGGCACGCCTTGGGTGGCGTGCTTGTAGAGCGGACAGCGCCGGCATGCGTCGATAGCCGCCGTCAGCGCCGACAGCGAGGTCACCAGCGGACCGTCTTCAACCAAGGTGTGTCGGACCATGGGCTGACCCTGCCTGCCTGACCGGCAACGCACGGCCCAGCGGCCGGTTCAGCCCCGCGGCATGGCCATAAAGAATTGGACATAAAGAATTCTTTATATCCTCATTGCTTGGCGGGTTTTGCCCTGCTATAGCCACCCCGAGAGCGCCGGCCTGACCGGCCCCGCGCCACCATTTCCAACCAGCAAGGATCGTCATGGCCGCCGTAGCGAAAGATTACATCGTCAAGGACATCGGCCTCGCCGAATTCGGCCGCAAGGAAATCTCCATCGCCGAGACCGAGATGCCGGGGCTGATGGCGACCCGCGAGGAATACGGGAGCAAGCAGCCGCTGAAGGGTGCGCGCATCGCCGGCTCGCTGCACATGACGATTCAGACCGCGGTGCTGATCGAGACCCTGAAGGCGCTCGGCGCCGACGTGCGCTGGGTGTCGTGCAACATCTATTCGACGCAGGACCACGCCGCGGCCGCGGTCGCGGCCGGCGGCACGCCGGTGTTCGCCGTCAAAGGCGAGAGCCTGAAGGACTATTGGGACTACACCGCCAAGCTGTTCGAGTGGCACGGCGGCGGCGTACCCAACATGATCCTCGATGACGGCGGCGACGCGACCATGTTCGTCCATCAGGGCGTGCGCGCCGAGCACGGCGATGTGGTGTTCCTGGACCAGCACAACAGCGAGGAGGAAGAGATCTTCTTCGCGCTCATCAAGCGCACGCTGAAGGAAAAGCCGAAGGGCTGGTTCGGCGAGATCGCGAAATCGATCAAGGGCGTCTCGGAGGAGACCACCACCGGCGTGCACCGCCTGTACGACATGCAGAAGAAGGGCACGCTGCTGTTCCCGGCGATTAACGTCAACGACTCGGTGACCAAGTCGAAGTTCGACAATCTCTACGGCTGCCGCGAGTCGCTGGTCGACGGCATCCGCCGCGGCACCGACGTGATGATGGCCGGCAAGATCGCGATGGTCGCGGGCTTCGGCGACGTCGGCAAGGGCTCGGCCGCCTCGCTGCGCCAAGCCGGCTGCCGCGTGATGGTGTCGGAGATCGACCCGATCTGCGCGCTGCAGGCGGCGATGGAAGGCTACGAGGTGACGACGATGGAAGACGCGGCGCCGCGCGCCGACATTTTCGTCACCGCCACCGGCAACAAGGACGTCATCACCATCGACCACATGCGCGCCATGAAGGATCGGGCGATCGTCGCCAACATCGGCCACTTCGACAACGAGATCCAGGTCGCCAGCCTGAAGAATTTCAAATGGGTGAACATCAAGCCGCAGGTCGATGAGATCGAATTTCCGTCAGGGCGGCGCATCATTCTGCTCTCGGAAGGCCGCCTGGTGAATCTCGGCAACGCCATGGGACATCCGAGCTTCGTGATGTCGTCATCCTTCACCAACCAGACGCTGGCGCAGATCGAGCTGTGGACCAACCCGAAGGCCTACGAGAAAAAGGTCTACACCCTGCCGAAGAAGCTCGACGAAAAGGTCGCGCGGCTGCATCTGGACAAGATCGGCGTGAAGCTGACCAAGCTGCGGCCCGACCAGTCGGAGTACATCGGCATACCGGCGGAAGGTCCGTTCAAGTCGGATCACTACCGCTACTGAGGAGCGACGCCCGCTATTGCGCACTGCGTTGCGCGGCGTCACGCCGCGCAATCCGGGGCAGCGGGGCCTCGCGCGGCATGAACACGAAATTGTTGATGTACTCGGCGTTGCTGCGCTGCCGCGGCGGTAGCGCCATGTAGGCCTCGGCGTTCTGATGGCGCGCTACCTCGAATGCGGACATCGGCAGCAATTCGCCGTGCGACAGAAAATATCCGTCATAGGCCAATCGTGACAGCCGGGCCGCGACGCGGCCGATCGTGCCGGGATTGAGCCGGTCGTCGAGCTCGATCATCAGCACCGGCCGGCAGGTCTCGATCAGGCGCGCCGCGCCATCGAGCACGGCTTCCTCATGAGCCTCGACATCGATCTTGATGAAGCCGCAATCGGCGTAGCCGCAGTCGTCAAGCCGCATGGTCGCGACCTCGATGGTGTTGAACCGGCCGGCCGCCGACGCGCTCGGCCGCTCGATGCTGGCGAGATCGCTGACCAAGCGGCCGCGAGCATCCACTGGAATGCGCAATGTGGCGCTGGCGTTGACGGCCGACAATGCCGCGTTGACGACCTCGACATTGCGCGGCGCAACCCGGCGCGCCAGCGCAGCGACGTCGGGGTCGGCCTCGAACGCCACCACCTTGGGCACCAGCCGCGCCAGCTCCTCTGAATACAGCCCGATCGACGATCCGACGTCGACGGCGAGCCGGCCTCGCGGCACGACGTGGCGCAGCACGCGGATTTCGTTCTCGCCCTTCCAATACCGGTAACGCAGGAATTTGAAGAAGAACCACAGCCGCGGGCAGCGGCGGCGGATGTGAGGCGTGATGGCCAACGGCGGCCTCCAATCGGTCGGAATGGCGTGAGGGCGGGCTAATTTAGCACGGCAGGTGTCAAGGTCGCGGCGGCACCGCGACGATCGCATAGCGCACCGCCGGATCGGCGTGGCCGAAATAGCTCCGTGACAGCGTCACCTCGGTGCGCCTGCCGCCGCCGAAGCGGCCCGCCAAGCGATCGACGAAGGCGTTGCACAAGGCGTCGTCGGCACGGCAGGTCAGCGCGATGCCTTCGCGCGCGATGCGCGTGTCGTCGGCCCAGTGCGTCACCGACGGATCGAACAATTCGTAGGTCGATGGCCGGCTGGGAAGGTACGACACCACGCCGTTGACCAGATTGGTGTTGCTGCCGACGAGCCTGAGCGGCCGGTCGCTGGTGTCGCGCCAGGCCTTGTCGATCGCGGCCGCCAGCAGCCGGTAATGGGTGGCGTCGTTCGGCACGCCCTCGCGATGGATGACGACCGCGATGAACGGCGAGGCAACGATCATCAGCAGCGGAAACACGACGGCGAGCGCCAGGATTCGCACCGCCGCCGGCTGCGACACCGTCAGCAGCGGCGATGACAGCAGTACGACCGGCGCGAGCGTCATCGCGCTGATCGTCCAGAGCGGCGTGATGCTGGAATTGGCTGCGACCGCTGCGGCGGCGGGCAGCACGATCGGCAACACGAACGCCAGCAGCGCAGTTCGGCGGGCTGGATCGTGCGGCCAGAGCGTATCGGCAACCGCCGCGGCGGGTGGCCGCATCAGCAGCACCAGTGCGATCGGCGCCGCCAAATAGGCGACCCCGCCGCCGACATAAGACACGCCGGAGACCGCCGCGTCCCAACGCGACGCCACCGCGTGCGACGTGAAGGCGTATTGCAGCGGCGGGAAATCGTTGATCACCAGCCACACCAGATGTGGCATCAGCGCGACCCCGCCGAAGGCGACCGTCACCCATGGCGCGGCGGAGCGAAAATAAGCGCCGCGGCGCCGATCGGCGAGGACGGCGATGACCAGGCCCGCCAGCAGCACCACCGTCCAGTATTTGCCGAGCATGGCCGCCGCCGCCGCCAAGCCAGCGAGCGCCGCGTAGCCGAGATTGCGCGTCTCGAACGAACGCAGGAACCACCAGGTGGTGGCGGCCCAGAACGGGATCAGAACGGTGTTGGCGTTGAACTTCAGCGCATGGAAATTGTACAGCGGCACCAGCGTCAGCAGCGCAAGGCCTACGACGCGCTTGTGGCCGTCGAGATAATCCGCCGAGAGCTTCCATGCGCACCAAAGACCAACCGTCGCGACGACCACCGCGAACAGGTAATAGGCCCAATCATCGAGCGGGAACACGCCGAACCAGAGGCGCACCAGCCACGATCCGAGCGGCGGATGCTTGCGCGTGCCGAGCAAATCCTCGCGCGACAGCGCGACCATCTCGCCCATGTCGAAATGCAGGTCCTGGCTGCCCTTGGCGATGGCGCCATACAGTGCCCACGCCGCGGCGTAACCGATCAGCACGAACGCCATGGTGCGCTCACGGCGCGCCGGATCGACGAGCGCCTCCAGCAGGCGCTCGATCGGCCGCAGCAGCCCTCCGGTGGTCAGGGTGCGCATGTCGGCGAGCAGCTCATGGTTGCGGCGGCACCGTAACGATCACAAAGCGCGCCGGCGCGCTTTGTAGCGAAAGCCAGCGCCGCGCCAGAACGACTTCGCGGCGCCGGCCGGCCGGGCCGCGAGACGCGACGGCGTCCATGAACGTAAAACAGGTTGGCATGTCCGCCGGGCAAACCATGGCGATGCCTTCGCGCGCGATGCGCGCATCGTCGACCGAGGGCGACAAATAGCGCGAGAAATTCGCGTAGGTCGATGGCCGGTCCGCCGCGTAGAACGACGCCGTGCTGACCAGCACAAACGGCCCGCCGATGAGGCGCAGCGGCTTTGCTGTCGTCGCCTTCCATTCCTGCTCCAGCGCGACCGCCACCTGCCGGCCATAGGCGGCGTAATTCTCGGTGCCCGACTTGAGGATCGCCGCCGCCACGAACGGCGACGCAACCAGCGCAGCGATCGTGATCGCGACGACGATCGTCGCAATCTGCACCAGTGCGGCGCGCGTCAGTACGACCAGCGGCGATGCCAGCATCATGACCGGCAGCAGCGCCAGCGCCGGCTCGCTCCAGAGCGACAGCAGATTGGTCTTGGTGGCGGCTGCCGCCACCACCGGCAGCAGCAGCGGCGCATAAAACAGCATCGCGGCGGTGCGGCGTTCGGCATCGCGCGGCAGCCAGGAATCCCGCAGCGCCGGCCACGATGGCCACGCCAGCAGCAGCACCAAAATCAGCGCCACACCGGCGTAGCCAGCGGTGCCGAGCAGATACTCGGCGACCGATTGCAGCCATTCGAATGGCGAGTGGGTGGCGCGCCGCGTAGCCACCCAGGTGAACGGCGGAAAATTCTCGCGCAGCAGCCATAGCACATGCGGCAGCACGGCGGCGCCCGCCACCAGCGCGGTGAGCCATGGCGCGCTCGAGCGGAAATAGGCGTTGCGCCGCCGGTCGAACAACGCCGCGAGCGCGATGCCTGCGATCAGAAACACCGACCAGTATTTGGTCAGCAGCGCGGCGGCGCCGGCCAGGCCCGTGAGCACGGCCCAGCCGGGATGCCGCGTATCGAGCGAGCGCATGAACGCCCACATCGTCAGCGCCCACAATGGAATCAGCGCCGAGTTCTGATCCCATTTCAGGCCGATGAAGTTGTAGAACGGGATCGCGGCAAGCAGGAACGGCACCGCGGCGCGTTTTTCGCCGTCGAGCCAGGCGCCCGCGAGCATGAAGGCGAAGTACAGCCCGGCGCCCAGCGTCACGCCGGACAGCAGGTAGTACGCCCAGTCGGCCTGCGGAAAGACCGCAAACCAGCCGGCCAGGATCCACGCCAGCAGCGGCGGATGCTTGGGATAGCCGAGCGCCGGCTCATGCGCCCAGATCACCATTTCGGCCATGTCGGCGTTGAGATCCTGGCTCGATTTCGCGATCACGGCGTAGACCGCCCAGGCAATGCCATAGGCTGCGGCCAGCGCGATCATGGCGCGATGGCGCCGCGCCGGATCGCAAAGCGCGTCCACCAGCCGCTCCACCGGGGCAAGCAGACGGCGGGTGAGTTGGGTCATGGCGGCGCGGCCGGTGGTGAACCGCCGGCACGGTGCCGCCGACGGTGAATGGCTCTGTGACATGGCAAGGCGGCGAGACCCTATCAAGGAAAATGCAGAATATGCCATCGCCTTGCCGTAACGATCGGCGAGGTCGTGCGATATACTTATGTTTGATTCCCGAGCGTCCCGAGGAAGCCGCCAGGAACGTCAAAATGTGCCGATGGATCGCTTACCGCGGAGAGACCATCCCGCTGGAACGCTACGTCACCGAGCCGGCCCACTCGCTGCTGGTCCAGAGTCTCAGCGCGCTCGAATCGGCCGGCAGCACCAACGGCGACGGCTTCGGCCTGGGCTGGTACGGCGAGCGCGAGGAACCCGGGCTCTATCGCGAGGTCCGGCCGGCCTGGTCGGACGAAAATCTCCGGCACCTCTGCCGCCATATCCACTCGCCGCTGTTCTTCGCCCATGTGCGCGCCTCGACCGGCACGCCGACGACGCGGCCGAATTGCCATCCGTTCGCCCACGGCCGCTGGATGTTCATGCACAACGGCCAGATCGGCGACTGGTCACTGATCCGCCGGCAAGTGGAAGCACTGATCCCGGACGCCTTCTACAAGTCGCGGGTCGGCACCACCGATTCCGAGGCGGTGTTCCTGGCGATCCTGGGCGCCAGCGCCGACGCCGACCCGGTCGGCGCCACCATCCGCACGCTCGCGACGCTGCGGCAGATGGTGCAAGCGAGCGGCACCGGCGAGCCGCTGCGCTTCACCGCCGCGCTGTCGGACGGCCGCGAGCTCTACGCGTTCCGCTATGCCTACAACAGCACCGCGAACTCGCTCTATTACCGCGAGGCCGGCGGCAACGTCATCGTGGTCTCCGAGCCGCTCGACAAGCAGCCGGGAAACTGGAAGCCGGTGCCGACCAATCATCTGATCGTGGCGCGCGGCGCGGCGCCGGTGTCGCTCGAGCCGTTTCCGGAAGCCGCGATGCTCGCGGCCGAATAATGCAGCGGGCTCCTCGGAAAAATTGAGTTTGCCGCCAAGCGGACGCGGCCATATCGTGGCGCGCGGGACGACCGGCGCTTGCGCCGCCGATCAGCAAGGACTGCAAGGCGCAAGGATTGTAGGGCGCAAGGGCTGCAAGGCGTATGTCGGCCACCACCACGCTGCTCGATTGGGTCGGCGACGCTTGTCGCCCGCCAGTTGTCGAAGCCGACCAGCGGCTACGAGCCCTATGCCGCGGCGCGGCCGGAGCTGGTGGCGATGACGATCCGGCCGGCCGACGTCCTGCTGGTCGAGGGCGCCCGCTCCAAGATCAACTCCGCGATCCGCTATCTCACGCAATCGACCTGGTCGCATGCGGCGCTCTATGTCGGGCTCGGCGCCAAGCTCGGCGAGCGCGACGGCGAGCCGCTGGTGCTGGTCGAGGCCGAGCTCGGCAAGGGCGTGATCGCCTCGCCGCTGTCGAAATACGCGACCTACAACACCCGCATCTGCCGGCCGGTCGGGCTGACCGCCGAGGACCGCGCCAAGGTGATCCGCTATGTGGTCGAGCGCATCGGCTATGCCTACGATCTGAAGAACATCATCGACCTGATGCGCTATTTCCTGCCGCAGCCGCCGGTGCCGGCGAGCTGGCGGCGGCGCATGATCGCGCTCGGCTCGGGCGAGCCGACGCGCGCGATCTGCTCGACGCCTGATCGCGCAGGCGTTCGAATCGGTCGGCTATCCGATCCTGCCGGAGGTGCGCCGGGTCGACGACCAGAGCCGCCGCGAGATCCTGCACATCCGCCACCATTCGCTCTACGCGCCGCGCGATTTCGACATTTCGCCGTTCTTCGCCGTGGTCAAGCCGACGATCGAGACCGGATTCGACTACAAGCATGATGGTCTGGGTGCGTGACGACGCCGACACCGCGCTGGCTGAGGAGTATCACGGCTTGAAACCAGGGAAGACGAGCATGACCCGATTGCAACGACTCAGCACAGCGGCGGCATGCATCGCGCGCGCTGATGCTCGGCGCATCGCCATGCGCAAGCCGATCCGGTCGCCGATTTCTACCGCGGCAAGACCGTCAACGTGCTGATCGGCGTCGGCGTCGGCGGCGAATACGACATCCAGGCGCGGCTGGTGGCGCGCCACATCGGCAAGCACATCCCCGGCAATCCGACCGTGGTGCCGCAGAACATGACCGGCGCCGGCGGCCTGCACATGATCAACTATCTCTACAACGTCGCGCCGAAGGACGGCACCTACATCGGCATGATCGCCAACGCGTTCCCGGCGATGCAGGCGGTCGGCATCTGCCGGGCGTGCAGTTCGACGCCGGCAAGATGCAATGGCTCGGCACGATCGCGCCGGTCGTCGAGACCATGGCGGTGTGGCACACCGCCGGCGTCAAGAGCATCGACGATGCGCGCAAGCGCGAGGTCGTCGCCGGCGCATCGGGCGCGCGGCGCCATCACCTTCATCTATCCGGCGATGATGAACGAGCTGCTCGGCACCAAGTTCAAGATCGTCACCGGCTATCCCGGCGGCAACCAGATCAACCTCGCGATGGAGCGCGGCGAGGTCGAGGCGCGCAACAACACCTGGTCGAGCTGGAAGGCGACCAAGGCCGGACTGGCTCAAGGACAAGAAGATCTTCGTGATCGCGCAGGCCGGCCCGCGCGCGCCCGATCTCGACGCGCCGTCGGTCGAGGACGCTGGCCCGCACCCCGGAGGAGCGCCAGCTGATCGAGCTGGTGGTGTCCGGCACGCAGCTCGGCCGGCCGTTCGCCACCAACGCCGCGCCGGCCGACCGCGTCGCCGCGCTGCGCGCCGCCTTCGCCGCCACCATGAAGGACCCGGAGTTCCTGGCCGAGGCCACCAAGCTCGGGCTTCGAGGTCGATCCGGTGCTGGGCGAGACGATGCAGAGGATCGTCGAGAAGGTGCTGGCGACGCCCAAGGACGTGGCGGCGCAAGGGCCGAAAGGACTTGCATGGAGTAGCGCGACTGCGCGGCCGACGACGTCCGCTTGCCGCAGCGCAGCGGCGGTGTTATCTGCGCGCCCATGACGGCCGCCGCCATCGACAACATCCGCAATTTCTCGATCGTCGCCCACATCGACCACGGCAAGTCGACGCTCGCCGACCGGCTGATCCAGCTCACCGGCACGCATGGAGGAGCGCGAGATGGTCGAGCAGGTGCTCGATTCCATGGACATCGAGCGCGAGCGCGGCATCACCATCAAGGCGCAGACCGTCCGGCTCAACTACAAGGCGCGCGACGGCAAGGACTACATCCTCAACCTGATCGACACGCCCGGCCACGTCGACTTCGCCTACGAGGTGAACCGCTCGCTCGCCGCCTGCGAGGGCTCGCTGCTGGTGGTCGACGCGAGCCAGGGCGTCGAGGCGCAGACGCTCGCCAACGTCTATCACGCGATCGACGCCGGCCACGAGATCGTGCCGGTGCTCAACAAGGTCGATCTGCCGGCCGCCGAGCCCGAGCAGGTCAAGCAGCAGATCGAGGACGTGATCGGCCTCGACGCCTCGAACGCGATGCATGATCTCGGCCAAGACCGGCCTGAACGTGCCCGAGGTGCTGGAGGCGATCGTCACGCGCCTGCCGCCGCCCAAGGGCGACCGCGACGCGACGCTCAAGGCGCTGCTGGTCGACAGCTGGTACGACGCCTACCTCGGCGTCGTCGTGCTGGTGCGCATCGTCGACGGCACGCTGAAGAAGGGCCAGCGCATCCGCATGATGGGCACCAACGCGGCCTATGAGGTCGACCGCGTCGGCGTGTTCACGCCGAAGCTCACGCCGGTCGACGAGCTCGGCCCCGGCGAGATCGGCTTTCTCACCGCCTCGATCAAGGAGGTCGCCGACACCCGCGTCGGCGACACCATCACCGACGACCGCAAGCCGGTCACCGAAATGCTGCCCGGCTTCCGGCCCGGCCATCCCGGTGGTGTTCTGCGGCCTGTTCCCGGTCGATGCCGCGCAGTTCGAGGATCTGCGCGCCGCGATGGGCCGGCTCCGCCTCAACGACGCGAGCTTCACCTACGAGATGGAGACCAGCGCGGCGCTCGGCTTCGGCTTCCGCTGCGGCTTCCTCGGCCTGCTGCATCTCGAGATCATCCAGGAGCGGCTGGAGCGCGAGTTCAATCTCGACCTGATCGCGACCGCGCCGTCGGTGATCTACAAGATGAAGCTGCGCGACGGCTCGCGAGATCGAGATCCACAATCCGGTCGACATGCCGGACCCGATGAAGATCCTGGAAATCCAGGAGCCGTGGATCGAGGCGACGATCCTGACGCCGGACGAGTATCTCGGCTCGGTGCTCAAGCTCTGCCAGGACCGCCGCGGCGCGCAGGTCGAGCTGACCTATGTCGGCAGCCGCGCCATGGTGAAATACGACCTGCCGCTCAACGAGGTGGTGTTCGACTTCTACGACCGGCTGAAGTCGGTGTCGAAGGGCTACGCCTCGTTCGACTATCACCTGACCGACTACAAGCCGGCCGACCTGGTGAAGATGTCGATCCTGGTCAACGAGGAGCCGGTCGACGCGCTGTCCATGCTGGTGCATCGCACCCGCGCCGAGCAGCGCGGCCGCGCCATGGTGGAGAAGCTGAAGGAGCTGATCCCGCCGCACATGTTCCAGATTCCGATCCAGGCCGCGATCGGCGGCAAGATCATCGCCCGCGAGACCGTGCGCGCCTTCCGCAAGGACGTCACCGCGAAGTGCTACGGCGGCGACGTCACCCGCAAGCGCAAGCTTCTGGACAAGCAGAAGAAGGGCAAGAAGCGGATGCGCCAGTTCGGCAAGGTCGACATCCCGCAGGAGGCGTTCATCGCCGCGCTGAAGGTGGATGTGTAACGCCAGGCGTCAGACGCCGCCCTGCTTGATTCGCAGCGGACTACCGCGGCGAGCAGGGATTGTCCTTCGAGCACTTGTCGCCGATCACCGCGACGCCCTGGATTTCCAGCATCATGCCGGGCGCGGCGAAGCCCGACACCGTGATCAGCGCGCTGGCCGGAAAATTGCCGTCCGGAAACATCTCCTTGCGCACATTGACGAAGCGCTCGCCGTAGCGACCGTCGCCGATGAACACCGTCATGGTCACCATGTTGGCGAGACTGCCGCCGGCTTTCTTGAGCACGGCGTCGATGTTCTTGAACGCCTGGCGCGCCTGCGCCTCGAAGCCCGCGACCTCCTTGCCCTGCTCGTCGCGGAAGCCGGTCTGGCCGGCGAGCCAGACGATGCGGCCGCCGTCGGTGATGACGCCGGGCGAATAGGACCGCGTCATCATCTGCTGGCTTTTTTCCATGTACTCGGCCGCGCCGGCCGCTGCCGCAAACGTCCCGGCAGCCGCCAAGATCGCCAATGAACGCATCAGCGTCAGCATAGTCATCTCCCTTGTTGAATGAAAAGCCGGCGCTAGTGTCGCTTCGATTCGGAAGTTCGCCACGGAGCAAGCTGAGAACTCGGGCGAACTTCCGAATCGCGACACTAGCCGCCGACCACCGCCACGCCCTGGATCTCGATCAGCATGCCCGGCCGCGCGAAGTTCGACACCGTGATCAGCGCGCTCGCCGGATAATTGCCGCCCGGAAAAAATCCGGCGCGCATCTCGACGAACTTGTCGCCAAGCCGGACGTCGTTGATGAACACCGTCATGGTCACCATGTTGGCGAGGCTGCCGCCGCCGCTCTTCAGCGTCTTGTCGAGCAGGCTGAAGATGGTTCGGACCTGCGCCTCGAAATTCCCGGAGATGTCGTTGCCCTGCTCGTCCTGGGTCGCGGTCTGGCCGGCGAGCCAGATCGTCTTGCCGCCCTGGGTGATGACGGCGGGCGAATAGGCCCGCCGCTTCTGATGCTCGCTCTTGCCCATGTACTCGGCCATGCTGAGACCCTTCCTCGAAATGACCTCGAAATGACACTCGCGGCCTCGATCGCCGCCGGACCGCCAGTCTAGCGGGCTTTCGGCCGGCCACGGACCATGGCTCGGTTAGTGTTGCAACTCATTTGCAATTGCAATAGCGTAGGCCTGTTTCACACACAGGGGGTGGCGTCATGCGTTTCGTGTTTCAGGTGTTGGCAGCCGGAGTGGCGGGAGCCCTGCTCGGCTCGGCCGCCGGCTACGCCGCCGGCAATCTCGCCGGGCAGCAGCCGATCGAGGTGACGGTCGATCTCGGCAAGCCCGGCCAGCACGTGTTCGTGCCAAACAGCATCAAGTTCGAGACCGGCAAGCTCTACAAGCTGATCCTGCGCAATCCGAGCGACGACCCGCACTACTTCACCTCGCACGGATTTTCGCAGCTCATCTACACGCGCAAGGTCCAGGTCGTGCAGACGCGCGACGGCAAGCCCGTCACGCTCGCCGAATTCAAGGGCGCGATCCGCGAGATCGAGGTCTATCCGGGCCACAGCGCGGAATGGTGGTTCGTGCCGGTCGCGACCGGCCGCGTCACCGACCTGCGCTGCGGCATCGTCAAGGACGGCAAGTCGCACGCCGACCTCGGCATGGTGGGCGAGATCGTCATCGAGTGACGGCTCGGAGCATGATCCCGAAAGGCTTGCCCGGAGTTGATCCGGGATGGGCACCGGTATTCGGACAAGATCACGCTCAGATAAGCGCCGGAACCATCGCAGCGAAAGGAACGTTTCTGCTTCAGGGAAACCTGAAGGAGAGCGCCATGCCGCGCGGCGACAAGTCGAGCTACACCGATAAGCAGAAGCGGAAAGCGGAGCACATCGAAGAGGGTTACGAGAAGCGGGGCGTCAGTCGCAGGGAGGCCGAGCGCCGCGCCTGGGCGACGGTCAACAAGGAATCCCACGGCGGCAAGCTCTCCGGCTCAGGACGCGGCAAGCCGGAAAGTCACGCCTCGTCACGCAAGGGCGGACGGCTTGGCGGGCGCGCCGCCGCGCGACGACCGGCGGCCGCGCGATCGGCAGCCGCCCGCAAGGCGGCGGCTACCCGCAAGCGCCGCGCCGCGCACTGAGGCTCGAGCTCTGCGCTGACGACGGCCTACGCTCCGGCCGCTTACCACCGGCGCGCGGCGAATTGCGACGAGCCGGACACCACGATGGCGGTGCGGCTCATGCCGTGGCCGCGCACCAGCGCGAACAGCGCGGCGGCATGGGCGGGATGCAGCCGCACGCAGCCGTGCGAGGCCCGGCTGCCGAGCCGCGACAGATAATACGTGCCGTGGATGGCGTAGCCCTTGTGGAAGAAAATCGCGTGCGGCATCGGCGACCAGTCGAATTTGCGCGAATACCAGGTTCGCTCCATGCGCTCGGGACGGTAGTGGCCGGACGGCGGCCCGCCGGCGAGGCCGGTCGAGACCGGCCAGCGATGGTGCTCGCGGCCGTCGACCGCCACGGTCATGCTCTGGGCCGACTTGTTGATGGCGATGAGCACATCAGCCTGCGCGCGGTCGGCGGCCGGCACGGCCGCCATGAGCCCAGCGCAGGCGAGCGCAAGAATAAAGCGACGCATGAATTCCCCCGGGCCTCAGGGTATGCGCCGCATCCGCCATAAACATGCCGGGATGCTGGGCCTTTGTAAAGTCTGGCGAATCCGTGCCCTGGCGCTGGACTTCTGGCAACTTCCCGGACGGCGCGTGCTTGGCTAGAAAGGGACGCGATGACTCGCACCCCGATTCGATCGTTCGCTTAGCTTGCTGCTGCTCATGGTCTGCGGCGCCGCCGCCGCGCAGGACCTCGGCACGCTCAATCCCAAGCCGCTGCCCCCGCTGGCCAACCCGGACGATCCCAACACGCCGGCCAAGGAATTGTTCGGCCGCAAGACCGCGCCGGCCGCGATGGCGGCGCGCTCGATCGGCTACTACACCCACGGCTGTCTCGCCGGCGGCATGGCGCTGCCGATCAACGGGCCGACCTGGCAGGTGATGCGGCTGTCGCGCAACCGCAACTGGGGCCATCCGAACCTGATCACGTTCCTCGAACGGTTCGCCGCCAAGGTGCCGTCGATCGGCTGGCCGGGCCTGCTGGTCGGCGACATGGCGCAGCCGCGCGGCGGACCGATGATGACCGGCCACTGGAGCCATCAGGTCGGGCTCGACGCCGACATCTGGCTCACGCCGATGCCGAACCGCGAGCTGACCCGGCAGGAGCGCGAGGAGATGATGGCGACCAACGTGGTCGCCGACGACTGGATCGACGTGCGGCCCGACGTCTGGTCGCCGAAATACATCGCGCTCTACAAGATGGCGGCGCAAGACCCGGAGATCGAGCGCGTGCTGGCCAACCCGGCGATCAAGAAGGCGCTGTGCCGCGACGTCAAAGGCGACCGCTCCTGGCTGCACAAGATCCGCCCGGTGTTCGGGCACAACTATCATTTCCATGTCCGCATCGGCTGTCCGAAGGACAGCCCCGACTGCAAGGCGCAGCCGCGACGCCGGACGACGAAGGCTGCGGCAAGGACCTCGACTGCGTGGTTCACCAAGCAGGCGCTGGCACCGAGGCCGCCCGGCGTGCCCAAGCCGATCCTGATGTCGGCGCTGCCGGCGCCTGCAGCAAGGTCCTGGTGGCGCAGACTAGCGCGCTCAGATCAGCTTGAACAGCCGCGCGAGCTGAAACAGCGACAGCGCCACGATCAGCGTTCCGACCGCGATCATCAGCCCGCGCGCCGGCACCCGCTTGACCGCCCAGCCGCCGAGCGGCGCCGCCAGCATGCCGCCGAGCACCAGCGGCAGCAGATGCTGCAACGGCGCGGCGCCGAGCTCGACAAAGAACGTGGTCGCCGCCGCCACCGTGACGAAAAACTCCGTGGTGTTGACCGAGCCGACGGTCTGGCGCGGCGCGTGGCCGGAGCCGACCAGCGTCGAGGTCGCCACCGGTCCCCAGCCGCCGCCACCGCTGGCGTCGAGAAATCCGGCAAGGCCGCCAAGCGGCACGGTCCAGCCGGCCGGCCGCTGCGCCGCGGCGCGATCCGCATCGACTTGTAGAGGATGTAGCAGCCCATCAGCAGCAGATAGAGGTAGACGTAACGCCGCGCCGCACTGACATCGATGTTCGACAGCACCCACGCGCCGAGGATGGCGCCGCAGCACGCCGGCAATGCCAAGCCGCCGCACCAGCTTCCAGTCGACGTTGCGATGATAGATGTGCGACGCCGCCGACGCGCCGGTGGTGAACATCTCCGCGGTGTGCACCAGCGCGCTGGCCTGCGCCGGCGGCAGCCCGATCGACAGCAGCGCCGCGTTGGTGAGCACGCCATAGGCCATGCCGAGCGCGCCATCCACCAGCTGCGCGGCAAAGCCGATCGCCAGCAGCAGCACGAATTCCATGGTCATATGCGACCTCCGAAATCGACGTCGGCAGCACAACCATTTCTGCAAGCCGCCCCTTCCGGAGAACGCCATCGCGCAGCCGGAAGCTGGCCGGCTGCATTAACGAACGGCGTAGTGTTAGGTTCCCGTGCGCCGGCGCGGCGAAACGTCAGGCCTTGGCATCCTGCCGGATCATGGCGGCGCCCTTCTCGGCGATCATCATGGTCGGCGAGTTGGTGTTGCCGGACGTGATCGTCGGCATCACCGAGGCGTCGACCACGCGGATGCGCTCAAGCCCGAAAATGCGCAGCCGCTCGTCCACCACCGCCAACGGATCGCTGTCGCGGCCCATCTTGGCGGTGCCGACCGGATGGAAAATCGTGGTGCCGATGTCGCCGGCAGCCTTGACCAGGCCCGTGTCGTCGTCGCCGCGCGCGCTATCGCCGGGCAGGAATTCCACCGGATGGTACGGCGCCAGTGCCGGCTGGGCGACGATCCGCCGCGTCACGCGGATCGAATTGGCGGCGACCCGCCGGTCCTCGTCGGTCGCAAGATAGTTCGGCTGGATCGCCGGCTTGTCGGCCGGATCGGCCGACTTCAGCCGCATGAAGCCGCGGCTGGTCGGATGCACGTTGGTGACGCTCGCGGTGAACGCCGGGAACGTGTGCAGCGGCTCGCCGAAGCGGTCGAGCGACAACGGCTGCACGTGATACTGGAGGTTGGCGCGCTCGCGCCGCGGATCGGAGCGGGTGAAGATGCCGAGCTGCGAGGGCGCCATGGTCAGCGGCCCGCGCCGGCGCAGCGCGTAGTCGAGGAAAATCCCGCGCGCGGCCGAACGGCGACGCATACATTTCGTTCAGCGTCTTGATGCCGCTGACCTGGTAGATCATCCGAAGCTGCAAGTGGTCCTGCAGGTTCTCGCCGACGCCCGGCTTGTCGAGCACGACGGGCAGGCCGAACGCGCGGAGCTGCGCCGCCGGGCCTACGCCGGACAGCAGCAACGTCTGGATCGAGCCGATCGAGCCGGCCGCGAGGATCACCTCGCCGCGGCAGCGCGCGATCTTGACGCCGCCATCCTGCCGAAAGCGCACGCCGGTCGCGCGCCGACCTTCGAACGTCACGCTTTCCACCAGGCAGCCGGTCTCCAGCCGCAGGTTGCCCCGCTTGAGCACCGGCTTGAGAAAGCCGCGCGCCGCCGACCAGCGCCGGCCGAGCTTCTGATTGACGTGGTACGGCGCCGAGCCTTCGTTGTCGCCGGTGTTGAAGTCGTCGATGCGCTTGATGCCGGCCTGCTCGGCTGCCGCGCGGAATGCATCGAGCAGGTCCCAGCGCACGCGCGGATGCTCAATTCGCCATTCGCCGCCGACCGCGTGGTGGTCGCTGGCGCCCATGAAATGATGCTCATGCTGCTTGAACACCGGCAGCACGTCGCGCCAGCCCCAGCCGTTGAGACCGAGCTGGCGCCAATGGTCGTAGTCGGCTGCCTGGCCGCGCATGTAGATCATGGCGTTGATCGACGACGAGCCGCCGATCACCTTGCCGCGCGGATAGTTGAGCGCGCGGCCGTTCAATCCCGGCACCGCCTCGGTCTTGAACATCCAGTCCGAGCGCGGATTGCCGATCGCGAACAGATAGCCGACCGGGATGTGAAACCAGATCCAGTTGTCGCGGCCGCCGGCCTCCAGGATCAGCACGCGGTTGTTGGGATCGGCCGACAGCCGGTTCGCCAGCACGCAACCGGCCGAGCCTGCGCCGACGATGATGAAGTCGTATTCGCCTTCGAGATTTGTCGCTTCGGGCATGGCGTTTCCAGCTCGTGTCGGCGGAGTGTGCGGCGCTGACAACTTTGTTTCAATCGTTCGGAATCACCACGCTATCATTGCGCCAAGATCCCCACCCTGATTACCGACGACCGACCACTGATCTCTGGCCGTGACAGAAGCGGCGGATTTTGCTAAACAATTCCTCGACCAACAGCGCCCTGTGCGGGTGCTGCCAATGTCCGGAACGGCGATTCCGACTGGTCGATCCACCCGATCCGATCCCACGGCTCGGCGCCAATGCGCCCGAGGAAAATCGCCATGCTGCAACGAATTGTCATCGTCCTCCTGCTTGTCACGCTGGCCGCGCTGCCGGCGCGCGCCCAGACGGTGACGCTCACCGTGTTCGCCGCCGCGTCGATGAAAAACGCGCTCGACGACATCAACGCCGCCTTCACCAAGGCAACCGGGATCAAAGTGGTGGCGAGCCTCGCCGCCTCCTCGGCGCTGGCCAAGCAGATCGAGCAAGGCGCACCGGCCGACGTGTTCGCCTCCGCCGATCTCGACTGGATGGATTACCTGGAGCAGAAAAAGCTGATCAAGGACGGCACGCGCCTCAACCTGCTCGGCAACCGGCTGGTGCTGATCGCGCCGAAGGATTCCAAGCTCGGCGACGTGGCGATCGGCCCGGGCTTCGACCTCGCCAAGCTCGCGGGCAGCGGGCGCATCGCGGTCGCCGACGTGCGCGCGGTGCCGGCCGGAAAATACGCCAAGGCGGCGCTGGAGAAGCTCGGCGGCTGGGCCGCGGTGGAAACCAAGCTGGCGCCGACCGAGAACGTGCGCGCCGCGCTGGCGCTGGTCGGCCGCGGCGAGGCGCCGCTCGGCATCGTCTACGAGACCGACGCCAAGATCGAGCCGAACGTGAAGATCGTCGGCCGTTTCCCCGAGGATTCGCATCCCGCCATCACCTACCCGGTGGCGCTGACAGCGACCGCCAAACCCGACGCCGCGAAGTATCTTGCGTTCCTGCGCTCGAATGCGACGAAGACCATTTTTGAAACACACGGCTTCACGTTCCTGATCAAGCCGACGTCGTGATCGCTCGACCAAACCTCGTGCCTCTTGATGTTTAGCCTCACCCCCGAGGAATGGACGGCGGTCGAGCTGTCGCTGCGCATCGCGCTGGTGGCGACCGTGGTGGCGCTGCCGTTCGGGCTTGCCATCGCCTGGCTGCTGGCGCGCAAGGAGTTCTGGGGCAAGGCGCTGCTCGACGGCGTCGTGCACCTGCCGCTGGTGCTGCCGCCGGTGGTGACCGGCTATCTGCTGCTGATCACGTTCGGCCGCAAGGGCGCGGTCGGCGGTTTTCTGGCGGATCATTTCGGCATCGTGTTCTCGTTCCGCTGGACTGGCGCGGCGCTCGCCTGCGGCGTGATGGGCTTCCCGCTGCTGGTGCGCGCCATCCGGCTGTCGTTCGAGGCGATCGACCGGCGGCTGGAGGATGCGGCTTCGACGCTCGGCGCAAGCCCGCTCTGGACCTTCGCCACCGTGACGCTGCCGCTGGCGCTGCCCGGCATCATCGCCGGCATGGTGTTGTGCTTCGCCAAGGCGCTCGGCGAGTTCGGCGCCACCATCACCTTTGTATCCAACATCCCGGGCGAGACCCAGACCATCTCGGCCGCGATCTACACCTTCACGCAAATCCCCGGCGGCGACGCCCAGGCGTTCCGACTGGTGGCGATCGCGATCATCATTGCGCTCGCGGCGCTGATCGCTTCGGAATGGTTCGCCCGCCGCGCCGGCATGCGATATCACGGGGACTGAACATGCTCAGCGTCGATGTCCAGAAGCGGCTGGGCGAATTCGATCTCGCGGCCAAGTTCGAGAGCGCCGGCAGCGTCACCGCGCTGTTCGGCGCCTCCGGTTCCGGCAAGACCACGATCGTCAATATGATCGCAGGACTGGTGACGCCCGACCGCGGCTGGATCGCGCTCGATGGCGACGTGCTGTTCGACGGCGCAGCGCGCATCAACGTGCCCGCGCACCGCCGCCGCATCGGCTATGTGTTCCAGGAAGGCCGGCTATTTCCGCATTTGAGCGTGGCGCAGAACCTCGATTACGGCCGCTGGATGAGCGGCCATCCGGCGGATGCCGCGGAACGCGAGCGCATCGTCGCCCTGCTCGACATCGGCCACCTGCTGCCGCGCCGGCCGGGACACCTGTCCGGCGGCGAGCGGCAGCGCGTCGCCGTCGGACGCGCGCTGTTGACCAAGCCGCGGCTGCTGTTGCTCGACGAACCGCTGGCCTCGCTCGACCGGGCGCGCAAGCTTGAAATTCTGCCGTATCTGGCGCGGCTGCGCGATGAGGCCCGCGTGCCGATGGTCTATGTCAGCCACCAAGCCGGCGAGATCCTCCGCCTCGCCTCACAGGTGGTGCGGATCGACGACGGCCGCGTGCTGGCAAGCGGCGGCTTGGAATTGCTGGACGCCGAGGTCGCGCACTGAGCGTCTTCGGCTTGGGCTGTCATGCGCCGCGACGGCGGGTATGACGACGGCGGAGTGCTACTGTACCCGCCAATGTTCCCGCCGCAGCGCATCGTCTGTCTGACCGAGGAGACCGTGGAGACGCTCTATCTCCTCGGCGAGGAGCATCGCATCGTCGGCGTGTCGGGCTATGCGGTGCGGCCGCCACAGGTGCGGCGCGAGAAGCCGCGGGTATCGGCCTTCATCAGCGCCGACGTGCCGAAGATCCTGGCGCTGCGACCCGACCTGGTGCTGACCTTCTCCGACCTGCAAGCCGACATTGCCGCCGAGCTCATTCGCCAGGGCGTCGCGGTGCATGCGTTCAATCAGCGCGACGTGGCGGGCATCCTGGCGATGATCCGCACGCTTGGCGCGCTGGTCGGCACGATCGACAAGGCCGAGGCACTGGCGCGCGCGCTCGATGACCGGCTCGCGCAGGCACGAGCGCGCGCCGTCCATTTGAAGCGCCGGCCGAGAGTCTATTTCGAGGAATGGGATCAGCCGATGATCTCTAGCATCGGCTGGGTGTCGGAGTTGGTCGAAGCCGCGGGCGGTTTCGACGTGTTCCCCGATCTCGCCGGGCAGAAAAGCGCGAAGGACCGCATCGTCACGCCGGAGCGGGTGATCGCAGCCCGACCCGACATCGTGATCGGCTCCTGGTGCGGCAAGAAATTCGTGCCGGCCCGGTTCGCGGCCCGGCCGGGCTTCGACGCCATCCCGGCGGTGCGCGACGGATGGCTGCGCGAGGTCAAGTCGGCGCTGATCCTGCAGCCGGGGCCGGCGGCGCTGACCGATGGGCTCGATGCGATCGAGCGCATCGTCGACGAATGGGCCGGTCGCGCTGGAGGCATGACAATTCGCTGATTTGCCCTGGACTTGCCGGCCTTTGGGTATGACCGCCACCAGCCGATCATGATAGAATAACGCTTCACCACGGAACCCGAGCCATGACGAACGTCCCTGCCCCGAAGGCCTCGACCGCGCTGCGGACCGAGCTGCTGCTGGTCACCTTCCTGATCATCCTTGACGTCGTCGCGCGGCTGTTGCCACATGCGCCGAACTTCACGCCGGTTGCGGCGTCGACGCTGTTCGCCGCCGTGGTGCTGCAGCGCCGCTCGCTTGCGCTGCTGGTGCCGCTGATCGCGATGCCGGTCAGCGATCTCTTGATCGGCCCCGACGACTGGCGGATCACCGCCGTGGTCTATGGGTCGATGCTGCTGCCGTTCGCAGCCGGCCTGGTCGCCAGGAACCATCGGCTGTCGCGTTCGGTCGCGCCCGCCATCCTGTCGTGCTCGCTATTGTTCTTCGCCACCACGAATTTCGCGGTCTGGGCGTTCAGCGGCATGTACAGCCACGACATGGCCGGACTGATCGCGTGCTACGTCGCGGCGCTGCCGTTCCTGAAATACACCGTCGCCTGCGACCTGCTGTGGACCGCGGGCCTGTTCGGTGGCGCATGGCTGGTGCAGCGCGTGGCGCCGCAAGACACCGCCGTCACCGCCGCGTCGTAACGCTCAAGAGCTCCGCCGCCGCACCCTTGCCCACAGCCGGCGCAGGAAGCGCCGGCCGAGGATTCTCGCCTTGTCCCACGGCGTGCGCGCCGAAGGCTCCGGCTCGGCGAGCTGCAAGCCGACCATCGCCACGCGGCCGTCGGTCACGGTGTGCGCCACCAGCGCGACCGGGCCGAGCCGGATCGCCTCGCCGGTGCGCGGCGGACGCCGGAAATATCCGGCGAAGTAGTCCGCCAGCGTGGTCGCGGCGTCTTCCGGCTTGACGGTCAGGCCGTAGATTTCCGCGAGCGCGCCGAGCGTCGCGTCACCGGGCACGAAGAAATCCTCGACCATGGCGTCGTCGGGCGATTGCGACGGCCGCTCGGCAAAGAAGCGGTCGAGCGCCTGCACGCGCTCGGGCGGCGCCAGGAAATAGACGTGGTCGCCCTCGCGCACGCCCGCCGCTTCCTCGGGCGTGTGCACGCGCTCGTCGCGCACCACCAGCGTCAGCTTGGCCCAGGGCGGCGTGATGCCGCGCCGCAGGTACGGACTGCCGGCGATCAAGTGATAGCCGACCAGCTCTTGCTTGAGCGTGCCGAGCAGGTCGAGCTCGGTCCGGTGCGCGTCGACGTCGGTCCGCGGCATGCCGATGCGCAGAAACCGCCCGGCGGCGCCGATGGTCCAGCCCTGGATGGCGAGCGACAGCAGCACCACCACGAAGGCGACGTCGAAATAGAAGTGCGCGCCGGGCAAGCCCACCAGCATGGGAATCGAAGCCAGAAACACCGAAACCGCGCCGCGCAGCCCGACCCAGGACATGAACAGCTTCTCGCGGATGCTGAACCGGAACGGCGCGAGACAGGCGAACACCGCCACCGGCCGCGCGATCAGCATCAGCGTCAGCGCCACCAGCAGCGCCGGCAGCACGCGTTGCGGCAACCGGTCCGGCCAGGCCAGCAGGCCGAGCAGCACGAACATGGCGATCTGCGCAAGCCAGGTGGCGGCGTCGAGGAACGTCACGATGGTGTTGTGGGCGCGCGTCCGGCGGTTGCCGACCACGAGGCCGGCGACATAGACGGCGAGGAAACCCGAGCCGTGCATCCACTCGGCGAGCCCGAACGTCACCAGCGCGCCGGTCGCAACGAACGGCGCGTGCATGCCCTGCGGCAGCTCCAGGCGGTTGAGCACCAGCACCACGGCGCGCCCGCCGGCCCAGCCGATGAAACCGCCGATGATCGACTTCTCGATCAGCAACGCCGTGATGTCGATCAAGGACTTCTGGCCGGAGAACAGGATCTCGACCAGGACGATGGTGAGGAAAATCGCGAACGGATCGTTGATGCCGGATTCGACCTCGAGCGTCGCGGACACGCGCGGGCGCAGCCGCAAGCCCTTGGCGTGTAGCAGGAAGAACACCGCCGCGGCGTCGGTCGAGGCCATCACCGCCCCGACCAGCAGCGCCTCGCTCCAGCTCAAGCCCAGCGCCCAGGCGGCGGCGGGCGCGGTCAGCGCCGCGGTGATCAGCACGCCGACGGTTGCGAGCAGTCCGGCCGGCGCCAGCACGTTGCGGAAGGTCGCAAGCCGGGTGCGCAGGCCGCCGTCGAACAGGATCAGGCCGAGCGCCACCGAGCCGACGGTGTAAGCAAGCCGCACGTCGTCGAACTGGATGCCACCGATGCCGGATTCGCCGGCAAGCATGCCGACCAGGAGGAACACCAGCAGCAGCGGAGCGCCGAAGCGCAGCGCGACCAGGCTCGACATGATGCCGGCCAGCACCAGGACTGAGCCGAACAGGATGGTGATGCTGACGGAATCAATCGATGTCATCGCCCACGCTCTCGCTGTCCTCTATTGCAGGACACGGGCATCAGAACGCAACGATAAATCTACGGCAGTCGGGGCTTTTTCGCCGAGCCAGGGCGCGGCGCGACTGTCGCGCGGCGGCTGTCCAGCGCGCTCAGCGCGAACTCCCTCTAGCCGTTACAGGAGAGGTGAAGAAAGTACCGCGGCTAGAAATCCACCTTGTCGCCGCCCTTGAGCGACAGGATTTCGCGTGCTTCGTCGGAGCTGGCAATTTCGAGGCCCAGACCCTCGATGATCTTGCGGGCGTTGGTGACCTGCTGGGCGTTCGACTCAGCCAGCCGGCCCGGCCCAATCCAGAGCGAGTCCTCCATGCCGACGCGCACGTTGCCGCCCATCGCCGCCGCGATCGCGGCGACCCGCATCTGGTTGGCGCCGGCGCCAAGCACCGACCAATGGTAATCGCCGCCCAGCAGCCGATCGGCGGTGCGCTTCATGTGCGCGACGTCCTCGGGATGCGGGCCGATGCCGCCCAGGATGCCGAACACCGACTGCACGAACACCGGCGGCTTGACCACGCCGCGGTCGAGGAAGTGCCGCAGCGTGTAGAGATGGCCGATGTCGTAACACTCGATCTCGAACCGCGTGTTGTTGGCCGCGCAGGTGGTCAGGATGTATTCGATGTCTGCGAAGGTGTTCTTGAACATGCCCTTGCGCGAGTTTTCCAGATACGGCTCCTCCCAGTCGTGTTTGAACTTGCCCTTGTAGCGCGGGATCATCGGATAGAGCCCGAAGTTCATGGTGCCCATGTTGAGCGAGGCGACCTCGGGCTTGAAGGTCGCCGCCGGCTTGACGCGCTCCTCGATCGACATGGTCGGCGCGCCGCCGGTGGTGATGTTGACCACCACGTTCGAGCGCTGCTTGATCACCTTGAGGAACGGCGCGAACGCCTCCGGGCTCTGGTCGGGCCGGCCGTCCTTCGGATTGCGCGCATGCAGATGAACGATGGCGGCGCCGGCCTCGGCCGCGCCGATCGCCGCATCGGCAATCTCCTGCGCGGTGACCGGCAGATGCGGCGACATCGACGGCGTATGGATCGAGCCGGTGACGGCGCAGGTGATGATGACCTTGTTGCTGCTCTTGCCTGGACTCTTGGCCACGGTTCACTCCCTTGAGACGTTGGCCCGATCCTAAGCAATCCCGGGCAGCTTCCGAAAGCCCCATCGGTCTCGGATAAGCCAGGCAGCCGCCGTGCTGGTCTTGGGCGAGAAGCGGTGCGAAGACATGACCTCTCCCAGCTTGCGGGGAAAGGTGACACCGTGCCGTGACGAGAGATCGAATGAACCCCACACGCCGCGCCACACTGATCGGCATCGCCTGCGGCGCCGGCGCGGCGTTGTTCTGGGCGGCCGGCTTCGTCGTGGTGCGGCACGGCATCAACCTCGGCTTCACCCCGGCCGACCTCACCTTCCACCGCTGCTTCTGGTCCGGACTGCTGCTGTTGCCGCTGGCCTGGCGCGACGGCCTGGCCGATCTCAACGGCGTCGGCTGGCGCCGCGGCATCCTGCTCACCATCCTCGGCGGCCCCGGCCTCGCGATCGTCAGCTACTCGGGCTTCCTGCTGGTGCCGCTCGGTCACGCCGGGGTCATCCAGCCGTCGTGTGCGGCGCTGGTCGGGCTGGTGCTCGCGACCGTCGTGCTGCTGGAGCGGTTGCCGATGCGGCGCGCCGTCGGCGCGCTGGTCATCGTGGCCGGCCTCGCGGTGATCGGCGGCGAAGCGATCACCACCATCGGCGCGCATGGCATTGCCGGCGATCTGATGTTCGTCGTGTCCGGCTCGTTCTTCGCCTGCTTTGCCACGCTGCTGCGCTATTGGCGCATCACGCCGGTCCGCGCCACCATCGTGGTCAGCGTGGTGTCGCTCGCCATCCTGCCGATCTATTGGGCGCTGGTCGGGTTCGAGCGCATGGCGTCCTTCGGCTGGTGGGAAAATCTACTGCAGGCCGTGGCGCAAGGCCTGCTGGCGGGACCGGCAGCGATCTACCTGTTCACCCGCGCGGTTGTCCTGCTCGGCGCCGGGCGCGGCTCGGTGTTCACCTCGCTGGTGCCGCCGTGCGTGCTGCTGATCGGCTGGATCGCGCTCGGCGAAACACCCACCGTCTGGCAACTCGCGGGACTTGTCATCGTGCTGATCGGATTCCGCCTGACGCAGCGAGGCTAGAGCATGATCCCGAAAAGTGTGTAGCGGTTTTCGGAAAAGATCATGCTCAAGCAAGAGTGCGCGCGTGCGGCACGCGGCCGAATCGCGTATGGCCGTGGGCGCGGGAGCCGCGCATGGACACCGAAGGCCTGGAAAGCGCCCTCGAAACGCTGATCGCCACCGTCCGGCATACGCTGCGCGTCCAACTCACCTCGCCCTGGCTGCCGATCCAGCTCGTCATCGTCCTCATTGCGGTGCTGGTCGCGATGGCGGTCAGCGCGTTGATCCGCCGCCGATTCGACCTGGTGTCGGCCACCATGGGCTGGCCGGCTTATCTGCGCGGCGCGGCCCGCCGCCTGCTCGGCGAGACCACCACGCTGGTGTTCATCCTCGTGATCGGCGTGGTCCGCATCGGCATCCGAACCTGGGTCGAGCACCCGCGCACCTACATTCTTCTGATCGCGGTCAACCTCGCCACCGCCTGGCTCGTCATCAACGTCCTGGCGGGGCTGATCCACAACAAGCTGATCAACCGCATCGTCGCGGTGACCGCCTGGACCATCGCCGCGCTCAGCATCCTCAACCTGCTCGACGACGCCGTGGCGGCGCTCGACGCGCGCGCGATCGTGCTTGGCGGCTTGCGGATCACGCCGCTGCTGGTGCTCAAGACCTCGGTGCTGCTGGTGGTGGCGTTCTGGGCGGCGACCACGATCAGCAACTTCCTCGATCGTCGCGTCAAGGAGACGTCCGAGCTGACGCCGTCGATCCAGGTGCTGCTGGCCAAGCTGCTCCGCATCGCGATCATGGCGCTCGCCGTGGTCATCGTGCTGAGCTCGGTCGGCATCGACCTGTCGGTGCTGGCCGTGCTCGGCGGCGCGGTCGGCGTCGGCATCGGCTTCGGCTTGCAGAAGATCGTCTCGAACTTCGTCAGCGGCATCATTCTGCTGGCCGACAAGTCGATCAAGCCTGGCGACGTGATTTCGGTCGGCGACCACGTCGGCCTGGTCGGCACGATGGGCGCGCGCTACACCTCGGTCGACACCCGCGACGGCCGCGAATACCTGATCCCCAACGAGGACCTCGTCACCCAGCGCGTCGTCAACTGGTCGTATTCCAGCAATCTGGTGCGGGTCGACGTGAAATTTTCGGCGACCTACGCGACCGACCCGCGCAAGACCCTGGCGACCGCGATCGCGCGCCGCAGCCGAGCGTGCCGCGCGTGCTCAAGAACCCGGCACCGGTCTGCCATGTCATCGCGTTCGGCAACACCGCGATCGAATACGAGCTGTGGTTCTGGATCGACGACCCGGCCGCTGGCCTCACCAGCGTGCGCAGCGGCGTGATGCTGGCGCTGTGGGACACGTTCGAGCGCGAGGGCGTCGGCATCCCGAAACCCGGCGCGACCCGCGTCATTCTCGATCAGGCGAGCTGATTGCCGTGATCATTTCGCGCCGCGCATTCGATCCGCTTGCCGGCGCGCCGCAGCGTGGCCCGATCGCCTTTGATCCAGACCGTGATGCCGTCCTTGCGGTAGCGCGTGCCGGTCACCGACACGAACTGCGGCAGCCGGACCGACTTGCCGTCGAGCTGCAAGAACGCCGCCTTGGTGTCCGGAAACAGCGCCAGATCGAAATGCGAGCCACCATCGCATTCGATAGTGCACGAAGCTCTGTGCGCTGGCCGGCGATGCAAGAGCGGCGGCCAGCGCGGTCAGCGCCACGGCACCGGTCCGCGCCATCGTCACGCCGCCTTCCGGCTGGCCAGGAACTGGCCCATGCGGTCGAGCGCCTTGCGGATATTCTCGGTCGAGTTGGCGTAGGACAGCCGCATGTAACCTTCGCCAAGAATGCCGAAGTCCGGTCCGCCGATGGTGACGACGCCGGTGTCGTTGAGCAGCGCGTTGGCGAGCTCCTTGGCCTTCCAGCCGGTGCGCTTGACGTTGGGGAACGCGTAGAACGCGCCCTTCGGCACCGCGCACGACACGCCAGGCAATTTGTTGAGGCCTTCGGTCACGACCTTCCGCCGCCTGTCGAACTCGGCGACCATCTTCACCACCTCGTCCTGCGGGCCTTGCAGCGCGGCAAGACCGGCGTATTGCGCCGACGCGTTGACGCAGGAATGCAGGTTCACGGCGAGCTTGCGCGCGTATTCGTAGAGCTTGCCCGGCCACACCGCGTAGCCGAGCCGCCAGCCGGTCATGGCGTAAGTCTTGGACCAGCCGTTGAGCAGGATCAGCCGGTCGCGGATTTGCGGATACGACAGCAGGCAGACGTGAGTTCTCGCCGTCATAGACCATGTGATCGTAGATTTCGTCCGACATGACGCAGACGTCCGGCCATTTCTCCAGGCCGGCGACCAGCTTGTCGATTTCGCTCTTCGGCGTGACGCCGCCGGTCGGATTGGCCGGCGAATTGATGATCAGGAGCCGCGTTTGCGGCGTGATCAGCCTCAGCGTTTCCTCGGCCGAGAACGCGAAGCCGTTCTCCTCGCGGATCGGCACCGGGACCGGGCGCGCGCCGGTGTATTCGATCATCGAGCGATAGATCGGAAAGCCGGGATCGGGATAGAGGATGTCGGCACCCGGCTCACCGAACATCAGGATCGACATGAACATGGTCGGCTTGCCGCCGGGCATGATCATCACCGCCTCAGGCGAAACCTCGACCTTGAAGCGCTTGTGCAGGTCGGCCGCCACCGCCTCGCGCAGCGGCGGGATGCCGGTCGCTGCCGTGTAGCCGTGGTGACCGTCGCGCAGCGCCTTGATCGCGGCTTCGACGATGTGGTCGGGCGTGCGGAAGTCGGGCTGACCGATGCCGAGACTGATGATGTCGCGGCCCTGGGCGGCGAGCGCATTGGCGCGGGCGAGCACCGCAAAGGCGTTCTCCTCGCCGATGCGATCAAAGTTGGCGACCGTCTTCAGCATGGCGTGTCCTCGTGTTTTTCACGCTTTATGTGCCGCAGCGCCGGCGGCGACGTCAACCGTCGCGGCGCTCGCTTCTGGGCCATGCAGGCCAGGCGGTTTCGGGATCATGCTCGGCCGTGCCGCCCGACCTGCAATTCCGCCATCCGTAAGACTTCAAAGATGATGGCGACCGACCAGCCAATCAGCAGCAACCCGTTCAGCGCCATGATCGGACCGATCAGGCGCCAACCGTCGCCGGCCACTACGTCGCCATACCCGAGCGCCACGTAGTTCTCGAAAGCAAACTCGAAGGCGCCGGCATTTTTGATGGTGATGCCGTTGACGACCAGGACGCCGCTCCACACCGCGATCTCGACGACATGTGTAATCATCAAGATGACGAGCGTGGCCAGCATCAACGCGGCGACGCGGGCAAAGACGTGCAGGTCATCGGTCGCCGCCTTGATGTGATGCGTGGCCACGACGATCAGCGCGGTGATGACGGCGTGAATGCCGAAATTGATAAGGCTGGCGAGAGCCCCGGTCAGCAGTTGAGACAGCATCGCGTCGGCCGCTCCGAATGCGCCGGCCAACAGTAGCACCGATCAGACCGGCAAAATCAAACCGGGATCAGTCGGCGCCGCCGCCGTAGCGGAGTGAAAGGTCGCGCAGGATCTGGAAGCGGATGTTCGGATCGGGGTCGGTGCCGAGATAGTCCTGCCCGTTGTAAAGCGGGCCGTACGGCACGCCCTGCTGCCAGCCGCGCACCGCGGGGCCGCCATATTGCGTCGTGACCACGGCCGAGCGGGCGTAACGCTTCTTGGCCTTGGCCTCCGCCGGAGCCGCCAGGCCAACGGCGAGCGCGGTCGCAAGACCGACGGCGGACAGCAGCATTCCGGGCAGGTGCAATGTCATGGCGGACCTCGATCAAGCGATATCGGGAATACCTAGCGCAGGCGCGCCGGCGACGCAACCGCGATCGGAGCGCGGCGCATCACAATGCAGTGTTGGAATAATGCCGCCGGGCTGGTGTCGGCGCGGCCGTTCCGGCCTAGATTATCGATCAAAGCCCGACCGGCCGGAGAGCATCATGGCGAAAAAACCCAAAACCCTGGCGCCACGCGGCAAAAGCCTGCGCTCGCAGCTCTGGTTCGACAATCCGGACAATCCGGGAATGACCGCGCTTTATCTCGAACGCTACCTGAATTTCGGCCTGACCGCCGCGGAGCTTCGCGCGGGCAAGCCGATCATCGGCATCGCCCAGACCGGCTCGGACCTGTCGCCCTGCAACCGCCATCACCTGGAGCTCGCCAAACGCGTGCGCGAGGGCATCCGCGACGCCGGCGGCGTGGCGTTCGAATTCCCCTGCCATCCGATCCAGGAAACCGGCAAGCGCCCGACCGCAGCGCTCGACCGCAACCTCGCCTATCTCAGCCTGGTCGAGGTGCTGTACGGCTATCCGCTCGACGGCGTGGTGCTGACCACCGGCTGCGACAAGACCACGCCGGCCTGCATCATGGCGGCGGCGACGGTCAACATCCCGGCGATCGTGCTCTCCGGCGGGCCGATGCTGAACGGCTGGTGGAAGGGCGAGCGCGCCGGCAGCGGCACCGCGATCTGGAAGGCGCGCGCAGGAGCTGGCCGCCGGCCGGATCGACGCCAAGGAATTCATGGACATCGCCTGCGCTTCGGCGCCGTCGGTCGGCCATTGCAACACCATGGGCACGGCCTCGACCATGAACGCGCTGGCCGAAGCGCTCGGTCTGTCGCTGCCGGGCTGCGCGGCGATCCCGGCGCCCTACCGCGAGCGCGGCCAGATCGCCTACGACACCGGCGTGCGCGCGGTCGAGATCGTGCACGAGGACTTGCGGCCGGCCGACATCCTGACCCGCAAGGCGTTCGAAAACGCCATCGTCGCCAATTCCGCGATCGGCGGCTCGACCAACGCGCCGATCCACATCAACGCCATCGCCCGCCACGTCGGCGTCAAGCTTTCGATCGAGGATTGGGAGAAGTTCGGCTACGACGTGCCGCTGTTGGTCAACATGCAGCCGGCCGGAAACTATCTCGGCGAGGAGTATTTCCGCGCCGGCGGCCTGCCGGCCGTGATGAACGAATTGCTGAAGGCCAAGCGCATCCACGCCGACGCGCTGACCATCAACGGCAAGACCATGGGCGAGAACGTGCGGCGCGCCAAAGTCGCCGATGCCGACGTCATCAAGCCCTACGGCAGGCCGATTGAAGAAGCAGGCCGGCTTCAAGGTGCTCAAGGGCAACCTGTTCGATTCCGCGATCATGAAGACCAGCGTGATCTCCGACGATTTCCGCAAGCGCTTCCTGTCCAACCCGAAGGACCGGAACGCGTTCGAGGGCCGCGCCGTGGTGTTCGACGGGCCGGAGGACTACCACCACCGGATCGACGATCCGTCGCTGAAGATCGACGAGCGCACGTTGCTGTTCATCCGCGGCGTGGGGGCGATCGGCTATCCGGGCTCGGCCGAGGTGGTGAACATGCAGCCGCCGGCGGCGCTGATCAAAAGAGGCATCCTCTCGCTGCCCTGCATCGGCGACGGCCGGCAGTCCGGCACCTCCGGCTCGCCGTCGATCCTCAACGCCTCGCCGGAGGCGGCGGCCGGCGGCGGACTGGCTCTGCTCAAGACCGGCGACCGGGTGCGCATCGACCTCAACAAGGGCACCGCGAACATCCTGATCTCAAAGAGCGAGCTCGCGAAACGCCGCAAGGCGCTGGAAAAGGCTGGCGGCTACAAGTATCCGCCGCACCAGACGCCGTGGCAGGAAATCCAGCGCGGCCTGGTCGACCAGCTGGCCGACGGCATGGTGCTGAAGCCCGCCGTGAAGTACCAGCGGGTGGCGCAGACGTCGGTGCCGCGGGATAATCATTAGAGCATGATCCCGAAAAGTGGGAACCGGTTTTCGGAAAAGATCATGCTCAAATTAAAACTAGTTCACACAACCAAAGGGGGTGTGACGTGAGCCGATTGTATGGACCTAGCCATCGCTCGCTGCAGGACCGCTTCGACACCCGCAAGCTCGCCGACAACGTCGAGCAGCGCGTGGTGCTCACCAAGATCCCGCCGGAGCACAAGGCCTTCATCGAGAGCCGCGACATGTTCTGGCTCGCCACCGTCGATCATCAGGGCCGGCCGACGGTGTCCTACAAGGGCGGCGATCCGGGCTTCGTGCGCGTACTCGACGAAAAGACGATCGCGTTCCCCTGCTACGACGGCAACGGCATGTATTATTCGATGGGCAACCTGGTCGGGAACCATCAGGTCGGCATGCTGTTCGTCAGCTTCGAGAAGCCGCACCGGCTGCGCGTGCAAGGGGTCGCCAGCGTCGACGACAACGACCCGCTTCTCAAGGACTACGCCGAAGCCCAGATGATCGTGCGCGTGGCGGTGACTGAAATCTTCCGCAATTGCCCGCGCTACGTCCACCGCTACGACAAGGTCACGCGCTCGCAGTACGTGCCACGCAGCGACAGCGAGACGCCGCTCGCTGCGTGGAAGCGCGTCGATGACGTGCAGGACATTCTGCCGGCGCGGGATCGCGCCCGTGTCGCAAAGGAGGGCGGTGTCATCAGCCGCGCCGAATACGAAAAAATCCGCGACCTGGAAATCAACAACAAGTAGCCGCTACGGCGCCACCGCCAGATCCGACATGCCGGCGCTGTCCATGGCGCGGCGGACCGCGCCGGAGGCCTTCGCCTCGCGCATGAATTCCGTGACGATAGGCCAGCGCCGCCGGCCGGCCCTTCGGCACCGCGATGGCGATCACGGTCTGCTGGAAGCCGCCGTCGACAATGAACGAGCCGGGAAACATCGCGACGAAGTCCGGCAGCGAGTCGCGGCCGAGCGCGAAGGCATCGGCCTTGCCGTCGCGCAGCATGGCGATTGCGTCGTCGATCGACGTCGCCGCGATCGGCTGGGTGTTCTTCAAGGTGCGTCCGGCGGCGCGGATCGTCGTGGTGTTGGCAACGCCGACCACGCGGACGCCGGAACGGTCCACCTCGGCCAAGCGTTTTGATGCCGGACTCGGGCATCACCATGTAGGTGCTTTCGACCGAGCAATAGGCCGGGCCGAAGTCGAGCCGCTTCTTGCGCTCGTCGTCGACCGGCATGAAGGCCGCATCGATCTCGGCGTTCGCCAGCGCGTCGGTCAGCACGCCGGTGTTGGGCGCGACCAGGAACTCGACCGGCACGCCAAGCTTTTGCGCCAGCGCGCGGCCGAGATCGGCGGTGATGCCGCGCGGTGTGCCGTCCGCCTGCTTGATCACGAACAGCGCCGACATTTTCGGCGCGAACGCGACGCCGAAACGCAGCTTGCCGGTGGGAATGAGCTCTTTCACGCCCTCACCAAATCCGGCGTCAGCGCCGCGAGGCTTGCGGCGCCGCAGAGCCGCATGGCGCGCACCATTTCGTCATGCATGTGCTCCAGCACCGCGCGCACGCCGTCGGCGCCGGCGACGCTCAGCCCCCACAGTGGCGGCCGGCCGAGCAGCACGGCGCGCGCGCCGAGCGCCAGCGCCTTGACGATGTCGGTGCCGCGCCGGATCCCGCCGTCGACATAGACCTCGGCCTTGCCGCCAACCGCGCCGGCAATCTCGGCGATGACCTCGGCGGTGGTCACCGTGGTGTCGAGATGCCGGCCGCCGTGGTTCGACACCATGACGCCACGCGCACCGCATTCGATGCAGCGCAATGCGTCATCGCCGCGCAACACGCCCTTGACCACGACCGGCATGCCGGCGCGCTGCACCAGCCATTCCAGATCGCGGAAATTCAACGGAAACATCACCACGCCCTTGCGCGTCCGGATCGTAGGCGGTGCGGGCGACCGGCTGGCCGACCATGTTGACGCTGCGGATTTTCTCCGACACGACCACTGGCGTCCGGTAGGCGCGCGGGCTCCAGCCCGGCAGCGGCTGGTCGACGGTCAGCACCAGCGCCTTGAAGCCCGCCTTGACGCAGCGGTCGAGCAAAGCCGCGGTCGCGTCGCGGTCGGGCTGCATGTAGAGCTGGAACCATTGCGCCACGCCGGCGCTCTCCTTGGCGACGTCCTCGACCGTGGTCGAGCCGCTGGTCGACATCACGAACAGCGCACCGGCGGCGGCCGAGCCGCGCGCGGTCTCGCGCTCGCCGTTGGCATGAAACAGATGATGCCGGCCGGTCGGCGCCACCATGATCGGCGTGTTCAGCGTGGCGCCGAGCAGGCTCACGCTGGTATCGACCTCGACGATGTCGCGCAGCATGCGCGGACGAAGCTTGAGCCGCCGCCAGGCTGTGACGTTATCCTTGACGGTGATCTCATCGTCGGCGCCGGTGTCGCAGAACACCCACGATTCCGGCCGCATCACGCGCCGGGCGGTCTGCTCCAGCGCATCGAGATCAACGCAATCCTGCAACTGCATTCCCTACTCCGTCACCCCGCCATCACGGCGGCTCATGTCACCGATCACCGAAATGCGCTGTCCCGGCGCGCTCAGCCGTGGCAGGCTTGGCGCTCCTCATTGCCGGGGAGTGTTCCATGGCCGCCGCCCGTCCGTCCATCGCCGACAAGCGCAAGACCTTCCGCGAATTGCACAAGTCCGGTTGCTTCGTCATTCCCAACCCGTGGAACGTCGGCAGCGCCCGTTATCTGCAAGGCCTGGGCTTCAAGGCGCTGGCGACCACCAGCTCCGGCCACGCCCATTCCGAAGGCTACGCCGACGGCGCCCAATCCATGGACGACGTGCTGGCGCATTACCGGGAGATCGCGGAGGCGGCCGACATCCCGCTCAACGCCGATTTCGAGAACGGCTTTGCCGACGATCCGGACGGCGTCGCCGCCAACGTGACGCGCTGCATCGCGACCGGCGTGGCCGGGCTGTCGATCGAGGACTCGCCGAACAATTCGAGCACGCCGGTGTACGATTTCGATCTGACGGTGGCGCGCGTCAAGGCCGCGCGTGCTGCGATCGACAAGGCCGGCGGCGACGTGGTGTTCACCGCCCGCGCCGAGGGCTTCATCCGCGGCCGGCCCGACATCGACGACATCATCCGCCGGCTGAAGGCGTTCGCCGACGCCGGTGCCGATTGCCTCTATTCGCCCGGCATCAAGACCCGCGAGCACATCGAGGCCACCGTGAAGGCGGTCGGCGGCAAGGCGATCAACTTCCTCAATCACGGCGCGCTCGGCTTCACGGTCAGCGACCTCGCCGGCATGGGGGTGCGCCGCATCAGCGTCGGCGGCTCGCTGGCGCGGGTGGCGATGAACGCCTTCATCAAGACCGCGACCGAGATCGCCAAGGACGGCAAGTTCGACGGCTTCGCCGACCTGATCAGCAATGCCGAGCTCAACACGTTCTTCAGCGAGGACCGGAAGAAGCGCTCATGAGCGTCGATGGCCCGTCCGAGCCGCTGCCGACCACCGGCCAGCCGGTCGGACTGCCGGTCGCCGACCCGTCGCCGGCGCCGCGGCCCGGACCGGTCACGCTGCTAGGCCGGTTCGGCTCGGTCGAGAAGCTCGACCCTGCGCGCCATGGCGCGACCCTGTGGGAGGCGATCCGTGGCCATGAGGAGCTGTGGACCTACAACGGGTTCGGCCCGTTTGACGACGCCACAGTGTTCGCGCAATGGCTTGCCGAGCGCGCCAAGCTGCCGGATCCCTATTACTACATCATCGTCGACACCGGCGGGCGCTCCATTGGCATGGCCACCCTGATGGAAATCAAGCCGGCGATGCGGTCGATCGAGGTCGGCCACATCTGTTACGCTCCGGCGCTCCAGCGCACACCGCTCGGCACAGAGGCGCAGTATCTGCTCGCCCGCTACGCCTTCGAGACGCTCGGCTATCGGCGCTACGAATGGAAGTGCAATTCCTTCAACATGCCGTCGCGGCGCGCGGCCGAGCGCTTCGGCTTCACCTACGAAGGAATTTTCCGTCAGCACATGATCGTCAAGGGACGCAACCGCGACTCCGCCTGGTTCTCCATGCTCGACAGCGAATGGCCGGCGCGCAAGGCTGCGTTCGAGCGCTGGCTTGCGCCGGACAATTTCGACGCCGACGGCAAGCAGAAGACGGAGCCTTGCCGCGCTGCATGGCGTCGCGGCGTGACGCTGCGGCGCGCGAACCCGATCCGACCTTACCGCCATCCTCGCCTTGCAGCACGCCGCCTATGACGGCAACCGCGCCCTGCTCGGCGTCGAGCCGCTGCCGCTTAAGGCCGACTATGCGGCGATCCTTATCAACCACGAAGTCTGGCTCGCCGAAGGACCCGGGGGATTGGACGGCGTGCTGATCCTCAAGGCCGAGCCCGATCATCTGTTGATCTGGAGCATCGCCACGGCACCTTCGGTTCGGGGAAGCGGTCTCGGCAATCGCCTGCTGGTTGCCGCGGAGATGCGGGCGCGCGAGCTTGGGCAGAATTGCGTGCGCCTCTATACAGGCGAGCCGTTGACGGGCAACATCGCCTGGTACGAGCGGCACGGGTTCGTGCGCGAGCGGACCGAGCAGCTTGACGATCGCCGCATCATTCACATGGTCAAAGAGCTGGCCTAGGCATCCATGCATATCCTCATCACCGGCGCGGCCGGCATGATCGGCCGCAAGCTGACCGAGCGGCTGATTATGGACCGCGCGCTCGATAGCAAGCCGATCGACAAGTTGACCCTGATCGACATCGTCGCGCCGGCGCGGCCGGCAGGCTTCTCCGATCACGTCAAGACGCGCGCGGCCGACCTCGCCGAGCCGGGCGTGGCGGACAAGGCGATCGCCGAGCGGCCGGAGGTGATCTTCCACCTCGCCGGCGTGGTCTCGGGCGAAGCCGAGCTCGATTTCGACAAGGGCTATCGGGTCAACCTCGACGGCACGCGCGCGCTGCTCGAGGCCATCCGCAAGGCCGGCGACGGCTACAAGCCGCGCGTGGTGTTCACGTCGTCGATGGCGGTGTTCGGCGCGCCGTTCCACCACGCCATTTCCGACGAGTTTCACCTGACGCCGCTCACCTCCTATGGCACGCAGAAGGCGATGTGCGAGGCGCTGCTCGCCGACTACACGCGGCGCGGTTTCTGCGAGGGCGTCGGCATCCGCCTGCCGTCGATCGTGGTGCGGCCGGGCCAGCCCAACAAGGCGGCCTCCGGCTTCTTCTCCGGCATCATCCGCGAGCCGCTGGCCGGCCAGGAGGCGCGTGCTGCCGGTCGCCGAGACCGTCGTGCACACCCACGCCAGTCCGCGCTCGGCGGTGGGCTTTCTGATCCATGCCGCGGAGCTTCCTCGCGAGAAGATCGAGCCGCACGTCAACCTGACCATGCCCGGCGTGTCGTGCACGGTCGGCGAGCAGATCGCGGCGCTGCGCCGTGTGGCCGGCGACAAGGTCGCGGCCCGCATCCGTCGCGAGCCGGACGCGCTGATCGTGCGCATCGTCAGCGGCTGGCCGCAACGGCTCGAGGCGAAACGCGCGCCGCGCGCTCGGCTTCCAGGTCGAGCAGACGTTCGACGAGATCATCCGCGTTCATATCGACGAGGAGCTCGGCGGCCGGTTCGTGTCATGAGGAGCGCGATGCCGCAGCGCCTGATCGCCGCGGGGCTTATCAGCCTGTTGCTCGGGCTTGCGCCGGCCTTCGCCGATTATCCCGACAAGCCGATCCACGTCATCGTGCCGTTCGCGGCCGGCGGCGGCGTCGATGTGATGGCGCGGCTGTTCGCCGAGAAGGCCGCGCCCGTGCTCGGCGTTCCGGTGATCGTGGAAAACCGCGCCGGCGCCAGCGGCACCATCGGCGGGCTCACGGTCAAGCAGTCGCCGCCGGACGGCTATACGCTGCTGTTCGCCCCGCTGACGCATGTCATGGCGAACCGCGTGCTGAAGTCCGTGCCCTATAGCGCGCTCGACGATTTCACCACCATCGCCCGGGTGGCCGAGACCCCCAACATGGCGGTGATGTCGATCAAAATGCCGCAAACCACACTGAGCGAAGTCGCGGCCGCGGCGCGCGCCAATCCCGCGGAATGGACAGTCGCGACCTCAGGCCTCGGATCGTCCGGCCATGTGCTTGCCATCCAGTTTCGCAACCTGTCCAAGGCCGACCTGACGATCACGCCCTATCGGGGCACCGCGCCGGCTCTGACCGATGTCATGGGCGGTCATGTCCAGCTCTTGTTCGACGCCATGATCACGCTGCTGCCGCCGGCGCGCTCCGGCAAGGTCAGGGCGCTGGCGATCAGCACCGAAAAGCGCAGCGCATTGGCGCCCGAAGTGCCGACCGCAGCCGAAAGCGGGATGCCTGAGCTGACGTTCACCTCGTGGCTCGGCTTCTTCGGGCCGAAGGGCGTGCCGCAGGACGTGGTGACAAAGCTGAACACGACCATGACGGCCGCCGGCAAGGCGCTCGCCGCGGAACAGCGTCTGGCACTGCACGGCGCCGAGCCGGTGGCCGAGACGCCCGATGATTTCGCGCGCTTTGTGCGCGCGCAGGTCGAACGCAACTCGAAGATCCTGGACAGCGCCGGCTTCCAGCCGCAGTGATGCGCTTTTCTGCCCCGCTCATTCCGGCGACGCTGGTCAAGCGCTACAAACGCTTCCTCGCCGACGTTACGCTGCCTTCCGGCGAGACCATCACCGCCCACGTCGCCAACCCAGGCGCCATGACCGGGCTCGCCGCGCCGGGCGCGCGGGTGTGGTTGTCGAGGTCGGGCAATCCCAACCGCAAGCTGCCGTATAGCTGGGAATTGATCGAGGTCGACCTCGGCGGCGGCCTCGAGCTGGTCGGCGTCAACACCGGCCATCCCAATCCGCTGGTCGGCGCGGCGCTCGCCGCGGGCGCGATCGCCGAACTTACGGGCTATGCGTCGATCCGGCGCGAGGTGAAATACGGCCGGAATTCGCGGGTCGACTTCCTGCTGGAGAGCGCCGGCCGGCCGCCCTGCTACGTCGAGATCAAGAACGTGCACCTGATGCGGCGCGCCGGCCTTGCCGAGTTTCCCGACGCCAGGACCGAGCGCGGCGCCAAGCATCTCGACGAGCTGGGCGACATGGTCGCGGCCGGCGCGCGCGCCGTGATGCTCTATCTGATCCAGATCGGCTCGGCGCAGCGCTTTGGATTGGCGCGCGACATCGACCCGAAATACGCCGCAGCCTTCGACCGGGCCCGCGGCCGCGGCGTCGAGGCGATCGCGATGAAATGCCGCATCGATTGCGATGGCATCGAGATCGCCGAGCCGGTGCCGATCGTGGAGTAGAGGCCTCGTGTCCCGGACGCGGTGCAGCGCCTCTCCGCCGTCATTCCGGGGCACGCCGAAGGCGTGAGCCCGGAATCCAGAGCGGCACGGATGGAGCAAGCGGCCCTGGATTCCGGGTTCGCTCGCTCACGCTCGCGCCCCGGAATGACGGCGGAGAGGCATCGTGCGCCCCGTACACGAGGCTGCATTCACTGCTTCTTGATGAACGTGCCGTTGCGCAGCTCGGTGACCGCCTGCTGCAATTCGGCCTGGGTGTTCATCACGATCGGTCCGTACCAGGCGACCGGCTCCTCGATCGGCTTGCCGGACACCAGCAGGAAGCGGATGCCCTGCTCGCCGGCCTGCACGGTGACCTCGTCGCCGCGGTCGAACACCACCAGCGAGCGGTTGCCGGTCTGCTCGCGGAGCTTGAGCTCCTGGCCGTCGATCGTCTTCTCGGTCAGCACGCCGAACGGCTTCGACGCGGAGCTGAACGAGCCCGCGCCCGCGAAGATGTAGGCGAAGGCGTGGCGGTCGACCTCGACCTTGAAGGTCTTGCGCTTGCCGGGCGGCACGCTGATGTCGAGATAGCGCGGATCGGCGGCAACGCCCTCGACCGGGCCCTTCTTGCCCCAGAAATCGCCGACCACCACGCGCACCCTGGTGCCGTCGTCATCGACGACCTCCGGAATGTCGGCGGCCTTGATGTCCTGGTAGCGCGGCGCCGTCATCTTCAGCGATCGCGGCAGGTTGGCCCAGAGCTGGAAGCCGTGCATGCGGCCCTGCGCGTCGCCCTTCGGCATTTCCTGGTGCATGATGCCGCTGCCCGCGGTCATCCATTGCACGTCGCCGGCGCCGAGAACGCCTTTGTTGCCCAGGCTGTCGCCGTGGTCGACCTCGCCGGCCAGGACGTAAGTGATGGTCTCGATGCCGCGATGCGGATGCCAGGGAAAGCCGGCCCGATACTCGTCGGGATTGTCGTTGCGGAAATCGTCCAGCAACAGGAACGGGTCGAACTCCTTGGTCTCGCCGAAGCCAAAGGCGCGGCGCAGATGCACGCCGGCGCCTTCCATCGTCGGCTTGGACTCGATGATTTTCTTAACGGGACGGATCGACATGATGCTGCCTCGTTGATACGAGCGGATTTCGATCGGTGTGGTTATGCGGCGGCCGCCAGCCGGTCCTGGTCGCGCGCGGCTTTGAGCGCCCGCGTCCACCAGACCAGTTGATCCAGCATGTCTTTGACGCCGGCCTGAAGGTAGCTGATGTCCTTCAATTCCTTGCCTTCCTTCCACACCGCCATGAAGTCGGCGCCCTGGATATAGACACCGGTGCGGACGGTCGCCAATTGCAGCTCGGCCGCGACCAGGCGCAAATGCTCGACTGCGCGCGCGCCGCCGACGGAGCCATAGCCGACTAAACCTGCGGCCTTCTTGTTCCATTCCGGATAGCGCGTAATCGAAGGCGTTCTTCAGCACCGCCGGCATGCCGTGATTGTATTCGGCGGTGACGAAGATGTAGCCGTCGAACTCGGCGACCTTCTTTTGCCAGCGCTGGGCGACCGGATTCTGCGAGGGCACCCAGGCGTTCGACGCCACTTCATCGAAGAACGGCATCGGGAAATCGCGCAAATCGACGATTTCGGTCTCGATGTCGTCGCGCTGGGCGGCGATATCCTGGACCCACTGCGCCGGCTTGTGGCCGAAGCGGGCGGCCCGGGTGGTGCCGATGACGATCGCAATCTTGAGTTTGGCCATGGGATCCTCTATCTCTCGCATGGTTACGATTTGATACTGGGGATAGATAAATGACCGCCCGGCGCAAGCAAGAAGGCACAGCGATGTTACCGAGCAACCTGCATGTGCCCGAGGATTGCCGGGCGGTGAGCGAGGTGCTGGCCCGCGTCGGCGACAAATGGACCATCCTGGTGGTCGGCGAGCTCGGCAATGGGCCCAGGCGCTTCAACGAAATCCGCCGCGCGCTCGGCAGCATCTCGCAGCGGATGCTGACCCTGACGTTGCGCGGCCTGGAGCGCGACGGCCTGGTCACCCGCACCGTGTTCCCGACCATCCCGCCGCGCGTCGACTACGAGCTGACCAAGCTCGGCCGTTCGCTGCTGGAACCGGTCAGCGGCATCGGGTTGTGGGCGCGGCAACACCGCGCCGCGATCCAGGAGGCGCGGCAGCGCTTCGACACCGCCGCGCCGACGGGCAAGCGGCGGTGAGCATCCGCGCCGAGCCTGTACTCAGCGCCGACGTCGCTTGCTTTGCGGCCTTCATCGCTTAAATTGCGCCCATGACCTACGTTGAGGCGGCGGCCGCGCCGCTCCGCAAAACCGGCCAGATCAAGCTGCACGGCAAGGATGCCTTCGAGGGCATGCGCAAGGCCGGGCGTCTGGTGGCCGAGTGTCTCGACCTGCTGGTCGACGTGGTGAAGCCCGGGGTGACGACGGAGCGGATCGACCGGCTGGTGCTCGACTTCGCCTTCGATCATGGCGCCTTGCCGGCCACGCTGATGTACCGCGGCTACAAGAAATCCACCTGCACCTCGATCAATCACGTCGTCTGCCACGGCATTCCGGGCGACAAGCCGCTCAAGGAAGGCGACATCGTCAACGTCGACGTCACCCTGATCCTCAACGGCTGGCACGGCGATTCCAGCCGCATGTTCGCGGTCGGGGAAATCCCGCGCCGCGCCGAACGGCTGATCGAGGTGACCTACGACGCCATGATGCGCGGCATCGGCGTGATCAAGCCCGGCGCCACCACCGGCGACATCGGCCACGCGATCCAGAGCTTTGTCGAGGGCCAGCACATGAGCGTGGTGCGCGACTTCTGCGGCCACGGGCTTGGCCGGCTGTTTCACGACGAGCCGAACATCGTCCACGTCGGTCGGCCCGGCGAGGGCATCGTGCTGCGTCCCGGCATGTTCTTCACCGTCGAGCCGATGATCAATCTCGGCCGGCCGCACGTGAAGGTGCTGTCCGACGGCTGGACCGCGGTCACCCGCGACCGCTCGCTGTCGGCCCAGTTCGAGCACGCCATCGGCGTGACCCAGACCGGCGTCGAGATTTTCACCAACTCGCCCAAGAAGCTGGACAAGCCGCCCTACCGCGCCTGACGGCGGCCCGGCCGCTTGGTTGAGCATGATCCCTCGGGTCAAGCCCGAGGGCATGCCCTTCCGAAAACCGGTTCCCACTTTTCGGGATCATGCTTCATCGAAATCAAAGCTTCGACGATTGCCAAGGCCGCGTTCTGTCAGCATCCTGACGGGACCAGACGTGCTTTTGGTTGCCATGCCCGCCAAACCGCGCAACAGCGTTTCGAAGGCCAGCCCGGCCGAAGGCGTGCCGCATTACGTCGGTCATCGCGAACGGCTGCGCATGCGCTTCCGCGACGCCGGCGCCGAGGCGGTCACCGACTATGAGCTGCTCGAGCTCATTCTGTTCCGCACCATCCCGCAGCGCGACCTCAAGCCGCTCGCCAAGGAGCTGATCGCCAAATTCGGCTCATTCGCCGAGGTGCTGGCGGCGCCGCCGGCGCGGCTGCAAGAGGTCGATGGCGTCAAGGCTGCGACCGCGACCGATCTCAAGATCGTGCAGGCGGCGGCCAGCCGGCTCACCCGCGGGCAGGTCAGCAAACGGCCGGTGCTGTCATCGTGGTCGGCGGTGCTCGACTATTGCCGCACCACCATGGCGTTCGCCGACAAGGAGCAATTCCGCGTGCTGTTCCTCGACAAGCGCAACCAGGTGATCGTCGACGAGCTGCAGCAGACCGGCACGGTCGACCACACGCCGGTCTATCCGCGCGAGGTGCTCAAGCGCGCGCTCGAGCTTTCCGCCACCGCGCTGATCCTGGTGCACAACCATCCCGTCCGGCGACCCGACACCGAGCCGCGCCGACATCCAGATGACGCAGTCGATCGTCGACATCGCCAAGCCGCTCGGCATCGCGGTGCACGACCACATCATCGTCGGCAAGGATGGCCACGCGAGCCTGAGGGGGATGAAGCTGATTTAGCGACATCAGCCTTTGGGGCTAAAGCTCAGCCTGAGTTCTTCGGCTTTTGTGTGCGGCCGGGCTTCGGACCTTCGGCCCGGTAGATTATTGATGGGGCACTTGCGGGCCGACCCAGGTGCCCGGCGGCAAGGTGGGCAATTCGGCCGCCAATCCGTCGAGAATACCCTGCACGAGGCTGTCACCCAGCGCACCAGATTTTTTCTTCGGTCCAACGAGCCCATCGGCCAGCAGCAGAGTGAGACCATGCACGAGGGACCAGCACGCCAGGATCGCGCCGCGCAGGTCCAGCAATCGCGTCGAAAATCGACGTCCGCTCCGACGTCGGGCTAAAGGGGCCGAAGCGGATACGGCAGCAGCGATTCTGCGTACATGAAACTAGTCAAACTACGGGACCGTGATGTTGCGTGACCACATCATCGTCAGCAAGGAAGGCTACGCGAGCTTGAAGGCGTTGAAGCTAATCTGACGAGGTACGCTTTGGGATTGAGCAGGTTTGGCCAAGGTGCCGCATTCAAACAACGTCATAAATTTTTGCAAGCTTCATAAAGAGACCGACGCTCATTTTGTATCCTGGATCTATAAGGCGCCGAATCGTTAACTCCACCCTTAGTCGGCATAGAAAAGAAGCTGAAGCTTCCACGTCGGCCCGAATGTAGGCACCGAGCATCACCTTCCACATGTCTGCCTGAAGGTTAGTTGAAAAAAAGCCATCGTCCGAATACCGCAGTAAATGCTGTATTAAAATTCCGCTCTGGCGCTCGTTAGGATCTGAGCTGTTTATCAACTGCTGCAATTTCGAATAATTCACAGTCGCGCTGTAATCCGCACACAGCGCAACCATGGACTGCGTAGTGCAGCCGCACTCTGTCCAACGTTCAACCTTTGTGCCGCCCCAGCACTGAAGAACAAAATCAGTTTTTGAGTATCGTTGCCCCTTGTACTCTTGCTTTCGACCAGAGCAATATGCCGTGCCGTCCAGAGCTGGGAGCCACCCACAACCCCAATCATATTTGTCGTGTCGGCGAAACCAGTTCACTGGTCCTGCCATCACGCAACCCGGGCCGCACGTTAGGTCCACTTGCGACTTGCTATAGGTCTGTGTTCCGCATGCAGCTTGCCGGCTATTTGCAAATAGCGCGAGAATTGGACCGCCATATGCCCGTCGAATCCCTTCCAGATCTAAGGCAGTAATCTGTTCACCACCAACGCGGTCCAGACCGCAAGGCGCAGGTGAGATCGTCCAGTTTGGTTCAGTGCTACGATCTCCAGGGATACATGGGCTATTTATCGCAAATGCGCAATTACTGTAATGCATCGTCGAACTGTAATCATACTCTGTAACTCCGCTGGCGCCCGTATCGATTGCAAAGTT
Source organism: uncultured Alphaproteobacteria bacterium (assembly GCA_963771745.1). GTDB lineage: Bacteria > Pseudomonadota > Alphaproteobacteria > Rhizobiales > Xanthobacteraceae > Z2-YC6860. Next base: position 193,883 of record CAVYUU010000019.1, on the reverse strand, counting down.
GTGCCCAGCACCGGGGCGAATGTTTCCAGTATTTATTATGACAAACTGATCACGATCAGGACGAGATTGCTCATGAACTAATCCGAGAGCGTGACCAATTTCATGCTGAAGCACTCCCGGCAACGACCAATGTGTGACATACACTTCAAGGTTTTGAGCTCCTCCCACCATCCCCACTGCCGAACAGCTAACATCTGCGAACCCGCCGCAACCATTTCCGTTGTGCGTAATTACATTGATATAGTTCGGCTGCGTAGTCCGCTCGATACATCGAATTGCCGTACCATTGCCCCAAGCTGCACACGCGTTTCTAAATTCCGTTTTTTGAGTCTCCGTTTGACCGTTAAAGCGGTAAAGGACCTCGCCTCGCGGCCACAGATTGCCTTTTATTCCGCCCAGTGAACCCACGCGCTCGCGATAAATGATAACGTCACCCGCGTAAGCGCGACTGCCATCGGCTGACTGCGGAAGCGTGTTTAGCTCTGCAGGACTAAGCAGAAGGTGATGGTCGGGACTGACAGAGGCTGAGACCGCTTTTTCGCAGACCAGACCCAAATACACTAGAAAAATGAGCGCGAACCGAATCACCGAAGTTCACCGTTTAGCCTAATGTGATTTGGTCGATCGCATGTCGCCATGGCGACCGCGCCAAAAACCGACTGTGAAGACCTTTTGATTACGGTGTGATTCAGGTCCTTTCGCGTACACTCCGGGCAGTCGCCCTGGACATTTAGCCCGACACCAACCCCCAGTCCCGTGCCATGACCGGCACCCATCGAGACATTCTTGACTTTGCAACCATTATGCTCTGCGCGCGCTACAACAGCCTGAATGCGTCTGGCTGTTACACCCAAAGACGACGAAGGCTCCGCATACAAAATATGGGTGTTCCCTCCTGCGCACCCAGACAGCAGGACTAAGTTCGCAGCGCCGAGCAATAGGGATATGCATCGCGCCATCAGCCCCTCCCCGCGATGTCAATCTGAAGTTGTTTTATCCTATCATTCGAGTATCCTGCAATGGAGCCCACACGAGGAGAATAATGTTTGAGAACGTGAGGCATAGTTGCAACACAATCGCTGCTTGCGCGACGCTTAGCGCCGCTCTGGTTCTTATCCTCCCCACGACCGCAGCCACGGCCGACCCCATCACTGATCAGCTTTCTGCCTTGGCGGCGGCTTACAACGACAAGGACTGGGTCGCATTCGGCCGAATATATGCCGAAGATGCAACCATCATACCGCCGGGCCAGCCGTGGGCGCGGGGTCGTGCCGCTGTCGTGAAGCTATGGAAGGATTACCGAGCTGCGGGAATTTCGGACCTTGCATTTGCGAGCACGAGTATCCAGCAAATTCAAGCTGTGGCACACCAGATAGGGACTTACAAAATAAAGGTGCCGGAAGCTGGTGCCGAACTTGCTGTGGGGGGAAATTTTCTAGCCGTATGGCAGCAGGACAATGTAGGAAATTGGCAAATCAAGGGGCTCAGCTGGAACGTTACGCCGCCCTAGCCCACGCGATAGCGTCTAACTTAGCATAACTAACATAGCCGATCGTTGTCGCGACACTGCGCACACTCAAGTTAAGGGTCGACCTTCCGCCCCACAAAAAGGTACGACGACAATACGCCAGTCGTGACTGCGAGAACGCCGAGTGCCATAGACATAGCAGTCGCAAGATTATCGGATGATATACCTGTACCGACTTGGACGCCGGATCGATTTGTCCATCCAAAAGCGGCGAGCACCCCAAGTATTACTGCAGCATAAATTATGATCGGTCCACGGACCATGATCCCGAGATATTCATTCTGCGCGGGGACTTCAGGTGGATTCGGATGAAAGATAAAGTGCGCCGCTGCGCCAAGATATCCGAGAAACACGGGGGAAATTATCTGAAGCAGTTCCAGACTTTTTCCAAATGTAAGCGGAAACCCAAATGCTGGGGCCATCAGCATGAAGACCCGACACCGAGCCGCGCCGACATCCAGATGACGCAGGCGATCGTCGACATCGCCAAGCCGCTCGGCATCTCGGTGCACGACCACATCATCGTCGGCAAGGACGGCCACGCGAGTTTGAAAGGGCTGAAGCTGATCTAGGGCGGCGAAGTCCGGAATGCCTGTTGGCCGAGGCGGCCGAAGACGCGCGCCGCCTCAAAGCCGCCGAGGTTGCCTCCCCTACTTTACCCCGACGGGGCCGTTTCCACAGCGCACCGCTATCGCCATCCGCACGCACAGCCTTTTTCATTGTAGCCGTCGCTTCGGCGCGTCGTGACCCAAAGCGTACATCGAGCGCAGCCCCCGACCTATCGCCCTGCCGACCGGTTCCATTGTCGACTGAGGCGTGCTGCAATGGAATGAAATCCGGGCTTGAGGTGCGACGGGTCAGTTCATCAATATCATTGCTTGCTCTGCAGCCGCCGGGCCGTTCGCCGCGCGCGCAGCGGGCGGCGATGCCGGTGATCGGTCTCCGCCATCTTGCGTCGCCTGAAGGGTCTGCAGGCGCAACCATCACTGCGATTTCCACCAGCGATGCAGTCGCGTGTGAAAAGTTTGCGACTAGTTCCCGCGCATCGCGAAAACCATAACCCGCCCAATCGCCCGAGGTAAGAATGCTTCCCGTCGCTGCGATCAAGGCCATTATAGCGTGGGGCCGACGTCCGCGACCCGTGGACGCTTGGGTTGTTTTTTATCTTCGGCAGCCGCGACATGTCGCTATCATGCTGGGCTGCATCGCGGTATTTGCCTTATTCGGCTTCCTGGTGCTGCTTGCTTTCAAGTTCCCCCAGGACGTCTGGCGGGACAATGCGGAAGCTTACGCTTGGGGCCGACAATTTCTCTTCGGATATGGCCGCCATCCTCCGATGACTGGCTGGATAGCTGGTCTCTGGTATCGAGTATTCCCTGCCAGCGACTGGGCCTCCTACCTTCTATCGCGGGTAGCAACGTTCGTTTCGCTAGCTTCGATCTATCTTGTAGCGCGCCGCGTGCTTGATGCACGCCGCGCCGCGATCATTGCCTTCTCGATGATGCTTTATCCAGTCTTCATTGGCGTCAAATCGGATCGGTTTAACAATTACCAAATGCTGTTGGCGCTGAGCCCGCTGACCATTTGGCTGTTTCTCATAGTCTATAACCGACGCACTATATTCTGCAGCATTGCCCTCGGCATCCTCGCAGCAGCCGCCGCTCTTACGATATATTCAGCCGCCTTATTGCTGTTTGCTCTTGCGCTCGCTTCAATTCTTTTACCAGACCGAAGGCTATTCTTCTCTTCCGGAGCACCATATGTCGTTGCTGCGGTTTTCGTCTTGCTCGTATCACCGCATTTGCTGTGGCTTGTGAAATGGGACTTCGCTCCTTTTCACTGGCTTGGGAGCCACGTCGGAGGTGAAACCGCGTTATCGCAAATGTTGGCCTATCTGCGACAAAACGTGGCCATGATTTCCCTGCCGTTGCTCGTTGCCGCAATCGCGATGTTCCCTTGGCGGCAAAAGCCGCCGCAGATCAGTTCACAGATCGGAAATGACGGACTTGCTGTGATTCTGGTTGCGGTGGTGCTTGTCGTCGTGCCGTTGGTGGGCGCGATGGCAATCGACTTGCGCCTCAAGCCCCAATGGGGCGAAATGCAATTCTTTTTAATTCCGATTGTAATCTTAATACTGATGCCGCGGCTCCTGGTAACGTGGCTCGCTGTTTCGCGAGTGGCGTTAATCGTCACTCTCGCAACTGGCCTTCATCTTATCATTGCCCCCATCTATGCTTGGGAAAATTTCAAGCGAAGGTCTGACCATTATTCCTATGCGCCGACTTCGGAGCTTGCCCACGAGGTCACAAGGCTATGGCGCGAGCGGTTTGGCTCGCCGCTGCCGATCGTAGTGGGGGCATTCGAGATTGCCGCGCCCATAGTTTTCTATAGTGTCGACCATCCCCGTATGTTTGCGGATAGTCCTGATTTGCCTCGGGTGCACGCATCCCAACAACCCGCATTTTCTCCCTGGATCGATTATCCGACCGACTTGCGACAGAATGGCTTTGTCGGAGTTTGCCTCGCTGGAGACGATGACTGTCTGGCTGAACTTGTTCGTCTTCGTCCAGACGCAGAATCACTCGAGGTGACTGTTACCCGAGTCGTATTTGGCATTAGAGGGCAGTCATGGAATCTGCGTGTGCGGATAGCCGCCCCCACCGCGGAAGGGTCTTCTGCGACGGTGCCTTCTTCATCAACGCCCATCAGGCGGCTGTAACCCGCAACATCAGCCGCGGGATGTCCGTTCCTGGCACAAAGCCGAATTAAAACCGCGGCCGCCATTTGGTCGCTAACGGGGGCAAAGCGGGATCGAACTCGTGATCTGCCGTGCTGAAAATTACGCCGCTCGGAGACCCCTAATTCCTGATTACTGATTCCCGAGATGGTCGCGCAGCAGCGCGCCATAGCCGGCAATGCTGTCGTTGCGCTTGAGCAGGCGGAGCCCCGCCCACAGGCTGACCGCGTTGTTCACCAGCACCGGCTTGCCGAGCTCGCTCTCCAGCCGCTCGACCATCGGCATCGACGCCCAGTTGCCGCCCGGCATGATGATGGCGTCGGCGTCGGGCCGGTCGGTCTTGCGCGCCAGCTCGTAGGCGGTTTCCGGCCCGACCCGGCCGAGCTCGATCGAGGCCACGAAGCCCACCACCTCGCTGTGCACGACCTTGAAGCCGCTCGCCTCCATGAACGCGACCATCGGCTTGTCCATGGTCTTGCTCCAGGGCGCGCCGATCGCGATCTTCTTCGCGCCAAGCTGCGTCAGCGCATCGACGAACGCGGTCGCCGCCGTGGTGGCGGGCCGGCCGGAGGCATCCTCCATGCGCTTGATCAGCTCGCGGTCGTAGCCCTTGCCCTTGGCGAGCGTCGGCGCGGTCGCGGCGAACACGATGACGTCGACCTCGGCGTCGGCGAGCTTGCGGCTCTCCTGCTCGAGCTCCAGCACGCAACGATCTTGCTCGGCCGGCGTGATGTCGCGATAGGTGACGCGCCCGGTGTGCAGCGAGACGCTTGGCGGCAACGCCGCCACGAACTCCGGCTCCTGGGTTGTGTTGGACGACGGTGTCAGCAGGCCGAAGCGATGCGTTTTCCTGACGTAGTTCACTGCGATCCTTCGAGGCCGGCGGCCTTGATCACCGGGTGAAACTTGTCCGACTCCTCCTTGATGAAGCGTGCAAAGTCGTCCGGCGACTTGCTGCTCACCGCTTTCGAACCAGCCTTCAAGATCGAGTCCCTGACGTCGGACGACGTCAGCGCCTTCGCCATGCCGGCGTACAATTTGTCGATGATCGGCTTCGGCGTGCCGGCCGGCGCGAGCAGCCCGGCCCAGCCGACAACGACCGCGCGCGGATAGCCGACTTCGGTCGGCGTCGGCGTGTTGGGGAATTGCTCATCGCGTTGCGCGCCGAACGTGGCGAGCAAAAGCAGCTTTCCGGTTTCCACCAGATCGGTCACGCCCGCCGTCGTGGTGAACCCCATCGGGATCTGCCCGCCCAGCACGTCGGTGACCATCGGAGTCTGCCCGCGGTAGGGCACGTGCGTCATCGTGATGTCGGCGGCGAGCGACAGCAGCACGCCCTGCAGATGGGTCATGTTGCCGATCCCGAACGAGCCGTAGTTGAGCTGCCCGGGATTGGCCTTGGCGCGCTCGACCACATCCTTGATCGACGTGATCCCCGAGGCGGGGTTGGACACCAGTCCCAGCGGATTGGCGACGGTCTGGGTGATCGGGGCGAAGTCGCGCACCGTGTCGTACGGCAGCTTCTTGTAGATGAACTGGTTGGTCGTCACCGAGCTCACCGGAGCGTAGACCAGCGTGTAGCCGTCGGGCGCGGCTCGCGCGGCGACCTCCATGCCGATGATGGCGTTGGCGCCGGCGCGATTTTCCACCACGCCGGACTGGCCCCAAAGCTCGCCCATCTTCTGCGCCAAAATGCGCGCATGGATGTCAATCCCGGAGCCGGCCGCTTGCGGCACGATGATCTTGATCGGGCGATTGGGAAAATCGTCGGCGGTCTGCGCCGCGGCGCCGATGCTGAACGCGAGCAACGCCACGCTCGCAAAGATCGCTCGCAATGCGTGCCGGCTTCATGGACGCCTCCCGTGGTTTTTGCTTGTCCGCAGCCTAGTGAAGCCATCCGGCAGCGGCAACGTTATTTCGCGACTTGCGGCGTCGGCGGCGGCTACAACGACTCGGCGACTCCGGCCCGCCGGACGATATTGCCCCACAGGACCATTTCGGATTTCACGAAGTCTTGCAGGCCCTGCAGCGATGGATTGTCGAAGGTGAGCAATCCCATCTGGGTGATCTCGTTCTTGATATCCTGTTGCGCCAGAATCCCGACAAGCTCCGTGTGCAGCTTTTCCACGATATCACGCGGTGTCTTGGCGGGCGCGACCAGCATGTGCCAACCGGCGGCGTTGAAGTCGGGCAGACCCGCTTCGGCGATCGCAGGCACGTCCGCAATCGCCGGGACCCGGGTCGCGCTGCTGACGCCGAGCGCCCGCAATTTTCCCGCCTGCAGCAGGCCAATCGCCGGCGGAATGTCCGAGAACATCATCGGAATGTGTCCGGCGATGAGATCGTTCAAGGCGGGCGCGCTTCCTTTGTAGGGAACGTGAGTCATCTTGATGCCGGTCATGCTCATCAGCATCTCGGCAAACAAATGATGAGGTATGCCCGGCCCGACCGACGCAAACGACAATTGCCCGGGTCTTGCCAAGGCGTATTGGATGAACTCGCGGAGCGAATGGACCGGAAGCGACGGATTGACCACGAGCACGAACGGCACCCGGGCTAGGCCAGCGAGCGGCACGAAATCCGTCGTCGGGTTGTAAGGCAGTTTCTTGTAAAGCGCGGCGTTGGTCGCCATGGTCGAGCTCGGCGCCATCATCAGCGTGTACCCGTCGGGCGCAGCCTTGGCGACCGCACTGGCGGCGATCAGGGTGCCGCCGCCGGGCCGATTTTCGATCACGAAGCTCTTGCCCAGCCGCTGCTCGAGCTTTTGCCCGAGCAGGCGGGCCAGGATGTCGGTGCTGCCGGCCGGCGTGAACGGCACGATGATCGTGACGGGATACGCGGGATAGCCTTGCGCCCACGCTCCCGGCGATGCGGCAAGGGCCGCGACTGCGGTCCCGGTCAGACACAGGAATTCCCGACGAAGGAGTTTCATGACGTTCCTCCTCGATCCGTCCATACGCCTCGCGCCTCATGCGCGCCGGAGCGAGACTGGACGATGGTCGTTCTTTAAGTCAGGCGCCTGCCGATGGCGCGAGCGCGACCGGCAACGCAGGATGAGGAGTTCGGCACGTCCCCGCCGGGTCGGGCACGCGACACGCTACCGCAACCGCAAGCCGGAGCAAGAGGCGCGCGCCGCAGCGACCGGCAAACGCTAGACCGGGATGACTTTTCTTCGAATAGTCATCCCGATCTAGTTGCTTGTTTGAGCATGATCTTTTCCGAAAACCGCTTCACACTTTTCGGGATCATGCTCTAGGTTTTGGGGTGCGGCACTTTGATGCCGGCGAGCAGGCCATCGACCGTGGCGTGGAAGCGCTCCCACGGCGCCTCGCGGTCGCTCTGGTTGCGCACCACGATCGAGTTTCCGGCGTAGAACTTCTCGTACAGCATGTGGCGGCCGGCGAACTCCGAGCCGACGATGTCCCAGGCGAGCTTGTAGAGCTTGTGGCGCTCGACCGCCTCGATCGACGGCGTCTTCCACCAGCGCTCGAAGCGGTCGCGCAGCGCGTCGTCGGTCAGCACGTCGATCGAGGCCGGCATCACCAGCGGATAGCCGCCGAGCAGCGTGCGCAGCGTGTCGATGATCTCGGTGTGGTGCTCCTGGCACCAGTTGAGCGCCGCATACATGATGCGGCGGTTCGGCGTGGCAAAGCCCTCGGGCCAGGCCTCCCAGGCCTCGATCTGGCCCTGCACCAGCCCGCCGATCAGCGCCTCCAGCGAAGCCAGCCGGCCGAGCGTCTCGCGCACCGCCGGAATCTTGTCGGTGCCGTTGGCCTGGCAGACGCGGCTCGCGACGCCGACGATCAGGCCCATCTTGGACCAGAAGCGGATGTTGGACTGATGGTTCTGGTAGCAGTTCGCCGGCGTCTCGATGTAGATGCGCCGCGACATGTTGGCGTCGTTGTGCAGGAACACGCGCTCCCATGGGATTTTGACCTGGTCGCAGACCAGCACGCTGTCGGTTTCGTCGAGCCGGTACGACAGCGGATAATCGGCCTCGTGCGCGACGTGCTGCGCATAGGGCTGGCGCGCCCACAGCGAAACGCCGGGCGCGTTGAGCGGCAGCGCCGCGGTGATCGCCTCGCTCTTCAGCTTGTCGTCGATCGGCGTGAGGTTGCCGATCAGGATCTCGTCGGCATAGACCGCGCTGGTGGCCAGCATCTTCATGCCGGACACCGTGACGCCGGCATCGTCCTCGGCGACCACCTGCAGGTTGGGATCGTCGCGCTGCTGGTTGGGGAACAGCTCGGCGCTCTTCCGCCCGCTCGCCGGCGTCACCGCGAAGCTGAGGTAGAGGTCCTTCTTGCGCGCGAACGTCGTAGTAGCGCAGCAGGTTCTGCCCGAACCCCTGATGCAGCCGGTCGAGCAGGCCGGCGTTCATGGCGAGCCCGGTCAGCAGTCCCGACACCTGGTCCGGCGAGCGGCCGACGAAGCCGTAGGTCATGTCGGCGATCGCCTTCATGGCGCGCATGCGGCGCAGCAGATCGTCGCGGGTGCGGCAGCGCAGCCAGTACAGGCTGATGCGCTCGCCGTCCTCCTCGAAGGAGAACAGGTCGCGCTGCGCCGGATCGGCCTTGCGGTCGTAGAGGCTTGCGATCGTCTTGCGCGCCTTCGCGGAACGCCGGATGGCGGGTGACGTCGTCGACCCGTTCCGCCCCGATGTAGACGGCGCGGCCGTCGCGCATGCGTTCGAGTTTCTCCTGGCCGGAAATCAGCACGCGCTATTTCCGAACCATCAGGATCGGATTGGCGGTCTCCGGGATGCGGTGCCATTTGGCGTCCTCACCCTCCTCGAAGCGCCAGGACTGGCCGCCCGCCGAGCGCAGCACGACCTCGCCGCGGTCCATCGCCAGGTCGCCGGCGCAAACCGCGTGACCACCGCGTCGCACGGCGGCTGGACGCGCACCGCGAACTCCTCGCCGACGGCGGTGTTCGACAGCGTCAATCCACAGATCGGCTTGCCGGTGCGCAGCACCAGCGTCCAATCGCCGGCGATCTGCTCGGCGGTCTTCGGCGCCGGCCCGAGCCCGGCCGGGTTCTGGATGAACAGGATGCCTTCGCCGACGCGCGGCGCTTCGAAGATGCCGCTCTCGACTTCGCTGAATTCGAGCACCGACTTGCCGCTGGCGTCGACCAGGCGGAGGAAATCGTTTTCGGCCTGGCTCCAGCCGACGATCTCGCGGATGAACGGAAAATGTCGGGCGCAGGCCTGATCGAATTCGAGCCTGCGCCGCGGTCTGGAAACGTGATGGTGCAGATCTTCTCGCGGTCGGCGTTGGAGAACTCCCAGCTTCCGACCATGGTGCGCGGCGCGGCCGGCGGCGCGGGCTCGGTCACGACCTCGGACGGCTGCTCCGGCTCAGCCGGCTGCGCCGGCGCGTCGGTCGCAGGCGCTTGCGCGGCGAGCGGAGCGCTGCCAGCGAGCAGCAGAGCGAATGCGAGCGGGACGCCACGGCGCATGTCACTGTCCTTGGCGTGAAATTATCACGCCCGCTTCTTCGGCGGCCAGGGCGTTTCCGGCACCGGGGTGAGCGGCGGCTTGCCGGCGCCCCAGGCCAGCAGATTGTCCACCACCAGCTGATCCATCGCGCTCCGGGTCGCGATCGTGGCCGAGCCGACATGCGGAAGCAGCACGACGTTGTCCATCGCGATCAGTTCCTGCGGAACCTGCGGCTCGCTGGCGTAGACGTCGAGGCCGGCGGCCATGATGGTCTTGTCCTGCAGCGCCTTGATCAGCACGGCCTCGTCGATCACCGAGCCGCGCGCCATGTTGATGAAAATGCCGTCCGGACCGAGCGCTTCGAGCACCGGCGCGGTGATCATGTGGCGCGTCTGCGCCCCGCCCGGCACGATCACCAGCAGGATATCGACGTCGCGCGCCATCGCCATCAGATCGGGATAGTGCCGATACGGCACGCCCTGCTGCGGCCGGCGGCTGTGATAGACCACCGGCACCTTGAAGCCGTCGAGCCGCCGCGCGATTGCCTGGCCGATGCGGCCCATGCCGACCAGGCCGACGGTGCGGTCGCGCAATGTCGCGGGCGTCAGCCGATAGTCGCCGCTCCAGCCATTTGCCGGCGCGCAGATAACGCTCGGCCTGCGGAAACTCGCGCACCGTGCAGAGCAGAAGCCCGAGCGCGGTGTCCGCCACCTCCTCGGTCAGCACGCCCGGCGTGTTGGTGACGACGATGCCATGCTCGCCCGCCCACTTGGCTGTCGATGTGGTCGTAGCCGACCGCGAAGGTCGAGACGATTTCGAGCTTCGGCAGCCGCGCCATCAACGCGCCATCGACCCGCTCATTCGAGACGCTGACCGCGATGGCGCGCAGCCGCGGCGCGAGGCTGGCGACCAGCGCGTCGCGGTCCTTGGCGTCGGCCATGACGTGCAGGTTGAACGCCGCCTTCAGGCCGTCGACGATGACCGGCTTCTTCGGCCCGATCAGCAGCACATCGGTCTTGTCGGCCATTCGCCATTCTCGCGTCCACGATCGCATAGCCGCAGCGTCGCTGCCGCCTATGCCGGGACCAGTACGCACGTTCCCGGCCAGATTATCAAGACGTGCGCTTCCGGCATCGGCCGGCGCAGACGTGACAGCCGAGAACATTGCGGCCGCGCGCGCGGCCGTGCTAGCAAAACTCAGCGCCGTGCGTCAGGCGTCGCAGAGGAGTTTGGGAATGGCACAGAACACGCAGAAGGATCGGTTGGATCGGGATGGGCCGCATGGGCTACCCGATGGCGGAGCGGCTGTTGAAGGCCGGCTACGACGTCTCGATCTGGAACCGCACCCGCGCCAAGGCCGAGCCGCTCGCCAAGTCCGGCGGCAAGATCGTCGACAAGCTCAGCGATCTCTCCGGCATGGACATCGTGTTCTCCATCGTCGCCGAGGGCAAGGACGTCGAGCAGGTCTATTTCGGCAAGGACGGCGTGCTATCCGGCAACAAGACGCCGGCGCGTGTTCGTCGACTGCTCGACCATCGCGGTCGAGGAATTGGAGGGCATTCGCAAGACGCTGAAGGAGCGCGGTGCCGACTACCTCTGCGCCCCGGTCAGCGGCAACGCCAAGGTGATCAAGGCCGGCAAGCTGTCGGCGGTCTGCTCCGGACCGGAGGCCGCGTTCAAGAAGGCCGAGCCGATGATCAAGGTGTTCGCGCCGAAGGGCGTGTCCTACGTCGGCGATGGCGAGCTCGCGCGCGTCTGCAAGATCGCGCACAACGTCATGCTCGGTGTGGTGATCCAGAACCTGATCGAGATCACGCTGCTCACCAACAAGATGGGCGTGCCGCGTCACGCTTTCCTGGCTTTCCTCAACAACGGCGTGATGGGCTCGATGTTCACGGCCTATAAGTCGCCGGCGCTGGTCAACCTCGACTGGACGACGACGTTCACGCCGGAGCTGCTGCGCAAGGACCTCGACCTCGGTCTTGCGCTCGCCGATGAGCTCGACGTGCCGATGCCGATCACCGCCGCGACCCGCCAGATCCTGCAAATGCACATGGGCAACGCCATGACGCAGAAGAACCCGGAGGAGTATCTGGCCAAGGACTTCACCACCTTGATGGAGACCATGGCGCAGGCCTCCAGCATGAAGCTCACCAGCGAGAACAAGAACGTCCCGACCGGGCTGGAATGATCCGCAGCCTTCGTTCGAAACAAAACGCCGCGCCAGCCGCGCGGCGTTTTCGTTTTCGCCAATGGCGATAACTAGATTTTGTTGACATGATCTTTCCGAAACCGCTTCCCACTTTCCGGATCATGCTCTTAGCCCTGTGCGTTCTCGCACAGTCCGGCGAAACCTAACACCTTCCCGAGTGGCAAGGGCAACGACAGCGCCCTAGATTTCTTTGAGAGGGGTGTCGGGGCCTGCGGCAATTGCCGGCCCATCGAGAAAGGAAAACGTCATGTCTCACGTTGGACGCTGCTTCTGCGGCGCGGTGACGCTTGAGGTCACCGGCGCCCCGGAGGCCATGGGCTATTGTCATTGCAGCTCCTGCCGCTCGTGGTCAGGCGCGCCGGTGAGCGCGTTCAGCCTCTGGAAGCCGGAGGCCGTCAGGGTCACCGCAGGAGCCGAACACCTCGCCACCTTCGCGAAAACCAAGTTCAGCCGAGCGGCAATATTGCAGCAAGTGCGGCGGGCATCTGATGGCCAACCATCCGACGCTCGGGCTGGTCGATGTCTATGCCGCGACGATCCCGACGTTGCGGTTCACGCCGGCGCTGCACGTCAACTACGGCGAGACCGTGCTGCCGATGCGGGACGGCCTGCCCAAGTTCAAGGACTTCCCGGCCCAGCATGGCGGCTCCGGTCAGATGATCGCGGAGTGACAACCGAGGCCTCAAACAAGACGCCGCGCGGGTTGCGCGGCGTTTTCATCTTGCGACGGCGTGGCCTTTAAGCCTTGAAAATGACAGTCCTGGCCCAAAACGGACCTGACTGACCGCGAAAGCCTCTCCCGCAGGATATGCTGGGCCGCTACGATATTCTCTTTCTTTCTGAGACTGGAGGGCGCGTGAAACGTCGAGAATTTGTCGCGCTGATTGGCAGCTCGCTCATCAGTTCGCCTCTCAAAGCGCGAGCGCAAGGGGCGACACGAGTGGTCCGCGTCGGCTGGCTGACGGCGCAGCGCGAGGCCAGTCTTACTCCTTTCCTTGCGGCATTGCGTTCGGCCTTGGCCGACTTCGGATATTCGGAAGGACGCAATCTATTCATGGAGTATCGTTTCGGCGACGATCAAATCGACCGGGTCCCGGCGCTTGCTGCTGAGCTGGTGCAGCGTCGAGTCGATCTGATCCTGGTGCAGGGCGCCGCGGTGCCGGTTGCCGCCAAGCTCAACCTGTCTGTGCCTCTGATTTATGTCTTCAGCGGCGATCCCGTATCAGCAGGCTTTGCCGAGAGCTTGTCTCGACCGCGCGGAAATATGACAGGCCTGACGTTTATGGCTGCCGAATTCAATGGCAAGCGCTTGGAGTTACTGCGCGACACCATTGCCAATCTGCGTAACGTCGCCATTCTTGCAAATCCCTCGCACCCTGGCGAACATCTTGAACGTGACTATACGCAGAAGTACGGCCAACAACTTGGGTATAAGTACTGACTATTATGCGACGCGGACCCGGGAAGAGCTGGAAAACGCCTTCGCCGGCATGAGGAAGAGCCCACCACAAGCGATCTCGCTGTTTGCCGATGGCTTTGCCATTCAATATCGCCAAAGCATTATCGACTTCGGCTTGGCGCTGCGCATACCGGTCGTTTCCGGTTGGCCGGTATTTGCCAGGAGTGGCGCGCTTTTCACCTATGGCCCGCACCTGACCTCGTCATACCAGCGTCTTGCTTACTACGTTGACCGTGTTGTGAAAGGCATGCGGCCAGCCGACTTGCCGATCGAGCAACCGACCAAGTTCGAACTTGTCGTCAATCTGAAGACAGCGCGAGCCCTTGATCTGAAGGTGCCGCAGGCACTGCTTGCGACAGCCGACGAGTTGATCGAATGATATTGGACCAGCGCAGTCGTGGCGGTATCTTCCGCCTCGAGGCGCTGAGATTGACGAACCGCTGCAATGCATTCGCGAACTGCGACAACGTGCTAGCTCTGCTCACCCGGATCAGGTTCGACCGCTTCCCAGGAGGAATGCCCCATGGCGAAAATCAGCGACGTTTCCATCGTCAATTGGAACAGGACCGAAGCCAAACCGGTCGCATCCGGGCTTGAAAGGACGATCTGCAGCAAGGCTCTGTGCGGGTCGAAGACCCTGGACGTCACCCATCGAACGGTCTCACAAGGTCGCCGGTTCGAGGTCCAGGCCGGCAACGACTACCACCTGGTTTACGTCATTGAGGCGCCGAAAGGGGGCACCATCAGTTTCAACGGCAAGTCGCACGCCGCCGAGGACGGCGCCGGTGTGCTGCTGGTGCCAGGCGAATCGGCGAGCTTCGAAGCGTCGGCGTCGGATCTGCAAATGCTTCACATGGTGACGCCCAAGCCTCCCGCCGCGGTCGAGGCGGGATTGCCGGGCGGGCCGGGATATTTCTTCAATCGCAAGACGCTCCGCCCGCTCACTGACGCCAGCGGAGGCCGCGTGCGTCGCTTCTGCGTCGAGTCCACGGTCCGGCTTCTCGATGGCAGCAGGCTGACGCCGACCAACGCCATTCAAGCCGGCGAGATGCGCTATCACGACGGCGGCTCGTCGCCCTATCATCGGCACGTCGGCACCCCCGCCAACCCGGACGGCCCCTCGCACTGCTACATCACGTTCAAGGGCCGTGGCGTGGTCCAGGTCGGGGACGATACCCAGGAAATCGACCCCGGCACGCTGGTGTTTTTCCCCACGGGCGTGCCGCATCGGCTTCGCGCCCACGGCGGTCCGCTCGACTACTTCGAGCTCCAGGCCTGGAAGAGCTTCAAGACCGACGTGCTCAGCGAGGAGAAGCTGGGACTGAAGTGGTATTACGACCCCGTAACACCGGATGCCGCGCGGGTGGAATGGGACCAAACCTGACGAAGCGCGCCCGACCGATTGACGCCGCCGGCAAATTCTCGTGACTCTGTCGGCCATCCCCTGATCGATCCTCAAGGAGACACCATGCGTAACCGACCCGTGCTGACCACCGCCGACGCGCACAAGATGATGGCCGCCTGCAAAGCGGAGGCGCAGAAAAACAAATGGAACGTGGCCATCGCCATCGTCGATGAAAGCGGCGCCGTCATCCTGCTCGAGCGCCTCGACGGCACCGGCGCGATTGCGTCCGAGGTCGCGATCGGTAAGGCGCGCACCTCCGCGCTGACCAAGCGGCCGAGCAAGTTCTTCGAGGACCGCGTCAAGGAGCGGCCGGCGTTCGTGACCTTCCCAACCCCGGGCGTGCTGTTCCAGGGCGGCCTGCCGCTGATGCACCAGAACGAATGCGTCGGCGCGATCGGCGTCTCCGGCGTGCAGTCGCACGAGGACGAGCAGGTCGCCAAGGCCGGCGTCGACGCGCTGGGCTGAGCGCCGATCAGCACTGCTGCGCCACTCGCGTCATGGCCGGGCGTACCCGTTCGAAGAACGGCGTGCGCCTCAGCTCGCCTATGTACCCGGCCATCCACGTCTTGCTTGCGTGCATCTCCGAGAAAGCCGTGCGATGCCACGCGACGAGCGCGGCATGACGAGCGCCGCGATGAGTCTTAAACCCGAAAGCTCTTCTGCACCTGCGGCGGGAACAGCTCCTCCACCGTCAGCTTGCGGTGGAACACGCCCTGCTCGGCGCCGTATTGCAGGAAGGCCTCGAGCGTCGTGCGGTTGGCGTCGACGCCATAGGGCATCAGGTCCGGCCCGACGATCTCCTGCATCCGCCGCGCAAACTCGTAGCCCCACGGCAGCGGCAGCGCCGAGCTGGTGTTGTTGAGCGCGCGCGCGACGCTCCGCCGCCGCGCCTCGTCGAACGCCTTGAACAGGTTGGCCGCGACCCAAGGGTGCTGTTCGACGATCTCGCGGCGGAACGCGACCGCATGCATGATCGCGTAGATGCCGGTGTCCTGGACGTATTTCATCTCGATTTCAAGGTAATCCGGAAACAGCCGCGTCACGTTCGGATGGCCGTGCTCGAAGCATGCCGGCGGATGCGCCGACAGCGCGGCGTCGATCTCGCCCGACACCAGCATGTCGCTCAGGCTCTTGTCCGGCCGCGACTCGTACTTGAAGCCCGGCGGCAGCTTGAGCTTGACCTTCTCCTGCCGGCCCGGCTGGTCGACGCCGGCCTGCACCCATTGGATGGACGCGAGGTCGATGCCGTATTGGTGCTGGAGCAGCCCGCGCGAATAGACCGACGCGGTCTGCGCCCATTCCGGAATGCCGATGGTCTTGCCGGCGAGATCGGCCGGCGACTGCACCGGGCCGTCGCGGCGGATATAGATCGACGAATGGCGCGGCACGCGCGAGGGAAACACCGGGATCGCGACCAGCGGCGCGTCGCCCTGCGACACCAGCGAGCAGTACTTGCCCATCGAGACTTCCGAGACGTCGAAGTCGCGATAGTTGAACTGGCGGAAGAAGATTTCCTCGATCTGCAGATTGAGGCAGGTGAGCTCGACGCCCTCCACCGGCACACGGCCGGTGACCAGCTCGGTGACGTGGTCGTAATGGCTGATGGCGAGGGTGAGAGGAAGCTTGGTCACGAGGTGAACTCCTGATCAAAGGCGCGAACGCCTACTCCGTCACCCTGAGGTGCGAGCGAAGCGAGCCCCGTGTGCTGCACCGACTAAATCGCGCCGGTCGCGGTCGGGCCGCCGTGCGGGCGATGGCGCTTCACCGCCTCCGGATTGGTCGAGTCGACCCCCATGTAGACGCCGCGCTCCCACTTGCGCTTGAGCGGATCGGACACCTTCAGCGACATCTTGCCGATGCCGACGATTTCCATGTCGACGGATCTCGCCGTCCTGCAGGAAGCCCAAGCCCTCGTGGTTGGTGCCGCAGGCGATCAGGTCGCCGGAGTTCATGGTCATCACCGTGGTCGCCCATTCGACCAGCTCGGGCACACGATGCTCCATGTCGTCGGTGTTGTAGTTGTGGCGGAGCTGGCCGTCGTTCCAGAACCGGATGACCAGATCGTTCGGGTCCTTGACCTCGTCGGCGGTGGCGATGCAGGGACCGATCGGAGCAAATGTGTCGAACGACTTGCCGAGCCAGCTGGTCAGCGGCGTCGCCGGCCAGGTGCGGCGGCCCTGCTCGCGCGCCGAGACGTCGATCATGCCGGTGTAGCCGAAGATCGCGCTTTTCCAGTCCTTCTGCTTGACCATCTTGGCCGGACCCTTGATCACCAGCGCGAGCTCGGCCTCGTGCATGAACGCCCAGGGCACGGTGTATTCGGGCAGCACGATGGTGTCGCCCGGGCCGACCACCGCGTCCGGATTTTTCATGAACATGTTGAGCGGCCGCGCCTCGCGCTGGGCGTGCTCCCAATAGTTGGCGATGCAGGCCAGAATCTTGCCCGGCCGCGGCAGTGGGGCTTTCAGCCGCACCTGTCCGGCCGGCGTGGCCTGGCCTTCGGCGGCGAGCTTTTGCAGCGCCGGTTTGAGCCGGTCGAAGTCGTCGATGATGCCCTGCATGGTGAGCTGCGGCGAATAAGCCTTCTTGACCGCGCCCGAAATGTCGACGACGCCGCGATCGGTCATCAGCCCCGGCAAAACCTCGCCATTCGGGGCACTTTGGAACAGGACAAGTTTCACGGCTGCCTCCCAAGCGTTTGCCGGAATACAGCATATCGGCCGAACCCCGGCCAGCCGCACTGCCAAGCAGGGCCGGCGCGCATATCAGGTCTGACGCCGCGGCGCCAAATTGCCTCCCCGGAACGGGTGCGTTATCTTTGCGGCAGACGGCGCCGGGGGTTCACGGCGGCGCCCAAACCCAAGGGCAGTGAGAACAATGGCTGTAATCAAGGTAACCGATATCGCCTATGCGCGGCTGCGCGCGCCCGATCTCGACCAGCAGGCCGAATTCCTCGAGAACTTCGGGCTGGCCAAGAGCGAACGCACCAACAACGCGATTTATTATCGCACCACCGACCCGGTGCATCACGTCCACATCACCGAGAAGGGCGATCCCAAGTTCGTCGGCATCGCCTATCACGCGGCGAGCGAGGACGATCTCAAGACCATGGCCAAGGTGCCCGGCGCCTCCGGCATCGAGAACATGGACGAGCCCGGCGGCGGCAAGCGCGTGCGCCTGACCGAGCCGAACGGCTACCAGATCGAGGTGGTGTGGGGCATGAAGGAGGTGCCGGAGCTGCCGGCGCCGCGCCAGGTGCTCAACTCCGGCTACGCACCGCTCGCCCGCCCGGGCGCGCTGATGCGGCTTCCCAAGGGACCGTCGCGCGTCAAGCGCATCGCGCATTGCGTGCTCGGCACCCCGAAGGTGAAGGAGACCGTGAACTGGTTCCGTCATCATCTCGGCTTCATCTGCTCGGACGACGTCTATGCCGGCCAGAAGGACAACCTGATCGGGTCGTTCAATCGCTGCGACCGCGGCGAGACCTACGTCGATCATCACGTGTTCTTCGCCATCAACCACGATCACGCTGGCCTGAACCACATCTCGTTCGAGGTGCAGGATCTGGACGACGTGTTCATGGGCCACCAGCACATGCGCACGACCGGCAAATACGAGCACATGTGGGGCATCGGCCGGCATCTGCTCGGCAGCCAGGTCTACGACTACTGGGCCGATCCGTGGCGCCGCGTGCACGAGCATTGGGCCGACAGCGACCGGCTCAATATCAAGAACGGCTCGAACCTGCTGCCCGCCGAAGAGGCGCTGGTGTCGCAGTGGGGCGACCCGCCACCGCAGAAGTTCATCCAGCACGTCAGCGCATAACAGCGCGACAGACGTCATATCGGGTCGTCATGGCCGGGACGGGCACCCCGCCGACATTGTCGGCGGGGCCCCGTTGTCCCGGCCATCTCGATTCATAGGGCACAGCCGTGCCAACCTAACGGGATCACCGGGTCTTGCCGCCATGGCGCGTCGAAGATGCGCGTAAAAGCGCTTATGGCAGCGGCCCGGTGACGGGGCACCCCACCGACAAAGTCGGCGGGGACCCCGATGACAATGGAGAAAATCTGTCGCCATGCCGGACTGGAAGATCATCGCCGTCGAGGAGCATTTCACCTCGCCCAAGCTGCGCGAGCTGATCGCGCCGCGCGACGGCCCCACCCAGCAGAGGCTCAACGAGCTCGCCGGCGTCCGCATCAAGGAGATGGACGAGGCCGGCATCGACCTCGCAGTGCTGTCGGAGAACAGCCCGGCCGCCCACAATCTCGCGCCGGACGTGGCGGTAATGGCCGCGCGCGCCTCCAACGATTTTCTGCACCAGACCATCGGCGCGCATCCCGGCCGGTTTGCCGGCTTCGCGACGCTGCCGCTGCCTGATCCCAAGGCCGCGGCGGACGAGCTGGAGCGCTGCGTCGGCAAGCTCGGCTTTCACGGCGCCATGGTGATGGGGACAAGCCACGGCCTGTTCCTCGACGACCGGCGGTTCCGGCCGGTGTTCGAGCGCGCGCAACAGCTCGACGTGCCGATCTACATCCATCCCTCGCCGATGAAACCCGAGGTGTTCGACGCCTACTTCAAGGGCCACGAGGCGTTGCAGGGCCCGCCGCTCGGCTGGGGCATCGAGACGCTGACGCATTCGTTCCGGCTGATCACCTCGGGCGTGCTGGACGAATATCCCGGCACCAAGATCATCATCGGCCATCTCGGCGAGATGGCGCCGTTCACGCTGTGGCGGACCGAGCACAATGTAGCGCGCTTTGCGAAGCTGCCGAAGGCGTTCGCCGACTATTACCGGACGCACTTCTGGCTCACCACCAGCGGCGCGTTCCAGGAACTCGGCACTGATCTGCTCGATCGCCGAAATGGGGCTCGACCGCATCCTGTTTGCGGTCGATTGGCCCTACATCGACAACACGCTGGGCGTTCAGTGGCTCAACAAAGCGCCGATCAGCGACGCCGACCGCGCCGCAATCTTTGCCGGCAATGCCAGGAAGCTCCTGAAGCTGTAAGGTTCGTCCGAGCGTGCGCTGCAAGCAAAAACCCCGGCGTTTCCGCCGGGGTTTTTCCTTGTGCGATCAATCGCGATCCGGGGCGCCCCACGGGCGGTCCGGATACGGCAGATTGCCCGACGGATACGCCTGCACCGGCGCAGCCCGGAAGGTCGGAGTTTCGCCACGGGCATAGGCGTTGGGGCCCGCGTTGCCATAGACGCTGTAATAGTCGCGTCGCACCGAGTCCATCAGTTCGGTGGCCTGCGGCGGATCGGCGCGATGAGCGCGCTGCGCCGCAAAGCCAGGCTGCACGGAGCCGGCCGCGAGAATCCCAGCAGTGGTGAGCAGAAGGAGCTTCTTCATCGTCGTTACCTTTCAATGAGAGTGAGTTTCGCCGACCAGAACGCTTCCCAGCAGTTTCTTTTTCTTGTCGCGTGATTTTGGTCGGCCAAAGTGGCAATTCAACCGCGATCAAGCATCCGTGTTCGACGCCGCCCGTTGCGGTGTGCGCAAACGCACTGCCATCGCAACTTTGCCGAACTTTCGCCCGCGGCCGCCGCAAATGGCGGCAGCCATCAGCCCCAAACTTGCCGCACGAGTCTAAGACCACGCGCTCGAGCTTGCGCTTATTGTCGTGCGAGTGTCCGCTACAAGCAAAATCCCCGGCGTTTGGGCCGGGGATTTCTGCTTGTCCTGATCAATGGCGATTCGGGGCGCCCCACGGGCGATCCGGATACGGCAGGTTGCCCGACGGATATACCTGTCCCGGCGCAGCTTGGCCACGTGAATAGGTGTTGAAGCCCGGGTTGTTGCCGTAGTCCGTCAGTTGCGTGGCCTGCGGTGGATTGGCGCGTTTAGCACGCGGTGCCGCAAAACCAGGCTGCACGGTGCTGGCTGCAACGATCCCAGCCGCGGTGAGCATAAGGAGCTTTTTCATCGTCGATCCCTTTCAATTGAATGCGGGTGCGTTTTGCCGACGGAGCGCCTTTCAGCAGTTGCGCTTTTCTTGCGCGTGACGTTTTCCAGCGCATGAAATTAATCCGCTGAAGTGGCAATGCAACCGCGATCAAGCATCCGTGTTCGTTCCGACGCGTCGCGCTGTGCGTAAACGCACTGCCATCGCATCTTCGTTCGGATGTTCGCCCCTGTCCGGCCGTCGTCAGCCCCAGACCTGCCGCGCCGTCTCGACCACGCGCTCGAGCTTGCGCTTCTGGTCGTCCGGGGTGATCAGGTTGCCGACCACGTCGGAGGCAAAGCCGCATTGCGGGCTGATGGCGAGCTGATCGAGCGGCAACACCTTGGCGGCCTCGTCGATGCGGCGCTTGAGCGCGTCGACCGTCTCCAGCTCCGGCACCTTGGTGCTGACCAGGCCCAGCACCGCGACCTTGCCCTTGGGCATGAAGCGCAGCGGCGCAAACGAGCCGGCGCGCGGGCTGTCGTATTCCAGCAGGAAACGGTTGTGCGGCAATTGCGTGAACAGCCGCTCGGCGATCGCATCGTAGCTGCCCTCGCGGTGCCACATGCTGCGCTGGTTGCCGCGGCAGAGGTGAATGCCGAAGGTCACGCCCGGGAAGTTCGCGATTACCGCGGCGTCAGCCTTGAGCGAACGCGCGAAATTCGCCATCGGGTCTTCGCCGCGGGCGCGCATCTGGTCCATCGACGGCGCGTCGACATAGGCGGTGTAGCCCGGCGCATCGATGTGGACGTAGCGGCAACCGGCTTTCACGACGGAGCCGATGATCGCGCGCTCGATCGCCACCACGTCGGCCATGAACGCGTCCATGTCCGGGTAGACCGCCTTGGAGTTCTCGTGATCGAAGCGCTGGCTGATGCGGTCCGGCCCGATCAGCGACACCTTGGCGGGTTGCTTCGCGACGCCGGCGACGAACTGGTACTCCTCGAGCG
Source organism: uncultured Alphaproteobacteria bacterium (assembly GCA_963771745.1). Taxonomy (GTDB): domain Bacteria; phylum Pseudomonadota; class Alphaproteobacteria; order Rhizobiales; family Xanthobacteraceae; genus Z2-YC6860. The sequence continues at coordinate 172,203 of CAVYUU010000019.1, read as the reverse complement.
GCACGTTCTTGGCGAGCTTGAGCCGCGACGTGACCGGCCGGCGGTGCGAGATCGCGGTGCCCTTCTCGTGCAGCGGCACCTCCCAGCGTCGCAGCGCGGTGCCGCCCTCGACTCGCCGCGTGTAGGCCTGCAGCGTCGAGGCGCTGGCGTCGTAGCCTTCGACGGCGGCGCCGAAGCTGTCCTGGAAGTTCAGGCGGCGCATCTCGCCGTCGCTGACGACGTCGAGGCCGATGCTTTCCTGCAGGCGCACCGCGCCGCGCACGGCGTCGTCCTCGATCGCGCGCAATTCGGCGGCGTCAATCTGGCCCTCGTCGAAACGCTTGCGCGCCTCGATCACGGCCGCCGGCCGCAGCAGGCTGCCGACCACGTCGGTGCGGATGGTTCGCAGGTCGCTCATCGGACGCTCCCGGGCAAAGGACCCCAAAGAAGCCCCAAGTCATGCACATATTTGGCCGGCCGCGAAGAGTGCTTCATCGCGGCGCCGGACCCAGGCTATGATCCGCGCGACGCGGGAACCTCACGAGAGGACCTTAGCCATGGCAAAGCTCCGCCACCTCGCAATGCAGGTTCCAGACCTCGAAAAGGCCGCGAAATTCTACGAGAGCTGCTTCGAGATGAAGCGCGTCGACAAGGTCAATGCGCCGATCGGCGACGCCATCGTGCTGTCGGACGGCATCATGAACCTGACGCTGCTGAATTTCCCCGAAGGCGCCAAGGGAATGGTGAACGGCCCGACCTGGGCCGGCCTGCATCACTTCGGATTTGTGGTCGACGACCTGGAAGCGTCCCAGAAGAAGGTCGAGTCCGCCGGCGGAAAGTTCTTCATGAAGTTGCCGCCGTTTCCAGGCGTGGACGCCGAGTCGAAGTTCAAGGACCCGAACGGCGTCGTGTTCGACATGTCCGAGCACGATTGGAAGCAGGCGAAGTAATTCTTCGGCTGTCCTGACGGCTGCACCAGACTCGTCGTGCGGGGCTCCAGCGCGCGAAGCGCGGAGCCCAGCAGCGGGGCCAGCGCTGGCGTCGTCCCGCTTCCGCGGGGACGAACGGGCGGTTCAGTCTGAGGCAGCTCAGCTCTAGCGCGTCGGGTCGAGGATCACCTTGCCGATGCCGTCGCGGCTTTCCACCCACTCGTGCGCCTGCACCGCCTGCGACAGCGGCATGATGCGGTCGATCAGTCCCTTGAACTTGCCCTCGGCCGCGGCCTTGAGACTCGTTTCGACGTCCGCCGGGGTTTCGCCGGTGGCGCCGATCACGGTGAGGTGGTTCTGGTAGAGCCGGTTGACGTCGAGCGGCACGGTGCCGCCGCCGTGGCCGCCGGCGGTGACCAGCCGGCCGCGCCGCGCCAGTGCGGCGAACGCCTTGGGAAAGGTGGTCGGATCGCCGATGTTCTCGAACACCACGTTGACGCCCTGGCCTTGGGTGATGCGCATCGCCTCGATGGTCAGGTCCTGCTTGCGGTAATTGACGCCGGCGTCGGCGCCGAGGTCGAGCCCGACCTTGACGCGATCGTCGGAGCCGGCGGCCGCGATCACCTTGGCGCCGAGATATTTGGCGACCTGGATGCCGGCGCTGCCGAGCCCGCCGGCCGCGCCCATCACCAGCACCCATTCGCCGGCTTGCAGCCTGGCGCGCTCGCGCAGCAGCGTGAACGCGGTCGGGGCGTGGCGCGACACCACCGTGGCGGTCGCGAAGTCGAGGCCGTCGGGCACGATCGCGGTGCGGTCGGCCAGCGCGCAGACGTATTCGGCATAGCCGCCCCAGGCGTGGACGCCGAGATTGCGGATCGAGTCGGCGCCGCTGTCATGGCTGGTGCGCAATTGCACGGTGACGCGGTCGCCGACCTTCCGGCCGGTGACGCCCGGACCGAGCTTGACGATCACGCCGGAGGGATCGACGCCGGGGGTGAGCGGCAGCGTGACGCGGCGGGCGTATTTGCCGGCGCGCACCACGGTGTCGAGCGTGCGGTTGACCGAGACGGCGTGGACCTTGATCAGCACCTCGCCCGGTCCGGGCTCGGGGGTGGGAATCTCCTCGAGCTTCATCACGCCCGGCGGGCCGAACTCACGGATGACAATGGCCTTCAACGCGCCCTCCCCGGATTTTCGGCGGGCATCAAGCGGCACCGGCTTGCCATGGTCAAGCGGCAGCCGGTGTCATTTTGGCTGGTCCTCGGGCTGGAGGTTGGCGGCCTTGAGAATGCGCTGCATCAGCGCGGAGTCGTCGCGGATGAATTTCGCCAGCGCTTCCGGCGTGCCGAGCGCAGTCGTGTCGGGATAGTTCCCGAGGCCGTGCAGGCGCGTTCGCACCTCGGGCGCGTCCAGCACCAGCCGCATGTCGGCGTTGATCCTGGCAACGATCGGCGCCGGCGTGCCCTTGGGCGCCAGCACCGCCGCCCAGCCGGCGATGGCGTATCCCGGCACGGTCTCGCTGATGGCGGGGATGTCCTCATAGCCCGGAATCCGCTTGGCGGTGGTGACGCCAAGCACGCGCAGATTGCCGGAGTCGCGCTGCGGGATGATCTGCGCGCCGCCGAAGATCACGTCGACGGTGCCGGTCATGGTGTCCTGGATCGCGCGCGGGTAGCCGTTGTAAGGCACGTTGACCATCGCGACGCCCGCCGCGCTCAGGAAATACTCGCCGGCGAGATGCGGAATGCTGCGCGCCGAGGCGGTCGCAAACGACAGCTTGCCGGGCTGCCGCTTGGCCAGCGCGATCAGCTCGGCGACGCTGGTGACCGGCAGCTTGGGCGAGGATGCCAAGCACCAGCGGCCCATAGCCCGCGAATATGATCGGCTCGAAGTCGCGCTCCACGTCATAGGGCACCGATTTGAATGCATGCGGCGTCAGCGACAGCGGTGCGCCCTGCGCGAACAGCAGCGAATAGCCGTCGGGCGCCGATTGCGCGATCTGCATGGTCCCGACGACCCCGCCCGCGCCCGGCCGGTTCTCGACGATGACCTGCTGTCCCCAGCGTTCGGACAACGCCTGCGCGATGATCCGCGCCGAAACGTCGGCGGCGGTGCCCGAGCCGCCGGGAACGACCATGCGGACGAAACGTGCGGGCCAATTCTGCGCCTGCGCCGGCAGCGTGGCGAGCAGCCCGGCCAGTCCGAACAAGCAGCACCAGGCACGGATCATGCCGTAGGCACGGATCATGCCGTCACCTTGGCGAAGCGCGGGAACAACCGGAGCGCAGTGCCGCTCTCGATCGCCGCCAGGTCGGTGGCGGCGAGGCCATGATTGCGTAGCGGATCGAGCGTGTAAGGGATCGACCCCAGGAACGGATAGTCGGTGCCGAACATCACCTGCGTCGACGGCACGAGACGCAGCAGGCCCGCGAGCGTCACCGGATTGGTCGAGCTTGCGACGTCGAAATAGAGGCTCTTGACCTCCGCCATCGCCGTCGTGGCGGGCACAGGCGACAGCTTGCGGTCGCGGTCGGCCATCCGCGTCACCCGCTCGGCCAGCGGCGGCATGGCGCCGCCCGCGTGCGGAAAGATGAAGCGGACGTTGGGCCAGCGTAGCAGCGAGCCGTTGTAGAGCAGGCTCGCGATCGCGCGCGCAGTGTCGAACAGATACTCCAATGCGCTCTCGCCGATGCCGGGCTGCATGTCCTGGCAGGCTTGCGGCAGGATCGGGTGCACGTAAACGATCGCTTTGCGGCGGTTGAGCTCGTCGAACACCGGCGCAAAGGCGGGATCGCCCGGCCACACCCGGCCGTAGTTGCTCATCAGACAAATGCCGCAGGCGCCAAGCGAGTCGAGCGCATAGCGGATTTCCTCCAGCGTCGCGTCGACGTCGGGCATCGGCACGATGGCGAAGAAGCCGAACCGGCCCGGGTAATCGCGCTCCATCCCGGCCGCGAATTCGTTGCACGCGCGAGCAAGCCCCCTGGCCTGCGGAACGTCGCCGAACCAGACGCCCGGGGTCGAGATCGACGTGATCGAGACGGCGATCCCGGTTCGATCCATCGCCTCGATCGAGCGGGCCGGTGTCCAGCTCAGCACCTGGACGGCGTTGTGTTCGTTGCGCGCCTTGAAGCGTGGCCCGACCACCTCGGCATAGGCCGGCGGCATGATGTGGTGATGCACGTCGATCAGCGGCATGGCGGAAGCTTAGAGTCCTGACGTAATCCGAGCAAACCGATGCGACCAGCAATCGCATCGCAATAGCAGCCAAAAATGTCGATAATCGTCGAGGGAGGCGCGCTCATGAGCCGGCTTGTCCACGCAGGATTTGTCCTTGCCGCTTTGGCGGCCGGCGCGGCGCCAGCCCATGCCGATGATTTCTACGGCGGCAAGCAGATCACTTTCATCGTCGGCGCCGGACCCGGTGGCGGCTACGACCTGCAGGCGCGCGTCGCGGCGCGCCATCTCGGCAAGCACATCCCGGGCAATCCCGCGGTCATCGTGCAGAACATGCCGGCGCGCATCGCCGCCGCCAACCACATGTTCATCACCGCGCCGAAGGACGGCACCACGATCGCGCTGCTTCAGCGCGGGATCCTGCTCGCCAGGCTGATCTACCCGACCGGCGTGCGCTTCGAGATCGAGAAATTTCACTGGCTCGGCAGCTTCAACACCGAGACCGCGGTGACGCTCGCCTGGCACAGCGCCCCGCACAAAACCGCCAAGGATCTGTTCGACAAGGAGCTGATCGTCGGCGGCATCACCGGCGTCGATCCGGAGACCACGCCGCGGCTGTACAACTCACTGATCGGCACCAAGTTCAAGGTCGTCACCGGCTACAACAGCACGGCCCAGATCGCGCTCGCGATCGAACGCGGCGAGGTCCAGGGCATCGCCGACTGGTCGTGGTCGTCGCTCAAGGCGGTGCGGCCGCAATGGCTGAGCGAGAAGCAGGTCACGGTGCTGATGCAGGGCGCGTTGCACAACGAGCCCGAGCTCGGCGCGCTGCCGAACGCCCTGGATTTCATCAAGAACGACAACGATCGCAAGGTGCTGGAGCTGCATTTCACGCAGAAGACCGCGGCACGGCCGCTGATCGCGCCGCCCGACGTTCCGGCCGAGCGCATCGCCATGCTGCGGCGGGCATTCGCGGCGCTCGCCAAAGACAAGGAATTCCTGGCCGACGCCGAGAAGGCAAAAATCGAAATCGATTTCGTTCCGGGCGAGGCGATCGACAAGGTGGTCAAGACTGTGACCAGCACACCGCCCGAGATTGCCGAACGCTACGCCAAGGCGTTCGCGCCGGACAGCCGCTAGGTCTCCACCGCTTTGGCATGGGCAGCGAGCAGCGCCGGCAGCCGCGACGGATCGCCGCGCGCCATGCCGCATTCGGTGCCAACGCCGTCGACGCGATGATGCCGCCGCGCGGCGGCCAGCCGCGCCGCATCGCCGGCGGCGTCATTGTGGTGGATGAGCCCGAGATAAAGTTCGGTCTCCGGGCGAAGCTTCAAATTCTTCAACGGCGCGAAATAGGCATCGTCGGTACGGGCCTTGACCACCGGCATATGGAAGAACTCGATCGGCCGCTTGACGCCTGAGACCACCGCGTTGGTCATCTCGACCATGATGCCCATGTCCTTGGGCAGCACCATATGCTCGTCGGCCGGACTGCCGTAGCAAAGGTGATAGCCGAACTCGATCGAGGCCGGCACGCCGTCGCCGATCCGGGTGAGCACGTCGACGGTTTCCTTTCGGATATCGACCGGGCCGGGTTCGTAATAACCCTCCCAGGCCAGCACCTCCTGGCAGACGTCCCATTGCACGGCGATGCGATCGTTCGGCAGCGCCTTGGCGATCTGGGCGACCTCGCCGATGAAATGCGGCACCAGCGCCGCCAGAACCTTGGGCCGATCGGCCGGCACCATGTTGTTGTAGGTCGGCGCGATCGGCGTGGGAATGCTGATCTGGAACTTGACCCCTGAGGGAATCGCGCCCGCCTTCTGCAAGCGGTCGAACACGCCGAACGACTCGATCGCCATGTCGGCGTAGCCGGTGCGGATGGTTCGGACCTCGGGCGTGGCGCCCGGCTTGACCCGCAGCCGCGGGATTTCGCGCACCAGCTTGCCGTCCCACTGCACGAACCGGAACGGCGGCACGTCGCTCGCAAGCTCGATCGCCGGATCACGCGCCAGCACGTCCTGCAGGAAGCGAATCCAGGTCTTGCGGATGCCGGTCTCGCCGTCCGGCAGCCGGATGACGTGCTTGCCGCACGCCTGCGACAGCGTGCGGAACACGGTCTCGCTGTCCGGCAGCGGAATGCTGCCGACGAAATGCACGATCGGATGCTTGCTGCGGTCGGCCATGGCGTCACCCCTCGTCCAGGTTTCGGATCACTCTCCGGTACGGCAGATATTTCGGCTGCCACATCTTTGTGGCGATCGCGGCGTCGATCTCGCGCTCAGTCATCGGCGGTGCCATTCCCTCGCTGACGGCCTGCAAGGCGACGGCGCGCGCCACCGCCACCGCAATATCGCGCAGCGCGGTCACCGGCGGCAGCAGGTTGCCGTTGCTGTCGCGGCGCGCCGGCGAGCGCTCGGCCAGCGCCTTGGCGGCCGCCATGAACATCGTGTCGGTGATCCGGCGCGCCTGCACCGCAATCGCGCCGAGACCGACACCCGGGAAAATGTAGGAGTTGTTGGTCTGGTCGACCGCGACGCTGCGGCCGTTGCGAAGGAGCGGCGGGAACGGGCTGCCGGCGCCCACGACGGCGCAGCCGTCGCTCCAGCGCTGGATGTCGGCGGGGGTCGCCTCCGCGCGCGAGGTCGGGTTGGACAGCGGAAAGATCACCGGCCGGCGGTTGACCGCGCACATGGCGCGCACGATCGATTCGGAAAACGCGCCCGGCTGGCCGGACACGCCGATCAGCGTGGTCGGCTTGGCATTGCTGACGACATCCAGCAGGCTCGCGCGTCCGGATTGCTCCAGCGACCATGAGGCCAGCAGCGCGCGGTCCTGCACGAACGGCTGCTGGAACGGCGCGACGTTCATGCCTTCGACCAGCAGGCCGTCCTGATCGATCATGAAGAACCGCTTCGCCGCCTCACGGGCGGCAAGCCCCGCCTCGGTCATGGCGGCGAGCAGCAGGCTCGCGATGCCGCAGCCGGCCGAGCCGGCACCAAAGATCGCGATACGCTGCTCGGTCAGCGGCACGCCGGTGACCGCAATCGCCGACAGCAGCGCGCCGGTCGCGACCGAGGCCGTGCCCTGGATGTCGTCGTTGAACGTGCACAGCCGGTCGCGATAGCGATCCAGCAGGCGCGTGGCGTTGGCCTTGGCGAAATCCTCCCATTGCAGCAGCACGTGCGGCCAGCGATCCATCACGGCGCTGACGAATTCCTCGATGAAGTCATCGTAGTCCTGGCCGCGCACCCGCTCGTGGTGCCAGCCGATGTAGAGCGGATCGGCCAGCCGCTCGGCGTTGTCGGTGCCGGCGTCGAGCAGGATCGGCAGGGTGGTGGCCGGATTGAGCCCGCCGCAGGCGGTGTAGAGCGCGAGCTTGCCGATCGGGATGCCCATGCCGCCCGCGCCCTGGTCGCCCAGGCCGAGGATGCGCTCGCCGTCGGTAACCACGATCACCTCGGTGCGGTCGAACTGCGGGTTGGAGAGGATCTGCCTGATCCGCTTGCGGTGCGGCAGACTGAGGAACACGCCGCGCGGCTTGCGGAACAAGCCGCTGAAGTTCTGGCAGCCGGAGCCGACCGTCGGGGTGTACACGATCGGCAACAGCTCTTCGATGTTCTGGGTGAGCAGCGCGAAGTACACCGTTTCGTTGGTGTCCTGCAGCTCGCGCAGGAACGAATAACGTTCCAGCTCGGTGGCGAAGGCGCGCAGCACACGAAGCCGGCGCGACACCTGTTCGTCGAGGCTTGCGACCCGCGGCGGCAACAGGCCGTGCAGCTCGAAATCGTCGCGCTCCTGCTCGGTGAAGGCGGTGCCCTTGTTGAGCATCGAGTTGGCGAGCAGCCGATAGCCGGCGAGCGGCGTCACCACCTCTACTGGCTGGACCTTAACCCCCGACGAACCTGGCATGGCCTACCGACGATACGAAACGACGCACAATCTCGCCACGCTATTTCTTGCGCTTCGCCAGACGCTCCTTGACGTTCGGGATCAGCTTCTCGGCGTTGAGCCCGTGCACCAGCGCGTTGGCGTTGGGATCGAGCATCTCGACCGCCTTGACGTAGTCGCGCACCTCGCCCGGATCGCGGATCGCCTGCGGATAGTCGGTGGCGAACACGCATTGCGACAGCGCCAGCTCCTGCAAGCCGTACTTCACCCAGTCGGCGCCGAGCGGCCCGCACGGATCGGGGCCGGCCCAGCCGGCGCAATCGTAGAACAGCTTGTTGTTGAGATAGAAATCGACCGGCCGCTTGGGCTGCCGGTTGTGGCCCTTGATCTGCGAGGTGCCCCACTTGGTGCGCTGCTGGAAGCCGTTGTAGCGGCCGCGGTAGCGCCCGATGCCGCCGGAGAAATGCGAGAACTGGATTTTCAGGTCCGGCAGTTCGTCGAGCAGGCCGGAGTTGATGACGCGGATGGTCGCGATGATCAGCGAGAACTCCCAGCCGAACATGCGGCCGAGGTCGTCGGCGTCCATCCGGTTCCAGTTGATGACCTTGGCGAGCGGATGGATGAACACGTACAGCCCGAGATCGCAGGCCGCCTTCCAGAACGGCCGCAGCGCCTCGGCATCGAGCGCCTGGTCCTGCATCTCCGACGCAATCACCACGCCGGGAAAGCCGAGATCGACCGCGCAGCGCTTGAGCTCGGCGCGCGCCTCGTCGGGCTTGAGGGCCGGCACATGGGCAAGCCCGATGAAGCGGCCGGGATGATCCTTCTCGGCCTGCGCCATGCGGTCGTTGATCGCGCGGCAGATTTTCAGATCGGGCTGATCGAAGCCGACCCCGCAGGACAGCACGCCGGCATCGATGCCGGCGTGATCCATCATCTTGATGTGGTTGTTGAGATCGCCGAGCTGCGGGTTGAGCAGGTAGTTCGGATTGCCGCGCTCGTCGACCTGGGCGGTCAGCGATTTGGGATCGCCCTTGAGCATTTCGGCCGGCGTGTAGTGCTGCTGGAAATCGACGATCATTCTTTTGCTCCGAACCTAACCACGTCATGCCCGGCTTTATGCCGGGCATCCACGTCTTCTTGATGCCAAGACGTGGATGCATAGGACTTGGCTGCGCCAAGTCCGTCAAACAAAAAAGCCGCAAGTCGGGTAAACCACGACTTGCGGGCGACAAGCCCGGCCATGACGGCGCGGCAAATTATGCGACAGTCACGATCGTTTGCATATGCTGAAGTCTCATGCCATGGACTCGCCCGCCCCGCTGATGCATGAATTTTCGACAGGTGGTCGCGTGGGAGACGTCGCATGAGCAATCGGCTGGAATGGCCCAACGGCCATCGCGTGGCCGTTGTCGTCAGCGTGCTGCTGGAAACCTGGACCGAGGGCAAGTCGCCGAGTTATTTCCCGCGCACCACGCCGCTCGCGCCCGGCTCCAAGGACGTCGCCGGCATCAACTGGTCGCGCTTCGGCGGCAACGAGGGCATCTGGCGGCTCAGCCGCAACCTCAAGGATCTCGGCATCCCGGCGACGCTGTTCTGCAACGGCCGCAGCGCGGAAATCTGGCCGGAGGCGGTCGCGGCCTTCGCCAAGGCCGGCAACGACGTCGCCGGCCACGGCTACTTGCAGGACCAGACGCTGTTCTCGATGAACGCCGACCGCGAGCGCGAGACCATCAAAAAGACCCTCGACATCATCGAGAAGACCGCGGGCAAAAGGCCGACCGGCTGGGTGACGCCGATCTATGGCTGGTCGGAGAACACCATCGAGTATCTGGCCGAGGCCAAGCTTGCCTGGTGCTCGGACGCGCTCGACTCGAGCGTGCCGTATCAGCAGACCACGCGCAGCGGCAAGATCGTCATCATTCCGTGGAGCGATTTCGTCGACAACCGCGCGCTGCGGGCGAGCCCGCGCATCTATTTCGACGTCTACAAGGAGACGTTCGACTACCTGCACGCCTGCGAGCCAGGCGCGCTGATCAATCTCGGCGTGCACAGCCATTTCGGCGGACGGCCGCTGATGGCGGCGATGTTCCGCCAGATCCTGGAATATTTCCGCAGCCACAAGGACGTGTGGTTCGCGCATCACCACGAGGTCGCCAAATGGCTGGTCGATCGGAAGATCGAGGACACGTCCTACGCCAGCCGATTCCTCAAATGAGCCTTTGATCATGCGCCGCGCGCTGCCGCTCATGCTCGCCTGTCTGATCACGCTCGCCTCGGAAGCGTTCGCCCAGGCCGACTATCCGTCGCGGCCGGTGCGGCTGATCGTGAATTCCGCGCCCGGCGGCGGCACCGACATCCTGGCGCGCGTGCTGGCGCAGCAGCTTTCGCGCGGCGGAGCCAGCTTCTTTGTCGAGAATCGCGGCGGCGGCGCCGGCATCCTCGGCATCGAAGCGGTGCAACACGCGCCGGCCGACGGCTACACGCTGTTGATGACGCCCAGCACCGTGACCGTGCTGCCGGCGGTGAGCCGGCAGGCGCGCTACGACGCGACCAGGGATTTTGTCGCGATCACCCAGGTCGCCGGCATTTCCAACGTGCTGGTGGTGCACCCATCGGTGCCGGCGCAGACGCTGCGCGATCTCGTGGCGCTGGCGAAGGACAAGCCCGGCCAGCTCAACTATGCGTCGGCCGGCGCCGGCTCCTCGCCGCATATGAGCATGGAATTGCTCAAGCACATGGCCGGCATCGACCTGCAGCACATTCCGTTCAAGGGCACCGGCCCGGCCATGATCGAGGTGCTGTCCGGCCGGATCGCGGCGCTGTTCTCCAACCTGCTGACCGCCAAGCCGCTGATCGAGGCCGGCAAGCTGCGCGCGCTGGCGGTTTCGGGACCGAAGCGCGTGGCCGCCATGCCGGACGTGCCGACGGTCGCCGAGGCCGGCGTGCCGGGCTATTCGGCGCTGCAATGGTACGGCCTGCTGGCGCCCGCCGGCACGCCAGGCGAGATCGTCGCAAAGCTTGCGTCGGCGGTCGCCCAGGCGTTGCGCGTGCCCGAGGTGCGCGAGCGGCTGGCGCAGGATGGCGCCGAGCCGATCGGCAACGGCCCGGCGGAGTTTTCCGTGCTGGTGAAATCCGAGCTGGAGAAATGGGCGGCCATCGCGCGGGCCGCCAACATCCGCGCCGAGGAGTGAGCAACCCGATGCTGCGAGCCACCGCCGCCGTCCTTTTCGTTCTGCTAGGTCTTGCCGAAAGCGCGCAGGCGCAGCCGGCGTGGCCCACCAAGCCGGTGAAAATCCTGGTGCCGACCGCGCCGGGCGGCAATGCCGATACGCTGGCCCGCATGGTCGCCCAGCACATGAGCCGGGCGACCGGCCAGCAGTTCTACGTCGAGAACCGCGGCGGCGCCGGCAACACGCTCGGCATCGAATTGGTGGCCCGCGCGCCGGCCGACGGCTACACGTTCCTGCTCGGCGCCAGCACGATCACCATCAATCATCTGGTCTACAAGCGGCTGCCCTACGACGTGCTGCGCGATTTCGCCCCGGTCACCCAACTGGTGTCGCTGCCGAACGTGCTGGTGGTGCATCCGTCGCAGCCGCACCGCACGCTCAACGAGTACATCGCCGCGGCCAAGGCGAAGCCCGGTCAGATCAACTATGCGTCGGCCGGCGTCGGCAGCAATCTTCATCTGGCGATGGAGCTGCTCAAGCATCGGACCGGCATCGACGTCACGCATGTGCCGTACAAAGGCGTTGGTCCCGCCATGCAGGACACGCTCGCCGGCCATGTGATGTCGATGATGTCGAACGCGGCATCGGCCAAGCCGCACGTCGATCAGGGCACGCTGCGGGCGCTGGCGGTGACCTCGCGCGAGCGTATCCCGGCGATGGCGGACGTGCCATCGGTCGCGGAGGCGGGGGTGACCGGCTACGAGGTGCTGAGCTGGTTTGCCGTGTTCGCGCCGGCCGGCACGCCGGAGCCGATCGTCACGCGGCTGCACGGCGAGATCGCCGCGCTCTTGAGCACGCCGGAAACCAAGGCGCGGCTCGCGGGCGAAGGTGCCGAACCGGTTGCCAGCAAGCCCGCGGATTTCGCGGCCTTCGTGCGCGACGAAATCAAGAAATGGGACGAGGTCGGCAAGGCCGCCAACATCCAGCCGACCGAATAGCGTCATCCCTTGTTGTAGAACACCGGCACCGGCACGCCGCGCGCGATCGCGTCGACGCGTTCGTCCTCGCCCTTCTGCTTCTTCTCGCACGCCTCCAGCACCTGCATGATGCTGTCGCGCGGGATGAAACAGACGCCGGTATCGTCGGCGACGACCAGGTCGCCGGCCGTAACGCGCACCTCGCCGATCATCACCGTGCCGTTGATTTCGACCGTCTCCAGCCGCCACTTGCCGGTGACCGGCGTGATCTCGTGCGCCCAGACCGGATAGCCGACGGCGCGCGACTGCGCGACGTCGCGCACGCCGCCCATCACGATGGCGCCGCGCTCGCCCGAGCGCTTGCCGGTGGTGGCCGAGATGCCGCCCATGTTCGACATGCCGGGGACGCCCTGGATCACCAACACGTCGCCGTCTTCGGCCAAATTGTGCGCCTCGAACTCCGCCATCTTGTTGACGTTCGCCTTGGCGCCCGCGAGCGCATCGGCGCGTTGGTGGATGTTGCGCACGGTGAGCGCCGGACCGCAGATCATCCGGCCCGGCATGGTGGGTTTGAGCACCGAGGCGCCGATCACGCCGGCCGGAATGCCGAGCTCGTCCATTACGTCGGAGATCACGCCGGTGCAATCGCCGAGCTTGAGAAACCGCTCGACCGCGCCGGCCGGCGGCTTCGGCGTCGACTGCATCCGGATGCGATCGGCCGCGATCCGCCCGGTCAGTTTCTTCTCAGCCATCGGCGCTGCTCCCGCTTTACTTTTAGTCGAGGTGAATATTGGCCTGGCGGATCACCACCGCCAAACGCTCGGTCTCGTCCTTGATGAAGGCGCGGAATTCGGCGGGCGTGCTGCCGACCACGTCGGCGCCTTGCTCGACGATGCGCGCGCGGGTCGCGGGGTCCCGCAGGATGTCGATGGTTTCACGGTGCAGCGTCGCGATGATCGTCTCGGGCGTCTTGGCCGGCGCCAGTAGCCCGAACCAGGGACCGTTGCGGAACTCGAGACCGCTCTCGATGAAGGTCGGCACCTCGGGCAACAGCGGCAAGCGTCGCTCGGCGGCCACCGCGATCGGCCTGAGCTGGCCGCTGCGCACCAGCCCGAGCACCGACGGCACGCCGGCGAGCACCATCTGCACGTTGTTGCCCATCAGGCCAATCGCGGCCGGGCCGCCGCCCGAATAGGGCACGTGCACCAGCCGCGTGCCGGTCATCGACTGGAACAGCTCGGCGCCGAGATGCGGGCTCGAACCCGCGCCGTAGGAGCCATAGTTGAACTCACCCGGATGCGCCTTGAGGTGCGCGATCAGCTCGGCCAGCGTGGTCACCGGCAGCGACCGCGGCACCACCAAGCAGGCTGGGCGTGGTGGCGATCAGCGTGATCGGAGCGAGATCGCGCAGCGGCTCGAACGGCAGCCGCCGGTACAGCGACGGATTGGCGGTGAGCCCAAAGCTCCCCATCGTCAGCGTGTGGCCGTCGGGCGCCGCCTTCACGACTTGCAGCGTGCCGGTGTTGGTGTTGGCGCCGGGCCGGTTGAGCGGCACGAATGGCTGGCCGAGCCGCTTGCTCAGGCCATCGCCGACGAGCCGCGTCAAAATATCGGTGCTGCCGCCGACCGCGAACGGCACCACGATCTCGACCGTACGCGTCGGATAGCTCTGCGCAAGCGCTGCGCCCGCGAATGCCAGACTCAGCAGGACGACGGGAACGACGCGCCGCGGCACGGATCGGATCAGCGGCCGAGCGCTTTCGCCATCACCTGTTCGCAGCGCTGGTTCTCTTCCTCGTAAAGCTCGCCCGACATCGCCTTGCGGGCGAACTCGGACGGCGCGCCCGCCATGTTCCAGCGGCACGGGAACACCCCGGCCTCCGTCCACCATTTCGCGTCGTGGCCGACATAGGAATCGTCCACCTGATCGACCTCGGTGGTGTATTCGGTGACGAAGCCATTCGGCTCGACGAAATAGGAGAACACGTTGCTGCCCGGGCCGTGGCGGCCGACGCCCCACAGGATCTCGTAGCCGCTGTTGCGCACCCGTCCGGCGCCGCGCATCAAGCCGTCGATGTTCGGCATCTCATAGGCCATGTGGTTGAGCGACGGGCCCTTGCCGCGCGCGAATGCGACGCTGTGATGGTCGGTGCAGCAACGCACGAAATCCATCATGAAGGTCGAATCGCTCCACTTGAACCCGAGCACGTCGAGGAAGAATGCGGTCTGCTTGTCCACTTCGGCGCTGTTCAGCACCACATGCGTGAGCTTGGTCGGCCGCGAGCGGTCATCGATCGCCTCGGCGTGCTGCTGCACGTCCGAGGAGATCGACAGCGGATGCCCCTCCGGCGTGTTGACGCGGAAGCCGTAACCGCCGCCGCTGCTGCCCGGCAGAACGCCCGGCGCGGCATCGACCTTGGCGCCCATCGCCTTGGCGCGGGCGTGCAGCGCATCGACCGTGGCGCGGTCGGGCGCCGAGAAATGCACGCCAAGCAGTGCGGCGCGCGGCCGCTCGCGCAGGGTCACGACATGATGGTCGCGGCCGGTGCCGCGCAGGTGGATGGCGTCGCCTTCGGCGGCGACATCCTGCAAGGCCCAGACCCCGCGGTAGAATTCCGCGGATTTGTGCAGGTCATGCACACCCAGTTCGATGCTGCGCAGGCCGTTGATTCTGGGGTCGCTCATGGTTCCGGTCTCCAACTGGCAGGACGACTTTCACGCCTTATAGCACTTGGACCGGCTGTCCGGCCGGTCCGGCATGGCAATTTACCGCAAAATCCCCATCCCTGGGGTTGCTCCGGCAAGGCTCGCACCGCATCCCAGGCACGCGGCGGCGCTGGTTGCTTTCGCACCCCGGAGAAGGCAAATTCACACCCAAGAACCGGTCTAAAGGCCGGCCCATACTCTGGAGAGGAATGGCCCGCCGGATCGCCGGCCGGCCCCAGAAAGGCACAGTGATACAATGGCCGAGAAGTTCGTCGCGAAGGCGTCGGAAATGAAGGATGGCGATCGCCGCATCGTGTTCGTCGGCGACAATGAAATCGGCGTCTTCAGGCACGAGGGCAAATATTACGCCTACAGCAATTTCTGCCTGCACCAGGGCGGCCCGGCCTGCGAAGGACTGACCATCGCCAAGGTCGAAGAGCGGCTGCGTCCGGACAAGACATCGCAGGGACTCTACTTCTCCGAGACCCAGATGAACTTCGTCTGCCCGTGGCACGGCATGGAATACGACATGAAGACCGGCGAATGCATCTCGGACCGGAAGCTCAAGCTGAAGAAGTTCCAGATCGTGGAAAAAGGGGACGAGGTGTATGTCGTCGCCTAAGGCCGTCAAGTCCGCACCCCGTTCCGCTACGGCCGCCAAGATGAAGGCGGCCGCGACCCGTACCGTGGCGCCGAAGATCAAGACGCCGCAGACGGGGCTTTCGGGCGATGCGATCAAGCTTGCGGCCGAGATCGAGCAGGCCTTCAAGAAAAGCGACGACGCCATCTCCGAAGAGGCGATGCAGACTTTGATGGGCACGTTATGCCGGGTCTATTCGGCGCAGGTCGAGAATGGCGCCAAGTACACGCCGATCGCGGAAGGGCAAATCGTCAGTCCGACCGGCGTCATGGTGACGGCGAGCGGGCTGTTGCGCGCCGCCAACCTCGCAGTGTTCGAACTTGGAATGTGGCAGAGCTGGACCGGACGCTGAGCCGGGCCAGCCTGAAATGAAATTGGGATCGTCAGGAGAGACGCCATGGATCTTATTGCTGATCGCGGTCGACGCGTAACGGTCGAAGAGTTGAACACCAGCCGGCTGCTGGCTCACGCCAGGAAGCAGGCTCACCAGCGCAAGTTCGACGACGTGCTGATCGTCGACGTCGACGCACACCACTACGAGAACGAGCACTTCGGCGACATCCTGCCGTTCATGGAAAACGAGGTGTTCAAGCAGCTCTCGCAGTCGACCCGCACCAGCACGCGGAGCCGCGGCACCTTCACGCCGCAGACCATCGGCTACCAGGACATGGGCGGCCGCGTGACGCGCTATCCGATGCGCGGCACCGAGCAGACCGGCGACAAAGGCCACATGCGCGACATCGAGCTTGGCCACCGCTGGATGGACGCCATGAGCGTCGACTACTCCTGCCTGTTCCCGACCGGCATGCTCTCCATTGGCCTGCATCCGCAGACCGAGATGGAGGTCGAGCTCTGCTGGGCCTACAACCGCTGGCTCACCGAGAAGGTGCTGCCGGAATCCGGCGGTCGGTTCTTCTCGATGCTGACGCTGCCGTTCTCCGATCCCGACGCTTGCCTGCGCGCCGTCGAGGAGTTCGGCCACCGCAAGCACGTCGGCGGCTTCATGGTGACGACCGTCCGCAACAACCTGGCGGTCAACGACAACCGCTACATGAAGGTGTATCGGGCGATCGAGGAGCGCGGCCTGGTGCTGTCGTTCCACTCCGGTCCGAACTGGGGCGAGCCGATCTTCAAGAGCTGCAACCGCTTCCTGGTCGCGCATGCGCTCGGCTTCTCCTGGTACAACATCGTCAACCTGTCGAACTGGGTCATCAACGGCATGGGCGAGCGCTTCCCGAAGCTGCCCGTGGTGTGGATCGAATCCGGCCTCGCCTGGGTGCCGTTCCTGATGCAGAAGCTTGATCACGAGTACATGCTGCGTCCGTCGGAAGCGCCGCTGCTCAAGAAGAAGCCGTCCGACTACATGCGCGACATGTACTACTCCTCGCAGCCGATGGAGATTCAGGACATGGGCGCGCTGGAGTGCACCTTCCGCATGATCAATGCGGAGACCCAGCTCATGTACTCTTCGGACTATCCGCACTGGGACTTCGACCTGCCGGCCACGATCTCCGACCTGCCGTTCCTGTCGGAAAAGGGCAAGCACAACATCCTCGGCGGCACCGCGGCGCGTCTGTTCAAGCTGTCGCCGCGCAACGAGGCGCAGAAGGCGAACCTGAAGAAGTTCGGCAATCTCACCGCCGCGGCCTAAAGACCGCGCGGATTCAATGAGGAAACGCCGGGCCCTGGCCGAAAGCCAGGGCCCGGTTTTTTGCTGCCGTATCGCCCCAATCTCTGGCCAGCGGAGCGGCCGCGCTACTCGATCTTGATCTTCGCCGCCTCGATCACGGTCTTCCAGCGCGCGGTCTCCGCCACCACGTAACTGCGGAATTGCTCCGGCGAAACGTCCCAGTGCACGGCGCCTTCGGTGTTCAAGCGCCGGCCGATGTCGGGCGATGCCATTGCGTTCCGGATTTCGTCGTGCAGCCGCCGCACGATCGGCTCCGGCAAGCCGGCGGGACCGACGATGCCGTACCATGCCGACAGGTCGAAGCCGGGCAAGGTTTCGGCGATTGCCGGAATGTCCGGCGCGATCGACAGCCGGTTTCGAGTCGAGACGCCGAGCGCGCGCAGCGTGCCGGCACGCACATGCGGCAACAACGATACGCCGCTGGTGAACGTGAGCTGGACCTGGCCGGAGATGACGTCGCCGACCGATTGCGGCGTGCCACGATAGGGCACGTGCGTCATGACGGTGCCGGAGGCGACGTTGAACGCCGCCATCGCGATGTGCGCGGCCCCACCGGTGCCGGCGGTGCTGAAGTTCAGCTTGCTGGGATTGGTCTTGGCATAGTCGATCAGCTCCTTGATCGAATGCACCGGCACCGAAGGATTGACCACGATGATGTTTGGCACGATCGCGAGCGGCGCGACGTAGGAAAGCGCCAGCGGATCGTATTGCAGATTGGCATAAAGGCTGGGATTGACCGCCAGGATGCCGATATGGCCGAGCAGGAGGGTATGGCCGTCGGGCGCGGAGCGCGCGACCGCAGTCGCACCGATCGCGCCGCCGGCGCCCGGCCGGTTGTCGACGATCACGGGCCGGCCGAGAACCGGCGCGATCTTGTCCGCGACGGACCGCGCCAGGATGTCGGTCAGACCGCCCGGCGTGAACGGCACGACGATGGCAATGTTCGCGGACGGCCAGGCCGCTTGCGCCAACGCGAAGCGCGGCACGAGCGAAGCCGCGGCCGCCGCGCCAGCAAAGCCAAGAACGTCGCGTCGGCGCACCGCGCACTCCTTTGCCAATAGACCGACAAGCCGGCGGTATCTTAGCGTCTCGGGTTTCGGGCAGCCCGAAAAAGTTGCTATCGTTTTGGCGCCCGGCTGCTTGGCGCCGGAGCCACAACGGACGCAATCAATGCAGCGCAGCACCAGCCGGATCCTCACCACGCACACCGGCAGCCTGCCGCGGCCGGCCGATCTGGTGGCCATGCTCAACGCCAAGGAATTGGGCGAACCCTACGACAAGACGGCGTTTGCGGCCCGCGTCAGCCGGGCCATCGCCGAGGTGGTTCGGCAGCAAACCGACGCGGGGATCGACATTATCGGCGACGGCGAGCACAGCAAATTCAACTGGATGGCCTATGCGCGGGGCCGCCTCACCGGATTGCAGGAGATCGACAGTCCGGTGCGATTTCGCGGCGCCACCCGCGATTCGATCGAATTCGCCGGCGCCTACGAAGATCTGAAGGTCATGCACGCGGCGCGCTCCGGCGCACTGGTCGCCAAGCGCACGGCTCGGCCGAAGGCGCTGGTTTGCGCCGGGCCGATCCAATACGTCGGACATGATGAGGTCCGCGCCGATATCGACAATCTCAAAAGGTCCTTGGCCGGCAAAAAGATCGAGGACGCTTTTATCACCGCGATCTCGCCTTCGAATCTGGAGCTCTACTACGAGAACCGGCACTACGGCTCTGATGAAGAGTATCTGGCGGCGCTCGGCGAGGCGATGCGCGTCGAATACCTCGCGATCATCGAGGCCGGCTTTCTCCTGCAGATCGACGATCCGCGCATGGCAACGCATTACAACCGCGCCACCGATGCCACGATCGACGATTGTCGCAAGTTCATCGCACTGCGCGTCGAAGCGCTCAACCACGCGCTGCGCGGCATCCCGGAGCAAAAGATCCGGTTCCACACCTGCTACAGCACCAACATCGCCCCGCGGGTGCACGATTTCGAGCTGAAACACTTCGCCGATCTGATGCTTCAGGTCCGCGCCGCGGCCTATCTGGTGGAGGCGGCCAATCCGCGCCATGAGCACGAATGGCAGGTGTGGCGGGACGCAAAACTGCCCGACGACAAGGTCGTCATACCCGGCGTGGTCTCGCATTGCATCCACCTGGTGGAGCATCCGGAGCTGGTGGCGCAGCGCATCGTGCGGTTTGCCGACGTGGTCGGGCGCGAACGCGTCATCGCCGGCACCGATTGCGGCTTCGGCACGTCGGGCGCGGGCGACGAGGTGCACCCGGACGTGGCGTGGGCCAAGCTGCGCGCCATGGTCGAGGGCGCGCGGATCGCATCAAAACGGCTGTTCTGATCCGATATGGGGGCAACGATGACGGCCCGTCGGAAATCGCTACGACATTATTGGGCGCAGTGAGCTCCGTTGTCATGAATGCCGCCGTGAACGCCGCCGAGATCAATTTCGTCGCCTCGACCGCCATGCGGGAGGCGCTCGACGAGCTGATTCCGCTGTTTGAGCGAGGAAGCGGCCACAAGGTCGTGCTGCACTTCCATCCCGCCGCCACGCTGGTGGTCAAGATCAGGGAAGGCCTGCCCGCCGACCTGGTGCTGACCACCCCCAACAATATCGAAGCGCTGATGAAAGACGGCAAGCTCGTCGCCGGCAGCCGCGTCGACTTCGCGCATTCGCGCGTCGGCGTTGCGGTGCGCGCGGGCGCGCCGAAGCCCGATATCAGCACGGCGGACGGGTTCAAGGCCGCGCTGCTCGCCGCCAAATCGGTCGGCATCAGCAAGGGACCGAGCGGCATCTATCTGATGAGCGTGCTGGCCCGGCTCGGCATCGCCGACCAGATCAAGGCCAAGATGGTGCAGCCCGAGCTTGCCGTGCGGGTCGGCACGCTGGTGGCCAGGGGCGAGGCCGAGATCGGCATCCAGCAGATCGGCGAGTTGCTGCCGATCGCCGGCATCGACTACATCGGCCCGTTGCCGAACGAATTACAGACCGTGATCGTCTACGCTTTGGCGCGGCACGTGAACGCGACGCAGTGGCCGGCCGCCGAGGCGCTGGTGAAGTTCCTCACCGCGCCCGAGCGCGCGCCGCTCCTGAAGAACATCGGCCTCGATCCGGCGTGATCGGTTGTCGTTTAGCGCAACAGGTTTCGCCCGCCGCTTCGCATCTCACCGGACAAACTCATCCGTATAGAGCCCGTCGAAGCTCTTCAGCTCGTCCTCGGGCTTGAGCAGCTTGGCTTCGATGCTGACCTTCTGCGAATGGTCGAGACCCGGAATCGTCACGCGCAGATCCTTGGCGTGCGCCGCCGACACGGTCTTCCAGGCGGCGGTCAGCACCTCCTGGTCCATCTTGTCGAAGCGCTTCCTCAGGATTTCGAGCGCCTCCGCCGGCTTCTCCAGAATGAATTTGTTGGCGGCGGCGAGCGCGCGCGACACCCGTACGCACTTGTCCCTCTGCTTGGCGCACATGTCGGGCCGCGTGTAGATCAATCCATAGGCGAACGGCAGCAGGTCGGGCGCGTCGCTGGCGCCGCTCGCCAGCATGATGGCGTTGCCCTTGAGCACCGCCTCGGTGGTGAACGGCAGCGAGGTGGCGAAACCGTCGACCGACTTGGTCACCAGCGCCGGCAGCATGGCCGGCGGATCCATCGGCGCGATGCGGACGTCCTTCTCGACGTCGAGGCCGCCGCGGCTGACCACCAGCCGCTCCCAGGCGTGCACGATGCTGCCGACGCCCTGGATCGCGATCGTCTTGCCCTTGAGCGCCTTGGCGCGTTCGGCAAACGGCGTCTTGTCGGTGATGCCGGCGGCGTCGGCCACGTCCTTGCGCAGCACCAGTTCGACCAGCGGCCGGTCGATCAGGTTGGCGATCGCGAACAGCCGCTGTCCCGCCGCCGCGGCGCGCAGGAACACCGGCCCGGTGCCGATGGTGAAGTCGGCAGCGCCCGCGATCACCGCGTTGGGCGACGCCACGCCGACCAGGATGCGGTGGGTGACCTTCAGCCCCTCTTTCTTGTAGAATCCGGCGTCTTCGGCGATGAAGGCCGAGCTGAACGTCAGCGTCGGGGCCGGCAACGCCATCAGGATCTCGATGTCCTGGGCGCGGCCCGACGTGGGAAGCAGCCCAACGGCGAGCCCGAGCAACGCGGCAGCTGGATGGTGGAGCTTGAACATCGGCACCTCCCCAACGACGTTGCCGCGACCATTCCGTAACTGGACGCAAATCGCAAGAGACTCGACTACGAGCGTCTCACCGAGCGACCCGCTGAGAGATCATCCATGAAAGTGCCGCTGCAAGGCGCGGTGGATTGTGACCTGCATCCGGCAGCGCCGACGATGGCGGCGCTGCTGCCCTATCTGTCCGACTATTGGCGCGATCAGTTCGTCGACCGCCACATCGACCGCACCTCGTTCACGCTGACCAGCTATCCACCGAATTCGCCGCTCAGCGCGCGGCCGGATTGGCGGCTGCCGTCCGGCTTGCCGGGCAGCGATCTCGACGCGATCCGCCGCCAGGCGCTCGATCCGTTCGGCTCACGCTTTGCGATCTGCAACGTGCTGCACGGCGCGCCGGCGCTGTTCAACGAAGACATGTCGATGGCGCTCTGCTCGGCCAACAACGACTGGATCGCCAGGGAATTGCTCGACCGGGAGCCGCGCCTGCGCGCGTCGATCCTGATTCCGGCGCACAACCCTGAGCACGCGGTCGCCGAGATCGAGCGGGTCGCGCAGGATCGCCGCTTCGTGCAGGTGCTGCTGTTCGCCATGGGCGAGACGCTGCTGGGCCGCCGCATTCATTGGCCGATTTACGCGGCCGCCGAAAAGCTCGGGCTCGCGATCGGCATCCATGCCGGCAGCACCTACCGGCACGCGCCGATGTCGTCGGGCTGGCCGGCGCACCGGGTCGAAGACTATGTGGCGCAATCGGCCGCCTTCGAATCGCAGCTCTTGAGCTTCCTCAGCGAAGGCGTGTTCCAGAAGTTTCCCGAGCTGCGCGTGGTGCTGATCGAATCGGGCTTCACCTGGCTGCCGAATTTGCTCTGGCGCACCGGCAAGTCGTGGCGCGGCATGCGCCCGGAGGTTCCCTGGATCGACCGGCCGCCGGCGGAGGTGATCCGCGAACACGTCCGCGTGACCTTGCAGCCGGTCGATGCACCCAAGGGCCAAGCCACGACGTTGCAGAAGACCATGGAACACATCGGCTCCGACCGCATGCTGCTGTTCTCGACCGACTATCCGCACTGGCACTTCGACGGCGAGGACGTGCTGCCGGACGGTCTGCCCGCCGACACCATCCGCCGCATCCTGATCGACAATCCGCTCGAAACCTATCCGCGTTTGCAGGACGGGGCGCAAATCGGCGATAATGCCGCGATAAACAAGGAGGCCGTGCGATGAACGTTCCAGTTCGGCACGCCACCGCGTCCACGAAGCTCGCCATCGTCGACTGCGACATCCATCCGGCGTTCCGCAAGCCGTCGGACCTCTATCCGTTCCTGCCGGCGCGCTGGCGCGAACACATGACGACCTTCGGCGAGCACCTGCGCCAAGGCCTGTCCGGCCAGCTGGCGTGGCCGCGCATGCATGCCTACGGCATGCGCGCCGATGCCTTTCCCGAGCAGGGCGGCCCGCCCGGCTCCGATCTCGAACTGATGCGGCGGCAGCACCTCGACGCCAACGGCGTCGAGCATGGCATGCTGATGCAGCTCTCCAAGGGCGGCATGGAGGAGCGCAACCTCGAATTCGCCGCCGCGCTGTCGCATGCCATCAACGAGTGGCAGTTGGAGGCGTTCGTGCGGCCGGAGCCGCGGCTGCGCGCCGGCATCGTGGTGCCGCAGGAGGATGCCGCCTTCGCGGTGAGCGAGATCGAGCGCCGCGCGCCTGATCCGGCGTTCGCCCAGATCATCATCTCGCCGCGCTCGAGCGATCCGCTCGGCCACCGCCGCTACTGGCCGATCTACGAGGCGGCCGAGCGCGCCAACAAGCCGATCGCGTTGCACGTGCAGGGCTTCAGCGGCGGCCATGCCTCGACCGGATCGGGCTGGCCGACCTACTACATGGAAGAGCACTACGCCGCGACCACCGGCATGCAGAACACGCTGACCAGCCTGGTGTTCGAGGGCGTGTTCGAGCGTTTTCCCAAGCTGAAGATCGCGCTGATCGAGGGCGGCTTCGCCTGGGCCCCAGCGCTGTGCTGGCGCATGGACAAGCATTGGGAGCGGCTGCGGCAGGAAACGCCGCATGTGAAGCGGCCGCCGTCGGAATACGTCCGCGAGCACGTCTGGTTCACCACCCAGCCGATCGAGGAGCCGGACAATCCGCAGCATCTCGCCGAGGTGATCGAGTGGCTCGGCTGGGACCGGCTGATGTTCTCGACCGACTATCCGCACTGGGACTTCGACCATCCGCAGCATGCCTTCAAGTTCGCCATGACCGAGGCGCAGAAGGCAAAAGTGTTCCGGGACAACGCCAAGGCGTTGTACGGGCTGCCGTGAAGCGTCAGGTGGTCGCCCGCGCGGGCGAGGTCGCGCCGGGCCAGTGCAAGCTCGTCAGCGTGGCCGGCCGCGAGATCGGCGTGTTCAACGTCGACGGCCGGTATTTCGCGCTGGCCAACCGCTGCCCGCACGAGGGCGGGCCGCTGTGCCAGGGCCGCATCGTCGCGCTGGTGCAATCCGACGGGCCCGGCCATTACGCGCTGACGCGGGACCGCGAGTTCCTGCGCTGCCCATGGCACGGCTGGGAGTTCGACATCCGCACCGGCCAATCGTGGTGCGACCCGAAATCGACGCGGGCGCGGCAGTTCCAGGTCACGGTCGAGCCGGGCGAGGCGCTGATGAAGGGCCCGTATGTCGCCGAAACCTTTCCGGTGTCGGTCGAGGAAGAGTATTTGGTGGTCGAGGTGTAGCGGCGAGTACCGAATTCTACTCCGCCGCCAATGTGGCGCCGACGTAGCGGTTGGCGGGCCGCGGCAATCCCAGATTCTCGCGCAGCGTGGTGCCTTCGTAGGCGGTGCGGAACAGCCCGCGGCGCTGCAATTCGGGCACCACCAGCGTGGTGAAATCGATGAAGCCGTGCGGATGGGTCAAGGTCAGAATGTTGAAGCCATCGGCGGCGCCGCTCTTGTACCAATGCTCGAGCGAATCGGCGATGTCGCTCGCCGTGCCGCAGACCGTGCGGTGGGCGCGCTGGCCGGCGACGCGCTTGTAGAGCTGGCGGATGGTCAGCCCTTCCCGCCGCGCCATCTCGACGATGACCTTCTGCCGGCCCTGCTGCGAGTTGGTCAGCGGCACCTCCGGCAACGGCTCGTCCAGCGGATACGCCGAAACATCCGTTCCCAGCATGTCCGAGAGGTACGCTACGCCCAGCTCGGGATGGATCAGCGATTGCAGCCGCTCGTACTTGTCCTCGGCCTCGGCCTTGCTGGGCGCGACCACCGCCAGCACGCCCGGCATGATCAGGATCGAATCCGGCGGGCGACCGTTGCGCGCGGCGCGGCTCTTGAGGTCGGCGTAGAACGCGCGGCCCTTCTCGAAGTCCTGCTCGACCGAGAACACCACCTCGGCCGATTGCGCGGCAAGCGTGCGCCCGGCTTCCGACTGGCCGGCGTGCACGATCAACGGCCGGCCCTGCGGCGAGCGGCGCATCATCAGCGGCCCGCGCACCTGGAAATGCTTGCCCTTGTGATTGAGCATATGCAGCTTGTTCGGATCGACGAACAGTCCCGATGCCTTGTCCATGACGAAGGCGTCGTCCTCGAACGTGTCCCAAAGCCCGAGCACCACCTGCACGAATTCGGCGGCGCGCTCATAGCGGTCGTCATGCGCCGCGTGCGCGGCGTGGCTGAAGTTGTAGGCCTCGGCCGCGGCCGACGAGGTCACCAGGTTCCAGCCGGCGCGGCCTTCGCTGAGCTGGTCGAGCGAGGCGAACATCCGCGCCACGTGGAACGGCTCGAGGTAGGTGGTGGTCGCGGTCGCCACCAGCCCGATGCGCCGGGTGACCGCGGCGAGCGCACCGAGCAGCGTGATCGGCTCGATCCGCTGGCTCGCCGTGTTGCGCTTCCAGATGTTGATGTCGTCGGGGCCGAAGGTCGCCTGGGTGTCGGCGTTGAACACGAAATCGAACAGCGCGCCTTCGGCGAGCTGCGCGAGCTGCACGTAATTGTGCAGGCTTTGGCCGGCGTCGGACGCAACCGAAGGATCGCGCCAGGAGGCGATGTGCTGTCCGGGTCCGGCAAGAAACAGGCCAAGCTTCATCATGTGCGATCACGCTGAGCTATCGCGGAACCGGCCGCATCATAGCACATCTGCCTTCGTGCGCGCGTGTCGCCCTCGTCATTGTTCAATCAAAGCTTCAGCAATGTCCTGGCATTGCCGGCAAAGATCGCGTCCTTCTCGGCCTGCGATATGTCGAGCGCCTGCACCGCTGCAACCGTGTTGCGCAGCAGGTAGCGGCCGGCCTCGGCGTCGAACGGCGCGTCGGTGGCGAACAGGCACTTGTCGGTGCCGAAGAAGGCATGGCCGCAGCGCGTCGGCGCGACTTCGCCGAGCGCCGTATCGGCGTAGAGCATTTTGTAATACTCGACGGGCGGTTTCTTCAGGCCGGCCTGTTCGGCTGCCGGATTCTGGTCCGATGCACCAAAGAAAATCTGCCGGAAGCCGAGCTTAATCTTACCGGAGAAGAACGGGATCATGCCGCCCATGTGATGGCTGACGATCTTGAGGTTCGGCAATTCGTCGAACAGCCCGGAGTAGATCAGCCGCGTCATGCAGGCGGTGGTCTCATAGGGCCAGCCGAAGCTGAACCAGATTTCGTTCTGCGATTCCTGCTCGCTCGGGTAGTCGGAGAACTGCGCGGTGCGCATCGGGTGCACCCAGACCCCAAGATCGTGCGCCGCCATGCGCTGGAACACCGGCCGAAACTCGGGCGCCGATAGCGGCTTGCCGGCGACATTGGTGAATACCTGCACGCCGCGCGCACCAAGCTCGTTGACCGCGCGGTCGGCCTCGGCGACCGCCGCCGCGACGTTGTTCATCGGCAGCGAAGCGATGAAGGTCGGAAACCGGTCGGGATGCTTGCGGCAGGTCTCGGCGAGCAGATCGTTCGCCATCCGCACCAGCTCCGGCGACTTGTCCGGCGGCGCGATCAGCTCGGGCGGCGGATTGGCGAGCGAAAGCACGTTCTGCATGTCGCCGAATTCATCGAGCAAGGCACGGCGCGCGTCGACGTCCCACAACGTCCGCAACCGCGGAAACGCGGTCAGCACCGGATGGCCCGGAATTAAATCGCCCAGGCGATCGAGATAGGCCTTGGGCATGAAGTGGTTGAAGATGTCGATCATGCTGCCGAGAATGGGCGGCGGTTTACGTTGGGTCAAGCATGCCCGAGCTTTGCATTCGCCTCGCCGGCTATCAGCCGGCGCGCTCGATCTTGACGCGCGGGCTGCATCGCGTCGCCGATACGCTGCGCGCAAGCCTCGGCGCCGCGATCGAAATCACGCTGACCGAAAACGTCACGGCGATCGGCCGGCGCGCCGACGAGCTGCTGACCATGACCGAAGGCGACGAGCTCGACGTCTGCTATTTCTCGTCGAGCTATCTGGCGGCGCGCGTTCCGTCGCTCAACTTGTTTGACCGGCCGTTCCGGTTTGCGGATCGCGCCGCGGCCCACGCATTTCTGAGCGGGCCTGCCGCGCAGCGGATCGCTGACGACGTCGCGCAGGCCACCGGCTACCGGGTTCTCGGATTGTGGGACAACGGCATTCGCCACATCTCCAACCGCCGCCGGCCGATCCACCGCCCGACCGACTGCGCGGGCTTGCGGATCCGCACGCTCGACAACGCCAGGCACCAGGCGTTCTTCCGGCGGCTTGGCTTTGAGCCGGTGTTTCTGGACGTGCGGGACCTGCCCAAGGCGGTGGCCGATGGAACCGTTGACGCGCAGGAAAATCCGCTGACCAACATGGTCAATTTCGAGCTGTACCGGCACCACCGCTTCGTCTCGCTGACCGGCCATTTGTTCGGGCTGGCGCTGTTGCTGGTCAACCGATCCCGGTTTGAGCGCTGGCCGGCCGAGGTTCGCACGGCCCTGACCGCGGCGGCGGAGGCCGCTACGCCGGCGCAATGGCGCGATGCCGCCGCGGAGGACGACCTTTGCCACCGCCACCTGCTGGCCGAGGGCATCCAGATCGTTCCGGCCTCCGCGATCGACCGCACCGCCTTCGAACAAGCGGCCGGCTGAGGATTTCAGCCAACTCACCCCGGCCGATGTTCCGCTGCCCGGGCCGGACGTGGTACTTTGACGTGGTATTTTGGGGGCCCTCGCCCGGCGGGGGCGGCAGACAGGACCGAGATGGCAAACGCCGAGATTGCCAGCGCCAAGCCAGGACGCGTCGGCGGCCTGTTCAGCCGGCTGATGGCGAGCACGGCCACCCACATCGGCAGCCGGCTGTTCCGCAAATACGTCGCGCTGTTCGTCGCCGTCGTGTGCGTGGCGCTGCTCACCAACGGCCTGTTCGAGATCTGGTTCTCCTATCAGGAGAACAAGCAGGCGCTGACCCGCATCCAGCGCGAGCAGGCCGAGGCCGCGGCCGCCAAGATCGGCCAGTTCATCAAGGACATCGAAGGCCAGATCGGCTGGACCACGCAACTGCCATGGACCGCGAGTGCGCTCGAGCAGCGGCGGTTCGACGCGCTGCGGCTGCTGCGCCAGGTGCCGGCGATCACCGAGCTTGCCCAACTCGACGCCACCGGGCAAGGAGCAGTTGCGGGTGTCGCGGCTCGCCATGGACGCAGTCGGCGTCGGCACCGACTTCTCCAAGGATCCGAAGTTCACCGAAGCGGTGGCCAAGAAGGTCTATTACGGCCCGGTCTACTTCCGCCGCGAAGTCCGAACCCTACATGACGTTGGCCATGGCCGGCGCGCGGCGCGACGCCGGCGTCAGCGTCGCCGAGGTGAACCTGAAGTTCATCTGGGACGTGGTCTCGCAGATCAAGGTCGGCAAGCACGGCCAGGCCTTCGTGGTGGACAGCCGCAGCCGGCTGATCGCGCACCCGGACATCAGCCTGGTGTTGCGCAACACCGACCTGTCGCGGCTCGATTATGTGAAAAAAGCCCGCGAAGCCGATCCGGCAGCGATCGTGCGCGAGGGCGTCGAGATCGTCAACGACGTGCAGGGTCGCGAGGTGCTGACCGCGCATGCGCCGATCATGCCGCTGCGCTGGCTGATGTTCGTCGAGCTGCCGATCGACGAGGCCTACGCGCCGCTCTACGATTCGATCAAGCGCTCGAGCTATCTGTTGTTCGGCGGCCTGGCGCTCGCGTTCCTGGCCGGCCTGTTCCTCGCACGCAAGATGATCGTGCCGATCCAAAAGCTGCGCGAGGGCGCGGCGCAGATCGGCGCCGGCAACCTCGAACAGCGCATCGCAATCAAGACCGGCGATGAGCTGGAATTGCTGGCCGATCAGTTCAACGACATGGCGGGACGGCTGGAGGAAAGCTACGCCGACCTTGAGAACAAGGTGGACGTGCGGACGCACGAGCTGACCGAATCGCTCGCGCAGCAGACGGCAACCTCCGAGGTCCTTCAGGTCATTTCAAGCTCGCCGGGCGAGCTTGAACCGGTCTTCAAGACCATGCTGGAGAACGCAACACGGATTTGCGAAGCCGCGTTCGGCTCCATGTTGTTGCGCGAAGGCAATGGATTTCGGCGCGTCGCAATGCATAACGCGCCGCCGAAGTTTGCGGAATTCGGCCAAGCAGACACCGATTCTCAGGGATGGCACCGCCCCCAGCTGTCGATCGGCTTGTCGCCACAAAGCAGGTCATCCATGTCGACGACATTTTGGCAGAGACGCCGGACGAGCCCATTGCCAAATATGCCGGCGCCCGGTCGCTGGTGGTGGTGCCGATGCTCAAGGAGGATGAGCTGATCGGCGCGATCGGCATCTACCGCCAGGAGGTGCGCCCCTTCACCGACAAGCAGATCGAGCTGGTCACCAACTTCGCCAACCAGGCGGTGATCGCGATCGAGAACGTCCGCCTGCTGAACGAATTGCGCGCCCGCACCGACGATCTCGCCCGCTCGGTCGGCGAATTGCAGGCGCTCGGCGAAGTCTCGCAGGCGGTCAACTCGACGCTCGATCTCGAAACCGTGCTGACCACCATCGTCGGTCGCGCCGTGCAACTGTCGCGCACCGACGCCGGAACGATCTACGTGTTCGACGAGGAGCGCAAGGAATTCAAGCTGCGCGCCACCTACGGCATGAGCGAAGAGATGATCGTCGCCATCACCGACCGGCATATCGGGATCGGCGAGGCCCACATCGGGCCGGCGGCGCAGCAGCGCAAGCCGATCCAGGTACCCGACATCCGCGACGAGCCGTCGTCGCCGGTCAACGACATCAACCTGCGCGAGGGTTATCGCGCCGTCCTGATCATCCCGCTGCTGCGGCCCGACCAGATCGTCGGCGCGCTGGTGGTGCGACGCAAGGCGCCGGGCGAGTTCTTGCAGTCGACCATCGACCTCTTGGAAACCTTCGCCGATCAGTCGGTGGTGGCGATCCAGAACGCGCGCCTGTTCAACGAAGCCGAGGAAAAGGGCAAGCAGCTCGCGATCGCAAGCCAGCACAAGTCCCAGTTCCTCGCCAACATGAGCCACGAGCTGCGCACGCCGCTCAACGCCATCCTGGGCTACACCGAGCTGATCCTCGACGGCATCTACGGCGAGGCGCCGGAAAAGGCGCAGGCCGTGCTCAAGCGCGTAGAGAGCAACGGCAAGCACCTGCTCGGCCTGATCAACGACGTGCTCGACCTGTCCAAGATCGAGGCCGGCCAGCTCGTGCTCTCGCTCAACGACTATTCGATGAAGGACGTGCTTTACAGCGTGTTCAGCGCGGTCGAGCCGCTCGCCTCGGAGAAGAAGCTCAACTTCAAGGTCGAAGCGTCGCCCGAGATGCCCAAGGGCCATGGCGACGAACGCCGGCTGACGCAGGTGATCCTCAATCTGGTCGGCAACGCGATCAAGTTCACCGACAACGGCGAAGTGGTGATCAAGGCCAGCTCCACCAACGGCTCGTTCACGGTCGCGGTGCGCGACACCGGACCGGGCATCGCCCCGGCCGACCAGAGCAAGATCTTCGAGGAATTCCAGCAGGCCGACAATTCCGCCACCAAGAAGAAGGGCGGCACCGGTTTGGGCCTCTCGATCTCGCGCCGCATCGTGGAAATGCACGGCGGCAAGCTCTGGGTCGAGTCTGAGGTCGGCAAGGGTTCGGTGTTTTCATTCACGTTACCGATTCAGGTCGAGCTTCAGGCCAAGCAATGACCGCGCGCAGGCGCACCAAGGCAAAAACGGGACGTGGCTCCCGCGGCGCGCGCTCGCGGCTACGTCCACAAGGCAGCGAGACCAAGGTCGAGCAGCTCGACCGCGAACTTGCCCAGGCGCTCGCGCAGCAGGGCGCCACGTCCGAAATCCTCGACGTCATCAGCCGCTCGCCCGAGGACCTGCAACGGGTCTTTCAGACGATCCTGGCCAACGCCACGCGGCTGTGCGAGGCGAAATTCGCCACGTTCTATCTGCTACGACGGCAGCGTTTTCACTGCTGCCGCGATGCACAACGCGCCCGCGGCCTACGTCAAGTTTCGCAAGCGCCAAGGCGCGATCCGTCCCGGCCCCGGCACCGCGCTCGACCGGATCGTCCGCACCAAGCGCGTGGTCCATATCGCCGATATCACCAAGGAAACGGCGTATCTCAGGGGCGATCCGACGTTCCGCAGCGCCGCCAAGCTCGCTGGCTATCGCAGCCTGCTGTCGGTTCCACTGTTGCAGCAGGGCAAGCTGATCGGAACCATCGCGATCCAGCGGCAGGAGGTGCGCCCGTATTCCGACCGGCAAATCGCGGTGGTCAAGAGCTTCGCCGCGCAGGCGGTCATCGCGATCGAGAATGCCCGCCTGCTCAATGAGCTGCGCCAACTCACCGACGATCTCACCGAATCGCTGGAGCAGCAGACCGCGACCTCCGAGGTGCTCAAGGTCATCTCCAGCTCGCCCGGCGAGCTGGAGCCGGTCTTTCAAGCGATGCTGTCGAATGCGACCCGCATCTGCGGAGCCAAATTCGGCATCCTGTGGCTCTTCGACGGCACACTGTTTCGTCTTGGCTCGCAGCACGGCGTGCCACGCGCGCTTACCGAATTTGTCAGCGAACGCGGGCCGTTTCGAGCCGCCTACAGGAACCGTGCTGGATCGGCTGCTCCGCGACAAGCGGCTTGGTCCAGACCGCCGATGACCTGGCCGAGCCGGCTGCCGGGCTCGGCCGCCAGGCTACGGCGGCGCGCGCTCGCTCATCGCCGTGCCGATGCTCAAGGACGACGAGCTGATCGGCGCCATTGCCATCTATCGCCAGGAAGTGCGGCCGTTCACCGACAAGCAGATCGAGCTGCTGACGAATTTCGCCGCGCAGGCGGTCATCGCCATCGAGAACGCCCGCCTGCTCAACGAGTTGCGCCAGCGCACCGACGATCTTACCGAATCGCTGGAGCAGCAGACCGCGACTTCGGAGGTGCTCCAGGTCATCTCCAGCTCACCCGGCGAGCTCGAGCCGGTGTTTGAAGCCATGCTGGCGAATGCCACCCGGATCTGCGGAGCCAAGTTTGGCACGCTCTATCGGGTCGAACAGGATGCGCTGCGCGCCGTCGCCCTGCATGGCGCGCCGCCAGCCTATGCGGCGGAGCGCCGGCGCAATCCGGTGATCCGCCCCCATGCCAGCACAATGCTGGGACGCGCCGTCGCCACCCGGCAACCGGTCCAGATCGCCGATCTCCAGGACGAGCGGGATTTCCCGGCGCGCCATCCGGCTTCAGCGGGGCAAGACTCGCCAAGCTCGCCGAGGCGCGGACCACGCTGGCCGTCC
This sequence comes from uncultured Alphaproteobacteria bacterium, assembly GCA_963771745.1. Classification (GTDB taxonomy): domain Bacteria; phylum Pseudomonadota; class Alphaproteobacteria; order Rhizobiales; family Xanthobacteraceae; genus Z2-YC6860. Next base: position 140,124 of record CAVYUU010000019.1, on the reverse strand, counting down.
CGATGGTCAAGGACGATGAACTCGTCGGCGCCATTCTGATCTACCGTCAGGCGGTCGAACCGTTCACCGCCAAGGAAATTGGCCTGGTGCAGAATTTCGCCGCGCAGGCCGTGATTGCCATCGAGAACACCCGCCTGCTCAACGAACTGCGCCAGCGCACCGACGACCTGACGAATCGCTAGAGCAGCAGACCGCAACGTCCGAGGTGCTCAAGGTCATCTCCAGCTCGCCCGGCGAGCTGCAGCCGGTGTTTGACGCCATACTGGCGAACGCCGTGCGTATCTGCGAGGCCAAGATTCGGCACCCTGTTGCTTGCTCGACGGCAAGAACTTTCGCGTCGCCGCCCTGCACAACGTGCCGCCAGCCTACGCCGAGCGTCGCGCGCAAGCCGGTGCTTCGACCGCGCCCGAAGCCGGGCTCAACACTGTGCTCGAGACCAAGCAGATTGTCGCATATAGCCGATGTCGCGGCCGAGCCGGCCTACGCCGGCAGCCGCGTCTGATCACGCTGGCCCGCGCGCGAACGCTGGTCGTCGTGCCGATGCTCAAGGACAACGAGGTGATCGGCGCCATCAACGTCTACCGCACCGAAGTGCGGCCGTTTACCGACAAGCAGATCGAGCTGGTCTCGAACTTCGCCGCGCAGGCCGTGATCGCGATCGAGAACACCCGCCTGCTCAACGAGCTGCGCCAGCGCACCGACGATCTGACCGAATCGCTGGAGCAGCAGACTGCGACGTCGGAGGTTCTGCAGATCATCTCGAGCTCGCCGGGCGAGCTTGGACCCGTGTTCAAGTCGATGCTGGAGAACGCCACGCGGATTTGCGGCGCCACCTGCGGCAACATGTTTCTTGTGCGAGGGCGACGGCTTCCGGACGGTCGCACTGCACGGCGCGCCACCGGCTTGGGCGGCGCTGCGCGAGCGGCAGCCGGTCGTCAAACCCGCCCCAAACGTTCCGCTGGGGCGCCTGACGGTAACCAAGCGGGTGGAGCAGATTGCCGACGTCACAAAGATCCGGCTTACGACGATCGCGACCCGACCTTTGTCGGCCTTGTCGAACTGGGCGGCGCACGCACCCTGCTCGTGGTCCCGATGCTGAAGGAAAACGAGCTGGTCGGCGCCATCGCGATTTACCGCCAGGAGGTGCGTCCCTTTACCGACAAGCAGATCGAGCTGGTGACGAACTTCGCCGCGCAGGCGGTGATCGCGATCGAGAACACGCGCCTGCTCAACGAGCTGCGCCAGCGCACCGACGATCTCAGCGAATCGCTGGAGCAGCAGACCGCGACCTCCGAGGTGCTGCAGCGTCATCTCAAGCTCACCCGGTGAGCTTGCACCGGTGTTCGAGGCGATGCTGGCGAACGCCGTGCGAATCTGCGAGGCCAAGTTCGGTTCGCTGTTCCGCTTCGCCGACGGCATGCTTCAGTTGCGGCGGCCGGCTTCGGCATTCCGCCGGCCATGGTCGAGTTTCAGCAAAAGCGCGGACCGTATTCGTGCCGGAGCCTGGATAGCACGTTCAACCGCATGCGCAGAGCAAACAGGTCGAATCCAGAGCATCGATGCGACGATCGATCGCGGTTCCCGGCATTGCGGCACAATTCGGCGGCGCTCGATCGCAGCTCGCGTGCCGATGTTGAAGGAAGACGAGTTTGTCGGAGCCATCGTTATCTATCGGCAGGAGGTGCGCCCGTTCACCGACAAGCAGATCGAACTTGTCAGAACTTTGCCGCCCAGGCGGTGATCGCCATCGAGAACACCCGCCTGCTCAACGAGCTGCGCCAGCGCACCGACGATCTCACCGAATCGCTGGAGCAGCAGACCGCGACCAGCGAGGTGCTCAAGGTCATCAGTCAGCTCGCCCGGCGAGCTTGCAGCCGGTGTTCGACGCCATGCTGGAGAACGCCGTCCGCATCTGCCAAGCCAATTTCGGCAATCTCCTCCTCTACAGAGATGGCGCGTTTCATGTCGCCGCGCTGTGCGGGCCCAATCGGGATTGGGCCGACACGCGGCGCCGCGACCCGATCGTCAAGGGCGGACGCGAACCATCCCCTGACCCGCGTCGCCCAAACCAAGCAATTGCTGCATATCGCCGACATGAGGCTGGAGGAGGCCTATATCGAGCGCGACCCGTCGCTGATCCCATTCGTCGAACAGGCCGGCGCCCGCACCAATCTGATCGTGCCGATGCTCAAGGACCGCGACCTGGTCGGCGCCATCGCGATCTATCGCCAGGAGGTCCGGCCGTTCACCGACAAGCAGATCGAGCTGGTGACGAACTTCGCCGCCCAGGCGGTGATCGCCATCGAGAACACCCGGCTGCTCAACGAACTGCGCCAGCGCACCGACGATCTGACGGAATCGCTGCAGCAGCAGACCGCCACCGCCGACGTGCTCAAGGTCATCAGCCGCTCGACCTTCGACCTGCAAGCCGTGCTCGACACGCTGGTCGGATCGGCGGCACGGCTGTGCGAGGCGGACATGGCCTCGATCAACCGTCGCACGGCGAGCGCTACAACAAGTCGGCAAGCTACGGCCAGTCCGCCGGAGTCCTGAAATTCATGCGAGCGCACCCGTCGCAACTGGGCGCGGGACGGTGGTCGGGCGAACGGCGCTCGGACGGCAGCCGGTGCATATTCTCGATGCGCAGAGCCGATCCGGAATATCAGCTGCACGAGGCGCTTGAGAGTTAGCGGCGTATCGCACCCTGCTCGGCGTCCCGCTGGTGCGCGAAGGACCAGCCGATCGGCGTCATGGCTCTGCAGCGCAAGGTCCGAGCGTTCACCGACAAGCAGATCGAGCTGGTCACCACCTTCGCCGATCAGGCGGTGATCGCGATCGAGAATGTGCGGCTGTTCGATGAAGTGCAGAAACGCACCGAGGACCTGACCGAATCGCTGCAACAGCAGACCGCCACCTCCAATGTGCTCGAGGTCATCAGCCGCTCAGCCTTCGATCTGCAGCCTGTCTTCGAGACAGTCGCGGAAAGTTCGGTCAAGCTGTGCGGCGCCGACCGGGCATTCATCTTCCGCTTTGACGGCGATCTGCTGCGGATGGTTGCCTCGTACAATTCCCGTCCGGAGTTCGCCGAATGGATCGCGCAGCACCCGATCCCGCCTGGCCGGAGCAGCGGGACGGCGCGCGCCGCTCTGGAACGACGCACGATCCATATCCCCGATGTGCAGGCCGACCCGGATTACACCTATGGCGCCAAGAACGTCGAGCCGATTCGGACCGTGCTCACGGTGCCGATGCTTAAGGGCGATGATCTGCTGGGCGTCATCCTGACCTATCACCTCGAGGTCCGCCCCTTCACCGACAAGCAGATCGCGCTGGTGGAAACCTTCGCCGACCAGGCGGCGATTGCGATCGAGAACGTACGGCTGTTCGAGGAGGTACAGAAGCGAACCGAGGAACTGTCGGAATCCCTGCAGCAGCAGACCGCGACCGCCGAGGTGCTCAAGGTTATCAGCCGCTCGGCGTTCGATCTGATGATTGTGCTGGACACACTGCTGAAATCGGCCGCCCATCTGTGCGACGCCGATCAGGGCACCATCACGCAGCGCAAGGGCAATAGTTTCTATCGCACGGTGTCATACGGCTTCCCGACCGAATTCCTCCAGTACGTCAAGGATCAGCCGGTCGAGCTGGCGCGCAACACCGGCACCGGCCGCGCCCTGGTGGAAGGTAGGGTCATCCATATTCCTGACGTGAACGCCGACCGGGAGTTCGACTGGCCGGAGGCGCAGAAGCTCGGCGGCTTCCGCACCATGCTTGGCGTGCCGATGCTGCGCGATGGCGTGGCCGCTGGCGTGCTGACGCTGACTCGCAAGGAGGTGCGGCCGTTCACCGACAAGCAGATCGAGCTGGTTTCGACCTTCGCCGACCAGGCGGCGATCGCGATCGAGAACGTCCGCCTGTTCGACGAAATCCAGGACAAGAGCCGGCAGCTTGCCGAGGCCAGCCAGCACAAATCGCAGTTCCTCGCCAACATGAGCCACGAGCTGCGCACGCCGCTCAACGCCATCCTGGGCTACACCGAGCTGATCGCCGACGGCGTCTATGGCGAGCCGTCGGAGAAGATGCGCGGCGTGCTGGAGCGCATCGGGGCCAACGGCAAGCATCTGCTCGGGCTGATCAACGACGTGCTCGACCTGTCCAAGATCGAGGCCGGCCAGCTGGTGCTGTCGCTCGGCGATTATTCGCTGAAGGACGTCGTGCAAAGCGTGTTCAGCGCGGTCGAGCCGCTCGCGGCCGACAAGAAGCTCGCCTTCAAGATCGAGGTGCCGCCCGACCTGCCGCCCGGCCGCGCCGACGAGCGCCGCCTGACCCAGGTGCTGCTCAATCTGGTGGGCAACGCCATCAAGTTCACGGATAACGGCGAGGTGCTGATCAAGGCCTCCTCATCCAACGGCGCGTTCAAGCTGTCGGTCCGCGACACCGGGCCCGGCATCTCCGAGACCGATCAGAAAAAGCTGTTCCAGGAATTCCAACAGGCTGATAATTCCACCACCAAGGCCAAGGGCGGGACCGGCCTGGGTCTCGCCATTTCGAAGCGGATCATTGAGATGCACGGCGGGCAAATTTGGGTAGAATCGAGCATTGGGCAGGGCTCGACCTTTTCATTCACGCTTCCGGTTAAGGCCGAACAACAGGCGAGGCAATCATGAGCAAGTGCATTCTTGTGGTCGAAGACCAGGAGGACAATCGGCAGATCCTGCGCGACCTGCTGACCAGCGCCGACTACGAGATGACGGAGGCCGAGAACGGCCAGGAGGCGCTCGACGCCGTCGCCAAGCAAAGGCCCGACCTGATCCTGATGGACATCCAGCTGCCGGTCATGGACGGCTACGAGGCGACGCGACGCCTCAAGGGCAATCCGGCCTACAAGGACATCCCGATCATCGTGGTCACCTCGTACGCGCTGTCCGGCGACGAGGGCAAGGCGCGTGACGCTGGCTGTGATGCCTATGTCACCAAGCCCTACAGCCCGCGCCAATTGCTGGCCAAGATCAGAGAGTTTCTGCCGAAGTAACGGCGCCACCGCAATGCACAATCCACCGCGCATCCTGATCGTCGACGACAACGAGACCAACCGCGACATCCTGGTGACGCGGCTCGGCGCGCACGGCTACGACCTCAAGCAGGCGGCCGATGGCGAGGAGGCCATCGCCGCCACCAAGGAGCACCAGCCCGACCTGATCCTGCTCGATATCATGATGCCCAAGCTCGACGGCATCGAAGCCTGCAAGCGGCTCAAGGGCGACCCGACGCTGCCGTTCATTCCGATCATCCTGTGCACCGCCAAGGCCGACACCAAGGACGTCGTCACCGGGCTCGAGGCCGGCGCCGACGAATACCTGACCAAGCCGGTCGACCAGGTGGCGCTGGTGGCGCGCGTCAAGGCCGCCTTGCGCCTGAAGCAGCTGCACGACCAGGTCACCGAGATGAATCGCAGCCTTGAGCAGCGCGTTGCCGAACAGCTCGTCGAGATCGAGCGCATGTCGGGCTTGAAGCGCTTCCTCGCGCCGCAGATCGCCGAGCTGGTGTTGACCTCGGGCGGCGAGAAGCTGCTCGACAGTCACCGCAAGGACGTCACCATCGTGTTCTGCGATCTGCGCGGCTTCACCTCGTTCGCCGAGACCGCCGAACCCGAGGAGGTGATGACGGTGCTGCGCGAATACCACGGCAGCCTCGGCGGGCTCATTCACTCGTTCGAAGGCACCTTGGAACGCTTCGCCGGCGACGGCTTGATGGTGCTGTTCAACGATCCGATGCCCTGCGCCGACCCCTGCGAGCGCGCCGTCAAGATGGCGGTGCAGATGCGCGACCGGGTCATCGATCTTGCCGGCAAGTGGAAAAAGCTCGGCCACGACCTCGGCTTCGGCGTCGGCATCGCGCACGGCTACGCAACGCTCGGGCGCATCAGCTCGGAGGGCCGCTTCGACTACACCGCCATCGGCCGGGTGGTGAATCTGGCGGCGCGCCTGTGCGGCGAGGCCAAGAGCGGCCAGATCCTGGTCGACGGCAGGGTGCAGGCCGCGATCGAGAGCCTGGTCGAGATGGAGTCGGCGGGCGAACTGACGCTGAAGGGCTTTTCCCGGCCGGTCGCCGCCTTCGACGTGCGCGCGCTGCGCGCCTGACAGCGGCGCGACGAAAATCCCCGGTCGCTACGAGCCGGCCTTCACCGGCACGAACTGCGTGGTGAACATGGCCTTGTCCTCGGGGATTTCCTTGAGCAGCCCCATCTCGATGAACGACTTCTTGAGCACGGCCACGGCCTTCGGATCGAACGTGCCGTCCATGCTGAAGATGCCGATCTGCTCGTCATAAGCGCGGGCCGCGACCCCCGGACTGACGTTGATCACCTTGGCGGTGATCTCGACCGTCTTGTCCTTGTTCGCCTTCATGAAGGCGATGGTTTCGAACCAGCCGCGCAGGAAGGCCTGCACGAGCTGCGGCTTTTTGGCGATCAAGTCCTCGCGGGCGAAGAACACATGGGTGATGAACTCATCGACGAACGGCGTGGCGCTGGTGATGACGCGCCATTCCTTGCCCTCCTCGAGCTGGTAGCCGCTTTCCAGCGCGCCGATATAGCCGTCGATCTGGCCGGTCTTGATTGCCGCGCGGGCCGGCGGCATGCCGCCGATCGGCACCATGGTGATGCCGGACGAGCCCCAGCCCTTGACCGCGTTGATGCGGTCGCCGATCCAGTGGGTCAGCGAGCCGACGGTGGTGCAGCCGAGCTTCTTGCCCTTGAGATCGTCCACCGTCTTGATCGACGAATTGTAGCCGACCATCACCGCCATGTTCTTGGGCACGCCCGCCATGGCGGCGACCGCCTTGGCCGGCACGCCCTTGACCATGAAGGCCATGCCGGGGCCGCTGCCGATGCCGATGTCGATGCTGTCGGCGGTGATCGCCTGCTGCATCTTGGCGTCGCCGGCCGCCGCCGAAGCTTCGATCTCGAGCCCATGCTTGGCGAAAATGCCCATCTGCATGCCGACGTCGAGCGGCGTGAAGGTCCAGGCGAACGGCACCGCCTTGCCGACGCGCAGCTTGTCGGCGGCTGACGCGGGCAGGACCAGGGCCGCGGCCAGAACCAGGGCCGCGCCAAACGTGAACAGCGAGCGGACAGGCGTCTTCATGGAGTTCTCCCAGGGCCGTGGCTGACGTGGCCGGTTTCGGCAAATCATTGCAGAAATCGTGCACCGCCGCCATGCGGTCGCAGCGGTGTTCATGTCGCAGCCAGCATGAGCCCGCCGATGCTGACGGCCGGCAACAGCAGCAGGACCGTTGCTTGCAGGATCAGAGCGGCAAGGCCGTTGCGTCGCGTTCCAGGCCTTCCGTTGACCGGGAACATCCCGCTCTCTAGAATTGTTGAATTGGCAGCCGCGCCGGCAGGAAACCCCATGCACATCATCGATTCACACTTCCATTGGTGGCCGCGCTCGATTTTCGACAAGCTTTGCAAGCGCAACGGATTTCCCAAGGCGCGGGTCAACAAGCGTGGCGGCTACGACTACATGCGCGGCCGCGAAAGCGGCCAGCATCTCAACTCCTGGGCCGAGTGGTTCGATCTCGACAAGCAGTTCGAATACATGGACAGCCTCGGCCACCGGGTCGACGTGGTCTGCTCGATCGGGCCGTTCTCGGTCAGCTTCTCCGACATGCCGGTCGAGGAAGGCCGCGACTACGCCCTGATGTGGAACGAGGAGATGGCCGGCGCGCAGAAGAAGCATCCCGGCCGGCTGTGGGCCAGCGCGGCGGTGCCGCTGCAGGACACCCGCGTTGCGATCGAGGTGGTGAACGACGCGGTCAACCGGCTCGGCCTGATGGGCGTCAACCTGCCCGGCAGCGTCGGCGCCGACGCCCGCATCGACGCCGAGCGGCTCGAGCCGTTCTACGCCCACTGCGAGAAGCTCGGCCTGCCGCTGTTCCTGCACCCGACCGACGTGATCTTCCAGGACATGCTGGACGGCTACGACGGCGCGCTGCACTTGAGCCTCGGCCGCGTCATCGAGGTCAGCGTCGCGGCGATGCGGCTGATCCTGTCCGGCATGATGGAGCGCCATCCCAAGCTCAAGATCGTGATGTCGCACACCGGCGGCTCGCTGCCCTACCAGGCCGGCCGCATGGACAAGAACTCCAAGAAGGCCAATCTGCCGAAGCCGGTGCAGACCTACATGAAGCGCATGTACACCGACACGGTGTCGCCGCACGCCGAGGGCATGCAGTTCGCGATCGACTACTACGGCATCGACCACGTGATGTACGGCACCGACTATCCGTGCTGGGACCCGGCGGCGTGCCTCAAGCTGCTGGAGGACGTCAAGCTCTCGGCCGCCGACAAGCAGAAGCTGTTCTACGACAACGCCCGCCGCATCCTGAACCTGAAGGATCCGGCGCCCGCGAAATCGCCGAAGCGCGAGCCCGCGCTGGCGTAGCAGCCGGAGCGCTGGCATGGCAGTTGCTGCGGAAACGGACCCGGTTGGGATTCTGGCTGATCGCAACGACGCTATTGGCCGCAACCGCGACAGGCGCAAGCGCACAAGCCCCCGCGACAGACGACGAGGTCAAGGTTCTGCGTTGCCGCCAGAACACCAGTGAACTCATTTTTATGAACCGGGAGCAACTTCGCGCCCGATGCGGACTTTGGTCCAAAATCTACACGGCCAAGACCGCCGCCGGCGAAGTCGAGCGGATCGTTTACAGCCGGTATTTCGTGGTGACCATGCACAAGGGCCAGGTGTCGAGCGTCCGGCAGCGGCGGCAGATATTTACCGGTTTCAGGAAGAACTAGGATCGAAGGATTTCGCTGCGCTCGATCCAGCTTCCAGCCTGAGCAGAAGAATCAACGGGCTCTCGGCCCCGCTGTAGCGCTGGTCGATCGTCAAGCCCAGCTCGTTCATCTCGGCCTTGACCATGGCCGCGCCGTGCCACACCACCGGCACGCCGCCCGGAATGGCGGCGGCGGCGATCGCCTGGAACAGCTCGCGCGGCGTCGCGCCGGCCAGCAGCGCGCGGCGCACATGCACGCGGGCGCCGTTCAATTTGCCCTGGGTCAGCAGGATTCCGGTGATGATGAATTCCGTCACCTGACGCGAGATCGCGGCGTCCGGTCGCGAGATCGTCCAGGTCGAATAGTAGTTCTTCAGCGCCGCGAAATAATCCGGGTCGAGCTCCATCACCGCCAGATGACCGGGATGAACGACGCCGAGCGTCTCGCGCTTGAAGTCCTCGGGCAGCTTGGAGGTATCGTCACCCGCACTCGCCGCGCCAAGAACGTCGCGCGCAAACGCATCACCGATGTCGCTGCTCATGGGTCCCTCATGGATGGGTGACGAAGCCGATCATGGCGAGCGGGGAGCAAAGCGCTCGTCGACGCTCGCCCATTGGTCGAAGCCGACCGTGCGCTTGTACTCCTCGAAATCCATGCCGTCGTTGCGGCGGGCGAATTTGCCCGACTTCATGTCGAGCAGCACGGTCTCGACCGCCTTGGCGGCGTGCATCAGCGTGTCGAGGCCGAGCACCGCGCAGTTGAAGCCGAGCTCGCCCAGCTCGTCCATGCTGAGGATCGGCGTGTGACCGCCCATCAGCGGATTGCAGATCTGCGGCACGTCGAACGCCTTGCCGATGCGCTTGAGCTCGTCGATGCTGCGCGGCGCCTCGATGAAAATGCCGTCGGCGCCGGCCTTGATGTAGCGCTCGGCGCGGCGCATGGCCTCGTCGAGGTCGTAGACCTGGCGGGCGTCGGTGCGCGCCAGGATCCAGGTCTCCGGGTTGAGCCGTTCCGAACAGGCGGCCTTGATCTTGGCCTCGGCCAGCTCGACCGGCACCACCTTCTTGCCGGCCATGTGGCCGCAGCGCTTGGGCCATTGCTGGTCCTCGATCAGGATCGCGCTCACGCCCATGCGCTCGTAGCTCTGCACGGTGTGCACCACATTCTTGACGTCGCCGTAGCCGTCGTCGCCGTCGACGAACACCGGCAGGTCGCAGGCCGCCATGATGTCGCGCACGCAGGCCGCGATCTCGCCGAAGCCCTTGAGCCCGATGTCGGGCACGCCGTAGCGCGAGCCGACCGCCGGAAAGCCGCCGATGAAATAGGTCTCGAAGCCGATCTTCTGGATGATGCGCGCGCTGAGCGCGTCATGCGCCCCCGGCACCACCAGAAAGCGCTTCTCCTGCACGGCCTTGTCGATGATCTGGCGAAAACTTCCTGGCATTGAGCGGCTCCGCAAATGTCGATAACGTCGCTTGGTCCCGCCTCAATTCAATCTCAGTTCATCGGACAAGACCAGCAATACAAAGCGGCCCAGAGCACGTTGCCATGCCATCGACACTGGACGAGCCGCTTGCTCCGTCACCCTCCCCTGGAGGGGGAGGGTCGGCGAGCGACGAAGTCGCGAGCCGGGGTGGGGTGAACCTTTCTCGGAAAAAGCTCACCCCACCCCGCCGCCTCGCTGACGCTCGGCGTCGACCCTCCCCCTCCAGGGGAGGGTGAAGAGAGTGCGCCGCGCGTCCCAAGCTTCGAGCTATCATTGGAGTAAGTTGTGATCTTCGTCGCGATCGATATCGGCGGCACGTTCACCGACCTGCTCGGCTTCGACGACGGACGCCAGGCCTTCGTGCAGGCCAAGAGCCTGACCACGCCGGCCAGCTGGCGCAGGGCATCATCGACTGCCTCCGCAAGAGCGGCATGCACGGCCCGGCGATCGACGAGCTGATCCACGGCTCGACCATCGCGATCAACACGCTGATCGAGCGCAAGGGCGCCAAGACCGGCCTGGTCGTCACCCGCGGCACCCGCGACGTCTACATCATCGGCCGCGGCAACCGGCCGGAAGCCTACAACCTGTTCTTCCACCGCCACCAGCCGCTGGTGTCGCGCCGCCTCACCCGCGAGGTCGACGAGCGCGTGCTGGCGACCGGCGACGGTCGATGCGCCGCTGCGGAACGACGACGCGTCGAGGAGGCCTGCCGCGCGCTGAAGCAGGCGGGCGTCGAGGCGGTCGCGGTCTGCTTCCTGCACTCCTACGCCAACCCCGAGCACGAGCAGCACCGCCGGCGAGATCATCCGCAAGGCGCTGCCCGACGCCTATCTGTCGCTGTCGCACGACATCCTGCGCGAGTACCGCGAGTTCGAGCGCATGTCGACGACGGTGGTGAACGCCTATATCGGGCCGAAGGTCGGCGGCTATGTGAAGAGCCTGAAGTCGAGCCTCGGCGACATCGGCTTCAACGGCGATCTTTCGATCATGCGCTCCAACGGCGGCGTGATGACGCCGGAGGTCGCGACCGAGCGGCCGGTGGCGATGATGGAATCCGGCCCGGTCGGCGGCATCATCGCCTCGGCGCAGGTCGGCCTGGCGCTCGGCTTCGCCAACGTGATCTCCTTCGACATGGGCGGCACCACCGCCAAGGCGAGCCTCATCCGCGACGGCGAGCCGACGCTCGCGCCCGGCTACTACGTCGGCGGCTATGCCAGCGGCCATCCGGTGATGCTGCCGATGATCGACGTGGTCGAGGTCGGCGCCGGCGGCGGCTCGCATCGCCTGGATCGACGACATCGGCGCGCTCAAGGTCGGCCCGCAGAGCGCGGGCGCCGATCCCGGCCCGATCTGCTATCGCGGCGGCGGCACCGAGCCGACCATCACCGACGCCAACGTGGTGCTCGGCCGGCTCGATCCGGACAATTTCCTCGGCGGCACCATGAAGCTCGACGCCGCCGGCGCCGCGCGCGGCATCGAGGAGAAGATCGCGCAGCCGCTGAAGCTCGACACCGGTCGCGGCCGCGCAGGCGATCGTCGAGATCGCGATCTCGAAGATGTCGCTCGCGGTGCGCGAGGTGTCGGTCGCGAAGGGCTACGACCCGCGCGACTTCGCGCTGGTCGCCTCCGGCGGCGCGGGCCCGCTGCACGTCTGCGCGATCGCGCGCGAGCTGCACATCCCGACCGTGATCGTGCCGCTGTTCCCGTCGCACTTCTCGGCGCTCGGCATGCTGCTCGCCGACGAGCGCCACGACTTCATCCGCACGTTCTATTCCGATCTCGCCAGCGTCGACTTCGGCCGATCTGGTCAAGGTCTACGACGAGATGCGTGGCCGACGCGCAAGACGAGCCTGCGCCACAGCCGCGACGCCGCAGGAGCAGATCCAGCTCGACCTGCGCTATGTCGGGCCAGGAGTTCACGCTGTCGGTGCCGGTGACGCTCGGCGCAGCTCAAGGCGCGGCGACCGCAAGGCGATCCGCACCGCGTTCGACGCGCTCTACGAGCACCGCTACGCGCACCATTCGCCGGAGGAGCCGGTCGAGATGGTCAACATCCGGCTCGGCGCGATCGGCAAGCGGCCGAAGCTCGCGCTTCCCGCGGCTCGGCAGCGGCGCGGCTCGGCGAAGCCTGCGCGCCGAGCGCGAGGTCTATTTCGCTCGACGCCAAGCAAGCCGGTGCGCTGCCCGGTCTATCAGCGCGAGCAGCTCGGCGCGGGCACGCGCGATCGCCGGTCCGGCGCTGATCCAGGAGCACGGCACCACGACGGTGCTGTTCGAGAACGACGCCTGCAAGGTCGCGCCGTCCGGCGAACTGATCATCAAGGTGGGAGGCGCGTGATGGCGCAAGCCACGCGAGCAGGCCCGCATGGAGCGCAAGCGGCAATGCGCAAGCCGTCCGCGCAACGCCAGCGATCATTCATCGACGGTGCGGCACGATGACCGCCAAGCTCGACCCGTCACGCTCGAAGTGATCCGCAACGCGCTGCCGGCGGTCGCCAACGAGATGGCGGCCGACCTGCAGCGCACCTCCTACAACATGATGATCTACGAGGTGCGCGACTTCTGCACCGCGCTGCTCGACCCCGAGGGCGAGCTGATCTCGCAGAACGTCGGCGGCGTGTCGCATTTCGTCGCCGATCTCGGCGTCATCATCATCGACGGCATGAAGCGCTACGGCGGCGACGGCTTCAAGCCGGGCGACGTGATCATCACCAACCACCAGGCGGTCGCCGGCCAGCACCTCAACAACGTCGTCATCTACATGCCCTATTTCTACAAGGGCGAGCTGCTGATGTTCCCGATGGTGCGGGCGCACTGGATCGACGTCGGCGGCATGTCGACCGGCTTCGGCGCCGGCGCCGACCGTGGCCGACCCCTGGCTCGAAGGCCTGCAGCTCGACCAGCTCAAGATCTACGAGGAGGGCAAGCTCGACGAGACGCTCTACCGCGTGCTCAAGGACAACATCCGCTTTCCCGGAATCCTCGCTCGGCGACATGAAATCGCAGATGGCGGCGTGCCGGCTGGCGGCGCGCCGGCATGGACGAGCTGTTCGACAAATACGGCCGCGACACCATCCTGGCCGCGATCGCACCGATCTTCGACGAGACCGAGCAGAAGTGCCGCAACGTGGTGGCGCAGCTCCCCGACGGCGTCTACGAGGCCGAGCGCCTCGATCGACGACGACGGCGTGCTCAAGGGCGAGCCGGTGCCGATCCACGTCAAGGTCACCGTTCAACGGCGGCGACATGACCATCGACCTTCGCGGCTGCTCGGCCGAGCGCAAGGCCGCGATCAACTCGCGCACGCTCTGCGGGCGCCCGCGTCGCCTACAAGGCGCTGACCGGCCCGCTCGACCCGGTCAACGAAGGCTCGTTCCGCGCGCTCAAGGTCATCATCCCGGAAGGCAACATCATGATGGCGCGCTTCCCGGCGCCGATGGCGGGCTGGAGCTCGATCGTGCCGACGGTGGTCGACACCATCGTCAAGGCGCTGGCCGGCGCCGATGCCGGACCGGGTGCCGGCGGGCCACCACGGCCTGCTCGGCGGCGCGGTGGTGTTCTTCGGCGTGCATCCCAAGACCAAGCGGCGCTTCGTGGTGCAGAGCATCGAGGGCGGCGGCTGGGGCGGCCGGCCGTACGAGGACGGCGAGCCGGCACGGTGTCGGTGTGCCAGGGCGACGTGCGCAACGGCTCGATCGAGGGCATCGAGCTGAAATGCCCGGTGCTGGTGGAAAGCCGCGCGCTGCGGCAGGACTCCTGCGGCGCCGGCAAGTACCGCGGCGGGCTCGGCATCGACATGCAGGTGCGCAACCTGGTCGAAGGCCGCTGGAATTTCGAGCATGCCGCGCCGCGGCAAGTGCCCGCCCTGGGGCCTGTGGGGCGGCACGCCGGGCGAACCGGGCGGCTATCTGCTGCGGCTACCGGGCGAAAGCGACTTCAAGTCATGGCCGGCAGCCACATTCCGGTGCCGATCGGCGCGGAGGCGATCGTGCGCACCGGCGGCGGCGGCGGCTGGGGCGATCCGCTGCGAGCGCGACGCCGCGCTGGTCGCCGAGGACGTGGCGGAGGGGCTGATTTCGGCCGCGGCCGCCCGCAAGCACTACGGCGTTGTGCTCCGGGACAACATGTCGCTCGACGAAAGCGCGACCCAAGGCTGCGAGACCGGCTACGATCGGCGTCGCGAGCGGAACGCAAGAAGAAGCCGGTCAAGCCGGCCCGCAGCAAGGGGAGGCGACGATAGCTTCACGTGTCCGACTGCCGCTGCTGGCGCTCGCGCTTTGCTGCGCGGCGTCAGTTGCCACGGCCGAAACGCTGCGGGTCGGCAAGGCCGGCCGCGACGCGTTCTCGTTCGCGCCGGCCGACATCGGCGCGCGCACCGGCATCTTCAAGAAGCACGGCCTCGATCTTGAAATCTCGAGCTTCGGCGGCGACGCCCGCGTGCAGCAGGCCATGACCGCCGACGGCATCGACATCGGGCTTGGCTCCGGTCCGGGACTGGCCTTCATCGTCAAGGGCTCGCCGGTGAAGGGCATCGCCGCCATGGCGGACCCGCCGCTGACGTTCGCGCTGGTGGTGCGCAACGACGGCGAGATCAAGACGCTCGACGACCTCAAGGGCAAGAAGGTCGGCGTCTCGACCGTCGGCTCGGTGACCGGCTGGCTGGTCGGCGAAACCGGCCGCCAGAAGGGCTGGGGCTACGACGGCATGCAGCTCACGCCGATCGGCGACGACGCCGCACGGGTCGCCGCGGTCAAGACCAAGGCGATCGACGGCGCGGTGATCAATCTTTCGGTCGCGTTCAACTACGCACAACAGGGCGACGGCCGCGTGCTGCTGTTGTTCGGCGACCTGCTGAAGGACTTCCATGTCCATGTGATCTTTGCGACCGACAAGGCGATCGCCGGCAAGCCTGCCCTGCTCCGGCAGTTTCTCGCCGGCTGGTTCGAGACCATCGCGTTCATGCGCCAGGACAAGGCGAAGACGCTGGCGATCGCGCAGGACGTCATGCACACCGACGGCCCGACCACCGCGCGCATCTATGATGCCATGATGCCGATGTTCAACGACGACGGCCGTTTCAAGCCGAAGGCGCTGGCGGTGTTGAGCCGGTCGTTTGTCGAGATGAAGACGCTGCCGGCCGAGCCTGACATGAGAGCGCTGGTCGACGAATCGTTCCTGCCAGTAAGATGACCGGCCCCGAACCAGAGGCAAGTCCAGTGCGTGCATCTGGATTGAGGAAATGACCGCAGGCGACGTTGCGATATGCGTCAGGGACGTCTCGCACCAGTTCGGCGAGCCCGGCGATGCATTCCATGTGCGCGCCCTGGCCAACACCTCGCTCGACATCGCGCGCGGCGAACTGCTCTGCCTGATCGGGCCGAGCGGCTGCGGCAAGAGCACGCTGCTCAACATGATCGGCGGATTGCTGGTGCCCTCCTCCGGCACCGTCGAAGTCGGCAACAAGAAGGTGGCGGCGCCGCTGCCGCGCGAGATCGCTTTCGTGTTCCAGGAGAACGCGCTGTTTCCCTGGTGCTCGGTGATCGAGAACGTCAAGCTCGGCATGGTGTTTCAGGGCGTGCCCAAGGCGCAGCAGGAGGAGCGGGCGCGGCGGTCGCTGGAAGCGGTCGGGCTCAAGGATTTCATGAACCACTATCCGGCGCAGCTCTCGGGCGGCATGCGCCAGCGCGCCGCGCTCGCGCGCGCGCTCAGTCTCGAAACCGGCATCCTGCTGATGGATGAGCCGTTCGGCGCGCTCGACGAGCAGACCCGCATGATCCTCGGCGAGGACCTGTCGGTGCTGCTGTCGCGCACCGAGAAGACCATCGTGTTCGTCACCCACTCGCTCGGCGAGGCGGTGTTCCTGGCGGATCGGGTCGCGGTGTTCTCGGCGCGGCCCGGCACCATCAAGGAGATCATCAGCGTCGACGAGCCGCATCCGCGCAAGCCGGGCTTCGTGACCACCGAGAAGTTCGCGACGCTCCGCAACAAGCTCTACGGGCTGCTGCACGACGAGATCCGCAAGGCGGTCGAGCAATCCGCTGTCGTCGGGCCGCAATCATGAGCGCACGACAGGATCGGCGGGAGCGACGAGCGAGCCGTGTGGTACAGGTCGGCTTTGTCGTGGCGCTGGTCGTGTTCTGGTACCTCGGCACCACCTATTGGGGAGTCAGCCATCTGCTGCTGCCCAACCCGGTCAAGGTGTGGCACGAGCTCGCCGACATACTCGGCAGCGGCGAGTATCTGCCGGATCTCAAGGTCACGCTGAGCGAGCTTGCCATCGCGTTTGCGATCTCCTGCAGCAGCGGCGTGACGCTCGGCTATCTCATCAGCCGCTCGTCCTACGCCATCAAGGTGTTCGAGCCGCTGCTTGCCGGCGTTTATTCGGTGCCGATCATCCTGTTCCTGCCGCTGTACGTGCTGTTCTTCGGTCTTGGCCCTGGATCGAAGATCGCGATCGGCACCTCGATCAGCTTCTTCCCGATCATCCTGAACACCATCGCGGGCTTCGGCTATGTCGACAAGATCTACATCACCGCGGCGCGCTCGATGGGCGCCTCCGACGTGCAGATGTTCCGCTACGTGCTGCTGCCGGCGGCGCTGCCGGTGATCCTGACCGGCCTGCGCATCGGTTTCACCGTGGCGCTGTTGTCGATCCTCGGCAGCGAGACCATCGCCTCGCTCGCCGGCCTCGGCCACAAGATCGTGCATCTCGCCGAGGCGATGGAGACCGCGCGCATGTTCGCCTACATCGCGTTTGCGGTGGTGATCGCGGCATTCCTCAACACCGTCGTCAGCTCGCTCGAACGCAGGGCGAAGCAGCGATGAGCATGCAGCTCACAGCGCGCGAACCGTTCGCCCAGCCGGTCCGATACCTGCGTCGGCATCCCGGCGTGGCGCGGCTGCTGGTGGTCGCGGCGTTGCTGCTGCTCTGGGAGGTCGCGGCGCGCTGGTGGATCGATCCGATGTTTCTCAGCCCGCCGTCGCGCGTGCTGGCGGGCATGGGCGAGATGCTCGGCACCCAGGGCGTGCCGGCGGCGCTGCGGCTCACGTTCTGGGAGCTTGCGGTCGCGTTTGCGATGTCGGTCGTGATCGGGCTGGTGGTGGGGCTTGCGGTCGGGCTGTCGCGCTTCGGCAACCGCAGCTTCATGCCGATCATCCTGCTGCTCTACGGCACGCCGCAGATCACCATCCTGCCGCTGTTCATCCTGTATTTCGGCATCGGCCCGGCCTCCAAGATCGCCTTTGGCGTCAGCCACGGCATCTTTCCGATCATCGTCACCATCGTGGCCGGCGTGCAGAACATCAAGCCGATCCTGATGACGGCGGCGCACTCGATGGGCGCCAGCCGCTGGCAGATCTTCCGCTGGGTGATCTTTCCGCACATGATCCCGAGCTTCTTCGCCGGCATGCGGCTCGGCATGACCGGCGTGCTGCTCGGCGTGCTGCTGGCCGAGCTTTACGTCTCGACCGCCGGCATCGGCCATTTCACCACCATGTTCACCCAGGCCTTCAACCCGACCAGCCTGCTCGGGTTGATCTCGGTGCTGGCCGCGATGGCAATTGTGCTGAACGAGATCGTGCGGCGCGCCGAGGTCCACTTCGGCCGCTGGCGGACGGATTAGACTCGTCGTCCGCGCAGGGGTCCCCATCGCGCAATCGCGCGATGGGGTGCCCGATAGCGGGGACCCAGGGCCACAAACACCAAGCAGCTGCCCCTGAATTCCCGCTTTCGCGGGAATGAACGAATCTGCCGATCTGCCCAACCGCTGGGAGCGCGCGCTACACCCCGTCCATCACCGGCAGGGTCAGCGCCGAGGGATGCTCGGCGGAGTGGTGAATGGTGTCGGTGCCGATCTTGCTTGGGATGTAATAGTGCGTCCACAGCACGTCGGTGACGACCGAATCGCCGTTGACGATCTCCAGCCGCACGCGGCTGCCCTGCTTGAAGCGGTGCGCCATCGGCTCGATGCTGATGTCGAAGCGGTAGACCTTGCCGGGCTCGATCGGCTCGGGCTTGCCGTGGGCGTGATACGGCTCCATGTCGGTGCTCTTGGCCGGATCGAGCGCGCGGTGCGAGGCGCGCAGCCAGCCCTTGGTGATCCAGAAATAGGCCGGGTTGAGGTCCTTGGCGCGATCCTCCGGCGACTGCGGCATCTGCTCGCTGAGCTTGACGAAGAAGTCCATGTCGTTGCGCGTCGATGAGCCGTAGAGCGTGAGCTTGATCGGACCGGCGATCTCCAGATCGCGCGGCAGCGGCGCGGTGGTGAAGGTCAGCACCCGGCGCGCCGGGTCGGGCGCGTTGTTCGGGCCGAAGCCGACCACGCCCATCATCCAGCCCGGATTGGGATAGCTGTAGGACACCTTCGACTCGCCCTGCGGCGGATCGCGCGTGAGGCTGCCGTCGTTGAGCGAGCTGACGCTGCCGGATTTCTGGCCGCTCAAATTCCAGGTGACGTAGCGGACACCGGGCGGCGGCCAGGTCTCGGCGGTGCGAACCGCGTCGGCGCCGCGCACGAAATACTCGACCGCCGGGCGGCTTGCGTAATCGGTCTGCTGGCCCTTCAGGTAGTGGTCGTAGAACGGCAGCAGCACCCGCTCGTGCATCTCGGGGCTGGCGAACTCCTTGTTGGCGACGAAGGCGTTGATCGGGCCGATCATCTTCAGCTTCTTCGGCCCGCTCGCCCGGCGGAAGCCGTTGATGTTGCCGCGGGTGTGCAGGTCGACCTTGCCCCAGACACCGACCGAATAGAGCGGCGTCTCGATCTCGGACAATCGCTCGGCGGCACAGCGCTCCCGCCAGAAGTCGTCATAGGTCGGGTGCTGCTGGATCAGCAGATTGAGATCGCACTCCTGCTCGCGCGGGTGCTGGCCGTTGGCGGGATGGCGGTTGATAATGCGGTTCTGGTTCCACCAATAGCTGCCGAAGAAGTCGCCGAGCATGCCGCCCTGATAGACCGAGGCGCGGTAGAGGTCGTTCATGCCGTCGAACGCCGCGATGCATTTCAGCGACGGCGGCTTCTGGATCGCCATCCACCATTGCGACATGCAGAAGTAGGACTGGCCGATGCCGCCGACCTTGCCGCTCGACCACGACTGGTGGCCGAGCCACTCGATCACGTCGTAAAGGTCCTTCTGCTCGTTGTTATCGAGCAGGCGGAAGGTGCCGCCGGACTTGCCGCAGCCGCGCACATCCATGTTGGCGTAGACGTAGCCGCGCGCCACATACATCTCGATCGGCCCGGTCTCGCGCCACAGGAACTGCGGGCTCGCCGGCAGCGTGTTGTTGTCATAGCGATAGGGCGACGGCGCAAACAACACCGGGAACGGCCCGTTGCCCTCCGGCATGTACAGCGCGACCGCGATCTCGACGCCGTCGTGAACGCGGACCTTGACCTCACGGGGTTGCAACTGCTGCGCCGCCATCTCTGTCCTCGCCTGCGGCTTGTTATCAGTGTCGACCCGCAGCATAGGGTCGGCAGCGGCAGCGAGGCAATTCTCCGTCAACGCGCGGCAGCGATGTCTGCAGTCTCGGGGATCGCGGCGTCGGCCAGCGTCCGCCCGATCAGCACGAGCACCGGACCGTGCAGGTCGGCCGATGCCAGCCGCTCCGGCAGGCTCGCGACCGTGCCGTGGATGACGCTTTCGCCCGGCCGGGTCGCCGCGCACACGGCGGCGGCCGGCGTCGCCGGATCGAGGCCCGCGAGCATCGCCTGGGCCGAAAACTCGCCGAAGGTGCGCACCGGCATGTAGATCGCGGTGGTGGCGTTCGGGTCGGCGAGGCTCCGCCAGTCGAGATCATCGGGCAGCCGGCCGTTGCTGGCGTGGCCTGTGACGTATTGCAGCCGGCGCGCCGTGTCGCGGTGCGTCAGCGACAGCTTGAGCCGGCTGGCGGCGCCCTGCGCCGCGGTGATGCCGGGCACCACCTCGATCGCGACCCCTGCCCTGCGGCAAGCCGCGATCTCCTCGTCGCCGCGGCCGAAGATCATCGGATCGCCGCCCTTGAGCCGCACCACGCGGCGGCCGGCCCTGGCGAGCGTGACCATCAGGCGATTGATTTCGTCCTGCTTGCAGGACGGCTCATGGCCGGTCTTGCCGACCAGCATTTTCTTGGCTTCGCGTCGCGCGAACTCGAGAATCGCCGGCGACACCAGATCGTCGAACAGGATGACGTCGGCCGATTGCAGCGCCCGCACCGCGCGCAGCGTCAGCAATTCGGGATCGCCCGGGCCGGCGCCGACCAGAGTAACCGAGCCCACGTCCACGCTCTCGCCTTCGGCCGCGGTTTCGGCCAGCAGCCGCTCGTAGTCGGCCCGCTCCGGCGCACGCTCGGGATGGTGGATCGCGAAAGCGGTGAAATGCTGCCAGAACCGCCGGCGGCCGTTGAACGACAGGCCCGAGCTTTTCAGCTCGGCGCGCCAGCGGCGCGCGGCTTCGGCCCAGCGCGCGAAGCCGCGCGGGATCAGCGCTTCGAGCTTGGCGCGGATTGCCTGGCCGAACACCGGCGCGGCGCCGTCGGTGGAAATGCCGATCACCAGCGGCGAGCGGTTGACGATGGCGCCGAACGCGAAGTCGCAGAACGCAGGTCTGTCGATGACGTTGACCGGCACGCCGGCGCCGCGCGCCGCAGCGGCGAACCGCGCCGCCTCGTCGTCGTCCTCGCAGGCGGCAATCGCGATGGCGGCGCCCGCCAGGTCGGCCGCGTTGCCACGGCCGGCGGTGAATGACGACGGAGCCGTTGCGCGCATCGCCGGCGAGCGCCGACAGCTCCTCGCCGGGCTCGGCGGCGTAGACCTCGACCGCGGCACCGGCGGCGGCGAGCAACTCGGCCTTCCAGGCGGCCGGCGCCGTGCCGCCCGCCACCACGGCGCGGCGGCCCGCCAACGCGAGAAACACCGGCAGGCGCGCCAGCGGCTCCATGCGCGGCGAGCGCGCCTCAGTCGGCGTGCGTGTGAGCGCGACGGTCATGGTGGCGTTCCTTTGCGTCTTTCGCGTGCAGTTTCGGTGGCAACGATGCTGCGCAATTCCGGCAGGCAGGTTCCGCATTTGGTGCCGGCGCGCAGCGCAATGCCGATGTCGCCGACGTCTACGCTCTGGCCCGACACCAGGGCGTCGTGAATGGCCGCAACGCCGACGCCAAAGCACGCGCACAGCAAGGGGCCCGCTTGCGGCACGCCGGCATCGCCGATCATGGCGCGCAGGTCGCTCCATTGCGGCGGCGCATCGGCCGGGCCGGCGAACAGCGCGCCCTCAAGCCGGCCGTCGACAAAGGCGGCGGCGCGGTAGAGCCCGCGACGCGCGGTCGACATATTCGGTCAGCACCGCGTCCGGGAACAGGTTCGGCGCGAGCTCGCGCCACGCCATCGGCGCGGCGTCGCTCGCAAACAGCCAGCCGGTCGCGCCATCGAGCGCGACCTGTGACCACAAGGTTTCGGCGGGCAGCCGCAGCGCGCCGCGCGCCAGCGCAATGCCGCGCGTGGCGAACGCCACCGGCTCGACCGCAACCGGCGTCGCTTTCAACTCCGGCTGGCCGGAGTGCGGATCGGTCGCGGGCGCGACCAGATCGCCGATGCGTGCCGAAGCCGCGTTGGCGTCGCTCCAATGGATCGGCACGAAGATCGAGCCGCGCTGCTGGCCGGCGCAGGTCACGACCTTGAGAACGCAAGCGCCGTGGCGGCTGCGGACGCGCGCGTATTGGTCCGGCGCGAGGCCATGCGCCTTGGCGTCGAGCGGATGGATTTCCAGGAACGGCTCCGGCTTGTGCGCGGCGAGCTTTGGGCTTTTGCCGGTGCGCGTCATGCTGTGCCACTGGTCGCGCAGGCGCCCGGTGTTGAGGCGCAGCGGGAACTCGGCGCTGACCGGCTGGTGCAGCGCCGGCGGCTCCGGCGCGACGAAGCGCGCCTTGCGGTCCGGCGTCGGAAATCCGCCGGCCGCGAACAGCCGCGCCGTGCCGTCGCGCCGCCCGGCCGGCACCGGCCATTGCACCGGCTCGAGCGCGTCATAGTCGGGATCGGAAAGATCGGCGAGCCCGCCCAGATCGAACATCCGCGCACCGTCGTTCTCGAACGCCGAAAGCGCCGCGTGCTCGCGAAACACATCGGCCGCGCCGCGATAGGAAAACGCCGCGCCAAATCCGAGCTGCCGCGCGACCTCGCACACGATCCACCAATCCGACCGGGCTTCGCCCGGCGGCGGCAGAAAGGCGCGCTGGCGCGAGATGCGGCGATCGGAATTGGTGACGGTGCCGTCCTTTTCGCCCCAGGCGGCGGCCGGCAGCAGCACATGCGGCACGGCCGCGAGCGTGTCGTTGCGGAGCACGTTCTCGGACACCACCAGCAGATCGAGCTTCTTCAGCGCCTCGCGCATGGCGCCGGCGCGCGGCAGCGAGACCGCCGGATTGGTCGCCATCACCCACAGCGCCTTGATCTCGCCACGCTCGATCGCCTCGAACATCTGCACGGCTTTCAAGCCTTCGCGCTCGGCCATGCGTGGCGCGTTCCAGAATCGCCGCACCCGGTCGACATCGTCGGGCGCAAACGCCATGTGCGCGGCAAGCTGGTTGGCGAGCCCGCCGACCTCGCGGCCGCCCATGGCGTTGGGCTGGCCGGTGAGCGAGAACGGCCCCATGCCCGGCGCGCCGATCCGGCCGGTGGCGAGATGACAGTTGATGATGGCGTTGACCTTGTCGGTGCCTTGCGCCGACTGGTTCACGCCTTGCGAGAAGCAGGTCACCGTCTTCGGCGTCGCGCGGAACAGATGGAAGAAGCGCGCCACCTCGCCTTCGTCGAGGCCGGTGGCCGCGGCCGTGGCAGCGGTATCCGGCGCGATCGAGCGGGCGCGCGCCAGCGTTGCCTCGAAGCCCGTGGTGTGGGCCGCGATAGTGGCCCGGTCGAGCGCGCTCGTTGTCGGCCAGGAACACCAGCAACCCGCAGAACAGCGCGCTGTCGCTGCCCGGCGCAATAGCGAGGAACAGGTCGGCGTCCTCGCCGGTCACGGTGCGGCGCGGATCGATCACCACCAGCCTGGCGCCGCGCTCCCGCCGGTTGCGCACCATGCGCTGGTACAGCACCGGATGGCACCAGGCGGCGTTCGAGCCGACCAGGATCAGAAGATCTGCCTCGTCGAGATCGTCATAGCAGCCTGGCACCACATCCTCGCCGAAAGCACGGCGGTGGCCGGCGACCGTCGAGGCCATGCACAGGCGCGAGTTGGTGTCGACATTGGCCGAACCGAGGAAACCCTTCATCAGCTTGTTGGCGACGTAATAATCCTCCGTCAGCAATTGCCCGGACAGATAGCACGCGACCGCGTCCGGCCCGTCGCGCTCGATCACGCGACGCAGCCCGTCGGCGACGCTTGCAAGCGCGGTGGGCCAATCGACCCGCGTGTGGCTGCCGTCGGCGCGGCGCAGCATCGGGTGCAGCAGCCGCCCGCCAAGATCGAGCGTCTCCTCCAGCGCAAAGCCCTTGGAGCACAGCCGGCCGGCGTTCGCCGGATGATCGGGATCGCCGGTGGTGATGGCACCGCCGCGGCCGTCCGGCCGCGCCAGCACGCCGCAGCCGACGCCGCAATACGGACAGGTGGTGCGGACGGCGGGCGGCAGCGGGACCGGGGCATGCATCGGGCGCCTCAATAGACGTCCATCTGGTAACGCCCGGATTTTTTCAGCTCGGCGACAAAGGCGATGGCCTCGTTGGCGGAGCGCGCTCCGTGATGCGCAACGATGTCGATCAGCGCGCGCTCCACGTCCTTGGCCATGCGCTTGGCATCGCCGCAGACGTAGATATGCGCGCCATCCGCGATCCAGGCCCACAGCTCGCGGCCGACCTGAAGCATGCGGTCCTGCACGTAGAACTTCTGGGTGTCGTCGCGCGACCAGGCGAGATAGAGGTGCGTGAGCACGCCCGCGGCCTTCATGCCGCCGAGCTCGTCCTCATAGAAGAAATCGTAGTCGCGCCGCTGATGGCCGAAGAACAGACAGGTCTTGCCCGGCGCTTTGGTCGCCATGCGCTCGTACAGGAAGGCGCGGAACGGGGCTACGCCGGTGCCGGGGCCGATCATGATGATCGGCACCGACGGATCGGCTGGCAGGCCGAAGTGTTCGGCCTTCTGCACGTAGACGCGGAGCTTGTCGCCCGGCTGGACGCGGCCGGCGAGGAAGGTCGACGCCACGCCCAGACGCTGGCGCGGACCGATGTCGTAGCGGACCGCATCGACGGTCAGCGCCACCCGGCTGCCGTGCACCTTGGGCGAGGATGAGATCGAATAGAGCCGCGGCTGCAGCGGATCGAGCGCCTCGATGAACGCCTCGGGGTCGGGGCGCACGCCGGCGAATTTCTCGATCGCGGCCAGCACGTCGAGGGTTTCGGCGTCGCCATCGACGTCCTCGCCGGCGGCCAGTGCCTTGGCTTTTTTCCGACGCTCGCCGCCGGTGATATAGGAGAACAACTGGAACAGCATGTCCGGCGCGGGCGACAACGATACGCCGTCGATCAGCACGTCGCGCAGCGCCCGCCCGCCGATCGGGAAATCGGCCGGCGCATTGAGCGCGCGAAGGATGGCGTCGGCCAGCGCCGGGTCGTTGCGCGGATAAAGCCCGAAGGCGTCGCCGACCTTGTAGTCGAGGCCCGAGCCGGCGAGATCGAATTCGATGTGCCAGGTTTCCTTCAGCGAGCCCGGCTTGTTGAGCCGGGTGCGCGCGACGAACGTTGCCTCGACCGGGTTGTCGCGCGAACGGCCGGCATCGCCCGCGGGCTTGGGCACCTTGGGCGCCACGGCAATCTCGGCGGTGGCGGCCGGCGGCGCCGCGCCGATTTCGGCGTGCAGCGCCTTGAGCATGCGGGCGGTGTCCTTGCCGCCCGGCACGCACAGGTTCAGCCGCTCCTCGGTCTTGCCGAACAGCGCGTTGGCGTAGTCCTCGCAGTTGTAGCCGCACTGGCCGCAATCCTGCTGGCCCATCGCCGCCATCATGCGTCGGTTGAGCGGGCGGCCTTCAGCGCGCTGCATGCGGTCGGCGAGCGGCAGCGTCTGGTCGTGCCAAGGAGCGCCATCGGTCGCATCGCCGTTGTCGCCGTCGCCGACCTTGGCCTCGATCGTGACGCCGAGCGCGGCCGCATCCTGCGGCGACAGCGCGCTGGCGTCGCCCTCGAACAGGCCGGCAAAGAAGCCGTTCAGCCACACCCGCTGCTCGGGCGTGAACGGCGCGTTCTCGGGCACGATACTGGCGAGCGGCGGGCGCATGGGCTGGTTCATGCGGCCGGCTCCGCGGTTCTTCCCTCTCCCCGCTGGCGGGGAGAGGGTGGCGAGCGGAACGAGCCGGGTGAGGGGGCGGTGCCGTTTTGCGCGAACATCGACGCCCCCTCACCCGCCTTGCTCGCGCAACGCGCTCGCAAGTCGACCTCTCCCCGCAAGCGGGGAGAGGTGAAAAAAGAAAGCGTGAACGGCGCGTTCTCGGGCACGATGCTGGCGAGCGGCGGGCGCATGGGCTGGTTCATGCGCCCGGCTCCGCGAATATCTCGGTCAGCGGGCGATCTCGTGCCGCCGGGTGAAGGCCTGGAAGGTCTCGTCGCGCGAGGCGCGGCAGGCCAGGTAGGCCCTGAGCATGCGCTCGACGGTCCGTGGCGCGTCCTCGGCCTTGACGTCGCGGTAAAGCTCGCGCGCCAGCGCGGCATCCGGCCCGAAGCCGCCGCCGACCAGGATGTGATAGCCCTCGACCGCGTCGCCGTCCGCGGAGGTCGCGACCTTGCAGGCGAGCAGGCCGATGTCGCCGATGTAATGCTGCGCGCAGGAATGATGGCAGCCGGTCAGATGGATGTTGACCGGGCTGTCGAGCTCGACATTGGCCTCGCAGTGCCGCGCAATCTCCTCGGCATGGCGCTTGGTGTCGGAGGCGGAGAACCGGCAGCCGACATTGCCGGTGCAGGCGACCAGGCCGGCACGCACCGACGTGGCCTTGATCGACAGCCCGAGGTTCGCAATCGCCGTCTCGGCGAGCCCGAGCTTGCCGGTCGGCACGCCGGAAATCAGCAGGTTCTGCCAGACCGTCAGCCGGATATCGCCATCGCCCATCTGCTGGGCGACGGTCGCAAGGCCCGACATCTGCGCGGCGGTGAGCTTGCCGACCGGCAGCACGACGCCGAGCCAGTGCAGGCCCTTCTGCTTCTGCGAATGCACGCCGACATGCGCGCTGCGGTCGAAGCGCGGGCGTTCGGCGATCGCCTCGGCCGGCACGCGGACGAGCTTGGCGCCCAACTTGTCCTCGACCAGCGCGAGATATTTCTCGAAGCCCATGGCATCGAGCACGTATTTCATCCGCGCCTTGGTGCGGTTGGTGCGGTCGCCGTGGTCGATGAACACGCGCACGATGGCGTCGGCCACCTTGGTGGCGTCGGCCGGCGCCACCACCACGCCGGTGTCGCGGGCGAAATCGCGATGGCCGGTGATGCCGCCGAGCGCAAGCCGGAACCAGACGCCCGGCGTGACGCCGAAGCCATCCTTCAGCTCGACCGCCTGGAAGCCGATGTCGTTGGTGTCCTCCAGCACCGCGATCCGTCCGGCGCCGTCGAAGGCGACGTTGAACTTACGCGGCAAGCCGTAGAGCGCGCGCTCGTTGAGGATGTGGAAATGCCAGGCGCGCGCGTAGGGCCGGGTGTCGATCAGCTCCTGCGGGTCGATGCCCGCGGTCGGCGTGCCGGTGACGTTGCGGATGTTGTCGGCGCCGGAGCCGCGCGAGCATAGGCCCAGGTCCTGGATCGCCTCGATCATGGCGACCGTGTTCTTTGCCTCGATCTCGCGGATCTGCAGGTTGGCGCGGGTGGTGACATGGGCGTAGCCGCCGCCGAAGCGCTCGGCGAGCACGGCAAGCCCCGCAAGCTGTTGATGGGTCAGGATGCCGTTCGGCATGCGCAGCCGGCACATGAACGAGTTCTGCGCCGGCGCCACATAGAACAGCCCGTAGTATTTCCAGCGAAACGTGTCGGCGGGCTTGGGGAACTCGTTGGCGGCGGCCTGCTCGGTCAGGCGTTGGTAAGCGTCGAACGGATGTTGCTCGCGCTTCCACCGCTCCTGCTCGTTGAGCTTGCCGCCGGCCGCGGTGACGCGGTCCTGGGCGGCGATGTGAACGGCGTCCGGCCCGCTGGGCTTCTCGGCTCACCGCGCTTTGCCGCCCGGCAGGCCGCGCCCGGCCCGCGCGATCTGCAGGCCGGACAGAAAGCCTTCCAGATAGCGCTTCTGCTCGGGGGAGAAGTCGCCCGACATGTCAGGCCGCTTCGACGAAGTGATGACGCTCGTAGAGGAACTCCAGCACGCGCTGGCGGCACCGGAGATAGGTCTGGTCGCCGGCAAGCTGCAGCCGCTTGCGCGGCCGGGGCAGCGGCACGTCGAGGATCTCGCCGATGCGCGCCGCCGGCCCATTGGTCATCATCACAATGCGGTCGGACAGCAGCACCGCCTCGTCGACGTCGTGGGTGATCATCAGCACGGTGTTGCCGAGCTTGCCGTGGATCGCCATCACCGAATCCTGCAGGTGGGCGCGGGTGAGCGCATCGAGCGCGCCGAACGGCTCGTCGAGCAGCAGCACCTTCGGCTCCATGGCAAGCGCGCGCGCGAGGCCGACGCGCTGCTTCATGCCGCCGGAGATTTCGGCCGGCCGCTTGTCCTTGGCGTGCGCCATCTGCACCAGGTCGAGATTGTGCATGGTCCAGGCGTGGCGCTCGGCCCGCGACTTGGCTGCAGAGAACACCTTGTCGACCGCGAGCCGGACGTTGCCGTAGACCGTGAGCCAGGGCAGCAGCGAGTGGTTCTGGAACACCACCGCGCGATCCGGACCGGGATCGTTGACCTCCTTGTTCTCCAGCAGCACGCCGCCGGTGGTGACCGGCAGCAGACCCGCGACGATGTTGAGCAGCGTTGACTTGCCGCAGCCGGAATGGCCGATGATCGAGACGTATTCGCCCTTGTCGATGCCGACGGTGATGTCCTTCAGCACCTCGGTTTCGACCGAGCCGCGGCTGAAGGTCTTCGAGATCAGATCGAGCTTGAGATAAGGATAGCTGGTCATCCGATACCTCAGTTGGCGGCGGTGCCGCGGGTGACGATGGTGGCGGCGCCGGCCACGATGCGGTCGAGCACGAAGCCGACCAGGCCGACATAGATCAGCGCCAGGATGATTTCGCTGATGTGCGAGGAGTTCCAGGCGTCCCAGATGAAGAAGCCGATGCCGACGCCGCCGATCAGCATCTCGGCCGCCACGATCGCGAGCCAGGACAGGCCGATGCCGATGCGAAGCCCGGTGAAGATGTAGGGCGCCGCCGCCGGCACCATGATCTTGAAGAAAAACTCGGCGTGGTTGAGCCGCAGCACGCGGGCAACGTTGCGGTAGTCCTGCGGAATGTTGCGGATGCCGACCGCGGTGTTGATGATGATCGGCCAGATCGCCGTGATGAAGATCACGAAGATCGCCGACGGTTGCCCGTTGCGGAACGCCGCGAGCGACAGCGGCAGCCAGGCGAGCGGCGGGACCGTGCGCAGCACCTGGAAGATCGGATCGAGCCCGCGCATCGCCCAGGTCGACTGGCCGACCAGGGTGCCGAGCGCCACGCCCACGACCGAAGCGAGCGCATAGCCCAAGGCGACGCGCTGCAGGCTTGCCGACAGGTGCCAGAACAGACCCTTGTCGATGCCGCCGCGATCGAAGAACGGATCGACGATCAGCTCCCAGGTGTCCGACAGCACCTTCGACGGCGGCGGCAGCGTGGCGCCGGCCTTGCGGCAGGTCAGCTCCCAGACCGCCAGCAGCAGGGCGAGCACCAGCATCGGCGGCACGACATGTGCCGCAACCGCGGCGCCGCGGGCGAGCAGGCGGCTCGCCAGCGTGTCGCGCCTGGGCTTGAGCGTCAGCACCTGCGCGGGCGGCAGCACCACCACCGCTACGTCAGTCTTCTGCACCGGCACGTTCATTCGTTGCTCTCCGATCGAAGAAGGCTCAGCCGATGTCGGCGCGCTTGATGGCGAGGCTCTTGAGGTAGGCCATCGGGTCCTGCGGATCGAACACCTTGCCGTCGAAGAACGTCTCCTTGCCGCGCGAGGTCGAGGACGGAATTTCGCCGGCCGGCACGCCGAGCGCCTTCGCCGCCTCGCGCCACAAATCCTCGCGGTTGACTTTGGCGATCAGCGCCTTGGTGTCGGTGGTCGCCTCGAACTTGCCCCAGCGGATGTCCTCGGTGAGGAACCAGAGCTCGTGGCTCTGGAACGGGTAGGAGGCGTGGTCGTTCCAGTAGCGCATGATGTGCGGTGAGTTTTCGACCACCTTGCCGGCCACGCCATAGTTGAACTTGCCCTTCACGCGATCGGTGATGTCCTCGACCGGGCAGTTGATCCACTGGCGCTTGGCGCAGATCGCCGCAACCTCGGCGTGGTTCTCCGGCTTGTCGCACCATTGTTGCGCTTCCATCACCGCCATCAGCAGCGCTCTGGCGGCGTTCGGATTCTTGTCGACCCAGGCGGCGCGCATGCCGAGCGATTTCTCCGGATGCCTGTTCCAGAGCTCGCCGGTGGTGATTGCGGTGTAGCCGATGTTCTGGTGGATGAGCTGCAGGTTCCACGGCTCGCACACGCAGAAGCAGTCCATGGTGCCGACCTTCATGTTCGCCACCATCTGCGGCGGCGGCACCGTGATGGTCTCGATGTCCTTGTCGGGATCGATGCCGCCGGCGGCGAGCCAATAGCGGATCCAGAGATCATGCGTGCCGCCCGGGAAGGTCATGGCGGCTTTGACGGACTTGCCGGAGGCTTTCTTCTTGTCCAGCGCGACCTTGAATGGCTTGGTGTCCAGCCCGACGGCAAGGTCGCTGTATTCCTGGGCGACCGAGATGCACTGGCCGTTAACCTGCAGCCGCGCCAGGATGACCATCGGCGTCGGCTGGTTGTTCTGAGTCACCTTGCCGGCCGAGATCAGGTACGGCATCGGCGTGAGAATGTGCGCGCCATCGATGCCGCCGCCGTCCGAGCCGAGCACGAGATTGTCGCGGGTCGCGCCCCACGACGCCTGCTTCAGCACCTCGACGTCGGGCATGCCGTGTTTGGCGAACAGGCCCTTCTCCTTGGCGACGAACAACGGCGCAGCGTCGGTCAGCGCGATGAAGCCGAGCTTGGCCGCCTTCACTTCGGGCCCCGCCGCCTGCGCGACATGGGCGCCGAACGGAAACTGCGATTGCACGGAGGCGAGCAGCGCGGCGCTGCCGGCGCTGGCCTTCAGAAACGTGCGGCGGCTGATGCGGCCAGTTTTCGCGATCTCGGTCTTGGTTGTCATTGTCGCTTGCGTCCTTTCTGTTTGACTCGTTGCGCCGCCGGCACGCCGTCCCACCGTCCCGCCGACAAAAAAGCCGCAGCCTGAGACTCGGCAGACGCCCCAGAACAGCGGCCCGTCGTTGGACCGTGACGCCGGCCCTGCGTCGACGGCATCGTTTCGCGCTCAATCAATTCAAGTGTCGTGCCAGGGTCGGCCGATCGGCGATTTATGTTGTCGAATCAAATGCTTGATGCGCTGCGCCGCGCGTCGCGCAGACGCCGCGCGGGCGGCCGATCTGCCCAATGAGGCCCCAGGCTGTTGAATAATTGTGCACTGCACAAAATCGGGCAGCGCACTGAAATTTTAGGCAGCGGGTTAACGCCGCTCGCTTTGCTCAGCCGGCGCCGAGATAGGCCTTGCGAACCTTCTCGTCCTTGGCCAGCACGTCGGCGCGGTCCGACCCGACGATGTGGCCATTGTCCAGGAGGTAGCCGCGATCCGCGATCGCGAGCCCCTGCTTGGCATTCTGCTCGACCAGGAAAATGCCGACGCCGGTTTCCTTGATCCGCTTGAGCGAACGAAACAGCTCGCTGCACACCAGCGGCGCCAGGCCCAGCGACGGCTCGTCCAGCATCAGGATCGCCGGCGCCGACATCATGGCGCGGCCGACCGCCACCATCTGCCGTTCGCCGCCGCTCATGGTGCGCACCAGTTGCTTGCGCCGCTCCTTGAGCTTTGGAAACAGCGTCAAGACCCGGTCCATGTTGGCCGCCTCGTGCGGCCGCGCCCGCTTCGGACAGGCGCCGAGCGTGAGGTTCTCCTGCACGGTCAGCTCCGCGAACACGCCGCGATCCTCCGGCACCAGCGCAATGCCGTATTCGACGATCTCATGCGGCGGGCGATGCGTGATGTCGACGCCGTCCATCGTCACCGTGCCGCCCGGCATCGCCCGGGTCTGGCCGCCGACCGCGCGCAGCAGCGTGCTCTTGCCGGCGCCGTTGGCGCCGAGCATCACCACGATCTCGCCCATCGACACCACCGCCGAGACGCCCTCCACGGCGCGGTGGCGGCCATAGGACACCGACAGATTCTTGATCTCAAGCATCGGCGTCCCCGAGATAGGCCCGGATCACCTCGGCGTCGGCCAGAACCTCGCGCGGCGTGCCTTCGGCGATCTTGGCGCCGCTGTTCATCACGACGCAACGATCGCACAGGCTTCGGATCGCGTCCATGACGTGCTCGACGATGATGATGGTGCGGCCTTCGGCGCGAAGCTGCTCGATCAGCGCCACGCCGGTGCGAAGCTCGGTGGGATTGAGGCCGGCAAGCCATTCGTCGAGCAGCAGCACCTTCGGATCGGACGCCAGCGCGCGGGCGAGCTCCAGGCGCTTCTGGTCGATATAGGTGAGCGTCGTGACCGCGCTGTCGGCGGCGGCCTGCAGCCCGACCTGCCGCAGCAGGCCGCGGGCATGGTCGTCGAGCTCGGCACCCCACCGCCGGCTGTGGCCGAACACGCCGCCGGCGGTGACGTTCTCGAGCACGGTCAGCGACGGCAGCATGCGCACGATCTGAAACGTGCGGGCGACGCCGCGGGTCGCGATGGCGTTGGCCGGCGCTCCGGCGACGTCACTGCCATACAACCGGATCGCGCCGGAGCTCGGCTTCAGCGCGCCGGAAATCATGTTCAGCATGGTGGTCTTGCCGGAGCCGTTCGGGCCGATCAGCCCCAGCACCTGGTTTTCCGCCAGATCAAAGGAGATGCCGTCGACGGCGACGAGACCGCCGAAGCGCTTGCTCACCCCGTCGACCGCCAGGGCCGTGATGGCGCCGTTCTCAGGCATGGCGGCTCTTCCAGCGTTGCAGCAGGCCCCTGACCGCGCCACGGCGGCGCGCCACGAGGTCCTCGATCAGTCCGACCACGCCGCGCGGGATGAAATAAACGATGAGCAGGAAGCAGGCGCCGAGCAGGATCGTGGTCTGGGCCGGGAACTTGGCCGAGATGAACTCCCACAACAGCGTGAACGGGATCACGCCGACCAGCGGCCCCCACAGGCGATGGACGCCGCCGAGCAGCGCCATGATGACGACCTCGAACGACAGGAACGGGCTGAACGCGATCGACGGCTCGACGTAGCTCCAGCGCGGCGCCACCAGCGCGCCGGTGACCGAGGCAAAGGTCGAAGAGATCACGAACAGCACCACCTTGGCGCGCGCGGTGTTGATGCCGCAGTGCACGGCGACCACCTCGTCGTTGCCGATGATGCGCAAGGCAAAGCCGAGCCGCGAGCGGCCGATGAACCAGCCGACCAGATAGACCAGCGCGGCCAGGCCGAGCAGCAGCCAGTACATCGCCTGATCGGAAATGCCGATCAGGACATAAAGCCCGCTGCTGGTGCCCATGACGTGCTGCGCCCAGGCCATGATCTGCCGCACCAGCTCGGCCAGCCCCAGGGTGAAGATGACGAAATAGACGCCGGAGATCCGCAGCGTCGCGAGCCCCACCACCGCCGAGAACAGCGCGCCAGCGACCGCCGCCACCGCGACCAGCGCCGGGAACGGCAAATACGGCAACCCGCCACCGACGATATACATGCCGATGCCAAAAAACGCCGCGGTGGAAAGCGCGATGTAATTGGTCGGGCCCGAGAACAAGGTCCACGACGTCGCCAGCACCGTGAACATGGCGATCGAAACGCCGATCGACAGCCAGTAAGTGGTGTTGAACACCGGCAACAGCGCCGCGGCCAGAAGCAGCACGACCGCGACCGCGACTTCGAGCCGTTCGCGCCGGGTCAGCACCAGCGCGGTGCGAACGCTCTGGGCAAAGGCGCTGAAAGCGCCGCGTTGTTCGGGCCCGCTCACGACGGCCGCCTCCCGAACAGGCCCTCGGGGCGCACCAGCAGGATGACGATGAACAGCACATAGGCGGCGGCGAGCGTGAGCCCGGGATCGATGAAGGTTGCGACCGCGGTTTCGGTCAGGCCAAGGATGAACGAGGCCACGATCGCGCCGCGGATGTCCCCGACCCCGCCCATGATGACAATGACCAGCGCCTTCAGGGTGAAGATGACGCCGAGCGAGGCGTCGAACGTCAGGAACATGCTGAGCAGGGCGCCGCCGGCCGCGCTGACCGCCCCGCCCAGCGCAAACGCCAGCGCCGAGGTGCGCGCCACATTGATGCTGACCAGTCCCGCCGCCGACGGGTTGACCGCAACCGCGCGCAGCGTCAGCCCGGCGCGGGTGTGATGCAGCCAGACGTACAGCGCCACGCACAGCACGACGGCGCACAGGAAGGCGGCGATCCGATTGAGCGCGTAGGGCTGGCCGAAGATTACATAGGGCTGTGCGAGATACGAATAGGTCAGGAACTCGCCGCCGAACATCGCGAGCAGGATGCCGATGAACATGAAACTCAGGCCGAAGGTCGCCAGAATCGAATCGACCTCGAGCTGGCCCTGGTTTTTGGCCCGCCGCACCAGCGGCAGGATCATCACCCGATAGATCGCCCAATTGACCAGGAACGCCAGCGGCACCACGCCGATCAGCGCGTATAGCGGGCTCATCTTATAGGCGGTGAAGAACCAGACCGCGCCGAACGCCCCGCAAACGAGGATTTCCCCGTTCGCCAGATTCATGATGCGGGCGACGCCGTATTGCAGCTGCAAGCCCATCGCCATCAAGGCGTAGGTGCCACCGAGCAACAGGCCGATGATGATGACGTCCATCGGGCACGCCGGATGGGTCGGACCAATGGCCCGGCGCGGGGACTTGGTCCGCGCCGGGCGCTATTCCATTACGCCCAACCGGTCTTCAACCGCACCGGCTTGTAGTCGGAGAAGCCGACGCCGGCGACCGCATGGAAGAAGCCGTCCTGCCACTGGCCGACGGTCCAGTACCGGTCGAGCTTCTGGTTCCTGATGTCGACCTCGCCGATGATGGTCTTGAACTTGTTCTTCTTGAGATGCTCGACCACGGCGGCGCGATCGACCGAACCGACCCCCTCGAAGGCTTGCGTCAGAATTTGCAGGAACGTGTAGTACAGCGGGCTGCCCCAATAGTCGGCATCGACGTTGGTCACTTCCTTGTGCCGCTTGTAGTAGTCGCGGATCTCGGGACCATCCTGGATGCCGCCGGCGCCGAGGATGTTTTCGCACGAGGCGCCGAATTTTCCGCGGAACGCCGGGAAGGCGACCGCCACCGCGCTGTAGTAGGCCTTCACGTTCAGGCCCTCGATCTTGGCCTGCTCGGCCAGGCCGAACGTGTCCGGCGGATAGGACCACGCCACGAACGCATCCGGGTTGGCAGCCTTCGCGGCCTTCATCACCGGCGACAGGTCCTGGGTGCCGAGCGGATACGACTTGTCGTAGACGATGTCGAAACCGGCTTGCGTGAAGATCGGCCGGCCGGCGTTGGCGAGCTCGATGCCGAACGCGTCGGCGACGTTGACGATCGCGACCTTGTTGCCAATCTTGCCCTCTTCCTTGAGCTTCTTGAGGACATTGGCGGCGCTCGATGCAAACGACGTGGTCGAGCCCTGGACGAAGAACAACAATGGATAGCGCTGAGTCAGCGTATCCATCTGGTCGGTGACCGCCGCCTGGGTGACCTGCGGGTAGCCATACTTGGCGAAGATCGGTGCGGCCGCGAGGTTATAGCCGGTGCCGTAAACCGGCATGATGTAGTCGACCTTGTCCTGGGCGGCGAGACGCTCCACCGCCTTGATGGTTTCGCCGGGCTGGCTGCGGTCGTCGTATTCGACCAGCTCGACCTTCTTTTGGCCGCTCTTCAGCTTGAGCCCGCCGCGCGAATTGACCTCGTGCTCCCACAGCTTGAAATTCGGAAAATGGGTGACCGCGGCGCCGCTCGCCATCACGCCGGTTCTCGGCCCGACCACGCCGACCTTGACGGTTGCGTCCTGGGCCCGCGCGACGCGAATGCCCCATGGTCCTGCCAGCGCGCTGGCGGCGGCAAGTTTGAGTACCGCTCGTCGATGCATCGTTTCCTCCGACAGATGGCCGCCCCGCTGAGGCAGAGCCTGTTGTTTTGTTCGTCGCCCGAAATTGAATGCGCCTGCCCGAGCAGGTGCGACGGCCGGTCCGATGGGGGACCGGTCCAGGCAATCAGGATATCGTGGTGGTGGGCCGCCGCAAGGCAAATGCAGGGTCCGCCGCGGGTCGAAAACCGGCAAATCCCGGCCCTTTGGAATCGAATTCGATGCCGGCGCTGGTGCCGGACGCCGCCGCAGACAGGTTCGCCGCGAAACCTCAGGAGGCTTGGTTTTTGGCAGCGCCGACAAGCGCTTGCTCGAACAGCGCGTCGACACCGACGGCGCCTTGGCCGGCCACATGCACGATCAACGGATTGATTTCCAATGCGGCCAGGCGATCGACGGTGGCGGCGCCGAAGCGCGAGACCGCGGCGATCGCGGATGCCGCCGCATCGATGTCGAACGGACCGCTGCCGCGAAAGCCGCGCAGCATTGCGCCGGCGCGGATTTCGTCGAGCATGGCGCGCGCGGTGCGCTCATCCACCGGACCGAGCCGCACGCTGGTTTCCTTGAGCAGCTCGACGAAGGTGCCGCCGAGTCCGACCACCAGCAGCGAGCCGAAGCCCGGATGATTGCGCACGCCGACAATGATTTCGACGCCAGGCTTGGCTTGCGGTTGCATCACGACCTGCGCGCGCGGCGAGCGCGACGCGCGCTTGAGCTTGGCCGACAAGGTCGTCGTAGGCGGCCGACACCTCGGCCGCGGATTTAAGCCCGAGTGCGACCAGCCCATGCTCGGACTTGTGCAGGACGTCGGGCGCGCTGCCTTTCAGCACGACCGGCGCACCCAGGCGCTCCGCCGCCCGAGCCGCGTCGGCTGCGGACGACACCGCCTGGCTTGGCGACATCGGAACGCCGATCGACGACAGGAATTGCGAAGCGCTCCGGCTCGTCGAGCTCGGCGCAGCGTTCGGCAAACGCGCGACACTGATCGAGAAAGGCTTGCGGAGGGCGCGGCCGGCTCCGGCGACGGCGGGCGCGCCTGCAGCCAGCGCGCGATCGCCGTCAGTCCGTTGCGGAGCCCCGACAGATAGGCGATGCCGGTGCCCTCCAGCGCCGCCGCCACGCCGGGCTCGCGCGGGCCGCCCGACGAGTCGCTGATCAGCGCGAACGGCTTGTCCGATCGCTCGGCGACCCGGCGGATCACCTCCGCCACCTCGATGCTGATGCGCCGCGCCGGCTGCGGCATGATCGTCATGGCGATCATGGCCGCGCCGGGATCGGCCGCCACGATTTCGAGCGTCTGCTCGAAGCGCTGCGGGTCCCAGCCGGTGCCCCAGGCATCGACCGGATTGCTTGGATTCCAGAATGACGGGATAAATCGCCCTGAGCCTTGCGCAGGTTTCGTCCGACAAGACCGGCAAGGTCAGCTTCAGATCCTGCGCCATGTCGGCCAGCATCGCGGCGTGACCGCCGGAAAACGTCACCGGCACGACGCCTTGCTGCGCCGGCGGCCGCGGGCCGCGCGACGAACATCGCCGCGGTCTCGATCATCTCGTCGAGGTCGTCGACCCGCACGATGCCGAGCTTGCGAAAGTAGGCGTCGTACAGCGCGTCCTCGCCGGCGAGCGCGCCGGTGTGGGCCTGCACCGCGGCGCGGCCCTGTTCGCTGCGTCCGACCTTCATGGCAATGATGGTCTTGCCCTTGGCGGCGGCCGACAGCGCCGCGGCCGCCAAGGCGGCCGGCCGCCGCACCGCCTCGAGCGTCAGCAGGATGACCTTGACCCGCTGGTCGCGGACAAACGCCTCGACGTATTCGGCGGTCGACAAGGTCGCCTCGTTGCCGCCGGACACGACGTAGGCGGAGCCGAGACTGGCGATGTCGCGGCTGAGCATGTTCGCCAGCGACCCGCTCTGGGTGCAGATCGCGACGCCGCCGCGCTTGGCGTCTTCATGCGGGACGAAGCCGCAAAGGTAAGCGTTGCCGAGCAGGCTCATGACGCCGTTGGTGTTGGGGCCGCACAGCGCCATGCCGTACTTCTGCACGATGCGCACCATCTGCTCTTGCATCGCCACGCCGTCCGGCCCGGCATCGGCGAAACCCGCGGCATTGACCACCGCGGCGCCGACGCCGGCGCGGCCGGCCTCCTCCAGCACCGCAAGCACGCCGTCCGCCGGCAATGCCACAAACACAGCGTCGATCGGTCCGGGCGCATCGGACAGGCTCGGATAGCACTTGATGCCGAGA
This sequence comes from uncultured Alphaproteobacteria bacterium, assembly GCA_963771745.1. Classification (GTDB taxonomy): domain Bacteria; phylum Pseudomonadota; class Alphaproteobacteria; order Rhizobiales; family Xanthobacteraceae; genus Z2-YC6860. The sequence continues at coordinate 102,337 of CAVYUU010000019.1, read as the reverse complement.
ATTTCCGGATAGCGCGGGTTGATCGGATAGATCGGACCTTCGAACCCGCCGATGCGCAGATGCTGCAGCAACCGCAGGCCGGTCGAGCCCGCCCGCGGCGAGGCGCCCACCACGGCCACGGATCTGGGCCGCAGCAGCTTTGAAAGTTCAGGGTCCGACATTGCGGCTTTGGCCGGCGGGCCGATCGCTCACGCTATCGTTGCAGCCAGGCTTCGAACCGGCGCTGCGCCGCGACCGAATTTTTGCTCCACCATTCGTAATTCATGATGTGCGCGATCTTGGCGTTGGCCGGCGACAGCGGCAGCTCCTTGGCCAGCTCCGGCGAGATCAGATCGTAGGCTTTCTCGTTCTGCGGCGAGTAGTAGATCATCCGCGCGAATACCGCCTGGGTCTCGGCCCGGCCGACGATGTCGAGAAATTTCATGCCGCCCTGCGGATTGGGGCAGCCGACCGGCACGAACCAGCCCTGGTAGCGGCCGTCCTCGGTGATCGCCTGGTTCCAGATGATCTGGAACGGCGCCTTGCTTTCGATGATCGACTGGCTGGCGCGGCCGTTGGCCATGTAGATGAGGTCGACCTCGTCCTGCTCCATGAGCTGCTGGGCCTGCGAATTGTCGCTCCACCAGGTCTTGATGTGCGGCTTGATCTGGTCGAGCTTGCGGAAGGCGCGGTCGAAGTCGATCGGGTAGAACTCGCTTTCCTTGACGCCGTCGGCGAGCAGCGCCGCTTCGATCATCTGCAACGGCTGGGTGCGCCGCAGCGCCCGCCGGCCGGGAAACTTCTCGACGTCCCAGAAATCGGCCCACGAATTGGGATGATGCGTCGCCCGGCCATTTCTTCTTGCTGTAGCAAAGCAGATTGGATTGCACCACAAAGCCGATCAGGTTCGGGAACGAAAGCTGGACCGGCGACAACGCGTTACGGTCGACCACGTTCCAGTCGATCGGCGTCGCCATCTTGGATTCGACGACGAACAAGACCTGCTCGGTGACCGCCAAGCGTGGCGTCGATCTGCTGCGCCTTGGCCTGATGCATGGTGCGGATTTTCGCGAAGTTGTACGGCTCCTGGTATTGCACCGGGATGCCGGTCTTCTTGGTGAACGGATCGCAGAACGCCTCGACCATCGCGGTCTTGTAGGTGCCGCCGAAGCTCATGATGGTGACCGGGTCGGCCGCCTGCGCGAGCCTCGATGCGGCGCCGGTCAACGTCGTCGCCAGCGCCGAGCCCGCCATGGCGCGGCCGAACGCCTGCATGAAGCCGCGCCGATCCAGGTGCCTGGTCTCCGCCAGAAGCTTGCGCAGCCGCGCGCACATTTGATCGACGTCATCGCGATGAGTCATGGGTCACCTGATGTTCACAAGCCTTGTTCAAGCAAACGCGCCGGTCATTCGAATGGCTTGAACTGGGCGTCCCGCCATTGGTTGGCCTTGCTCAAGTCCTTCGGTCCGGCGGATTTCGTCGAACCGATCATATTCGGGCGAGCTTTGGGCGTCCATGATCGCCGCCGCCTCTACGCCGTAGTGCAACGCGGCGCGTTGTCCCATGATCTCGAAGGTTTCGCGCAGCGCGCGCTTGTTCCATTGCAGGCACGACAGCGCGACCCGCGACATGCGCTTGGCGATCTTGAGCGTCTCGCGCGCCAGCTCGGCCTTCGGAAACACGCGCGTGACCAGCCCGATGCGCAGCGCCTCCTCGGCGTCGAACATGTCGCCGGTGTAGATCAGCTCGCGGCAATGATTGCCGACGATCCAGGGCATGATCATGGTCGCAAGCCCGTGCGAAAAGCGCGCCTCGATGGCGCCGAAGCGGGCGTCCTCGGAGCAATAGCGAATGTCACACATCTGCGCGAGCTCCATCGCGCCGGCCAGGCAATAGCCTTCGATGACCGCGATCGTCGGCTTGCTGCAATCCATGACGCAGCGCGTGAACTGGTAGGCGCTGTCCATGCGCCGACGCCATTCCTCGACCGACTTCTTCTTGCTCGGTCTGCGCGGATTCCTTCTGGTCGTAGCCCGTGGAGAATGCCCGGCCGCCGGCGCCGGTCACGATGATGACGCGGACCTCGGGGTCCTGGTCGGCACGCACCAACGGCGTCGGGAAATTCCGCACGAATCTGCTGGCCGAAGGCGTTCATCCGTTCCGGGCGGTTGAACGTGATGGTCGCGACCCGGTCATCGACCGCGTAGCTGATGGCTTGGTAGTTCACGGCATCCTCCAACGTCGTCGACACTGGCTTGCGTCAATACTAGCGGCGCGGCTGCTTGACAAACAGGGCCGCGGCGACAATCGTTCGATGCAGCGTGCGCGCGTGGGGGCTCGGCGAGATGCGGCATGAGCGACTTCCAGATCGCGAGGCCGCGCGCGGCGCGAAAATCCAACTGCGGGACTTGACCAAGCGCTTCGCCGGACAGGCGGCGGTCGACGGCATCTCGCTCGACGTGCCGGCCGGCTCGTTCGTATCGCTGCTGGGGCCAAGCGGATCGGGCAAGACCACGACGCTCAATCTGATCGCGGGCTTTCTCTCAGCCGATGCCGGCGACATCCTGTTCGACGACCGCTCGGTTGCCGAGGTGCCGCCGCACCACCGCGACATCGGCATGGTGTTCCAATCCTACGCGCTGTTTCCTCATCTCACGGTCGCCGACAACGTGGCGTTTCCGCTGCGCATGCGCACGCAGCTTGCGAAGAACGACGATGCGAGCAGCGCGTCGCCGAAACGCTGGCGCTGGTTCAGATGGCAGGATTTCGGCGGACGCTATCCGCGCCAGCTTTCCGGCGGCCAGCAGCAACGCGTGGCGATGGCGCGCGCGCTGGTGTCGCATCCGCGGCTGCTGCTGATGGACGAGCCGCTCGGCGCGCTCGACAAGAAGCTGCGCGAGCAGATGCAATTCGAGATCAAGCGCATTCACCGCAGCGTCGGCACGACGTTCATCTATGTCACGCACGATCAATCCGAGGCGCTGACCATGTCGGACCTGGTGGTGCTGATGCACCGCGGACGGATCGCGCAGACCGGCACGCCGCGCGAGCTCTACACCGAGCCCGGCCAATGTGTTCGTGGCGGATTTCATCGGCGATTCGAATCTGCTGGCGGGGCGCGTCGACTGCGCGTCGCGGACGACACGATCACGGTCGCGCTCGACGCCGGCGTGACGATCGCGTGTCCGCCGGCGCGATGCGCGCCATGACCGTCGGGCCAGCGGGTCGCGGTGGTGCTGCGGCCCGAGGACATCGTCGCTGCAACGGCCTGGCGAGGCCGCCGCAGCCGGCCGAGCCTGACCGGCAACGGTCGCGGAGATCGGCTATCAGGGCGACAGCTATCGGCTCAGCGTCACCGCCGCCGGCGAGGCGATCAAGGTGAAGGTGCCGCCGCACTCAGGCCGCTCGCGATCCAGCCGGGCGCGGAGGTCGGCTGTCGTGGGACGCGCGACGCCGCCCGCGCTGTTGCCGGCTCGACGACTGAAGGCGTCGCCGGCATGAGCGCCCAGGCCGCAGCTCTCGATCAGCGCCGGATTTCGCGGCTTCGCGGTTTCGTGCACCGGTCGCGAGCCGCTGCCGCTGCCTGCTGCTGCTGCCGTGCGTCGCCTGGATCGTCATCTTCTTCATCGTGCCGCTGTCGCTGATGACATGGCGGAGCCTCGCCCACGATGGCTTCTCGCTGGCGATCTACGGCGATCTCGTGACCTCGCCGCAATACATCAAGGTCATGCTCAACAGCCTGAAGATCGTGGCGCTGACGACGATCGCCGCCTTGATCCTGGGCTATCCGGTCGCCTATGCGCTGACCATGAGCGGCGGCTGGACGCGGATCGCGATCCTCACGCTGGTGACGATCCCTTATTGGGTTGACGTCATCGTCCGCAGCTTCTCCTGGCTGATCGTGCTGGGCGACAACGGCATCTTGAACAAGACGCTGCTGCAGCTCGGCCTGATCGCCGCACCGCTGCCGCTGCTTTACAATCTGACCAGCGTGCTGCTTGGCATGGTGCAAATTCTGCTGCCGATGATGATCATCACGCTGTTCGGCGCGATGCTCCGGATCGACCGCAATCTGCTGCTGGCCGCCAAGATCCACGGCGCCAGCGATTTCCAAGCGTTCCGCAGCGTGTTCTTTCCGCTCAGCCTGCCCGGCGTCTATGGCGCCTGCCTGCTGGTGTTCGTGATCGGGCTCGGCTTCTATGTCACGCCCGCCCTGCTCGGCAGCCCGGCCGAGACCATGATCTCGCAGACCATCATGATCGAGGCCAACGAAAATCTCGACTATGAGCGCGCCAGCGCCGCCGGCGCGCTGCTGCTGCTGATCACCTTGGCGATCGTCGCGATCTATAACCGCTATTTCGGCCTCGACCGGCTGTGGGGAGGAGCGGACCGATGACGCGCGGGCCGCATCGGACTCGGCGCTCGGCGTGCTCGGCGTCGTCATCTATCTGCTGTTTCCGGTCATCGTGGTCGTGACGATCTCGCTCAGCTCGGGCACCTATCTCAATTTCCCGCCGCCCGGCCTATCGCTGCAATGGTACCAGAAGATGGTGCACGATCCGGAATGGCTCAGCGCCTTCTGGGTCACCATCAAGGTCGGCGTGCTAGCGTCCGTGGTGGCGACCGCGGTCGGCGTACCGGCGGCGTTTGCGTTGGTTCGCTACGCCATCCCGGGCAAGGGATTGCTCAACGCGCTGATCCTGTCGGCGCTGATCACGCCGCCGATCGTGTCGGCGATCGGCGTTTTCCTGATGTATGTGCCGCTCGGCCTGGTGAATTCGGCCGTTGGTCTCGCCTGCGCCCACGCGGTGGCGGGCATTCCGTTTGTGGTGATCAACACCGCGGCGAGCCTGCGCAGCGCGGATCGCGATCTCGAGCGCGCGGCGATCATCCATGGCGCAAGCCCGCTGGCGGCAGTGCTTCGCATCACCCTGCCGATCGTGTCGCCTGGAATCATCGTTGGATTCATCCTGTCGTTCGTGCACTCCGCGCACGAGCTGCTGATCGCGATCTTCATCCTTGGCGGCGTCGGCAAGCCGATCTCGGTCAAGATGTGGTCACAGGTGCAGGCCACCACCGACCCCTCGGTCACGGCGGTCTCAACCGTGCTGATCGGCGTGGCTATCCTGACGGTGATGAGCGTCGGAGCGAGCCGCTCGGTCGCCAACCGGCGTGCCGGCACGACCTGATCCATCGCACAATATTCAGCCGACAGCGCTGCGGCGCTCCATTTCAGCATTCGGAGCTTTGTCGACAGCCGGCTGAATGCTGAAAATCATTTTCAAAGCGTCGGTTTCGATCGGCTTCTGAAGAATTGGGATGCGGTCATAGCGGTGCTTGATTTCCTCAGCCCCGTAGCCGGTCACGAACACAAACGGAATTCGAGCGTCGGCGAGCACATCGGCCAGTGGATAAACCATTTCGCCGCCGAGATTGATGTCCAGGATGGCGGCATCGATCGAATTGGTCCGAAGCGCTCCGATCGCCTCCGAAATCCTGCTGTACGGGCCGACCACCACATAGCCCAGATCGCCCAGGGTTGCGCAAAGCGCCATCGCCACCAGCGCCTCGTCTTCGACAACCAGGATGCGATTACCCGGGATCGACAGCTGAGCAGTCACATCATGGCCATCAGGTTTGGCGGCGCCGTTGCCGCTCCGCTTGATCGGCCCGATGTCATCGCGCGGAACTGCCAAAGTGCATTGCAGCCCTTCCGGACGCCAATCGAAGGTCACCTGACCGCCCAGCTGACCTTCGATACCGGCGACGATGATCCGCGTTCCAAAGCCGGGCGACGTCGGGGCTTGGGTTGCGGGGCCGCCGCTCTCCGTCCAATGCAGGCCGAGCGAGCCATCGGTCAATTCCCAACTCAGATGCACCCGGCCCGCATTCGACGACAGCGCGCCGTACTTCGCAGCATTGGTGACCAATTCGTGCAACGCCAGCGCGATGGACTGCGCGGCCGCCGGCTGCAGCGACACGTTCGGTCCGCTGGTGATGACCTTGGAGCTGTCTTCAGTGCGATAGGCCGCCAGCTCCTCTTCGACCAGGCCTTTGATGTCTGCGCCCTGCCAGCGCGACTGCGACAATATGGTGTGGGCGCGCGACAGCGCCTTGATGCGGCCCTCGACCGAGTTGGTGTAGTTGGAAATGCTGTTGCCGCGCGTCAGCCGGACAATGGACTGGACCAAGGCCAGGGCATTCTTGGCGCGGTGATCGACCTCGCGGGCCAGTAGAGCCTGCCGTTCCTCGGCGACTTTCCGGTCAGTGATGTCGACCGTGACGCCGCTCAGCCGCACCACGCGGCCGGCCGGATCCATGCTGGGCGCCGCGGTTCCGAAGCACCAACGGATTTCGCCGTTGGCGCGCTTCACCCGGAATTCATGCTGCACCGGCGCGCGGTCCCGCAACAGCCGCTCAAATCCCTCTTGCAGCCGATGCCAGTCCTCGGGATGGATCAAGGCTCGCACATTCTCGGCGGTGACGCCGAAGTGCTTTTTCTCGACGCCGAAAATGCCGTACTGGCCGTCGTCCCACACGCATTCGCCGGTGCTGCGGTCCCAATCCCATGAGCCCATTTTGCCGGCGGCCAGCGCCAGGCTGCGGCGTTCTTCGCTTTGCTGGAGCCGGATGGTCGATGCCTCCAGCTCGGCGGTGCGCGCGGAAACCCGTTGTTCCAGCTCGGCGTTCATGCGTTCGAGCAGCCGGGTCTTGCGATAGAGCTCGGCAAACACCCTGACCTTGGCGCGCAGCACCTCCGGCACGACCGGCACCGGCACGTAATCGACGGCGCCCATTTCGTAACCGCGCAAGCGGTCCATTTCGGTCAGATGAATGGCGGAGATGAAGATCATCGCCGTCTTCTGGTAGCGCGGATGCTCCCGGATCATGGCGGCGAGCTGGAAGCCGTCGAGATCCGGCATGCAGACATCGACCAGGACGACCGCGACTTCCGACTTCAGCAGGTGCTCGAGAGCCTCTCGGCCCGACGCTGCCTTGAGCAGGTTTTCGCCGAGGCCGCCGAGGATGACCTCATAGCTCATCAGCTTGGCCGGCTGATCGTCGACCAGCAGAATGTTGACTTTGTCGCCGTTCAACATGGCCGCACCCCCTAGCGATGAAGCCACATACGCAGAGCCGACAAGAGCTGCTCGGTATTGACCGGCTTGGCCAGATAGTCGGAGGCGCCGGCCTCCAGGCACCGCTCGCGGTCTCCCTTCATGGCCTTGGCGGTCAGCGCCACGATCGGAAGCTTGCGGAACCTGGGCTTATCCCGGATCACTGCCATGGTCTCATAACCATCCATTTCCGGCATCATGATGTCCATCAGGATGATGGAGACGTCCGGCGTCGATTCCAGTAGCGCAATCGCCTCGCGGCCGGTCGTCGCGGTCAAGACCTCCATGCCGCGACGCTCGAGGATGCTGCTGAGCGCGAAGATGTTGCGCGCATCGTCGTCGACCAGCAGCACCTTGCGCCCGACCAGGTCCTCGTCGGAGCTGTTGAGACGCTCGAGCATGCGCTGCTTGTCTTGCGGCAATTCGGTGACGATGCGATGGAGAAACAGCGACGTCTCGTCGAGCAGCCGCTCCGGCGATTCGACGCCCTTGACCACGATGCTGCGCGCCATGGTGTGCAGCTGGGCGTCCTCTTCGGCGGACAGTTCCCGGCCGGTGAATACCACCACCGGCACGTCCGAGAGCGAACTGTCCTCGCGGATCCGTTCGAGGACATCGAATCCGGTCATGTCCGGCAGCCGCAAATCGAGCACGACGCAATCGCAGGGTTGATCGCGCAGGATGGTAAGCGCTTCCGCGCCGGTGCTCGCCGCAATGATTTCGATGTCGTCGTGACCGAGCAATTCGCGGATGCTCATCTGCTCGACCTCATTGTCCTCGACCACCAGCAGGCGCTTGCGGCGCGGCGTGGCGTATTCCTTGATCCGCGACAGCGCCGCTTCGACGCCTTCGGTCGAGGCGGGCTTCATCACGAACGAGAATGCGCCGCGCGCCAGCGCGTGCTGGCGATCCTCGTCGAGCGTGATGATCTGCACCGGAATGTGGCGGGTGAGCGGATTCTTCTTGAGCTGGCTCAGCACGGTCCAACCGAGCATGTCGGGCAGGAACACATCCAGCGACACCGCGGTGGGCTGGAACTGCTTGGCCAGATCGAGCGCGTCGCTACCGTTCATGGCGACCAGGGCCTTGAAGCCCATCTCGCGGGCCCGCTCCATGATCACGCGGGCATAGTGTGGATCGTCCTCGACGATCAGCAGGATGCTGTCGCCGACCTGGATTTCCAGCCGATCGTCCTCGATGTGCTCAACCGGGCGCTCGGGCGCGGGCATCACGCGTGCGGCGGGGTGCTGGTCCATGCGCGCCCCGGTCTGGATCGGGATGCTCATGACCGGGTTGGACGGCCCGACATACTTGATCGGCAGATACAGCGCAAACGTGCTGCCCTGCCCCGGCGTGCTGTGCAGCTGGATTTCGCCGCCGAGCAGATTGGCCAGTTCGCGGCTGATCGCGAGACCGAGGCCGGTTCCGCCGTACTTGCGGCTGGTGCTGGCGTCGGCCTGCTGGAACGCCTCGAAGATCATCTTCTGCTTTTCGAGCGGGATGCCGATGCCGGTGTCCGAGACTTCGAACGCGATCACCGCGGAGGCCTGGTTGAGCACCGGGTGCTCCGGGCTCCAGCCGCCGACCGCCTGGGTGACGGTCAACCGCACGCCGCCATGTTCGGTGAACTTGAAGGCGTTGGACAGCAGGTTTTTCAGGACCTGCTGCAAACGCTTGGTGTCGGTCGTGATGCTGCGCCCCAGGTGCTGATCGATGTCGAAGTTGAATGACAGCCCCCGATTATCCGCTTCGTGCCGGAACGGCCGCGCGATCGCTTCGACCAGATTGGCGATCAGGATCTCCTGGGCATCGACCGTGACGGTGCCAGACTTGATCTTGGAGAGATCGAGAATATCGCTGATCAGATTGAGCAGGTCGGTGCCGGCGCCATGAATGGTTCGGGCAAACTCGATCTGCTTGGGCGACAGGTTGCCGTCCGGGTTGTCGCCGAGCTGTTGGCCGAGGATGAGGATGCTGTTGAGCGGCGTGCGCAGCTCGTGCGACATGTTGGCCAGGAATTCCGACTTGTACTTTGAGGTCAGCGCCAGTTCGGACGCCTTTTCCTCGAGCGCGCGCCGCGCCTGTTCGATTTCCTGGTTCTTTCGCTCCACTTCGACGTTGCGTTCGGCGAGCTGCTGGGCCTTCTGCTCCAGCTGCTCGTTGGTCTGTTGCAGCTCGCGCTGCTGCGTCTGCAATTCACCGGCGAGCTGCTGCGACTGCTTCAGCAGACCTTCGGTCTGCATCGTCGCCTCGATGCTGTTGAGCACGATGCCGATGCTGTCGGTCAACTGCTCGAGGAACATGGTCTGCAGCGCGGTAAAATTCGTCACCGAGGCAAGCTCGATGACCGCCTTGACCTGGTTTTCGAACAGGATGGGCAGAACGATGATGTTGTGCGGGACCACCTTGAACAGCGCCGATCCGATCGGAACCGCATAGGTCGGCAATTCGGTGATCAACAGCCGACGCTTGTCCACGGCGCACTGCCCGATCAACCCCTCGCCGATCCGGATGCGCTGCGGATGCCCGTTGGCGCCGTCGTCGGCGTAGGCCGACAGCAAGCGCAAGGTCTGCGAATCCTCACCCTCGATCTGGTAGATGACGCCGAGCTGGGCGTTGACCAGCGGCGTGAGCTCGGCGAGCAGCAAGCGCCCGACCGTCCCGAGATCGCGCTGGCCCTGCAACATGTTGGTGAACTTGGCCAGGTTGGTCTTGAGCCAATCCTGCTCGGTGTTGCGGTCGGTGGTCAGCCGCAGGTTGTCGATCATGGTGTTGATGTTGTCTTTGAGCTCGGCCACTTCGCCGCGCGCATCGACCTGAATCGATCGCGTCAGGTCGCCCTTGGTCACGGCAGTCGCGACTTCGGCGATGGCGCGGACCTGGGTGGTGAGGTTGGCGGCCAGCAGGTTGACGTTGCCGGTCAGATCCTTCCAGGTGCCGGCGGCGCCGGGCACCGCGGCCTGGCCGCCGAGACGGCCCTCCACGCCGACTTCGCGCGCCACGCTGGTCACCTGATCGGCAAAGATCGCGAGCGTGTCGGTCATGTTGTTGATGGTTTCGGCCAACGCTGCGACCTCGCCCTTGGACTTCACGGTGAGGTTCTGCTTGAGGTCGCCGTCGGCGACCGCGGTCACGACCTTGACGATGCCGCGCACCTGTTCGGTCAGGTTGGCGGCCATCACGTTGACGGTGTCGGTCAGGTCCTTCCAGGTGCCTGCGACGCCGGGCACTTCGGCCTGGCCGCCGAGCTTGCCTTCGGTGCCGACCTCGCGGGCGACGCGGGTGACTTCCGAGGCGAAGCCGTTGAGCTGATCCACCATGGTGTTGATGGTGTTCTTGAGCTCGAGAATTTCACCGCGCACGTCGACGGTGATCTTGCGCGACAGGTCGCCGCGCGCCACCGCGGTGGTGACTTCGGCGATGTTGCGGACCTGGGTGGTGAGGTTTGCCGCCAGCAAGTTGACGTTGTCGGTCAAATCCTTCCAGGTGCCGGCGGCGCCGGGCACCACCGCCTGGCCGCCCAGACGACCGTCGGTGCCGACCTCGCGCGCGACGCGCGTCACTTCGGCCGCGAATGAACGCAGCTGCTCGGTGGTGGTGTTCAGCGTCTCCTTCAGCAGCAACAGCTCGCCGCGCACGTCGACGGTGATCTTCTTTGACAGGTCGCCGCCGGCGATCGCGGTCGCGACCTCGGCGATGTTGCGGACCTGGGCGGTCAGGTTCGACGCCATGAAGTTGACGTTGTCGGTCAGGTCCTTCCAGGTGCCGGCGACTTCCGGCACTTGCGCCTGGCCGCCGAGCTTGCCTTCGGTGCCGACCTCGCGCGCCACGCGGGTCACTTCCGACGCGAACGCGTTGAGCTGGTCCACCATGGTGTTGATGGTTTCTTTGAGCTGAAGGATTTCGCCCTTCACGTCCACCGTGATCTTGCGCGACAGGTCGCCGCGCGCCACCGCGGTGGTGACCTCGGCGATGTTGCGGACCTGGGCGGTCAGGTTGCCGGCCATGGAGTTCACCGAGTTGGTCAAATCCTTCCAGGTGCCGGCGACGCCCGGCACGTTGGCCTGACCACCGAGTCGGCCTTCGGTGCCGACCTCGCGCGCGACGCGCGTCACTTCGCCGGCGAACCGATTGAGCTGGTCCACCATGGTGTTCAGCGTTTCCTTCAGCTGAAGGATTTCGCCGCGCACGTCGACGGTGATCTTGCGCGACAGGTCGCCGCCGGCGATCGCGGTCGCGACCTCGGCGATGTTGCGGACCTGGCCGGTCAGGTTGCCGGCCATCGAGTTGACGCTGTCGGTCAGGTCCTTCCAGGTGCCGGCGACGCCAGGCACCGCGGCCTGGCCGCCGAGCTTGCCTTCGGTGCCGACTTCGCGCGCCACGCGGGTCACTTCGGAGGCGAACGCGTTGAGCTGGTCCACCATGGTGTTCAGCGTTTCCTTCAGCTGAAGGATTTCGCCCGACACGTTGACGGTGATCTTCTTCGACAAGTCGCCCTGCGCGACCGCGGTCGCCACTTCGGCGATGTTGCGGACCTGGCCGGTCAGGTTCGAGGCCATCGAGTTCACGCTATCGGTCAGGTCCTTCCAGGTGCCGGCAACGCCGCGCACCAGCGCCTGGCCGCCGAGCTTGCCTTCAGTGCCGACCTCGCGCGCGACGCGCGTCACTTCGCCGGCGAAGCCGTTGAGCTGGTCCACCATGGTGTTGATGGTGTCCTTCAGCTCCAGGATTTCGCCGCGCACGTCGACGGTGATCTTTTTCGACAGGTCGCCGTTGGCGACCGCGGTGGTCACTTCGGCGATGTTGCGGACCTGGCCGGTCAGGTTGCCGGCCATGGAGTTCACCGAGTCGGTCAAATCCTTCCAGGTGCCGGCGACGCCGAGCACGTTGGCCTGGCCGCCAAGCCGGCCTTCGGTGCCGACCTCGCGCGCGACGCGGGTGACTTCGCCCGCGAAGGCGTTGAGCTGGTCCACCATGGTGTTGATGGTTTCCTTCAACTGAAGGATTTCACCCGACACGTTGACGGTGATCTTTTTCGACAGGTCGCCGCCGGCGATGGCGGTTGCGACGTCGGCGATGTTACGGACCTGGGCGGTCAGGTTCGACGCCATGAAGTTGACGTTGTCGGTCAGGTCCTTCCAGGTGCCGGCGACGCCGGGCACCGCGGCCTGGCCGCCGAGCTTGCCTTCGGTGCCGACCTCGCGGGCGACGCGGGTGACTTCCGACGCGAAGGCGTTGAGCTGGTCCACCATGGTGTTGATGGTGTCCTTGAGCTCCAGGATTTCGCCACGCACGTCGACGGTGATCTTGCGCGACAGGTCGCCGCGCGCCACCGCGGTGGTCACTTGCGCGATGTTGCGGACCTGGTCGGTCAGGTTGCCGCACATGGCGTTGACCGAGTTGGTGAGATCCTTCCAGGTGCCGGCGACGCCCGGCACGATCGCCTGGCCGCCGAGCTTGCCGTCGGTGCCGACCTCGCGCGCGACGCGGGTCACTTCCGAGGCGAACGAGCGGAGCTGATCCACCATCGTGTTGATGGCTTCCTTGAGCTGGAGGATTTCGCCGCGCACGTCGACGGTGATCTTCTTCGACAGGTCGCCGTTCGCCACCGCGATCGTCACATCGGCGATGTTGCGGACCTGGGCGGTCAGGTTCGACGCCATCGAGTTGACGCTCTCGGTCAGGTCCTTCCACACGCCGGCCACTTCCGGCACTTGCGCCTGGCCGCCGAGCCGGCCTTCGGTGCCGACCTCGCGCGCGACGCGCGTCACCTCCGAGGTGAACACGCCGAGCTGCTTGATCATGGTGTTGACGATGGTGGCTGATCGCAGGAACTCGCCCTGCAGCGGACGGCCGTCGACATCGAGCCGCACCGTTTCCAGCAGATCGCCCTGCGCGACCGCAGAGATCGCCCGCGTCACTTCGGTGGTCGGCCAGAGCAGGTCGTCGATCAGCGTGTTGACCGAGCTCTCCATCTCGCCCCAGGCGCCGTTCGACAGCCCGAAGCGGACGCGCTGCTTGGTCTTGCCCTCCTTGCCGACCCGCTCGCCGACGCGCTCGAGCTGCTGTGCCATGCGCTGGTTGGCGGCGACGATCTCGTTGAAGGTGTCGGCGATCTTGCCTTCGATGCCGAGCCGATCACCCGACATGCGGACCGAGAAGTTGCCGACCCGAACCGCCTGAAGAACCGTCAGCAGTTCATGAAGTTGGTCGGTGCCGACGCCGTTGGTCACATGCGGCGATACTGGCGCCTCGGCGGCGCTGGACTTGGCAAGGGCCTCGGTGGTCCGCTGCATTTATTCGCTCCTCGCAACCGGCGGCTTGCTGTTGATTGTTCCCGGGCGATCGACAAACACAAAACGACGGCGCTTGGCGCCGCCGGAAGCTCGCGTGCAACAGCCATCCGGCATCGCCCAGCAAGCGCGTCGATCCATTCAATCCCCCCAGTGGGACGATCCCGTGGCAGCCGCGCTGCAGACTGGGACCTCCCGCTAAGTTCCTCAATTCCTTGGGGTTACTTTCGGTTCCAGCAAATATGAAAATTTTGCGGCTTTTCCACGCCCTCGGTTAAACCATCTAAAATCGACTTCCTCGAATTGAATCAAATGGTTGCCGGGCTGGGCGAGTGCAAAGGCAGGCCGCGGGTTCCGCGAGCCTCACCGGCGCACCTTATCAGAGCCTGGAGTAAGCCGCGCCGACATGACCCGGGCAGGAGTTCCGAGCGTCTGACGCGGTTGCCGGCCCCGACATTTGACCCCGGATGCTACCGCTAAAAGTCCTCCAGCAAGCGGCCGAGGCCGGCGATCTTGTCCATGATCTTGTTCTGGCGAAGTGCGTGCCAGTAGGTCGCCGTGTTGATGGCGATGACCGGCTTGCCGAGCCACAGTTCGGCAGCGGCTGCGAGACGCACCATGCTGAGATTGGTGCCGACCTGGACGATGGCGTCCACGTCGCGGCCGTTGCCGTTGAGCTCGATTAATTTTTCTCGAAGGATCTCCGGCGGCACCTCGGCGATCGCGGTCCAGCTCTTGCACTCGAGATAGATGTCGCGGACCACCTGAAAGCCTGAATCGGTGAAATACTTCGCGACCTGCTCATTGGCGACCGGATAATAAGGCGACAGGATCGCAATCCGCTTGACGCCGCCATAGGCCTTCATCGCCGCGGTGCAGGAATGCGAGCCGATGCTGATGTTGATGCCGGACTCTTCTCCACCCTGGCCTGGAATTCGTCCGCTCCCTTGGCGCCGCCATAGAAGGTCACCGCCGACATGCCCATGACCAGGTAGTCCGGCGAGCAGGTCATCACGCTGCGCACCGCCTCGAGCGTGTTCTGGCCGATCACCTGGGTGCCGGCCATGAAGGTCTCGTTGCTCACCGCCTGCGCGTTCGGCGTGAAAATCCGGCTGTAATGGTTGGTGACGCCGGGCGGCCGCATCATCTCGAAATCGGGCTGCACGACCGTGTTGGTCGACGGGCCCAGCACGCCGAACTTGCGCCGCCAACCGAGAACGTCTCTCATCGCAACTCCTGTGGCACGTCTGCATGCCATTTTGCTATGTCTTTCCGATAACTGAAAGTCCGTCTTCGATGCCAAGTCCTTCGATGCCAAGCCAAAACAATCGCATCGTTGTGGTCGGCGCCGGTCCGGTCGGGTTGACCGCGGCGCTGGCGCTCAGCCGCCGCGGCATTCCGACCACGCTGCTCGCGGCCGAGCCCGAGCCGGTGATGGAGCTGCGCGGCTCGACGTTCCATCCGCCGACGCTCGACCTGCTCGACGAATTCGAGATCGTGCCGCGGATGATCGAGGTCGGGCTCAAGGCGCCGACCTGGCAGTTCCGCGACCGCGAGACCGGCCCGATCGCGACCTTCGATCTGTCCCTGCTCGCCGGCGACACCAACCATCCCTACCGGGTGCAATGCGAGCAGTGGAAGTGCATGCGGTTTCTCGAAGCCGAGCTGCGCAAGCTCCCCGGCGCGGACATCCGCTACGACCACGAGGTCACCGCCGTCCGTCAGGACGACAATTCCGTGACCGTGACGGCGCAAACGCCTTCTGGATTGGTGGAGGTTGCGGGCCGCTATGTGATCGGGGCCGACGGCGCGCGCAGCGCCGTGCGCCGCTCGCTCGGCGTCGAGTTCGAGGGCTTCACCTATGCCGAGCTGTTCTGGATCGCCTCGACCGACTATCCGTTCGAGAAAACGCTGACCGACATCGCCTACGTCAATTACATCGCCGACCCGCAGGAATGGCTGGTGCTGCTGCGGGTGCCGGGGCTGTGGCGCGTTCTGGTCCCGGCGCCGGAGCATTCGGACCGGGAGAAGCTGCTCTCCGATGAGCATATGCAGAGCATGCTGCAACGCGTCGTGCCGCGGTCCGAACCGTACAATATCGCGCACCGTTCGATCTATCACGTGCATCAGCGGGTGGCGAAGAACTTCCGGCAGGGCCGCGTGGTGCTGGCCGGCGATGCCGCCCACGTCAACAATCCGCTTGGCGGCATGGGCATGAATGGCGGCATCCAGGACGCGTTCAACCTGGCGGACAAGTTCAAACAGATCTGGGCCGGCGCCGACGACCGCCTGCTCGACCGTTACGACCGGCAGCGCCGCACGGTCGCGGTCGAGGCGGTGCAGCAGCAGACCCACCGCAACCAGCAGATCATCAGCGAACGCGATCCCGAGACGCGAAAGAAATCGCTCGATGCCATGCGGCGGACAGGCATGGACAAGAAGGCGGCGCGCGAATACATGCTGCGGTCATCGATGATCGCCAGCATGCGACGCGCGGCGGAAATCGACTGACATCGAGAAGGCCAGGGGGACGGTATGAATAAGCTCAAGGCGCGACTGAAGTCCGGCAAGGCCTGCGTCAACGCATGGCTGGCGATCCCGTCGGGCTTCTCGGCCGAGGTGATGGCGCAGTGCGGCTTCGATAGCGTGACCGTGGATATGCAGCACGGCGTGCAGGACTATCTGTCCATGGTCCAGTGCTTCCAGGCGATGGACAAATATCCGATTACGTCGATGGTGCGGATCCCCTGGAACGAGCCCGGCATCATCGGCAAGGTGCTCGACGGCGGCGCTTGGGGCGTGATCTGCCCGATGGTGAACACGCCGGCGGAAGCCAAGGCGCTGGCCAGCTCCTGCCTCTATCCACCCAAGGGCAAGCGCAGCAACGGGCCGATCCGCGCGGTGGCTTACGGCGAGGCCAGCCCCTACCAGTCGATCGCCAATGATGAAGTGCTGGTGATCCCGATGATCGAAACCCAGGAGGCGATCGACAACCTCGACGCGATCCTGGACGTGCCGGGCATCTCGGGCATCTACGTCGGCCCGAGCGATCTCGGATTTTCGCTCGGCATGAAGCCGATGCTCGACCGCGAGGAGCCGCAGATCTTCAAGATCTATGAGAAGCTAGTCGAAGCGACCGGCAAGCGCGGCCAGTTCGCCGGCATCCACAACGCCACCGGCGCCTATGCGGCCCGCATGATTGGAATGGGGTTCCGCTTTGTCACGGTTTTGAACGACAGCGGGTTGATGGCGCGTGCGGCGCGTGCCGAGATCGCCATCGCGCGCAAGAATGCCGGCGAGGTCGCGAGCTGACCGGTCAGTCTTTCGCCTGGTACTTCGTCTCGCGGCTCCAATAGTCGGGGAACCCCACGACGCCTTGCAGGTCGGTGAACGAGATCGCCGGCGGCTGCGGGGCGCTGGAGCCCGGCTGGAGCGCCGCGAGCGTCGCCTGCATCGCCGAGATCGCCGACGACAGCAGCATCACCGGATAGAGCGCGAGCTTGTAGCCCACCTCCTGCAATTTCGCCGGCGGCAGGATCGGCGTCTTGCCGCCCGGCACCATGTTGGCCATGCACGGCTTTTTCATCGCCGAGCAAAACCGCCGCATCTCGTCCTCGGTCTCCGGCGCTTCCAGGAAAATGATGTCGGCGCCCTCGGCCTCGAAATCCTTGCAGCGCGCCAGCGCCTCGTCGAAGCCGTGCACGGCGCGCGCGTCGGTACGCGCCATGATCAAAATGTCGGCGTCGGCCTTGGCATCGACCGCGGCGCGGATTTTCATCCGCGCCTCCTCGCGCGACACCACCTGCTTGCCGCGGGTGTGGCCGCATTTCTTCGGGCTGACCTGGTCCTCGATCATCACGCCGGCGGCGCCGGCGCGCGCGTATTCGACCACCGTGCGCTGCACGTTGAGGGCATTGCCGTAGCCGGTGTCGCCGTCGCCGATCAGCGGCACCTTGCCGGCCGCGGCGCAGCAGTTGCGCAGACTGTCGAGCATTTCGGTGAACGAGATCAGTCCGGTGTCCGGCAGGCCGAGTCGCGCCGCCGACACCGCAAAGCCGCTCATGAACGTGACCTTATAGCCGGCATCCGCCACGAGCTTGGCCGAGAGCGCATCGTAGCAGCCCGGCATGATCTCGACCGTCGGCCGGGCCAGCAGCTCGCGCAGGCGTTGGGCGGGACTCATGTTCGCTCGACCTACTTCGGCGGCTCGATACCGGCGGCCTTGATCGCCGCGGCAAAGGATTCAGCGTCCTTCTTGAACACCGCCTCGGTCTGCTCCTTGGTCAGCCCGCCCGGCACGATGCCGAGCCTGGTCAGCCGCTCGGAAATCTCGGGCGATCTGGCGAATACGGTGATCTCATCCCTGAGCGCGGTGATAATCGCCTCGGGCGTTCCGGCCGGGGCCGAGAAGCCGTTCCAGGACGAGAACTCGAAGCCCGGCAAAGTCTCGGCGACCGCGGGAATGTCGGGCGCGGCGCCAATGCGCTGCGCGGTACCGACGGCAAGCAGCCGGATCTTGTCGTTGTTGATCTGCGGCAGCAGCGCCGAGGAATTGCCGAAATAGAGATCGACCTGTCCGGAGATCAGGTCGGACACCGCCTGCGGCTCGCTCTTGGCCGGCACCATGACCAGCTCGATCCCGGCGCGGGAAAACAGCAGCACCGGAGCCAGATGGCTGATGTTCTGGGTGCCGGCGACCGCGAAGTTCAGCTTGCCGGGATTGGCCTTGGCATAGGCGATGAACTCCGGCAGCGTCTTGACCGGCAACGAACTCTTGATGCCGATCATCTGGGTGCCGGTGCCCATGTTGGTGATCGGCACCAGCTGCTTTTGCGGATCGAAGTTGAGCTTCTGCAATTGCGGCGTGAGCGTGATGTTGGCCGCCGCCGAGAACAGCAAGGTGTAGCCGTCCGGCGCGGCGGTCGCGACCTGGCCGGTGCCGAGCGCGCCGCCCGCGCTCGGGCGATTTTCCACCACGAAGCTCTGGCCGAATTTGGCGCCGAGCCGCTGCGCGGCAAGCCGCGCCATCATGTCGGTGTTGCCGCCGGCGCCGAATGGCACGATCACGGTCACCGGCTTGGCCGGCCAGTCCGCGGCGCCAAGCGGCCCAGCGAATGCGGCGGAAACCGCAAGCGCGGCCAGCACCCTAACCCCGATCCTTCGACCATCCATCGCATTCCCTCATGCCACTGCGCCCGGCGAGCGCCCGCGAGTGTAGCGGCAATGCTCATGTTTTGGATAGTTTAGCAGGCCGGCTCTCGCGAGGTGCTCCATGCGTTGCTTTCCTCATCGGCTCTTCATCACCGCCCTGCTCGCGCTGTTCGTAGCACCATCGGCATTCGCGCAAACCTATCCGTCGCGCCCGATCACGCTGATCGTTCCCTACGCGCCGGGCGGCAGCGTCGACGCGGTCGCACGCGTGATCGCGCCGAGGCTCGGCGAGCGGCTCGGCCAGAACATCATCATCGAGAACGTCGCCGGCGCCGGCGGCGTGACCGGAACGCAACGCGCCGCGCGCGCCGAGCCCGATGGCTACACGCTGCTGTTCTCGGTCGAGAGCACAATGGCGATCGCGAAGCTCGTGCAGCCGAGCGTCGTGCAATACGACAGCCAGAAGGATTTTCAGCCGATCACCATGGTCGGCAGCTCGCCGCTCGTGCTGGTCGGCAAGAATTCATTGCCCGCCAAGGACCTCGCCGAGCTGGTCGCGCTGCTGCGCGCCAATCCGGCGAAGTTCAGCTACGCCACCTCCGGCGTCGGCACGTCGCTGCATGTCGCGGGCGAAATGATCAACATCGAGGGCAAGGTGCAGATGGTGCACGTACCCTATCGCGTCGGCGCACAGATCGTGACCGACCTGATGGGCAACCACGTCGACCTCGCGGTGCTGCCGCTGGTCATGGCGCTGCCGGCGCACCGCCAGGGCAACGTCAGGATTTTCGCGATCACCGAGCCGCTGCGCTCGCCGCTCGCGCCGGACCTGCCCAGCATCGCCGAGCAGTCCGAGCTGAGGAACGTCAATGTCACGGTCTGGTTCGGCCTGTTCGCGCCGGCCAAGGTGCCGGCCGCGGTCGCCGACCGCATTCAGCAGGAGGTTGCGACGGTGATCCGGGAGCCTGACACGCGCAGCAAGCTCGAGGCCACCAACCTGTTGGTGGTCGGCAGCACGCCGTCGCAATTTGCCGCGTTCCTGGCGAAGGAAATCGAGAAATATTCCGCCATCGTGAAGGCGGCCAACATCAAGGCCGAATGAGCCGTTCGGCGAGGCCCGCATGCTCGACGCGTTCGACCAGCCGACCCGACTGAAATCCATCGCCGCGGCCCAGGGCCAGGCGCCGTTCGACTTGCTGCTGACCGGCGGCCGCGTGCTCGACGTCGCGACGCTCGAACTGCGCGAGGCCGACGTCGGCGTAGTCGGGCCGATGATCGCGAGCGTGCATCCGCGCGGCCGCACTTCGCAGGCGCGTGAAACGCACGACGTCGCCGGCCTGATCGTCGCGCCGGGCTTCATCGACGCCCATGTGCATTTCGAATCCTCGCACATGCTGCCGCACCATTACGCCGCGGTGGTGGTGCCGCAGGGCACCACCACGATTTTCTGCGACCCGCACGAGCTCGCCAATGTGCTCGGCATCGCCGGCGTGCGGTACGCGGTGGAGGCGACGCGCGGCCTGCCGCTGCGCTTCATCGTGCAGGCGCCGTCATGCGTGCCGGCGGCGCCGGGGCTCGAGCTCGCCGGCGCGGATTTCCAGGCCGCCGAGATCCGCGAGCTGTTGTCCTGGCCGGAGATCGCCGGCCTCGCCGAGGTCATGGACATGCGCGCGGTGCTGGAGGCGCAGCCGCGCATGGTCGGAATCCTGCGCGAGGCGATCGCCTCGGGCAAGATCGTCGAAGGCCACGCGCGCGGCCTCACCGGCGACGGCCTGCAGGCCTACCTGTCCGCCGGCATCCTCGGCGACCACGAGATCACCTCCGGCGCCGACGCGTTGGAGAAGCTGCGCGCGGGCTTGACGGTCGAGCTGCGCGGCTCGCACGACTATCTGCTGCCGGACGTCGTCAAGGCGATCAACACCCTGCCGGTGATCCCGACCAGCCTGACGGTGTGCACCGACGACGTGTTCCCGGACTATCTGTGCGAGCACGGCGGCGTCAACGACGTGTTGCGGCGCCTCATCCGCTACGGGCTCGATCCGCTGCAGGCGATCCGCTGCGCGACGATCAACAGCGCCATCCGCATCAGGCGCGACGATCTCGGCATGGTGGCGGCGGGCCGTCGCGCCGATCTGGTGGCGCTGTCCGATCTGCGGGAGGTCACCGTCGAGCGGGTCTATGCCGGCGGCCAGCACGTTGCGGCGAACGGGCGGATGCTGACGGAGCCGAAGCCCAGCGCCACGCCGCCCCAGGAAAACACCATGAAGCTCGCGCCCATGACCGCGTCGGACTTCCGCGTGCGGGTGCCTGGCGTCGATCGCGGCCGCAGCCGGATTCGCACCATCAAGGGTGCGCGGTTCAATTCCTGGAGCGAGATCGAGGTCGAGGTTCGCGACGGATTTGCCGTGGTGCCCGACGATCTCAGCGTCATGTCGGCGGTGCACCGCCACGGCCGCAGCAACGCCGGCCCGCAGACCGTCGTGATCGAGGGCTGGAGCCGCTGGCGCGGCGCCTTCGCGACGTCCTATTCGCACGACTCCCACAACCTGGTGGTCTATGGGCACGATCCGGACGAGATGGCGCTCGCCGCCAACACCGTGATCGGCATGGGCGGCGGCAACGCCGTGGTGAAGGATCGCAAGGTGGTGGCGCAGATCGCCTATCCGGTGGCCGGCATGCTGTCGCTGAAATCGCCGCAGGAGGTGGCGCGCGATCATCATGCGGTGGTCACGGCCGCTGGCGAAATCTGCGACTGGCAGCCGCCCTACCGCACCTTCAAGGCGCTTTCGGGCCAGTGCCTGGCCTGCAATCCCGGCCCGCACCTCACCGACCTCGGCCTCACCGACGGCACCACCAAGGAAATCCGTCCGATGCTGATTGCATCGGAGTGACACGGCACAAGCTTTCCATCACCCGCTTCCGACAACAACAGGACCGCCGATGAAATACCCGTTCGTGCCGATTTCCGCGCGCAAGCCGCTGCGCTGGCCCAACGGCAAGCGGCTAGCCGTGATGATCACGACCAATCTCGAATATTGGGACGCGACCAAGGACACGCCCAAGCCGTTCTACCCGGGCGGCCCGGGCATCGTTGGCGGCGACCTGCCGGGCAACGTCTACGACAATCCGAATTACACTTGGCGCGAATACGGCCAGCGCGTCGGCGTCTGGCGCATGTTCGACATCTTCGACAAGTTCGGCGTACCATCGACCTGCACGATGAACGCCAAGATGGGGTTGGAGCGGCGCGCCGTGGTCGACGCGGCGCTCAAGCGCGGCTGGGAGATCGTCGCGCATAACTATGTGCAGACCGAATTGCTCGCCGACTATTCGTTCGACGAGGCCAAGGAGCGCGAGGTGATCCGCGAAACCTTGCGGGTCTACAAGGAGGTTTGTGGCAAGCCCGCGAAGGGCTGGCTATCCAGTTCGCTGCGCTGCACGCTGAACACCATCGACATCATCGCCGATGAAGGGCTGATCTTCACCACCGACCTGCTCAACGACGATCAGCCCTATCTGGTCGAGACGCGCTCCGGCAAGAAAATCGTCTCGATTCCTTACACCTCGGAGGTCAACGACTTCACCGTGTTCATGCGGCAGGGCCAGGACGTCGATGGCGGGTTCAATGTGTTCAAAGAGCAGTTCGACTGGCTGTACCGCGAGAGCGCGGTCACCGGCCGCATGATGAATATCGGGGTGCATCCGCATGTCATCGGCCAGCCGTTCCGCATCCGTGCGCTGCACGATTTCATCGCCTACGCGACGGAGTTCGACGATGTCTGGTTCGCCACCCGCGAGGAAATCGCCGAGTGGTATCTGAAGAACCATCACACGCACATGCCGTGACGCAGCAGAATGCTGGGCTAAAAAATTTCGAGGTCTTGCGCGGCCACCACCTTGCCGTCATAGGCCTGCTGAATTTCCTCGACCAGAGCATCCTGTGGTCCGTGCGGTTCGCCGGGCAATTGCGCTCGATGATAGGTGACGAGCAACCCCGGCTTCACCACATTGGCGATCTCGGCCAGTTCGGCTGACGACGTGTGATGTCGTCGACGAAACTCCGGGGTCGGCCGCGGCCTGTTGCGCGCCTCCACGATTGAATAGGCTTCATGGATCAGCACATCGCAATGGCGGCTGTGGTCGATCAGGGTCTGGGTCGGCGCCGTGTCACCGGAAATCACGATTGAGCGGTCGGTCGTGTCAAACCGATAGCTGAAGGAGTCGGTCATTTCCTCGTGCCGCGCGGGAAACGCCGTAACCACGACGTTGTCGTCTCGATAGACCAGACCGGGCACAATCTCATGCGCGTTGACCTTATACCCAGTGGCGTTGTGCTGGTTGAGGCCGCCGGTGCGCGCGTCGATGTCGACCTGCCAGGCCTTGAGTACATGCTCGGTCATGACCTTGATCCCCTTAGGGCCGTAGACCGTGAGCGACTCCCGCCGGCCCATCACCCATGGCGTGAAAATCAGGTCGGGATAGCCGGCCGTGTGATCCGAATGCAGATGCGTCAGGAACACCGTTTTGATGTTGACGCCGCCGTAGCCGAGCGCGGTCACGCCCTTCTCATAGGCGGCGGTCGCGCGCCGGATCACGCCTGGCCCGAAGTCGATGAGGTAGGGCGTATCGTTGACGACGATGGCAGTCGCCGGGCCGGAGCGATTGGGGTCGGGACGCGGCGTCCCGGTCCCGAGCATGACAACCTGGGTTGGCATTTTTCTACCGATCAATTGACTTTCTACCGATCAATTGACGTGCATTCCCGTCGCCTCGATCACTTTGGCCCATAGGCTGGTATCGGCATCGAGCCGAGCCTTGGCCTGTGAACCGGACGACCCAGTGATCACCATATTCACGCGACCGAATCGCTCGATCAGCTCAGGATCTTGCAGCCCGTTACGCACCTCGCGTTCGATCAGAGTAGCGACAGGCTCGGGGATGGCTGCGGGCGCCGCGAGCACGAAATAGGTCTCGCGCTCAAAGTCGTAGCCCGCCTCGGCGATGGTCGGAATGTCCGGAGCCACGGCTGACCGCTTGGCCGCAGACGTGGCGAGCGCCCGCAAGCGTCCGGCCCGGATATGTTCGATCACGCCGCCGGTGCCCACGAATCCGACCTTGATCTGACCGGCAGCCAGATCGGTCGCCAATTGAATGTTTCCCCGGTATGGCACCGGTATGGCCGGAAAGCCTGCCTTCACGCGGAACAGTTCCATGGTGAGATGGCCCGGACTGCCGTTTCCGCCATGCGCGTAGCTCACCGGATTTGCCTTCGCATAGGCGACAAATTCGGCCACCGAATGCGCTGGAATCGAGGGGTGAACCACCAGCATGTTGCTGCTCGTGGCGAGGATCGACAGCGGGCGCAAATCGGTGCGCGGATTAAACGACAGATTCTTGTACAGCGTCGGGTTTACGCTCAGCGTCGTATCGAGCGCGATGAGCAACGTGGAGCCGTCCGGTGCGGAACGGGAAACGAACTCGGCTGCGAGGTTTCCGCTGGCACCCACGCGGTTTTCCACGATGACGGTTTGCTTCAGGCTTGCCGAGAGCTTGTCCGACAGCGCGCGCCCCAGCATATCGTGCCCCGTGCCGGCGGGTCGGTCGACGATGATCTTGATCTGACGTTGCGGGTAGGATTGCGCTGCCGCATGGGTCGCGAGCAAAAGGCTGCAGCCTGCCGCGACCATGATCATCAGCCCGGATCGTCGCAAGGTCATTCTCAATCTCCGTGATCATTCGGACGAATTGCATCAACGCGTGTGCGATCGACCGTGCCGGCTTTCGTGTTAGCAGGAAAGTACTATTATCCTGCATCCCGTTAGCCGTTTTGCTAAGGCTCAAGCCATGCGCTGGAACGAACGTATCGGACGTCGGATTAAGCTGAGCGATCTGCACATTCTGCTCGCAGTCGCGCAAACGCGGAGCATGGCGAAGGCGGCGCAAGCTCTTGCCGTTTCGAATCCCGTTGTCTCACGCTCGATTAGCGATTTGGAGCACGCGCTCGGTGTCCGACTGTTGGAGCGCACCCGCCGCGGGGTCGAACTGACGAGCTATGGGCAGGCCATGCTCACGCGCAGTCATGCGGCATTCGATGAACTGCGGCAAGGCGTGAAGGATATTGAATTCCTATCCGATCCAAGCCGCGGCGAGGTCCGGATCGGAACCACCCCGCCGCTTGCGGCAAGCTTCGTCTTCGCGATCATCGACCGGCTATCCAGGCGCTACCCGCATATCAGGTTTCGTGTCGTCGCCGAGGGAGCCAATCAGCCGACGCAACGACAGAACCTGAAGGATCGTGCCGTTGATCTGCTGATCTTCCGTAAGGTCAGGACCGTCGTCGATGAAGAGACCAGCTTCGAGTTTCTGTTCGACAGCCCCTATGTCGTGGCGGCGGGCGCGAGCAATCCTTTGACCAAGCGGCGTCGAATCGAGCTTGCCGAGCTCATGAATGAGCCGTGGGCATTGCCGGGGCCGGATGACGCATTTGGATCATTCGTCACCGACGCCTTTCGTACGGCGGGTCTTGATTATCCCCATCCCACCGTGATCACCTCGGCTCTCGAAATCCGGGCCAACCTGTTGCGAACCGGTCGCTATCTTTCGATCATCCCGGAATTCTGGCTACAACTGCCCGGTCGGCATCCCTTTCTCAAGAAACTGCCAGTGGAGTTGCCGATTGCGGGCGCGCCGATCGGCATCGTCGCCTTGAAAGATCGCAAACCGAGCCCGGTCGTGCAGCGCTTTATCGACTGCGCCCGAGACGTCGCCAAGTCACTGCCAAGCCGAAGCGGATGATCTAACTGGCCGCTCGTGGCACGTGCCCCCGGCCGCCGTCATTCCCAGCGGCACAAGCCCCGGTTCGGCAGCCCTGCGCGACAATGTCTCCTGGCGCCGGCTTCGAATTGACGTTAACATTTTGCCTTGCCGATCTTGCGAGAGGAGATGTCCATGCGTTTCGTGATCGCCCTGTTCGCGCTGCTGCTGGCAGGCGTGCCGTTCAGCGACGCCCATGCGGCGGCTGACGGCAAGCGCGTGGCGCTGCTCGGCACCACCAACACCAATCCCTACATCGGCGCCTGGACGTCGACCTTCAGCAAATTCGCCACCCAGGCCGGCATGAAGGTCACGAACCTCAATTCGAACTACGATGCGGCGGTGCAATCACAGCAGGTCGATGACGCCATTGCGCAGAAATTCGACATGATCGTCATCATCTACGTCAACGACCAGGCGATCGTGCCGGCGCTGACCCGCGCCAAGGCGGCCGGCATTCCGGTGATGCTGGCGGTCGTGCCTTTGCGAAAGGAGCACGAGGATCTGTTTATGTCATACGTCGGCACCGACCATGCCGATCTCGGACGGCTCGCCGGCGAAGTCATGGTCAAGGGGTTACAGGCCGAGGGCAAGACCAAGGCCCAGGTCGTGGCCGTGACCGGCGTCGCCCAGCAGTACAACGTGCAGACCCGCATCGAGGCGTTCAAGACGGCGCTGGCCAAGCATCCGGGCTATGAGCTGGTCGCCAATGAAGACGGCAAGTGGAACACCGCGCTCAGCGAGAAGATCACCGGCGAATTGCTGGTTCGCTTCAATGCCCGCGGCGGCGTCGACGGCGTCTACGGCATGGCGGACAACCAGGCGACCGGCGCCATCCGCGCGATCGAATCCGCGGGCCTCAAGCTTGGCGTCGCCAATAAGGGCATCGTGGTGGTCGCCAGCAATTGCATGAAGGACGGCGTCGTCAATATCCGCGCGGGGACGCAGCACGGCACAGCGACGCAAATTCCGACCGAAGAAGCGGAGGTCGCGGCCAAGAAGGTCGCGGCGCATTTCAACGGCGACAAGCTGAAGAAATACGAGCTCGTCCCCGTATTCGGGATCACCAAGGAGAACCTCGATCAATTTGCTGCGGGCTGCTCGTACTAAGCTTCGATGCCAATCCTTGCCGTCGAAGGGGTAACCAAGCGGTTCGGCCCGAACGAGGTTCTCAAGAACGTCACCCTGTCTCTGGACATGCAGGAGATCCGCGCGATCTGCGGCGAGAACGGCGCGGGCAAGAGTACGCTGGTGAAGATCGTCACCGGCGTCCATCAACCCGATGGCGGCCGCGTCCTGGTCGACGGCACTCCGATCGAGGTTGCGAGCACGCAACACGCTCAGGAGCTTGGTATCGCGCTGGTGGCGCAGGAGCTGAGTCTCGCTCCTGCCCTGTCGGTGCTCGATAACATCTGGCTCGGCAACGGCAAGGTGCCGCTGTTTCATCGCCGTCAGGAGTTTCGCGATCGCGCACGGTCGGCCCTGGAGAAGGTCGGTCTGGGCGACCTGCCGCTTGAAACTCCTGTGTCGCAGCTCAGCATCGGTCGGCGGCAGCTGATCGAGCTGGCGCGGATGCTCACCCGCGATGCGCGGGTCTTCATCCTCGATGAGCCGACTGCAACTCTTTCCGACGTCGAGATCGAACGCATCTTCGATGCGCTTCGTGCGCTGCGGGCGGCAGGCAAGTCGATCATCTACATCACGCATCGACTCGGCGAGGTGTTCGAGATCTGCGACAGCGTTTCAGTCCTGCGCAACGGCGAGCTGGTGGGCACGCGGCGCACCGCTGAGATCGATCGTGCTCACCTGATGGAAATGATGCTTGGCCGGAGCCTCGGCGAAATGTACCCGCGCTGGGAGAGCAAACCCGGTGAGCCGATGTTGTCGGTGAAGAACCTCTCCGTGCCGCCGGTCGTGCAGAACTTCAACCTCACGGCCGAATCGCGGCATGGTGATCTGCCTCGCAGGCCAAGTCGGATCGGGCGCCATCGAGGTGCTGCGGGCGTTGGCCGGCTTGGCTGCCGATGCGACCGGCGACGTCAGCGTGATGGGCCAACCCATGCAGTTACGCTCCGTGCCAAGAGCGCAGGCCGCCAAGCTGCAATTCATTTCCGAGGATCGCGCCGGCGAAGGTGTGTTCCTTCGCCTGCGCGTGGCGCAAAACCTGGTGGCCACGCGGCTCGCGGTGCACAGCCCGTTTGGCATCCTCAATCATCGGCGGCTGCGCGCCACCGCGATGAAACTCGCTGCCGCGGTTGGCGTCGATCGGGCGCGGTTGTGGTCGCCGGCCGATGAGCTGAGCGGCGGCAATCAGCAGAAGCTTGCTTTCGGCCGCGCGATCGGCGGCGATGAGCCCGGGGTGCTGCTGATGAACGAGCCGACGCGCGGCGTCGATGTCGGCGCACGCGCGGAAATCTATCGGTTGATCCGTCAGTTCTGCGACCGCGGCTATTGCCTGGTCATGGCGTCATCAGACATCGAAGAAGTCCTTGGCATGTCCGACATCATCGTCAGCATGTATCGCGGCCGGCAGATCGCCAGCTATCGCCGCGGCGAGGCGGACGTGCAGCGCGTGCTGGCCGACATCACCCATCCGGTCGCGGCCGCATGAGCGACATTTCGCTGCGTTCAAGATTTCGCCTGAGCGGCACGTCGGCACGCCGTCTGGTGCTCGCCGTGCGCATCGTTGCGGGGGGCGCGATTGCATTTTTCGCGCTAAGCACGCCCGGGTTCACCTCGCCGCTCAGTATCAATTCGTTGCTCAACGCGATTTCCTTCATCGGCTGTGTCGCGGTCGGCATGACGTTCATCACCATCACCGGCAACATCATGTCGCTCGCACTCGGCGCAACGGTGTCGGCGTCGGCGCTGGTCTTCCTGGCGAGCCTGTCGCTTGGCGTGTTTCCGGCCTTCCTCGTCGCGATCCTCTTCGGCGTCGTCATCACCGCGGTTCAGGGCGCGTTGGTCGGCTATATCCGCGCCAATCCGCTGCTCGTCAGCATTGCAGCCCTGTCGCTGCTGATCGGCGGGGCAGCGCTCGCGACCGGCGGGCAACGCATCTACCCCGGTGGCGAGGGCTTGCAGGTTTTCAAGGGACGGGTCGCCGGCATTCCGATCGAGGCGCTGTATTTCTTCGGAACGGTGGTCGTCGGCCAGTTCGTGCTGTCGTGGACGCGCATCGGCCGCGAGATGATCATGGTCGGCAGCAATCTGCGGGCTGCGATCGCGGCCGGCGTCAACACTGCGCGCGCCGTCACGTTTGCCTATGTTCTGGCCGGCGCCTGCTCCGCCGTGTCCGGCGTGCTGCTCGCCGCGCGCTATGGCTCCGGCGATATGGAGCTGGGCACGGGCTACGACTACACCGCGATCGCAGCCGTGCTGGTCGGCGGCACCGCCATCGGCGGCGGCTCCGGCTCGGTCGTGCGCACGCTGATCGGCGTGACCGTGATCGCCATCATCGCAACCGTTCTTCTGCTTCGCGGCTTCAGCCAGCAGTGGCAGTACCTGATCACCGGCCTGATCGTGCTGGCCGTCATCATGCTGCACACCATCGGGGAGCGGCGATGACACGCCTGTTTTCGCTGCTGCTTAATCCGACGACCCGGCCATTCACGGTCACGGCGGGCTCGATCGTGGTGCTGGCGCTGATGGACCGTGGTACCGGGTTCTTCTTCAGCATCGGCACGATCTTCAGCGTCATGCAGTTGTTCGCCACCTTCAGCCTGGTTGCCCTGGGGCTCGGTCTTTCGATCCTGATCCGTGAGTTCGATCTCTCGGTTGCTGGAACCGTCGGGATGGCTGGCTGTATCGCGGTGATGACGGGCGAAACCAATCCGTGGCTCGGCCTATTGCTCGGTGTTGGTGCGGGCCTGCTCAGCGGCATCATCCAGGGCGTCATCATGACCAAGCTCAATCTGAGCTCGGTCGGTGTCACCCTCGGCGGCCTGCTGACCTTGCAGGGCCTCACCTATGTGCTCACTGACAACAAGACGATCGGATATCCCAACATCTCGGTCGCACTCGAGCTCAACGCCCCGATCGGGGGACTGATCTCGGTGCGGAGCGCGGCCTGTCTCGCCGTGTTCGTGCTGACGGCCCTGGTGATGACCTACACCCACATCGGCCGTGATGTGATCGCCACAGGCAGCGACCGTCGCGCGGCGCGCATTGCAGGACTCAACACCGACCGTGTTGTCATCGGAGTGTTCGCGGCATCGGGAGCCTTCTCCGCGCTGGCCGGCGTCCTGCTGAGCTACAGCCTTGGCGCGGCGTCGCCGGTGGCGCTGGCCGACGTGCTGGCGACCGCGGCGGCCGCGGCGATTGTCGGCGGAGTCTCGGTGGTGGGCGGCCGCGGCAACGCCATGGGGATCGCCGCCGGCGTGCTGACGCTCTGTATCCTGCGCTCGGGTCTGTCGGCGATCGGCGTCGAGCCGGCGGTCCACGATCTTGTCACCGGCTTCATCCTGATCGCGATTGCGTTCCTCGATGCGCCGGAGCTTTACCGCCGACTGACGTCCTGGCGTTTGGCCCGCGGCGAGCGCAAGGTGCCGGCCGGGAAGCCGCCATGACTGAAAAGCCACCGTCATCCTACCCATTCGTGCCGCTGCCGGACCGCGCGCCGCTGAAATTCCCCGATGGCGCGCGGCTGGCGCTGATCTTCACCATCAACATCGAATATTGGGAGCCGTCGCGCCCGGGCCAAAAGGAGCCGCTGTTTGCCGGCGGGCCGGCGACCATCCCGCATGCGCTGCCGGGCGACGTCCTCGACACCGCGAACTGGACCTGGCGCGAATACGGCCAGCGCATCGGCATCTGGCGGCTGATGGACGTGTTCGACGCCATGGGCATTGCACCGTCATGCACCTGCAACGGCATGATCCTGGTGGAGCGGCGGCGCATCATCGACGCGGTCAAGGAGCGCGGCTGGGAGCTGGTGCCGCACAACTGGGCGCAGAACGATCTGCTCACTTATTACGCGCACAATCCCGAACAGGAACGCGCGGTGATCGCCCGCACGCTCGACACCTATCAGCAGGTGGTCGGGCGCCCGGCCAAAGCCTGGCTGTCATCGGCGATCCGCGGCACGCCGCACACCCCGGCGTTCCTGAAGGAATTCGGCGTCGTCGCCTATTGCGATTATCTCAACGATGATCAGCCGTACCTGATCGACACCGTGCACGGGCCGATCGTTTGCGTGCCCTATTCCAACGACGTCAACGATTTCAACATGTTCGCGCGCGGCGGGCTATCGACCCGCGACGGCGTCGAGATGCTCAAGCTGTGCTTCGATCAGCTTTACGCCGAAGGCGCCGTCACCGGCCGCATCATGAATGTCGGCTTGCATCCGCACGTCATCGGCCAGCCGCACCGGATCGCCGCGCTGCGGGAGTTCATCGAATACATCAAAGGCAAGTCGCAGGTCTGGTTTCCGACCCGCGAGCAGATCGCGACCTGGTATCTGGCGCAGGCCGCGCAGCACATGCCGCGTTAGAGTTTTGCCAGATGCGATTGCTTTGATTGAAGCGCGTAATGGCAGGCCGGTGGCGCGCCGGTACCAGCGCACCAGCCGCTCGCGCTGGGCGACCACGCGCCCGCCCAACCAGCGCGCTACCCTTGGCAAACGCAGCTCTGCAATGCAGGATATTCGCGGACGCTGAGGATTTGGGGGCCATCATGCCACGACAATCCCGCAACCTGCTCTTCCCTTTGGTCTCTACGGCACTGCTGTTGTGCGCGCCCGCTCGAGCACAATCCACAGTCCCGGATCTTGAACAAGAAATTCGGCAGCGTGCCGCGCAGATTGAAGCCAAACTGATAGCGTGGCGGCGCGATTTTCATGAGCATCCCGAACTCGGCGAGCAGGAGACGCGAACCGCCAGCATTGTTGCTGACCACTTAAGAAAGCTCGGGCTTGAGGTGAAGACCGGGATTGCGAAGACCGGCATCGTCGCCGTTCTGAAAGGCGGGAAACCCGGCCTCGTCGTGGCTCTTCGAGCCGACATGGACGCGCTGCCAGTCAAAGAAGCCACAGAGCTGCCCTTCGCATCAAGGGCGAGAGGCAAATACCTCGGGCGAGAAGTTGATTTGATGCACGCATGCGGCCATGACGCACACACGGCGATTCTTATGGCGACCGCCGAAGTGTTGAGCGGAATGAAAGATAAGCTTCCGGGCAGCGTTAAGTTCATATTCCAGCCCGCCGAAGAAGGACCTAGCCTCTACGCGGCGTTCACCGGCGGCAGCTGGGGCGCAAGGCAAATGATTAAGGAGGGTGCTCTCGGCGACCCCAAGGCGGATGCGGTTTTCGGGCTGCACGTTATCTCCAGCCTGCCAACTGGCCGAGTGGGATATCGCGCGGGTGCCATGATGGCGAGCGCCGATGAGCTGCGCATTAAAGTGACCGGGCGACAGGGTCACGCGGGCATGCCTTGGCAAACCATCGATCCCATCACGACTGCGTCCCAAATCGTGGTCGGATTGCAGACGGTGGTGAGCAGACGCACGGACTTAACGAAATCTCCCGCAGTGGTTAGCGTTTCCACCTTCAACGGCGGGTCGCGCTTCAATATCGTTCCCGAAGCGGTCGAGATGACCGGAACGATTCGCACCTACGATGCTGGGGTGCGAAAAGGTGTGCATGCGGACGTGAAGCAGATCGCAGAAAATATCGCCGCGAGCGCGAACGCTCGGGCTGAGGTTGAGATTATTGAGCTCTTCGATCCATTGGTAAACAACGACACAATAGTCAGCAAGATGGTCCCCGCATTAAGCCGCGCAGCCGACAACGATGCCCAGATCACAACTCCGATTACCGGATCAGAAGACTTCTCGTCTTTCCTTAACGAGGTCCCCGGCATGTTCTTTTTCCTCGGCGTGACGCCGCGAGGACAAGATGCCAGCAAGGCCGCTCCAAACCATTCCCCGAATTTCACGATAGACGAAGCCGCCCTGCTCGTTGGGGTCCGCGCGCTCGCCAACATGACCGTGAACTTCTTGGCCGCCGCTAAGAGAGACTGAATAGCTCGGCCTCGCCTCACCAACTCAGTCTGCAACGAGCACGCTCTAGACCGCGGCCAGTTCCTTGAAATGCGGCGCGAACATCGCGCGCAACTCCTCGCGCAGGCGCGGCGCGACCTGGGTCGCCCACACCGGCCTCGATCACGGCGACATCGCGTCCCCGCACCTTGATCAGGCTTTTCTTCACGTCCACGGACGATCCCACACGCGCTGAAACGATAGAAACCGATCTCCGGTGAGAACGCCGCCGATGTAAAGCGCGTGCGGACATGAACGGGGCTTCGGATGTGCAAGGCTGGCATGACGGGTCGGTCGCGCGACCCCCATCGCGTCATTCGTCGACGATCTGGCCGCCGTCATAGCCACAGGCGATGCGCCCCAACGCGGCGCGAAACGCTTCGGTTTCGACCATGGCGGCGACCGCATCGGCCTCAGCATCCGCACTCCGGCGGCCGCGCCGCAAGATCGATGCGATCATGACGGCATCGAGATGCGGCAAGCTCGCCCAAAACCCGCGCGCCAGCTGCTGCGCCAGGGCGTGATCGGGATGACGCTCGTTGTCCGGCGCCCGCCCGATCTCGTACATGTGGCGCACCGCATCCCAAGGCGCGCGCTCCGCCGGCAGGCGCGACATGATCTCGGGGCATTCCTGCGCCACATAGAAGCGATTGAGCGTATCGAACAGCACAAAACGATAGTTTTGGGCGATGAGGAACGGCTCCCACTCGTGCCAGGCCGGCTCGCCCGATCCGGGCGTCACCGCTTCGATGACGATGACCTTGGGCCGCACGCGCTGCCAATCGCCGCCGAACAAGACATCGGCTTCGGCACCTTCGACGTCGATCTTGAGGAAGTCGATCGGCTTGCCGCCGAGCGTTTCGCCGATCTTCGACAACGTGGTCACCGGCACACGAACGGTCTGATAGCCGACGCCAAACGCCTTGGCTTTTTCCGCGTGATGCTGAACGGTGGTCGAGAAGCCGTGCAGGCGCTCGACCAGGTGGAAGTCCGCCTCGCCGTCGTTCCGGCCAATCAGGCCTTGCACCACGACGTCGCGCGGCCGCAACCGCGCATACAAGCCCGCAAGCTCGGGCTGCGGCTCGACCACGATGCCTTGCCAGCCGCGCTCGTAGAACCAGAACGAGACGTTGTCCGCGACCGGATGGCCGGCGCCGATATCGACATAGGTGCCGGTCTTCTGGCCGGCGAAGGCGAGCGACAGATGGTAGTCCTCCATGTTCTGCGCGTAGGACAGTTCCATGTGACGCCTCGCTTTTCTCGGCGCGATCGGATCGGGCCGAGCGACGACCGATCGCTGCTTAGAGCATGATCTCCGCGTGGTGTCAGCGGGACCGCAAGACGGCGATCGGCAACGCGGCGAACAAACGTGAGATCTCGAAGCTTCGGCATTCTTCCGCGCTGCCGAGCGCATCGCGGAAGCGATGGCGCTGGCCGGGTTGCAGCGTCAGCTCCGCTTGCCAACCGGACCGTGGCCAATGGCGACCCCGGTCGGTCAAGCCGGCAAAATGCCGGCCGGCCGCAACCACGACGCAATCGCCGCCCGCGGACCGGCTGAACGCCAGCACGTGGTCGCGGTCGGGGCCGGCGACCTCAACAGGCTCGTAGTTGCCATCGCGAAACACCGGCGCAAGCTCCCTTCGCAGTGACAACAGCCGATGCGTCAAGGCGAGCTTGATCCGCCCATCGGTCCACGACGCTGCAAGCGCTTGCCAATCGGGCGTGCCGCCGACATCGTCCAAGAGCGCTTGCAGCCGCCCGAAATCGACCGGCCGGCGATTGTCGGGATCGACCAGCGCGAGGTCCCAACCTTCGGTGCCCTGATAGAAATCCGGCACACCCGGCATCGTCGCCTTCAGCACCAGTTGCGTGAGGCTGCTCAGCGCTCCGATCAGCGCGAACCGCTTCGCGATCTCCTCGAACGATACGAGGAATGCGCCAGATCGTTCGCGGTCCAGGATGGCGCGAACAAACGCTCGCAGCCCTTGCTCGTAATCGGCGTCGGGA
Source organism: uncultured Alphaproteobacteria bacterium (assembly GCA_963771745.1). GTDB lineage: Bacteria > Pseudomonadota > Alphaproteobacteria > Rhizobiales > Xanthobacteraceae > Z2-YC6860. The sequence goes on along the minus strand of CAVYUU010000019.1, from coordinate 67,940 downwards.
CTGAGCCAGCTTGTCTCCAGCTTGCCTTCGCGCGCCGCCTTGATGGCGTAGCCCTCGATGCGTTCGGTGAAACTGGCATCGGTCGATCGCCGGCGACCACGCGCCGATCAGCGCCTGATACAGCATGTATTCGTGGGCCGCGCTCGGCGTGCGGCGCCCGCCCGCCATGGCGACCAAGGGCGCGTTCAATCTTCGCCATTCCGACACGCGTTCGCGCCAAAGCTCGGGCATTTCGGACAGCGCGAGGATGCGCGTCCGGGCGTCTTCGCCGCGTTTGGTATCGTGCGTGGCGGTCGCGGTCAGGCCATGCGCGGCATGCTGGCTGCGGGCGGCCATGCGTCGGTGAAACTCGTCGACCGACAGACCCGGCAAGGTCGGATCGCCTCCCACCTCGTTCAGCCCGAGCAGCGGCGTGGTAACGATAGAACGCGGTGTCTTCGAGCGACTTGGCGGCCATCGGCCCGGTAAACTGCTGCATCTTCAGCGCAAAGCGCCGCACGCGCGGCCGGCTGTACGGCAGGCCGGTGCGGATCAGGTCCAGGGTCAGCGCATCGCGGAGAAAATTGAAAATATCGGCGTCGGTGCCTTGCCAGCGCCGCCGGGCCGCATCGATGGTCCGGTCGATCACGGCGCGATCGGCATCGCTCGTGCCTGCCGCCGTCACATAGCTGCGGTAGACCGGAAACTCCAGAACGTAGAGCCGCAAGGCCTCGCGCAGGCGGTCCGCCGAGTAGTCGCGGGTGCTGAAATGGCCGGCCGCGATGCGGCTGAGGAGCTGCACCAGCACGTTGAACTCGCTCGCCATGATGGTGTCGAGCACGCGCAGCTTTGCCGCTTCCAGCACCCTGCCGAACTCCTGGTGCGCCGGATCGATCTCGCCCCACAGCGCGTCGAGCTTGCGGCGTCCGCCCTGGTCGATCAGAACTCGCGAGATCGTGTTGAGCCATTCGTAGCCGGTGGTTCCCGCGACGCCGGTCAAGGCCGGCATGGTTTCGCCGTCGGCAAGAATTTTCTCGACCACGACGTAGAACGGCTTGCGCCGCCCGCCGCCGATGCTCCGCACCAATTGCTGCAAGCGTCTGGCGTATTGCATCGGATCGAGCAGACCGTCGATATGATCGAGGCGCAGCCCTTGCAATTGATCGGCCGCGATCAGCCGCGCCACCAGCTGGTGCATCTCCCGGAAAGTGCCGGCATCCTCGACGCGTAAGCCAGCCAGATCATTGATGTCGAAAAACCGCCGGTAGTTGATGCCGGACACCGCGAGCCGCCAGTCCGCAAGCCGGTAGTGCTGCCGTTCCAGCAAGCGGTGCAGCGCGCCGACCCCGGACTCATGATCGGCCGCATAGGCCGTGAGCCCGCGCTCGATGATCGGCGCCGCGCCCTCGATTGCCGCGATCGCCTGCTTCAACGCCGGCGCCTGCGCGTAGGACGGCGATCCCGGCCTGGAATGCTGGCCGGCGAGTGCAAGCAGCGCGCGGCCAGCCGGCTCATCCGAGGCGTTCGCCGCCGTCACCACGGTCTTGAGGATGTCGCTAGTGCGCTGCGGGTTGATCGGGAAGCGATGTTCGAAATACCACGCCGAAAAGCTGCCCTCGCCGGCATCGTATTTCAGCGCGATCTCGCCCGCCGTCAGCGCGTCGCCATAGGGCTTGCCCAGCACCGGCAGCAACACGCCGCCGCCACGCCGATACGGCAGCAGGTCCCAACTGATATCGAAGGAGACCGCGTGCGGCGACTGCTGCCCCCATTCCAGGACATCGAGCCACCAGGCGTTGTCGGAGCCGACCGCCATGTGATTGGGCACGAAGTCGAGGATCAGCCCGAGATCGGCTTCTTTAAGCGCCGCGCTCAACCGCGCGAACGCCGGCTCGCCGCCGAACTCCGGATTGAGCACGCGATGATCGACCACATCGTAGCCGTGCGTGCTGCCGGGGCGCGCCTTCAGGAACGGCGAGGTGTAGAGGTGGGTAACGCCGAGCGATTTCAGATACGGCACGATGCGGGCCGCATCGTCGAAGCCGAAACTCTTGCTCAACTGCAAGCGATAGGTCGAAAGCGGCAGGCCGGTCGGCATTAGCTCGGACCTATCGCGGCATAGACCGACCAGGGCGGCAGTTGCTCAGGCACCGCTCCGGCCCAAATCGGCCGGCCCTGCGGAAATGTCGCCGGCCGGGATGGCGTGCGATCGCCGAGGTTAGCCAGAACAGACAGCGCTTCGCCGGAGCCGAAGGACCAGTTCGCCACCAGCACCCCATCGACCAATGCGGCGCGCCCGTGACCGGACCGCAGTCGCGGCAGGCGCGGCACGATTTCGGTTCTCCGCACAGCCAGCAGCCGCCGCACCAGCTCTAGCCGCTTGCGGTGTTCGGGTTGCCCGATCGCCGTCCAATCGAGCCGGGCGCGGCGCACGGTCTGCTCCGAGAGCGGATCGGGCACTCCGTCGCGACATTTGTCGTACGCCTCGGCAAATTCCCGACGCCGGCCCTCGCGCACGGCGTCGGCCAGCTCGCCGGTAAAATCGCAGAAGAACGGGAACGGCTGGCGCGCGCCCCATTCCTCGCCCATGAACATCAGCGGCGGGCCCGGAGCGAGCAGCGTCACGGCAAGCATCGCCTCCAAAGCCGCCGCGGACGCCAGCGTGTTCAACCGCTCGCCCAGCGCCCGGTTGCCGATCTGGTCGTGGTTCTGCAAGAAGTTGACGAATGCGGTGGCGGACAAGCGCGCGGTGGATTCGCCGCGCGGCTCACCGTTGCGGTGCGCCGAGGCTTCACCCTGGTAGGCGAAGCCTTCGGCCAGGCAGCGCACGACATGACGCGCCGCATCGCGATAGTCGCCGTAATAGCCCTGCGTCTCGCCGGTCAGCAGGACATGACAGGCGTGGTGATAGTCGTCATTCCACTGCGCGCGGTATCGGCCGCGCGGCGGATCGGTGGCCGGATCGAGCAGGCTCGCCTGGTTGGCGTCGTTTTCCAGCACCAGATGGATATGGCGCCCGGTTTCCGCAGCCAGCATGCCGACCGCTTCGCTCAGCTCGCGCAGCAGCGCGCTGCGTCCCGGTTCGGCGATTGCATGCACGGCATCGAGCCGCAGGCCGTCGAAGCGGAAGTCGCGCAGCCAATAGAGCGCATTCTCGACCGCGAAACGCCGCACCTCCGGCACCCGATAGTCGATGGCGCTGCCCCAGGGCGTGTTGGCGGGCATGAAGAACTGCGGCGCGGTGCGGGCAAGATAATTCCCGTCCGGCCCAAAGTGGTTGTAGACCACGTCGAGAAACACCATCAGCCCGCGACCGTGCGCGGCGTCGACCAATGCCTTGAGGTCGTCGGGTCGGCCGTAGGCGCTGTCGGGCGCAAACAGCAAGACGCCGTCATAGCCCCAGTTCCAGCGGCCGGAGAAATCGGCGACCGGCATCAGCTCGATCGCGGTCAGGCCGGTTGCGGCGACGTGATCGAGCTTGTCGATTGCGCCGCGAAATGTCCCCTGCTCGCTGAAGGTGCCGACGTGCAGCTCGAGAAACGCGCATTCGTGCCATGGCCGGCCCAGCCATTCGCGCGCTTGCCATTGGAACGCGGGGTCGACGATCTCGCTTGGCCCATGCACGTCCTCGGGCTGAAAGCGTGACGCCGGGTCCGGCACTTCGATGCCGCCGTCGATGCGGTAGCGATAGCGCAGCCCGGGCTTGGCGCCGGCGATCGCGGCGGTGAACCAGCCGTCGCCCGAGCGCTGCATCTCGCAACAATGATCGCCCACCAGTTCGACGCGTTGCGCGTTCGGCGCCCACAGCCGAAAGGTCACGCCGTCCGGGCGGACCAGCGGGCCAAAACGGCCGGCCTCGATCATGGCTTGCCCGCAAACGCCAGGATCGAGGTGGCGGGCGCCGTGAGCTTTGCGCCGGGCGGCTCGGTGGTGGTTTCCACCAGCACCGAATTTTGCGCGGTGTCGAGCACGCGCGACCAGCGCGTGACATTGAGCCAGGCCGGCAGGGTGACCTCGATGCCGTCGGCGGCGGCGTTGAACACGACAAAGAGCGGCTCGCCGTCCTCGCCCGCGGCGGCGAGCACATACGCCAGGAATCGTCCTTCAGGAAACTTCCAGTCCTCTTCCTTCATTTCGGCGGCGTCGGGTCTGAGCCACAGCACGTCGTGCGAGCCGTCGGCCTTGCGGCCTTCAAGCCAATGGCGCGAGCGAAGCTGCACGAAACGCTGGCGCAAGCGCGACAGCCCGCCGATGAACTCCGTCATGTCGTCGTCGTTGCCGAGCCCCGACCAATTCACCCAGCCGATCTCATTGTCCTGGCAATAGGCGTTGTTGTTGCCGCCCTGGGTGTTGCCGGCCTCGTCACCGGCGAGAATCAACGGCACGCCCTGGGCAAGCAGCAACGACGCCAGTTGGTTGCGGCGCAACAGCCTGCGCTTCTGCAGGATGGCGGGGTCGTCGGTCGGGCCTTCCAAGCCGCAGTTCAGGCTGTTGTTGTCGTCCGAGCCATCGCGGTTGTCCTCGCCGTTGGCCTCGTTGTGCTTGTGCTCGTAGCTGACCAGATCGGCGAGCGTGAAGCCGTCATGCACCGTGACATGGTTGATGCTGGCGTGCGGGCCGCGCCCGTCATGGCGAAATTGCTGCGCCGAGCCGGTCAGCGCGCCGGCGAGCTCGCCGAGCAGAGTGGCATCGCCGCGCCAATAGCGCCGCAGCGTCTTGCGATAGACATCGTTCCATTCCGACCATCCTGGCGGAAATCCGCCGACCCGATAGCCGCCGGACCCGATGTCCCACGGCTCGGCGATCAGTTTGACATTGGCGAGCACCGGATCCTGGCGCACCGCGGCGAAGAACGCGCTGTGCGGGTCGAACGCCGGTGTGCGGCCGAGCGTGCTGGCCAGGTCGAAGCGAAAGCCGTCGACGTGGAACACCTCGACCCAGCAGCGCAGCGAATCCATCACCATCTGCAGCACGCGCGGATGCGCGAGCTTCAGCGCGTTGCCGGTGCCGGTGTAGTTCTCGTAGAAGCGCGGCGTCTCGGGAACCAGCCAATAATAGGCGGTGTTGTCGATGCCGCGATAACAGAGCGTCGGGCCGAGATGGTTGCCCTCCGCAGTGTGATTGTACACGACATCGAGAATGACCTCGATGCCGGCGTTGTGCAGCTCCGAAACTGTCGAGCGGAACGCGTTCTGGACGTTGTCGGCGGCGTAGCGGCGTTCCGGCGCAAAGAAGCTGATCGAATTGTAGCCCCAATAATTCTTGAGCCCATGCTCGAGCAGATGGCGCTCGTCGACGAACGAGTGGATCGGCAGCAGCTCGATCGACGTGACGCCGAGCTTGTGCAGATGCTCGATCATTGCCGGCGTGGCCAGCCCCCGATAGGTGCCGCGCAACTCCTTCGGAATGTCCTCGCGCGTCTGGGTGAGGCCTTTGACATGGGCCTCGTAGATGATGGTGTCTTCCCAGGAAATCTTCGGACGTCGATCGTCGCTCCAGGTGTGGGCCTGGTCGACCACCACCGACTTGAACATGGACCGCGCGTTGTCACGGCGATCGAACGACAGGTCCTCGCGCCTGTGACCGACGCGGTAGGCGAGATGCGCGTCGGTCCAGGTGAACCGGCCGCCAAGCCGCCGGCTGTAGGGGTCGATCAAAAGCTTGTTCGGATTGAAGCGGTGTCCGGCGTTTGGCTCGTAAGGACCATGCACCCGATAGCCGTAGAGCTGCCCGGGCTGGGCGTACGGCAGATAGCCATGCCAGACGTCCTCGGTGCGCTCCGGCAGCACCACGCGGTCGACCTCGTTGCGCCCGGTCTTGTCGAACAGGCACAGCTCGACGCTCTCGGCGGTCGACGAGAACAGCGCGAAGTTGGTGCCACGGCCGTCCCACGTCGCACCCAACGGGTGCGGCGAGCCCGCGCTGATGCGCCGGTCAGACTTCAGGAACGAGATAGACGGCAGCAAGCGGCGGAAGGACAAGGTGCAGCTCCGGGCTTTCCCGCGTCACAACGGCCTCGACGCCGCCGACGTTCCCCATATTGCTGCCGCCATAATGGGCGGCGTCGGTGTTGAGCACCTCGCGCCAGCGGCCGGCGAACGGCACCCGGACGCGATAGTCGTGCCGCGGTGAAGGGGTGAAATTGACCACCACGACACAGCGCGACCTTGGATCGGTGCCTTTCCGCAACCAGGCGAACACGCTTTGGTTGGCGTCATCGGTAACGAGCCATTCGAAGCCGGCCTGGTCGCAGTCGAGCTGATGCAGCGCCGGCGTCGAGCGATAGAGCGTGTTGAGATCGCGGACCAGCCGTTGCACGCCAAGGTGCGGTGCGTGCTCAAGCAGATGCCATGGCAGACTGTGGTCGTGATTCCATTCCGAGTCCTGCCCGAACTCGCAGCCCATGAACATCAGCTTCTTGCCGGGATGGCCGAACATGAAGCCGTAATACGCGCGCAGATTCGCAAAGCGCTGCCATGGGTCGCCGGGCATGCGGCCCAAGATCGAGCGCTTGCCGTGCACGACCTCGTCGTGCGACAGCGGCAAAATGAAGTTTTCGAAGAACGCGTAGTGCAGGCCGAACAGGATATTGCCGTGGTGGTAGCGGCGATGGATCGGCTCCTTGGACATGTATTCCAGGGTGTCGTTCATCCATCCCATGTTCCATTTGTAGCCGAAGCCCAGGCCGCCCCAGTCCACCGGTCGCGACACCATCGGCCACGCGGTGGATTCCTCGGCAATCGTGGTGGCGTGCGGATGACCCGCGAACACCTGCGTGTTGGCGCGCCGGATAAACGAGATGGCGTCGATATTCTCCCGGCCGCCGTAACGGTTTGGGATCCAGCCGCCTTGCGGTCTGCTGTAATCGAGATAGAGCATCGACGCGACCGCGTCGACGCGCAGGCCGTCGATGCCGTAGCGCTCCAGCCAGAACAGGGCATTGGCGATCAGCAAGTTCGACACTTCGACGCGGCCGTAGTTGTAGATCAGCGTGCCCCAATCGAGATGCCGGCCCTGCATCGGGTTGGCGTGCTCGTAGAGCGCGGTGCCGTCGAAGCGACCGAGCCCGTGCGGATCGTCCGGAAAATGCCCCGGCACCCAGTCGAGCAGCACGCCCAAGCCTCTCCGGTGGCAGGCTTCGATGAACGCGGCGAAATCGGCCGGCGAGCCGAACCGGCTGGTCGGCGCAAACAGCCCGGTCGGCTGATAGCCCCATGAGCCGTCGAACGGATGCTCGGCCACCGGCATGAGCTCGATGTGGGTGAATCCCATGTCGGCCACATAGGTGGGCAGCTGCTCGGCGAGCTCGCGGTAGCTCAACCAGCGATGACCTTGCTCCGCGCTCCTGCGCCACGAGCCGAGATGCACCTCGTAGATCGACATCGGCGCCGAAAGCGCGTTGGCATCATGGGCCAGCCCGGTCGGCCGGCGGATCTGCGCGACGTCGATCACGATCGAGGCGGTTCCAGGCCGCACCTCGGACGCGAAGGCCAGCGGATCGGCTTTGAGCGGAAGCAGGTGGCCATCGCCGCCGACGATCTCGTATTTGTATTTGTCGCCGGCGCGGGCGCCGGGGACGAAGATTTCCCAGTAGCCGTTGCCGCGCACCCGCATGGCGTGGCGGCGGCCATCCCAATGATTGAAATCGCCGACCACGCTGACCCGTCGCGCATTGGGCGCGAACACGACGAACGCCACGCCGTCGACGCCTTCGTGGCGCATCGGATGCGCGCCGAGCTTGTCGTAGAGCTGGAGATGGTTGCCTTCGCCGAGCAGATGCAGATCGAGGTCGGTCAGGATCGGCGGAAAACGATAGGCATCGTGCAACTCGACCTGGCTATCGCCGAAGCGCGCGCGCAGGCGATAATGCGGATCGCGCGCCGCAACCGGGCCGGCAAACAGACCCGCGGCATGGATGCGCGGCAGCGCGCTGACATGGCCGGCCTCGTCGAGCACCTTGACCTCGCTTGCGTCGGGCAAGAATACGCGCACCACCGGCCCGTCGCCTTCGTCGTGCCAACCGAGATAGTGGAACGGGTCGTGGTGATGGCCCTCGATGATGGCGCGCGCGGCGGATGAAAGCGTCATGACGGCACCACATTGTGGCGCCGCAGGATGCGCCACGTTCCATCGAGCGGAACGTGCAGCCAGCTCGGCCGGTTCATCAGCTCATATTCCATTTCGTAAAAGGCCTTTTCGAGCAGGAAGAAATCGAGCAGGTCTTGGGCCTCTGCCGGATCGGACGGCCATAGCGCCGCATCGCTGGTTTCACGGCAGGCGCTCCAGACGGCCTCGGTCGCTTTCGCGCGCCAGACTTCCAGCTTCGGCGCGAGGATGGCGCGCTCCTCCGGAGAGAGGTTGCTCGCGCTGACCAGCGCGCCGGTGGTCGAATAGTCGATCGAACGGATCAAGCCCGCGACGTCGCGCGCGGCAGGCGCCTTGAGCCGCCGCTCGGCCAGCGAACGGCCGGGTTCGCCTTCGAAATCGAGTATGTAGGCGTCGTCCCGGACCATCAGGACCTGGCCGAGATGGAAGTCGCCGTGATGGCGCAGTTTCGCCGCCGTGGTCGATTTCGGCAGCAATCTGCGCATATGCCCCGCGATCTCGGTGCGCGACTGCAGCATCCGTTCGACCAGCGCCCGGTCGGTTTCGCCGAGACTGCCGCGCTTCGCCGCCAACAGGTCGAAGGTATGGTTGGCGCGGTCAACCAGCCGCTCGGTCCATGCCGCCATGTCCTCGGGTTGGATCGGCTCCGGCGCGAAGTCGGCGATATCGGGCCGGCTCGCCAGCGCGGTTTGCAGCTCACCGGTTCGCTTGCCGATCTGTTTCAAGCGCTGCAGATAGGAGGCAAGCTCCAGGCTTTCCTCCGGCGGCGCCGACGACAGCACGCGCTGGTCGTCGATGAAGCGATCGAGGAACGCCGCCGTGACGGCCCAGGCATCGCCCTGGTTTTCGACAAAGCGATGGGCGACGACCAGCGCGCTGCGCTGATCGCCCTCGACCAATTCGATCGACCCGAGCAGATCGGGCGCGTTCTTGTAGTCGGTCTGCTCAACCAGAAAACGGCCGACCTCGATTTCGGGATGCACACCGGGGCTGACCTTGCGGAGGATTTTCAAGACATATTGCCCGTCCACCAGGATCGTGGTGTTGGACTGCTCATGGCCGGGCACGGTGATCTTCTCCACCGTCGGCGGCGGCATTTGCGCAAACGCGCTGGTCGGGCGGCAGTCCAGGCTGCGTTCGCCCTGGGCGATGGTCGCGCCTGAATGGATGGCTTGCAACAGCAACGCGACGAAATCCTGATCGCCGCTGGCGTCCACCAGCGTGCCGACACGCGAGCCGCGACGAACCGCGGCGACCGCGTTGGCGTGCGACGCCTCGGCCCGATCGAGGCGGGTCCATTGCACGATCAGCGGCAACAGATAGCGCGCGAACGTTCGCTTCTCGGCCGGCACGTCAACCAACGCAAGCGCGGCGCTGACCCCGCTGCGCTCCAGCGGGATGATAACTTGCAGCTTCGGGGTGGGCACGCCGTGCGCCTTGTCGGCAAACCAGCGACGCTCGAACAGGAACGGCGGCAGCACGTCGTGCTCGAGCGCGTGACGCTCGCGACCGCTGAGCAACGAATTCCAACTGTTGGTCCAAACCAGGGTGGGAAATTCGCGCGGGATGACGCGGTATTCGGACTCCGGCTCCGGCTGATCGCAAAGCAGGAACCAGAAGAAGCCATAGGGCGCGAGCGTAACGTTGTACGGCCCGTCGCCGATGCGCGGAAACGCGCTGCGGCCGAGCATTTCGAGTGGAACGCGACCCTTCCAGGGCTGCAGATCGATCTCGGCGGACTGCGCCGATCGCGACAGGTTGGCAACACAGAGAATCGTATCGTTCTCGTATTGCCGGACATAGGCCAGCACGGTGCGGTTCGCCGGACGAATGAACGTCAGCGTGCCGCGGCCGAACGCCTTGTTGGAGCGCCGCACGCCGATCATCCGTTTCATCCAGTTCAGAAACGACGAAGGATTGCGCTGCTGCGCTTCGACATTGACCGACTGATGGCCGTAGACCGGGTCCATGATCACCGGCAGATAGAGCCGCGCCGGATCGCAGCGTGAAAAGCCGCCGTTGCGGTCCGAGGTCCATTGCATCGGCGTGCGAACGCCGTTGCGGTCGCCGAGATAGATGTTGTCGCCCATCCCGATCTCGTCGCCGTAATAGATGATCGGCGTGCCGGGCAACGAAAACAGCAGCGAGTTCATCAACTCGATCTTGCGGCGATCGTTGTCCATCAGCGATGCCAGCCGCCGCCTGATGCCGAGGTTGATGCGCGCGCGCGGATCGTTGGCATAGGTCGACCATAGATAATCGCGCTCGACGTCGGTGACCATTTCCAGCGTCAGCTCGTCATGGTTGCGCAGGAACAGCGCCCATTGGCAGCTCGACGGGATTTCCGGGGTCTGGCGCAGGATATCGGCGATCGGAAACCGGTCCTCCTGGGCGATCGCCATGTAGATTCGCGGCATCAGCGGAAAGTGGTAGGCCATGTGGCACTCGTCGCCATTGCCGAAGTAGGCGCTGACGTCCTCCGGCCATTGATTGGCCTCGGCCAGCAACACCTTGCCGGGGTTGTAGGCATCGAGCTCCTCGCGAATCTTTTTGATGATCGCGTGGGTCTCGGGAAGATTTTCGTTGTTGGTGCCTTCGCGTTCGCACAGATAAGGAATGGCGTCGAGCCGGAAGCCGTCGACGCCCATGTCGAGCCAGCGGCGCATCACCTGCACGATCGCCCACAACACGCGCGGATTGTCGAAGTTCAAATCCGGCTGATGCGCGAAGAAGCGGTGCCAAAAAAACGCTTGAGCGTCGGCATCCCACGTCCAGTTGGATTTTTCGGTGTCGTTGAAAATAACGCGGGTGCCGGCATATTTCTGATCGGTGTCGCTCCAGACGTACCAGTCGCGCGCGTCGGTGCCGGGCCGGCTGCGCCGCGCCCGCTTGAACCATGGGTGCTGGTCGGAGGTGTGGTTGATCACCAGCTCGGTGATGACGCGAAGATCGCGCCGGTGGGCCTCGCTCATGAACCGGCGGAAATCGCGCATCGTGCCGAAATCGGGATTGACGCGACGGTAGTCGGCGATGTCGTAGCCGTCGTCCTTGCCGGGGCTCGGATAGAACGGCAACAGCCATAGCGTCGTGACGCCGAGCTCTTGCAGATAATCCAGCCGCTCGGTGAGCCCGGCAAAATCGCCGATGCCGTCGTTGTTGCTGTCGGCGAAGGCCTTGACGTGCAGCTGATAAATGATGGCGTCCTTGTACCAAAGCTCGTTCAAAGCCTTGGGCTGGACGTCGATTTGCGGCAACACGTTCACGGCACAACCCGCTCAAGTCTCGCAACGAAACAGCAGCGCCGGATCGTCGGATGGATTGATGGTCAGCCGGACGCCGCCCCATTCGACGGTGTGGCGTTCGCCGGTGACCAGATTGACGACGGCGCGGACCGGTCGGATGTCGTCACCGACGCCGATGGTGATATCGCCGAAGTGGAACCAGAACGTTCGCGGCCCGTGGCCGTTGAGCGCAATCGCGACTGCCACCGCCTGGTCGCGCGCGACCGATTCCTTGACGAAGCCGATGACCTCGCCGTCATCGACCTGCGCAAAACGCAGGTTTTCGGTTTGCAGCAGCGCGGCATTCTCGCGCCGCAGCCGGTTCAGCCGGCCGATATAGGCTTTGATATTGCCCGGCTTGTTCCAATCGCGGACCTTGATCTCGTACTTCTCGGAATTGAGATATTCCTCGCGGCCGGGGATCGGCTCATGTTCGAGCAGCTCGAAGCCGTTGTAGATGCCGTAGTTCGACGACAACGTCGCCGCCAGCGCCACCCGCGACTTGAACATCCAGGGCTCGCCCTTTTGCAAATGCACCGGCAGGATGTCCGGCGTGTTGACGAAAAAATTCGGCCGGAAGTAATCGCGCTCTGGATAGCGCGTGAGCTCGCTGAGGTATTCCTGCAGCTCGGCTTTGTGCGTTCGCCAGGTGAAATAGCTGTAGGATTGCGTGAAGCCGAGCTTGGCCAGGCCCTTCATGATTTTCGGCCGCGAAAACGCCTCCGACAGAAACAGCACGTTGGGGTCGCGATCCTGGATCTCGTGGATCAGCCATTCCCAGAACGGGAACGGCTTGGTGTGCGGATTATCGACACGGAAGATGCGAACGCCCTGCTCGACCCAGAACAAGATGACGTCGCGCAGCGCCTGCCACAGCGCGATGCGGTCCGAGCAGTAGAAATCCGGATTTACGATGTCCTCGTATTTCTTCGGCGGATTTTCCGCATACCGGATCGAGCCGTCCGGCCGACGCTTGAACCACTCCGGATGCTGTTTCAGCCACGGATGGTCGGGCGAGCATTGGATCGCGAAGTCGAGCGCGATCTCCATGTTGAAGTCGCGGCATGCTGCCACCAGGCGGCGGAAGTCGCTCAACGTGCCAAGCTCGGAGTGCACGGCGTCATGACCGCCGTCGGCGCTGCCGATGGCATAGAGGCTGCCCGGATCGTCCGGCGCGGCCTTGAGCGCGTTGTTGCGGCCCTTGCGGTTGGTGGTGCCGATGGGATGAATGGGCGGGAGATAAACGACGTCGAAGCCGAGCGCCGCGATATCGGGCAATCGAGCGATGCAATCGTCGAACGTGCCATGGCGTCCCGGCACCACGCCTTGACTGCGCGGCACCATCTCGTACCAAGCGCCGGCGCGCGCGCGGGGCCGATCCACCATGACCGGAACGGCGGCGCTGTGGGTCATGTCACCGCGCATGTCGCAGGCGGCGACCGCTTCCGCCAGCTCATCGGAAAGCAGCAGCTCGACGTTCGACGTCCGGTCGAATTCGCGCCGGACATGCTCGATCAGCCGCTTGATGCCGGGATCGCGGGCCTTGATCTCGCCGAGCAGTTCGCGGCCCTCGCGCGCCTCCAAGCTTATGTCGAGACCGGCCTGCCGCTTGAGCGTCAGCCCATGCCGCCAGGTGGCGAACTGATCAGTCCAGGTTTCGATCGCAAACAGATATCGCCCGACCTCGGTCGGCACAAACCGGCCGTGCCAGCGGTCGTTACCGTGCAGACGCATCGGCGCGCGTTGCCACGCCCGCGCGGTTTCCTTGCGCCATAGCAATTCGGCGGCGAGCCGATCGTGGCCTTCGCGAAGCAGATCGGCCCAGACCTCGATCGGTTCGCCGACGATGCGCTTGACCGGATAGCGGCCGCCATCGACGCATGGATAGATGTCTTCGACCAGGAATCGAGGGCCGGTGGGATCGCCTGGCGCCATCTCCGGAAGATCGGGAACGGCAATCCTTCGATGACCGGATGCGGCCGCCGTTTGCATGATCTGCCCCGCGCTTTTGCAGGCGTATGGAAAGCCCCTGGAACAACGGCAACCGCGGGCGCCTGGTTCCATCACCGGGAACCCGGAACCGAAGCCACTGGGTTAAGGTTTTCGCCCGTAGCCACAGGCCGAATGCGACGAACACTGCCATGGAGTCATGGAGGGAACGGGCCGCGCAGTGGGGCATCGAGCCGAGTTATTTCGATGTCCAAGGCCAGCGTCACGAGGCCGACGCCGACACCGCTGCGCGCATCGTCCAGGTGCTGGCCGGTTCGGGGCATCGGCCGGCCGCGGCCGACGGCCAGGCCCTGAGCCCGCAGCCCGCCTATCAGGGTGACGGCCGGCGCTGCTGGGTTTTGGCGGTGCAGCTCTACGGCGTGCGCTCGCAGCGCAACTGGGGACACGGCGACTTCAGCGACCTCGCGACCTTGCTGACCATGGTTGCCGATCTCGGCGGCGCCGGCGTCGGGCTCAATCCGCTGCATGCCCAGTTTTACGACCATGCCGGCTCCGGCAGCCCGTATTCGCCGAACAGCCGGCTGTTCCTCAATCCGCTTTATATCGACGTCGAGGCGGTGGAGGAGTTTGACCCAAGCGTCGCCGCAAGCCTCACGCCTGACATCGATCGCCTGCGCTCAGCCACGTTGATCGACTATTCGGCGGTCGCGCGCGTGAAGCTTGCCGCGTTGCGGGCCGCGCATCGGGCGTTCGTTGCGAACGCAAGCGCAAGCCCGACGCCGGGATTTCGACGACTATCGGGAGGAGCGCGGCAATGCGCTGGCGCGGTTTTCCGCATTCGAGACGCTGCGTGGGCGATTTCCCGGCCCGTGGTGGGATTGGCCGGAACAATGGCGGACACCGACCGACGAGACGTTGCAGCGCCTGCGGACAGCGCGATCCGAACGAGATCGGCTTCCACGAATTTCTGCAATGGAATGCCGAGCGGCAACTCGCAAAACTGCCGCGACATCGCCCGGCAGCGCGGACTGTCGATCGGGCTCTATCTCGATACCGCGATCGGCGTCGACGCCACCGGCGCCGACGCCTGGATGGATCAGGACACGGTGCTGCGCGGGCTGTCGGTCGGCGCGCCGCCCGACCATTCAATCCTGCCGGCCAGGACTGGGGCCTGACCGCCTACAATCCCCACGGCCTGGTCGCGAACAAGCTTCGAGCCATTCCGGCAGATGCTGCGCGCCGCCATGCGCCATGCCGGCGCGATCCGCATCGACCACGTGCTCGGACTGATGCGGCTTTTCGTCATTCCGCACGGGCTCGGCGACCCGCCAAGGTGCCTATCTGCGCATGCCGTTCGAGGCCATGCTGGCGCGTGGTCGCCGAGGAAAGCCGGCGCTGGCGCTGCATCACGATCGGCGAAGATCTCGGCACCGTGCCGGACGGCTTCCGCGCCACGCTCGCGGCCTGGGGCGTGTGGTCCTATCTGGTCGATGCTGTTCGAGCGCAATGGCGACGGCTCGTTCCGCCGGCCCGCCGAATATCCCGAGAACGCGCGATCGCCGACCTTCAACACCCATGATCTGCCGACGTTCGCCGGCTGGATGAGCGGCCACGATCTCGCGACCAAGCGCGCCATCGGCGTCGACCCCGGCGAAACCGACGACGACGCGTCACAGCTCACGGGCGGCGTTGACCGCCGCGCTCGCGGCCGCGACCGGCAGCGAACGGATCGGCTTCGAGGATGTCGCGGCTTTCCTCGCGGCGACGCCGACCCGGCTGGTGTCGATCGCGATCGAGGACGTGCTTGGCGTTGAGGATCAGGTCAACGTGCCCGGCACGGTGGACCGAGCATCCGAACTGGCGGCGGCGGTGGCCGCTGCCGCTGGAAGAGCTGGCGGCCGATCAGCGGCTGCGCCGCATCGCGGCGACGCTTGGCGCGGGCCGGCCGCGGCTCGACGCCCGCCTCTTGATCGAACTCGCGCGCAACCTGCCTCGATCGCTGCGAGCGTCGGCAGGCCCGCTTCGTTGCCGAGATGCTGGATCTTGTAGGCCGCCGCGTGCTGGGCAAACCGGAAATGCTCGTCCCAGCTCTTTGCGCGGGTTCGCTAGATAGGAATAGACGTAGGCGCCGTGGAACACGTCGCCCGCGCCGCTGGTGTCGCGCACGCGCGCCGACGGCACCGGCAGCGCCGGCAGTGTGTCGGACCTCGCCGCTCTCGTCGTACCAGAGCACGCCGCGCTCGCCCTGCGTCACGCCGCCGATCTTGCAGCCGCGGCTCTTGAGATAATCGAGCATCGCCGGCCGGCGTCTTGTCCATCTGCTGGCAGAAGCGCTCGGCCACCATCGCGACGTCGATGAAGGTCAGCAGCTCGTGGGTGTTGGTGCGCACGCCGCCGCCGTCGAGCGACGTCAGAATGCCGGCCTTGCGGCAGCGTTGCGCGTAGAACATCGCGGCGTCGGGCTGATGGCCGTCGAGATGCAGCGCGCGGCAGCCGTCGAGATCGAGCACCGGAAACGGCGACAGATAGTGATCGTCGCGGCAGCGCACGATGGCGCGCTTGCCGTTCTTCGGCATGATGAACGACAGCGAGGATTTCTCGACCTTGCGGGTGTGCAGACGCACGTCGTATTTCGCCGCCATGTCGAGGAACATGTTGCCGAGCCAGTCGTCGGCCGATGGTCGCGATCAGGTCCGGCTTGATGCCGAGCTTGGCGCAGCAGAACGCCGCCGTCACCGCATTGCCGCCGAACGACACCGCATATTCCGACGCGACGGACTTCTCGTCGCCCTGCGGCATGTGATCGGCGAGGAACGTCACGTCGATATAGGTCTGGCCGATGAACAGCGCTTCCATGATGCCTCAAGAGTCCTGCCAAGACGGCAGATCGATGGTCACGTCCCACACCTTTTCGGCGTATTCGCGGACGGCGCGGTCCGACGAAAACCATCCCATCCGCGCCGTGTTGAGGATGGCGGCGCGCCACCAGCCGGGCTTGCCGTAAAGCGCGTCGACCGCCCGCTGCGCCGCCCAGTAGGCGTCGAAATCGGCCGCCACCATGAAATGATCGTAGTCGAGCAACGCTTCGACCAGCGGACCGGAACCGGTCCGGATCGTCGGGCGAGAACGCGCCGCTCCGGATGCAGGAGATGGCCTCCGCCAGACGCGGCGATTGGCTCGCGGCGTCGCGGCCCGTGAAGCGCGCCTGCCGCCGCTGCTCGATCTCGTCCGCGGTCAGCCCGAAGATGAAGATGTTGTCGGCGCCGACCCGGTCGCGAATCTCGATGTTGGCGCCGTCCAGCGTGCCGATCGTCAGCGCGCCGTTCAGCGCCGAGCTTCATGTTTCCGGTGCCGGAGGCCTCCATGCCGGCGGTCGAAATCTGCTCCGACAGGTCGGCGGCCGGGATGATGTCCTGCGCGAGGCTGACATTGTAATTGGGCAGGAACACCACCTTCAGCCGGCCGCCCATCTTGGGATCGGCGTTGATCGACCTGGCCGACGTCGTTGGCGAGCTTGATGATCAGCTTGGCGCGCTCGTAGCTCGCCGCGGCCTTGCCGGCGAAGATCTTGACCCGCGGCGTCCAATCGCGCGTCCGGCTCCAGCCGGATGGCCAGATAGAGCGCGATGGTTTCGAGGATGTTGAGAAGCTGGCGCTTGTATTCGTGGATGCGCTTGATCTGCACGTCGAACATCGCGGCCGGATCGACCGCGACGCCGGCCAGCTCGTGGATGCGCTTGCGCCAGCGCCTCCTTGTTGCCGCGCTTGATCGCCGCGTAGTGCTGCACGAAGCTCGCATCGTCGGCGAACCGTTCGAGCGCCATCAACTCGTTCGGATCGTCGAGCACGCGCTCGCCCAGCGTGCCGGTCAGCAGTGCGGTCAGGTCGGGATTGGCCTCGAACAGCCAGCGGCGGAAGCTGATGCCGTTGGTCATGTTGACGATGCGACCCGGCTTGGCGCGGTCGAGATCGCGGAACACCGTCTGCCCCATCAGTTCGGTGTGCAGCGCCGACACGCCGTTGGTCTTGTGCGAGCCGACGAACGCCAGATGACCCATGCGCACGCGCTTGTCGTGGCCCTCCTGGATGAGCGAGATCGAGGCCAGCGCAGCCGCGATCGGCGAGGCCCTTGGCGACGGCCTCGTCGAGATGCAGCTTGTTGATCACGTAGATGATCTGCATGTGCCGCGGCAGCAGGCGGTTGAGCAGCTCCACCGGCCAGCTCTCCAGCGCCTCCGGCAGCAGCGTGTGATTGGTGTAGCTCAAGGTTGCCTGGGTGATGCGCCACGCGTCGCTCCAGGAATAATCGTGCTCATCGACCAGGATGCGCATCAGTTCGGCGACCGCGATCGCCGGATGGGTGTCGTTGAGTTGGATCGCGACGTGATCGGGCAGCGAATCCAGATTGGCGAACTGCTGGAGATGGCGGCGGACGATGTCCTGCAGCGACGCCGAGGTGAAGAAATACTCCTGGCGCAGCCGCAACTCCTGGCCGGCCGGCGTGGCGTCGCTCGGATAGAGCACGCGGGAAATCGCTTCGGCCTGCGCGCGCGGCGCGGTCGCGCCGACCACGTCGCCGGTGTTGAACGCCGCAAGCTGCACCGGCGTGGTCGATCGCGCCGACCAAAGCCGCAGCGTGTTGACGTGGCGGCCGCGCCAGCCGGTGATCGGCGTATCGTGCGCCACCGCCAAGACCCGCTCGGCCGGATACCAGAGCCCGCGCGCCGTGCCATCGGCGCCGCCGACATATTCGACGCTGCCGCCGAAGCGGATGGAATATTCGGTGTCGAGCCGCTCGAATTCCCAAGGGTTGCCGAACGCGAGCCAGCGCTCCGGCAGCTCGTGCTGCCAGCCGTCCCTGATCTCCTGCTTGAACAGGCCGTGCTCGTAGCGGATGCCGTAGCCGAAGGCCGGCACCGCCAGTGCCGCCATGCTGTCCATGTAGCAAGCCGCGAGGCGCCCGAGGCCGCCGTTGCCGAGCGCGGCGTCGGGCTCGAGCTTGCGCAGCTGATCGAGATCGACGCCGAGGCTGTCGAGCGCCGAGCGCGCCGCACCGAGCAGTCGCAGATTGATCAGCGAGTCGAACAACAGCCGCCCGATCAGGATATTCGATGGAGAGGTAGTAAACTCGCTTGCTGTGCTTGCGCTCGATGCGCTGCTCGGACTTCCAACCAGCGATCGACCATGCGATCGCGGATCGCCAGCACGGTGGCCAGATACCAATCGTAGGGGCCGGCGTTCTGCGGTGTCGTGCTGCAGAATAGGTCAGCTTGTTGAGGATCGCGTCGCGCAGCTGCGCTGCGTGCGGATGGAGCCCGAGCAGTGAGACGGGAGACGTCTTTGCCATTCACGACCGTGCCTGGGCGTTTGAGCGCCGAATCCGCTTCGCGGGCCCGGAAAATAGTACGGCGCGCCCCGCTCTGAAAGCTCAGGCATGTCAAATGACAATGTTTTCAGAAAGTTCCATGTGGGAACTGCAGTCCCGCCTCCGCCGAATCAGCCTCGCGATTCGGACCGGAATGGCTATGCGATTTCAGGCCGTGACTCATGAATCTGCCTGCGCCGCTGCTGGCTTTTGCGATGTCGGCTTTACGCCCAATAACGGACACCGCACCGTCGCTCCGGCATGCCCGTTAAGTGCCATGAGGCGACATCGTTAGGCTATTCTACGATCTCGCCCGCTATTCCGCTTTGATGGTCCCCCTTCACTCGTGGTTACTCCAACTTGATATTCCCCGATTTGATGGAAGCGCGGCATGCAACGAAGCGAACAGTCAATCAGGACCTCTCATGCCGGCAGGTTGCCTGGCACAGCCCCGTCCGGCGGCGGTTCATTGGAGGGCGCAGACAAGTCCGCTGAGGATATTGCGACCCTGACCAGCCAAGTGGCTGGCATTGTCAAGCGGCAACGCGACCTGGGAATCGACTGTGTTGGCGACGGTGAATTTTGGAATGGCCGGCACTTCCGGTTCTACGGACAGCAATTGAGCGGGATCACATCGCGCGACCTGCGGCCTGGGGAGCGCGCGTCAGGTCGCGAAAGCACCCGAGAGCGCGATGCATTCCCGAAACTGTATTCTGACATGGACCGGGTTGGCACCGCATTCTGCGTCCCAGGCGAACAGCCGCGGTTCTTTCCTTCAAAGGACAAGATGGTCGCCACCGGGCCGATCAAAGGTCGGGCAACCGATGCTATTCGGCGCGAGATCAAGGTTTTCAAAGAAGCGCTGGCCGCTGTCGGAGGCGTCGAAGAGGCATTCATCTGCGTGTTCGCGCCAGGTTGGCTCGATCACTTCATCTACGATGAATACTACAACAACGATGAAGAGTTTGTTTTCGCCCTCGCTGAGGCGATGCGTGAAGAATATCGCGCGGTGGTCGACGCAGGGTTCATTCTGCAGATTGACGACCCTGGCGTGGCAACGACGTGGGACATGATCAAGCCAGCGCCCACGATTCACGAATATCACCATTATCTGAAGGTCCGCATCGATGCCCTCAATCACGCACTCGCCGGATTGCCCGAAGATCGCATCCGCCACCACTTTTGTTGGGGAAGCTGGCACGGCGCACATACCCATGATGTGCCGCTCAAGGAGATCATCGATTACGTTCTCCAGGTGCGAGCGCAAGTGTACAGTTTCGAGGCGGGTAACGTGCGCCACGAGCACGAGTGGACGGTCTGGAAAGACATCAAGCTGCCCCCTGCCAAGATGATCATGCCGGGCGTCGTCAGTCACGCGACCAATATCGTCGAGCATCCCGAACTGGTCGCGCGTCGGATTTGCAATTTTGCCGAGGCTGTCGGACGAGAAAACGTGGTGGCGGGAACCGATTGCGGGCTGGGTACTCGCGTGCACGACGAGCTCGTCTGGGCCAAGCTCTCGGCACTTGTCGAAGGCGCAAGGCTCGCATCGAACGCGCTATGGGGTCGCGGTTGACCTCCCAGTTGCTAGCGATCGCATGCGATACGCTGCACAATCTGAAATAGCAGAAGGCGCTGACATGACGAGGTCGACATGAATCGAACGCGACGAATAGCTATCGCCGTAGCAGCACTGAGCTTTTGGTGCGGCGCGATTTTCGGACCGACCGGCTTAGCGAACGCACAGGACTGGCCGTCGCGGCCGGTGAAATTCATCGTCCCTCTGGGGCCAGGCAGCGGCACCGACATCGGTGCACGGCTCATGGCCGAACAACTGACCCGGTTGTGGGGTCAATCGGTGGTGGTCGAGAACCGGATCGGAGGCGACGGCATCGTCGGCATCAACGCCTTCATCGCGGCACACGACAGCCACACGCTGCTGTATATGCCAACCTCGTCGTTTGTGGCGCACCCGTATCAGCACGAGAAGCTGCCTTATGATCCGACCGAACTTTCGCCGGTTGCGCGGATCACCAACACTTACGTTGGGCTGGTCTTGAGCCCCTCGCTGAATGCCGCGACCGTCGCCGATTTGATCGCTGCTGCTCGGGCACAGCCGGGAAAACTGAACTACGCGACCGGCACCGGCATGACCGACGTTCAGTTCGAGGCCTATTTCAAGCGCGAGGGCCTTGCTCTCACGCGAGTGTCCTATCGCGACGTCGTGACGCCAATGGCCGATCTCGGCGAGGGACGCATTCAGGCCTATGCAGCCGGGCTACCGATCGTACAGCCGCACGTGCAGGCCGGCCGCGCCAAACTCGTGGCGGTCACCAACAGTCGCCGGTCGGCATCCCACCCGGACGTGCCAACCGTTGGCGAGGCTGGCTTTCCAGGCCTGACGTTCGATGGACTGGTCGGTATCTTCGGGCCGCGGGACTTGCCTCCGGCGGCACGCGAGCGCATCGCTACGAGCATCCGCACTGTTCTGACCGAACCCGCGATCGCTTCCCGGCTCATTGGCATGGGCGCTGGAGTTATTCCGGGCGATGGGGTTGAGTTCGCAGCCTCCATCGAGGAACAGCGGGCGAAACTTGCTGCCGTGCTCGGCGCGAAGCCGAGGTAGCCTCAGTCGGCGGCGTTCCGGGATATCTCACCCGTCTCGGTGATGCCGAAGCCGGTCCAATCGGCACGCGGAAAGTCGGCAGCAGTCGTTATTTCAGACGCTTTCTACATTCGCTGTGATAGCCACTGCCCTTGTGCTGCCAAACCAGGCCACCGTTGCTGTTGGTTGCCTTGTTTGCCATGTACTGATCGAGACAGGTGCGCGTCCGAGCTATGTTCGGTTTTTCGCTCGCGTACTTGGGCGACACCGCGGTTGGGAAAACAACTTCAGCATTCGCATGGCATGTACTGAAAAGACAAAGAACAGCGACGGAAGCGATGGTGCGCATAGCAATCTCCGGTAATTCCGATAATTAATAAGGTATCGTAACACATAGACAGGTCAGGCACATCATGTGTGCCTATTCGACCACCTCGTCGGTTGTACGCCGGCGTTCGGCCGGCGAGGCGCCGTTATGCAAAGCGCCCGTGGGCCGAGCTGCTGCGCGTTTCTGCGGGACCTTCAGCCGTCATGACGTCATAGGACGGCATCTGCGGCCCGGTCACGCGTCGCAGCGCGCCTCGACCCCAGTGCAAGACGAATTTGACCCAGCGCCGAACCGCCCAGGGCAACGTCGCATCGATGCAAAAAGATCGAAGCTCATAGGCCTTGGCGGCCGAGTATGCGTCGCAGGCGCGTTTGACCGGATCGTCGTAGAACGCGGCCATTTTCGCTTTGCCCATGCCCGCTGTCATGAGCCAGCACGGAATATGGACGTTGCAGAGCCGTTCAACATCCACCAGCACCTTGCGGGCACCGGTGCCGGCAGCTGGACACGATGTCGCAAACGCGTCACCGACCAGCACGACGCCGTCCTGTAGTTGCCCCTTGGTGATGACCAGATCGACCGGGCGGATCTTGACGAAGTCGGTGACCTTGAATTCGCCCATGAGCCTGCGCAGCCCCGGCCACATCGCATAGAGCGTGTCCTGGGGCGCGTCGCGGAATTGCTTCAGCCACGGATCCTTCAGGTCGCGATAGCCGAACAGGTTGGCGCGCATCGTCGTGCCAATTGGGAACAGCGTGATATAGGCCATGCGGTCGGTGGGCCGCTCGGCGAAATATGTCAGCGCCGGAAACGCGAACGCGGGCCGGTCCAACGGCTCGGCGTCAAAACCAATCGAGATCGAGTGCCCGGCGCTGATGACCTGCCGCTCGAGGCCGAGCTTGTGACGCAGGCCGACGTTGAGGCCGGTTGCCAGCACCACAAGCCGCGCCGAAATCTTTGTGCCATCGGACAGCTCGACCGTCTGCCGGTCCGGGCCGGTCGAAATGTCCGTTACCTTTCCTTTGATGAATTCGGTTCGATCGGGAATCTGCGAGCGAACCGTGTTGACCAGCGTGTCATAGAGAATGCCCTGCTGGTCGCCCGGGCGCTTCTCCACCACGCGGCCGAACCGCGCCACCCAGGATTCGCGATCGTGTGTCGAAGCACGCAACACCGCCTCGGCGAGACCGGTCAAGCGCAGCGTCTGCATCTGCGGGCCGTCGAGCTTCTCGCAGCGGAAATCGACCGGATAGACCGCGTGCAGATCGATCAGGATGGCGTCGATGCCGGCGCGACCGAGCATCGCCGCCGCCAGAGAGCCGGCGAGGCCACCACCCACGATGACGACATCCGTGCGGCGCATGGGCACTCCGCTACCGCTTGAAAGCCTTTGGCCAATCGAAATTGCGGAACGCCAGATAGGCGGACTTGGCGCGGGCGCGTAACAAGCGGTAGCTCCTTTGAGCGCCGCACAGCATGCGGAACGCGAGCGAGCCGCCCAGCCTCACGTCGATCCACAAATCAGCGACCGGCTGCCGTTCGGTCCAGGTCGCCATGAAGCCGCGGTCGTCGAACGAGCAGGAATCGACAAAACCTATGCTTTTGTCGGCGAGGAAAGCCGTCGTGTAGTCCTCAAGCAGCAGCGTGCCGGGCGAAAAGTCCTGGAACGCCTCGTCATAAGCCGTCTTCCAGGTGAAGGCCGCGGCGCCGGCGCGCCCGACGAGCTGCACGCTGACCGGCTTGCCATCGAGACACAGCGAATGGACCGACGCACAACCCTGTTCGGCGAGCGCCACGACCGCGCCGCGCATGAATGCCGCGTCGGCCTGGTCGCTCAGCAGCGCCGTTCCTTCCCGGCCTTTCCATCCCGCTGCTTCGATGGCCAGGAATTCGTCGAACGCGCGCCGCACCGCCTCCGGGTCGGACGCGACGACCGAGGTGACCGTGCCTTTTTCCGAGAGTCTGCGGCGATGCTGCCGCAGCTTCTTGCGCGTCGAACTGGAGAGTGCCTTTTCGAGATAGGCCTTGCCGTCGAGCTCGGACTGAAGCTTCGGCCGGCGCGATTGCTCCATGACGCAGGGCGCGCTGCCGCGCTGCGACAGCACTCGCATCAGCGCGTCATAGGTCGCACCCTCTGCGCCCATGGCGTCGAGCGCCATGATCTTCGGCAAGCGCGCATCCGCGGCGATGCAATCCAGCATGGCGTCGAGCGTTTCATCGATGCAGTCGCGGTCGATGACCGGCGTCGCAAGGTAGCTATAGGCGCATGGCGGAACGTTCAGCACGCGGATCGGCAGCGCCGATTGGCGGGGCCGGGCGACGGCAAAGCTCCAAACCCCGACGAGCTGACGCTGCCCGTCAATGATCTTCCACGCCAGCAATGCGCAATAACGAGCCGCCGGATCGGTTGCGGCCGCCGCCCGCACCAGCGCCGGGTCCATGAACACGTTCGGCGCGTCGGCCCGCGTCAGCAGACTGGTCCAGGCCGCGCGCATATCCGCGAGCCGCGCGCTGTCGGCGATTTCGACTGAGATCGTTCGAGCGCCGCGCGACGCCATCGCGGCGGCGTGACTCCCCGACGAAACCGCAGGGATGTCGTTGGTTCGATATGCGTGAATTTCGCTCATGCCTTTGTCTACGCGAAACCGCTTCATAAGCTGTTACGTTTTTTCGCGATGGAACTCTCGCGCGCGGAGGTAAGGTTAATCTTCTGATACCCAGGCTCAGGCTTGCGGCAATTGCCGGATGCCTTCATTTAACGGTTCATGCACGCATCTCGAATGATCTTTGAATCCTGCGATTCAATTCACCGTTCCGTGGGAGTTCCTCCGCGATATTCGGTGGGGCAATCTACGAACTGAGCGGGCGGGCATGGGGCAAGCGACAGAAGTCTTTTTGCAAACGCACTCCGAGCTCGACGACACGTCGACATCGGACGCGCGAGCCGTTCCGGCCCAGACCTCGAACATCCCGATCGGGATTTCGATCCACCATGACCTTGCCGAGATCGAAGCCGATTGGCGTGCTTTCGAAGCGCGCGCCGATTGCACCGCGTTCCAGGCTTTCGAATGGCTTTCGGTCTGGCAGCGCCAAATCGGATCGCGGTCCGGCGTCAGGCCGGCCGTCGTGGCCGGACGCGATGCCGTGGGCGCACTGTTGTTTCTGTTTCCGCTTGCGATCGAGTCGCGCGGATTGTTGCGCCGGCTGAGCTGGCTGGGCTCCGACCTCTGCGACTACAACGCGCCGCTGCTGTCCCCGGATTTTGCGCAGCGTGTCGGCCCGGCGCGCTTTGTGCAGCTGTGGCACGATATTGTCGCGCGCTTCAGGCACGATCCGAATTTGCGCTGCGACGTGATCAGCCTGGAGAAGATGCCGGACGCCGTCGGCGCGCAGCGCAATCCGTTCCTGCAGCTTGGCGCCCGACTTCATCCGAACGGCGCTTACGCCGTGCAATTGGGCGACAACTGGGAGGCCTTCTACAACCAGAAGCGATCCTCAGACACCCGGCGCCGCGACCGCAACAAACGCAAGAAGCTTGCCGCGTTCGGCGAGGTCCGCTTTGTCAACCCCGACGCGGCCGAGATCGGCCGCACCCTGGACGTGCTGTTCGAGCAAAAGGCGCAGGCGTTTGCCCATATGGGCGTGGCCAACATCTTCGCCAAACCGGGACAGCGGGAATTCTATCGCGAGGTCGCGACCGACCCAGGGACGCGGCATCTGGTCCATGTCAGCAGGCTCGACACCGGTGACGCATTTGCGGCGGTCAATCTCGGTCTGATGTTCCGCAATCGGTACTACCACGTGCTTGCGAGCTATGACGGCGGCGAGGTTTCCAAGTTTGGCCCTGGTGCCGCGCATATGCACGAGCTGTTGCGCCATGCGATCGAGCAAAAATGCAACGTGTTCGACTTCACCATCGGCGACGAACGCTACAAACGCGATTGGAGCGACACCCAGATCAAGCTGTTCGACCACGTGGCCGCGATCACGCCGCGCGGGTGGCCGGCCGTCATCGGGTCGCGTGGGCTCGGCGCGCTCAAGCGCTGGATCAAGCAAACGCCCGCGGTCTGGAAGGCCTACACCGCGGCGCGGGCGTTTGTCGGCTCTTTGCGAACGCGGTAGCGGACGCGACTCTGATCCGATTGAATTAAGCCGTGTATTCATAAATCGACCTAGACTGATGTCACCTTTTTGCAACAGGCGGCTAAATTCACAACTTAACAAGCCACGACAGATTGTGTCGCGTTCGGAAAGAGCCTTGAATTTCAACAATTCATTCCCGTAGCTAAAAACAATAAGGGAGGCATGTATGCGTCACGCTGCCCAGGTATGCATTGCAATTGCCGCGTTCGGCACCTGCACAATCCAGACGGTGTTCGCGGCGGACATTCCGGCCAGAGTGACCAAGGCGCCGCCAGTCGCGGTAGCACCGTCATTCAACTGGAGCGGCTGCCATATCGGTGTGCAAGGCGGCTACGCTTGGGGGCGAAGTCAGCACATCAATCAGGTTTCTGGCGTCAACACTGACATCACCAACAGATATGATGTTAGCGGCGGGCTCGTGGGGCCGACGGTTGGTTGCAATATCCAGACCGGGGCTTTTGTGTTTGGCGTCGAGGGCGATTGGTCGTGGAGCTGGAAGGAGGGCGGGGGGAATGGCATTGCTCCGTTCAACACGGCTGCCATAAGCGAGACCCGGGAGAAGTGGCTGGCAACAATTCGTGGCCGCGTGGGGTGGGCGTGGGATCGGTGGATGATCTATGCAACCGGGGGCGCCGCTTTTGCCGATGTCGAAGCGCGTGTCATACCTGATCCGGCGTCTGCCCTTGCAACCATTTCGGAGAGCAAAACGCGCACAGGCTGGACCGTGGGTGGTGGCTTTGAATGGGCCTTTGCGCCCAACTGGTCCGCGAAGCTCGAGTACCTGCACGTTGAGTTTAGGGATGACGCGTACTTCCTCACACCTCCGGCGGGTTTCGCGAACCGTGCCGGTGGCGTGCCGCTGACGAACGAGATCGTCCGGGCCGGCATCAACTATCGCTTCAATTGGGGTGGACCGATCCTCAGATAAGGAACGGGTCCCAAAGCATTTCCCGAAAAAGGGCCAGCTTCGCGCCGGCTCTTCTTCTTTTCAAGTGCGAGAGAGAACCGAATGCGAATTTCGATTTCCGTTTATGGCCAATTGCAGACATATCGGGTAGACCTAGCAATGTCCTACACGCCCGAGCCTGCTTCGACTCCTAAGCGGCGCGCGCGTCACCCAGAACGCTTTTGATTGCGAGCATTAGATCGCTCTGATTGAAAGGTTTGGCGAGATAAGCATTCGCGCCAGCAAGCCACGAGGCGCCCCGGCTTGATGTGGCCGTGATCAAAATCACGGGCGTTTTACTTGCGCGACACGCGGTTTAATGCCGATCCGAAGTGACCTCTCGTAAGCGGTTCATAAGCTGCTCGATCCTTGGCGGAAGAGGTTCCTTGCAAGCTGGGAATAGGCCTCGCAGCCCTTTTTCATAAGCAGAGCGGATTGGTGGGTAGGCCAAGCGAATTGGTTCGCGCCTGGCGTAATTGGCCTGGTCAACACGTTCCATAAGGGACAAAGCCCGTTCCATAAGGGACAAAGCCCTGAGTAGACCGGTGTTCCTTTGGGAACACGAAAATCTAAGATTTATTAGTCTCTGGCGATACCTTCTTGTTCGGGCATGACCCTTTCGGGATCCTGCTCTAAGCGGTCCGCCAGATGAACAGGTGGATGCCGAGCCGGCGCTTGGCGATCAGGAACAACAACGCCAATTCGCAGATGAAGGCGGCCGATGTCGCGATCGCGACTCCCATGCCGCCGTAGGGTTTCGCCAGCACGAAGCATCCGATCAGGTTGACCGCGAAGGCGACGACGTAAGCGAGCGCGCACAGATATTGTTGCCCAACCATCATCAGAAGCCGCTCGGCCGGTCCGACCGCGGCGCGTGCCATCAGCCCGATCGCTAGAACGAACATCACCGGATAGGCGCTGTCGAAGCCCGGCCCGAACAGCCATAGAATCGGCTTGCCGAGGATGAGGAGCCCGACAATGACGGCCAGCGACGGCCAGAACGTCCAGCGGATTGTCATCGCGGCAAAGGCGGCAAGACCCTCGCGGTCGCCGGCCGCATGATAGCCCGCGAAGCGGTGCGCGGCTGCTGCCATGACCGCGAAGTAAACGATGGAGCCGACCGTGAGCGTCTTCGACACGGCGAAATAGTGCGCCACCTCATCGGACGGCCGGAACAGTTGCAGCACGATCAAGTCCGTGGTGGTCAAGAGCGTATATACGCCCCACACCGCGATCAGCGGCAGCGAGATCGCGAACCAATGTTTGACATCGTAGGCTCGCTCGCCGGTCGCGACCAATCGACCGAGCTTGCGGTCAAGCACCAGCAGCTGGCCGAGCGTCGTGACCCAGATCGCGATCGCGATCGCCAGCATGGTGGTCATCGCATTGATCGGCAGGCCTGCGGCGCCGAAGCCTATGATCAAGCCGAGAATGAGCAGCGGACGCAGCAACGAATGCGGCATCAGCCCGATCGCGATCCAATTGTAGGCGCGCGCCACGCCATCGAGCATGAGCGAAAGCGCGTAGAACGGCAGCGCCACGCAGGCGAGATAGAACGGCACGACCATGTTGCGATCGAGCGAGCCTGCGCAGGCATGCACGATCGCCGCGCCAAGGATCGCGGCCGCGGTGCCCAAGCCGAACGTGAGCCACCGGCTGCCGATCAGATAACCGCGCAGGAGATCGAGCTGGTTGCGATGGATGTATTCCGGAATGTGCCGCTGGGCGGCGAGCGGCAGACCTAGGTGGACCAGGTCTCCGAGCAGCAGGAGCCAGGTCCACACATAGACGTAAATGCCGAATTCGAAACTGCCCATCCAGCGCGCCAGCAGAATTTGCGACAGGAAGACGACCCCGGAGCTCGCCACGCGGATGGCGAACGCAGTGCCCGCCATGCGGCGCGCGACGCCATGGTCGCCGGCAAGCCATGCCCGCAACCGGGCGGATAGCGACCGGGAACGGTCGCCGCGCGGGCGGGTCTTTGGCGTCGATGATGGCCATCGGCTTCATGGAGGCCCGATTGAGTTTAAAGTGACGTTAATTTCAGCGAAATCACCGAGTCGATGCTCGCACGGCATCCGAGTTTCTGTTGTTGCACTCGAGCCGCTGCGCGGTCGGGCGAACGTGGCACCGACACAGATACGGACGTGACAACTTCTCTATGCAGCCTCGTCAGCGTGCCGCGGGCTGAAACAGTTCGACGAGGTTGCCCGCGGGATCCTGCAGCAGGATTTGCGATCCGCCGGGGCCGGTCACGATCTCGTTGCGGAATCGCACACCGGCAGCACGCAATCGCGCGACCTCGGCGGGCAGATCGTTCACAATGAGATGGATGCGATTCCAGCCGCCCGGACCAGGACGCTGGCCGTCAGGCATCGGGCGGCCCGCCGAGCTTGTCGGCCCGCTGAGCAATAACCGCAGGGATCCAAGCGTAACGTCGGCGAACGCTGGCGCGGCATTGGAGAGAACGGTGAAGCCAAGGTGCGCCGTGTACCACGCGACAGCGGCGGCGACATCGTCGACCATATAGCGGACGTTGACCATTGCTGCTGGCATGCTTGCCTCCCAGCTCCGAGGAACATTGCCCCTATCTTTGATGTTGTCTACGTGAGCCCAATCATACGGAGGCAGCAATGCGCCTAATCTCGGTTGGTGTAGTACTGTCCTTGGCAATGATCACACCCCCCGCATTGGCTTGGGGTCCGATTGGTCACGATTCCTTGCGCGACGCAGCTCAAAACGATCTTCTGCCGGCCAAAGCGTACAAACATAAATGGAAGGCTGGTGGCTGCAAATATGAATACAAAGCCGACAAGAAAGGCTTCAAAGAAAAGTATAAGTGCAAATAGAAAATAGGCCGCCACGAGTTCGTCACGCACCGCTTCGAAACCCGGCAAGCGCTTCAATCAAGAGCGATCATGCTCTAGCCTGCATGCTCCGGGCCGCATGGCGGCCCGATGGAGTTTAATGTGACGTCAATTCAGTGAAATCACGGCGTCGCATGTCATGAGGACACCTGAAGGCGACCGCGGGTCGGAGCGGGCGCGGCCCATCTCCGATCATTTTGACGGCCAGCGCTTTTTCAATCCGACCTTGCCGCGAGGCTTCGAGCCGACGCTGTGGGACGTATTCAAGATGTTGCGCGAGCCGCGCAGCGCCTGGCCGCGCTCGGTCGAAAACAAGGGCGTGCCGCAACTCGATGCCACGCTCGGGATTGACGATATTGCCGTCACATTCGTCAATCATGCGACCTTCCTGATTCAGATCGGCGGCGTTGCGATCCTGACCGACCCGATCTGGTCGGAACGGGCCAGTCCGTTCCGCTGGACCGGCCCGCGGCGCGTGCGTCAGCCGGGCGTCGCATTCGACGACCTGCCGAAGATCGATGTCATTCTGCTCAGCCACAATCACTATGATCACCTCGACCTGGCGTCCCTGAAGAAGCTCAAGCAAGCCTTCGCCCCAACTGTCCTGTTTGCCGCGGGCGACGCCCGGTTGGTTGCACCGCTGCGGTTCAACGACATGCGCGAACTCGACTGGTGGGATGAAACGCGCCTCGGCAGCACGCTGAAGGTCACGTTCGTGCCGGCGCAGCATTCCTCCGCGCGCGGGCTGCGCGACCGGCATCGCAGCCTTTGGGGCGGCTACATGATCGCGAGCCGGGACCGGCTGGTCTACTTCGGTGGCGACTCCGGATACGCGAGGCATTTCTCGGATATCAGGTCGCGCCTGGGGTCTCCCGACATCGCGCTGCTGCCGATCGGCTCCTATGAGCCCCGATGGTTCATGGCACCGATTCACATGAATCCGGCCGAGGCGGTGCGTGCCCACCGCGACCTTGGCGCGAAGCAAAGCATCGGGATGCATTTTGGGACGTTTCAATTGACTCCGGAGCCGATCGACCAGCCACAGGCCGACCTCAAGGTTGCGCTCTTGCAGAGCGGAATTTCGGACCGCGAGTTCGTGACGCTTCACGAAGGCGAAACGCGAATCTATCGGAGTTCCGACCGCGTCACGGCACAGCTCACAAAGCGCAATGATGTTTGACGGTGCGGGCGAGCGGCGTTCCCACCTCAAGATCAGGGCTTTTTGGCCAGGTTTTTAACATCCATGCGCAATTCCAAGCACGCAATCCATTCGATGTAGCTTGGAGAAAAATCGTTAGGCTTTATGCAAGTCGCTTTGTAAGCGGGCGGGATGTCCTTCCACGCCGCGGCCAAAGCGGCTTGGGCTTTTTGTTCTGCTTCCAAGCATGCGGCGACAGTGCTGCTGCGGTCCTGTTCGGCCGCCACCGCTGCCGTACGGTTATGGCAGTTTTTTTGAAGATCGATTGTCGGAAGGCCGTCGCCCTCAGCTCTTGCATCTGCCATTGGAATGGCAGCGATCAATAGCAGGACTGCCGAAAAAATCGTCTCGAGTTTGGTCATCTCAACCTCCATGAAAACGACGCTTCACCGTAAGGCCAAGGCCTTCACAATAGAATTTGATGCCTTGTGCCGCGTCGGTCACTTCGATGTAGGCGTGCACGGTCAGCATGGTCAAATCCTCGGCGCTCGGCGCCGAATTGTTTCAATTCTATCACTGCTCGCGCAATCAATGCCAGAGACGGGTCATGAGCCGAACTTTCGCAGCTTTTGATTCAGGTCCGCTTCACTCATCGGTGTGATTGGCAAGTTTGCTTCGTGCCAGGAGCGACATGGGCCTTCCGCGCCAATATGGCATTGCGGTAATCTTCGCTTCCACATGTCCGCAGAAATTGGGGGGTCACCATGAAATTTCCCCGTCGTGGATTTCTGGTTCTTGCTGTGGGTGCCGTAACGCTGCCGGCGGTGTCGCGGATCGCGCGGGCGCAAGCTTTTCCGACACGACCGGTGCGAATGATTATCCCGCTCAGCGCTGGCAGCGCGTCCGACATCCTGGCACGCACCCTCGCATCGAAACTGAGCGAAACTTGGGGTCAGCCGGTCGTCGTCGAAAACAGGCCCGGTGCCGGCACGACGTTAGGAACGGATGTGGTGGCCAAAGCCGCGCCTGATGGCCACACGCTCCTGATCAACTCCGCTGCCTTTGCGGCCAGCGCGGCGATCTATCCAAAACTTCCCTACGATCCGCTGGCGGATTTCGCCCCGGTCAGCCAGATCGCGATCGCGCCGATCGTCGTGGTGGCGGCGCCCTCGCTCGGCTCGAAGTCCATCAAAGATCTGGTCGAGTTCGCCAAAGGCCAGCCAGGACAGACCAGCTTTGGCTCCTCCGGAGTCGGATCAAGCACCCACTTTGCAGGCGAGCAATTCAAACTTGCTGCGGGCCTCAACGTTCTGCATGTGCCGTACAAGGGACCATCCGAGGCGTTGGTCGACACCATGGCCGGCCGCATTCAGTATTCCTTCTCGCCGGTGGTGCCCGCGCTGCCGCTTGTCATGGATGGCAAAGTGCTCGCCTTGGGGGTGACCACGGCCCAACCTTCGCCGGTGCTGCCGCAGGTGCCGACAGTCGCCGAAGCCGGCGTGCCGGGTTACGAGTACCAGGACTGGTGGGGCGCGTTCGCGCCGGCCAAGACGCCACGCGCTATCATCGAAAAGATCGGCAAGGACATTGCGCGCGTTCTCGAACCCGCCGACATCGTGAAACGAATGCTGGATCAAGGTACGGAAGCAAAACCCAGCACGCCCGACGAATTCACCAGCTTCGTTCGCGCGAAGATCGAGGCTGCCCGCAAGGTCGCCACGCTCTCGGGCATCCGGGCGCAGTAGGCCAGCCACGCATCAGGCGCCGCGGACTCGGCGCGCTCGCTCACCCCCTTGCGGGGTAGAGGGTCGAGCGTGAGCGCTCAGCTGAGACTCGCGGTGAGGCCGCAGCGCTCGCTGGCAATCCCTGCTGGTTCTCCCGCACGCCGGCTGCGCTTCGTTGCCCGCCGATCCTCACCCTCCAGGAGGCTGAATGTGTGCCGCGGTGCGCCGGCTTGGCAGCGGCTCAGGCCCATAAGCCTGCATGCTATCGGCGCTTGCGACCGTAGGGTGGGACGCCAGTGTTTCGTACCGTCGATTATCTGCTGCGTCCGAAATCCATCGCCATCATCGGCGCCTCGGATTCGAGCCGCGGCGGCTGGGCGCAGGATATCTACGCCAATCTCGAACATTGCGGCTTCCCGGCCAAGCTCTACCTGGTCAACCCGAAGCGCAGCGAGCTGTGGGGCCGGCCGGTCTATCCGAATTTCGCGGCGATCCCCGAGCCGGTCGATCTGGCGCTGACCATCATCCCGTCGGTCGCGATCCCCGACACGCTGGCCGAGGCCGCCGAGCACGGGCTGCGCTGCGCGCTGATCTATGCCGCGCAATTCGGCGAGGGCGGCGACCCGGAGGGCGCAAAGCGCGCGCAGGCGTTGCAGGCGCTGTCGGAGCAACGCGGCTTGCGCATCTCCGGGCCCAATTGCATGGGGTCGCTCGCGCTGCGCGAGCAGCTCCTGCTCTATCCGGCCAAGCGCGTGCGCGCGCTCAAGCCGGGCTCGGTCGGCGTCGTGTTCCAGTCGGGCGGCACGTTCCAGTTCTGGCTGCAGCAGGCGGCGCAGCGCGGCATCGATTTCTCCTACGCGATCTCGAGCGGCAACGAGCTCGATCTCGACCTCGCCGACTACATCAGCTTCATGGTCGACGATCCCCACACCAGGATCATCGCCTGCCTGGTCGAGGGCGTGCGCCGGCCGCAAGCCTTCATGGCGGCGGCCGAGAAGGCGCTGGCGGCGAAGAAGCCCATCCTCATGGTCAAGGTCGGCCGCAGCGAGCGCGGCAAGGCTGCGACCGCGAGCCACACCGGCGCGGTCGCGGGCGACGACCAGGTGTTCAACGCGGTGTGCCGGAAATACGGCATCGTGCGCTGCCCGTCGCTCGACGACCTGATCGAGACGTGTCTCGCGTTCGGCCAGGGCCGGCTGCCGAACGGCAATCGCATCGCCATGGCCTGCTACTCCGGCGGCGCCAAGGGGCTCATCCTCGACTACGCCAGCGACGAGGGCGCCGAGATGGCGCCGCTCACGCCCGAAACGCGGGGCAAGCTCCCGGCGATGATCGACCCAGGGCTTGCGCCGGAAAATCCGCTCGACGTCGGGCCGGTGGTCGGCGTGCAGGCGGCAAAATTCGCCGAGATCTGCAAGGTGATCTGCGCCGATCCGACGGTCGATCTGGTCACCGTGCAGGCGCTGGTGCCGACCGGCCCCGACGATCCGTACAATGCCGAGCCGTTGCGCAGCGTCGCTGCCTCGACCGACAAGCCGGTGCTGGCGTTCGGCCGCATGGCGCAGAACGCGACCGAGACGAGCCGCAAGTACCAGAGCGAGACCGGCGTGCCGTTCATCCAGGGCCTGCCCGAAACCGTGCGCGCGCTGCAGGGCCTGGTGCGTTACGCAGGCGCGCTGCGAACCGGCGTGACCGCCCTGCCCGCGCCACGCGGCCGCGCCGAGAGCCTCGATGGCGCAGCCTTCGACAAGCTGCTGGCGACCCATGGCTTGACGCCGCCGAAGAGTGCGTTCGCCCCAACGCCCGATGATGCCGCGGCGCTGGCCGCCCGCATCGGCTTTCCGGTGGCGCTGAAGATCGTCTCGCCGCAGGCGAGCCACAAGACCGAGGTCGGCGGCGTCGAGCTCGGCCTGCGCGATGCCGCAGCGGTGCGCGCCGCCGCCGCAGCGATGACGGCGCGGCTCGCCGCCATCGACAAAGCCGCCCGCGTCGATGGCTTCCTGGTCCAGGAGATGGTCGACGGCCTGGAAATGATCCTGGGCGTGCGCGAGGACCCGCAGTTCGGGCCGTTCATGGTGGCGGGCCTCGGCGGCGTCGCGGTCGAGGCGCTGCGCGACGTTGCGATCCGGCTCCTGCCGATCGACGAAGCTCATAGCCCGCGACATGCTGGCCTCGCTGCGCGGCGCAGCGCTGCTCGAAGCGTTCCGCGGCCGGCCGGCGCGCGACATCGACGCCGTGGTCAATGCCATGACCGGGCTGTCGCGGCTGTTCCTCGATCATCGGCCGTGGCTCACGGACCTCGAGATCAACCCGCTGATGGTCCTCGCCCAGGACCAGGGCGTGCGCGCCGTCGACGTGCGCATCGTCCGGCCGAAGTCATAGGAGCCCCGCGCATGGACGCACGCTCCGACCCGGATGGGCTGAACTTCGATCTCCCCGAAGAGATCCGGATGCTGCGCGACACCGTCCGCCGGTTCGTCGACCGCGAGCTGATCCCGATCGAGCGCACCTCGCGCGACGGCCACAAGCTCAAGCCCGAGGTGCGCGCGCATCTCACCGCCAAGGCCAAGGAGCTCGGGCTTGCCGGCTACGACGTGCCGCGCGAATACGGCGGGCTCGGCATGGGGCTCGTCGCCAAGGCCACGGTCTGGGCCGAGCTCGGCCGCACCATCGCGCTGCCGTCGCGCGGCGTCGATCCGTTCGGCCCCAACGTCAGCCCGATCCTCTACCACCTCGACGACGCGCAGAAGCAAAAGTACCTGCTGCCGACCATCCGCGGCGAGCTGAACTGGTGCCTGGCCCAGACCGAGCCCGACGCCGGCGGCGATCCCGGCAGCATGCGCACCAGCGCGGTGCGGCGCGGCGACCACTACGTCATCAACGGCACCAAGCGCTTCATCACCGGCGCCGACGAGGCGCATTACGCCCAGCTGATTGCCGCGACCGACCGCAGCAAGGGCTCGCGCGGCGGCATCTCCGCCTTCATCGTCGACATGAAGGCGCCGGGCGTCCGCCTGCTGCGCTCGCAGGAGCTGGTGGTCGACGACCGGCCCTGGGAGATCGCCTTCGAGGACGTCCATGTGCCGCTCGAGGACCGCATCGGCGAGGAGGGCGACGGCTTCCGCCACGCCCAGCATTGGCTCAACGTCGGCCGCATCCGCCACGGCGCGCGCGGCATCGGCGTGATCGAGCGCTGCCTCGAGCTCGGCAGCCAATACGCCAAGCAGCGCGTGACCTTTGGCCAGCCGCTGGCCGATCGGCAGGCGGTGCAATGGATGCTGGCCGACAGTTACCTCGAGCTGCACCAGCTCCGGCTGATGGTGTACGACGCCGCCTGGAAGTACGATTGCGGCCGCGACATCCGGACCGAAGCCTACATGGCCAAGATTTTCGGCGACACGCAATCGTTCCGCGCCGCCGACCGCTGCATGGAGATCCACGGCGGCATGGGGCTCGCGACCGATCTGCCGATCGAGAAATTCTGGCGCGACCAGCGCAGCATGATGATCACCGAAGGCCCGATCGAGATTCTCAAGATGACCTTGGCGCGGCACGTGCTGCGCACATACGGATAGAGCATGCGGACGATAGAGCACGCGGCGCACTCGCCTTCCCTCCCCCCTTGTGGGGGAGGGTGGATCGCGCGGAGCGATAGCGAGCGCGAGTCGCGGAGCGCGCGCACCCAGTTCGCGCTCGCTAGAATTCGCTCCGCCGCGACGCCCTCCTCCCGCAGGGCACGCGGGAAGCGCGTCAGTGCAGCGAGCGTCATCAACAGCACCATGCTGATGCGAACTCAATCTGAAACAACCCTGCTTTAGACACATCCCGACAACCGGAGGACAGAGCCCATGGCCGAGTACAAGTACGAGTGCGTCAACGTCAGGATCCGCGACGGCATCGGCTGGGCCATGCTCAACCGTCCCGACAAGCGCAACGCCATGAGCCCGCAGCTGCATTACGACATGGACGATGCGCTGGCCCGGCTCGAGGTCGACGAGGACGTCCGGGTGGTGGTGGTGAGCGGCGAAGGCGGCAACTTCAGCGCCGGGCAGGACCTGCAGCGCTTCTTCCGCGATCTCGAAAAGAAGCCGGGCGAGCGCAAGAAGGCGGCCGCCGCCGCCAACCGCTGGCGCTGGGAGCGGCTCTACGGCTACGACAAGCCGACCATCGCCATGGTGCACGGCTTCTGCGTCGGCGGCGCCTTCATGCAATTGCTCGGCTGCGATTTTGCCATCGCCGCCGAGAACGCGACGTTCTCGCTGTCGGAGATCAACTGGGGCATCCTGCCGGGCGCGCTGGTCTCCAAGGTGGTGTCCGACGTGGTGCTGCCGCGCCACGCGCTGTACTACGCATGCCTGGGCGAGCCGTTCGACGGCAAGGAGGCCGCCCGCATCGGCATGATCAATTCGGCGGTGCCGCTTGCCAAGCTCGAGGACGCGGTCATCGACCTCGCCGAGCGGCTGATGAAGAAGAGCCCGGCGGTGCTGCGCGCCACCAAGCACGCCATCCGCCATGTGCGCACCATGGACGTGCCGCAGGCCTACGACTACCTCGCCGCCAAGGGCCAGGCGATCAAGGTCGCCGACAAGGAGGATTCCTACAACACGGGCTTGCGGCAATTCCTCGACGAGAAGACCTACAAGCCGACGTTCGAGCCGTTCAAGCTCGGCACCATGCTGACCGACCAACGCGCCAAGCCGGCGAAGAAGTAGCGAGGGATAGCGGACGGCAACGACCGCAGGGAGACACACGATCCATGACGCGGACGATAAAGCATGATCGCGCGGCACACTCGCTTCCCTCCCCCTTGTGGGGGAGGGTGGAGCGCGCGGAGGGAATCCGAGCGCGATCGGGAGGGGGGTAGCTTCGAGGAATCACAGATACCCCCCTCCCGCGCTCGCTCGGCTATCCGCCTTCGCCCTTCGGGCTTCGGCGGACGAGTCGCCTCCGCTTCGCGCGCCCTCCCCCACAAGGGGGGAGGGAACAGCGCGCGTGGCGCAGCGCTTCAAGCAAAAGCAACGCTCTAATGATCGCCTCGCACTGCGCGCTGCTCGCGCTGCTGCTGCCGGGGCAAGCGCAGGCCCAGTACTACAAGGGCAAGACCATCACCATGATCGTCAACTATCCGGCGGGCGGGCCGACCGATCTCGAGGGCCGCATCGTCGCGCTGCATCTGCCGGCGCACATTCCGGGCAATCCGACCATCGTGGTGAAGAACGTCGGCGGCGCCGGCGGCCTCATTGGCAGCAACCAGCTCGGCGAAGCCGCGGGCAACGGCGAGACCATCGGCTTCTTCACGCTCGCGGTGAACGACCAGCTGCTCGGCAATTCGGCGATGCGCACGCGCTATTCCGATTTCACCTTGATCGCCGGCGTCGAGAGCCCGCTGGTGGTCTACATGCGCAAGGACACGCCGCCCGGCGTCAACGTCCCGGCCGACCTGATGAAGACCAAAGACTTCAAGGCGCTGTCGCTCAACGCCCAGAACACCAACACGCTGAACATGGCGCTGGCGCTGGAGCTGCTCGGCATCCCCTTCCACGCGGTGCCGGCCTATCGGGGCTTGAAGGACGTCGAGACCGCGATCCTGCAGAACATCGGGCAGATGGCCAATTCGTCGCTGTCGGGCTGGAGCGGATCGGTCGAGCCGACGCTCGGCCATGTCGTGCTGCCGCTCTGGCAGCTTTCGCCGCGCGCGAAGAACGGCAGCTATCCGCGCACCAAGGCGCTGCCCAACCTGCAGACCTTCGAGGAGTTCTACGCGCAGGTTTTGCCCGGCAAGCCGCTCGGGCCTCAGCTCGCCTACCAGGCGCTGCGCGCGCTCGCCGACCCGCAGCTTGCGATGTTCCGCGTGGCGCTGGCGCCGCCCAAGGCGGCCGACGAGGCGGTCACCACCTTGGCGCAGGCGTTCACCGAGATGTGGAAGAACCCGCAGTTTCTCGCGGACTATTCCAAGGTGATCAAGACCGAGCCGATCCTGGTCACCGGCGCCGAGGGCCAGCGGGTGCTGGCCGACCTCGGCACGGTGCCGAACGAGATCAAGGAGTATTTGATCAAATACACCGAGCGGATCACGACGCGGTAGCGGACGTTCGGCGCGCGCTGCGGTCGCCGCGAACTCGGCGCGCTGGCCGGACTTCTCCACCGCTTGCGGGTGAGAGGGCGTGAGGCGGCCTTCGGCCGACGCGTTCTTTACGTCAACGAACGCCGACGCGAACCATCGGCTATGGGTGAGGGTGGGATCTCCAAATGCTCGAAAGTCACGGACCCCGCCCCGGCTCACCTCGCTCGCTTCGCGCGTCGACCCTCTCCCCGCAACGGGGAGAGGTGAAGCGCGGATGCCGCGGGGCCGGATCCTTCAACCAACCGCGCTCCCATCCGATTCACTTGTCAAACAGCCAAGCGAAATCCGCCGCGGCCTTTGGTCGGCCCCGCGGGTGGCCGTCTCGTGTTCCCCGCCGTGGCACGGCGGGTCTTTCCCCTCGAAGATCGAGGGGCGGAGCGCCGATTGGCGCCACCTGCAGTGTGCACGCCTTGGCGGGCGTGCGCGCCCCTTTGGCGAAGGGACGCTGCGCCCATCGGCGCTCCGCGCGGCGGTTTACGGTCTCCGGGGCCGCGCTCCCGCTGACCGCGCGTTTCCAGCATTGGCGCTGAGCGTGGCTATCATCACGGTAGCGAACGTATCGCGTGAGGGTCGTAGTGCCCCCGGGGCGATCCCCGTGCCGCCCGGGGCGCCGTGCTTGCGAGGCACGGGGGCGCGGGCGCCGCACCCCGCTCCGCCTTCAGACGCCTCCGGCGACGCCCTCGAATGAGCGGGGTTGTAGGAACATATACGCATTTATATACTTGACGTAAGTGCGAATATAGTCCTAGAAATAGCGTCATTCGGCCGACCTAGCCGAATTGGCGCGCCCGCACTGACCCAAGGATGTGAATGCGCTTCGCCCGAGAAAGGCTGAAGTGCAGTGCAGACCAATTCACTCTTGCCCGAAGCAGTGCGTCTCCAAAATCTGGATGACACCCGCGACAAGTTGAGACAGTTGATGCAAGGTTGGGACAATCGGCTCGTTCTCGAACGGGAGCCCTTTGTCGAAGCTTACATTAAAGGCCGCGCGTCGATATTGGTCGTTGTGCAACGACGCGACGGTGCCGAGACGGGGCATTCTGAGGCTTTCGGAAGTAGGGTCATCCTTGATCAGGATCAGGCTATGGGCCGTCGCTTCCAGAATGCTTTCATCGTTGCTTGCCACAAAGATGTGGAGACTTGCCGTCCCCGTATGGGTGAGCAAGAGCCGGTGTTTGTCCGCACGGTCAAGATGGTTAAGCTTGACGAATCGATTCCCAGCACCATACGGTTTTATCTCGTGAAGGATCAAATCGGCGATGTCCGGGGCGACGCGCTTTATTATTCCAAAATGTTTTTGGCCTACCAAAGATGTGGCACTCACATCGATAGGAAAGTACAGATAGTGCGGAGGGTCTTCAAAGGCGGCGACGATGGCATATGCGAGACGATCGAGTGCACTTCGCAAATTGTGAACGGCATCGCCCGTCATCATTTGCAAGAGGGGCATACGGGAGAGGAATTGCTTCCAGTCAATCGAGACCTTGACGCCCACCCTTTGTCCGTCAGGATCATCCTCGATGGTGACGAAGTTCGCGCTTGCCTTGTCAATGAAGCTGAGCGTTTTTTCGACATTTCTGATGTGTTGGTTGGCCCATTCGACCTTTCGTACTGCGCTGTCGAACGCGTTCCTCGGGAGTTTTGAGGGTGTCATGGCGAAGAAGTCCATAAATGATCTCGACGGCACAAAGCGCCTCATGGCCGCGTTGTGGCAAATGCCGCCTTAGCAGCACAAGGCTATGAAGCTTGGGAGCCGTGTAAGGGTGGGTCCCCAGCAAACCAAACAGACACAAAAAAAGTAGAATGATTCCGTTTCGTTCTCTACTCGGACGAACGCGAATCACAGATAGAAAAGCGGCAGCCAGAGTTGTGGGCTCTGACTGCCGCCGCGCCTTACGAAGGGCTTACTTCTTCGGCGGCTTGATGGTCTCAACGACGTGTGTCGAGGGTTTCCCCTTCGCCGTTGCGACCGTGGTGAAACGCCCTGTTGAGGCGTTTCGTCCGATGCGTGCCATGATTTACCACCTCCTTCCTGGGCCGTTGCCCCGTTGTCAAGCAAGGCGCGGATAAGGGTGGCGCGAATCACATCACGCGCAGGGAATCGATCATAAAATAGAGGGCTAACGCAAGTCCTTTTGGCGTCGTTTCCACGCCAAAAACCGTCTCGCAAATTGCTTCTTATTCTTGATCTTAGTTAGTCGGCCGATACGTCAGGCGCTTGCCCTCATGCCCTTGCATCATGAGCGCCGTCCGTTCCCCGTCGCTAATGCCGAGGCCGGAGCGATTGTTGTAGCGAAACGCAAACTCGTTCGAGATAACGCTGCAAATGCTGCTCGCCGCAGTGAATGTATGTGCCGCGCATGCCGCGCTTGAACTGTAAGAAAAAGTTTTCGACGTTGTTCGTCGTGAAGCCGTCCTTGGTTCACAGTACTCGCGCCCGGTCATGGTTCATCGTTTCTTGATGCGCCGCGAACTCTTTGCCGACGTTCGTGTAGTGTGCGCTTTCGTCGGTCACGAGCGTTGACTTGCGATCCACATTTCTAACCAGAACTTCGCGTACCACATCAGTGCCGTGCGCCGTTCTCATGTGGAAGGCACGGACGTGGCCTTTGGCGGGCTCGACCAGCGCGACAACGCGGCCTTGTTCGCTTCAAGCCCCTGCGATAGGACTTGGACCGCTTCGACGTGTTGCCGTAGTAGGTTTCGTCCGCTTGCACTGGCCGGCCTTCGCCGCCCATCGGACCGGGGTTGAAGTCGTGTCATGGCCTCGCGCAAGCGGTGCATCATGAACCAAGCGGTCTTGTAGGTGACGCCGATGTTGCGATGGATTTCGTGCGCACTGCGTCCGTTCTTGCCCTGATTGAGCATGTGCGCGGCCATCCACCACTTGGTCAGAGGCACCTTGGATCGCTCAAACACGGTGCCGACCGTGACGGTGAACTGGCCGTTGCATTCGTTGCAGTAGTACAGGCCGGGACGGTGCGACTTGCCTTCCATCTTGGCGATCTTGTCGGGATCGCTGTTGCCGCAATGGCGGCAGATCAGGACCATCAGGCCAACGCACCGTCTCCAACGCTTCGCGGGCCGCGGTCTCGTCCTGAAAGATGGGGTCTTGGAATGTCGCCTGTCGCTTCTTAGCCTTCGCCTTGCTCCTATGACCTTCCTCGGACAAGGCCGTTCTTATGTAGTATTCTACGTGCGGGCTACGGCTGCGTCAAATGACACATGCTCCACCGACCGCTTTGCCAAAGTCCCGACCACGCCGTGACGACTGATCTCGAATCCGTCGTGACCGGGCATCGTGGGTTGCTTGCCGCTCGCAGGTTCCCGCCCCGAGCTTGCGCCGCCGCGATCTGGGCACAGTCTCACTTTAACCTGGCTGTGTCTTTCGACACTCGAACTCGGTTGGTTGACAGGCGCACTCTTTGGCAGCCGCATTCTGGGGGCGACGGGGCGGCCTGAGTGCCTGATGACTTCAAGTCGTAATCGCGTGTGCAAGGAGGAAACGATGTATCGGAAATTCTTGCTGATCATTGCGGCCATCGTCGGTGTCACGTTCGCTCCCGCCGGCGCGCTTGCCGCTCGTGGTGGATTTGGCGGCGGCCGCGGTTTTGTCGGCGGTGGTGGCCGCGGCTTTGTCGGCGGCCCCTCCGCGGCTTCCGTGGCGCCGGCTTCCGTGGCGGCGCGTGGCGAGGTGGCAGAGGCTTTGGCCGAGGCTTTGGCTGGGGATACCCCGCCTTGGGCGTGGGGCTGGGTCTCGGTTTGGCCGGCGCCGGCTACTACTACGGTGGCTATCCCGGCTACGGCTACGGTTACGGCTACGGCGGCTGTTGGCAGCGCGTTGCCGAGTACGGCCCCTATGGGCCGATCGTTCGCCGGATCTGGGTCTGCGACTGATCTGTTGCGAGCGGTCGCCTCAGCGAGCGCGCTGCGCCGTCGATCGATAAGCCCGCCACGTCATGGCCGGACTTGGTCCGGCCATCCACGTCTTGCTTTGCGGCGTTCAAGAAAGACGTGGATGCCCGCGACATAGGCGAGCGAAGCGACGCCGTCCTTCGGACGGCTATGCGCGGGCATGACGGAGGAGAGGTTCGCACCCACCTCTCCACGTCAGCGACAAGCGCGGGCGTGACAGGAGCGCGCTCACTCGATCACCTCGTCGGCGCGGGCGAGCAACTGAGGCGGGATCATGATGCCGAGGGTCTTTGCGGTCCGCAAATTCAGCACAAACTCGAACGTGGTGGCTCTGCATGACCGGCATCTCGGCCGGATTCTCACCGCGCAGCACGCGGCCGCTGTAGCGGCCGACCTGATAAAAGGCGTCACCGATGCTGGTGCCGTAGCTCATCAGGCCTCCGACCTCGGCATAATCCCGAACCGAATAGCTGGCCGGCAGCGCATAGCGTGCGGCCAGCGTGGCAAGCTGAACCCGCCGGGAATTGAAGAACGCGCCAGGCGCGACGAACAGGGCATCGGGTTTGTTTGGCGGCCCATGCTGCGAAGGCCGCGTCAATGTCGTCGCTGTTGCTTGTGTTAAAAACCTGGATTTGCAGCCCGCTGGAGCCGGCGGCTGAATTCCGCGCCTTTGATGGTCGTCTCTGCGGCAGCGGCATCGGACGGATTGATGAGGACAGCAACGCGGACGGCCGTGGGAATGAGTTCGCGCAACAGCGCAAAACGCTTGGCGACGAGCTCATTGGTAAAGAAATTGGTTCCGGTTGCGTTGCCTCCCGGTCGGGCAAGGCTGTGAACGAGACCGAATTTGACCGGGTCATCGCCAATCGAAAAAACAATGGGGATGGTTGACGTAGCGGCTTTGGCAGCAAGCGCTGCCCCCGTCACGCCAGGCGTGGCAATGAGGCTCACGCGTTGCTGAACCAGTTTCAGCCGGCCAATTGCTCCAGCCGCTCAAATCGACCTTCTGCCCACCGGAACTCGATGGCGACATTGTGGTTCCTCGACGTAGCCCAACTTGCTGAGGCCTCGCCGGGAACTCCGACGCGTAGCGCGCCCGGCCCCGTCCCGAAGAGGGGTGCAAGAACCCCACCACCGGCATGCCTTGAGCCCGCGCGCCAAGCGGCGCGGCCGCCGCGACACCCAACAGCCCGATGAATTCGCGTCGTCTCATGTCCGACCGAGGCCTCACACAAACATACTAGCGGCTGAC
Organism: uncultured Alphaproteobacteria bacterium; assembly: GCA_963771745.1. Lineage (GTDB taxonomy): Bacteria > Pseudomonadota > Alphaproteobacteria > Rhizobiales > Xanthobacteraceae > Z2-YC6860. Next base: position 24,217 of record CAVYUU010000019.1, on the reverse strand, counting down.
AGCACTGGATCGGAAGGGCATGCTGTTGCGCCGCTGATCTTTGTCTCGCGACGAACTCGGCGCCGGTCCAGGCCGCCGAGAGAGTGGGTGGCCAACGATGTGGCGCTGATGGAAAAGCGAATGGTCGCAATGCCGGAGGCCCCCACCTCCGTCGCCGACGTCATGCTGTCGCCGGAAACCGCGTATACGTCGCCAAGCAGAAATCACCGATCGATTTCGCTGTAAAGAATTATGTCCGACCCGCGTGTCCTCGGCGCCGTTCTGCACGCTCAGAGGCGGTCCTGCGTGGAGCTCGTTCATAGTCGGAACGCCTATTTGCTGCTAGCCTTGGAATGCATGACACCGACCGAATTCATCGACAAATGGACCCGCGCCGACCGCACCGAGCGGCAGGCCGCGCAGGAGCATTTCATCGACCTGTGCCGCGTGCTGGGCGAGCCGACGCCGACCGAGGCCGCCGACCCGGACGGCTACAGCTTCGAGAAGGGCGCCACCAAGATCGACGGCGGCGGCGGCTTCGCCGATGTCTGGAAGCGCGGCCGCTTCGGCTGGGAATACAAGAAGGACCGCGCCAACCTCGACCCCGCCTATCAGCAGCTTCAGCTCTATTCGGTGGCGCTGGAAAACCCGCCGCTGCTGGTCGTCTCCGACACCGAGCGCTTCGCATCCACACCAACTGGACCAACACCGTTCAGGCGAAGCACGAATTCACGCTCGAAGACCTCGCGCATACCGGCACGCGCGAGCTGCTCAAGCAACGTCTTCCGCCATCCCGAGCGGCTGCAAGCCGCACAAGACCCGCGAGCAGGTCACCAAGGAAGCGGCCGACGAGTTCTCCGACCTCGCCGAGCGCCTGCGCATGGCGGGCCACGCGCCGGACAAGGTCGCGCATTTCCTCAACCGCCTCGTCTTCTGCCTGTTCGCCGAGGACGTGGACCTGCTGCCGGACGACCTGTTCAAGCGCATGCTCGACACGCTGGCGCAGCGCCGCGACCAGGTGCCCGAGCGTCGCAGACGATGCTGTCCGAGCTGTTCGCCAACATGCGCGACGGGCGGCGAACTTCGGCCTCGACCACATCCTGCATTTCAACGGCGGCCTGTTCGACGACGACGAGGCGCTGCCGCTCGACGCCGACGTCGCTCGACATCCTGCGCCAGCATCGCGAGGCAGGACTGGTCGGCGATCGACCCGTCGATCTTCGGCACGCTGTTCGAGCGCGGCCTCGACCCCGACAAGCGCGCGCAGCTCGGCGCGCACTACACCGACCGCGACAAGATCATGATGATCGTCGAGCCGGTGATCGTGCGGCCGCTGACGGCCGAATGGGAGGCGGTGAAGGCCGAGCTTGACCGAACATTCTGGCGAAGGGCCGCAGCGCGCGACGGCCGGCCAGGCCGGCTGCGATCGCGGGCGGAGGCGCGGCTCGACGCGTTCCTCGAGCGGCTCGACGCCGTGCGCGTGCTCGACCCGGCCTGCGGCTCCGGCAACTTCCTCTATCTCGCGCTGCAAGCGCTGAAGGACCTGGAGCGCCGCGCCATCGTCGAGGCGCGAGGAGTGGCTCGGCCTCGCGTGATCCATTGCGGCCCGCACAACGTCAAGGGCATCGAGATCAACCCCTATGCGGCCGAACTCGCGCGCGTCTCGATCTGGATCGGCGACATCCAGTGGATGCGCCGCAATGGCTTCGAGGCGCGCAAGGAGCCGGTGCTGGAGGCTCTGGAGGCGATCGAGTGCCGCGATGCGCTGGTGACGAAGAAGGCGGATGGCACGCCGAGGAGGCGCGATGGCCCGAGGCAGAATTCATCGTCGGCAATCCGCCCTTTCTGGGCGGCAAGTTGATGCGCGGGATCTCGGCGACTGAATATGTCGAGTACCTGATTCGGCATTTATGAGGGCGCGTTCCGCCGGAATTTCCGACCTTGGTGTTTACTGGTTCGAAAAGGCGCGAGCGGCTCATGGCAGAGCCGTGCAACAGCCAGGGTTGGCCTCGTCGCGACGAATTCAATTCGCGGCGGAGCAACCGGCCGGTGTTGGATCGCGATTGCGCGACGACCCGTCATCTTTGATGCCTGGGCCGATGAAGCCGTGGATCATCGACGGCGCAGCTGTTCGAGTCTCGATGATTTGCTTTCGGGCAAGTATGGTCCGAACGAGCTCCATCTGGATGGAGCATCCAGTTGCGCAAATCAATTCCGATTTGACGGCGGGCAATCTGATCTGACGAGCGCGAGCGGCTCAGCGAAAATCGGGGTGTCGCGTTCATGGGGATTCAGAAGAGTGGGCCTTCGACGTATCGGGGGAGACTTGCACGAGCATGGCTGTCTGCGCCCGCTAAACCCGAACGGGCGATCTAATAGCGATGTCCTTCGAGCCCTGACTGAATGGCGACGATGTGACAAGAAGGCCACGGGACATTTGGATGATTGATTTTCGCGCTGCGATTGATGAGCAGCGATGCATCGCTTGTATCGAAGCGCCCTTTGAATACGCTGAAGCCGAATACGTCAACCGAGACGCGGAAGACAAGCGCGGAGAAGCTCGGCGACGCGCGAGATGTGGTGGCAGCACGTTGGCGAGCCGCTGGCCAGGACTCGAGCTGCGGCCGAATGGCAAGCTCGCGCTATATCGTTACTCCCGAGCGTTGCGAAGTATCGCGTTTTCGCTTGGCTCTATCCAAGATTTTGCCGGACAACCAACTTGTTGCGATTGCGCGCGACGATGACACCACGTTCGGCATCCTGCATTCACGCTTTCACGAGGCATGGTCACTGCGGCTTGGCACCTGGCTTGGCGTTGGCAACGATCCCGCGCTACACGCCCACCACGACGCTTCGAAACCTTCCCCTTTCCCGAAGGCCTGACGCCGAACATTCCGGCCGCCGACTACGCCGACGATCCGCGCGCCATCGCCATCGCCAAGGCGGCGAAGCGGCTCGACGAGCTTGCGCAACGCCTGGCTCAACCCGCCGGACCTCGTCGACATCGTGCCCGAGGTCGTGCCCGGCTATCCCGACCGCATTCTGCCGAAGAACGAGGAGGCGGCGGCGGATACTGAAGAAGCGCACGCTGACCAATCTCTACAACGCGCGCCCGCAATGGCTCGCCGACGCGCACCGCGATCTCGATGCCGCGGTCGCAGCGGCCTACGGCTGGCCGGCTGATATTTCGGAAGAAGATGCGTTGGCGAAGCTGCTTGAACTCAATTTTCGTCGCGTTGGCAGGGAGAAGTTGAATTTATTGAATGTCGTGAATGAAGACGCAGATGAAGAAGATGATAGGCGTTGATGCCGATGGCTGTCGTCGTAGATGACGTGTCTCGGCGAGGCAGCGCGGCTCTCGCATCCGCCGCCGAAGAGATTCGCGAATGTTTCCCTGCCAATTGGAGCCGTTGTCAGCGAATAGAAGGTAACACGGTCTGCACTGGACTGGTGCTCCAGCGGCAAGGGTCGTAAATTTTTATCACCCCTGAAGCTTGAATGAACGTCGCCTAACCATCGCGGTAACGGACAAAGACTGGTTCGACTTCCTTAAGGTCAGGCCTGACCTAACTGAGGTCAATTTTTGGGCTCCGGGCGCAGCTTCCTTTAAGGCATTGCAGCCCGGCGAGTTATTTCTTTTCAAGCTGCATTCGCCTCTTAATTTCATCGTGGGCGGGGGTGTGTTTGCTTACGCAAATTCCATTCCCTCTTCGCTTGCGTGGGAAGCATTTGGCGAGGCAAATGGCGCAAGCTCGCTTGCTCAAATGCGGCAACGCATAGCCAAGTATCGTCGTGCTGATCCTACAGATCGAAGTGATTTCGTATTTGGTTGTCGGATTCTCACGCAGCCTTTCTTCTTTCCTGAAACCGAATGGATACCGGTTCCAGATAGCTGGTCACCAAATATTGTGACCTTCAAAACCTACGACACGTCGGAAACTGGAGGCGCAGAACTATGGAATGCGGTGCAGGACCGCGCTGCTAGAACTGAAATTACTAATCGCCAAAGACCATCAACAGGCCAGATATGGCAATCCTATTCTTGTTCGCCCGCGTTTAGGTCAAGGCACTTTCCGCGTCATGGTGACCGACGCGTACAGTCGAACCGCGCTATTACCGTGAGCGTACGCTGCCAGCGCTGGAGGCTGCGCACATCAAACCATTTGCGGACGGTGGTACGCACGATCCGCAGAACGGCCTGCTTTTGCGCCGCGATATTCATGCGCTATTCGACGGCGGTTATGTCACCGTAACACCGGACCTGAAATTTCATGTGAGCAAACGGATCAAAGAAGAATTTGAAAACGGACGGCACTTTATGCTTTAGAGGGACAACGATAGCGACGCCAGCTACATCAAGCTGGGCCGCTGATCCAATAGCACTCAAATGGCATAGCAACGAACGCTTCCGCGGATAAGCTTCAGCTTGGCCGTCTGTAACCAATCATAACGGTTTCCAATCTGCAAAGCCTCAAGCCCATTGGCGAGAACGCTGGCGCAACTGTCACTCCCGAAATTCTCGCGAGCGCCTAAAACAAAGCTTGAGTAAATGGATGATTGCGCTTCCGCCCGCCAAGACCCTGCGTTTCCGATGTAATGCCTAAACGCGAAGCGCCCGGTGACTGCTATGGCGGTTCTCGCGTTCAGATTGTGCTATGAAGACACGAGCGGAGAGGGAAAAGCAAAGTGAGTGGGCTCGTTGTTTTTATTCATGGCTTTCGTGGAGGAGAAGAACACTGGAAGTACGTCCCTGAACTGGTCGGCGCCGCTTTGTCATCTTTCAACGTTGAAAACATGACGTACAGCGCGGAATTTAACAGCTTTGCTGATATGACGCGAAGCGCTGATCAAATCCTCACTCGAGATCAAAACAGAGCGCCCAAGCGACGATCCGATTTTTCTAGTAGGATATAGCATGGGCGGATCATCGCCCGTGAAATTTGCCTCAAGCTTCTGAGCAATGCGGATGATAAAAAGTGGATTGAGAAAGTTCGCGGGACGATTACGGTTGGCACTCCCCTCTGCGGGCTGCAGAATACCCTCCATTATGGAACGGCAGCCTTAAACGCTCTTCTCTCTACGAAAGTGAATCAAGTTAAAGATGTTCAATTCATTTTTGGTCGTTACGGAGAAGCTATCGAAGCGGCTCACACCCGAGGCATAAATGGACCCAAGCAAATTCATATTGAAATTGAAAACGATGGCGTGTCCGCTCCCCACAAAATAGATCTGTATACTAAGGACGATCAACGATATGGCGTGATCCGGGGAGACCACAGAAATTTTTTGCCAACAAAGGCGGACGAGACGAGATTAGCAAACATGTTAGTCGCGATAATACGAGAGCGTCATAGCGCTCTAGCGCGAGCTGAAATTGCTGATCACGCCCAATACAAATCGGGAGCTCACCTGCCTTACCGCCTTTTGCTTCTCGCCTGTTCAAATCGGAAAGCAACTGGCGGAGAGCTGGCGTACGGTGGGCCGGGTCCAGCCGCGTTGATTGCGGATGCGGCGCTACGTGAGAAAGTGCTGTCCAAGCGGTCGCAGGTGTTGGGCCTTTTGAAAGATGCGAAAGTCGACAACGGCTTTGAGAAAGCGGAAAATCGACTGCATCAAGCGCCAAACAGGACCCTCCAACGAGGACCTGACTTTGGAGGAGTTCCCGATGCTGAAAGCAAAACGGCTTATCTTCCCGCACACAGGCGCTATTCCGGCCGTTGCTACGCGCAAATTAATCTCAAGACGTGGGAGCGCTATTACAACCAAAATCGAGATAAGCTTGGCGTTCTGATTATGTCGGGTCTGTATGGTCTTATTGATTCAGCGGAGTGGATACAAGAGTACGACATTCATTTGACTGATCGCGTGCTCGATACAGGGATTCCAATTGCCGCAATGTAGAGAATCTATTTACGGAGTGTCTGATGACGTTGCCCCGAATTTTTATCCAGCGGCGATTGGACTCTGGCGGTCGGTTTGGCCCTCCTGGCGGTGGTGGCGGCGGTCCGCGGAGCGGAGCCGTCGGTGGAGCGCAGCGCAGCGGACCGCCGTTGCGCGGCGTAGATGGCAGGGCTCAGCCATCCGAGCCGCGAGTGCGGCCGGTCGTGGTTGTAATCAGCGCGCCAGTCGTCGAGCACGACACGGGCGTGTTGCAGCGACCGGAACAGGGTCTCGTTGAGGAGTTCATCACGCAGGCGACCGATGAAGGATTCAGCAAAGGCGTTCTGCACTGGTTTGCCCGGCGCGATGTAATGCCACTCGACCCTGTGGTCGTCGGCCCATCGTAGGATGGCGTTCGAGGTCAGCTCGGTGCCGTTGTCACTGACGATGGTCTTGGGCTTGCCGCAGGCGATGAGCGTGATCGAGCTCCCGGGCCACCCGGACGCCAGAGATAGAGGTATCGGGAACCAGTGCCAGGCATTCGCGGGTGCAGTCATCGACCACGACCAGCATGCGGATGCGGCGTCCGTCGATGAACTGATCGGCGACGAAGTCGAGGGACCAGCGATCGTTGGGCCATTTCGGGACCAGCATCGGGGCCCGCATGCCCAAAGCCCGCTTGCGGCCGCCCCGCCGACTGACCATGAGACGCTCCTCGCGATAGATCCGGAATAGCCGCTTATTGTTCACCGCACAACCCTCACGACGGAGCAGGATTTGGAGGCGCCGATAACCGAACCGCCGGCGTTCATGCGCCAGGGCCTGGAGCCTAAGCCGCAGGACTGCATCATCCGGCCGGCGCGAGCGATACCGGACGGTCATCCGCACGCAACCGATTCGTCGGCACGCCCGCCTTTCGCTCATGCCGAACGCAGTTCGCAGATGAGCGACGGCCTCTCGCCTTTGCAGCGGGCGTCACCATTTTTTTGCCAGCAGATCCTTCAGCGCTGCGTTGTCGAGCATGGCGTCCGCCAACAGCTTCTTCAGTTTGGCGTTCTCGCTCTCAAGCCCTTTCAGGCTTTGGCCTCGGATACTCATGCCCGCCGTACTTGGCCTTCCAGTTGTAGAAGCTCGCCTCGCGATCCCGTGCTTGCGGCACAGGTCCGCCGTCTTCACCCCGGCCTCGTGCTCCTTCAAGATCGCAATGATCTGCTCTTCCCTGAGCCGCTTGCGCTTCATCGTCTGGTCCTTTCTCATGTGGGCCCTCCCGGGAATTAAGACCGTTCTGAATGAGAAAATCCGGCTAGGCTCGAACCGTGGAGGAAGGCTTAGCCGATGAAGAAGTCGAAGTTCACCGAGCAGCAAATTGCATTCGCCCTTCAGCAAGCGGAGGGCGGGACGAACGTCGCGGAGGTATGCCGGAAGATGGGCATTTCGGAAGCGACGTTTTATCGCTGGAAGCAATTGTACGGCGGGCTGATGCCGTCCGAGGTGAAGAAGCTTCGCCAACTCGAGGAAGAGAACACGCGGCTGCGCAAAGTGGTCGCCGACCTGACCCTCAACAAGGAGATGCTTCAGGAGGTGGTCCGCCGCAAACTATGACGCCTGCTCGGGGACGCGAGATGATCGACTTTGTCCGTACCGCGTTTGGCGTGTCGATCCGCAAGGCCTGCCGAGCGATTCGCCTGTCGTGCGACGTATCATTATCGTTCCCGCCAACCCGAGCAGGCGCCCTAAGGAAGCGCATCCGCGAGATCTCCGAGAGGCACATGCGCTATGGCTACCGGCGGATCACTGTTTTGCTGCGGCGTGAGGGGTGGCGGGTGAATGCGGAGCGTGTTGACGGTTGTATCGTTTGGAAGGCCTGCGATCGGCTCAAGCCGCCGCGCCGGCGTCATGGCCCAGCTTCGCGACGACCGCAGCAACGCAACCAGCCCGAACCGGTTGGCGATGGATTGGAGTACGATGAGCTCTCGATGGGCGACGCTGTGGGTTCTCACCGTGGTCACACCTGGAGCCGGCTCTGTCCGGTCATGCGGGTTTGTCGATCGGCTACGTCGTTGGAAGTCATCGATGTGCTCGAGCGAGCCCGTCGGCAGTATGGACTTCCGATGACAATTCGGGTCGACCAGGGGAATCAGTTTACCTCAAAGGAGCTCGATCTATCCGCCTATGCCAACGGCATCACGCTCGACTTCAGCCGGCCAGGCAAGCCGACCGATAATGCCTATGTGGAGCTTCAACGCTACCGTACGATTGGAATGCCTGGGCCGACACTGGTTCCTGGACCTGGACGACGCCCGCGAAAAGATTGAAGAATGGCGAACTGAGTACAACGAAGTGAGACCGCATAGCGCAATCGGTGCAGGACGCCATGTCCTTGATCCATCGACCTCAGCACGACGCTGAGGCCACAAACGGGCCGGAGATTCTCAGCTGAACCGGTCTAATTTTTGGGATGCGCCCACTCAAGGCCAAACTCCAGTTCACTCTGGATCAATTCAATGGGGCAACGTCACCTGCTATCCTGAACTGAGCGGCGCAAATTTTTTGACAAGCCTAGGATGCGCAATAAGGCGTCCCTCTTTAGTGACAACCCATTTTCACGGAGGCCTGCAGCAAAAGCTCGGAATTACCGGTCCGCTTATGCTCGATTCTGGAGGTTTCGCGCTAATGAGTAACCCGGGCGCAAGATGGAACGCCTCGCGAGTTGCGGAACTAATAGACAAAGTACGAGCCGAAATTTATGTGAAGTCTCGATTTACCTCCCGCAAAAGGACAGTCAGCAGAGGCGCGAAAAAGGAATATCCGCCGTTCTCAGCGAAATTACGAATACCTCTCCAAACGATTTCCAGAGAAAAATGTAATGCCCGTTATCCATGGGCGAACAGAAGCCGAAATCGACTTGTCTATTCAGCTTCTAGCACGTTCCAGACTTGTGCCTGAATGGGTTGGACTGGGAGGCATAGTTCCGCTTCTGCAGCATAGATATGTTACAAAAGACGTGTTTGACCTAGGACCTGAATTATTCATAGCCAAAGCACTTGTTAAGATTACACGCGCCTTCCCGAAAGCAAAGATACATGCATTTGGAGCCGGCGGCACGCGGACTTTTCCTGCAGTCGTTCAATTCGGGGCTCATTCGGCTAATTTCAATCGGATGGAGACAAGCAGCTGGGTTCGGGTCAATTTTTCTTCCACTCAAAAGCCAACGGGCCATCCTTTGGAATGTTACAAAGAAGGCTCCGAGGAAGTCGCTGGACAAAGGTGACTTGAAAATGGTCCAAATCTGTCGATGCCCATCATGTACAATGTCAGGTACGGTGGAATCCCGTCTGGAAAAGCTGCGCACTGGTTTCTTAAATAGATCGATCCATAATGCGTGGACGTTAAAGACGCAGTATGAACATTGGCCCAACACGAAGTCGGAAATGGCCGACTTTATCGCGCTCGGAAATCTTGGGCCGCATTGGGCTCGGGCGCTTCGCCTTCTGGAGGGCCATTTTTCCTGATATCAAGTCAGAGGCGCACGTTCTCGATCCAAATATGGATCTCTGCGCAACCGACCATCTTTTGGGGTTATGTCTTACTAGAAAAGCCTACAGTTTTTCGCCGCCAACGGCCTCTTGAAATCCGCAGCCCTTGGCTGCGCCTCTGCTGCCCCGGCTGTCAGCAGGAATACGAGATCGATCTGCGCACGATCGTCCGGCCGGCGGATTTCCCGATCATGGGCCTGCGGGCCGCGCTGACGTGCGAGTTGATGTGTCGGGGCCAAGGTCCGGCGCCGAAGCTGCTGGGGCTTCACGCGGCGCCGTATGACCGCAAGCGGATCACCTGGGACGACATCGGCCGGCGGTAGACTCTCTCGATAGTCCATAACCCCTCGTTCCCGGATTTCGCGGCCTTGCAGGCCGCTCATCCGGGCTACGCGCTGACCCGATGAGCGAAGCAAATAGAGCCCGGTCCGTAGGACCCGCACAGAAAATCACGGATATTATTGACGACGTCATCGAATGCGCTAGAATTTCCTCGACCTCAAAGCACAGGCCGGTGTGCCCACCGCTCGCGAAGCATCGCAGTGCTTTTTATTTCCATCATGAACCGTTCCCGAATGGGCGGACTGATTGGCAGTGGGCACCTAGTCAGATCCGTGCATCGAAGGAATGGATCATGACTGATCGCAACCAACTTCATACCTTACGCACCTACGCGAAGCACCTCGCACGTGCCTCGCGAATTCCCCATCATCAGGCGTTGGACATCGTGGCGACCCGATGCGGGCATCCCCACTGGAACGCTCTTACGGCAGCATGGGCCAAAGGATGGCGGCCCACGACTGGACAGCTCGTACTCTTGCGTAAGCCTCACGCTACTGACGCGCCGTTGAGAGGAGTTGGTTTAGTAAGCGCAAGCGAAGGTGTTATTGCAGGCGAGCCGTACGAACTTGAGGTCGGCTTCGATGACGTTCTCATCGGCGGCAGAGGCTGGGCAATCTCCCTGGGCCACGCGCCGTCTGAGGCCGCCGAAATTGAGAGGTACACTTCGCCCAACCCCCTCGATAATGAGCGTTCTTCACGGAAGTGATGAAGATAGCGAAAAAGGCGGCAGATAGTGTGCGGGAGGCAATTGCTCAGGATTGGCCGCGCCGTTCCACAAAGCCGGATAAGGACGGCCGCGCAGTGCATCCCCTGTTCGGCGGTGTTTCGGCCGAATGGTATTGCCTACATTGCAACGCCCGTTCGACCAGTGCGGAGATGGCAGCCATATGTGGCACTGTCCGAAATGCAGTGGATCTCCGCTTGATATGCATGCGACGGCGTGGTGGAAAGAACCGGTTCCGTCTGAGAAGGAGAGTGCGGGACGCCGCTACTTCAGTAGCGCCCAGGCCGGTGTGATGTTGCTCGATCTCGTTCCGGCGCCAATCGTCTAGCCGCCATCTCGGCCGGCCGTCCGCCGCGCCGGTTGGGTGTCCTGCTGCCGGGCACGCCCGCGTCGTTCTGGCTTCCGCTTTCGGGCTTCCGCCTGCGCCCTTCGGGCTCCGGCGGACGAATTGGCGGACAGTTGCCGAAGTTGCCTTCGGCGTGCCGCCATGATCGGCGCAGCATTCGCGCGACCCGCGGCGAACGCGCGAGTTCGAATCCCTCTCGCTCAGCCAAATCTCAATTTCACATCAGCCAGACCAGCACTCTGTAGGATTTTCGGATTTTGAGTCCGACCGATAGCGCGAGAACTTCGCTGCTATTTCTCCACCTCGAGCTTCACCTTGGTGATGCCGCGGTCGACCATGCCGAGCGCTTCGGCGGCGGAATGCGAAACATCGACCACGCGCCCGGCGATGAAGGGGCCGCGGTCGTTGATCCTGACGGTGACGGACTGTCCGGTCGCGACGTTGGTCACGCGCAGGCGGGTGCCGAACGGCAGCGTGCGGTGCGCGGCGGTCAGCTGCCTGGGATCAAATGGCTCCCCGCTCGCGGTCTTGGTGTCGTACTTGTAGAAGCTCGCGATCCCGACCGAGCCATCGGTGGCGGCTTCCGGTTTGGGCGGCGGGCCTGGCGATGAGCGAAGCGTGTTTGCCGCACGGTTCAGCCCCGCGGCGGTGCTGCGCGACCGATGCCCGGCGTTGCAGCACCGCCTGCCCCGGGGACGCCTGCGAGCTGACACCCTGCAAGGTCGATCGCTCGGTGACCTTCTGCTGGGCGCAGCCCGCAAGCGTCGCCCCCGCCAGCGTGAGCGCGAACAACCGGACAGCTTGCCTGATCGGCATGTGGCGTCCCGTGCCGTGTTTCCGCCCATGGGGATGCCGAACCGTGGCTCGATCTGGCCGGATCACGGGCAAATTCAAGGCGAGAGGCGAATTCGGTTCGGCGTGGTTTTGATGCCACAGCGGTGGTTAACGATTTGTTATCCAACATCGACGCCGCGGTGAGGCCCCCTCAGCCCGACCTCACACCGCTCGGTCGACCTCTCCCCGCTTGCGGGGAGAGGTGAAGCGCGTCTGCTGCAGCGCTTCGATTCACATTCAATCTTTCGACGTCATGTCTTGCTTGCGACAAAGAAAGACGTGGATCACCGGGTCACGCGCCCTTAGCGCGCCGAAGACGTGCGTGAACGCGCTTTTAGGGCGCGGCCCGGTGACGGGGCACCCCGCCGACAAAGTCGGCGGGGACCCCTGGACGGCGGAGTGTGTGGCTGGCGTCGTGTGTCGCCGCGAACTCGGCGGGCTCCCTCTCCCCGCTTGCGGGGAGAGGGTCGGGGTGAGGGGGCGTTTCCAAAAACTCAGACTCGCCGATGCGCCCCCTCACCCGCCCGCCTTCGCTCTACGAGCTTCGGCGAGGCGACCTCTCCCCGCAAGCGGGGAGAGGTGAAGCGCGTCTGCTGCAGCGCTGCGATTCACATGATGTCCTTCATCATTTGCGCTTCATCACGGATCGATCAACACGCCGGGATTGAGCAGGCCCTGCGGGTCGAGCGCTTTTTTCGCAGCGCGCAGCGCTTCGGCGAACAGCGGCGGCCGCTGCCGGTCATACCAGGGACGATGATCACGGCCGACCGCGTGGTGGTGCGTGACGGTGCCGCCGTGCTCGATCACGGCGTCCAGCGCGGCGCTCTTGATCGCGAGCCACTGCGCGCCGAGCTGACCCTGCTCGCCCAGGGCATGGAAGGTGAAATAGGGCGCCGGGCCGTCCGGATAGACGTGGGTGAAGCGGCAGGTGACCTCGCCGTTGCGGCCGGTCGCCTGCCTGATCGCGTCCGCGGTGGCGGTCTTGATCGCGGCGTGGAATGTCTCGAACCGCTCCCAGGTGATGGCGGTCTCGAAGGTGTCGTTGATCACGCCGTGCAGGATCAGCCGCTCCATCGCGTAGGGCATGCGGATGAAGGCGTTGCGCCACACGCCGGCCGCGCCCTCGAGGTGGCCTTCCGAGTTCCGGCGTGCCGCCATGATCGGCGCAGCATTCGCGCGCGCGCGTCATCCAGGGCTCGACGTCGTGGTCGGCGGACTCGAACGCCAGCACCATGACGGCGACCGAGCCGTCCGCCGCGCCGGTGTTGTAGGCCTCGGCCGGATCGAGGATGCGGCAGTTCGACGGATAGAGGCCGGCCTGCGCGATCGCGCGCACCGCGCGTGCGGCGGTGAGAAAGTCCTTGAAATGCACCGAGCCGCCGGCGCGGCGGGTCGGCCGGTCCTGCAGCCGCATCCAGGCCTGCGTGATCACGCCGAGGATGCCCTCGGAACCGATCATCATGCGGTCCGGGCTTGGGCCGGCGCCGGAGCCCGGCAAGCGGCGGCTCTCGATCACGCCCTTCGGCGTCACGGTGCGCAGCGATTCGACGAAATCGTCGATATGGGTGTAGAGCGTCGCGAAGTGGCCGCCGCTGCGGGTCGCGATCCAGCCGCCGAGCGTGGAATATTCGAAGCTTTGCGGGAAGTGGCGCAAGGTCAAGCCATGCGGGCGCAGCTGCGCTTCGAGCGCGGGCCCGAAGCTGCCGGCTTCGATCAGGGCTGCGCGCGAGGTCTTGTCGATCTCCTTGACCTTGCCCATCGCGCGCAGGTCGATGGTGACCGTGCCGTGGTGGCCGTTGCGCCTCGGCTCGACGCCGCCGCAGACGCTCGAACCGCCGCCGAACGGCGTCACCGTGGCATCGGCCGAGCCGGCCCAATCGAGCACGGCGGCGACGTCGGCTTCGTTGCGCGGATAGGCGACGACGTCGGGCGCGCTGGCATAGTCGAGGGCAAGGCCGCGCGCGAGCTCGGGGTACGACTTGCCGTAGGTGTGGGCGGCGCGGTCGTAGTGCGTGTTGCTGCAGAACGAAAGCGACGCGGGCGGCACGATCCGGGGAGCGGCCAGCGCGATCTCTTCAAGTTGCGGCGCCTTGGCGGCGGGCTTGAGCGCGGTGCCGAAGCGCGCCTCGGCGCGTGCGAGGACGAAGGCTTCCTCGTCCGCGGTCAGGCCCTCGCCCTCGCGGCCCCAGCCGAAATGCTTCAGGCGAGGAGCGGTTGCCGACATCGCTCATGTCCCGATGTTGAGACATCACCATAGGTCGGGAAAAGTGTTTCGGACAAGGCATGGTCGTTGGCGCGTTCGGGAGGGAGGCGGCGGGCATCCGGCGAACTCGGCGCGCTCCCTCTCCCCGCTTGCGGGGAGAGGGTCGGGGTGAGGGGGGGCGTGCCACCTGCTCAAACTCGCGGTAACGCCCCCTCACCCGCCCGCCTTCGCTCTACGAGCTTCGGCGGGCGACCTCTCCCCGCAAGCGGGGAGAGGTGAAGCGCGTGTGCTGCAGCGGTGCAATTCAACCTTCGATCTTACGAGTTACGGCAGCTCGATCTTGGCGGCTTCGATCAGCTTCTTGCGATCCTGAATTTGCGTGCGGATCACCGTCGCGAGCTCGGCGGGAGAGTTTGCGATCACCTGCATGCCCAACTGGGTGAGCCGTTGGCGCAGCTCGGGCTGGGCCAGAGCCGCAACGGTCTCGCCGTGCAGCCTGGCGATCACCGGGGCCGGTGTGCCGGCCGGGGCCAGCAGGGCGAACCAGGATGTCACGTCGAAGCCCGGAAAGCCGGATTCGTCCATGGTCGGCAGCTCGGGTGCTTGCGGGGTGCGCTGGAGCGAGGTGACGGCGAGGCCCCGCATCTTGCCCTCGCGGATCAGCGGCAGCACCTGGCTGATGTTGCAGAAGCACATGTTGACGCGGTTGGTCAGCAGGTCGGTGATCTGCGTCGCGGTGGTGCGGATCGGGATTTGCTGGATGCTGGTGCCGGCCATGATGTTGAACACCTGCCCGGCCAGATGGGTCGAGAAGCCGATGCCGCCATGGGCATAGGTGAGGTGGGCGGACGGCGCGCGCGCCAGCGCGACGAGCTCCGGTACGGTCTTGGCCGGCACGTCGGGATGCACGGCCAGAATGTTCGGCGTGGCCATCACCTGGGTGATGGGCGCCAGATGCTCCAGCGGATGGTACGGCAGGTTCTTATACAGTGTCACATTGGTGGTGACGGCGGCATCGCCCGACATCACCAGCGTATAGCCGTCGGGCGCCGCTTTCGCGACATGCCCAACCGCGAGATTGCCGGCGGCGCCGACCATCGCCTCCACCAGCACCGGCTGACGCAAGGCCGCGGACAACTTGTCGCCGATCAGGCGTGCGACAATGTCGGCCGGGCTGCCGGCCGCCGTGATGGTGACGATCCTGATGGATTTTTCCGGATAGGCGGGTTGCGCGGTGGACATCCCGCCGGTCGCCGCTGTCAGTGCCAATGCGATGGCCAGCGCGGCACCGCCGCGCGCGTGGTTGCGTCGAACGAGATGCATTTTGCCCCCTGCCCCGGCATACAATGCTGCGAGCGGCGACGCCGTGCAATGGGGCGAACAGACTCAATGAAAGCTGATCTCGGTTTGCAGCACGTAGCCCGGATGAGCGGCCCGTAAGGCCGCGAAATCCGGGAACGATTGTCCCGCTGCACTCGGCGCGCTCCCTCTCCCCGCTTGCGGGGAGAGGGTCGGGGTGAGGGGGCGTTTCTACGCACTCAGAATCGTGGTGAGGCCCCCTCACCCGCCCGCCTTCGCTCTACGAGCTTCGGCGGGGCGACCTCTCCCCGCAAGCGGGGAGAGGTCAAGCGCGTCTGCTGCAGCGTCGCAATTCACCTTAGATCTTACGAGTTAAGGCAGCTACGCGGCTACTCAATCACCTCGTCGGCGCGTAGCAGAATTGCGGGAGGGATTGTAACGCCGATTGCCTTGGCGGTTTTTAAGTTGACAATCAGCTCGAATTTCGACGGCTGTTGGACTGGCAAGTCGGAAATTCTAGTGCCCTTGAGGATCCGCCCAGTATAAATGCCCGACTGCCGGAATACCTCTCGAAGATCTGTCCCGTAGCTGATCAGTCCGCCGGCCTTTGCGAACTCCCTGAACGCATAGCTAGCCGCCACACGATATTTTATGCCCAACGCTGAAAGGCGATCCATTCGGTCGGTAAAGAATGGGTCTGACGAGATAAGCAATGGTGCCGACCCTTCTTGGGCGAGCTTGTCTTGGGCGAGCTTGGAAAAGGCACCCTCAAGCTCCAACTCGTTACGTGCCTCAAAAAAAAGTAGCTTATGACCCAGCGCATCCCCGTGCTTTCGCATATTGCCGGTGTCGATTTCGAGGCGTGGATTGGTGGGGTTCACAAGCACTGCTAAAAGTTTCGAAGGAACTGCCTCGCGCATCAACTCCAAGCGCTTCAATCCGAGTTCACTGCTAAATAAGCTAAAACCAGTGAGGTTGCCGCTGGGGCGACTTAATTGATCGACCAAGCCGCCTTCCACCGGATCTATGCCAGTTGTGAAAACAACAGGAATTGTCGTGGTCGCGGCCTTTGCTGGACGTACTGCCGGACCATTCGCAAAAATCACAGCGACCTGCCGTCGGACAAGATCGTCGGCCAAGCCTTGCAGACTGTCGGTGCGGCTGTTAGCCCAGCGGTATTCGATCGCTACGTTCTGGCCCTCAACATATCCAGTTTCCGCAAGGCCCTGACGAAAAGCCGCGGCCATGGGGCCGTATCCATCGGACGATGCGCTGTTCAAAAATCCGATGACCGGCATCGCCTGCTGGGCGCGTGCCAAAAGCGGCACAGCCAGTGTAGCGCCAAATCCCAGGATGAGCTTACGCCGCGTCATTCGATCACCTCGTCGGCGCGGGCGAGCAGCGTTTGAGGCAAGGTGATGCCCAGCGCCTTGGCTGTCCGCAGGTTCACGACAAGTTCCACCTTGGTCGTCTGGTGGACCGGCAGATCGGCGGGCTTCTCGCCATTGAGAATCCGCCCAGCATAAATGCCGGCTTGATGATAGCCATCTGCATTGTTGCCAGCGTAGCTCATCAGGCCGCCGGCCGCCGCAAAGTCGCGCTGCGGGTAGATCGATGGCAGTCCCTGGCGAAGTGCCACCGCTGCAATCTGCTCGCGCCGGGAAAACAGAAAGACATCGGCGGTCACCGCCAGGGCGCCGGACCGCAACTGTGGCAGCTTGGCGAAAGCCTCGTCGAGGTCGGCATCGTTGCCGACCCGCAAAACATGGAGCGAAATCCCGAGCCTGGCGGCAGCGGAACGCATGCCATCGGCTATGGTTTCGGCATTGGGATTGGTCGGGTTGACGATCAAAGCCACCGAAGTCGCGGCCGGGACCGCCTCGCGAATGGTCTCGAGCAGCTTCGGCCCAAGCTCCACGTTCAGATGCGTGGCACCCGTGACATTGCTGCCTGGCCGGCTCAGACTGCTGACCAAACCAAGCTGAACCGGATCGCCGACGGTGGTGAACACCACGGGTATCGTCGCGGTCGCCGCCTTGGCGACGAGCGCCGCCGGCGTCGTCAAGGCAACCAGCACCGATACCCGGCGCTGCACCAAATCGTCGGCCAATGCGGGCAGGCGCTGGTAGTTGCCCTCAGCCCAACGCTGTTCGATCGCCACGCTCCGGCCCTCAACATAGCCGGTCTCATTCAAGCCCTGCAGAAATGCCGACAGCAGCGCCCCATAGGATTTGACGGTCCCGGCGGCGAGCAGCCCGACGACGGGCTTCGCTTGCTGCGCCCACGCCGCGAGCGGCGATGCCGCCGTCACGCCGCCGAGAAGTGTGATGAATTTCCGCCGCTGCATGGGCGGCCAGTCTAGCACACTCAAAGCGCGCTAACCTGAGGACGACATCGGCCGCCGATAGACTTGCTCGATCGAGAGTCTCTGACACCCCAACCTTCTCCCCGCCGCCGCTCGCCAGCGCGAAGCGGGCGAGGGAGCGCGCCGCGTGTGCGGCGCCGCTTCATTAAATCGAGGACGCGCGGCAAACTCGCTTCCCTCTCCCCTTGCGGGAGAGGGTGCGCGAGTGGAGGCGATAGCCGAACGAGCGCGGGTGAGGGGTCGGAGCTTCAGTCGGCGCGCTCACCCCTCACCCGGATCGCGCTCGCTATCGCTCCGCGCGATCCACCCTCTCCCGCAAGGGGAGAGGGAAAGAGAGTGTGCCGCGGACCGCGTCAATCCAATCGCGAAGCGCTGATTGCAGCAGCGCGCTATAAAAAAAGGGCCCCGCGCAGCACTCAACACACGCGGGACCCGGCGAGCCTCGACCACAAGGGGATCAGGGGATGAGACCCGCTGAAAGGGATACCGCCGAGCGGTCCCATTGGTTCCAGGACAGAACGCCGCAAAGAATAGGCGCCGCTCATGATCAAGCTCATCACGATGCTTGCAGCGGCGATTCCCAGCTGCGGCTACCCCGCGTAGGCGAACAAGGTCACAAACATCACGATCGCCCCAAGGCCCACAAAGTATGCGACGAATTCGCGCCAGTACTCGCTACGCATGAACGCGCTCGGCTCCATGTTTCAACTGAGGCGGCCTGGTTCGGCGCGATGGCTGCCGGTGATGGCTCTAATGTAGGGAAGTGCCCATACCAGTTCTGTGCAAAACAGAACACTTTCAAATTTCGCGGCACCGCAGGCGGTCCCGGAACCTCACAAGCGCGGCTGCGTTTGTTTGCCATGCACGAACGCAAGCAGATTGCGAAAGCCGCCCGGGCCCAGCAAGAACTCGATGCACCTGCAGCGTGGAAAGACTACCGAGACGCTCAGGCGCGTCGGCTCGAAAACCTGGCCCGCCTCAGAGCTGAGCGGATGCGGCAGTCAGCCGAGCAAAATGAAAAGCCGGACGCGTGATGCACCGAGGTCGCGAGGAACCGGAAGCGAACTGCGTCGTTAGGCACGGACAATGGTCAGGCTGGTATACACGTGTCCCAAAACCGGTGTGGTCATCGTTGGTGGCCATTTCTCAGAACAGACTTTGATGCATGCCTACGATTTGCCGACAGTCGTAAAATGCCCCGGTTGCAGGGAAGACCATCACCCCAAGGTGCGGGAATGCAGCATGTATCGCGGGCGACGTCGCCGCGCGCTTCCGGTCCCGCTCCAGGCGTCCTAGGGTTACGCCCAAGTCCGCAGCCCCCGTGCCGTGGCGGATTTAATTTCGACGTTCAATGAATCATGGGAACGTCGCGAGCGTCACCGGCAGCCACTGGTATGAGCGGCACTGAACCGACGCGAACGCCGTCTGCGTTCTTGACCACCATCTGGAAATTCTTCGCCCGTCGGATCGCGAAGGCATGCGCCGTCTTCAAGATGGCAGAAATATTTCATCGTGCAGGCTGCACCGGTCTGTTCCGAATTGCTCACAAACCTGCGGCGTTGTGACTGGAACATAGCGTTGGTGGCGAACGTTGCCGACTGCTTCAATGCACCGCTTTGTCAATCGTGGAGGTCGGCATGCGTCATTTCCTCGCTGTGATATGTGTCGTCTGCTGTACCGGAGCGGTGCTGGCACAAAGCCAATCCGAAAGCCCGACGGCCGCCCGCGACGCCAAGGGGCGTCCGCTGGAGCCCGACGCCAAAGGTAAGGCCGACACGACGACACCGACCAGCACGCCAGGCAAAGGCGCACCGGCCTCAAGTCCGCAGGGCGAAACGCCGCCCGGAAACATGGCAGCTCCTGACGGCTCATCCAATTCCGTAAAACCGAAGGAATAGCAAGGACGCGCGGCAATCAAGAACTGGCGACGCCAGCATGCCGCGCCATCGGACCGCACGGACGAGTCGCCTTGACCATGGCGTGGTCGGCGTCGATAGTCGATTTGCTGTCGTACCAATCAGGAGCAAAAGACGTATCCCATGAGCAATAGTAATGATTCGAGCTTTCAAGATCGGCTGAGCCGCGCCTCCGAAGCCAAGCGCGCGATGTTGGCGAAGTTCAAGCGCGCGCTCGACCCGGCGAATCCGGTGGCGGTCGAGAAGCGGCAACAGCGTGAAGCCATCGTGGCGGCGCGGGCCAAACGCGCGGCGGATCGAAAGGCTGCGCGGCAGGAACAGGAACGAGAGCTCGCCAGACAAGCTGAGTTGGCCGCCACGCTCGCCGCGGAGGCCAAGCGTGCTGCTGCCGAACAAGAGGCACGCGAGGCGACCGAGCGGGCCGAGCGCGAAGCTGCGCTGGAAGCCGAGCAAAAGGCAGCCCGTGACGCGCGCTATGCCGCCCGAAAGGCTGCAAAGAAGCTGCGGCGGAGGGGCTACTGATCTGATCGTTGAGGCTACGGCCGTATCAACCGAGGAAAACGCATGTCTGACGAAGAGCTGAAAGCTGAACTCGAGCGGCTCCGCAGCGAGAACGCGGCGCTCAAAAAGGGGGCCGCTTCCGGTGTCCGCATGAAGGTCAGCGAAAAGGGGGCGGTCTCGATCTACGGCATGGGGCGCTTTCCCGTGACGCTGTATAAAGAACAGTGGCTGAAGCTGCTCGATATGTCGGCCGACATTCGCGCGTTCATTGCTGCGAATGAAGCGCAATTGAAGACGAAGAGTTAGCTCCGGTCATTCCGGCCGAGCCTAAGCGCGTTCACGCGCGTCTTCGACGCGCTATGGCGAGGGCCGGAATCCAGAGCGGCACGCGCCGAGCCAGCAGCCCTGGATTCCGGGCTCGCGCCTTCGGCGCGACCCGGAATGACCGGGAGAGTCAGGCGCGATTGATTGACGACAACACTGCCGCGGACTTCTCACCCTCCCCTGGAGGGGGAGGGTCGGCGAGCGACGAAGTCGCGAGCCGGGGGGGGGTGAACCTGCTGGCCGAAGAAGCTCACCCCACCCCGCCGCCTCGCTATCGCTCCGCGTCGACCCTCCCCCTCCAGGGGAGGGAGAAGAGAGTGTGCCGCAGCGCTTCAATCAAAAGCAATCACGATTGAGCTCCGGTCATTCCGGGGCGCGAGCCATAGCGCGGCGAAGACGCGCGTAAACGCGCTTATGGCGAGCGAACCCGGAATCCAGAGCGGCACGCACCGAGCCAGCAGCCCTGGATTCCGGGTCCGGCGCTAACGCGCCGTCCCGGAATGACCGTGCCGCGCGCGCCGACGCTCGCGATGGGTACGGACATCGCAAAATCAACCGCAGACGTTCGATTTCTTTTTTGGTGCAGTGCAGCAACGAACTCCCATATAGCCCGTTGGTAGGCCCGATGCCGCACAACAGGAGTTCCGACCCGTGCTCGATCTCAAGAAACTGATGACGAATTTCGCGCGCGACCGGGGGAAGTGGAAAGGGTTGATGCAAGGCTTGAGACGGGCCAACCCGCCGGATCCGTCCGTCGCCACCCCGCTCCAAGCGGTTCCCGTGTTCGGAACCAATCCCGGCAATCTGCGAATGTTCAAGTATCTGCCGGCAGGGCTTGCGGCGAATCCACCGCTTGTCGTCGTGCTGCATGGCTGCACGCAGACCGCCGCGGGCTACGACCTGGGGGCGGGATGGTCGACCTTGGCGGACCGGTTCGGCTTCGCGCTGCTGCTGCCGGAACAGCAGCGCGCCAACAACCCGAACGGCTGTTTCAATTGGTTTCTGGCCGGCGACATCGAACGCGGGCGCGGCGAGGCCTGTTCGATCCGGCAAATGGTCGACACGATGGTGTCCGATCACGGCATCGATCCGGCGCGGGTGTATGTGACCGGGCTATCGGCCGGCGGCGCCATGACCTCGGTCATGCTGGCAACCTATCCCGATGTGTTCGCCGGCGGCGCGATCGTGGCCGGTCTGCCGTACGGCGCCGCGACCAATGTCCAGCAGGCGTTTGAGACGATGTATCAGTGTCCGCCGCGTCCGGCCCGGGCCTGGGGCGATCTGGTGCGACGCGCGTCGCCGCATCAGGGACCCTGGCCGCGGGTCTCGGTCTGGCACGGCGGCGCCGATGCGACGGTGATCCCGTCGAACGCGCGCGAGATCGTGAAGCAATGGACCGACGTGCACGGCTTGCCGGAAGCGCCATCGACGCACGCGATGGACAACGGCTATCCCCGGCAAGTCTGGGTCAACACGGCCGGCGAGGCGCTGATCGAGTCCTACACGATCACCAACATGGCGCATGGCACGCCACTCGCGACCGGTCGGGCCGACAACGAGTGCGGCGTGGCCGGACCGTTCCTGCTGGAGGTCGGAATATCGTCGTCCTATCACATCGCCAAGTTCTTCGGCCTGACCGCCGATGCCCGCCATGTTGTGTCGCAGGCCGCGTCTTCCCGCAAAGTCGGTCGCGTCGGCAGGTCGCGCCGCAGGTTGCGCCGACTGACAGCGAGATTGCGGTGGCGGCGAAGCAGCGGCCCGCCGATCGGCCCGCGCCGGCGCTGCCCCAGCCTTACGTGATGGAGGGCGAGGTGCTGCCGCCTGAGCGGGATGCGGACACGCCGCCTCCCCCGCCTGGCATGGACACTCCCATGGACATCGGCGCGGTCATCACCAAGGCCTTGACGGCGGCAGGTCTGATGCGGGGACGTTAAACGAATCCCCTCAAACGCGCTTTTGTCGCGCCGTCCCGGAATGACCGGGGAGAGTCAGGCGCGATTCGAGGTCAAGAGCATGATCGCTGCACCACGCGCGCTTCCCTCCCCCCTTGCGGGGGAGGGCGCGCGAAGCGGAGGCGATAGCCGAGCGAGCGCGGGAGGGGGGTGTTGCGTCAGTAAATTTCGGCGAAGCAACCCCCCTCCCAGATCGCGCTCGCTATCGCGCGCAGTCAAGCTTGCGCAGACTGCGTAAACTTGTCTGCGACGCGATCCACCCTCCCCCGCAAGGGGGGAGGGAAAGAGAGTGTGCCGCTAGCGCTTCAATCAAAAGCAATCAGCTAGGCGGCGTGATTGTACGCCTTCGCCAGGCCGGATTTGAGCGGCTCGGTGGTTTCCAGCGTCACCTTGCGGGCGAGCTCGGTGAGCTCCTTGGCTTGCTCGGCCACCGTCTCAAGCTGCGAGCGGGTGTGCTCGGCCGAAATTTCAAAGAATTCGGACGGCGACTTCACGGCCGCGAGCTTTTGGACAAATTCGACATAGGACTTGGTGTTGGCGTGAGAAAATTCGATGACCTTGCTGTTGTAGTCCTGGATGCCCTTCAGCGCGGTCGAATAGCAATTTTGCATGGTCTCGGCCGCTTCGGTCGTGGAAGCGCTGATGGTATCAAGAACCTCCTTGGTTCGTTCGGCGCCTTTCGCTGTCATCTCGCGAACGTGCTGCGCCGGGTTCGGGTTGGCGGATTTTGGCCTGGTGTTCGGGTTGGTGTTCGTGTTCATGGGCGTCCTCCTCGAGCGGGTTGTCGGTGCGTTTCAAGTGCGGAACAATTTGGGAGCGGAACAATTTGGCCGCGGCAGTGCAAGCCCCAAGCCGGCCAGCCATGTTCTGCGCCTCATATAGTCGGCGTCTTATTCGTCGCAACCCGGTGTTGCTGTTCCGGCACAAAATGTGATCAGGCCCGGACCGTTTGTTGCGGGCGCGGCTGATCCGCTTGATCACCGGTCAACGCCGCGCAGCAGGCCGCTTGGTGCCGGCGCTAGATACCCAACAGGCGTACGGCGATCATCCCGAGCAACGCGCCAATGATCATGATCAGCAATCGGGGCGTGAAAAACCCGTTGAATTTCTCGGCAAATGTTTGTGGGGCTTTTTGCATGGTTCTCTGTAGCAGAAGGAACCGGCGCCGGCTCATGAAATGACGCTCGACCCATAGGGCAAGGAACCGGCGCCCTGGTAAATCTTTGGACCAGGCCGGAACGAACCCACTGCCATGGGCATTCATCCCGTGCTTTCGATGGTCCCCCACGAAAGCAAGAGTACCCCGAGCCCCGGCGCCCCCCCCCCGCGCTGGGGCTCTTTTTTGCGTGGATGGAACGTTCCCGCTCATCCGCGTGTTGATGGCGCAAGGTCTCTCCAGCGAGAGAGGCGGTGGCTCTACAGTCAGGGGCCACCGTGGAAGCGGCCCTGCGGGGCCGTTTTCATTTGAACAAGACGCTCCCGCCCTGGGCTTCAGCTCGTGCCGGTTCCAAATGTTGAACCGTCGAAGTGGAGAGGCGTTGTCTCTTTGCCAGCGGGTTCCACCGCCGGCGCAAGGAGCGTGCCATGAACGCCAAAAACGCCTTTAGCTCGAAGCCGAAAGAGGTGCCGCTGACCAAACGGTACGGGAAGATCGGCATTGCCGCCGTCGAAGCGGCAGCCCGGTATCAGAAGAAAGGCGATAAGGCCAAGTCGACCACGGCCGCCGGGGATGCAAATCAAAAGAGTCAGGTATTGCGGGGAACGTCGCCCAAGCGATAGCAGGCAGGCGCTGCAATCAACAGCGATCACGATTTGCTCCGGTCATTCCGGGGCGCGAGCCATAGCGCGTCGAAGACGCGCGTGGCGAGCGAACCCGGAATCCAGAGCGGCACGCACCGAGCCAGCAGCTCTGGATTCCGGGTCCGGCGCTAACGCGCCGTCCCGGAATGACCGGGGAGAGTCACGCGCGATTGATTGACGACAACACTGCCGCGGACTCGGCGCGCTCCCTCTCCC
>CAVYUU010000018.1:0-56835 GCA_963771745.1 uncultured Alphaproteobacteria bacterium | reverse complement strand
CGTTGGGGTGAGGGGAAATAGGATTCTCGATAGTCCATAACCCCTCACCCGCGCTCGTTCGGCTATCGCCTCCACTCGCGCACCCTCTCCCGCAAGGGGAGAGGGAAAGCGTGCGTGGCGCAGGCGCTTCAATCCAATCGCGCGCAGGATCACCGAAGGCCGCGCGGTCCGTTTAATCGCACTTTTGCGCGCGGAGATCCGGTGGCGCCGGCGTGGCAGCCTTGAGGGCGCGGAGCTTGCGTCGCAATTGCCCGGTGACCGTCCACCACACCACTTGCGCCATCAGCCGCCCGGCCGTCGTCAGACCGGGCATGTGTCGCAGCGCTTGACGGACCGGATGCATCACCTTCCAGGTTGTGCTCTGGCGAAGGCTGTCGAGCTCACGCTTCACCTGCTCCGCCATCACCAGATCGCTTGACAGGCTCGCGATCCGATCCTCGGCCACCGCCAGGTCCTTGCGGCGCTGCTCGGCCCAAAATCGATCGACCAGGCGTTGGCCGAGCGTTTCACATATGAATCTGACGTCCGCGGCGAGCGCGGGCTCCCGGCCGGCCCGGTTCAACAGCCAAGCCAACGACGGCGGCATCGGCTCATCGCCGACCGCAACGATGCCGAGGCCATGCGAGTGCAGAAATGCGAACGACGGGTATTGGGCCTGGATTTCCTCCCACAACCGATAAACGCCAAAGTCGCGGTCGCGAACCGCGATGTCGTGCAGGACGATCACGCCCCGGCGGCTCATCTTGGGCAGCCACAAGCGGAAATCCCGCACCACCGCGTCGTAGCCATGGAGTCCGTCGAGGTGCAAAAGATCGATGCTGCCGTCCGAGAAGCAGGGCAGCGCGTCGTCGAAGGTCATCCGGCACAGCGAAGAAAATCCATAATGGGATGCGGTGTAGGAGGACAGCTCCTGAAACACCTCATCGCCATAGGGCCCGGTGTGCTCGTCGCCCCGCCAGGTGTCGACGGCATAGCAAGCCGTCGGCAGGTTGAAGGCGCGAACCGCCTGCAGAAAGGCACAGTACGAATTGCCGGTGTGCGAGCCGAGCTCGACGAATATTTTTGGCCGAACCGCTTCGGTCAGCCAGAACGCGAACGGGATATGCCCGATCCAGGGCGGCGGGAACACCGCGCGGTCAGGCTGCCACCACAGGCTGGCCCGCATGAAATAGCGGACCACCGCCTCGTCGATGGCACCGGCCGCGATGAGCGCGCCGGATTCGGGACGCGGAGCCGGGTCGTTGCTGGCGGCAAGGCTCAGCAAACGAGGCAGATGGAACTTTCATGGAACTTTTTAGCACCGCCGAAAACCGCTCGTCCCGCCGATTCATGAGGACGCGGCGGCTCATTTGGTTGACTGACAAGGCGCCGTGCAACTCGAGATTGTCTTTCGCCCATCTCGACGCGAGTCCTGCGGCAATCACCCGTGGCGGGCGCGGAGCGAGGGCGTTCGGATTGCCGGCTGGCGCATTCGGCGGACGCAGCAATTTCCAGCTCTACTCGATCACCTCGTCGGCGCGGGCGAGCAGCGTTGCGGGCACCGTGAGCCCGAGTGCCCTGGCGGCTTTAAGATTGATCACCGTTTCATATTTCGTCGGCGCCTGCACCGGTACATCGGCCGCTTTCTCGCCCTTGAGGATACGGTCGACATAGCCGGCGGCTTGGCGGAACTGCTCGATGAAATCCGGCCCGTAGGAAACCAGACCGCCGGCCGCGACAAAGGAACGTTCGAAGTAGACCGCGGGCAGTTTGTGATGGGCTGCCATCATGACGATCAGGCGCTGATGACGCGCGGCCCAAGCTCCGCTCGTCGTTGCAATCAGGCCTCCGTTCGGAGAGCGTGCGAAAGCCGCGACACCGCGCTCAATCTCGCTGGCGTCGCGGATATCGACAGGGACAACCTCCACCCTGAGTGATGCGGCGGCGGCCTGGATGACGCCGAACTGGGCCACACCAGACGGTGTGCCGGGATCCCGAAGCACCGCCGCGCGGGTCAATCTTGGCGCGATTTCCTTGAGCAGCTCGAGCCATTTTCCGCTCATGCTATCGTCGAAAACCATGAAACCGGTGGCGTTGCCGCCCGGCCGCGACAGGCTCTCGACCACGCCGGCCCCGACTGGGTCGCCGACCCCGGGAAATACGATCGGTATGGTTCGGGTAGCCTTCAACAGCACGCTCACAGTTGAGGCGCCAAACGCCAGGATGACGTCGGGCGCTTGCGCAACCAAATTTGCCGCGTGCTTGCGAATTGCGGAGGCGTCGGCCGTCGCCCAGTGCGTGCCGATGGTGACATTGCGGCCGATGGTCCAGCCCGCCTGGTGCAGACCCTCATGGAATGCAGTGATCCGCAGCTGAAAATGCGCATCGTCAATGGTTGCCGGCAGGAAGATCGCGACGCGCCGTATTCGTTCAGTTTGCTGCGCGTGCGCAACGACCGGCATCACAGCGGTGCCGCCGATTGCGGCGATGAAGTCGCGCCTTCGCATGGCGACCCCAGGATCAAACCAGCGCCGAATTGCAGCTCCTCCGCAGCACGCCGCGGCGGTTGGCCGCCAACTCATGCGGCTCGGTGATTTCAGTTGTCGCGCAGCGCGCCGCCACTGTCGCCAAGGTCGCAAGAGTACCCGGCCTCGCCCAACACTCGAACGAGACGCTCGGCGATGCGCTGCCCCTGTGCGAATTCCTGATCTTGTTGCGATTGCGATTTAACAACTGGCCGGGGCGGCTGCTTTGCCCCGGCTTTCCGACCCCGACCCATTGCACCGCTTTCCAATTCCAACGCTAACCGGCGCTCGACATTAGCGGCGCGTGTTTTGTGGGCCGGACACAAACACGTGAGAGTCCGCGCAAATCAGGCCACTCAAAAATTCATAACGGGCAATCAGTGCAACAAGCGACGGGCACGATTTGCGCCGGCCAACGCGGGAGTTATGCCAAGCTCAGAACCAGCTTCGGACGGCTTTCCAATATGGAATAGCATTTGAAACCCTGAATGCCTCGCGCACCAACCAAAGGAGGAGGACGATGGGCAAGATGGCATTTAATGAGAGGCTCAAACTGGCGGCCACTTATTGGAACAACATTTCTGCAGGCCTCACGCTGACGGGTCTGATTATCCCCTACCTGGCCCTCAATTATTGGATCGTTGACTTGATTGCTTGGGTGCCGGATTGGCTTGACGGACAAGCCAGGCTTAGCGACCCAGCAATTGTGGCGGCTGTGTCCACCCTGGTGGCAACTGTGGCTGCGTACGTTGCGGCAACCGTATGCCGTTCGTTCGCCGATCGACTTCTCATAAAAATCCAAGACTAGGCAGCTGTAGCCCGCATGAGCGAAGCGAAATGCGGGACAACCGTTCCCGGATTTCGCGGCCTTACAGGCCGCTCATCCGGGCACCGCGTGCTGCAACAAACAGCATCCCTAGTTAACAAATTTTTTCGCAGTATCGATGATGCTTTGCATGGCAGCCGTCGGTGCATCGATTGTGACGAAACTCAAGGTTTGCACGATCGCACGCTCGGTCCGAATCTCCCGCATGTTGTGCCGTTGCGCAAGCTCGAATTGAGCAAAGCCGATTGCACCGGGCTCCTGCTCCACGACTTGAACGAGTTGCACTGGAGATTTGGTATAAATAATATTTTTTGCAGAGCCTTTTTTCCCGCCCAACAGCTCACTCTCCACAACGGACGTAACACCGCCGCCGCCACCAACCAGGACGACCCGGATGGGCAGATCGGTCCCACCCAGTTGCGACCAATTCGGGATCTCGCCGTTCAGAATTTTTGTGATTTGATCCAGAGATGCCTTTTGAACATCGTTGGTTCTGTGGGTGACGATGGCGATCCGAACCTTGGCAACTTCGTGCACGCGAAGTCTGTTGAAATCGAATCTGGGAAATATCTTTTGCAGAGCATCACGCTCTTCTTGCAGGGGCGCCGAGATCATCGCCATGTGGGCCCGGCCCTCAATCAATCCAACCAAACCCGGCAAAGACTTGTTTGGAATGACCGTCAATTCGTGCCCGGTTTCAGCCTCGATTTTGTCCTCAAGCCGCTCCATCAATCGGCGGGCGAAGGTTGTCGAGCCTTGCACAATCAGCGTGTCGGCCTTTGCCTCGCCGATCGAATTGGGCGAGTTCAAAGTGCAGAAAACCAGTGTCGCGAAGAATGCTCCTCGCAAAACATGATCCGGTGACATCGCCAGCCTATGCATTTGGTTACGAGCTATGAGTAGCTACGTCTTAGTCGTTAACGGTTTGTTGAGCGGCATGCTTCGCCAGCAACACAGCCCAGACCGTTTGATTGGAGGAAGCGGTTCCAAGCTCACTTTCGCCATCTTGAGCAGCTTGAACCTGACAGGCGGTCCGGCGACTAATCTCCTTTGGTCAACTGCGGCGTGCCGATGAACAATTCGAATTCGACCCAGCATTTGGAGGATGGCACGCCCTGCACATCATGCGAGCGCGGATTCCTCGTCGTTGCAGCGCGAACATTCGAGCGCGGTCGCCCGGGACTGACAAAAATACATTTCAAATGTTCCGAATGCGGAAAGACCACCACACGGTGGCGTGACCACCGGTTTGACAAATAGGCTTGCTCGCTGGCGTCCTGATGGACGATGCCGCTTGGGGTCAGCCAGCTGTAGCCCGCATGAGCGAAGCGACATGCGGGACAATCGTTCCCGGATGTCGCGGCCTACAGGCCGCTCATCCGGGCTACGCCCCTCGGGTCAAGCCCGAGGGCATGCATTTTCCGAAAACCGCTACACACTTTTCGGGATCATGCTCTAGAATTCCATGACGGTTCGGGGCATCCCGGAACGCCGGCTCAACCTTAAGGACCAGCGACGATGGCCGCCCAGGGACCCGACATTGCGCGATCGGCGCTGGTGATCGTCGACATGCAGAACGATTTCGTGCATCCCGACGGCGGCTTCGCCCATCGCGCGCGCGAAAATCCCGAGGCCAAGATCGACATGCCGTTCCTGATGGGCACCATCCCGCAGGTCAAGCGGCTGGCCGACGCGTTCCGCAAGGCCGGGCGTCCGGTGGTCTACCTCGCGCACGTGCTGAAGCCCGATTATTCCGACGCGCAGTTCCCGTATTGGCGGGTGACGCGCGGCAGCCTCGCCGGGAACCGCACCTTCATCACCGAAGGCACCTGGGGCGCGCAGGTGATCGACGATCTCACGCCGCAGGCGGGCGAGCACCTGGTGGTCAAGAAGGGCTTTGGCGGATTCTCCAACACCCCGCTCGACACCATCCTGCGCAACATGGACGTCAACACCTGCGTGGTGACCGGCGTCACCACCTGCGTCTGCGTCTCGACCACGATCCGCGGCGGCGTCGAGCACAATTACCGCATGATCATCGTCAAGGACGCGGTGGCCGAGGTGCACCGCGACACCCACGAGGCCGAGCTCAAGACCATGCAGCGGGTGTTCGCCGAGGTCAAAAGCACCGACGAGGTGGTGGCGATGCTGGCCGGCGCGGCTTAGATCGCGCTGGCATGTCCGAAGAGTGCCAAAAAGCACATTCGCCCGGTTGATCGGGACGAATGCAATACAATACGTTCGAGGTCATTCACGACGCCCAATGGGCGCCAGGGAGGTAGCCATGGCTGACGTTGTAAAAAATGGCGTAAACGTTGATGCGCTGATTGCGGCCCGCGATGCGCTGACCAAGGCGCCCGAAGCCGCCAAATTCAAATGGCGCGCTGCCTGCGAATGGAAGAACGGCACCCAAAGCCACTCGACGGTCGAGGGCTTCTTCGGCCTGGGCGAGGAGCAGCGCCGCAAGAAGACCTTCAAGTTCGATGCCGACCATCCCGAGGTCTTCGCCTCGGAGGACGTGGGCGCGACACCCGTCGAATATGTCCTGGTCGGCCTGGCGAGCTGTCTCACCGCCGGCATCGCGGCGGTGGCCCAGCACCGGCAGATCCAGCTGCGGTCGGTCACGGCGACGATCGAAGGCGACATGGATATCCAGGGCATCCTCGGCATCGACAGCGACGTCCGCAACGGCTTCAGCGGCATCAAGGTCAAATACAAGATCGATGCCGACGCCAAGCGCGAGGACATCGAGGCGCTGGTGGCCCAGTCGCAGAAGCGCTCGGCGGTCTATGACATCGTGACCAACCCGACCAACGTGACCGTCGAAGTCGCCTGAGCCGACGCCGCCCGCGGGCCGGGCGATCAAGGACCGATTTAGATTCGCAACGTCACCACAGTCATCATCGGCGCTGGGCATGCCGGCCTGGCGATGAGCCGCTGCCTCAGCGAGCGCTCGATCGATCATGTGGTTCTGGAGCGCGGCGAGATTGCCCACTCGTGGCGAACCGAGCGCTGGGATTCGCTGCGGCTGCTGACGCCGAATTGGCAGAGCCGGCTGCCGGGCTATGGCTACAGCGGCAACGATCCCGACGGCTACCGGACGATTCCGGAGGTCGTCGAGTTCATCGAAAGTTACGCCAGGACGATCGCGGCCCCGGTGCAGACCCACGTCACCGTCGTGTCGGTGCGCCGCACCGAGGCGGGTTATCTCGTCCGCACCGACCAGGACGACTGGCAATGCCGGACGCTGGTCATCGCGTCGGGAGCCTGCAACATCGCCGACAAGCCGGGCTGCGCCGCCCTGGTGCCGCGCTCGATCGCGACGCTGACGGCGCAGCAGTATCGCAACCCCGGCCAGCTCGCCGATGGCGGCGTGCTGGTGGTTGGCGCCTCGGCGAGCGGCACCCAGATCGCCAACGAAATCCAGCGTTCGGGTCGTCCGGTGACGCTGGCGGTCGGCGAGCACATTCGCGCGCCCCGCATGTATCGCGGCAAGGACCTGGAGTGGTGGATGGACGCCGCCGGCGTGCTCGACGAGCGCTACGACGCGGTCGATGACATCCGGCGGGCGCGCCGGGTGCCGTCGTTGCAGCTCGCCGGCACGCCCGATCGCTCGACGCTCGACCTCAATGCCCTGACCGACATCGGCGTCAGGCTCGTCGGGCGCCTCGCCGGCATCACCCAGGACGGCAAGGCGCAATTCGCCGGCTCGCTGCGCAACATGTGCGCGCTGTCCGATTTGAAGATGAGCCGGCTGCTGGATCTCATCGACGCCTGGGCGCGCGACAACGGACTCGACGGCTCGGTCGCGCCGCCGCACCGCCTGCCGCCGACGCGGGTCGAGGCGTCGCCGCCGCTCGGCATCAATCTGGCGGGCGAGATCCGGACCATCATCTGGGCCACGGGCTACCATCCGGACACGTCGTGGCTCGACGTGCCGGTGCTGGACCGCAAGGGCCTGATCCGACACGACGGCGGCGTGACGGAGTCCCCGGGCCTGTATCTGATGGGAATGCAATTCCTGCGGCGCCGAAAGTCGGCGCTGATCGACGGCGCCGGCGACGACGCCCGCGACCTCAGCGCGCATCTCGCCGCCTTTCTTGCCGGCGACCCGTGTCACGCGGGCGCGGGGCGCTGACCGTTGCGATGCATCGCAGCAAACAGTAGCCCGCATGAGCGAAGCGACATGCGGGACAATCGTTCCCGGATTTCGCGGCCTTACAGGCCGCTCATCCGGACTACGCGTGCTAGCGCAGCGCAGGCCGACCGACGCAAATGCTGATCGACCGGTTCAATAGGCCAAGCTTGCGCTGACCCTACGATGTGATCTTGCTTTAGGGTTATTGTGAATTGCGGCGCTGTGCTGCTTGTCCAGTTCGGCGCAGCGAACCCATCGCTCGGCCATGCTGCGCCACACCACCTTGTTTTTTACGTCCCGCGAAAACTTTGCCATATACTCGCATTCGGCGGCGTGCCGCAAAAAATCGTCTGATGTCATCTAAACGTCTCCAACTCGCTGGCCCTCGCGAAGGCAAGTTGGACCGAACGGACTCGTACAAGAAAGCCAGCATCGCTGACTTATCGCCGTAAATATTTTTGCTAAGCCCCGGAACTTTTTCCCGCCAGCCCACATCGCTTAGGGGAAGGACGTTCGGGATGATTTACGCCATCAGCGTCATGGCCTTTCCTGCAAACCCGCACCGGCCGGGCTGCCCGGTTGCCAAACCATTCGTTGCTAATCCGGCTTGATACCGGCTGCCTTGACCAGGGCGGCGTTGATGGCGATTTCCTTTTGAACATGCGCATCGAATTCGGCAGGCGTCATGACCATCGGATCGACGCCGAGCGCCGATAGTCTCTCCCGCACTTTCGGCGTTTGCAGTGCTTTGACGGTCTCGCGCTGCAGATGGTCGACGATATCGCGTGGCGTCTTTGCCGGTGCAAAGATCCCGAACCAAATCGGGTACTCCGCGTCATGAAAGCCGGCTTCCAGCGTCGTCGGAATGTCCGGTAACGCAGCAGCGCGTTTGGAGCTGTTCACCACAAGTCCAACGAGCTTGCCCTCCCGGATCTGCGGCAGCACGAGGCCAACGGGGCCGAAGAAGAAATCAACCCGTCCGGCTATCACTTCGGACATCGCTTCCGCACCCCCTCGAAACGGAACATGCAAGGCCTCCACTCCCGCGCTGGAACGAAACCGTTCAGCGCTGAGATGGGTCGCAGTGCCGACACCAACCGAGGAGAAGCTCAGCGCGCCAGGCTTGGCTTTAGCGGCGGCGACCAGATCGCCAACGGTCTTGAAGCCCTTGGCCGGAGAAACCACCAGGACGCTCGGCGATATGCCAAACGGGACGACCGCCGCAAAATCTCGCGCCGGATGGTAGCTAAGGTTCGGATAAAGCGCCGGCGCGATGGTGTGTGCGGACCCATGGGCCAGAATTGTGTAGCCATCCGGATCCGCCTTGGCGACGAAGGCTGCACCGATCGTACCCCCGGCGCCGGTGCGATTTTCCACGACGATGGTCTGCCCCAGTTGGGACGAGAGCTGTTCGAACACCACGCGCGGGATAATGTCGGTGGTGCTGCCCGCGGCCACGGGCACAATCGCTCGGATCGGTTTCGTCGGCCAGGTCTGTGCGTTGGCGTCGATTGTTGCGGCAGTAAGGCCGAGGGCGGCCAGCACCGTCAGGCAGATCGGTTTCATGATGTCCTCGTTTTGGCCCCCGCGTGTGTGTGAGGGACACGTGGTGGAGCAGGTCATCGTGCCAGAGTTATGACGCAGCCCACCGGTTCCCCTGCGCTCGGCAGCAAGACTAAGCCGCCGCAGCACAAACAGCCACTATTCGATCACCTCGTCGGCGCGAAGCAGGAAAGATTCGGGAATTTTCAATCCCAGAGCCTTTGAAGTCGTCAGATTAATGACGAGATCGAACTTGGTCGGTTGCTGAACGGGTAAGTCAGCCGGGTTCGCGCCGCGGAGTATCTTGTCCACGTGCTCTGCGGCGCGCCGGTACAGGTCGGGGAAGTTAGGCCCGTATGATATCAGGCCGCCGGACTCGACGTAGCCCTTCTCGCCGAACATCGTCGGCAGCCGTGCGCCCAGGGCCAGGGTGTTGATGCGAACCCGGTTGGTGTTCACCAGCGCGTCGGTTACGACATAAAGAGCGTCGACATTGTCCTTGAGCGACTCGATGGCGGGAACGATGTCCTCCACTTGGCGTATTTCGAGCTTGATTAAGTCAAGGCCGAGCGCGCGGGCCGCTGCCTGACCCTCACGCAGCTCCAGGACGTTGCTGGGATTGCTGACATTGGCCATGATCGCCAGCCGACGGAGACCGGGGACCACCTCGCGCAAGAGTTCGAGCCGCTTGCCCGGCATATCGGCCGACTGATTTGACAGACCGGTGACATTGCCGCCCGGGCGCGCCAGGGAAGCGACCAAGCCGGTCCCGACCGGGTCCGCTACCGATCCGAAGACAATCGGTATCGTCGATGTCGCCTGCTTTGCCGCGATGACGGCGGCGGTTCCGCCCGTGACGATAACGCTAACTTTCAGCCGGACGAACTCGGCCATGATTTCGGGGAAGCGCTCGCTGCGTCCCTCTCCCCAGCGATACTCGACCGCCACCGTGCGACCCTCGATCCAACCGAGCTCGCGCAGCCGTTGCACAAACGCTGCGGTCCATTGGCTCATAGCTTGCGAAGCAAGCGGGCCTACGAAACCAATAGTCGGAAAACTCCCCCGCTGCTGCCCGCGCGCCAACAGCGGCCACGCTGCGGCGCCGCCCAGGAGTATGACAAACTCGCGCCGTCTCATTCGATCACTTCGTCGGCGCGCGCGAGCAGCGTCGGCGGCACGGTGAGGCCGAGCGCTTTGGCGGTTTTGAGGTTGATCGCCAGTTCGAACTTGGTGGGCTGTTCGACGGGGATGTCGGCGGGTTTCACGCCACTGAAGATTTTGTGCACGAATGTAGCCGCCTGTCGATATTGATCGGGCAAGCTCGGGCCGTAGGATATGAGGCCACCAGCCAAAACATCTTCGCGGAAGGCGTATATTGTTGGTAGTCGAAATTCGGCAGCGAAAGCGACTGTCTGCACTCGGAAGTCTGATCCCAGAGGATCGACCATCCGTATCGCTGCAGTAGCGCCGCTTCGAACCGATCGTTCGAATGCGTTCTTGAGGTCGGCACCGCTGCGAACATTCATGACGGGCTCAAGCTGAACCGCAAGCTTGTCGGCGGCAAGTCTCGCGCTAGACATTTGTAGCGGAGCGTTGGCGTCGTTGGGATTGATGATGACGGCTACCCGCGATGCGGCGGGAACGATTTCCTTCAATATCTCCAATCGTTTGCCAGTAAGTTCAGCGCCGATATTGGTCACGCCGGTAATATTGCCGCCGGGCCGCGACAAGTCTGCAATCAGACCTACTCCCTGCGGATCGGCCACGCTCACCATGACGATCGGCACGGTCGAGGTCGCAGCTTTGGCAGCCAGACTTGCCGGTGTCGTTGAAACGAAAAGCGCATCTGGGTTCCATGCAAGGAGTTCTTGTGCCAGCGTGGGCAAGCGTTCGAACTTGCCATCCGCATAGCGGTGCTCGAGGACAAGGTTCTGCCCCTCGACATAGCCAAGTTCGCGCATACCTCGCATAAAGGCCGTGAGCAATGGAATGCGCGAGGCGGCGGTTCCGCCCGAAAGCTGCCCAAGCCGATACACCTTCCCGGATTGTTGCGCCCGCGCCGCCAGCGGCCACGCTGCCGCTGCGCCACCCAGAACACCGAGAAACTGCCGCCGCCTCATTGCCTCCTCCAGGGCTCAGGAGATCGCATCGTAGCGGCTCAAACGAGTGGTTTGGTAGGGCGCGCTTCGCCGCTGCAACATTAAATGCCGACCAAATGACGCGCTGGGTCATTTTCGACCGGGACGAGGCCAGCAGCATGTCGCGAAATGCCGTTGGCGTCGTTCAAGCGGTATCGCAAATTTCGCGTCTTATTCGATCAGCTTGTCGGCGCGGGCGAGCAGCGATGGCGGGACTGTTAGGCCCAGTGTTTTGGCTGTCTGCTGGTTAATGACCATCTGGTACTTGGTCGGTGCCTGTACGGGCAGATTCTCCGGCTTCTCGCCTTTGAGGATGCGGTCGACATAGGACGCCGCCTGCCCAAAATGCTGGACCAGGTCGATTCCATAAGACATCAACCCGCCGTGCTCGACAAAGGCACTCTGAAAATAGACGGCGGGCAAACGGTGCCGTGCCGCCAGCGCAATGATTACATTCCGATAAACCAGAGTGCGAGCGCTCCCTGTCACGATCAGGCTGCCGTTCCGCATGCGTGCAAACTCGGTAATAGCGCGCTCAATCTCGCCGGCATCGAGAGCAGCGACGGGGCGCAATTCGATTCCCATTGATGGGGCAAAAGCCTCGATTGCACGTAACTGCCCGGCACCGGCGGCAATCGTGGTATCCAGAATGACGGCTGCCCATGTCACATGGGGCGAAATCTCTTTGAGCAGCTCCAGCCATTTGCCGCTCATTTCGTACTCGAACTGAGTAAATCCCGTTACATTGCCACCCGGCCGAGCCATACTTGCGACAAAGCCGGCGCCAACCGGATCGACAACCCCAGCGAAGACGATTGGAATCTTGTTGGTCGCTTGCTTCAGCAGTGCGACGGCTGGGCTACCCGGCGCGAAAATTACGTTCGGGGCGAAAGCAATCAGTTCCGCCACGCTTGCTTGTATGCGGCTAGGCACAGCCGCAGTCCAACGGATGACAATTTCAACGTTGTGTCCGTCGACCCAGCCCAATTGCTGCATTCCGCGTAGGAATGAGGCGAGCCGGGCTTGTGCATCGGGATCATCCTCGAAATAGTTCATCATAATGCCGACACGCCGCACGCGCTCAGCCTGCTGCGCGCGAGTCGCGAGCGGCCATGCCGACGCTGCACCTGCCAACCCACCGAGAAATTCCCGCCGCCGCATGGCTGCTCCCAGGATCAGGACCAGGCATCGTACTGGTGCCAGGCGGCACTTTGGTAGGGCTCAGATCAGCTTCGCACCTGCCACGAAATGCCTGCCGATGGCCGGTCTGGGTCAATCGCGGCCGAGCCATCCAGCCCTGGTGCCGCCCGATGTCGGCTGTTGCTGCAAAAAACGCGGGTACGGCTGGGATGGTCGCGAGTGCCGGGAGGAGACTCATGCACCGCAGCAAACAGCCTCGCTACTCGATTACTTCGTCGGCGCGGGCGAGCAGCGTCGGCGGTACGGTGAGACCGAGCGCCTTCGCGGTCTTGAGGTTGATCGCGAGGTCGTACTTTGTTGGCGTTTGCACCGGCAGATCGGCCGGCTTCTCACCCTTGAGAATGCGATCGACGTATCCGGCTGCGCGCCGGTACTGGCTGGAGATGTCGGCGCCATAGGAGATCAGCCCGCCGCTCGTCACGAAGTTGCGATACGCGTAAGTCGCGGGCAATTGATGCCGCGCCGCAAGCCCGACAATCAACTCGCGGTGCATGAGCGATGCCGCGCTCACCGCCACGACCAGGCCACCATTTGGCGCAGGCGCGAACGCCGAGATTGCGCGCTCGATTTCGCCAGCATTGCCGAGCGCAATCGGCTTCAACTCCACGCCCAATGTCTGCGCCACGGATTGTATGATGGCCCACTGTCCAATCCCAGCAGGGCCCGGTTCGCGCAGGACGCCCACCCGCGTCACCCGTGGCGCGATTTCCTTGAGCAGTTCGAGCCATTTCCCACTCAAGAGGTATTCGAACTGGATAAAGCCGGTTAAATTGCCGCCCGGCCGCGCCAGGCTCTCAACAAAGCTGTTGCCGACCGGATCGACACTTTGGGCGAACACGATCGGCACCGTACGGGTTGCCCGTTGCAGCGCCCCCGTGGTCCCGCCGACGCCGGCCAGGATCACGTCCGGGCCAAGCGCCACCAATTCCACCGCATCCCTGCTCAAGCGTGCGTTGTCGCCCACGCTCCAGCGGGTGTCGATCCGCACGTTGCGGCCGACCGCCCAGCCCGCTTCCTGCAATCCTTGCAGGAAGGCCGCAAAGCGGGCCTGGGCTTCCGGTTCATCGGCCGCCGTGTGCATGAGCACACCGACACGGCGTACGCGCTCCTGGGCGCGCGCGACGAACGGCGCCGCGATGGCTGCGCCGCCCAACAGCGCGATGAATTGCCGCCGCTTCATACCGCCCCCTTGGTCGAGAGACGGCATCGTACCGGTTTAGATGACTATTTTGATAGCGCTGAACTCGACCAATGAGCGTGACCAAATGTCTGCTTCTCTCATCGGCCGATAGGACGAGGCATCGTAGCGATTCGGCCAAGTCTTCTTAAAGGGGCCGATGTCGGTGCCGTGGGGGCTAGTCCCGAACCCGAAGTTCGCATGATTGCGCGGCAAGCTCGTTTGCGAACTTCGGGTTCAAAGGGACACTAGAATCAATATGTTGCTAGTGTCGCTTTGATTCCGGAAGTTCGCTTAAGAGCAAGCTGAGAACTCGGGCGAATTTTCGAATCGCGACACTAGCCGTTTGCGACCGCGAGCGATTGGCGGTCTGGCATCTGGTCGGGCGCCTCGGTCGTCGGAATCCGGAGATCGGCCGCCAGGCATGGCCGCCCGAACAAGTAGCCTTGCGCGTGAGTGCAGCCAGCGGCACGCACCAGCGCGAGCTGGTCCTCGGCTTCGATGCCCTCGGCCACCGTATCGATTTGCAGGCTTCGGCCGAGGTTTGCCACCGCGGCGACGATCGAAGCGCAATCGGCATTGTCCGCCAGATCGCGGGTAAAGCTGCGGTCGATCTTGATCCTGTCGAACGGGAACATCCGCAGATAGCTGAGCGAAGAATTTCCCGTACCAAAATCGTCGAGCACGATGGAAATCCCAAGCTCGCGCAATTGCCGCAGCGTCTCGATGTTCTCGGCACTGCCCTGCATGAACACCAACTCGGTGACCTCCACCTCCAGCCGCTCGGGCGGCAAGCCGGAACTCCGCAGCACTCTGTTCATGATCTCGACGGCGCTGGCCCTTCGAAACTGGATCGGTGACAGATTGACGCTGACCTTGATATGCGACGGCCAGCCGACCGCGTCGTTGCAGGCCCTGTTCAACACCCATTCGCCGATCGAATTGATCAGGCCGCTCTCTTCGGCAACGGCCATGAAGGCGGCGGGACGCATGACGCCGTTCTGCGGATGGCGCCAGCGCAGCAGCGCTTCGATGCTTTCGATCGCTCGCGAACCGATGTCGACGATCGGCTGATAGTGGAGCTCGAACTCGTTGTTGGCGAGCGCATTGCGCAGATCGGATTGCAGCGCACGGCGGCTGTCGGCCTCGACCCCCATCGAGTTCGTCGAAGAAGCAATAGGCGTTGCGACCTTCGGACTTGCTTTTATAGAGCGCGAGGTCGGCGTTCTTGACGAGCTGATCGACGTCGGTGCCGTGCGCCGGCGCAAGCGCAATGCCGAGGCTGGTGCCGATCTCGACATGATGCCCGTCGATTTCGTAGGGCTTGGCGATCGCCGCGAGGATCCGTTTCGCCACCACGGTCGCGTCCGCCCGCGGGTCCGATGCGGTGGCCAAGTTAATGGCGAACTCGTCGCCGCCGAGCCGTGCCAGCGTGTCGGTTTCGCGCACGCAATTCGACAGGCGCCGCGCCACCATTTTCAGCAGCTGGTCGCCGACCGGATGCCCCAGCGTATCGTTGACCATCTTGAAATGATCGAGATCGAGCATGAAGACCGCCAGTCCTTCGCCGCGGCGGCGCAGATGCGCCAGCCCCTCCTCCATTTTCTCGCGCAGCACGGCGCGATTGGCGAGGCCGGTCAGCCCGTCATGGCGGGCCAAATAGACGACCCGCGCTTCGGCGCGTTTCTGCGCGGTGATGTCCTGGTAAATCGCGACCCATCCGCCGTCCTGCATCGGCTGGTGGGTGACCGCAAAGATGCGTCCGTCGCGTAGCTTGTCCTCGGCATAGTACGGTTCGCGGCGGCGAACCTCCTGCAAGCGCTGTTCGATGTAGCGCTCGATGTCGGTCGGGCTGGTCCCGGCCTCGGCGCGGGCCTCCAGAATGTCCCGCAACGTCGTCCCCGGCTTGGTCTGATCGCGGCTGAGGCCATACATGTTGCTGTAGCGCTCGTTGCAGACGATCAGGCGCTCGGTGGTGTCGAACATGCACAGCCCATGCGCCATGTGGTCGAGTGCGGTGTCGAGCTGAAGCTTCTGCCGCTCCACCTGCCGTTGCGAGGCTTCGATCTGCTGCTGCGCGCGTGAAAGCTGATGAATGATTTTTTCGAATTTGTCGGTCCGGTTGGCCAGCCGGTGATCCGCCATCAGGCCGATCGAGCTCATGCCGAGCACCGATAGCGCCACGCCGGCAATCGCCAGGGCCAGGACAGGGGACGAAATCGCCAAGGCGCTGGGCGCCTGCGCCGGATCGGCGACGATGACCACGGCACCCATCGCGGTGAAATGGTGCGAGACGATGGCAAGTGTCAGAAACAGCGCTGCAGCGAAGGTTCCGCGCCGGTCCTTGACGCGCACCGCAACGGTCAGCGCGACGAAGCCAAACAAGATGCCAAGCGCAATCGACACCAGCACCAGATCGATGGACCACGTGACGCGACCCGGTACTTGCAGCGCCCACATGCCGAGGTAGTGCATGGTGACAATGCCGGCGCCGATGATCGCGCCGCCGACCGGCGCCCCCCGAGCGGGATCGTAGGCGGCAAGCCCGAAACCAACCGACGTGATCGCCATGGCGGCAGCGAGCGACGCAGCCGTCAAGGCCACGCCATAGCCCGTCGTCACGCCGGGATCGTAGGCCAGCATGGCAATGAAATGCGTCGCCCAGATGCCGTATCCGATCGCGCCGCCGGCGATCCCGATCCACAGCCAGCGCGTTGGCGTCTGTGCCGCGATCGCGCGGTGGAAGATATTGATGGCGACGATGCTGACGGAAAAGCAGACGACCCCGGCGAGCACAATGAGCCGCCAGTCATGCTCTGCAGTGAGGCAGGTGAGGACGCGAAACACGGCTGTCATGGCCCACGTTGTCGCGTCGACCATAAATCCGCATGGATCGCCATATTGTTAAGTGTTCTGCGAGTCTTGAAGCCATCGCTAACGGGCCGTAAAGGAAAGCCAACGGATTGCAACGGCCTGCCTACGAATTTCGTAATGGATGTCTCGCCATCCAGCCCTGGTGCCGCCCGATGTCGGCTGTTGCTGCAAGACCGGACAAACGCGGGTACGGCTGGGATGGTCGCGAAGGGGCGGGAGGAGACTCATGCGCCGCCGCCGCGGCAGCAGCGCTATTCAGCGACCTGGTCGGCGCGGGCGATCAACGTCGTCGCGACCCGCCGACATTGCTTTATCCGCTTGAAGAAACCTCACGGCCCAGACTCCGGATGCGGTCGGGATACCGGCCGAGGCAGATCGGCTCGCTGCGATTGCATCTGGGTGGGATGTTGGCCCAAACATGCCCTGCCAGAGGGCTTACGGGTCGCTATCCATCCGAAAGCGGTCTCGTTATGCTCACTTCGAGTTCTTCCGGTTATGACCCGATCTCGGACATAGCCGGCACCCCATGTTGCGGTAGCGAGGCCGGGTTCAGCCCCTATCAGAGTGCTGCTTTGAGCCGATACGATGCGACCTGCCGTGCCGAGGGGCGGCCTTGATGAAGCGGCGTGCCAGAACAGGCGGCAAGAAGAATAAGGAGCGGCGCCGCAAGACCCCGACTGCAAAGCGCCGTGCTGCGCCCGCGACAGCGCGCCCGCGCCGTCCGTCTTATGTCGATCTGCAGGAGCAGCTCGGCCACTCCAGACGGGAGCTCCGCGAGGCCCGCGAGCAGCAGATCGCGACCTCCGAGGTGCTCAAGGTCATCTCAAGTTCGCCGGGCGACTTGCAGCGGGTGTTCGAGGTGATGCTGGAGAACGCCACGCGCATCTGCGAGGCGCGGTCCGGCAACTTGCTCCGCTACGAGGATGGCGCGTTTGCGGTCGTTGCCCTTCACAACGCGCCGGCGGCATTTGTCGATGATCGGCGCCGGAATCCGCTGATCCGCCCCACTGCGGAGCAGCCCCTCGGCCGCTTGGTTTCGACGAAACAGACCGTCCACGTTGCCGACCTCAAGGCTGAGCCAAGCTACATCGGCGGCAACGTGGCAACGGTTGGTCTGGTCGAGCTTGCGGGCGCCCGTACCTTGTTGAGCGTGCCATTGCTCAAAGACAACGAGGTGATTGGCGCCTTCAATATCTACCGCCAGGACGTTCGCCCGTTCACCGACAAGCAGATCGAACTGGTGCAGAACTTCGCCGCGCAGGCCGTGATCGCGATCGAGAACACGCGGCTGCTCAACGAGCTGCGCCAGCGCACCGATGACCTCACCGAATTGCTGGAACAGCAGACCGCGACCAGCGAGGTGCTCAAGGCCATTTCAAGCCTGCCCGGTACGCTGGAACCGGTGTTTCAGGCCATGCTGGCGAACGCAGTGCGCCTCTGCGAGGCGAAGTTTGGCGTTCTATGGCTTTGCGAGGAGAACTGTTTTCGAGCCGGCGCGCTGCACAACGTCCCAAGCGAGTTCGCGGAGTTCTGGGGGGCGGGCCACGTGCGCCGACCCCCGAAAGCGCGCTTGGTCGTCTCGTCGAAACAATGCAAACGGTTCAAATCACCGATCTCAAAGCGGAAGCAGGATACGCCAGGCGCGACGCACTCGTGGTCGCGGGGGTCGAGCTGGCCGGCATCCGTTCCTTTATCGTCATGCCCATGCTCAAGGAAGGACGATCTGATCGGAGCCATCGGCATCTATCAGCAAGAAGTACGGCCGTTTACTGGCAAGCAGGTTGACCTGGTGTCGAACTTCGCCGCCCAGGCGGTGATCGCGATCGAGAACACGCGGCTGCTCAACGAGCTGCGCCAGCGCACCGATGACCTCACCGAATCGCTGGAGCAGCAGACCGCGACCAGCGAGGTGCTGAAAGTCATCTCGAGCTCTCCCAGCGAACTTCAGCCGGTGTTCCAGGCCATGCTGGAGAATGCGGTCCGCATCTGCGGGGCCAAGTTCGGCAACATGTTTCGTTATGAAAATGGTGAATTCTATCCCGTTGCCCGGTTGAACTTGCCACCGGCCCTCGCGAATTCCTCCGCGAGCGCGGCCGCCGCCCGCCCAATCCCGGCTCCGTTCTCGAACAGATGTGGAAATCCAAGCAGGTTCTTCACACGCTCGATGATACGGCCTCGCCGTCGCAGAGCCCGCCGGCCCAGCTCGGCGGGGCGCGCACGCACCTCGCCGTGCCAATGCTCAAGGATGATGAACTGGTTGGCGCAATTACCATCTATCGCCAGGAGGTCCGGCCGTTCACCGACAAGCAGATCGAGCTGGTGCAAGAACTTTGCCGCTCAAGCTGTGATCGCCATCGAGAACACACGCTTGCTAAGCGAGCTGCGCCAGCGCACCGACGATCTTACCGAGTCACTGGAGCAGCAGACCGCAACCTCGGAGGTGCTGCAAGTCATCTCGAGCTCGCCAGGCGAGCTGGAGCCGGTGTTCAACGCAATTCTCGCCAACGCCAGACGCATCTGCGAGGCGAAATTCGCTCATCTGATGCTCTACGACGGCGAACTGTTTCACCCCTCCGCCATGGAAGGCGCCCCGCCCGCGTTCGTCACGGAATTCTGGCGCGGCCCGCAAGCGCTCAGCGCGGCAACAGGCCCCGGACGGGCCGTCGCCACAAAGCAGGTCGTCCATATCCCCGATATGCAAGAGACCGAAGCCTATAAAAAACGCGACCCGCAGTTCGTCGCGATGACCGAGCTTACGGGCGCCCGCGCGGTTCTCGTCGTGCCGATGCTCAAGGACGACCGCGTCATTGGCACTTTCAGCACATATCGTCAGGAGGCCCGCCCGTTCACCGGCAAGCAGATCGAATTGGGGCGCAACTTCGCGGCGCAGGCGGTGATCGCGATCGAGAACACCCGGCTGCTCGGGGAGCTGCGC
This sequence comes from uncultured Alphaproteobacteria bacterium, assembly GCA_963771745.1. Taxonomy (GTDB): domain Bacteria; phylum Pseudomonadota; class Alphaproteobacteria; order Rhizobiales; family Xanthobacteraceae; genus Z2-YC6860. Next base: position 37,501 of record CAVYUU010000018.1, on the reverse strand, counting down.
GAGTCGCTGCAGCAACAGACTGCCACCGCTGACGTGCTCAAGGTCATCAGCCGTTCGGCTTTCGACTTGCAGACCGTGCTCGACACGCTCGCCGAATCAGCTTGCCGCCTATGCCGGGCGGAGCGGACTGCCATACGGATCGCCAAGGACGGTCTTTTTCACAACGTTGCCGACTATGGTTTTGAGCCGTCCCATCGCGAGCGCATGCGCAACGAACCGGTCAAGCCTGATGAAGGATCGATGGCGGGCCGTGTCGTGCTCAGAGGCGCGCCAGTCCATCTCATCGATGCGCAGGCCGATCCGAACGTCGGACTGGCCCGCCGGTCTCAGGTCGGGAGGCGTGCGCTCGATGCTGGGCGTGCCATTGATGCGCGAAGGTGCCCCTATCGGCGTGCTGCTGCTGCAAAGGTCCGTTGTGCAGCCGTTCACCGATAAGCAGATCGAGTTGGCAACCACCTTCGCTGACCAAGCGGTCATTGCGATTCAGAACGTCCGACTGTTCGAGGACGTGCAGAAACGCACCGCCGAGCTTGCTGAGGCGCTGGAGCAGCAGACCGCAACCTCGGAGGTGCTGAAAGTCATCTCCAGCTCGTCCGGCGACTCTGGCCTCCGTGTTCGAAGCTTGTTGGCCAATGCAGTCAGGATCTGCGGGGCGAAGTTCGGTAACCTGCATCTCTACAAAGACGGCAAGCTCGCTCACGGTTGCCCAGCATGGCGCGCCATCTGCTTACGCCGAGCTGCGGCAGCGCGACCCCGCCGTCCCAGTCACCGCCGGCAGCGGCTTCGACCTCGTCGCTCGCACAAAACAAGTTCTGCAGGTCGAAGACGCAGCGGCCGACCCGGCCCACCAAGGACACGCCATTGTCACCCTGGGCGGCGCCCGCACCCTGCTCGACGTGCCCATGCTGAAGGACGACGAGTTGGTCGGACACATCGGTATCTATCACCAGGCGGTGCGTCCCTTCACGCGACAAGCAGATCGAACTGGTGCAGAACTTCGCCGCGCAAGCCGTGATCGCGATCGAGAACACGCGGCTGCTCAACGAGCTGCGCCAGCGCACCGATGATCTCAGCGAGTCGCTGGAGCAGCAGACCGCGACCGCCGAGGTGCTGAAGGTCATCTCCAGCTCACCGGGCGAGTTGAAGCCGGTGTTCGAAGCCATCTTGGCGAACGCCACCCGCATTTGCGAAGCGTCGTTTGGAAGTCTGATGCTGTTCGAAGGCGAAGCATTCCGGAGGGTCGCGCTGCACAATGCGCCCGCGGACTATCTGACGTTCTCCGAGAACGACCCGGTGCTGCCGCTCCACAGTCACCCCACCCTCAAGCGCGTCGCCGGCACAAGAAAGTCCCAACAGATAGCGGACATGCGCGAATTGGAGCCGGCTGCGCCGATCACGCGATTGGGGGGCGCCCGCACGCTCATCAACGTGCCGATGCTCAGGGAGGACGAACTGGTGGGCGTCTTTGCGGTCTTCCGCCAGGAGGTGCGCCCGTTTACCGCTAAGCAGATCGAGCTGCTGGAGAACTTCGCCGCGCAGGCGGTGATCGCGATCGAGAACACCCGGCTGCTCAACGAGCTGCGTGAATCCTTGCAGCAGCAGACCGCCACTGCGGACGTGCTGAAGGTGATCAGCCGCTCGACGTTCGATCTGAAGGCGGTGCTCGACACGCTGGTCGAGTTCAGCCGCGCGCCTGTGCGAAGCGGACATGGCCGCGATTAACCGGCAGAAGGGCAATTTTTACCATCAAGTCGCGAGCTATGGTTTCACGCCAGAGTTCAAGCAGATGTCCGAAAGTCGGCCGCTGATGTCAGGTCGCGGGTCGATCGCCGGTCGGGCCGCGCTGGAAGGCCGAATGGTTCATGTTCATGATGTGCTGGTCGATCCGGAATACAAGATGAAGGAGGCTGCTGAGATCGGCGGCATTCGCACGATGTTGGGCGTTCCGCTGCTGCGTGAAGGAATGCCGATTGGCGTGATCACGTTGATGCGTCACACGATGCGGCCATTCACAGACAAGCAGATCGAACTGGTGGAAACCTTCGCCGACCAGGCGGTGATCGCGATCGAGAACGTCCGGCTGTTCGACGACGTGCAGAAACGTACTGCCGAGCTTGCTGAGTCGCTGGAGCAGCAGACCGCGACCTCGGAGGTGCTGAAGGTCATCTCCAGCTCGCCGGGCGATCTCGACCCGGTGTTCAACGCGATGCTGGAAAACGCAACGCGCATCTGCGAGGCCAATTTCGGCATCCTGTTCATCCGCGATGGCGATGGTTTCCGCACCGGCGCGATGCACAACGCACCGCCGGCGCTGGTCGAGGCGCGGCGCCAAGACCGGTTGTTCCGCCCGGCCCCGCACACCGCCATCGGCCGCATGGTGCAGGCCAAGCAAGCCATCCAGATCGCCGACATGCTGGCCGAACCGGGATATTTCGATGCGCCGCCCGGGTACTCCAAGCCGCAAATTGCCGTGCTGGCCGACGCCCGGACCGTGGTTGCGGTGCCGATGCTCAAAGACGCCGAACTGGTCGGCGCCATCGTGATCTACCGCCAGGAGGTTCGTCCTTTCATCGACAAGCAGATCGCGCTGGTGACCAACTTCGCCGCGCAGGCGGTCATCGCCATCGAGAACGCACGGCTGCTCAACGAGCTGCGCGAATCCTTGCAGCAGCAGACCGCCACCGCGGACGTGCTGCGGGTCATCAGTCGCTCGGCCTTCGATTTGCAGATGGTGTTGAATACGTTGGTCGAGTTGGCCGCACGATTGTGCGAATCGGACATGGCATCGATCAATCGCGAAGTTGGCGCTGAATACCAACAGGTCGCTTCTTTCGGCCACTCACCTGAGTTGCAGGCGTATATGCGCACGCATCCAATCCCGGCAGGGCATGGCTCGGTGGTAGGCCGGACGGTCATGGAAGGCAAAACGATCCACATTCATGACGTCATGTCCGAGCCGGGTTACCAAATGACGGGAGCCGCGAAAATCGGCGGGATTCGAACCATGCTGGGAGTTCCGCTTCTGCGCGAAGGAACGCCCATCGGAGTCATAGTGCTGCAACGCAAGATGGTGCGGCCGTTTGCCGACAAGCAGATCGATCTGGTCTCTACCTTCGCCGACCAGGCGGTGATCGCGATCGAGAACGTGCGGCTGTTCGACGAAATCCAGGACAAGAGCCGCCAGCTTGCCGAAGCGAGCCAGCACAAGTCGCAATTCCTCGCCAACATGAGTCACGAGCTGCGCACGCCACTCAACGCCATCCTCGGCTACACCGAGCTGATCGCCGATGGCGTCTATGGCGCCCCACCCGAGAAGATGCATGCCGTGCTCAAGCGGGTCGAAAGCAACGGCAAGCACCTGCTCGGCTTGATCAACGCGGTGCTCGACCTGTCCAAGATCGAGGCCGGCCAGCTGACCCTTGACCTCGCCGAATACTCGCTCGGCGACGTGACCCAGACCGTCTATGGCGCCGTTGAAGCGTTAGCGATCGACAAGAAGCTTGCGTTCAAGGCCGAGGTGGCGCCGGACCTGCCCCGCGGCCGCGGTGACGAGCGCCGCCTGGCGCAGGTGCTGCTCAATCTGGTCGGCAATGCGATCAAGTTCACCGATGCCGGCGAGGTGGTGATCACGGCTGCGGCGAGCAACGGATCGTTCAACGTGTCGGTGCGGGACACCGGTCCGGGCATCTCGGCCGCCGATCAGGCCAAGCTGTTCCAGGAGTTCCAGCAGGCTGACAATTCGCTGACCCGCAAAAAGGGCGGCACCGGTCTGGGATTGGCGATCTCCAAGCGCATCATTGAGATGCATGGCGGGCGCATCCGGGTTGAATCCGAGGTCGGCCGGGGATCGACCTTCTTCGTCACCCTTCCCGTGCACGCATAAACTAGACCTTGGGAGCACGTCTTTTGCCACTCGACGCCATATGTCCGGTTCCGTACCTTGCGCGGTATGGCACCAGCGCCCGAACCCAGAGCGCCCGCTGAACCCTTGATCGTCTGCCCAGACTGCAAAATCGAAATGCGTCTGTTCGGGATCGAACCGGAGCACGACCACCGCGACCTCTATACCTTTGAGTGCGACAAGTGCGGGCGGCTCGAAGTGAGGGGCGTTCGCGTCAGGTAGCCTGCCTCGTTCGCCGAGGTCAAAAGCACCGACGAGGTAGAGGCGATGCTGGCCGCGCGGCCTGGTTAGCGCCCGTACCCAATAATCCGCGGGAATGAAGTTAGGAAAACATCAGTAATTGTTCGTGTGCCGGTCAAAAGAGCGGGCCGGAGCCGATCGTTCTTCATACGAGGGCGAGAGACCACTGGCGAACGCGTCCCGCGCTTCCGGTGGAAGTCTCACGCGCTTTGCTGCGACGACCTTTTGGGCACCACCCAATGTAGATGCTGCCTTGAATTTGATGGGTCCGAGCGGCTCCGGCGGCGGGATTGGAGTGGCCAACGCTCGCCGAATTTCCCGAGCGGTCTCGATGCGCGCGTCGAGCACGGTTTTCGACGGATCGGGTTGCGTGGTCAGTCCCTCTGCACCGCTCACAAGCCAGACCAGCCCGACACCCGCGAGGCCACAGGGCACAATCGCTGCAATCAGGTAAAGGGAGAGCATGGGCAGCAAACTGTGACGCGACATCGCCGTACCTTGAAAGGTTCACATACCAAGTCAAAGGCACGGCCCGCAGTTCCTCTCGCCGACGGCCCGTGGAATGATGCGTGGTCAGTGGTTGCCGCTCGGGTCAGGAAAAAGGCCCGACTTGCGCCGGGCCTTTACTCCCTCACCTCTTATTCCATCTCGAAATGGAATTGAGGATCAGTTCGAGAAGGATGAACATTGGCCTGAAAGCCTCTGCTCAAAGCGGCTGTGTCAGCCGGCGATAACTCTGTAAATCAGGTAGCCGCCACCCAACACGATGGGGGTACCGACCAGCAAAGGCACCAGCAAGACTGGCATGACCGTCTCCTGTTGTTTGTTCGTGCCGGCCAATCAACGTTTTCAAGGGCAAACGGTTGCTGCATAAATTTCTCGCAATGGCCACATTGCCACGGGAACCAAAACGAGTTGACCGACAACGACGTGGCGCATATCCCCAGTATGTCTTTCGACACTCGACCCCACGCTGTGATGTAGATCACACCGGGAACATCACCGGCAGCGTGCTCGCCTACGCGGGGTGATAGACAAAGGCGCTTCCGGTGCGACAAGCAAAGACCCCGGAGCGGGGAAGCGCCGGGGTCTCGTCGCCCAAGGGAAGGGAGGCGACATTGCGACAATCGGATTGGGGGCAACCGCTCCGATATGCAGAAATTTTATGTCGAGCCCAGCACCGGATGCCATATCGATTTTTTGGACAGGACAGTTTGCCGCAGCGCGCTCAAATGTTGCGCTTGGTTCGGATCGCCGGGATTGCGTTTGAGGTGGGATAACCGAGGCGTTTGCGAAATAGGTTAAGGCTGCTTTGGCTGTGTCCATATCCACCCAGCAGCTTCTCACAGATGTACTCCTCGATGAGCTGCCGCGCTTCCGGTGGCAGGTTCGGTGAAGCGAGGATGCGTCTGATTGTGACGGCTGAAAGGCCGGATGCCTTGTGGTCGCCCCTCATGACGACCCATGCGGTGCTTCCCGACAACCCGAGGACCGTAGCTTGCTGCCGGAGCGTCTCAAAGCCCGCTGCAACAAGGACTTTCCGCAATTCGGCAATCTTACTTGCCTGTCTCGCCTTGAGATCCGATTGTCGAGAGACGACAGACGGACGCCGCGCTTTGACAGGTTTGTTTTCGGAGAATTTCAGCGCACGCATCGCCGCCGCTCACCAGCACTAGTTACTATGTACTAAACGATACAAAACCGCTCTATGTAAAAAGACAACCTCTCCGCAAGAACAACGCTTAACGTTATTTCCTTAGGTTACAAATGACTGGGGCGCGCAAAGCCTGGGCGCGCATAGCCAAACGGTAAGTGACATTCACGAAAGCCAGCGTCCTCGCCTGTATTGTCCTTATACCCCGCCTATCGCGCGTGCGGCCCTAACATTGATCACAAACTCGAACTTGGGTTCCGTGCCATTTCCGAATTTGTGCGCCTCCGCCGCAGCAGCACCGCTATTCGATCACCTCGTCGGCGCGGGCGAGCAGCGATGGCGCTACCGTGAGGCCGAGCGCTTTCGCGGCCTTGAGATTGATCGCCAGCTCGTACTTGGTTGGCGCCTGCACCGGCAGGTTGGCCGGCTTTTCGCCCTTCAAGATGCGATCAACGTAAGCAGCGGCGCGGCGATACTGATCTTGGTAGTCGGGCCCATAGCAGATCAGGCCACCGACGCTAACGGAATAGCGGAACGGATAGATCGCGGGCAGATTGTGCCGGGCCGCAAGTGTTGCAATCAATTCGGGATTGTTTGAGCCAAAACCGCTTGCGGTCACGATTAACCCGCCATTCGGGTCGCGTGCAAAAGCGGCAATGGCCTGCTCGACCTCGTTGGCGCCGCGCAGCCCGATGGTGCTCAACTCGATGCCGACCGGCGCCACAGCCTGGATTGCGGCAAACTGGCCGATCCCGGACGCCACGTTGGCATCGCGCAACACGGCGGCTCGTGTCACGCGGGGCGCTACCTCTTTAAGCAACTCGAGCCATTTCGCGGCGATCGCGTATTCGAAAATCGTAAAACCGGTGGCATTGCCGCCCGGCCGTGCCATGCTTGTGATCAAGCCGGAGCCCACCGGATCGATGACGCCGACGAACACGATCGGAACGCTGGGTGATGCCTGCTGCACCGACACCACCGCGTCGGTGGTGGCTGCGAAGATGACGTCCGGCGCAAACGCGGCCAATTCGGCCGCATATTTGCGATAGCGCTCGCGATCACCGGCGCCCCAGCGCATGTCGATGTGGGCATTGCGGCCGTCGACCCAGCCCAATTCTTGTAGCGCCTGCTGGAATCCCGCGACAAACCTCCGTCCTGTTGCATCGCTTTCGGTGAGATTCACGAGCACGCCGATGCGCCGCATCCGCTCGGTTTGCTGCGCGTGCGCAGCGAGCGGCCACGCGACTGCCGCTGCACCAAGAAGGCCAACCAATTCTCGTCGCTTAATGACCGCCTCCGGGCTTGAAAGAAATATCATATCGGTTCAGCGGCGCTTTGATAGAGCGCCTTCGAGCTTATCGATTTGGTTGGCTTCGGATATCGTTGGCCCGAATGATCTGTTGCAAATAACGTGATCAGGGGGTGGATGCCCCCTCGGCCAAGGCCAATCGAGAACCATCAAATGAGCCCTCGCGTTCGGCTAAACGAGTCATGTTGTTATCGATTATCATCTTGTCTGTTGTTTTTCTTGGATCACCGGGGACATCGGCAGAGCCGGTACTCGACGTTGCGATCAACGGCGAGACTCGGCATTTTGCACGGGACGCCTTGTTGGCGCGGCCGGAAGTTACCAGCGTCGAGATTGCCAACGATATTGCGTACGGCAAGGCCATGCGCTTTCGCGCAATCCCATTGGCCGTGTTGCTGCCCCGGCTTAGTGCGGCCGCTGACAGCGTGATCGAGACAGTCGCAATTGACGGCTTTGCCGCCCAATTGCCGTTGGATCTCATCACCAATACAGACCCAGCCAAGGCCGTTGCGTGGCTCGCCATCGAGCCCGAAGACGCGCGATGGCCACCGCTTCCTGGCAAAGCAGCAAGTGCTGGACCCTTTTACATTGTGTGGACTGGCGCGCTGGCGGCGACGATCCGCAGCGAACAATGGCCGTATCAGGTCGCGAAGCTGGAGATTCAGCCGTCGCCGGCTGCACGCTGGCCGGCACTCGGTGTCGATCCCACCTTACCCGCGACTCACCCTGTTCGCGCCGGCAAGGCGCTTTTTGTGACACAATGCCTGCCCTGCCATACCATCAACGGCGCTGGCTCGAGCACTGTCGGCCCCGATATGAACAAGCCGATGAATCCAACCGAATACCTGACGCGTGACGGACTGCACGCGCTCATCCGCAACCCGAGATCGGTCCGCAGCTGGCCCGGGCTGCTCATGCCTGGCTTTGCGGCGGATCAGATGAGCGACCGCGAGATCGACTTGGTGATCGACTATCTCGCGCACATGGCAGCACGGCGTAGCTCGCAATAGCTCAGAGCATAGAAGGCCCCTCCGGGAAGGCGCGGCCAGCACACCGTCGGGAGATTGTGCTTAGCCACCTGCTGTCGGCCTATTGGCGGCTGGGCTAAGTGATGTTTTTGGCTTTCGCATCGCCCGCGTATCCGGTGCGGGAACTTACGGGGTTCAAGAGAGTTTAGCTTCATTCCCCGAGGTCAGGAGCTTCCAAATGCGTAGAAAAATAGTTCTGTGCTTGGCTACGATCGGACTTCTATTCACCGCCTTTCCCGCGTTCTCGCAGGTGGGCGTTGGTGTCGGTCCCGGCGGGGTCGATGTCAGAGTAGGAGACCGCGATCGGGATTATCGACGGGGCCGTGGCGCGCGAGGCCGGGGTCGCGGTTGCCGCACGATAATAGAGAGGCACCGCAGGTGGGACGGCACTGTTGTGACCCGGCGTATCGAGCGATGCTGATTTAACGCGAAGAAGAATGGCCCGGCCAACAAAGCCGCCGCCGCTCATAGAACGCGGGTAGGCTGGGATGGTGGCGAAGGGCCAGGAGGAGACCCATGCGCCGCCGCCGCAGCAGCAGCGCTATTCGATCACGACCGGCTTTGAATTAGAGCTCAGATCATCTGGGCCAAGGACCGCTTTGCACTAAGCCGCGCGGTGTCAATGGAACGGTCGGCGGCGGCGCGCGCTCTTTCTAGCGAGGTGGTGGGGGAACCGCCTGCTTGACGTCTCCCGAAGTACCTTGGCCACTGCCAGGAAGCGGGACCGTTCCGGAGCCTGTCGTCGTCGGCGCCGGTCGGGGAGGGTTGGAAGCGGTGGTCGTGTCGTTGCGGTTCATCATGAACAGGCCGCTGACGATGAGCAGGACAACGACGACACCGCCCACGAGCCACCCGAGCCATTCGTTGCGGTTGCTCGGGCGAGTCATCGGGTAACCGGGTCGCTCGCCTCTTGGATTGAGGGGATCGGGGTTCACCGGGTCGTTGTAGGTCATGGGTTCCACCTTTTTTTGACGTACAAAACCAACGCAGGTGGTGACGCTGACGTTCCAATGAGATCAGGAGACAAGCATGGGCCGCCGCGCTCACATTCTAGATCCGGCTCAACGTCGGCAGGTCGAGGCCATGGCCGCCTATGGCATTCCGGAAACCGACATCTCACGCGTGCTGAACATCGATCCAAAGACGCGCAAGCATTATCGGGAGGAGCTCGATCTGGGAGAGACCAAGGCCAATGCCCAGGTCGCCGGCTCCTTTTGTGGAAACCAGATTGTCAATTGATGTCTCGACAACAGCCGACATCGGCAGCCGGCACCAAACTTCTTGGTGGCCTAGCTGACAATTAGGCCCGGTGCGATACATCGTGAACCAATTCTGTCGTCGTACGTTTCCCGGGTGGACGTTCGCGAGGAGTGTTGTGACCATGGCCGCGTCAAATCGGTTTGAACAGAATGCCGCCAAATGCGTTCGTTTGGCGGAGGGAGCCAACGATTTCGTGCTCAGTGCCGGCTTTATGAAAATGGCCGAAGCATGGAGGGACCTAGCCGCCCGCCGGACTATGAGTCAGGGCAACACGGCGGCCAGGCCGGGAAGTCGGGAACTTGAAGCGCCGAACCGCCGGACGCTCCGCCATAAAAGGCGGAAGGGTGCTAAGGCGGGAACGAAGCTCCCCAAGGCTGCCTGAGCATCTGATCGAGCCTCCGGCGCGTCACCAAGGGCTTGTCAGCCGCAGGTGTGCGAACATTTGGCCTGAAGGCCACTGACCGGCCTGTCCCCTCCGCTGCGCGTGCGTGTGCGCCTCCGGTGGCCACCTCGGCAGCTGCGCACCGCAACGCAGGACTTCGCTGCTGCAACATGAAAAGCGCATGCTGCATCTCTACGCCGCCTTGGCGGAGAAGGAGCGGCGGTTGATCTCGGAGCACACCAAGTCCTCGCTCACCATCCGCAAGGCAGTCGGTACCAAGCTCGGCAATCCAGTGCCCTTAGGATTTCAGGGTAACCAAAGGGTAGTGACAGCTGTCATCATCAAAATGGCCACGACCACGAATTGAATTGCGACCACTATCCGTTCGAGCCTAGTCAAAGTCTGCATGGCAATGCCTCGAGCCGAAATTAATTGGAGGCCAGGCCCGGATTCGAACCGGGCAATCAGATCGTGCAAGACCTGCGCGTCGCCACTCCGCTTCCTGGCCATCGACGATTATCTTACGAAGTCCAACCGGCACCCAAATGAAGCTCAAAATTAACGTAAACGTCAGCATCGATCGGCCGCCCGCGTTGCGGGGCCGCCCGGAGGCAAAATAGAACAGCGAGTTCTGTTATTGCGGACGTGGTGCCAACGCGAGAGGCCGCCAACTGAGGCGGCCTACGGCTTGAACGCCGAGACGGTGGATTCAGTGCGCTCGCAGATCTGACACTTGAACGTGCCAAGATCGTTAAAGTCGTCAAACTTGGAGAGACGCACAAGCCACATTGGGTTGCCGCAGGTCGGGCAAGGCGGCTGTCGCTCGGGCTTCGGTGAGATCGGAATAGATTGAGACGGCTGAGTTGACAGAGGTCCCACCGTTATTCGCCCCGCTTCCGCTGGAGGTAGCGCGGGGTTTGATATGGATACGGCGCGTTGGGAAGTATTTGCAGGTTTCTCACGTTGTTTGGGGTTTCTTGGGCGGAAGTATTGTAGCCACGGCCAAAGCGACGGCCAGCAAAACACAACTGACAAAGCTATCAGGCCGACGGAAACGATTATCGTATCGAATAAGGTCAAGCGATCTCGCACATTGCAATGCGTTCACATGAACGCGAACGGCCGGCACCATTGCAATGTGGCGATGCAATTAGGCTTGCTTGTTAAGTTTACTTATCGACGGCTCATTGCCGTAGTCCTCCTGGCCTATGCTTTGATCACGTGGTCGACAAAAGCCCGTCTACGTCTGCGGCCCCAGCACATTCTCGCCTCGCTCTCGGTAAACACGCTGCAGCCGATCAGTACGCGCGGGGTTTGCTTCCCGCATTGCGGGCTATCAGGGCCGAAGGCGCGATCTCGATCGGGGCGGTCACCCGGGCGCTCAACGAGCGCAAAATTCCCACGGCGCGCGGCCTCCAGTGGCACGTTTCGACCGTAGCCAATCTGCTCGCGCGCGCGCGCGGAAGCTCGAAGAGCTTCGCTGACCGTCTTTTATAGGCGGGAAATTGAAACCTTCTGACCTGGACAGGCAGCTAGACGAGGTGCCTCTGGCGGCCATCTGCTGGCCCATAAAGTCGGAACTTTTATATCGTCTGCCGGTTCCCCACCCAGCGGCCACATGGCCGCGCGCAAAGCTTGCGTGCGTGCGGAAAGGGTACTGGAAGCTCCCGCCAATTGCCTTTTCTGATCATGCAAAGCCAATAGGAGAGTGCGATGGCTGGAGGAACGAAGCCCGCGCCGGGTACTAGAAAGGCAGAGAGATTTCAGGATGGTGCCAAAAAGAGCGGCGGCATCCGAACGACAAAACATGCGGGGCCAAAACGAACGAGCAAAACACCGTCGCGAGACCAAATCCAATCGGACAATGCGCGCGAACGTGAACGAGCCAAGAGAACTGGCAGCACCAATATTGACCAGCAAGGCAACCGGGCAAATGTTCGACAGAATACGACCCGTCAGGGCAATCGTCGCTCTGCGTAAGGCATGACCCGATCTGCCAGGCAACATTATCCGCGGACCAAGGACACTGCTTAACAGCCGTGCCGACGAAGGGGCACCGCCGGGCGGAAGGAGTTGGTGGCAAAATCCAGATGAGATCTCCATTGTGGCCGCGTTGTTTTTGCCAACACGCAGTCGGGAACCCTTATGCATCGGTGGGGTTGAAAAACTGACTGCACCGGCATATCAACGGGCTTCTCACCCTTGAGTATGCGGTCGACGTAAGCCGCCGCGCGCCGGTACTGGTCGACGAAATTGGGGCCATAGGAGATCAGGGCGCCGCCGTCTGTGACCCACTCGCCGTGGAGTAAACCGCAGGCAGCTTGTGCCGGGCCGCAAGCGCAGTGACAAGATTGCGATGTATCGCCGATAACGATCCTGCCGTCACGATCAGCCCGCCATCCGGGGAGCGTGCGAAGGCCCGCCTCACGCGAGTGCTTTGATAGGGGCCTGAGACCCGATCAACGTTGGGGCACGATATCAGCCGGCCGTTGTTGCAGGGCAGCAAAGCATGGCCCCTGGCATAAGCTTGATCCATGTCAATGTTCGCCCGTACCGTTCCTTTACAAGAAACAAGTCTCGTGGAGCTCTGACCATGACCGTATCGAAGTCATTCGCTGTCGCCGCGTTCTTGCTTTCCGTTCTGACTTCAAGCGCTGCCGTCGCTCAGTCCCCCGTGGTTGCGCAGTGGAAGACCTATGTCCTCGATAGCTGCGGAAAAGAAATCAAGCGGTCTTGCAAGAGCGTCGTCGCCGGCGATGGCCGCCTGCTGGCCTGCCTCTATGCTCGCGAAAAGTCATTGTCCGCCGGGTGCAAAACCGCGGTCTCGGCGGCGCGCGACCGGCTCAAAAGATCCTACGCCGCGCTTTCCGAGGCTCAGCGAATTTGCGAGCCCGATGCCAAGCGGCTCTGCAGCGGAATGGTGGCCGGCGACGGCAATCTGACTGACTGTCTCGCGAAGGCGCGTGCCCGGGTGTCGCGTGCCTGCAACGCGGTGCTGGACGAAGCACTGATGCGCCCCTAGCTACGGCTTGGCGCCAAGCTCGTTGCTTGGGGCTGACGTCCGCCTTCAACCAACCGGAGGCAACGATCCGATCAACTGCGCCGCTTGCGTAGCCGAGAATCAATTTGCGTTTTGACCAATGTGACAATGGCGCTGTAGAACTGCCGCGCCCGGGAAACAGAAAAGCCTGCGTCTCTAAGAGCGGAGATCGCATTTCTCCTGATAATAATGGGCGGGGAAATGTCTGGGATTGGTGGTTTTTTACGCCGGGCGCGAGTTCGCATGGGTCACCCTAATGTTATCTGTGCGAAGGCTAGCACGTGCTTTGAATAGCGTCGTTATTCGATCACCTCATCGACACGAAACAGCAAGAATGGCTCCGGCACCTTCAGCCCGAGCGTCTTCGCGGTTTTCAGATTGATCACCACGTCGAACTTGGTCGGCAGCAGCACTGGCAGATCGGCCGGTTTAGCGCCTTTCAAAATGCGCCCGGTGTAGACTCCGGCTTGGCGATAGGCAGCGAGCACACTAGCTCCATAGCTGAGCAATCCACCTGATCGAGCGAATGCGTCCTCGTGATAGATTGTCGGAATGGCGTAACGCGAAGCCAGTGCCACAATCAGATCGCGCTGGGTCGTGAAGAATATGTCGCCGTTGAGAACGAGCGCGTCCGGCTGTTGCTGGCCAAGTTCGACAAAGGCTTGGTCGATCTCGGCGATCGTGCTGGCCGTCACGAAACGCAATTGTTGTCCAAGGGTCGCCGCTGCCGCTTGCAAAGCACTCAATTCTGCCTGGCGCAGGGGATTCCGTGGGTTATGAAGCACGGCAATTGTCGTTGCCTTGGGAATGAGTTCGCGGATCAGTTCGAGCCGCTTGGGTCCCAAGGCGCGTCCAGTGAAACTTACGCCGGTCGTATTGCCTTCGGGGCGACTCAGGCTGGTGACCAGGCCGGACTCGACGGGGTCCGCACCGGACGTGAACACAACCGGGACTGTCGCACTTGCTGTCCTGGCGGCGCGCACCGAGAGTTGGCCGCCGCTAGCGAACAACACCGCCGCCTGACCACTGATCAGTTCGGCAGCGAGCGCTGGCAGCCGGTCGTATTGACCAGCCGCCCATCGATATTCGACGGCCACATTCTGTCCGGGAACAAATCCTGCTTCGTTCAGGCCCTGGCGAAATGCGACGGCATGGCTGGCATAACCGTCGAGTGATCCGGCGTTGAGGAACCCGATCACCGGCATCGCCTGCTGCGCGTATGCGACAAGGGGAAATGCAGCCGCCGCGCCACCCAGGACACCCAAAAATTCCCGCCGTCTCATGCGCGTCCCCCAAGGCCCAGGATCAGTATCGTAACGGGTTCGTTGAGCACTTTGGTAGGGGCCGCAAACCTGCTTCGCTATTGCACCATGAGATGCTGGCCGATGCCCGAAACGGGTCATGCTCAGAGCGAGCCTATGACGTCCGCTTTCCACCCCATAGCGACCGAGCACACCGCGCTGGTAGGCTGTGCTGATCCTCTGTCCTGATCCCTGTGCTGATTTTGGGGGACGCCATGAAACCTTGTCGCCGCAAATTCCTGCATCTGCTGGCGGGCGTTGCCGCGCTGCCGGCCCTGTCGCGCGTGGCCGGCGCGCAGGCCTATCCCGCAAAGCCGGTGCGCATCTTGGTCGGCTTTCCGCCCGGCGGCACCACCGACATCGCCGCCCGCCTGATCGGACAATGGCTGACGGAGCGGCTCGGTCAGCCGTTCATCATCGAGAACCGGCCCGGCGCCAGCACCAATCTCGCGACCGAGGCGGTGGTGCGCGCGCCCGCCGATGGCACCACGCTGCTCGCGGTGACATCGACCAACACGGTCAATGCCACGTTCTTCGACAAGCTCGGCTTCAACGTCGTGCGCGACATCGCGATGGTGGCGGGCGTGGTCCGCGTCGCCGCTGGTGCTCGAGGTTCATCCTGCGGTGCCGGCCCACTCGGTCACCGAACTCATTGCGCTCGCCAAGGCCAATCCCGGCAAGGTTACGCTGGCGTCGTTCGGCACGGCGACGACCTCGCACGTTGCCGGCGAGCTGTTCAAGCTGACCGCCGGCATCAACATGGTGCATGTGCCGTATCGCGGCTCGACGCCGCTGGTGACCGATCTGCTCGGCGGCCAGGTGCAGGCGGCGTTCGACAACCTGCCGGCCTCGATCGAGCACATCCGGTCCGGCAAGCTGCGCGCACTGGCGGTCGGCACGGCGACGCGCTCCGAGCAGCTGCCGAACGTGCCGACGGTGAGCGAGTTCCTGCCCGGCTTCGAGGCCAGCGCGTTCGTCGCGGTCGGCGCCCCGAAGGGCACGCCGGTGGAGATCATCGAGCGGCTCAACAAAGAGATCAACGCCTGCCTCGCCGATCCGAAAGTCAAATCGCGGCTGGCCGATCTCGGTGGCGCGGTGTTCGTGGGCTCGCCCGCCGATCTGGCCAAGCATGTCGCCGACGAAACCGAGAAATGGGCCAAGGTGATTCGAACGGCCAACATCAAACCGGAGTGATCTCGGCCAACCGTCCATCAGCCCAGTTCTGCGAACGGCATCGCGAGCATTGGGCTCCGAAATCGTCGCTTATTCGATCACTTCGTCGGCGGTTGCAAGCAAGGCGTGCGGAACTGCGCGCGCCCAACGCGCGGCGAGGCGAATGCCACCAAGAATCGTGATGAATTCCCGCCGCCTCATTCGATCACTTCGTCGGCGCGGGCCAGCAGGGCGGGAGGCACCGTGAGGCCGAGCGCCTTCGCGGTTCTCAAGTTGATGACTGTTTCGTACTTGGTGGGTGCCTGCACTGGAAGATCGGCAGGCTTTTCGCCCTTCAGGATGCGGTCAACATAGCCCGCCGCTCGGCGGTGCGGGTCGATCGTGTCAGGCCCATAGGAGATCAAGCCACCGGCAGTGGCGAAGAAGCGCTGGAAGTAGACCGCGGGCAGCTTGTACTGGGCCGCCAGTTTGACGATCAGTTCGCGATGAACAATCGCCAACCCGCTCGCCGTTACGATCAGACCGCCATTCAAATTGCGCGCGAGTGTCCCGATGCCGCGCTCGATCTCGCCGGCATCACGCATGTTGACCGGGCTTAATTCAATGCCGAACGATGGTGCTACGGACTGAATTGCACCCAACTGCCCGCTCCCGGCGGCCATGTCGGGGTCCCGAAGGATCGCCGCTCGTGTCACGCGCGGCGCGATCTCTTTGAGCAACTCCAGCCATTTCCCGCTGATGCCGTATTCGAACACGGTAAAACCGGTAACGTTGCCGCCCGGCCGCGCCAGGTTGTCAACGAAGCCGGCGCCGACCGGATCGATGGCCTGGGTGAACACGATCGGCACGGTGCGGGCTACCCGGAGCAATGGTCCCACCACCGAACCACCAGAGGCCAGGATGATGTCCGGCG
The DNA here is from genome assembly GCA_963771745.1 of uncultured Alphaproteobacteria bacterium. Lineage (GTDB taxonomy): Bacteria > Pseudomonadota > Alphaproteobacteria > Rhizobiales > Xanthobacteraceae > Z2-YC6860. The sequence goes on along the minus strand of CAVYUU010000018.1, from coordinate 21,300 downwards.
CTCGCGCCATCAATTCGGTCACGTGTCTGCGAGTATCCTCAGCATCGCCCGCGCTCCAGCGCGTATCGATCTGCACGTTGCGGCCGACGATCCACCCCAATTGTTGCAGCCCAAGCATGAACGCCGCGAGACGCGCCTGGCCTTCCGGATCGTCCGCGGTCAAGCTCATGAGGACGCCGATCCGACTGACTTTGCCGGCCTGCTGCGCGCGCGCCGCGAGCGGCCAAGCCGCCGCGCTACCGAGAAACGTGATGAATGCGCGCCGCTTCATGTTCCCATCCGAGCAATGTGAGTGCACGGTGACTTAACGATCCTCATTCCTATTCCAGTCCCGCTTTGCGCAGGCCTGCGACTAACGCACAGGCTCCCACAGGGTCCCTGCGCCGCCGAGTAGCGTGATGAGGGCGCGCCGCTTCATTAATCAACTCCGCCGGCAATTCCATCCGGAAGGCTCGATGCGCGCGACAAGACAGCCGGACGAGGTGCCGCGCGCGCCGCCGATAGCTCTTCCCAATTGTCGAAATTCAAGCGTATGGGGACCCTGCCCCGCGCAGAGCCTAGCACATGTCGCGCACCGAGAGGGCACCCCAACCACCTACGCGGGATCGAACTCCGTAAGCCAGCGGTGTCCGGGGGCAGCCGCGATCGTCGGCCAGGCCGTAGCTGTATCGATAAGAACGCCAAAAACTCCCGCCGTCGCATCTCTGCCCCCAAGCACAGGAGACGCATCGTATCGGCTCAAACGAGTGCTTTGATAGCGGCCGAAGCCGGCTTCGCTACTGCAACATGAGATGCTGGCCGATGTCGGCTATGGGTCCACAAGCCGACACATGCACCGCACCGAAAGATATCGCTATTCGATCACCTCGTCGGCGAGCGCGCGGAGCCTTTCCGGAATGGTCAGGCCGAGGGCTTTGGCGCGCCTGGCGTTCAGCACGAGCTGGAATTGGGTGGGTTGCTCGATCGGAATGTCGGCCGGTCTGGCGCCGCGCAGAATCTTGTCGACATGCGCCGCCGAGCGGCGGGTAATCTCATCGAGGTCGGGACCGTAGCTCAAAAGCGCGCCCTCGCGCGCCCATGGTCCCCAGCCGGATGCGAGCAGCAGCCGGTTGCGGTCGGCAAAGGCGATGATGCCGTTGCGGTCCAAAGTCATCAGGCGTGACGAGACCGGTATCAGGGCCTCGGCGCCGATGCTCAGCGCGGTTTGGTAAGCACTCTCGAAATCGGCCCGCGACCTCGCTTCCAATGACTGGACCTGGATGCCCAGGGTCTTGCCGGCGGCCTGCGTCTCCCGATATTCCGGATCGACGTGGTCGGGATTCCACAACACTGCGACGCGGGCGAGCTTCGGTGCCAAGTCGTGCAGGAACTGCAGACGCTTGGCGGCGAGATCAGACGACACGAAGGTGACGCCGGTGATGTTGCCGCCTGGACGCGAGAGGCTCGCCACCAGGTTGGACTGCACGGGATCGTTGCTCACCGACATGACGATGGGAATTATGCTGGTAGCCGCTCGCACGAACGGCGCCACGTCGCCACCCAGCACATAGATGAGATCGGGCTTGGCCTCGACCAGCTCGCGCGCGAGCAGAGGCAAGCGTTCCGGCTTGCTTTCGGCGGAGCGCGGCTCGAGCACGATGTTCTGGTTCTCGACATAGCCGAGTTCGCGCAGGCCGCGGCGGAACGAGCCGTAGTTCGGGTCGGTCTCAGTGGTGCCGTAGAGCAGCACTCCGACTCGTGGGGCCGACTTGCCAGCGCGTTGCGCGTGCGCCGTGAGCGGCGACGCCGCGGCGCCGCCAAGAGCCAAGAGGAATTCCCGCCGTCTCATTCGATCACCTGGTCGGCGCGGAGGTTCGGCGCGGAAATCTGACGCGGCGCACCGACTGTGCGACGCTCGGCAGCCCGCGGGCGATGTCGGAGGTCACGCGCCCCATCGCAATTATACGCGATCGTTCGCGGCGGTCCTATGGCGCGTCGCTAACCGATTGAACGGCTGCGATTTCTCAGCGCGTCGGTCCGCGCTAAGACCCACAGCGGACATAACAGCGGACATTCACACCGTCTGCTTCTGACGTCCGCTCTACCTCCAATAGCGACCGTTTAGCGGACATCGTTTCATGTCGGCTTTGTGCCAATAGCTGCCGTGAGCATGTGCAGCAAACAACGTCCTACTCGATCACCGCGTCGGCGCGCTGCTGGAGGGACATCGGCACGTCGAGACCGAGCGTCTTGGCGGTCTTGAGGTTGATCGTCAGCTCGAACTTGACCGGAGCCTGGATCGGAAGCTCGCTCGGCTTTTCGCCCTTGAGGATGCGATCGACGTAGGCCGCGGCGCGCCGATAGTTATCGGTGAAGTCAAATCCGTAGTACAGCAGGCCGCCGGCTTCAACATAATGGCGCTGCGGATAGACGGCAGGAAGTTGATGGCGGGCCGCCAGCGCTACCACCTCCGCGCGATGGGCGGTCATGAAGGTATCTGGCATCACGATCAAGCCGCCATTCAGCTCGCGTGCCTGCGCGGCAACGATGGATTCGAGCTCGGACGTGTCGCGAACAGGGGCTGCAATCGCCTCCACTGCGAAGGAGACAGCGGCGGCTTTGAAGGAGTTCAGGTAAATCTCGGCATATGTCGCCGTTGCTGGGTTGAACAGCATGGCGGCGCGCTTGACGCGCGGCGCAATCTCCCTGAGCAGCTCCAGCCACTTGCCGGCCATCGTCGGCTCCAAAATGGTGAAACCGGTGGCGTTGCCGCCCGGCCGCGGAAAGCTCGCAACGAAGCCTGAGCCGATCGGATCGGCAACGTTCGCGAAAATGATCGGGATAGTGCGCGTCTGTTGCAGTAGCGCTGCAGTCGTAGGTGTGCTCGACGAAAGAACGAGTGCAGGCTGCGAGGCGACGAGTTCCTTCGCGAATCGCTGTATCTCCTCAACGGCGGCCGTCGCCCAGCGAGTTTCGATCTGGACGTTGCGTCCCTCCGTCCATCCGAGTTTCTGGAGTCCCTCCCGGAACGCCGCGACCCAGGCCTGTCCTTCCCGGTCGCTCTCGGCAAACGCCATCAGCACGCCGATGCGGCGTATGCCGCCCGGCTGCTGCGCGCGTGCGGCGAGCGGCAACGCTGCCGCTGCTCCGCCCACAAGACCGATAAACTCCCGCCGCTTCATTCTCGCTCCCAAGCCTCAAGAGGCGGCATCGTATCGGCTCAAGCGAGTGCTTTGATAGGGCTGATGCCTACTTCGCTACTGCAATATGAAATGCTGGCCGAGGTCGGGTTGGGGTCATAGGCCGACATTACGAGGCAATATGACGACATATGTCTGCTTTACCCCCTCAGCAGCGGACATCTTGTTTAGGTGCGCCGCCTAGACCAAGGCACAGACTCATAAATCCGGTCAGCACGGCATGAATATCCGCTTCGCTCCGAAAGCGACTGCATTGGCTTGCGTCGCCGCGACATGTCGCAATGTGCAGGAGGCGACATTGCCCGTTCCGGGTCACGTGCCGTAGTCTACCGCCGTCACGTTAGTCGGTTGTTGGCGGACCATGGTCTTTTCGTCCTCGGCGTTCCTGTTCTATTTCCTGCCGCTGTTCTTGCTTTTCTACTTCGCATTGCCCTTCAAGAATTGGGTGCTGCTGGTCTTCAGCCTGTTCTTCTATGCGTGGGGCGAAGGGCTTTATGTGTTGCTGATGATTGCGTCGGGCATCGGCAACTTCGCCATGGCACGCTGGATCGCCGGCAATTCGGGAGCTCGGGCGCGGGCGATCCTCGCATTCGGCGTCGCGGTCAATCTCTTAAGCTTGTTGGTGTTCAAATACCTGGGCTTCTTTGTCGCCTCATGGAACGATGTTTTTCCGGTGGCCGCGCTGCCGGTGCCGAACGTTCATTTGCCCATCGGCATCTCGTTTTTCACGTTCCACGCAATCTCCTACCTGGTCGATGTTTATCGCGGCGACTTCGTCGCCGAACGCAACCCTGTCAACGTCCTGCTGTACATCGCGATGTTTCCTCAACTGATCGCCGGGCCGATCGTGAGGTTCGGTACCGTTCGCAAGGAGATTCATGAACGTGTCGTCACGCTCGAGAAATTCGCCCTGGGACTCAAGTTTTTCATTATCGGCCTTGGTCAGAAAGTCCTGATCGCAAATACGTTGGCCGGGCCGGTTGATGCGATCTATCGGATCCCGGTTGAAAATCTCGATGCTCCATTAGCCTGGCTCGCCGCCGCCGGCTACACCTTGCAGATCTATTTCGACTTTGCCGGCTACTCGAACATGGCGATCGGACTGGGCTTGATGATCGGCATCTATTTCCCGCTCAACTTCAACTATCCGTACATGGCTCAATCGATCACCGAATTCTGGCGCCGCTGGCACATCACATTGTCCACCTGGTTCCGGGATTATCTGTATATCCCGCTTGGCGGCAGCAGGGCTGGCGCGTACCGAACATACTTCAATCTGATGGTCGTCTTCCTGCTGTGCGGGCTTTGGCACGGCGCGAAGTGGACCTTCGTCGTCTGGGGCCTTTATCACGGATTTTTCCTTATTCTGGAAAGAGCCGGACTCGCGTCGGCGCTTTCGCGCATCGGCTTCGAGTACCGACACCTCTACACGATCCTCGTCGTAACCGTTGGGTGGGTGTTGTTTCGCGCCGACGATCTATCGCAAGCGTCGAGCCATTTGCGCGCGATGGCCGGTTTCGGCACGGGTGACGGCATCGAGCACCACGTGTGGCTGCATCTGCAACCGGACGTCGCCCTGGCCCTGATCATTGGCGCCATCGCCTCGACGCCCTACCTGGCGAACCTCGGCCGACGGATTGCGGCGCACGCCGCAAGCTTTCACGCTGGCAGACGCGAGATGCTCGATGGAGCCCGAGGCGGTCTCATGTCTGCGGCGCTTTACCTGATGCTCATTCTGTCCGTGATTTCGGTTGCGGGCGGCAGCTACAACCCGTTCATCTACTTTCGCTTCTAGAGCATGATCCCGAAAAGTGGGAACCGGTTTTCGGAAAAGATCATGCTCAAACAAGGCCGCGCGATGAGACAGCAACTTCCCGCGCTGGGACTCTCGCTGGGCAGGCTGCCTTCGGTCCTGCTCACGATCGTCGCGCTGTCGACCCTGTTTGCGCCGGCGCTCATCCAACTGGCGGGCCGGCAAACCGACCCAAGCTTCCTGGACAACCGTCCGCCGGCGCGCATGCCGGCTTTTCCTTCGTCGCTTTCTCTCGGAGCCGTGAGCCAGTTCCACGGCGAGTTCCGCAACTTCATCGACGATAACTTTGGCCTGCGCGCCGAACTGGTGAAGCTGAACATTCACGTTCGCAGCGCAATCGGGGTGTCAGCGATCCCCGGCGTGCTCATGGGGAAGGAGGGCTGGATCTTTCTCAAAACGGAGGACGACATTCTCGATCAGGTTCGTGCCCTGAACCGCTTCACCAATCACGACTTGGATGAATGGATCGACCTCATGGAGATCCAACAGCAATGGGTGAAAAGCCAGGGCGCAGCCTTCATCATCGTTATCGCCCCAAATCAACACACCATTTATCCCGAGCGCATGCCGCTTTACGTCAATCGTGTCTGGCCCGAAACGCGGCTCGATCAGATCATGCGGCGATTGCACGAACGAGGATCGAAGTCTCGTCGTCGTCGATCCAAGACGCGACCTCTGGGCCGCGAGACAAGAAAATTTTCTCTATCATAAATATGAAGATCACTGGAACAGTCACGGGGCATTCATCGCCTATTCCGCCGCGATGAAAGAGCTTAAAAAGCTTGTCCCCGCGCTTCAGCCGCTGCAGCTTTCGGACTACTCGATCAAGCAGGGCACCAGGACCTGGAATATTCCGCCGCTGGCAGAGTCTGATCCAGCTTTATCGCTTAAGTCAGGGACCCGCATCGTTGATTCCCGCGCCCTCCCCGACAGCAATCCGCTTCGACCGATCATCGAGACGACGACGCATCTCGATGGTGCGCCCACAGCTCTCGTCTATGGCGATTCCTTCGGCGATGTCATGTCGCCATTTTTCAACGAAACATTCCGGCGCACCATCGTCGTTCCGACCGCCCACGGGCCATTCCCCACCGAACTGATCCAGCAGCACAGGCCCGACATCGTCGTCCTCGAAATGGTGGAGCGCGCGCTTTCCTTGCGGCCACCGGTTTCTGAGGCGCTGGAGAGTGAGTATCTGGTCCGCAGTGCTCCCTCTCTGGATCAGGCGATCGCGCGCTCCAGTGGACTTGGCGGCTTTGTTGACGGGGCAAAGCATGCCAGCGGAAGAATCGAGGTGATGGGATGGGCGATCGACCGTGCCGCGAACGCGCCGGCGCGGCTCGTTGTTGCCTATGATGAAACGCGTGCAGTCGGCGCCGCGCGAATGTCGCTCAAGCGGCCCGACATCTCCCCCTCGATGCGTGACCAAAAGGCGGGCTTTCGCCTGTCGATCCCCTCCAAAAGCGGCTTGGATGACCTGACCCGTTTGCGTTTCTTCAGCACCACGACCAGCGGGAAAACCTACGAGTTGAGGAGCAGTCCTACGCTGCGCCAATACCTCAAAGAAACCCTTGCGCCTGGCGGCTGATGCCCGACTTGCTGCGTCGCCGCGACATGTCGCGATGTGCTAGAAGGCGAAATTCGCACTCGCAGCAAATTGCGATCTATTCGATCACTTCGTCGGCGCGGGCGAGCAGCGAGGGCGGGACCGTGAGGCCGAGCAATCGTGCGATCTGGTGGTTAATGACCAGCTCAAACTTGCTTTCCTGCATCACCGGCAGGTCCTGTGGCTTGGCACCTTTAAGGATACGACCGGTGTAAACACCAGCCCGGCGAAAGACATCCGCAAGGTTGGTTGCGTAACTCATGAGTCCACCGGCTTCGCTGATTTCACGTGTCCCCGACGACATGGGAACCGCATGGCGGGCCGCCAGAGTGGCAAGTTGGACGCGACGGCTGGTGAAAAACGCGTCGCCGCCGAGGAACAGAGCGTCGGGCCGTTGGTGCACAAAAGTTGCAAATACCGCATCGATCTCGCGGTTGCTGCCAGCGTTGAGGACTTGGATTTGCAATCCGACCGCGCGGGCAGCGGCTGGCATCTCTCTCAATGTGGACTCGCTAGCCTCTGCATTGGCCGGATTGACGAGCACGGCAACACGCGTGGCTGTGGGCAACATCTCGCGCAGGAGCTCCAGACGCTTTGCGATTAATTCGGCATTGAAAAAATTGATTCCTGTCAGGTTGCCGCCTGGGCGCGCGAGGCTCGTCACAAGGCCGAGCCGCACCGGGTCTTCGGCAACGGCGAAGACGATAGGAATCGTGGCGGTAGCCGCCTTTGCCGCGAACGTTGTAGCGGTGTTTCCGATCGTGGCAATGATAGTGACCTTTTGGCGCACCAATTCGACCGCCAGTTCCGGCAGGCGATCCAATCAATTCTCGGCCCAGCGGTATTCGATCGCCACGTTCTCGCCCTCGACATAGCCGGTATCCTTTAGGCCTTGCCGGAATGCGCGTAGCCGATCCGCATTCGTGTCCGGCGATGTGATGTTGAGAAATCCAATCACCGGCATCGCCGGTTGCGCGTGCGCGGACAGCGGCCACGCTGCCGCTGCACCACCCAGAACGCCGAGAAATTCGCGCCGCCGCATATCCGCCCCTAGGCTCAAGACGAAGCATCGTATCGGCTCAAACAAGTGCTTTGATAGAGGCTGAAACCGGCTTCGCTAGTGCAATATGAAATGCTGGCCGATGCCTCCGTTGGTCATTCGCGACCGAGCCATGCAACCCTAGCGCCGCTCGATGTCCGCTCCCTATGGAGAGGCCACCACGCCACGCCTCACTCGATCACCTCGTCGGCGCGGGCAAGCAACGAAGGCGGCACGGTGAGGCCAAGTGCCCGGGCAGTCCCAAGATTGATCACCAGCTCAAATTTGGACGCACGGTCGATTGGTAAGTCGGCGGGCTTGGCACCCTTGAGTATGCGGCCAGCAAGAATTCCGACGCGTCGATAGGCATCGGTCACACTGTTGCCGTAGCCAATCAGACCGCCAGCGACAGGCATTTCACGAGTGGTCGCAATGATCGGAAGTCCATGCCGCGCTGCCAGCACGGCAAGCTGCCGGAAGCGCGCGGCGTAGAACGGATCGCTCGCGACGAGCACAGCGACCGCACGACGCTCCACAAGCGTCGAGAAGGCCGCATCGATCTCGGCCACTGTGCCCGCCTTGGCAACCAGCAACTGCCGTCCCAGCGTTCCAGCTGCCTTCTGGGCGGATTGCTCGTAGAACCCGCCTTCCGGGTTGTTTGGGTTCACCAGAACAGCCAGCATCCCAGTCTGTGGTACAAGTTCGCTCAGCAGCTCGACGTGCTTTTGTCCGACTTCAGTCGAGAACCAGCTCACCCCCGTCACGTTCGACTCTGGTCGGTTGAGGCTCGTGACGAGCCCGGCCGTCACGGGATCGAGGCCGCTGGTGAAGATGATCGGTATCGTCGAGGTCAGCGACTTGGCGACCAAGGCTGTGTTGTTTCCGCCAACCGCGACAATGACTGCGACCTTGCGGCTGATCAGATCGGTCGCCAGCGGCTGGAGCCGGTCCATTTGATTGTCGGCGTATCGATACTCGATGGTGACGTTGCGCCCTTCAATGGGGCCGACCTCGTTCAAGCCTTGCCGAAACGCTTCAGTATGATGGGCGCGGTCGCCGACCGAGAGGCCGCTGAGATAGCCGATGAGCGGTATCGGCTGCTGCGCGCGCGCGGCGAGCGGCCACACGACCGCCGCACCGCCGAGCAGCGTGATGAAATCGCGCCGATGCATTGGCCCCCAAACGACCTTTCCGTGCGGGAGAGCCTAGCACTTTGGGATCGGGCAGAGTGCGAAAACGCCGCGCACGGAGATGGGTCATTTTCGACCGGGACGAGGCCAGCAGCAGGTCCCGCCATGTCGGACCTGGGGCGCGCAGGTGATCGACGAGCTCAAGCCGCAGGAGGGCGACGTATTTCCCAGGTCCGCGAAGCGCTCCACCATGATCGCGGCTGGAGTCATTTTGTAAAAAGAGCTAGTGCGTTCAGCCAATCAAGGACCAAAACAACGCAAGAACAGTAATGGCCATCAGTGCGGTGCCGGCCCATCCGAAAAGCGCCAGAGTCGGTTTGGCGGTAAAGCGCCCCATTACCGATTGGCGGGTAACCACAACCATCATCATGGCCATGATTGGAACAGCAACAATGCCATTGAGCACGGCACTCCAAATCAACATTTGGATGGGATTGATTGGCATGTAGCCGAGCGCCAGCCCGACCACAGTGGCGGCGGCAATGATGCTGTAAAACCCGACGGCATCGGGCGCCCTTGCTTCCAGCGTGGCGGGCCAGCCGAATGCCTCGGAAACGCCATACGCCGCCGAGCCCGCAAGCACCGGGACCGCCAGCAGCCCGGTGCCGATGATCCCGAGCGCAAACAAGATAAACGTCAGATCTCCGGCGAGCGGCCGCAACGCTTCGGCCGCTTGGGCGGCGCTTTGGATGTCGGTAATGCCAGCCGCGTTGAGCACGGCTGCCGTGGTCAGAATGATAAAGAAGGCGATGATATTGGAAAACGCCATGCCGACGCTGGTATCCAACGCGATGCGTTCAATCTCGTGCTTGCCGCCACGCGGCAACTCCTTCAAAGGACGCCGTGACCGTTTTTGTTTCATTTCCTCAACCTCCTGGGATGCTTGCCAGAAGAAGAGGTAGGGACTGATGGTCGTCCCGAGCACCGCGACGATCATCAACAAATAATTGCGGTTGACCTCGGCGGCCGGCCAAACCGCGCGGGCGAACGCTTCGCCCCACGGAATATGGACGGTGAACGCAGTCGCCACATAGAGAAACAGAACCAAGGTCAGGAACTTCAGGGCTGGTGCATAGCGCCGATACCGCACGAACACTTGCAGCAGCACCGAGGTTGCCGCGAAAATCAGCGCGTGCTCGTGATTGAGGCCGCCGATCACGAGCGACAGCGCTTCGCCCATTGCTGCGAGATCAGCCGCGATGTTGAACGTGTTGGCTATGACCAGCAGGGTCACCAGAACGATCACCAGCCAGCGCGGGGCGAAGTCTCTCACATTGGCAATGATGCCTTTTCCCGTCACGCGGCCGATTTGTGCGCTGACAAGCTGAATCGCGATCATGAATGGTGTCGTCAGAAACACCGTCCATAGCAGGCCATAGCCGAATTGCGCTCCGGCTTGGGAATAGGTCGCGATGCCGGACGGATCGTCGTCGGCGGCCCCCGTGACCAACCCGGGACCCAGCAGCCGCAGCAAAATATTTCGCCGCTTGGTGGGTGATTTCCTGGGCTCGGCCGTAGGGAGAGTCATGGCTGCAGTTCAAATAAAAGCCCGAGAATTGCAAGATTTTTATGGTCCGCGGCCATCGTTCCGTCCGATGATTGAGCGAAGGTCCAAATCTTCCGGTCGGGACATGAGGGACCATGAAGCTCGAAGGCGGATGCTATTGCGGCAATGTGCGCTACGTGTCCGAAGGCGAGCCGGCGTTGAAGGCGCAATGCCACTGTCGCGAATGCCAATATATCTCGGGCGGTTCGCCAAACCTGTTCGTTCTGATGCCGGCCGATGGTTTCAGTTACACCAAAGGGTCGCCCAAGCAATTTACCCGCAGCGATCTTGAAGGTGCGGTGACGCGGGAGTTTTGCGCCGAATGCGGCACACACATCATCACGCGGCGACCGGGGCTAAAGCCGGTGGTTTTGAAAGTCGGCACGCTCGACGATCCCAGCGTGTTTGGCGGCCCGCAGATGGCGATCTACGCCATCGACAAGCAGGCTTTCCATCACATCCCTGACGGCTTGCCGACCTTCGAGCGACTGCCAAAACGGTAATGCGAGTGTCGAGATTAGCGTCGCCGCGAAATGTCGCGATGTGCCAGAACTAGACATTTACTCGATCAGCTCATCGGCGATCAGGAGGAATTCTCGGCTGACGGTCAGCCCCAGCGCCTTCGCGGTGTTCAGGTTGATGACGAGCTCGAACTTGGTCGCTTGATCCACTGGCATCTCGGCAGGCTTGATGCCCCTGAGAATCCGGCCGGTCATGGCGCCGGCCCGGCGATACGCATCTCCCAGGCTATTGCCATAGCTGAGGAGCCCCTCAGGACCGGCCTGATCCCGATTGACATAGATGGTCGGAACAGCGTGCCGTGCGGCGAGCGCGACAATTTGCGTCCGCCAGCTGGTTAACGATGGATCGCCAGCCATCACAAGCGCATCAACACGTTGTCGCGCCATCATGGCGAACGCCGCTTCGACTTCGTCGGGCGCACTGACCGGGGCGGCCACAAACTGCATTGCAAATGCGCGTGCAGCCCGTTCCAGTTCGACTGGCTGATGTGCCGCTTCGATGTTTTTTGGATTGAACAGCATGGCGACGGTCTTGGCGCTCGGGACCAGCTCGCGCAACACCTCCAACCGCTTTGGTCCGAGTTCGCCGGAAAACCAGCTCACGCCGGTCACGTTGCCGCCGGGCCGATTGAGGCTCTCGACCAAGCCGGATCGTCGCGGATCGTCGCCGCTCGTAAACACGATCGGAATCGCTGAGGTCGCCGCCTTGGCGGCAAGCGCCGCATTGTTGCCCCCGGTCGCGGCGATCACCGCCACTTTGCGCTGGACAAGCTCGGCTACGAGCGCCGGCAACCGATCGGGTCGCGCGTCGGCCCAGCGCGATTCGATTGCGACGTTCTGGCCTTCGACGTAGCCCATCTCCTTCAGTCCCTGGCGGAAATGCACAAGCATGGGTCCGAAGCCGTCGGCCGACTGCCCATTCAAGAAACCAACCACCGGTGCTGTGCGCTGCTGCGCACTTGCGCGCAGCGGCCATGCCGCCGCCGCGCCACCGACCAGCGTGATGAACTCCCGCCGTTTCATTCTTGTCCCCAGACTTCGGCAAGCATCGTAGCGGCTCAAACGGGGATACCGGAAGGGCCCGGGGATGTCCGCTTCGCATCAAAACGCGAAAACCTCCAATGCGAGCATATGTTGTCCACCATTCACCCCATGGTGCGCATGGCTTAGGCCGGCGGAACCATCGCATGGCCAAGCTGTTCTGGGATGCGCCACCAGGCGACACGAGGCAACTACTCATTCACCTCGTCGGCACAGGTCGCTGCTCTCGGGAAGACGCACCAACGACGTGTGGTCGGATCAAGCCTCCGTGCCGCAGCGCGCCGAAAACGTTACGCACATCGCGTTTCACTCTGCGGGCGTCAACGCCTGGAAAGGCTTGCCGCATGGCGTCGATTGCCGTGGCCATCGTGGTCGGTTGCTCCAATATGTGCCACAAGCTTGCCGCCACCGCATTGAGATGGAATACCGCTGCATCGTCGACCTTCACCAGAAAGATGTCGTTGTCTGCGGCCCGCAATGTCACGCCCGACGCCTGTGTGAACCGCGCCGCCCGAGGCCGGATTGTACCGGAAGCGACTTCGACCGTGATTTCGCTATCCGTCTTTCCCTGGAATTGGTCGATGAGTTGCTCGCGCCAAGGGGCGTGAGCGGCCGAAAATCGATGGCTCAGAAAATCCGCCGCCTCGTCGAGATTGGAATAGGCGAACGCAAAGCAAGCTGTCCTTTTAATCAGGCTGTAAAGCCGATCGATGGTCCCGACCAAGGTCCCGCCTGGAGCAAAGTTCTGGATGATCAATTGGCGCAAGGCACGGCCTCGCGCCAAGGGTGTGAACTTCACTGGACCGGAGCGCCGTCGGTCGAGCAGAACGGTAGCGCCGATCGGCGCCGTTTGACCATGTTGTGCTAGCTGTACGGCAGGCAGGGCGAGGTAGAGAAATTCTTCGTCGCTGGGACCGCGGTGTGATTCGACGAAGGCATGGAATGAACTTCCGGCCGACGTCGGCAGGGGCAGGCGCAACCGCGGCGCAATGCCCAGGGATATCCCGTGGTTGGACGTTTCGGATATGGCAAGGACGTCATCTGCAAACAGGCGCAGACCCCGCGCTGCGAGGCTCGTTGCCAGCGTGCTCTTGCCGGCATTTTCGCTGTTAGGAAATAGGATGAGATGACCGTCGGCTTCCACCGCCGCACAATGAAGGCAGAGCCGCTCGGGTCGTTCCTCCGCAAATGCGCGGCCCAATTCCGCCGAGAGGCTGAAGACCGCGCCGATCTCCGTTCGCTCCACCACTGGCTCGTCGAGCCAGGGGGATGCAATCCGGTACGAGTTCGACTCCCGAACGACCGAGATCGCCGGCGCGGTTTCGCGTGCTGTCTGATCCGCGGTTTCGAGGATGCGAAAGCGCCAGCTTCCAAGAACCGCTATCAGCGGCGGAAGGAGTTCGTCACAGTCGCACAATGATATTGGGGCTTTCACCCCATCCATCGCGATCAGCATGAGAACTTCCAGATCGGAGCACCGGCTCAGTGCTTACCATCGCCGTGATGGGGAACGACGGCGGCGGTGACGCTTCGATGGCCCCTTCCAGCGCTTGGACCCTTTTTTGCGCTTCGACCCTTTGGCCTCCGCCTCGTCGATCCGCATGACGACGGGAGCCATATACATCGCTGTCGCTGCACCTGCACTCGCCAAAGCGATACGAAATATGGTGCGTCGTCGGTCGAGATCGGGAGCATCTTTATCGGCGGCATCTGTTGGTTTGTTTGCCATTTGGTTTCCTCCCGCAACGTCAAGTTGCTGGCGGAAACAAAACGGCCATCGCAAGGAAATGTTCCAGGCTACCCGGCGCGGCAGATTAAGTGCCAATAACGCCGCGCTCTTGCTTCTCTTCGGAAATCGGCGCCAGCGCCCTGCCATGGGATTCGGGGATGCACGGATCGGGATCGCACGCGCTGTATTGGCGGTGCGCCGCGGTTTTGATGTGCCAGTGGGCCCTCGGGTCCAGCCGAGGGCAGGCGCTGCACAAAAAGCCGTTGCCCACCCCGGATCAAGTCCGGGGCAGGCCTTTTCGGGATCATGCGCTGGTCAGATCGGCACCGCCATCGCCTCGAACGCGCTGTCGCAGTTGATCAGGTCGACCCGCTTCTGCACGATCAGGAAGCTTGCGCCGTCGCGGCGCAGCCGATGGCGCTGGCGGCCGGCAAAGACGCGCTGCTGATCGTCGCGGTATTCGACCATGATGAATGTCGACCCGACGAGATATTCGCCCTTGGCGTCGTCGGCGTGCTCGACGACGGTGTTGCCGACCAGGTGCGCGGTGCGCGACGGCGGCGTCTGCACATGGATGCGGGGGTGTTCGAGACGGTCGATCCGCGTCTTCATCAGGTCGCGATCGTCGTAGAACAGCGAGGCCTGGCCGAACGGGTCCTTCTGGTCCGGCACCGCCGGCACCCAGTAGGTGCCGTCCTCGGCGAACAATCCCATCCATTCGCGAAAGCGGCGGGCGTCGAGCAGCCCCGCCTCATGGATCAGAAACCGCTCGAACGGCGCGCGGTCGATCCCGGCAGCAGCGTCCATCACGCCGCCTCGCGCATGTAGCCGACCCAGGCGCGGTATTGCGCGCGCACCACCATCTCATGGGTGGCGAGGCCGCGGGTGGCGTTGAGCTCGCGGTCCGGCTCTTCGGCGCCGAGCCCGCGCGAGATGTCGACCCAGTCGGTCTGCTGGCTTTGCAGCCCTTTCTGGGTGCGCACGAAGGATTCGAGATCGTCGGTCTGCACGAACGACGCCGCCGAATGCGTGACGTTGAGCAGCCGGATGTTGCCGAAGTTCATCGACTCGGGGGCGCCGAGCAGCCGGATCGGATAGATCGTCACCTCGGTGCGGTCGACCGCGAGCGGCTTGATGACGCGCACGTGAATGTTGAGCCCCATGATCGACATGTTCGGATAGATCAGGGAGTTGTGCAGCCGCGGCTTGAGGATCTCGGCGGCGCGTTCGGCGCCGACCTTGGCGGCGAGCGCGCGCCGGTACTCGTCGAACGCCGGGCTCGAGCGCTTGCTGTCGTCCAGCGCGGTGTTGCTGGTCCAGCCATGGCCGTTGCCGACGGTGAAGCTCTTGCGGTCCTTCCAGGTGCTGGCGGTCTGCTGCTTGCCGGTCTCGATCACCGCGGCGCCCTGGCGGTCGCCTTCGCGGCGGGCGAACTGCACGCCGGCCTTGTTGACGGTCGAGGCGTGACCGAACGGCACATGGTAGGAGTCGAGCACGTTCTCGACCTGGAGCTTCCAGTTGCCGCTGAACACGTAGCGGTGCATGCCGGCGTCGAGCGCGAGCGCACCATCGGGCGCGCGATCGACCAGGTCGTCGATGTTGCCCTTCATCGGGCCGATATGGTCCTCGAAGCTCGGCCCCTGCTGGGCGAGGCTCGCGAACACGAAGCCGCGGTACTCGCCAACGCGGGGGGCGCGCGCCAGATCAAAGGCCGCGCGATCGAAGCCCTCGCAGCAGCCCTCCGGCACCGGCACGCCCAGGAGTTTGCCATCGGTGTCGTAGCTCCAGCCGTGATAGCAGCACACCAGCCGCGTCGAATTGCCCTGGCGCTCGTTCACCACCTTGGCGCCGCGATGCGAGCAGCGATTGAGCAGCACGTGGACGCGGCCGTCGTGATGGCGCGTCATGATGATGGGCTGGCGGCCGAGCTCGGTCGTGATGTAGTCGCCCGGCTGCGGGACCTGGCTGGCGTGGCCGACATACAGCCAGGCGCGCCCAAAGATGCGCTCCATTTCGAGCTCGAACACGTCCGCGTCGGCATAGACCCGCCGGTGCACCCGGCCGGGCTCGACCAGCTTGGCAATCTCATCGGCCTGTCCATTGCGCATCGACCGCTCCACAATTTTCGAATTTCGTGGGCCACCCTACTCCGCGGCCTGGTGCGCGTAGGCCTGGACCTGGGCGTTGACCAGATCGAGCGGCGAAGCGGTCTGCGCCAGCATCCCCCAGCTCTTCAGCCAGTCGTAGGTCCGCTGCATTTCGTCAAGCGGGATCGGCGCCGGGTCGCAGACCACCAGGCGGCTTTCCCGCAGGTCCTCGACCCTAAGCGCCGCGATCTCGGGATCGGTCTTGCCGTGATAATCGATGAAATAATGCAGATAGCCGCGCTTGTCGGCGTTGATGCGGCGCACCGCCTCGCGCACCGCCCGGTTGAACGCCGCATAGGTCGCGGCGTCGACGCGGTCGCTCGCAACCTCGGTGCCGTGGAAGAACGCCGAGCAGATCGTCCGGCAGCCCTTCTTCTCGGCCAGCGTGATGTGCGGCTCGGTCAAGGTTACAGCGTCGACCTCGCCATCCAGCAGCGCCTTGAGGCGGTAGCGCGAACCGTTGGGCGCGGAGCAGAGCTTGATCTGATCGCGCGGGATGAACCCCTCCAGCATGTGCAGCGCGATGTAGTGCGTGCCGAAATAGAACGGCACCCCGATGGTGCGGTTGGCGAGCTGTTGCGGCGTGTAGACCGGCGAATTCGGCGCCACCACCATGGCCGAATAGGTCACGATCGCGCGCCGGCCGAGCTGGCGGCTGCCCTTGCGCGTGTCCTGGACGCGGCAGTAGTTGCCCCATTCGCAGGCGTTGTACATGTCGGCCTTGCCCTGCTCGAACAGCTTGCCGTGGCTGGTGAAGGGGTCGACCCCGCTGGGCGCGGTGACATCGACCGCGACCTTCTTCTCGACGCCCTGCTCGCGGTCGGCCCACTCGACGATCAGCCCTTCCTGCTCGAACAGGCCTTCGTCGTAGGCGACCAGCTCCGGCAATCCCTGGAACGGCGCAGTGGTTTCCAAAATCAGTTTTTTCATGGTCGGGCTCCGCGACGGGATCGGGCCACAAGCAATGTCGAGCTCATCTCAACTTACAACCGGGCCTTGCCAGGCTCAACGTGAATAAGACAGCAGCATTGCAATGTCGGCCCCGTGCCAACAGCGGCCATCATGGATCTCCCCGCCGCGAAACTCAGCCACGCCGCGCCGCCTTGATTGCAGCGACGTCGATCTTCTTCATGGTCATCATCGCATCAAACGCGCGCTTTGCTTCATCGCCGCCAGCCGCCATCGCCTCGGTCAGCACACGCGGCGTGATTTGCCACGACACGCCCCATTTGTCTTTGCACCAGCCGCACGCGCTCTCCTGGCCGCCATTGCCGACGATGGCGTTCCAATAGCGGTCGGTCTCGGATTGATCCTCCGTGGCGATCTGGAACGAGAAGGCTTCGCTGTGCTTGAACGCGGGACCGCCGTTGAGGCCGATACAAGAGACGCCGGCAACTTTGAATTCGACGACCAGCACGTCGCCCTTTTTGCCGGAAGGGTAGTCGCCGGGCGCACGCCAGATGGCCCCCACCGCGCTGTCGGGAAAGGTCTCGGCATAAAAGCGAGCAGCGGCCTCGGCATCCTTGTCGTACCAGACGCAAATCGTGTTCTTTGCCATTGCATGTCCTTTCGTTTTCACTGGCCCAATCCCGGGCTATGCAGCCTTCCTGAAATCACCAATCTGCGCATCGAACGCTCGCTTGAAGGCAGGCCGCGCGGTGCAGCGTTCGACATAGGCGGCGAGGCGCTTGTCGCTTGTGACGATGTCGGTGTGCTTCAGGATTTGCAGCACGGTCGTCATCATCAAATCACCCGCAGTGAAGCGGTCACCGTCAAGGTAGGGTTTGTCGCCAAGCGACTTGGAGAGCGCGGACAGGCGCTTCTGCACAAACTCCACCGCTCCCGGGCGGCGCAGCTTGGCCCATTCCTCTTTCGCGTAAAACAGATCGATCAGCGCGACGTTCATAACGAATGGCTCGATGGAATTCAGCGCTGCGACCAGCCATTGCACGGCGCGCGCGCGAGCGCCGGCGTCCTTGGGCAGCAGCGCCTCGCTCCGTTCGCCGACATGCAGCACGATGGCCCCGGATTCGAAAAGCACAAGGCCGTTCTCCTCAAGGATCGGCACCTGACCGAACGGCTGAAGCGCGCGATAGTCCGGCTTGTCCTGATCCCCGAGTTCGAGAAGACGCGTCTTGTAAGGCAGACCGGCTTCCTCCAGCGCCCAGCGAGCGCGCAGATCACGGACCTGCCCTTGCGCAAACTCGGGAACCCATTTGAATGCGGAGATCGTGATCATGCGAGTTCCTCCTGCAGTTTTTTCGCGGCCTAGAATCTCAAGTCGGTCGATGGCTCAACTCCGGCCGGTGTGATGACCGACGTTACGTTTGGCCGGCAGCTTCGGTCGCTTGCAAGAAATGGCGTTCCAGCTTGTTGAGCGCTCCGTTCCAGCCTTGCTCGTGACTGCGGCGAGTCTCCTCGTCGCGCAGGCGCGAATGTGTGAACGTGAGTTCGGTCCCCTCGACAATGGCGCGAAGCCTGATCTCGACAAGCGACTCGCCCGGATCTTCGACGCCGCCCGTCCAACGCCAACTCATGCTCAGCCGTTCGGGCTTCACGACCTCGAGATATTCGCCGCTACTCTCATGCTCGCTTCCATCGAGCATGCGGAAGCGCACCCGGAAGCGGCCACCAACCTGGGGATCGGTCTCCGCCACGAGCACGGGGCCGCCATCGGGGCCCCACCAGCAGGCGATTCCCTCGGGTGTGGTGAGCGCATCGAAGACAATCGAGGGCCGCGCTTTGATCCGCCGGACAAGCGTCAGACTGGTCATCGTCCTTTCTTCCTCACTTCGGCTTCTTTGCCTTCGGCATAGGCTGCGAGCCGATCAAGGCTCATCGACCAGAACCGTTCGTAGCGGCGCAGCCAATCCATCGCCTCCCTGATGGGCGCGGGACGGAGCTGTACTGTCACTGTGCGTCCGACTTTCGTCCGGGTAATGAGACCGGCATCGTCAAGCACGTCGAGGTGTTTCATCACCGCCGGCAGCTTGATCACGAAGGGTTGCGCCAGCGCGCTGACGGACGCGCTCTCTTCGCGTTCGAGCCTGGCGAGAATTGCCCGCCGAGTCGGATCGACCAGCGCCGAGAATGTCCGGCCGAGCCGTTCATGATAGTTCACCATATAGGAAAGTATTGGTCAGAAAGGGCTGGCTGTCAACCCCGGCAGCTTGGACCTACCTGTCGACGCTCGAATCAAACCAAATACGTCCGCCATTGTCGGGCCACGACAGCGGCTAGCGTGCGGTTGATGAGACGTTGATCCGCAAACAAACATAAGCTACCGCGAACACAAATGCTGTGACGACCGCGGCAATCATGCTGTTGTTGATGAACAGCGCGTTGCCGATTAGAGACGCCATGAACACCAGAACCGCCGCGACGACCGTATTGGTCCAATTCAAAGACGACCAATCGACGGGAATTTTCATCCTTCGTAGCAAGTGAGACGACAAACCAAGCGCCCTGCCGGCAGCATCTTTGCCACCAGCAACTGTATCAACGGCGGCGAGCAGCTCTTCAACCGACGAACGCGCCAGTGCTGGATCGCTCAGCGCCCGTAATACATTCCGGCAGGCTTCGACCCCGACAATGTGAACGGCGCAATCGGTGGCGACGACGTGATCCCTGAAGGCGCCATAGTGCTCGCCGTAGCGAGGAAACGGGTCGAGGATCGGCGTCGTGCGCTTGATGTTGTACAGTTTCTGGAGCTCGTAAGCGCAGTTTGTATCGACAACTGAAAAGTATTCAGCTCCCCGGTCCAGGTGGACTGCAATGTCCGACCGGTGCTTGGGCCACAGCAGAATGGGCTTCGTGTTCATCGTTCGCCCTGAGCCCGATAACGGGCATCACTGAGGGTCGGTTCCGGGTCCAGCCCACCCAACGCCGAGCCCCCTTGGGCTCGGAGGCGGACGTGCCACCTCTGTCCCTTAGTGAACCGTCTTATCATTGGAGAAGTTGCGACGGAGCCGCTCCAATTCGTTGTGTTCATGGACGGCTATTCTGTGAACAGCAGCCTCCGCCAAACGCAGTTCGTCGCGCTCTCCCTTGTGTGCTGCATCCACGATCGCCGCCATCAGCAGCTTTGGAATGCGCTCAATGTTCTTGGATGTGACACGTTGCTGTTTGAGCAATGTCCTCCACGCGCGTTGAAACGCGGCGGTCATTGTCTTTCTTTCCTTTGCGGTGAAAGACATAGCTTTCTCGTGGCCACAAGTGGCAGCTACGCACCGGGATTAACGTTTGAGCCGCTCGATGGGTTCCGTCCGTCTTGGCAAGGTTTTAGTACAAACCCCGAGCGAACCACATTTCAAATGGTCCATGACGACAGGCGCGGTGACTGCGCCGAGCGGCACCAAGTCTACAGACAATCTATAGCTACTCGATCACCTCATCGGCGCGGGCGAGCAGCGCGGGCGGCACCGTGATGCCAAGCGCCTTGGCGGTGATCAGATTGATCACGAGATCAAACTTCGTTGGTTGCTCGACTGGAAGGTCACCCGGCTTCGCCCCTCGCAGGATCTTGTCGACATACTCAGCGGAGCGCCGGAACAGGTCTGGCAGGTTCGCTCCATATGACATCAGGCCACCCGCTTCGACATGAAATTTTTCGCCGTAAACCGTCGGGATTCGCTCAGCCAGCGCGAGAATGACAATTCGAACCCGGTTGGCGGAGATGAGCGATTCGGAGGAGATATACAGAGCGTCCGCCCATTCTTTAGCGCCGCAAAGGAGGGCGCGAAGTCTTCCGCTCGTCGGACTTCAAGCATGACGACATCAAGCCCGAGCGCGCGAGCGGTCGCCTGGACCTCGTTCATTTCTCGCACCGCCGCGGAATAACCGGCATTGCCCATAATCGCCAACCGGCGAAGGTTAGGGACAACGTCGCGCAGGAGCTCGAGACGTTTGCCACCGAGATCGCCGGTCTGGCTCGACAGGCCGGTGAGATTGCCGCCCGGGCGCGCCAGATTGGTGACGAGACCACTGCTGAGCGGCTCGACAGCAACCGCGAACACGATCGGGATCGTCGACGTCGTGAGCCTTACCGCGTCAGCGGCAGTTCCCGATGTCAGAATGACATCGACTTTGCGCCGGACAAACTCGGCTGCGAGCGCGGCGTAGCGCTCGGGGCGACCTTCCGCCCAGCGATAGTCGATGGTGACTGTGCGGCCCTCGATCCAACCGAGTTCGCGCAACCGCGCCACGAAAGCCGCAGTGTAAAGGCCCCAGGCGGAAGGTGTGGCGGCGCCCAGGAAGCCAATGGTCGGCGGCTTCCGTGCCGGCTGCGCACGCGCGGCGAGCGGCCATACGGCTGCTGCACCTCCTAGCGCACCGAGAAATTCGCGCCGCCTCATGGGCGCCCCCGAGTTAGGAGACGGTATCGTAGCGGCTCAGATGAGCACCTTGGTAGGGCCTGCAACCGGTTTCGCTACTGCAACATGAAACGCTGGCCGATGTCCGAGATCATCATTCACGACCGCTGTGCACCG
>CAVYUU010000017.1:0-89372 GCA_963771745.1 uncultured Alphaproteobacteria bacterium | reverse complement strand
CAGCGCGAGCGGCGCCGAGGGCTCGATGGCCGGGAAGGTGACCCGCTCGTTCGAGTGCGCGGTGAGGCGATTGATGCTGAGCCCGAGCTCGGCCCGGCCGTTCCGCGCCGTGAACCGGAGCGTGGTGAACGGGATCCGGTACTCGGCGTGCCAGCCGTTCGCCTCGCGCCGCACGGCGAGGTCCCAGACGCCGTTCCACGCCGGGCTGAGCGAGCCGTCCTCGCGGGCATCGTTGCTGATGCTCCAGTCGTTCCGCTGGCCGCCGGGGGTGGTGCTGAAGGTGACCGCGTTCTGCCGGTCGCCGAAGGTGTCGAGCAGCAGGTTGAGGAAATCGCCCGGCGAGTCGTCGTCGCGGATCATCGAGCTCGCCCGCACGCCGCCCTCGTGCGCCTCCCACGCGTCCACCATGAGATAGATCGCGTCGGCGTCGTAGCCGATGCGGGCGTCGGTCCGCTCGGTGGGCACGGCACCGTAGGTCGGGAGGTAGACCGACATGGGGAGCGGGGCCACGGCCTGCCAGGCGGGGTCGTCGCTCCGGCCGTCCACCTGGATTTCGCCTTGGAGCCGGGGCAGCGGCCGACGGCGTCACGCGAGCCGGCCGGGCCCGTCGGGACCCGGGCCAACACCGGCGCCGCCCCCATAAGAAGGAGTGCCACCGCCCTCGCGGTTGACATGGGCTCAAATTAGGACCAGACTGGTCAGGACAGAAGATCCAGTTGAAAGGAGAAAACCTGACCAGTCGGCCGCTCGACGTCCTCGTCTCGGTGGACCGGGACAGCCCCCGGACCCTCGGCCGCCAGATCGAGGACCAGCTGCGCCAGGCCATCCGGGACCTGGCCCTTCGCCCCGGCGCCCGTCTCCCCTCGACCCGCGACCTGGCCCGCGAGCTAGGCGTGTCGCGGCCGATCGTGGTGGATGCGTACGCCCAGCTCGCCGGGGAGGGCTACCTCAGCTGCGCCCGGGGGCCCGGCCCCAGGTCACCGGTTGCGCGGGCCCGTGCCGGCCGCCCGCCACCACGCGACCGAACCCCGTCCCCGAGCCGCGGTACGACTTCCGGCCCGGCGCGCCCGACCTCGGCTCCTTCCCCGCTCCGCCTGGCTCCGCTCCGTTCGCGAGGCGCTCGCCGGGATGCGTGAGGCCGACTTCGGTTACACCGATCCCCACGGGAGCGAGGTGCTCCGGCTCGCCCTCCGGGATTACCTCGGGCGGGTGCGCGGCGGGTCGCCGACGCCGGCGGAGTGATCGTCACCAGCGGCTGGTGCCAGGGGCGGTCGCTGGTGTGCCGAGCGCTGGCGGCCACCGGGGCACGGCGGATCGCGATCGAGGACCCGTGCCACGACGAGGTCCGGCACTCGGGCGCCAGCGCCGGGCTCGAGCTGGTGCCGGTGCCGGTGGACGGCGAGGGGATCCGGGTGGACGTGCTGGAGCGGGCGGCGGTGGACGCGGTGCTGATGACGCCGGCGCACCAGTATCCCACGGGCGCGGTGCTCTCCGGCGCGCGGCGGGGGGCGCTGCTCGACTGGCTGCGCCGGCGCGAGGCGATCGCGATCGAGGACGATTACGACGCCGAGTACCGCTACGACCGGGCGCCGGTGGGGGCGCTGCAGGGACTGGATCCCGAGCGGATCGTGTACGCGGGCACGGCGAGCAAGACGCTCGCGCCGGCGATGCGGCTGGGCTGGCTGGTGGTGCCGCCGCGGCTGCTGGACGCGGTGCAGGGCCAGCAGCGGGAGACGGACTTCGGCGTATCGCGGATCGAGCAGCACGCCTTCGCCGATTTCCTCTCGCGAGGGGAGCTGGACCGGCACCTCCGGCGGATGCGGGCGCGGTATCGGGCCCGGCGGGACACGCTGGTGGAGGCGCTGTCGGGCGAGCTGCCTGAGGTGCGGGTCCACGGGATCCGGGCAGGCCTGCACGTCACGGTCCAGCTCCGCGACGGGGACCGGGGACGGGTCATCCGGGCGGAGGCGGCGCGGCGCGGGGTCGGGCTGACGGCGCTGAGCGACTATTACCATGTCCGAGGCGGGGATTCGTCCCTGCTGCTGCTGGGGTACGCGCGCTGCTCGGAGGCCGGGATCCGGGCGGGGGTGCGGGAGCTGGCGGGAGCGGTGAGGGCGGTCCGGGCAGGCGGCGGCGCCGATCGGCTCGTCTCATGGACGTAGCCGCCGTCCAGCGGCGCACCCTCACGCTGCTCTTCGTCGCGCAGATCGTCAGCGGCATCGGCATGACCGTCGGCGGGTCGGTCGGCGCGCTGCTCGCCGCGGAGATGGCGGGCATCAGCCTGTCGGGCGTGGCGCAGAGCGCCAACGTGATCGGCGCCGCCCTGTTCGCGGTGCCCGCCGCGTCCATCGTGCGGCGGCGCGGACGACGGCCGAGTCTCGCGGCGGGCTACCTGGCCGCGGCGCTGGGGTCGCTGGTCGTCGTCGCTGCCGCGATGCGAGGCTCGGTGGCCCTGCTGTTCGCCGGCTTGTTCTTCTTCGGCGGCGCCACGGCCGCGGGGTATCAGGCGCGCTACGCCGCGGTGGACCTCGCGCCCGCGGCACTCCGCGGGCGGCATCTCTCGCTCATCGTGTGGGCCACGACGATCGGCGCGATCGTCGGGCCGAGCCTCGCCGCTCCCGCGGGCGCGGCGCTGCGCCGGTACGGCATCCCGACGCTCGCCGGTCCGTTCATGCTGTCGGCTCTCTTATTTGTGGTATCGGCACTCCTTCTCATGCTGCTCCTGAGCCCGGACCCCGCTGTCGTGGCGCGCGGCGCGTTCCGACAGACGGCAGCGTCCGGGACGGATGCTCGCCCGCCCGGCGCCCGCGCCGCGCTGCCGGTCATCGCGTCCAACGTCTCGGCACGGCTCGGCGTGACCGCCATGGCGATCGGACACGTGGTGATGGTCGGCGTCATGGCCATGGCCCCGGTGCACGTGCGGAGCGCGGGGCACGACGCGGGGCACACGCTGCGTCTTGTGGGAGGATCCTGAGCGGGCACATCGCCGGGATGTTTGCCTTCGCGCCCGTGTTCGGCTGGTTGACCGACCGGATCGGCCGGCGGCCGGTGGTCGCCATCGGCATCGCGCTGCTGCTGCTCGCGTGCGGCGTGACGGGAACCGCCGGCTACGACCCGGCGCGGCTGGTGGGCGGACGATGCTGCTGGGCCTGGGGTGGTCGGCCACGATGGTGGCCGGGTCCACGCTGCTGAGCGATGCGTTCTCGGGCGACCTCCGCACGTCCGCCCAAGGCGTGTCGGACCTGGTGATGGGACTGGCGGGAGCATCGGCGGGCGCGATCTCCGGCGTGATCGTCGAGGTCTGGGGATACCCGACGCTGACGCTGCTCGCGGCGCTGGCGACGGCGCCGCTCGTGGCACTCCTGCTCAAGTCCGTCCAGCCGCACGTTCAAGAAGGCGAAGGGGCTCCTACGTAGGACGACGTCCGTCGCCGGTGAGTGCGAAAAACTGACCGCGACCTTGCTGCCCGCCTGATATCCCGACCGCGCCATTCACCGTACCCTCGTATGACAACATGAGTCTGATGCGGAGACGGAACGCGTTCGTCACCGGGGGCTCATCACATCAGGGAGGGTGTCATGGCTGCAACGTATGGCGGCCTCGTCGGCGCCGGGATCCTCGTGCTGACGTTGGCGGCAACCGGATGCGGATATGATGGCAGCTCCAACCCGACTGGCCCCGGGTATGGGGACAGCTCGGCGCTTGCCCCCCGGCGAGGGTATAGGGTCTCGGCCGCCGAGGGTCGGTCAGAGTTCCGGGTCTTCACCGCGACCGGCGATATCGCGGCGAGGCTGGCGGAGTTCCGCACCGCACTGGGCGATCCGTTGAACCTCGGCACCCCAGGGCCACTTCGCCGGTGGCCGGAGGGAAATCAAGTGGGACGCCGTCCCGGCGGACCTGCTCAACGTCAGCACATTTCCGGGCGACTTCTTCAACACCAGGGTGGCGGCTGGTGCGATTTTCAGCACCGATGGCATCGGATTGCAGAACAGCAACCGGGATTTCAGCGACATCAATCCGGACTATGCCGACGAATTCAACGCCTTCAGCCTGCCGGTGACCTTCATGCCGATCGGCAGCGCGGCGCTGACCGTCGACTTCCGTGTGCCCGGCACCGACACCCGGGCGGCGACGCGGGGATTCGGGGTCGTGTTTTCCGACGTCGAGCGCCACGGAGCGGCGTCCATCAAGCTCTTCGACGCCGAGGGCCGGAGCCTCGGCCACTACCACGCACCGGTCCGGACCGACGCGGCCGGGTTCTCCTTCGTCGGCGTCGTGTTCGCCTCGCCGATCGTGGCGCAGGTTCGCATTACGTCTGGCCAGCGGGCGCTCGGCGCCGGCGTCCAGGACCTGAGTGACGGCGGCAATCTGGACCTCGCCGTCATGGACGATTACCTCTACGCAGAACCGCAGGCGGTCCGGTGACTGTGCTCGCGGGGTGCCGTGCGGGGCTCCCCGCGCGGCATGCGCGTAGGCAGGAAGTCGGGACAACCGTCATTGGCGGACCCCGTGGACGCATTGATACTGGATCTCCTCGAATGGATCGGTCCTCGATCCAGGGCGTATACCGAGGTAATAGGTGCGTGGCGCACCTCCTGCCCACGACTTCCGGTGTGGGAGGATGCCAATGAGCGCGGCTTCATCGGGCGGCATCGGGAGGATGGCCTCGATCTCATCTCAGTGACCGCCACCGGGCGAGAGTTTCTCACCAACATCGTCCGCTTCGATAGCCTCACCCCTGGCAGGGTGACCCGCCGGCCACCGTCACCACCTCCCTCCCCGATTAAGTTTCGGTACCCATTGGGGAGCCGCCGTGCCCGCCACCCACACCATGCTGGACGAATCCCTTCGTGGCCGCTACACCCTCGAGCGTGAGCTCGGCCGGGGCGGCATGGCCGTGGTCTTCCTCGCCCGGGATCTCCGGCACGAGCGGGCCGTTGCCCTCAAGGTGCTCAACGCGGAGCTGATCCCGGAGCATGGTGCCGAGCGGTTCGAGCGCGAGATCAAGCTGGCGGCGCGGCTGCAGCATCCCCACATCCTCACCGTGCTCGACTCCGGCGAGCTGCCCGACGGCAGCTCTGGTACACCATGCCCTACGTCGAGGGCGAGTCGCTGCGGGAGCGGCTCCGGCGGGACGGGCCGCTCGCGCTGGACGAGACGGTGCGCATCGCCTGCGAGGTGGCCGACGGGCTGGACTACGCTCACGGGCACGGGGTGATCCACCGAGACATCAAGCCGGAGAACATTCTGCTGGCCGCGGGGCACGCGCTGATCGCGGACTTCGGCATCGCGCGCGCGCTGGTGGATACCGGGGCGCAGGCCTTCCGGCCGGACGAGGCGATCACCCAGTCCGGGACCGTGATGGGCTCGCCCACCTACATGAGCCCGGAACAGGCCAGCGGCGAGCCGGTGCTAGACGGACGGGTGGACCAGGACGCCCTGGCCGTGGTGGTGTACGAAATGCTGTCGGGGATGCCGCCGTTCACCGGCACGACCCCCCAGACGGTGCTCGCCAGGCACATCATGGCCGAGCGGCGGCGCTCAAGCCCGCGCGCGGTCGGTGCCGCCCGCCGTCGACGCCGCCATTCGGAAGGCGCTGGCCCCCACTCCGGGCGACCGGTTCCCGACCGCGGCCGACTTCGGCCACGCGCTGGAGGCGGGCGCGACGAAGGCCGGTCCGACGGGGTGGCCGCGGACGCGAGCCGGGTGGGCCGCGCTGGCCGCCGCGCTCCTGCTCGCGCTGGGCGCGGGGGCGTGGTGGGCGGACCACCGGAGCGGGTCGGGGCCGAGGCCGCCCGGCGGCTGGCCGTTCTCCCCTTCGAGAACGTGGGCGACGCCGAGAGTGCCTACTTCGCCGACGGGGTCACCGACGTGGT
This sequence comes from uncultured Alphaproteobacteria bacterium, assembly GCA_963771745.1. Lineage (GTDB taxonomy): Bacteria > Pseudomonadota > Alphaproteobacteria > Rhizobiales > Xanthobacteraceae > Z2-YC6860. The sequence continues at coordinate 83,496 of CAVYUU010000017.1, read as the reverse complement.
CCGCGGCAAGCTCTCGGGCCTCCCGGGTCTCCAGGTCATCGCCTGCCCAGTCCGACCAGTACCGTCACACCTCGAAGACATGCGCGACATCGGCCGCGAGCTGGGCGCGCGCTACCTCGTCGTGGGCAAAGTTCGCTGGCAGAAATCCGGCGCGTCGAGCCGGTGCAGGTGAGCCCGGAGCTGATCCAGCCCGCGCGGCACCACCGGCTGGCAGCACTGTTCCACGCGCCGCTGGCCGAAGTGTTCGGGTGCAGGAGGTCACGAGCCGGGGCGTCGCCAGCGCGCTCGAGCTGGAGGTGGGCCCCGACGCGCGGGAGCACCTGGGCGAGCGGCCCACCACGAACCTCGCCGCGTACGACGCGTTCCTCCGGGGTGAGCGGCTGTCGAACCGGGTGACGATCACCGATCCCGGCGCGCTGCGGGACGCGATCGAGGCCTACGAGTTGGCCACGGCGCTCGACACCGCTTTGCCCTGGCGTGGGCCGAGCTCTGCGCGCGCGCTCCACGCTGTACGTGAACGGTCTCGCCTGCCCGAGGACGGCGAGGCGGCGGGCGGCCGCCGACGGGCGGTCGCGCTCTCCCCCGCCCTGCCGCAGGCGCGGTTCGCCCGGGCGCTGTACCTGGACAGGGCCTGCTGGAACATGTTCCGGCGCCGGCAGGAAGGTGGTTGCCGGTCACCGCGCCCGCCAGGCATCCTGCCAGCTGCTCACCATGGCCGCCCTGGGCGAGCAGCAGTGTGGCCGGACCAGGCGCCGGCGCATTCGCCAGGCCAGCGCGCGTCAGCCCCCGCCCGCGTCCGGCAAATTGCCGGCGCGGCACGAAACTCGCCGAACCGAAGAACAGCAGCAGAGAGATTTGAAAACACCATACCGACGGGCGGTATCCAACGCGATGCGTTCAATCGGCAGGCTCGCCGCTACGCCGGCAACTCCTTCACAGTACGTTGTTACTGTTTTTGTTTCATTTCCTCAACCTCCTGGGATGCTTGCCAGAAGAAGAGGTAGGGACTGATGGTCGTCCCGAGCACCGCGACGATCATCAACAAATAATTGCGGTTGACCTCGGCGGCCGGCCAAACCGCGCGGGTGAACGCTTCGCCCCACGGAATATGGACGGTGAACGCAGTCGCCACAGTACAAAAGATAACCAAGGTCAGGAACTTCAGGGCCGGTGCATAGCGCCGATACCGCACGGCAACACTTGCAGCAGCACCGAGGTTGCCGCCAAAATCAGCGCGTGCTCGTGATCCAGGCCGCCGATCACGAGCGACAGCGCTTCGCCCATTGCTGCGAGATCAGCCGCGATGTTGAACGTGTTGCGGGCCATGACCAGCATGTAATCACGAGAACGATCACCAGCCAGCGCGGGGCGAAGTCTCTGACATCGGCAATGATGCTTGTTGGGTCATGCTGCTGATTTGCGGTGCAGACAAGCTGAATTGCGATCATGAATGGTAAATCGGTCAGAAACACCGTCCAGAGCAGGCGATAGCCGAATTGCGCTCCGGCTTGGGAAGAGGTCGCGATGCCGGACGCATCGTTGATGCCCCCCTCTGTGACCAACCCGGTACTGAGCAGCCGCAGCAAAATATTTCGCCGCTTGGTGGGGGGCGATTTTCTTGGGTCGGCCGTAGGGAGAGTCATGGCTGCAGTTCAAATAAAAGCCCGAGAATTGCAAGATTTTTATGGTCCGCAGTCATCGTTCCGTCCGATGATAGAGCGAAGGTCCAAATCTTCCGGTCGGGACATGAGGGACCATGAGGCTCGAAGGCGGATGCTATTGCGGCCATGTGCGCTACGTGTCCGAAGGCGAGCCGGCGTTGAAGGCGCAATGCCACTGTCGCGAATGCCAATATATCTCGGGCGGTTCGCCAAACCTGTTCGTTCTGATGCCGGCCGATGGTTTCAGTTACACCAAAGGGTCGCCCAAGCAATTTACCCGCAGCGATCTTGAAGGTGCGGTGACGCGGGAGTTTTGCGCCGAATGCGGCACACACATCATCACGCGACGACCGGGGCTAAAGCCGGTGGTTTTGAAAGTCGGCACGCTCGACGATCCCAGCGTGTTTGGCGGCCCGCAGATGGCGATCTACGCCATCGACAAGCAGGCTTTCCATCACATCCCTGACGGCTTGCCGACCTTCGAGCGACTGCCAAAACGGTAATGCGAGTGTCGAGATTAGCGTCGCCGCGAAATGTCGCGATGTGCCAGAACCAGACATTTACTCGATCAGCTCATCGGCGAGCAGGAGGAATTCTCGGCTACCGTCAGCCCCAGCGCCTTCGCGGTGTTCAGGTTGATGACGAGCTCGAACTTGGTCGCTTGATCCACTGGCATCTCGGCAGGCTTGATGCCCCTGAGAATCCGGCCGGTCATGGTGCCGGCCCGGCGATACGCATCTCCCAGGCTATTGCCATAGCTGAGGAGCCCCTCAGGACCGGCCTGATCCCGATTGACATAAATGGTCGGAACTGCGTGCCGTGCGGCGAGCGCGACAATTTGCGTCCGCCAGCTGGTTAGCGACGGATCGCCGGCCATCACAAGCGCATCAACACGCCGTTGCGCCATCATCGCAAACGCCGCTTCGACTTCGTCGGACGCACTGACTGGGGCGGCCACAAACTGCATTGCAAATGCGCGTGCGGCCCGTTCCAGTTCGACTGGCTGATGTGCCGCTTCGGCATTTTTGGGATTGAACAGCATGGCGACGGTCTTGGCGCTCGGAACCAGCTCGCGCAACACTTCCAACCGCTTTGGTCCGAGTTCGCCGGAAAACCAGCTCACACCGGTCACGTTGCCACCGGGCCGATTGAGGCTCTCGACCAAGCCGTATCGTCGCGGATCGTCGCCGCTCGTAAACACGATCGGAATCGTTGAGGTCGCCGCCTTGGCGGCAAGCGTCGCATTGTTGCCCCCGGTCGCGGCGATCACCGCCACTTTGCGCTGGACCAGCTCGGCTGCGAGCGCCGGCAACCGATCGGGTCGCGCGTCGGCCCAGCGCGATTCGATTGCGACGTTCTGGCCTTCGACGTAGCCCATCTCCTTCAGTCCCTGGCGGAAATGCACAAGCATGGGTCCGAAGCCGTCGGCCGACTGCCCATTCAAGAAACCAACCACCGGTGCTGTGCGCTGCTGCGCACTTGCGCGCAGCGGCCATGTCGCCGCCGCGCCACCGACCAGCGTGATGAACTCCCGCCGTTTCATTGTCGTTCCGAGACTTCGGCAAGCATCGTAGCGGCTCAAACGGGGATACCGGAAGGGGCCCGGCGACGTCCACTTCGCATCAAAACGCGAAAACCTCCAATGGGAGAATATGTTGTCCACCATTCACCCCACGGTGCGTATGGCTTAGGCCGGCGGAACCATCGCGTGGCCAAGCTGTTCTGTGTGGGGGTTTGGGGGGGGGGGAGGGAAGGTAGGGCGGGCGAGGGCTAGGGGGCTGGTGGCTGGGGGACGCGGGGGGTTATGGGGGGGGGAGGGACGGGGGGTAGGTGGGGGAGAAGGTGGGGGATGGGGGGGGAGGGGAGGGGTGACGACGGGGGGGGGCGGGGAGGAGGGGGGGGGGTGGCTGGCGTGGAGGGTGCGGGGGCGTGGGAGGGCGAACGGGGCGGTCAGGCAACGAAACGAACTTGAGTGATGGAAGGGAGCTGGCGAGGCGGGGAGGCAGGGGTCTGGGGGGGGCGGGGGGGGGGGGGTTAGGCGGGGGGAGGGGAGGCGGGCGGTGTAGCGTCGGCCCAACCATCCCGACGGGTAATTTCAGTTTCGAAATTACGATGCGCCCCGCAGAAGTGCTGCGTCGCCGCGAAATGTCGCGATGTGCCAACAGGCGACACGAGGCAACAATTCATTCACCTCGTCGGCACAGGTCGCTGCTCTTGGGAAGGCGCACCAACGACGTGTGGTCGGATCAAGCCTCCGTGCCGCAGCGCGCCGAAAACGTTACGCACATCGCGTTTCAATCTGCGGGCGTCAACGCCTGGAAAGGCTTGCCGCATGGCGTCGATTGCCGTGGCCATCGTGGTCGGTTGCTCCAATATGTGCCACAAGCTTGCCGCCACCGCATTGAGATGGAATACCGCTGCATCGTCGACCTTCACCAGAAAGATGTCGTTGTCTGCGGCCCGCAATGTCACGCCCGACGCCTGTGTGAACCGCGCCGCGCAAGGCCGGATTGTACGGGAACCGACTTCGACCGTGATTTCGCTATCCGTCTTTCCCTGGAATTGGTCGATGAGTTGCTCGCGCCAAGGGGCGTGAGCGGCCGAAAATCGATGGCTCAGAAAATCCGCCGCCTCGTCGAGATTGGAATAGGCGAACGCGAAGCAAGCTGTCCTTTCAATCAGGCTGTAAAGCCGATCGATGGTCCCGACCAAGGTCCCGCCTGGAGCAAAGTTCTGGATGATCAATTGGCGCAAGGCACGGCCTCGCGCCAAGGGTGTGAACTTCACCGGACCGGAGCGCCGTCGGTCGAGCAGAACAGTAGCGCCGATCGGCGCCGTTTGACCATGTTGTGCTAGCTGCGCGGCAGGCAGGGCGAGGTAGAGAAATTCTTCGTCGCTGGGACCGCGGTGCGATTTGACGAAGGCATGGAATGAAGTTCCGGCCGACGTCGGCAGGGGCAGGCGCAACCGCGGAGCAATGCCCAGGGATATCCCGTGGTTGGACGTTTCGGATATGGCAAGGACGTCATCTGCAAACAGGCGCAGACCCCGCGCTGCAAGGCTCGTTGCCAGCGTGCTCTTGCCGGCATTTTCGCTGTTAGGAAATAGGATGAGATGACCGTCGGCTTCCACCGCCGCACTATGAAGGCAGAGCCGCTCGGGTCGTTCCTCCGCAAATGCGCGGCCCAATTCCGCCGAGAGGCTGAAGACCGCGCCGATCTCCGTTCGCTCCACCACTGGCTCGTCGAGCCAGGGGGATGCAATCCGGTACGAGTTCGACTCCCGAACGACCGAGATCGCCGGCGCGGTTTCGCGTGCTGTCTGATCCGCGGTTTCGAGGATGCGAAAGCGCCAGCTTCCAAGAACCGCTATCAGCGGCGGAAGGAGTTCGTCACAATCGCACAATGATATTGGGGCTTTCACCCCATCCATCGCGATCAGCATGAGAACTTCCAGATCGGAGCACCGGCTCAGTGCTTACCATCGCCGTGATGGGGAACGACGGCGGCGGTGACGCTTCGATGGCCCCTTCCAGCGCTTGGACCCTTTTTTGCGCTTCGACCCTTTGGCCTCCGCCTCGTCAATCCGTATGACGACGGGAGCCATATATATCGCTGTCGCTGCACCTGCACTCGCCAAAGCGATCCGAAATATGGCGCGTCGTCGGTCGAGATCGGGAGCATCTTTATCGGCGGCATCTATTGGTTTGTTTGCCATTTTGGTTTCCTTCCGCAACGTCAAGTTGCTGGCGGAAACAAAACGGTCATCGCAGGGAAATGTTCCAGGCTGCCTGGCGCGGCAGATTAAGTGCCAATAACGGCGCGCTCTTGCTTCTCTTCGGAATCGGCGCCAGCGCCCTGCCATGGGATTCGGGGATGCACGGATCGGGATCGCACGCGCTGTATTGGCGGTGCGCCGCGGCTTAGATCGTTTGCGCATGAACCCTCGGGTCAAGCCCGAGGGCATGCTCTTCCGAAAACCGGTTCCCAACCCGGATCAAATCCGGGGCAGGCCTTTTCGGGATCATGCGCTGGTCAGATCGGCACCGCCATCGCCTCGAACGCGCTGTCGCAATTGATCAGGTCGACCCGCTTCTGCACGATCAGGAAGCTTGCGCCGTCGCGGCGCAGCCGGTGGTGCTGGCGGCCGGCAAAGACGCGCTGCTGATCGTCGCGGTATTCGACCATGATGAAGGTCGACCCGACGAGATATTCGCCCTTGGCGTCGTCGGCCTGCTCGACGATGGTGTTGCCGACGAGATGCGCGGTGCGCGACGGCGGCGTCTGCACATGGATGCGCGGGTGTTCGAGGCGGTCGATCGCGCGTCTTCATCAGCTCGCGATCGTCGTAGAACAGCGAGGCCTGGTCGAACGGGCTCTTCTGGTCCGGCACCGCCGGCACCCAGTAGGTGCCGTCCTCGGCGAACAGCCCCATCCATTCGCGGAAGCGGCGGGCGTCGAGCAGCGCCGCCTCGTGGATCAGAAACCGCTCGAACGGCGCGCGGTCGATCCCGGCAGCAGCGTCCATCACGCCGCCTCGCGCATGTAGCCGACCCAGGCCTTGTATTGCGCGCGCACCACCATCTCATGGGTGGCGAGCCCGCGCGTGGCGTTGAGCTCGCGGTCCGGCTCCTCGGCGCCGAGCCCGCGCGAGATGTCGACCCAGTCGGTCTGCTGGCTTTGCAGCCCTTTCTGCGCGCGCACGAACGATTCGAGATCGTCGGTCTGCACGAACGACGCCGCCGAATGCGTGACGTTGAGCAGCCGGATGTTGCCGGAGTTCATCGACTCGGGCGCGCCGAGCAGCCGGATCGGATAGATCGTCACCTCGGTGCGGTCGACCGCGATCGGCTTGATGACGCGCACGTGGATGTTGAGCCCCATGATCGACATGTTGGGATAGATCAGCGAGTTGTGCAGCCGCGGCGTGAGGATCTCGCGCGGCGCGCTCGGCGCCGACCTTGGCGGCGAGCGCGCGCCTGTACTCGTCGAACGCCGGGCTCGAGCGCTTGCCGTCGTCGAGCGCGGTGTTGCTGGTCCAGCCATGGCCGTTGCCGACGGTGAAGCTCTTGCGGTCCTTCCAGGTGCTCGCGGTCTGCTGCTTGCCGGTCTCGATCGACCGCGGCGCCCTTGCGGTCGCCTTCGCGGCGGGCGAACTGCACGCCGTGCCTTGTTGACCGTCGAGGCGTGGCCGAACGGCACGTGATAGGAGTCGAGGACGTTCTCGACCTGGAGCTTCCAGTTGCCGCTGATAGACGTAGCGGTGCATGCCGGCGTCGAGCGCGAGCTCGCCGTCGGGCGCGCGATCGACCAGGTCGTCGATGTTGCCCTTCATCGGGCCGATATGGTCCTCGAAGCTCGGCCCGCTGCGCGGCGAGGCTCGCGAACACGAAGCCGCGGTACTCGCCGACGCGCGGCGCGCGCGCGAGGCCGAAGGCCGCGCGGTCGAAGCCCTCGCCGCAGCCCTCCGGCACCGGCACGCCCAGGAGCTTGCCGTCGGTGTCGTAGCTCCAGCCGTGATAGCAGCACACCAGCCGCGCCGCATTGCCCTGGCGCTCGTTCACCACCTTGGCGCCGCGATGCGTGCAGCGATTGAGCAGCACGTGGACGCGGCCGTCGTGATGGCGCGTCATGATGATCGGCTGGCGGCCGAGCTCGGTCGTGATGTAGTCGCCCGGGTTGGGGACCTGGCTGGCGTGGCCGACGAACAGCCAGGCGCGCCCGAAGATGCGCTCCATTTCGAGCTCGAACACGTCCGGATCGGCATAGACCCGCCGGTGCACCCGGCCCGGCTCGACCAGCTTTGCAATCTCGTCGGCATGTCCGTTGCGCATCGAACGCTCCGCAATTTCCGAATTCGTGGGCCACCCTACTCCGCGGCCTGGTGCGCGTAGGCCTGGACCTGCGGCGTTGACCAGATCGAGCGGTGAAGCGTCTGCGTCCAGCATCCCCCAGCTCTTCAGCCAGTCGTAGGTGCGCTGCATTTCGTCGAGCGGGATCGGCGCCGGATCGCAGACCACCAGGCGGCTTTCGCGCAGGTCCTCGACCTTCAGCGCCGCGATCTCAGGATCGGTCTTGCCGTGATAGTCGATGAAATAGTGCAGATAGGCGCGCTTGTCGGCGTTGATGCGGCGCACCGCCTCGCGCACCGCCCGGTTGAACGCCGCATAGGTCTCGGCGTCGACGCGGTCGCTCGCAACCTCGGTGCCGTGGAAGAACGCCGAGCAGATCGATCCGGCAGCCCTTCTTCTCGGCCAGCGTGATGTGCGGCTCGGTCAGCGTCACAGCGTCGACCTCGCCATCCAGCAGCGCCTTGAGGCGGTAGCGCGAGCCGTTGGGCGCGGAGCAGAGCTTGATCTGATCGCGCGGGATGAACCCCTCCAGCATGTGCAGCGCGATGTAGTGCGTGCCGAAATAGAACGGCACGCCGATGGTGCGGTTGGCGAGCTGTTGCGGCGTGTAGACCGGCGAATCCGGCGCCACCACCATGGCCGAATAGGTCACGATCGCGCGCCGGCCGAGCTGGCGGCTGCCCGTGCGCGTGTCCTGGACGCGGCAGTAGTTGCCCCATTCGCAGGCGTTGTACATGTCGGCCTTGCCCTGCTCGAACAGCTTGCCGTGGCTGGTGAACGGGTCGACGCCGCTGGGCGCGGTGACATCGACCGCGACCTTCTTCTCGACGCCCTGCTCGCGGTCGGCCCACTCGACGATCAGCCCTTCCTTCTCGAACAGGCCTTCGTCGTAGGCGACCAGCTCCGGCAATCCCTGGAACGGCGCGGTGGTTTCCAAAATCAGTTTTTTCATGGTCGGGCTCCGCAACTTTGATCGGGCCGCAAGCAATGTCGAGTGCGTGCTTTAACTTACAACTGGGACTCTCACGGCTCAACGTGAATAACAGCCCCGGAGTGACTTCACGCCAAGATTCTCGAACAGTAGCGTCAGCATTTTCAGTTGCGGTGATGCATCCTAGGCATGCCGTGCCCCTGACCGTAGCCGCGCAATTCGCCGTAGCGGCGGATTTGATCCTGGGTGAGCAACGGCACGGTGAAGAGATGATATTTGAGATGCGTTTCGCGCAACTCGCCTTGCGTGGCTGCAATGGCTGCTGTAGCCGCCTTCAGGGTCTCTGGCGTAATTGAGCGACTTGCGAATAGGCGATCCAGTTCCGTTTCCTGTTCGATCAGCTTGGCTCCAACCGGCAACGCTTCGGCCTTCATCGAATCAAACAGGCGCTGCACCTTTGCCCGCTGATCGGCCGACAGAGCAAGCGTGTCCGCAAGCTCCAGCACATGCGAGGGGCCGGGATAGCCGTTCAACTCGGCCGCGAGCGCCAAGCCCATGCCGCGTCCATTCTTGAGGTCCGCGATCTGATTGTCTGATAGCGACTTGATCGGCCGCGATTGCATTCCTGCATACGGTGCTTGAGCGAGTGCCGCGACGGTCATCATCAGCAGTCCAGCGACAATCAGTGGGCTCCGCATTTCAGTCCTCCTCTTTGGTTCACTACAGGCGGCAGCGCGTTAACCATACCTTGCGAAGGTTCATTAACCCAAAAAGGTAAACGCGATTTAACGATTGTTACCAATCTGTTTAATTTCCCTTCGAGGCCAGTTCCTTGGGATCGCAATGAGGCTGTAAGGGAGCACATGCATGTTCATCAGGTACGCGATACTTGCCCTGTTGCTCGCCGTGTTTGGCGCAACTCCGGCATCGGCGCAGAAATTGAATTACCTCACCGAGATTATCAACCTTCCCGAGCTGCTCCCGCCGCCGCCCGCCCCTGACTCGCAAGCGCTCAAGGACGACCTTGCCGGGGTCATGGAGGCTCAGGAAAACCGCACCGACATCCAGATGCGGCGCGCGCTCGCCCAAAAGACGCTGACCATCTACCACTACGCCGAGGTGCTTGGTCCAAAGTTCAAGAAGGAAAATCTGCCGGTCATGGACGCGTTCTTTGAGAAGGCGCATGTCGACCAGCGCGCCACCCTGATTGCCGCCAAGAACAAGATCCAGCGTATGCGCCCGTTCCTGGTCGACAATCGGATTCAAGCCTTGGCAGGCACGCCACGGCTGCCCACAGGCTATCCCAGCGGCGGAACCATAATGACCCAAATGACTGCGATCTTGCTTTCAAAGATGATCCCCGAGAAGCGCCTCGACCTGCATGAAAGCAGCCGGGAATACAATTTGACCCGGATCATGATCGGCGAACACTTCCCGAGTGACATCCGCGCCGGAGAAATCGCCGCCACCGTGATCGCGCATTCGCTGATGCAGGTGCCTGCGTTCATGCGCGACTTCGAACCGGCCCGCGCCGAAGTGCGACAGGTGCTGGGCTATCCGCCGGAACCGGACGCGGTCGGCTCAGTGAAGCCCAAATAGGCCCTGGCTCCGCCCAGCGCAGCGGCTACACGCCGTTGTCCGCGTTCAAAGCCCTTCGGCTGGGCCAAGCCGATCCTGGCCACGCCTCGCCGCAGCATTTCTTGGGTCTTCACTCAGGATCGCGGGTGTATTCCGCTGCGGCGCGCCGGGTTTGCCCGGCGGCGACATGAAGCTGCGCCCGGATGAGCAAAAGATGATGCTTCCTCTCCTTCGACGGCGCGTGCAGCCGGAACGCTTCAGTGATGTCGGCAATGCCTTGGGTCGCATAGGCCGTTCGCCCAAGAATTGCCCATTGCCGAGTGTGCATCAGTCCGCGTTGTGCGAAGGCTTGACCGCGCCGCTCCGAAGGAGCGGTCATGTCGTCGGCGATCTGGTCGCAATGGGCGATGCCTTGTTCAAGCTGGCTCAATTGGAGCGCAGCTTGATTGGGGCATGACGCGCTTCCCTTCCGATTGTAGGGGGAGCATTACCGAGCTCTCAGTCACCGACGCCTGGCACAGGGGCCCTGCCAGTGATGCATTCAGCCTTTAGCAAAGCTCCTTTCAGATCTGTTCTGCATTGACCACTTGCATCTTTTTTATTGTGAGCCCAACGACACAGCGCGTAGCCCGGATGAGCGGCCCATGAGGCCGCGAAATCCGGGAACGCCCAAAGACTTCGTCGAGGTTTTCGACCGCGCGACGGGGCTAAGCTGATCGTGTTTGAGGACGGCCGCGTAACCCTAGGACGCCTGGAGCGGGACCGGAAGCGCACGGCGACTTCGCCCGCGGTACATGCGGCATTCCCGCACCTTAGGGTGATGGTCTTCCCCGCAACCCGGGCATTTTATAATTGTGGGCAAATGGTAGGCATGCATCAAAGTCTGTTCTGAGAAATGGCCACCAACGATGACCACACCGGTTTCGGGACACGTGTATACGAGCCTAACCATTGTCAGTGCATAACTACGAAGTTTGCTTCCGGTTCCTAGCGGACCTGTAGCATTACGCATCCGGCTTTTCATTTTGCTCGGCTAACTGCCGCATCCGCTCAGCTCTGAGGCGGGCCAAGTTTTCGAGCCGACGCGCCTGAGCGTCTCGGTAGTCTTTCCACGCTGCAGGTGCATCGAGTTCTTGCTGGGCCCGAGCGGCTTTCGCAATCTGCTTGCGTTCGTGCATAGAAAAGAAACGCACCGGCGCTTGCGAGGTTCCGGTACTGCCTGCGGTGCCGCGAAATTTGAAAGTGTTCTGTTTTGCTCAGAACTCGTATGGGCGCTACCTTACATTGGCGCCATCACCGGCAGCGGTTCTGTCCAGGCGTCGGTGACTGAGAGACCAGTTGTGCTCCCGCCTGAGATGGGAAGTGCTATGGGCTCCGTGGTCGCCACAGACTTTGCCCGATACGGCGTGTTCGATCCCGATGCCATCGAAGATATGGCAGAGGCATTGGAACTTGGTTGCGTCGCCCTCGGGGCGCGCGCGAACCGAGAACGGCTCGCCATGTTGATCGTCGAACTTGCGAAAGAGGGCACGCGCGATCCTGCGCAGCTTAGCGCCAGCGCCGTGAACGTGATCAGTGCACCGAACTAGCGTTGACATTAGCGGCGCTTAGGCGGACCTAACGCGAACGGGGTGCGCTGTAATGGTATGAATGCTTCATCAAATTGGCCTCGCAATCGGCTTTTACTGGCCCTGTCATCCCGCAATCTCAAGCGACTCATGCCGGAGCTTGAACAGATTCGCTGCCAACGCGGGCAGGTCCTTCTGGACGCTGATAGTTCGCTCGACCATCTGTTCTTCCCGGATAGCGGGGTCATTTCTGTGGTGGCGGTTTATGCGAACGGCAGCATCATTGAGATGGCAACGATCGGTCGAGAGGGTTGCAGCGGTGTGCAAGCCATCTTCGGTGCCAAGAGTTCTTCCGTCCGGCTTCTCGTCCAAATACCGGGGAGCGCCGCCAAGATGTCGCGTGCAGCGTTCACCCGGGCCATGGGGGCGATGCCGTCCTTTCGAGGTCTCATGAACGCTTACGCCCAGGCCTTTCTCGAACAGGTCATGGTGTCGGTGGCGTGCAACGGCGCGCACAGTCTCAAGCAGCGGCTGGCGCGTTGGCTGCTCATGATGCGTGACCGCGGTGACGAGGACGCACTGCAGATCACCCAGACTCTTCTCGCCGAAATGCTGGGTGTTCAGAGGCCATCCATCACGAATGCCATCCGCGAATTGGAACGCGCAGGATTGATTGAGCCCGGCCGCCGGCAGGTTGCGATACTGGACCGGCAGGGCCTCACGAAGGCATCGTGTGAATGTTATCGGTTGGTCCGAGAGCGCGTCGCTTTTCACCTTCCCAAAACATACGTGTGACAAAGTCGCCACCCCTGCGCAACGGTAATGTACATTACCGACAGGCGCCCTCTAACTTGCTTATAATCGGGACTGTCGGGAGGCTGACGTCGCCTCTATCCCTCGCGAACATGGGGGTCTGCTATGAAGCGCAAAGCAAAGCTACCGTTCGATCCCAAGGCGTTTCTCGCCAAGGCAAACGGCGGCAGGACCATCTCGCAATATCGAAAGAATCAAATCGTCTTCTCACAAGGCGATCTGGCCGATTCGGTCTTTTACATCCATGACGGCAAGGTCAAAGTCACCGTCATTTCCGAGCAAGGCAAGGAAGCCGTCGTCGCGGTCCTCGGGTCGGATGAATTCTGCGGCGAAGGTTGCCTGACTGGCCAGCCGCGTCGTGTGGCGACCGCCACCGCAATGACGGAATGCAAGATCATGCGGCTGGAGAAGGCGGCGATGATCCAGGTCCTCCATGACGAGCCAGCGTTTTCCGAGATGTTCGTCTCGCATCTTTTAGCCCGGACCCTCCGCGTCGAAGCGGACTTGGTCGATCAATTGTTCAATTCGAGCGAGAAGCGCTTGGCACGGGCTCTTCTGTTGTTGGCCAATTTTGGCAAGGAAGGAAAGCCCGAGACGGTCATTGCGAAGGTCAGCCAAGAGACGCTCGCGGAGATGATCGGCACCACGCGGTCTCGTGTCAGCCAATTCATGAACAAATTTCGGAAATTGGGCTTCATTGATTACAATGGCACCATGGAAGTCCACAGTTCGTTGTTGAGCGTCGTGCTGCACGATCAACCGCACATCAGAGGGTAGCCATCATCAGGCCGCTCCCGATAGCGGCCCTTCCAAGGCCGTGGTCGCCAAATTCAAATAGCGCGTAGCCCGGATGAGCGGCCCATGAGGCCGCGAAATTCGGGAACGATGGTCCCGCATGTCGCTTCGCTCATGCGGGCTACAGCTGAATTTGGGGCAGATTTGTTGCCGATTTGGGTAAATCGGGGGTGCGTACCTGCATAGAAATACCGTAGCAGTTCAGACGCGCCCTTCCCTGTCCGTACCGCCAGAGCAATCGGGCTACCCTGAGGTTTCAGTTTCGGGTCGTTGATGCCTATGCACATGATGCATATCCGGCACATGCGGATGTGAGTGACGCATCGTGACGTGCTCGTGGAAATGCGTGTGCGGCTCACCAGGAGGATCGGACGGACTATGCGCGTGCTGGTGGTGCTCGTCGTGGGCGTGTGGGTGCGCGTGCGCCATCGGCTCGTGAACGTGCTCATGCTCATGCCGCTCGCTCAGGTGCAGCCAGACGCCGACCGCCATGAGAACACCGGCAATAACCAGTTGCACGGTGATCGGCTCACCGAGCGCGGCCACGGCCACCGCGCTTCCGAGAAACGGCGCGGTGGAGAAGTATGCGCCGGTGCGGGCCGTTCCAAGGTGACGTAAGGCCATAACGAACAGCGCCAGACTTAATCCGTATCCGAAGAAGCCGACCACACCCGCGATGGTGATCTCGGAGAGGCCCGGCAGCGCCGCGCCGAGTGCGAGCCCGAGAGCGAGGTTGAACGGGCCTGCGATGAGCCCCTTCAACTCGACGATTTGCAGCGGATCAGCGAGCGACACTTTTCGGGTCAAGTTGTTATCAAGGCCCCAGGCGAGGCAGGCACCAGCGATAGCCATCGGACCAAGAATGCTTTGCAGTGTCGGCGCGCCAGTCCACGCAAGAACCACAGCGCCAGCGACAATGCAGGCCATGCCGAGCGCAATGCGGCGGTCGAAGTTCTCATGAAAAATGAACCACGCCATCAACGCGGTCGCGGCACCTTCGAGCGTAAGGAGCAGCGACGCGGCGGCAGCATCGGTGCGGGCAAGACCAGCCATCAGCAATAAAGGACCGGCGATACCGCCTGCCGCAATCGCAGCCGCGAGCCAGGGCAAATCCGCTCGGCCTAGCGCAACTTCCGTGGAGCCTCTGACAATGAGGATAGGCCGCACGCGCCTCAATAAGGCGATACCGGCACCGGCGCCGCAATAGAGCAGCCCTGCGAGCACTGCCGGATGTGTCGTCTCGACCAGGAGCTTGGCAGCAGGCGTCGAGACGCCGAATAACGCAGCGGATAGCAAAGCATAGATGACGGCAACACGGTTCATCGCTTTGAGACTTGCTCCACTATGACCTCCAGGACTTGCATCGCATCGGAGGTGCCGTCCGCTTCACCTTTTTCAAAATCTTGCTCGTTCTGTCCCATGGAATTCGTGACATGAGCAAAGCAAAGAACTTGCCTATTCGCGGCCTGCGCGAACACATAGAGTGCGGCAGCTTCCATCTCGACCGCCAGCACGCCTTTTGAACGTGCCGCCTCGATGGCCTCAGCGGTTTCACGGAATGGGGCATCCGTGGTCCAGCTAGACCCGACTGCCACGGGTAGTCCTTTCCTCTTGAACGCATCGACGGCCATCGCGACCAATCCGGGATCGGCAAGTCCGTATTCTGACGGTGCCGCGTAGTGGTAACTCGTGCCCTCATCGCGAAGCGCGCGGTCGATGATAACGAAATACGGAGTTTGCCCGGCCGGACTGATTTGGCCCGCAGACGTGATACTCACCAGCAGTTGGCAACCGCTGGCGAACAACTCTTCTGCAATCAGCACGGCGAACGGTGCCCCGACGGCGCAGCCGACGATCCCAACCGTTTGACCGCCCAGCGTGAAAGTATCGAGCGCGGTGTGATAGCAGGGCCAGTTCTCAAACGGCTGTGCCTGCCCGGTATGCCGCAGCCGGCGCACGATATCGCCATCGGGGTCCAAGATGCAGACCGCCGGCACATCGACGGTCGCCAGACGCTTTTGCCGCCGCGCTTCTCGCAGCAGCGCCGTGGGAAGGAACACAGACGGCGACGATGGGTTCTTGTTGTCGGGCAAGGGCATGGGTTTCAGGCCGCCGGGCGTTCAAACACCGCGCCGTAATGATACGGCGGCACTTCGACAAGCCGGGCAAGTTTGAGGCCGCCCG
This sequence comes from uncultured Alphaproteobacteria bacterium, assembly GCA_963771745.1. Taxonomy (GTDB): domain Bacteria; phylum Pseudomonadota; class Alphaproteobacteria; order Rhizobiales; family Xanthobacteraceae; genus Z2-YC6860. The sequence continues at coordinate 68,115 of CAVYUU010000017.1, read as the reverse complement.
CTTCAACGGCCTCGATGGTCTGGTCGGGCGACATTCTTAGTTCGGTCCTTGGACCGCGCGGCTCTCCCAAGATCGTGGTCTCCTCGCGCGGCCGCTGATGCCAGTTCACCACTGCAAAGAGGCCCGATGGTGCAAGTGCATCGTGGACCGAACGAGCCAGTCGCTCTCGATCCGGGACACCATGGAAGGCGTTCGCCAGAAATACAAAATCAACCGGACGCGGCCAAAGCCGAGTGAGTTCGTAGGCATTCCCCGCCACAAAATCGCAGTTCATGACACCGCTTTCTTTGAGACGATGCCGCGCCACGTCCAACAGACTTGCGTCGATATCGATGGCAACAACATGCCGCGCGAGCTTTGCGATTTGCAGCGTGAACCAGCCGTCGCCCGAACATAAATCTATCACAACCATGTTTGGCTTCACGCCAACAGCGGCCAACACACCGGCGGGATCGGGCCACAACGCCTCCCACCAGCCGGCATTCGGCATTTCCGTGCCTTCAAAGAACCCTGGAAGCCCGGTGGCCATATCGTCAACATCTCAAGTGACCGCGCTGAGGTAACTTTAATGCATCTGCAAAAATCCACCGCAAGTGATTGTATAACGCGCCATCGAATGTTTATTTGAGCGGCATGGCCGATTGCTGCTGCACCCCGCCGCCTTTGAACCTGGATCCCCACCGGGGCAACGCCGCCGCCTATCGTCGCGTGCTCTGGGCCGTGCTGGCGATCAACGCCGTGATGTTCCTGGTCGAGATCGGTGCCGGATTGGCTGCCGGTTCGGCGTCGCTGCAAGCCGACGCTCTCGACTTCCTCGGTGACGCCGGAAACTACGCGATCAGCCTCATCGTGGTTGGCATGGCGCTGCGCTATCGGGCCACCGCAGCCTTGGCCAAGGGCGCGACGATGGGGCTGTTTGGGCTCTGGGTTATCGGAACCGTGGTTTGGCACGCCGTGCACGGCACGCTTCCCAGTGCTTTCACCATGGGGGCGGTCGGCTTCGCGGCTCTCGCCGCCAATGCCGCATCCTTTGGTCTGCTGTGGGCCTATCGCGGTGGCGACGCCAACATGCGTTCGGCTTGGATTTGCACGCGCAACGATGTGCTGGGCAATCTCGCCGTGCTGCTTGCCGCCCTCGGGGTGTTCGGCACGGGCACCGGATGGCCGGACATTATCGTTGCGGCGATCATGGCCGCGCTGGCATTGCAGGGCGCTGCCATCGTGGTCCGGCAGTCGCTGGCGGAGCTGCGCCAGCCGGTTGCGGTGCCAGCCGAGTAGGAGTTCTTGAGATCGCCACCCAACATGCGCGACGACAAGGCGAGGTCCGCTGTTGGGCAGGCGTCGGGTGCGAGAGCACGAGCCATGCCCGGCACCGCAACCGCGACCACAGCAACAGCCTTCAATCCATGTAACGATCCAGAACCAAGTACATTACCAAACGTCGATAACCTGTACGCGAACAGCACCAATTCAACGGGAAGGCAGCGTGAAGGCCGTCCAGGCGTCGGCCCCGTGCCAACAGCGGCCATCATGGATCTCCCCGCCGCGAAACTCAGCCGCGCCGCGCCGCCTTGATTGCAGCGACGTCGATCTTCTTCATGGTCATCATCGCATCAAACGCGCGCTTTGCTTCATCGCCGCCGGCCGCCATCGCCTCGGTCAGCACACGCGGCGTGATTTGCCACGACACGCCCCACTTGTCTTTGCACCAGCCGCACGCGCTCTCCTGGCCGCCATTGCCGACGATGGCGTTCCAATAGCGGTCGGTCTCGGATTGATCCTCCGTGGCGATCTGGAACGAGAAGGCTTCGCTGTGCTTGAACGCGGGACCGCCGTTAAGGCCGATACAAGAGACGCCGGCAACTTTGAATTCGACGACCAGCACGTCGCCCTTCTTGCCGGATGGGTAGTCGCCGGGCGCACGCCAGATGGCCCCCACCGCGCTGTCGGGAAAGGTCTCGGCATAAAAGCGAGCAGCGGCCTCGGCATCCTTGTCGTACCAGACGCAAATCGTGTTCTTTGCCATTGCATGTCCTTTCGTTTTCACTGGCCCAATCCCGGGCTATGCAGCCTTCCTGAAATCACCAATCTGCGCATCGAACGCGCGCTTGAAGGCAGGCCGCGCGGTGCAGCGTTCGACATAGGCGGCGAGGCGCTTGTCGCTTGTGACGATGTCGGTGTGCTTCAGGATTTGCAGCACGGTCGTCATCATCAAATCACCCGCAGTGAAGCGGTCACCGTCAAGGTAGGGTTTGTCGCCAAGCGACTTGGAGAGCGCGGACAGGCGCTTCTGCACAAACTCCACCGCTCCCGGGCGGCGCAGCTTGGCCCATTCCTCTTTCGCGTAAAACAGATCGATCAGCGCGACGTTCATAACGAATGGCTCGATGGAATTCAGCGCCGCGACCAGCCATTGCACGGCGCGTGCGCGAGCGCCGGGGTCCTTGGGCAGCAGCGCCTCGCTCCGTTCGCCGACATGCAGCACGATGGCCCCGGATTCGAAAAGCACAAGGCCGTTCTCCTCAAGGATCGGCACCTGACCGAACGGCTGAAGCGCGCGATAGTCCGGCTTGTCCTGATCCCCGAGTTCGAGAAGACGCGTCTTGTAAGGCAGACCGGCTTCCTCCAGCGCCCAGCGCGCGCGCAGATCACGGACCTGGCCCTGCGCAAACTCTGGAACCCATTTGAATGCGGAGATCGTGATCATGCGAGTTCTTCCTTTGCAGTTTTTTCGCGGCCTAGAATCTCAAGTCGGTCGATGGCTCAACTCCGGCCGGTGTGACGACCGACGTTACGTTTGGCCGGCAGCTTCGGTTGCCTGCAAGAAATGGCGTTCCAGCTTGTTGAGCGCTCCGTTCCAGCCTTGCTCGTGGCTGCGGCGAGTCTCCTCGTCGCGCAGGCGCGAATGTGTGAACGTGAGTTCGGTCCCCTCGACAATGGCGCGAAGCCTGATCTCGACAAGCGACTCGCCGGGATCTTCGACGCCGCCCGTCCAACGCCAACTCATGCTCAGCCGTTCGGGCTTCACGACCTCGAGATATTCGCCGCTACTCTCATGCTCGCTGCCATCGAGCATGCGGAAGCGTACCCGGAAGCGGCCACCAACCTGGGGATCGGTCTCCGCCACAAGCACGGGGCCGCCATCGGGGCCCCACCAGCAGGCGATTCCCTCGGGTGTGGTGAGCGCATCGAAGACAATCGAGGGCCGCGCTTTGATCCGCCGGACAAGCGTCAGACTGGTCATCGTCCTTTCTTCCTCACTTCGGCTTCTTTGCCTTCGGCATAGGCTGCGAGCCGATCAAGGCTCATCGACCAGAACCGTTCGTAGCGGCGCAGCCAATCCATCGCCTCCCTGATGGGCGCGGGACGGAGCTGTACTGTCACTGTGCGTCCGACTTTCGTCCGGGTAATGAGACCGGCATCGTCAAGCACGTCGAGGTGTTTCATCACCGCCGGCAGCTTGATCACGAAGGGTTGCGCCAGCGCGCTGACGGACGCGCTCTCTTCGCGTTCGAGCCTGGCGAGAATTGCCCGCCGAGTTGGATCGACCAGCGCCGAGAATGTCCGGCCGAGCCGTTCATGATAGTTCACCATATAGGAAAGTATTGGTCAGAAAGGGCTGGCTGTCAACCCCGGCATCTTGGACCTACCTGTCGACGCTCGAATCAAACCAAATACGTCCGCCATTGTCGGGCCACGACAGCGGCATAGCGTGCGGTTGATGAGACGTTGATCCGCAAACAAACATAAGCTACCGCGAACACAAATGCTGTGACGACCGCGGCAATCATGCTGTTGTTGATGAACAGCGCGTTGCCGATTAGAGACGCCATGAACACCAGAACCGCCGCGACGACCGTATTGGTCCAATTCAAAGACGACCAATCGACGGGAATTTTCATCCTTCGTAGCAAGTGAGACGACAAACCAAGCGCCCTGCCGGCAGCATCTTTGCCACCAGCAACTGTATCAACGGCGGCGAGCAGCTCTTCAACCGACGAACGCGCCAGTGCTGGATCGCTCAGCGCCCGTAATACATTCCGGCAGGCTTCGACCCCGACAATGTGAACGGCGCAATCGGTGGCGACGACGTGATCCCTGAAGGCGCCATAGTGCTCGCCGTAGCGAGGAAACGGGTCGAGGATCGGCGTCGTGCGCTTGATGTTGTACAGTTTCTGGAGCTCGTAAGCGCAGTTTGTATCGACAACTGAAAAGTATTCAGCTCCCCGGTCCAGGTGGACTGCAATGTCCGACCGGTGCTTGGGCCACAGCAGAATGGGCTTCGTGTTCATCGTTCGCCCTGAGCCCGATAACGGGCATCACTGAGGGTCGGTTCCGGGTCCAGCCCACCCAACGCCGAGCCCCCTTGGGCTCGGAGGCGGACGTGCCACCTCTGTCCCTTAGTGAACCGTCTTATCATTGGAGAAGTTGCGACGGAGCCGCTCCAATTCGTTGTGTTCATGGACGGCTATTCTGTGAACAGCAGCCTCCGCCAAACGCAGTTCGTCGCGCTCTCCCTTGTGTGCTGCATCCACGATCGCCGCCATCAGCAGCTTTGGAATGCGCTCAATGTTCTTGGATGTGACACGTTGCTGTTTGAGCAATGTCCGCCACGCGCGTTGAAACGCGGCGGTCATTGTCTTTCTTTCTTTTGCGGTGAAAGACATAGCTTTCTCGTGGCCACAAGTGGCAGCTACGCACCGGGATTAACGTTTGAGCCGCTCGATGGGTTCCGTCCCTCTTGGCGGTGGATTTTAGGCACAAAGATTGCGAGTGTGATTGTCGTGCACCGGCATCCCCCGGTCACCGCGGTTCGCCGGCGAACGGCTGGCGCAGCGCCGACAACCGGTCGAGCGCAGCCGGCGGCAGCGGGCCCTTCTGGACCGCGGCGAGCGCGTCCTCGAACTGCTGCGGCGTTGCGAGGCCGACCAGGATGGTGCCGATCGCCGGATGCGAGATCGCAAACCGCGTGGCTGCTTCGGTCAAGCTTGCGGCAAAGCCCTCCTCGACCAGCGGCATGAGACGGCGCGCGCGCATGACGTCGCCGTCATAGTTCGTGGCCGAGCCGATCGGCTCGGGCGGCGGACTCGCAATCGGATGCCGCTCGGACGATCCGGACAGCGCGCCGCCGGCGAGCACGCGGATGCCGACGACGCCGGTGCCGGCGGCCTTGGTGTGATCGAACAGCCGGCCGTAATCCTGCGCGGGATAATTCGCCGGCAGGCCTATGGCCGCGGACGGGTTCAGCATGTTGTAGGCGACCTGGGCGCTGTCGAAGGCGCCCGAGTCGATCACCTGGTGCAGCGAAGCCGTGTCGCCCACGGCCGTGAGCCCGAGGAAGCGCGTCTTGCCCTGCTGACGCAGCTTCTCGAACGCCGGCACCACCTCGTCCAGCACCTGTCGGACACTGAGCGCCGGCCCGCCGCCGGTCGCGGTGATCGCATTGTGCAGATGGAAGATGTCGACCCGCTCGAGCCGCAGCCGCGCCAGGCTTGCTTCGAGCGACTTCGCGATGGCGTCGGCAATGCGGCCGACGTCGCCGGCTGGCAGCCGGACCTTGGTGCCGACCGCCACGTTGGCGGGCTTGAGCTTTTGCAGCACCAGGCCGAGATTCTTTTCCGATTCACCGTTGCCGTACTGCACCGCGGTGTCGAAGTAGTTCACGCCGGCGGCGAGCGCCCGGGCGACGGTGCGTTCCTGGTCGCGCACATCGCCGCGGATCATCAGTCCGCCGACCGCGCCGCAGCCGAAGCCCAGCAGCGAGAGCTGCATGCCGGTGCGCCCGAACATTCGCATTTCCATGGTCGTCCCTCCGCCCTGATGGCCGGCTTTGAAAACGCCAGTGGTCTATTTGAAAAGCTGTCTGTTTGGAACAGTTGGCTGTGTTCGAACGCGCCTATTCGATCACCTCGTCAGCGCTGGCGAGCACGGACGCCGGCACGGTGAGGCCGAGCGCCTTGGCGGTCTTGAGGTTGATGACAAGCTCGAACCTGGTCGGCTGCTCCACCGGCAGGTCGGCCGGCTTGGCGCCCTTCAGAATGCGATCGATGTAGACCGCCGCACGACGGTACGTGTCGTTTTGGTTGGCGGAGTACGACATCAGGCCTCCTTCCTGGGTAAACAACCGGCCCCCCGCGCCGCCCCCGACGGCCGGCAGACGATGTTTTGCCGCCAGATCGAGAACGGGTTTGCGCGGGAGGCTCCCCTGCACCATGACGGCATTCGCCCGCTCTTTTTCCATCGCCGCAAACGCTGCGGCGAATTCCTCCGCGCCGCGAACCATGATCGTTTGGATAGCGATGCCAAGCGTGCGGCCGCCTTGCTCGATTTGTTCGACGAAAGGCCTGGAGAATGGATCGGTTGCAGTGGACAGGACGGCCACACGCCGCGTGGATGGCAGCATATCCCGGAGGAGTTCGAGGGTTTTTGCTCCGAGCTCTGCGGCGGTATTGGATAATCCGGTGATGTTGCCGCCCGGCCGCGCCAGGCTGGAGATGAGACCCGTTGCCACCGGATCGCCCGCCGGCGCCATGACGATCGGAATCTCCGTCGTTGCCTGCCTTGCCGCAGTGACGGCTGGCGTTTGCGATGCGACGATGATGTCGACCTTGAGACGAACAAGCTCGTCAGCCAACGCGCGAAGAAGATTGAGCTGGCCGTCGGCCGACCGGAACTCGAACTGAATGTTTTGGCCCTCGATGTAGCCATGCTCGCGCAGTCCGGCGCGGAACTCGCTCCAGAACGGTTCCGGATTCGCAGTCAGGAGGACACCAATTTTGGTCAGCTTAGGCTGCTGAGCGGCAAGCGGTCGCGGACACGCGACCACCGCGCCGCCGAGCAGCGTGATGAACTCGCGCCGACGCATATTCCCTCCTGCGGAATCACGCTTATCCGAAGCCTAAACACTAGCAGCCTGAGAACGATTGGTCTGTGAGATTGAGCGCTACGATGTCGCTTGGGGTCATTTGCGTCATTGCAATCCGCCCCCAGCGCCACCCGATGTCGGCTGTGCTTCACGGATCATCAGTTCGCCGACCGCGCCGCAGCCGAAGCCCAGCAGCGAGAGCTGCATGCCGGTGCGCCCGAACATTCGCATTTCCATGGTCGTCCCTCCGCCCTGATGGCCGGCTTTGAAAACGCCAGTGGTCTATTTGAAAAGCGGTCTGTTTGGAACAGTTGGCTGTGTTCGAACGTGCCTGGGCCTCATAAATCAGCCCGGATCGATCCAGCCGGCCATGTCCGCCATTCCTTCCAGCAGCCAGAAGCGGACATCGCGCCCTCTCGCTCGAAAACCTTGAAAGTGCCAACCGACGTGACTGTCAGCAACTGCGACATCCATTAGACTTGCAATTGCAGAAGTTTGGGGGCTGTCGATGGGACCAATTGCAGATGCGGGAAAGCTGAAGGCAGCGACAACATACAACGCTGCAGCAGATCACTTCGATGATGCTCCCTTGGCCTTTTGGGACAAGTACGGACGATCAACCATCGAACGGCTCCGACTGAAGCCAGGATCATTTGTTCTCGACGTCGGTTGTGGGAGCGGGGCGTCGGCTATTCCGGCCGCGAAGGCAGTTGGTAGCCGCGGTCGCGTAATTGGAGTTGACTTGGCGGAAAGACTGCTCGCGCTGGCCCAAGCTAAGGCTGAGGCTCAGAAGCTGACGAACATCGAGTTTCGCCAAGCGGACATGACGGGCCTCGGGTATCCAGATGAATCATTTGATGCCGTGGTTTGTGTGTTCGCGATCTTCTTCGTACCCGACATGGTGAAGCAAGTACGCGAGTTGTGGCGCATGGTTCGACGGGGTGGCCAGATTGCCATCACCACCTGGGGGCCGCGCATGTTCGAGCCGGGATCGGCTGCATGGTGGGCAGCTGTAAAGCAATTTCAGCCTAGTCTTTACAGCACCTCAAATCCCTGGGAACGCATCACAACGGTGAACGCTGTTCGTCAGCTTCTGGTCGAGGGCGGGATCGATAAGGCCGAAGTTCTTGCAGAGGACGGACAACAGGCCCTTCGTTCTCCCGAAGACTGGTGGACCGTTGTGTGCGGGTCAGGATACCGCTGGACGGTTGAACAGATGGACAGGAACACCGCAGCTCGCGTCAGAGAAGCAAACCTAAAAACACTCGAGCAGAACGGAACGAAATCCATCGAAACCAATGTCATATATGCGACGGCGTCAAAGGCCTAGGCATCGCAAGGGCTGGCCGACACGATTAAGAGGCGTTTGATAGGGGCTGAGACTCGCTTCGCCTCGGCAACATGAGATGTTCGCCGATGTCGAAGTCGAAGAGGCGGCCTATCTGTACTTCACCACGACGCTTTCCGAGTAATCGCACACCGGACATTCGAACGTGCGCTTTTGGTGGTCTGGGTGGTCCGGTGCGATGCACGTGAGCCACATCCTTGTGGCGCATAAAAGACACGTCGGCCGCTCGGTTATTTCCGGCCCTGGGTCAATGTCTTGAGACTGCATCATGGCATTTCCCTCCTGTTACAGGCGGGGAGCGCAATCGGTCTCATGCAGCAGCTCCGGGCATCGTTATTTCTTGGTCGGTGGCCCTGGTGAGCTAATCGCAGCTCAACTGCACGGTCTTGGTGCGGCGCCGGTAGGAGAGCCCGGCATCCTTGAGCCCCTATTGAACGAACGGCACACCCAACGTCAGGTTCCGTACACAGTAATAGGCACGTGATCAAAGCGTAGGCCGGGGGCGTTTCGGCCTTACGCCGCCATCTTGTTGGGCAACTTTTTGTCGATGCCAAATCCGTCTACTGCGTGCCGATAGAGGCGAGATTGGCCTGGTTCACCTATTTCGCGACTTCAATGATCCGCCTCGCCACGATCTCACGCGCTGTCACGCTTGTGCCGCTACTCCCGAGCACATCGCAGGCTTGGTCGAAAGCCGCGCCCATTGCCCGCATTGCTACGTCGTCGAACGACACGTCTTGGATAAAGCGATGCATCGTGACCTCCCATAACTCAGGCGGGAGCGCATTAGCGTCTCTTAGTCACCGAGGCCCGAAGCTGTTTCGGTGATGAACGAGGCTAGGCCTATCGAACAAACACAGACTGTTCCAAACAGACCACGTCGTTGTTTATTTGATCGTGGGGCGCGTGCGGACGTCTCGATCAAGGTCCGCGAAAAGGGATGGCTTCCAATTCGTGTACGGTTTGACGCGATCCAAGCAGCGTAGATCGTTACATACCTCGATTGGCGTACGCGCGCTCAAGCGAAGGCCCGCGCAGGATCACCATCTCACGTGAGGCCGGCGACTTCGCCCCAGGGTTCAGGGAGGCATCATCAGCGTAGCGCGACGATCCACAGCACCACCGCCACGGCAACGCAGAGCCCTAGTAAGCCAAGCACCACTGTGGAGGGGGTCAGCTGCAACCGGGGCCTCCATCTCCGCGGACAAGACTGCGCCTACGCTTGGTCCGTCCCTGGCGACTGCGGATACAACGGTGTGAGAGGAGAAAGGTTGCCGCTCACGCAAGAAGTTAGATTCAGGCGTGGCACCCCTCAGAAATCCCATGATTTGCGAAGCGAGCGCAGGCCGAAGGACTGCCCGATCATGGGCCTGCGCGCCGCGATGGTGTGCGAGTCCGTGTGTCGGGGCGAGGCGCAGCCGCCGACGCTGCTCAGGGCTTCACGTGACAAACTCTTTCAACGTTGATTTATTTTCAACCCAACCCGGCCAGTTTCGGGGCGCGATCGCGCCACCCCGCGCAGCAGGTTCGTCGATTTGACGATTACTTCTTCCGGCTGATCAGCGTGCATCTTCCGCCGCATGTCGATGGTTTCTTTGGCCGTTTTCACAACCACATTGACCGCACTTCCGATCTTGCCGGTTATGCCCCGCACGGGCTTTCGCTTCCGCTTCCGGGGCCGCCCGGCGCACAATTGGCCTTTTCATCTTGGTCTTGCTCTTCCTTTTGCGCACAATCTTGGTTTTTTTAGCCTTGGCCATTAGCGTCCTCCCCAGTGATGCAAGCCAGCAGGTTACAGTTGTAGCACTGATGAAACTGAGCAAAAGTGCTCACGTCTCCGCAGCCGCAGCCACACCGTTGCGGGCTCCCGCCGGAACGAGGCCGTCAACTCAGGCAGCCTGCGCACTATTCCTTGAACACTCAGTGTTGGGTCGGCGTAATGGTGTCGTGAACGATGCGTTTCATCGCGGCAAAAAATCGCGCACGGATACTGCCGGGCACGGGCAACCCGGTGAGCGGAACATGATCTTCAGTGAAGAAGTCAAGGCCACAAGCTTGGCATTCGAATACGCTTACGTCCCACTCACCTTCCTGTCGCATGCTTCGCGGCGTCTCAATCATCGGTCGACCGCAGTTCGCGCAGGTGGAGATTCTGGCATGGCAGCAAGTGAAGTCCCTGGCCCGGTGGATGTTCCAGGTTTGTTTGACCGGAGGTCTTGGGAGGCGGCGGATGGGCGATCTGGAAGCCTAAATTGTCTTGGTGCATTCGCCAGCGCAGACACGTAGACGATGGTGAAGTCTCCCGACACCTTGGTGCCTACCCCTCGCTTGTTGTAACGCGCGGCCAAGTCCGCGGCTCGCCACTGCTTGCGAGCGTAGCTGCATAGTGCGCTGTCAGGTTGCGCGCTTCGTCGCGACGACCTCGTTGTCGATCTAGTGTCCCGAACCCGAAGTTCGCACGATTGCGCGGCGAGCTTTTTGCGAACTTCGGGTTCAAAGAGACACTCAAAATCGATAATGTTGCTAGTGTCGCTTTGATTCGGAAGTTCGCTCAGGAGCGCGCTGAGAACTCGGGCGAACTTCCAAATCGCCGACACTAGCCTACTAACCGTGGATATAGTGTTCGAGCTGATCAATCATGAACTTCTGATCACTGACCATGCTTTTCACAAGGTCACCGATTGAGACCATGCCAATTAGCTTTTCTCCCTCAAGCACAGGCAGATGGCGCACGCGCTTCTCACTGATGAGAGCCATACATTGTTCGACGGATTGTTCCGGTCGCGCAATGATGACGTGTCTCTCCATGATATCCCGCACGGGCGTTGCGGGAGATGTTTTGCCCTTGAGGACGACATTCCGCGCGTAGTGTCTTTCGGTGATGATACCAACGAGCTCCTCGCCATCCATCACGATTAACGATCCAATATCTTTTTCAGCCATTTCCGCGACGGCATCGAAGACAGTGACATCCGGGTGAATAGACCAAATATTCATACCCTTCTGATCAAGCAGCTGTCGCACCGTAGTCATTTGGATCCTCCATCCGCCAAAGCCTCGGCGAGATTTTTTGACAACCAATCAAATCGCTTCAGAGTCTTGATTCGGCCAAGACACTCACTTCGGACGTATGTTGGGATCGCCGCCTGGGCTACCGGGCGGCGAGATAACCGGCATGCGGCCGCCCTCCGGCGTGGACGCTCTGATGTCCGAATCGATGCCCGGCGGCGGGCAAAGGACGCCGTCGGAACGCGCCAGTTGCTCGCTCAATGACTTACCGGTGGTCTCGGCGCTTTGCAGCTTATTGTCTTGTCCCACGGTGAGGCCCTGCTGCGCGCAGGCTTTCGGATCGCGCGCTTCCTTCAACATTATTTCGGGCGGCGCCTTGGGCAACGGCGAAACTTGCGCCGACTGCGCAAACGAAAGCGTCGGCATCAGTGCGGCCCCAAAAAGCAGCGCGATTCTCAATTTAGGAAATGATTTGATGGCGCCATTGCATCCTCGCTGTTGCGGAGCGCACGCGGGTGCGGCGCCCGACAACGGTCGAGACGGCATCCTGTTCCTTGTTATTCGGTTGACACAGCCATGTGTGCGCTTTCGACGCACGAGAGCCGTCGGATGACTGCTCAAATCCGGGTGCTAGTGTACGCCCTATCTCCCTCGAATAGCGGGTGTAGAGAGAAGTCCGGCTAGACCAGCTAGCCGGAACTCGCTTTCTGAATAGCGAACACCTGCCGTTGTCACCCACATCGCCACAGCTTCGCATTACTTTTTGGCGTCTTCTTGCGCACGCAGCTCCGCAACGAGCGTTTCTCGATGGGCTTCTGAAGCCTGTATTCCGAGTTTCGTGTTCTTGATCAGAGCTTCGCCGTTACTCGTGTCGCCCTTGTAGGAGCGCACGATTTTCACTCTGCGCTTCTGTTTGTCCTTAAGCGTTTTCGCAAAGGTGATTTCCGCCTCGACTTTAGCGATGCGGTTTTTGAGATTGTTCATGCGGCCGCTGAACCAAATGGAGCGGATAGAGCAACTAGAGCTTCACAACGCCCAAATAGGTCATCGCAAACGCGACGACTACCACGGCTGTGCTCACGGCCAAGACGGCCAACACGGGCCGGTCCAAGAAGCCTGCTCTCGCCTCAACTGCCGTCTCAACGATATGGCCGTCTTCCATGCGCATGCGCCGCTCCCAATGTTGGTATTACTTGCCGTCAGCTATCGCGAGCCCGCACAGGACTTGCCTAGGCACCATTGCCCTTTGCCAAGGTGGACAAATCCATTTTGACTTTTTTGCTAGATGCCAGGAGAACGTTCTCAAAACGCATACGTTCCATGAGCAATATTGACCACTCTCGTCAGATCAACATCTGAACGATCACCGTTGGTGAGGCCATGCGAAGTTTTAATTCGGAAGCCGACATGAGAGCGGACATCCCTTTACGTCCGCTTCGTGCCATGTGTGGACGGCTCCGGGTTGGCAAGAGCTTTCTTCACGCAAGCAGCATTGGTCGGTGCAGCCATGTGTTCGGCCTTTAGGTGCGGTTCACATGACCGCTGGCCATAATGCCCTCCGCGGATCAGGTCCCGGTCAAAAGCACGCATTCAAACGATGCGGTGGCACGAGTGGGTTGTCCTGATCGCCGGATCGACCGGCTCTGCATTACGTGCTGTTGGCCCTCCCAACCTTCACATCACGCCGGTTTTCCGACGCGATCTCGTTTAAGCCGCCAGCGCGGCGGGTTCCTTGTAGCGCTCGCCCCTGGCCATCATGGCCCAGACCATGCGGGCGATCTTGTTGGCGAGCGCGATGGCGGCGACCTTGGTCGGCCGCCGCGCCAGCAACGCGGTTAGCCAGGGCCGATGCTTGGTGCCGTGGATCTTGGCGTAACGGATGACCGCGAGTGCGCCGGCCACAAACAGGCCGCGCAGATAGCGGTCTCCTTGTTTGCTGATACTGCCGAGCCTGTTCTTGCCCCCGCTCGAGTGCTGTTTCGGTACGAGCCCAATCCAGGCCGAGAAGTTGCGGCCTGATCGGAAAGCCTTTGGGTCCGCAACGGTAGCGACCACAGCAGTGGCCAGCGCTGGGCCGACGCCAGGACAATCATCCAGCCGCTTGCTCGTCTCACTGGATCGGTGCCACGCCGTGATCATCCGATCGAACTCCAGAACCTGCTCCTTGATCCGGCGCAGTTGAGCTCCGAGCGCCGAGAGGCACGCACGAACGATCTCCGGAACGCGCTTATCGTCAGGATTGGCAACGACATTGAGCAGTTCCTCGACACCGCGGCGCCCGACCGGTGCAACGATCCCGAACTCGGCAAGATGAGCCCGGATCGCATTGATCACCGAAGTCTGCTGGCGGATGAACAGATGGCGCGTGCGGTGGAGCACCAGACCGCTCTGCTGCTCGGGCGTCTTGGTTGGCACGAACCGCATGTTGGCCCTGGTGACTGCCTCGCAGATCGCCTCTGCATCAGTGGCATCGTTCTTCTGCCGTTTGACGTAGGGCTTCACATAGGCCGGCGGCATCAGCCGCACGCTGTGGCCAAGAGCCTGAAGCTCACGTGACCAATGATGCGACGACGCGCAAGCTTCAATGCCGACCAAGCACGGTGGCAGCTTCTGAAAGAATGCCAGCATGTAACGACGCTTCAACTGGCGGCGGATGATCACCTGGCCGACAGCATCAACGCCGTGGACTTGGAAGACCGACTTGGCGATGTCCAGACCGATTGTCGTGACTGATTGCATGGGGAGCTCCTCTGAATCGTGGGAGCCTTAACAGCGCCCACATCCGTGGCACTCACGTGCCGGTGGAGGAGCCGTCCACAGCATCAGGAGCAGACATCGCGTCTTGGCTGCGCTCCAAAACAAAAGAGGCCGCCAACTGGCAGCCTATCTGTACTTTACCACTACGCTTTCCGAGTAATCGCACACCGGACATTCGAACGTGCGCTTTTGGTGGTCCGGGTGGTCCGGTGCGATGCGCGTGAGCCACATCCTTGTGGCGCACAAAAGACACGTCGGCCGCTCGGTTATTTCCGGCCCTAGGGCAATGTGTTGAGACTGCATCATGGCATTTCCCTCCTGTTACAGGCGGGGAGCGCAATCGGTCTCTCAGTCACCGACGCCTGGCACAAGGCCGCCGTCAGTGATGGGAACAAGCCTGACAGTTTGCTCCCTCGAGGTCTGGTCTGAATTGACCACTTTCGAACTAGGTCACAGCAAATTCAGCTTGTGGAAAACCAACGCAATCAAAGCCGACCGCTACCCTCTGATGTGCGGTTGATCGTGCAGCACGACGCTCAACAACGAGCTGTGGACTTCCATGGTGCCGTTGTACTTGATGAAGCCCAATTTCCTAAACTTGTTCATGAATTGGCTGACACGGGACCGCGTCGTGCCGATCATCTCCGCGAGGGTCTCTTGACTGACCTTCGCAATGATTGTCTCGGGTTTGCCTTCCTTGCCAAAATTGGCCAGCAACAGAAGCGCCCGTGCCAAACGCTTCTCGCTCGAATTGAACAATTGATCGACCAGGTCCGCTTCAACGCGGAGGGTCCGCGCTAAAAGATGCGAGACGAACATCTCGGAAAACGCTGGCTCGTCATGAAGGACCTGGATCATAGTCGCCTTCTCCAGCCGCATGAGCTTGCATTCCGTCATTGCGGTGGCGGTCGCCACGCGGCGCGGCTGGCCAGTCAGGCAACCTTCGCCGCAGAATTCATCCGACCCGAGGACCGCGACGACGGCCTCCTTGCCTTGCTCGGAAATGACGGTGACCTTGACCTTGCCGTCATGGATGTAAAAGACCGAATCGGCCAGATCGCCTTGTGAGAAGACGATTTGATTCTTTCGATATTGCGAGATGGTCCTGCCGCCATTTGCCTTGGCGAGAAACGCCTTGGGATCGAACGGTAGCTGTGCTTTGCGCTTCATAGCAGACCCCCATTTTCGCGAGGGATAGAGGCCACGTCAGCCTCCCGATAATGTCCGATTATGAGCAAATTAATGGCCCCTGTCGGTAATGTACATTACCGTTTCGCAGAGGTGGCGACTTTGTCACACGTATGTTTTGGGAAGGTGAAAAGCGACGCGCTCTCGGACCAACCGATAACATTCACACGATGCCTTCGTGAGGCCCTGCCGGTCCGATATCGTAACCTGCCGGCGGCCGGGCTCAATCAATCCTGCGCGTTCCAACTCGCGGATGGCATTGGTGATGGATGGCCTCTGAACACCCAGCATTTCGGCGAGAAGGTTCTGGGTGATCGGCAATGCGTCCTCGTCACCGCGGTCACGCATCATGAGCAGCCAACGCGCCAGCCGCTGCTTGAGACTATGCGCGCCGTTGCACGCCACCGACACCATGACCTGTTCGAGAAAGGCCTGGGCGTAAGCGTTCATGAGACCTCGAAAGGACGGCATCGACCCCATGGCCCGGGTGAACGCTGCACGCGAAATCCTGGCTGCGCTCCCCGGTATTTGGACGAGAAGCCGGACGGAGGAACTCTTGGCACCGAAGATGGCTTGCACACCGCTGCAACCCTCTCGACCGATCGTTGCCATCTCAATGATGCTGCCGTTCGCATAAACCGCCACCACAGAAATGACGCCGCTATCCGGGAAGAACAGGTGGTCGAGCGAACTATCAGCGTCCAGGAGGACCTGCCCCCGTTGGCAGCGAATCTGTTCAAGCTCCGGCATGAGTCGCTTGAGATTGCGGGATGGCAGGGCCAGCAAAAGCCGATTGCGAGGCCAATTTGATGAAGCATTCATACCATTAGAGCGCACCCCGTTCGCGTTAGGTCCGCCTAGCCCTCCGTCGAATTGTAGTTTCCGCACCAGGTGCAGTGGATCAGGAGACCGTGGACCTGTCCGACATCGGCATGCAGAAGCACCGCTCCGCAGTTTCCGCAGCAGTAGTCCACGGTGTGCGTGCTTGCGACGAGGATCGGCGGCGCGCTTACAGCGCGGCGACCTTTGGGCAATTCAACAATGGTGAGATTTTCACGCTTGCGGGCATCCATATGGGAAAGGTTAGACCCCGACGAGACAATGATCTGTATCGTTGGGCTCACAATCAAAAAAGGCCCCATCTAAACTTAAATTCAAAATCGGCCCAAAACCGCCCACCGCTCTATTCAAAGCCGGCCGGTGCCAGGCCGCCAGTTGAGGCGGCCCGATGACGGCTACTCTCCAACAATCCCGGCCCGGCCGAAGCCGGGCAGGATCGTCCAGACCGGGAAACCCAGGATGCTTCAGCCGCGTTTGGCGACCTTGACGTAGCCGGCGGTGACCTCGTCCTTGTGGGCGGCGAAGGCAGCCAGGACTTCGGCCTTCTCGCGCTGCGGGACCTTGACGAAGTCCAGGGTCCGTCCGAGTTCTGCTGCGACCTCATCGAATTCTGCGGGGGAGATCCGGAGGTCCCGATGCGCCGCCTCAAGGCCGAGCGGCGTCGTGCCGGGCTTGGTGGCCGTGTACTGGAAGGGCCCACCCGAAGCGTTGCTGACCCACAGCGTCCGCATGAACTTGAGGCCGGGCAGTCTTCCCAGGTTCTTGGTGTGCCATTCCTGCAGCTGCGGGTTCTTGGACTTCTGGCCGACAATAGGGTTCTTCACGACCGCGTCGCTGAAGTGGTCCACCACCGCCGCGATGGCGAAGACGCCACCCAGCCGTTCGTACAGACTTTTCTCAGGCGTGGTTTGCTTGGCCTGGGCGTACGCGTTATTCGCCCCCGCCAATACAGCCACCGGGGCGGCGGCCAGCGCCAGCCCTGCGGTCACGCTTCGTCTTGTGATAGAACTCGAACCAGCCTGTGCCATGATTACCTCCTGGATGTTGGAGGTAGGCTAGGTCCGTTTAGCGCATGCCGTCTGTTCGAAATCGACCACTTTGTCCGGCGGCAGCATCCCGCACCCATAGGAATAATAAGGCTAGCGCTGCTGTTCAGGTTATCGTTGCCGTTCTGGCCGATGAGAGTGCATCGTTCCAGTCTTCAAGCTGTAGAGCTAGAATCGGCACCTGAATAGTCGGAGACGCATCTCGCGTCAGAGTAAGGTGTTGACCGACGGAGGGAAGAATGACCATCAAAGCGCCGATCTTTGCAGTCACTGCTATCGCTTGCCTGGAATGCGCCCGTGGTTGCAGCGACGTTCGTCTACGTCTCCAACGCCGAGGACGGCGAAATCGGGATGTATACGCTGCAAGCGGACGGATCGCTGCAGCCGGGACCGCGCGTCGCGGCCGCAAAGATCGTGATGCCGATGGCGGTGAGCCCGGACAAGCGCTTCCTCATCGCCGCCGTGCGCTCCAAACCGTTCGAAGCCTACAGCTACGGCATCGACAAGAGCTCGGGCGCGCTGAGCCTCGTCGGCAAGGGACCGCTCGCGGAAAGCTATCCGTACATCACGATCGATCGCAGCGGCCGCTTTCTGCTTGGCGCATCCTATGGCGCCAACCAAGTTGGCGTGAACCCGATCGGCGCGGACGGCCGGGTCGGTGAACCGCTCCAGGTGATCGCGACGGCGCGCAATGCGCATGCGATCCGCACCGACAACACGAACCGCTTCGTGTTCGTGCCGCATCTCGGCACCGACCAGCTGTTCCAGTTCCTGTTCGACGAGAAGAGCGGGAAGCTCACCGCCAACACCCCGCCGGTCGTGCAGCTCAAGCAAGGCACCGGGCCGCGCCACCTCATTGTTTCGAAGGATAACCGTTTCGTCTATCTGCTCAACGAGCTCACCGCTACGGTGACAACGCTGTCGCTCGACCCGACAACCGGGACGCTCAAGGAGCTCGACTCCGTCTCCGCGCTACCGCCCGACACCAAGCTCGGCCCCGGGATGCCGCGCGGAGCCGTCGGAGTGCCCGGACAGGCCCCGCGCAACACCGACAACGACATCTGGGCTTCGGATCTTCACCTGACGCCGGACGGCCGCTTCCTCTATGCCGCCGAGCGCACGTCGAGCACACTCGGCGCCTTCCGCGTCGATACCGCGAGCGGAAAGCTCAGCTATCTCGGAAGCACGTCAACCGAGAAGCAGCCCCGCGGCTTCAACATCGACCCGACCGGCCGCTTCGTTGTCGTCTCCGGTGAGAAGTCGGACACGATCTCCTCGTACGCGATCGACGCCGAGACCGGCGCGCTGAAGCCCATTGGACGCTACCCGACCGGCAAGGGCACGAACTGGGTTGAAATCGTCTCGTTTGACTAGAGCATGATCCCGAAAAGTGGGAACCGGTTTTCGGAAAAGATCATGCTCAAACAAAGAAGCTAGAGTTTGATCCGATTCAATTGAAACGGATCAGACCCTAGTCGAGATATTGGAGCGCAAAGGCCACCAGCCGTCGAAGGAGACCGCGCCGGCATCGTCGTATCGCCCGGCGATGGAAGTCGGCTTGGTGCCAATAGCGAAACGTTGGACCGCTATTCGATCACCTCGTCGGCGCGGGCGAGAATTGCCGATGGCACCGTGAGGCCAAGCGTCTTCGCGGTCTTAAGATTGATCGAAAGCTGGTACTTGGTGGGTGCCTGCACCGGAAGATCGCCCGGCTTCTCGCCCTTGAGAATGCGATCAACGTAACTGGCCGCGCTCCTGTGCGGGTCGATGGAATCAGCCCCGTAGGAGACGAGGCCGCCACCGGTCACGAACGCGCGGTTGGAATAAACCGCTGGCAGACTGTGCCGGGCCGCAAGCGTCAGGATCATTGAACGATGAGTATTCGCCAAGCCGCTCGACGTTACGATCAGGCCGCCATTGGCGGAGCGAGAGAACTCGGCAACTTCGCGCTGGATTTCTCCAGGATCGCGAATGTCAATCGGAGTCACGTCCACCTTAAATGACGATGCCACGTATTGGATTACGGCAAACTGGCCGATCCCTTCGGGTATGGCGGGGTCGCGCAGGACCGCCGCTCGCGTCACGCGTGGCGCTATCTCTTTGAGCAGCTCAAGCCATTTTGCGACCGTCCCGTATTCGACCTGGGTAAATCCGGTGACGTTGCCCCCCGGTCGAGCCAAGCTTTTGACAAAGCCTGCGCCGACCGGATCGGGAGTCTGCGCGAACACAACCGGCAAGCTGCGGGTGACCTGGAGCAACGGCCCCACGACCGAACCGCCCGAAGCCAGAATAACCTCCGGCGCGAACGCGACCAGCTCCGTCGCGAATTTGCGAATGTCTTCGGTTCTACCTTCTGACCAGCGAATGTCGATCCGCACATTGCGGCCGTCGGCCCAGCCCAATACTTGCAAGCCCTCCTGAAAAGCTGCGAGGCGGGCCTTGCCTTCCGGATCGTTGGCGCGCGTGCTCATAAGTACGCCAATGCGCCGCATCCGCTCACCCTGTTGCGCGCGCGCCGCACGCGGCCACGCAACCGCCGCGCCACCCAGAACACCGAGAAATTCTCGCCGCCTCATGTCCGGCCCTCAGGCTCAGGAGACCGCATCGTATCGGTTCGGGCTGGTCCGCAGGAAGAGGCCACCCGATGTCCGTTGTGAGTCAGAGGCGGAAATCCTCAGCCCGAGTCAATGTGGTCCCTCCGAAGATGGACAAGCGAGGCAATTGAATAGAAGGTGCTTTTAGCGGACCATCCAAAGGATCATCGACAGGGCGGCCGGAACAATGGGGACACAATGAAAGCTCAAATAGCAATCGCACTTGCGTTTCTCGCGCTCGCACCGGCTGCGGCGCCGGCCCAGACTCAGGAAGAGCAGCAGGCTTGCACGGACGATGCGTTCAACGTGTGCGGCGAGGCTATTCCGGATCGCGACCGGGTCGCGGCATGCCTGGCTCAAAACATCAACCGGATTTCGGCCGCCTGTCGTACCGTGATGCTGCGCTATCAGAGGCAGGAGACCACCCCTACCGCTTCGTCGGCTCCGATGAACATCAAGACGAAGCCCACTCGCGCCTTTCGAGCGTCCTGCAAGCCCGGCACGACATGTGCACGGAAGCGGACACGCCAACAAGCGCGGCAATAGGGGCACGCTACAACATGGCGACGTAGCGGCCGGCGTTTGCGGACGCGGCGGCTCCTTTGGGGATGCCCGCTTTGCCCCTTAACGACTTAGCGCATGCAATTCACGACGGTTCCCTCGTCAAAGGAGGAACCAATAGGTCCGGGCTCTGCTTGTCCCCATAAGGAGAACACAAAATGACTTTTGCCAATGATTCCAACGGTGGAACGACACCACCGCGCCCAGACAGCACCACACGGTGGGTTGGGGCCGGACTTGTGGTTCTCGCCGCCGTCGGCGCGTACCTCTACTTGTCCATCAATAGACCAAATCCGACGGTCCCTACCGCGCCTGTGACCACCAGTTCAGCACCCGTGACCACCGGATCGGCGCCCACCACGAGCCGCTAACGCGAAGGGCAAACATGCAAACGCCCAGGTCGTGTGAGCCTGGAGAGCAGCGTTTGGAGCAGAAACCACGCAACGTGAACTTTGAAATGTCCGCTCCGCGCCATGAGCAGACGTCGTGCGCACATGACGCGCCTATTTGGCGCCTATTTGGAATTTGCAACTAATCCAATGCAAACCAAAGCTTGGCGACGAACACTGCGCCGCACCAGCCCGAAGTCAGCCCCTGGGGATTGGTGACGGCATCGGAGCGGCCGCCTGGCCGCGCGGTGGGATCTCCGGTGAAGACGAAGCAATTCTCTTTTGTGAGATTGGTGTCGTGATAGCGCAGATCGAGGTTGATCATCTTGCGGGTGATCGTCACTCCGGCCTGCCAATTAAGATACGCGGGCAGTGGAAAGCCGCCGAGGTCGAGGGATTGATGGCCGAACCACGAATATCCGGCCGCGGCGGTGAACGACACCCCAATATCCGGCGGCAGCAGGCGGCTCGGCACGTCATAGCCAAGCCCGCCCGCCGCGTACCAGCTCCAGGCGCCAGTGTTGGAGACGTTCGGCGAATAGGCAAAGCCGCCGGCGACGCGTATCGACTCACCGAGCTTTGTCTCGGCGCGAAGTGCGGTCTCCCAGTAGTCGATGCCTTTGGACTCGGCGGCAGGATGTTCGCCGGGATAGCGGAAGTAGGTGACGCCGAGATCGAGATTGATCACTCCAAGGCTCGGCCGGATGCCGCCGCTCATCGAGATTTCGGCGGCGGGCTGGGTCGGCAACTTGACGCTGGCGACCGTCACGCCGGCATAGAGCAGTGCATAGGTCGCCTCAATGGCCGCGCCGACCGCGGGCCCACGACCGGACAGCGTAACGCCACGGTAGATGTAGTCGGACGCCAAGCCGCCGCGAAACTCAAACTCGAGCTGATTCTTGCCGCTATCCGGCCCGGCGCGCTTGCTGTCAGCCGCCGCCCAGCCGCGGCCGCCCAGGTTGATGCCGCCGGACGGCGCGGCTTGGGTTGCCAGGGCGGCGTCCTGGCCGAAAGCGGCGGTGGCAACCAAGGCTTCAGCGCAGAGCCAGCCGGCGCTCGCAGCCACCAGCACCTTAGCGCGCCCCGGTCTACCTATTGCACTCATCACCTTGCGCGAGCAGCCAAACGAGCCGGATGTCCCGGAGCAGCGGGTTGGTGGCTTGCAAGCGTCACTCCCGATGAAGCCCTTCGCTAGAGCGTACACCCAATTCGCCAGTCAGTAGCATCCGCGCCGCATAACTTCATCGGATTCGGCACCGCAGCAGCATCAACCGCCAAGCATCACCGCAACGCCAACCATCGCGCAGCCGATCGCAACCATCAGCAGACCGGTTGGCCACGGACGAAGTCCGGTGCAGCGCGCGAACGCATAGCCGCACACGAACAGCATCGCGATGGCGATGGCGTTGGAAAGCCGCAGCGCCGGCTGAACCTCACCAATGAACAGAAACGGCACGACGACCGGGAACGTGGAGGCAAACACCCAGAGACAGATGGCCGCTGCCCTCAGCGCGTCGTCCTTTGTCAGGCCGGGATGGGCGGGCGGTTCGGCGAGTAGCAGCAGTTTTTGTCGTAACGAATCCGCCTCGCCCTGCGATAGGACTGACGCCAGCGATTCCGGGAGTTCGGCCGTCATCAAGCGCCTCGCCTCTTCCGCGCTGCCCGCTTGCCGCACGGCGCGAAGCATCAAGAGATTTCTCCCGCGTTCTTCGAGGCTGCCCATCAGGTACAAAGCAGCGTCTATGATGCCCCATGCAAGATTGCAGCCGAGCGCACCCATGATCATCGTTCCGACTTCGGCGCGGCCTGCGGTGGCGACACTGAGCGTGCTCGTGCTGGTCAGCACCATGATCAGGCCGAACAGAACCTCGGATATCCTGTCGATGGGGTCGAGCAGACTGGGCGCCGGCTTGCCAAGCATAGGTGTCGGCTCCGTGCCGTGAGCAGACGTCGTGCGTCACGAAGCGCCTGTTTGGCGCCTATTTGCCGTCGTTCCAGATATCAGCTGCCAGCTTCCAGCGGCCACGGATTTTCTCCCACACCACGACATACTTACCCGTGAGCTCTTTTGGCGTCGGACCTTTGGTCTTCAAGCTGAATGTTCCGATCTCGCGCACCGCAAAACGTCCGAGCCGCTTGATCTCGAGAGTTGTGAGCGTCGGATCGCTGACCTGCTCCGCCAATCCTTTCCACATCGCGCCGATTGCGGCTTTGCCCTTTACCATGGGTAATCCGGGCGGCAACGCCACCGCGTCATCGGCATAGAGCGACGCGATGCCAGCGAAATCGCCCTTGTTGAAAAATTCGACCCATTTCGCATTCGCCGCCTCGATCTCGGCCTTCTGCGCGAACGCCGGGGCGCTGAGCCCGGAGAGCAAGATCATGACCAGTGCAAGTTTGCGCATGTGCTGTTTCGTTCCGTTCATTCGATCACCTCGTCGGCTCGTGCGAGCAGCGTTGGCGGGATTGTAAGGCCGAGTGCCTTGGCGGTCTTCTGATTGATGACCAATTCGTATTTGGTGGGTGCTTGCACTGGCAGATCGGCGGGTCTTTCGCCCTTGAGTATGCGATCAACATATCCGGCGGCGCGAAGATACTGGTCGAAAAAATCGGGTCCATAGGAGATCAAACCACCGCCGTTGACGAAGACCCGTTGGAAATAGATCGCAGGGAGTTTCAGGCGCTCCGCCAGCTTCACAATAAAATCGCGATGAACAAGCGCCAACGCACTGGCTGTCACAATCATCGCGCCATTCGAGAGGCTGGCGAACGCCCCGACGCGGCGCTCAATCTCGGCCTCGTCGCTCGCATTGATGGCGCGAACGTCCACACCCAAAGCCGGTGCCACGGACTGAATGACGGCGAATTGGCCGACGCCAGCAATGATCGATGGATCCCAGAGCACCGCGACCCTTTGCACATCCGGCGCAATCTGCTTCAGCAGTTCTGGCCACTTGCCACTCAGATTGTATTCGAACTGCAAAAAACCGGTTGCGTTGCCGCCTGGCCGCGACAGACTTTCGACGAATCCGGAGGCAACGGGGTCCGGCACATTTGCAAATACAATGGGCACTGTCTTGGTCGCTTGAAGCAGCGGCTGCGCGCTCGTCCCACCGGTGGCGACCATGACGTCCGGCGAAAGCAGCAGCAATTCCTTGGCATGCCGTTGCAAATCTGCCGGATTGCTGGCGCCACGGTAGGTGATCTTTGCGTTGCGGCCATCAACCCAGCCGAACGCTTGAAATCCCCGGATCAGCGTCGCAATCATGGCGCGGCCTTGCGGGTCGTCGACGGCCATACCAAGCAGCACGCCAATGCGCCGCATACTCTCGGTTTGCTGCGCGCGCGCAGCCAACGGCAGCACGATCGTGCCGCCTGCCAGGCCGAGAAATTCCCGCCGCCGCATGTCCATCCCTAAGTGCAGGAGACGGCATCGTAGCGGCTCAGAGGAGTGCTTTGATAGGGGCAGGAACCTCTTTCAGCGGTTCGCGCGATCGAAACCCAGCTCAAGAATTTTCATGGGAGTGTGGCGACAGGCCGCCCTTGCGCGCGCAACCGTAGTCTTCGCATAGATAGGACAGGTCGCCTTCGCACCGACGGCCGGTTATCGGGCACGTCGGCCGTGACCATTGGTCATGGTTCGACGGCTGCACCCTCGCTCCGATGGCTGCGCGATTGCTCGCGTCGCGGTCACTGGTTATCTCGGCCATGATGGTCTCCACCGTTGCATGAGAGTGCAGGTCCAGGCCCGATCTATAATCGGGGCGCCAGCAATTGCAGGCGCCGCTGCAGCAGTCGATTGAACCAGCTTGCCGGCTTGCGGAACGCCCGCTCCGCCACCAGCGACTCCGCGAGGCGGCGCTTGCGCGCGCGCAAGGCCGCTTCGGTAAACGTCAGATGGATCAGGTCGCACTGGGCGAGGCTGCCGCCGCAGCGATGCGCGAAGAAGCGCACGCGCGTGAGCCAATCAACGCATGCCGCAAAGTCATGGCGAACAAACGCCAGCAGCGCCTCGCAGAACGGCAGCGCCAAGGCTTCCTCGGGCAACAGCCCGGCGTCGCCCGTTGCATTGGTCTCGCGCAGCACCTTGAACAGGCGCACCGAAGCGCTGCCGCGCCCCGCCGCGGAGAACGCCATCATCGCATGCACGACGTAGAACGGTCGCGCGCCGGCCAAGCCTTGCATCTCCCAACGGTCGGCCAGGACGCGCCATCGTCCGTCGACGTCGATGTTCCGGAGCTGGAACCGCCAGAGCAGCGACGCCGCGTCGGCCAGCACCGAGAGGCCCGGGGCGCGAACGCTGGCGATCTGCGCATCGTAGGTCGCGAGCGCGGCGGTCAAATCGTCGAGGTCGAGTTGAAACAACGCACGATGCCAGGCGAGATGAACCGAAAAGCCAGTGCCTTCCAGCCATGCCGGTTCGGTTTCGGCCAGGAATGCCAGGCCCTCGCGCGCCCGCCCCTGCATCTCCATGACGTGGGCGATGACGTGAATGGCGCCCGGGTGTCGCGGGTCGACGGCGAGTGCGCGGCGCGCGATTTTCTCGGCGCGACGGTATTGGCCATTTTCCTCGAGCCCGAACGCATACATCGCCAGCACGCTCGCGTAGTGCGGCACCGTGGCGTCCCATTCGGGCAAGATCCGCGCGACCCGATCGCGCAGCATCCGGCGGCGGTCGAGGCGGAAATCAAGCGCATGGGCCACCACGAGCGCGACGATGTCGCGCGGCCGGTCCTTCAGGATGGCGCTGTAGCGTTCGACCGCGAGGCTCGAATCGCCTTCCAGCCACGCCTGGGCCGCCGCCGCGTGACGGCGCGCCGGATGTTGGGGGTCCGGACAGGCCGCCTCGATGGCGGCCACGCTCTGGGCCAGCGAGGATCGCGCCGCAACCGCGTCGGCGCACACGATCACGGCCGCGCGCAGGCAATGACCAACCACGTTGTTCGGATCGTCGGCCAGCAGCCGGTCGATTTCCGCGGCGGGATTGCCGCGATGGGTCAGCAGCAGCTCGAGCGCGTGCTCGAATCGCGGCGGTGATTTCAGATCGGCTTGACCCGGCGCGGGGGAGGCCGCGCCAATTCTGATGGCTTCTTCCATGGTGCCCTCCTCGATCGGGCAGGCGCGACAGCTCGGTCGCGCGTCGTGACCTGTGGCAACGTGGCCCGTAACGTAGTCACGTCGGCCGCGCCGAGAATGTCCGCGCGTCCGTTTGGTTTGCCCGATAACCCGAAATTGGCTAGACCTTTGCCCGTGCGTCCGCGGCGCTTGCTCGATCGTCCGCGAAAGGGATTGGCATGGGAGCCGACGCGCTGTCCGATGTGCTGCGGGCGGTGAAGCTGACCGGCGCGGTCTTCGTCACGATCGACGTCTCACCGCCGTGGTCGGCGCCGGTGCCGAGCGCCAGCACGCTGGCGCCGATCATCATGCCGTCGGCGCAGCACTTGATTTCCTATCACCTCGTCACGGCCGGCCAGTGCTGGGCGGTCCCGCAGCAGGGCGAGCCGGCACGGCTCGAGGCCGGCGACGTCATCGTGTTTCCCGGTGGCGATCCGCATGTCATGTGCAGCAATCCCAAGGCGGCGCGCGGCGAAGCGCTCGACATGCAGAAAATCAAGCCTGGGGTGCAGTGGCCCTACCAGATTGTCGGCGAGAAGCGCGGGCCGAACCGGCTCGGGCTGATCTGCGGCTTTCTCGGCTGCGATGTCCGTCCGTTCAACCCGCTGCTGGCGGCGCTGCCGAGGATCATGGTGGTCAACGACCGCAAGGGCGATCGCGACGGCTGGCTCGGCCAGTTCATGCGGTTCGCGATCTCCGAGGCCACCGACAAGCGCGCCGGCGGCGAGGAGGTGCTCGGGCGCCTGAGCGAGCTGATGTTCGTCGAAGCGGTCCGCCGCCATCTGAATTCGCTGCCGGCCGAGCAGACCGGCTGGCTCGCCGGCCTGCGCGACCGCTTCGTCGGCCGCGCGCTCACGCTATTGCACAGCAAGCCCGCGCATCCTTGGACGGTCGAGGAGTTGGCGCGCGAGGTTGGATTGTCGCGCTCATCGATTGCCGAGCGCTTTGCGCATTTTGTCGGGCAGCCGCCGATGCACTACCTGACGCATTGGCGCGTCCAGATGGCGGCCGAGCTGCTGTCCAGCAGCAACGCCAGCGTCGCCACCATCGCCGAAGCACGTCGGTTACGATTCCGAAGCTGCGTTCAACCGCGTCTTCAAAAAGCTGGTCGGCGCGCCACCGGCAACCTGGCGCCGGCAGCGCAAGGCGACCGCGCAGGCAACGTGATGGGACGCGAAGATCGGCACTCGGAAGGGGCTCTCTAATGGCACGCATCCTTGTGCTTGGCGCCGGATTCGCCGGTCTATGGGCCGCCGTGGGCGCAGCGCGCAAGCTCGACGAGATCGGCGTCGCCGCGGGTGACGTCGAGATTCTGCTGGTCGACCGCAATCCCTATCACAACATCCGAGTCAGGAATTACGAGGTCGACCTCAGCGATGTCGTCATCCCGCTCGGCGACGTACTCGATCCGATCGGCGTCAGGCATTTGACCGCCGAGGTCCAGACCATCGACGTCGTGAAACAGCAAGTGGCCGTCGCAACGCCGCGCGGTCGGGAGTTGCTGGCCTACGATCGACTCGTGCTGGCGCTTGGCAGTGAATTGGCGCGCCCGCAGCTTGCAGGCCGCGCAACTGATACGTTTGACGTCGATACTTATGCGGCGGCGGTCCGCCTCAACACTCATATCGCGACGCTTGGCACGCGGCCGGCCTCGCCGGGACGCTCGACGGTCGTGGTCGTGGGCGCGGGCTTCACCGGCATCGAAGTCGCGACTGAGATGCCGGTGAAGCTCACCCGCGCACTGGCAAGCGGCGATTATCGCGTCATTCTGGTTGACCCCAATCCGGTCGTTGGCGGAACGATCGGGGATCACGCGCGTCCGGTGATTGGCGAGGCGCTCGCGGCGCTCAACATCGAGACCCGATTGGGAGCCAAAGTCGCTGCGGTCGACGCGATGGGTGTCGCGCTCGCCTCCGGCGAGACCATCCCGGCACAGACGGTGGTGTGGTGCGCGGGCATGCGCCCAAGTCCGCTCGCCGCAACCTTGCCCGGGGCGCGGGACCGGTCCGGCCGCCTGGTCGTGGATCAATTCATGCGGGTCGCCGAATTGACGAACGTTTTTGCCGCCGGCGACCTGGCGTCCTGCCTGGTCGACTCTGTCAATCCCACAGTCATGTCTTGCCAGTTCGCGCGCCCGATGGGTCGCTTCGCCGGCCACAACGTGGTGGCCGACCTCCTGGCCCGGCCGATGCTTGCGCTCCGGATCGATTGGTATGTCACCGTCCTCGATCTCGGAACCTGGGGTGCCCTCTACACGGTCGGGTGGGACCGCCAAGTGTTCTCGACCGGAGACGACGCCAAGGTGGTCAAGCAAACCATCAATCGCAAGCGCATCTATCCGCCGCAAACCGGCATGCGCGACGAGATTCTTGCGGCTGCGGCGCCCATTGTGCAGCCGCCGCCGCAATATCGCGCGGTGGCGGCGAAGTGAAGGCACCGAGAGCCGCGCTTGACCCAAAACGGCCGATTAGAGAAGCAGACATTCGCCGGCGGCAACGGCATGTCCGTCAAGTGCCATTAACGACACTGCCAGAAAATTGCGCCGGGGCATGAATGATCGCGAAAATATCTTTTCTCACGCCCTTTCACCGAGACGGTCTCGGATGAGACGCAACAGCTGCATCGGGCTGTAAGGCTTGGTTACATAGTCATCACAGCCCGAAGCACGTGCCTTCTGCTCGTCGCCCTTCATCGCAAGCGAACTGACCGCAATGATCGGCGTCGCCTGCAGATCGGGATCGGCCTTGATTTGTCGTGCAGCTTCGTAGCCGTCGATGCCGGGGAGCTGAATGTCCATCAGGATGAGATCAGGTCGCTCGGACTTCGCCTTCGCCACACCCGTTTGGCCGTCAGCGGCCTCGGCAACCTCAAATCCAGATCCAGTGAGCAAGTCGCGGAGAACACCGCGTAGATCCTCCTGGTCCTCAACGACGAGAATGCGCTTGGTCATGAGGCAGCGCCCGGGGTTCCGGCGCGAACAGGCAACTCCAGTTGAAACTTGGCGCCATGGCCGGGTGACGATTCAACCCAAATGCGTCCACCGTGCATTTCCACGATTTGCTTGGCGATGGCGAGACCAAGGCCCGTTCCGCCCTTGGCCTTGGTATTTGAATTATCAACCTGGTGGAACTGTTCGAAGATACGGCTCTGCTCTCCAACCGGTATCCCCGGCCCCGTGTCGGCCACGCTGACGGCGAAATGGCCATTTGTTACCGCAGCGCTGACGCACACCTCGCCGCTGTCGGTGAACTTGATGGCATTGCCGACCAGGTTGAGTAGCACCTGCGTGAGACGCTGTTCGTCGCCCAAGCCGGTCGGCAGATCCTTAGCGACATTAGTCTTCAGGGCGAGCTTCTTGGTTTCTGCAAGCGACTCGGTTGCGGCCCTTACCGTTTCGACCACGCTTTCGATGGCATAATCAGAAAGGCTGAGGCTGAACTGGCCCGACTCGATCTTGGCGATGTCGAGCACTGTATTGATCAGTCCAAGCAGATGCTTGCCATTGGATCGGATGCGCTTCAGGGCATCCAGCGATTTGTCGGATTGTTGACCGTAAAACCCCTCCTGCATCAGCTCGGCGTAGCCAAGGATGGCGGCGAGCGGAGTTCTAAGTTCGTGGCTCATATTGGCTACGAACTGCGACTTGTGCCGGCTCGCGAGCTCGAGCTCGTGGCCTTTCTGGGCGATCTCTTCGAACAGGCGGGCATTTTCAAGGGCAATGACGGATTGGTCGGCGAAGCTTTGCATGAGGCTAACCGTGGCCTCGGAAAACTCGCCCTGCCGGCGTCGCTGCAGCACCAACGCGCCGAGCGGATGCTCGCCTCCCAGCAGCGGCACGATCAGGGCCGCGCGCAGGCCCGCGTCAATCGCTGCGTCGCGCAGCGGATTGCTCGCGCGCTTCGAGATATCTGGAATCTGCAGCGGCTGGCGGCTGGCCATTGCCTCGGTCAACCCGGTTTGTCCCGCTGCAATGTCGACCTTGCGATACCTTTCGACGACGTCCTCGTCGAAGCCTGAGGTCTCGCCGAGTTCGAATTGGCCGACATCCTCGCGATAGTAGAATATCGATCCCCCATCGGTACCGGAGAGCTCGACAGCATGGTCAATGATGGTCTTGAGCACGACCTTAAGATCGAGTGTCGAGCTGACGGCGCGGCCGACCTTGCCCAGGGCGGTCAGGTCGCGGTTGCGCGCCTGCACCTCCTCAAACAGCCGAGCGTTCTCGATGGCGATGACGGCCTGGGCGGCGAAGTTCTTGACCAGCTCGATCTGTTTTTCCGTGAACGGTCGGACCTCCTGGCGGTAAATGCCAAAAACACCAATCGGCTCGTTGCCCTTGAGCATCGGCACGGCGAGCATCGTCCGCGCATCGCCGAATTTGCAGATTGGCGTTTCGGGTTCCTCCGCCATCATATCGAGGACATGGACCGGAAGCTTTGTCGTGACGACCCGGCTGAGGATTTTCGCGCCCTGCAGCGGCATCAGCGGACTTCTTTCATTGAACTCCGCGTATTTTGGCGGCGCGTTATGCATCGCCACGCGACGGTATGCTGCGCCTTCAAGGCTCAACATGGAGCCAAATGCGGCGTCGCAGATGCGTGTGGCATTCGCCAGAACCGCTTCGAACACGGGCGCGAGTTCGCTGGGCGAGCTGGAAATCACCTTGAGCACTTCGCTGGTCGCGGTCTGCTGCTCCAGCGCTTCGCTGAGATCGTCGGTGCGCTGGCGCAGCTCGTTCAGCAGCCGCGTGTTCTCGATGGCGATTACGGCTTGGGCGGCGAAGGTTTCTGCTAACTCGATCTGCTTTCCGCTGAAAGGTCGCACCTCGGTACGACGGAGCGAAAGAGAACCGACGGCTTCGCCCTCCCGCAACAACGGGATCGACAAGATCGTGCGATGGCCTAATCGAAGCGCCATCGCTTGTCCTTCCGGAAATTCGTCCGCCTCTACTGATAGATCGTGCACGTGTACTGGCGCGCGATCCACGACCGAACGTCCGGCCGTCCACTCCCTGGTGACCGGCCATTTGACAAAATCCATCGGAATGGGCCCGTGGTGCGCTCCGAATGTCAATGAGCTGCCTTCGCGCAGAAGCATTACGGCGTCAAAAGCATCGCATAATCGTGCTGCCGACTCGACGAGTGTGTCGAGTACAGCTTTTAGATCGAAAGTCGAGCGACTTACCACTTTAAGGACATCGGCGGTGGCAGTCTGCTGCTGCAGCGACTCGCGCAGCTCATTGAGCAGCCGCGTGTTCTCGATGGCGATCACCGCTTGCGCGGCGAAGTTTTGCACCAGTTCGATCTGCTTGTCCGTGAACGGACGCACCTCGGTTCGGTAGATTGTTATGGCTCCGACCAGCTCGTCATCCTTGAGCATTGGCACGCAAAGCTGGGTACGGGCACCCCCCAGGGTGGCGGCCGGAATAGAGCCGCGCGAGACGAGCATGTCCGCAGTGTGGACGACCTGTTTTGAATTCAGCACTTGCTCGAGGTCTGACCCCGGCCGCGGCTTACGGCGCTCCCTCTGACGCAGATATTCCTCGAACGCCGTCGGCAGATTGGCCGACGCAACCGGCAGCACGCCTCGTTCAGTGTTGTCAAACAGCACACCGAATTTGGCCTCGCAGATTCGAGTCGCATTCTCAAGCATCGCCTGGAATACCGGCTGAAGATTGCCCGGCGAACTCGAAATGACCTTAAGCACCTCCGATGTCGCGGTCTGCTGCTCCAGCGACTCGGTCAGATCGTCGGTGCGCTGGCGCAGCTCGTTGAGCAGCCGCGTGTTCTCGATGGCGATGACGGCCTGCGCGGCAAAGTTCTGCAGCAGCTCGATCTGCTTGTCGGTAAACGGCCGCACCTCCTGACGATAGATGCCGATTGCACCCTTCACTTGACTTTCTTTGAGCATCGGCACGATCAACAAGGTGCGAGCACCGGCGAGCCGGGCGATCAGTTCGTTTGGATATTCGGTGGCCACATCGACAATATGGACCATCTGTCCAGTCCGGACGACGCGATACGGAATGGCGGTAGCCGCGACCACCTGATGGCTTGGCGCATCCTCGGCCCAGGCCGGCGGGGCGTTGTGAACGGCCACGCGCCTTAATGTGCCGTTCTCGTAGAGCAGGAGATTACCGAAGCTTGCCCCACAGATGCGGGTGGCGTTGGTCAGGCATAGAATCGAACACTGGCTCCAGTTCGTCCGGTGAACTGGAGATGACCTTCAGGACCTCAGAACTCGCAGTCTGCTGATCCAGCGACTCGCTGAGATCGTCGGTGCGCTGGCGCAGCTCGTTGAGCAACCGCGTGTTCTCGATGGCGATGACGGCCTGCGCGGCAAAGTTCTGCACCAGTTCGATCTGCTTGTCGGTGAAAGGCCGCACCTCCTGGCGGTAGATTACGATGGTGCCAACTAGTTCATTCTCCTTGAGCATCGGCACAGCGATGTATGATCGCGCCCCGCCGAATTTGACCACCGGATTTGAGGCATGCTCGGCGGCAAGATCGACGATATGGACCACTTGTCTGGTACGCATGACGCGATCGAGGCCGCCCCCGGTAACCGGACGAAAGGCACCGCGCGGGCTGTCGAACTCGACAAGTGCCGTAGGCACCCCAAAATTCGCTCCCGGGCGAACGGTATCGCCCTCGCACATGAACAATTGGCCAAACTTGGCTTCACAGATCCTGACTGAGTTTTCCAACATCGATTGGAATACTGTTCCCAGGTCGCCCGGCGAGCTTGAAATGACGCGCAGCACCTCGCTGGTCGCGGTCTGCTGCTCCAGCGACTCAGAGAGATCGTCGGTGCGTTGGTGCAGCTCATTGAGCAGCCGCGTGTTCTCGATGGCGATCACCGCTTGCGCAGCGAAGGTCGAAATCAAATCGATCTGTTGCGGAGTGAATGGTTCGACCATATCACGCGTCAAAAATATTGCGCCGATCGGCTTTCCTTCGCGCAATAGCGGGACACCCAACGCGGTGCGGAAGGCGCCACGCTTCTGAGCGTCGAGCATCGCGTATTCTGGATCGGCTAAGACGTCGTGGACATGCACAATGTTAGCTTCCAGCGCGGTTCTGCCTATGACCGAGCCGCGGTTGGGTCTCAAGTCAAGCGATCGCATGTAGGCCATGTAGTCCGGCTCAAAGCCATAGGCCGCGTAGTACTCGAACGCCCCGTCTTTGAGCAGTGCGATATTCGCTCGCGTTGCCCGGCAAAGTTGAGCAGCCGAGTTCGACCAACGCCTTGAAAACTGCCTCCAGGTCAAACGTCGAACGACTGATTACTTTCAGTACGTCGGCTGTGGCGGTCTGCTGCTCCAGCGATTCGCTCAGGTCGTCGGTGCGCTGGCGCAGCTCGTTGAGCAGCCGCGTGTTCTCAATGGCGATCACCGCCTGGGCGGCGAAGTTCATCAGTAGCTCGATCTGCCTGTCAGTAAATGGCCGCACCTCCCTGCGATAGATCGTAAAGGTACCGATTGCCTCCCCCTCCTTGAGCATCGGAACGCAAATTAAAGTTCGAATCCCTGCGGTGGCGGCGGTGACCGCGAGCACATCGCCCTGCAGATAGCCCGGCTCGGTGCGCATGTCGGCGACATGTACGGGCGCGCAGCTCTGGACAGCACGCACCATCGGGAGGTCGGATGTTGGATGGTGCAGCGTCCCACTGCGCCATTGAGCGGCGTATGCTGGCGGAAGATCGCCGTACAGCGCCGCAGTGCGATACCCGGCACCTTCGCGGAGCCACATCGCGCCATGGCTCGCCTCGCAAAGCTGACTCGCCTTCGCCAGCATGGTGTCGAACACCGCCTGCAGCTCGCCCCGCGAGCTGGAAATGACTTGCAGCACCTCGCTGGTCGCGGTCTGCTGCTCGCGAGCCTCCGAGAGCTGCCTTAGCGCCTCCGCAAGCTCACGGGTCCGCTGATCCAGCTGCTGTTGTGAATCAATGGTGACTGATTGGGTGGCCTGGACGGCCTTCGTGGGGGCAGCACGCCCCTTCGACTTCGCGAACTTGCGGCGTCGCGCCTTACTTTTCTTGCCGCCGACCTTGGCCCGCCCCGTCATAAACACCGCCCATGGGTTGGGAGGAGACTATCCTATCGACCCAGATGAGCCCTTTGATAGGGGCTGAAATCGGCTTCGCTGCTGCAACATCAGCTGCTTGCCGATGTCGCTGATGCGAGCCCTTGCGGTCTTGAGGCTGACGACCAATTCGAACTTGGTCGGCTGGACAACCGGGAGATCGGCGGCGTTAGCGTGCGGTCTTGCCTTTCGGCGATCCCGTGCTGGGCTTCGGCAATTCGCGTTGTGCCGCCGCGAGCGCAAGCTGCTCATACTCGGCAACGACCTTGAGCATGCGGTCGCGCAGCTCGGGGGTTCGCAACGTCTCAGCGAGTGCGCGGCATTCGTCGGCGCGAGCACGCAACGCCTTGCTGTCGAGAAGCTTGGGTCTTTTCATGGCTGCCACTCCCTCAGCCACGACCAAGTCTGGACCCAGCAGGCTGCTGTTTCAAGCCTCGATGATCGAGCAAATATTGAGATTTTGCGAGGGTGGTCAGACTAGTGCATCGACGTGGAACGCCCCTGACCGGTGCCCTTGGTTTCGGCGACGGTCTCAAATTCAGCCTCGGGGGTCCCCTGGTAGTCCCGCATTAGGTTGAGCCAACCCTGCGCAATACGCAGCCAACCCGCCCTGTCTTTTTCGCTCAGGGACCGATCAGCGCACGCTTGAGCCTCGTTGGCGTAGCGCCGGTATTCATCAACCTTGCGCATCATGGAACCCCCTTCGCCATATTCGGGCAGATCATTCTGATTTGGGGGGCAAGGTGAAGTGCGTTTTCGCACAGGACAGGGGGTGTTCGGGGTTCTCCCCCCTTGTATTTTTTGGACAGTCGCAGGTTGCAGAGCTGGATCGAGGCGGCCAGGAAACGGCCGCATCACAACGCGCTGGCGATTGCCTCTGCCAACAAGCTCGCTCGCATCCAACGGTCGCAGTCTCGGCTCGGTGCCAGAAGGTGATTATTGCGAGCTTTACTCAATCACCTTGGTGGCTGTGAGCAGCAACTTGTCAGGTATTGCTATGCCAAGCGCTTTGGCAGCCCTTTGATTGATCACCAGTTCGAAATCGGTGGGTTGCTGAACCGGCAGATCGAATGGTTTGGCCCCCTTCAGAATCCTGTCGACATAACCGGCTGCGCGCCTATGCAGGTCAGCGCTTACGATGTCGTAAGCGATCAAACCGCCGGCATCGACGACCTGAATTGTATAGGGATAAATCGCCGGTAACTTGTGCTGTGCCGCAAGGTCGGCGACGCGCGCACCATTGAGGACGAAGATACTTTCCGCCGTCGTGAGCAGCCCTTCCGCCCGCTGCTGGACTCCGGCATCAAATGCCGCCGGAAGATCAGCGGCGGTTCGAATGTCCTGGACCTGCAAAGTGATGCCCAGGGATGGGGCGGCTTTGGTCAGCGCCGCGACCTGAAGGGGCGCAATCGGATCCGTAAGAAATGTCAGCACCAGCACTCGTGAGATCCCGGGCACCGCGTCCTTCAATAACGCAAGTCGCTTGGCCGCGAGCTCAGGAACCATCTGCGACATCCCAGTGAGGTTTCCCCCCGGCTTTGCCAAACTTTCGACCAGGCCTGTCCCTACCGGATCGCCCAGCGCGACCATGACGATCGGAATATCCCGGGTTGCATTCTTGGAAAGGCGCGCCGCAGGCGTCGTCGTCACAGCGATGACATCCGGCTTAAGGCGAAGACATTCGGCAACCAGTTCAGGAAAGCGATCGTTGTTGGCGTTCGCGGAAAGAAACTCGATTGTGATATTCCGGCCGTGGACGTAACCCAACCCGCGCAAGGCCACGAAAAAAGCTTCAAATCGTGGCGAATGTGACTCCAACGTTCCCGGCTCGAACGTCAGGAAGCAAAGGCGGGGAATTGCTTTTGTCGGCTGCGCACTGCTCGTCTGCACCCCTGCCAACATCGCAAACGCAACGGCGAACGAGAGCAGCGCCGCTTGGAATGCTCGCCGCATCACGCTGGTTCCCCCGCTAAGCCCAAGAGAGAGAGATCGTAGCGGCTCGGACCACCACGATGAAGAGCCAAATTGATAACGAATTTGGCCCATGCAGCAGCTTGCTTCAAACGAAACCGCATGCAAACACCGCTCTCACATCGCTCGCCGCCTCAGCGACGTGAGCCCTGCGCTTCGCAATCGCATCCAAACATTTTCGATGCACAAGAGCTTTTACCGCCGCGTCGGCGTGCGCTAGAATGACCCAAGAATATGGGGGCTGGCGGTGACAGTGGGCCGGGTCTTGGCATGGATGGGCATGGCGGTGGCGGTGTCCGGCTGCGTGCACAACCCCAATAACCTGACGACGATGTGGCTCGACAGCTACGCCCATCCCAATCCGACGCCGGCTGCGTTCCACGAATGCCACGGTTTCAAGTGCGAGAAAGTATCGCCCGTCTCATTGAACAGGCAGCAGTGGGCGCGCGTTGCCGAAGTTTTCAAGCCGCGCGCCAAGGATGCTCGGGCTGAGCGGCGTCAGATCTCGAAAGGTGTGTCGCTGATCCGGGTCATGGTCGGGGCGCAAACCGGCACTGCCGTCCACCAATGGACGCATACCGACACGATCATCCTGCCCAATTTGGGCGACATGACGCAGCTCGACTGCATCGACGAGACGGTCAACACGTGGACCTATCTGACTCTGATGGAGCGAGCGCGCCTGTTCCGTTTTCACCGCGTGGCGAGTGCTGCCAGCGCCGGCCTCGTGCACGATCTGCGCAATACTGCTGTCGTACAGGAAATCGACGGTGGCTATTTCGCGATCGATCCGATGTTGGTAGGTTTCGCAGAGCCGCCCCCGATCTTCCCGCTGACGGATTGGCTGGCGGCTTGGCCCCCCGATCTTTCGAAAAACGACGCGGGAGCCCAACCAGGCAAGAAACCGGAGCCTGCGCCCAGTCATCAATTGAGGGTGGAAGCAGAAAAGCCGCCCGCGGCGCCACGGCGCTTGTGACTGAAAGCCAAAACGGAGGAAACGATGCAAATCGATCGTCGTCAATTGGCCTTGCCAGCTCTTGCCATTGGGCTTCTGGGCATCGTGCCCGCCTTCGCTGGTTCGGCGGATGAAGATGCCGTGGCGAAGAATGTCGAAGCTTTCCGTGCGGCACAGTTCGCGCTCGATGCCAAAGGGTTGGATGTGCTGTGCGCGCCGGAGCTCAGCTACGGCCACTCCGATGCCCGGGTCGAGGACAAGGCGACGTTCATCAAGAACGCCACCACAAACAGAAATGCAAAAACGTTGTCGCTGGCGTATCAGGATCCCAAGATCAGCATTGTCGGCCCCGCCGCAATCGTACGGTTCAACTGGGTGAGCGAAAGCGAAGCGATCGCCGACGGCAAAAAAAGCACGACCAAACTTCACGTTCTGATGAACTGGCAAAAACAGGGTGCGGACTGGAAGCTGCTTTCTCGCGCGGCAACCAGGCTGTAATTTGTTGGCGACCCGATGGCCGCTTCGGGTGCGAGAACCTCAACGCGAGCATAGGATTTCCGCTTTGCCCCCGTTAGCGACCAACGAGCGGACATCGCGGCAAGTCCGGTTCGCGCCGTGAGCGACAATTCGCACCGCAGCAAACAGTATTGCTATTCGATCAGCTCGTCGGCAATGGAGAGCAGCTGCGGATTCAATTCGAGATTAAGCGCCTTGGCGGTCTTGAGGTTGATCACGAACTCGAACTTGCTGGACTGGATTACCGGCAGTTCGGCCGGCTTTGCGCCCTTGAGAATCCGCCCGACGTAGACGCCGGCTTGCCGGTAGGCATCAGTGAAGCTGGTGCCATAGCTCATCAAGCCGCCGGCCGCTGCGTACTCGCGCTGGTCATAGCTCGTCGGCAGTCCATGGTGGGCTGCCAGCGCGATAAGCCGTTCCCGATTGGAGAATATGAACGCGCCACCAACGACGTACAGCGCACGCGCCCCACGTTCGACGAATGTTGCAAAGGCTGTCTCGAAGTCGCGGTCGCTGCCGACATCGACAATGACGAGTTGCTGCCCGACAGCTTGTGCCGACGCCTGCACGTCTCTTCGTTCCGCCACGGTCGCAGAACTTTCCGGGCCCACCAGCACGGCAATTGTCGTCGCCGAGGGCACAATCTGGCGCAAGAGGTTCAGTCGCTTCGCTCCCAGCTGGGAGGCGAAAAAGCTGACGCCCGTGACGTTGCCTCCCGGCCGATTGAGGCTGGTGACGAGGCCGTCCTGGACCGGGTCGCTCCCGGTAGCGAACACGATCGGCACTGTTGTAGTCGCGGCCTTGGCCGCGACCGATGCAACTACATTTCCGACGATCACGGCAACTGGCCGGCGAATGAGATCAGTCACCACAGCCGCCAATCGATCGCGGTCGTTTTCCCCCGAGCGGTATTCGACTGCGACGTTCTGGCCCTCGACGAAGCCCGCTTCTCTCAGGCCCTGGCGGAACGCGGTCACGAGATGCGTTGCGTCGGCGAGCGACGCGCTGCGGAGAAACCCAATCACAGGCATCGCCACCTGCTGAGCGCGTGCCCCAAGGGGCCACGCCGCCATTGCCCCACCGAGAACACGGAGAAATTCGCGCCGCCTCATGTCGGTCCCCGCTCACCAAATGGCATCGTATCGGCTCAAACGAGTGCTTTGATAGGGCTGAAACCGACTTCGCGACTGCAATATGAGGCACTGACCAAATGACGCGATAGGTCATAACCGGAAATGCTCAGAGCGAGCCAATGATGTCCGCTATTCCTTCAACAGCCGCAGAGAAGCGGACATCGATTGAGGTCCGCTTCGTGCCATTAGCCAACATCAAGCCCGCTATTCGATGACCTCATCAGCGCGGGTCACCAACGAAGGCGGCATCATGATGCCCAGCGCCTTGGCGGTCTTCAGATTGATCACCAGCTCGTACTTCGTCGGCGCCTGCACGGGCAGATCGGCCGGCTTCTCGCCTTTGAGGATGCGGTCAACATAAGTCGCGGCGCGACGGGATTGGTCGAGAAAGTCGGCGCCGTAGGAGAGCAGGCCGCCGGCAGCAGCGAAAAAGCGAGCGTTGTAGACCGCGGGCAAGCGGTGCTTGGCTGCCAACGCGATAATCACCTGACGATGCCTTGATTGCGAAGGACTTCCGCTCGCGAGCACGCCGCCGCTCGGATTATCCCGAGCGAATGCGGTCAAAGCTCGCTCGATGTCACTGGCTTCCTGCACATTGACAGGGCGCAATTCCAATCCAAGCGATGGCGCAAGCGCCTGCATCGCGCCAAACACACCAGGGCCTGCCGCAATGGCAGCCTCGCGCAAGACCGCAACTCGCTTCACATGCGGTGCCATCTCCTTGAGGAGTTCCAACCATTTTCCGCCGATCGAATATTCGTAGACGGTGAAGCCGGTCGCGTTGCCGCCCGGCCGCGCAAGACTTTCGACATATCCAGCCGCAACCGGATCGGCGATACCCGCAAACACGATTGGTACAGCTCGATTGACCTCCAGCAATGGCGCAAGGGCGGCGCTGGAAAGTGCAAGGATGACGTCGGGTGCCAATGCAACGAGTTCGGCTGCATATTTCCGCGTCGTATCGATGTTGCCATCGCCCCAACGATTGTCGATGCGAACATTTTGCCCGACGGTCCAGCCCAGTTGCGGCAAGGCGTGAATGAAAGCGTTCACGCGGTCCTGCGCTTCCGTATCATTGGAAGCCCACGGGGTGAGTATGCCAACACGGCGCATCCGCTCGGGCTGCTGCGCGTGCGCAACGAGAGGCATCACCGACGCGCCGCCAACGATGCCTAGAAAATCCCGACGCCTCATGCTCACCCCGGAGGTTTCAGCATTGTAGCGGCTCGGAATAGGCGACTGGAAGGGCAAGCTTTTGTCGGCTTCGGGTCATTTTCAACCGAGCCGGTAAGCTCATTGCCGAGGGGCAAGGTGATCAGAGCGGCGAACATCAAGCCGGAGTAATGGCAGGAACAATGCCGACACTCTATCGACACTCTATAATGTCATGTCCCGTTCGGCGAATCCCGCAGCCCCGCGATCCTCGTGTCGTATGCTTTAGTTGGTAACCGCGATTTGCTCGACCGGAATAATTATCTCGCACGCGAGCCCCTCAGGGTTCCACTCGAACCGCAACTTGCCATCGAGTTCGCTTTGGATGATCCGGTTGACCACTCGTGTGCCGAAGCCTTGACGGCAGGGCGGCTCGACGGGCGGGCCGCCGACCTCAGCCCAGTGGATTGCAATATGGGTATCTCCGAGCGACCACTCGACTCGAAGCCGGCCCGATGGAACCGAAAGAGCCCCGTACTTCACCGCGATTGGTCGTCAACTCGTGCAGAACCATCGCAAGCGCCTGTGCCGATTGAGGTCGCAAAACGAGTTCAGGACCGATGATATCGGCGGACAATTCTACGCAATAGGGAGCAAGCTCTTCCGTGACCAGGCTCAGCAGGCTGGCCCCCGCCCAACGTGTTTCCGCGAGCAGCGTATGGGCATTTGAGAGCGCTCGGAGGCGTCCCTCGATGGCCGCCTTGAATTCTTCCACGGTGTCGGCTTGCGTGAGATGCACTGTTGCCTGCACAAGCGCCAGCAAGTTTTTCGCACGATGGTCGACCTCGTGCACAAGTATGTTTGTGTGCTCTTCCGCCTGCTTGCGTTCGGTGATGTCCTGGAAGCAGTTGACGGCGCCGATTATGTTTCCACCACTATCCCTGAGCGCCTCGATGTCGACGAGCGCGACGCCGCGCATACCGTTCGGTCGCTCAATGTGGACTTCCTGTTGCCGTACGGAAATACCGGTGCGCAGCACATCGGCCATGGGGCATTCTGGTGCGGGAGCAGACTGCCATCGGCGCGGTACAGTCGATACGCCCCGCAGAACCGTTCATTGGGATCGCCGAGTTTAGGCGACCGACCCCATAGTTCAGCAGCACGGCGGTTGTATCGAAGAACCAGACCGTCTCGGTCACAAACATAAACGGCAAACGGCAGGTGTTCGAAAAGCCGCGCGGGCAATTCGAAGGCACGTTCCTCGTCACGTAGACCTATGGCGACCCTGGCTACATTCGCGATCGCCTCGATGGAGGTTCTTACGGGTTTGCGCAGGAAGGAACGCGGGGTGTCGACGGATATATTGCTCATGGCAACCGACGCCTGGCACGGGCCACTGGAACCGACGCTTCCCTGAATCCTTCCAAAGGCGCGCTCGCGAGTTTGTGCAAAATTGACCACTTTCAAAATTCAATTGAAGCCCTGGCGCTTTGGTTTTGGCCGACGGGTCAAAAGGCGAAAATCTCACCGCGAGCAAATGTTTACCGCTTACCCTCCGGGACCAGACATTTGGCGGATGAACGAAAGTTCGACTTGTGCGTTGCATCAATGTGCAGGAAACAACCAAGAAACACCCCTGCCGGTGAGGCGATCCATGTCACTCTTTGAGCGTTTGTCGGTGCCCGGTTGCACCGAGTTGCCCGAGTGCCGGTGCGGGAAGCAAATGCGCGTCGCAAGCATCGACTCATTGCCGCAAACTCGCGACGCGCATATCCGCGTCTACGGCTGTCCTGCGTGCCAGCACGAGATGCGGCTTACGGTTTGGGCCGACGCATAGCGAATCGAGGCCGCCTCAGGCGGCGGCCTGTTTCATTTCAAACCAAGCGTACGCTTCGGATCGAACGCGGCGATCCAGGTCAGGATCATGCTCTAATCCGCCTTGAGGCCGGCGAATTTGACCACCTTGCCCCACTTGTCGGTCTCATCGGCGATCAGCTTGGCGAAGTCGGCGGTGGAGCCGGGCAGCGGGATGCTGCCGAGCTCGCGCAGCCGCGCGTTGATCGCCGGATCGGCGAGCACCGCGTTGACCTCGCGCTGCAGCCTCTCGACAATCGCGGCCGGCGTGCCCTTGGGCGCACCGTAGCCGAGCCATCCGGTCACCTCGTAGCCCGGAACGAAATCGCTGAGCGGCGGAATGTCCGGCAGCACCTGCATGCGGGTCGTGGCCGACACCCCGAGCGCACGCAGCCTGCCGGACTGGATGTGCGGCAGCGCCGAGCCGACGGCGTCGAACATGACTTGCGTCTCGCCGGCCAGCATCGCGGCATGCGCGGCCGGCGTGCCCCGGAACGGCACGTGAACCCAGTCGATGTCGGTCTTCATCCGGAACAGCTCGGCCGACAGATGGCTCAGATTGGCGGTTCCGCTCGAGGCCAGGTTGACCTTGCCGGGATTGGCCTTGGCATAGGCGATGAACTCGGGCGCGGTCTTCGCCTGGAACGACGGGTGCACCAACATGACGAAGGAATCGTAATTGGTGCTGGCGATCGGCACGATGTCGCGCATGACATTGACCGGGCTCTTCTCATAGAGCGTGACATTGATCGCGTGCGGTGTGGCCACCTGCAGCAGCGTGTAACCGTCGGCCGGGGCGCGCGCGACCGCCTGCAACGCGACATTGCCGCCGGCGCCCGGCCGGTTGTCGACGACCATCGACTGGCCCAGCCGCTGGGTCAGCGCCTGGCCGACGACGCGGGCGATGATGTCGGGCGTGCCGCCGGCACCGACGAACACGACCACCGTGACCGGCCTTGTCGGATAGGCTTGCGCATGGGCTGGCTCATGGCAGCGCCGGAACCGAGGCCGCGCCTGCGGCGAGGTGAACAAAGCGGCGGCGGGTCAGGTTCATGACATCTCCCTTTCGAATCTCGCGTCACGCGATGCCGGCAGCGGACCTCCGACGGCATGTCGCGCTTATTCTACCTTGATGTTCCCGGCTTGAGTCGCGCATTCTGAAGCCGCGAGTCCGGGCTGGACGTCTGTTGAAATGACCTATTCGCTTGCGGTCGACATTGGCGGCACCTTCACGGACACCGTGCTGCGTCACTCGTCCGGCGTGCTGACCGTCGACAAGGTGCTGACCACGCCCGATCTGCTCGACGGATTTTTCGCGGGCGTGGCGAACGTGATGAAGGCCGCCAAGGTCAGCCCGCGCGATATCGACGGCGTCGTGGTCCACGCCACGACCATCGTCACCAACGCGCTGATCGAGCGCAAGGGCCAGCCGACGGCGCTGCTCGTCACCGAAGGATTTCGCGATGTCCTGCACATCCGCAACGAGCATCGCTATGAGATGTACGATCCGCAGATCGAATTTCCCGATCCGCTGGTGCCCGCCGCATTGACCTTCGGCGTCGCCGAACGTGTCCGAGCCGATGGCGCGATCCTGCGCGCCCCCGACCAGCGGCAGGTCGAAGCGCTGGCAAGCCAGCTGAAAGCCAACAAGGTGGTTTCGCTCGCCATCTGCTTTCTCAACAGTTTCGCCAATCCCGACAACGAGCGCGCCGTCGGCAAACAGCTCGGCGAGCTCCTGCCGGACGTATTCATGACCTTGTCGTCGGAGATCGCGCCGCAGATCCGCGAATATCCGCGCGCCTCGACCGCGGTCGTGAACGCCTACACCATGCCGATCTCGCTGCCCTACCTGCGCGGCCTGATCCGGCGCCTGGAGCGCGAGGGCTTTCCAAACACGCCGCTCATCATGTTGTCCTCGGGCGGCGTGGTCGGCGCCGAAACCGCCGGCCGGCATCCCGCGCGCATGATCGAAAGCGGACCGGCGGCCGGCGCGCTGGCGGCCTGTCATTATGCCGAGGTGCTCGGCATCGACCGCCTGATGTCGTTCGACATGGGCGGCACGACGGCAAAAGCCTGTCTGATCGATGACGGCGAACCGCTGATCACCGGACTGTTCGAGGTCGACCGCCGCTGGCGCTTCAAGGAAGGCAGCGGCATTCCGGTCGCGATTCCCTCGATCGACATGATCGAGATCGGCGCGGGCGGCGGCAGCATCGCGCGGGTTGACGATCTCGGCCTGCTCAAGGTCGGTCCCGACAGCGCCGGCTCGGCGCCCGGCCCCGCCTGTTACGCCCGCGGCGGCACCGCACCGACCGTGACCGACGCCGATCTCGTGCTCGGCCTGCTCGACGCCGACAATTTTCTGGGCGGCGACATGAAGCTCGACCGCGGCGCCGCCGAAGCCGCGATCGATCGGCTGGGCGACGCCTTGAACCTTTCTCGCAGCCAGACCGCCCGCGGCATTTTTCGCGTGGTGACCGAAGCCATGGCGGCGGCGGTGCGGGCGCATGCCACCGACCGTGGCGTCGACTGGCGCGGCATGCCGCTGTTCGCCTTCGGTGGCGCCGGTCCGGTCCACGCTTGCGAGGTTGCCGCGCTGCTGCAGAGCTCGGAGGTGATCGTGCCGCCGCAACCGAGCGTGCTGTCCGCCTTCGGCACCCTGGTCACATCGGTCCGGCTTGATCTGGTGCGCAGCGATCTGGTGCGGATCGGCGATCTCGACTGGGCGCGGATCGACCGCATTCTGGGCGAGCTGGCGCGTGAGGCCGGCGCTGCGTTGCAGGAGGCGGGCTGCGCGCCCGCGAGCGTGACGCTGATCTTCGCCGCTGACCTGCGCTATCTGGGCCAGCAGAGCGAATTGACCATCGCGCTCGACGCCGATCCGCGCAGCCATCACGATGCCAGCCGGATCGTCAGCGTGTTCGAGGCGACCTACAAGAAGCTCTATGGCGTCAATCCGTCACATGTCCCGATCGAGCTGGTCACCT
Organism: uncultured Alphaproteobacteria bacterium; assembly: GCA_963771745.1. Lineage (GTDB taxonomy): Bacteria > Pseudomonadota > Alphaproteobacteria > Rhizobiales > Xanthobacteraceae > Z2-YC6860. The sequence goes on along the minus strand of CAVYUU010000017.1, from coordinate 23,751 downwards.
GGCGCGTCACCGCACGTGGTCCGGTCATCCCATTCAATCGGGCGATGATCCTGCCGTCGGCGCCCGGCCGGCCGAAGACCACGCGGGCGGTGCATGCCTGGAGCGACGGGCTCCGCGTTCCGGTCTATGATCGCAGCGCGCTTGCGGCCGGCCAGACCGTCACCGGTCCGGCCATCGTCGAGGAGCGCGAGACCACGACGGTGCTGCCGCCGGGCTGGACCGCGACGATCGACCAGATCGGCTGTATCGTTGCGCGGAAGGGATGAGGACGATGGACGGCGTCGAGCTGGAAATCCTCTGGTCCAACCTGATCGGCATCGTCACCGAACGCGCCAAGGCCTTGCAGCGCATCGCCTTCAGTCCGGTGGTGCGCGAGGCCGGCGATCTCGCCTGTGCGTTGTTCGACCGCCGCGGCCGCATGGTCGCGCAGGCCAACACCGGCACGCCGGGCCACATCAATTCGCTCGCCATCGCCGGCGCGCATCTGGTGCGCATCTTCGCCAATCGCCTGTCGCCCGGCGACGTGGTCACCACCAACGACCCTTGGCTTTCGGCCGGACACTTCTTTGACATCACGGTGCTGACGCCGATCTTCGACGGCGACCGCGTGCTGGCCTATATCGGATCGACCGTCCACCACACCGACATCGGCGGCTATGGCATCGGCGCCGGCGCGCGCGACGTGCACGAAGAGGGGCTCTGGATTCCGCCGTTGAAGCTCTACAACGCCGGCGAGCCCTGTCCGGTGCTGCATTCGATCATCAAGTCGAACGTCCGCACGCCCGATGCGGTGTTCGGCGATCTGGCGGCGCAGGTGTCCAGCGGCCAGGCGGCGAGCGAGCGATTGATCGCCATGTGCCGGCGCTACGGACTGATCGACATCGAGGAACTGTCCGACGAGATCATCGATCGCTCGGAGGCCGCGACCCGCGCCGCCATTGCCAAGCTCAAGCCCGGCACATTCCGCGGCGAGAGCCAGTTCGACGTGCCGGGCGGCCAGGTCATCACGCTGAAATCGGCGGTGACCATCGATCCGGACGCCGGCGATATCCTGGTGGATTTCACCGGCTCGTCGCCGCAGACCAATTCCGGCATCAACGTCGTGCTCAACTACACGCACGCCTATTCGACCTTCGCGATCCGCTCCTGCCTCAATCCGGAGCTTCCGAACAACACCGGCAGCCTCGCGCCGATCAAGGTGCACGCCCCCGAGGGCTCGATCCTCAATTGCAAGTATCCCGCGCCGGTCGCCGCCCGCCATGTGGTCGGCATGTATGTGCCGATGCCGATCCTGAAGGCGCTCTATCACGTCATTCCGGATCGGGTTCTGGCCGAAGGCTCCGGCGCGGTCTGGACCATGCAGATCCAGGGCCATCGCGACGATGGGCGACCCTTCACCTCGTCGATGTTCAACTACTCCGGCGGCATGGGCGCGCGCGCGACCAAGGTCGGGCCGAGCGCCACCTGCTACCCGACCGGCGTGGCCGCAGTCCCGGTCGAGATCGTCGAGGCGGTGACGCCGGTGATCTTCGATCGCAAGGAGCTGCGGCCGGGATCCGGCGGCGCCGGCGCGATGCGCGGCGGCGATGGCCAGATCATCCAGTTCCGGCTGCAGACCAAGGACGAGTGGCTGCTCAACGCGGTCGCGAGCCGCGTCGAGCAAGGCCCCGAGGGCCTGGGCGGCGGCGGCGCCGGCGCGGCCGGCCGCTTTCACATCAACGGCAAGCCGGTGCACGACGCCAAGAAGCTGACCATGCAAGCCGGCGACGTCGTATTGTTCGAGACGCCCGGTGGCGGCGGATATGGACGCGGTTGAGACCAGAGACCAAGCATTCAAAGCGGGGAGGAGCATCATGAAAAGCAAGTCCGTTGCAGCATTGCTGACGTTTGCGGCCACGATCGTTGCCGCGCCGGCCGGCGCCCAGGAGGTCTACAAGATCGGCATCTCGGCCGGCCTGACCGGCTATGCGGCGACGATCGATCGCGGCTGGCGCGACGGCGTCGAGGTCACCGCCGCCTTCCTCAACGCCAAGGGCGGCATCATGGGCCGCAAGCTCGAGGTCATCACCGAGGACAACAAGTCCGAGCCGCAGGAGGCGGTGACGGTCTATCGCAAGATGATGTCGTCGGACAAAGTCGAGATCTTCCTGTCGGGTTGCGTCTCGGCCGGAAATTTCGCCGCGGCGCCGATGGTGGTCCGCGCCCAGATCCCGATGGTGCTGTGCTCGCTCTTGCCGGCAAATCCCGATCACCTGAAATGGGCGTTCAGCACCTTGCCGCCGGCCAGCATGGAGGTCGACAAGCGGCTCGAATATCTGAAGGAGAAGACGCAAATCAAAAAGATCGGCGTGCTGCACGATCCGACGCCCTATGCCAACGTGCAAAAGGCCGCAGCCGAAAAGAACGCCGGCAACTATGGCTTGGAGATCGTCGGCGTCGAGCAATACAAGCAGGACGACGCGGACCTGAGCGTCCAGATCAGCAAGATGCACGCGGCCGGCGCCCGCGCGATCCTGAAAATCGGCATCGGCGGCACCACGCTGACGGCGGCCAAGAACATCAAGCAGCTCGGCCTCGACCTGCTGATGCTGACCAGCGTCGAGGATCTCGCGGTGTTCCGGCCGGTCGCCGACGTGCTCGGCGACAAGTTCTTCTTCGTCGCTGCGCCCTCGCAGGTCTACGATGGCCTGCCCGATGGCCCGGTGAAGGCCGAAATCTCCAAGTTCCTGCCGCTGTGGAAGGCCAAGTTCGGCGACCGCGATCCGAATTGGGGCTCGCGCGGCTGGGACGCGGTCCTGCTGACGCAAAAGGCCATCGAGCAGGGCAAGAGCTTCGAGGGCCCGAAGGTCCGCGATCAGCTCGAGACCATCACCGGCCTGCAAGGCACCACCAGCGTCTACAACATGACGCCGGACAACCACGCGGGCATCACCAAGAACCCGCTCCTGCTCGCGACCATCATCGGCGGCAAGGTCAAAGTCGTGCAGTGACCGCCGTCCTCGACGTCAAATCGCTCTCGGCGCGCTACGGGCGCGCCGAGGCGTTGCATGATGTGAGCTTGTCGGTCGCCGACGGCGAATTCGTCGCCGTGCTGGGACCGAACGGTGCCGGAAAAAGCACGCTGATGCGTGCGATCATGGGCCTGATCGCCAATTCCGGCGAGGTGAATTTCCGCGGCACGCCGTTGCCGCGCCAGGCGCCGGACGCCTGCGCGGCGCGCGGCGTGGTGCTGGTGCCGGAGGGCCGCGGCATTTTCGCGCCGATGACGGTCGCCGAGAATCTCGAGCTCGGCGCCTACCTGCTCAATGACGGCGCCGAATTTGCGCGCCGCCAATCGCGGGTGTTCGACCTGTTTCCGCGGCTGCGCGAGCGGCTCGGGCAAACCGCCGGCTCGCTGTCGGGCGGCGAGCAGCAGATGCTCGCGGTCGGCCGCGCGCTGATGGCCGATCCGAAGATCCTGCTGCTCGACGAGCCTTCGCTCGGGCTCGGGCCGAAGGTCGTCGATGAAATCCTCAGCACGCTTGCGCTGCTCAACCGCGAGGGCCTGCCGATCGTCCTGGTCGAGCAGAAGGCGCCGCTGGCGCTGCGGCTGGCCAGCCGCGCCTATCTGCTCTCGGTCGGTCGCCTGATCGCCGAAATCGATCCGCGCCAGATCACATCTCATGACGACGTCGCCCGCTATTATCTCTCCTGACCGGCTTCGCCGCGGCTTCGCGGCGCTGCCGTGGCTGATCGCTGCCGCGATGCTGGCCTACGCCTTCGTCGCCGGCGGCTATTTCGTCACGGTGATGTCGTTTGCGATGATCTACGCGGTGTTCGTCATCGGGCTCAACGTGTTCATGGGCACCGCCGGCCAGGTGACGTTCGGGCACAACGCCTTCGCGGCGCTGTCGGGCTACGCCTCCGCGGTTCTCACCGCGACCTATGGCTGGGAGCCGATCGCGGCATTCGCGGTGGGACTCGGTCTCGCGCTAATCGTTGCGCTCGCGGTCGGATGGCCGACGCTCAAGCTCAAGGGGCATTATCTCGCCATGGCGACCTTGGCGATCGGGCTGATCGTGTACGAGGTCGCGATCCAGTGGCAGTCGGTGACGCAAGGCTACATGGGGATTTCCGGCATCCCGCCGCTCGGCATCGCCGGCCACGAGATCGATTCCGACCGCGGCAAGCTCATAACGCTTGCCGTCATCGTGGTGCTGTCGAGCCTGGCCGCCGCGCGGTTGCGCGCTTCGCGCTTCGGCCGGGCGCTGTCCGCCATTGCCGGCAGCGAAGACGCCGCGCGCGCGCTCGGCATCGACGTCGCGCACTACAAGCTCGCCGCGTTCCTGGTCTCGGCCGCCTATGCGGCGATCGCCGGCTCGCTGTTCGTGCACGTGGTGGAATTTGTCAGTCCCGAAGTGTTCGGGCTGCACATGGTCGTGCTCGCCTTCACCATGCTCTATGTCGGCGGCATCGGCACGCTCGGCGGCCCCATTCTCGGCGCCGTGATCATCAGCCTGCTGCCTGAGGTGTTTCGCGGCCTCAAGGACTATCAGGATCTGTTCTATGGCGCGGGCCTGGTGCTGCTGCTGATCTATGCCCCGAAGGGATTGGCGGCGCTTGGCGATCTGTTGCCGCGCAAGGGTGGCGCATGACGCTGCTGTCGCTGCAGGCGGTGACCCGAAGATTCGGCGGCCTGCTGGCCGTCGATGCGGTCAACCTCGACGTGGCCCAAGGCGGCGTCACCGCCGTGATCGGGCCGAACGGCGCCGGCAAGACCACGATGTTCAACCTGATATCCGGATTCCAGACGCCGGATTCCGGCCGCATCGTGTTTGCCGGCAACGACATCACCGCGCGGCCACCCGAAGCGATCGCGGCCGCGGGGCTGGTTCGGACGTTCCAGCTCGTGCAGCTTTTCCAGAATCTGTCGGTGCTGGAGAACATCCAGGTCGGCTGCCATCTCCACACCGAGGGCGGGTTCCTGTCGGCGCTGCTGCGGACCCGCCGCACGCGGCGCGCCGAGCAGGAGGTCGAAGCCCGCGCCCACGAGCTGCTGCGCTTCGTAGGCCTGGAGGCGGCCGCCACGATGGAGGCAAGCGCGCTGGCCTATGGCCAGCAGCGGCTCCTGGAAATCGCTCGCTCGCTCGCCGCCCGGCCGCGCCTGCTGTTGCTCGACGAGCCGGCGGCGGGGCTTTCGGCCGACGAAACCAAACGGCTGTCGTCGGCGATCCGCGCCATCGCCGAGCGCGGCACCACGGTGCTGCTGATCGAGCACGACATGAAGCTGGTGATGAACACCGCCGACACCATCGCCGTGCTGGATTTCGGCCGGAAAATTGCCGAAGGACCGCCCACCGCCATTCGCGAGAACCCGGCCGTGATCGCCGCCTATCTCGGAGGCGGCGATGCCTGACCTGTCCTACCTGCCCCAGATCGCGCTGTCCGGCATCGCCGTCGGCTGCATCTACGGCCTGATCGGCATCGGCTTCTGCGTGATCTACAACGCCAGCGGAATCGTGAACTTCGCGCAAGGCGCATTCGTGATGATGGGCGGCATGATCGCCTACACCGCGTTCCACACCTTCGGCCTGCCGCTGATCGTTGCCGCCGCGATTGCGACCGCCGTGGCCGCCCTGAGCGGCATCATCATCGAGCGGATCGTGGTGCGGCCGTTGTGGGATCGCAAGGCGACCATGTTCGCGATGATCCTGGCGACGCTCGCCGCCCAGATCGTGATCGAACGCATGACGCTGATCGTCGCCGGCGACCAGCCGAAGACGCTGCCGCCGTTTTCCGACCTGCCGCCGCTCCGGCTCGGCGGTGTCGCGGTCAGCTATCAGTTCATGTGGATCGTCGCCGCGTCCGCTGGTCCTGATCGCGCCTGCTCGATCAGTTCTTCAAGCGCACCAGGACCGGCAAGGCGATGCGGGCGTGCGCGGTCAACCGCGAGGCTGCGGCGCTGCAAGGCATCAACGTGTCGCGGATGCTGGCACTGTCCTTTGCGCTGTCGGCGGCGCTCGGCGCCATCGCCGGCGTGCTGATCACGCCGACGCAATACACCGCCTTCAACGTCGGCGTGCCGTTCGCGATCTCCGGCTTCATCGCCGCCATCGTCGGCGGCTTCGGCCGTCCGCTTGGCGCGTTCCTGGGCGGCATCATGCTGGGGCTCGCGCAATCGATCGCCATCGTCGCCTTCGGCGCGGGTCTCAAGAACGTCGCCGCCCTGTCGGTGCTGCTGATCTTTCTTTTCATCCGCCCCGGGGGCATTCTCGGGGAAGCCAAATAGCGGAGGACGTCATGGACCTGCACAAGATCGACTGGGAGAACATCCCCTGGGAGCCGGTGCGCGAGGGCATCGTGCGCAAGGCCTTTTCCGGCACCGGCGCGACCGTGGCGCTGAACAAGCTGATGCCCAAGCACACACCCAATCCGCACAAGCACACTTACGAGCAGATCGTCTACATCATCGCCGGCCGGATTCGCTTTCACGTCGGCGACGAGAGCGTCGAGCTCGGCCCCGGCGGCCTGCTGCAGATTCCGTCCAACGTGATGCATTGGGGCGAGGTCATCGGCGACGAGCCGGTGCTCAATCTCGATGTCTTCACGCCGGTGCGGGAGGAATACGCGCCGGCGCCGCGAAGCTAACGAGCGCTAAAGAACAAGTATTTGGCACAAAATAACAAGTAAGCCACGCAATCTCGCCTATCTTGCATTGGCCGACGCATGGCCATTGAAAAGCCGTGGTTTCCGCCGCCGACGTCAGCTTTTGAGCCGGGCGGGCTTCGTAAGCGTACCTTACAAACCAAGGAAGACGGGATGTCACTTGTCACTCAGAAACTTGCAAAGTTGGATCGCATCATTGCTCTTTTGGAAGAGTTAGTGCACCAGCGCAAGGCGTCGCCGGAGCACAGTTCAAATGGCGCAGTCAAAAAGCGCCGACGTCGTACTGGAAAGGAACTCCTGGAGTTTCAACGTCTGCTCCAAGCGGAACGCAAAAGGGGTGTGCCGGCCAAAGTGTTGGCACAAAGGCATGGTGTCAGTTCTGCCTATATTTACTTGCTGCCCTAGCCGGTGATTTAGAAGACGCCGCCCCGCGCACTCGCTATCCCTCCCCCCTTGGTGGGGGGATGGCGCGTTTGCCGCGCGTCCCCGATTCAATCCGCAATGATCATGCCCAAGGCGGGTGATTGCTTGGATCGTTGCGAGTGCATCGGCCGTGCCGCGCACTCTCTTCCCCCCCCCTTGGTGGGGAGAGGGGCGACTGCGCGGAGCGATAGCGAGCGCAGAGTCGGGTGAGGGGGTCTCACTTCGCGGCAGAAACTTCTCGAGCCGACCCCCCACCCGGATCGCTCGCTCGGCTCCGCCTCCGCTCGACGCACAGCCTCTCCCCGCAAGGGGGGAGAGGGAAGCGAGTTTGCCGCGCGTCCCCGATTCACCAACAGCCACCCAATCGCCGCCGGCACGACCTTGTCACGGCCGGCGTTAGTGTCGACACTGGTGCGGGGAATTGCCGGGGCTCCGTCGCGCCATGATTGACAGGCTGCTGGATCGCATCGCGCGCGCAGTCGAGCTGGCGCTGGCTTTCGCCTTCATCCTGGCGGTGCTGCTCAACTTCAGCAATGTGGTCGGCCGCTATCTGTTCGGCCTTTCGCTGCTCGGCTCCGACGAGGTGCAGGTCTTCATCATGGTCGCCATGACGTTCCTGGGCGCCGCGGTGGTGACCCGCCGCAACGAGCACCTGCGCATGGACGTGCTGGTCCGGTTCATGCCGGCGCCGCTGCGATTGGCGCTGCGGATCGCCGAGCAGATCCTGCTGCTGGTGCTCGCCGGCTTCGTGCTCTCGCAGTCGTACTTCTATGCCGCGCAGATGTTCAGCATCGGCCGCACCAGCGACATGGCGGGCGTGCCGATGTGGATTCCGCACGGCGCGGTGGCGCTCGGCTTTGCGCTGATCCTGCTGATCACCGCCTGGCGCCTGCTGACCGTGGTCACGCGGCGCGAGCCGGCACGCTCGGCGCCGGCAGATGGCAAGGTCGTGGAATGACGTTCGCCCTCGCTCGTCGTGCCGGTCGTGCTGCTGCTGCTCGGCTTTCCGATCTTCATGGTGCTGCTGACCGCGGTGACGGTCGCGCTGGTGTTCTTCATGAACGTGCCGCTGGTGGTGGTGCACCAGAACCTGTTCGGCTCGGTCAACGCCACGCCGCTGCTGGCGGTGCCGTTCTTCATCTATGCCGGCGAGCTGATGGGGCGCGGCAGCGTCGCGCAGCGGCTGGTCGATTTCGTGCAGGGCGGCGTCGGCTCGGTGCGCGGCAGCCTCGGCGTCACCGACGGTCGGCACCTCGGCGATCTTCGGCGCGATCTCCGGCGCCAGCGCCGCGACCGTCGCGACCATCGGCAGGGTGATGGTGCCGGCGATGCGGCGCGCCGGCTATCCGGAGACCTTCACCGCGGGGCTGATCACCGTCGGTCGGCGCGATCGACGTGATCATCCCGCCGAGCATCCCGATGATCGTCTATGGCGCGGCCGCCGAGGAATCGGTGGCGCGGCTCTACGCCGCCGGCGTCATCCCGGGCCTGATGATCGCCGGCGATGATCGCGATCTATGTGATGTGGCGCGCCAAGCGGGAGAACTTCGGCGCGGGCGAGCCGTTCGACCGCAGACGTTTCCTGCGCGCGACCGGGCGCAGCCTGTGGGCGCTGGGCGCGCCGGTCATCATCCTCGGCGGCATCTATGGCGGCGTGTTTTCGCCGACCGAGGCCGCCGCCGTGGCCTGCGTCTATGCGGCGCTGGTCACCGCCTTCGTGTTCCGCGAGCTCGGCTGGCGCGACATCGTCGAAGCCGCCGCCTCGACCGTGATGTTCACCGGCCAGATCCTGATCATCGTCGCCTGCGCCGGCGTGTTCGCCTGGCTGCTGACCGTCAACCAGGTGCCGGCGACGGTGACGGCCTGGCTGCAATCGCTGAACGTCTCGGCCTGGATGCTGCTGCTGGCGATCAACGTGCTGCTGCTGGCTGGTCGGCTGCTTCCTCGATCCGCTGTCGGCGATCCTGCTGCTCAGCCCGCTGCTGGTGCCGATCGTGAAGGCGGTCGGCATCGACACCGTGCATTTCGGCATCGTCGTCACGGTCAATCTGGCGATCGGCCTGTTCCATCCGCCGTTCGGCATCAACATCTTCGTCGCGCAATCGGTGCTCGGCCTCAAGCTCGAGACGATCTATCGCGGCATCATTCCGTTCGTGATAATTTATCTGATCGCGCTTGGGCTGATCACCTACATCCCGGACATTTCGCTGATCGGCGTACGCTATCTGCTCGCCAAAGGCTGAACGACAGCAACAACGATCATGGGAGGATCAACCATGCGACATGACCACCGAGACAGCTGGCCATCGGCCGGCCTGGCTGCTGGCGGCCGGCGTGCTGCGGCCGCGCCCGCGAGCGCGCAGCAGTTCACCATGAAGCTGTCGCAGCCGACCATCAACGACGTGACCCACGAGTACTTCAAGCGCATGAAGGCCGGCATCGAGCAGCGCGTCGGCCGGCAAGATCAAGGTCGACATCTATCCGGCCAACCAGCTCGGCCAGCTTCCGGCCGTGGTCGAAGGCGTGGCGCTCGGCACCATCGAGGCCGCCGCCTCCGCCAACGGCTTCTGGGTCAGCCTCGAGCCGCGCTTTCAGGTGCTCGACGCGCCGGGCCTGTTCGACAGCGTCGAGCCACGGCTTCAAGATGCTGAACGATCCCGACATCCGCGCGCGGATGGCGACCTGGGGCGCCGACAAGGGCGTCGAGCTGCTGGCGCCGGGCCTCTACAGCCCGCTGATGCTGCTCAGCCACAAGGCGATCCGCGACGGTCGGCGACTTCCAGGGCCAGAAGATCCGCACCCAGGGCGGCGCGCCGATCCAGGTCGAGCCGCTCAAGAAGGTCGGCGTCATTCCGGTGTCGCTGCCGCTCGGCGAAGCGCTGCCGGCGATGCAGAACAAGACCATCGACGGCATGGTCGGCGCCGCCGCGCCCTACGTCGCGTTCAAGTACTACGACATCGCCAAGCCGATGACCTATCTGCCGGCGACGCATGTTTGCCGCGCCGATCGTGGCCAACCGGCGCTGGATGAAATCGCTCGGTCCGGAGCTGGAAAAGATCGTGCGCGAGGAATCCAGCAAGGCCGAAGTGCTGTTCCGCGATTGGAACATCAACGACATCAAGGCAAGGAAGAGATCTGGAAGAAGAACGGCGGCGAGGTCATCACCATGGCGCCCGCGGAAGCCAAGCGCTACGTCGATGCTGTGGCGCCGGTCGCGGCGACGATCATGTCGGCCAATCCGAAGGTCAAGGAGGACTACGAGGCGCTGCTGGCGGCGGCGAAGAAGTACCGCTAGCAGTACTCGATCGATCCGCCAGCTCGCCGCTCGCTCAGCGGCGGCCGACGCGATCGCATGCCAACCGATGCAGCGGTCAGCGTGCCGATGAAATTCGGGCTGTTCTATCTGCCGACCTATCTGCCCGCGCTGCGCGACGCGCAGACGCACTATCGCGGCATCATCGAGCAGATCGAATTCGCCGACCGGATCGGCATCGACTACGCCTGGATCGTCGAGCACCACTTCGTCCGCCACGGCGGGCTGTTTCCGTCCAACTTCGCGTTCCTGTCGTATCTCGCGGCGCGCACCAAGCGCATCCGGCTCGGCACCGGCGCGACCGTGCTGCCGCTGAACGATCCGGTGCGGGTGGCCGAGCAGGCGGCAACGCTCGACCAGCTCTCGCAGGGCCGGTTCGATTTCGGCGTCGGCCGCGGCTTCATCCGCGACGAGTTCGACATCTTCGGCATCGACATGAAGGAGAGCCGCGAGCGCGTCGAGGAGGGCGTCGAGCTGGTCAAGCAGGCCTGGGCTCGGCCCGACCATGGAGTTCAACAGCAAGTTCCGGCCGCCGCTCAGCGGCATGCCGCTGCTGCCGCCGATCTACCAGAAGCCGCATCCGCCGATCTGGGTCGCCTGCCTGATGTCGCCGGAGAGCTTCGAATGGACCGCGCAGCAAGGCTACAACCTGCTCTACGTCGCCTACCACGTCGACCACCCGATCGCCGTCGAGCGCATCGGCTGGTATCGCGACGCGCTGCGCAAGCACGGCCGCAAGCGTCGAGGACCACGAGGTCTGCTGCGTCTATCACGCGCATTTTCTGGAGACGCGACGACACCGAGGCGCTGCAGGCGATCGTGCATCAGCCGATGAGCGAATACGCCGCCGCCGGCATCGAGGCGGCGCGCAAGCCGCCCGACCCCACCGCCTACAAGGGCTACGAGCGGCGCGAGGCCGGCCAGCGCGACTTCGGCTTCGAGCTCGTACTTTCCCGGCCGCGTCGTCATGGGCGGGCCGAACCAGGTGATCGAGCGCATGCACGCCTTGCGCGACGCCGGCATCACCCAGATCGGCCTGTTGGTGGACTTCGGCTCGCTGCCGCAGGCGCGCATCATGGGCTCGCTGCGCGTGTTCGCCGAACGGATCTTGCCGCACGTGCGGGATATATAAGGTAAGCAGCCAAAGCGAGGATGTAGCAATCCGGTATTAGTGCGTCAGCGCTTGATGTCCATTATGGAATATTTCTGAGGGCGACCCGATTTCGAGGCCTCAGCGCAGTATCCGTGTTCTCTGAAATGCTCAACAGTTCTCGATGAGCCGCTGGCGCATCCAGTCTGCTTCCAGTGGAAGCGACAGACGGGATGGACCGCCATGACCTTTGCCGGGAAACGTGACGACTTCGACCGGGCCCTTGATGCGTTCCTTCATGAGTGCGGACTCGGTCGTCGGCATCGTCTCGTCGTCGGCCGAGCATACCGACAGGATGGGGACATCGATCCGATCAGCGACGTGCTCTAACGTCAGCTCCTCGCGGCAGAGCTGCTCGCCCTCCTCCAGAGTCTTGCCGCCCACGAACGCGCACATCTCCAGCCGGTGCGACACCAGCGTATGGGCGAAAGCCTGCTGGAAGTAATTGCCGACGCTGAATGCGCCGGGATGCGCGACGATCGCCGTGATGCGCTTGTCGGTGGCTGCCGCATGCATAGCCAGCAGCGAACCGGTGGCCCGGGCGTAGATGCCGAGCCGCTTGCCGTCGACTCGGCGGTCGTTCTCGGCCCAGTCGGCTGCCGCGCGGAGCGCACGGTCGTAGTCGGCGATGCGGCAGGGGCGGCCGGTGCGCCCGTAGAACTCGCCCTGCCCCGGCCCATCGAGGCCCAGTGTCGCCATGCCGCGGGCGAGGTAATACTCCGCCACCGCATGCATGTTGATCATGTTGGAGTTCGCGCCGCCGATCATGATGACGCACGGCGGACGTTCAGCTCCGGGCGGCAGCCGCAGGAACGGCCGCAACATCGTGCCGTCATACGGAATCTCGACCCGCACGGACGGCGGCGAATAAAGCTGCGCGCCCTCCCAATAGATCTCAACCGCCCGAACCATCGAGTGCCTGGTTTCCGGCAGCAGGCGGCCGATGTCGTGGTGGATATAGCCGGCGAGGTGGTAGCAGGCCGCCGCCGTGAAGATCATTTGTCCGGCGGTCTCGCGGCAGCCGCTCGCCAGCGCGTTGCGGCCGCGCTCCAGGTACTGGTCGCCGGCCTTGAACCATTGGGTTGGCCAGTCGCGATAGCCGCCGCGGTAGAAGCTGTCGCAGCTTGCGATGACCCGGTCGATTTCCGAAAGCTCGAGCCCCAAACCCAAGGCGCGTCCATGCGGCAGATGATGGACGTAACGCAAGGTCGCCGTCGGCCCCTGCGTCTTCCACATCGCATTGACCAGGGCGTAGCCGTCTTGGACCTTGCGGCGATCGGCCAGCGTTTCCGCGGATTCGGCTGCCTTGACCGGCTGGTTCATCGTTCCCTCGACTACTGCGGCTTGATCCCGGCCGCCTGGATGACATCGGACCAACGGCGGATATCCTTCTGGAGATAGTCCGCGAACTCCTTCGACCCCATCACGATCGGGTCGCCGCCGTTGTTCTTGATCTTCGTCTGCAGCTCTTGCGAGGCCACCGCCTTGGTGGTTGCAGCGGCGAGCTTCTCCACCACCTCGCGCGGCGTTCCGGTCGGAACGAACAACCCGTTCCACATGGTGACCTCGTAGCCGGGGGCGCCTGCCTCCGACATCGTCGGCAAATCCGGCGCCAACGACGTGCGGCTGCCGCTGGTCACGGCGATCGCCTTCAGTCGGCCGGCCTGGACATGGGGCATGGCGCTGGACCCAGGAGCGAACATGCCGTGAGTACGGCCGGCGATAACGTCGGCGAGACCCTCCATCGAGCCCTTGTAGAAGATCGTTGCGACCTTGATATCGGCCTGCTTCGCGAGCATTTCGACTGCGAGATGATTGGCCGTCCCCGATCCGGTCGATGCGAAATTCAACACCCCAGGATTGGCTTTGGCGTAAGCGATCAATTCCTTCAGATTGGATACCGGCAAAGAAGGCGTCACCGCAAGGATGAAGGAACTCGACGCGATCATCGCGACCGGCTGGAAATCCGTGCTCACGTCGAACGGCAAATCCTTGAACAGACTCACATTCATCGCATTCGAATTGCTGGACAGCAGCAGCGTGTAACCATCCTTCGGCGCGCGGGCCACGGCCTGGGTGGCGATATTGGTCGCGGCGCCGGGGCGGTTCTCAATGACGAAGGATTCCTTCAAATCCTGGCGCAGACTGTCGCCGATCAAACGCGCCGTCAGGTCTGTGAAGCTGCCGGCGGGCATGCCAACGACGATCTTCACGGGCTTGTTCGGATAGGTTTCCTGAGCGGACCGCGCGGTCCGCAAAAAGGACTGCGCCGGAGGCCGCCAAAGCCAGCGCGACGGCAAGCGATGAACGGCGGTGATGCATGGACGCCCCCTATGATCTCTGTTTCTGTGTTCGGCCTTCAATATAGCAGAGGCCTACGTTCAGCGCCGCAAGCCGAAACGGCGCCACCACCGTTGAACCCGTCAATTCAATCGATAAAGATTCGCCATGATCGCGGACGAACGCCTGGTGAAGTCTTATCTCGTTTCGCAATGAAGGAAACGCAGCGATGACAGAGCGGCCACCGATGCCGATGCCACGCGGAGAGAGCTTCGTGCTCCGTGGCGGCTTGCTCATCACGCTCGACGACCGGCTCAGCGAGCTTACTGGCGACGTTCTGATCAGCGGCGGCAAGATCCGTGAAGTCGCGCCCAAGATCGACGGCGACTTCGAAATCGTGGAGGCGTCCGACTACTTGGTCCTGCCCGGGTTCGTCGATCCGCACCGCCACACCTGGCAGAGCCCGATCCGGCACACCGGTCTCGACTGGGACCTGCCGCAGATGTTTGTGCAGCTTTTCAAGCGCTTCGGCCCGAACTTCCGGCCCGAGGATGTTTACGCCGCGACGCTGTTCGGCCGGCTCGCCGCCCTCGACGCGGGCGTCACCACGCTGCTCGACTGGGCGCACATCCAGAACTCGCCCGATCACGCCGATGCCGCCATCCAGGCGCTGCGCGAGCTTGGCGGCCGCAGCATCTTTGCGCACGGACAGCCCGGCATTGAGCCGGAGCGCTGGATGGGCCAGAGCACGCTGCCGCACCCCGCCGACATCCGCCGCCTGCGCAAGGACGTGCTCGCGAGCGACGGCGGCCTGGTCACGCTCGCCATGGCAGCGCGCGGACCGGAATTCACCACCATCGAGACCGTCGAGAATGACGTGAGGCTCGCCCGCGAGCTTGGACTTCGCGTCACCATCCACATCGGGCTTGGCGCCAACGGCCCGAAGTATCGCGGCGCGGAACGCATGTACGAGCGCAAGCTGCTGGGCCCGGACCTTACCTTCCTGCACTGTTGCAATTGCAGCGATCGCGACTTCCAGTGCATGGCGGAAACCGGCACGACGGCATCGGTGTCCTCCCAGATCGCCGCCACCTGCGGCGGCTTCGGGCTGCCCGCCACCGGCCGCCTGCTGGCGCACGGCATCCGGCCGAGCCTCAGCGTCGACAGCGAAATGTCCGCAAGCGGCGACATGTTCTCGGAGATGCGCGCGGCACTCAACGTCGAGCGGGCTATCGAACTGAACAACCTGCAGAAGCGCCCGGCTCCCGTCTCGATCACGGCGCGCGATGTATTGGGCTTCGCCACCCACGAAGGCGCCCGCGCCGTCGGCCTCGAGGACAAGATCGGCACGATCACGCCGGGCAAGTCCGCCGACCTGATCCTCATTCCGCGTCACGCTCTCAATCTCGCGCCGATGGCCGACCCGATCGGCGCGCTGGTCCTGGGCGGTCACGCCGGCAACGTCGAGGCCGTTCTGGTCGAGGGCCGTCCGCTCAAGTGGAACGGCCGGGTGATTGGCATCGACACCCGCCGCGCGATCGACCTTCTCAACCTGACGCGGGACTACCTCTACGGCAAGGCGATCGAGCAGGAGCGCGCTGCGGCCCGCTGACGCCGCCAACGTATTTCAGGCGAGACGGACATGAATCATGCCATTAGCGACCATTCGCGCTGCAGCAAACATGACGGTTATTCGATCACCTCGTCGGCGCGGGCGAGCAGCGTTGGCGGTACGGTAAGTCCGAGCGTCTTCGGGGGTAAAGGAGACATCGCTAATCAGAGCCGTCATGTCGCCTAATGACCCAAAGCGGACATCCGCCGGCATCTCATGTTGCAGCAGCGAAGGCCGTTTCAGCCCTATCAAAGCACTCATTTAAGCCGGTACGATGCCCGAGCCTGGGGAAGCGTAATGCGGCGGCGGGAATTTATCGGTTTTGTAGGCGTCACAGCGGCGTGGCCGGTCGCGGCGCGCGCGCAGCAGTCGGCGATGCCGGTCATAGGCTTCATGACCATCGTGGGGCGAAATGCCCGACCTGACCTTGTGGATGCGTTCCGACGCGGCTTGAGGGAGGCCGGCTACACCGAAGGCCACAATGTGGCAATCGAATACCGTTTTGCGGAAAACCAATACGACCGATTGCCGGCGCTCGCGGTCGATCTGGTCGGCCGCAAGGTGGCGGTGATCGCCGCGACCGGAGGCGGCGCATCGATTTTGGCTGCCAAGGCGTCGACCACCACGATTCCGATCGTGTTCACGACTGCCGGCGACCCGGTCCACGAGGGCTTCGTCGCCAGCCTCAATCGGCCTGGCGGCAACGTCACGGGGATCAACTGGTTCGGTACCCAGCTCGGCGCCAAGGGACTAGGGCTGCTGCTGGAGCTTGTCCCCAATGCCACCGTCGTCGCTCTGATGGTGAACCCGAATAGTCCGGAATCCGCGCGCATGCTAAGCGACACGCAGGAGGCCGCGCGCGCACGCGGCCGGCAACTGCTTGTTCTTAATGCCAGCACGCCGAGCGAGATCGACGCGAGCTTCGCCACATTTCGACAACGCCGCGCCGACGCGCTCCTTGTCAGCAGCGATCCAATCTTTACTGGCCGGCGCCAGCAGATTGTCGCTTTGGCAGCGCGCGACGCCATTCCAGCGATGTACTTCAACCGCGAATACATCCCAGAGGGCGGGCTGATGAGCTATGGCAACGACGTTGCAGATGCGTATCGCCGGGCGGGACTCTACGTCGGACGCATTCTCAGGGGCGAAAAGCCTGCTGACTTGCCGGTCGATCAGGCCACCAAGTTTGAGTTCGCGATCAACCTCAAGACCGCGAAGGCGCTCGGATTGGACGTACCATTAAATCTGCAGCAGCGCGCCGACGAGATCGTCGAATAGGGACGCCATTTTGCAGTACATGAGTTTGTTTGTGGCAGTCTGCTTCCGGGGGTAAAGCGGACATCGCCCAGCCAGGTCGCGATGTCGGCTAATGACCCATAGCGGACATCGGCAGCGGTCCAAACGAGCTGTTGCCGAAGTCACACCCAGTCCCATCCAACGTGCTAATTTGTGCCGGGCAGTGCCTTGCCCTGAGACGGGGTGGACATGAAGCGGCGCGAGTTCATCACTCTTCTCGGTGGTGCGGCGGCGGCTTGGCCACGCGTCGCACGCGCCCAGCAGGCATCCATGCCGGTGGTCGGCTTCGTGCGAGTCACATCGGCCGCCGACGCGACGAACCTCGTCACCGCATTCCGGCAAGGCTTGAAAGAGGCGGGTTTCGTCGAGGGGCAGAATGTCGCCGTCGAGTATCGCTGGGCGGACGGTCACATCGGTCGGCTTCCAGAGCTGGCGGCAGATTTGATCCGTCGTCAAGTGGCCGTGATCGTCAGCCACGGGCAGGTCGTGCAGATTGCAAAGGCGGCAACGACGACAACACCGATCGTATTCGTCACAGGCGACGACCCGGTCAGAATTGGCCTAGTTGCCAACCTCAATCGGCCGGGCGGCAACGTTACGGGCGTAACCTTTATAGCCACTGATGTGACGGCCAAGCGGCTGGGGCTGCTGCACGAGTTAGTTCCCCAGGCGGCCGTCATTGCCGTGTTGTTGGACCCGAACCTTCCGGATGCCGATCTGGAGTTGCGATCCGTAGAGGCCGCGAGCAGAACCATTGGGGTCCGAGTTCTGGTCGTAAAAGCTGCGACCGCCCCCGAATTAGATACGGCCTTCGCAACGATTATCCAAGCGGGTGCCGACGCTCTGCACGTCGGTAGTGGTCCGCTCTTCACCTCCCAACGGCAACGGCTGGCGGTGCTGTCCGCGCGACATGGCCTTCCATCAAGCTACTCGGAACGCGAGTATGTCGCGGCTGGCGGTCTTTTGAGCTATGGAACGAGCCAAGCAGACGCGTATCGCCGTGCCGGCATTTACGTTGCCCGGATTCTCAGGGGCGAGAAGCCCGGCGACATGCCGGTCGAGCAGCCAACCAAGTTCGAGTTGGTCATCAATCTCGGAACTGCCAAGACGCTCAGGCTCACGATCCCCAACTCGATGCAGTTGCTCGCTGACGAGGTGATAGAATAAGTGGCAATGTCTGCTTTTGATGCTGTGGACGGCTCCTCCACCGGCACGTGAGTGCCACGGATGTGGGCGCTGTTAAGGCTCCCACAATTCAGAGGAGCTCCCCATGCAATCAGTCACGACAATCGGTCTGGACATCGCCAAGTCGGTCTTCCAAGTCCACGGGGTTGATGCTGCCGGCCAGGTGATCATCCGCCGCCAGTTGAAGCGTCGTTACATGCTGGCATTCTTTCAGAAGCTGCCACCGTGCTTGGTCGGCATTGAAGCTTGCGCGTCGTCGCATCATTGGTCACGTGCAACAATACATGCATTTCGCGAGAGCGTTGAAGCCGGCGGTCTGATGTCCTACGGAGCAAACTTCCCTGATTTATGGCGACGAGCCGCCGAGTTTGTCGACAAGATTTTACGTGGCTCTAAACCGACGGAATTGCCCGTAGAGCAACCGACGAAGGTGGACCTCGCCATTAACTTGGTCACCTCGAAGGCGCTCGGCCTTACCATTCCTTCATCGCTGCTCGCCCGCGCTGACATGGTGATTGAATGAGGCGGCGCGAGTTAATCGCGGGCTCGGTGGCGCAATTGCGGCTTGGCTGGTGGTGGCACAGGGGCAGCAGTCGGCGATGCCGGTGGTCGGACCGATAGCTTCAACGCTCTGCGCTAGGCACTAAAGTCGCCTACGCCCGGATTTGGCGAGAAATATTTAAGCTTATCCGGCTTCCCTTCCCATTCTTTTAAATCAGCGGGAGGGTCGCGCTTGACCGTTATATTTGGCCAAGTTTTTGCATAGTCAGTGTTGAGCTTGAGCCACTTTTCGGCGCCGGCTTCGGTGTCGGGCTTGATCGCCTCCACCGGACATTCCGGCTCACACACCCCGCAATCGATGCATTCATCGGGATGAATGACGAGCATATTTTCGCCCTCGTAAAAACAATCAACGGGGCACACCTCCACGCAATCCATTAGCTTGCACTTGATGCAGCTTTCATTGACGATATAGGTCAAATGTCGTCCCCTTTTGGGGGAAGCCTATCAGGTTTCCACCAGGGCGGTATGTTTTCATCAGTTCTTGTGTGAAGATACTGCGACAGATTCATCTCGGGATTTTGGGTGAGTTATTATTTGTAATTTTGGAAATCCCGGCTAGAGGGAAAGCCACATCATGACTGAGTATATCGTCGGCTTAAGGCACGGGAAACGATCAGAAGTTCTGACAATCGAGGCCGAGGATGCGTTAATTGCTGCGCTCAAGGTCAAACATAACCACCCCGAGGCTCTAATTTCCTACGTTCGCAAATCTAATCGGCGCGGCGATCGTCGCAATCCTCATCGGAAGGAATGAAGATAAATAAGCGCCTATAGACGAACGTGTAGCGCCTTCGCGACAGCAATGTCGGCCGTCTGTATGAAGCACCCTGGCGACCTGCGCCGGTGCAGGCACCAACAAAATGCCAGCTAGTCATCAACCTCAAAACCGCCAAGGCGCTCGGCCTGACCATATCGCCGAAGTTGCTGTTCACTGCCGACGAGGTGATCGAATAGGGTTGCTATTTTCCGCAATGCGAAGTGACGCGATTGGCACAAAGCGGACATGCCATCGGCGGCTACCAATGTCTGCTTTCGGGCGTAAAGCGGACATGGCCGAATTGAGCCGCGATGTCGGCTATTACCCATATGCGACACGGATGGTTGCTTGGTGGCACGTCCATTGTCGGCGCGCACCGGATATGCCGCACCTAACCCATCTTGTGGCGGCAAATCTCCCGCAGCCATGATCAAAGCCCAGCCACCAATTCCAACGACTTGCCTTCCGCCGCGTGCTTGGCGCGCGTGGCATCGAAGTGATCCTTCACCGGCGGCGGCAGCGCAACTTCCTGGGCAAATTCCGGCCGCCGCAGCAGCTTGCCGTACCAGGCCCATAGGTTCGGGTGCAGCCGTTCGAACGGATAGGCCGCGAGCTCCAGCCTGTTGGCGTAGATGAACCAGGCGATATCGGCGACGCTCAGCTGATCGCCTAGCACATAAGGCTGCCTGCCGAGACGCGCGTCGATTTTGCCGAACGCCGTCCTGAAATTGGCCGCAGCAGATTTGGCGACGGCATCGGTGATGCCCTCGGAGGCGTAGGTTTTCCAGAATCCGATTTCCACGCCGACGCGGCCGTCCTTCTTGCCGCCCACGGTTCCCGAACCTGCCGTTTCGTAGACTTCCAAGTCTTTCGCCATTTTCGGCGGGCTGGGCGGGTTGAAAACGAAACGGAAGCTTAGCGCCCGCAGATCGAGATGCATGTCGTCTTCGAGCTTCAGCAGCGCCGCAACTTCGTTCTCGTGCCCGGCCGGGACCAGCCGGGGTTCGGGAAACTTCTTTTCTAGATAGACGATGATGTCGTTGCTCTCGATATGCACGTCGCCATCGTCAACCAGAACGGGCACCAGGCCGCGCGGGTTGATGCCCAGATACCATGGCGTGAGGTTCTCATTCTTCATCAGGTCGATCGTATGGGATTCCCATTTTGCGCCTTTCAGATTGAGGAAAATCCGTAGCTTTTGCGAGCACGACGAAAACGGGAAATGAAAAACGTGCAGGCCCTTCCAACTGAGCACCTCCTTGGTCTTCACGTCGTCATTCGTCAATTTCACCATTGTTGCCTCCCGCTACCGGAAAAATCGCGTTCAGTCTGAAGCTGCGCCGGGGAAATGTCACGCTTGAGATATGCTTTGAGGAGGTGGACGATCAGACCAAAGCCGCACGTCCTGATGCCTACGAGGTGATCGAATAGCCATGGCGATGTCTCGCTATTGGCACGAAGCCGACATCCCAGGATGTCTGCTCGGTGGTCGCTATCGGGGGAATAGCAGACATCGCGCGAACTGCCGGATTCGGTCGAAAATGACCCGAGCGGACATGCAGCGAAGCCGATGTTTATTTTCAAATCTGAGCAATTCTGAACAGGCGCGGCACCGGTGCGGGGAACACACTACAAGGGTCTGCTGGGCATCTAGTGAACTAGCCTCAAGAGAGGCGGGCCTCGCCCCTTCCACAACGCCCAGCGGAATAGCTACGATCCGTGACCTATTTTTGTATTGGGGACGAAATGACACGTCGGGATTTTCTGTCTCTGTTATTGGGTACAGGAGCCACGTGCTGCACATTCGGTCGCAAGGCTGCCGCGCAGCAGACAATTGCTCGGCGACGGGTTGCAATACTTCTGCCTACAACCCCCTCGGACGCTGTGTATCACCAGCGCTTGAACGTCCTCAGGCAAACGCTTCGAGACAACGGGTGGATCGACGGCCAAAATGTCTCTCTTGAGGTCCATTACATCGATGGAAGCATGGAACGAGCCACGGAGCTTGCCCGTGAGATGGTTCGCTCCAAGGTTGATATCATCGTAACGCAAGGAGCCGTACCGCTTAATGCCGCGCGGGCCGCCACCACGTCTATTCCAATTGTGATGGCTCAGATTGGAGACGCAGTCGGGTCCGGAGTTGTCGCGAGCCTTGCCCACCCTGGCGGCAATATTACCGGCTCAACCCTTGTCTCTACCGAGCAAAGCACCAAACGTCTGGAGCTGGCCAAGGAAATCTATCCAGCACTGGCACGCGTCGCCGTCGTTTGGAGTGAGGAAGCCTCCTCTCATCACCTTCAACTGAAAGAGATGCAGGGTGTTGCTCCATCGTTAGGAATTGAGTTGGTGCCAATTTCCCTTAACCGCTCGTCAGACGTGGACGAGCGATTACAAAGCGTTGTTCGGGAAAATTGCCAAGCAATTATGACGCTGGACGATCCGTTAGTTCAATCGCGACGCGCGCCCATTATCTCGTTCGGTATGAAGTACAAGCTCCCGGTCATGGGCGAATTTAGGGCCAGTACCCAAGCTGGCGCGCTTGCAAGTTACGGACCGGATCAACTTGAACATTGGCGGCGAGTTGCGGTGTACATCGAAAAGATTTTCAAGGGCGCAAAACCGGCTGATCTTCCGGTCCAGCAACCGACAAAGTTTGAGTTGGTCATTAATCTGAAAACCGCAAACGCGTTGGGACTTACCGTCCCTCCGCTATTGCTGACCCGCGCTGACGAGGTGATCGAATAGCGAGCCGCGATGTCGCTTAATGGGGGGTAGACATCGCCTAGCTGGCGCCGGATGTCGACTAATGACCCATCGCTAAAAATTTCGCGACAAATTTTGCCGTCATGCGGACTTCGCGTGCCCGAGGCGCAACATGATCAGTCTGGCGCCAGACAATCGTAAAGTTCGAATCGTGAATTACTAAAATCATACGACACGTTGCAAGGAATCATAACAAAATGGTGTTCACATTGCGCCTCTGCGCCCAACGGAGACAGCGCGATGTCAGCCAAACGATTCAATTCCCATAACTTCGGATTGCAAGACGACGCCGACACTGGCGTTGACAATGCATTAGTCGATCCGGTTCTTGCCAGCACGCCTGACATTTTGAACAGCCATTCCGCTGTTCTTGGCGGGCTGAGCTTTGAGGCGGCCGGCGCCCGCGGTGGACCGGGCGGTGGCGGTGGTGGCGGTGGTGGCAAGCCCGGCGGCGGCGGTTCGCTGCCGACGACCTATACCAGCGGCGACCCTAACGTCGCTGATTCGCAAGAGTTCAACATTCAGATTCATTTCAGCGGTAACTGGACGGCGGGACAGCAGGCGGAAGTGATCGCCGCGGCAAACGCCTGGAGCCGGATCATCACCGGCGATATCCATAACGATCTCGACCTGAACGGCAACATGGTCGACGATATCGTCATTGACTTGAGCATCGGTCGCATTGACGGATCGGGCAGTTTCGTCACCGGCGTGAACACGCTGGCCGCGACCAGCAACATAGTGGTGCGCGATCCTGGAACGCAGGATCAGTGGCTGCCATTGACGGCGTCGATCAAGCTTGACGCCACCGATTTCAAAAATCCTGATCTGGCAAATCTCTGGCCGGCCATCATCATGCACGAAATGGGTCATGCCCTTGGCTTTGCAGGGCCGATCTTCCAGGAGCTCGGTCTGCTGGACGGGGCGCACAACTTCATCGGCACCAACGCCATGGCCGCGTACGGTGGATCGGTTCCCTTGACCAGCGACAACTCGCACTGGAGCGAGACGGCACAGCAGACTTTCTTTGCCCCGAACGGCACTCCCCTGCCGCAGGAATTGATGACGACGCTGTTTAGCGCGGGCCAGCAACCGGTGCTCTCCGACACCACGGTCGCAGCCTTTGCCGACCTCGGCTACGACGTGCTCGACCTGTCACCGAACAGTGCCTACGTCGTCCTGGATAACCAATGGCTGGTGTGACCGGCATCGACTGATCGAAGCTGGGCCGGTCGGCTCGTCTGATGTTCGCCAGACGACCGCCGGCCGTGTCGTGTTATCAATCTCAAGACTGCCAAAGCGCTCGATCTGGACGTGCAACCTAGCCTGCTTTCGCGCGCTGACCAGGCGATCGAATAGCGGACTGTTTGCTGCACGTGCTCACGGCAGCTATTGGCACATCGGGTCATTTCGTGGCGACGCAGCAATTCGGTCGCTTTCGGAGCGAAGCGGACATCCAGCAAGCAGTGCTTACCGAACCGAGTTTATGAGTACGCGCCCTAATTTTTTCGGATTGCATCGTCTGCAACTCGATACTGCTGCACAGCGCCGTTCTGATGGGCGGCAGCCCGTGGCTTCGCCAGTGAAGCGGACGCTTCTGAAGCCCCGCAGGTTCTGATCCGTTTCAATTGAATCGGATCAGACTTTAGCTTCTGTTTGAGCATGATCCCTCGGGTCAAGCCCGAGGGCATGCTTTTCCGAAAACCGGTTCCCACTTTTCGGGATCATGCTCTAAGCGGCCTTGCGTGACAGCACAAAGCAC
>CAVYUU010000016.1:0-41095 GCA_963771745.1 uncultured Alphaproteobacteria bacterium | reverse complement strand
CAATAGCCGACGTCGCCTCGGTGACTTACACTGATCGACGCAAAAGCTGACAGGCATTTCAACCGGGAATGACATGGTCGATCGATTGGCGATGGCGCAATCCGCCGTGGTGATGGGGCGCTGGAAATTTCCCGTCCTTGTGACGCTCGCAACGGTGGTCGCGCTGTCGGCGCTGACCGCCGACGCTGTCGCGCAACAGGCGCGCCCCGCGCAACAAGCGCGCCCGGCGCCACCACCCAAAGAACCCAAAGAGACGGTGGCGCCGCGCGTCGCCGGCGAGCCGATCATGGCGATCGTATCGATCAAGTCCCAGCAGGTCACTTTCTACGACGCCGACGACTGGATTCTGCGCGCGCCAGTGTCGACCGGCACCAAGGGACGCGAGACGCCTGCCGGCGTGTTCGCCGTCGTCGAGAAGAAAGAGGACCACCGCTCGAACATGTATGACGATGCCTGGATGCCGCACATGCATCGCATCACCTGGAACGGCATCGCGCTGCACGGCGGCCCGCTGCCCGGGTATGCGGCCTCGCACGGCTGCGTGCGGATGCCGTTCGGCTTTGCGGAAAGGCTGTTCGGCAAGACGCGGATCGGGATGCGGGTGATCATCGCGCCGAACGATCCGGCTCCGGTCGCGTTTTCCCACCCGGCGCTTCTGGTCCCGAAGGCGGAGGCGATTGCGGCTGCGCCGGCGCGGGCCGAGACGCTCGGCCGCGAGGCGGCGGAGGCGGCCAAGGCCGCCGACGCGGCCAAGAAAGAGGCGGCGCGGGCGCCGCGCGAGACAGCGTCGCTCGCGGCGTCGCTGCGCAAGCTCGAACAGCTCGAAAACTCGCGCCGACGCCGAGCTCGCGTCCGCCGACAAGGCGCTCGCCGCCGCAAAGACCGACCAGGCCAAGGCGCAGGCCGAGGAACGCAAGCAGAAGGCCGCCGCCAAGGCCGCGGAACTGGTATCGCAGCTCGACACCGCCAGGACTGACGCGAAACCGAAGCTCGACGCCGCTGCCGCCGCCAAGGATGCCGCCAAGGCAGCCGAGACCAGGAAGGCCGCGACCGCCAAGGCCGCGCTCGAGGCGAAACTCGCGCTCGCGCCGGTCTCGATCTACATCAGCCGCGCGACGCAGAAGCTTTACGTGCGGCGCAACACGCACAAGCCGTGGCCGGACGGCGGCGAAGTGTTCGATTTCGAGCATTGAGGTTGCGGTCACGATCCGCAATCCCGACAAGCGGATCGGCACGCATGTGTTCACCGCGATGGCGCGCAACGACACCGGCCTGCGCTGGAGCGCGGTGACGATCGACGACGGGGACGACGCCAAGGGCGCGCTCGACCGCATCACCATCCCGCAAGAAGTGCTTAATCGCATCGCGCCGACCGCATTGCCGCGATCCTCGATCATCGTCTCGGACGAGCCGCTGAGCAAGGAAACGAACTATCGCACCGAGTTTGTCGCCGTGCTGAGCAATCAGCCGCAAGGCGGCTTTATTACGCGCAAGCCCGCGACCGAGGTCGTCCAGGTTGTGGGCGACAACAACTTCTTTTTCTTCGGCAGCAATTGGGGCTTCCAATCGGGCAACACGCCTCCGCGCGGCAACGATCGTCGGGTGCAGCCGCCCCGGCGGTAAGACGCGGCATCTGCGCTCGAAGCTGCCTTAGATCAATACGCCTTTGAACTCACCCCTTACCCAACGTCTTCCAAACCCCCGTCGCGGTCGCCACCACGCGTTCGCCGACCACCAGCTCGGTGGCCATAAAGACCAGCGCGCGGGTGCGCCGCACCACAGTGCAGCGCGCTTCGATGAACTCGCCGATTTTCGCGGCTGCGACGAAGTGCATGTCGAACTGCACGGTCACCTGCGGCTGGCGCGCGTTGGCGTACCAACTGGTTCGACCCAGCGCGCGGTCCGCGAAGGTCATCAGCATGCCGCCCTGCACCCCACCGCGGCCGCTGCGGTGCTTGTTTTCGGCTAGGAACGCATAGCGGTAGCTGTCGCCATCGGAACGCCGCCAGATCGGACCCACCAAGCCGACGAAGCCATCGTCGGCATCGTGCTCCCAGCCCGCGGCGGCGGGATCGAAGGTCGCGGTCATGCCGGCGACGGTACTCGGCGGATCGCCACTCATCAGAACCGAGATTCCCCAGATCCGATTGGCGTGAATATTCGTGCTTTTTCAGCCTTCCCGCAACACGGACATGCCCGCTATTCGATCACCTCGTCGGCGGCGACGAGCATGGCGGGCGACACCGCAATGCCGAGCGTACGTGCCGTCTGAGCGTTAATGACCAACTCGAACTTGTCGGCCTGCAGCACCGGCATATCGGAAGGCTTGGCGCCCTTGAGAATTCGACCGGTGTACGCGCCGACTTGACGATAGGCATTTGTTACATCGCTCCCGTAACTCATGAGCCCGCCGACCTCTGCGAATTCACGCCCCGTGAACGCCGCGGGAAGCGCGTGGCGCATCGCCGCGAGCGACAATTGCAGGCGACGACTATTCAGAAACGGGTCTTCGCCGACCAAGAGGGCATCCGGACGTTCGCGGCCCAGCCTCGTAAAAACATCATCGATCTCGCGGCTGCTGCTGGCGTTGTACACCGTGACCTGCAGTCCGATCGCTCGCGCGGCCGGCTCGAGGTCTCGCAGCATGTGCTCGCTTGAAGGCCCCATCGGGTTTATCAAAACCGCCACACGTGTGATGCCCGGCATCAACTGACGGAGAAGCTCCAACCGTTTTGCCGTGATCTCACGATTGAGGAAATTGATCCCCGTCAAGTTGCCGCCCGGCCGCGCCAGGCTGGTGACGAGTCCGAGCCGGACCGGGTCCTCGGCGCTCAGGAAAATAACGGGAATAGTCTCGGTGGCTGCCTTGGCTGCGAATATGACGTCAGGGCCTCCGCTCGCGACGATAGCGGCGACCCGCCGGTGGGCCACTTCAGTCGACAGCTCAGGCAATCTGCCCCGTTGATTTTCTGCGTAGCGATACAAGATCGTTACGTTTTCGCCCTCGACGTACCCGCTATCTTTGAGGCCTTGGTGAAAACCGCGTAGTCGAGTTGTCAGGGCCTCCGGCAGCCGACTATCGATAAATCCAACCACCGGCATCGTCTGCTGCGCGCGCGCGGCGAGCGGCCAAGCTGCCGCTGCGCTGCCGACAAGCGTGATGAACTCCCGCCGCCTCATGCTGTCCCTTCAAAGCCTCAGAGCAAGGCATCGTAACGGCTCAAACGAGTCCTTTGATAGGGCTGGAAGCCGTCGCGGAGACGGCTTTGCAAGCGGCAGCCGATGTCCGAGATGGGTCAGAAGCGGACATGCCGCTCTCAACCCGCGACGTCCGCTTCAACCCCAAAAGCAGACATTCGGTTGATCGGCCGCGACGTCCGCTTTGTGCCACAAGCCGACATGGGCAAGCCGTGCCTATATTGAGTTCCGTCGTGTGCGCCTTGGTTCCAAGACGATGGAAATTCTATCTTGTCTTCGGAAGCCTGATACTGCGGAACTGGCGCGTGGCTTCAACCACGGACTTCTCAATCGGGAAGCGTTCCGCCGACGAGCCGCCGACATAGCCGTGCAATCGCGGCTCGGCTTGTAGAAACCGTTCGAAGTCCGCGGAGCTTTCGATCGCTCCGCCATGGCACGTCACAATCCGGCTGGAGAACTTCGCGGACAGTGCGTCAAGAATTGCCGCGGCGCGGCCGAGCGCGGCATTGCGGTCGAGCACGGTTTTGGAGCCGATTGTGCCGCCGGAGCTGTTGCCGAAATGGATGATGATGTTGTCTATGCCGGCCTCGGCCATGGCGACGGCTTCGTCCGCCGATGTGCAAAATGCCTTGGTGAACAGCCCCATCCCCGACGCCATTCCTAGGACGGCGACCTCGCGCGCGAAACCCATACCGGTCTCTTCCAGGTCGCTACGAAACTTGCCGTCGATCAGCGCCACGGTCGGGCAATTCATCACGCCGTGGTAGCCGGCCGCCGCCACCTTTTCGAGAAACCGCCCCATGTCTCGGGTCGGATCGACGCACAGCAGTCCGGCAATGAGCGGACACTCGTGGACCACATTGACCAGCGCTCGCTCGCCCAGCTCCAGCGTCAGCGCGTTGGCGTCGCAGATTGGCAGATAACCGGCCATCGAGCTCAGACCCTGCATGCGGAAATAGGCCAGGCTGTGCGTCGTGACCATGCTGGCGCCGCCGCGGGCCGCCATTTTGGCGGTGATGCCCGAGCCGCACAGCGCATCGTAGATGGCGCGACCGCCGTCGATTTCCGCTCGCAAGCGCCCGACAATATCCGCACGGTTCGACTTGCCTGCCATCCCGCTCTCCCCGATTGGCCGAGATGGAGTTTAGCCGATCGCAGCCGATCCTCTGTCGCCGACGAGCGGGGTTCCCGCTGCGGGCGCTACCTTGCCACCACGGTCTCGCCGCGCGCTCCGGCGGTAGCCGGTTGCTTGACCGGATTGGTCCGAAACTCGATTTCGCCTTTGGCATCCAATCCAAGGCGTGTGACCACACGCCAGCGCGCATCGTCAGTATCGGGATGATCGAGCCGGAAATGCGCACCCCGGCTTTCTGTGCGTTTGAGCGCAGCGACTGCGAGAATGCGCCCCAACAGCGCGAGGTTACGCACCGACAGCGCGCTTTCCAACTCCTCACCGCGCACTTTGTCGGAGCTGCGCGCCTTCTCGTCCAGGCGCATGGCGGGCACGTCCTCGCGCTCGATGCGTTCATACTCAGCCAGCGCCTCCTTGAGCGTCCGC
The DNA here is from genome assembly GCA_963771745.1 of uncultured Alphaproteobacteria bacterium. Taxonomy (GTDB): domain Bacteria; phylum Pseudomonadota; class Alphaproteobacteria; order Rhizobiales; family Xanthobacteraceae; genus Z2-YC6860. The sequence continues at coordinate 36,339 of CAVYUU010000016.1, read as the reverse complement.
TCCTCCCTGATCGGACCAAGCTTGCTGTGCGCCAACGCGCGGCAGGCCATGCGCACGTCGGATTGCAACGGGCCTAAATCACGGCTCAACAGTCCCGCAAGCCATGCGCGCTCGGTTTCTGGGATTGCGTCCTCATCGCCGCTGTTCAAATCGACGCGCCCATTTCTGACGAGCGCTGCCGCGCGTTTGCCCGCGCGCCGGCCATACACCAGCGAGGCGGAGAGCGCCGACCCTCCGATCCGGTTGCCACCGTGGATACCACCGGCGGTCTCGCCGGCGGCAAACAAGCCATTGACCGGGGTTTTGCCATCGACATCGACTGCAAGGCCGCCGAGCCAGGTGTGACTTCCCGGCGCTACCTCCAGCGGCGTCTTGCTGATGTCGATGTGCCGGTGCAGGCAGGTCTTATAGACGTGTGGAATTTGTTTCTGGATGACCTCCATGGGCACCTTGGTTGCGTCCATGAAGATACCGCCCGTCGAGCCGGCGCGGCCGGCGTGGATTTCCTTGGCCATGGCCAGGATTACTTCGGAACGGGTCGATTGCTCGGCCGTCTCGGGGAAATAGCGCTTGAGAAACTCCTCGCCATCTTGATTTCTGAATACGGCGCCCGCGTTGATGAACCCGGTCGGATGCGGTGCAAACCCGAACAGCTCCTTGGGAGAGCAGCACATCGCCTGAAAGTCGATCATCTCGATACCGAGCAGCGGCACGCCGGCACGGAATCCCAGCACATAGCCGTCGCCCGTCACTTGCGGCGGGTTGTCGTTGACGTAGAACAGTCCGCTGCCGCCGCCAGTACTCAAAATGATCTGCTGCGCGCTGTAGGTGACAAGCGTGCCATTGTGGTAGTCCACGCCCCAGGCGCCGACGACGCGGTCGTCCCGCTTGATGAGATCGACGATGGCTATGATCGAGTGCTTCTTGATGCGCGCATCTGCCCGCAGCTTTTTTGACAGCACCTTGGTGACCATGTTGCCGGTGGTGTCATAGTGATGGCAGGCGCGGTTGCGCGAGTGGCTTGGAAATTCCTTGAGATCGAGCCGGCCGTCGGCGCCGCGGACGAATTCCGCGCCCCAGGACTCGAGATCGTGCACCACGTCGACAATGTCATAGACCCAGACGCGGGCAAGCTCGGGATCGATCAGCTCGCCGCCGTATTTTAGGATGTCGTGAAGATGAAGCTCCGGGCTGTCGTCCTCGCCCATGGCGGCGGCGAAACCGCCTCGCGCCACCGTGGTCGTGCCACTGGTGGCCCGGCCCTTGGTCACTTGGATCACATCAACGCCGGCTTCGGCGCATTCGAACGCGGCCATAGTTCCGGCGGCGCCGCCGCCGATGATCAGCACATCAGTTTCATGTCTTATGATAGGAACATCGAGTCGCATTGGCTTGCTCTGCCCTTTCGATCTTGGTGCGTCAGGCGGCGGCGATCTTGACGAATGCGTCGACGCAGGCGTCGGCAAATGCGTTATCGTTGATGTGCAGCGGCAGTTCCTCGATTTGCGCGGACTTCAGGTGCGGTTTGAGGGAGTCAATGAAAATCCGGTAATCGTCTGAGTTTTTCCATGGCCCCTTGTCGTTGCCGCTGAGATCGCGAGCACGACGCTTGGTATGTTCGCTGAAACCCTCGAGCGGAATGAGAATGCGCACCGGCCCTGTGGCCGCATTGAGCCGCCTCGCGAATTCCTCGCCCAGTTTCCTGAACTCTTCGGCATTGGTGCGCATGAGCAGGTTTTGCGCGTTGTACTGGAAGAACTCGCGCGTTCTGTAGTGATCGGGCACTTGGCCCACCCAGAAGTTGGAATGGTCGATCGCGCCGGGCACGATCACCTGCGGCAAACCAGCGGCGCCCGCGCTCGTCATTCGCGCCGCTCCCGCGGAATAGACACCATCAACAACCAGATCCGCGAGCTCGTGCGTCGTCACGTCGACGACGCCCGCAAGCTCTCCTGAGGACGCAAGCCGTTCGAGTGATTTACCGCCAACGCCCGAGGCGTGAAACAAGATAACCTCGTAGCCCAAGGATTCCAGCCGCTGGCTCACGCGTTCAACGCACGCGGCCGTGCCGCCGAACGAGGACACCGCGACGAGGGGCGCATGAACGGTCTTAGCCTGCCGTCTCGCCGCCCAGTTGCTGGCAGCAATCGCGACCGCGTTCGCAGCGTTTTCCATGACCGCCTTGGTAATACGGTTGATGGAGACGTCGCCAATCGAGGGAAACATCGCGATATCGCTCTCTGCTACATACCATTGCACCGCTGCTGTGCCCGCGACAGTACTGATCATGACCTTGGGCACGAGGTAGGGCAGCGCGCGCAAGATCGAGCACACGAGATTGGTCCCGTTCGCGCCGCCAATGCCGATGGCGCCCGCGATCTCGCCCTTGATATATTTCTCGAGCAATATTCTGGTGCCGCCTTGCACCATTACCGCAGCGGCTTCCTGCCGCGAGCGCTCACCAACCTCCTGCCAGGACGTAGCGGCTGCCTCGGCCACTTGCGAACCGGAAATGTCAGCAGTGGAGACGGTGTGCGACTTCATGGACAGGTCGACGATCCACGGCGTCGCGCCCGCGTTCGCCAGCACGTTGGCAACGAAGCGTGCTTCGTTGCTTTTTGTGTCCATTGTCGCCAAGACTGCAACGGTGGGTTTCGATGTGCTCAGGCACGCCTCATGAGTTGCTGTTCAGGCGACATCGCACCACTCATTCGATCACCTCGTCGGCGCGGGCGAGCAGCGTGGGTGGCACGGTAAAGGTCGGTGACAGTATCGTAACGGCTCAGACGGATGCCCTGGAAGGGGTTCGAAGGCCCCTGAGACATGTCCGGTCTGGGTCATGAGCAGACATTTCGAGCCTGCATGATCATGTCCGCTTTGCCCCCGGGAGCGGACATTCGTCAGCGTGAATGGCATGTCCGCTTTGTGCCACGAGCCGACATCAGCGTCGCCTCATTCGATCACTTCGTCTGCACTGGCAAGAAGGGTCGGCGGCACGTTCAGACCGAGCGCTTTGGCCGTGGAGAGGTTCAAGACCAATGGGAATTTGCTCGGCAGCATCACGGGCAAATCGGCGGGTTTGACTCCCTTTAAATTCCGCCCGGCATAGACACCAGCCTGCCGATAAACGTCGGCCCAGTCGACGCCGTAGCTCATGAGACCGCCCGCCGCGGTATACTCGCGGTAGACGTAGACTGCGGGAATAGCATGGCGTGTTGCCAACGCCGTTATTTGACCTCGCTGCACCGTAAAAAATGTGTCTACGCTCACGTACAGGGCATCTGGCCGCTCTGTGGCAAAACCATCGAATGCCTGATCGATCTCACCTGGCGTCCGCGCCTGCGTAACCGCCAGCCGCAATCCCAGGGCGTGCGCGGCCGATTGCACTTCAGCTGTGTCGGACCGGGCATTTGGATTGTTGGGATTTACGAGAACCGCGACGGTACGCATTTGGGGGATGAGCGTGCGGAGCAACTCCAATCGCTTTCCAGCCAATTCGCCTGACACCACGCTCACACCCGTCAAATTACCACCGGGGCGGTTGTAACTGGCAACGAGACCGACCTTGACGGCATCGTCGCCCGTAGTGAAGACGATTGGAATTTTTGAAGTTGCGCCTTTCGCGGCAAGCGCGGCGACAGTTCCCCCAGTCGCGATAATCAGTGCTACGTTCTGACGGACCAGATCAGTAGCAATGTCGGGCAGCCGTTCATACTGGTTTTGAGCGTAGCGGTATTCAATCGCAACGTTATGGCCTTCAATGTATCCAGTCTCGGATAGACCTTTTTTGACGGCAGCGACCAGCCATGCCGACTCTTGCGGCGTGGTGGTGCGGATAAATCCGATTGTCGGCACGGGCCGCTGCTGCGCATAGGCCGATATGGGCGACGGAACAATGGGCCATGAACTTGCCGCAGCCGCACCGAGCGCAATGAAGTCCCGTCGCCTCATGCTCGTCCCCAGCGTCAGGTCGCATCAGCGTACTGGCCCGCTCGGTATTGCGGAAGGGGTTTGATAAATGGCCGCTTTGGGTCAAAAGCGGAAAGGCTCATAGCGAGCAATTGTCGTCCGCTTTGCCCCGGAAGCAGACATTCCACGGACGGCTCAGCATGTCCGCTTTGTGCCAACAGCGACCATTCGCATCCGCAGCAAACAGCGTAGTTATTCGATCACCTCGTCGGCGCTGGCGAGCAACGTCGGTGGTACGGTAAGGCCGATGGCGCGGGCGGTCTGCAGGTTGATCACAAGCTCGAAGGCGACAGGGCGCTGCACCGGCATGTCGGCCGGTTTCTCGCCTTTTAAGATGCGTCCGGCGTAGATACCAACCTGCCGATTTCGCTCAACATTGTTCGGACCGTAGCTGATCAATCCGCCTGCTTCGACAAACTCGCGCAGTGAATAGATGGTGGGTATCGCATAGCGCGCCGCGAGCGTCGCAAGCTGTATCCGGCGATTGGAGAACAGCGGGTCGGGGCTAACGATCAGCGCGTCCTGCTTACCAGCCAAGGTCGCGAAGGCCGTATCGATGTCGCGAGGGGCGCTTACGTTGAGAACGGCGACCTCCCGCCCCCTAGTTGCTGCGGCGGCACTGATGTCTTTAATTCCAGTCTCTGCTGCAATCGGATTGTTGGGATTAACAAGTAGTCCGATACGCGCGGCCTGGGGCCGCAGCTCAAGGAGGTATCCCAGCCGCTTCGCGCCGAGCTCAGTAACCATGAAGCTGAGACCAGTGAGGTTGCCGCCCGGCCGGTTGAAGCTGGTAATCAACCCAGCCCGAACGGGGTCAGTGCCGGACGAAAACACGATGGGAATGGTGCTGGTTGCGGCCTTTGCGGTCACCGCTGCAACGGTGGCCACCGGCGTTACGATCACTGCCACCTGGCGTCGGACGAGATCGGCCACCAATTCCGGCAAACGACTCGTGTCGTTATTCGCCCATCGAAACTCTATTGCGACGTTGCGCCCCTCCGTAAAGCCAGTTTCGCTCAACCCCTTTCGGAAGCCGGCCACAACGTGGGCGTTCATATCCGGCGACCCGGTGTGAAGAAAGCCGATCACCGGCATCGCCTGTTGCGAGTGCGCCGCGCTCGGCGCAACAGCCGCGCCGCCGAGAGCCGCGCCGCCAAGTCCCGCGATGAACGCGCGCCGCTTCACTCGATCACCTCGTTGGCGAGTGCGATCAGCGTCGGTGGCACGGTGAGACCAAGCGCTTTGGCGGTCGTGAGATTGATGGCGAGCTCGAACTTGGTCGGCTGCTCGACCGGTAGATCGGCCGGCTTCGCCCCGCGCAGGATTTTGTCGACGAACTCGGCAGCGCGACGAAACAGGTCCGGAATGTTCGGTCCATAGGAGATGAGCCCGCCGGCTGTGACATAAAGGTTTTGGCCGTACATGGTCGGCAGACGCGCGCCGACCGCAAGAGTGGCGATCTGAACCCGATTGGTGTTGGTCAACGGGTCGACGCAGACGAACAGCGCATCGGCGTTTTCTTTGAGCGCCGCGATGGCGGGCGCGAAATCTTCCGCTCGCCGGATTTCAATCGCCGCTGCTTGCACGCCGACCGCGCGGGCCGCCGTCAGCAATTCGGCCATTTCCAGCATCGCGCCGGGACCACCGACATGAGCCATGATCGCCAGGCGACGCAGTCCGGGAACGGCGTCGCGTAGGATTTCGAGACGCTTGCCGGCAAGATCGATCGCCTGGATCGACAACCCGGTGAGATTGCCGCCCGGCCGCGGCAGCGAAGCGACCAGCCCCGTGCCGACCGGGTCCGCCGCCGCCGCAAACACGATCGGGATATCCGACGTCGCCTGCTTGGCAGCTCTGATGTTTGCGGTGCCCCAGGTGACAATGACGTCGACCTTGCGCCCGACCAGCTCGGCCGCGATCTCGGCGGAGCGTTCGGCGCGACCCTCCAGCCACCGGTACTCCATGGCGATGTTGCGGTCTTCGACCCAACCGAGATGGCGCAACCGCTCGACAAAAGCCGTGACCTGCAGGCTCTCGGACACCCGCGTCGTCGCGCCGAGATAGCCAATGACGGGCCGTTTGACCGGCTGTTGCGCGCGCGCCGCCACCGGCCACGCGGCGGCCGCGCCGCCGAGAAGCGCGATGAACGCGCGCCGCTTCACTCGATCACCTCGTCGGCGCGGGCGAGCAGCGACGGCGGTACGGTTAGGCCGAGCATGTTGGCGGTTTGGGCATTGATGACCAGATCAAGCTTGGTCGATTGCACCACCGGTAGTTCCGCGGGCTTCGCACCCTTGAGGATGCGGCCAACGTAGTCGCCGACCTGACGGTAGGCATCTGCGATGTTGGCCCCGTAGCTCATCAGCCCGCCGGCCTCGACAAAGTCGCGCGTCGAATAGGTCGCCGGAACCAAGTGGCGGGTCGCCAATTGCGCCAACTGCACTCTTCTAGTGCCGAAAAATGCATCTTGGACAACGAACAGGGCATCAGGCCGCTCAATCGCAAATGTTGCGAAGGCGGCATTAAGCTCGCCACCGGTGCTTGCGCGGACAACCTGAATTTGCAGCCCCATGCTGCGGGCTGCCGGCTCCATGTCTCGGAGGGAGATTTCTGTCGTCGTCACATTGGTCGGGTTGACAAGGACGGCCACGCGAACCGCCGCGGGCACCAGCTCGCGCAGTAGTTCCAGCCGCTTGGCCGCCAATTCGGCATTGAGAAAATTAATCCCGGTTAGATTGCCTCCCGGCCGGGCTAGGCTGGTCACCAATCCAAGCCTGACGGGGTCTTCGGAGACGACGAAGACGATGGGAATTGTCGAAGTTGCTACCTTGGCCGCGAAAGCTGGACTGTTGGCTCCGGTCGCCGCTATGACCGCGACCTTGCGGCGAACTAGATCAACTGCCAGCTCCGGCAGCCGATCAGCTTGATTTTCTGCCCAGCGATATTCGACCACTACGTTTTCGCCTTCGACGTAGCCAGCCTCCTTCAGCCCCTGGCGGAATACGCGCAGGCGCGATGCCGACACTTCAGGAGGTGATGGATTGAGGTACCCGATCACCGGCATGGCTTGTTGCGCTCGCGCCACAAGCGGCCACGCCGTCGCCGCAACGCCCAGACCGCCGATGAATGCGCGCCGCTTCACTCGATCACCTCGTCGGCGCGGGCGGAGAGGCCGGCTGGCACGTCGAGGCCGAGCGTCCTGGCGGTCTTGAGGTTTATCACGAACTCGAATTTGGTGGACTGCACGACCGGCAGGTTCGCAGGCTTTTCGCCCTTGAGAATTCGCGCAGCGTAGATGCCGGCCTGGCGGTAGCTGTCGGCCAGATTTGTGCCGTAACTCATCAGCCCGCCGGCGAGCGCGTTCTCACGCTGAGGATAAATGGCCGGCAGAGCGTGACGCGCTGCGAGCGCGATCATCTGCTCGCTCCGGCCGCTGAGGAAGGCATCGCTGCCGATCAGCATGGCCTTCGCGCCCACCTGGACCGCCGCCGCGAAAGCCGCATCGATGTCGGGGGCGCTGCTGGCGTGCAAGATACGGATCGGCTGGGCGAGCGTGCGGGCGGCCTCCTGCACGTCTTTTAATTGGCCATCAGAATTTTCGGTCCTCGGATTGAGCAGCACCGCCATCAGTGGCGCTTGCGGCACCACCTCGCGCAGCAGTCCAAGGCGCTTGCTTTCCATCGTGGCAACGAACAGATACACGCCGGTCAAGTTAGCACCCGGCCGGTTCAAGCTTTCGACCAATCCTAGTCGAACCGGGTCGCGGCCGATGGCGAAGACGACCGGGACGGTCTTGGTCGCGGCCTTCGCGGCTTGTATCGGCGCTGGGCTGCCGGCCGTGAAGATTAGATCGACCGGCCGGCGCAGCAGTTCGGTGACCATTTCTGAGGAACGCTCGTAATGACCTTCTAACCAGCGGTATTCGATAGAGACATTGCGGCCTTCATCGAAGCCGCTTTCGCTGAGGCCACCGCGAAACGCAGCCACAGCGGACGCGAATCCCGCGGCCGATGAGCCGTGCAGAACACCGATCACCGGCATCCTACCTTGCTGCGCGCGGGCGGCTTGCGGATGTGCCAGCGGCCACGCCGCCGCGCCGGCCAGCCCCGCGATGAATGCGCGCCGCTTCATTCGATCACCTCGTTGGCGGCGGCGAGCAGCGTCGGCGGCACGGCGAGACCGAGCACCTTCGCGGTCTTCAGGTTGATCAGCAGCTCGTATTTGGTCGGCGCCTGCACCGGCAGGTCGGCCGGCTTCTCGCCCTTGAGGATGCGGTCGACGTAGCCGGCCGCCTGGCGGTATTGATCGGGTTGATCGGGCCCGTAGGCGATCAGTCCGCCGGCGGTGACAAAGAAGCGTTCGTAGTAGACCGCCGGCAGCTTGTGGCGGTTGGCAAGCGTGATCAGCAGTGCGCGATGCGTGGTGGCGAGCGCGCTCCCGGTCACGATCATGCCGCCATCGCCGGCGCGCGCGAAGGCCGTGATGCCACGCTCGATCTCGGCGGTGTCGCGGATGTTGATGGCGCTGAGCTCGACCTTAAGCGACGGCGCCACCGACTGGATCGCGCCGAACTGACCGAGGCCCGCGGAGATCGCCGGATCCCGGATCACGGCCACGCGGGTCAGGCGCGGCGCGATCTCTTTGAGCAGCTCCGCCCATTTGGCGCCGATGCCGAATTCGAACGGGGTGAATCCGGTGACGTTGCCGCCCGGCCGCGCCAGGTTGTCGACGTAGCCGGCGCCGACCGGATCGGGCACGGTTGCAAACACGATCGGCACGGTGCGGGTCGCCTGTAGCAACGGTGGCATGGTCACGCTGCCGGTGGCCAGGATCACGTCCGGCGCGAGCGCGACCAGTTCCACCGCGTGGCGGCGGGCGCTTTCGGTATCGCCGGCGCCCCAGCGGACGTCGAGGCGGAGGTTGCGGCCCTCGGTCCAGCCCAGTTGCTGCAGCCGTTGCACGAACGCCGCATGACGCGCGCGCCCCGCCACATCGTCCGCCGGTTGGTTCATCAACATGCCGACGCGCCGCACGCGCTCGCCCGGTTGCGCGTGGGCGCCGAGCGGCCAAGCCGCCGCCGCGCCGCCGACAAGCGTGATGAACGCGCGCCGTCTCACTCGATCACCTCGTCGGCCAGTGCGAGTACCGTCGGCGGCACTTCCAGGCCGAGCGTCTTGGCGGTCTTGATGTTGAGAACGAATTCGACTTTGGTGGACTGCATGACCGGTAAATCAGCAGGCTTCTCGCCTTTAAGAATTCGCCCGGTATAGATACCCACTTGATGATAGGCATCGATAAAACTGCTTCCGTAGCTCATCAGGCCGTTATCTAAGACGGCTTCCCGAGAGGCATAACTCGTCGGCAGCCGGTGGCGAGCCGCCAACGCGACCACACGTTTCCTATTTGAGGTCATGAATGCGCCGGCGCCGACGAGCACCGCACCGACACCGTGCTGAAGGAAAGTCGCAAAGGCCCGCTCCAAGTCGCCCTCGCTGCTAACATCGAAAACGACAATCTGTTGACCAATGGCCTTTGCACCAGCTTGGACGTCTCTCTGCTCGGCTGCTGTATTCGTACTGCTCGCGTGCACGAGCACACCGATTGTTTTTGCCTCCGGCACGAGTTTGCGCAACAACTCCAACCGCTTCGCCCCTAGTACGCTGGAGAAATTGACCACTCCCGTTACATTGCTTCTTGGCCGATTGAGATTGGCGACGAGACCGTCCCTTACTGGATCGCTGCCAGTCGCGAAAACAATAGGGATTGTCGTCGTCGCGCTCTTCGCCGCGAGTGCCGCGTTGTGGTTTCCGACAATGACGTCCACCCGGCGGCGGATCAAATCAGCTGCCAGAGCGACCAGCCGAGCGGAGTTATCGTCAGCCGAGTGGTATTCGACCGCGACGTTTTGGCCCTCGACAAAGCCGGTTTCTTTAAGGCCCTGACGGAATGCGGTGGCGAAGTGCGGGACCTCCGTGAGTGAGGCGCTCCGCAAGAAACCGACCACCGGCATCGTCGTCTGTTGCGCCCGCACCGCAACCGGCCACGTCACTGCGCCGCCAACCATCGCGATGAATTCTCGCCGCCTCATTCGATCACCTCGTCGGCGAGCAACTGCATCGAGTTTGGAATGGTAATTCCGAGTGTCTTCGCGGTGCCGAGATTGATCACCAGTTCGAACTTCGTCGGCTGTTCGACCGGCAGGTCGCCTGGCTTCTCACCCTTGAGAATTCGTCCGGCGTAGATTCCGCCACGACGATAGGCCTCCGCTTGGCTGGGCCCATAACTCAACAGGCCACCCGCTATGGCAAACTCGCGCTCCGGAAAGCTTGTGGGAATGGCATGCCGCGCGGTCAGCACTGCCAACCGCTGACGCTGGGAGGTCAAGAACGCACTGCCTCCGACCAGCAATGCGCCAACGCCCGCTTGGACAAGTTTTTCGAAGGCAGGATTGAATTCACCGGGAGTCGCAGCCTTCACCACCAGAACCCGCCGACCGATAGTTTTGGCGGCGGCTTCCGCGCCGCGCGCCTCCAATTCATTTTCGGGAAGGTTTGGGTCCACCAACACGCCGATCAGTTCGGCCTTGGGAACGAGTTCATGCAGTTGCCCCAGCCGTTTGCCAATTACATCGACCGTGGTGAAGGTGACGCCGGTCACGTTGCCGCCCGGCTTGTTGAGGTTCGACACCAGGCCCGTTCTGACCGGATCATTGCCAACCACGAAGATCACCGCGGTCGTGGTCGATGCCGACCTTGGCGGCCATGGCCGCAGTGCTATGGCCGACAATCACGGCCACCCGGCGTTCGGATCAGGTCCGCCACCAGCTCCGGAAGCCGGTCGCTCTGACCGTCCGCCCAGCGGTACTCGATCGTGACGTTCTGACCTTCAATGAAGCCTGCCTCCTTCAAGCCTTGCCGGAAAGCGGCCACGAAATTCATGGAATCCACTTGCGACGAGACGCGAAGGAATCCGACCACCGGCATCGCCGGCTGCTGCGCGCGCGCCGCGAGCGGCCAGGCCGCCGCCGCGCCGCCGAGCAGCGTGATGAACGCGCGGCGCCTCATTCGATCACCTCGTCGGCGGTCGCGAGCAGACTTCGGCGGCACGGTCAGGCCGAGCGTCTTGGCGGTCTTGAGGTTGATCACGAACTCGAACTTGCTGGACTGCATGACCGGCAGATCGTCCGGCTTCTCGCCCTTGAGAATCCGCCCGGTGTAGATGCCGGCCTGGCGATATGCGTCGGTAATGCTCGATCCGTAGCTCATCAGGCCACCGGCCACGACGGCCTCGCGATTGGGATACATCGCTGGCAGCGCATGGCGGGCCGCCAGCGCGACGAGTCGTTCCCGATAGGCGTTGAAGAACGCGCCAGCACCGACGAGCAGCGCACCGGCGCCGCGCTGGACGAACGTTGCAAAGGCTGTGTCGATGTCGTGGGCGCTGCCAACATCGAGAACAATCGAGTTGCTGCCCGACCGCTTGCGCTGCGGCCTGCACGTCGCGTCGCTCCGCCTCGGTACTGGGAGTGTTCGGATTCACGAGCATGCCGATTGTTGTCGCCTTGGGCACGAGCTGGCGCAGCAGTTCCAGTCGCTTCGCCGCCTAACACGGCATTGAAAAAGACCACGCCCGTGACGTTGCCGCCCGGCCGGTTGAGGCTGGCGACGAGGCCGTCCCTGACCGGGTCGCTCCCGGTCGCGAAAACGATCGGCACTGTCGTTGTTGCAGCCTTGGCCGCGAGCGCCGAGGGGGTGTCCCCGACGATCGCGGCCACTTTCCGGCGAAGCAAATCAGCCACCAGAGCCGGCAACCGATCATTGCGATCTTCCGCCGAGCGGAATTCGATCGCGACGTTCTGGCCTTCGACGAAGCCTGCTTCCTTCAGGCCCAAACGGAACGCGGTCACGAGGTGCGCCGCGTCAGCCAGGGCCGTGCTGCGGAGAAATCCGACCGCCGGCATGGCCTGCTGGGCTCGCGCCAGGAGCGGCCACGCTGCCGCTCCGCCGACTGCCGCAACGAAATCGCGCCGCCTCACTCGATCACCTCGTCGGCGGTGGCCAGCAGCTGCGGATGGAATTCCACGCCGAGCGCCTTGGCGGTGTTCAGGTTGATGAAAAGCTCGACCTTGGTCACCTGCTGGATCGGCAGGTCGGCCGGCTTGGCGCCCTTCAGCACCCGGCCGGTGTAGATGCCGGCCTGCCGGTGCGTCTCCGCAACACTGCCGCCATAGCTCAACAGGCCGCCCGCCGCGACAAACTCGCGCGAGTGGAAGATCGCGACGATTGCGTGCCGGATCGTGAGCGTCGCAAGCTGTCCGCTCCGGCTGATGAAGAACGGATCGGGAGCCACGATCAGCCCGCCGGCGCGGAGATCGGCCAGCTTCGCAAACGCGCCCTCGAAATCGCGCTCGCTGCTCGCTGGCACAACATCAAGCTTCAGCTTGAGGCTGCGCGCCGCCTGCTGCAGTTCGTTCACAACGGTTTCGGAGTTGGGATTCGTCGGGTTGGCCAGCAACGCGAAAGCGGTCGCCTTCGGCACCAACTGGTGCAGAAGCCCCAGCCGCTTGGGCCCGATTTCGACGTTCAACGACGTGACGCCGGTGATATTGCCGCCCGGCCGGCTGAGGCTCGTGACCAGTCCCGCGGCGATCGGATCGACGCCGGTCTCGAACACGATCGGGATCGTCGCCGTGGCGGCTTTGGCAGCCAAGGTCGCACTGACGCCGCCGGGCGTGGCCAGCACCTGGACCTGGCGGCGCACCAGATCGGCCGCCATGTCCGGCAGCCGGTCGTTTTTGCCTTCCGCCCAGCGATATTCGATCGCGACGTTCTGGCCCTCGCGGTAGCCGGTTTCCGCAAGCCCTTGTCGAAACGCGGCCAGGCGGGTGGCGAAGCCCGGCGGCGCGCCGGCGCTGAGATAGCCGATCACCGGCACCGCCTGCTGCGCGCGCGCGGCGAGCGGCCAAGCGGCCGCTGCGCTGCCGGCAAGCGTGATGAACTCGCGCCGCCTCATGTGCTTTCCAGAAGCCCCGACTTGTCGGACAAAGCCTAGCACTCTGGCCGCCGTCGCGTCAGGAGCGGCGAGGGCGGAATTGTCTTTTGCTGAATCGCCGCGGGCGCGCTTCACCTCTCCCATCGGGAGCTTTTGCTCCGCCCTCATCCTGAGGAGCCTGCCAATCGGCGACATACATTATGGGGAGGGCTCGGTCGTCAATGAAAACGTACTGCAGCCTTTGATGCCTGACATGCGACCGCCGAAAGCCTTGCCCGCCGCGTCGACCATACCGGTGCCGCAGCCGATGCCGCAGCAATGCGCGGCGGCGGCTCAATAGCAAGCTGACCCTCGCACGTCTCCGGACCGGGACGGGGACTATGTCGCGAAACCTGGCGCGCTCGGACGCGATGGATCAGGCCGTTCGTTGGTCTGCAAGAATCGCGTATAAACTCCCGCAATGACGCCGCATCAGATCAATCTCATAAAATCATCGTTCGCAAAGGTCTATTTCACGCGCGATGAGTCCGCACGAATTTTTTATGATCGACTTTTCACGATTGCTCCGGAAGTGCGACCTCTGTTCAAAAACGACCTCGCATCCCAAGGCAAAAAACTTATGGATACTCTCGCTCTCGCCGTCACTGCGACAAGTCACCCGCAGAGTCTGCCGTCGCTTCTGGAGGATACCGCCAAGCGCCACCTCGAATATGGGGCAACGGCGGCACATTACGAAAGCGTTGGGGCTGCGTTGCTTTGGATGTTGCAACAGCAGCTGGGCAGTGACTTTACCCCTGCGGTCAGAGGGGCATGGACCGAACTCTATGAACGGATGGCGACGACAATGCAGCATCTGCGCTGAGATTTGCCTTCACCCCCGCGCACGCAACTAATTGTTGTCGAACCGAAAGCCGGAGCCGCGGAGAAAAGCGACCATCCATAAAATTTTACGCAATTATTTAATTCAACTTCCAACTCTCAGCAGTATCCTGCTCAAACTTTCTGGTCAGTCTCAAATGCCCCGCCCCCCACGCGGGGCATTTTTTTATCGAAAACAGCGGGCCACGGTTCCGGAAAATTCAAATCAAATTTTCAGTATCGAAACCACGGCCCTTAAAATTATTTGCTGTAAACCCTTCGCGTTCGAGGCGAGGCGGGCGTGAACCGGACAGACAAATAACTGCCGGAATCGCCACAGGGGGGATCTATCATGTTCACCGACATTCCGATGTCGCTTGGAATGCGAAGAAGTCTGGCCGCCTATCAATCATTGGCCGCGCAAATCGAGGGTGTTCAAACGCGCATAGCAACCGGCAAAAGGATCAACAGCGCGCTCGACAACCCGGCGTCGTTCTTTACATCCTCGGCTTTGCGCACGCGCGCCGCCAGCCTCAACAGTTTGGTGGATCGCATTTCGGAAGCCAAGGGTGCGCTGCAAGCCGCAACCAGTGGCATCAGCACGATTCGGAGTTTGCTGACATCCGCTCAAAGTTTAGCAAGTTCGGCACTGCTTTCCGCCAACACCATCGTCAAGGTCACGGGCGCCAGCACCCCCGTTCTCACCCTGGGAACCACGATCGCCTCGACGGGTGGAAGCTCAACCAGGCTTAAAGCTGGCGACACCATTACGGTCAGCGACGGGACGACGACCGCGACCTATACGGCAGTGAACAACGACACCGTTCAAGACATCCTCAATGCCATCAATGGCACTGCAAATCTGACAGTGGACGCAAGTTTGAACGCCAGCGGCCATATTGAATTACAAGCCACCGGGCCCCATAGCATCACGATCGGAGGCGCCCTGAACGGTTCTGGCACCCTGGTGGGTGTGACCGGACTGACCGCAGGCACCACGGTCTTTACGGCGAACATGACGAGGACCAGCTACGCTCAGCAATTTGATGCGATCCGTTTGCAAATCGACGCGGCCATCCAAGATGCCGGTTTCGGCAGCTTGAACCTGCTCGCGGGCGGCTCGCAAACGATCAATCTGAATGAAACCGGGACCTCGACCTTCAGTCTGGCCGGAGTGAGCCTTTCGTCGAGTGCACTGGGTGTTGCCGCAAGCACGCATCAGTTTCAACTGGACAGCGATATTACAACCGCGGTCGCAAACGTGACCTCTGCACTGAGCTCGCTCGAAGCCCAGACCGCCAATTTTGGTTCAAACCTCGCGATCATCGAGGCGCGATCAGAGTTCAATCAAACCATGATCGATGCTTTGCAGAGCGGGGCGGATGACCTGGTGCTCGTCGATACGAACGCTGAAAGTGCCATTCTGCTTGCGCTGCAAGCACGTCAAAAGCTCGCTGCCACCATGTTCTCAATCGTCGAACCGTCGGATCACGCGGCACTTCGTCTGTTCCGATCATCGTAGCAGGCGTGCGTCGCCCGGCCGATCGCGCAGGGCTCGCAAGCAGACAACGGTTTCGCCGCACCGGATGTCCGCGAAGGGCCCATCGGCGACATGCATTATGGGCCCGATTCCCCGCCGTTTTCGCATGCGGAACATCGCTGGCGCCACTGAATTACCTCATGGAGGAGTTGGCGCATGTCCCACCCAAATGACAGGGATGTCGACGGCCGGATATTTTTGGTGGCGGGGCTCGCCGTGCTCGCCCTGACCGTTGCCGGCATGGTTTTCGTGGCATCCAACGATGAGCAGATCACGGCGCAGACGATGGGGCTCTCGACGCCGCGCTCGCAGCCGCTTGGCTCGCTGGAACACACGGCGCCCGCACCGTCGCCTGTGACGCCCAGCCGCTAGCAGGCGATGGAGGCGGGATGTTTCTGATCGAAGGCCAGGGCGTGGACATTAACGCGCAGCCATAGCCTGATGGACGCAAGCTGGATGAAGGCCAGTGCTGCAATTGGTTCCTCTTCAGCCCGATCGGGGGAGCGGCCATGCCAGATCATCAAACTGTTGCACAGCACTATACCCACGGCGGCTTGCTCGATGCGATCCGCAAGGGCGTCATCGCGCTCGGTAAGACCCCGGCCACCGTCAATGTCGATGACATCGCTCCAGTCGACGAGTTTCATATCGGAGGTCGGAAGGCATCGGTGGAGTTTTTCGACCAGCTTCATTTCTCATCCAGCCATCACGTTCTTGATGTCGGATGCGGTCTCGGTGGTCCCGCGCGGTTTGCCGCGAGTCGATACGGTTGTCGCGTGACAGGGATCGACTTGACGCCGGAATATGTTGAGACCGGCAAGGTGCTTTGCCAATGGACCGGTCTTGACGATCGGGTTTCACTGCATCAAGGCAGCGCACTTGCCATGCCATTTTCGGGTGGTGCCTTTGATGGCGCCTACATGATGCACGTGGGCATGAACATTTCGGACAAGGCCAAGCTGTGCTCGGAGGTCCATCGGACACTGCGAACCAGGTCGTTGTTTGGGATCTACGACATCATGAGAATCGGCGATGGCGACCTGACGTATCCCGTGCCTTGGGCGACAACCGCAGCCACCAGCGTGGTCTCGTCACCGGAACAGTACAAAGCTGCCCTGCGCGACGCAGGATTTGCGATCGTCGTGGAGCGAAACCGACGCGACTTTGCACTTGGCTTTTTTGAGGAGTTGCGCGCCCGGACAGCGGCGGCCAGCGGGCCACCGCCGTTAGGCCTCCATGTTCTCATGGGAGCGAGTGCGCCAACCAAAATTCAAAACATGATTGCCAATATTGCGGCCGGTCGCATCGCTCCTGTTGAAGTCATCGCGCGCAAGGAATGAAACGTGGCGCGTTGCGGCGTGTTCAAGCGTCAAGCGCGCGGCCGATCGACTTGAGGGGCCCGGCCTTTGTTGCTCACCCCGCTTCTAGCCCCTACCAAAGCACTCGTTTGAGCCGATACGATGCGGTCTGGGCCTGGGGGCGGACATGAGGCGACGGGAATTTATCGGCGTTCTCGGTGGTGCGGTAGCGACGTGGCCGCTCGCAGCGCGCGCGCAACAGCAGATGCCGGTCATCGGGTTCCTGCACTCGAGTACGCCGGGGCCGAGCGCCAAGCGGGTCGAGGGCTTCCGCAAAGGGCTGGCCGAAGCCGGTTTCATCGAGGGGCAGAACGTCGCCATCGAGTTCCGTTGGGCCAGCGGGCAGGATGATCGGCTGCCGGGAATGGCGGCCGACCTGATCCGCCGGGGCGCGGCCGTCATCGTGACGCCCGCCACCACGCAGGCCACGCTCGCGGCCCACGCCGCGACCAAAACCATCCCGATTGTGTTTGGCATCGGCTCCGACCCGGTGGCCATGGGATTGGTTGCAAGCCTCAATCGACCGGGAGGCAACCTCACTGGGATCAGCATCTTGAATGTCGAGCTGATGGCCAAGCGGGTCGGGCTGCTGCGCGAACTGGTGCCGCAGGCGACCCGCTTCGCGGTGCTCGTCAATCCGAGCTCCCGGCTGACCCCCGCCATCGTCAAGAACCTGCAGGACGGCGCAAGCGAGCTTGGGCTGAAGGTCGACGTCCTCAACGTCAGCTCCGAGTCCGACATCGACGCGGCCTTTACGACCCTCTCGCAGCAGCCTGGCAGCGCCATGCTGTTGTCTCCCGACGAATTCATTTTCAGCCGGCGCGCACAGGTCATCGCGTTGGCGGCGCGCTACAAAATTCCCGCGATTTATTACAGCCGCGAGCTGGTCGAGATCGGCGGGCTGGCTGGTTACGGGCCTGATATGCCGGCCACGTTTGCACAGATGGGCGGCTATGTCGGACGCATTCTCAAGGGCGAGAAGCCGGCCGACCTCCCGGTGCTGCAATCGGCGCGCATGGAGCTGGTGCTCAACCTCGGCACCGCCAAGGCGCTCGGGCTGGCCGTCCCGGACCGAGCGATGGCGCTCGCCGACGAGGTGATCGAATGAAGCGGCGCGAGTTCATTGCTGGTCTGGGCGGCACAGCCGCTGCCACGCTGGTGCCTGTTACGGCACGGGGGCAGCGCCGGCCGTTTCAGATCGGCTACGTGGTGAGCCACGGCAAGGACGCTTTGCCCAAGCGGCTTGAAGCCTTTCGCGCGGAATTGCGATCGCTCGGCCAGCAGGAAGGACGGGACTACGCCATCGAATATCGTTGGGCGGACGGCGACTACAATCGGCTGCCGGGCATTTTCGCGGAATTGGTCGGTCTCAAGGTCGATGTGCTGGTCACTCATGGTACGCCGGCGGCGCTGGGCGCCAAGGCGACGACCAGCAGCATTCCCATTGTTGTGGCGGTGATCGGCGATGCGCTGGCGACGGGCGTCATATCCAATCTTGCGCGGCCCGAAGCCAACGTGACTGGCTCGACGTTCTTCAATCCGGAATTGTCAGCGAAGCAACTCGAATTGCTCAAGGAAACTATCCCCGGATTGGCCGATGTCGGCATCCTGATGAATCCGGGCAACATCATGAACACCCCGGTGATGCCGGAGATGCGAAAGATTGCCCAGCCGCTCAAGCTGGAGCTGCATGAGTTTGCCGCCAACGCGCCAGGGGATTTCGCGGGTGCCTTCGCCGCGATGGAGGGCAAGCGCATCGGCGCGCTGGTGGTGCTCGACGACGCCAATCTGCTGGCCAATGCGCGCGCCATTGCCGCGCTCGCATTGAAGCAACGGCTGCCGTCGTGCGGCTGGACCGACTACGCACTCGAAGGCGGGTTGCTCTCTTACGGTGTGGATTTCACCCACCTGTTCCGCCGCGCCGCATCGTTCGTCGTCAAGATTTCGCAGGGCGCCAAGCCGGCCGATCTGCCATTCGAGCGAGCAGCCAAGTTCGAGACTGTCGTGAACCTCAAGGTCGCGAAGACGCTCGGCGTCGAGGTGCCGACCTCGGTGCTGCTGCGTGCCGACCAGGTGATCGAGTAGGCGAGCCGATGTCCGCTATTGGCACAAAGCGGACCTGATCGCTGCCTCTCCCGATGTCCGCTTCTCTAATCGGCCGTTTGGGGTCAAGCGCTTTCAGACTATCCACCGCTGCAGTGTCGATGTCGCTCGCGGGCTCGTGCTTCTCTTCGGAATCGGCACCAGGGCCGTTCCATCATGGGATTCGAGGACGAGGCGGAACGATCTTTTGGTCGGCCTTGCCGCCAGGCTGACGGCAGGTCCAAGCGGACATGCGAACTTACCTCATCCATCGTCCCGCAAGGGACATCGTGCCACCGTTCGGTGGAGTCGAGTTTCCTTCTATCGGGTTTGATCCTGTACGGGTTTCATGCGGCTGCTGCGGCTTGTTCCCGGGTCCACCGGAACTCGGTGCCGTCAACCCAGATGCGGTGCATGATCACGGCCAGCCGGCGCGCCAAGGCCACGATCGCCTTCTTCAGCCCGCGGCGCCTGGCGATCTTCATCGCCCAGGCCTTGAGCCAGGACCATTTTGTCGAGCGCACCAGCATGATGTGGGCCGCTTCGTAGAGCATCGCCCGCATCATCTCATCTCCGCATCGTGATATGCCGCCAGTTCGGTCGTGCTCTCCCGATTGATACTTGGAAGGTGTCAGTCCAAACACGGCCCCGACCGCCTTGGAGTTTCGAAAGCGAGCGGGCACATCGATGGTGGCGCGATAGGTCAGCGCCACTACGGGGCCGACACCGGGCACCGTCATCAGGCGCCGGCACACATCATCGTCCCGAACGGCGGCCAACAAACGACGATGCAGGATGCCGAGCTGTTCACGAAGCGTCCGCCGGACAATGAGGAGCGGCTCGACCAGCACGACCAGGTCGGGGAGGTCCTCGACGAGTTCATTGATCCGCGCTTCGAACTTGACCGTTCCCACCACGCCCACCTTGAGACCGAAGTTGCGCAAGGTGGCGCGCAGGTCATTCTCGATGGCGATCGCCTTCGACTGCAGCAGTTTGCGGTGGGTCAGCAACATACGCAGCTTCTGACTGCGTAACGTCTTCACATGAACCGGCTGGTAGAGCCCCACCCGCATCATCTGCCCGATGCCACGCGCATCGTTGCGGTCCGTCTTGTTGATCTGCGCCTTCAGCGCCGCCCGCATGTGCCGCGTCTCAACGCAGATCGCTGGTAAGCCCGCTTCGGCAAGAACGCTGAACAACCATTGCGACAGCGGCCCAGCCTCCAGTCCGATCCGCTTGAAGTGGTAGGTCGGATCCGCGAGCACCTCCAGCAGTGCTCCAGGTTCGCTCGCTACCTTTACTTCCCGCACGATCTTGCCCGCGTCATCCACAATGCAGACGCTGGTCTCCTTGACCGATACGTCCAGTCCGGCAAAATGGTCCATGCTGCGCTTCTCCTTCTGATGCTTGAGGCCGCAACCACGGACCTCGTTTCACCAGCTATGTTCTGGTACGCACAGCGTGGCTGGCGCAAGCGCGCGAAGTCGCCGCCGCTCCAACGGGTCTCGACCCGCAAGAATGCGGCGGAACTGGTCGCGCTTAACCCGGACGTCATCCTGGCCGGAACCGGACCGACTGCTCCGGTTCTGGTAGAGACCACCCGCAACGTACCAATCGTCTTCGCGCAATCGATCGATCCGGTCGGCTCCGGATTCATCAGCAGCCTGTCGCGACCGGGCGGCAACGCCACCGGCTTCCTTCAGTTCGAATACGACTTGGCCGGAAAGTGGCTTGAACTGCTCAAGGAGATCGCGCCGCAGATCAAGCGAGTCGGCGTCGTTCGGGAAGTCGGCACCGCTGGCGGAGCCGGGCAATGGGCCGTCATCCAAGCCTTCTCGCGTGCCGCCGGAGTGGAGTTGAGTCCCATCGAAGTGCATAGCACGGCAGACATCGAGCACGGCATCACACGCATGTTGAACGGTGGCGCAATAGTGACGGTGAACTCCCAGGCACTGATTCATCGCGAACTGATCGTATCGCTCGCGGCTCGGCATCGTTTGCCCGTGGTCTATCCCTATCGCTCTTTCGTTACAGCCGGCGGCCTGGTCTCCTACGGGCCAGATTTGATCGGCCAATACCGGCAGGCGGCGGGCTACGTCGATCGCATCCTCAAGGGCGAGAAGCCAGCCGACCTGCCGGTGCAGGCGCCGACCAAATACGAACTGGTCATCAACCTCAAGACCGCGAAGGCGCTCGGCCTCACCGTGCCGCCGTCGCTGCTCGCCCGCGCCGACGAGGTGATCGAATGAAGCGGCGCGAGTTCATCACGCTGCTCGGCGGCGCGGCAGCGGCGTGGCCGCTCGCGGCGCGCGCGCAGCAGCCCGAGCGGATGCGGCGCATCGGCGTGCTCCTGCCCGCAGCCGCGGACGATGCGGAATTTCAGGCCCGCGTCGGGGCGTTCCTGCAGGGGCTGGCGCTATTGGGCTGGACCATCGGCCGCAACGTGCGGATCGACACCCGCTGGGCCACGGCCAATGCCGCCGAAATTCGCAGACACGCGGCGGAATTGGCCGCGCTCGCGCCGGACGTCATCCTGGCCCATGGCGCCTCGACCGTGGGGCCGTTGCTGCAGGCGACCCGCACCGTGCCGATCGTGTTCCCGGTCGTCGCCGATCCGGTCGCCGCCGGCTTCGTCGACAGCCTGGCGCGGCCGGGCGGCAACGCCACCGGTTTCATGACGTTCGAATACAGCATGAGCGGGAAATGGCTGGAGCTGCTCAAGCAGATCGCGCCGGGCGTGACGCGGGCGGCGGTCCTTCGGGATCCCGCCAAGCGCCACCGGCACCAGCCAGTTCGGCGTCATCCAGGCCGTGGCGCCGTCGCTCAGGGTGGAGGTCAACCCGGTCAACATGCGCGACGCCGGCGAGATCGAGCGCGCCGTCGCGGCCTTCGCGCGCTCTCCGAATGGCGGTCTGATCGTGACGGCGGAGCGCGTTGGCGGTGCGTTCATCGCGATCTGATCATCACGCTGGCGGCCCGGCACAAGCTGCCCGCGGTCTACTTCGAACGCTCCTTCGTCGCCGCCGGCGGCCTGATCTCCTATGGGCCTGATTACATCGACCAGTACCGGCGCGCGGCCGGCTACGTCGACCGCATCCTCAAGGGCGAGAAGCCGGCCGACCTGCCGGTGCAGGCGCCGACCAAGTACGAGACTGGTGCTCAACCTCAAGACCGCCAAGGCGCTCGGCCTCGACGTGCCGCCGTCGCTGCTCGCCCGCGCCGACGAGGTGATCGAGTAGGCAGCGATGTCGGCTATTGGCACAAAGCGGACATGCCATTCACGCTGATGAATGTCCGCTTCTCTAATCGGCCGTTTGGGGTCAAGCGCTTTCAGACTATCCACCGCTGCAGTGTCGATGTCGCTCGCGGGCTCGTGCTTCTCTTCGGAATCGGCACCAGGGCCGTTCCATCATGGGATTCGAGGACGAGGCGGAACGATCTTTTGGTCGGCCTTGCCGCCAGGCTGACGGCAGGTCCAAGCGGACATGCGAACTTACCTCATCCATCGTCCCGCAAGGGACATCGTGCCACCGTTCGGTGGAGTTCGAGTTTCCTTCTATCGGGTTTGATCCTGTACGGGTTTCATGCGGCTGCTGCGGCTTGTTCCCGGGTCCACCGGAACTCGGTGCCGTCAACCCAGATGCGGTGCATGATCACGGCCAGCCGGCGCGCCAAGGCCACGATCGCCTTCTTCAGCCCGCGGCGCCTGGCGATCTTCATCGCCCAGGCCTTGAGCCAGGACCATTTTGTCGAGCGCACCAGCATGATGTGGGCCGCTTCGTAGAGCATCGCCCGCATCATCTCATCTCCGCATCGTGATATGCCGCCAGTTCGGTCGTGCTCTCCCGATTGATACTTGGAAGGTGTCAGTCCAAACACGGCCCCGACCGCCTTGGAGTTTCGAAAGCGAGCGGGCACATCGATGGTGGCGCGATAGGTCAGCGCCACTACGGGGCCGACACCGGGCACCGTCATCAGGCGCCGGCACACATCATCGTCCCGAACGGCGGCCAACAAACGACGATGCAGGATGCCGAGCTGTTCACGAAGCGTCCGCCGGACAATGAGGAGCGGCTCGACCAGCACGACCAGGTCGGGGAGGTCCTCGACGAGTTCATTGATCCGCGCTTCGAACTTGACCGTTCCCACCACGCCCACCTTGAGACCGAAGTTGCGCAAGGTGGCGCGCAGGTCATTCTCGATGGCGATCGCCTTCGACTGCAGCAGTTTGCGGTGGGTCAGCAACATACGCAGCTTCTGACTGCGTAACGTCTTCACATGAACCGGCTGGTAGAGCCCCACCCGCATCATCTGCCCGATGCCACGCGCATCGTTGCGGTCCGTCTTGTTGATCTGCGCCTTCAGCGCCGCCCGCATGTGCCGCGTCTCAACGCAGATCGCTGGTAAGCCCGCTTCGGCAAGAACGCTGAACAACCATTGCGACAGCGGCCCAGCCTCCAGTCCGATCCGCTTGAAGTGGTAGGTCGGATCCGCGAGCACCTCCAGCAGTGCTCCAGGTTCGCTCGCTACCTTTACTTCCCGCACGATCTTGCCCGCGTCATCCACAATGCAGACGCTGGTCTCCTTGACCGATACGTCCAGTCCGGCAAAATGGTCCATGCTGCGCTTCTCCTTCTGATGCTTGAGGCCGCAACCACGGACCTCGTTTCACCATCAGCCTGAAGCGCAGCACCCCAAATCTTCAGCTATCAACAAGAACGCCGGCCGATTACCCCATCTTTCGGAGGGTCAGCGGACATCGCGATTTGCGAGCGGTATGTCCGCTGATGACCCAAGCGGACATCGGTCGGCATTTCCTTTTGCAGTCGGAGGCAGTTTCAGCCTATCAAATAGGCCGATTGGGCCGGTACGATGCGGCCCGAGGGCAGGCGCATGAGACGGCGGAAATTTATCGGTCTTGCCGGCGGTGCGGCGGTTGGCTGGCCCATGTTGGCGAGGGGGCAGCAGGCCAAACAAATGCGGCGCATCGGCGTGTTGGTTGGCCTCGCCGAAAATGATCCAGAAATGAAGCAACGCCTCGCGGGATTCCGACAGGGGCTTGCAAAGCTTGGATGGTCGGAAGGTGACAATGTGAAAATCGACTATCGCTTTGCCCCGGCAGGCGCTCAGGCGCATTTGCTCGCCCGAGAACTTGTGGCGCTGCAGCCCGATGTGATCGTCTCACAATCGACGCCCGCGACCGCTGCAGTGAAACCAGCGACCAGCACCATCCCAATCGTATTCGCTGGTGTCGCCGACCCTATTGGATCGGGTTTTGTCGCAAGCTTAGCGCGGCCAGGCGGCAATCTCACCGGCCTGTTGCAATATGAAGAGGGCATCACCGGCAAATGGCTGGCTATGCTCAAAGAGATTGCACCGAACCTCACGCGCGCCGGTCTTTGGGCGAATCCAAAAACAGCCGCTTACGATTACTTCCTGCGGTCGGCCAAAACGCTGGCTCCATCTCTCGCCATCGACCTTGTACCCCTACCAATCGAGAACGCCACCGACATTGAGCGTTCCATCGAGGCATTTGCCCGCGAACCGAATGGCGGGCTGGTTTTCCCGCCGGACACCACAACGGTAGTCCATCGCGATCAGATTATCGCGTTAGCGGCCCGGCATCGCTTGCCCGCAGTTTACCCGCTCCGCATTTTCGTCACAGCGGGTGGTCTCATGTTCTACGGCACTGACTTCGTCGAACTGTATCGACAGGCGGCATCCTATGTTGACCGCATCCTGCATGGCGCAAAACCCGCTGAACTTCCGGTGCAAACGCCGACGAAATTCCAAACCGTCGTCAACCTCAAAACTGCGAAAGCGCTTGGCCTGACCGTTCCGCCGGGCTTGCTGGTCGCGGCCGACGAGGTGATCGAATAGGCGAGCCGATGTCGCCTCATGGCACTTTGCCGACATCAGTGGCCTTCTGACGAATGTCCGCGCCCGGGGGTAAAGCGGCCATGATCATGCAGGCTCGAAATGTCTGCTCATGACCCAAAACGGACATCGGGCGCTCGTCACATTTGGCGTTCCCAGCCCCTTCCGGACCATTGGTTCATGCCGCTACGATGAATGCTCCTGGCCCTAGGGATGACCATGAGGCGACGGGAATTCATTACAAGTTTGGGCAGCGCGGCAGCCGTGTGGCCCGCGCGCGCGCAGCAAGCCGCGATACCAGTCGTCGGCTTTCTGCACAGCTCGTCGCCGGGCGGCTACTCGCAACAAATCGCGGCGCTGCGTCAAAGCCTCAAAGAGGGTGGCTATGTCGAAGGCCAGAACATTACGATCGAATTCCGGTGGGCGGAGGATCGATACGACCGACTACCGGGCTTGGCAGCCGAACTGGTTGCCCGTCGCGTCGCGGTGATCTTCGCGGCCGGCGGCAATATTTCAGCAGCGGCGGCCAAGGCAGCGACTTCGACCATACCGATCGTGTTTCCTGCCGTTGCCGATCCTGTTGGAGGCGGGCTGGTTGCCAGTCTCAACCGACCGGGCGGCAATTTGACGGGAATGAGCGCGCTTAGCGCCGAGCTCGATGCAAAGCGGATGGAGCTCTTACGCGAACTCGTGCCGCATGCCGAGGTGATTGGCGCGCTCCTGAACCCAAATCGTCCGAATCCCGAAGTCCAATTGAGGGGCGTACAGGTCGCGGCGGCGACGATTGGGCGACAACTCGTTGTGCTCAACGCCGCCACTGAAACTGACATCGAGACTGCTTTTGCAACGCTTATCGAGCGGCGCGCAGGGGCGCTGCTCGTCACGGCAGACCCGTTCCTCACCAGGCGGCAAGGCCAAATCGTCGCGCTCGCCGCGCGTCACGCGATTCCTACTATTTACGCATGGCGTGATTTTGTTCCCGCCGGCGGCTTGATCAGTTATTCGACAAGCCTTGAGGGCGCATATCGCCAAGCTGGCCTCTATGTCGTCCGGATTCTAAAGGGTGAAAGGCCGGCCGACTTGCCCGTTCTGCAACCGACCAAATTTGAGCTTGCGATCAATCTCACGACCGCGAAGGCATTGGGGCTTATGGTGCCCCCGGGATTGCTCGCCCGCGCCGACGAGGTGATCGAATGAAGCGACGCGAGTTCATCGCGGCGCTCGGCGGCGCGGCAGCTGCGCTGCCGCTTTCTGCTCGCGCTCAGCAGGCGATGCCCGTGATCGGCTTTCTTGGCGGCGGATCGTCCACCACACACGCGTCTCATCTGATCGCCATTCATCGCGGCTTGGCGGAGCACGGCTTCATTCCCGGACAGAACGTGGTCTTCGAGCACAAAATCTCGGATGGCCAGACCGAGCTGCTGCCAGACATGGCAAGCGACCTAGTGCGACGCCGGGTGAACTTGATCATTGCGGCCAGCGGCGCTCAGACCGCGCTCGCCGCGAAAGCTGCCACCAGCACGATTCCCATCGTGTTCCAGAACGGGAGCGACCCGCTCAAATTTGGGCTGGTCAACAGTATCAACCGTCCTGGCGGCAACCTCACGGGAATTAGCAATTTCAGTGTCCTCACCGCCACCAAGCGGCTGGAACTGATTCGTGAATTGGTGCCAGGATCGCCCGCCTTGGGCTGGCTGCTCAATCCACGCAACCCGAATGCAGACGAAATTGCCGCGGACGTTCTTGGCGCCGGGAAGACGCTTGGCCGGACCGTTGTGATCGAACGCGTGACACGCCCCGCCGACCTCGACAGCGCCTTCTCCGCCCTGGTGGGGCAAAAAGTGAAAGCGCTGGTCCTCAGCGCCGACCCGCTTTTCGTTATCACGCGCGACCACATCATTGCTTTGGCGACCAAGCACGCCATCGGGACGATGCATGCTTTCCGCGACGGCGCCGCGGCCGGCGGACTGGTCAGCTACGGCCCCAATTCCTCAGAAATGTATCGTCTGGTGGGGACATACGCGGGCCGCATTCTAAAAGGCGAGAATCCGGTAGAAATGCCCGTCCTGCATCCGACCAAATTCGAGCTGGTCCTCAATCTCAAGACCGCCAGAGCGCTCGGCATCACCGTGCCGCTAACCTTGCAAGCCGCCGCCGACGAGGTGATCGAATAAAGCCTCGGTTTTGCTGCGGCGCGTTTGGTCGCTAATGGCACTTAGCGGACATTGCAGCCCAGCAGCCCGGCGTCCGCTTTCGGGGGTCAAGCGGACATCGCAACCGAGGTGTCTCATGTCCGCTAGTGACCCAAAGATGGGGTAATCGGCCGGCGTTCTTGTTGATAGCTGAAGATTTGGGGTGCTGCGCTTCAGGCTGATGGTGAAACGAGGTCCGTGGTTGCGGCCTCAAGCATCAGAAGGAGAAGCGCAGCATGGACCATTTTGCCGGACTGGACGTATCGGTCAAGGAGACCAGCGTCTGCATTGTGGATGACGCGGGCAAGATCGTGCGGGAAGTAAAGGTAGCGAGCGAACCTGGAGCACTGCTGGAGGTGCTCGCGGATCCGACCTACCACTTCAAGCGGATCGGACTGGAGGCTGGGCCGCTGTCGCAATGGTTGTTCAGCGTTCTTGCCGAAGCGGGCTTACCAGCGATCTGCGTTGAGACGCGGCACATGCGGGCGGCGCTGAAGGCGCAGATCAACAAGACGGACCGCAACGATGCGCGTGGCATCGGGCAGATGATGCGGGTGGGGCTCTACCAGCCGGTTCATGTGAAGACGTTACGCAGTCAGAAGCTGCGTATGTTGCTGACCCACCGCAAACTGCTGCAGTCGAAGGCGATCGCCATCGAGAATGACCTGCGCGCCACCTTGCGCAACTTCGGTCTCAAGGTGGGCGTGGTGGGAACGGTCAAGTTCGAAGCGCGGATCAATGAACTCGTCGAGGACCTCCCCGACCTGGTCGTGCTGGTCGAGCCGCTCCTCATTGTCCGGCGGACGCTTCGTGAACAGCTCGGCATCCTGCATCGTCGTTTGTTGGCCGCCGTTCGGGACGATGATGTGTGCCGGCGCCTGATGACGGTGCCCGGTGTCGGCCCCGTAGTGGCGCTGACCTATCGCGCCACCATCGATGTGCCCGCTCGCTTTCGAAACTCCAAGGCGGTCGGGGCCGTGTTTGGACTGACACCTTCCAAGTATCAATCGGGAGAGCACGACCGAACTGGCGGCATATCACGATGCGGAGATGAGATGATGCGGGCGATGCTCTACGAAGCGGCCCACATCATGCTGGTGCGCTCGACAAAATGGTCCTGGCTCAAGGCCTGGGCGATGAAGATCGCCAGGCGCCGCGGGCTGAAGAAGGCGATCGTGGCCTTGGCGCGCCGGCTGGCCGTGATCATGCACCGCATCTGGGTTGACGGCACCGAGTTCCGGTGGACCCGGGAACAAGCCGCAGCAGCCGCATGAAACCCGTACAGGATCAAACCCGATAGAAGGAAACTCGAGCTCCACCGAACGGTGGCACGATGTCCCTTGCGGGACGATGGATGAGGTAAGTTCGCATGTCCGCTTGGACCTGCCGTCAGCCTGGCGGCAAGGCCGACCAAAAGATCGTTCCGCCTCGTCCTCGAATCCCATGATGGAACGGCCCTGGTGCCGATTCCGAAGAGAAGCACGAGCCCGCGAGCGACATCGACACTGCAGCGGTGGATAGTCTGAAAGCGCTTGACCCCAAACGGCCGATTAGAGAAGCGGACATCGGTAGTGCGCCCAATCACACAGACCAACTGCTCTCAGGCTGCTAGTGTCTAGTCATCGGACGTGGCGTGGTCCGTGGGAGGGCATGTGCAACGGCGCGAGTTCATCACGCTTCTTGGTGGCGCGGCGGCAGGCTGGCCGCTCGTCGCGCGCGCGCAGCAGGCAGGCGTACCCGTCATCGGTTACCTCGGGGGCTCATCGCTCGATCGGGATGAGTACCAGTTGCGCGCGTTCCGTGAAGGCCTGAGTGAGGCCGGCTACATCGACGGCCAGAACGTGAAATTCGAGTTTCGCTGGGCGGAGGGCCAAAACGATCGATTGCCGGCGTTGGCTGCCGAGTTGGTTCGGCGTCAAGTCGCTGTGATTGCGCTCGGTGGTCTGCCACCGGCCTTGGCGGCCAAGGCAGCGACGGCGACGATCCCCATCGTCTTTCAATTGGGGGTCGATCCGGTGACGGCGGGACTTGTCGCTAGCCTTGCCCGGCCGGGCGGCAACCTCACAGGCGTCAGTAACTTGAACGCGGAGCTGGCGCCGAAGCGCCTGGAGCTGCTGCGCGAGTTGGTCCCCACGGCGAAGGTCTTCGGGCTCCTCGTCAACCCCACCAATCCAGGCGCAGAGCGCATCGTGAAGGACGTGCGGCCGGCGGCCGACGCCCTCGGAATTCAAATCCATATCCTGCATGCGAGCGCGGAGCGCGATTTCGACGCGGTGTTTGCAGACCTGGGCCGGTTGGGCGCGGGCGGGCTCCTGGTCGCCACCGACGGATTTCTCATCCGCAGCGGCGGGCAACTCGGCGCGCTGAGCTTACGCCGTGCGATGCCCACGATTTTCCAGACTCCCGAATTCGTCGCGGCGGGCGGCCTCATGAGCTACGGGGGCAATCTGAGGGATGCGTATCGTCAGGTCGGAGTCTATGCCGGCAGAATTCTCAAGGGCGAGAAGCCAGCCGATCTGCCGGTGCAACAATCGACGAAAGCGGAACTAATCATCAACCTCAAGACAGCCAAGGCGCTCGGGCTCAACGTGCCGCTGCCGCTGCTCGGGCGCGCGGACGAGGTGATTGAATAGCAGCGTGATGTCTGCTCTTGGCACGAACCGGACATCCCGCGATGTCCGCGTTGCGGTCGCTATCGGGCGCAAAGCGGATATGGCCAGAATTGGCCAACATGTCGGCTAGCCGCGCATTGACAGTGAGGCGGTACGACCTCGTCGCGAAGCGCCAGGAATATCGGTGATGTGATCTACGGTCACTCTGGAGTGAAGCATGCCCCCGTTAAGATACCTGACCATCGGGTTGGTACTGATTCTGTCTGTGCTCGTGATCGCCGCTGGTGGTGGCGTTGGCCTCTTTGTCGTGGTCTTCCCGATTGCCTGTGCGTACCTTTGCTATCGCATCATTCGGGATGGACTCACGAATTCGCAATCGACCAAATTGAGTATTTTCGGCTGGATCGGATGCGTAATTCTTGTCGTTCTAGCTTTGAGTTGTGTCCAGTGGGCTCTTGAGGTGTTTGGCGTGCTCTAACGCGCGCTTCTCATTGGCCCAGGGCAGCCTTGCATGTCCGCTTACGGGGGGGGGCATAGCGGGCGTTTTATACTCGCTTTAAGGATTTCCGCTTGTGGCACTTAGCGACCATTTCAGAATGTTGGGTCAACGGTCGCTATCGGGTGCAAAGCGGACATGACCTTACTGACCGGGATTGTCTGCTAATGACCCAACTCGGACATCGCCCCACCGTTCAGCGACCTGTCCTCAAAATCACATTCGGCCTCCTTCCAGGGTGCTAGACTTCACCCGTACCTTGTCCTGAGCCTGGGGGCGGACATGCGGCGGCGGGAATTTCTCGGTGTTCTAGGTGGTGCGGCGGCAGCGTGGCCGGTCGCGATGCTGCACGCGCAGCAGGCGATTCCCGTCATCGGATTCATCCACGGCGGCTCGTCGTCGGCCTATGTGCCCTTTGTCAATGCGTTCCGCCAGGGTTTGCGTCAGACCGGGTTTGTCGACGGCGACAACGTCGACATTAAATTTCGCTGGGGCGAAAACCGGCGCGATCCGATTCCTGCCCATATTGCCGAACTGGTGCGTCGCAAGGTCAATGTCCTGGTGACCGGCGGCGGCGATTTCATGGTCCGCACGGCCAAGGCCGCGACGTCCACCATTCCGATCGTTGCGGCGTTCGGGAGCGATCCGGTCGAAGCGGGCCTGGTGAGCAACCTCAGTCGGCCAGGCGGCAACGTGACCGGCGTCAGCGTCTTTGCCGTTCAACTAGTAGCCAAGCGACTTGAGCTGGCTCGGGAATTTGTCGCGGGTTCGGACGTCATCGCATTCCTGGAAAATCCATCGAATCCAAACTCGCGGATTGACAGCAAGGAGCTTGCCGAAACGGCGGCGAAGCTACAACAGAAGTTCGTGCTGGTGCCGGCGACGGCCGAAAACGAATGTGCCCCAGCCTTCTCCGCCCTGGTCCGGCAAGGCGCGAAAGCGCTGATTGTGCAATCCGACCCGTTCTTCAATAGCGTGGTCGAGAGACTCGTTGCGCTGGCAAGTCAGCACGCCATTCCGGTGGTGTTCCCGCGCCGCGAATTCACCGCCGCCGGCGGCCTCATGAGCTATGGATCGAGCCTGTCCGAAACCTAT
Organism: uncultured Alphaproteobacteria bacterium; assembly: GCA_963771745.1. Lineage (GTDB taxonomy): Bacteria > Pseudomonadota > Alphaproteobacteria > Rhizobiales > Xanthobacteraceae > Z2-YC6860. Next base: position 5,269 of record CAVYUU010000016.1, on the reverse strand, counting down.
CGTCAAGTCGGCATCTATACCGGGCGTGTACTCAAGGGGGATTGGCCGGGAGATTTGCCGTTTGTGTTTCCGACGCGATATGAACTTGTCATCAATCTGAAGGCTGCGAAATCGCTCGGCCTCACCATGCCGACGCCGATCCTGCTACGCGCCGACGAGGTGATCGAATGAGGCGGCGCGAATTCATCGCGGGGCTTGGGGCGGCGGCCTGGCCGCTCGCGGCGCAGGCGCAGCAGTCGTCGCTGCCGGTGATCGCCTATGTCAACGGCGGAGAACCGGAGCCTTCCGCGCCCTACATCGCCGCCTTTCGCAAGGGGCTGAGCGAGGCGGGCGCTGGTCGAGGGGCGCAACGTCAGCGTCGAGTTCACCTGGTTTCGCGGCGACTATCGGCGCGTGGCGGACGTCATGGCGGACCTCGTGCGCCGCCGCGTGGCGGTGATCGCGACGCCCGGATTCCCGCCCGGCGCGCTCGCGGCCAAGGCTGCGACATCGACGATCCCGGTGGTGTTCGGCGTCGGCGAAGACCCGGTGAAGCTCGGTCTCGTTGCGAGCGTGCTCGCATCCGGGCGGCAACGTGACCGGCATCAATTTCTTCGTGCAAGAGGCCGTCACCAAGCGGCTGGCGCTGCTGCGCGAGCTAGTGCCGAAGGTCAGCCGCCTCGCTATCTTGGTCAATCCTGGCCATGAGTCGTCCGCCGCAACGACGATCAGAGATGCGAACGAGGTCGCGCCCAAGCTCGGGCTGCAAGTGTTCACGTACAAAGTCAGCACGCCCGCCGAGATCGACGCGGCCTTCACCACGCTCAAGCGCGACCAGGCAGACGCCCTTCTCGTGGCCGGCGACGGATTCCTGAACAGCCGGCGCGGCCAGATCGCGACGCTGGCGGCGCGCGACAGGCTGCCGAGCGCGGCGGCGGGCCGGGAGTCGCCCGCGGCCGGCATGCTGATGGGTTACGGCGCCAGCATCCCGGACATGTACCGGCAGGTCGGCATCTATGCCGCGAGCATCGTCAAGGGCGCGAAGCCGAGCGATCTGCCGGTGCTGCAATCCACCAAGTTCGAGTTCGTCATCAACCTGCAGACTGCGCGGGCGCTCGGGATCGAGGTGTCGCCGACGCTGCTCGCCCGCGCCGACGAGGTGATCGAGTGAAGCGGCGGGAGTTCATCACGGCACTTGGCGGTGCTGCGACAACGTGGCCGATGATGGCGCGGGGGCAGCAGCGGGAGCGGATGCGGCGCATCGGCGTACTTCTCGGCGGCGGAAATAACCCAGACGATCCGCAATCCCAAGCACGCAACGCAGCGTTACTGCAGGGACTGGGGCAACTGGGATGGATTGTCGGACGCAATCTGCAGATCGATTTCCGTTGGGCTGGCAGCGATGCCACGCGTCATCCCGGTTACGCGGCGGAAATGGTTGCGCACGCGCCGGAAGTCATCGTGGCCGTCGGCGCTTCCATCGTTCCACCGCTGCTAGCGGCCACCAGAACGATCCCTGTCGTATTCGTGCAAGTCACAGATCCAGTGGGGTCGGGTTTCGTCGCGAGCCTAGCGCGGCCAGGCGGTAACGCCACAGGATTTTCATTGTTCGAGTTTGGCATCAGCGCAAAATGGATCGAACTGCTCAAGCAAATCGCGCCGCGCACGACGCGGGCCGCTGTCCTGCTCGATTCCTTGGCGCCTACCGGGTTCGGCCAGCTAGGCGCTATGCAGTCCATTGCGCCGTCATTGGGGATCGAGATCACTCCAATCAACATGCGCGACCCGGGCGAGACCGCGTCGGCAATCGGAGAATTTGCGCGGGGCCCGAACAACGGCATGATCGTGCTACCGGGTCCGCAATCGGTGACACATCGGTCTCATATTGCCGGGGTTGCTGCCCAGCACAAGCTGCCAGCAGTGTACCCCTATCGCTACTTTGTCATGAGTGGCGGCCTGATCTGCTATGGGCCGGACGAGCTCGAGCAGTACCGTCAGGCGGCTGGCTATACAGACCGCATCCTCAAGGGAGAAAGGCCAGCTGATCTGCCAATTCAGGCACCGACGAAGTACGAGATGGTGATCAACCTCAAGATCGCAAAGGCGTTAGGTCTTAGCGTGCCCCCATCGCTGCTCGCCCGCGCCGACGAGGTGATCGAATAGCGATGCTGTTTGCTGCGGCGCGAAATGTCGCTAATGGCACTTAGCGGACATCAAACGCTCCCTGCTCGATGTCCGCTTCTCTAATCGGCTGTTTGGGGTCAAGCGCTTTCAGACTATCCACCGCTGCAGTGTCGATGTCGCTCGCGGGCTCGTGCTTCTCTTCGAAATCGGCACCAGGGCCGTTCCATCATGGGATTCGAGGACGAGGCGGAACGATCTTTTGGTCGGCCTTGCCGCCAGGCTGACGGCAGGTCCAAGCGGACATGCGAACTTACCTCATCCATCGTCCCGCAAGGGACATCGTGCCACCGTTCGGTGGAGCTCGAGTTTCCTTCTATCGGGTTTGATCCTGTACGGGTTTCATGCGGCTGCTGCGGCTTGTTCCCGGGTCCACCGGAACTCGGTGCCGTCAACCCAGATGCGGTGCATGATCACGGCCAGCCGGCGCGCCAAGGCCACGATCGCCTTCTTCAGCCCGCGGCGCCTGGCGATCTTCATCGCCCAGGCCTTGAGCCAGGACCATTTTGTCGAGCGCACCAGCATGATGTGGGCCGCTTCGTAGAGCATCGCCCGCATCATCTCATCTCCGCATCGTGATATGCCGCCAGTTCGGTCGTGCTCTCCCGATTGATACTTGGAAGGTGTCAGTCCAAACACGGCCCCGACCGCCTTGGAGTTTCGAAAGCGAGCGGGCACATCGATGGTGGCGCGATAGGTCAGCGCCACTACGGGGCCGACACCGGGCACCGTCATCAGGCGCCGGCACACATCATCGTCCCGAACGGCGGCCAACAAACGACGATGCAGGATGCCGAGCTGTTCACGAAGCGTCCGCCGGACAATGAGGAGCGGCTCGACCAGCACGACCAGGTCGGGGAGGTCCTCGACGAGTTCATTGATCCGCGCTTCGAACTTGACCGTTTCCACCACGCCCACCTTGAGACCGAAGTTGCGCAAGGTGGCGCGCAGGTCATTCTCGATGGCGATCGCCTTCGACTGCAGCAGTTTGCGGTGGGTCAGCAACATACGCAGCTTCTGACTGCGTAACGTCTTCACATGAACCGGCTGGTAGAGCCCCACCCGCATCATCTGCCCGATGCCACGCGCATCGTTGCGGTCCGTCTTGTTGATCTGCGCCTTCAGCGCCGCCCGCATGTGCCGCGTCTCAACGCAGATCGCTGGTAAGCCCGCTTCGGCAAGAACGCTGAACAACCATTGCGACAGCGGCCCAGCCTCCAGTCCGATCCGCTTGAAGTGGTAGGTCGGATCCGCGAGCACCTCCAGCAGTGCTCCAGGTTCGCTCGCTACCTTTACTTCCCGCACGATCTTGCCCGCGTCATCCACAATGCAGACGCTGGTCTCCTTGACCGATACGTCCAGTCCGGCAAAATGGTCCATGCTGCGCTTCTCCTTCTGATGCTTGAGGCCGCAACCACGGACCTCGTTTCACCATCAGCCTGAAGCGCAGCACCCCAAATCTTCAGCTATCAACAAGAACGCCGGCCGATTACCCCATCTTTCGGGGTGGAAGCGGACATCACGGTTTGCGAGTGGCACGTCCGCTTCTGACCCAACTCGGACATTGCGGGCTCAGGTCTACTTTTGGATGAGGCCTTGGGACGAATAGCAGTGAACGCAATGCGAGGCTGAATTGCACCCGCGCGGAATGGCAAGAGCAGTGCAATCTTGCAACCTAAAGGGCCGGTCGTCGAATAGGGTTGCCTTTTTACCGTTGCGGTGTAGAACGACTTTCGGGTGTTCGCTGCGTGCAGCAGTGACAGGGCAAGCGATGGTCGGGCCGCCACGCTGCAAGCGTGCGCCCCAATGGATCATCGACTGTCATCCAAAGACCTGCCGCGAGCCCAGCTTCTTGCTGCCGCGGTGGCCATCCTAGGTGTCCTGCTCGCAAATCCGGCCGCGGCAGCATCCACGACCGGCGTCTACTCAGCACAGCCCGTCTACCTGTTCGGCATCCCGGTTGATTTCATTCTGTTCGGCTTGACGCTGCTCGGCGTCGCCGTCTTCCATCACAAGACGCTGCAAGTTGCGTTGACCGGGCTCGCCGTGGTCACCGTCTACAAGCTGCTCTTCACCGGGTTCAGACAAGGTGAGGGATTGAGCGGCCTTGCGCTGCAAATGCAGCACGAGTGGGTCATCCTCGCCAACCTTTTCCTGCTGCTGATGGGCTTTGCAATCCTGTCGCGGCACTTCGAGAACAGCCGTATCCCGGACGAGATGCCGGCCGTCCTGCCGAACGGCTGGGGCGGCGGGTTGGCGCTGCTCGCCATCGTGTTCGTGCTATCGAGCTTCCTCGACAATATCGCAGCCGCCCTGATCGGCGGCACGATGGCGCGCCATGTGTTCAAGGGCAAAGTCCATATCGGCTATCTCGCGGCTATTGTCGCGGCGTCCAACGCCGGCGGCTCGGGCAGTGTGGTTGGCGACACCACCACCACCATGATGTGGATCGACGGCATCAGCCCGCTGCGCGTCCTCGAGGCCTATGTCGCGGCCGTCGCTGGCTTCCTGATTTACGGGATTCCCGCTGCGATCGCAGCAGCACCGACATTCGCCGATCGTGAAGGACGCGCCGCGGGGTCTGCAAATCAAATGGACCTATGTGGTGATCGTGGCAGCGATCCTCGTCATCGCCATCATGGCAAACGTTATTGCCAACCTGAAATTTCCGGCGGTGCTGGATATGGTTCCAGTCATCGGGCTTGCGGTCTGGATCGTCATTCTCGCGACCGCGCCGCTGCGTCAGCCCGATTGGGCGATCATGCCGGAAACGTTTAAGGGCACGGTCTTCCTTCTGGCCCTTGTCACCAATGCGTCCTTTATGCCGGTTGAAGAACTGCCGGTGGCCTCGTGGCAAACCGCACTGGGGCTCGGCTTCCTGTCCTCCGTGTTCGACAACATCCCGCTGACAGCGCTTGCGCTCAAGCAGGGCGGCTACGACTGGGGCTTCCTTGCCTATGCCGTGGGCTTCGGCGGTTCGATGATCTGGTTCGGCTCGTCGGCGGGCGTCGCGATCTCGAATATGTATCCGGAGGCCAAGTCGGTCGGGCTGTGGCTGCGACACGGCTGGTTTATCGCGGTGTCGTATGTCGTGGGCTTCTTTGTGATG
>CAVYUU010000015.1:0-71614 GCA_963771745.1 uncultured Alphaproteobacteria bacterium | reverse complement strand
TCGACGGTGCACTCCTGATAGAACAGCGCGGACAGGCCGTAGACGAACGAACCCGCCACCTGCCGGTCGATCTGCGCCGGGTTGACCGCGTAGGTGCAGTCGGTGGCGCCGACGATGCGGTGGATCTTGATCTTGTTGCCGCCGGTGACGGAAACCTCCGCCGCCGCCGCGACATAGCTGTCGAACGCCTTCATGTGGGCGAGCCCGCGATAGACGCCTTGCGGTGCCGGCTTGCCCCAGCCGATGCGCTCGGCCACAGCGTTGAGCACGGCCGAGTTCCGCGGGTGCTTTGCTCATCAGCTTGCGGCGGAATTCGAGCGCGTCCTGGCCGGCCGCTTGGGCGAGCTCATCCATGAAGCATTCCAGGAAGATGCAGTTCTGGTTGATGTTGACGCCGCGCCAGAACCCCGGAGGCACGTGCGGGTTGCGCATGGAGTGATCGATCAGCAAGTTCGGGATCGAATAACCGAATGCGTGCTCGCCGGACTCAAAAACGCCCTGGAACGTCAGCGGATCACGACCCTTCTGTTGCGCCAGGATTTGCGGACGCACGCTCGGCAAGGATTGATTGCCCCGAGAGCCGCATGTGCAGGCCGGTCAGCTCGTTGTCCTTGTCAAACACTCCCACGAGCTTGCATTGCATGACCGGGTGATAGCGGCCATGAGTCATGTCCTCCTCGCGCGACCACAAGCAGTTTCACCGGCGTGCCGGGAATCTGCTTCGCGATGTTGACGGCCTGATGCACCTGGTCCTGAACAGCTCCGCGCCGGCCGAAGCCGCCGCCGAGATTGATCTTGTACACCTCGCATTTCGCCGCCGGCAGGCCCGATGCCGCCAGCACCGCCGCAAACGATGCTTCACCATCTTGCGTCGGCACCCACACCTCGCACTTGTCGGCCGTATAGAGCGCGGTGGCGTTCATCGGCTCCAAGCAGAGGTGGTTCTGGTACGGATAGGCGTAGACCGCCTCGACCTTCTTTGCCGCGCCGGCCATGGCCGCCTTGATGTCGCCGTTCTGGTTCCCAACGAAGGCCTGCTCGGCATCGAGGCCTTCTTTCAGCCACGCTGCGATCGATTCGCTCGACACCTTGGCGTTCTCGCCCTCGTCCCAGACGATCGGCAGCGCCTCGAGCGCGGCATTGGCCTGCGGCCAGGTGTCGGCAACCACCGCGACCCCGGTCTCGCCCACCTTGAGCACATGCTTGACGCCCGGCATGCCCGCGACCTTGGCGGCATCGAAGCTCTTGATCTTGCCGCCGAACACCGGGCATTCCTTGATCGTCGCCGTGAGCATTCCGGGCAGCTTCAGATCTGCGCCGTAGACCTGCTGACCGGTGATCATGCTCTGGATGTCGAGCCGCGCCACCGGCTTGCCGGCGATCTTCCAGTCCTTCGGATCCTTGAGTTTGATGGATTTCGGATCCGGCGCGGTAAGCTTGGCAGCAGCGTCCGCCACCTTGCCGTAGCTGGTGCTGCGGTTCGAAGCCGGGTGCGTGATCACGCTGTTGGCCACGGTCAATTCGGAAACCGGCACCTGCCACTGGTTGGCCGCGGCCTGCTTGAGCATTTCGCGCGCCACCGCGCCGCCCTGACGCACGTATTCGTGCGACGTAGCGGATGCCGCGGCTGCCGCCGGTCGCAAACTCGCCCCACGAGCGATTGCGCGCGACGCTTTGGCCGGGCGTGGGATATTCCCAGGTGACCTTCGACCAGTCGCATTCGAGCTCTTCGGCGACGAGCTGGCAGAGCCCGGTGAGCGTGCCTTGCCCCATCTCCGAGCGGGCGATGCGGATAACCACCGTGTCGTCGGGCCTGATGACCACCCAGGCGTTGATCTCGGGTGTGCCATGCTGGGCGCGGCGTCATAGTTCGGTCCGCCGAGCGGGATGTCGCCGAGCGCAAGCCCGCCACCGGCCGCGGCAGCGGTCACGACAAAGCTGCGGCGACTCATTGTCCGCATGGAATTCATGACGGCCTCCCTCTCACGCGTTCGCAGCGGCGTGAATCGCCTCGCGCACCTGCTGGTAGGTGCCGCAGCGGCAGATGTTGGTGATGCTGCGGTCGATGTCGGCATCGGTCGGCTTCGGCTTTTCGCTGAGCAGCGCCGCGACCGCCATGATCATCCCGCACTGACAATAGCCGCATTGCGGCACTTGATGGTCGAGCCAGGCCTTCTGCACCTTGTGCAGCTGGCCGTTCTGCGCGAGCCCCTCGATCGTGGTGACCTGCTTGCCCACGACCTCGCTCAACGGCACCGAGCATGAGCGCACCGCAACGCCGTCAACATGCACCGTGCAGGCGCCGCAGCGCTTGATGCCGCAGCCGTATTTGGTGCCGGTCAGGCCAACATAGTCCCGTAGCACCCAAAGCAAATCGGTGTTGGGATCGGCGTTGACGTCGTGGGTCTTGCCATTAACGCTGAGTGCAACCATTGGCGAACCTCCCATTCATCGCCATCACGAGGGGCGATGATCGGCGCGGAAACCTTCGGCCAGACCGCGCGTCTATCCTGAAGAATCGGGGCCCCCGCATGGGCCCGAAGTCGATGGTAGCGATTTTCCGGGTTGCCAGGAAGCGTGGGCCAGGCAACTCCACCCTCTGTGCACCAAGTGAAAGTGCGGCCTGCCGCCACGCGGCCGGTATTTTCCGGCCGACCATCCTGAATTGATACGTTCAAGCCGGCATCAAGCGATCTGGATATTGTGGTTCTTCAGCGGGAACGAGCGGATGCGCTGGCCCGTCGCCCTGAAGTATGCATTGAGCACCGCGGGCGCCGCCACGCAGCCGTCGGCTCGCCCACGCCGCCCCAGGGGCCGCTGCCTCCGGCCGGCATGATGATCGTTTCGACCTTCGGCATTTCGGCGATGCGCATCGAGTTGTAGGTGTCGAAGTTCGTCTGCACGATGCGGCCGTCCTCGACGGTGCACTCCTGATAGAACAGCGCCGACAGGCTGTAGACGAATGAACCCGCCACCTGCCGCTCGATCTGCGCCGGGTTGACCGCGTAGGTGCAGTCGGTGGCGCCGACGATGCGGTGGATCTTGATCTTGTTGCCGTCGACGATCGGAGATTTCCGCCGCGCCGGCGACATAGCTGCCGTAGGACATCATGTGCGCGAGCCCGCGATAGACGCCTTGCGGCGCCGGCTTGCCCCAGCCGATGCGCTCGGCCGCTGCGTTGAGAACGGCCAGGTGGCGCGGGTGCTTCGCTCATCAGCTTGCGGCGGAATTCGAGCGCGTCCTGACCGGCCGCGTGGGCGAGCTCGTCCATGAAGCATTCCAGGAAGATGGCGTTCTGGTTGGCGTTCACGCCGCGCCAGAACCCCGGAGGCACGTGCGGGTTGCGCATGGAGTGGTCGACCAGCAGGTTCGGGACGCTGTAGCCGAACGCCTGCTCGCCCGCCTCGTTGAACCCCTGGAATACGTTCGGGTCGCGCCCTTTCTGCTGCTCGAGGATTTGCCGGACGCACCACGGCGAGAATCGACTGGCCCGACAGCCGCACGTGCAGGCCGGTCAGGTTGTTGTCCTTGTCGAGCGCACCCACCAGCTTGCACTGCATGACCGGGTGATAATGGTCATGGGTCATGTCCTCCTCGCGCGACCACATGAGCTTCACCGGCGTGCCGGGAATCTGCTTGGCGATGGTGACGGCTTGCTGCACATAGTCGTGGGACACGATGCGCCGGCCAAAAGCGCCGCCGGGATTGATCTTGTGCACTTCGCACTTGTCCGCGGGCAGGCCCGATGCCGCCATCGCCGTCGCGAACGCTGCTTCGCCGTTCTGGGTCGGCGCCCACACCTCGCACTTGATCGGCCGTGTAGAGCGCGGTGGCGTTCATCGGCTCCATCGTCGCGTGGGCCTGATAGGGATAGGCATAGACCGCCTCGACCCTCTTTGCCGCTGCAGCGATCGCCGCTTTGGCGTCGCCGTTCTGGTTGCCGACGAAGGCCTGCTCGGCATCGAGGCCTTCTTTCAGCCACGCGGCGATCGATTCGCTCGACACCTTGGCGTTCTCGCCCTCGTCCCAGACGATCGGCAGCGCCTCGAGCGCGGCATTGGCCTGCGGCCAGGTGTCGGCAACCACCGCGACCGCGGTCTCGCCCACCTTGAGCACATGCTTGACGCCCGGCATGCCCGTAACCTTGGCGGCATCGAAGCTCTTGATCTTGCCGCCGAACACCGGGCAGGCCTTGATCGACGCCGTGAGCATTCCGGGCAGCTTCAGATCCGTGCCGTAGACCTGCTGACCGGTGATCATGTTCTGGATGTCGAGCCGTGCCACCGGCTTGCCGGCGATCGTCCAGTCCTTCGGGTCCTTGAGCTTGATGGATTTCGGATCCGGCGCCGTAAGCTTGGCAGCGGCGTCCGCCACCTTGCCGTAGCTGGTGCTGCGGTTCGAAGCCTGGTGCCTGATCACACCTTTGGCCACGGTCAATTCGGAAACCGGCACCTGCCACTGGTTGGCCGCGGCCTGCTTGAGCATTTCGCGCGCGACCGCGCCGCCCTGACGCACGTATTCGTGCGACTCGCGGATGCCGCGGCTGCCGCCAGTCCCAAAGTCGCCCCACACGCGCTTGCGGGCGACGTTTTGGCCGGGCGTGGGATATTCCCAGGTGACCTTCGACCAGTCGCATTCGAGCTCTTCGGCGACGAGCTGGCACAGCGAGGTGGCCGTGCCTTGCCCCATCTCCGTTTTGGCAATACGCACGACCACAGTGTCGTCGGGCTTGATGACCACCCAGGCGTTGATCTCGGGTGCGCCCTCCTGGGCGCGGGTCATGGTCGGTCCGCCGAGCGGGATGTCGAGGCCGAGCGCAAGCCCGCCACCGGTCGCGGCAGCGGTCACGACAAAGCTGCGGCGGCTCATTGTCCGCATGGAATTCATGACGGCCTCCCTTGTCACGCGTTCGCAGCGGCGTGAATCGCCTCGCGCACCTGTTGGTAGGTGCCGCAGCGGCAGATGTTGGTGATGCTGCGGTCGATGTCGGCATCGGTCGGCTTCGGCTTTTCGCTGAGCAGCGCCGCGACCGCCATGATCATCCCGCACTGACAATAGCCGCATTGCGGCACTTGATGGTCGAGCCAGGCCTTCTGCACCTTGTGCAGCTGGCCGTTCTGCGCGAGCCCCTCGATCGTGGTGACCTGCTTGCCCACGACCTCGCTCAGCGGCACCGAGCATGAGCGCACCGCAACGCCGTCAACATGCACCGTGCAGGCGCCGCAGCGCTTGATGCCGCAGCCGTATTTGGTGCCGGTCAGGCCAACATAGTCCCGTAGCACCCAAAGCAAATCCGTGTTGGGATCGGCGTTGACGTCGTGGGTCTTGCCATTAACGCTGAGTGCAACCATTGGCGAACCTCCCATTCATCGCCATCACGAGGGGCGATGATCGGCGCGGAAACCTTCGGCCAAACCGCGCGTCTATCCTGAAGAATCGGGGCCCCCGCATGGGCCCGAACTTAAAGTCGATGGTAGCGATTTCCGGGCTGCCCGAAAGCATGGGCCAGGCAATTCCAAGCCCTCGCGCAGCAAGTGTAAGGTGCCGCCTGCGGCGTCCGGCAATGCTCGCCGGGCGTCATGTCGAGCGCCGCGGGCCTGCACACTTTCCCAAAAGCAGGCTAACATATTGCCGGATTGGAGGAACAGATGGCGATTCGATCTAAATCTAAGAGATTTTCATATGCCTTTGTCGTGCTGCTGGCATTCGCCTTATCCGGCCTGGCGGTCGGCACCTCGGTCGTCGGATCGGCCGCCGAGGCAGACGAGGAAACCACGATTGCGAAGAGCCTGGCGGCCATGGTGAACGCCGCGCTCGCCGTGATTTCGAAACATCAAGACCATATCGACAATGCCACGATTGGGAACAAGGGTCTCGATGGAAAGACCGTGCTCGCGCAAGCGCAGCAGGCCTTTCAAGAAGCCACCGGCGCCGATCCGCTCAAGATCGACCCGAACTCCCGACACGGCCGCCTTCTCGGCATCGAAATGAATGCCATCGTCGAGATCATGGAGGCCAACCAGAAATCCATCAATCAAAGCGGCATCGGATTCAAAGGCTTCATTCCATCGACCTTTGGCCGTCTGATCATTGAACAATTCAGCAAGGGCGCGGAGGGGGATGCCGAAATCAAGATCACCGCCCCACCGGAATTGGTTCGAAACCGAAAGTCCCGACCGGACGCTTGGGAAACCAGCATTATTCGCGAGAAACTCTTGTCGGCGAGTTGGCCCAAAGGGCAAATCTATGCCGCGGCCGCCGAAAGCAAGGGCCGCCCGGCGTTCCGCACTCTGGTACCGATGTATTACTCGGCGTCCTGCCTGCGCTGCCACGGCAGCCCGAAAGGCGAGAACGACGTTACGGGTTATCCGAAAGAAGGTGCCAGCGAGGGCAACCTCGGCGGAATCATCAGCATTACGCTTTTCCGCTGATGCGGGGTGCCGGTTTCCGGCGAAGGAGCGATTATGCTTCAGAATTTCAGTATCAGGAGCCGGCTGCTATTTCTGTCCGGCGCACTGATACTCATGATCGCCGGCGCCATCTACTATCTGACCACAAAGCTGGCCGACAATTCCCGCGCCGTCGCGCACAATGTGGAGCTGGCCGAGCTCATTGACATCGCTCAGGACGTTCGCAACATCTTCGGCCAATTTCGCTATTGGACCACCGATCTCGCGGTCAGTCAGCTGCGGCAATCGGAAGTCAATGCGAAGGCCACGCGAGACAGTCTGCTCCGGCGGCTGGATGATTTCGCAGTCAGCAAGCCTGTCGAGGCGGCGGCGCTGAAGCGACAAGTCGCCCTTTTCGAGGAAGCTGCGTTATCGGCGGTCGAGCAATACACCGACGACCAGCGCGTCCTTGGCAACACCCTTCTGGCCGAGGCGCGTCAACACAGCGTACGCATCAACGATCGGCTGTCGGCCATCGTCGACGATCTCAATCGTGAAGTGCTCCGGTCACGGGATCAGGTCGTATCCGATGTCGCGCAGACAACGCGGATCGCATATGCGCTCGTTATCCTCACGATCATATTGGGAATCACGCTGACGCTGGTGATCCTGCGCTCGATCCTGGTTCCGTTGCGCCAGGTCACTGCCGCAATGGACGGAATTACCGCGGGTAACCTGAATACCCCGATTCCGCCGGCGTCAGGCGATGAAATCGGTTTGATGGCCAAGACGCTACAGCTGTTTCGCGAGAGCATCGTGGAGCGGACCCGACTGGCGGACGAAAGCGACCGTCAGCGTCGCTTGATCGAGACGGCGCTGAGGACAATTTCGGACGGTTTCGTGCTCTATGGTCCAGACGACCGTCTCGTGCTGTGCAACAGCAAATTCCGTGACCTCTATCCTAGACATTGCCGATCTGATCGTTCCCGGGATTCCATTTCCAGCGATCTTGCGCGCTGTGGTCGACCGCAAGCTGATCGACCTCGACGGCAAGACGCCTGAGGGCTGGATCGCCGAACGCATGCGGCAGCACACGGATCCCAAGGGATTCTCCGAATATCAGTACAACGCCACGTGGGTGCGCATCAGCGAGCGGCGAATGCCGGATGGCAGCACCGTCTCGGTCTATACCGACATCACCGAGCTCAAACAGCGCCAGACCGAGCTCGAACAGGCCATGGAACAGGCGGACCAGGCCAATCAGGCAAAATCGAGCTTCCTCGCCAACATGTCGCACGAACTGCGCACGCCGTTGAATGCGATCATCGGCTACAGCGAGATCCTGCAGGAAGACGCCGCCGACAAGGACGATAAGGCGACGATCGAGGACTTGCAGAAGATCGAGCGCGCCGGCCGGCACCTGCTGGGATTGATCAACAACATTCTTGACCTGTCGAAGATCGAGGCAGGCAAGATGGATATCTACATCGAGCCGGTCGACATCCAGGCCCTGGTCAAGGAGGTGCTGTCGATCGTCAAGCCGCTCGCCGACAAGAATGAGAACGCCGTCGAGGTGATCTGTCCGGCCGATATCGGCAGCTTCCGTTCCGACCAGACCAAGGTCAAGCAATGCCTGCTCAATCTGATGAGCAATGCCAACAAGTTCACCACCAAGGGCGTGCTGACGCTGACAATGGCGCGCGAGAAGGATGCGCAGGTCTCATTCCGGGTATCGGACACCGGCGTCGGCATGACGGAAGAACAACTCGGCCGGCTGTTCCAGGCGTTCAGCCAGGCGGATGCCTCGACCACCAAACGCTTCGGAGGCACGGGCCTTGGGCTCGCCATCACCAAGCGCTTCTGCACCATGCTGGGCGGTGACGTCACGGTCGAGAGCACGCCCGGCAAAGGCTCGACGTTCACCATCCGTCTTCCGGATCATGTGCGTGCCCCGGCTGCCGCGGAGTCGTCCGCGCCTCTGACAACGGCGGCGGACGGGCGCGCGACCGTGCTGGTGGTGGACGACGATTTGTCGATGCGCAACCTGCTGAGCAAGACCCTCGAAAAGGAGGGCTATCGCGTCATCGCGGCCGGTGACGGGGTCCAGGCGCTGGCGCTCGCACGCCGGCATAGGCCGCAAGCGATCACGCTCGACGTGCTGATGCCTCATATGGATGGCTGGGGCGCGCTGAGAGAGCTCAAGGCCGATGCCGGACTGCGCGACATACCCGTGATCATGGTGACGGTGCTCAACGAGCGCGGCATGGCGATCCCATTGGGCGCCGCCGATTTTGTGACCAAGCCCGTGGACCGAGCGCGCTTGACCGCGATCCTGCGCGAGCATTGCGCCAGTCCGAGCAACGCGTCGATCCTGATCGTCGAAGATGACCTGCCGACCCGCGAGGCGCTCTGTCATTCGCTGACGAGCATGGGATATGGCGCGCACGCGACGGTCAACGGCCGGGACGGGCTCAATTGGCTCGCCAACAATCCGGTTCCAAACCTGATCTTGCTCGACCTGATGATGCCGGAGATGGACGGCTTCGAGTTTCTGCACGAGCTGCGTGCGCAGCCAGCGTTTGCGAATGTGCCGGTCATTGTGGTGACCGCGAAGGATTTGACCAGGGAGGATGCCCGCATCTTGAGCGGGCAGACCGACGGAATCGTCACCAAGGACCAGACGTATCTGACTGAACTCGCCGCCGTCGTGCGCGGACGCCTGGCGCGACAACCCGCCCGCGAGGCGGAGCCTGTCACCAACTGAAGATCGAGCATGAGAAAGCAGTAGCGGAGTAAAGCAATGGCAAAAATTCTGCTGGTTGAAGACAACGAAATGAACCGCGACATGCTCTCGCGCCGGCTGGTCCGCAACGGCTTCGAAGTGTCGATTGCGATCGACGGGCAACAGGGCGTCGATATGGCGACGTCGCAATTGCCGGACCTCATCCTGATGGACATGAGCCTGCCGGTGATCGACGGCTGGGAGGCGACGCGCCGGATCAAGGCCAACGATGCGACTCGGAAAATCCCGGTGATCGCGCTGACGGCGCACGCGATGGCCGGCGATCGCGAGCAGGCCATGGAGGTTGGCTGCGACGACTACGACACCAAGCCGGTCGAAATAACGCGCCTGCTCGGCAAGATCGCAGCCTTGCTTGCGACCAAGGCGGCCTGAGCGATCGCGCCTGCGTTGCGACGGGAGAGTGCCACGACCGATCGAGCCAACCAGCGCGCCGACCGGCGAATGGAACGGGCGCTCGTTGCCTACGTGCGGCAGGAATTGAGCGCGCCCGCGATCGCCCTCATGGGCTACGCCGAGATCTTGATGGATGACGCGGTGCAGGCCCGCCGCGGGCAGTCGATTGACGATCTTCAGCGCATCCTCGATGCCAGCCGGACTTTGCATCGCCTCATCGTCAGCCTGCTCGATCCCGCAGCCGTCCGCCACGCCGCCGGCGACACCGACCCGGCGGAGTACCGCCGGACGTTGCGCCACGACCTGCGCACTCCGATCAACGCGATCAAGGGATATGGCGAAATGCTGCGCGAGGACGCGGCAGACGGCAACGCAGATGCGTTGGTTGCCGATCTCGACAAGCTGCTGGGAGAGGCAACTCTGCTGCTCGACCGGATCGACGGGCTGGTGGCGTTTTCCGGGAGCGATGCCCCGCCATTGGATGGCACCGGCGCGGCCGCCACCGAGGCCGACGCACCGGTCAAGATGGTCGAGAGCCTGCTCCAGGCGGTCCGCCCCATCGCCGACAAGGAAGCCGACCGCGCGGCCGTACAGCCCAGCCGAATCCTGGTGGTGGACGACAATGCGTCGAACCGAGACCTGCTGTCCCGTCGCTTGCAACGCCAGGGACACACGGTGCTGCAAGCCAAAGATGGCGCTGCCGCGCTCGCCCTGATCGAAAAAGAGGTCCTCGATCTCGTGCTGCTCGATCTGATGATGCCGGGCGTCAGCGGATATGACGTTCTCACCTTGCTCAAGAATGATCCACGATTTCGGGAAATTCCCGTCATCATGATCTCGGCGCTGACCGAACTCGACTCGATCGTCCGCTGCATCGAGGCCGGCGCCGACGACTACCTTGCCAAACCGTTCGATCCCGTCCTGCTGCGCGCCCGGGTTGGCTCATCGCTTGAGAAGAAACACCTGCGCGACCGGGAGCGGGAGATGGTCGAGGCGCTGCGGATCGAAAAGGAGCGTTCGGAGCGACTGCTTCTTAACATTCTGCCGAAGGAGATCGTCTCGCGTTTGAAGGGGGGCGAGACCGTCATTGCGGACCAACTGTCGAATGTGACGATTCTGTTTTCCGACCTGGTCGGCTTCACCAAGCTTTCGTCCAGGCTTTCGGCAGCGGATTTGGTTCGTCTCATCAACGAACTGTTTTCGGAATTTGATCGGCTGGCGCTGAAGCTCGGGATCGAGAAGATCAAGACGATCGGCGACGCCTACATGTCGGTGGGCGGCTTACCCGAGCCGCGCGCGGACCACGCGCATGCCGTGGCGGAGATGGCTTTGGCCATGATCGAGGTGGTCGAGCGAATGAACCGCGAGTTGGCCACCCCCCTGCAGATCCGCATCGGCATCCATTCGGGCGACGTGGTGGCGGGAGTCATTGGGACGCACAAGTTCGCCTACGACATCTGGGGTGACGCGGTGAATATCGCCAGTCGAATGGAGTCCCATAGCTTGCCGAACCGTATCCAGGTATCGGCTGCAACCCATCGACACATCCACGAACGCTTTCGCCTGGAGCCGCACGGCAGCGTCGACGTCAAAGGCAAGGGCCCTATGGAAACCTATTTTCTTCTTGGCCGGTCAAGCCAGGCGATCGAATAGCGGGCCTGTTAGCTGCTGTGCAGTCTTCAATTGGCCTTGATGCCGGCTGTCCGGATCACCTTGCTCCACTTCTCGGCTTCCGCAACCATGAATTTTCCGAAATCGGCGGGCGAGCCCGAACCGGCGCCGCGCCCAAATCCGCGAGTCGCGCCTTTACCTTCGGGTCAGCAAGAGCGGCGTTTATCTCGGTGTTCAGCTTGTCGATGATTTCGACCGGCGTGTTCTTGGGCGCGGCGATCCCGAACCAATTACCGGCCTCGAAGCCCGGCAGGAACTCGCTGACGGTCGGCACTTCCGGCAAAATCTCCGAGCGCACGGTTGTGGTCACAGCCAACGCGCGTAATTTGCCAGCCTTGATGTGCTCGATCGACGACGGCGTGTCGGCGAACATCATCTGCACCTGACCGGCGATGAGATCGATCAACGCAGGAGCATTGCCCCGATAAGGCACGTGAACCATGTTGACGCCGGTCATCATCTTGAACAACTCGCCGCATAGATGGATCACTGCCCCGTTGCCAGGCGACGCAAAATTCACCTGGCCCGGTCTGGTCCTTGGCGTAGGCAATAAACTCGGGGACTGTTTGGACCGGTATCGCTGGATTGACCGCCATCACAAGGGGCCCATGGCTAATGGCTGCAACCGGCGTGGTGTCTCGAATGAAATTGAAATTGAGCTTGTCGAAAAGCGCGTCCGAGGTTGCGTTTCCCGGAACCACGAGAAGGAGCGTATGGCCGTCGGCGGGCGCACGTATGACCGCCTCGGCGGCGATGTTGCCCGAAGCCCCAGGCCGGCTCTCGATGATAAACGGCTGGCCGAGGCGATCCGACAGCCACTGCCCGATAAGCCGCGCCAGGAGATCAGATGGGCCGCCGGGGGGAAAGCCGAGGATGATGCGCACCGGCCTCGACGGATAGGCCTGCGCCCGCGCGATACGCGAGACGGCCGGCAGCGCGGCGGCGCCCGCCGCGAGTTGCAAGAATTTGCGACGGAGAAGTTGCATTGTTCCCTCTCAATCGTCGTCACGCAACGCGCGGACGAACGTTCAATTTGAATCGGGAATTCGGCACGTCCCGCTCGTAGCTCTGCTATGAGGCTACCTCAGGTTCGTCCACGCGCGAAAGGACCAATGTCGCTTCCTGGCAACGCTCTGCCGCGGAGCAAGTGTTCACTGTCAGGCCGCAACATTGTGCAGAAATTTGTCGACTTCGCCGCGCATGTTTTGGACCGCGCTCTCGACCGCTTGCGAGGCTGTCAGCACAATCTCCGCCGACGAGCGCGTCGCGACCGCGGCCTTGGCGACTTCACCGAGCATCGCAGCGATCTTGTTCGTTTCCTGTGCAGCATTCGCAACGTTGCCGGAAATTTGGTCGGTTGCTGCACTCTGTTGCTCGACTGCAGCACCGACGCCGCCCGCATACGTGCTGATCTCGTCCATATGCTTCTCAATGCTGTGGATTTCCTCAACAGCACCCGTGGTCGACGCTTGGACTGCTAGAATCTGACTGGAAATCACTTCGGTTGCTTTAGCGGTTTGCACTGCAAGCGATTTGACCTCGGAAGCAACCACGGCAAAGCCCCGCCCAGCCTCGCCGGCCCGCGCTGCCTCGATGGTTGCGTTGAGGGCGAGCAGATTCGTCTGTCCGGCAATTTTCTGAATCAGCTTGACGACATCGCCGATCTTTTGGGTCGCGTCCGTGAGTTCGACGAACGCATCGTTCGTCGCCCTGGTCTTGTTCGCCGCACTACGCACCACCTCGGTGGTCTGGTTCACTTGCTGGCTGATCTCGACAACCGAACCCGACAACTGTTTTGTCGCAACTGCGGCATTCTCGACATTCATCGAGGTTTCCTGCGATGCTTGCACCATTCCGCTGGCACGCTCTGATGTGCTCTCGGAGGAACGGAGCAGATCGGCCGCAGTCGTCTTCATCGCAATGGTGCTGTCGCTCACGGACTTGAACACGCTTTCGACACGTTGGCGGAACGCCGCGATGGTCAATTCGAGCGAACTGTGGCGGGCTTGGCCGGTGACGTCTTCATGAATTGCAACCCACCCGCCGCCCGGCATCGGGTCCCGCGTGACCTTGATCAAACGTCCATCGGCGAGTTTGTCGACCCGGCTTGATGTCGTCTCGGTCGAATGCGCGTTCAACGCCGCGAGTTTTTGATCCGCCGCAGTGTCGGTTTTCTCACCTGCCAGAATACCACTTGAGACACGATGCGCGATGATTGTTTTATGTGGCGTGCCGACCTTCATCAATTCAGGTGGCAGCGCATACATCCGGGCATAAGGCTCATTCCAGACGACCAGATGCCGGTTGGCGTCAAACATGCACAGTCCTTGAGTCATGTTGTTCAACGCGGCGTTGAAGCGGGCGTTTTGAGTCATGAATTGCGCGGTTGCTGATTCGCGCTCACTCAATTGATGGTAATGAAGAATCGAAATTGCCAATCCGACCCCAGCCAACGGCAAGAACAGCCCAAGCGCGACGGTGTAACCTTGAAATGCAGCGGCATCCAGGAATGTACCGACCGGAATGTCTATCGCGAGCGCGCCCATCATGTCGTTCACCATTTTCGAGGTGGAACGATAGACGTAATGGGCCACGGTAGCGCTGATGCCCGCAGTGAGCACCAGAAACACCATGAATATTCGTCCTGACTTTGAATGAACGAAGCCAACAATCGCGTTCATGCCAGACACCCAGAATCACGGATGCGGCATTATGGTGACCCATTGTTAACGAATTGATTGTGCCGGATGCGCGGCAAAGTACTCGGCCTTGCCGGGCGAGCAGCCTCACTGCGGCTTGATGCCCGCGATCTTGACCACCTTGTCCCACTTCGCAGCCTCGGCGGCGATGTAGGCTCTGAACTCCGCGGCGCTCAGCACCATCGGAACCGTGCCGACATCGGCGAGCCGCGCCCTGATATCGGGCTGCGCCAGTCCGGCATTCACCTCGCGACCAAGCCGCTCGATGATCTCCGGCGGCGTGCCGCGCGGCGCGCCAATCCCGGCCCAGGTGCTCGCCTCGTATCCGGCCACTGTTTCGGCGACGGCCTGCACGTCCGGCAACAGCTCAAATCGTTTGGCGCCCAAGACGCCCAGTGCGCGCAGCTTGCCGCTCTTGACTTGCGGCAGTGCCGTCACCATCACGTCGAAGCCGACCTGAACCTGACCGCCGACCAGATCCGTCGTCATCGGTGCGCCGCCGCGATACGGGATGTGCACCATGTCGATGCCGGCCATGAACTTGAACAATTCGCCGGCCAGATGCGACGCCGAGCCGGTACCGAACGACGCCATAGTGACCTTGCCGGGATTGGCCTTGGCATGCGCGATCAGCTCGGCCACCGACTTCGCCGGCACCGAGGGGTGCGCGACCATGATCATCGGATAGCTCACGATGCCGGCTGCCGGATCGATGTCGCGCTGGATGTCGAATGGCAGGCTGGTAAAGAGGCTGGCGTTCACCACCGAGGACAGGCCGTGCCACAGCAACGTGTAGCCGTCGGGCGGCGCGCTGACCACGGCCTGGACCGCAATGTTGGTCGAAGCCCCCGGCCGGTTTTCGATGATGACCGGTTGACCGAGCCGCCGCGACAGCCACGGCTCCATGATGCGGGCCACCGTGTCAGCGCCGCCGCCCGCCGGAAAGCCGATGATCCAGCGGATCGGCTTGGCCGGATAGGCCTGCGCACTGGCGGTGCCAGAAACCGCGGGCAGCGCGGCGGCACCCGCCGCCAATTGCAAAAATTGTCTGCGGGGAAGTTTCATGGCGCTCCTCCACGGTCTGCCGCGATGCTGTGCGCACAATCCAACGGGGACACGGAGTGCGAATAGACTACGCCGCTTCCACTGGGGCGCGAAAGCCCATGTCTCCTCCTGGCCTTTGGCGGATATGCAAGCTCAGCTGAACAAGGCCGCCCGTCCCAGCTAAACGAACGGCGCCGTGAGACTTTGCGACATCAAACCCCGCAGAGAGATTTAACGCGTGTGTTGCGTCGACCGGTTAGAGGTCACCCGCCGCCAGTTGAAGCGCCGCGGTTTGACGCTGAACAGCGCTTATGTTCCAGCAGGTTGGAAAGCCTGTTCAACCCTCGCCTTGAGAGCGTTGAAGCTGAATGGTTTTAGCAAGAAACCACTCGCGCCTGCGCCTTTCGCTTGGGCGACTTGGGTTATTGTTGGGTCTGCGGACATGAGAATGACAGGTATCGCTTTGAGTTGGTGATCGCCGCGCAACGACTTTAGCAGTTCAAGCCCCGTCATCGGCTCCATATGCCAGTCCAGCACAATCAACTGAAAACGCTTTTGGCCGAGTCGCTGCAATGCGGAGACTGCATTCTCAAGACCTTCGACATCTCGGAATCCAAGTTGCTTCAATAAGCGACAAACGAGGAGCCGCGTGGTCGGCGAATCGTCAACGACCAAAATTGGAACGTTTAGGTCTAGGATCGACATGAGAATTCTTCGGACGTGCGCGTATCGAGCTAGCTTCTGGAATAGCTCTCGCTACCCAAGGTTTGGGGCGTAGCTCATAATGACACCTGATTGAAATGTTTTTGTTTAGAAGGCAGGTGAAGAACTATTAAGTTGCACTAACCATAAGCTTTGCCCTCTTGCTCAGAGCCAAGGCGCCGGCCCGATCAAATTTGAGCCAATTCGCAAAAACGGTCATCTTTTTAGGGCGAACGCGACTGACACCAATGCAATGCGCATCGACCCGGAGCCGACATATCAGTCGGCTCCCGATCATTCGCGAGGGATCGGAGTGTAAGCTCCTATCCTACAGGTAATTTTCGACAATTTGCTCCACCAGCGGACCAGCCGACCGGGTCAGATCTTCCGGTGATATCGAGACAACAGATGTCAGATTGGTCGGAGAGTTACGTGGGACACCCAAAAGAGTGGTGATTCCGCCGAGGGCGAATGCACATGCTAGCGCGCCTACGAATGTCAGCTTTTTCATAGTGACCTCCTATTCCATCGGTGCGTGGTCAACGGGGTCATGCTGGTGAATACGCAAAGGATGCTCGAGCGCTCCTGAAGCGTGAAGTGCGAAAAGTCACACCCCGATGAGTTAATGACTGGCACCGAGCGGAATGACCGCCGAACGCTGGTGTCCGCTAAAAGCTAAGAGAATGGACCGAAAGTCTGCTGTTCGGCTTGATCGGTCCGGCATCTCGGTTGGATTAATACTGCTGCCCTATTCGGCACAGTGACTTTACGCACTTCACGCGTCAGGGCTTCCGGCGGAAACTGCTCTTACGTTTACGGGAGGATCGCCATGCGGCTCATGACCACTCAGAGCTCCAATCAATTGCACGACATCTTCGGCGGCGGTTACGTTCAGGAGCAGCATCGCGACACGGCGCTTTGGAATCTTCCGTCTTCAGATATCAACGAAGGGATTAGATCCCTTACCGTTTCGATGTTCGACGAAGTGCTCAAATCCCTGAGGGCCGCGCTGTCGCTTCGATAAGCCGCCTCACGAGCAAGGCACTGTACGGTGTCTTTTTGATCGCTCAATCCAGGCAGATGATGGGGCATACCATGGTCACGCAAAAGGAAGTCAGGGCGTATCACCGCATTGTTGATCGTTCGTTTCCAATGCAACTCGGATTAGGCGGCGCGGCGGCGTGGTTGGTGTTCTATGCCTTGGTTGTCGTGGGCGGCGCCGTCACGGATACCAGTAAAGGGATTGAGGTCATAACGGCGGCTTTGCCCTGACTGATCATCTCGGCTCGGCGATAGCCCGCTTCACCGTCATTGGATGCCGCCGCTTTCGCCGCGCCTCGCCGACGCATCGGTGGGGCGGCTGTCACAGGCTGGTATCTATGTTGGCCGCATCCTCAGAGGCGCCAAACCCGCAGACCTCCCGGTCATGCAACCCACCCCGTTCGAGCTGATGGTCAATCTTAAGGCCGCGAAGGCACAGGGATTTGACATTCCGCCGAACCTGCCCGCGCGCTCCGACGAAGTGATTAAGTAAAGTTGATGTCGATTCGTGGCAGCAACCGGACCTTCCGGCATGTCCGCTCAACGGTCGCTGGATTTGCCCTTCCGGAGCGGCAGTTGGACTCGTTACCATATGCGCCCAAGGTCCGGAGCGACCATGAGACGGCGGGATTTTCTCGGTGTTGTCGGCGCAACGGCCGCAGCGTGGCCGCTCGCGGCGCGCGCACAGCAGGGTGAGCTCAAGAAGAAGCGGATCGGCGTCATGATCAGCCGCCCCGAGAAGGACGCTGAAGGGCAAGGCTACGTCGTCGCTTTTCAGCGCGGGCTCGAGCAATTGGGATGGATACGGGGGCGGAATGTTGAGGTCGACTATCGCTTCACCGCCGGCAGCACCAGCGCGGCGCAGGCGCTTGCCAAGGAACTGGTCGCATTGCGACCCGATGTCCTTGTCATCAATTCCACCGGGCCATTGCTGGCGACGCGGCAGATCGCGGGCACGATACCGATTATCATGGCTGCGATTGCCGACCCGGTTGCCCAAGGCTTTGTGCAAAGCTTGGAGCGGCCCGGCGGCAATATCACCGGTTTTGGGGTCGAAGAACCAGCCATGGGAGCAAAGTGGGTTGAATTGCTGAAAGAGATTGCGCCCTCGATCCGACATATCACAGCGATCTTCAACCCCAGCTCGGCGCCGTTTGCGAGGATGTTTCTGCCCGCAATGGAGCGCGCTCGTGCGTCCTTCTCGTTCGATTTGGCCGTTTCTCCCGTCCGCAATGAGAACGAGGTCGGCAGCGCAATCGCTACGACGGCCCGCCAGCCTTTCGGCGGGCTGATTTTTCTGCCGGATAGTTTTCTGGCGGCTCGTCGGGAGATGATCGCCGATTTGGTCGTCAAACAGCAACTGCCGGCGATCTATTCAACCTCGACATTCGTCAGAAGCGGCGGCCTGATCGGTTACGGGTTCGATCGCGCCGACCTGTTCCAGCGAGCAGCCGGCTATGTCGACCGTATCTTCAAGGGCGAGAGGCCGGCCGACCTGCCGGTTCAAATGCCGACAAAATTCGAGCTGGCGATCAACATGAAGACCGCCAAGGCCCTGGACCTCACGGTGCCGCCGACACTGCTCGCCCGCGCCGACGAGGTGATCGAATAGGTCACGATCTCCGCACCTGGCCCTTCGCGGGACATGCTGTTGCCCGCCGATCAACGTCGGCTTTCGGCGCAAAGCGGACGCCAGTGATTTCGGCCTCAATGACCGCTTCCGGCCCAAATCAGACGTCGCTCTCTCGCTCGAGAGCGCCCCCCTATGAGAATGAGGGCTTGAGCCGATACCATGTTCTGTCGTGAGCCCTGGGGGCGAGCATGAGGCGGCGGGAATTTATCGGCCTTTTGGGAGGCGCAGCGGCGGCGTGGCCGCTCGCGGTACGGGCGCAGACGTCTGCAAGTCCTATCGTTGGAGTTTTGTGGCCGGGCGCGGAGCCGCCGGCGCCGCCGCGGATGGAATCGTTTCGGCAAACGCTTCGCCAATTGGGCTACGTCGAAGGTCAGAACATCGGCATTGAACTTCGCTATGCGCGAGGCGGCTTGCAACAACTGCCCGCATTGGCCGCGGAGCTGGTTGGCCTGAAGCCGGACGTCTTGTTTGCGCCCGGTGATCTTGCTCCCAAGATCGCCCAGCAGGCCACCAGCACCATTCCCATCGTGGCGATGAGTGACGATATTCTTGGTGCCGGATTGGTCGCCTCGTTGTCGCATCCGGGGGGCAACACAACCGGCCTGACCATCATGGCTCCGGAGCTGAGTGCCAAGCGGCTGGAGGTCTTGCGGGAGATGGTTCCTGGCATGGCGCGGGTGGCTGCGCTGTGGGACCCGACGACGGGCGCGTCGCAAGTCGGATTGACCGAGCGCGCAGCGAAATCCCTGAACCTCGACCTGCAAGTGCTGGAAGTTCGACGCCGCGAGGACGTCGGCACCGCCTTTCGCGCGGCGCGCGATGGGCGCGCCGATGCCATCAACGTCTTTTCGTCGCCGTTCCTCGCTTCGCTGTTCCGCGAGATCATCCTTCTGTCAGCCGAGTATCGACTCCCGGCCATCTACCAATGGAAAGAGCACGTTGAAGCCGGAGGACTGGTCGCCTTTGGACCAAACCTTGCGGCGATGTTCCGACAGACGGCAGCGATCGTGGTCAAGCTCCTCAAAGGGGCCAAGCCGGGAGACCTTCCGGTCGAACAGCCAACGAAATTCGAGCTGGCGTTGAATGTCCGGACTGCACAGGCGCTGGGCCTTGCAATTCCTCCATCAATCCTGGTGCGAGCCGACGACGTGATCGAATGATGAGACGGCGTTCGTTCATCGTATGGCTGGTCGGTGCGTCGCCATTCGCCGCCATCGGTCGCGCCCTCGCCGCGCCGCCCGCCGTGATCGCCGACGGCACCCCGATCGGCCGCGGCAAGCTGCTGGTGGTGCATGAGGACGCGGCCGGCCGCATCGTCGCTCTCGATTCCTCGGCCTACCTCGAGCCGCACCCGACCGGCCCGGCGGACGTGATCGTGGTCGGCTCCTATTGCGGCACGCGGATCCTCGCGCCGATGTTTTCCCGCGGCGTCAAGGCGGTGATCGCGACCGACGCCGGCATCGGCAAAGACGAGGCCGGCATCAGCGGCCTCAAGCACGGCGAAACCATCGGCGTGCCGGTGGCCGCGATCGCAGCGATGTCGGCGGAAACCTCGAACGGCCGCGCCACGCTGCTGGGCGCGATCAGCCGCGCCAATGCGCAAGCGCGTGCGCTCGGCGTCAGCCCCGGCATGGTCGCCTACGAGGCGGCGGCGCTGCTCGCCAAGGCTGCGGCCGGCAAGGCGGTTGCCACTCCGCTCGGCGCGGAGGAGGCGGCGGTCGTGGTCGAGGAGACGGTACGCGGCCGCATCTGGGCCACGCCCGGCACCACAGCCATCAAGGACCCGATCCCAAGCGACGTGATCTGCAGCGGCGCCAATTCCAGCCGGGTGTTCGCCGACGGCGTGTTGCGCATGGCCGCCAAGGGCGGCATCGCCAACGACGCTGGCATTGGCAAGAACGACAGCGCGGTCGAAGGCGTCAGGATGCTGGGCGAGCGCGGCGTGCCGGCGGCCGCGGTCGGGACGCTGTCGGCGCGGCTCGGCGAGGGTCTCAGCACCTGGAACGACGGCGTGATTTCGGTCGTCAACCCGGTGGCCGCTGCGCGCGGCGTCGAGGTCGGCATGACCGCGCAAGCGGCCGCTCGGCTGATGTTGTAGTATCAGAGGCACGCATGGAGGCGAGGCGGATCTCGCGAGTGCGCGGATTGAAGCTTGCCTTTGAGCGATGAGCGGACGACATAGTGTCGCTATGGGGTGAGCCATGCTTCGACAGAACGTGCGGATGAGTGCAATGCGAGCGGGTTTCATGGCCGCGTTTGTGCTGCTTGGCGGCACGGTGGCGGGTGCACAACAGCGCGACGCGAGCGGATTTAGCTTTGATCGTTGCTTCGGTAAATGTCAGTCGCTCGGAGGCAGTCCGGCATCGTGCCAGTTTGGCTGCTCCGACCGCGCGGCAACGTTGGCACGCATCCCACCGGGAGCAAAGCGAAGTCCCAATGATGATCCGCGATCGCCGCACTTCCACGATCCAGAGCCACGCAGGGCGACTTGGTGAACAGGCCGTTCGCCGCCGCGCCCAGCGTCGGCATGTCGGCCTCTAGGAGAGGTCTTGAAGGCGTTGCGGGGAAGGACTGCAGGAGGTTCCGCCGGCCTGACAAACTGGGCTTAACGCCAGATATTACACGATTAACTATTTCTTCGATCATTCGCAGTGATCGAGCGATTTTCGACATCCTTCATTAAAGCTGATCGTTGATTCAATGCCTCATGCGCAGTGGCGAAAGCAAGGACAGTTCTGACGGGGCAGGAGGCGCACCACGTCCTGAGCTCTTGCTGTTGCCTCCGCAGCCAATTCAGGCTCGGGCTGGCGTATTTGCCGTCGTGACGCTCGCCGCCTCGATTGCGGCGGGCCTTTTGATCTTTGGCGGCAAGCCCGCGAATTTTGCTCCCGTGCCGAGCGGTGGATTACCTGGCTCTCATCATACGGTCATCACGCTCAACGTGGACCAGGCACCCGGAGCGTTCAAGATTTCTTCCGTCCAGCTTTCAAAATTCGCCTGCGAGCGTTCTCGCGCAACTCAACATGCCGGAGGCCGAGAAGCGTCGGCTTTCCGAAAAGCTGGCTGACGGCTCGGTGCGGCTCGCCGCCGTCACGCTTTGGGACAGGCTCGACGAGGACGGCGACCAGATCGAGGTGAACGCCGCAACGTTCAGCCAGATGCTCACCATCATGCACAAGCCGGTGACGTTTTTCCTCCCGGTTCAGCCGGGCGGTACGGTTTCGATCAGGGCGGTGCGCGACGGCGGCGGCGGCGGCGTGACGCTTGGGGTGAGCACGATCATCGGACCCGTGCCGCTGCCGGCGCTTGTGCCCGGCCAAGTTGTGGAGATCCCGGCGCTATGATCGCGATGCCGCTCGGGCCTCTCATGTCGATCCTGTTCAGCGTTGGCTTCATGCTGATGCTGGCAAAGTTTCATCCGCAATTTGCGGCGTTCGTGGTGCTGCTGTGCGGTGGCGGCGCCTTCGTCATGCTGTTCTACAAAGGACGTTATTTTCCGAGGTGGATCATGGATGTGCTCGATCGTCTGACGGACAAGGCCTCACTCGAAAAATCCTACCAGGAGCGCGGCCGAAAGCTTGTCACCATCGATGCCGCAGAGCTTGCCCGCACACTCAAGGGGCGCGTTATCGGGCAGGACGCTGCAATCGACGCGATGGCCGCGCAATTACGCCGCCGCCTCGCTGCGCAGCGCCCGGACAAGCCAGTCGCGGTGTTCTGTCTGGCCGGCCCGCCCGGCGTCGGCAAGACGCATCTCGCGAAGATGCTTGCCGAGACGCTATACGCCGACAAGGGCCATCTGCATTTCTTCGACATGAGCCAGTTCGGTCAACCGCATGCCGCAGCGAGCCTGTTCGGCCAGGCGCGCGGTTATGTTGGCTCGACCAGTTATGGCGCGATGACCAGCGCGCTACGCGACACGCCAGACTCCATCGTTCTGCTCGACGAGTTCGAAAAGGCGCATCCGGAGGTCCACAAGCGCTTCCTCACCGCTTGGAACGACGGGTTCATCACCGAGGTCAGCGACGGCGCGAAAATCCCCACCACCGAGGCGATTTTCGTGCTGACCACCAACGCCGCCTCGCGCCGCATCGGCGAGATCGCACGCGATCATGCAGACGAACCGGAAGAGATGGACCGGCTCATCAAGCGGGCGCTCGGCGATGCGCAGTTCGCGCCGGAGGTGCTGTCTCGCATCGACAGCGTGTTCGCGTTCCGCCCGCTTGAGGGTCTCGACATCGCGCGCGTCGTCGCGCTTGAGATCGAAGCGCTCTGCAAACAGTTCGGGCTCACGATCGAGAACGGCGGCATCGACCCCGCGCTCCTGCTCGATGCAATCGACGCCCTGCAGAAGCGCACCGATGGCGGCGTCCGCGACATCTCGCGCACCATCGAACGTCAGGTGACGGACGGTTTGCTCGAGGCACGCGGCAAGGGTGCAAAGAGCGTGCGCCTGATCAGCGAGGGCGGGGGCGTGCGCGTTGAGATCGTCAGCAGCACCGCGCCCGAGCCGGTGGCGGCGGCCTGAGGCTTCGATGTCAAAACGCAGCGCCAGCGTCGACGCGATCGGGATGCTGCCGAAGAACGACGAGCGGCCTCCGTTGTTCGCCTACGCGGTCAGCCTTTACCGCGCCGATTTGCTGTTTCGCGGGTTGATCGACCTGACGGTTTCGGGGCTCGTGATTCTTGCGTTCATGGGCGGCTTCGCGGTCCTGTTCGCACCGGTCAAGGCTGCGGTGAATTCGAGCATCGCCGCGCTGCAACGCCCAACCAGTGAAGTCCGCACCGGCGAGCCGGCGATGTTGACCGGACGGGATCGCGGCCCTGGCCGGGAAACCATCTCGGCAATTCAGGCGCCCCAGATTTCAGATTTCGTCATCGACAAGGCGCCGCACGGCAACGTGGCGGCGCTCAAAGAGGCGCGCAAGCATTTGGCGGCGCAGGAGCCGGAACTGGCGCTCTCGGTGCTCGCCTCGGCGGACCAGAGCGAGCCGGCCGTCCTGCTGGCTCGGGCGATCGTGACGCTGCATCTCGGTGGTTCGGGCCGCGGCATCGAGGCGCAGCGGCTGCTGCGTGGCGCAACAGCGAAAGCTTTCGCACCTGCGTTCACGCTGAACGGTCTGGTGTTATTCCAGATCCTGGCAAAATCCGAACGCGGTGATCTGCCCGACAAGGAACGCGTCTCGCTCGATGGAGCAGGACGCGCCGTCCAGGTCACCAACGCTCAGCTTGCATCCGAAGCCGTGCTGTGGTGGCAGCGCGGTGCGGCATTTCATGACCCAGAAGCTATGCGGCTCCTGGGCATGGCGGAAGCACGCGGTTTCAATGGCAAGCGCAATCTTCCCGCAGCCATCGCCTATTGGCGCGACGCGGCTGGGCGCGGCGACGCGCTGGCGCGCTTCGAGCTTGCGCAACTCTATTTCGAAGGCGTCGGCGTCGAGGCCGATAGCGAGAAAGCCTACGAGCTGTTTCGCCAGGCGGCCGATCAAGGGATTATAAGGGCCGCGCTTGGGCTCGGCGCCGCGCTGATGTCGAAGGGCATCACCGGTGACGTCGATGCGACGCGTGAAGCCCTGCGCGTGCTCGATGTCGCGGCGCGTCGGAGTGGAGACGCCGAAGAACGGGCGTTCGCGCACTTTGTGATCGGCACCTACCTGTTCGACGCCGGTCCTGCCGCGCTGCGTAATCCGGCGCGCGCGCTTGAGCATTTCCGTCTCGCGCGCGGCCGCTTTCCGGAATCAATGCGGTCGCTGGCCCGCGCCTTTGAAACCGGCGTCGGCACCGAGCGCGACCTGGTGAAGGCCGTGGGCTATCTCGGGCTCATCAAGGCGAACGATCCGAGAGCCGAAGCCGACTATGCGCGGCTCATCAAAACGCTCAGTCCCTGCGGAAAAAGATCGGCTCAAAACTTTCGCGTAGCTGACGATGCGGCCTCAAGCGCCTTCCAGAACGAATACCGGCCAACCTTCGATCAGGACGCGCCGTTCAAACCGATCAAATCGTTCTAGGACGTGCGGCGGCATGGCCAGCTTCGGGTCGCCAACGACTCCCACTCCGGCGCCTGTTTCTCCGCCGTCCTCCTCCTCATCGTTATCGCTATTGGCTCACATCGGGCTTACGGCTTTTGCCTTGGGTGCGGCGGCCACTGCGGCTTACGTCTGGTTCTTTATCCTGAAGGTGCCGCTTGAGCGTCCGGTCGAGCCCGCTGTTCGGCAGTCCACGGACACCGCGCGAAGGTTGGGCGGCGTGGTACTTCGCGCCTCTCGACCGCCTTCGCGCTGACCTACGCGTTTATACGGACTCTACTTTCGCAAGCCGCATCGCTGGACCGTGCTCGGCCTGGCGCTTGCGGGCGCGATTGCGATCCTGCTGGGCAGCACCGCAGCGTTCTGGGTCAAGAATATCGGTTACACTTGGTATTCGGTGCCCAACGCCAACATTCTGGCGATCCTTAGCGCCCTTCGCGCCAATGTTCGCCTTTGCGTTCGGCGCGGCGCACAAGTCATGATCGAGCACGCGCCTTTGAGCCTTGCGACCGGTGCAGTACTCGGCACCATCTGGGCCCTGCTGATGGACCTGCCGTGGAGCCACCGCGGCCATCAAAGCGCAACATGCGTTCCGACGGCTTCGCCGCTGTGCCAACGCCGGGCTGGCTGGCACGGATCGTAAGCACCGCGTTGATGTCCATGTTTGTCACGACAGTCGCGGTGGCAGGAATGCCCTCCGTCGGGATCGCGGTTGCGCCGTTTGTCGCGCTGATCTGGTGGTTTGTGTCTTTCCGGAAAGGCCAAGTACGACTTCATCAATGTGGTGATCGGAAGCGCACTTCTGGGCGCAATCTCGACTGTGCCCTTCTTCTTATCCTCCTGCATCGGTCACCTACACTTTCGACCCCAGCGTGATTGGCGCTTGGGGTTGTGACGCGCACACCGGTTTACGTTCTGGTCTCGTTTATCGTGATCAAGATTACGCTTGCGATGTCAAAGGCAACGCGTGTGGCGCTGGCGCGGCTGCAGCCGGCCGGCAATTCCTAATTTTGGATCGTCATCAGTTCAGCGTGACTTCCTTGAGCTTGTACGCTCCGCGCAAGCTATTCAGCCGTCGCCCGGTCAGCACTTCGACCGCACGATCGAACACGATCGCATCCGGCCCCCCGCGATAAGCGCCACTTGCCAGCGATCGCATTCGGAGACAGGCCGGCGTTGTCTTCGCGCCGGCCTCAAACGTTTTAAATTCGAGAGCTACGATCGGCGTATCGGCCGGAAGACCTTCCACCTTGCTGGCGTAATAGCCGATCAGCATCACCCCGACGACACGGCCGCCGCCTCTCGCGGACACGCGCCAGATCACAGGCTCATAGGAGTTGAGCACAAGCATCACGCCGCCCGGTTTATCGACACGCACGTCGATCGGATAGGGCGTTGGAACTCGCTCGGCTTCACGCAGATGGGCGGCGACCTCGGCAAAGGTGCGCGGCTTGGGCATCTCGGGTTCATAGACCGACACTGCGTCAAGCGATGCGTCTTCAGGTGGCTCGAACAGCCGGCATGGCCCAAGCCTCTCTGCTGCCGGCCAGTCCTGCAGCTTCTGGAACCCTTCGTGATATCCCGGGAAGCACTCCAAAACACTGTTGACGCGGAAGCCGTCCATTTGGACGAGGCAGCCGCGATAAGGCGCAACGGGCGCGGGCACGCCGGCAAGGACCAAGAACTTCGGCCCGAACGAGAATCCCTGCGGCAAGGTGACTTCGCGTGTAATCGCATAATCGAACTTCTGTTGCAGCATGAAGTCGGGCGACAGCTTCGACTGATACGGCCGACTGGCGCCGGCCAGAAATTCCTTGACTTCATCGTCGGTCGGCGGGCGGATCGCCCCGGCCGCTTCAAGTTGCTCGAGGCCCGCCTTCCCCGGCAAGACGTCCGTGCGTGTGACGGTGACGGCCTTCGCGGTGACAACATCGCCAGGAGCAAGCGTGCGCTGCGGCGGCAATTTCGGCATTGTTTCCAAAGGCAAGGCGAAGCTTGCCTCGGGCAGCGATAGATGTGCGGCCTTGTACTGATAAACGTCATGGTCAGGCCGACGTCCGAACATAACGGCCAATGCCTTTGCACGAACCGCGCCGTTTTGCAGCGACATGGCATCGTTGAAATAGGAGCACTCGACGTGGACGGGAATTTCAACTCGATCGGCGGGAACGCCGGCAACCCCAACCATCCGGTTCATGAAATGCGACATGGCAACGACCCGCCGGATGCGGTCGACATGGCCGCCAAAATTCCAGATTACGCCGTACCCCGATAGGAATACGGTGATGGGCTTATCGCCCGCCTCGACGGTGACCTGCACGGTCTTTGTAGCTGTCTGTATGTTGCCAAATATCAGGCCGCTGTGCAGACCGCCCTCGTTGATCGAAGCCGCCAAGAACGCATGATCGCGCGGCACCTCGGCCAGCGCGCATGACGGATTTTGCTGCCGGAGCGCTGCTGCGTTCGTGACTTGCAGGCTTTCGGGCAGGCGTTCGGAAACCTGCATGTAAACGAGGCCGCACAGCGCGGCGACTGCGGCGGCGAGCAGCGAATAACGGACGATCGGCGAGCGAACGGACATGGTGCGTAGGCTTCGAGGCGCCAAAGATCGCCGTGAACCGTGAACAAACGGTTGCACTTTCAGTTGAAAGACGTGTCCATCACTCCCCGAGGCCGCTGGCAGCGGCCCGAGCGATCAATTCAGTTTTTCCGCTGATGCATTGGTCCAGGGTGTGGTTCGGGAACATCGATGCCCTGCGCTTTGAATTGGTGGATCTTGTCGCGC
Organism: uncultured Alphaproteobacteria bacterium; assembly: GCA_963771745.1. Lineage (GTDB taxonomy): Bacteria > Pseudomonadota > Alphaproteobacteria > Rhizobiales > Xanthobacteraceae > Z2-YC6860. Next base: position 44,428 of record CAVYUU010000015.1, on the reverse strand, counting down.
AGGCATCGAACTGAAATGCCCAGGGCGACAGACGCCCGGGTTCTGTTCCCTTCGAAATGATCGAGGGTTTTAATAATCAGCTCGCGCTCAATTTCCGCAACCGTGTGACCAACGAGTTGCTCAAGAATTGAGGCCTCAAATGAAGTCGCTTGATCGCCAATGACAGCTTTCGGTGGGCGCACGGTTCCCATCGGCCAGGTTCCCCTTCCTTTGCCGCAGTTCCCTCCCCCACCCCACGGGAGACATGATTGATTCGCAGGACGAAAATAGGGCGAACCAACACGGCTCGCCCGCTCCGACGGGTTCATCAACAGACGATCTGGTTTGCTGCAGGTGCATGAGTTTGGATGTGGCATGGAGCCACACTCCGTCCGCTTTCCGTTCGCTTTGAGGGGCAAAGCGGAAATCTCGTGCTCGATTTGAGCCTTTCAGGCTTTGACCCGCAGCGGACATTCGCCTCCAAATTATGGGCGTTCCGGACGGTCCATTGCCAATTGAGCGTGCTGCAATGGATTGATCCCAGCCTGGGAACCTGATGCGACGGCGCATTTTATCGCAGGGATGGCCGGATCGGCGGCGGCCAAACGAGCGACGAGGCCGTCAAGACCGCGCTACCGGCAAATGTGACGTTCTGGGCTTTTGCAGCGCGCCGTGGACGGTTGCGACCTACATGGGCGAGCCATCGCACGCCGGACGGCGCCGGCGCGGCTGTTTATCGCCGCTCTGACTTACGTATTGTGGCGTAGTGCCGCAGCCTTCATGGCGCTTCAACGCAGCTGGGAAATGTGCAGCCCATTTATAGCGATGCCTTGTCTGCAGACTTCATGTAGGTGGGAAGGGCGATGCAGTGTTGGGCAATCTTGCCAGCGCACGTAAGCCAGATCTTGTCCTTGCGCTTGTGTTCAAGGCAGTGTTTCAAGGCTTGCCGAAGCGCCCGTAGGCGGAAGGGCTGACCACAGATGAAAGGGTGCAACGCAACCGACATCACGAGCGGTTGCTGTTCACACTGATCGATCATCTCGTCGAATTGATCTACGATCATGTCGGCGAACTCTCGACCCGAATGATCGCGGATCACGTTAGTTCCGATGTCGTTAAGTTCCATGGGATAAGGCACGCTCAAGAGTGGTCCCGATCTGGTCCTCATCCATATCGGCTGGTCATCGACAGGCCAGCCCAAACTGTACGTGTATCCGGCTTCGACGAGCAGATCAGGCGTAACTCTGGTTTCTGCCGCTGCGGGGCCCATCCAGCCCAGGGGCCGTACACCGAAGTGCCGCGTGATTGTTTCGGTCGTTTCGCTGATGATCCGCGCTTCGTCATGCTCCCATAGGCCTGCCAGAGACTCGGCATTCGTTCGGCCGTGAGCACAAACCTCGTCGCCGCGCTGTTTGATCCGCTCGATCACTTCAGGATAGTTCTCGCAAACGAGGCTGTTCAAAAGGATCGTTGCGGGCAATTTCAGCTCATCGAGCATCCGGAACACGCGCCAAATGCCGACCCGAAGGCCGTAGTCGCGCCATGCAAAATTGCGTTGCGTCTGAGGAGCGCTTGCCCGCTGAAATGGATCGCTCCCGAGCCCCGCCAGGAACGCAAAATGCTCAACGTTCAATCCGATATAAAACGCAAGCCGCTTTCGTTCTGGCCATTCGAAATCCGGCCGATTCTCAATTGTCGAATATCGGTAACGGCCGTGCGTCGGGAGCTGCAGCATGTTCGGTTCCTGATGCTTGGAAGAATTCAAACGACGGTGATGCGCGTGAGCAGCGCAGCAATGGGAGATTACACCTTCTCATCCCCTGGCGCGCTGGGGAGCGGCCCTCCCACCGGGAGTCGCCGGGTATGCCAAGGCCTCATAAAGTGGGACCACACCCGCATATTTTGATGCAGGTCGAACAGATTCGCTTTTAGCGTTCGATCTAGACCGCGAATGAATTGGTCTGTGGCGCAGTCCCGAGCACGTCGATGTCGGGTTCGAACAGCGCGTGGAGCACTGGAAACGCCGGGTGATTTTCAAAATGGGCAGCAGTGTTGGGGAACGGGATTGGCAAAGGATTTGGCGGAGCGGGCGTGATGTCGATCAGAGCGGGAACATGAGAGACGGCACGGCTGAGAATGCCAGGTGGAAAGGCCACGCCCGCCATTGTCGGCTCCATTTGTTGGGGGCGCTTACCCTAGCACGATCGCCGGCACCGTCCTAGTTCCCGGTGCTACAGCCTGTCATGTTTAGTCTGGCACACGACCTTTTACGGCGTTGGCTCGTGCGGAGTACGTTATGCGCCCTTCGGAGTTTGCGGGTAACCGCGCTTCGACGCGCCGCTTGAGAACCTCGACATCCTTGGCCGCCATCGCAGCAATCATTGGACGGATGCTTGCGGCCAGAAGCGCTGTCGTCCAGAAGTCATCGAAATTCGCAAACGTTCGTTGCGCGGGAATGTCTCTGACTTCAACGGCTTCAAGATCCGCCTCAATCCACAGCTCTCGTAACCGTTCCAATCTTGAGGCCTCCGAGCTTGGCGGAAGAACCGGCGTTAAACCCATTGCGCGCATCTCTGCCTGGACCGGCTCCCAAGGAAATCCTCCACCAAGGATATCCCAGGCATACGCTGTTAGAATTCCCCCTGGACGAACCACGCGCTTCATCTCCGCCACACCCGACGCCGGGTTGGGAACAAAGAAAATGACAAGCGCCATGACCGCGACGTCGAACTGACGGTCGGGGAAGGGTATCGCCATGGCGTTGCCCTGCCGAAACTCCACCATGGGCATCGCAGCGCGTGTTCGCGCAAATGCGAGCTGTGCCTCGGATGGGTCAATGCCTTGAATTTCTGATGGTGCGCACCGCTGAACGATCAATTCTGTAAAGGCGCCGTTGCCACAGCCGATATCGATCCAGCGCAGTCCGGGACGCGGCGCTAGCCATGTAAGGAAATGGTCGCCGGCAAGCCGGGTCCATTGCCCCATGTATCGCTCATATGCGGCACCGTCGTCGTATCGAATTTGAGGCTCGGCCATCTTTTTGCTCGCACACTGTCAAGCTGCAAATTAACAGTTATTCAAACGACCGTCCTCGAATCAGGCGTACCGCTGTCGCCCAGGCGGTCCTGCATGGACTGGCTATCCAAGCTGCCGGCCGACTATCCCGTCTGTTGGCGGCTACCCTACGCGACCTTGAGTTGCTCAGCGCCCGGCCGCTGGCGACTGTCGAGCTGGGCGCGGGTGCGATCGATATGCGTGGTCAGGGCAAAGAACACCTCTGAATTCCGCATTGGAACAATGCTCGCGGCCCGGGCGATGCTCTGCAACTCCGATTGAAGGCCTTGCACTTCGGATGGGCCGAGCTCTTTCAGCAGCTCCTTGTCGACAATCCTGAGACGGCGGTAGAGCCTGCGCACGCGTTCGCGAATGAACCACAGATACAGTTTCGGCGCATAGTTGAAGACCGGAACGACGATGGCGATCACAGCCACGAGCACGGCGACGACTCGTTGCGCATAACTGGTCATCCAAAACGGCAAATACCGGTTCAGGAACGAAGGACCGTTTTTGTAAAAATCACGGGCGCTTTGCGCAATCGGATATTCCGGATCGGTCTGGCTCGGGAAATCGCCCACCCTCTGAAAAAGCCCTGGCAAGCTATGGGCCTCCAGAATCGCCTGGGCCAGGAGATCGATGATCGCCGGATGGATTTCCTTGCGCACCAGCACGACGTTGGTCGTCGAAACCAGATGGACGTCCGTCACCGGAATTTTTCGCTGCAAATCAATGGCGCCGCGCGGCAGCACCAGACGAACGAGATACGGAAAAATGCGCGTCAGCGCCTCGGCCTCCGAAAAACTCATGGGGCGATACTGCGGACTTGCCAACAGGGACTGCAGGATCGGCAAATCCGGAGACAAATTCAGGAAAACCGCATCGACCGTACCGTCATCAAGCGCCTTGGTCGCTTCCGCCGGCGCAACGTACAACAAGGCGGTATTGTCATAATTGATGCCGGCCGCGGCGAGAATTTTTTCGCAAACCGCACGGTCGCCGCTGTCGACCGGTCCCAAGGCAATGCGCTTTCCCCTGAGCTGACTGAGATCGGTCACCGTCTCGCCGGTCGGATAGAACAGCCAAAAGATCTGGTAATCGATGCGTCCCAACGACAGCAGGTCGGGCGCAAGCTTGCCGCTTGAAATGCCGCCCTGCATGAATCCGACCTGAACGCCGGAGGTCGGGTCATTGAGCAGCCTGAGATTTTCTTTTGCGCCCTCGGTGATCCGGAGCTCCAACTCGACGCTCGAGCCGGCGAGGATGCCTTGGTAGCGGGTGCCCAGCACCTGGTAGTGATCGCCCGGCAGCGAGGTCGCAATGGCGATTTTCGATGGCGGCGTCGGAATCAGATAGGCCAGCGCAAGCCAGGCGAGACCCGCGATACACGCGATCGCGGCCGTGATCCTGAGCAAGTGCCAACGATTGAAGCCCAGCATGACGCCCCCTGCCCGCGCGTTTTTTTCATCGCGCTGGCAGCCCATCGTATCATTTTCTGCCGATCTAGGCAGCTCGGCTTCGAAGTCCGCGCTCTCCGCGGCGCCGGACATCGGCCAGCATCTCATGTTGCAAAAGCGAAACCGGTTTCAGCCCCTATCAAAGCACTCGTTTGAGCCGGTACGATGCCGTCTCCTGAACCGGGAGCGGGCATGAGGCGGCGGGATTTTTTCGGAGTTTTGGGTGGCGTGGCGGCAACATGGCCGTTCGTCGCGCGCGCGCAGACGCAGTTGCCGGTGGTCGGGTTTGCGGTCTCCGGCTCGCCGGGACCCACTGCGTGTAGCGCTCGCAGCGTTCGAGGGTGGCCTAAAGGAGACTGGCTACGTCGTCGGGCATGAACGTGGCTATCGAATACCGCTTTGCAGAGGGGCAATTCGATCGATTTCCGGGATTTATATCCGAGTTCATTCAGCGCAAAGCATCTGTAATCGTAACGACCAGCAACGCCGGGGTGCTCGCGGCAAAAGGAGCGACCTCGAATATCCCGATTGTATTCTCCATCGGAGATGACCCGGTGAAGCTCGGCATCGTCCCGAGTTTCAATCGCCCCGGCGGCAACCTGACGGGCGTTTACCAATTTGCTTCGGGACTCGAGGGGAAACGACTTGGATTGCTGCACGAGATGGTCCCTAAGGCCTCGACCCTGGGCATGCTCGTCCACCCGAATTTCGCGCCGTCCGAATCGCAATTGCGCGACGCGCAGGAGGCGGCTGCGCGCTTGAATGTGAAGCTCATTATCGTGCGCGCCAATGCAGAGAGCGAATTCGACGCCGCATTCTCGACCGTTGTCCAACAGAAGGCGGGCGCAATCCTGGTGGGTGCCTCGCCATACTTCAATAGCAGACGCCAGCAACTCGTCGTGCTGGCGGCTCGTCACGGTCTTCCGGCGATCTACGAATGGCGCGAGTTCGCCGAAGCCGGCGGCCTGATGAGCTACGGAACCAGACTCGCCGACGCATATCGACAGGCTGGTGTCTATGCTGGCCGCGTTCTCAAGGGAGACAAGCCTGCCGACCTGCCGGTCGTGCAGGTAACTAAATTCGAGTTTGTGATCAATCTGAGCACTGCGAAGACACTGGGCATCGAAGTGCCGCCGCCGCTGTCAGCGCGCGCCGACGAGGTGATCGAATAGCGATTTTTGTTTATTGCGGTGCATGAGTCTGCTTCTGGCACGGAGTGGCGGTTTTTAGATGTCCGCTGCAGATAGGAAATGAGCTCGAAACTCACAGTCTGGTACAATACCAAATGCCCAGTCTGTAATGCTGGTATCCAATGGCAAAACAGCCGGCTGGTCCGTGCAGCCCGAACCGGCATTATCGAGTTCCGTGACATCAATCTTGAGCCCGATGCGCTCGCCCACTTCGGCGCTGGGGTGGAGGAGGTGCGTCGTCGGCTGCATGCCGTTGACGCCGAGGGCCGACTCCACGTCGGCGCTGACTGCGCGATCGCAATTTGGCTAAGAACCCCGGGCGACGTCTGGCTCGGGCGGTCGCTTGGGTTGCCGGTGATCCATCAAATTACACGCGTCGTGTATGATCGGTTCGCCGATCTGCTCTACGCTTGGAACCGCTGGAAGGGGAATTGGTAGGCCGTTGGTCAGACAGAATGGAGAATCGCGAGCATGTCCTTTCTTTCTTTGGACTGTCCCTATCGCAAATTGGATCGCTTGAGCCCAACCGGCCGATCAGCGAAGCGAACATGATCGTTTGCAGCATTCGACTGTCGCTGAGCTAATCCCAGCCCACTTGCGGTGTGTTAGCTTGATCTAGAAGATTCCCCTGTCCTGACCGGGGGCGTGCATGAAGCGACGCGAGTTTATCGGTCTTGTTGGCGGTGCGGCAGCATCGGCGTGGCCGCGGCGAACGAACGCGCAGCCGGCCGGAATGCCGGTCATCGGCTATTTCAGCGGCCGTTCGTCGAAAGCCGAGGCGCCGCTGCTCCCGGCCTTTCGCAAGGGTCTTGCGGAAGCGGGCTATGTGATCGGACAGAACGTCGCCATTGAATTTCGCCACTCCGACGGCCAGGACGCCCGCCTGGCGGCGCTGGCTGCCGATTTGGTCCGCCGGAACGTGTCGGTGCTGGTTGCGACTGACCGCCCGTCTGCGCTCGCCGCGGCCGCCGCAACCACCACCCTTCCCGTCGTTTTTCTGAGCGGCCGCGATCCGGTCGGACAGGGCCTCGCGACCAGTTTCAACCGGCCTGACAGGAACCTGACGGGCATCAACGTGTTCACGGCCGAACTCGGGCCGAAACGTCTTGAGCTTCTGCGTGAGATGGTGCCGAACGCAGCCGAGATCGCGTTCATCGTGAACCCGAGGAGTGCAGTTCGGCGACTTTCAGGTCAGCGAGCTTTCGGCCGCCGCCGCGGCTTCGGGACAAAACATCGTGGTCTTGAATGTCGGCGCCGAACCCGATGTGAGCGCCGCATTCGAAACCATCGCCAAGCGCAAGGTCGGCGCCGTGCTCTACAGCGCGAACCTGTTTTACCAGGTCGTTCTCGAGCAGCTTGTCGCCTTGGCAGCGCGCTATGCGGTGCCCGCCATGTATGAATGGCGCGAGTTCGTCGACGCCGGCGGTTTGATGAGCTACAGCGTCAGCCGCCCGGAGGCTTGGCATCAGGTCGGGCTTTATACCGGGCGCGTGCTGCAGGGCATCCGTCCCGCCGACCTTCCGATCATGCAATCGAGCCGGTTCGAACTGGCCATCAATCTCAGGACCGCCAAGACGCTTGGGATTGCGGTGCCGCCAAGTCTCGTGGCGCGCGCCGATGAAGTGATCGAATAAAACGCCGCTTGCTGCCGTGAATTGGTATCGATGTTTTGGTGAGATCGGCGCCAAGGCAGCTCTTTACGCCAAGGAATGCTACGAAAATTATGAACGACGGCAAAGGTCGCGGCCAGGCGAAGGTTGTCAGGAGCCTGGAGGATGCGGACGGATTTCGATGCGTCGACATCTTCGAGCGCCCTGACGGCACCTACGGCTTCAAGGAGTTTCGCCGAGATCCGGAGGACGCCGGACGTTGGACCTTAGTGGCTGACTATTCGCACCACAGCTACGCCACGAAAGACGACGCGTTAGGCGTGGCCGCTAGCAGACTTTCGTGGTTAGCTGCATCGATCAAAAGCAGGTCTCAGTGAGAGAATGGTGTCGCGTGACACCATCTTGTGACTAAGGGTTGGATATGCGGCGTCGGGATTTTCTAGGTGTTCTAAGCGGCGCGGTGGTGGCCCCGCTCACGTTGCCGCTCGCAGCGAGCGCGCAGCAGGGCGAGCGTGTGCAGGTCATTGGATATCTGGGCGTGACGACGCCGTCGGATGGGAGCGAACGAACCACCGCTTTTGTACGGCAATTGCACGAACTCGGCTGGATCGAAGGGCGCACCGTGGCAATTGAGTATCGGTGGGCGGAGGGCCGTGGCGAGCGCTACGCTGAGATTGCGGCCGAGTTCGTCCGCCTGAAGGTCGATGTCATTGTCACCGCGGGAGGCGCAGTCCTTGCCGCAAAGCAGGCAACGTCGGTGATCCCGATTGTCTTCGCGGTCGCGAACGATCCAATTGGCAGCGGTCTCGTCGCAAGTCTGGCGCGACCGGGGGGTAACGTCACCGGGCTGTCGCTTCAGTTTACCGATATCGCTGGCAAGCGACTGGAATTCTTGCGTGAGACCGTCCCGGGCCTCCGCCGGCTAGGGATTATGGCCAATATCCGCTATCCGGGTGCCGTGCTGGAGTTTCGCGAGGTTCAGGCCATGGCCCGCACCCTAGGCCTCGAAATCGCCCGCGTCGAAATCGAGCGGCCGGAGGATATCCCAATCGTATTCAAGACGCTTCGTTCTCGCGCGGAAGCGCTTTATGTCTGTGCCGACCCGCTTCTTGGTACCCACCGGACGTGGATCAACACTTTGGCGCTTGCCGCACGAGTGCCGACGATGCACGGCAACCGGGAACACGTCGAAGCGGGCGGTCTGATGTCATATGGAGCAAATTTTACGGACTTGTACCGACGCGCCGCCCACTTTGTCGACAAGGTGCTACGTGGGACGAAGCCAGCCAACATTCCGGTTGAACAGCCAACCAAGTTTGATTTCGTGATCAACCTCAAAACGGCCAAGACTCTTGGCCTCGAAATTCCGCCCATGCTACTGGCCCGCGCCGACGAGGTCATTGAATAGAGACATTGGACCAAGCGCGCCATGTCGGCCAATGACAGCACTAATGAAGCCTGCGGCCGAGGGACTTTTTTGGTGCACGCCGCACATTTGGGAAGCTGGGGGCATCAAATGGGGACCAAGCCTCCCGCCTGCACGGCGTGCAATGGCCTTAACCCGCTCTGCATGTCACAGTTCCAACCTGCTTTTGCGGCCATCCGCTAGGGGCTAAATCTGGTGGGCACCAACACAAGTGGATGGCCGCCATCTCGCTATGACGGCTGCGGCGTCTGTTTGGGCAAATGGGGCTAGGGGGAAATCGTGCGTGCATTAATGGCCGTAATTCTCGTTTTGACGTTTACTCCGAGTTGGGCTGCTGAGGTGACCATCACGGACGGCGACACACTGGTTCTGCAAGGCGCGCCTTTCCGACTAGATGGAATAGACGCGCCACAAACGGACCAGATATGCCTCAATGAGTCCGGTGCGATATGGCCATGCGGACTCGAAGCGCGTGATCGGCTCAGAGAGTTTGTCGCAAAGCGAGACGTTCGCTGCGACAGCAGCAAGTACGACACCGTTTATCGCAACAGACGTATTGGTATGTGCCGCGTCGACGGCGAGGATATGAGCCTCAACCAATGGCTTGTGCGAGAAGGTTGGGCCCTGAACTTCGAACCTTATGCCAAGGGGCGGTTCAAAGGCGACGAAGAGGAGGCGCGGAGTAAGGGCAAGGGCCTTTGGAAGGGCTGCTTCGTGCGGCCGCAGGCAGCACGACCAGGAAACAAAGGCACGGCCAGTTTGCTGGGATCAGGGTGCAGTCAGCGCAAGAGCGCCGAGATCCGGGAAATGCTATTCCCCGCAATTCCCGCGATGCCGTCAGGCTGTTCGATCAAGGGGAAATTTGCCGCGCGTGCGCAGGTCACCGGTCATCGTGGCATCTACCATCTCGAAAAATGCCGCAGCTATGGCCGAACCAGAGGCCCAGACCGTTGGTTTTGCTCAGAAGATGAGGCGCAGGCGGAAGGCTTCCGCAAGGCATTCACTTGTTGAAGACGTCACGACGAACAGCCCATGTTGCGGGTGCGAAGCTGGTATCAGCCGCAGCCTGTATCACCGCGACGGGATTACCGACCTTGACCATGATCAACTGACGCACTGAAGGGGCGCTGGTCCCGCTGCATCGGTGGGCATGGAACTGTGCCGAAGGAACAGAAAACGCAGCAATCGCCTGGAAGGGGCTTAAGTCGCTCTCCGCATCCCTTGCAGTCATAAAAGAATTGGCAAGCGTCCATCGGCATGTGTTCCACTGTTCTGATGGCCGCACTTGGGACAGGTGATAGTGGATTGTTCGATCACAACTGGGGCGCTCACGTTTGCACGAGGTCTTCAAGAATTTGCATCGCGTCGAGCGTTCCGCCGGCCTCACCTTTCTCGAAATCTTGGTCAGCCTGCCCCATAGCGTTGGTACGATGCCAGCTTCTAAGCCCGAGGTAGCTATAGCGTAATCCGCCAACTCCGATGCACCAAGATGGCGGGTTAGCCTTCGGCTAACCCGCCCTATGAGCTGTTGGGCAATCCAAGCTATTGCGCCTGCTCAAGCCGGGTTGCGTTGGTGACTTCGACTGGCCGCGCTTGCTATCGTGGCAGCGAGGCCTGGCGGATACCAATTCATGGTCGAAGAGTTGACCGAAGTTCACAAGCTGCGGCGGAAGCTCCGCGACGCCGTGGGTGCATTGACCAGGCACGTCGAGGCGCATCCCGAATCCAAATCTTCGCCAGAGCATCTGCGCTTGGTGATGAAGTGTCAGGAGCTGGAGCGTCAGCTTGATCGGCTGGCTCATGGCGACCGGTAACTAAGTCGTGGGCTCATAAGAGCGCAGGCGGCCGACGAGGTGATCGAATAGGCTGCGCAACGCCAGCCCACTCGTCACGCTTGGCGAGCTGGAGAACGGGCCTTGTAAAGGCGAACCTGGAGTCACGTCCTACCGACCTGCGAAAGGCGAGCGCCAGACCGGCAGGCGATCGAATGGGCGGTCGTAACGGACTTCGCTCCCCGGACCACGTCGTCGGATCTTGATGCCGCCTTGTGGCTCGCCGCTCAACACGACCACGAACTCCGTCTCGTTGCCGGTCTCCGAGCTCAAGGCCTCGTCCGAGATGATGAGCGACGATCGCGGCGACGCCTTGCCCGCGATGCGATCAAGGGCGTCCTGCGGAATGACAATCCGGTCGAGCGCAGCCTTCGCGCCGTCCGGCTCCGCCGAGGCCGCCGCGTCACCGGGCGAACGTTTGCCGACCAATGAGACGACGCTCCATCGCATGTCGGCGTCGTTGTTGGTCCGCTCCATGGCCGTGAAGACATGAGTGCCAATCGGACGATCGGCGTCCTTCACCGTGACCGGCGTTTCCAGGATGGGCTGAAACGCCCTTCGGACATAAAGCCGCTGGGTCTTGCGGCTGATGAACACCGATAGCGGCTCACGCTCGCGCGCAGCGTCCCGCGCCACCTGCGCCGCCGCGACCCGGGCGGTCTCGGTGGCGACGGCGGCCTCGCGGGCAAGCGCCACGGCGTCGAGCCTTCCTTGCAGCATAACCTGCGCGGCGTCCCATTCCTTCTGCAACTCGGCGATTCTCGCGACTGCCTTTGCCTTGGCGTCTTCAGCCTGCTCCTTGGCCTCGGCCGACAGGGCGGAGCCGAGCGACGTCTCGGCGGACGCCAATTCAGCCTCGGCGCGACGCTTCAGAATTTCCGCCATGCGCACGGGCGCCCTCGCCCAAGCGGCCTCGCGGGAGGCCATCACAGCGGCGAGACGCGCCTGATCCGCCTTCCTCGCCGCCTCGTCCGCCTCGGCGGCGCGGGCGGCGGCGAGGGACGCGGCATCCGGATCCGACAGAAACAGCGCCGGGTGGGCGATCTCGACAGGCGCAACATCGCCCGGCGCCACGATCACGCGCATGCCAAGCGACGTCGCATCGAACAGGCGTGCGGCGAAGTCGAAGGGCATCCGGACGCAGCCATGCGACGCCGCATATCCCGGCAGCGCACCGCCGTGCAACGCGATACCCGACCACGTGATGCGCTGCATGTGGGGCATGTAGGCATCATCATAGAGGTTCGACCAATGCTCGGCCCTTTTCTGGATGACGCTGAAGATGCCGGCGGGCGTCTCACGTCCAGCCTGGCCGCTCGACACCGGCGCCCGCAGAATCCAGCCCTTGGCATCATAGACGGTGATCTGCTGATTGCGCAGCGAAACGATCGCCATGATCGGCGCGCCGGCGGGGCGCGACTCGACGGAACTCGACCGATCGTGCGCCGCCCGCGCTCCTGGCGTGCGCATCATCTTGCCCTGCACTCAGCGCGGCCAGAGCCGCAAGGGCAAGACGCGCAACAAGATGCGCAAGTCGCAGCCGTATCTGCCTGTGCTTCGGTTTCACAAATCGCGACGTCATGCTCGTCCATCCGATCCGGCTTTGCATTCGGACTCATATCGTCTCTGGTCCAGACTGCCAATTGCGCAAAAGTCCCGTACCACGATCCTGCCGATGCCCCGCGAAAACCAACGAGCCGACTGACCCAAGAACTTTCCATCCGCATTGCCAACGGTTACGGTTTCGGGTTCCAGCCGGCACTGGGCAAGGCGGGAGTTCCCGCCAAGGACCTCCTGAACGTCATGAGCGTCATCCGTCCCGAGGAGGTGAATGACCCCGTTTCGCAGCTTCGCGACAGAGTTTTGCCGATCTTCCGCGCGTGGAAGCATCAGCTAGAGGTCGGCCACGCCGGCGTCGCTATCACAGTATGCGATGCGTCGGTCGGCTCGGCGACGGATTATCAAGGCCACGTTCTGGGCATCGAATGCGTTTTCAGCAACGCGGCAACACACGACACGGATCTCGTGGCTCTCTCGGTGACGTTGAAGCATCTGCGGACGACGCCGCTGATCGCTTCTGCAGACGTCGTGTGGGGCGACGGCTGCATTGAGGCCAGCGTCCTTTCGGTCCCGACAAAGTTCTCGGTCGAGGAGCTTGAAAGCCTGATCGGGCGGCTTCCGGAGCTATTTGACCATCTACAAAAGGCAATTCGACGAGGCGGTCGTGTCTCGGTTTGAGAAACACCATCTGAGTGGGCCGTGCAGCTCGTCGAGGCTATTCCCGCCCATTCCCGGTCAGGTGAGTTTGCACCCCCATGCCGTATCGGCCTATCTTTGCACAGCAGGGAGGCTGCCATGTCTGATGTTGGTTGCGCGGGCAGGTTCAATCGCCGGCGATTTCTGCTGGCGGGCGCGGGCGGTATAGCGTCGTACGCATCGGGGCTTTCACCAGCACGATCGCAGCCATTGCACGCGACGGCACGCATCCTGGTTGGCTTTCCCGCGGGCGGCCCGAGCGACGTCACGGCGCGGCTGCTGGCCGAGCACACCAAGGGCTATGCGTCGGCGATCATCGTCGAGAACCGTCCCGGCGCCGGCGGTCGCGTTGCCATGGATGTGGTGAAGAACAGCCCGGCGGACGGCTCGGTGATGATCCTGACGCCGGCGGTGGCGGTGTGTCTTTATCCGCACGTCTACAAGACGCTCGGTTACACGCTGCAGGATTTCGCACCGGTCACGACCATCCACACCACGGCCATGATGTTGGCGATTGGTCCGATGGTCCCCGGCACCGTCAAAACGGTCGCCGATTTCATCGCCTGGTGCAAAAGCAATCCCACACAGTCCAGCTTCGGATCGCCGGGCGCGGGTTCGCCGCTGCATTTCCTCGGCGTGACGTTGGCGCGGACCGCGAACTTCGAGTATCTGCACGTACCCTACCAGGGCACGGCGCCTTCCATCCAAGCTCTGCTGGGCAGCCAGATTGCATCGGCGATCTCGCCGATCGGCGCCTTCGTCCCGCACGTCAAATCCGGGGCGCTGCGGGCGCTGGCCACGACCGGCGCGCAGCGCAGCCCGTTGCTGCCCGACGTGCCGACCATGACCGAGGCAGGCTATCCGGCACTCGAATTCGCCGAATGGTTCGGCGTGTTCGTCCCGGCACGCACGCCGCCCGCAACCGTCGAAGCACTGAGCAGCGCGCTCCGGACGGCGCTGCAAACCAAGGAAATGCTCGCCGCCTTCGCCAATCTGTCGGTTGATGCGGCCGGCCACATGCCGGCCGACTTTGCCCGCCAGATCAAGATCGACACCGATCGCTGGGCGCCGATCGTGAAAGCATCCGGGTTCACGCCCCTGGATTAGGCGGACTCGCAGCGCGGACCGCCGGGTTGTCATGCCCCAATAACCCACGGAGGCAACAGTGCTGACCGTCACGCGCGATATGATGCTGCCCACCACGATCACGGGCTCCTACCCGCGACCGCTTTGGTTTGACCGCAACCTCGACGGCCGCTCCTTCAAATCCGCACTCGGCGATTCCCTGTTCCGCGAACAGTATCTCGACGCCGTCGCCAGCATCATCGCCGAGCAGGAAGCCGCGGGGCTCGACATCGTAACGGACGGCGACAGCCGCTTCGATCTGACTGTGGGCGGCAAGTCCTGGTTTTTCTATGTGATCGAACGCCTCGGCGGCATCCGGGGCCACCGCGACACCTCACGGGGCTGGATGTCGCGCCACGGGCTGCGTCCCGGCAAGATCCTGTGGGAGGTGCAGGAGGCCTATCAGCCCAGCGTCGTGCGCGAGAAGCTCACGCGCGGTCCGCTGGAATACGCCGCGCTCTGGCAGGTTGCGCAGCGCATGACGGACCGGCCGGTGAAGTTCGGCGCCATCTGCGGCCCCGTCCTCGCGTCGATGCTGTGGAACGAGTTCTACGATGACGACAAGAAGATGATTCTCGATCTCTGCGACATCATGAACGCGGAGTTCCGCGACCTGGCGGCCGCCGGCTGCACGTTAATCCAGGTCGAGGAGCCGCCGCACCATGGTCGCACCCAAACGCCAGGCTACAAGGATGCCGACCTCGAGTTCCTCACCGACGCATTCAATCGCCAGCTTGCCGGCGTGAACGCGGAAATCTGGGTGCACACCTGCTGGGGCAATCCAAATCAGCAGCGCGTGCATTGGAATGTGCCGAGTTACGAGCGCGCCCTGCCGTATCTGTTGCAGCTCAACTGCGACGTATTGACGATCGAATGCGCGAGCTCGGACGGGAGGGATTTGCACCTGTTCAAGAACATCAAGACCGACAAGAAGATCGCCATCGGCGTGGTCAATCATTGCAACACGGTCGTCGAGCCCGCCGAGCACGTCGCGGCGCTGATCCGCAAGGCGCTGGAATACATCCCCAAGGAGCAGCTCGTGATCAGCACCGACTGTGGCTTTGGCCGCGAAGGCCTGTCGCGGCGGATCGCTTTTTACAAATGCGTGGCATTGGTCGAGGGCACCAACATCGTACGCCGCGAGCTTGGCCTGCCGGAGGCGCGTGTGCGCGCGGCCGACCCGAAGCTGTGGTTCGCGGGGCGGGAATCCGTCAGTTGAGCCGGATGCTTACTGCGGCTTGATGCCGGCGAATTGGACCACCTTGGCCCACTTCTCGGTTTCTTCCGCAATCAGCTTGCCGAAGTCGGCGGGCGTGCCCCCGAACGGCGTGCCGCCGAGATCGGCAAGGCGCGTTCGCATCGTCGGGTCGGCGAGCGCCGCGTTGACCTCCTTGTTGAGCTTGTCGACGATGTCGGCCGGCGTGTTGCGCGGCACCCCGATCCCATACAGCGAGCTCGCTTCGTAGCCCGGCACCGTATCGGCGACGGCCGGCAGATCGGGCAGCCCGTCGAGGCGGGTCGTACCGGTCACCGCCAGGCCACGCACCTTGCCGGTCTTGACGTATTCGATCGCCGAGGCCGAGGACGGAAACACCAGCTGCACCTGCCCGGCGATCAGGTCGGTCAGCGCAGGCGCATTGCCGCGATAAGGCACGTGGATCAGCTTGACCCCGGTCATCATCTGAAACAATTCACCGGCGAGATGGCCAGCGCTGCCGATGCCGGCCGAGCCCATGTTGATCTTGCCCGGATTGGCCTTGGCGTAAGCGATGAATTCGGCAACGGTCTTGGCCGGCAAAGACGGGTGGACCGCCATAATCAGCGGCGCGCGGCTGATGCCCACGACCGGCGCCATGTCGCGCATGAAGTTGAAATTGAGCTTCTCGTAGAGGCTCGCGTTCACGGCGTTTGAGAAGTTGGTCAGGAACAGCGTATAGCCGTCAGGCGGCGCGTGGATCACCGCCTCGGCCGCGATGTTGGTGCCGGCGCCGGGACGGTTTTCGATGACGAAGGGCTGGCCCAGCCGTTCCGTGAGCCATTGTCCGATCAGGCGCGCGGTGATGTCGTTGCCGCCGGCGGGCGTGAAACCGACCAGCCAGCGCACCGGCCGCGACGGATAGGATTGCGCGCGCGCGAGGAGCGAGAGCGCGGGCAGCGCGGCTGCACCCGCGACGAGATGCAAGACCTTGCGGCGGGGATATTCCATGGCATTCCCCGGAATACTTAGAAAACGCACATTAGCAGCCTATTGGGCACATCGCGATACCACATAGCGAACCATGACAGTTGCCCGACTATTGGTGGCGCCATGACCGACAACGGACATTCCATTCGGCGCCGCAGGAGGCGCCTTGTTGAGAACCACTTTCCAGGCCTACGCTCTTGGCATGACACGGGACCGGCAAAAGCAACTGGCAGAGACCTTTCGGCAGGCCCACCGGCCACCGCCGACGTTACTCCTGCCGAATGCCTGGGACGCCATGAGCGCCCGTCAGTTCGAGGCTGCCGGCTTTGGCGCGGTCGCGACCACCAGCGGCGGCGTGGCCTGGAGCCTGGGCTTCCCTGACGGCGAGCGGGCGCCTTGGCAAGACGTGGTGGCGGCAACGGAGCGCATTGTGCGAGCGGTTCGTGTGCCCGTCACCGCCGACATCGAGGCAGGTTACGGCGAGACACCTGATCAAGTGGGACAGCGGATCACCGAAATCCTGCAAACCGGGGTGGTCGGCTTCAACATCGAGGATGGTACGACCTCCCCCGACCAGCCGGTCCGGTCCATCGAAGATGCCAGTGCCCGCATTCGCGCGGCGCGCGCAGCCGCCACCACGGCCGGGCTGCCGGCGGTCATCAACGCTCGTGTCGATTTGTACATCAAGAACGTCGGCGATCCCGCAAGTCGCTTTGTCGAAACAGTACGCCGGGGCAAGGCCTATCTCGCGGCCGGGGCAGACTGCATCTATCCGTTCGGCCTTGCCGACGTGGAAATCATCGAGCGGATGGTGAAGGCGCTCGACCATGCGCCGGTCAATATTGTGGCGCGACCGGACACGCCGTTGGCCGCGCTCGAGCGGATTGGCGTCGCGCGCGTCAGCATCGCTTCAGGCGCCACCCTCGCAGTCATGTCGATGATCAAGCAAATCGGTGAAGAGCTGTACGCCAGCCGCCGCTTCGACATGCTGAAGCATTCGATGACCCGCCCCGAGGCGCAAGCGTTGTTCAAACCGAGAGAATGAAGTCGCACGCGAAGCGTCGCGGCCCGTGGGGCGGATTGGCGACGCGTAATCCGCCAACTCCGGTGCACCAAGATGGCGGGTTGCGCCTTCGGCTAACCCGCCCTACGGGCTGTTCGTGCAGCAACGCGCCGACGATCGAGTGAACCGGCGCGCACTCCCGTCATCCTCGCTCACCTTCGGGCGCGGCGGCGCTTTTGGTCGCCGCCGTCGCCTTCGCCCTTCTTGACCACTTTCTTGGCCTTCTTGCGGCGGTCCGCTGACAGCGAGCGGCCCACGTCATCCTGCGATTTGGTGAACCTCCCGGCCTTGCGGCGGACGTAACGCTTGTCGTCTCTCGGCTCGATCAGTGTGCGCGGCATTGAGAACTCCTTTCATGACACTCTATCAACGCCGAAAAGTGCGAACGGTTCACTTGCAATTCGTGGCGGACGTCTTGGGTCCGAATGTTCTCATTCGGGGTAACGCAGGCATCGGCACATTGGCTCGGCATGTCGGCTCATGACCCAACCGGACGTCGCTCCTTCCAGGGTCCCCATTTGGGCTGATACGATGCCGCCTCCTGAGCCTAGGGGCAGACATGAGGCGGCGGGAATTTCTCGGAATCTTCGGTGTTGCCGCGGCGTCGTGGCCGCTTATCACGCGGGCACAGCCGGGCGAATATCGGAAAGTCTATAGCGGCGACATCGTGCCCGGCTATGTGCCAGACGGACAATTGATCGAAACCGACGGCTATCTATGGGTGTCTGCAACCGGCGTATTTCTGAACGTCGACCCGATTTCGGCCAGGCCGCCGCTTTTCGTGGATGCGAGCGGGGTGCCGCTCGAAATGCTCGCAAAGATCAGGGCGGCATGCACAGCGGAAAGGCCGAGCCTGAGCGGGGGATGCCGGGTGGTGGTTCGTGGCCGGATCGGCAATCGCGGTGACCGCAACAGGCCCGGCATTTTCGCCACTTTTATCGCCGTACAGCCGGGTCAATAAGCTGGTATGGCGAATTAGCGAAGCGCCCCGAAGGCAACATCGTGAAGGCAAGCGGCGAGGCGGCTGCTTGTGTACAGCCGCCTCACCGCTTCGAGCTGTAGCTTACTCGACGACGAGGGTCGGTTTGAGGGCCACGGGCCGGGACACGTTGTAGAAGTTGGGCGAGGTCGCCATCACCGCCTCGTGGATCTCGGCGAACTGCTCCTTGGTGCCGCTACCCTTGATGCGGACGGTGTAGCTCAGGTTCTCGTAGCCCGGCGGCACGGCGGGATCGATTCCGAGGAAGCCGCGGAGGTCGATCTCGCCATCGGTCTCGATCTCCAGGCTTTCGAGGGTGATTCCGCGCACCGCGCACTGCGCGACGTATCCCACCATCATGCAGGCGTTGAGCGCCGCCAACAGATGTTCCTGCGGATTGGCGAACCGGTTCGTTCCGCCCAGTTCGCAGGGCTCGTCGATGTCGATCGAGAACCGGCGCGGCACCCGTTCTCCGCCGATTCCGAAGCCCTCGACTTGCGCACGGCTTCGCGTTTGGCCCTGCCAAGTCGTGGTGACACGCCAGTTCGTCTTGCCTTTCGCGGCGTTCCGCCTGACGCCCTCGATCAGGGCAAACAGGTCGTCGACATTGATGCCGTTGACGACGGTCGGTTCGGCGGTCTTCGTTTGGGCAACCATGATAGGCCTCCTTTGCCTGGGTGGTGGTAAGAGTTCGCGCTGGATTATTGGAGCGTGGCGAGCGCCGCCTGAATGCGCTGGCCCTGGTTTTCGGTGATCAGGCTGGAAAGCACCTTCCCGAACTGCGGGTGCTGGGCGCCCGAGTGGATGTATTGCCAGCGGTAAGCCTTGAGGAATGCGGCCTCGATCGCCTGCGCCTCGGCCTCGTCGACCGCGCGGCCGCACTTCGCCGCGAAGTAACCTGCGTCGGCTTTGGCCTGGGCTTGCAGGATGCCGTCCACCGCGGCGACCAGCTCGATGAACTCGTCGACCGCCCGGTCGCGCTGCTCCGCCGTCAGCCCGGCGTCGTGGCGCACCCACTCGAGCTCGTCGAGGATCGCGTGCTGGCTTTCCTCCTTCCAGTGATAGAGGAACACGTCCTTGAACAGTTCGGAGAGCTCGGTATCGGGCTCGATGCTCTGGCGATAGTGGAGTTGAGTGAACAACTCGATATCCAGCGTCAGTGCCAACACCGCCCAGGTGCTCTTGCCGAGCACGGCGCGGGCGACGCCGTTGGGGTCGATGTCGAAGCGATAGCCGTCGGGCAGCACGTCGCCGACCATCGCGTCGATGCGGCGGAACAGCGCCTGGTGCTTCAGCTCCTCGTCGCTGAACCGAACCAGCGCCTCGAGCGCAACCTGGTCGCCGAACCAGTGATCGTGGCTCAGCTCCAGGACCTTGGCATTGATGAAGCGCTCGACCAGCCCGAAGATATTGGCGTAGGTGCGGCCCTGGATCTGGCTCACGAACCGCTTTTCATCGGCCGACAGGGTCGTGAACGCATCGGCCAGCGAAAGCCCGTCCGGCAGGAACTTGTGGGCGGCATCGAAGCGGCGCCCCCGGATTACGTCCTTGTCGATGTCCCAGCGCACCCGCTTGGACGTCTCGAACGCAGCGCGCATACCGGTCGCTGTCAGAGATTTTGCTGATCGCATTCATTTTCCGTCTCCTCTCCCAGAGCAGTGTGCCGACAGAATGGACGAACCAGTCGGCTGATGCGGCATCTGTAAGTCGGTCAGGCGGTCGAGGTTCTATGACCGGCCCGCCGGGAGACATGACCGAAACACCGGATCCTGATAGGAGTGCAGGTATGGACGCATTATCCGACGTCTTGAGGGTGGCGCATTTGACCGGCGGCGTGTTCTTGCACGCCGATTTCTTCGCGCCGTGGTGCATGGCGGCGCGCGTCGCGCCCGAGCATTGCGCGCCTGCTCTCGGGCCAGCGTCCCACCTGATTATTTATCACTACGTCGTCGAGGGTGACCTTCGCATCCGAGTCGAGGGTGAGGATGGAGAGGACCTCGTGATTGGGGCCGGCGAGGTCGTTCTGCTGCCGCGCAATGACCTGCATCTGATGGGCAGCGACCTGAGCCTGCCGCCGGTGGCGGGCAGCGACATTATCCATCCGCCCAAGGACGGCGGGCTGTTCTCCATCCATCATGGCGGCGCCGGCGAGACGCACGCGGATGATCTGCGGGTTCCTCGGTTGCGACAGCGCCGAAGGCAATCCGGTGATCTCGACCCTGCCGCCTCTGCTCAAGCTCAATGTCGAGCAAGGCGGAGCCGCGGAATGGATCCGCTCGACATTCCAATACGCCGCGGAAGAGGTCGCCGCTGGCCGTCCAGGATCGGAGACCGTGCTGGCCAAGCTTTCGGAGCTGTTGTTCGTGGAGGCGGTGCGGCGTTACGCGGAGGCCCTGCCGGACGGCCAGACCGGATGGCTCGCCGGTTTGCGCGAGCCTTTCGTTGCGCGGGCACTGGCGCTGCTGCACCGGCGACATCACCCGGCGTTGGACCGTCGATGACCTTGGCCGCGAGGTCGGCCTATCGCGTTCGGCGCTGGCCGACCGCTTCATTCGTCTGATCGGCGTGCCGCCGATGCACTACCTCGCCAGTTGGCGCATGCAGGTCGCGACTCAGAAGCTCCGCAACACCAACGCGTCCCTCGCACAGATTGCCGAGATTGTCGGCTACGACTCCGAGGCCGCATTCTCCCGCGCGTTCAAGAAGGCGTTCGGTACGGCGCCAGCCACGTGGCGACGTTCGAACAGCTGAGCTCGTAACCGGATTAGCGAAGCGTAATCCGCCAACTCCGATGCACCAGGATGGCGGGAGTCAATGTCGCAATCTCCGATGACGTCAGAGGTAGCCACGCCAGCATGGACCCGGTGGGGCCAGCTCGTGCTCGGCATCGTTTGCCTGGTGATGATCGCCAACCTGCAATACGGCTGGACGCTGTTCATCGAGCCGATTGATCAGAAATATCACTGGGGCCGGGCGGCCATCCAGGTGGCGTTCACGATCTACATCGTGACGGAGACCTGGCTGGCGCCGATCGGCGGCTACCTGATCGATCGGTTCGGGCCCAGGGTCATGGTTTGCGGCGGTGGAGCGCTGGTCGCGGCCGCTTGGGTTCTCAATTCAGTCGCCGACTCGCTTTGGCTGTTTTACGTCGCCGCCATCGTCGCCGGCCTCGGCGCCGGCCCGATCTTCGGAGCGGCTGTCGGCAATGCCTTGAAGTGGTTCCCCGATCGGCGCGGGCTCGCCACCGGATTGTCGGCCGCCGGATTTGGCGCGGGATCAGCGCTGACGGTGCTCCCGCTTGCCAATGCGATCCAGACCAGCGGCTATCAAGCGGCGTATCTGTGGTTCGGGCTCGGCCAGGGCATCGTCGTCATGGCCGTGGCGTTGATGTTGCGCGCCCCACGACCAACCGAGGTCGTCAGTTCGGCGGTTTCGCCCGTGCAGCAGAGCGATCGCGACTACGCGCCCGCCGAGGTGCTGAGGTCGCCGCCATTCTGGCTGCTGTACGCGATGTTCGTCATGGTCGGGACCGGCGGTCTGATGGTGACGGCTCAGCTCGCTCCGGTCGCCCGCGACTTTGCCATCGACAACGCCCCGGTCTCGATGCTCGGCTTGACCATGCCGGCACTCGGTTTTGCGCTGTCGATCGGGCTCGTGCTCAACGGCTTGTCGCGGCCGTTCTTCGGCTGGGTGTCCGATCACATCGGTCGTGAGAACACGATGTTCATGGCGTTCCTGCTGGAGGGCACCGCGATCTATGCGCTGTTCTGGTTCGCGGACAACCCGACCCTGTTCGTGCTGTTGTCCGGCTTGGTGTACTTCTGCTGGGGTGAAATCTTTGCGCTGTTTCCGGCCACCTGCACCGACCTCTACGGCAGAAAGTTCGCGACCACGAATTACAGCATGCTCTACACCGCCAAAGGTACGGCCGCGCTGCTGGTCCCCTTGGGCAACGTGCTGGCAGCGGCAACCGGAAGCTGGCAGGCGGTCTTCATCGTGGCCGCCGCGCTCAGCATCGTTGCAGCTTTGTTGGCCTTGGTTGCATTGAAGCCGATGCGGAAGCGGGCGAAATGATTTGCCGAATTGCCACGGTTCTCGCGGGTACTATCACGTGCCGCGGGACGGGCGCACTTTATTCGTAGTTCACCTTCGGAAAGAAGTCGCCCCGTCAGACGCCACCACACGGAAGGGAGCTGCTCCCACTTCGGAAACGACTCGCCACGCGGCGGCCAATCCGCCAACGTCCGAGTTGGGTCAAACCGGAAAATACTGATTTGGTATTGACCAGTTGACCCCACCGTCACAGCGGACAAGCGCTATTCGATCACGTCGGTGGCGGCGACTTGCAGGTTCTGCGGCACCCTAAGACCGAGCGCCTTCGCAGTCTTGAGATTGAGCACCAGTTCGAACGTCGACGCCTGCACGACCGGCAGGTCGGAAGGCTTTACACCTTTGAGGATGTTGCCGGCGTAGCGGCCGATCTGGTGGTAGGCATCCACCTGACTGGCGCCGTAGCTCATCAGGCCACCAATCTCGACGAACTGGCGTATCGGATGAACCGCGGGAAGGGCGTGGCGTGCCGCCAGCGCAACGATCCGGGCGCGCTGGGCTGCCAGGGACGGACCTGCGCCGACGTACAAGGCGCCCGCGCGCCGCTGCGCGAACATGGCGAACGCCTCTTCGAACCCTTGACCGGCGGTTGTTCTCGCGATGACGAGCTCGCGGCCGAGGCTGCGAGCCGCCGCCTCGACGTCTCGCATTTCGCTTTCGCCGGGCATGTTGTTCAAATCCAGCAGAGCGGCAATCACGGCGGCTCCGGGCACCAGTTCGTGCAGCAGCTCAAGCCGTTTGGCGCTGACCGACGACACCAGAAAGGTGACGCCGGTGACATTGCCATCCGGCCGGCCGATGCTGGTCACCAGCCCTTCCCTGACGGGATCGCCGCCGAAACCGAAAACGATCGGAACGGTCTGGGTCGCTGCCTTGGCGGCCTGCGCGGCGATGCCGTTGCCGACGATCACGGCCACCGGTCGGCGAATGAATTCGGCCACCAGCGCCGGCAAACGATCGCGGTGACCCTCGGCCGAACGGAATTCGATCGCCACGTTTTGGCCCTCGATGAAGCCCATTTCCTTCAGGCCTTGCCGAAATCCCGACAACTGGTGCTGGGCTCCATCGAATGAATCGCTCCTGAGATATCCGATTACCGGCATCGCCGGCTGCTGCGCGCGGACGGTCAGTGGCCACGTTGCCGCACCGCCCACCAGACCGAGAAACGCCCGCCGTCTCATTCGATCACCTCGTCGGCAGTCCACATCAACACAAACGAATGTCCGGCAGCGTGTCGCCGCGCACGCCGCCGCCGGTTCTGCCACGTTGCCGAAATTACACGCCGGCGGGACTCTGCCCCGCGCAGTGCAGGGAGACTACCACACTTCGCTGGGGATATGCCGCTGGAGCGGATTAGCGAAGCGTAGTCCGCCAACTCCGATGCACCAAGATGACGGGTTACGCCTTCGGCTAACCCGCCCTAGGGGTCGAGACATTTGGCCGCCAAATTTGCTGTGGCGCGCAACGCGGTATTTCCTCTCGCGGCCTGATAGGGTGTAATACCGCGATCGGGGCAGCACATGAGGCGTCGCGAGTTCATCACATTGATCGGCGGCGCGGCAGCAGCGTGGCCGCTGGCAGCGCGCGCGCAGCAGCCGGCGATGCCGGTGATCGGATTTCTCAGCAGTCGATCGCCCGGCGAGTCCGCTGGCGTGGTCGCCGCTTTTCGCCAAGGATTGCGCGAAACCGGCTTTATCGAGGGACGCAATCTCGCGATCGCATTTCGGTGGGCGGAAGGCCGTTATGACAGACTGCCAGGATTGGCGGCTGAACTCGTCGATATGCCGGTCGCGCTGCTGTTCTCGGCAGGCGGCCCGCCAACGGCTTTCGCGGCCAAGGCAGCGACATCAAAGGTGCCAATTGTCTTTTCGGCGGTGTCCGATCCTGTTGAAATCGGCCTGGTTCCACGCCTCAATCAGCCGGGCGGCAACGTCACGGGCATGGCAATTTTCAACGCGTCACTGGGCGAGAAACGTATCGAACTCGCCAAAGAACTGCTGCCAACGGTCGGTGCGATCGGCTATTTGCTCAATCCGTCCAATCAGGGTTCGACGTTCGAGGCAAGGGGAGCGCACACAGCCGCGCGCAAATTGGGAATTGAGCTCCGTGTCATGAACGCCAGCTCCGAAAGCGAAATCGACGCAGCTTTCGTGGCTGCAAAGCCGAACGTTCATGCGCTTATTGTTTCCGGTGAGCCGTTTTTTGACAGCCAACGCGAACGGATTGTGGCGCTTGCCGCAAGACACGGCGTGCCTGCATCCTATGCCTTTCGCGAGTATGTCGTGGCGGGCGGGCTTATGAGCTATGGCACCGACCTGCCGGATTCGTATCGCCAAGCGGCGATCTATGCCGGGAGAATTCTCAAGGGCGAACAACTGGCGAATTTGCCAGTGGCACAGCCGACCAAATTTCACTTGGCGTTCAACCTCAAGACCGCAAAGGCGCTCAGCCTTACCGTGCCTCCCACGCTGCTCGCCCGCGCCGACGAGGTGATTGAATAAGGAGCAATGTCGGCTGCTGGCACGAAGCTGCCATTCGAGGATATCCGCTCAACGGTCGCTATTGGGGGAGCGCGGAAAACACATGCGGCGGCGAAAATTTCTCGGTCTTCTCGGTGGTGCGGTGGCCGCTTGGCCAGCCTCAGCACGCGCACAGCAGCCAGCGATACCGGTGGTCGGCATGCTGCACAGCCAAACTCAAGCTTCGGAGGCCGCACGGATGCCTGCGATCCTGCGGGGGCTGCAGGAGGGCGGCTTTGTCGTGGGTCGGAATGTTACCATCGAGCACCGCTTCGCCGATGGCCATAATGACCGTCTGCCGGCGCTAGCGGCCGAACTGGTCCAGCGCAAGGTCAACGTCATTTTCGCCAACACCACGCCGCCTGCATACGCCGCCAAAGCGGCAACCTCGACGATCCCAATCGTGTTCACCACCGGTGTCGATCCAGTTGAAGTAGGGCTGGTCGCCAGCATGAATCGGCCGGGCGGCAACGTTACTGGCGTGACCTTCTTGTCCAACAAACTCGTTGCGAAGCGGTTGGAGCTGCTCAGTGCCGTAGTGCCTGCGGGCGCGCCGATCGGCATGTTGGCAGCGCAGCGCAACCCTAACACCGGGACCGATGTGAGAGATGCGCTGGCGGCGGCGCAGACTATCGGGCGCACGCTGCATGTCGAAAGTGTCCCGCCCGAAGGCGGTATCGAAGTGAACCTCGCCAACTTGCTGCGGCACCGGATCGGGGCCGTGTTCGTGGCGCCCCAGGCGGATTTCAGAATGTGGAGCCAGCAATTGGTGCTGCTGGCAGCGCGCCACGCGCTGCCCACAAGCTTCTCAAGCGGCGACTACGTGACCGCGGGTGGCCTGATGAGCTATGGCCCCGATCAGATGGATTCCTATCGCGAAGCCGGCGTCTACACTGGCCGTGTTCTCAAGGGCGAAAAACCCGCCGAACTTCCAGTGATGGTAGCAACCAAGTTCGAATTCATGATCAACCTCAAGACCGCAAAGGTCCTCGGCATCACGATCTCGCCAGCAATGCTCGTCCTCGCCACCAGCGTCGTCGAGTGATGCTGTCACCGCCTCGCGCCAAAAGATGCAAAGAGCCCGCCTTCATGCGGCCTGGGGAGCTAGGCGTTATCGACCGGCTCGGTCGCACGAACCGAGGCACGCGCCTGTCGGATGACCTCATCCTGCCGACGTGCTCAACCTTCAGTCCGTACAGCGGCGAACGGCGCCAGCGCCTAATGCGGCCAACCGTGCTGGGACAGATCGACCGGATTGCCGTCGGGATCATGGACCCGAAATTCCGCCTCCCGGTTGGGCGGTCTCTTTGCGACGTCGACGGCGGCGCCCCACTGCTTGCATACCGGAATTAACGCATCGACGCTGTCGACCTCAAAGCCGAAATGATTAATCCCTTCCTTCAGGTGATTGCCCTCGATTTCCCGTTCGGGACCGATTGGGATAATGGCCAGGTTCACATGGCCGTCGGTCAGATAGGTGGCCGTCCCCACGCCCTTGACGATCTTGAGGCCGAACGAATTGGTATAGAAGTTCACCAGCTTTTCCACGTCTTCCGTCAGAATCGCCAGATGGCGGATGCGAGCCATGACAGCACCTCCCAGTTTTCCCGTTTCTCCACCCTCACTTGTAGCAGCGGGCCGCTGATCTCGGCGTTCGTCTCACAACGTTTGTGAAACGTGGCCGTTCACTCCGCTTTGATGCGCGCGGCCCGGATCACGCCGGCCCATTTCGGAATCTCCGCCTGCAGGAAGGCTGCAAGCTCTTCCGGAGTAGCGGTGGCGGTTTCGAAACCGAGGCTCGTCAGGCGCTCCTTCACCTCCGGTGGCGCGACGGCCTCGGCAATTTCCCGATTGAGCAGCGTGATGATGTCCTTCGGGGTCTTGGCCGGGGCCATGACGCCGACCACCGCGTTACAGTCCACGTCGGGATAGCCCGCCTCGCGAAAGGTCGGAATCGCCGGCAGCCCCTTCAATCGGTTGGTACCGCCGACCGCGAGCGCGCGCAGCTTGCCGTCCTGATGTTGCGGGATAGTCGCCGCGGCTGAACCGAAGGACAGCGGCGTATGGCCGGCGACCGCCGCCGCGATCGCCGGGCCGCCGCCGCCATAGGGCACATGCACCAGATCGAGGTTGAGCGAGGTGCGGAATAGCTCGCCGGTGAGATGCGCGCCGGTGCCGACGCCGGCCGAACCATAGCTGTATTTGCCCGGATTGGCTTTGATCAGAGCCACCAGCTCTTGCACCGTCTGCGCCGGAACCGACGGATTGACGGCGAGCACCTGCATCGTGGTTGCCCCGATCGCGACCGCATCGAAGTCGGTCACGGGATCATAGGGCACCTTGTTGTAAAGATTCGGATTTGCCGTGAAGGCGATCGCATCGATGAACAGGATCGTATAGCCGTCCGGCGCCGCCTGGGCCGCCCGACCCGCTCCGATGTTGCCGCCGGCGCCCGCCGTATTCTCGATGTAGAACTGCTTGCCCAGCCGATCGGATAATTTTTGCGCGATGAGGCGGGCGACCACGTCGGTCTGGCCGCCGGGCGCATACGGCACGATGACGCGCACCGGCCGCGACGGGTAGGCTTGCGCCCGCGCGATCCGCGAGACCGCTGGCAGGGCGGCAGCGCCCGCCGCCAGATGCAGGAATGTACGGCGTGCAAGTTTCATGGCGGTCCTTCCCAACAAAGACTCGTAGGACATTCAGGATGTGAGGGCGAATCGCTGCCGAAACTCGCCTGCCGGAGGCACCGGCGCTGCCATTTGATGACACAGGACTTCGGCACGTCCCGCTGGCTGCTCATGAATAAAGCTACACTTGTCGCCGGGCCGCGAGGAAGGGGGCACGATGTCGGTTCCTGGTGGTGGGCTCAACTGGTCGACGCGGCACCTTCTGATCTTTCCGGATGAGGAGGTATGCGCATGGAAGGGATGCGGGACAGCCACCCAATAGAGGCTTGGCTGACATCGATCGTCAGGTAAGACTGTTACCCGCGTTGTTACCCTCCTGTTGTCGCCTTTGGGATCGCCTCGGAATGTCACGCACGATTGCGCTCAGCGGCAGCCAAGCCCGGCTGATCTTGATTGGCACCGCCCTGCTGCTCACCCTCGGCATGGGGATACGCCAGAGTTTCGGACTGTTCCTTGGGCCGGTCACGCACGACCTGGCGGTGACGGCCGCCGATTTCACGCTGGCTTTGGCGATCCAGAACATTGTCTGGGGGTTCTCGCAAGCGCTGGTCGGCGGAATCGCTGACCGCTTCGGACTGCGCATCACGATGGTCGCGGGTGCGGCGATCTACGTCGTTGGCCTGGGCATCATGGCTGCGGCGCAAGGCGTGCCGGCGCTGATCATCTCCGGCGGGCTGATCGGCGTGGCCTTGTCGTGCACGGCGACGTCATTGGCCATGACCGCAGTTGTGCGTGCGGTTTCGGAGCAGCGGCGGAGCATGATGCTCGGCGTGGTCTCCGCGATCGGATCGCTCGGGACCCTTGTGGTGCCGCTCGCCACCCAGGCCCTGCTTGCGCACGAGCCGTGGCAGATCGCGATGCTGTTTTTCGTGCTGATGGCGGTCGCGATGCTGCCCGCAGCGTTCTGGGCTGGCGGCGCCGACAAGATACCGGGGCACGGCACGGCAGCGACCTCGATGCGCGAGGTGCTCGGCCAGGCCATGCGCAATCGGCCGTTTCTCGTGATGTCGGGAGCTTATTTCGTCTGCGGTCTCAATCTCGTATTCCTGAGCACGCACTTGCCGGCCTATCTGGCGATCTGCGGCCAGGACCCGATGCTGGGCGCGGGCGCGCTTGCCGTGATCGGCGGCACGAGCGCCGTCGGCTCATTGCTGACCGGCTGGCTCGGCGGGAAATATCCGAAGCACATCCTGCTGGGGCTGCTCTACATCCTGCGTTCGGCCATGTTCGCGGCCTATTTCGTGCTGCCGCCCACGCCGGCCAGCACGCTGCTGTTCGCGGCCGCCATGGGCTTGCTGTGGTGGCCTGGTCTCGCGCCGCTCGTCGGCGGTCTGGTCGCCGAGATCTTTGGCACCCGCTATATGGCGACCCTGCTCGGCGTGTCCTTCGTCGTGCACCAGGCGGGGGCGTCGCTTGGAGCTTGGGGCGGCGGAATAATCTTCGACCTTTACGGCTCCTATGACCACGCTTGGCAGATCGGCACGCTGATCGGGTTCACCGCCGGTGTCGTCCAGATCCTGGCCGGCGGCCCAACCCGGCGGCAGGACCGTATGATCGTGCCCGCGGCCGCGACCACGTAATTCTTGGGGTACCCGGCCGGCCTCCCGGCCTCATGGTGAGGAGCGCGAAGCGCGTCTCGAACCATGGGGCCGCGTGCGTGAATGTGAACGGTTCATGCCTGCGCGCGAGGCAATGCTACGCCGCCCCTTCGTTGCCATTGAATCTGGAACGCGCGGCGCTCACTCCACCTTGAGTCCGAGCTTCTGGATCAGACCACGAAACTTTTCGTCGTCGCGCTCCATGAAGGCGCCCAGCTCCTCGGGCGTCATGGTCTTCACCTCCAGACTGCGCGCCTCCAGCGCCTTCCTGAACTCGGGGTCGGAGACCGCCTGCACCAGATCGGCGCGCAACTTGGCGGCGATCGGCTGCGGCGTGCCGACCGGCACCATGGCGGCAAACCACAGAACGACTTCGATGCCCGGCAGACCGGCTTCGGCAAACGTCGGCACGTCCGGCAGATCGGCCACGCGGTGCGGGCCGGTGACCGCAAGCCCACGCAAGGCGCCGCTCTTGATGTGCGGGATCGACGAGGCGGTGCCGTTCATGAGCATGTTGATGTCGCCGGCGATCATCGCCGTCATCGCCTGCGCCGAAGAGCCCCGGTACGGCACGTGCACGAGATCGATGTTGGCTGCGGCCTTGACCATTTCGGCGGCGAGATGCGGCGCGCTGCCAATCCCGATCGAGGCGTAGTTCATCTGGCCAGGCTTCTGCCGCGCATGCGCAATGAACTCGGCAAGATCGCGCGCCGGATCCGATGCCTTCACCAGCATCACCTGGTAGCTCACCGCCAGCATGGTCAGCGGCATGAAGTCGCGCTTCCAGTGATACGACAGGTTCTTGTGCAACGAAGCCGCGACGGTGAGCGGGCCATCGGTGGCGAGATAGAGCGTATAGCCGTCCGGTGCGGACCGTGCTGCAAATTCGGTGCCGACCACGCCGCCGGCGCCCGGTCGGTTGTCGACGATCAATTGATGCCCCCAGAGCTGCGAAAGCTTTGGGCTGAGCAGGCGCACGATGATGTCGCCTGTCCCGCCTGCCGCATAGGGAAGCACGAAGCGGATCGGGCGATTGGGAAACTCCTGCGCCGCGGCGTCGACCATTAAAATACACGCCGGTCAACAACATCACTGCCAAACGAACAACAGAAGTCATCGTCACTTTCCTCTGTCCGCTGTGATTGTCTCTGCCGCGATCATACCGAGCGCAAAGGCCTGGGCCAGACCGTTGCCGGATGAGTAGCCCGCGGCGCCATGTCCCGAAATGCCCGTCACCGTACCGCCGGCGGCAAGCAGGCCGGCAATCACGCTGCCGTCAGTGCGAAGCACCTGCGCCTTGTCGTCCACCATGAGGCCGCCTTGCGTGTGCGCCAGCGCGCCGGTGATGCGCACCCCATAGAATGGCGGCGACAGCACCCGCGCGTAAAGTTTGCGGCCGAGCGGATCGGCGCTTTCGCCCTTGGCGGCGCGGTTCGCGGTGTCGAGGGTCGCGAGCAGTGCCTCGGGCGGCAGCGCGAACTGCGCGGCAAGATCGCGGATATTCGGCGAAGTCAGCACCATCCCGCGGGCGATGCTGTCGCGATAGGCGCCCATGCTGAGCGCCGCCTCGTGAACGCGCTGATCGTAGAATTCGATGGCGCTGCCGCCAGGCGCCGCAAGCACATGCGCTGCAAGCTCCGACGGACCGATGTCCTCGCGCACAAAGCGGCGGCCGTTCTGGTCCACAAGAAGCGCGCCCAGCGTGGTCAGGCCAAGTCCCAGCCGGCCCTTGCGATCGATCGTGACGTGGCCATGACCCTGGTAGCTGTCGAGGTACGAGGTCGCAGCCCCAAGCTGCTGTGCCCAGCGGATGCCTGCGCCATTGTTATACGGACAGCCGATGTGCGAGCGCTTCGGCGATCTCCGGCGCGAATTGCAGCAGCATGTCGCGGTTCGCCGCAAATCCACCGCAGGCAAGCACCGTGAACGGCGCGTCAATGTCCTGCGCCTTGCCACCGATCCGCGCGCAAACGCCGCGGACCGCCGCGCCCTGTACGTTAAGCCCGGTGACCTCGACATCGTTGGTCCGGACGATGCCAGGCATGCGCCCGGCGGCTGCGGTCAGCATCTCGAAGTACTCGCGGCCGCCCTCGTTTGGCGTGCCGTGGAGGCGTCGTACGCTGTGGCCGGCAACCGGGATGTTCTGAACCAGATGAATGTCGAGCCCGAGCCGCTGGGCCTGAAAATGGATGGCGTCGCGGGCGCGCGTCGTCACCAGGCGCACGATGGATTCTTCCACGGCGTTGTTGGTCTTGCGCCGGATATCTGCTGTCCAAAGCCCTGGACTGTCATCAATGCCGGCGGTCTCTTGCCAAATGGTACCCGCGGCCGAGGGGCCGCCGCCGCTCCTGGCGAAGTCGGAATCGCTGCCGTCGCTGCAATCCAGCAGCAGCACGCGCGCATTGCGCGCCGCCGCGCAGGTCGCCGCGCTCAGTCCGGCCGCGCCGGCGCCCACGATGATCGCGTCAAACCGATCCAACCCGATCTCTTCCTTAAGGAAGGCACTTCAGTATGCGGCTCGCCCGACACTCCCCGCAAGCGCGCCGCAGCGACGAATCATCGGCGTCCGCCGAGCAATAGACGAGCGATGCCAGCGTCGCGTAAAAAGACAAAAAAGCCGCCGCGTCCTCAATGGGACGCGGCGGGTGTTCGTTGCAACAGGCGCTGCTACGCCAGCGCCTTCTTCACGCGCTCGGCCGACATCGGCAGCGCGCGCAGCCGCCGGCCGGTGAGCGCGAACACCGCATTGCCGATCGCCGGCGCCACCGTGACGACGCCGATCTCGCCCATGCCGGCGGGCGGGTTGTCGGTGGTCACGATCCTGGTGTGGATCTCCGGCATGTCGCTCATGCGCAGCACCGGGTAGTCGTTGAAGTTCGACTGCTGGATGGCGCCGTCCTTGACGGTCAGCTCCTCGATCAGCGCGGCGGAGAGCCCATAGACCACCGCGCTTTCGAGCTGGGCCGTCACGCTGTCCGGCTGGATCACCAGGCCCGGATCGGCGGCGATCCAGAAGTTGTGCACCTTGATCTTGCCGCTGCTCTTGTCGACCGAGACCTCGGCGACGCCGGCCGAGAACGCGCCGTGGTAGTCGGAGAACGCGATGCCGAGGCCGCGGTCCTTGCGCTTGCGCATGAAGTCGGACATCGCCGCCACGGTCATGATCACGTTGCGGGCGCGCGGCTGGTCCTTGGTCAGCGCCAGCCGCATGTTGAGCGGGTCCTTGCCGGTGGCGTACGCCACCTCGTCGAGGAACGACTCCGCCGCAAACTTGTTGTAGCCCGAGCCGATGCCGCGCCAGGCGTGCACCCGCATGCCGCGGATCTCGCGCACGTATTCGGCCTGCACGTTCGGGATCGCATAGAACGCCTGATCGAGGCCGCGCGCGCCGATGTAGTCCTTGCCGCCGGTCGCCTGGAAGCGCGGCGGCGAGGCCACCGCATCGACGTTCTCCGACACCAGGCGGTGATGCCAGGCCAGAGATTGCCCTTGGCGTCGAGGCCGGCCTTCATCACGTGGTGCGTCATCGGCCGCGGCCGCGCCGCCACGACGTCATCCTCGCGGGTGAGGATGAGCTTCACCGGCTTCTTGGTGATGTTGGACAGGATGGTGGCCTGGATCGCGGCGTCCGGCCAGAGGCGCCGGCCGTAGCCGCCGCCGAGCATCTGCTGGTGCACCTTGATCTTGTCCGGCGTGGTCTTGAGCACGCCGGCGATGATGTTGGCGGCGAGCGCGCCGAACTGCGTGCCGGTCCAGATCTCGGCCGACTGGCCGTCGTCGGACACCTTGGCGACCGCGTTCATCGGCTCCATCTGGGCGTGGTAGCAGTACTCCGACCAGTAGGTCGCCTCCATGGTGATGGCGGCGGTGCCGAGCGCCTTCGCCGCATCGCCGACCTTGTATTCGGTGATCGCGGTGGCGTTCGGGTCCTTGCCCTTTTTGGCGTAGTCCTCCTTGCCCTTCACCGAGTTGGTGTTGGCGGCGGCGGTGCCGGTCTTGTCCCAGGTCACCTTCAGGGCGTTGCGTCCGGCGCGCGTCGCCTCCACGGTGTCGCCCAGCACGGCGACGCCGAACGGCAGCGGCAGCACGCGGGTGACGCCCTTGATGCGGCCGACCTCCTCGGCGTTCTGCACCGTCACCTTGGCGCCCTCGACCGGCGCCTCCAGCACCGAGGCGTAGATCATGCCCGGCACCTGCACGTCGATGCCGTATTTGGCGGTGCCGTTGGCCTTCAGCGGCACGTCGATGCGGCCGATGTCCTTGCGGCCGATCAGCTTGAACTGCGACTTCTTCTTCAGGTCGGCTTCGGCGATCTTCGGCGGCTCGTCCGGCACCTTGGCGAATTTCACCACGTCGCCGTAGGAGATGCGGCGCTTGCTCTTGGCGTGCACCACCACGCCCTTGTCGGTCGAGAGCTCGGTCGACCGGCACACCCCATTCGGCCGCGACCGCGTCGAGCAGCACCTTGCGCGCTTGCGCGCCCGCGATCCGCAGCGGCGTGAAATAGCCCGGCACCGAGACGCTGGCGGCGGTGACCTGCGCACCTTTGAACAGTTCGTGCGGATTGCCGTAGACCTTCGGATTGGCCGGCGCGAACTCGGCCTTGACCTTGCTCCAGTCGGCGTCGAGTTCTTCGGCCAGGATCAGCGGCAGCGAGGTCAGCACGCCCTGCCCCATCTCGGCAGCTGGGCAAAGGATGGTGACCGTGCCGTCGCTCGCGATGGTCACCCAGGCGTTGAGCTTGGTGCCGTCAGCGGCCAGCGCCTCCGACAATTTGCCGAGCGGCGTGCCGCTCATGGCGAAGGCGAAGGTCAATCCGGCCGCACCCTTGACCACGCTGCGGCGAGAGATCGTGGTGTGTTCGATCGGCTTGTTCATGGCTCAAGCCTCCCGAGCAGCGCGTTGGATGGCGCGCACGATGCGCGGATAGGTGCCGCAGCGGCAGATGTTGCCATCCATGTGGGCGACGATCTGCTCGCGCGACGGCTTTTTGGTCTTCGCCAGCAGCTCGGCTGCCTGCATGATCTGGCCGGACTGGCAGTAGCCGCATTGCGGCACCTGCTCGGCCACCCAGGCCTTCTGCAACGGATGCGAGCTGGTTGGCGACAGGCCCTCGATGGTGGTCACCGTCTTGCCGGCGACCTCGCCCATAGTGGTCTGGCAAGAGCGCAAAGCCTTGCCGTCGACATGGACCGTGCAGGCGCCGCAAAAGCCCGAGCCGCAGCCGAACTTGGTGCCGGTGAGCTTGAGATGCTCGCGCACCACCCAGAGCAACGGCGTGCCAGCGTCGACTTCGACGCTCGCCGCAGTGCCGTTGACCGTGAACGCAACCGCCATGGTGCTTCCTCCGCTGCAGACGTGGCCGCACGCCGATCGCCGGCGGCACGCGTTCGCGTTTTTCGAGTTTCGGCCGGTCGGGCGCCGGCTATCCCCCAAAGCTTCCCGTTTTGACGCATTATAACGGCTTGCCGCGGGCGTGGCAGCCGGCCGATGCAGTCAACCGATGCGGTAAAGTGTCAGGCCGGGCACGGCCTCAAGGCGGCGGGAGCACCGGCAGGAACCGACATGGCGCGCGATTTGGCGGAGACGCCCAAGGCCTTTCTGGACGCGCTGTTTCACACCGCGATCGCTGCGGCGCACCCGTCGTCCTGCCTGCCCCAGTACCTGCCGGAGCCGCCCGCCTCGGGCCGGCTGATCGTGCTCGCCGCCGGCAAGGCCGCCGGCGCCATGACCGAGGTGGCGGAGACCTTATACATGGAGCGGATACGCGACCCGGCGCGCCTGACCGGCATCGCGGTGGCGCGGCAGGGCTACGGCCGGCCGACCAAAGTCATTCCCATGGTCGAGGCCGGCCATCCGGTGCCGAGCGCCGAAGGCCTCGCCGCCGCCGGCCGCGCGCTGGCGCTGGCGCAAGCCGCCGGACGCGACGACCTGGTGCTGGTGCTTTTATCGGGCGGCGCGTCGGCCAACTGGATCGCGCCGGCGGGCGGGCTCACGCTCGCCGACAAGCAGGCGGTGACGCGCGCGCTGCTGCGCTCGGGCGCCGCGATCGGCGAGATGAACACGTTGCGCAAGCATCTGTCCCGCATCAAGGGCGGCCGGCTTGCGGTCGCGGCGGCGCCGGCGCGGGTGGTGACGCTCGCGATCTCCGACGTGCCGGGCGACGATCCCGCGGTGATCGGCTCGGGCCCGACCGTGCCCGATCCTTCGACGCTGGCGGACGCCCGCGCCATCGTGGCCGAGCGACGCCTCGCGCTGCCCGAGTCTGTCGCCCGCGCGCTCGGCAATCCCGCAAACGAAACCCCGAAGCCCGACGACCCGGCGTTCGCCGCCACCGACTATCGCCTGATCGCGCGGCCGGCCGATGCGTTCCGCTCAGCCGAGCAATTGGCGAAAGCGCAAGGCACCGAGCCGGTGCTGCTCGGCGACCGGATCGAGGGCGAGGCGCGCGCGGTCGCAGCCGAGCATGCGGCGCTAGCGCTGGCCTTGCAGGCCGAGGGCCGCCGCGCCGTCATCCTGTCCGGCGGCGAGCTGACCGTCACCATCAGCGGCCAAAGTTCTGGCCAGGCCCGCGGCGGACCCAACCAGGAATATGCCCTGGCGCTGGCCTTGGCGCTGCGCGGCGCGCCCGGCATCACAGCGCTTGCCGGCGACACGGACGGCACCGACGGCGGCGGAGGCTCGCCCGACGATCCGGCCGGCGCCTTCATCGACCCCGGCACGCTCAAGCGCGCGCAAGCCCTTGGCCTCGATCCCGCCGCCTTTCTTGCCGACAACGATTCCACCGGCTTCTTCAGCCGGCTGGGCGACCTCGTTCGCACCGGGCCGACCTGCACAAACGTGAATGACTTTCGCGCCATTGTCGTTGACAGGCCTTGAGGCTTCACGCGATACCGGCCCACCGAACTCGAAGGCACCGCATCTTGGATCGGCCTGCACTCAAGACCGCCCGGCTCGTCCTGTTCACTGCGGCGATGGCGTTCGCGCCCGGCCTGGCCAGGGCCGACTTCCACATCTGCAACAACACCGGCAGCCGGGTCGGCGTCTCGATCGGCTACAAGGACGCCGACGGCTGGAGCACCGAGGGCTGGTGGAACCTGTCGGCGCGAAGCTGCGAGACCCTGCTCAAAGGCACCCTGGTGGCGCGCTACTATTACATCTACGCCATCGACTATGACCGCGGCGGCGAGTGGTCGGGCCAGGCCTACATGTGCACCCGCGACAAGGAGTTCACCATCCGCGGCACCCAGGATTGCCTGGCGCGCGGCTTCGACCGCACCGGCTTCTTCGAGGTCGACACCGGCGAGCAGCGCAGCTGGACGGTGCAGCTCACCGAGACCGCCGACGATCCGCAGCGCCGGCCGCTGTCGCCTGGCACGCCGGTGCTGCCGACGCCGGGCCGACGCGAGCCGTCGCAACTGCCGCAGGCGCCGTCGCGATGAGACGCCTGCGCCGCACCAAGGTGGTCGCGACCCTCGGACCCGCCTCCGGCAACAAGGCCATGATCGCGCGGCTGTTCGAGGCCGGCGCCGATGTGTTCCGCATCAACATGAGCCATTCCTCGCACGACCGGATGCGCGAGCTGGTCGACGCGATCCGCAGCATCGAGCAGGACACCAACCGGCCGATCGGCATCCTGGTCGATCTGCAGGGGCCGAAGCTCCGCGTCGGCGCGTTCGCAGGCGGTGCGGCGCAGCTCGACACCGGCGCGATCTTCAACTTCGACACCGAGGAGCGCCAAGGCGACGCCAGGCGCGTGCACCTGCCGCATCCGGAAATATTCGAGGGCATCAAGGCCGGGCACAAGCTCTTGCTCGACGACGGCAAGATCCGCCTCTCCGCGATCGAGGCCGGCAAGCAAAGGATCGTCGCCCGCGTCGAGGTCGGCGGCAAGCTTACCGACCGCAAGGGCGTGAGCCTGCCCGACACGGTGATCCCGTTCTCGGCGCTGACGCCCAAGGACCGCTCCGATCTCGACGCCGCCCTCGACGCCCGCGCCGATTGGATCGGCCTGTCGTTCATCCAGCGGCCGGACGACATCGCCGAGGCCAAGAAGATCACCCGCGGCCGCGCCGCCGTGATGGCCAAGATCGAGAAGCCGCAGGCGGTGCTCCGCATCGACGAGATCATGGACGTCACCGACGCGCTGATGGTGGCGCGCGGCGATCTCGGCGTCGAAATGCCGCTCGAAACCGTGCCGGGCATCCAGAAGCGGCTGACGCGCGCGGCGCGCCGCGCCGGCAAGCCGGTTGTGGTGGCGACCCAGATGCTGGAGTTGATGATCGCTGCCCCAGTGCCGACCCGCGCCGAGGTCTCCGACGTCGCGACCGCGATCTTCGATGGCGCCGACGCCGTCATGCTGTCGGCGGAATCGGCGGCCGGCCAGTTCCCGGTCGAGGCGGTGGCGACCATGAACCGGATCGCCGAGGAGGTCGAGAGCGAGGACACCTATCACATGATCATGCGGGCGCAGCACGCCGAGCCCGAGGCGACCGGCGCCGACGCCATCGCCGCCGCCGCCCGCCAGATCGCCGAGACGCTCGATCTCTCCGCCGTGGTGTGCTGGACGTTTTCCGGCTCGACCGCCTTGCGGGTCGCGCGCGAGCGGCCGCAGGTGCCGATCGTGGCGATCACGCCGAGCGTCGCCACCGGCCGACGGCTGTCGGTCGCCTGGGGCATCCATTGCGTGGTGGCCGAGGACGCCCGGGACCAGGACGACATGGTGGAGCGCGCCTGCCGGCTCGCCTTCAAGGACGGCTTCGCCAAGGCCGGCCGCCGCGTCATCATCGTCGCCGGCGTGCCGCTCGGCACCCCAGGCGCCACCAACATGATCCGCATTGCCTTCGTCGGCTCTGATCCGGGAAGTGATTAGCCGATACGGCTTTTTCCAAGGCACTGCGCCGCACGCGCGTCGTCATGCCCGAGCCTGCGCATCACCGGTTCAGCTTGGGATTTTCAAGATCACCCACGCCTTGTCCTGCTTCTGGTCGAATGCCTTGAGTTCCGATCTCAAATGCCTCCAGCGGATCCAGGTCGGTTCGGAACAAATACAAATCTTTTGACGAACAGCCGATGGCGAGAACCTTGCCGCCGGGGTCGCGTGGGCAAAGGCTGAACGAAAGCAGCATGGCCGCGGGCTCACCTTGATATTTGACGGCCCGAACCGTGGTCTTGATGATGTTGAACGAGAGCACAAAGCGACACTCGTCGTTCTTGCGTTTGATCGATTTTCCAGGGAACTTCTCTTCCAGAATTTTCATGATCCCGGGATCGTCGTAATGGCTCTGGTGAAAGATCGACGATATCCGTTCGGAAACTGACAGACACTCGATCGTGGCCAAGTCGATGCGCCAGCTATTTTTCGCCGACGCGACAACCTCGTCAAAATTATTTTGCGCCGACGCGACAGTGTACTTGGAATTGCTTGACGCGCTTTGGGCGTTTGACGAATTGGGCTGTGGTGGAATTGAGGCCAACCAGGTCGCACCCAAGAGGGCGAGACCGAACAACCCCATCG
Organism: uncultured Alphaproteobacteria bacterium; assembly: GCA_963771745.1. GTDB lineage: Bacteria > Pseudomonadota > Alphaproteobacteria > Rhizobiales > Xanthobacteraceae > Z2-YC6860. The sequence goes on along the minus strand of CAVYUU010000015.1, from coordinate 5,838 downwards.
CACACCACATTGGTGCGTTGTGTCGCCTGACAACAGACATTGGCGCCCCCGATCACCGGCCCGCAGTTATCTGACCGCACTCGTGTCAATTGCGTGACGCGGTTCGGGACTTTTTAAATCAAATCGCGCCCCACTCGAAGTACTGTTTATCATTGCGGCAGAATTTGCCGGGTCGTGACGAAGCGATTCAATGCGAATGGCATGACGTGCGTCCAGCAGAGGGCAGCTCTGCGGGCGGCGCGCAACGGCCCCCTCCCGCGCTCGCTCGGCTATCGCCTCCGCTCGCTTTACCCTCCGCCGCAAGGGAAAGAGCGTATGCCGAGCGTCACCGCTCACCGCAGTCGATCCGAGACCGCGCGGCGAATTCTTGGCGGCTTCAGACAATCGCCAGGGCGGCGTTTACTGGATACCCGCCAGAGTTTACCCCGACGTGATCGGGGCGGGTATGACAGGCAGGATCAAATCGCCCGGCCCTCGACCTTTTCGGTGAGCGATTTCACCAGGTCGGGGATCTTCGGCATGTGCGGGTTGATCTCCAGCACGCGGCGGAACACCACCAGCGCGTTCTTGTCGTCGCCGAACTCCTGCAGGATCATGCCGAGCCCGGACAGCGCGCCAAAGTGGCGCGGCTCGCGCGTCAGCACCTGGCGGATGTCGAGCAGCGCGTCGCCGTATTCCTTGCGCATGTAGCGGATGGTGGCGCGCCGGTTCCAGGCTTCGACGTAGTCCGGTCTGATCTTGATGACCGCATCGAGCAGTTGCAGCGCGAGCTCGAGATCCTTGCCGTCGATCGCGGCCTTGGTTCGGGTCATCAGCAGATTGGCGGTGTCGCTGCCCGAGGCGGTCCACAGCGCCCAGATGCGGTTCTCGACCTGCTTGGCGCTGTCGGGATCGGGCGCGGCCTTGAGCGCGCCAAACAGGAAATCGAGATTGCGGCTGCGGTCGCCCTGCTGCGGCCGCGGCAGGTCGCTCGGCGGCTGCATCGGCTCGATTGCTTGGCCCTGCGGCGGACCGGGCGGCGCCACGGTCTGCGCGCCCGCGCTGCCGGAGGCCGCGACCAACGAAGCGGCGGCGAGCAGAGCCAGGGTTGGGAATCGGGGTGCCATGGACTTGAATCTAAACCGCCCGGCGGCGGCGGCAAGATGGCAAAGGCGCGGTATCGCCAACTCAGCCCTGGCGGGCCTTGAAGCGGCGCTGGGTCTTGTTGATCACATAGACCCGGCCCTTGCGCCGCACGATGCGGTTGTCGCGGTGCCGACCACGCAAGGATTTCAACGAGTTGCGGACTTTCATGACGATCTCAACGGCTTGCTCTACGGATGCCTGTCGGGCTGGTTCATAAGGAGCCCCCCGCCGTCTGTCAAACCGAAGCGGGCGCGAAAAAACACCGTCTCCTCCCGCGCCAGCGCAGGAGATCAGCCGCCCTGAAGCGCGAGCGTGCTTCAGCCTACTTCGGGCAGGGCGGCGGGCAGCCCGCGGAGCATGCCGGCAGCAGCATCGCCTGCCACTTGCCACCCCAGCACTGATGCACCACGCCGGACTTGGCCATCGTGCAGGTCGTCAGCGCGACGCAAGCCGCCGGCTCCTTGGCCTTGGCCTTGCCCCTGGCCGCCTCCGACGGCGCAGCCGAAACCGCGATCGCGATCATCGCGAATGCGCCGGCCAGCAGGATTTTCGAAAAGCTCTTCATGGCGAGGACCCCCCTCTTGTTGCCCAGACCGGCAAAGTTTTGCATGCCGTCCGAGCAGCCACAACGGAGAAACCGCTGGACAGCACAACGTGTCGCAACACGCGTGCAGCCAGGCACGATGGTTCATTGCACAGCATCATGAACGTTTGTACATTGAGCGCCCCTGCAAACCGGCTGTGCATACCGGTTCGCCCTGCCCGGGATGATGCCGTAGATCGGATGACGCGAATCGTCATCCCGATCTAGTTTCTTGTTGGAGCATGATCTTTTCCCGAAAACCGCTGCACACTTTTCGGGATCATGCGCTAAGGTTCGCCCGGGGACTGAACGACGATGCAGCGCAGCACCGAGCGCTTCCTGACCACCCACACCGGCAGCCTACCGCGGCCCGACGACCTGATCCGCATGATGTACGCCAAGGAGGAAGGCGTGCCAGTCGATGCGGCGGCGCTGGCAGGCCGGGTGCGGACCGCGGTCGCCGAGGTGGTCGGCAAGCAGGCCAAGGCCGGCGTCGACCTGATCAACGACGGCGAATTGTCCAAGCCGAGCTATGCCACCTATATCAAGGACCGCCTCAACGGCTTCGGCGGCACCGGCAACACCTTTGTCTACCAGGACCTCGCCGAGTTTCCGCGGCTGGCGCAGCGCGTGTTCGGCGACCCGGGCCGCTCGCGACGGAAGACCCCGGCCTGCAACGCCCCGATCAGCGTGCGCGATGCGGCCGCCGCGCGCGCCGACGCCGACAACCTTAAGGCCGCGCTGGCCCAAGTGACCGCGGCTGGCGGATTTCTCAGCGCGGCCTCGCCCGGGGTGGTGTCGCTGTTCTTCCGCAACGACCATTACAAGGACTTCGACACTTATATATACGCCATCGCCGAGGCGATGCGGGACGAATACGAGGCCGTGGCCAAGGCCGGCCTTGTGCTACAGCTCGACTGCCCCGATCTCGGCATGGGGCGGCACATCCAATATGCCGCGCTGGACCTGCCCGAATTCCGCAAGCGCATCGGCCTGCATATCGCGGCGCTCAATCATGCCACCCGCAACATCGCGCCCGAGCAGATGCGCCTGCATCTCTGTTGGGGCAATTACGAGGGCCCGCATCATTACGACGTGCCGCTCAACGACATCATCGACATCGTGTTCGGCGCCAGGCCGGCCGCGATCTCGCTCGAAGCCGCCAACCCGCGCCACGCCCACGAGTATAAGGTGTTCGAAACCGTCAAGTTGCCGGCCGGCAAGCTCTTGATCCCCGGCGTGATCGAATCAAAGTCGAATTTCATCGAACATCCCGAATTGATCGCGGAGCGCATCGGCCGCTATGCCAAGCTGGTCGGCCGGGACAACGTGATCGCGGGCTCGGACTGCGGCTACGGCACCTGGGTCGGCCAAGCCGCCGTCGATCCGGACGTGGTATGGGCCAAGATGGCGGCGATGGCCGAAGGCGCGCGCATCGCCAGCCGGCAATTCTGGACGTAATCTAGCGCATGGTCAGCTCCGTCGATCATCCCCCGACCGCCACCAGCCAGCCGTCGCCGTCGCATCTGGCGCCGGTGATCGGCGATACGTCGCCGGCCTGGCTCGCCAGCGTGCTGCGGCCGATCCAGTCGTTCCGGCCGCATTACCTGCCGGTGGTGATGGTGTATTTCGCCTATGGCGCGCTCGGCCTGATCGACGTCACCCGCGACATGTGGATCAAGGAAAGCCTGTCGCTGTCGCCCTCGCAGCTTGCCGGCGTCGCGGTATGGCTGACCTTGCCGTGGACCGTGAAGATGGTGTTCGGCGAGCTGGTCGACACGCGTGCCGATCTTCGGCTCGCAGCGGAAGTCCTACATCATCATCGGCGCGGCGCTGATGGCGCTCGGCCTGCTGATTCTCGCCGGCGCCGCCGGCGGCTGGCTCACCTTCGCCCGCGCCAACCAGCTCTACCTGCTCGGCGCCATGCTGCTGGTGATCGGCACCGTGATGCAGGACGTGGTGGCGGACGCCATGTCGACCGAGGTGGTGCCGCGCGTCGACGCCGCCGGCCATGCGCGGCCCGACAATGTGGTGCGGATCGAGCTCGGCATGGTGCAGGTGCTGGGGCGCCTCGCGGTGTCGTGCGGTATCCTCGCGGTCGCCGGCCTGTCGGGCTTACTCGCCAACGTGATGCCGCGCCACACCGTGTTCCTGCTCGGCCTGATCATTCCGGCGATCTCGGTGATCGGCGTATTCCTGCGCGGCCACGAAACCGTCGAACGCCGGCCGATCGATTGGCGCATCCTCGGCGGCGGCCTCGTCTACGGCGGCGTGGTGATCGTGCTCGGCATCGGCAGTGTGCCGTTCGCCCAGGAGATCATCTTCGTGATCTCGATGGCCGTGGTCTGCGCCATGCTGGTGCTGGTCACCCAGGAGCTCGACCACAGAACCCGCATGGGCATCCTGTTCACGACCATCATCGTGTTCGCGTTTCGCGCCACGCCCCTGGTCGGCGATGGCTTCTTCTGGTGGACCTTGGACGAGCTCAACTTCGACGCCGCGTTCTACGGCGTGCTGCGGCAGACCGGCGCGGTGCTATCGATCATCGTGATGTGGCTGTTCAGCCGGCAACTGACGGAATATTCCGTCACCAAAACGCTGTTCTGGATCGTCGTGCTCAGCACCCTTCTGGCGCTGCCCAACATCGGCCTGGTCTACGGCCTGCATGTCTGGACCGAGGCGACGTTCGGCTTCGGCGCGCGCGGCATCGCGCTGGTCGATGCCGCGGCGGCGTCGCCGTTCGTGCAGCTCAGCATGATCCCGCTCTTAACCCTGATCGCCTATTATGCGCCGCCCGGCCATCGCGCCACCTGGTTCGCGCTGATGGCATCGCTGATGAATCTCGCGCATGGTGGCCTCGCAGCTCGAGACCAAATACCTCAACGACGTTTTCGTGCTGGCGCGCGGCCAGTATGCAGAGCTTGGCCGGCTGCTGATCTGGGTGGTGGCGCTCGGCTTCATCATTCCGGTGGTGACGATTATGCTGTTCGGCCGCCGGGCCGTCACCCACCCGGCCTTGAAGCACTGAGCACCGGAGCCAAGTCGCACTGGAGTAACGCGCGTGCAGTTCGGCCTCAACTTCTTTCCCTGCGTCGGCCCGGACGAGAAGCCGGCCGAGCGTTACTTCCGCGAGGCCATGCACCTGTGCGGCCTGACCGACGAGCTGGGTTACACCCACATCCGGCAGGTCGAGCACTACTTCAAGCCGTACGGCGGCTACAGCCCGAACCCGCTGCTGTTCCTCACCGCCGCCGCGATGCGGACCAAGAACACCCGGCTGATCACCGGCGCGGTGCTGCCGGCGTTCAACCGGCCGCTCAAGCTCGCCGGCGAGATCGGCATGCTCGACGGCATCAGCGCGGGGCGGCTGGAGGTCGGTTTTGCGCGCGCCTTCCTGCCGCATGAGTTTGCGCAGTTTGGTGTGAGCCTCGACGAGAGCCGCCGCCGCTTCACCGAGGGGCTCAGCCAGGTCACGCTGCTGCTGAAGGAGGAGAACGTCTCCGCCGGCGGCGAGTTCAACAGCTTCAAGAACGTCACGTCGTTGCCGCGGCCGACGCAGCGGCCGCATCCGCCGTTCTGGATCGCCGCCACCAACACGCCGGAGACTTTTGCGTTCGCCGGTACGCAGGGCTGCAAGGTGATGGCGATCCCGCTCGAGCCGACCAACATGCGCGAATTGATCGGCACGTTACCGCGACGCCTGGCGCGCGGCCGGCCATCCCGGCAACGGCCATGTGATGAACACGTTCTTCATGTGCTGCATGCCGACGCGCGACGAGGCGCTGGCGACCGGCCTGCCCGCCGCCAACCGGCATTTGAAGGGATTGGCCGAGTCCGCCAAGGAATGGGTCTCCGGCAGCGCCAGCACCAAGGACTATCCGGGCTATGACAAGCTGATCGCCCATGTCAGCAGCGACACCGCGGAGCGGCAGGTGCGCGACGGCTCGGCCTTCATCGGCACGCCGGGCGATATTGTGGAGATGATCCGCGCCTACAACGACAAGGTTGGCGGTATCGACAGCGTGTCGCTGCACTTCACGCCCGGCAACATGGCGGTCGAGAGCGCCGAGCGCTCGCTTCGGCTGTTCGCCCGCGAGGTCATGCCGAAGGTGGCGGGGCTGTAGAGGGCC
>CAVYUU010000014.1:0-141438 GCA_963771745.1 uncultured Alphaproteobacteria bacterium | reverse complement strand
CAGGCCGGCCTCGAGCGCGCTCAGCGCTGCGTCGTCGCACGGGCCCGTGTCGATCAGCGTGAGCGGCTCGCCCGGCAGTAGCCAGGCGTTGACCGAGCCGATGTGGGGCAGGGGCAGTGGGATGCGGAGCGGTGGGTGCGTCATCCTGATTCGAGTTCAAGTATGACAACCCTCACGCACTACGTCCAATGTCTATGACGGCCCCCTTGCCTTCTCGCCAACGAGCTGTATGATTTGAAGTCAGTTCGGGAAACGAGTGATGGAGAAGGGGAATGTCCGCACAGCAGGCTGCGACAGAGGTCATCCAGTACGAGGTGGACGGGCCAGTGGCCACGATCTGGTTCAACCGGCCAGAGGTCAAGAACTGCGTCAACTGGGACCTCCTGATGGGGCTCGGCGAGTACCTGGAGCGCGCCGACCAGGACGATGATGTGCGCGCCGTGGTCATCCGCGGGCGTGGGAACACGTTCTGCGCCGGCGCCGATCTGAACATGCTCGACTCCCAGTTCCTCGGCACCACCAACCAGTCCGTCAAGATCGCCCAGATCTCGGCCCGGACGTTCGACCGCGCGTTCAACCTCTCCAAGCCCGACGATCGCCGTCGTCGAGGGGTTCGCGGTGGCCGGCGGCTTCGAGCTGTTCATCTCGTGCGACTTTGCCGTCGTCGAGGACAACGCCCGGATCGGCGACTTCCACATCCGCCGTGCGCTGTTCGGCGGCGCCGGCCCGATCTACCGCCTTCCGCGCTACATCGGCCTGCGCAAGACGAAGGAGCTGCTGCTCACGGGCAAGCTGCTCTCCGGCAAGGAGTGCGAGGAGTGGGGGCTGGCCAACGTCTCCGCACCGGCGGAGGAGCTCGACGAGGCGGTGGCCAAGTTCATCGCGCCGCTGATCGACAAGAGCGCGTTCACGATGCGCATCACCAAGCTCGCCGCCAACCGCGGCCTGGACGGCGACACCGAGACGCTGCTCGCACTCGAGAGCATGACCTGCAACGTCGCCCACCAGTCGCAGGACGCCAAGGAGGGCGTGCAGGCCTTCCTCGAGAAGCGCGATCCGGTCTGGAAGCACGGCTAGGCCGACGCACGGCGGCCGGCGCGTCTTCGGACGCGCCGGCCGTTTTCGCGTTTAAAGGAGATGCCGGCCGGCATCGACGAGCGGAGCGACGAGCCGCTGGGCGTCATCGAAGCCCGAGCCGACCATCGCGCCGCCGGCCGCGCGGGCGGCGATGCCCTGGCAGACGACGGCGAGCTTGAAGAACGCGAAGGCCTGGTACCAGGCGGCATCGGAGACGTCGAAGCCGGTCGCCCGTGCGTAGCGCTCGATCACCTCGGCGCGCGAGGGGAAGCCCTCCGCCGCGGTCACCGGTGCGACGATCCGCGCCGCGGTCAGGACCTCGTCGTCGCCCGCCTCGCTCCAGAACGCGAGCAGCGCCCCGAGGTCGGTCAGTGGATCGCCGAGTGTGCTCATCTCCCAGTCCAGGACGGCGACGATGCGGCCGGGACGGGTGGCGTGCAGGACGGTGTTGTCGAGCCGGAAGTCGCCGTGCACGATCGCGTGGACGCGCTCGGGCGGGAGCGTGCGGACCAGCTCGTCACGCAACGCGTCCAGCGCGGGCACGTCCTCGACGCGCGACGCCTCCGACTGCTGCGACCAGCGCCGCAGCTGGCGCGCCATGTAGCCCGCCGGTCGGCCGAACTCGGCCAGCCCGACCGCCGCCGGGTCCACGGTGTGCAGCGCGGCGAGCACGTCGACGAGCGCTTCGCCGATCGCGTGCCGCTGCGGCGGCGTGTCGGCGTAGCCGTCGGGCAGCGCGTTGCGGCAGATGTGCCCGAGCACGCGCTCCATCACGTAGAACGGCGCGCCGAGCTCGTCGCCCAGGTACAACGTGCGCGGCACCGGGACGGCGGTGCCGTCGAGCGCGGTGAGTACGCGGTACTCGCGGCCCATGTCGTGCGCGGTGGGAAGGATGTTTCCGAGCGGTGGCCGGCGCAGGATGAGCTCGCCGGCGTCGCAGGCGACGCGGTAGGTCAGGTTCGACTTGCCGCCGGAGATCAGCGCGACGTCGCAGTCCAGCCAGCGCGGGTCGTGCAGCACGTCGGCGAGCAGCGGTCCGACGATCTCGGGGTCGGCGCCCGTGGTGATGCGCTCGAGCCGCTGGGCCGTCGGGTCGTTGAAGCCGGTCTCGGTCATGCCGGCTGCCGTTCCAGGAGGCTCGCGGCGAGCGCGCGCCCGAGCTCGCGCTCGTGGTAGGCGGCGTCTCCGAACTGCCGCTCGCGCGCGACGATGCGGCGCAGGAAGCGATGCGCCTGGTGCTCCTCGGTGAACGCGATGCCGCCGAACACCTGCAGCGCGCCGTGCGCGACCTCGCGCGCGGCGCGCGCCACGTAGGCCTTGGCCACCGCCGCGGTGCGCTGCGCGTCGGGCAGCTCGTCGTCCAGCGCCGCGGCGGCGTAGAGCACCGTCGACCACGCGCTCGCCCGGCGCACGTACATGTCGGCGAGGATATGGCGCAGCGCCTGATTGGCGCCGATCGTGCGCCCGAACTGGCGCCGCTCGGCGGCGTAGGCGCGCGCGTCCTCGAGCATCCGGCCGGCCGCGCCGACCGACTCGGCGGCGGCGAGCACCGCTCCGATCGCGGCGAGCCGCGCGGGCGCGTCGCCCTCGATCACCGCGTCGGCCTCGGCGCCGTCGAACGCCACGGCGAACAGCGGCAGGCCGACGTCGAGCGAGGCCTCCGGCGTGATCGTCACGCCCGGTGCGTCAGCGGCCACGACCGCCAGCGCGGGCGCACCGTGCAGGGTCGTCACGACCCCGAAGCGGTCGACCTCGGCCGCGTGCTCGACGGCCAGCTTCTGACCGTCGACCGGGCGGGCCGACGTCCGCGCATGCTCGGTGGACCAGCCACCGCCGGGCTCGAGCAGCGCGATCGCGACGCGCTCGTCGCCCCCGTGGCCGGATGCGTACCGCAGCGCGGCGCTGCCCAGGAACGGGGTGGACGCCAGGTGGGCGCCGAACGCACGGGCCGCGAGGCAGAGCTCGACCGCACCGATCCCCTCGCCGCCGACGACGCCGAAGTCCACCAGCGCGCGCCACAGTCGGTCGCGCTGGGCGGGGGTGGCCGTGTGCGCGGACTCGGCGCCGGTCCACTCGCGCTCGAGGAGCGTGTTCAGCGACTCGTCGAGCCAGGTCTGCTCATCGGTCAGTTCGAGGTCCATGGCTCACTCCTGGGGCAGCGCGAGGATGCGGTCGGCGATGATGTTGCGCTGGATCTGGGCGGTGCCGCCATAGACGCTGGCGGCGCGCGAGTACAGGTAGGTCTCGGTCCAGAACTCGTCCTCGGGCCCGAAGAGCTCGAAGGCGCTCGCGGCGAGGCGCTGCTCGGCCTCGGCCATCAGCAGCTTCACGCTCGAGCTGTCGGGGCCCACCGCGCCGCCGCTGAGGAACTCGCCGACCGTGCGGTACGCGTGGTGACGCAGCACTTCGATGCCGATCAGCGCCTGCGCGAGCTGGACCTGGACGAGCGGGTCGCTGAGCAGCTCGCGCTCGCCGGCGTCGCGCACCGCGCGGTCGAGCCACGTCCGGAGCTTGACCTGGCGCGGCAGCGCGGCCGTGCCGCGCTCATGGCCCAGCGTGTGCATCGCGATCTTCCAGCCGTCCCCGCGCGCGCTCAGGAGGTTCTCCTTGGGCACGACGACGTTGTCGAGAAAGAGCTCGCAGAACTCGGCGTGGCCGGTGATCTGGGTCATCGGGCGCACGTCGACGCCGGGCGAGCGCATGTCGACCAGCAGCATCGAGATGCCGCGGTGCTTGGGGCCGGTCTCCTCGGTTCGGGCGAGCACACCGCACCAGCGCGCGTACTGTCCCCACGAGACCCACGTCTTCTGGCCGGAGATCACGAAGTGGTCGTCGTGCTCGACCGCGCGCGTGCGCAGGGAGGCGAGGTCGGAACCCGCCTCGGGCTCGCTGAACCCCTGGCACCAGATCTCCTCGGCGGAGAGGATCGAGGGAATGTGGCGCCGCCGCTGCTCGTCGCTGCCGAAGCGCAGCAGCGAGGGCCCGAGCACGTCGAGCCCGACGACGTTGATGAACTCGGGCGCCCCGGCCGCGGCGAGCTCCTGATCGACGACGATCTGCTCCACGGGCGGTCGCCCGCCGCCGCCGAACTCGCTCGGCCAGGCGCGGCCGACGAAGCCGGCCTCGTAGCAGGAGGCCTGCCACTCACGCAGCACCGCCATCCTGTCGTCCAGGGCGCGCGGCAGCTCCGCGCCTACGCGCGGGGCGTGGGCGAGGAAGCTGCGAACCTCCTCCTGGAGCGCACGCTCGTCATCCGTTGCACGAAGTTTCATCGAACTGAGATCGTATCAGTAGAGATGCGATAGATGGCGTTTCTTGCATTGCCGAACGCGATTGGCTAAATTGAACTGACTTCAAAGATTGTTTGGTGATGAGGAGACGGCAGTGACCAATACGACGCTGGCCTTCCAGCCGGAGGCGGAGCGCTACTACGCCGACGGCTATTGGCGCGAGGGCGACCTCTGGGGTGATTTCGACGCGCGGGCACGCGCACACGCCGACCGCGTGGCGCTCGTGCTCGAGGACCGGCGCGTGACCTACGCCGAACTCCGCCGCGCCGCGATCTCCCTCTCCGGGCGCCTCGCCGACCTCGGGGTCGCGCACGGCGATGTCGTCATCCTGCTCGGCCGCCACTCGATCGAGGCCGCCGTCGCGATGCTCGGCTGCCTCCATCGTGGCGTCGTCCTCGCGCCGCTGCCGCCCATGTTCAACCAGACGCAGATGACGGCGCTCGTCGAGCAGACGGACGCCAAGGCCATCGTCAGCTTCGGCGGCGAGAAGGAGATCGCCAAGTGCCGCGAGGTCGCGGGCGACCGGCTGCCGCTGCTGATCGTCCGCCCCGACGATCCCGTCGAGGCGCGCAGCGAGGCGCGCACGGCGCGCCACGCGGACGCGGTCGCCCTGGTGCTGCACTCCTCGGGCACGACGTCGGCGCCCAAGGGCGTCGCGCACTCGTCCAACACGCTGCGCTACGCGACCGAGGGCGTCTGCTCGCGCTGGGGCCTGACCGGCGAGGACATCTACCTCACCGTCGTTGAGTTCGGGTTCGTCGGCGGGCTCGTGTTCGGCTACCTGCCCGTGCTGCTCCAGGGCGCGACCGGCGTCCTGCTCAACCGCTGGGATCCGCAGGAGGCGCTGCGGCTGATCGAGGCGCACCGCTGCACCTACGTGCTGGCGATGCCGACGCATGCGACCGACATGACGCTCGCCGCCGAGGCGACCGACCGCGACCTGAGCTCGATGCGCGTCCTCGCCGGTCCCGGCCTGACGCCCGAGCGCCGGCTCGCCATGCACAAGGCCTTCGGCACCCCGCCGCTCGGCGACTACGGGCTCTCCGAGGTCCCCGGCCACGCCGCGCACGCGCCCGACGATCCGCCGGCCAAGATCATGCGCACCGAGGGGCGCCCGTACGACGGCACGGAGATCCGCATCGTCGGCGAGGACGGGCAGCCGCTGCCCGCGGGCCAGGTCGGCGCCGTGATCGTCAACGGCCCGAGCCGCTTCCTCGGGTTCTTCCACAACGAAGAGCTCACGCGCGCGTCGTTGACTCCGTGGGGCGGCTACGCGACCGGCGACCTCGGGATGCTGGACGAGGACGGCCACTTCATCTACGTCGGCCGCAGCAAGGACATCATCCGCCGCGGCGGCGTCACGATCGTGCCGGCCGAGATCGAGCCCGTGATCCTGCGCCATCCCGCGGTGCGCGAAGTGGCGATCGTGCCGATCCCCGACGATCGCCTGGGCGAGCGCGCCTGCGCGGCGATCATCGCGCGCGACGGGTGCACGGCTCCCACGCTCGCCGAGCTCCAAGAGTTCCTCGACGCCGAGGGCGTGGCCAAGTACACCTGGCCGGAGTCCGTCGAGGTCTTCGAGCAGTTCCCGCGCACGCCTTCGCTGAAGGTCGTCAAGCGCGAGGTCGTCGAGCTCGTCCTCGCGCGCGTCACGGCATGAGCTCGGTCTTGGGGCGGATGTTCGCGCTCATCGACGGGCCGGAGCCCGAGCGCTGCCGCGAGCTGCTCGCCGACGACCTGCGCTTCTCGATCGTGTTCTCCAATGGACCGGGCACCGCGCAGGACTTCGCGGGCGGGCGCGCGGCGTTCGACGCCTACCTCGCCCAGCGCGACTCGCCGCCGTGGACGCACCACGTGCTCAGCGAGTCCGCCTGCCGGCGCGTCGAGCTCGCGCTCGGAGAGACGCGCGTCGACGGCGCGCCGCTGGCGACGTTCGTCGCCGCGGCGCGCGTGGACGACGCGGGCCTGGTCGATCGCTACGTCGTCGGCCGCTCGACCGCGGTGCTCTTCGAGCTTCTAGGCCGCCTTGCGCTTGGGCTTGGCCGCCTTGCGCTTTCCGACGGCCTTCGGCTTCGCCGGCGCCGCCTGCGGCAGCCCGGCGACGGCGAGGCAGCGGGCGACGAAGAACTCGCGCACCTCCTCGAGCGAGAGGCTGCCGCGCGGCCGGTACCAGTGCCAGACGCTGTTGTAGAGGCCGAGGATGGCGCGCGCGAGCAGGCGCGGGTCGGCCTGCGGGATGGCTCCCTGTTCCATGCCGCGCGTGAGGAAGGTGGCCCAGGCGAACTCGAGGTCGCGCATCTGCGAGCGGGCGAGCTGGCGCGACTCCTCCTCGCGCGCCGACGTGCGATGCAGGCCGGCAAGCGCCTGCTCGGCAACGAGCAGGCGGTTGCGCAGGACCTCGTGGTCGGTCAGTTCGAAGGCGGAATCGAGGACCGCCTTCAGCGCCTCGGCGAAGTCCTCGTGTTCGGCGATCACGCGCTCGAACTTCTCGCGGTCGGCCTGGACGGCGAGCGCCTGGATCTCGTACAGGCAGTGGAGCTTGGACTCGAAGTAGTGGTACAGCGCCGTGGAGCCGATCCCGACCGCCTTCGCGATGTCCGCCCACTTCGTGTACTCGTAGCCGTGCTGGCCGAAGTACTCGATCGCGACGTTGATGATGTCCTCGCGTTTACTGCGCGAGGAGCGTGGGCTACGGCGGCGCGGTGACGTGGCGGCCAAGGGAAGTCTCGTTTCGTACCTAGGTGACTTCATCCCCACGTTACCAGCGGATCCGGCGGTCGGTCACTTGAACTCTGCGCTCGGCGCGCGTAAACTGAAGTGACTTCAAATTAGGAGCAGGATCGATGAGCGCCGAACTGCAAGACCGTGTAGTGATCGTGACCGGGGCCAGTTCCGGCCTCGGCGAGCAGCTGGCGCGCGCGCTCGCCGAGGCCGGGGCCGTGCCGGTGATGGCCGCGCGCCGCGCCGACCGCCTGGCCGCGCTGCGCGAGGAGATCCCGAGCGCGGACGTCGTGACCTGCGACGTCACCGACGAGGACGACCGCCGCCGCCTGGTCGACACCGTGGTCGAGCGTCACGGCCGCATCGACGGGCTCGTCAACAACGCCGGCGCCGGCGCGACCGCCCCGGCGCTGCGCACGCCGACTGAGGAGTTCGCGCGCGTGATCGACCTGAACCTCACGGCGCCGTTCGGGCTCTCGTGCCTCGTCGCCGAGCGCATGAAGGACCGAACGGCGACACGGGCGCGCGATCGTCAACATCGCGTCGGTCATGGGCCTGCGCTCGATCGGCGAGATCCCCGATGCCGCGTACGTCGCCTCGAAGGCCGGGATCATCGGGCTCACGCGCGAGCTCGCCTCGCAGTGGGGCCGCTACGGGATCCGCGTCAACGCCGTCGCGCCGGGCTTCTTCGTGTCCGAGATGACCGCCGAGCTGGGCGCGGACCCCGAGCGCTTTCCGGACTTCCTGCTCGACCGCACGCCGCTGGGCCGCGGCGGGCGCGCGGGTGAGCTCGACGGCGCCGTGCTCTACCTGCTCGGTGGCGGCTCGAGCTTCGTCACCGGCCACGTGCTGAGCGTGGACGGCGGCATGGCCATCCGCTAGACCGCCACGATCCGGTACTTCAGCGGCTGCGCGAAGCGGTAGCTTCCGTCGGGCCGCCGGTAGGGCGCGGCCGCCTCGATGGCCCCGGGCAGCGCGACCGCCGCGGCGAGCGCGGCGTCGTCGTCGAAGCTCATCGCGCTAGCGATGACGCCGCTCGCACGCACGTCGTGGCGCTCGAGCGCGCGGTCGACGTCGTCGCGCTCCGGCAGCCGCTCGAGGCTGAAGCGCGCCGGCGCCAGCGCCGCCAGGAAGGCGAAGAACTCGTTCTCGCGCGGGTTGCCGTACTTGCAGACCGCGAGCACGCCGCGGCTGACCCGCGCCGCCTCGGCGAGCGCGGCCGGCACGTCGAAGCGCGTACTGAAACGAGTTGAAGCCGGTCACCACGTCGAAGGCGCCGTCCGTCCACGGGAGCTGCTCCATGAGCGCGACCTCGAAGTCGCCGTTCGGTACGCGCTCGCGTGCTGACGCGATGCGGTCGGCCGCGGCGTCCGCGCCGGCCACGAGGGCGCCTCGGGAAGCCGCGAAGGCGCAGAAGGCGCCCGTGCCGCACCCGACGTCGAGCACGCGCGTACCCGGGCCGATCCGAGCGAGCTCGGCGATCTTCCGCCAGGCCGGGCCGGACGCCGTCAGCGGCCCGGAGCCTCGTGCTCGAGGACGACGACGACGCCTTGCGCATCACCGGCGACGTACACGACGCCATTCTCGTCCACGTCGATGCCGGCGAACGGCGGCATCGGTCCGGGGATCGCGTTCGGCAGCCCGTTCAAGCGTGCTCCGGACTCCGCCGGCGCCGTCGCCGACGGGCATGCCGGATGCGATGCAGTCGACTTCGCCGCCCTCGGGATCGACGCTGACGACTCGTCCCGCGCCGGCCTCGACGAGGAGGATCCGGCCGTCGCGCACGACGAGATCCTGCGGATGGTTCAGGCCCTCGGCGATCACGGTCCGCCGGCCGCGCTCGAGGCGCTCGAGCGTTCCGCGCGCCTCATCGGTCACGAAGAGCTCGCCGGAGGACCCGGCTGCGACGCCCACCGGTCGCTCGAATCCCTCGGCGATCGTCTCGACCTTGCCGCCGGGCGACACCGAGACGACGTGTCCGCGGTCAGCCACGGCGACGGCCACCGAGGGCGATCCGGACAACGCCGCGAGCCCCATGACCTCGCCAAGTCCGTCGACCCAGACCTCCCCCTCGGTCCATCCGTCGGTGCTCCACCTTCCTACCGTGCCCGCGGAGTTCGTGACGTAGACGCCGCGGTCCGCGGCGGCCAGACCGCGGATGTAGCCGGGAAAGCCGACGTCGGTGATCTTCCCCGCTCGCTCGAGGCGCCCATCGAACGTCAGGCGTGCGGCGCTGAAGCCGTCCGCGACCTGCACCGCTCCGTCGGCGACGGCGATTCCGTACGGCGCCAGGAGCGCGGGCGCGACGAGCTCGCGGGCCTCGGTCCGGCTCACGACCTCGTAGATCGCTCCGTCCAGGTAATAGGAGATGCAGATGCGGCCGTCGGCGTTGATGTCGAAGTTGTCGATGCCCGGCCGGCCTTCGTAGATCGTCTGCAGCTCGCCCGTCGCGGGATCGACTCTGGTGATCTGCCCGGACCCGCCCTGGCTGAAGTAGATCGCGTGGTCGGGGCCCACGCGGCAAGAGCTCGGCGCGGCGAGATGCTCCGCGACGAGCTCGACCGCGCCGCCGTCGACCGGAATGCGGCGAATCTCGCCGGGGAACACCAGCGCGAAGTAGATGGAGCCGTCGGGGCCGACGCAGCAGCCATTCGGTCCTTGCAGGTCAGCGGCGAGCCGGATCCGGGGCCGGTCGTCCCGGAAGATTTCGAACAGGCCGCCCCCGGGAAAGAACTGATCGACGAAGATGCGGTCCTCCCAGATGGCGATGCCGTTCACGCCCGGGATGTCGTCCTCGACCACCCACGTCTCGCCATCCTGGAACGCGGTCACCCGCGCATCCATGCACTCCGACACGTAGAGGATGCCCGCGCTGTCGAAGGCCAGGTCGTCCGGCGAGACGATGCCGTCTCCGCGCGGCGACACGATCGTCAGCTCGCCGGTGTCGATGTCGACCCGCGCCAGCTCACTGCCGAACGCGGATGCGTTGTACAGGGCTCCGTCGGGCCCGAACCGGCATCCGTTGGCGCCCGAGAGACCGCGCCCGCTGGAGACGTGCTTGACGCTCCAATCCCCCTCCGCGCGAATGTACATCCATGCGAGATTACACTAAACTGAATTGAGTTTGGTTTCTGTGCATGCGACGACGACCGAGGAGATCTTCGCCGGCCGCGCCGAGGATCCGTACACGCTGGCGGTGCGCGCCTATGTGTGGGGATACCCCCTGGTTTCGAGCGCCGGCTTGCGCCAGGCGCTCACCAATCCCTCTGATCCGTTTGTCCGCCGCCCACCCACGAGCCCGGGCGCCGCGCTGAATCACCTTGGTCTCCAGGAGCAGCTCTCGGATCCAAGGACCCTGGGCCTCGGCGTCAACGTCGACACGCTCTATGCCTTGGCGTGGCTCGATCTCGCGGACACGCCGTTCGTGCTCGAGACGCCCGATTTCGGCGGCCGGTACTACACGTTCCAGATGGCACAGGCCGACACCTCGGCGGAGGCTTCGTTCGGCCAGCGCACTCACGGCTCACAGCTGCCGCCGCTGTTCATCCACGGCCCCGGCTACGAGGGCACCGCGCCCAAGGGCATGCTCGGGGTGCGCAGCTCCAGTCGCTACTTCCTGGTCGCCGGCCGCATCCTGGTGGACCCGAGCGCTCCCGGGGACTTCGACACGGTGCACGCGCTCCAGCGGCGGATCCAGCTTCGCCCGGCCCGGGATACGGTGGCGCCGAGCGACCCTCCGGCGCAGCGACCGCTGCTCGATGCGAACCGCGGGATCGATCCGGCACTGTCGTTCCTCGAGCAACTCGGGAACGTCCTGCGGGACTTCGATACGACGCGGACGAGCGAGGCCGAGCTGGTCCGGTCGCTGGCTCAGATCGGACTCACGACCCGAAGCGGCTTCGACCCGGGCCGCGTTGAGCGCCGACGCCACGGTCGAGCTCGCCCGCGGCCTCCGCGACGCAGCAACGATCGTCCGCGCCAAGTCGCTCAACCTGGGCGTCAACGTCAATGGCTGGACGATCAATTACCAGGGTCCGCGCTTCGGCACGGACTGGCTCCTGCGCGCCGGCGTGGTCCTGGATCAGCGCAACGTGACCGTTCCCGAAGAAGCGCTCTATCCACTGGGTCGCGTGGACAGCGACGGCGCCGCGCTCGACGGAGCGAACGCGTATCGCATCCACTTCGCCCCGGGCCAACTGCCGCCCGTCGGGGCGTTCTGGTCGATCACCATCTACGACGACGCCGGTCGCCTGGTGGCCAACCCGATCGATCGGTACGCGATCGGGGACCGGACGCCCGGCTTGATCACCAACCGCGACGGCTCGCAGGACATCTTCATCCAGAACACGGCAACCGCCGTCGGGCCCGTCCAACTGGCTCCCCGCGCCCGCGGGGCGCTTCTACCTCATGCTGCGGCTCTACATCCCGGCTCCACAGGTCCTCGACGGCACGTGGAGGCCGCCCGCGATCGAGCCGGTGACCCGATCCGATTCTCACTGAGCCGGCGGCTCAGGGCACGAGGACGGCGCGTCCCAGCACGCGCCCGGCTGCGAGTTCGTCGATCGCGCGGCCCGCGTCCTCGAGGGCGAAGGTCTGCACCCGCGCATGGACGCGGCCGGTCTCCGCCAGCCTGAGGGCCGCCGCGAGATCGGCTCGCGTACCTCCGAAGGTGTGGATCATGGTCACCTCGCGGTCCGGAAGCGCACCCGTGCCGATCGCGGCGGTGAGACACAGGCGTCCCCCGCCGGACCCGGTGACGATGATCGCCCCTCCGCGACCCGTGATCGCGGCGGCGAGGTCAAGGCTCTGCTGAGAGCCGACGAAGTCGAACACGACGTCGACCTTGCGCCCGCCATTTCCGGCGATGACCTCGCGCGCGGCGGAGTCGCCCGCCATCACTCCGGCGGCGGCGCCGAGGTCCGTGGCCAGATCGAGACGCGAGCGGTCGACGTCCACGGCCGTGACCGTCGCCTCGGAGGTCGCCGCGAGGAACTGGAGCGCCATGTGACCGAGCCCGCCGATGCCGATCACGACCGCCGTGGCACCCGGCATCAGCCAGGCGCGGCCGCGCTCGACGGCGTGGAAGGCCGTCATGCCCGCGTCCGTCAGCGGCGCGGCGTCGACCGGGTCGAGGGAACCGATGTCGACCAGGTTGCGAGCCGGCACGACGACGTATTCCGCCATGCCGCCGTCGAAGCTGACGCCCGGCGCCTTCGGGGCGAGGACTCGGCAGACGTTGTCCGCCCCCCGCTCGCACGCCGGGCAGCGGCCGCAGCCGATCAACTCGTAGACGGCCACGGTCGCGCCGATGGCCATGTCACTGACTGATGAGCCGAACGCGACGACGTCGCCGACGATCTCATGGCCGAGCGTGACGGGCAGGCTCACACCGCCGGCATCCGGCGACCGCAGCAGGTTGACATCGGTGTGGCAGACGCCCGCGGCGCGCACGCGCAGGAGCGCGTCGTGAGGTCCGGGGCGCGGCGGTTCGACGTCCACGACCGCGGCGCTGCTCGGGGGAAGTCATCCGGTACGCCTTCAAGGCGATCTCCTCTCTACTCCCATTGTCCTGAATTGACTTTAGCTCAAAATTGTCTAGAGTCGTCACGATGCTGAGGAACGAGGTCCAGATCGCACGCGGCTACGAGTTCGCAGACGTCGACCAGCTTCAGGTCGAGCCGCGACCCGACGTCCTGCCGGCGAACGCCGAACACCGGGAGCGCTACGTGCGTGCGCTCGCCGCGGAGGCCACCATCTACGGCCTCCCGAGCGTCTACCAGTACGCGCAGATGGTCGGCCAGGCCGTAGACGAATCGAGCCCGAGCTATACCGGGTTCAACCGCTGGTACCACCAGCGCGATGTCGCGACGCCGGAGTTCCGCGTCTTCAAGACCCCGAACGTCGACACGCTGTACTCCAACGCCTGGCTGGACCTCTCGGAGGGCCCCGTCCGGGTTCGAGTGCCTCAGATCCGGGACCGCTATTACACGCTTCACTTCCTCGACGCCTTCTCGAATTCAACCAACCTCAGTTCGAGGACCGTGGGCGAGAAGGGCGGCGACTTCCTCGTGACGCCGCCGGGGTGGGAGGGGGACGTGCCCGCGGGCATGACCCGCTTCCGCGTCGCGAGCCCCTACATGTGGATCCTGATGCGGATCCTCGTGCGCCCGTCGGCCGGGGACGTCGAAGCGGTTCGTGGTCTCCAGGACGCCGTCGAGATCACGCCGGCGGGGCACGTCAGTCAGAGCGACTTCGTCATCGTGTCGCCCGAGGCCGCCGAGACCGACTGGCGGAGCTTCTTCGCGGTGCTCGACTCCTCGCTGCGTCTGAACGGCCATCCGGTCCACGAGGATGCCTACGTCTACCGCTTTCGAAGCATCGGACTCGGAGGTCCGCAGCCGCTGCGCGTCGACGCGTTGGACAGTGCGACGCGACGCGGCCTCGAGGCGGGGTTCGCGGACGCGATGCAACTGCTCGAAGGCGCGCGCTCGCAGTACGCCGGCGCCGTCGGCGACACCGGCTGGATCAGCGGTTCGGGCGGCGAGGACGGGTTCAACTACCTGCGCCGCGCGATCAGGAACCTGATCGGAACCGGCGGCAACCTGAGCGAAGAGAAGGTGTTCTACGCCGTCCACGCCACTCCGTCGGGCGAGCCGCTCGACGCGTCGACCACGAGCTATGTCGTCCGGCTCGACCCGCCGCCGCCGGTGGACGGGCACTGGTCGCTCACGCTCTATCCGACCGCGACTGGGTTTCTGTACCCCAACGAGATCGACCGCTACGCCATCGCGGCGACGACCCCGGCGCTGGAGTACGACGCCGACGGGTCGTTGACGGTGGTGATCGGACACGAGCGCCCGGCCAACGCGGCCAATTGGCTGCCGGCTCCGGCCGGGCGGTTCTATCTCGATCTGCGTACGTGGGGTCCGAGCGCCGAGGTCTATCGGCGCGAGTGGCGGCCTGGGCCGGTCACGCCGGTGGCGGTGACCGCGGCCGACTCCCAGGCCACTTCGGTCGGCTCTAACTGAACTCAGATCACCTGATCTCGCCGGAGGTCCGCGCGGTGCCGCGATAGCCGACGGGCGTAACGCGCGGGCAGCACGGCCTCGCGACTGAACGGACTTGACATGACTTCAGTTCAGAGCTACAGTTCTGAGAAGAAGCAAGAGAGACGCGCAAACGCGCATTCCTGAGGAGGAGAAATGATGCGAAGCCTGTCGCCGGACGCGAATGTCGAGAGTGCCGGGACCCGAGAGCCCGCCCACGGACGTCGAGGCGCTTCTCGGCGCTGGAGTCTCCGGACGGCCGCGACCGCCGCGGCGCTGGGCCTCGCGCTCGTTTCCGCGGCCTGCGGTGGTTCGGAGACGGAGAGCAACCCGACCGCCGCGACTGGCTCGTGGGAGGACGTCGTCGCCGCGGCCGAGAAGGAGGGCAAGGTCACGATCTACTCCGGTCAGGGCACGGATCAGCTCAACGAGCTTGCCGCCAAGTTCCAGGAGAAGTACCCGAAGATCAAGGTCGAGGTGGTGCGCGGCGTGGAGACGGCTCTCGCGCCGAAGGTGGAGGCCGAGGCCCGGACCGGCAAGGGCATCGCGGACCTCTTCGTCAGCACCGACCGCAACTGGCTCGAGGCCAATAAGGGGAACTTCGTCGCTCCGCGCGGCCCGGCGTTCGACGATCCGGCGTACAACAAGGCCGAGAACGTCCTCGCCAACAACGCCTTTGTCGTGACGGCGGCCGTGTTGACGTACGCGTGGAACACCGAGCGCTTCAAGGGCAAGCTGACGGACTACGCGGGTCTCATCGATCCGGCGCTGTCCGACGGCAAGATCGGCATTCCGCCGATCAAGGGCGCGACCTTCGTCGACTTCTACCAGTATCTCGAGGAGACCTACGGCGCCGACTACCTGCAGAAGCTGTCAGCGCAGAAGCCGCGTCTGTATCCCAGCGCGCTTCCGATGGCCGAGGCGCTGTCGTCGGGCGAGATCTCCGCGGCGACGTTCGTTCAGCCGCAGGTCGACGAGAAGGAGGCCGGCGCTCCGGTCGAGTGGGGCGTCGCGAACCCGGCGTGGGGCGCTCGCTTCCAGGGCGCGCTCCAGAAGTCGGGGCCGCATCCGAACGCCGCCCAGGTCCTGGCGGACTTCATGATCACCAAGGAGGGCCAGGCCGCGATCGCCCGCAAGGCCGGGTCGGTGCTTCCCGACGTGCCGGGCGCCGTCGCGTACACCGAGGACGTGCGCAAGCCCTCGACCAAGACCCCGGCGGAGATCAAGGAATACGAGCAGAAGCTCAACGACCTGTTCGGACAGTCCTGAGCCGGCGTCCCGCGGCAGACGAGAGAGAGGTGCAGTGCAGTGTCGCACGTGCAAATTGAAGCCCTGAGCAAGACGTTCGGCTCGACGAAGGTCATTCAGGAACTGGACCTCGAGGTCCAGGACGGCGAGTTCCTGGTGCTGCTCGGCCCGAGCGGCTGCGGCAAGACGACGACGCTGCGCTGCCTCGCCGGTCTCGAGGAGCCCACCGCGGGGACGATCTCGTTGGGCGGGGAGACGGTCTTCGACCGTTCCGCGCGGATCAACCGCTCGCCCGACAAGCGCAGCATCGGCATGGTCTTCCAGTCGTATGCGCTGTGGCCGCACATGACGGTGCGCAAGAACATCGCCTACCCGCTCAAGGCGCGTGGCATGAAGGACAAGATCGGCGAGGGATGGGTCGAGGAGATGGCTCGGCTGGTCGACACCGAGCCGCTGCTGGACCGGTACCCGGCACAGCTCAGCGGCGGTCAGCAGCAGCGCGTGGCGCTCGCCCGAGGCCTGGTCGCCCGTCCTGGGCTGGTGCTGTTCGACGAGCCGCTGAGCAACCTGGACGCGCGGCTGCGCGACCTCGTCCGTGCGGAGATCCACGAGCTGCACGCGCGACTCTAGTTCACGTCGGTGTTCGTCACGCACGATCAGTCGGAGGCGCTCGCGCTCGGCGATCGCCTGGCAATCATGAACAAGGGCGCGATCGAGCAGCTCGACACGCCGCAGCGGGTGTTCGAGCGGCCGGCCACCGAGTATGTCGCCGACTTCATCGGCATGGCGAACCGCCTGGTGTGCGAGCGGGTCGAGGGTGGCTGGAACTGCAACGGTGAGCGCCTCGAGGGCCAGACGCTCTCGCCGTCGGACAAGGGTGACCAGGCGGTGGCCCGCCTGCGGCCGGAAGACCTCAGCATCGCTCCCGCCGGCGAGGCACCCGAGCCCGGCATGGCGTTCCTGTCCGCGACGGTCCTCGACGCCGGCTACGGCGGACGACACTTCGATGTCTTCGCCAACGCGGGCGACACGCGCGTTCACGCACGTGTGCCCGCCGGAGACCAGGACAGCTGGACCCGCAAGCTCGAGATCGGCCAACCGATCTCGGTCGGCTTCCGGCCGCGCGACGCGAAGCTGTTCGACGTGTCGGCCGAGATCGGGGCGGCGTCCGCCGCCCAGCGCCAGCCGGTGGGGGCCTGAGCCATGGCCGCCATCACGTCTGAAGCAAAGCCGCGGGCCGGCTCGAGCGCTCGGCGATGGCTCCCGATGGTGGGCGTCGTCGGCTTCGTCGCGGTGCTCGCCTACCTGGTGGTGCTGCCGCTGATCCGGCTGCAGACCACGGCCCTCGAGAACGGTGCTCAGGGGTACCGGACCGCGTTCGGTGCTCCCGGGATCGGCGACGTGCTGCTGACCACGGCGCAACTCGCGCTCGGCTCCTTCGTGATCGCGATGGTGCTGGGCACGCTGCTGGCGTGGGCCTCGACGCAGCTGCCTCCGCGGTTCGGGTGGATGCGAAGCCTGCCGGTGCTGCCGATCGTCATCCCCGCGGTGGCGAACGTGATCGGCTGGGCGTTCCTGCTGAGCCCGCGTCCGGGCTACCTGAACGCCCTCCTGCGCGAGCTGCCGTGGTGGAACCACCTGGAAGAGGGGCCGATCGACGTCTACACGGTTCCCTGGATCATCATCATCACGGGCTTCTCGCTCGCGGCGTTCGTGTATCTGTTCGTCAGCGCGGGCTTGAAGGACATCAACCAGGAGCACGTCGAAGCCGCTCAGGTGTCCGGATCATCGCGGTTGGGCGTCTTCTTCAAGGTCGTCCTCCCGCTGCTGCGACCGTCACTCATCTATGGCGGCGGTGTCGCCCTGCTGCTCGGCCTCGGACAGTTCACCGCGCCGCTGCTGCTGGGCACCGCCCAAGGCGTCGACGTCATCACGACGGAGATCTTCCGTTACGTGTCGGAGTCGCCCACGGACTTCGCCGCCGCCGCGGCGATGGGCTCGCCGCTGCTCGTGTTCGGGCTGATCGTCGTGATCGCGCAGAAGATCGCGCTGGGTGACCAACGGCGCTTCGTGACGCATGGCGGCAAGGGTTTCCGCTCCTCGGGGCAGACGTCCAAGCTGGCCGTCGTCGGGATGCTGCTGTACGCGTTTCTGTCCACCGTGCTGCCGATTGCGGCGCTGACCGTCGTGGCGCTCTCCAAGTTCTGGACGCCGACGATCAGTCCGGGCGACTTCACGCTGGACAACGTCCGGGAGGTGCTCTCTGCCTCGGACACCAGGGACGCGATCATCACGAGCATCGTCGCCTCCGCGGGCGGCGTCATCCTCGTGCTCATCATCGGGTTCATCGCTGCGTCGCTGCTGTTGCGCGGCCAGCAGTTCAAGTTCGCGCGCACCCTGCTGGACTTCATCGTGGCGCTCCCGCTCGGGGTCCCGGCGGTGATCTTCGGCGTCGGCTTCCTGCTGACCTACTCGTATCCGCCGCTCGTTCTGTACGGCTCGACCTGGGTGATCGTCCTCGTCTACACGGCGCTGATGCTGCCCTTCGGCACGCGGATGCTGCTCGCGACGATGATCGCGATGGGCAACGGCTACCTGGAGGCCTCGCGCGTCAGCGGCGCCGGCCTGGTCTGGACGAACACGAGGATCGTGCTCCCGCTGCTCCGTGCGAGCATGGGCGGCGCGGCGGCGCTGATGTTCGTGCTGCTCACGCACGAGTTCTCGGCCTCGATGCTCGTCCGGTCGCCCACGACCAACGTCATGGGAACGGTCCTGTTCGACTACTGGATCAACGGCTCCTACCCGACGGTCGCCGCGATCGCCCTCGTCATGACCGTGGTGACGGGCATCGGTGTCGTCGCCGCGATGGCGTTCGGCGGGCGCGATGTGTTCGACAAGCTGTGAGCCGGCGTCTGGACGTCGGCGACGAGCCCGACCCTCGCTTCACACTGGCCAACGAGCGGACCTTCCTGGCGTGGGCACGGACGGCGCTGGGAGCGCTTGTCGCCGGGCTGGCGGTCGCCGAGCTGTTGGGCTCCGAGCCGCAGGGCGAACGCTTGGCGCTCAGCATTCCGCTGATCGTGATCGCGGGGGTCATCGGCGTGCTGAGCTATCCACGCTGGCGGACGCTCGAGCGCGCGCTCAGGCTGCGACGGCCGCTTCCGTACTCGCCGCGCTCGGTCCCTTGAGCGTCGCAATCGGGCTGATCGCCGTTGCGGCGGTGATCGTGCTGGTCGTGCGGTGACCTCGCTGTTCGATCTTGGCGCGCAGCTGGAGCGCACCACGCTCGCGTGGTTGCGGACCGCCCTGGCCTTGACGGCGGCCGGAGCGCTGATCGCTCGGTTCGCGGTCATCAGCGGACTGCCGTGGCTGGGATACGCCGTGGGCGCGGCGCTCGTCGCCACCGGCGTCAGCGGCGGGGCGCTCGCGAGTCGGTGCTACCCCCGTCGCCACGCCGGCCTGGACGCGGGCGGCGGTCCCGGACCACCGCCCATCCCGCTGCCGTGCATCTCGGCGGCGGTGGCCGTCGCGGCGGCATCGGCGCTGATCGTGGTCGCGGTGTGATGGCCCAGCTCGGCGACCCGCTTCAACTCACCGCGTCCGTCCGGCTCGCGAACCGCATCGTCGCCACCGCGCACGGTGGCGGCGACGTGCAGGACGGCCTCCCCGGCCCCAGCGACGCTCCGTACTGGCGGGGTATCGCCGAGGGCGGCGCGGCGATGGCGATCGTCGGCGGAACCGTCGTTGCCCCCGAGTCGACGGTGCGGCGCGGCAACTTCGCCGAGGCCTGGAGGCCCGAGATCGTTCCCGCCCTGCGAGCGCGCGCGAGCGCGATCGCGGGCGCCGGCGTCGTGCCCGTGCTGCAGCTCGTGCACCTCGGCCGCGAAACGCTCGGCGCCGAGCGCTACCACGCACCCGTCGCGCCGTCGGCCGTTCGCTCGCCGCGCGAGCCGACGGCGCCGCGCGCACTGACCGATGCGGAGATCGACGCGATCATCGAGGCGCATGTCGTGTCGATGCGGCACGCGCTGGAGGCCGGCTTCACCGGCATCGAGCTCCACGCCGCCCACGGCTACCTGCTGGCGCAGTTCCTCTCGCCGCGCACGAACCGGCGCGCCGATGCCGGGAGCGTCGCCGGTCGCGCGGCGCCGGTGCTCGCGATCCTGCGCGCGCTGCGTGAGCTCGACCCGTCCGCGCTCGCGGGCATCCGGCTGTCCGTCGGCGACGTGCACGACGCCGGCCTCGACGTGGGCGAGATCGCCGAGCTGCTCACGGAGCTCGAGCCCGCGATCGACTACCTCAACCTGACCGTCGGCATGCGCAGCGCCTACGTGCGCGACATGGCCACCGAGACGCCGCCGCTGCTGGCGACCGCACGAGAGTTGCGCGGTCTGACTTCGCGTCCGCTGCTGATCTCGCATGGCTTCCGCGGCCTGCCGGAGATGGAGCGCGCGCTGGCCGACGGCGCCGACCTGGTCGGCCTCGCACGCGGCCTGATCGCCGATCCGGAGCTGCCGCGGAAGTTCCTTGCCGGCCGGCCGGAGACCGTCCGACCGTGCGTGGCCTGCAACGAGGACTGCCGCGCGTTCGACCCCACCTTGCTGTGCAGCGTGAATCCGTCGCTGGCGCCGCCCGGGCGCGACCGCCGCCCGGCCGCGCCGCTCGCCTTCGGCGTCCGGGACCGGCGACGGTCGCGTGGCGATCGTCGGCGCCGGCCCCGGCGGCCTGGAGTGTGCGCTCGCGCTGGTCGACGCCGGACGCGACGTCACCGTCTGGGACGCAGCCTCGACCCTCGGCGGCGGCCTTGCGCTCGCGGGTAGCGGACCGCACCGCAAGGGCTGGCTGCGGATGATCGACTTCTACCGCTCCACGCTCGCCGGGCGTGTGGAGTGGCACCTCGGCGAGACCGCGACAGCCGCCGACCTCGCCGGGTTCGACGCCGTGATCGCGGCGATCGGGGCCACCGAGGACCAACCCGCCGATCCCGGCGCCTTCGCCTGGTCGAGCTCGGCGGCCATCGCCGCCGGCCCGGCCGCCTTCCATGGGTCCAGGAGCGTGCGTCGTCGTCGATGACGGGTTCGGCTGGTGGCCCTCGGTCAGCGCCGTCGAGGTGGTGGTCGAGGCGGGCGTGCGCGACATCACGCTCGTCACGCCCGGGACGGCGTTCGCGACGGGCATCCCGCCCGAGAGCCGGACGCAGCTGCTGCCGCGCCTCGCCGGCTCCCGGATCACGATCCGGCCGCTTCACACGCTGCTGGCGATCGCCGACGGCGCGGTCGAGGTGGGCGCGCCCGGCTGCGATCCTGAGCGGATCGCGGCCGACGCCGTGATCGTGGTCGGCGAGCGCCGGCCGCGTGATTGGCGCGCGCTCGTGGGCGACGCGAGCGGGTTCGCGATCGGCGACGCGGTCGTTCCTCGCCGCGTCGCGCACGCGATCGCCGAGGGGCGGGAAGCCGCCCGCACGATCCTGACGGCCGGCTCGCGAGGATATGTCGCTCACCGGGCGTGAGATTCGCGTCGCCGCCTACACCGAAGGCGGTCCCGAGTTCCTCGTCGCCGACGTCTCCGTACGCCCACCCGATCCAGGCGAGGTGCTCGTCCGCAACACGTGGACCTCGGTCGACCCCGGCCTGAGGGTGCGCCTGCGCGCAGAGCGCCCCGAAGGGCTACTTCGATGGATTCCAGGTCAACGCCCCGATCGACGGGATCCTCACCGTCGGCGAGGTGGTCGAGTCGCGCGCGGATGGGTTCGCCGCGGGCGACCACGTCTGGCATGCGGCCGGCTGGCGCGACTACGCAACGGTCCGCGCGGGCGCCCCGGCGCTCGGCGGTCTCGGCACGCTCGCGAAGATCGACGCGCAGGCCGCGCCGCCGCAGGCCTATCTCGGCCCGCTCGGTGGGATCGGGTTGACCGCTTACGTCGGTCTGCTCCACGTTGCCGGCCTCCGCGACGGCGACGTCGTCTGGGTGTCCGCCGCCGCCGGCGCGGTCGGCAGCATCGCCGCGCAGATCGCGAAGCTGCGCGGGCACATGGTGATCGGCAGTGCCGGCTCCGCGGCCAAAGTCGCGTACCTGCGCGACGAGCTGCAGCTCGACGCGGCCTTCAACCACCGCGACGCACCCGTCGCCGACCTGTTGCGCGCGGCCGTGCCCGACGGCATCGACGTCTATTTCGACAATGTCGGCGGCGATCACCTCGAGGCGGCCATCGGCGCCATGCGCCGAGGCGGTCGCGCCGCGCTCTGCGGCGCCGTGTCCGAGTACGGCGCCGATGCGTCCCGCCCCGGTCCGGCGAACCTGTTCCGCGCCGTGACCCACGAGCTCACCCTGCGCGGGTTCCGCGGCAGCGCGCACGTCCACCGCCTCGGCGAGGTTCAGCGCGACCTGGCAGGCTGGATCGCCGACGGCCGCCTGCGCTACAGGGAGACCGTCTTCGACGGCCTCGAACGCGCGCCCGAGGCGCTCGCGCTCATGCTCGCCGGCCGCACGACCGGGAAGACGCTCGTCCGGATCGCTTGAGTAGACGGCGGTCACCAGGCCGCCGTTGGGACTGAGCGTCGCTCCGACGTAGTAGCGCGCGTCGTCAGAGACGAGGAAGGCGACGGTCGCGGCGATCTCCTCCGGCTGCGCGAGGCGCCCCGCGGGCGTGTTCGCGGCGATCACGCGACGGGCGGCGTCGAGCGAATCGCGCAGCTTGCTGGTGTCGACGTGTCCCGGGGCCACCGCGTTGACGCGTATGCCCTGCACGATCAGTTCTTTGGCGGTGGCCTTCGTGAAGCCGAGGATGCCGGCCTTCGCCGCCGAGTAGTGCGGATGGCCGGTGCAGCCCTCCAACCCGCAGACAGACGACATGTTCACGATCACGCCGCGCCCGCGTGCGGCCATCAGGCGCGCGGCGGCGCGGGTGCAGAAGAAGGTGCCGTCGAGGTGGACGGCGAGCAGCTGGCGCCACTCGTCGTCGCTGAGGCGCACGAGCGCGTCGAGCGGGGTCGTGACCTCGCCTTCGAGCGCTTCGAGGCGCTGCTGCTCGAGCAGCGGCGTCACGCGCTGGAGGTGCGCGCTCCCGACGGCTCCCGCGTTGTTGATCATCGCGTCCAGCGGCCCGAGGTCGCGCTCGACGTGCGCGAGGGCCTGCTCGACCGCGGCGCTGTCGGACACGTCGGCTTGGACGGCGACGCCGGACCCGAGCGCCTCGATCGTGGCTTGGGCCGCGTCGAGCTGGATATCGAGCGCGGCGACCGTCGCGCCCTCCTCGGCCAGGCGGCGGCAGATCGCCGCCCCGATCCCCGATCCGCCGCCGGTGACGGCCATGATCCTTCCGCTCAGTCGCATGCGCCTCAGCTTAGACCTGAAGTGAAGTCATGTCAATCATGGCGCGCAGCTCGCGCTTGAGGACCTTGCCCGCCGCGTTGCGCGGCAGCTCGGTGACGAAGTGGACGGCGGTGGGCTTCTTGTAGCTCGCGAGGTGGGCTCGGCAGTGCTCGATCAGCTCGCTGCTCGGTGCAGGCGCCCACGACGAAGGCCACCGGCGTCTCGCCCCAGCGCGGGTGCGGGACGCCGACGACCGCGACGTCGGCGACGGCCGGGTGCTCGCGCAGCACGCGCTCGACCTCGGCGGGGTAGATGTTCTCGCCGCCGCTGACGATCATGTCCTTCTTGCGGTCCACGAGCCTCAGGTAGCCCTCCTCGTCGCGGGTGGCGAGGTCGCCGCTGTGGAACCAGCCGCCGGCGAAGGCCTCCGCGGTCGCCTCGGGGTTGTTCCAGTAGCCGCGCATGACGAACGGGCCGCGGTAGACGATCTCGCCGACCGCCGTCTGTCGTCGAGTCGTCGACGAGCCGCAGCTCGACGTCGCGCATCGGGAGGCCGACCGAGCCCATCTTGCGGGTCGCGTCGGCGCCCTTGAGCAGCGTGGTCGCGCCGGACATCTCGGTCTGGCCGTAGGCGCTGACGATGTCGACGCCGGGGTAGGTGCGTGCGAGCGCTTCGAGGGTCTGCTCGGAGGCGGGTGCGGCGCCCCACATCGCGACGCGCAGGCGCGTGCGCTGGGGGATCGCGGTCACCTGATCCCACTGCGTCGGGACGAAGATGCACATCGTCACCGCGTGCTCCTCCATCAGCCGCACGGCGTTGTGGGCGTCGAAGCCGGTCGTGGGCGTGATGACGGCCTTTGCGCCGAGCGCGAGGAACGGCAGCATCCCGTTGATCCCGCCGATGTGGAAGAGCGGCTGGCCGGAGAGCCAGACGTCGTCGGCGGTCGCGCCCATCTCGTGGATCCAGCTGCGCGTGGAGGCGACGAGGTTCGCGTGGGAGAGGAACGCGCCCTTCGGGCGGCCGGTCGTGCCGGACGTGTAGCAGAGCAACGCGCCGTCGCCGGGCGCGACGGCGGCCTGGGGCGCCGGCTCGTGGTCGGCGCTCGAGCGGCCCGTCGACGAGCGTCGCCGCGGCCGCGTCGGCGAGGATGTAGTCGATCTCGGCGCGCGTGAGCCGGAAGTTGATCGGCACTGCGATCGCGCCGAGGCGATGGCAGGCGAGCAGCGTCTCCGGGAACTCGAGGCCGTTGTGGAGCAGCATGGCCACGCGGTCGCCCGCGCGCACGCCGCGGGCGGCGAGCGCGCCCGCGATCCGCGCCGCGCGATCGTGCAGCTCGGCGTGCGTGCGCTCCACGCCGCCGAAGACGAGCGCCGCGCGATCCGGGTGCGCGGCGGCGCCCCGCTCGAGCAGCTCGCTCAGGTGCTCAGGACCGTGCACGCGCTCACCCCGGGCGCGCCGTAGACCTGGGTGAAGCCGACCCGTGCGGGCCCGGGGATCTGGCGCTCGCCCGCCTCGCCGCGCAGCTGGAGCACGACCTCGTGCACCTGGCGCAGGCCGGAGGCGCCGATCGGCTCGCCGTTGGCCAGGCAGCCGCCGTCGGTGTTGACCGGCAGGCGCCCGCCGATCCGCGTCGCGCCGCTCTGGATGAGCTGCTCCTGCTCGCCGTCCTGGCACAGGCCGGTCTCGGCGAGGTGCATGACCTCGGCGCCGGACTCGGTGTCCTGGAGCTGGGCGACGTCGATGTCCTCCGGCCCGATGCCGGCCTGCTCGAACGCCGCCGCGGCCGCCTCGGCCGTCGGGGAGACGCCGTCGTGCACGGGGATCGAAGGGCTGAAGACCTCGAAGGAGCCGAAGCGGCGCGTCTTGAACACCGCCGAGCGCAACAGCACCGGCCTGCGCCCGCGGGCCTTCTCGCCGCGCGCGAGCACCAGCGCCACCGCGCCCTCGCCGGGCGAGCAGAACATGTACTGGCGCAAGGGGTCGTTGACCATCTTCGACGCGAGCACCTCTTCCTCGGACAGCGGCTGCCGGCGCCACGCGTTCGGGTTCAACGCGCCGTTCTCGAACGCCTTGCTCGCCACCTTGGCCAGCGTCGACTCGCTGATCGAGTGCTGGGCCATGTAGCGCTGGATCTTCATCGCGAAGAACTGGGTCGTCAGCATCAGCCCGGACTCGCCGTACCAGGAGCCGATGCCCCACTCCTCGGGCAGCGGGTTGAACGCGCCCGGCGGGTGCTTGTCGAAGCCGACGACCAACGCGATGTCGGCGCTCCCCGCAGACAGCATCGCGTGCGCCGTGATCAATGCCGAGCCGCCGGTCGCGCACCCGTTCTTGACGTTGATGAACGGCACGCCGGTGAGGCCGAGCACGGACACCGTCGTGTCGGCGTTGCCCGCGGCGTCCGAGCCGCCGGCGGCGAACTCGATCTGATCCCAGCCCAGGCCGGCATCGTTGAGCGCGGCGCGGGCGGCCTGGGCGGCCATCTCCAGGCCGGAGACGCCGGGGTGGCGGCCGAACGGGTGGATGCCGAGGCCGATGACGGCGACGTCGTCGCTCATGACACCGGCCTGAAGGCGAAGGCCGCGTCTTCGATCAGCGTCAGTTCCATCTCCATCCCGATCTCCAGCTTCGAGGGGTCTGACTCGGTGAGCCGCGCCTCGACGCGCACCTCGCCCGGCAGCTCGACGTAGCCGACGCCGTAGGGCTCGAACTCCTCCGGCCCGGTGTAGGGCGGGGACTTCGGGCGGAAGCGCTGGATCGTCCAGCTCCAGAGCGTGCCGCGACGGGCGAGCCGGCGCTCGGTGACGTCGGTGGACGTGCAGCGCGGGCACGCGGCCTGGCGCGGGAAGGCCACCGTGCCGCACTTCCGGCACTCCGACCCGAGCAGCACCGGCTCGCTCGGCGTGCCGGCGAGCAGTTCAGCGTGCATGCTGCGCGGAGGGGAACGTGATCGCGGGTGAGCGGCCGACCATGTAGCGGTCCATCCGCCCGTCGGCGTCGAGGTGCGCGACGGCCAGGAAGGTGCCGATGAAGCGGCCGTCGTCCCAGCGCGTCTCGCCGAGCGCGAACTCCGTGTCGCCGTCGGTGGCCGACCAGACGACGTAGTGGGCCCAGCCGTCCATGTCTCCGGCGTCGACGAAGGCGCTGCAGCTCGGCCTTGCCGCCGCGCAGCTGCGTGGCCTTGCGGTCATCGCCGTTCGCCCACTCGATCGCGAACTCCACGTCGTCCGCGACGAGGTCGAGCGACGAGTACGGCTCGGGGCCGTCCAGGGCTTCGAAGTAGCGCTCGAAGAAGCTCATGCCGCGGCGCGCTCCAGCTCGGGGGCGGCGGGGGGCAGGCCGATCATCGCGAGTGCGAGCTCCGTGTAGTACTCGGCCACACGGTCGAGGGCGATGATCCCGTTCGGCCGGTACCAGTGCCAGATGCTGTTGTAGAGGCCGAGCACGGCGCGCGTGAGCAGGCGCGGGTCGGTCTCCGGGATCGCGCCGTCGCGCATCGCGCTGGCGAGGAAGCTCGCCCACGCGAACTCCAGCTCGCGCATCCGCGAGCGCGCCGCCAGGCGGGCCTGCTCCTCGCGCTCGGAGGTGCTCGGGCTGGACAGCCGGCCCTGCTCTGCGACCAGCACGCGGTTGCGGAGCACGTCGTGCTCCGAGAGGTCGAAGCACTCGGCCATCACGGCCTCGAACGCGCGCACCGGATCCCGCTCGTCCGCGATGATCGCGACGAACCGGCTGCGGAAGTCCTCGATCGCCTCGTCCATGATCTCGTACAGGCAGTGCTGCTTGGACTCGAAGTAGTGATACAGCGCGGTCGCGCCGACGCCGATGTCGGCCGCGATGTCGGCCCACTTGGTGTGCTCGTATCCGTCCCGGCCGAAGCGATCCGTCGCCGCGGTGAGGACCTCATGCCGCTTGCTGCGCCCGCGACGACCCTTCTGCCCTTCCTGAGCTGAATTCATCTTAGTAGAAGCCTATCAGTTGTCGAAGTGACTTCAAAGGAAGTGGACGGGCTAGTTCGCTTCAGTCGCGACGATGTCCGCGAACTTGCGCAGCGCGGCCTCGCGGCGGGTCGGAACGTGCTCGCTGGGCAGGCCGTTGGCCGGCACCTCGTAGCCGCGCAACTCGTGGCGCGCGACGAGCTCGCGGTGCACCTCGTCGGCGCCGTCCACGAAGCGCGCGTGGCGGGCGAAGCGGTAGAGCATCTCCAGCGGCATGTCGCCCGAGTAGCCGAGCGAGCCGTGGATCTGCACGGCACGGTCGATCACGTCGTGCAGGACCTTGGCGCCGAAGAACTTGATCATCGAGACGTCGGTGCGGGCGGCGCTCGAGCCGTGCTGGTCCATCAGCCACGCGGCGTGCAGGGTCATCAGCCGCGCCGCCTGCATCTCGGCGGCGGAGTCGGCGATCCACGCCTGAACGGTCTGGGTGTCCTTGAGCAGGCCGTGCTTGACGGGGCGGTAGAGCGCGCGCTCGCACATCGCGTCATAGGCGCGGCGCGCCATTCCCAGCCAGCGCATGCAGTGGTGGATGCGGCCGGGGACGAGCCGCTTCTGGGCGATCAGGAAGCCCTCGCCCTCGCCGCCGAGCAGCGCCTCGGGGCCGAGCCGGACGTCGGTGTAGAAGATCTCGGAGTGGCCGCCGAGGACGCCGAAGCGCTCCTGCGGGTGCTCCATCGTCGGCACGTCGCGCACGATCTCCACGCCCGGGCGCATCGACCGGCACGATCAACATCGAGGCGCGCCGGTGCGGGGGCATGCCCGCCGGAGAGGCCGGCGATCTCGTGCTCGATAACCGCGGAGTTGACCGCATCGATCGCACCGAGGCGATTGCCGGCGGCATCGAACGCCTGGGCGAACGATGTAGCGCTGGCGGGGTCGACCCATCCGACCACGATGATATCGCCCATCGTGGTGATCGTCGGGAGGTTCTGGTTGCCCGCGTCGAGTCCTCCAGGGGCAGCAGCACAGTTGGCCTTGATAAAGCCGGTACGAGCTGTCCCATTCGCGTTGAAGATTCGGAACGTGATGTCCTGCCCGGTACCCCAGCCAGTGTCTGTGTAGGCAACCGCAAAGCCGCCATCGTTCAGCGCCTGGACGTGGATATCGGTGTTGGCGCCCAAGGTGTCGATCAGCTGCTCGGCGGCGAGCGCAGTGCCGTTATTGTCGAAGCGGCGCATGTAGACGCCGCCGTCGACGGCGTCCTGCCACACGACGACGAAGCCGCCGAAGTTCAGTCCGGCAACCCACGGAGCCGTTTGCGCGCCCGCGCCGGACTCGACCGTGATGAGGCCGGAGAGGTCAGTGCCCGCGGAGTTGAACACGCGGGCCCGGATATCGATGTCACCGCCGCCGAAGTCGCGCTCATAAGTCACGACGAAGCCGCCCCCGAACAGCTCCGAGACGGTCGCCGTGGTATCATCATTTGCGCCGGCGTCGATCGCGAAGTCGGCGCCAAGCGGGGTCCCGCTCGGGCTGTAGAGCCGCGCGCGGATGTCGCCGCCGGGATCTGCGGCGCGGTCGTGGTAGGTGACGACAAAGTTGCCGCCGGTCAGGCCGGCGACGCTCGGGTCGAACTGCGAGAAACCCGCATTGGTCGCGGGATTGTTGACCGTGAACTCGTCGGTGATGTTCGATTGGTCGGCATTGACAATCCGGCCTTCAACCTGGTTGGCAAAAGCGGGATCG
Source organism: uncultured Alphaproteobacteria bacterium (assembly GCA_963771745.1). Taxonomy (GTDB): domain Bacteria; phylum Pseudomonadota; class Alphaproteobacteria; order Rhizobiales; family Xanthobacteraceae; genus Z2-YC6860. The sequence goes on along the minus strand of CAVYUU010000014.1, from coordinate 113,060 downwards.
GACCATGCGCCGAAATAGCGGTCGCCGGAGAAGTTGGCGATAATGGCAGGCTGGTTCTGGCTGCCTGCAGTGAACGCGTTATTGAGAAATACGTTTGTTCCGTCTAGCCAGCTAAAAGTCGTTGTGACGGCCATTGTGGTCTACTCCCTTTGTGACGCGCGAGCGGCCTCGTGCGCCGACGGTGGTCGTTATGGGTTGAAAGCGCGTGTGCCTCGAATGGCAGCACGATCAGGACGGCGAACGGAGCGAGCAGTCGAGACGCAAGAAGAGCGGTCAACGCCGCCATCGCGCACCAAACTACGCACCCGATGCATTGCAAGCTCCCCGTAGGTTACGCCTGAAGTACCCCATTGCCTCCGCCGAACACGCTAGTCACTTTCGTGTCAGTCGTGGGTCGCGGCGGATATCGACTAGGTTCACATTTTTTTCAGCACGAGTAAATATCGCTTTTTGGCAAAGAAAAAAAGAAAGAGAGCACAAACCGGCAACCAGGAACCGCGCCGGGCTGCGCCAGCCATATTCATTCCAATTGCCGCAAAATTCAATAAAAGTCTGTGCTCTCACGCGGATGCGACAGTAGCGTTCGCGACAGGAAACAGCATAACTGCTGTTAAACGTTGTCCATTCTGGCCTTCATTTCGCGCACCCGGACAGAGTTCTTGCGTGGAAGATAATCCTTTCCACACTGTTTTATCTTTCGCGGAAGGCCTTGGCGAGCTGATCGTGCAGCGGCTTCATCACAAACGACGCAATGGTGCGCATCTCGGTCTGCACGAACGCATCGACCGGCATCCCCGGGATCAGCCTGAGGCCTTCGAGGCGCGCGATTTCCGCCGGCGAAATACCGATGCGGATCGTGTAGTAGTTCAGGCCCGATTTGGCATCAATGGTAACATCGGGCGAAACGTGCGTCACCTCGCCGTTGAGCTCCGGCGTGGTTCGCTGGTTGAATGCGCTGAAGCGCACGACCGCCGTCTGGCCGACACGCAGCTGGTCCACATCGTGCGGCGCGGCCTTCGCCTCTACGATAAGCGTGTCGGATTCCGGCACGATCAGCATGATCGGCTGCCCGGGCGCTCACCACGCCGCCGATAGTATGCACCTCGAGCTGATGCACGCGCCCGTCCAGCGGCGCACGGATGTCGACGCGCATCAGCAGGTCCTCGGCGGCGACCCGCTTCTCGGTGAGTTCCGCCATCCGGGCGCGGATCTCGGCAAGGTCCTTGCCGACGTCGGTGCGCATCTGCTGGTCGATCTGCAGGATCTGCAGCTCGATTTCGGAATTCTTGCCCTTGGATTGCGCGATCGCCGCGACGAGCTGACCGCGCTCACCGACGAGGCGCGCATGATCGCGCTGCAGCGCCGTAATACGGTTGAACTGGACGAGCTGTCTTCTTCCAGAGGTCCTCGACGCCTTCCAGCTCCTTGAGGATCCACTCGATCTGCTTGTCTTTCGCGGCGATCTGGGCCTCGATGCCTCGGAGCTCCTCGCCGAGCTGGGCGATGCGCTCCTTGAGCTGGCTTTTCTGGCCCTGCCGCGACGTCCTGGAATCTTCAAAGAGCTTCTGCTCGCCTGCGATCAGACGGGCAACCTCGGGATCGCCGCGCTCCGCGAGCAGCTCGGCCGGGAACTCGATCCGCTCGACGTCGGCGACCTCGGCTTCCTGGCGCGCACGCCGGGCCGCATATTCGCGCAGGCTCTTGATGATGATCGCAAGGTTCGCCTTGGTCTGCGTCTCATCGAGACGGACGACAACCTCGCCTGCCTTGACGCTCGATCCGTCGCGTACGCGCAGCTCGCCAACGACGCCGCCGGTCGGATGCTGGACTTTCTTGACGTTGCTGTCGACAACGAGCTGACCTTGAGCGATCACAGCACCGGAGAACTCAGTGGTCGCGGCCCAGCCGCCGACGCCAGCCACCAGCAACGCGACCGCCGCGCTAGCCGGCCAGCAGGTGGTTGCGTATCGAACGATGCGCGATCGGTGAAGATTGTGTGCTCACGACGACGTTCCTTGTAAATCACCGACTAGCCGCAGCGGCGCGCTGGCCGCGCTCGCGACGCCCGGCGGGGCCGTTGCGGCGGGCTGCTGGCGCGAGAACAGTTTCGAGAGCACCTCGTCCTTTGGGCCAACCATCTGAAGCCGGCCCTGCGCCATAGCGAGCACCTGGTCGACGCTCGCGAGCGCGCTGCGGCGATGCGCAACCACCACCACGATGCCGCCGCGCGCGCGCACTTTCATCATGGCTGCCGTCAGCGCGCGATCGCCCTCCGCGTCGAGGTTGGAGTTCGGCTCGTCGAGGACAACGAGGAACGGGTCGCGGTAGAGCGCGCGCGCGAGCGCGACGCGTTGGCGCTGCCCGGCCGAAAGTACGGCGCCGCCCTCCCCGATCTGGGTGTCATACCCCTCCGAGAGGCGCACGATCATGTCATGCACTCCGGCGGCCTGCGCTGCGGCGATGACCACGTCGGCCGGCGGTTCGGGCTCGAAGCGCGCGATGTTCTGCGCAACGGTGCCCGCAACCAGCTCCACGTCCTGCGGCAGGTATCCGATATGTTGTCCAAGCTCGTCGGCTGCCCACTGGCTGAGCGCCGCCCCGTCCAGCCGCACGTTGCCGCGCGCGGGCGCCCATACGCCGACGATCAGCCGCGCGAGCGAGGACTTGCCGGACGCGCTCGGGCCGATCACGCCGAGGCCCTGACCGGCCTTCAAGGTGAAGCTCACGTCCTGCACGACGATCTTCTGGGTCCCGGGCGGCGCGACGGCTGCGTTCTCGACGACGAGGGCCACCTGCGGCGCAGGGAGCTGCATCGGTTTCTCGTCCTGCGCAAACAGTCCGAGCAGGTCGGACAGGCGCTTCCACCCCTCGCGTGCCGCAATGAAGGCCTTCCAGTTCGCGATGGCGAGCTCGACCGGGGCGAGCGCGCGGGAAACCAGTACCGCGCTAGCGATGATCACACCGCCCGAGGCCTGCTGCTGGATGACCAAATAGGCACCGATGCCCAGCACTCCCGATTGAAGCGCAAAGCGAAGCACGCGCGACAGCGCACCGAGACCGCCGGCGACGTCAGAGGCACGCTGCTGACTCGCCATGTACTTGGCATTGACGCCGCGCCAGACCTCGGCGGTTCGCCCCGCCATGCCCATGGCGCGCAGCGCCTCGGCGTTGCGACGCCCGGCCTCGGCAAGACTGTTGCGCATTGCGGCGTGCTGGACCGCCGTCTTGGCCGGTTCACGCGAGAATATCTCGGTGAGGGCTGTCAGCATCACAAGTAGGATCGCGCCGGCGAGCGCGGTCAGGCCGATCACGGGATGAAACAGATAGCAAATGAACAGGTAGACCGGCATCCAGGGAAAGTCGAACAGCGCTGTCGGGCCGGTGCTCGACAGAAACGCGCGCACGTGATCGAGATCGCGCAACGCGGCAAGCCCGTCAGTTTGCGACCTGGCGCGCAATGGAAGCTGCACCACGATATCGTAGACGCGGCCGCTGATGCGCTCATCGACAGATGCGCCGATCCGAACCAGGATGCGCGAGCGGATGATGTCTAGCACTCCCTGGAATCCGAACAGCACCAGTGCCAGTACCGACAGCCCAAGGAGGGTCGGTATGCTGCGGCTCGGCAGCACGCGGTCGTAGACCTCGAGCATGTAGATCGCACCGGTGAGGAACAGCAGATTAACCAGTCCGCTCAACACGGCCACGCCGCAGAATGCAGTGCGGCAGTCCTTCAATGCGTCCCGCAGCTCGGAAGAAAGGTTTCCGGGCCGGCCCTTAGCAGGCGCTTTACCCATCAGCCTGGTCTCCCAGCTCCCGCATCCGCCGATTGCGCGGGGGTTCGCGACGAACCTTGATGCCCACCCTCAAATTCGTTAACCCTCTCATCGGCTTACACCAACTGGTTGACTTGGATCGGAGCGCCGACGCGCCGGTTCGACCAGCGTCCCCGCTGTTTCAATCTCTCGCGGTGCCGCCAAGGTTCAAGCGTCCCCGAAAAAGCTTAATTAGTTGACCTCTTCCGTTAACCCAGTAGCGGAACGAGCGATGTGCATCGGCTGCGATTTCAGAGCGCGACTGCTCCTAGCCTTCGGAGCCGCGGCTGTCTAAACCTTTTTTCACATTCCCGCGCGAGCGAGGATCCCAATCTAACTCTGGGCTCCTGGGCCCCGCCTCCTTTCGCAGGACGCGCGGAATGGAGCATTGGTTCAACTGACCTTATTGTATTTAGCCTGCCGAGTAACAAGGGTGCAACTGCCATGTCCAAGTCCGCACCAACCCCCATCGCGCCGGTGCAAGCGTCGGAGGACGCTAAGCCATTGACGTTGGAAGCGACTCTCGACGGCTCGGCCGGTCCGGCGGCGGTCGAACCACACTCCGCCGCGGCGAATTTCGGCCGCGGTTTCGCTCTACAGAGGGCCGGTCGGCACGCCGAGGCGCTTGCCGCCTACGACCGAGCCGTTGAGGCGCGGCCGGACTACCTCGAGGCGCTCAACAACCGCGGCTTTCTGCTGGCCGAGCTCGGGCGCAACGCCGAAGCGCTTGCGAGCTTCGAGCAGGCGCTCGCCGTTCGGCCGGATGCTATCTCCGCGCTCGTCGGCTGCGGGCTGGTTCTGCAGCGAATGAAGCGGCCGGTCGACGCACTCGCGCGGTTGGACGCGGCTCTCGCGATCGAGGCGCGCGACGTCAACTCGCTCGTCGGGCGCGCTGGCGCGCTGCACGACCTCGCCCGCCACGAGGAGGCGATCGCGACCTGCGATCGCGCCATCGCGCTCGACCCCAACACCATTGCTGCCCACCAGACCCGTGGCAACAGCCTTGCCAGATTGAACAGGTTCGAGGACGCCGTAGCGAGCTATGATCGGGTAATTGCACTGCGGCCAGAACATGCGCCCGCGCTGCACAACCGCGGAAATGCCCTGGTGGAGCTCGGACGCTTCTCCGAGGCGCTTGCAAGCTACGACAAGGCGATCGCGCTGCAGGCAAACTACGTCGAAGTCCATTACAACCGGGGCAATCTCATGCGGCGGCTGTTCCGCTTCGATGAGGCAATCCGGAGCTATCAGCGCGTGCTGGCGCTGGCCCCCCAGCACGCTTACGCGCTGGGCGAACTCGCGGCCGCCAAGCTCGCGATCTGCGACTGGAACGAGACTGCGCGGCTGGCGGCGCAACTCGATGCCCAGGTTATCGCCGGCAGATCCACGTTCTCGCCATTCGTCTATATTGGGTACAGTAGTGACCCCGCGCTGCATCTCAAAAGCGCTCGGAACTTCGTCGGCCATATCATGCCGACGCCGCCTTCGCCGCTCTGGGGGAGCGAGCAGTGGCGCAACGACAAGATCCGGCTCGCCTATCTCTCGGCCGACTTCAACCGTCACGCCACCGCCTACCTGATTGCCGGCCTGTTTGAGAACCATGACCGCAGTCGCTTCGAGGCGATCGGCATCTCGTATGGGCCTGATGACAGGAGCGACATGCGGTCACGGCTGGTCGCCGGCTTGGACGCGTTTTATGACGTGCGCGCCACGAGCGATCTCGACGTCGCGCGGATGCTGCACGGCCTTCAGGTTGATATCGCGCTCGACCTCAAGGGCTACACGACGGACATGCGGTTCGGCATCTTGGCGCACCGCCCCTGCCCGATCCAGGTGAACTATCTTGGCTATCCCGGCTCGATGGGCGTCAATTTCATCGACTACGTCATCGCCGACCACATCCTGGTGCCGTATGAAGGGCCAGGATTTTAACACCGAAGCCATTGTGTATCTGCCCGACACGCTTCCAGGTGAACGATTCCAAGCAGGCTATATCGGAGCGCGCCTTCACCCGCGCAGAGGTGGGACTGCCGAACGACGCTTTCGTGTTCTGCTGTTTCAACAACAGCTACAAGCTGACCAGCGCGGTCTTCGACGTCTGGATGCGGCTGCTCGGCGCGGTCGAGGGCAGCGTGCTGTGGCTGCTCCAAGGCCACCCGCTCGCGACCGAGAACCTGAAACGCGAAGCGCAGGCCCGCAGCATCGATCCGGCGCGGCTGGTTTTCGCGCCGCGCCTCGGCCGCGAGGATCATCTGGCGCGCCACCGCCTCGCCGATCTCTTCCTCGACACCCTGCCAGTGAACGCGCTCACCACCGCCAGCGACGCGTTGTGGGCTGGGCTGCCGATGGTAACCTGCGCCGGCACGACGGTTGCCGGGCGCGGTGGCGCGAGCGTACTGCACGCGCTCGGTCTGCCCGAGCTGGTGACGCACAACCTCGCAGACTATGAGGCGCTGGCGCACAAACTCGCGACCGACCGTCCTCGGCTTGCCGCGACGCGCCGCAAGCTCGCAGCCAACCGCGCCACGCATCCGCTATTCGATACTGCGCGTTATGCGCGGCATCTAGAGGCCGCCTACGGCACCATGTGGGAAACATGGCAGCGCGGCGAACGTCCCAAAAGTTTCACTGTTGAGAGGATCAGTGTTGACCCGCTCTGAGCCCCAATCCGCCGCGAAGCACGGCGAGGCCATGCCGGCGTCGGGAGGCGTCGACATTGACATACAGATCCCCCTGGTGGTCGATCTCGACGGGACGCTGACCCTCACGGGCAGGCTGCACGAGAGCTTCACCAAAATTCTGTTTGAAGATCCGCTCGGGGCGCTCGCGGCGCTGACCCGGACTTGGCGCGCCGTTGCGGCCGAGATCGGGCTGTTCAAGTCGGTCGCGGGTGCGCCTGCAACATTAAATGCAAGCGCAAAGCCGACCATCTGCGAGAGCACTACCCCGGTCGGTTCATCGATGTGGGCGACCCGATGGGGGATCTGCCGGTATTCCGGGCGGCGCGCACCGTGATCCTGTGCGATGCTGCCGGCTCAAAGAGGTCGCGCTGACGACCGCCGGCGCTTCGTTTGATGATATCCCTTGTTTAACACCGAACGGTATCGACGCCATCTGGAAGCTGCCTACAAAACCATGTGGGAAACTTGGCAGCGGTGTGAACGTCCAAGGAGTTTCGCGGTTGATTGAATTGACGAATAGCCCTTGTGTTCATGTCCCATCATAGTTGCCAAGATTTATTGCCCATCCAACTGGCCAAATCTCCAGGCGACATGGCGACCCCGGAACGCATCTTTTAATTTGTTCGCTCCACGACGGGCCGGTAATGAAGCTGTTCATCCATCCATTCGAAATCCGCTCGAACACGCCGACACATACCACCGTTATCAGTAACGCTGTGGCAACGCGCCCAACCACTGATCGGGCCTGACTTGCTAATGCCAACAGAACGCAAAAACACATCGAGCCAAACAAATAATAACGCGCGCCAAAATTTCCGGAAACGGAAGTGAAGGCATTCCCGATTGCCCCAAACGTATTGAGACCAGACACCAACAACCATGCGGCCGCCGCCACGGCTGTGACAACGCCTCCGACTGCTCGACTTCGAGCCGATTATTGCGACCGACATCAAAGACCCGCCAAACACGTACACTCCGGTGGTCGCCCACCATACCGACTGCCCCTCGCGGATCGCGCGCGCTACTGTTTCCGTTAATCCGACGCCGAAAAGCGGCGCCAACACCGTTTGTAAGAGGGTCGGAAGCGTCAATAGCCGCGGACCGAAAGAAAATGATCGGTGTGGTGCACCGAAAAGGTAGAGGAAGGTTAACTGGAGGACCGCACAGCCGATTAAAATGCCTGCAAGCACGGCAAACTCTTTGGATCGATCAACGTAAGCACGCACCAAGAAAAAAGGTACCATCATGCAAGATGTCACTCCGGTGAGGCCGCACACGAATGTCCAACCAGCGTACCGCCCAAGCTTGCCTTCGATTTCGTCGGAAGGCATCAATAAGACAAATAACATTGATACAGAGCAGATCCATTGAACGTTGGTGATGGTAGCACCGGTCTCGTAAGTTGCTGGCAAAAACGCCCAAGCGCCAACCAGCAGCAATCCAACAAGACGGTTAACTTGATAGGCGGCGGTGAATTGATAAATTTGCACGACAACGAGCAACTGAACAAGAAAAGCGGTGTAGGTGGTTACTCGCGGCGCGAGTACTAAGGGCACCTTCAGGGCTGCGTACACCGTTGCGTTGAGCAACAATTGAAGGCTGCCGTTGTAGACGAAACCGATCGCTTGCCACGGTTCGAGCGTCCGGAGGTGGGCAAAGTACACGCCCTCTTCGGCCCAAAATCGGGTGTTGAGTAAGACGTCGGGCGCTTTCGCTAACGACAGCACCAAAAAAAACAACGTATATGCCAGAAGCCATAAACTGCCGCTCTTTTTGCAAATGACCTTACGGGTCACGGAATCATCCTGGTATCGAGGAGTTTGTGAGTTGCTCACGACTGAGCCCGCGCGTAGATTGGGGCGGTGATTGCTCGGCGACGCCAAGGCCTCCTATCCGGTGCAAGCACTCGCGTGCCATTATCTCAACGTTCTTTTGGTGGGGAATGGATCGATCGATTTGATGCCGCAGCACAACCCTTAGTACTCACACGCCGTCGAGCACCTTTACCACATTTACCACATTTTCTGTGCGATTGCGGAAGCGGATCGTGTTCTCTTCTCGGCCGGCTAGATGCCGCGCGATCTCAGTGGCTCCTCGTGTTTGAGCGCACCGGGAGGATTAGCAAAAGAAATTTTTCACAATTGGCCTTGCCCGAAGTGCAGGCGGGCACTCAATTGGCAGGGCGGCCGATTCCCAGCAACGCTTCCACGCCGCTTTCGCCGTCTCGAACGCCTGACCTTTGACTTAACTATCTGCTACCTTCGCAAGTGCTGTCCCTTTAGAGTCGCAAGTCATGGACACCCCAAAGTACCAACCCTTGCGCATCGACCGCTTGGAAAAGGTGCAGCAAGAAAAGAAGTACCGAGGCAAGAGCAGTGAGTGTTTTCTTGCCGCTCACAATGCTACGACGCCATTTGAAAAGCAGGCGTGGCTCGAACTCGGGCGTGACTGGGACAAACTGGCTGACGAAGTCCGGGACTTGCTCGACGTTCCCCCGACCGCACAATTGGATCTCACGCCGCAGCCCGAAGACATTGCACGAGTATTTCAGCCGGGGGAGCAGGCGGGCGAGGTTTAAGGTTGCTTTTGCACCATTGTCGCCGCGCCCATATAAGGAGGCATAGCATGGGAGAAACGAAGGAGCGCGTGATGGCAGCCAATCAGGACTTCAATCTGGGCAGCACGGTGCCAACGGGTTCGGCCGCCAAGCCCAACACGCCGCCCCCGGTGATCCGGTACGTCGACCGGCCGGAATGCCAGGAGACCTTCGCAGAATTCGATCGGCGCGGTGATGTTCGACGGCCAATCGCTGCGGCTCGAATTGTGCGTGACCCGGCTCGACGAAGTGAAGCCTAACACTCAGGTCACTGGCCGCCGTCTGCCCGCGGCGCGCGTCGTGCTCACGCCCATGGCCGCGCTCGAGCTCGTCAATCGGCTGAACCAGGCTGCCGCCGCCCTGACGCAGGCCGGGATGTTGAAGGCCAAACCGCCGAAGAGCTGACTGTCGGCGCGTGCCCCCGGGCAATGAACGGGCAGAATTGGCAATTCGTTCGACAACAGCGACCCAATCAATTCCCAGGCAGAGATCAGGGTGTCTTTCGCGCGGCGAGGCGCTGCAAATGCATGCACGCCTGGCGGTCCGCGTCAGATTTACCCAGACACGGCGGATCACAAACGGGCGGGCGGCCCAGAGTCGCTCCGGCACCCCGAAATGAACAAGCCGGGCCACGTCCTTAACGCCTGCGACGTATGCGACCTCGCCGTTCGCCTTGAGCTCACGAAGCGGCCTGACAGCCAGTTACGGCACGATCCGCATCGCGGTCCTGCCGATGAAATATGTTATGTTCAAACTCCATTGGTGAGAAAGCGATCGCCTTAATGTTCCTTTGGCTACGGGCCCTGCGTATCCATCAATGGGCCAAGAACATCCTACTGTTCGTCCCGCTGTTTGTCGGACACGTGTTCACGGCGCAGGCCGTCGCGGCAACCACGCTCGGCTTCGCCCTCCTCTGCCTCCTCTCCTCCGCGACCTACATAATCAACGATCTTGCGGATCTCGAAGCCGACCGGGCGCACCCGACCAAGCGCCTGCGTCCCTTTGCCAATGGCGGCCTGAAGGTCGCGCATGGACTGGTCGCCGCGGTGCTTATGATGATCGCCGCATTGATCGGAGCTTACCTCTTGGCTCCGGCGTTCGCGGCTTCGATGCTGGCATATCTCGTCTTAACGCTCGCATATTCGTATCGATTAAAGCGCGCCCCGCTGCTCGACGTCTTCATCATCGGCGTGCTGTTCACGCTGCGCATTGTCATGGGCGCAGAGATTCTTGGCATTGCTCACTCGCCCTGGCTCCTGTCCTTTGCGCTTGCGTTTTTCCTCTCACTTGCGCTGGCGAAGCGCCACGCCGAAGTAATGGCAGCCGACCATGCCCAGGAAATCGCCGGACGCGGCTATCGCGGCGGCGACTGGCCGATCTCACTGACCTTCGGGGTCGGCGTCGGCTTGGTATCGGTCGTCATCGTGCTGCTCTACCTGGCAAACGATGCGACGCCGTCCGGGTTTTACCACCAGACCGGCTGGCTTTATGCGATCCCGGCGCTGATGACGGTCTGGCTGATGCGCATATGGCTGCTCGCTCACCGCGAGCTGCTGCACGACGATCCGGTGGTGTTCGCGCTGCGCGATCCCATCAGCGTTGGGCTTGGAGTGGCGGTCGCGATCGCGTTTTATCTCGCATTGTGACGCGTGTCTGCCGGCGCTCTAAGACTTGGCGAATGAGAAATGCCGGTGGCCCAGATAGCTTGTGAAGACCGGCACGACCACCCCGATCACGTGGGCGACGGTTTCGGCATGCCAGGTGAACCCGGTTGCGGGAAAAACCAGCCGCGCAAGTCCGACGCTCACCAACCAGACCTGTGCGACCGCGAGCAGGTTGACGAGTGCGAATCGCAGATACTCCGAGCGCAGACTGCGACCGCTCGCGCTCGAAAACGAATTGCCTGTTGAGCAGATACGCCGCGGTCATGCCGCAGAGGTAGGCGAGCGACGATCGCCACCTCGTAAGAAATCAAACCAGTTGATGACGATGCGGCTCAGGATGTTGACGAGCGCGGCGATGCCGCCCGTGACCAAGAACAGGGTGAAGCGCCGAAGCTCGGGGTCGAACGTTCACGGCAGGCGCTCCGCCATCAGCTTGCCGAAGCGCACGCTCTCGGAGATGCCGCGGTCTTCCGGATAGTAGAAGCAGGTGTCGGCGATCTGCAGGCCGTGGATCGAGGTCTCGACCGGCGGCAGCATGGCTGCAAAGCCCGGCGGGCAGACCGGCTGCGCATGTCGCAGCCGCCCGACGTAGGACGCGATCACATCGTCCTCGCGCAGCGCCGGATTGATCAGGCTGAGATAGCCGAAGCCTTCGGCGCGGAAGAACGCGTCGTCCTTCGCGAATTTCGGATGCGTCACCGGCATGTAGTAGGGAATATAGACCACAGTATCCCCGGTCGGCCGCAGGTTGGAGAACTCGATGATGCCGGGGATCTCGAAGCGCGGATCGGAGATGTTGACCCAGAAGTGCGGTGTCACCGAACGCTTCAGCCGGAACACCACGCAGACAACGCCGATATTCGCGATGGCGTCGTAGCGCGCGCGCTCCTCTGCCGGCAGACCGGGCACGATGCGGCTGACGTAAGGTGTCGGCATGGTGCTGATTACGGCGTCAGCAGTGAAAAACTCGCGGTTTGCGGTCACGCCGGTGACGCGGCCTTGCTGAGGTCTCGATGCGGGTCGCCGCGGTGCCGAGCCGGAGAACGCCGCCCTTTTGCTCGATCGCGCGCACCAGCGCATTTACCAAAGTTTCGGATCCGCCTTCGATGTATCCAAGCTCTTCCTGCATCAGCGACTTGCGCGAGGTGCCGACGCGCTTGAAGCGGGTCCAGATCCAGGCGGCCGAGATGTTGTCTGCATATTCGAAGAACTTCAGCCGGAATAGCGGCGCCCACAGCTTGTCGTAGGCAGCAGCGCCGCACCAGCGCGTGATCCAGTCCTTGGCCGACGCATGCTCCAGGCTCTGCCAGTCAGTGCGCTTGGTCGAGAAGAACATCATGGCGCCGTAGCGCAGCTTCTCGAGGAGCGAGAGCTTCGGAAATTTCAGCAGCGAAATCGGATCGCCCCAGGGGTGAAGCTGCCCGTCGTAAATAGTAGCCCATCGACGTCGGTACCCAGCGCATCTTGTCGGCGATGCCGAGTTCCGCCAGCAGGTCGAAGGTCGATCGATCCGCCTTGCAGACGAAGTGGTAGTAGCGCTCGATCGACAGACCGCCGAGATCGAAATGGGCCGCCATGCCGCCCGGCTCGGGCGCGGCCTCGAGCACGGTCACCTCGTGTCCGCGCTTGAGCGCATGATAGGCGGCGGCGAGTCCCATTGCGCCGGCGCCGATGACCACAACGCGGCTCATCAGAACTCCAGCACGATCTGCGAATACACGGGGTGACGATAGGTCTCCGCAAGCGCGGCCTTCAACGGCGTCGCCTTCACGCCGAAGATGCCGGGCCAGTCGATCACCTCGAACACGTCCGGGGTCACCAGTGCCTCGAGCTGCTTGGTGGTGAAGGGCGGATCGCGATCGAACAGGCCATAGACCCAGAGCAACGCCCAGAACAGCGATAGGGAATGCGCACGATCGGCGCGCGCGCGCCGCAAGCCTCCTTCACGGCGCGGATCAGGTCGATGTAGTCGATCTTCTCTTGCCCGGAGATATTGAACGTCTGCCCCACCGGGCGCTGCTCGATGCACGCCATGATGATGTCGCAGAAATCCCCGGCGTAGAGCGGCTGGCGCAGATAGCGTCCGCTGCCGGGCATCGGGAACACCGGGACCTTCTTCATGAAGCGCGCAAGCCAACCCAGGTGCTTGCGGTCGAACCAGCCGAACATCAGCGTCGGCCGCAGCACCACGGCGGCAGGCCGCATTCGACCACCAGCTTCTCCTGCGCCTTCTTGCTCTGCATGTACCAATCGTCCGCGGCCGACTTGACCACCGACGAGCGAAAGATGCACCACGTATGGCGATTTCGCGCGCACGGCCGCGATCACGCGCTCGGTCGCGATGACGTTGTTGGCCGTGAACGCCGCCTCGTCGAGCCCGCCGATCTGCGCGTGCGACAGGACAACCACATCGGCATCCGCCATCGCCGCTTGCCAGCCGTCATCCTTCGCGAGGTCGGCTTCGATGACGGTGATGTCGGGATGCAGCCGGCGCAGGATCGCGGTGTTGGCCTTGTGCTTGTCGAGGGCAACGATGTTGCGTGTAGCCGCGCGCCTTCAGGCGCGGGATGAGGTTCTGCCCCACGAGGCCGGCCGCGCCAGTGAGCGCAATCTTCACATCAGCCACGATCAGATCTTCAGCCGTCGGAACACGAACCATGGAAGGTGGCGGATGATCATCATGATCGGCCACCAGAACCAGGGCGTGTAGACGATGCGGCGGCCTTTCTCAACAGCGCGCTCGATATCCGCTGCAACCTGATCAGGCTTCGCCCAGAGCAGGCCGCCCTTCTCGATGCCAGCTGTCATTGGCGTATCAACAAAACCGGGTTTTACCCGAATGATCCGAACAGGCGAACCGTCGTATTTCTGTGCGAGACCTTCGAGGAAGCAGTCGAATGCCGCTTTGGCCGAGCCATAAATGAAATTGTTGGCGCGGCCGCGGTCGCCGGCAACAGAGCCAATACCCACAATCGTGAGCTTGTGATTCACGGGGCGGCCTTTGAGCATCGCTAATATCCAGAGAGCAGCGCTGGTGAAATTGCTGTCGATCAATGCCCGTGCTTGGGCAACGTCACGCTCCGCACTGGCCTGTTCGCCGAGCACGCCATAGGCAATCACCACCTCGTCCGGCTCACCGAAACGCGCGCGGAGTTCACCAAGCTGCAGTTCGATATTGTCCATCGCTGCAAGATCCAAGACGATCATCTCAGCCGACGCGGCTCCGCATGCCTTGAGGTCCGCTGCGATTGCGGCGAGCCTTTGCTCCCGCCGGCCGGCGAGCACAAATCCGTGGCGCTTCGCAGCGCGGCCGCGCGCGTAGGCCTGAGCGATCGCCGACGTTGCGCCGAGGATCAGGATTCTCGATTTAGCCGTCCTGGTGGTGCGACGCCAGAAATCAGACATGATAGCTGGATCGCGCAACGCCTCCACCTTGCGCCAGGCTGGATAACCGGCCCGGAACATTTCGCCCGACATGGTGGCATCCTTAGCAGGATAGAGTCGCCCCCCGGCAGCCAATACGACTTCCGCCATGCGGGCGAGCAGGCGTCGCGTGCTATCACCTTTATTGGGGAAATCGAGAGCGAGTGTCGCGCCGGGCAGCGGAAATGACAGGAGGCCAGGCGACGGTTTGTCGCCAAACAGTTTCACTACCACCAGGAAAGAACCTTCGCCGAATTCCGCGGTCAATTCGAGCAGCTTGCGCAGCGCGTCGAAAGCGCCCGCCATCGGGATCGCCGATTGATGTTGGAAGAACCCGCGTTTGCCATACAGCCTGTTCCAGTTTGCCACCATGTCGAGCGGGAAGAAGAAAGACTCATAGTGCACACGTTTCGCGCCGAGCACGAAGGGCCGGTAGCGATAGGCCATGTTGAAAAGACTGATCGTCTGTGCATTGAGCAGCCAGCCTGGGATATTGAACGGTGCAGCAATTCTCGGCGGGTGATGGACTGCGAGCCCGCCACTCTCCGAATGATGTCCGCGGATATAGAAGCCGCGCCCTGCCGCGCTGCCTCGCGCGAGACAATCGATCCACGCGACCCGGTACGGCCAGCACTCCGTGCTCTCCTCGCTCACGCGAAAAAAATCGTCGAGGTTCTTAAGAGGCAATGTTTCGCTGTCGATCAACGCGGAGCATATCGGCGCGAGTTGAACCTCCACCCAGAGTATCACGCCAGTGAGTCCAAGGCCGCCGATCGTGGCGCCGAACAATTCACTGTTTTGCGTGCGCGACAGCGTCAGCACCTCACCCGTGGAGCGAGCGAGACCGAGCGCGGTGACGTGCGTGCCGAACGTGCCGATGGCCTCGTGGTTTTTGCCATGCACGTCGTTTGCCACAGCGCCGCCGAGAGTGACATATTTCGTACCCGGCAGCACCGGCGGAAACCATCCTGCAGGCACAGTGACCCGCAGCAATCGGTCAAGCGACAGTCCCGCTTCGGCACGTAGGATGCCGCGTGCGCGGTCGAAACTGATGATATGGTCGAGTGCATCGGTGATGATGAGATGCCTGTACTCATTCAAGCATACATCGCCGTAGGAGCGACCGAGACCGAAGCACAGTCGCTTGCCTCCCGGGCACTGGACCATCTCGAGGGCTTCGTCCAGGAAGGACGGCCGTTTGAGCTCGTGCGGCACAAGGCTCAACCGACCCCAGGATGAAACGCGCTGCATGCCGCGGCCTTGTCCGCTCCGAGTATGGACGGTTTCCGTTCTAGTGCGCTTGATCCTGAAGTCAAAGACTATTCCGGTAGATTTTCCGATCGCTTTACCATAGGTGGCGGACCTATCAGCGCTTTTCCGATCGCTTTGATGATCACCGTAATGTTGCAGATGCTGCTGCATGGCACCGCGATCACCGGTCCATCTCGAGACACCAAAAATGACCGCGCAGTGAGGGTTCGTGAAATCGCGACACGGCTGCGAGGTTTCGTGAGGTCGTGGCACAGCGGCATTGCTTTTACCCGAACGGGGGTGATAACTACGCCTCAAACGGAAGAATTGGCTCGCCTCAAGTTTGCAGATCTGGTTTGAGGAATGATCGTCGGTAATGGTATGATCGCCGAGGCCTTCTCGTCGTATCGCGCGCAAACCGCCGTCAAGATCTTCGCCGCCGGGGTTTCAAGATCCAGAGAAACCCGGATTTCGGAGTTCGATCGCGAACGAAACCTTCTGTCATCTCATCTTGATGGTTTCTGCGGTTGTTTCATCTACTTCAGTAGTTGCAGCGTTCATTACCTCAGCGCGGAGAATCCATATGTCAGGCACAAGCTTCTAATCGAGACAGAAATTAGAAACAGGGCCGATCAGTACCTAATATTTCGGCTGCCCCAGCTGGTGGGGTGCTCCAACAACCCGAATACGCTAACCAACTACTTTCATGAGCGGATCACTCGTGGTGAACCGTTCAAGGTATTCGCGAACGCCACCCGGTCGCTACTCGATGTGGAGCACGCCTACGTCATATGCGATCGTTTGATTTCGAATCCCATTTTTCGGAACAGCATGATCGACGTTTGCCTGCCGTATGCTGTACCAGTGATCAGCATTGTCCAGGCCCTCGAACGAATCCTACAGAGGCCCGCGCGGTACGACGTTGTGCCCGGCGGGGAACCTTTTTTCTGCCCACCGAACGGTCTTGATACCTTTTATGCCGATTTGGACATCAAGTGTGATGCTTCCTACGTCGAGTCGGTGCTGAGGAAATACTACAGCCGGCCGGAACCGTCATGAGCCCCGTTGGTGCCAACGATCACGAGATCTCACTGGGTTTCTGCAGCTTCGGTTCTCTCAAAAGATGCCACCGTCGGCCCCGCCCGTGCGTGTCGGGATCGAACCACTCCCCCAAAATTGGCGGATCATTGCTTCTGCGTCCCCGCGCTTCGGCCGGGCCGTTTTTGGGCGACCGAATCGCCTAAAGTGCCGCCGCGCCCGCGCCCGCGACCGCAGCCAAAGCGGCGCGCCGGTGTTGGTGTTGTGTCTTGTGTGCGGCCCCGAAACAGGCCCCGAGACCAAGAATGAAGGTCGTCATCCTAGCCGGCGGATTGGGCACGCGTTTGGCCGAGTAGACGACCGTGCGGCATTGAAAAGCCCAACATCGTGAACGATAGAGGCCACTAGTGATTGGCAGGTCCGCCCGAAAGTTGCGGAATTTCGATCGCTAAAGACTGTTGAAGTGCCGTCGCCTGTGCGGCGTCCAAGGCAAACAACCGAAATACCTGACCCGATTTCAAACCAAGAACAACGCTAGGCTTGCCTTCAACCGTGGCACTTCCAACCCGATGATCGTCAACGACTTCGACGCGAACCTGTCCCGCCTCTCCGGGCTGTTGTCCTTTTGACGGGGTCTAAAAGTGAGGCCCGATATTCGATGCCCTGGAGCCTCGTTATCAAGCCGTCGAGACGCTCGGCAGCTACCGATAGCGTAACCAAGCCTTGGTCTGTTCTGAATTGAATATCGAAATGGCGCCGATCTTCGGCGATATCGGTCTTTTCCAAACCCATGACTGTGAAAGTTGGCATAGGGCAAACTCCGATGGCGTCGCTAGCACACTATCCAAAATCACTCCCGTGCAGGACGCCCGATCGCCTTGGTCGGATTCAAAAGCAGATCAAGCGCGCACTTAATGCATCAGAAGGCAAGGCGGCACCGTGAGGCCGACGGCCTTGGCGGTCCTCAAATCGGCGATGAAGGTCGAAGGCTAGTTTGCTTGGCTTCGACGCCCAGCCAGGGCGGGGCAACACCGAATGATCAAGCGCGTTGTCGAACCATCGCACGGCCCAGATCAGGATAACTGCCCCAATGAAGCCCGCGATCAAAGACCCAACCGGACCGAAAGAGATATGGATAAGGGCGAACGCAAACTAGCAACAACGGCCCCTAGGATTCCCAGGCAGACGTTCATCAGAAGTCCCATGTCGCTCTTCATAAACTGTCCGGCGAGCCAGCCAGCTATTCCGCCGACAACGATGGCAGCGATCTTCCAACCGATGATTTCCATATGCGACCTCCCAGCAATGCAGCAATAGTAACAGTGTACAGGCGTGACGGCAAAAAAGGCCCTGCCGCTTAGACGGGCCACGCAACGCCGTTCCAGAAGCCGACCGCTTCGCTACCAATGAGTTGCTCGGTTGCCCGCTTGAAGGCCATCTGTTTGGCGCGCTCGGTGGTGTCGGCGGCGCTGATGCCTTGCAGGTAGGCATAGCGGCGCCATTCATCGACGGACACACAGCGCGTGTTCGCCGGGATATGGCTGGAGGCTGGCGGAACGCTGCCGACCGCACCCACGGCCTCTTGAGGGCGCGCAGGGCAGTTTTAGCTGACTTGGTGAGAGGCCGTGTATTCGCCTTGCCCTTGGGGCCTGGACCGGCCGGGATGACCACCGGGGCCGTGGTCTCGCCGTTCGCGTCGATGCTTACCGACTTCAGCTTAAACCCGACCTGGACGCCTTCCTCGGAGTCGCTGGCCTTGACCACCGTAGCGGTCCGAAGTTCGCCTGACTTGGTGACGCTGATTGTGGTGTCCATCGCGCCAGCAGCGCCCCGTGGCCGCGCAGCCGGTCATCGCCACCCAGTGGGGTATGGTGAACCCATAGAACGTGCGCCCCTGAAGTCAAGGGCTTTTGGCAGGACGACGCGCGCGTAAAAATCAAAGTCGCCGCGTCGATCTATCGTTTAAACTCATCGCCGTCACCAAGCGCACGAAAAGCATGGCGGCGGCTGGGCGCGTGAGGTCTTCAGTGAGAAAGACGGCGCCCAAGGTTGCTTTTTGCGCGCCCAGACTGCCCGGCTCTGTTCCTCCCGGCGCGCCGCAAACTACGGAATGGTTTATAGATAGCCCGGCTATCTGGAGAAGCGCCGTTTAGAATGGCGAATACGTCCTCAGCAGCGTTCTCGAACAAATCCTTGATAATTTACGCCCTTAGCATCCTTCCATGATGCTTAGTTTTGTGCTCTTCAAACTCCCACATGGTTGCCATACTCACTTTATCCGCTGCATCATTTAGTTCGATCGCTTTGGCGGTGAGCCGAAGGTCGCTACAACAATAAAGAGACTTGGGCGCAGGCTTGAGGTTCTTGATGTCCTTTATGAACTTGTCCATCGTGTCGGTGACCGCAATCTTGCACAATACGACGTTCGCGGCACCCACTCTTTTCGACAACTCACTATAAGCAGCCTCCATAGCGGCTGTAGCTGGATCATCTTTAGGGTTTTTGTAATAGCCCACGACGGCAAACGGAGGGTTGAACGCGGGTTTGCCTGGTGTGCTCTTCAGCATGTAATCCAATCGATCTTTTACATAGGCGACCTGACCGTTAGAACCTCCAGTGTACCACCGCCCTGGCTGAGGCTGATCCAGCCCGCTTCGTGTGGGATCTCCGACGGATGCAAAGACAACCGGCGGTTTCTTATTCGCTTTGGTGACGTCGATACAAATCAATGTGGCAGCGGTTCCAGCCGTAACGATCACATCGACGCGGTTCAGCATATAGTTTGCACTGTCGCGAATTTCCTGAGCATCTCCCTTTGCCCCTCTTCGGGGCAAGACAGTCACATTGATATATTTATTCTTATCAAGGCTCTCAAGCTTCTTTTTGAACGCGTCTATGTAAACATCCCAGTTCATCGAGTGGCTGCGAGTAAGAAGCCAACCTCTGGCATTCCTCCCCCCTGGATGTACAAAAACCCAACGTCGAGTGCAGTCGCGCGCCCAGACTTGTGGGGACACGTTACCGCAGCCCCTACCTGGCCCGCTAGAGTCGGACGCGGCATCGAAATCTCGGCCGGTGGTCCGCGCTGTGGTCGGCCTTGTATTATCGCCTCGACAAACCAGTTAGCCATCAGTAGTTCCTTTCGCGCAATGCTATCCTCGCTGCAACGACGGCGGCCATTTGATCGGCACGTCGGGGGATTCTGCTCGACGGTTTGGTTCGCCCGGCTTACGCCCCCCGGTGTCTTAAGAGCGCCAAGCTAAAAAATATCGCAACCTCGCAGCGTCATTTAGCTAATTTCGCTACAGCGCAACGACATTCCCTGTTGTCTTTTTTTACTGCCGGAACTTGTTTTCGTGTTCTGATGCGGGTCAGTTACCGACGCATCGGCGCGCTCGGTGTCATTTTGGGAGGCTCATATGGCTACCAAAGTACCCCTTTATACCCTGGTTCAAAGAATCCAGACGGGAAAAATAACCGAAAAAGAATGCGTCTTGTTTTGTCATTCGACGACCAGCAGCCGTTCGACTTCGTCACAGGATTGAACACAGACTTGGTTGACGTTTCCAACGTCGAGCATTCGACGTTGTTCGCCGAAGCACTTCTTCATGACGCGGGGATTGTGCTCGATCAGCATCGACGCGTGAAACAGCCGAAGGCGAGATTCAAATTTAGTCGAAAACTTCCACTCATTGCTGAGGGCGACTCCTGGTTCAAACTGCCCCCGACTTCTCCCTCGCACATTGATTGACTTCCTGCCTTATCCGACCATAAACCTCGCGCATTGGGTGATACTCTCGATAATATCATCAGAGTGGGCGAATTCTGGCGTTACATCTTGCCCGATCCCAACGGCCAGTATAAGCACGACACCCTTTTGTTCTCGGCCGGTGGGAATGATGTTCTTGGCGGAAGCGAGCTATGGCGCTTTTTGAATTTGTTTGACGTCAATCACACCAAACCGTCAGACGCTCCGTATTACGTCAACAGAGCTTTCTATAACAATCTGGACGTTATCATAACCAAGTACGAAGGGCTGCTTGACGAAATCAAACACCGCGCGCCGAAGGTTATTGTTGCTGCTCATGGCTACGATTACGTTATCCCGAGAAACGGCGGACCCTGGCTCCATACCCCGATGGTCCGGCAAGATTTGACCCTAATAATCGCGATCAGCAGCTCTGCAGAGCCATTGTTGGTGTCATGATCGACGCCTTCAACAGTCGTCTGGCCAGCCTCGAATCGCAATGTCCGAAAAACTTCAAATACGTGAACTTGCTTGGAACTGTGGCAAGCGGCGAGTGGCGGGATGAACTGCACGCGAAGGAAGTCGGAGCGAAAAAGCTGGCAGCGAAATGTGCCGCTGAACTGAATAAGCTGCCCGCCGCCAGTGCAGTTGCTCCGCCGATAGCAATAGCACCCCGAACTCTTCAAAGGCAGCATAGCGATTCATTGGCGGGGCGCCGTAGTGGCGGTGCCCGCATTCCATCGCGCTGCGTTCTAAAGGCGGAAGAGCGGGGCAGGCATCCGACCTAGGCGCCCCAACCGTCTAGGCCGGGGATTCTTTTAGGATCGGTTGTTGCTGCCTTCGCTCCGCTCAAACGCTTCTTGGACCCGCATCATAGCGGGATGTTTTGGATTTTTGATCTTGAGCCAGCTTTTTGATGGCCCGGGGCGATAGGGCAGATCAACGCGCTTTTAGACGATCCCCTCGAACCCAGCTTGCGGGCGTGTTCAAAGATGCGGCCGCCGTCGCCTTCGAGATGCTCGACGTACTCGATCCCATCGCGGGGCCTTGCGAGCAATCTGGCGAGCCGCTTTTTGCGCTCAGCCAGAGGCTTCGTCCGGTAGTCCTCACCGTTCAATTCCAGCAGATCGAAGGCGCAAAGCCGACGGTCTCGTCAAAGCAATTGCTCCAAAGCTTGTCGAAGTCATGCATGCCGTTCGTGAAGCACATGGCCTCGCCGTCGAGCACCACTGAGGTCGCTCGCAATCTGTAGAGCGCCTCGGCAATGAGCGGATATTTCCTGCTCCAGTCATAGCCCTGCTTGGTGTAGAGGCGCACGCGGCCGTCTACCTTCCGCGCCATGAGCCGGTAGCCGTCGTGCTTTACCTCATGAACCCACTGCTCGCCTGAGGGAGCCTTCATCGCCCTGGTGGGGAGGCAGGGCATATATGTACGCAACACGGAGTGTAAATAAGTTTTGAAATAGGAGACGCAATGGGAACCATCGGCTCGCTGGCAAGTTGGGTGGCTGCGATACTGAGGTCCTCCACTTCACCCCGGCTAGGCGCACCACCGTCTAGGCCGGGGTTTTCTTTTGGCTATGCCCCGGAGCGTTCAAAAAAACCCCGCACGGAGGGAGAACAACCGCACGGGGCCGGCAGCTCCCAGGTCTGGCTGGGGGCCCGTCCGTCTGAGAGCCGCCACTATAATGACGTGCGAGGCGTGTCGTCGGTTCCTCTGACGATGGGAAAGCTTGCGTTGCCAGTTCATCCCCATCGGCGCGACGGTGCGGCTAGCCTACGGCGCAGCTCGATCCATTCGACGGTATTTTTCATGGGCCGCCGTGGGCATTCAAACTTGTACCGCTCCAAGGAATTGCACAGCTCGGCCGTCTTCATCGTCGCCGGAGCGCGCGGCGGCTTGCGCGGCGACCGACGCATTCTCGCTCGCTTTTTCGGCTTTTGGGCCATGCCCGAATATAGGAGGCGTCTGTAACGGCGCCACCCGCCCGCTATCTCTGCAGCTTTGGCGGCCACGGCACGTCGGCAGACTTCACAGAAGCTCCAGTGGCGACACCTAATCCTGTTATCCTCACCGCTGATCAACGATAGAAATGGGAATTGATCGCTTCGCTCTGAGATCCTCTAGCGGCGTCTTCGAATAGGAAACGAAAAGCGAACCGCCGTGTTGCGCTCGTGTTGCGTCGAGTAATTTGGAAACATTCAGAATGCGTTGGATTTGTTGGAAAATATTTGTGGGCCGACGCAACACCAAAAACCTGTTTCAGAAAGATCGAGTGGTGAAAAAACTTGAAGGATTTCGGGCGCCTTCGTCTGGTAGCGGGGGGCGGACTCGAACCGCCGACCTCCGGATTATGATTCCGCTGCTCTAACCAACTGAGCTACCCCGCCATTCCAACGCACGTTTACCGCAGCGCGATATAGGAAGCGCGGAGAAATGCTGTCAAGGCAGGTGGCCCGCTTTGGCGCCGGCGAAGCCGGCACATCCGCCGCCGGGTTGGCCGTTCGACCCGCCCGAGCGGCAATCTCCCGCGCTGCTGGGGCTCATGCGCCGCGGCCGGTGGCTTACAAGCCGCCGGGCCCAGGATCGAACCCTTACGATTATTTCGGCCGCACCGTCGGATCGCCACCGGGTGTTCCGGGCGGCGGGATGACCGGCATTTTGCCGGTTTCTGGTGTCGGCGCCTTGATATGTGGATCGACGTTTTCCGGGCAGATCACACCGTCAGTGCGCGCCAGCTTGTCGCTGAGATTTTCGCTGGTGTTCCGCCCGGTGGTCGCAGGCGGATGCGGCGCTGTCGTATCGGGCAACATCCGTTCGCCGGGCGCGCAGGCCTTCGGGTCGATTGCCGATGGCGCGCGATCCTGTCCAAACGCGCCAACCGCGAATAACATCATGCAAGTCAAGGCCAGAGCGATACGGGCTGTCATGCCCATAAAACCACCGGACCGGGGCTCGGGTTCCGTCTGCCATGCCGGAAAACTAGCGGCGGCCGTCCTTGCCGAACCGGATCAGCGAGAAATGCCCGAGCGGCGGCATCGGCCGACGCTCGATCAGCCGGACGCCGTCGCGCTCGGCCCAGCTCACCAGCCGCGCCCACGGGAACTCCGGGCTCCAGCCGAGCCGGCGCGCCAGCGGCGCGAAGCACAGTTCGAACACCCGGCGCGGGCCCTGCTCGGCGCCAAGATGATTGACCAGAACGATCTCGCCGCCGGGCTTGAGCACGCGCACGAACTCGTCGAGCGTCGCCTCCGGATCGGGCACCGCGGTGATGACGTATTGCGCAACCACCACGTCGAACGACGCATCAGGTAGCGCGAGGTGCTTGGCGTCCATCACCGCCAGCGTCTCGACATTGTGCAAGCCATGCTCGGCGACCCGCTCCTGCGCACGCCGCAGCATCGGCGCCGAGATATCGATACCGACGATGCGATTGCTGCGTTTGTAGCCTAACAGCGAGATACCGGTGCCGACGCCGACCTCGAGGATGTGCCCGCCGCCCACCCCGACATGCTGCTCGGCGGCGGCAATCGACGCCATCCGGCCGCGCTTGAACACCGCGCCGAACACCAAGTCATAGACCGGCGCCCAGCGCGCGTAGGCCTTCTCGATCGTGTCGCGGTCGAGCGCGGACCCCATCGTCCCCTCGGGTAAACTAGGCGGCGCGCGCCGTCGCCGCCGCGGCGCGAATGAAGCCGCCGCCCAGAACGCGGGCTTGGCCCTCCGCGCGGTCGTAGAACACGCAGGCCTGGCCGGGCGATACGCCGTCCTCGCCGTCCAGCAATTCGATCTCGCAGCCGCCAGCTGCAAACGATAGCAGCGCCGGCTGCGGCGGCCGCGTTGAGCGCACCTTGACGAACACATCACGCGGGCCGCCGCCGAGCACCGTCGCCAGCGTGCCCTCGCCGATCCAGTTGACGTCACGCAGCGCAATCCGCCGCGTGGTCAGCGCCTCGCGCGGTCCGACCACGACCCGGCGGGCGGCGGCGTCTAGCGCCACGACGTAGAGTGGCGCACCGGCCGCGATCTTGAGCCCGCGCCGCTGGCCGACCGTGAAGTGAATGATGCCGTCGTGCCGGCCGAGCACGCGGCCTTCCAGATCGACAATGTCGCCGGCCGCGGCAGCACCCGGCTTGAGCCGCTCGATCACGTCGGTATAGCGGCCGGCCGGCACGAAGCAGATGTCCTGGCTGTCGTGCTTGTCGGCGACCACGAGCCCGAAGCGCCGTGCGAACTCACGGGTTTGCGCCTTGCTCATGTCGCCCAGGGGGAATCGCAGCAGATCGAGCTGCTCGCGCGTCGTGCCGAACAGGAAATAGCTTTGGTCGCGCTCCTCCTCCCTGGCGCGATAAAGCGCTCGGCCGCCCTCGGGCAGCGTGCGGGAGGCGACATAATGGCCGGTCGCCAGCACCTTGGCGCCGAGCTCGCGCGCGGTGGTCAGCAGGTCGCGGAACTTGATCGCCATATTGCAATCGACGCAGGGCACCGGCGTCTCGCCCGACACGTAGCTTTCGGCGAAGCGGTCGATCACCGCCTCCTTGAACCGGCTTTCGTAGTCGAGCACGTAGTGCGGAATGCCGATGCGGTCGGCCACTGACCGAGCGTCGTGGATGTCCTGGCCGGCGCAGCAGGCCCCCTTGCGGTGGGTCATTGCACCATGGTCGTAGAGCTGGAGCGTCACGCCGACCACGTCATAGCCCTCGGCCTTGAGCAGCGCCGCGGTCACCGAAGAATCGACGCCGCCAGACATCGCGACGACGACGCGCGTGTCCTGCGGACGCCCTTCGATCTCCAGGCTGTTGTGCATTCCGGCCGCGGCTTGGCCGCGCTCCTTGCCGATTGGGGAATAGGGCTTTGGGCCATTACTACAGGCACCCCCTGCCCCCACGCAATGCGCGCAAGCCTAAGCCAGGAGCGCGCCAAACCGCCGCCCCGGCAGAATTTTCCGGGCCTTTGCCAAGGCTGCCAGGGCGGGATTGCCAAGCGGTCTGCGGAACAAACCTAAGATCTTGAAAACGTTACACATTATTTTGACCTGCCATGGCCTGCCGATTGCAACGACGAAGGCCAAAGAATCCGCCGTCTGCCATGAGGTTTGCCGTGCCGAGTGTCGCGTCCCATCCGAGTGCGATTTCGTCCCATGCCCACCTTCCGAAGGTCCCCGGCCCTGCCGAGGCCAACGGCCGGCAGGCGGCGAGCCCTTTCGAGAAGCTGCTCGATAGCGTCGACGTGGCCGCCGATGCGGCTCCGGCCCAGCCGGCCGAGCGTTCGAGCAAGGCCGAGCGCCGCGACGGCGTGGCTTGCGACGACCAGCCCGCTGATGCGGATGCCCGGCTCACGGCCGCTCCAGACAAGGAGGCCAAGCCCGGGCCGGATGACACCGCGGACAATCGCGATCCGGCCAAGGCTGAGAGCGCGAAGGATGCCAAGGACCAAGACGCCGTTCGGCATGCCATGCTGGTGACGTCCGACGGGCCTCAGACCGAGACCGAGTCGGCTGCCATAATCGACGCCAAATCTGAATCCAAGCCGCACGACAAGTCCGATCCGACGACCGACACGGCAATCGAACCCACCAAGACCGAAGTGGCGATTGACGCGGGCAACGAATTGAATCGCGCGTCTGAACTTGTTGGCTTGCCGGTCTTGGCGCCCGTGCAGGACGCGCCGACTGCGGTCGCAGCCGCGCCGCCCGCGGTCCCCGCTGCGCCACCAACAGCCCCAGCCGCGTCACCCGTGATCCCGGCGATGCTGTCGGCATCGCCGCAGACGGCCAACGATGCCACCGCCGCGCCCGGCTCGTCGCCCGAGATCGAAGCACTCGCGTCGCTGCCGGGCGGCGACAAGCGCGTGGCGGGCGACGACCGGCCCGCGCCGATGCGGCCGCATGCCAGGTTCGCCGCGCCGACGACCGACGCAACGCCCACAACCAACACGGCCCCTGAAGCCGCGCCCGGCAAGGACGGTGCGCCGCGTGTCGACGATGGCAAGCCGGCTGCCAACCTCGATGTCGTCGCCAAAGCGGAGACGAGCAAAACCAGCGACGACGCGCAGCATGTCCACGGCGACGCGACCCCTGCGTCATTGGCGAAGGTTGCCCTCGACGCGCCACCGGATCCCGGCCGCTCGATCCAGCCGACGCAAACCGCTGCCAACGTCGGCCCAGCCGCGGCCCCCGCCGCCCTTGCGAACGTCGCCCCAGCGGCGCAACCGCAGCCCCAGCCGCAACCGATCGCGGTGCCGCTCGCGGGCCTGGCGGTCGAGATTGTCACGCAGGCGCACGCCGGCAAGCAGCGCTTCGACATCCGTCTCGATCCGCCGGAGCTCGGCCGCATCGACGTGCGACTCGACGTCGATAGCAAGGGACATGTCACCTCGCGCCTGGTGGTCGACCGCGCCGAGACCCTCGACCTGCTCAAGCGCGACGCCGCGGAGTTGCAGCGCGCGTTGCAGCACGCCGGCTTGAAAACCTCCGACAACGCGCTGCAATTCTCGCTCCGACAACACGCCTTCACGCACGACGATACCGGCGCACAGCACGCCGCCCGCGTCATCGTGTCGGAAGACGATCCGGCGCCGCTCGAAGCGCTGCGGCAGGGCTACGGCCGGCTGCTCGGTCTCGGCGGCGGCCTCGATATTCGGGTGTAAGGACCAGGACCATGGCCAGCATCATTCCAGCGACGACGTCTCAGGTCACCTCGGCGGTGACGTCCGGCAATGTCAATTCGATTGCGAGCGCGATCGGCGTCGACAAGAACACCATCGCCGGGAATTTCCAGACCTTTCTGCAATTGCTGACCACGCAGCTCAAGAACCAGAACCCGCTCGATCCGCTTGACACCAATCAGTTCACCCAGCAGCTCGTGCAGTTCGCGCAGGTCGAACAGCAGCTCAAATCGAACGACCAACTGGCCACGCTGGTCGCACTGCAAAAGACCGCGCAATCGACCCAGGCGCTTGAATTCGTCGGCCAGACCGTTGCGGTCGATGGCGCCACCGCCCCGCTCGCCAGCGGCAGCGCGACCTGGCTGCTGTCGGTGCCCAAGCCCTCGACCGGCGTCGTCACCATCAAGAGCGCGACCGGCCAGACGGCGTACTCCGGCACCTACACGTTGCCGGCCGGCACCGGCCAGCCGTTCGTGTGGGATGGCAAGGACGCCAGCGGCCTGCGATGGCCCGACGGCAATTACACCATCTCGGTCACGGCGCAGGACGCCACCAGCCAGCCGGTCGCGGTCGCGACCGAGATCCAGGCCAAGGTCGACTCCGCCGACCTCACCCAAACCCCGCCGGTGCTGTCGATTGCGGGCCAGAATTATACGCTCGACAAGCTCAAGCGCGTCATTCGCGGCTGACGCCAAGCCGTCGCGCAGTAACTCTTCGTTCATTTCCGGCAGGCGCCACGGTGGCAAATCCGAGGCAATCGCATACATCATGCGGTATCGCGGGGTGTTCCCGCTGCCACAGACAACAACCGCCGACCGAAAAACTGGCGGCAATTTTTACCCAATTGTCTGGCGCGCTTAGCCAAATTTTAAGCCGCGGTCGGTATCGTCACCACTGTCAGTAAGTCAGTATTTGTGAGTGTATCGATGACCGAACCCCATCGCCCGAGGGTCAAATACGTGATCGGGCCCGACGGCAGTCCGCTGACCATCGCGGATTTGCCGGCGCCGGGTACCAAGCGTTGGGTGATCCGCCGCAAGGCGGAGGTGGTCGCGGCCGTGCGCGGCGGCCTGCTGTCGCTCGAAGAGGCCTGCGCCCGCTACACGCTGACGGTCGAAGAATTCCTGTCCTGGCAGTATTCGATCGACCAGCACGGCCTTGCAGGCCTGCGCACCACACGCATCCAACAGTACCGGGCCTAAGCCCGATCCTACCGAGTCGTTAACACTGCGCCGGCCGATAGGCCGGCGCAGTGTTTTTGGCGGAACGCGGAACAGCCCCAAATCACGTCGCCGTCCAGCCCAACATGCGGCAGGAACACCACGTAAAGCGCTCCGTGCATTCCACCTATGTCAGGCCGAGCGGCGGCATGATCGATGTTGAATATGGCGCTTGGCGCGCCGTGGAGATCAGCGCTGCGATTAGCGTTCGGTCGAGCGATAGGGGCAAAAGGGCCGCGCCCGGTGGCCGGCCTTTTGTGCCCTTATGGTTCCCTGATGGGGAACCTATCGGGCCTTGAAAGCATTGCCTGTTCGGTCGTTTCTTGCGTTCGGGATCCGCGATGGAGGCCGTCATGGCTATACGTCCCACGGCGATCGCAATCGTCGCCGCGCTGGCTTGCGCCGCCCTGCCCGCGGTTGCGCCAGCGCAGGCCCCAAGCAACAGCCCGGTGCCGATGCCCTCCGAGACGGTCAACCTGACGATGGAGCAGCGGCACATCGTCAAGGAGATCATCATCAAGGATATGAAGACGCCGACAACGCCCGCTCAAGCCGCCGCCAAGGTGACGACCAAGCCCGGCGAGGTGGTGCCGTCCGGCGTGGCGCTGCAGCCAATGCCGGTCGAAGTCTCGGCCAAGGTCCCGCAGGTGCGCACGCACTCGTTCTTTGTCGAGGACGACAAGGTCATCATCGTCGATCCGAAGGACAACAAGATCGCGATCGTGGTCGAGTAATTCTCCTGCCGTTCGTCCCCCACTCCCGATCGGTGTCGGTCAACGCTGGCGGACACACAGGGACCATCAGCAGCATCAGAGCAAGCGTCCCGGCATTTCCGCTCCGACGGGAATGCACGGAGCCTATCGCACGCGCTATCGAAAGCTCGCGCGTACCGCGCGTCGCCATTAACCGCACAGTAACCATAAGCTGGGCAATTCTTGCCGGGTGCGGCGCCGTCGCGCGCCGATTCAGAGGATTCCCGTGCAAGCCTTCTGGGCGTTTTTCAAAACCCTCGGTGCCACTCGAATCATGGCCATGGGCGCGGTCACCATCGCGCTCATGGCGTTCTTCGCCTACCTCACGCTGCGGGTGACGACTCCGTTTCTGGTACCGCTGTTCACCGAGCTCACCGTCGAAGACTCCTCGGCGATCGTCAAAGACCTCGAGCGGCAAGGCATTCCCTACGAGATCAAGAACGAGGGCGCCATCGTGATGGTGCCCAAGGATCAGGTGCCGCGGCTGCGCATGAAGCTCGCCGAGAGCGGCCTTCCGAAAGGCGGCGGCGTCGGCTACGAGATTTTCGACAAGTCGGACGCGCTCGGCGCAACCAGCTTTGTGCAGAACATCAACCGGCTGCGCGCGCTGGAGGGCGAGCTCGCCCGCACCATCCGGGGCATCGACCGCGTGCAGGGGGCGCGTGTCCACCTGGTGCTGCCCGAGCGGCCGCTGTTCTCGCGCGACAAGGCGGACCCCTCGGCGTCGATCGTGCTCAAGATGCGCGGCACGCTGGAGCCGCAGCAGGTGCGCGCGATCCGCCACCTGGTCGCGACCGCCGTCACCGGGCTCAAGCCGCAGCGTGTGTCGGTGGTCGATGAGACCGGCCGGCTGCTCGCCGACGGCACCGCTGACGACGGCCCCGGCGGTGTCAGCGCCGACGATCGCAAGGTCACGTTCGAGCGCCGCATGCGCGAGCAGGTCGAATCGATTATCACCTCGGTGGTCGGGCCGGGTCGCGCGCGCGTGCAGCTCACTGCCGATTTCGATTTCAACCGCATCACCCAGACCTCGGACAAGTTCGATCCCGACGGCCGCGTGGTGCGATCGAGCCAGACCCGCGAGGAGGTCACCGGCAACGGCGACGGCGCGAGCGGCACCGTCTCGGTCGGCAACGAGCTGCCCAACGCCAACCGCCCGGCGGACGGCGCCCAGCAGCCGCGCGACCAGAACCGCAAGACCGAGGAAATCGTCAACTACGAGATTTCGCGCACCACCAAGACCGAAGTGATCGAAGGCGGCCGGGTCAATCGCGTGTCGGTCGCGGTGGTGGTCGACGGCATCTACGGCAAGAACGACAAGGGCGAACAGACCTACCAGCCGCGCAGCAAGGAGGACATCGACAGGATCGCCGCGCTGGTGCGCACCGCCATCGGCTTTGACGCCAAGCGCGGCGACCAGGTCGAGGTCGCCAATCTGCGGTTCGCCGACACGCCGACGATGCCGATCGCCGAGCCCGAGGGCTGGATGCGGTTCCTGCGCTTCACCAAGGAAGACTTGATGCAGGTGATCGAGCAGATGGTCATGGTGCTGCTCGGCGTCGTGGTGCTGCTGTTCGTGGTGCGGCCGCTGACGCGTCGCATCTTCGCGCCGCAAGATGGCGTCGAAGGCGTCCCGCGCGCGCTGACCGGGCCGGGCGGTGTCATGGTCGGGCCGGGCGGCGTAACCTTGGGGCCGGCCAGCGCGGTCACGGTTGGTGGCGGCGTCAACATCTCGGCCGCGCCCGGCGGCAGCATTACCTCGGCCGGCGGCCCCAATGTATCGATCGTCGGCAGCGACGAGTTGGTCGCGATCTCCAACCGCACCTCGGCCATGATCGACATCGCCCAGGTACAGGGCCAGGTGCACGCCCAATCGGTGCAGAAGGTCGGCGAGCTGGCCGACAGAAACCCGAACGAAACCGTGTCCATCATTCGCAGTTGGCTGCACGAACACGCCGCCTGACGCCCCGTGTGAGATCGCGCAAGAGCCATGGCATCCGCATCGAAACGATCGCATTCGAACGAGATCGAGAACCTGGTCGCAACGCTGGCCGGCCGCCAGCATGAGCAGGGCAAGTCCACCCGCCAGTTGACCGGTCCGGAGCGCGCCGCAGTGCTGATGCTCGCGCTCGGCGAGCAGCACGGCGCGAAAATCTGGAACCTGCTTGACGACGATGACCTTCGCCAACTTTCGATCGTGATGTCGACGCTCGGCACCGTCGACGCGCAATTGGTCGAGGACCTGCTGCTCGAGTTCGTCGGCCGGCTATCGGCCTCCGGCGCACTGCTCGGCAACTACGACGCCACCGAGCGGCTGTTGCAGCAATACCTGCCACCCGAGCGCGTCGGCGGTATCATGGACGAGATCCGCGGTCCCGCCGGCCGCAACATGTGGGAGAAGCTCGCCAACGTCCAGGAAGAGGTGCTGGCGAATTACCTCAAGAACGAATACCCGCAGACCATCGCGGTGGTGCTGTCCAAGCTCAAGTCCGAGCACGCCGCGCGCGTGCTCGCGATCCTGCCGGAGGACCTCGCGCTCGACGTGGTCAATCGCATGCTTAGGATGGAAGCGGTGCAGAAGGAGGTGCTCGAACGGGTCGAGCAGACGCTGCGCACCGAGTTCATGTCGAGCCTGTCGCAGACCCGGCGCCGCGACGCCCACGAGGTGATGGCGGAGATCTTCAACAACTTCGACCGCCAGACCGAAACCCGCTTCATGACCCAGCTCGAAGAGGCCAACCGCGACGCCGCCGAGCGGATCAAGACGCTGATGTTCACCTTCGACGACTTGGTGCGGCTCGACACCGCCTCGGCACAGACGCTCATGCGCCACGTCGACAAGGACAAGCTGGCGATCGCGCTCAAGGGCGCCAACGAAACCGTGCGCCAGTTCTTCCTCGGCAACATGTCGACCCGCGCCGCCAAGATGCTGGTCGACGACATGCAGGCGATGGGACCGGTGCGGCTGCGCGACGTCGACGACGCGCAGGTCATGCTGGTCAACCTCGCCAAGGATCTCGCCGCCAAGGGCGAGATCATCATCTCCAAGACGCGTGACGAAGAGCTGGTCTACTGAGGCACATCGTGGGGGAAGCGGCAAAATTCCTGTTCGACAACGACTTCGCCGCCGGCAACCCGGCGGCGCGGCCGATCCCGCCGTCGGAGCACGCGATCAAGCTCGCCGAGGCCGAAAGCAAAGGCTTCCGCGACGGTTTCGCCGCCGCCGAGAAGGAGGGCACCGCGCTTGCCGAGCGCCGCACCGCTATCGCCTTCGAGCAGATCGGCAGCGCGCTCGATCGCCTCGCGAGCGGGCTCAAGACGGTCGAGCAGCGGCTCGAAGCCGAGGCGATCGAGCTTGCGGCCGCCATCGCCCGTAAACTTGCGCCCGAGCTCGTGCTCCGCCAACCGTTCGCCGAGATCTCCGCGCTCGCCGCCGACTGTTTCCGCCATCTCCACGCCACCCCGCACGTGGTAGTGAGGGTGAGCGACGCGCTGCTGGAAACGGCCCGCGCGCGCCTCGAAGAGATCGCCCGCCATTGCGGCTTCGAGGGCCGCCTGGTGGTGATCGCCGAGCCGGACATTGCCGCCGGCGACTGCCGCATCGAATGGGCCGAAGGCGGCGTGGCGCGCACCGCGGCCCAGACCGACACCGCCATCGGCAACGCCATCGGCCGCTACCTAGGCGTGGGGCAAACCGCCGAAATGCCCATCTCAGAGACATCAATCCAAGGAACGAGCCAATGAGTGACAACGGCAAGGTCCCGCTTCCGAATCTGGATCAGGACAGCGGCCCACCGCCGCCGGTCGATCCGAGCCCGCTTGCGGCCGACGAGTCCAACACCCGCGGCGCCGCCGATCTCGAGGCGGTGTTCGACGTGCCGGTGCAGGTCTCGGCGGTACTGGGGCGCGCGCACATGGAGGTCGGCGACCTGCTCAAGCTCGGCCCGGGCACCGTGCTCGAGCTCGACCGCAAGGTCGGCGAGGCGATCGACATCTATGTCAACAACCGCCTGGTGGCGCGCGGCGAAGTGGTGCTGGTCGAGGACAAGCTCGGCGTGACCATGACCGAAGTGATTAAGACGGAACGGAATTAATACGGGCACGCATGGCCTACTAGAGGACGAATACCATGAGGCTTCTCATCGTCGGCACGCTTAAGGGCCAGCTCACCACCGCGACCAAGATCGCGATGGATCGCGGCGCCTCGGTGACCCACGCCAACTCGATCGACCAGGCGATGGCCGTGCTGCGGTCGGGCCGCGGTGCCGACCTGCTGATGGTCGACGTCGCGATCGATATCCGCGACCTGGTCGGCAAGCTTGAGCTCGAGCGCATTCATGTCCCGATCGTCGCTTGCGGCGTCGAGAACAACGCCCGCGCCGCGGTCGATGCAATCCACGCCGGCGCCAAGGAGTACATCCCGCTGCCGCCCGACCCAGAGCTGATCGCGGCCGTGCTCGCCGCCGTCACCGACGACAGCCGCGAGCTGATCTATCGCGACGAGGCCACCGCGCAGGTGGTCAGGCTTGCGACTCAGATTGCCGCCTCCGACGCCTCGGTGCTGATCACCGGCGAATCCGGCACTGGTAAGGAGGTGCTGGCGCGCCATGTGCATGCGCGCTCCAACCGTTCGAAAAAGCCGTTCATCTGCGTCAATTGCGCCGCCATCCCGGAGAACCTGCTGGAATCCGAGTTGTTCGGCCATGAGAAAGGCTCGTTCACCGGCGCGGTGGCGCGCCGCATCGGCAAGTTCGAGGAGGCGACCGGCGGCACGCTGCTACTGGACGAAATTTCCGAGATGGAGGTGCGCCTGCAGGCCAAGCTCCTGCGCGCCATTCAGGAGCGCGTTATCGACCGGGTCGGCGGCACGCGACCGGTGCCGATCGACATCCGGATCATCGCGACGTCCAACCGCAATCTGACCGAAGCCGCGCGCGAGGGAAAATTCCGCGAGGACCTGCTGTTCCGGCTCAACGTCGTGAACCTGAAGCTGCCGCCGCTGCGCGAACGGCCGGCCGACGTGACCGAGCTGGCGCAGTACTTCGTCAAGAAATACGCCGACGCCAATGGCGTGCCGGTGCGCCCGCTGTCGACCGAGGCGAGAAAGACGCTGGCGCTGCACCGCTGGCCCGGCAACGTGCGGGAGCTGGAGAACACCATCCACCGCGCCGTCCTGCTCGCGAGCGGCCCGGAGATCGGTGTCGACGGCATCCTCACGCCGGACGGTGCGCGGCTCGACCAGACGCGCTCCTCGCCCGCAGCGCAGGTCGCAGCCGCCGCCGAGCAGGTGACGCGGACGTTGGTCGGGCGCACCGTCGCCGACGTCGAGCGCGACCTGATCCTGGAGACGCTCAAGCATTGCCTCGGCAACCGCACGCACGCCGCCAACATCCTTGGCATCTCGATCCGCACGCTGCGCAATAAGCTCAACGAATACTCGGCCGACGGCGTGCCGGTGCCGCCCCCCGGCGGCGGTGGTGAAGTCAGAGGCGCGGCGTAGGGCGTCTGCGCGACGCCATTTTCGGCTGCCCTGCCCCGCGAAGGTGGGGATTCAGTGTTCGCCAACACCAATTTGACGCACAATCCCGCCTCTCGGGACCGGACGCACCGGATAGCCGCCTTCGCGGCGACGATGGCGGAGTGCTTGACGGCAACGGCGGAAAAGACCGCAACATGCCCACCATCTACAAAATCTGCACCGCCGCGGAATGGCACGGCGCCGAACACGCCGGGGCCTATGGCGGCTCGGCGGTCGATCGGCGCGATGGCTTCATTCATTTCTCCACCGCCGAGCAGGCGGCGGAGACGGCGGCGCGGCATTTCGCCGGCCAGCGCGACCTGGTGCTGATTGCGGTCGATGCGGAGAAACTGGGCGACCGCCTGAAATGGGAGCCATCCCGCGGCGGCGCGTTGTTTCCGCACCTTTACGGCGAGCTGGCGCTGGCAACGGTGTTGCGCGTCGATCCGCTGCCGCTCGACGCGTCCGGGCGACACATGTTCCCGAAGTCGATGGCCTAGCGCCATCCAACCCACCGAACGCGACGATTATCTCCGCATTTATTGCGTCGCCAACCATCCATTAACCGCGCGGTAACCATAAACCCGGCAAATTCTGCCGAGGAGCCGGCCCCGCCCGACCATGAGCAGCCCAGTATGAGCGACCTGACCGCCGCGGCGACCGCGTCTGCGGCCACCACCAGCGGCGGCTTCAAGCTGCCGCCGCTCGGCGATCTCAGCGCGTGGCTGCGCCGCGGCGACATCGCGCTCGCGGTCGGCGTGCTGACCATTCTGGTCGTCCTCATTCTGCCGCTGCCGCCGATCCTGCTCGACCTGTTCCTGGCGATTTCGATCATCCTCTCGGTGCTGATCCTGATGACGGCGCTCTTCATTCACACGCCGCTCGAGTTTTCCGCATTTCCGACCATATTGTTGATCTCGACCATCCTCCGCCTCGCGCTCAACCTTGCCTCGACGCGCCTGATCCTGGCACACGGCCACGAGGGCACCTCCGCCGCCGGCCACGTCATCGAGGCGTTCGGAAATTTCGTGATGAGCGGCAACTTCGTGATCGGCATCATCGTGTTCACGATCCTGGTCATTGTGAACTTCGTGGTCATCACCAAGGGCTCCGGCCGCATCGCCGAAGTCGCTGCGCGCTTTCATCTGGACGCCATGCCGGGCAAGCAGATGGCGATCGACGCTGACCTCTCGGCCGGCATGATCGACGAGAACGAGGCGCGCCGCCGCCGCACGCAGCTCGAGGACGAGAGCGGCTTCTTCGGCGCCATGGACGGCGCCTCGAAGTTCGTGCGCGGCGACGCCATCGCGGGTCTGCTGGTGGTGTTCATCAACATCATCGGCGGCATGATCGTCGGCATCGCTCAGCAAGGTCTGCCGTTCGCGGAGGCCGCCCGCACCTACACGTTGCTCACCGTCGGCGACGGCCTGGTGACCCAGGTGCCGGCGCTGGTGGTCTCGACCGCGGCAGGCCTCCTGGTTTCCAAGGCCGGCGTCTCCGGCGCCGCCGACAAGGCGATGATCGCCCAGCTCTCCGGCTATCCCAAGGCGCTCGGCATGTCGGCCGCCGTGATGCTGGTGATGTCGCTGTTGCCGGGCATTCCGATGCTGCCATTTGTGTTCCTGGGCGGCGGCGCCGGCGCCTTGGCCTACATTATGGACAAGCGGCAGAAGGCTGCGCTGGCGTCGGCGGCCAGCAAGGTCGAGCGGGACAAGGCCGCGCCGGCCGAGGAGCCGATCGCCGCCGCGCTCAAGATCGACGACCTCAAGATCGAGCTCGGCTATGCGCTGCTGCCGCTGGTCAATGCGCCGGACGGCGCCGACCGGCTGACCGAGCAGATCAAGGCGCTACGCCGTTCGCTCGCGATCGAGATGGGCTTCGTGATGCCGGCAGTGCGAATCCTCGACAACGTGCAGCTCGAGGCCAACACCTATACGATCAAGATCAAAGAGGTCGAGGCCGGCGTCGGACGGGTCTGGCCCGGGCAATACATGGTGATGGACCCGACCGGCGCGCAGGTGAAGCTGCCCGGCCTGCACACCACCGAACCGACCTTCGGCCTGCCCGCGACATGGGTCGACGTCGGCCAGAAGGAAGAGGCCTCGATGAAAGGCTACACGGTGGTCGATGCCGCCACCGTGCTGTCGACGCATTTGACCGAGCTGCTCAAGTCGAACACCGCCGAGCTGCTGTCCTATGCCGAGGTGCAGAAGCTGATCAAGGATCTGCCCAAGGAGCAAGGCGAGCTGGTCAAGGACATCGTGCCCGCGCAGATCACGGTGTCCGGCATCCAGCGCGTGCTGCAACTTCTCCTGAACGAGCGGGTGTCGGTGCGCGATTTTGCAACCATCCTGGAGGGTATCGCCGACGCACTGGCGTTCACCCGCAATCCGATAACCATCGCCGAACACGTCCGGGTGCGACTCGCCCGCCAGATCTGCGCCCAGCACAACACTCCCTCGGGCTACTTGCCGCTGATCGCACTGTCGGCGAAATGGGAGCAGAATTTCGCCGAATCGATTGTCGGCCAGGGCGACGAACGCACCCTTGCCATGCAGCCGTCGCGGCTGTCGGAGTTCATCACGCTGGTGCGCGAGCGCTTCGAGGACGCCGCCCGCGAGGGCGAGGCGCCGGTGCTGGTCACCTCGCCCGGCATCCGGCCGTTCGTGCGCAGTATCGTCGAGCGCTTCCGCGCCCAGACCAGCGTGCTGTCGCAGTCCGAGATCCACCCGCGGGTCCGGTTGAAAACTGTCGGCAGCATCTGATCCTACACGGCGGATCGGTCCCCCGAGGCTGGGCCCAGGCGTCCCAAAGCCAGGTCCGATGGTGACGGTCCGCTGGCGACCCAGGCGCCCGGATCACGTCCGATCAAGGGATCGTGAAGGCGCCTTGGAACTAAGGCCACGCGAACTACGTTGGTAGGGAAAGCCGCATGGGAGGGGACGGCCAGCCGTGCCTCCGGGAGCTCCCCGGGGGTTGGAAGCTGTCTCTTCGCGTCGAGTTAAGCCGTTGTAATGATTAGAGTTAACTTGTTTGGCGAAAATCCGTCAAACGCTTTGAACCAATCGCTGGCCTGGAACGACCAATAGACAAAACAATTCCGGGAAAATCGTCATGAACAATTACACCCTGAACACCGCAGATCGCCTGACCCATCTCAAGATCGTGGTCGTGTCGCTGGTCGCTGGTATCGCCGTCGTGGGCATCGGCATCGCCGCCCGCCCGTCGCTTCCCGACATGAGCACGCAGCTCGAGGCGCGCGCGCCGGTGCTGAAGGCCACCAAGCCGGTGGTCTGGACCAATGCGGACAACGTCACGGTCCGCTGAGTCTGTAACCGTTTCACCATCGAACTTAAGCGCGCCTTAGAGGGCGCGCTTTTTTATTGGCCGGTCATTGGCCAAGCAAAGCTGGGAATGACAACAAAGCCGGACTTAGGCCGTGGCGTTGCGGGCGCGCATCAGGCCGATACCGTCGAGCTCGGACTGCTCGATCGCCTCTGCGGCGGCCCGTTCCCGCATCTGGTCGCGCTCATCGAGCAACTCGACCTTCTTGAGTTCTTCAAAGGCCTCGGCCAAGGCCTCCTTGGCGTCGTTGTACTGGCCCTTGAGCTCGTCGGCCGAGCGCTTAAGGTTTTCGCGCCGGTTGATCGCGGCCTTGGCATAGGTCGGGTAGGCGAAATGGCCGGGGTCGTGAATGCCAGCGCGGTCCTGCTCGACCTTGATCTCCCGCTCGAGATCGGTCGCCATGCGTTCGAATTCGGCGATCATGGTTTCGATCTGCATGACCTTCCGGCGCTTCTCGTCGACCTGAAATTTCTTTAGACGAATGAGCGTGTCGCGTGACTTCATTAACTCTTACTCCCCCGAAGCCGCGAGGGCATGACGTGACCCGTCGGCCGCACCCGCACCAGCGGGCAACCGAGCCGAGTGTGGCGCGATAACGTTAGTTTTCGGTTGCCAAGTCCGGCGGCATCCTCAATACCGTCACGGGCCAGCCAAGATCTGCGCAAGTCGCTGATATCCCTCGCTCAACCCGGTCGAATTCCTCCTTGGCCTGGCCCAGGAAGGCCTCCAAATGCGGGTGTAGCGCGATGGCCTCGTCGACCTCGGGGCTCGATCCGGGCCGGTAGGCCCCAAGCCGGATCAACTCCTCCATGTCGG
This sequence comes from uncultured Alphaproteobacteria bacterium, assembly GCA_963771745.1. GTDB lineage: Bacteria > Pseudomonadota > Alphaproteobacteria > Rhizobiales > Xanthobacteraceae > Z2-YC6860. Next base: position 74,527 of record CAVYUU010000014.1, on the reverse strand, counting down.
AATAGGTCGCCATCGCCTTTCGCGCCCGTGCCAGGACCTCCAGATAGGCCGGGTCGGCCGCCCGCGGCATCGAGCGCGACACCGACTTGAGCACATTGATCGCCGGATAGCGGCCGCGCTCGGCGATGGCGCGCTCCATGACGATATGGCCGTCGAGGATGGCCCGCACCGCGTCGGAAATCGGCTCGTTGTGGTCGTCGCCCTCAACCAGAACGCTGAAGACGCCGGTGATGCTGCCCGCGCCGGAGGCGGTTCCGGCGCGCTCCAGCAGGCGGGGCAATTCCGCAAACACCGTCGGCGTATAGCCTTTGGCGGTCGGCGGCTCGCCGGTGGCAAGCCCGATCTCGCGCTGCGCCACCGCAAAGCGGGTGATCGAGTCCATTAGCAGCAGCACCTGCTTCTCCTGATCGCGGAAATACTCGGCGATGGCGAGCGTCAGATAGCCCGCCTGGCGCCGCATCAGCGCCGGCTCGTCGGAGGTGGCGACCACCACGACCGAGCGGGCAAGTCCGGCCTCGCCGAGATCGTCCTGCAGGAATTCCTGGACCTCGCGGCCGCGCTCGCCGATCAGCCCGATCACCGAAACGTCGGCCACGACATTACGGGCCAGCATCGACAGCAGCACCGATTTGCCCACGCCGGATCCCGAGAAAATGCCCATACGCTGGCCATGGCAGCAGGTGATGAAGGTGTTGAGCGCCCGCACCCCGAGATCGATCGGGGCGCCGATGCGCCGCCGGCCCATCCCCGGCGGCGGCGGCGCCCGGAAGGCAAACGGCGTCGCGCCCGCGGGCAGCGGGCCCTTGCCGTCGAGCGGCTCACCCATGGCGTTCATCACTCGCCCGAGCCAGCCCGGCGACGGCCGCACCGCAGGCCGCGCCGACGACACCAGGGCGCGGCAGCCGCGCCGCACCCCCTCCAGCGCGCCAAACGGCATCAGCAGCGCATTGCCGCCGGAAAATCCGACCACCTCGCATGGGATCGGCGCGCCTTGGGTCTCCACCACAACGCGGGCGCCAATCGACATGGCATGTAGTGGCCCTGCCACCTCCACCATCAGGCCGCGGACGCCAACAACGCGGCCGTAGGTCTCGACGACGTCGAGCTCCGCGATCTGCTCGAGCAAAGCCCTCACCGCCGGAAGCCCTTCGGTAACCAGATCGTGGTTGCTTTAACTGCCTGTTTACCCGCGTCGTTAATCATTGCGTCACCGTCGCTGGGATTAAGGCATTGCTCATCCCGACCGAACCAAAGGGCTGAGTCTGACGAGTCGGTTGCTCCCGGCTCTTAAAGCAAAACATGAACCAAAGCGTGGCCAAAAAACCACTATCGGGCAATATCTTAAGCCGATTCGGCCTAATTTGGCCAGTCGCCCGTTGCAGCTTGGAATCAGGTTTTGTTAACCATGCTCCGTTAACGTTCCGAATCGGATTGTCCCAAGGCGTTTCCACGGGCCGCCTCTGCGGCGAGCCGCGTTTGAGCCCGCAGCGGCGAAGAAGGGGACTGGCATGCGCGTCTTACTGATTGAGGACGATAGCGCCACTGCGCAATCGATCGAGTTGATGCTCAAATCCGAGAGCTTCAACGTCTACACCACCGATCTTGGCGAAGAGGGCGTCGATCTCGGCAAGCTCTACGACTACGACATCATCCTGCTGGATTTGAATCTGCCGGACATGTCGGGATTCGAAGTGCTTCGCTCGCTGCGCGTCTCCAAGGTCAAGACGCCGATTCTGATCTTGTCCGGCCTGGCCGGCATTGAGGACAAGGTGAAGGGGCTCGGCTTCGGCGCCGACGATTACATGACCAAGCCGTTCCACAAGGACGAGCTGATCGCGCGCATCCACGCCATCGTCCGCCGCTCCAAGGGCCATGCGCAGTCGGTCATCAATACCGGCGATCTCACCGTCAACCTCGACCAGAAGACCGTCGAGGTCGGTGGCGCCCGCGTACACCTGACCGGCAAGGAATATCAGATGCTGGAGCTGCTCTCGCTCCGCAAGGGCACGACGCTGACCAAGGAGATGTTCCTCAACCATCTCTATGGCGGCATGGACGAGCCCGAGCTGAAGATCATCGACGTGTTCATCTGCAAGCTGCGCAAGAAGCTCGCCAACGCCTCCAACGGCAAGAACTACATCGAGACGGTGTGGGGCCGTGGCTACGTGCTGCGCGAGCCGACCGAGGATGAGGCGCGCATTCCGGCTTAAGCCGAAAGGCAGAGACGAAACAAAACCCCGCCCCAAGGCGGGGTTTTGATTTTGCACATACCGCCGCGATCTTGCGCGACGCAGCGTCCAATATCAGTAGCCAAGTCTATTAGTAACCAAGTCCATCAGTAACCATGTCGCCCGTCGTGCTTTTCCCAGCCCCCCGCGCCAGAGCTGCTGCTGCCGGTCTGGATCGCAGGCTGAACGCGAGTGATGGTTTTGGCGGGCTTCCTGGCCGATTTCCTTGCCGCTGCTTTCCCGGCCGACGATGTGGCCAATGCTGTCTGCGCTTGTGCGCCTGTCACTGTCGGAGCAACACAAAGCGGTGCAAGCAGGCAGATCACACAAGCCACGCGAATGATCCGGAGCAGCATACGAACCTCCCAAACCTGTCCCTGCGCGGCGCCATGGCCGGGCGTCGCAAACCTATCGCTATTGGCAACGGCCCGCAGCTTGTGTTCGGCATGGCCGTGCCTCAAAATTTGGTGAAGTCGGGGGTCCATGACCGCATACGAGTTAAATCGACGCTCATTCCTCGTGAGCGCCGCGCTGGGCGGAGGGATGTCATGAAAGCCATCCAGATCAGCCGCACCGGCGGCCCCGAAGTGCTGGACCACGCCGAGCTGCCGACGCCCGCGCCCGGGGACAACGAGGTTCTGGTCAAGGCGGAAGCGATCGGGGTCAATTATTTCGACACCATGATCCGCACCGGCCGCTATCGCTGGATGCCAAAGCTGCCGTTCATCCTGGGCAACGAAATGAGCGGACGCGTGGTCGCGGCCGGACCCGGCGTGCGCCACCTCCGCATTGGGCAGCGCGTGTTCATCGCCGGCTACGAGATCGGCAATCGCGGCGGGCTTTACGCGGAATATGCAGCAGTGCCCGAGCAGGCCGCGCTGCCGTTGCCTGCAAGCGTCGGCGCGGATGCCGCCACCACGCTCACCAACTATCAGCTTGCCATCATCCTGCTGCATCACGCCGCCCGCGGCATCACGCCAAAAAGCGTGGTGGTTTATGGCGCGGCCGGTGGGGTTGGCACCGCGTTGATTGACGTCGCCCGCCTCGCCGGCGCCGTGGCGATCGGCACCGCTGGATCGGCGGAAAAATGTGCCTTCATTCGGGCGCGCGGCGCGGAACACGCGATCGATTATTCGCGCGAGCCCGTGGTCGAGCGCGTTCTTGAGCTGACCGGCGGCCGCGGCGCCGACATCGTGTTTGACCACGTCGCCGGCAAGGCATTCAGCGATGGGCTGAAGATGCTGGCGCCGCTCGGCATGATCGTGTCCTACGCGGTGCTCGGCGGCATGCCGGAGGGCGACCTATTCGCCGGGATGCGCGCCAACATCGAGAAAAGCCCTTCGGTGCGCTGCTTCACCATGCACACCTACGATCACATGGCGGAGCCGCGCCGCGAGGCGCTGACGCAAGCGATCGACCTGCTCGGCAGCGGCAAGGTGACGCCCGCGATTCACGCGCGCATTCCGCTGGCGCAAGCACGCCACGCCCACGAATTGATCGATTCCCGGAGCGCGACCGGCAAGATTGTGCTGACGCCTTAAGCCAAGCAGGAATCGGGTGGGGTAAGCGGGTGTCGCCCGCTGCCCTCCGTCGCCATCCTCCACGCATTGACGGAGGCGATCATGGCGACATCGACGAATTCATGGCTCGGGCCCGGCCTGGTGCTGCTGTTCTGTTTTTCGCAAGCGTTTCGCGACGTCTATTTCGGTCACGTCTTCCAGGATGTCGACTTTTTTGTCGTTATCCTGGTGGCATTCCTGCTCTCGACCGTGATCTTCACCATCGTCCCGCTGCTCCGAACGCCGGGCGCCTTCCGCGCTTTGCGCGGACACGGCCGCACCGTCGTGGCGATCAATCTCACCACCGCCTTGGCCTGGAGTTGCTATTTCTCCGGCTTGAGCCGGCTCGAACCGTCGGTCGTCAACACGCTGCACAGCGGCATGGGACCACTGACCGTCGTAGCGCTGGCCGCGTTAGGTGCGCGGCTCGCCAAAACCGACGAGATCGGCTGGGGCCAATACTTCGGTCACGCCGCGATGGCGGCATCGCTCGTGGCGATCTGCTGGGTCGTGCTGTCGGGCAGTTCGGGCTTGCGCTCCGGCCATGAGGCGTCCGACCTGCTCGGACTTGCGCTGCTGCTGGTGAGCGGTTCGTCGATCACCATCAGCCTGCTCTATTGCAAGCGCCTGCACGACCACGGCGTCAGTGCGGAGGTCGTCACCGCGGTGCGCTACATCGCGCTGATCCTGATCGCGGGCGGGGTCGTGCTGCACAAAGGTCAATTGCGGGGCATCGCGACGGTCGGCGACGCTGCTTCGCTGTCGGTGCTGGCGACCATCCTGATCGTGCTGCCGCTCTATGCGCTTCAGGTCGGCACCGCGCTGACCGCGCCGCTGACGGCGCATGTGCTGCGGTCGCTGGGGCCGGCTTTTGTGTTTGCCTTGCAACAATTCGACGGCCGATTGATCTATTCGACGCCGACGCTGGTCTGCGTTCTGGCCTATTCCGCCGCCGCGATCGCCAGCAATGTCGCCCATGGCTTCTGCCAAGCCCACGCCGGCGCGCCGAGTCCAACACGACGCGCCAGCGTTCGGCCGGCGGACGGCGGCTTACCCCCGGCCTGCGGCCGTGGCGAGGCTTGCGGACGAACCCTTGAGGTTGACGACGTTGCCGTCGGCCATCGCCGGCGGGCAATACAATCCGCGCCGGTCGGCAACCGGCCGAAAACGCCCGGTCAGGCCGACCACGGTCTCGGCACCGCCAAGCACCAGGAAGCCGTCGCGCTCCGTCACGTCGGCAATGCGCTCAAGCACGTCAATCTTGGTCGCCTGATCGAAGTAGATCAGCACGTTGCGGCAGAACACCACGTCGAAGCGTCCGAGCGATGAGAAGTTGTGCAGCAGGTTCAGCGGCAGATACTTGACCATGCCCCTGATCTCGGGCGCGATCTGCCACATCTCGCCGACCTGAGCGAAATACTTGATCAGCATCAGAACCGGCAGACCGCGCTGCACCTCGAATTGCGAATAGATGCCGCTCTTGGCCTTCTCCAGGACGTCGGTCGACAGATCGGTGGCAACGATCTCGACCCGCCAACCGCGCAACTCCTTGCCCATCTCCTTCAGGCACAGCGCCAGCGAATAGGGTTCTTGTCCCGACGAGGCCGCTGCGCACCAGATGCGGATACGGCGGCTGTTCCTGCGTGCCGCCAGCAGCGCCGGCATGACGGTCTCGCGGAAATGGTCGAACGGCACCTTGTCGCGGTAGAAGAACGATTCGTTGGTCGTCATGGCCTCGACCACTTCGACGATCAGCGCCTCGGCGTCCGGTCCCTTCAGCTTGGCCACCAGGCCGGTCAGGTTGAACAGGCCGAACCGGCGCGCCAACGGCAGCAGCCGACTTTCGACCAGGTAATGTTTCTCGGCGGTCAGCACGAGGCCGGACCGCGCCTTCAAGAGCTTGCGCAGATATTCATAGTCATGCGGGGTCACGGTTTGGCCCCCAGGAACAGCCGGACGACCTTCGGGACGATCTGATCCAGCGGCAGCACGGCCGAGCACACGCCGGCTTCGACCGCGGAGCCGGGCATGCCCCAGACCACGCTGGTGGCCTCGTCCTGCGCGATCACGCTGCCGCCGCCCGCGACGATCTCAGCCGCACCGGCGGTGCCATCGTTGCCCATTCCGGTCAGGATCACGGCCAGACACCAACCGCCCCAGACCTCGGCTGCGGTCGAAAACAGCGGATCGACCGCCGGCTTGCAGAAATGCACTGGCGGCCCGTCGTCGAGCGCGATGACCGCGGTGCCGTCGTGGCGCGCCACCTTCATGTGCTTGCCGCCGGGCGCGAGATAGACCCTGCGAGCCAGCACCGGCTCGCCGTGCACGGCTTCGCTCACGTGTTTCGCACCGCTGCGCCCGAGATGCTCGGCAAGGATGGTGGTGAAGGTCACCGGCATGTGTTGCGTGATCAAAATCGGCGCGACATCGGACACGGCATCGAGCCGCGGTATCAGTTTGGTCAATGCCTGCGGACCGCCGGTGGAAGCCCCAATCAGCAGCACCCGCGGTACGCCGACCGAAAACGGCCGCAGCTTGTGGGGCGCCGGCTCTGCTCCCGCGGTTCGCCACTTGCCGATGCGCTGGACCACGCCGGCGAGCCGGCGCGTCGCCGGAGCCACCCGCGCATAAGGCGGCAGAACCGGTCGCCGACGGGGACGGGCGCCGAGCACGCGGATCTTCTCGATCAGCTCGTGCTGGAACGTGGTCGACGTCATGACGCCGCCTTCCGTCGCGGGCTTCGGGATGTAGTCGGCAGCACCGAGCGCGAGCGCCTTGAATGTGACCTCGGCGTTTTCGCGCGTCAGCGCAGACGCCATGATTACGACCAGATCGCGACGCGCCTCCAGCAGCCGCGGCAATGTCGAGATGCCGTCAAGTTCCGGCATTTCGACGTCCAGCACCACCACATCCGGCTTGGTCTCGTTGAGGCGATCGAGCGCCTCGCGGCCGTTGCGTAGCGTGGCCACCACCTTGAGTTCCGGCGCAGCCTCGATCCAGCGCGCCAAAAGGCTGCGCACCACCTGGGCGTCGTCAACGACCATGACGCGTATGTCATCGTGCGCAGCGACTGGCGCGCCAGGTGTGGCCGGGGCAATAACGCTCATCGCAAGGCGGTGCTCTCACACGACGCAACAGACCAACGGAGAAGCCGGCCGCATCAGATCAGGCCGACTTCCTGGAACTTGGCCTCGACGATCTCTTTGTCGAACGGCTTCATGATGTACTCGTTCGCGCCGGCATGAAGAGCGCGCGCGATGTGAGCGACATCATTCTCGGTGGTGCAGAACACCACTTTCGGCCGATCGCCGCCCGGCAACCGACGAAGCGCCTTGAGGAACTCGTAGCCGTCCATCTTCGGCATGTTCCAGTCGAGCAGGATCGCGTCCGGAAGCTGACGCTGGCATGCGCCCAGCGCCTGTTCACCGTCCTCCGCCTCGAGGATCTGGAAGTCCATGCCTTCCAGGATTCGCCGCGCAACCTTGCGGATGACGCTCGAATCATCAACCACCAAACAGATTTTCATTACACCTTCACTCCTCTACCAGCGGGCGAACCCCGCAACGTCCCCTTCAGTTCCTTGGCCGTCGCCTCATGCGGCGACCGCCCCCGGCTTGATGTCCAAAACGCGATCGACGTCGAGCACGATCATCAACTGGCCTTCGAGGCGGTAAATTCCAGCGGCAACGCGCGCCAGCCCGCCGTCGAGATTGGCCGGCTTCGCCTCGCAGGCGCTGTTCGGAAGCTGCATCACCTCACCGACGGAATCGACCAACAGCCCATAGGACTCGCCTTTGAGCTCAATGCCGATCGCCATGAGGGGTTGGCCGGGTTGGCGGATGCCGAGATCGAGTCGCGTGCGCATCTCGATCGCCGTTACGACGCGACCGCGCAAATTGAGGATGCCGGCGACCTCCGGTGGTGCGAGCGGCACCCGCGTCAGCCGGGCCGGCACGAACACATCCTGCACGCGCGCGATCGGCAGACCGAACAGATGGCCGCCGATCATCACCGTGACGAATTCGGTGACGCGGTCGTGGGCATTTTCGTTCATCATCGTCATGTGCGCCTCTAGGCCGCCCGACTTGCATCGGCGGTCTGCTCCTTGAGCGCCGCGACCAGGCTTTGGCGATCGAATTTGGCGACGTAATCGTGGAAGCCGACCTGACGTCCGCGCTCGATCGATTCGGGCGAGCTGTAGGACGACAGCGCGATGATCGGCATGTCGCCATAGCGCGGCTCGCCGCGCACCGCCTCCGCCAGCGCGAACCCATCCATCTCGGGCATGTCGACGTCGGTCACGAGCACATGGAACTGCCGGCCGGTCTTGAGCAGCGACAGCGCCTCTTGCGCGCTCGCGACCGTGGTGACGTCGTAGCCAGCGGCCTTCAGCAGTGGCGAAAGCATGTTGCGGAAAAATGCCGAATTGTCGACCAGCAGCACCGTGCGCTGGTGATGGTCGCTGCGCGCATCCTTGCGGCGGAACCAGTCCTCGAAAGCCATCGGCAGGAAGTGCCCGACGTCCATAATCTCGGTGGCGCGCCCGCGGATCACCGCCGAGCCAAGCACGCCCGGGCGATCGCTGCCGACGCCGATGTCAAGACTGTCCTCGACAATGTCGATGATCTCGTCGACCACCAGGCCCATGGACCGGCCGGCGTCGGAGAACACCAGCAACGGCTGCGCGCCCTCGCGCTTGAGGCTGACGTCGTCGCTGACCCGCACCAAGGGCATCAGCTGGCCGCGGTATTGCACCATGTGGCGGCCGTTGGACAGCTCGATCTTGCGGCAATCGATCTCCTCGAGGCGCGTGACCAACGACAGCGGCACCGCCTTGGGCTCCGGCGAGCCGGCGCGGAACACCAGCAGCGAGACGGTGTTGGCTGCCGCCCGGTGCTCGGCCTCGCTTTCGCTACGCGCCGACAGCGTCGAGGCAACCGACGTTCCGACCGCCTGCGACACGCCGTTCGGGTCGACGATCATGATCACCGAGCCGTCGCCCAGGATGGTGTTGCCGGAAAACATGCCGATGTGGCGCAGCTTGGTCGCCATCGGCTTCACCACGATTTCCTCGGTGTGGAACACGGTGTCGACCACGATGCCGAAGGTCTGGGCACCCACCTGTGTCACCACGATGAAGCCCTTGTCCGGAATCGTCTGGTCGCCGACCAAACGCAACAGGCTGCCCAGGCGCACCAGCGGCAACAGCTTGTTGCGCAAGCGCAGCACGGCCGCGTCCTTGATCCGCTCGATGCGGTGCTCCGACTTGGCGTGCACGCGCACCAGCTCGATCACCGACAGCTGTGGAATAGCGAAGCGCTCGCCGCTCGCCTCGACGATGAGGGCCGAGATGATCGCAAGCGTCAGCGGGATCTTGATCGTGAAGGTCAACCCCTGTCCGCGGACCGATTGAACGTCGATGCTGCCGCCGATCTGATCGATATTGTTGCGGACCACGTCCATGCCGACGCCGCGGCCGGAAACGCTGGTGACCTTGGCGGCGGTCGAGAAGCCGGGCGTGAAGATGAACTTCTGGATCTGCGGCTCGGACATCTTCTCGAGCTCGGCCTGGGACGCGAGCCCGCAGGCCAGCGCCTTCGCCTTGATTCGCTCGGTGTCGAGGCCGCGGCCGTCGTCCGCCACGCCGATGATGATGTGGCCACCTTCGTGGTAGGCGGACAGTCGGATCGTGCCCTTCTCCGGCTTGCCGGCGGCAATCCGGGCATCGATCGACTCCAACCCATGATCGGCGGAATTGCGCACCATATGGGTGAGCGGGTCTTTGATGCGTTCGAGCACCTGGCGGTCAAGCTCGGTGTCGGCGCCGTGCATTTCGAGCTCGATGTCCTTGCCGAGTTCGGCGCTGAGATCGCGCACGATGCGCGGCAGTTTTTGCCAAGCGTTGCCGATCGGCTGCATGCGTGTCCGCATCACGCCGTCCTGCAATTCAGCGGTGACGTTGGACAGCCGCTGCAACGGCACCTTGAACTCGGAATCGTCGTGCCGGCGTACGATGTCGAGCAGTTGATTGCGCGTCAGCACCAGCTCGGACACCATGGTCATGAGGTTTTCGAGGGTGTCGACGCTGACCCGGATCGACGTGTTGGCGATCTTGCTGTCGGTCTTGTCCTCGTCGTCGGCAACCGGCTTTTCGGACTCGAGGCCGACGGCGGTTGCGGCCGGAGCCGGCACCGGCGGTACAGGACCCGGCGTTTGCTGAAAGGCGCGTTCGAGCTCCTCGAGCGAGACCTCGCCCGGGCGCAAAGCGCGTCCCAATGCCTGCGGCACAGCCGCGGATGAATTGACGCGCGCCGGCGGCGCCGTACATTGCTGCACCATCTGCTCGAGCGAATGGATGAGATCGCTGTCGGCCCCTTCCGGCTCGCGCTGGTGCTTTTCGATCTCGGTCAGCAATTCCTTGATGCGGTCGATTGCGAACAGCACGAGCGTGACCGCCTCGCCGGTAACCGGCGCGCCGTCTCGAAACTTGCTCATCAATGTTTCGGCTGCGTGCGCCAAGGCTTCCAGGCGCGGCAGGCCGATAAACCCGCAGGTGCCCTTGATGGTGTGAACCAGCCGGAAGATGTTGCCGAGGATCTTGGCGTCGCTGGGCTCCTGCTCGAAACGCACGAGTTCGACGTCGAGCACGTCGAGGCTCTCGTTGGTTTCGATCAGGAACTCACGCAACAGGTCGTCCATTGCAACAGCCTTCGCTCGGGAAAGCGCTGGCCGCCGGGCCGGATTCCCCGAGATGGCTACTGTGTCGGGTAGGCGTTTAATTTCAGTTGCACGCCAGGATCGAATCCGTTTCCGTTAACGACTGGTTAATTCCGGATTCGCATGCAATACGCGTGCTCAGAGGGCCGTCACCACCGCGCGGTCTCCCTCCATGGCCATCGCGATCGTCAACCCGCAGCTTCTGGCGAGCAGGCCGGTGTAGAACGGCTGGATGGCATGGGCGTCGACCGCATGGTCGGGCGGCTGCCCCGCGAGCAGGCCCGGCACCGCCGGCGGCACCTTGATGTTGGTCCCAGCCGCTGAAACCCGGAAGCCCGCCTCGCCGGTGCCGACCGGATCGACCGTCAGTGCACCGCCGCGCGGGATCGACTGCGCGGCCAGCAGCATCATGTTGAGAAGCAGTTTCACGCGATTTTTGGGCAGGAGCGCCCGCGGCAAATTCCAGCCGATCTTGGTCCGGTCATCCTCCATCAGACCCCGTGTCACCTTCTCGGCGTCTCCGGTGTCGATCTGAGCGCCGGCAGAGCCAGCCGCGCCGAAGGCAAGGCGACAGAATTGCAGCTTGGCCGATGCCGTGCCCGCGCTTTTCTTGATCAGCTCCATGGCGAATTTGGCAGTCTCCTCGTCTTTGCCTTCTTCCATAACCTCCAGACCGTTCATGATGGCGCCAACCGGACTGATCAGGTCATGGCAGACCCGGGAGCACAGCAGCGCCGCGAGATCGAGGCCTTCCAGGACGATGGCGCCGGACATGAGGGTCTCCGGATGCGAGGAGCGACCACGGACGTTTAGGCGATTCGGGCGTCGAGCGTCAGACCGCGTTGTGATAAATCGGCACCCACCGTGGCCAAACAGGGGGCATTTCGACTGCGGATGCCGGCATTACCGCAACGGGACCTGCTCGATGGACTGACACGGATCGCCTCGCGGGCCGCGGCGGCCATTATCTCGATCCCTTACAACGACCTCGATCGGCGGGAAAAGCGTGATCGGTCGCCGGTGACCGCAGCCGACGACGCTTCCGAAGCCGTTATTCTCAACGGACTGGCGCAACTCCTGCCCGATGTGCCGGTGATATCGGAGGAGGCCGCCACCCGGCAAAAGATCACCGTCCCGGGGGGACGTTTCCTGGTCGTCGATCCGCTCGATGGCACGCGCGAGTTTCTGGCCGGCCTCGACGAATACACCGTCAACATCGCGCTGGTGGACGAGGGCCTGCCCGTGGTCGGCGTGATCGCAGCACCGGCGCGCGGCCTGATCTGGCGCGGCGACGTCGGGATGGGAGCCGAACGGCTGGCGCTGACGCCCGGCGCAGACCTCAACGCGGCGCGTCAGCGATCGCCGATCCGGACCCGCACGCGGCCAACCAATGGCATCCGCGTGCTGTTGAGCCGCTCGCATCTCGATCCCGCCACTGATGCCTATGTCGACCGGTTGCCAGGCCCGCAGCGCGTGAGTTGCGGCTCGGCTTTGAAATTCGGACTGCTCGCCGAAGGCTCGGCGGATGTCTATCCGCGGCTGTCACCGACGTCGGCTTGGGACGTCGCAGCCGGTCACGCGGTGCTCACCGCCGCGGGCGGCGACATGCTGACGCCGGGCGGCGAGTCGCTGCATTACCGACAACCGGGGTTCTTGATCCCGGCGTTCATCGCCTTCGGCGATCGTGCCGCTGGACGGCCGCGCTGATCAAGGCGTGAGCGTGTGCAGCACCTCGGGCCAATGCCGTTCGGCGGCCTCGATCGCGCCTTCTGGGTTTTTCCCGAACGCCGAACGCGCATCGACATTGTAAAAGAGATAAAGCCGCCGATTGGCAATCTGCCAAAGCCTGGGATGGCCCGCCGTCGCCGCGCCGCGCGCAATCGCGATCGGGTCGTGGCCGCCGAAGCGCGGCATGTACACGTCGGGATCGACCTTGAAGGCAGCGCGGTTGCCTTCGTTGGCGAACCGCCAGGTTGCGCCGGCATGGCGGAATTCCAGACCGGCGCGTCCGAGCTTCGGCTCAGTATCCACGAAATAGGCGACCGGATCGAACCCGTCGATGGCGAGACCGGTGTAGCGATTGGTCACGACCTGATCGGTGGTGGCCGCATGAAGGTGCACCGGCCGAAGGCCGGCCCCTACCAGGGCCATGAGGCCGATCAAGGCCGCTGCAATGGCCAAAAGTCGACGCGACTTCCGTTCCTGCCGCGCTGCGGTCATATTCGCCGCCTGTTGTGCTGCGATTCGAGTTCCCTGCCGGCAAGCTACGGCCGGGCCGTGAGCAACGGGTTAAGCGGGGCCTCATGCCCCACCGCGATGGAGCAGCCGATGCGCGCCACGATCCGCCTTGTCATGACCGGGGTTCTTCTGGGCGCTTTTGGCACTGCCCAAGGTACAGCCCCAGCGTGGGCCCAGGGCTCGCCGCCACCCCCGCCAGCCGCCTCGCCCGCACCCCCGCCAGCCGCCGCCCCACCGCAAACCTATTCGGCACCGGCCGACAGCGCGTTCTCGTCGAGCGAGATCGTCAACGCCGGCCATCGCTTCTTCGGCACCGTCTCCCGCGGTCTCGCGCAGGTGGTCGAAAAGGCGGTGAGCCAGTGGGGTTTGCCGAACGGTTATGTCCTCGGCGAGGAGGCCGGAGGCGCCTTCGTCGCAGGCCTCCGCTACGGCGAAGGCATGCTCTACACCAAGAACGCCGGCGATCTGAAGGTCTACTGGCAGGGGCCGAGCATCGGCTTTGACGCCGGCGGGGAGGGCGCCCGGACCATGATGCTGGTCTACAACCTGCCGCAGACCAACGCCATTTATGAGCGTTTTGGCGGGATCGACGGCTCTGCCTACTTTATCGGCGGCTTCGGCATGACGGCACTGACGGCCAACAATATCGTGCTTGTGCCAATCCGGGTCGGGGTCGGGTTTCGCCTGGGCGCCAACGTCGGTTATCTGAAGTTCACGCCACGTGCGACCTGGAACCCGCTCTGACGGGTCCAAGGCAAGGTTAAGAGTTGGTTGATCTGGAAGCCTCCGGCATGGCGTGGCATTGTTTTGGGTCGGCATCATCCCGGGTCGGAGGCCCCCGTCCATGATCGAGCCGATCATGTTCTTTGCCATCGGCTTTCTGGTAGCGAGCCTGTTCGGGCTCGTGCTGATTCCGCTTGTCCACAACCGCGCGGTGCGGCTGACCATGCGGCGGCTGGAGGCGGCGACGCCGCTGTCGATGGCGGAGATTCAGGCCGACAAGGACCAGTTGCGCGCCGAATTCGCCATGTCGACGCGGCGGCTTGAGCTGTCTGTCGAGCAGATGAAGGCCAGGACCACCAGCCAGCTTGCCGAGCTTGGCAAAAAGACCGACGCCATCAACCGCCTCAAGGTCGAACTCGGAGAGAAAACCGCCGCCGTCTTTTCGCTGGAGGCACGGGAAAAGGCGCTCAAGGATCAGTTGCAAGCGACCGAGGACGAGCATTCGATCAAGATCGCCGCCTTGCGAGAGGCCGAGCGAATGCTCGCCGACAAGCAGGCGGAGCTCGCAAAACTCGCCACCGACTTTGATGCCAAGGCGGTGACCGCCGACAGCCAGCGGGTTGAGCTCGTGGCGGTGCGCGCGCAGGCCGAAGCGCTCAAGGATCGAGTTCAACAAGCACGAGCGCGAGGCGCAAGAGATCGGCGACCGCCTCGACCGCGAGCGCAAGGCCGCAACCACCGTGTCGAACGAGCTCAGCGAGGAGCGCGCCAAGGGCGCAAAGCTCGGCGATCGCGTGATGCAGCTGGAGCGCCAACTGGCGACGCAGACGACCGAGGCCGAGGTTCTCGGCCAGCGGGTCGCCGAGCTCGAGAGCCGCATATCCGATCAGGTACGGACCCTCACCGAGCGCGCGAACGAAAACACCGAGCTGCGCGACAAAGTCTCGGCCGCGCAGAAGACCGAAGTCGACTTGCGCGCCGAGATTGAAGCGGCCGCGATCCGCAGCCGCGCCACCACCGAAGGCATCACCAAGGAGAAGGCGCTGATCGAGGATCAGCTCAACCACTCGAAGGCGGAGCGGACCAAGCTCCAGCAGGAAATCATCAACATGAAGCGCGAGGCGGAGCAAACCTGGGCCGCCGAGCGCGTCGAGAACGCGCTGCTGCGTGAGCGCATCAACGATATAGCGGCTGAGATCGCCCGCCTCACTGTGGCGCTCGAAGGCGCCGACTCGCCGGTGGAAGCCCTGCTGGCCGGCGACACGACCGGCGCGAGCGCGCCGCGCGCCGTCAATGGCGAGCGCAAGCCCGCGACGGGCGGCGGCGAGCGCAAGGGCAGCCTCGCCGATCGCATCCGCGCCTTGCAATTGAAGGCATCGCGGGTTCCGGCACCGAGCTGATACCGGCGACCCGCGATGCCAAACATCTTGCGCCCATGCCGGCTCGTGCAACTCGCGGCCTTGGTATTGGCAAGCGCCGCAGCGCTCGGGACTGAATCACCCGCGACCGAGGACGCCGAGATCGCCAACCGCCGGGCGATGGAACGCAAGACGTTCAGTGACGCCGAAATCATCGACGGCTTTTTCAAGGTGACCTTCGGCGCAGAGCTTGGCGTGAGCGGCGGCGTCGATCGCATCCGCAAATATGATAGACCTATCCGCGTCTACATCGACAATCGCGCCAATCCCAATCGCAGCGAACAGGTTGCCAGGGTGGTCGACGATGTTCGCGCGCGCATCCGCAACATCGATCTCAAGCTGACCGCGAAGCGAAACGAGGCCAACATCGTGGTGTCGCTGGTGCGCGACCAGGATCTCGCGCGTACCATCCGTTCGTTCTACGGGATCGACCGCGCCCGCCGCATTCAGCGCTCGCTTGAGCCGCAATGCTTGTCCGGCTTTCGCAAGGACGAGAGTTTTCGCATCCTGCATTCCGACGTCATTCTTGTTGCCGACGCCGGCGAATTCGTTTTCTACGATTGCATCTATGAGGAGCTGCTGCAGGCGCTCGGACCAATCAA
The DNA here is from genome assembly GCA_963771745.1 of uncultured Alphaproteobacteria bacterium. GTDB lineage: Bacteria > Pseudomonadota > Alphaproteobacteria > Rhizobiales > Xanthobacteraceae > Z2-YC6860. The sequence continues at coordinate 59,042 of CAVYUU010000014.1, read as the reverse complement.
TGATGATACGACGCTGCCCTGGAGCATGTTCAACGACGACGTGCGGATGGGCTTCTTCGACGTGTTCGATCAATACATTCTCAATGTCCTTTACGACTTGCGGATCCGGCCGGGCATGACGCGGCGCGAGGTGGAAGCGGTGTTGCCCGACATCCTGCCGTCGGTTCGTGCCTGGGTCGCGGAGGTCAACGATCTGCCGCGGTGACGGGAGCGCCGCTGCCCGGCATCCGATCATGATCAACATCGCGTGACCCAATTGACCGGGCCGACTTGCCTGTGCGACAACATGACGCAGGGGCGGTTATTCGACAACTAACTGAAATATCAGGAGAAATCTGAGATGAATCGCCTCTCTTTGCTGTTACTCGCCGGCCTCGCCGCGGCCGCGCTGATGGCCCCGACCGAAGCGGCCCGGGCCGTTACCTATTGCCTGGTCGGCGAGATCGACCAATGCCGCTTCACCTCGCTGGAGCAGTGCCTTACCTCCGCGAACGGTCTCGGCGGTTTCTGCGTTGTGGATAGTGCCGACACGTCAACACCACCGCGCACGCGCCGTTGATAAGCATTGGCCCGGCGGCGGCCCCAACGGCCGCCGCCGCCCGACCGTTCCCAGGTTCGTGCATCAAAGCTAGAGCATGATCCCGAAAAGTGGGAACCGGTTTTCGGAAAAGATCATGCTCAAACAAGAAACTAGATCGGGATGACGATTCGAAGAAAAGTCATCCCGATCTAGCGGGCGCCGAGCGGCTCGATCTTGAGACTTCGCGCCATCTCATCAAGCTGCTTGATCAGGGTCGGCGGCAATTCGACGCCACTCACGGTCCGGTCGATCCGGCGGCGACGGCGCTCCTCGCCGGGAATTCGAATGGCGTCGAAGCCAGGCAAGGTCCGCGACGAACGCAGTTCGTTGAGGTGCCGATCCATTTCGGCGGCGAACGTCTCCGGCGTTATGAAGCGGGCGACGTCGAGCGCGATGATGAACTGTCCGGTGTTGGTTGGCTGGCTGCCAGGCCCCATGAAGTCGATCACATCGCTGCCGAAGGCGGCACCGTTGAGCACCCCGGCCAACAATCCGATGATCAACGCCAGGCCGCCACCCTTGTGCCCGCCGATTGGCAGCAGAACGCCCTCGGACACTTTCTTCGGATCGGTGATCGGCTTGCCGGTCTCGCTGTGAACCACCCATCCCTCGGGCATCGGCTTGTCGGCGATGGCATAGCGCCGGATGTTGCCGAACGACGACACCGAGGTTGCGATGTCGAGCAGCACCGGCGCTTCCCGGCCGGCCGGAATACCGATTGCGATCGGATTGGTGCCAAGCAGCGCCTCGGCACCGCCCCAAGGCGCCATGTTGTTGATCGTCGACACCGCGGCATAAATGCCGACCATGCCGTGCGCGACCGGCATCTCGGCGTAGATCCCGGCGGCGCCCGCGTGATTGGAATTGCGCGCGCCGACCCAGCCCACGCCGGACTGGCGCGCGAGTTCGACCGCGAGATTGGCGCAATAGGTCATCACCAGGTGGCCGATGCCGTTGTCGCCGTCGACCAGCACCGTCGCGGCCGACCGATGGATCGGCCTAATGTTGGCTTTCGGATTGGTGCGGCCCGATTTCAGCGTCGTGACATAGGCATTCAGCCGAAAGATGCCGTGCGCGTCGAAGCCGGTAAGGTCAGCCTCGATCATCTGCTTTGCGGCGATCTCCGCATCGGCGGCCGGGACGCCACACGACGACAGCGCATCGCGCGTGAACGCGAGCAAGGCCGCAGCCGAAAACCGCTGGACTTGCGACATCAGGCTTAAGCGGCCACCGCCCTCGCCCGCACCGGGAAATATTTGTCCAGCCAGTCGTACAGCACGCTGTGCACGCGTGTGTTGCTCTCGGCAAACATGAAGTGGTCGGTCTCCGCGAACAGGTGCAGATCGCACGGCTGACCGGCGCGCTTGAACATCTCGACGGACTGCTCGGTCGGCGTCACCGAATCGACCGAGCTGTGCAGCAGCAGCACCGGCCGCGGCGCGATCTTGCCGATCACGTCGTCGGCGCGGAAATCGAACATGCTCTGGGCCGTTTCGGCCGGAAACATCTGGATCGAGTTCGGCGCAAGGTTGTTGCGCAGCTTTTCCGGGATTGGGACGATGTCATAGCGCGGCACCATCAGCGATTTGCCGGTCTTTTCGCGGTGGCGCTTGCCCTCCGCCAGCATGTCGGTGAATTTCTTCCAGGCCTGCGGGCTCGGATGCTGGCCGCGGAACTTGCGCTCGCCGTCGCCCCAGCCGCCCGACGAGACCACCGCGGCAACGCGCTTGTCGACGCCGCCGCAATAGACCGCGACCGCCGCGCCGAAACTCGAGCCGATCAGGCCGATACGCTCGGGATCGACCTGCTTGTGCTGCTGCAGGAACGACAGGGCATCGCTCGCCGCGGCAACCTGGTCGAGACAGATGATCCAGCCGCGCTTGCCTTCGCTTGCGCCGCAACCGGGCATGTCGAAGCGGAGCGTGACATAGCCGAGCTTCTCGAACATATCGCAGGGTTGCAGCACGCCATGCGAATCCATGTTGCTGCCGAAGCCGTGCATGACGATGAACGCCGGCCGGCGCTCGCCGGGTTTCACGCCGTCCGGCACGCGCACGATGCCGGCGAGCTTGAGACCCTTGGACGGAAACGAAACTCTGGCTTCGGACATGACTTGCTCCCTATCCGCGCTCGGCCCATTCGGGCTTGCGGCGCCGCTTCTGTCATCAGCATGTGAGCATGTGCCAGATGGCAGGACCAGTGTCCACCGCAAGGCGTCGCGAGACATTGACAATGTCAGCGGGCCGATCGGCCCAGAACATCCATCAGCTCGGCCACCTTGCGCCGCTGCTCGGCCTTGTTGCCGCCGGCGATGGCGTGCTCGACGCAATGGTCGACGTGGTCGCGCAGGATTTCGTCTTCGACCGCGCGTAGCGCAGCGCGCACCGCCGAGATCTGGGTGACCACGTCGATGCAATAGCGGTCCTGTTCGACCATGCGAGCGAGACCGCGCACCTGGCCTTCGATCCGCTGCAGCCGCTTTCGCACCGATGCCTTGGCATAGGTCTGCATGGCGGCTATATACCCCCCTAGGGTATAAGTGACAAGATGGCGGATATGGCTGAGCCCACAAACCACGACACGCCGGCCGCCGGCCGCGCGCTCGATCCGGTCTGCGGCATGACGGTCGACCCCCAGACCACGCCGCACCGCCACAGCCATCAGGGCCAGGCCTATTTCTTCTGCTCCGGCGGCTGCCGGACGAAATTCGCCGCCGATCCCGCGAAATATCTCGATCCCGCGGCGCGCCAGCCCACGGCGCCGATGCCGGAGGGGACGATCTTCACCTGCCCGATGCATCCGGAAATCCGGCAGCAAGCCCCGGGCTCCTGCCCGATCTGCGGCATGGCGCTCGAGCCCGAAATGCCGAGCGTGCGGAGCGAACCCAACCCCGAACTGCTCGACATGACGCGGCGGCTCTGGGTCGGGCTTGCGCTGTCGGTGCCGGTGATGGCGCTGGACATGGGCGGGCACCTGCTGCGACTGCATGAGCTGATCAGCCCGGCATGGTCCAATGCCGCGCAGCTCGTTTTCGCCACGCCGGTCGTACTGTGGGCGGGCTGGCCGTTCTTTGTGCGCGGCTGGCAATCGCTGCTGAGCCGTCATCTCAACATGTTTACCCTGATCGCGCTCGGCACCGGCGTGGCCTGGGCCTACAGCGTGGTTGCCACGCTGGCACCAGGGGCGATCCCCCCGGCGTTCCGGGACGCGGGCGGCGCGATCCCGATGTATTTCGAAGCCGCCTCGGTCATCACCGTGCTGGTGCTGCTCGGTCAGGTGCTGGAGCTGCGCGCCCGCGAGCAGACCTCGGGCGCGATCCGCGCACTGCTCGATCTGGCACCAAAGAGCGCGCAACGCCTCACCGACGGCGGAGAGGACAACGTGCCGCTTGAACAGGTCGTACCGGGCGATCGCTTGCGGGTGCGCCCGGGCGAGAAGGTGCCGGTCGACGGCAGCCTGATCGAGGGCCGTGGCACGCTCGACGAGTCGATGATGACGGGAGAATCCCTGCCGGTCACCAAGGAGACCGGCGCAAGGCTGCTGGCCGGCACCATCAACAGCACCGGCAGTTTCGTGATGCGCGCCGAGAAGGTCGGGCGCGAAACCTTGTTGTCGCAGATCGTGCAGATGGTGGCCGCGGCACAACGCTCACGTGCGCCCATTCAACGCCTGGCGGACAAGGTCTCGGCCTGGTTCGTGCCCGCGGTGATCGCGGTCGCGATCCTGGCGTTCGGCGGCTGGGCGTTGTTCGGCCCCGAGCCGCGCCTGGCGCATGGCCTGGTTGCTGCGGTCACGGTGCTGATCATTGCCTGTCCCTGCGCGCTGGGGCTTGCGACGCCGATGTCGATCATGGTCGGCATCGGACGCGGCGCGCAGGCCGGCGTTCTGATCCGCAACGCCGAGGCGCTCGAGCACATGGAACAGATCGACACCCTGGTGCTCGACAAGACCGGTACATTGACCGAAGGCCGCCCCAAGGTCGTCGCGATCAAGCCGGTGGCCGGCATAGACGAAGCTGGGTTGCTTCGCCTGGCCGCGAGCGTCGAGCGCAACAGCGAGCATCCGCTGGCGCGCGCCATCGTCGAAGCCGCGGTCGAACGCGGCCTCGCACTTGCGCCGGTGCGCGGCTTCGACTCGCCCGCAGGCCGCGGCGTCATTGGCATGGTCGAGCGCAAGCGCATCGTACTGGGCAACCAGCGCTTCCTGGCCGAGCTGGGGATCGCGACCGTGACGCTGGAGTCGGAAGCCGAACGGCTGCGGACCGAAGGGGCGACTGCAATCTTTGTCGCCATCGAAGGCAGGCTTGCCGGCGTCGTCGCCATCGCCGATCCGATCAAGGCCACGGCGGCCCGCGCGCTGGCCGCGCTCAGGGCGCACGGCATCGCAATCGTCATGCTGACCGGCGACAACCGCACCACCGCGGCCGCGGTCGGCCGTCAACTGGGGATCACCGACATCGAGGCCGAGGTGCTGCCTGACGGCAAGGCCGCGGCCATCGAAGAGCTCCGCCGTACGGGCCGCGTGGTCGCCATGGCCGGCGACGGCGTCAACGACGCGCCTGCGCTCGCCGCGGCCGACGTCGGCATCGCCATGGGTAGCGGCACCGACGTGGCGATGGAAAGCGCCGGCATCATCCTGCTCAAGGGCGATCTCGGCGGCATCGTGCAGGCGCTGGCGTTGTCGCGCGCGACCATGCGCAACATCCGGCAGAATCTGTTCTTCGCCTTCGTCTACAACGCAGTCGGGGTGCCAATCGCAGCCGGCGCGCTCTATCCGCTGTTCGGAATTGCCCCGTCGCCGCTGATCGCCGCGCTCGCCATGTCGCTGTCGTCGTTCAGCGTCATCAGCAACGCGTTGCGACTGCGGTTTGTGCGGCTGGTTTAGCCGCTCTCCGACACCCTGATTGCGCCTGGGCTTGACGTTACGATTGCCCGCCGCTGCAATTGATCACCTGGCCGGTGATGAAGCTCGCATCGTCGGAAGCGAGAAAGGCGATCGCCGCAGCCTGTTCCTCCGGCAGGCCGCGCCGCCGCAGCGCCTGTTGATTGCGAATGTCCTCCGCCATCTCGCGTCGGTATCGCTCCTCGTCATCGGGCGCTTCGACCGTCAGTCCGGGCTTGATGAACTGACGCGGCGTCACCCGGTCGGAGATCTCGGTCCCGCCCGGCGCCATCGCGTTGACGCGAATGCCGTGGCGGCCGTATTCCATCGCCAGCACCTTGGTGAGCGCGAGAATGCCGCCTTTGCTCGCCGCATAGGGCAGCCGATGGAGACCGCGGGTGGACTGCGAGCCGAGATTCACGATCGAGCCGGATTGCTGCTTCATCATGATCGGCAGCACCGCCAGGCAGCACCACAGCGTCGGGTGCAGCGAGCGCTCGAGCTCAAGCTTCACCTCATCCTCGGTGTAGAGATGATAGGGCTTGATCCAGATCGTGCCGCCGACGTTGTTGACCAGCACGTCGATCCGACCGTAGGCCGCGACCGTCTGCTGCATCAGCGATTGCGCGCCGGCGAACGCGGCAAGGTCGACCAGCGCCGTCATGGCCTCGACGCCATGCTCCTGCAGCTCGGACAAGGTCTGCGACGCGCCTTGCTCGACTCTATCGGCGACCACGACGGTCGCGCCCTCCTGGCCGAGCCGCCTCGCGGTGGCGCGGCCGATGCCCTGCCCCGCCCCGGTGACGATGCAGACCTTGCCCTTCAGCCTGCGCCCGCCGGCTGCCCGGGCATCCAATTCGTCGGCCATGTGCGATGTCTCAGATCGAGGTGTGCGGCACGCCTTCCCGGACCGTCAGATCGGCGCGCTTGGCTTCCACGAACGGCACGTCGACTGGCAGCACGAAGGTCGCCGAGCGCACGCGGTGGGCGGCCGGCGCAAGCCCGGGCGGTGCGATGCCATTCTGCAAATCCTGCGCCGCGCGCAGCAGGCGGTGACGCGCCATGATTATGGCGTTGTCGGTCGAGACCAGGTTCTCCTTGCTGCGATCCTGGATCGGTCCCATGCTTTCCTGTACTGCTGCGTCCTGCATGGCGATACCCTGGACGCCGCAATAGGTCTCGCCGCGCTTCTGCGCCATACGATCGATCCGATAGTCGTTGTCCTTGTTGATGATCGGCCGGAACGTGCCGGGGATGATCGGCACGTGGATGCCGCCGCCCTTGCGCATCACGTCGAGCTCCATGTCGCTGAGCGGGCGCGTCGGGTGATACGTGAAGGTCCAGGTGAAGCAATTGTCGTCGTCGATTGGCACCCAGGCGTGGGCGTTGAGCGCGTTGTGGCCGTACGGAGGAACGATCGTGTACCACGGCATCATCCATTGGGTGATGCGCCAGTAGTAATTGCCCGCCTCGGCGTTCCTGCGCGCCGCGATGAACAATCCGCCGGGCGATTCCACGATCTCGAAGCTCGGCTTCTGGTCGCTCTGATAATGCGCGCCCTTGGTGTTCCGGTGCAGCGGATCGCGGTGCATGTCCTTGCTGTGCAGGAACGAGACGTGGCTCGGATCGATGCCGCCTTCCATCGCCTGCAGATAGTTGCACTCCTGCCAGCGCTTGCCGTTGTAGCAATGCGACGCCGGCAGCAGCGTCCATTCGAACTCCGGGAACGGCGGCTGCAGCTCGGGCGGCCCCATATAGGCCCACAGAATGCCGCCACGCTCGATCAGCGGGTAGGATTTCAGTTTGATCTTGTTGCAAAAGCCGCTCTCGGCCGGCTCGGACGGCACGTCGATGCACTGGCCGGTGTGGTCGTACTTCCAGCCGTGATAAGGGCAGCGCAGCCCGTTCTCCTCGTTGCGGCCGAACCACAGCGAGATGCCGCGGTGCGCGCAGAATTCGTCGGTCAGCGCCAGATTGCCCCGGGTGTCTCGCCAAGCCAGCAGGCGCTCCGACATGATTTTCACGCGCACCGGCGGGCACTCGTTTTCCGGCAGTTCTTCGGCATGCATGATGGGCACCCAATAGCGCCGCAACAGCGCGCCCATCGGCGTTCCAGGCCCGGTCTCGGTTACAAATTTGTTCTGTTCGGTCCTGAGCATGGGATGCTCCTAACACTGCCGCGGCCAGGCGCGAAACCTTCATGAAGCGGCGCGCACGACGGTACCCCGGGCACGTCTATACCCTTGGCCGCCCTATGGGAACCGGCGATTGCGATCGGCGCTTATGTCTTGTCGAGGAAAGGCCGACCGTGCATGGTCGGCTTGACGAACGCGTCCCATTTTCAGTGGCAGATCAGGCCGATGACGGAAAAGCCGAGCTATATCCTTGGAATTAACGCCTACGATCACGACACCAGCGCGTGCCTGCTGCGCGACGGCAAGATCGCTTTTGCAATCGCCAAGGAACGCATCAATCGCCAGAAGCACGCCACCGGGTTCTACCGCATCGCCGTGGACTATTGCCTAGATGCCGAAGGTATCACGCTGGACGACGTCGATCTTGTGGTGCGCAATTGCTACATCATGCCGGTCGAGGAGATGGATCGGCGCCTCGCCAATCACGACATGCCGAACTATCTGAGCGAGGAGGAGCGCGCCCAGGCGGCGACCGATCCGCTCTATCTCTCGACCTCCAACAAAGTCGTCACGGTTTCGCATCACCTGGCGCATGCCTACAGCGCCTTTGCCGCGTGCCCGTTCGACGAAGGCGCGGTGATGATTGTCGACGGCGTTGGCAGCTATGCGGCCGATGTCACCGAGGATTATCCGGCCGGCGACCGCACCTCGCCGCTCGCTCGCGAGTCGGAGAGCTACTACAAGTTCAAAGGCTCCAAGATCGAAGCGCTGAAGAAGGTTTGGCTCGAGCCAAGCCGCGGCTTTCTCAGCGACGAGTTCTACAACATGGCCGGCCTCGGCGCGGTCTACAGCCGCGCGTCGAGCTATATCTTTGGCGACTGGAACAAGTGCGGCGAGTTGATGGGGCTTGCGCCCTATGGCCGACCGAACCAGGTCAAGCCGTTCATCAACATCAAGAACGGCGCACTCGACATTCCGGATTGGACCGAAGAATACAAGTATCCGTGGCTGCTCGACAGCGGCCAGGACTGGGAGAAGAGCCCGGCCATGCAGCATTGGAAGGACATGGCTTGGCGGATCCAGGACGATGCCGAGAAGGTGCTGCTACACCGCGCTCGATGGCTGCGCGAGACCACCGGTGCGAAGAATCTTTGCATCGCCGGCGGTGTCGCGCTCAATTGCGTGGCCAATGGCCGGATCGTGCGTGAAGCCGGATTCGATAACGTCTGGATTCAGCCGGCGGCGGGCGACGACGGCATCGCAATCGGCTGCGCCTACTACGGGCGTTTGGCGCTGCAAGGCAAGCCGCGCAGTTCCGTTTTGACCGACGCCTATTTCGGGCGGCCCTACAAGGACGAGGAAATCAAGGACGTCATCGGCACAAGGCTGGTGCGGCTGGTGTCGCGGACCACAGCCAGCGCCGACGTCTGCGCCGACACCGCGAAGCTGCTTGCCGACGGCAAGGTGATCGGCTGGTTCCAAGGCCGCTCCGAGTATGGGCCACGCGCCCTCGGCAATCGCAGCATCATCGCCGATCCGCGCACCGCCGAGATGAAGGACATCTTGAACAAGCGCGTGAAGCACCGTCAGGCGTTCCGGCCGTTTGCGCCGATCGTGCTGGCCGAGCGTCTGAACGATGTCTTTGAAGGCACGCAGGAATTGCCGTTCATGCTGGTCGCCATGAATGTGCGGCCGCAATGGCGGGACAAGATCCCGGCCATCGTCCACGTCGACGGCACCGCCCGCATCCAGACGGTGCGGGAGCAGGACAATCCCCTGCTCTACCGCCTGCTGAAGGAATTCGACGCACTGACCGGCGTGCCGGTGCTGCTCAACACCTCGTTCAATGTCAAAGGCGAGCCGATCGTCGAGCGGCCGCAGGATGCGGTCGAGTGCTTTCTCACCACCGGCATCGATTACTTGGTCCTGCACGATTTGATCATGAGCAAGACCGGGCTGCACCGTGTGCTGACGCCCGTGCTGGGTGTCTATTCCGACGTGCGGGCGATCGTGCAGACCGGCATGAGTGCGGGCTGAGCGCTAGAGCATGATCCCGAAAAAGCCTGCCCCGGACTTGATCCGGGGTGGGAACCGGTTTTCGGAAAAGATCATGCTCAAACAAGAAACTAGATCGGGATGACGATTCGAAGAAAAATCATCCCGATCTAGACGTCAGCCCGGCTGCGTCGCACCCGACCAGTTCATGCGGCCAACGAACGCCGCAAGCGCCTCGCAGATCGGGTCGGTCGTGCTGGCCGGCCCGAGGTTCGACAGCGTCACCAACAGCGTGTTCCGCACGAGATCGCGGCGCACGTGGGTCACAAAGCCTTCCCAGGCACCCCAGTGCTCGACCACGTTCGACGGCTCGATCTCCCAGCCGAAGCCGTAGTCGGTGACCTCGCCGTTGTTGAGCCGCCCGGACACATAGGCTTGCTGATAAACCTCCGCGGGCAGCAGCGTGCCCGCCCGCAATGCAACATCCCAGCGCAGCAGATCGTCGGCGGAGCTGTAGATACCGCCGTCGCCGAAAATGCCGTCAAAGAAATTGAGATCGGACAGCACCGTCCGTCCGACGCTCCGTCGCAGGCCGTAGACGCGCGACCGCAGCGGAAACTCCTTGATCGTCAGGTTGAAGGCGGCGGTGTCATTCATGCCAAGCGGCTTGAAGATCGCCTCGCTCATGAACGCCGGGTAGGACGAGCCCGACGCGCGACCGATCACCTCGCCAAGGAAGGCGTAGCCGGTGTTGCTGTATTCGAAGTCCGCGCCGGCGGCGAAATAGGCGCGGGGCTTGTGGATGGCAAACAGCGAGATCAGATCGGCCATGGTCAGCAACTGGCCTTCGTTCCAATGCTGATCGACCAGATCGACATGATCGGCGATGCCCGAGGTGTGATGCAGCAGGTGCCGGAGCGTGATCCGGTCGTAAAACGCGACCTCCGGCACGTGCTTCGTCAGCAGGTCATCGAGTTCGAGCTTGCCGGCCTGCGCCAACAGCATGATGCCCAACGCCGTGAACGGCATCGACGCCGAAGCGAGCGAAAAAGACGAATGGTCGGACAGCGGAATGCGGCCGGCGAGATCGGCGCAGCCATAGTGCTGCTTGAAAAGCACATGGCCGTCCTTGGCGATCAGCACCGTACCGTTGAACGTGCCGTTCGAATGCAGCGCGCCAAGCCAGCCGGCGAGGCGGTCGAGGCTTCGATCCACCGAATCGGACTGCTCGACCGGCAACGCTGCAAGCTTGTTGTCAGGGGCCGGCGCCATCGACGATCATCCTTGCAACGAAAGCGCCGACCGCTTGCGCGGCCGGCCCCTGAATTTCCGAACGGTCGCGACCTCTTACAGGTCGCAGTAGACGCGTCGGCTGGTCGGTACTTCGTGGCACAGGCCCGGGGCAATCCACGGGAGCCAGACGCCGCCACGCCAGATGCCTCGGCCGCGACCGCGACCGCCACGGCCGCGACCGCCACGGACGAAACCGCCGCGGCCAACACCACGGCCGCCGCGACCGCCACGACCGCCTTCACCGCGCGCGGCCTGCGCCGAGTTGGAGCCAACCGTCATGACAAGGCCGGTCACAGCGAGGGAGCCGACCGCATAAGCGATGAGCAGAGCTCCGGCCGCCAGAATACCAGTCAGATATTTGCGAACCATTTAATCGCCTCTAAGTTTTTTCTCCGGCAATGGAAACCTGCAGGAGGTTTTTGCGATGGCCGACACGGCGTAACACGGGACAGCGCACTTGCGTGCGTCGCACCGCGGCGATTGAAAAAGCTACGCAAAGGCCCCTATCGCCGTCAAGCGGCGCCGGCCGCAAAGCCCGATGCGTACTTAATTTTCGCGACGATCACCGGACCTCAATATGAACGATCCTTTGGCTTTCAATCCAGTCGATGCGCTTTCCCTTCGACGGTGTCGATCTAATGACCCACAATTGCTATGTCATGTCGGTCGAAGCCGGGACCTCAGCTTCGGTGCAGCCGCGAACGGGAAAATAGACGTGATTAATTTTCATGGCCGTTTCGTCTGGTACGATTTGGTGACGACGGACATTGAGGCTGCCAAGGTCTTCTACACCAAGGTGATGGGCTGGGGCGTGGTGGACGCGTCGGTGACCGGGCCGTCCTATACCTTGTTTACCGCTGGAAAGGTCCTGGTCAGCGGGGTGATGTCGCTCCCGGAGGATGCCAGGAAAACGGGCGGAAAGCCGAGCTGGCTCGGCTATGTCGGAGTCAACGACGTGGATGCGACCGCCGACCGGATCAAGCGCCTTGGGGGCGTTGTGCACGTTCCACCGACGGACATACCCAACATCAGCCGGTTTTCAACCTTCGCCGATCCGCAAACCGCAAGGCTCGCGTTGCTCAAGTGGCTGAATCCCGGCCACGAGCCGCCCGCCGAGCTGGACGGGCCGGGACGCGTCAATTGGCACGAGCTAGTGGCCGCCGACCAGGAAAAGGCGTTGGCTTTCTATAGCGAGGTGTTTGGTTGGCAAAAAGCGGACGCCGACCTTGGAGAGATGGGCACATATCAGAGATTCTCCGCGAACGGGCAGTTGATCGGCGGTATGCTCGCCAAGCCTCCGGCGATCCCGGCCCCTTATTGGCTGTTTTATTTCAACATCGACGACATCGACGCGGCGGTACAGCGCGTAAAGGTTGGCGGCGGCCAGATCCTCGACGACCCGTTTCAAGTATCGGATGACAGTTGGATCGCCCGATGTACGGACCCTCAAGGCGCCACGTTCGCGTTGGATGGAAGGCGGAGCCGCAAGCCAGTTGGATATTTCGAGCGCGTGGCGCCGCGGAATCCTTCCGACCCGCGAAGCCGGCGATGGTCTTGGTGAAGCCCTCGGTCGGGTTCACAAACCGATGGAGTCGGCCTCATCGCTCGGCGACGTGTCCCGCTTCAACAGGGCACCTTGCTGCCTGAGACGTTCCCGGTTGCCAGGGGTCGAGGCTCTTACACACTGGCCATTCCCACAGCCGAATCCGACAATCCTGCTGCCAACGTTTTGTCTGCGAATCCCTCCGCGCGAGCTCATCGTTGTAGCGTCACGCCGCAGCAACGTCTCGTCGTCAGCAGGCCCGCGATCATCGACGGAAGCTTCTCGACCCGCGAGATCGCTCGGCACTGGACTGGACGATGCCGGTCCGGCATGGTCTGCAATGCTCTACCATCACGTCGGAAGTGTCGATGAGCGACATCGGGTCAGTGCCGCACCGTACAGAACTGAGCAGATTCCACCCGCTCCTGCTCTGCTGTTTTGTCGGCAGCGGCCTAGCCGCACTCATCTACGAGGTCGTCTGGTTTCAGCTTCTCGAATTTATCATCGGCTCGACTGCGACCTCGCTCGCCGTACTGTTGGGCACTTTCATGGGCGGAATGTGCCTCGGTAGTCTCGTGTTCGCTCGCATCATCCCGGCCTCACTCCATCCGCTCAGAGTCTACGCGACCTTGGAGCTTGGCATCGGCCTGATCGCCATCGCGGTCTGGTATTTTCTCCCCCCGGCAGCGGATCTTTACGCGAACATTGGTGGTCAAGGATTCACCGGCATCTTATTCCGAGTGCTGCTGTGTGCGATATTTCTGCTGGTGCCGACGGCACTCATGGGCGCGACCCTGCCTTGTGCAGCCCGTTGGGTCGAGAGCACACCCCAAGGTGTGACGTGGCTTGGGATTCTCTATACCGGCAACCTGGCTGGCGCTGTATTCGGCTGTCTGCTCGCCGGGTTCTATCTGCTGCGATTGCATGACATTGCGACGGCAACCTTCGTCGCCGCCGGCGTGAACGTGCTCTGCGCCGCGCTCGCATGGCTGCTTGCGACTCTTGCCCCGAATCGCACGTTGGCCGCGCCTGCTGTCGGCGATCGCGCGGCGATCCGATTGGAGACGGCGACCGTCTATCTGACGATTGCGCTGTCGGGATTGACCGCGCTCGGCGCCCAGGTGGTCTGGACGCGGTTGTTATCGCTGCTCCTGGGCCCATCGGTCTACACGTTCTCGATTATTCTCGCGGTGTTTCTGCTTGGGCTCGGACTCGGAAGCAGCGCCGGAGCGCTTCTTGCGCGCAGCGCAAGAAGCGCGTTCATCATGCTTGGTTGGTGCCAATTTTTGCTGGTCGCCGCCATCGCCTGGGCTGCATTCAGCATCGACGCCTGGCTGCCTTATTGGCCGGTCGATCCTCGGCTCGGCATCAATCCGTGGCTGACGTTCCAGCTCGATCTGGTGCGCTGTCTCTGGGCCATACTGCCGGCGGCCTGTCTATGGGGGGCTAGCTTCCCGCTCGCGTTGGCGGCCGCGGCTCCCCAGCATGCCGATTCGGGACGCATGGTCGGGGCGGTGTATGCCGCGAACACGGTCGGCGCGATCGGCGGTGCCATAGGCTTTAGCATCATCCTGATTCCGACGGTCGGCACGCTGTGGTCGCAGCGCATTCTGATTGCCGTCGCAGCAGCCTCCGCCCTGCTGGTCCTGTTGGCACGATTGCGAGGGGGCATCTTCGCCGCCATCCGCGGCGTGCCCGCTGTTGCGGCTCTTGCCGCCGCTGTTGTTATTCCGGTGGTGACCGCGGCGGTTGCCTACGCCGTACCGCCCGTTCCCGGCGAACTATACGCCTTTGGGCGCACGATCATGAACCCACTCTACGTTCCGAAAATGCTTTACATCGGCGAGGGTATGAATTCCTCAGTGGCAGTGTCGGAGGACGATGAGAAGACCCGTTACTTTCACGTCAGTGGCAAAACCGAAGCGTCGAGCGATCCGGTCGACATGCGCCTGCAACGCATGCTCAGCAGCCTGTCGGTGCTGCTGGCTCCAAAGCCACGATCCGTGCTCGTCGTCGGCTTCGGCGCAGGAATCACGGCTGGCAGTTTCCTGACCTACCCTGAGATTGAACGGATCGTGATCTGCGAAATTGAGCCGCTCATCCCGCAAATGGTGTCGGGTTTTTTCAGCGAGCAGAACTTCGATGTAGTGAATAACCCGCGAGTGGAGATGGTGTACGACGATGCTCGTCGCTTTGTTCTAACCTCCAAGGAAAAGTTCGACATCATTACCAGCGATCCGATTCATCCATGGGTCAAGGGCTCGGCCTCGCTCTATACGCGGGAATATTTTGAACACGTAAAGCGGCATCTCAAGCCGGGCGGAGTGGTCACGCACTGGGTGCCGATCGACGAGACGACGATCGAGGCGGTGAAGAGCGAGATGGCAACCTTCTTTGTCGTCTTCCCGAATGGCAGCATTTGGATCAATGATCGCGAAGGCGGCGGTGATGTGGTGCTTTTCGCCCAAGCCGATCCCGCGCCGATCAATATCGACGAGGTGGTGGAGCGATTTGGTCGGGCCGACAACGCGCGCGCCGCCGAGGCCTTGAGTGACGTCGGCTTCGAATCCGCGATCGAATTGATGTCCAGTTTTGCCGGGTACGCTCCCGATCTTGCGGTCTGGCTGAAGGACGCCGCCATCAACACAGATCATAACCTTCGTCTGCAGTACCTCGCAGGGATGGGCGTTAACAAGTACGCACAGGATGAGATATATTTTGACATGGTAAGCAGATTGCGACTCTCCACCAGTCTCTTCGTCGGCTCGTCGGAGACTCTCGCCGAGTTGCGCAAAGCGATCAGGGACAGCAAACGTCGCATTGGTGGTCCCAATCGGAGGCGGTTGGGTCAGAGCCGACTTGCTTTGGATTAAATCACCCGTTCGTGCAATTCGGCCAAGAACCAAGTTACTGCTTTCGCGGACGAACGGTGCTTCAGCGCAACACAACATGCTCTAGTTCGGAAACGCCGGATTTCGCGGGGCGACCAAGCGCAAATTGGCCGACCGGGCCCTCGACGTGAAATTTGATTCCCGTCATCTTCGCGAACAAATCGATATTGGTGCTCCCGACCGCACAGCCGCCGAGCCCCATGTCGGTCGCCATAAGGTAGAGCGTTTGCGTCAAGACGCCGACGTCCTTCAGAACAAGCGCGTACGCAAGCGAGCTGTATTTCCATGAAATCCGACCGAAGCGCGCAGCAATCGTAATCAGGACTTGGGGAACGGTCGGTGCCTCCATGGCGAATTTGGCTCCCGCCAATAACATTTCGAGTTCATGGGCGGGAGCGCCGATCTGCACCAATGCGTGAGCGCCCGCGTCATAGTGATAGAAACCCCGTACCAGCCCCTCGCATTTGTCGACGGCCAGATAGAGCTCTAGCCCGTAGCTGGCGCCGGCCGACGGATACGGCCTGACGGAATATGCGACCAACGGGCCGCCGGGGTCGAGCCTGCTTTTCCAGCTCGATAACACACGAGCAGTGTTGTTGAGAAAGCCCGAAAGCTCGACGAGCGTGATCGGCCTTTGTTGATCGAAGCTGCGGGTCGAATGACGTTCATGCAGAAGCCTTACCGCCGGGGAAATGCTCTCCGAGTGCGCGGCCGAGAGTTTGCGCAAATCGATCTTCTTTCCGGGCCAGGGGGGGCGCACCGCCGGCAGCGGAGGCACGACACCCGCATATGGATAATGTCCGCCCAGCGGGTTTGCCTGCCGGCCTTCCGTGCTGCGCGTGTGGAACAGGAGATCGTGAAAGTCCCAGAGGACGAGGTTGTCGTCACCCTCGCCCAGTCGGAGGCCGCTGCCGCCAGCAGCGTCGATCTTGAAAAGAATCTGGCAATCCACCAGCAAGGCGAGAAGCTCAATCCCTGGAAACCCATCCTGCCGACGAAGCCGTTTGACCTGTTGGGGTGTGGACAGGACGGCAATGACGGTCGCAATCTCCGGATTGCAAATTTTGAACAACGCGCCGGCACGCGGCGATTCCAGGACGATGTCGTGGCCGCGCCGTCGCAGGTACGCGAACCGTGACAGGACGAGAACGTCGGAATCGCGAAGCTGTGGCACTGCCGGCCAATAATCGGCAACCTGCGGCTCTATGACGACCTGGTCCTCGTGGTTTCGTGAGCGCGGGAGGCGGTACTCCAGGAGACCGTGCCTCGCCAATCGCCGGACCAGGAGCTGAATCTCCCTGTCGATATTCCGGCGGCTGGACGCAAACGAGGCGAGTGGCAGACCAGTGCGCAAACCCTGCGCACGATCCGCGACGCCCGCGCTGTACGTTCCCAACCCGGCCGAAGCGCCGTCAAAGCAGGCGATGATCTTTCCGTCCGCGTGAGCTTCGAGCGAAACGTGACCGCCGAGCCGAGCGGAAACGGCTGCTGGCACGGTCCGTCGCCCTCGCTTTGTGTGGGGAGCGCGCAAGCCAGCATGAGCCTCAGGTCTGGGGGTGAAGTGGATTGAGCTCGCTCTCCGACAGTGGCCGGTCCAGCAATCCGAGCTTTACCGGAACATCATAAAGCCGGCCCGATCCAAAGCGCTGATAGAAATGACGCATTCCCGGGACGATGACTCTGACCACCGGGACATCGATATCCGGGCGCGTCTGGTTGAGGACAAGGAAGTCGAGGCCATTTCGCTTGGCGAGTTGCACGCAAACGGCCACCTGCTCGCTGGTACCAAGGCGGCTGAAATCGGAGCCAAAGCCCGGTTGCACCGCTGAATTGCCGTTTGGGGTCAAATAGGGATGGTCCCGCAGGCGGAAGGGAGTGGAGCCATCAAGGCTCGATATCTCGCCACCTCCGCCTCCCATCAGACCGATCGACAGGAATTGGTTCAGCTCGGTCAGTGCGCGCAGCAAAGCGATACGGGCGTCGAAGTGAGCGCCAGATCCGAACTCGATGTATTCCTGCGATTTGTCGACCCAGTGCAAGATCGCCACATAGCTCGGAATCCCAAGATCGCTGGTGACGTCGAGCACCCAAAGCCGGCGTCCGGCTGCGGCGAGCTGTTCTTGCAGATCGCGAACGTAGGAATCGTCGAACTGGCCAAGGGCCAGCTCCGCTCGCCTTAATCGATTGTACCACCAGATTGCATATGCATCCCGCTCCACCAACTCGAGAAAACCCTGGACAATCGCTTCCTCGACTGTGTTGCCGGCTGCGCAACCATTGGAATCCGCGAGGAACTCGCCGGGGCCCCTGTAGAAAAAGTATGAAAGAGTGGTCGGAAGGTACCTGAAGCGCTTGTCGCGCAGGGACCAGGCCGGCGACCATTCGATCGCGGCCGATTTGTCGAACAGGACCGGCGGCGCCGAAGCGTCGCTTGATTTGGCCGTCAGCCCCTGGTCCCGCAGTTGCGTCTTGCTGAGCAACAGCACGTCATTCGAGGCAATGGCGTCTCCCGGCTTAAAATCCGTGAAGCGCCGCGTCATTCTGATTTCGTCGCCCTGGAAAATCCCGGAATAACGCTCGATCGCCTCCATGAGCGCGCTGGCTTCGCCTTGCTCGGCGGTACTGCCCTTGCCATAGCTGCCGCCGCCCAGTCCTGCCCTGAGCTCATGGACCGTCCTGGCGGGCGCCGAGAAATTGTGCGTCGCATGGTAGTTGGTGTTCAAAGGCAAGTCGGCTTCGATCCGCTCGAGGCGCGAAATCACTCCGGTCAGCGGGCTCACGTGCTTTCGAAAACGTGCAACCGTCGCCCTCGGGGCAACTGTTCGGTACCCCCCGCTCGTCATGACCAGCTTGCCGCTGGTTCCAATCTTAAGCGGCACCGGCGCGCGACCGGGGTTTCGCAGTTTTTTATGGCCGCAACTCGGACATTGCGGACGGGCCGCCACGTAATGCTTCGCAGTCGTCGAACCCAACAGGTCGAGGCTGATGATGTGATCCCGCAAATCTGTACGAAAGTCGGTGGCAATGGCCTTCGCGATCTCGATGGCCGCGAGCTGGATGGCACTCTGCCCGAACGCGCGCCGGGCCAAGGGTGAAACTGCAACGCAGCGAGCCTGTCCGCGGTCGAGGAGCGCCTTGACCTCACGGTTCCGTTTCATGCGATCGGCAAGGCAGGTCCAACAGGCGCCCTTGCCTGGAGTGAACACTGGCCCGACCAGAGGGAAAATGCCCGAGGGTTGCACCAGCAACCAAGGTGTTCGATCCGACAGATGCTGCCGGTTCATTTCGGCGAGTTGCGTTTCGAGATAGTCACTCACCAGCGTGATCGTCAGGTCGGCAGAGCGCTTGGTGACGCGAACGCCAAACTCGCTCAAGGCGGCGCTGAGTTCCTTTGCGCCCTGCACATCAACCGCTTGAATACGGACACGACACTTCCGAAGATTTTGCTCAGCGGTCTCCGGCGACAGGCCGAGGCTCGCCCAATACGCTGCAACGGCGCTATCAGCGGAGGAGCGTGTTGCCGGGAGAACATAGCGGCGTTCGATCAGCCGGTTCAGGGCTTCATGAATCTTGTCGGATGGAAAATCTTGCTCCAGCTCGCGAACAAGCTGGCGAAAACTCCTGCCGCCTTTGCCAATTGCCGTCGCAAGCGCACAATAGAGTTCGCCGTGAAGAAAGAACTTCCGGTCCTCCGAATAGAGGCACACGAGATCCGGCGGCAGCACATAAACGGAGAAATTCGGCGCGAACTGCGGAACGTCTTTGCTGTTACGGCGCGTGAAGCTGGTCCCGTGATCGGCGGTCATGACGTTAGTGCGCGCATTCACCACAATTCCGAACGGCCAGTGCGAGGCGTATGGGCGGTTGCCAAAGCTCCGTTGCCTGGCCCGCGCGTTGGCGTCGCTGCATCTAGCGCGTCTCCGTGGGATTCACAACCGGGCTGCCGTCCCGTGCACCTGATCGCGCATCCAACGGCCGCTCAAAAAAGTAGTTAGGCCGGGCCTGATCCAGACCCGGCCATAACGACCTGCGTGTGTCAGCGTAGTTGTATAAGTGACCTGAGGCAGACAAGGGACCTTTGCAGCCCCTCACTATCAGCAGGTGTAAACCCAACCCGCCGGAGTCCAAAGCCAGCAAGGTCCTGAGCAGCCGCCGCACGAGCAGGCCACTGCGCAGCCCACTCCGCAGGCTCTGAAGCCTCCGCAGCCGCAGCCTCGGCCGCCGCAGCCGCAGCCTCGTGCCCCACCGCAGCCCCGGCAGCCTCGTGCTCCACCGCAGCCGCCGCAGCCTCGTGCTCCGCCGCCGCCGCAGCCTCGTGCTCCGCCGCCGCCGCAGCCTCGTGCTCCGCCGCCGCCGCCGCAGCCTCGTGCTCCGCCGCCGCCGCAGCCGCCGCCTCTGGCCGCAAGTTGCATACCTTGGCCGAGCGTCGGATCGTTCTCCCTGTCGAAGACATAGAACGTCCCCAAGCTGACGTCAGAAAGCTCCTCTTCGTGCAGCGTAATTACCGGATTGGTTTTTTGCGAAGAAACATCCGTTGTTGGCGCAGTCGTTGTTGCTGATGCGCCTCCGACCATAGCCAAAGACATTCCCGCGCCCAAAGCCGGCAGAACTGCCTTCCGCCGCTTTCGGCTCGAGGGCTTCTTTTTGCGCGCCATAAGAATCCTCCATCGATTGCAAGTATTTTGTAGCACTGTCTGTGGGCCTCAGCTAGGCCCCTGCACAAGGCCAATGATAGCAGCTCACGTAGCGGCCGTCGCAACCCGGCGCCTTTTTTCGGCGCGTGTCCTTTCCCCGTCGGTCAGACAAAGGCGCCGGCTCCATTTGAATGACCGGCGTTTAGGATTTCACAGCGGCGATCTGCTTAACGATATTCGTTAGCCGCGACATTCGCGAGTTCGAGAAGATTAATTTCGGGATGATTGGATAGCGCGAATATGCTGAGCGGCCGGTCGAGGCAATAGCAGATATAGGAACGGAATCCGTTCCACTCTCCTTCGTGATCCGCAAAGTAGATGCCGTCGTAGGTCCCCAAGGCCCAACCGAAGCCATAGTTGGTCAAGCTGCCATCGTTGGTCCGGCCGCTTGTGAAGGCTTCCTCCATGCTGGCTTCGTTGACGAGGCTATGCTTCCTCAAAGCTTGATCGTAGCGGCACAGGTCGGAAACCGTGGTGTAGAAGGAGCCGGATCCCGCCAGATCGTCGAACGGGCTGCCGCCGGCCTCCCTGAAGCCGCCCCAGGTGTCACGCGTGTATCCGGTTGCGTAGCGAGGACCAGCAATTGGCCGGCCTGGCACTGAAAACGTGTCCTTCATCCCCAGGCGATCGAACACGCGCTTGGCGAAAAAGTCAGGGTACGACTGGCCCGAGACTGCGGCGATCACTGCGCCAAGCACTTCGTAGCCGGAGTTGCTGTAACTGAACGTGTCACCCGGTTCGACCCTCCGACCCGCCATCGGGCAACCGAGATCGGCGTAGGTGCGGATAAGATCGGCATTGGTCGGCCGCTCGCAACGCGCCAATATTTGTTTGCCGCCGTCTTCTTCATAGAGATCGAGGATGCCGCTGGTGTGATGCAACAATGTCCGAATGGTTACCCTCGGACCAAATCCCGCGGCCAAAGGAATATGCTTGCCGACCGGATCATCGGGATGCAATTTGCCCTCCTCGGCAAGCATCAGAATGCCTAGGCCGGTAAATTGCTTCCCGCCACTCGCCAGGTGAAAGATCGTGTCCTTTTGAATCGGCACGCCGCCGCGCACATTGGCCAATCCATAGCCGGCTGCGTGAACGACAGCCCCGCGGGCAATGACGGCAAGCGCAAGCCCCGGACCGCCCGCTTCGATCTCGCTGGTGAGATAATCATTGATGTCCGCTGCACGCCCTGCAGGACCACGGATCGCGTTCGCTATGGACTGGAGGCGTTTGAGGAAGGTCATTTGCAGCGAATTCCCTCCCACACTTAGTCAACCTGCCATCGGGATTGGCCAGAAACTCCAACTCAACTTCGGTGCGGACTGATCAAAACCGAGGAGAGCCACGTTCGGTGTCCCGCAATCCAATTATACACGGAATGTCCGATCAGACGGCTGAGCACCGGCACATAAAAGAGTGGAATCTGCCACCATAATCCTGGCACGCGCAGTACGACGTACCGATAGGCCTCAAAACCCGGCAGCGCCCGCCCGTCGGATAAGACCAGATAGAGCGCCTTCTCCAATTGCGCATCGCTGACCACGGGAGAACGATGGGTGCGAAAATCCCGTGTCCTGATCTGTCCGAGCCCGTCAAAAGCCAGAAGCCAGACCATCGATCGAACACAGAAGCCGCATCTGCCATCATAAATCATCTCCATGTCGCCCATTTTTTGCTTCCACGCCAAGCCGAGACGGGTCAGCCACTCTGGGCGCACGAAGCTCATATGCCCCATCATCATCACGATCGAGAAATAATAGAGACTCATCAACACGGCAAACGCAGCGTGCAGAAACAGGGCTGCCGCAAGCAGGTACGGTCGCGTGCGGTCCTGCCAGATCAGGAATGGAAACGCGAGCTCGATCAATATCGTGCCGTAGGTCCCGAGATTGGCCAGCCAGTACTGCGATGCGAGCACGTTCAAGAGAACGCCGCTGTAATGCTCATCGGTCGTAAACACGAACCAGATTGCATCGCCGTTCCACCAATCGTTTCCGAATTTGTTGATGGCACTGTAGAAAAACAATGCGGCCATCTGGATTTGCATCAGCCGCGTGCATGCGCACGCCCAGACGCTGCGATAGGGCGGCAGCGTCGCGCCAAGACTGCCGTATTTGGCCGCTCGCACGGCGCGCACGCGGTCGAGACTCATCGCCCGCCCGATCGGCGCGAGACACAGAATTATGAGTAGGCTCGCAAGAATCGAGTCGACGCCATACATCAGCGCCGGGCTGCGGTTGTCGAAGGAGATTTGCCCGATCAGCACGATCCATTTCACCCACGACGTCCGCCACCCGGCCATGAAAGCTGCGCAGCAGATCAGGAACAGGATGTGAAAGACGACCCACTGCCAGGGCGCGGTAAAATAAAAGAAGACGGATTGAGTCCAGGGGTCGGCAAAATCCATGATGCCTTCGCGCGGCATCAAACCGGGATCGCCCCAAAAATCGAATAGATAAGGCGTTGCCATTGCGTAATGGAACAAGAGCCCTGCACCGATGCCCATGCGAGCAAGCTCCAATGGCAACGTCGATGTGGGCTGAAACCAAATTTGCGCCCAGGCTTTGCCTAATCCCTCAAGCCATTTGCGGAGAAAGCCTCCGAATGTCACTCGGCGTGACATTTGACGTTCTTGATCGTGTGCACGGTGACAAATTCGGGGTCCCAGCGCCCCTTGCCGGCCAAGAAATCAGTTCGCGTAAACTCCTTTTCGTAAGCGGCCAAGAGGGTGATCGCTACCGGGTGTAGCGCGGCGTGCTTCCGACAGTACAGTTCAGCGGCAATATCGGCATAACCGGCAGGATCATCGATAACGGCAAAGTGCCACGCCCTGAACCAAAAATAACGCGGTTCGAGCTGACTGAACTCCGCTTCCGGCTTAAAAAAATGTTTCTTTCCGGTTTTGTCTTCGATGACGTAGAGCAATTGACGCGATGTGGACAAGCTATCGACGCTGGGTGCAAAGAAATCCCATGTGTTGTCCAGCCTGAATAGCGTCAGATAAGGTTGCAGCAGGACACGCAGCCCTTGCGCCAACACGCTATTTGCCGATGCCGGCGCAACCACGATGGCAAGGGTGTGCCACACAACGAACACCGACATCACGGTGTAAATCAGGCGCTTCCGACAGGCATTCGAAATCATGGTCCGCCTCATTCATAATTTTAATCCAAAATTCTCTGCGTTGACCAGGGACCGAGCAAACCTTGCCTGATCGCTCGATGAATAAAGCGTGCGGAGCTGCGGTGTAGGAGCGAACATTCACGGCCCATCCAGTAACGCCAATTTGGGCTGGGCCTGCAACAAGCGAACGGCGAGCGCCGCCTTTCGCCTTATCCAGAATAAGATACATTCTTGTTCTAATCGATCAGCCGGAAGGGATGATCGCTATGCACACGAATCCACTCGCACCGTTGCTCGACATCGTCCTGCAGAGGACGCAGCGCTCAGGCATCGGCAGCCGCGCCATCCTGGCGGGCGCAGCGGCGCTCGTCTGCGCCGCGGCACTGGAACCGCACCGCAACGTTTGGGCCCAGGCCCCGGCTTCCGCCTCGGCGAGCGGCGCTGTCACGTTGTTCGAGAACGTGCGCATCTTCGACGGCAAGGGCGCGGCGCTCTCGGCGCCCTCCAATGTGCTGGTCCGGGGCAACGTCATCGAGCGCATCTCCACGCAGCCGATCCCGGTCGACCGCCGGGCCGACACGCGCATCATCGACGGCGGCGGACGCACGCTGATGCCGGGCCTGATCGACAATCATTGGCACGCGATGCTGGTGCGGGTGACTCCGGCTGCAGGCGTTCGGTGACGTCGGCTACAACAATCTCCTGGCCGGCGACGAGGCGACGGACACGCTGATGCGCGGCTTCACCACCGTTCGCGACGTGGGCGGGCCGGTGTTCGGTCTCAAGCGCGCCATCGACGAGGGCATCGTCAAGGGCCCGCGCATCTATCCGTCCGGCGCCGTGATCACTGTCACGAGCGGGCATGGGGATTTCCGCCAGCTGACCGATCTGCCGCGGACGATCGGCGGCATGCTCACCCGCATGGAGCAGCTCGGCGGCGCCATGGTCGCGGACAGCCCCGACGAGGTGCGCGTGCGCGCCCGCGAACAGCTCATGCAGGGCGCCTCCCAGGTCAAGTTGACGGCGGGCGGCGGGGTGTCGTCACCCTTCAGTCCGATCGACGTGACCACCTTCACCGAGGCCGAACTGCGCGCCGCGGTTGAAGCGGCCGAGAACTGGGGCACCTACGTCGCCGCGCATGCCTTTACGCCGGCTGCGATCCGGCGGTCGATTGCGGCTGGCGTGAAGTGTATCGAACACGGCATGCTGATGGACGAAGCAACCGCCAAGCTGATCGCCGAGAAGGGCATTTGGCTGAGCATGCAGCCGCTCCCCGAGGACTTGAGGCTGGGCTTTCCGGTGGGTTCGGTCCAGCGAGCCAAGGCGGATGAGGTCTGGCCCGGCATAGCCAGGACCTACGAGTTGGCGAAGAAGTACAAGATCAAGACGGCGTGGGGCACCGATGTGCTGTTCTCCCGCGCGCTGGCGCAGCAACAAGGGGCAATTCTGGCCTCGCTTGCCCGTTGGTACACCCCCGCCGAAGCGCTGGTCATGGCGACGTCGACAAACGCCGAACTGCTGGCGCTGTCCGGCAAGCGCAATCCCTATCCGGGCAAGCTCGGCGTCGTGGAACAGGGCGCGCTCGCGGATCTGCTGCTTGTCGACGGCAATCCGCTGGACAACATCAACCTGATCGCCGATCCCGCCAACAACTTCAAAATCATCATGAAAGACGGCAATATCTACAAGAATACGTTGACCAGGTGAGGACCAACTGCGCCACCTTTTCGGATTGCTGTCCCGGACTCTGGGCTGGGTAATCGCGGGAATCTGGTTTCTCTGCCGGGCGTTGCTCATCGCTTGGGCTGCGCTGGCCATCCACTATTCCAATCTGCCGTGGGCGTGGCTGCGCTCGGCGCTGGCGATAGCCTTCGCGGCGTTTGCGATCTGGGCGCTCTGGCTGTCGCGTCCGAGGCGGACGATCGCATTCACCGTGCTTTTTCTCGGTGTGGTCGCGTGGTGGATATCCATTCCTCCCTCGCACGATCGCGACTGGCGACACGGAAGTCGCGGTGATGCCGCGGGCGGTCATCGACGGCGACCGCGTGCGCCTCACCGGTGTCCGCAACTTCGACTACCGCAGCCGGAACGATTTCACGGTGCGCTATGAGGAGCGCGAGGTGCAGCTATCGCACCTGATCGCCCTCGATTTCTACGTGTCCTACTTCATGGAGGGGCCGGTCGGACACACGTTCGTGAGTTTCATCTTCGACAACGCGCCGCCGCTGAGTATCTCCATCGAGACGCGGCCGGAGGTGGGCGAGGGCTTTGCGCCCGTCGCCTCCATGTTCAAGCAATTCGAGTTGATCTACGTGGTGGGTGACGAGCGCGACCTCGTGGGCGTGCGCACCAACCACCGCCAGGAGCCGACGTACCTCTATCGCCTCAATACCTCGGCCGACGATGCGCGCCGGCTGCTCCTGGTCTACCTGGAGCGGATCAACGAGCTCGCCGATCGGCCGGAGTTCTATCACCTGCTGACCAACAGCTGCACGATCAACATCGTGCGTTACGCGAACGCCGCCGGCCGGGTCGGCCGGATCGACATCCGCCACGTTCTCAACGGCCTCGCCGACAGCTACCTCTACCGCTCGGGCCGGATCGACACGACGCTGCCGTTTGACGAATTGCGGCGACGTTCCCTGATCAACGCGGCCGCGCAAGCGGCCGATGGCGCGCCCGATTTCTCCCAACGCATTCGCGCATCTTTGCCGACTATCTCTCGCTGACGCGATCAACGCGACCTTCACGTGCCTTTGGCGTATGCGGCGTTACAGATTAGACGCTAAAAATTGGCGCATAGCACTGAACCCGGCCAATAGAAGCGTGGCCACGTTGTGCCGTCGAGAAGAAGTGGTAGTTGCATCAAGAGATATGTTGACGCGGGTAATCATCGCCAAGTTTGGCCTTTCGCCTACTCTTAAAGAAAAGGCTGTTGGCGGTGCAGCCCGATGAGTGAGAATGTATCTTGCGAGATTGAAATCTTTAAAGCCGCTTGAGATCGCGTCCAACGCGGTGTTTACCGGATCACCAGGGAATGCGGTGGCTAAGCTGTACGCAAAGTTCGCCAATTGACTTGCTGCTCGTCTTCCGGAATGGCTAGAGGGAATTGCGGCAGTCCTTGATTGCCCCCACCGCGAACATGGCAAAGGCAAAACATTCCAAGCTGGAAAATCCGTTGCTGAAAAATCCGAATAGGTCACGTTCCTGCTCATAGCGACGATGGGAATTGCCAGGGCCGACGCCATCAACCTCAATGGAAGCGCGCAGCTTCCCGTCGTACTCCGCAAGAGCATTGAAGCGATGAGCCACGCCGTACAAAGCGCCTAGCAATCATGGATGTGCGCCATTAGTTGCGTAGTCGTTCATCTTGGAACATACGGCTTCATATTCCGCGAACGGAAAGTGATCCGGCACTTCCAGCCCGTTGATAGTAAGCACAGCCATGCGCCGATCCTGCCACTTTGATCCTTTAGGTGGCTACGCCGCTGCGACCCCCACCTTAAACGGAAAAGACCATACAGCGATGTTTGATCTATGTTTGGTCGGCAGCTTTTGCGCTTACCCCTAACGGGGCTAGCTGTTTGTTTTTATTGGCGCTCCCTGGGGGACTCGAACCCCCGTTTTCGCCGTGAGAGGGCGACGTCCTGGGCCGCTAGACGAAGGGAGCGCGCGGGCCGAGTGTCTGAAATAGACGCGATCCGAGGACCGTGCAAGCGCCCTCGCCGTCAGGGCTCGGTGGCAAACCGCAATTGTCCGGTCGGCCGCAGCGTCCGCAGATCGAAGGTGCGAATCTCGATGCCGCCGCCGACCTCGAGCGTCACCACAATGCGGTCTGGCGCGACCGCGGTGGCGAGGACCTTGGCGCCCTTCGGCAGCATGGCGGTGACCGCCGCCGGCGCGACGCTTCCCTCGCTGCGGTAAACGCGATAACCGATAACGCCGATCACCACGGCGATGCCAAGCACGGTGGCAAAGCCTGAGATCAGCATCAGCCATCGCACCTTGGCGACGATCTTCTGCTGTTCGGGGTCGAGGGGCTTTTCGTCCGGCTCGGAAACGCTCATGGCCGCGCGGCACCCGCACAAGGAAAAGGTGGTGGTCTCCGAAAACGAGGCCCACGACCGGCTCGACCGCGTGCTCGCCGCCCATGTGGTGCTGTCGCGCACGCGCCTCAAGGCGCTCATCCTCGCCGGCGCGGTCGCAATCGGGCCCCGCACGATCCGCGATCCGGGCTATCGCGTCAATGCCGGGGACGTCATTGCGGTCGCGGTGCCGGCGCCGGAGCCGGCGACGCCTGCGGCCGAGACCATCCCGCTCAACGTCGTGTACGAGGATGCCGAGATCATCGTCATCGACAAGCCTGCCGGCCTGGTCGTGCATCCGGCGGCCGGCCACGCCACCGGCACGCTGGTCAACGCGCTGATCGCCCATTGCGGCGACAGCCTGTCGGGCATCGGCGGCGTGAAGCGGCCGGGCATCGTGCATCGTCTCGACAAGGACACCACCGGCCTGATGGTGGTGGCCAAGACCGACCGCGCCCATCAGGCGCTGGCGGCGCAGTTCGCCGACCACGGCCGCACCGGGCCGCTCAAGCGCGGCTATCTGGCCATCGTCTGGGGCGTGCCGGACCGGCCGAAGGGCACCGTCAATGCGCCGATCGACCGGCATCCTCGCGCGCGCGACAAGATGGCGGTGCGCGCCGGCGGGCGGGAGGCCATCACCCATTGGCAGGTGCTGGAGACCTACAACGGCGCCGACGGCAAGCCGGTGGCGGCCATGGTTGCCTGCCGGCTGGAGACCGGGCGCACCCATCAAATCCGGGTCCATCTTGCCCACCTCGGCCATCCCCTGCTCGGCGACCGAACCTATGGCACCGGCTTCAAGAGCAAGGCCGCGCGGCTGCAGGCGGAAGCCCGGGCGGCGCTGGAGGGTCTTGGACGACAGGCCCTGCATGCCTATCTATTGGCGGTGAAGCATCCGATTTCGGGGGAAATGCTGGAGTTCCGTTCGGAACTGCCGGCGGAGCTTGGCCGTTTACACCTCAGTTTGAAGCCGTGAACTGACGTTGGCTCACCTTTAAAAGCCCTTCCATCTCAAAGGGTTAAAAGGTGCGACAACGTCAACAGGGTGTCACGTGGGTGTGACTTCCTTTCGCCTGCCTTGGTCCAGTATGCTGCACCTGCGATCGGGGTTCGCGGTCGCAGCATGACGGTGCCGTCGGCTCGGGGAGCGGCGGTACACATCGCCTGCCGGGAAACCGGGGGCATACATTGGAGGGCGCTCTATGGCCCGCACAGCGGCTTTGCCGATCGTCACCGCCGAAGGCGGTCTTTCGCGATATCTTGAAGAGATCCGGCGGTTCCCGATGTTGGAACCGCAGGAAGAATACATGCTGGCCAAGCGCTGGCGCGAGCACGGCGATCGCAACGCCGCGCACAAGCTCGTCACCAGCCATCTACGGCTGGTCGCCAAAATCGCCATGGGCTACCGCGGCTATGGGCTGCCGATCTCCGAGGTGATCTCGGAGGGCAACGTCGGCCTGATGCAGGCGGTGAAGCGGTTCGAGCCCGAGAAGGGCTTCCGGCTGGCGACTTACGCCATGTGGTGGATCAAGGCGTCGATCCAGGAATACATCCTGCGCTCGTGGTCGCTGGTGAAGATGGGCACCACCGCGAACCAGAAGAAGCTGTTCTTCAACCTGCGCAAGGCCAAAAGCAAGATTTCGGCGCTCAACGAGGGCGATCTGCGGCCCGATCAGGTCCAGACCATCGCCAAGCGCCTCGGCGTCTCAGAGCAGGACGTGGTCGACATGAATCGCCGGCTTGGCGGCGACGCGTCGCTCAACGCGCCGATCCGCGACGACGGCGAGAGCGGCGAATGGCAGGACTGGCTCGCCGATGACAGCGAAAGCCAGGAAACGCTGCTGGCCGAGAGCGAGGAGCTCGACAACCGTCGCAAGGCACTCTCGCAGGCGCTCGACGTGCTCAACGATCGCGAGCGGCGCATCTTCGAAGCCCGCCGGCTGGCCGACAATCCGGTGACGCTCGAGGAACTGGCCGATGAATTCGGCGTGTCGCGCGAGCGCGTGCGTCAGATCGAGGTGCGGGCTTTCGAGAAGGTGCAGAAGGCGGTCAAGAACCGGGTCGCGACCATGGAAGCCCCGCCGGCAGCCCGCCCTGCGGTGACAGCGCACTAAAACAACGATTACGTTGCAAACTCAGAACGCCGCCGCGAGGCGGCGTTCTGCTGGGTGGCGCGCCAGTGCCGTCAATAGTCCATCCAGCGGTTGAGCGATTCCGGCAAAATCCACGGCCAAGCGAACACCGTCAGCAGCGCGAAAATAAAGCCGGTCACGGTGAACGTTCCCGGCACCTCCAGGAAACGGCCGAGCAAAACGCCCGCCCCGGTCCAGAATACAAACCAGCAGATCGTCACGAACGCGACGCGGTCCATGGCACGCTCTCCGTATCGAGGCGGCGCAAGCGACCCGCCCTATCGGGTTAGTCCGCCGGCCACGACCATCATAAGCCGAGACCGGGACCGCCGTTGAGTCCCGTCATTGCGGCCTGTGCACCCGGCCTTTACGCTGACGGTCTTCCAGGCCGGGGGTACATGATGGCGCGGTTGATGCGGACGATCGGTTTGCTGTTGCTCTTGGCCGTTTGCACTGCGCCCGCCAGCGCGCAGGACAGCGCTTCCAGCCGCCCGCTCCGCCTGGTGGTCAGCTTCCCGCCAGGCGGCGGCGTCGATGCCGTCGCCAGGCTGTTCGCCGACAAGCTCGGCACCCTGCTCGGCCAGACCGTGGTGGTCGAGAATCGCGGCGGCGCCAGCGGCATCATCGCCGGCAAACAGGTGGCGAGCGCGGAGCCCGACGGCACGAGCGTGCTGATCGCTTCGAACTCGATGGTTGTGGCGCAGGTGATGAGTCCCAACGTCGGCCTCGACATCGAGCGCGATCTCAAGGCGCTGGCGAGCGTGGCGCCGCAGGCCATCATCATCACGTCGCAACCCGATCTGCCGGCCGGCACGCTCAACGAACTGATCGCGCTCGCCAAGACTCGCAAGCTGAACTACGGCTCGCCGGGGGCGGGCTCGGTGCCGCATCTGTTGGGCGTCTACCTGTTCGGCTCACTGGCCGGTGTCACGCTCGAACACATCCCGTTCCCGGGCGCCGCCCAGGCCCTGACCAGCCTGCTCGGCAAGCAGATCGATCTTGCGATGGTCACGCTGGCGCCGGCGGTGGCGCTGGTCAAGGACGGCAAGATGAAGGGCATCGTGGTGACCACGCCGGCGCGCGCGGCCGCGCTGCCGGAGATCCCGACCGCAGCCGAATCCGGCTATCCGGGGTTTTCGGTGACGGTCTGGGCCGGCTTCTTCGTGCCCGCCAAAACGCCGAAGCCGATTGCCGACCGGCTCGGCGACGCCATCATCAAGGTGGCCGAAATGCCGGACATCAAGACCAAGCTCGGCCAGCTCGGGTTCGAGCCGACCAACGTTCCCGGCGAGCAATTCCAGCGCGACGTGGCCGCGGAGATCGAACGCTGGAAGGAGGTCGTGGAAAAGGCCGGGATCAAAGCCAACTGAGCGCCGCCAAAATAACGTCTCAGGTGCTCACTGCCGCCAGGTCGCGAACGCCTCGTTAAACACCTTTTCGCCCGGCGTACCCTTCTCCATGGCCAGGATGGCGCGCCGATTGTTGTTGTAGACGATCGGAATATCGAACCACGATCGCTCTTTGAGCAGCTGCAGATTGCGCTGCATTTCGGTTTCCAGTGCCGACAGACCGATCAGGAAAAACCCCGGCGTCACTTTGACGGCGAGGCCAGCGAGCGGCACGCCGCGGGTTTGCTCGGCCTGTTTCATCAGCACGCCCGGCACGTTCTGCACGCCGCCCGACGAATCGGTGGGCAAGTTGAACATGATCTCGATGGTGTGGCTTGCCGGCAGCGATTGATCGGTGTTTCGGCGCAGCGACAACGTCACGGTCAAGTTGCGCTCGGGGATATCGATGTCGCCCCGCACCGCGAGCTCGGGCGGTCGCCCGGGCGCCCCGGCTTTCATCTCGCTTCGCCAAAGCACGGTGCCGACGTAGCGCTTGCCTTGCGGATCCTGCGGATCCTCCTCGTACAGCACGACGCGTTGGGCGACCGGCAGGCCCGCGGAGGGCGCCGGCTGGCCAATGCGATCGGGAATTTTTGGCTGCGCTGGCGCGGCTTCGCGCGGCGCCTGCGGGCTCGGGCTGCGAACCAGCGAGGCGATGCCGCTCGCCAGGCTGCCGATGGTGTCACGCTGCCAATACAGCAGCGAACCGAGCCCAATCACGACAAGCAGAATGATCACGATGCCGATCAAACCGCTGTACGAACGCCGCTCCCTGACCTCCGGCGGCAACGGCCCGGCCGGCGCCTCATCGAGAGGCTCGACCGCCGGCGGCGTGCCCTGGTCGAAATCCACCGGCGCATGTTGCCGCGGGCCATCAAGCGGCAAAGCCCAGAGGTTCTCCGGCTCCATCTTTGGCTCGAGTTGGCCATACTCCTGCAGCGGATGCGCCTCCGGCCCCGGGCTCGAAGGCGCGGCCGGCTGCGCCTGCTCCGACTCGATTGGGTTGTCGAAGCCTTCGACCCGGCGCGACTGCACGGGATCGCTGGCGGCATTGCGGAATCCGCGCAGCCCCTCCTCCGACAGGGTTCGACGCCCGATCGGTGGCCGTGACGGATCGCTGGTGCCTGACGCGCCGCCGGGCGCCCCGGATGGCGGGAACGACCGCGCACCAGACGGCCGCGGTCGCGATTCCGTGCCCGAGCCACGCACTTCTCCGGCTGCATCCCGCGCCGTCTCGTCGCGGCGGCCGGCCTCGGCGCGCTTGATGATGGTGGGCCGAGCACTTTCGCGGGCGTGGCGCGCCGCCTCCGCCTCGACCTTGCGGATCGCCTCCTCGAGCGCCAGGCGCTCGCGCGTGATCTCGGATTCGTCGAGCGCCGGCACCACGCCGCGAAACTGCGCCACCAGGGCGGTGCGCGCCCGCTCATAGAGCGCGCGCCGGTTCTCGCCGGTGTTCTTGTCCAGATCCGGCGACGGCGCGGGCGATCAGCGGGTGGTAATCGGCCATCGATCCTTTGATCCGTCAGGTCTCGAATGGGTTGTGCATCAGGATGGTGTCCTCGCGCTCGGGGCTGGTCGACAGCAAAGCAACCGGACAGCCTATCAATTCCTCGATCCGGCGCACGTATTTGATCGCCTGCGCCGGCAATTGCGCCCAGGAGCGGGCCTCGCGCGGTGGCCTCGTGCCAGCCCTCGGCGGTCTCGTAGACCGGCTCGACTCGGGCCTGGGCGTGCTCGCTCGCCGGAAGATAGTCGATTTCGCGGCCGTCGAGGCGATAGCCGACGCAGAGCTTGATCTCGTCGAAGCCGTCGAGGATGTCGAGCTTGGTCAGAGCGATGCCCTGGATGCCGCAGGTGCGGACCGTCTGCCGCACCAGCACGGCGTCGAACCAGCCGCAGCGGCGCGGCCGGCCGGTGACGACGCCGAACTCCTTGCCCTTGGTGCCGAGCGTCTTGCCGATCTCGTTGAGCTGCTCGGTCGGGAACGGCCCGGCGCCGACCCGCGTCGTGTAGGCCTTGCAGATGCCGAGCACGTAGCCGATCGCGTTCGGGCCGAGGCCCGAGCCGGTCGCCGCCTGCGCCGCCACCGTGTTCGACGAGGTGACGTACGGATAGGTGCCGTGGTCGATGTCGAGCAGCGCGCCCTGCGCGCCCTCGAACAGGATGCGCCGGCCCTCGCGCCGCTTTTCGTCGAGCAGCGACCACACCGTGTCCATGTAGGGCAGCACCTTGGGCGCCACCGCGGCGAGCTCGTCGTAGAGCGTGCGCGGCGCGATCTCGTCCATGCCGAGCCCGCGGCGCAGCGCATTGTGATGCGCCAGCAGGCGGTCGATCTTGCCGTTGAGCATCTGCAGATCGGCAAGATCCATCAGCCGGATCGCGCGGCGGCCGACCTTGTCCTCATAGGCCGGGCCGATGCCGCGGCCGGTGGTGCCGATCGCGCCCTTGCCGGACGCCTTCTCGCGCGCGACGTCGAGCTCCTGGTGCAGCGACAGGATCAGCGGCGTGTTCTCGGCGATGCGCAGGTTGTCGTGCGTCGACGGTGACGCCCTGCTCCTTCAGCCGGTCGATCTCGGCGAGCAGCGCGCGCGGATCGAGCACCACGCCGTTGCCGATCACCGAGAGCTTGTTGCGCACCACGCCGGACGGCAGCAGCGACAGCTTGTAGGTCACGCCGTCGATGACCAGCGTGTGGCCGGCGTTGTGACCGCCCTGGAAGCGAACGACGACGTCGGCCTGCTCCGACAGCCAATCGACGATCTTGCCTTTGCCTTCGTCGCCCCATTGCGAGCCGACGACCACCACATTGGCCATGAAAATCCCTTCCCCCAGGCCGGCGGCAGCCCCGCCTCCGCAGGTTACCCGATGGGGCCCAATCTCGGATAAAGGATGACACCGCACCAGACAAGGCGGCCGACAGCTCATGTTTCTGCCTCTTACCGGTTTATTTTCTTCATATATTTCAATGCCATTGCGTTGCATTAAGGCTCTGATCCATTGGCCTGCAGCGGAACGCCGCGCCGCCGCACGGCGGATGGTCGTCGGCGCCGGCCGGCCTCTTGCGAAGGCGGCGATTGCACGACAGGCTCCCGACCGCGCCCGCTGCCCGACGCCAAGGAAGCACCATGAAATCGGCCTCGCTTCGCGCCGTTGCTGCTGGTCGGCTCCTCGGCCAGGCGCACTCGGCGCGCGCAAGGCATACCGCCGATCCAGCTTTCGAGGCTGCCGCATATCGCGATCATCAGCCCGGTGTTCTATTGGGACAGCCAGGTCGACATCGTGCGCACGGTTTCGGCGACCTGCCCCAACGGCCGCCCGATCGCCGGCGGCATCGGCATCGAAAAGGGCAACGCGTCGCTGCGCATCCATGAAAGCTACCCGGACGGCGCGTCACTTGGGTGATGCGCGCCGTCAACCACGCGGACTGCGGCCGACGCCGCAGCCGCTGCAAGTCCGCAGCTTCGCGGTCTGCCTGCTGCCGGTCGCGCGCCGCGGCTCGGTGCAGCTCGCGCAATATCCGCGCGTGCTGCAACTGTCGCACCGGTTTGCGCTACCGCCGGGCGACATCACCACGGCCGAACGCCAGGCCTGCGCCCAGAACACGCTGATCATTTCCGGCGGCTTCGGCCTCGACCCTGAGTTCAAGGGCCGCTCGCTGGTGCGCATGGAGCTCAGCTATCCGGACAAGTGGGGCTGGAACGTTCGCGCCACCAATGGCGCCGATGCCGCACAACCCACGGCCGACGTCCGGGTCTTTGGAGTCTGCCTCGGCAATGACGAAGGCCTGAGCATCCAGGACTATCAGAACGTGGATTTCGTCGAAGCGACCGTGACCGTGAAGTCCGGCGACGGCGCGATCCGCCAGTCGATCGGTTGCCGCAACGCGTTGGCGCGCTCGATCGCCGGCGGCGCCCGGGTGATGCGGGGCGCCAACGCGGCGGTCGAAATGCAGGAAAGCTTTCCCGACGCGCCCGGGAGCTGGACGGTGGCGGTGACCAATCGCGCGCGCGGCAACACCGGCGACGCTACGGTCAAGCTCTACGCCGTCTGCATCTCGCCTTGACGCCAGATCAGGATGACTTTTCTCGTCATCCCGATCTAGTTTCTTGTCTGAGCATGATCCCGCGGGTCAAGCCCGAGGGCATGCTTTTCCGAAGACCGGTTCCCACCCCGGATCAAGTCCGGGGCAGGCTTTTTCGGATCATACATTAGCGCGTCGGCGACCGATCAGAACTTCAACGGCTTGGCCTGCTGCACCTGCGGCAGGGCGCGCACCTTGGCCAGCACCTCGGCGGGCAGCTCGCCGTCGATCTCGATCAGCGCAATGGCGTTGCCGCCCGGCGCCTCGCGGCCGACGTGGAATGTCGCGATATTGATGCCGGCGTCGCCCAGCGTCGACGAGAACCGGCCGATAAAGCCCGGCTTGTCGAGATTGGTGATGTAGATCATCGAAGCGCCGAACTCGGCGTCCATCCGGATGCCCTTGATGTTGACGATGCGCGGCCGGCCGTCGGCGAACACGGTCCCCGAAACGCCGCGGGTCAGTTGCTGCATCGTCACCGTGACGGTGATGAGACTTTCGTAGTCGCCGGCGGCTTCGCGCGTCACCTCCTCGACCACGATGCCGCGATCCTTGGCGACCACCGGCGCGGAAACGACGTTGACGTCCTGCAGCATCGGCCGCAACAGGCCGGCGATCGCGGCCGAGGTGAGCGCCTTGGTGTTCATCTGCGCCACCGCACCTTCGTAGGACAGCTGCACCTTGCTGATGCCGGTCTCGGTGAGCTGGCCGGCGAAGGAGCCGAGCTTTTCGGCCAGCGCGATGAACGGCCGCAGCCGGGGCGCTTCCTCGGCGCTGATCGAGGGAAAATTGACCGCATTGGAGATCGCGCCGCGCAGCAGATAATCCGACATCTGCTCGGCGATCTGCAGCGCGACGTTTTCCTGGGCTTCCGAGGTGGCGGCGCCGAGGTGCGGCGTGCACACCACGTTCGGCAGATCGAACAGCGGGTTTTTGGTCGCCGGCTCCTCGATGAAAACGTCAAAGGCGGCGCCGGCGACGTGGCCGCTCTTGAGCGCGTCATGGAGCGCTGCTTCATCGACCAGGCCGCCGCGCGCGCAGTTGATGATGCGCACGCCCTTTTTCATTTTTTTCAACGCCGCGGCGTCGATGATGTTCTTGGTTTTCTCGGTAAGCGGGGTGTGCAGCGTGATGATATCGGCGCGCCTGAACAATTCATCGAGCTCGACCTTTTCCACGCCGAGATCGACCGCGCGCTCCGCTGACAGGAACGGATCGTAGGCGATCACCTTCATCCGCAACCCGATCGCGCGGTCGGCGACGATCGAGCCGATGTTGCCGCAGCCGATGATCCCCAGCGTCTTGCTGAAAATCTCGACGCCCATGAACTTGTTCTTTTCCCACTTGCCGGCACGGGTGGAGGCGTCGGCCTCCGGGATCTGCCGGGCCAGCGCCAGCATCAGCGAGATCGCATGCTCGGCGGTGGTGATCGAGTTGCCGAACGGCGTGTTCATGACGATCACGCCCCTCGCGGTCGCGGCCGGAATATCGACGTTGTCGACGCCAATGCCGGCGCGACCGATCACCTTCAGGTTGCTGGCCCGCTCGAGGATCTTGGCCGACACCTTGGTGGCCGAGCGGATCGCCAACCCTTGGTATTGGCCGATGATTTCAGCGAGCTTGTCCTTGTCCTTGCCGAGGTTCGGCTGGAAATCGACGGTGATGCCGTGATCCTTGAAGATCTGCACGGCGGCCGGCGACAAAGCATCGGAAATCAGAACGTTCGGCATGGCTCACATCCAACCTTGTGTTTCGAATTTCCCCGATGTCATCGGCAGCAGCAGCGGACGATCCAGTAACCACGAGCGTTCGGAATGATTTTCGAGCGTTTGTGATTACCGGATGCCCGCTTTCGCGGGCATGACAGCATCCGTCACGCCGCCTTTGGCAGCGCGTCCTTCGCCCGCGCGTAGGCCCAATCGAGCCAAAGCGTCAGCGCCTCGACGTCGGCGCGCTCGACGGTCGCGCCGCACCAGATGCGCAGTCCCGACGGCGCGTCGCGATAGGCGTCGATGTCGTAGGCCACGCCCTCCTTCTCGAGCACCGCGGTGATGGATTTGACGAACTTGGCCTGCGCCTCCGGCGCAAGCTTCAGCACGGCGGGATCGACGACCTTGAGGCAGACCGAGGTGTTGGAGCGCACCTTGGGGTCGCCGGCGAGGAAATCGATCCAGGGCGTGTGCGCCACCCAATCGGCGATGACCTTTTCATTGTCGTCGGCCCGCGCCATCAACGCCTTGAGCCCGCCGACCGACTTGCCCCAGGCCAGCGCGTCGAGATAGTCCTCGACGCACAGCATCGACGGCGTGTTGATGGTCGAGCCTTCGAAAATCTCTTCGTTGATCTTGCCGCCTTTGGTCATGCGGAAAATCTTCGGCAGCGGCCGCGGCGGATTGAAGCCTTCGAGCCGCTCGACCGCCCGCGGCGACAGCACGATCATGCCATGCGCGGCCTCGCCGCCCAGCACCTTCTGCCAGGAGAAGGTCACGACATCGAGCTTGGCCCAGTCGAGCTGCTGGGCGAACGCCGCCGAGGTGGCATCGCAGATCGCGAGGCCCGCGCGATCGGCGGCGATCCAATCGGCATCCGGGACGCGGACGCCGGAGGTTGTGCCGTTCCAGGTGAACACCACGTCGGACGCCCAGTCGACCTTGGACAGATCCGGCAACGCGCCGTAGGGCGCCTTCAGCACCGTAACGTCCTTGAGCTTGAGCTCCTTCTGCACATCGCTGACCCAGCCCTCGCCGAACGATTCCCAGGCCAGCATCGTGACCGGGCGGGCGCCGAGCATCGACCACAGCGCCATCTCGACGGCGCCGGTATCGGAAGCCGGCACGATGCCGATGCGGTAATCCGCCGGCACCTCCAGAACCTCCCGGGTCAGATCGATGGCGCGCTTGAGCTTCGCCTTGCCGAGCTTCGATCGGTGCGAACGTCCGAGAACCGCGTCGGTGAGGGTTTGCAGGCTCCAGCCGGGGCGCTTGGCGCAGGGGCCGGACGAGAAGTGCGGGGTGGCCGGCCGCACGCCGGGCATGTTGGCCATGGCTCTATCCTTCCAGATAGAAGCCCCTCGTTGGGGAGGGGTGTCCCGCGGTCGGAAATAAGGAAGGATGCGGCGCCAGTCAAGCCGCCGTGCACGGCTACTCGCCGTTGCGATGCCCGATCAGGCTAGAACTTCACCCCAAGGCCGGCGCGGAACGTGTTGATGCGAATCTTGTAATCCTGCACCGCACTGAACTGGATGTATTCCCACTCGCCGCGCATGAACACGTTCGGCATCACGGCGACCTCGAGGCCGAGGCCCGCGGCATAGCCGTAAGCGACCACGCTTTCCCTGGTCTCGGCTTGGGTCGCGGGGCCGAAGAAGGCGTCCGGCAGGGGGGCAATCGGACCGGTCGGCGGCGCCACGATATCGGGAACGTCTTCGCGCCGGTACGACACGGTTATGCTGCGGGAGACGTCGACGCGGCCCAGCGCCAAGCCGCCAAATACGTAAGGCAGGAAGCGGTCGTAAGCGAAACCGGCGCGGGCGCGTATCGAGCCATAATCCTGGATGCGCGCGCTGGCGGCCGCGGTGACGGTCGTGGTGTAGAAAAAATTGTGTTGGGCCGGCGCCGCGGTGTCGTCTTGAAATCGCCGTGTCAACGAATCGGAAGCCGAGGGGTCGAAGCCGCCGGAATTGACGCGGTTGTAATTGCCTTCGAAGCCGAGGACGACTTCGCCCATCTGAAAGTTGTAGCCGACAAAGCCACCGAAGATCGTTTTGTTGTTTTCGACTTTCGGCAGCACGGTCCAGTTCGAGACGTGGTCTAAAATGCTGCTGTTGCGAAGCAGGAAGTTGAGCAGCGCCTGGGTGCCGTTGCCGAAATCGACGCCGGCGTTGCTGTAACCGAAATGGCCGCCCACATAGAGGCCTTCCCACCGGTAGTGGATCGGCACGCCCGGCACGTAGCGCGGCTGCACCGCCGGCTGGCTGGTGTAGTCCGACGCGGACGATCCGCGCAGCACCGAATTGGGGAGCCCTCCAGCAAGAGCATCGCTGCCGCCGACCACGGTCGCCGCCCATAGAATGAACAGCCTCATAGGACGCATTGCGCTTCCATCCACAGCAAATCCGCCACGCCATTTATGGCAAACAGAGTGTTACGGATTATGGTTAACGAAGGCTTATCGCCGGCGTGGCGGCCCGTGGTCCGTCACCAGGTGAAGGCGTACGGTGCGGCGTAGATCCAGCGCACGCCGATGCGCGCCTCGTGCGACCTCAAGTTCTTCAACGTCAGATGGCCGGACGCATCCGCAGCCGTCCGAACGTCGCCTTGATCGAGGAAGCGGTAGCCGACATCGACGCTGAGATTCGGCAATACGGGATAGTTTACGCCCCCCATCAGCGCCCAGGCGAAATTATTGACCGAGTTGTTTTCCACCCCGGTGAGCGGCGGGTTGGTCACGCTGCGGTAGTCGGACAGGTTCAGACGCGCCACGCCCGCGCCGGCGCCGATGTAGGGCGTCACGCGCCACCACGTGCCGAAGTCGTAATAGACGTTGGCAAGGCCAGTGATCGCCTGGACCTTCACGCTCGCAGCCGCCGCCGGTCCCGAACCGGTGTAAGTCGCCTCCGAGCTGTAGTCGATCGTGAGATCGGTGCGGATCTGGCGCAATTTGAAGCCCGCGCCCGCGCCGCCAAACGCGCTGTTGCCCACCGGGTTGTCGGTCAGCGCCGGAAAGCCCGCGCTGGTGACGGCGTCAGAGACCGAGTTGGCGCGGAATCCGAGGTCGGCCCGCAGATACCAGGTGAACACTTGCGGCACCGGCGCCACCCAGCGCGTCTCGACGGGAGCGACCTGGCGGGGCAGGTCGGCGGCGCGAGCGCTCGCAATCGATGCGAGCGCCCCGACCGCCGCGGTAACGAACGTTCCGAGCCTGGCCACGATGGATGTCCCGCTCAGCCCCGACGCATCAGCGGCGGCGCGTATTGCATCGGCGCCTCAAGCATCCAGCGCACGCCAAGCTTGACGTCGTGCGAGTAGATGTCGTTGAAGATGAACGGGCCGCCGTTGGTGAAGCTATTGTCGAAGGCGCGGGTCGGGCCGGTCTCGGCCGTGCCGAGGCTGATGAAGCGGTAGCCGAGATCGATGTTCATCGACGGCGTCACCTTGTAGGTGAGGCCGGCGTGCACCGCCCAGGCGAAATTCCACTTGCTGTTGTCCTGGGCGAAAACAACGCTGTTGTTCAGGCCGTTGATGAAGATGACACCGTCGTCGCGGAAGCTGTGGATCGAGTTGTAGGCGCCGCCGACGCCGGCGCCGATGTACGGCGTGATGCAGTACCAGGTGCCGAGATCGACATAGGCGTTGGCCATGAACACCCACTCCGACTTGCTGCCGGAGTAGTTGTCGACGCCAATCCCGCCGTTGAACGTGACGTTATCGGAGCCGTGGAAGTTCGCCTTGCCGCGATACTCGCCGGTGACGTCGATGCGGAACCATTCGTTGAGCTTGTAGCCAAGGCCGATCCCAAAGAACATCGACGAATCCCAACCCTGGCCGACCTGCTCGACGGTCGTGCCCGGCGTGTTGTAGAGCCGTTGGAACAGGCCCTTGAACTCCTGGTTGGTCATGCCGATGTCGCCGCGCAGGTACCAGCCCGAGACCGATTCTTCGATCGCCACTTGGCGCACCGGCGGCATCAGTGGCGGCAGGTCCGCCGCGTTGACCGCGGTTGCGGACAGAGTTGCCAGGCCTGCGAATGCCGCGACTTTCACGCTCGTCATAAGATCACCCTCTGGTCGTGCGGAGAGCGCGCAACTGCGCTTCCGCCAGAATCACGAATGAGGGCGACAATGGCAGCGAATGTTTAAACGGAGATTAACCTTACTTTTTAACCGTGAATGTTAAGACCTTCCGCGCGGCGCGCGATCCGCGGCGATCGG
The DNA here is from genome assembly GCA_963771745.1 of uncultured Alphaproteobacteria bacterium. Taxonomy (GTDB): domain Bacteria; phylum Pseudomonadota; class Alphaproteobacteria; order Rhizobiales; family Xanthobacteraceae; genus Z2-YC6860. Next base: position 18,295 of record CAVYUU010000014.1, on the reverse strand, counting down.
AGGCGTGAGCACACTCCCTCGCCCCGGCGAAATCGGATTAACGATTGGATAATGGTTGTGGCAGGGCGCGCGACCGCTCAGTCGTCGCCGTCTTTGAGCTCGCCGATGTGGTGCTGGGCGTAGAGCTCGACGCCAAGCTTGCCCACCAGCTCGATCTGCGTCTCGAGAAAGTCGATGTGCTCTTCCTCGTCGTGCATCAGCTTCTCAAACAGGTCACGCGTCACGTAATCGCGCACGCCGTGGCAATGGGTGGCGGCCTCCTCGTAGAGCGCGCGCGCCGACAGCTCGGCCTTTAGATCGCAGTCGAGAACCTCTTTCACGTTCTGGCCGATGTGCAGGGGATCGAGCACCTGCATGTTTGGAAAGCCGTCGAGAAAGATGATGCGGTCCACGATCTTGTCGGCGTGCTCCATCTCCTCGATCAATTCTTTGCGCCAGTACTTGGCCAGCGACTTGAGGCCCCAATTGTCCAGCAGCCGGTAGTGCAGCCAGTACTGATTGATCGCGGTGAGTTCGTGCCGAAGCCCCCGGTTGAGGTATTCGATCACTTTGACATCGCCCTTCATGAAGCACTCCCGTGTGGCCCGCGTCCGCAGCCGAATAGAATAACTCTAGGCTGTGGCGATAGTTTCAGCCATTGCCGATGCTGCGACATCCACCGCATCATCGGGCGAAAATACGCTTGGAATTCAGGATTCGGCTTGCTGGGCGCAACCGTTGCAGCCGGCCGCGGCGTCAAGGGCTTCGTCCATGATCTTGCGGATGGTGCGGGCGCAGCGGCCGCATTGGGCGCTGCAACCCAGGCAGCCATAGACCTGGCCGGTCGAGCGCGGCCGCGCCTGCGTCCGCACCACCGTGCGGACGTCGTCGTCGGTCAATACGTTGCAGGAGCAGACGATCATGGATGGTCCCTGGCGTGACCATCGATACTGCACGGCCTCGCGGCGGGCAAAGCAAATCGACCGAAACTATAGGTTCTCTAAACTGTAAAGAGCCAAGAAAATCAGCGGCATGGCTGGCTCGCTCAAGCCGCGACGTCGGTCAGCGCCTCGACGATGCCCTCGACCACGTCCTCGACCAGGCTCTTGTCATCGCCCTCGCCCATCACCCGGATCACCGGCTCGGTGCCGGACGGCCGGATCACCAGCCGGCCTTGGCCGTTAAGCTTCTGCTCGGCGCTCTTGATCGCCAGGCGGACCTTGGCGTCCTCCAGCGGCTTGCCCTTCTTGTAGCGCACGTTGCGCAGGACCTGCGGCAGCGGCTCGAACCTGTGGCAGACCTTGGACACTGGCTTGTCGAGATTCTTGACCACCGCCAGCACCTGCAAGGCGGCGACCAGGCCGTCGCCGGTCGTGGCGTAATCCGACAGGATGATGTGGCCGGAGGTTTCGCCGCCGACGTTGTAGCCATGCTCCCGCATATGCTCGAGCACGTAGCGGTCGCCGACCGCCGTGCGCCGAAGCTCCAAGCCGAGCGTGCCGAGATAGCGCTCGAGACCGAGATTCGACATCACCGTCGCGACGACGCCGGGTTTGGACAGCCGACCGGCGGCCAGCCAGCTTTCGGCGATCACGGCCATCAGCTGGTCGCCATCGACCACGTGCGCGCGCTCGTCGACAATGACCAGGCGGTCGGCGTCGCCGTCGAGAGCGATGCCGATGTCGGCGCGCACCTCGCGCACCTTGCGCGCCAGCGCATCCGGCGCGGTCGAGCCGCATTCCTCGTTGATGTTGAAGCCGTCGGGCTCGACGCCCATCTTGATGACATCGGCGCCGAGCTCCCACAGCGCTTCGGGAGCCACCTGGTAGGCGGCACCGTTGGCGCAATCCACCACCACGCGCAGGCCTTCGAGCGACAGATTGCGGGGCAGCGTGCGCTTGGCGAATTCAACGTATCGATCCCGCACGCCGTCGATGCGCTTGGCGCGGCCGAGCTCGGCCGACTTTGCGAGCTTCTTGGCGATGTCACCGTCGATCAGCTTCTCGATCTCGAGCTCGAGGTCGTCCGAAAGCTTGTAGCCGTCGGGGCCGAACAGCTTGATGCCGTTGTCGTCGTAAGGATTGTGCGACGCCGAGATCATCACCCCGAGATCGGCGCGCATCGATCGCGTCAACATGGCAATCGCCGGCGTCGGCATCGGACCGGTGAGCAGCACGTCCATGCCGACCGAGGTGAAGCCCGCCACCAGCGCGGTCTCGATCATGTACCCGGACAGCCGGGTGTCCTTGCCGATCAACACCCGATGGCGGTGATCACCGCTCTGGAACGTTACTCCGGCGGCCTGCCCGACCTTGAGCGCCAGCTCCGGCGTGATGACGCCGTTGGCGCGGCCGCGAATGCCGTCGGTGCCGAAATATTTCCGAACCACGCTTGCAGTTCCCCAAACTCGATCTCTACCGAGACCTTCCCGTTGGACGGGTCGTTTAGCTTTGTTGGCCTCAGAAATTGTGAGTGAACGGGCGCATCAGCCGGCTGCCCGCACGATAACCTTATTAGAGAGTTATCGGAGGGCGGGCAACAACGCAAAAGCCGGCAATGAGCCGGCTTTGCGACCAAAGGGGGTTGTGGGCCTATCCTTTGTTCTTGTCGCACTGCTGTTTGTCGACCTTGCTCGGTGCCGGCTGGGTGATGCTCACCGGGTCGGACCCGGCCATGGTCTCTTCCAGGCCCTGCTCGAGTTTTCGCTCCATCGGGTCGTCCGAGCGATCCTGCGGCCGCGGCTTCACGTCCGGATCGCCGCCGCGCTTCTTCGTTGCGGGATGCGCCATCTGTTTCTCCTCGAGGTGTAAAACGGTCGCATAACAACGCGCTGGTGGGCGTTTGCGTTCCCCGGGTCGCGATCGGGCCGTTCGGCCGATGATTTTGTGCTAGGTGTTGCCCGGGAGGGGCCGGCATGAAGCAATTTCCCAGCATCGAGGATTTGCGGGTGCAAGCGCGCCGCAAGATTCCGAAGATGTTTTTCGAATACGCCGATTCCGGCTCCTACAGCCAGGAGACGCTGCGCGCCAACCGCGCCGATTTCGAAAAGCTCAAGCTGCGGCAACGCGTGCTGGTCAATGTCGATCAACGCAGCACGGCCACCACCATTCTCGGCGAGCCGGTGCCGGTGCCGCTCGCGCTCGGCCCGATCGGGCTCGGCGGCATGATGCACGGCGACGGCGAGATCATGGCTTGTCGCGCCGCGCAGGCCGCCGGAATCCCGTACACGCTCTCAACCATGTCGATCAATTCGATCGAGGATGTGGCTGCGGCGGTCGACAAGCCGTTCTGGTTCCAGCTCTACGTCATGCGCGACCGCGGCTTCATCCGCGAGCTGATCCAACGCGCCGCGGCGGCGAAATGCAGCGCGCTGATGCTGACTGTCGACCTGCAGGTGCTCGGCCAGCGCCATTCCGATGTGCGCAACGGCCTGACCGTACCGCCGGAACTCAAGCTCAAGAACATCATCGACATTGCCACCAAGCCGGCGTGGGCATTCTCCATCCTGCGCGGCAAGCGCAAGACCTTCGGCAACCTCGCCGGCCACGTGAAAGGCATGGAGAACATCAATTCGCTGGCGGCCTGGACGGCGAGCCAGTTCGATCCGACGCTGTCGTGGAAGGACGTCGAATGGGTCAAAAGCCTGTGGCCGGGCAAGCTGATCCTCAAAGGCATCCTCGACGTCGATGACGCCAAGATCGCGGTGACCACCGGCGCCGACGCGATCAGCGTGTCCAACCACGGCGGCCGCCAGCTTGATGGCGCGCCATCCGCCATCAGCGCGCTGCCGCGGGTGGTGGACGCGGTCGGTTCCGAGATCGAAGTCCTGTTCGATTCCGGCGTGCGCACCGGCGCCGACATCATGCGGGCGCTGGCCCAGGGCGCGCGAGCATGCATCATCGGCCGTTCCTATATCTATGGTCTCGGCGCCGGCGGGCAGGCCGGCGTGAGCCATGTGGTCGAGCTGCTCCGCAAGGAGTTCGACGTCACCATGGCGCTGTGCGGAGTGAAAAACGTGGCCGAGATCAGCCGTGACGTCATCGTCGACAACGACAGCCAACGGAGGCCATAGATGAAAATCCCCGGACCGGATCATCCGATCACCATCACGCCCGCGACCGAGCGCGTGCGCGTCACCTTCAACGGCAAGGTCGTGGCCGACAGCAAGCGCGCGCTGGTGCTGCAGGAGGCGAGCTACAAGCCGGTGTTCTACATTCCGCGCGAGGACGCGCAGATGGCGCTGTTTGCCCGCACCAGCAACGCCAGCCATTGCCCGTACAAGGGCGACGCCTCGTATTACACGATCAAGGTCGGCGACAAGGCGGCGGAGAACGCGATCTGGAGCTATGAGACGCCGTTCCCGGCGATGAAAGAGATCAACGGACACCTGGCGTTCTATCCCAACCGGGTCGACAAGATCGAAGCCACGCCTGACTAGGCGATCCGGAATTCGTCGTGGAAATCGACGTTCTGAGCGGCGCCGCAGTGGAGCCGGCGCTGATCTCAGCAGCCGAACTCTTCCGTCAGCGCACCGGCAGCCAGGTCAGGATCGCATTTGCCACGACCCCGGAAATCCGCCGGCTGGTCGGCGCCGGCGCAACACCCGATGTCGTGATCGCGCCGTCGGCGGCGCTCGACGCGCTTGCAAACTCCGGCACGATTGACGGCACCGCGCGGGTTTCGCTCGGCCGGGTCGGCATCGGCGTGGTGGTCCGTGACGGCGCGCACAAGCCCGATGTCTCGACGACCGAGGCGCTCAAGCACGCCGTGCTCGATGCCGATGCAGTGATCTACAATCGGGCGTCAAGCGGGCTGTACGTGGAGGGACTGCTGCAACGGTTGGGTCTCGCTGAAAAAATCCAGGCGAAGACCAAGCGCTACATCGGCACAGACATGATCGCGCCTTTGATCCACGGCAAGGGCAACGAAATCGGGTTCCTGCCCCTCGTCCAAATTCTGAACTTTCGTGGCAGGGGTCTGCAGCTTGCCGGTCCGCTGCCGGCCGACATCCAAAACTACACGACCTACGTCGCTGCACCCGCCCCGACATCCGAAGGCGGCCTGGCCTTTGTCCGCTTTCTCGGAACATCGGAAGTGAAGGGCATATTTGCCAACGTCGGAATCCAATAGCGCCTTCAGGCGAAGCGCGGTCATCTGTGAATGTGACCGCGCAAACACTCGTTTCCCTCTCCCAGAGGGAGAGGGTGCGCGAGCGGAGGCGATAGCCGAGCGAGCGTGGGTGAGGGGTTACGGACTATCGAGATCCTAGGCCCCCTCACCCAACCCTCTCCCCAACGGGGAGAGGGAGCGCGCTGAGTTCGCCGCACGCACCTCGGCATGAAGCCGGGCATGACGGAGGAGAGGCCGGACCTCGCCTCGGCTATCCCGCTTCATCGAACCTTGTGTCATCCTGAGCGGGATCGCCGGAACCAGTCCGTCGATGGCCGCCGAGGAGTTCGCAGCATGTTCGAAAAACCCAGTGTCGCCGATCTGCGCCATGCCGCCGAGCAGCTCGGCATGAACCCGAGCATGCTCTATCTCAACGCCGTGCAGGACATCGTCGGCGCCGCTGGTTGCGGCCTATGCCGCGCTCGACGCGATGCCCGACGACAAGCCCGCGGTGAAATATCCGCGCGACGGCGGCCGGCGGCCGACGCCCGAGGAGAACCCGCTCGGCGCCTGGTATGTGAAGACCTCGATCAAGGGCAAGCCGGGCGGCAAGCTCGCCGGCCGGCGCGTCGCGCTCAAGGACAACGTCTGCCTCGCCGGCGTGCCGATGATGGTCGGCGCGGGCTTCCTCGACGGCTCGGTGCCCGACATCGACGCCACGATCGTCACCCGCATCCTCGACGAAGGCGGCGAGATCGCCGGCAAGGCGGTGTGCGAATATTACTGCGTGTCCGGCGGCAGCCACACCAGCTCGACCGGCCCGGTGCAGAATCCGCGCAAGCACGGCTACACCACCGGCGGCTCGTCGTCGGGCAGCGCGGCGCTGGTCGCCGCCGGCGAGGTGCCGATGGCGATCGGCGGCGACCAGGCCGGCTCGATCCGCATTCCGGCGAGCTATTGCGGCATCGTCGGCATGAAGCCGACCTTCGGCCTGGTGCCCTACACCGGCATCGGGCCGCTGGAGATGACCATCGACACCGCCGGCCCGATGACGGCGAATGTCGCCGACAACGCGCTGCTGCTGGAGGTGATCGCCGGCCCGGACGGGCTCGACTCGCGCCAGCAGAAGTCAAGGTCGACCAAATACACCGACGCGCTGCAGCGGCGGCGCCAAGGGCTTGCGCATCGGCGTGCTGAAGGAGGGCTTCGGCCACCGCAATTCCGAGCCCGATGTCGACGCCAAGGTGCGCGCCGCGGCCGAGCGTTTCAAGATCGCTCGGCGCGAGCGTCGAGGACGTGTCGGTGCCGGAGCATCACACGCCTGGGCTTTCCGGTGTGGGCGGCGATCCGCGGCGACGCGGCCTGCGTCACGCTGCTGGAGATGAACGGCTTCGGCATCGGCCACGAAGAGCTTCTATCCGCTGAGCGTGATCCAGGCCGCGATGAAATGGCGCGAGCACGCCGACGAATTCGCCGACACGCTGAAGATCGCCACGATCTTTTCCAAATACACGCTCGACCGCTACGGCGGGCACTACTACGGCAAGGCGCAGAACCTGCGGCGGCGGCTGCGCGCCGCCTATGACGCGGCGCTGCAATCGCACGACCTGCTGCTGCTGCCGACCACGGTGATGAAGGCGACGCCGATCCCGGCGCAAAGGCGCCAGCCCGCAGGAGATCACGCGGCGAAGCTGGGAGGGCACGCGCAACACCTGCCCGTTCAACGTCACCGGCCATCCGGCGATCAGCATTCCCTGCGGCATGGAGGACGGCCGGCCGATCGGGCTGATGCTGGTCGGCCGGCACTGGGACGAGAGCACGATCTATCGCGCCAGCCCAGGCGTTCGAGAAGTCCGGCGATTGGATGAAGATTCTAGCCGAGCTCGGCGTCGCCAGCTTGACGGCGATGCGTCGCAGCCCGAAGCCGCTACGGGATCTGAAACACCGCCATCTTGTCGGCGACGCCGCGCAACGCGGCGAGCTGCTCGGTCGGCATGCAGCTTGTTCTGCTCGATCAGCTTGGCGACCTGCGGATGCTCCACCACCGGCTTGGTGGCGAAGATCGCGCGCGCGTCGGCCAGGCCCTGCACGCGCGCCGCGATGTTGACGGTCTGGCCGAAATAATCGAGCCGGTCGTTGAGCGTGACCGCGAGGCACGGCCCTTCGTGGATGCCGATCTTGATCAGCAGATCCTTCTTCAGCGCCCGCACCGAGTCGCGCATGCGCAACGCCGCGGCCAGCGCCCGGTCGGGCGTCGGAAACGTCGCCATCACCGCGTCGCCGATGGTCTTGACCACGGCGCCCGCCTCCGACGCGACGATCTCGTTGAGCACGCGGAAGTGCTCGCGCACCAGATCGTAGGCGACGATGTCGCCGACGCGGTCGTAGAGCGCGGTCGAGCCCTTGAGATCGGTGAACAGGAACGTGAGGCTGGTGATCTTCAGCCCCTGATCGACGTCGAGCGTGTCGGTGCGATAGATGTCGCGGAAGGTCTGGTTGGTGAGCAGCCGCTTGGCGGTCAGGAACGGCCGGCGCTTGCCGAGCAGATCGTGCAGCGTGTGGCCGGCGATCCAGAGCGACGGCAGCGCGCGCACGTCGCTCTTGTTCTCGACCGAGAGCCGCAGCGGCCCCGGCCGCATCTCGGTGGTGATCGGTCGGCGCGTGCACCTTGTTGTAGATCAGCGACAGGGTCTGCCGCTCCTTGGTCGGCTCGCCCTTGACGTCGATGAAATGCGCGGCATGCGTCACCGGCTCGAACACGATGACGAACTCGGCCGGCAGCTGCACCGACATCTGGCGCCTTCTCGCCGGGCTCGAGCTCCGATCGAGTCGATGGTGATCTCCTCGAGGATCTCTTCGAGGCCCTGTCTCCGGCAGGTCGATGCCGGAGCCCCAGAAGATCTGGCGGAAGTATTCCCACACCGGCAGCGAATGCGGATCGTGCGCCGCGATCCGGCGCACCCGCGGGCTCACCGTGAAGGCGACCTCGACCATCTCGTCGAGCGTCGGCTCATAGGCCTTCGAGCACAGCGCGCAGTCGTAGGCCTCCTTGTGCACCGACTTGAGCTGCAGGCTTGAATCGAGCACGCCGCCGCAGCCCGGGCACAGCACGTTCCAGTTCAGCTCGAACAGGCCGAGCCGCGAGGCGTGCAGGAAGGCGCTGATGACCTTCTCCTCGTCGAGGCCGCGCTTGGCGGCGAACGCCAGCACGTTGATGCGGCACGAGATGCGCGGTCCTCGCCGTCGCGGACCAGCGTCTCGATGGCGGCGAACACCTCGGGATCGGCGGCGTTGCGCAGCGTGCCGAACAGCGCCTGGACCTGGTCTTGGGGATCGTTCATGGCCCGCAACCTATGCCAAAATCGGCCGGCCGCCAGAGCGCGCCCGGTGAAATTCCGCAAAAGACTGTGAGGACGGCGTGAAGCAATAGGACCCGTAGGGTGGGCTGAGCGACCTGTCCGCCGAAGCGCGTCAGCGCGAAGGCGGAAGCGAAGCCCACGCGGACAGAAGAGCGCGACAGACGCGTGGGCTCGGCGCTTCGCGCCTTAGCCCACCCTACGCTGGCTTTCCACACAGCGTCAGCGCCAGCCCAGCCCCGGCGCGACATGTTTCAGGATCGCCTCGATGACGTGGGCGTTGTAGTCGACACCGAGCTGATTGGGGACGGTCAGCAGCAGCGTGTCGGCCTCGGCGATGGCTTCGTCCTTCTTGAGCTGCTCGACCAGCACGTCCGGCTCGGCGGCATAGCTGCGGCCGAAGATGGCGCGCGTGTTGTCGCCGAGGAAGCCGATCTGATCCTCGTTCTCGTTGCCGCGCCCGAAATAGGCGCGGTCGCGGTCGTCCACCAGCGCAAAGATGCTGCGGCTGACCGACACCCGCGGCTCGCGCTTGTGCCCGGCCGCCTTCCACGCCGCGCGGAAGATCCGGATCTGCTCGGCCTGCTGGACGTGGAACGGGCTGCCCGCTCTCGTCGATCTTGAGCGTCGAGCTCTGCAGGTTCATCCCGAGCTTGGCGGCCCATTCCGCGGTGGCGTTGGTGCCGGCGCCCCACCAGATGCGCTCGCGCAGGCCCTCCGAGTGCGGCTCGACGCGCAGCAGCCCGGGCGGGTTCGGGAACATCGGCCGCGGGTTCGGCCGCGCGAAGCCCTCGCCGCGCAGCACCTCGAGCAGCACCTCGGTGTGGCGCCGGGCCATGTCGGCATCGGTCATGCCCTCGGCCGGGGCGTAACCGAAGTGGCGAAATCCGTCGATCACCTGCTCGGGCGAGCCGCGGCTGATGCCGAGTTGCAGGCGTCCGCCGGCGATGATGTCGGCTGCGCCGGCGTCCTCCGCCATGTACAGCGGGTTCTCGTAGCGCATGTCGATGACCGCGGTGCCGATCTCGATCCGCTTGGTCTTCGCGCCGCAAGCCGCCAGCAGCGGGAACGGCGAGCCGAGCTGGCGGGCGAAGTGATGCACCCGGAAGTAGGCGCCGTCCGCGCCGAGCTCCTCGGCCGCGACGGCCAAGTCGATCGATTGCAGCAGCGCGTCGGACGCCGACCGCACCTGCGACTGCGGCGACGGCGTCCAATGGCCGAAGGAGAGGAAGCCGATCTTTTTCATGGATGTGCGCCGTGCGGGTGTTGCGTTCGGTTCTCTTGCCGTGGGTTAGCCATTTTAACGCGTAACGGAGTGGGAAGCGCGTGCCACAAGTTCTGCTGTCATCGTCCGTCCCCGCCTGCGCGCTGGCGTTGCGATTCACATTTCAACCTTTCCACGTCATGGCCGGACCATAGGCGAGCGAAGCGACGCCGTTCTTCGAACGGCTATGGCCGGGCATGACGGAGGAGTGTGTTGACGCGCCGTGTGTCACCGCGGACTCGGCGCGCTCTCGTCCGATTCACTTGTCAAACAGCCATGCGAAATCCGCCGCGGCATTGGTCGGCGCCACGGTGGCCGTCGTGTCTCCCGCCTTGGCACGGCGGGTCTTTCCCCTCGCAAAGCCGAGGGGCGGAGCGCCGATTGGCGCCACCTGCAGTGTGCACGCCTTGGCGGGCGTGCGCGCCCCTTTGGCGAAGGGACGCTGCGCCCATCGGCGCTCCGCGCGGCGGTTTACGGTCTCCGGGGCCGCGCTCCCGCTGACCGCGCGTTTCCAGCATTGGCGCTGAGCGTGGCTATCATCACGGTAGCGAACGTATCGCGTGAGGGTCGTAGTGCCCCCGGGGCGAGCCCCGTGCCGCCCGGGGCGCCGTGCTTGCGAGGCACGGGGGCGCGGGCGCCGCACCCCGCTCCGCCTTCAGACGCCTCCGGCGACGCCCTCGAATGAGCGGGGTTGTAGGAACATATGCCTTGGGAATAGTGTCATAGCAAGCAGGACGCGCTGCGTTATCCAGAGAAACAGCTTGTTGTCCACAGGCCGGTCCGCCGGGCCGCGCCAGCAGCGAAAACAGCGAGCCGAGCTGGGGTCCGCTGACGTTCCGGCCCTCACGCCCCCTCGCGCTCGACCCGCCGCAATGTTGCCTCGCAGGCAACGCGCTTGCCAACGCGCGCGGGCCAGACCTAGCGCATGGTGAGACAAAAGATGGTGCAAATGCTGAAGGAGCTAACAGCCAGCGCCACCGCACCGGCCGCGACGAACCTCCAGTCAAAGTGCAGCTTTCCAAAATCCCGAACCGTCATAGTCTGCCCTCGTGCTGAAATGGAAAATGGACTGTCAAATGCGTGTCAAACGTCTAGGCAAAAAGCTAAGCGTGCCGGTTGTAATCACCCTTTGATTTATATCAAAGCGACGTTAGCCGTTGGTCCAATACCCAGCACTCGATTCTGCATACAATCATCCCTTGATTGAGTGGGAGGCAGCGATGGGACGGGGCTGCGCCATGAATTTAAGCGCCAAGTACCTTTGGTGCGTCGTGACCGCACTCGCGACAGTGGCGCAATTCCCAGTGTACGCGCAGGATTCGAACCCTGCAGCTTTGGTGGGGCACTGGCGCAAGACGACGATCTCGTACGTAGGACCGAGAGACGAGAACTTGGTGTTACGCGCGAACGGCGCCGCCGAGCGTTGGGAAGTAACAGCTCAGAGTCGTACACCTGTTGCGACCGGCACTTGGCGGGTCGACGACAAGATACTCACGGTGCAAATAGCGGGACAAAATACAGCATCTCTGCCGTTTACCTTTCACCAAGGCCAACTCGTTTTTCCGAACATCCAAAATAGACGCGGATTCTGGGACAGAATAGGCAGGTGAGGGCGTCATGCGTAGTCGCGCAGGTCGATCTCACCGGATATCAGACGGTCGTCACGGCCACGCTCGACAACGTGGGCGGCGGCGTGACCATTGATGTGGGCGACAACACGGCCACCATCGATACAGGCAAGCTCGGTCGCCTTGGGCGACAGGGGTACTGACGCCGGGAAGCAACGGCAACATCACGACTGGCATCGGTGCCACGACCCAGGCTAGCTAAAGAGGCGTTTGCGCCCTCGCAGCGCGCGCCGCCGCCGCTTCATTCAGTCTGCGTTATCCAGAGAAACAGCTTGTTGTCCACAAGCCGGTCCGCCGGGCCGCGCCAGCAGCGAAAACAGCGAGCCGAGCGGGCGGGCGAAGTCATGCACCCGGCAGCAAGCCCCATCCGCGCGTCTGCGACTGCGGAAGGCGTCCAATGGCCGAAGGAGCGGACGCCGATTTTTTTCAATCGCGCTTTGGTCTCTTCTGAGAGCGGACGGGGCGAGCGGTGGCTCGCTTCGCCGTGTTCAGCGCCACGGCGGCGCGAATGAGCGCCTGCAACGCCGGCGCGTCGATCTTGTCGCCCTCATGGATATCGATGGCGCGCCTGGTGTTGCCTTCGAGGCTCGAGTTGAACAGGCGTGATGGGTCCTTGAGCGAGGCGCCCTTGGCGAAGGTCAGCTTCACGACAGCCTTGTAGGTCTCGCCGGTGCAGATGATGCCGGCGTGCTCCCACACCGGAACGCCTCGCCACTTCCACTCCTCGACCACGTCGGGGCAGGCCTGCTTGATGAGACTTCGGACCCGGGCGAGCATCTCGCCCCGCCAATCACCGAGCTCCTTGATTCTCGCATCGATCAGCCGAGCGGGAGAGGCTCCGCCTTTTGCTTCCTTCGAGGCGGTCTTGGTCTTGTTCATGGTGGTTGCCGCTTTCGTCATGGTTGTTGTCGCTCGCCCGTCACTTCAGTATCGCTCGTCAGCGCGTAGGGTGGGTTAGCGCCGAAGGCGCGTAACCCACCGGCTGGGTCGCCATCTAAGAATCCGATGGTGGGTTACGGCGCTGCGCGCCTAACCCACCCTACGGGCTGCGGCTTGGAGGCGCCTCAAGCGCAGCGACAACGCAAGGCGCCGCCGTATTGACGTGTTACTTCGCCGCCGCCAAAGCAGGCTGCGGCGCAGGCCGCGTTTCCTCAAAGCGCGGCATCACCTCCTTGGCGAACAGCTCGGCCGAGGTCTTGCTGATGTGAGCCGTCTCGCCATCGATCTCGCCCATAAAACGCAGGTGCAGGTGGTTGATGCCCATGTCCGCCAGCTGCCGCACCTTGGCGGCGACAGTGTCGGGCGTGCCGGCGATGGTCATCTTCATGTCGCCGCCCTTGGCGTATTCATCGGGCCGCGATTGCGCCGACGCCGATTTCATCGCCGGCCCATCGGTCGGGCCGTGCCGCTTCACGTAGCTGGTGCGGATCGCCATGGTCTCGGCGCGCGCGAGCTTCTCGCGCTCCAGCGCCTTCTCATCGGTCTCCGCCACCGTCACGCCGACCCAGTCGTAGGAGCACCAGCGCAGGCAGTTGTCCTTCACCGCCTGCGGATGATTGGCCGCGTCAAGCGCGCGCCGGTAGGTCTGCATCTGCTCGCGGATGTCGGCGCCGAGCACGCCGACGAACACCGGCCAGCCCTTCTGCGCCGCGCGAACGATACCGGCGTCGCGGGTCGCGACGCGGATGAGCGTGGGATATGGCTTGGAGTACGGCCCCGGCGAGACGCGCCGCTTGAGGCGGCCGCTAAAGTTGCCGACCGAAAAGCTCAACGGGGGATCGCCGTACTTGAAGCTCCACAGCCGCTCCATCACGTCGAGCGTCTCCTCGGCCAGGCGGCCCGAGGCGTGGGCCTCGGCGTCGATGCCGAGCCCGTTCGGCTCGGTGCCCTGCCAGCCGCTGCCGACCCCGAACAGCACCCTGCCTTTGGTCAGATGATCGAGCAGGTTCATGCTCTCGACCAGCCGCACCGGGTGGTAGAACGGAATGGAGAGCACGCCGAAGCCGAGATAGCGGTCGCGCGGGATCAGCGGCGCGATATAGGACGCGAACTGCATCGGGTTCGAGTGCCACGGCCCCCTGAAGTGGTGATCGGTGAACCACACGTGGTAGCCCAGCTCGGCGAACCAGATCGCTTGCTCGGCGGCCATCTCGATGATGCGGTTGTCGTCGCCCGCATCGTCGGTGTTGGGAAAGAACATGTTCATCGTCATTGCGGAGAATTGCATCGATCGGTCCTGTGGGCTGAATCCGCCATCTGAGAATTTGATGGTGGGTTACGGCGCTGCGCGCCTAACCCACCCTACGGGACGGGCTAGCGCGTAGGGTGGGTTAGCGCCGAAGGCGCGTAACCCACCGGCTGAAATCCGCAGTGTGAAGATCCGATGGTGGGTTACGGCGCTACGCGCCTAACCCACCCTACGGGCTAATGACCAAAAAAACTAGAGCTCTCGCAGCGCGTTGAACTGCGCGACGTAGCCAGAGGCGTCGATGCGCACGCCGATGACGGTCGTGCGCTGGGATTGCAGCGCCGCCTTGAGCGCGTTGCCCAGGCCCTGCTCGGTGTCCACCGTCACGCCGTCGGCGCCGAAGGCGTGCGCCAGCTTCTCCCAATCGACCCCGCCGAGCTTGACCCCGTGCGGCGGGATTCCCTTGATCTCCTGCTTGACGCGGATCAAGCCGATCTCCTGATCGTCGAACACCAGCACGATGATCGGCAGGTTCTCACGCTGCGCGGTCTGCAGCTCTGCGATCGTCATCAGGAAGCCGCCGTCGCCGGTGAACGCCACGACAGGTCGATCGGGATGCGCGATGCGAGCAGCGAGCGCGCCGGGTACCGCGTAGCCCATCGAGCCGAGCCCGTTCGAGGTCAGAAACTCGCGCGGGCCATACGCCTCCCATTTTTGCACGACCAGCAGGCGGCTCGCGCCGGCATCGCAGGTGGCGATCGTGTTCCGCGGCAGCACCGCGCGCGCGACCTCCATCGCCCGCTGCGGCGACAGGCCGGTCGCCGGCGTGTTGAGCGCATCACGAACGTCCTGGCGGAAATTCTTGGCCGCCTTCTCGCCCCAATTGGTGCCTTCCGGCGCCCAGTCGCGCGAGCGCCGCCAGCAGGGCCTTCAGATCGCCAATGATCTCCGGGTCGGCAGGCACCAACGCGTCGACGCTCGGCGTCGAGGCGAGCGCCAGCACCGGCAGGGTATACGGCCACGGCTTTGGTTGCAGTTCGACCGCGTCGAGTCCGACGGTGACGATCAGATCGGATTGCATCACCAGCTTGCGCTCGATGAGCCCACCGATGACGCAGCCGGCCCGCAGCGGATGGTCCTCCGGAATCATGCCCTTGCATTTGGTGGTGGTGAGCACTGGGGCGCCCAGCCGCTCGGCGAATTGGACGAGCTCGGCCGAAGCCCCGCACCAGTAGACGCCGAGGCCCGCGATCAGGATCGGCCGCCGGGCCTTGCCGAGCATATCGAGCGCCGGCTTCAGATCGGCGCGGTCCGGTCCCGGCATGAGCCAATTCGGCCGCAGCGGTGGCTCGGCGGTGTAGTCGCCGGCCTCGCGCGACGTCTCGCTCTGCGGGAACTCGAAATGCACCGGGCCCGGCGGTGCCGCCGTCGCTGTCCGCATGGCGCGACGCACCTGCTGGCGCACGGTCTTGGCGTCGATGGTCGTGCTCCACTTCACGATCGGCTCATAGAGCGCCAGCTGGTTGATGCGCTGGCGCAGGCCGGTCTCGTAGGTCGGGCGCGAATAGCAATCGGTGATCGCGATGAGCGGCGAGCGGTCGAGGAAGGCGTGCGCCACGCCATTGACCATGTTGGTCGCGCCAGGGCCGCGCGTCGACAGGCAGATGCCCGGGCTGCCGGTGATGTCGCCCCAGGTCGCGGCCAGCATGGCGCCCGCCACCTCCTGCTTCATCAGCAGGAAGCGCATCTGCCGCTGGCGCGCCGCCTCCATGAGTTCGACCAACTCGCCGCCGGGATGGCCGACGATGAAGGGTGTGCCGGCGTCCTTGAACGCTGCAGCCAGCACTTCGACGGTTGTGGTCATCGGCAGATCTCCCGGTCGACGGCGTCGCCCAGCATAGCATCACCGAGCGGCGCTGCGGACCGACGGACTGTGATCCTGGAAAGCCACGGGTTCGCGGCGGGGAGGAATTCGCCGCAGCGTTTGCGGCGAATCGCCGATCGCCTGTTTGGCGCTGCGCTTGGGGCTATGCAGGCCCCACTTGGAAATGTTCAGATCATGGATTGGACGAAGGGATATTTGGAAATCGGCTCACAAATCGGTTCCAGCCAGGCGGCAATCTGATGGGACAATCGAGATGTGTTGAGGACGATGATCAAAATCGATAGACGACTCAAATTCCGCAGCGGGCGCGCAACGCCGATCATGTCCGGGCAATTTTCCTTTTAAATGGAGCAACCATGTTTCGGATTTTTGCCCTAGCGATCAGCAGCCTGGCGAGCCTGGCGGTATCGGCGCAGGCCCAGCAGCAAGTATCGGCGCCTGCGCCCGGCAAGACTTTCAAGGAATGCCCGACATGCCCGGAGATGGTCGTGGTGCCGGCAGGAAAGTTCATGATGGGATGGGGCACCGACGCGCCGAACCGCGCCGAAGACCGGCGCAAAGGCCGGTTCATGATGCCGCAGCATTTAGTGACCATTGCCAAGCCGTTTGCGGTGGGACGGTTCTCGGTAACGTTTGTGGAGTGGGACGCCTGCGCGGAGGACGGTGGCTGCAATGGCTACCGCCCGTCGGACGATGGCTGGGGCCGCGAACGACGTCCGGTCATCAATGTCTCATGGCAGGATGCGACCGCTTATGTCGAATGGCTTTCGCGCAAGACCAGAGCCAAGTACCGCTTGCCCACCGAGGCCGAGCGCGAATATTTCACCCGGGCGGGCACCACGACGCCATTTTGGTGGGGCAAGGATGGGACCAGCAAGCAAGCCAGCTACTGGAACGAGGCTACGGATGCTCCGGAAAAAAGACGAACCCTCCCCGTCAATTCGTTCAAGCCGAACCGATGGGGCCTTTTTTCAGGTGCACGGCAACGTTTGGGAATGGACTGGCGACTGCCCGCCTGAAAATAGTTACGACGGCGCACCAACGGATGGCTCCGCATGGCTGGGAGATCCAAAGTTCTGTCCGGCCAACAGGATTCTGCGCGGCGGCTCTTTTGCCACAGACTTTGTAAAACTTGATGCCGCTTTTCGTCGGCGTGAAGACGGTGCCGCGCGAGAGAATTCGATCGGCTTTCGAAGTCGTGAGGATGCTCGACCGATAAACGCCCAGAACCGCGCCGAGACGCTCAACGCGCGAGAAAATAGCGTTTCTTCAGCTCCTCGATGCGAGCGCTCGTCAGCTGCCTGAGACAGGACGCCGTGGTGCCCTCACGCGTGCGCGCGCTGCGGTGCCAGAGGAATGCCAATTCAGACTGACAATCAGCATTTCGTGTCCGGACCCAGGATTGTTGAGCCTGCTCTAGCGCAGCCTTCGCCTCCTGGCGTGTGTCGACGCTGACAACTTCCTCGATCTTGGCGACCGCGATTGCCACAACGGACGTAAGCTCCTGTTCCGCTCGGTCAAACAGCCACCGATCACACTGGTCATTGCTCAACCCAACCGGACAAATTCGCGTCTGAGCCTGCAGCTGAGCTCCAGCCCCTGCTGCCGCCATGATGACCACAAATGCTGTCAAGGATCGAGCCAGGAGCCTCATGATCGATGCCTCTCACGCGGTAAGCTTTGAAAAACTTTAGAACGCTTTTGGACTTCCCCTCCGCCATCGGATACGAGCTTGCAACCTTCCAACAAAAAAGCCAATCGCATAGATTGGTGGAGTCGACATTCGATCGTTCGACGTGGGGCGGGACATGATCTCACGATTTGCAAGCATGCTGATCTTGAGCTTCGTGATGGGCGAGTTACTGTTGCTCACCAGCGGCAGCGCAACAAACGCCGCCACCTGGATCGCCACTCCGGGCAAGCGTTCTCGACGGGCTCCGACCAACGGTGCAGCGGGAGATCGGCGGCCCAATCGAATTCGTCGTCAGTGAACTGAGGGTCCGCCAGGATTGGGCGTACGTTGCGGCGAAGCCGCAGCGACCCGGCGGGGTTCCAATTCAATGGCGAGCGACTAAATTTCGTGATGCGTGGACCAATGACGCCATGAGCGATCTCGTGCTTGCATTGCTGCGATCGAAAGGCCCCCGGTGGCATGTGGTGGAATACGCAATCGGACCAACGGACGTGATCTGGGAAGAGTGGATGAAACGGCCCCGTCTGCCGCGGCAGCTTTTCGCAGGCCCCTGAGTGATCCGGCGACTTTCCGGGTTGTTCACGTGCTTGCAGACATTGCCGTTTTGCTCAGCATTCCTTTCAAATGGCAGGGCGCTCAGAGGTTCTTTGTTTCATCTCAGCGCCTCGCCCCAAGACGCATTCTTTTCGCAGCCAGTTTCAGTCACAACTACGCCTTTCACCTTGGCGATGGCTTGCGACGCCAACGCCTTAGTTTCCGACGCGTTGGCCTTGTTCCTCGTAAAATTTCTTCGAATTAATGTACAGAAAATGCCGCACTATTCGTACACCGCGACAGCGATCCGTCACGACTGCGCCACCGCTTCCAGTTGGGCTTGAACGTCTCCACATTCCAAACTATGTCCGCACCATGCGACTTTAGAAAACCTTCAATTTCGGCCTCCGACATATCGGATTGATCGGTCTTCGAAACCATTTCCATCTGGCTGTGCCATCGACCAACTTCACACCCACCACAAATCCACGTGTCATGTAGCCACGCACCGGGCCGAACGCTGCCGTGGAAATGTCCCCTATGGATTGGCCGTAGCGAGCAGAAATCTGAGCTTCGGTCTCACCAATTCGCGCCCACACCGCCTCGCCGGACACACTCAGTACAAACATCAGCCAACGATAAGTTGAAGAACCTTCATC
>CAVYUU010000013.1:0-144743 GCA_963771745.1 uncultured Alphaproteobacteria bacterium | reverse complement strand
CAAGAAGGAGGGGCGGGTTACCGACTATATCCGCAAGCTTTTCATGTCAGCGCGGCAATTGTGCTGCTGCGACAGGGGTTTCACGCTTGACCCCAGCATCATCTTCGAAACTGGCCTTGCGGGCATCGGCGCGGTGGCGGTCAAGGGCGGCAGGGCGACCGAGCGCACCATTGCCGAAAGCCGGCGCATGGCCGACGAGATCAGGCACCAGATGATGCGCAGCACGGTCAGCAATCGCCGCATGGAAATGGGGACGGTTACGTTCGAACAATCCGACGCGTTCATGACACGCGTCGCCGATGTGCTGAAGTCGGGCCGCCTCACACGCGAATTTGCTCGCCCGCTGGCCAGCACGACGCTGCTCGACGAAGGCGTGCGAAAGCGTGTCGCCGAGGTGTTGGGCAACCATGTCGCGCTGGCGGACGTACTCACCGTCGATGCGGAAACGCTTGGACGGACCTTCGGCACCGACGCGGCTGGTGCGCGCGCTTTCAAGGCGGACCTCCTCGCGAAGATCGGTGAGCGCCTGGCACCGCGCGCTTCGGGCGGCTTCGGGGGCTACGACAAGAGCGGGCCGACATCGAGATAGCTCGCACTCCAGCGATGCGAGGCGGAAATGCTCTATTCAGCATCACAACGCCGTCCGGCTGGACCGCGTTCCGATAACAATCCCTCGCCCCGGCTGCTTCACGGTCCGGCGCAGCGCCCGATGCAGTTGTTCGATCCCGATCAGGGGTGGGATTCGCGAGCGGACTGTCACGGTATCATGCCCACGGCGCTCGCGGCGGCGGGCGTGCTTGCCGGGCACGGGTTGCACGGGGTTGCCCTGCTCGACCGCCTGCTCACGTTTGATGGTCAGGCACCGGGCGGGGCCGTCAGCGAAATGCTGGTCCGCCAAGCGCTTGACGGTTACCGCCGGCTGACCGGAGTCAGGCGCGCCGATCTGCCCGAAGCGCAGGCGCTGCGGGATGCGCTAGTCGCTGCTAACCGCAACGGCGTGCTACCGCTCGCCGGGAGCGCTGCGCTTGCCGCGCGCGCCGCCGAGGCGCTGTGGCCCGGTTTCGGCGCCGCCGGGGGCGGGCTTTGGTGCGTGAAAGAAGGGCATACGGCGAGCGTCTGGCGCGCCGCGCCGCCCAGCGGGTCCGCTGCACTGGCTTTGTGCCTGCTGGTGCCGCGCGACGCGGATGCCGACGCCGAACAGCGCGTGTCGTTCGATCAGCTCGGACGAATCGGCACAGGTGCTCCCGTGCCGGTGGTGGTCGAACATGCGCGTCTGCGGCTGGACGCGGCGGGCCGGGCGATGACCGTGCTCGCGACCGAATGGATCGAGAGCGCGCGCGAGCTGCACCTGCTCGACACACCGGAAGGACCGCGCCTCATGGCGGTCGAGGGTTTCGCGAACGGCTATCGCCCGGTAGGGGCGCTGCTCGACCTAGCGGAAACGGCGCGGGCGGCAGCCGCGATGCGGGCGCTGGTTCGCCACGGGATGGCCACCGACACGCGGCGCTTCGCGATGACGGGTTTCGAGATCAATGACGGCGATTTTGTCATCGACCGCGCGGGCGCGGTCAGCGCCGTCGCCGCCTCGGCCAATCCTCCGCCGCGAAGCCTTGCCGAAATGATAGCGCGCTATGCCGATTTCGGCGGCCGCTGCGCGCGGACGGGGCGGCGCCTAACTATGGACGCGCCGGAGCTGCTCGCTGGCGAGCTTGCGATGATGCGCGATATTGACTGGCGCGGCGCATGTGACGCGATCCTGGCGGAGCGCACCGCGCCGCGCCGCTGGCGGAACGTGGCGCAGGCGCTGCGGCGTTCAGCCTAGGCGGCCAGCATGGGCGTCGGGATCCGTAACACAACGGGGCGTGACCTAAGCGGCCATGTGAATGGCAGGCCGCTCACGATGCGAGCGGGCTCGCGGTACGACTTTCCCGATCTCTGCTCGGCGGCGAGCTTCATGCACGAGGCGAACGCGTCAATCGTCGACAACGCCTCGGGCACACTCGTTTCTCAGCTCAACCAGCAGGCCGAGGCCCAAGGCTGTTCGCATCGCTTCAATTCCTTTGCACAGCCCGAAAGCTCGACCCCGCCGGATGAAAATGCGGGCGAGGACAGTCCCGGCCGGGTGGGCGCGCCGCAGACGCCGCCGCCGGCCACCACCGAAAACGACGGGAACCCCTATGGTGGTCCCGGCGAAACCCGCCAGCCGACCGAGGCGGTGCACGATCAGACCGATCCCCGTCCCGTGGGAGAGGTTTCTCAGGCCGTCCAGCAGGGTGAGGGCGGCGGCGGCGCGGGAAACGACCCCGCAACGGAGGCACGCCGGGCGGAACAGGGCGATCCGCCCGAGGGCCAGCCACGCACCGACAGCCATTCCGGTGATCGCCCCGCCTCGCCCAGCAGCGGCGGCGAACCCGTCGACCTGTTCAGCGGCGCGTTCGTCATCGAGGCGGCGGATATCCAGGTGCCAACACCGTTCCTGCCGATCGCGCTCACGCGCCGATACAGGTCGGGCAAGCCCTATTTCGGGCCGTTCGGCTTCAATTGGGATCATAGCTGGAACGTCTATCTGCGAGAGCTGAAGGACGGCTCGGTCGCTCGCTGGACGGGCACGCTGCACGAGGACCTGTTCAAGGCGGAGGGTGGCGGATGGGCCTCCCCGCGCGGTGTCTTCGAGCGCCTGCTCGCCGATCCGGGTCCCGGGGTCGGCTTTCGTATCGAAGCGCGCGGCGGTCTCGTCAGCCATTTCGAACGCCCGCCGACTTGGACCGACGCCGAGCGCATCCCGCTTGTCCGCGTCGAGGATGCGGACGGCAACGCGCTCGCCTTAAGCTATGACAGCGAAAACCGGCTAGAGCGGGTCACCGACGATGACGGGCGCGGCCTGTGGTTTGCTTATGGCGATTGCGGCTTCCTGGAGGCAGTGGGCGATCATTCTGGTCGCACAGTCCGATACTTCCATGACGAGCTGCGCGAGCATCTGGTCGCAGTGGCGCTGCCGGCGGTCGCCGACACGCCCGAAATCTCCGAGTCCTATGAATATGCCATCCCCAATGTGCATCCTGCACAGCGCCACAACATCATTCATGTCCGCGATGCCCTGGGCCAGACGGTCACAAGCAACACCTACGGCCTTGATCCCAGCCAGCAGAACTTCAACCATGTGGTGGAGCAGTGGCAGGGCGGGTTCGCATATTATTTCGAATATGAGATGCTTCAGGGACTGCCGAACGACCGGCTGTTCCGCGACGCCATCGCCTATCGCACCACCGCCCGCTATCCGGACGGATCCTTCTGGGTATACAGCTTCAACCCCACGGGCGAACTGATCGACGACCGCTATCGCTTGTCGCACGACAAGTCGTTCCGCGTCGTCGCCCGTCGTATGGCCTATGACGAGGAAGGCAACCCGGCCTCGGAGATCGAGCCAGACGGGGCGGAGACGCTGCGGATTTTCGACAGCGCCAATCCCGATCCCCGCATGCGCGGGAATGTGCTGCGGATCGAGCGTCGGGCGGCGACGGGAGTGCCGCTGCCCAGCCGGATCATCCTGCGCGTCGATTACGAACCCGGCTTTGGCAAGGTGCGCCGCGTCCGATACGAGGGCGGGACGGAGGTCGTCTATGTCTATGATTTCGATGTCGCGCCAGGCCCCGCCTCCAACGGCAAACTGGTCCGGATCGACTGGCCGGACGCGACGTTGCCCGATGGCACGGCGCAGGTAAGCAGCACCGCCTTCGCCTATAATGCGCGCGGCCAGCAAACTGTCGTCACCAAGCCGGAAGGCTCGGTCGACTGGACCGATTATTTCCCGTCCGGCTCAACGCTCGCGGGCTTCCGGAGTCAGTTGACGGCGGACGTAGGCGGCGCCGGCGAGGTTACGAGCTATGATTATGACGGCGCCGGCTTTCTTGCCCACATCACCGCGCCCGGCGGCGCGACGACACGCTTCACCAACGACGCACGCGGTCGGCGCACGCGAATTGAACAGCCGGCGATCGGTGGCGCGGTCGATCCAACCGAATGGGGCTTTCATCCCAACGGGCAAGTGGCGCGGGTGCGCCGACCGCGGGGCGACTACGCGGACACGGCCATCACCGACAACTTCCTTGAGGAACGCATCGAAGTCGATCCGCTCGGCCGGGTGACGCGGCGCATACTCGGAGCCAACACGGCCCGGACGCGCATCACCCGCACTGATACCGATTTTCGCGGCCGGCCGATCCTGGTCACCGATGCGACAGGAGTGGTGCAGCGCAGTTGCTTCGACGAGCGCGGCCTGCTGCTCTACATCACCCGCGCACACGGGACGCCGTTTGCCCAGACCGAACGCTATGTGCATGACCGTGCGGGGCGCACTGTGCAGGTCCAGCGGCCGGGCGGCCGGAATACCCTGATCGACTACGACGGCTGGGGACGTCCGCACCGCACGACCTACCCTGATGGCACCATCCAGGAGGTCGATTATGGTCCGTATGACCTGCCCGTCGAGGTTCGCGTCACCGGCGATCCGGGGGATGGCGGGCCGGCGCGGCAGCTGCGCCGGACCAGCATTTTCTATGACGAGCGGGGACGGCCGGTCACCACCACCGTCTGGCGATTCGAGAACAATCCGGCCGCTGCCGTCGGGCTCAGCGAGACCAAATGGTATGACCGGGACGGGCGCTGTACCCGCCGGGTGACGCCGACCGGTGACCAATGGCTGATGGATTATGACGGCATGGGCCGGCTGATCCGGACGCGCGATCCGGCGGGCAATGTCGTCGAGACGAATTATGGTCCGGATGGCCTCCCGTCACGTACGACCGCAACCGATGCCGGGGTTGGCGTTTCCACGGTCACCGACTTCGCACACGATGCGCGCGGGCGGCTGACCAGCTCGACCACGCAGGACGGGCAGGTAACGACGATCCGATATGACGCGCGCGATTACGTCGTGGAAACGGTCGCGCCGGATGGCGTCGTGGGGCGCCAGGCGTTCGGGCTTCTCGGCGAGGGGGCCGGCAGCACGGCGGATGCGACCGGGCTCGTGCTCCAGTCGGTCATCGACACCGATCTGCTCGGCCGGCCGGTCCGCTATGTCTCGCCGGCTGGCGCGGTTACCACACTCGAGCGCGATCCTCTCGGGCGCCTCGTGGGCATGACCCTGCCGGACGGTTCGGCCTATGGCCGCAATTTTGATCCGGCTACGGGAGACATGACCGGCCTTTCTCTGCCCGGCGGTGTCGCCCTTGGTTTCGCGCGCGACCCGGCGGGGCGGATGACGGGAATGCGCACGCTCGCAGCCGGTGTGCGCGCGCCCGTTCCCGATCACGACTTCCGCTTCGACGGACTTGGCCGCATGGTGCAGGCACAGGCGGGCGGTGCCACCGTAACCCGTCGCTACGACAGTCTCGACCGGATCATCGTCGAAGATGACGGTACGGGCGCGATCACCCGGACCTATGACGAGCTTGCCAGCGCCATTACGCTGACTTTGCCGGACGGCTGGCGCGAGCAGCACCGGCTCGATTCGCTCGGCCGGGTAGACCGGATCACCCTGTCCGCACAGGGCGGGTCGGGCCTCTCCGCGCCGGCGCCCGGAACAGTGCTCGCCGAGGCTACCTATCGCGGCACCTCGCGGATCGCGTCGCTCGATTTCGGCGTCAGCCGATCGCTGTCGGCCCATGACGGCGGAGGCCGCCTGACCGGCGTCCGATTCGACGATGCGGGCAGCACCGCCATCGCCCGAATCATCTATGCGCACGACATGACGAACCGGCGGCGCGTGACGCTGCGGCTCGGAGGCGGTGCTTCGGGCAGTCTTTATGGCTATGACGGCCGCGGTAGGCTGACCGATACCAAGGGCGGGGTTACCGTTCCTGGAGCGATGCCGCCGGCGGACCTTGCTGCCGCGCAGACCCTCATCGGCCAGGCGACGACAGCAGCAGCAGCGCAGCCCGCAGATGTCTGGAGTTACGGGGCGGATGACACGCGACAGAGCTTCCAGCCGGCAGGCGGTGCCGCCGTCGGGTACAGCTATGCCTTCGCCCGGCTGACCGCGATCGATGGGGCGGCTGTCTCCAGCGACGCCGACGGCAGCCGCACCGCCGATCCGGGCCGCAGCTTCGTCTGGGATGCCTTCGGCCGCCTTGTCCGCGCGACCAGCGGCGCTTTGGTGACCGATTTCAGCTACGATCCGCTCGGCCGCCTCGCCGCCGTCACGCGTGGCGGCTTGGTCGAGCGCAGGCGCTGGTTCGATCAGCGGTGCATGGACCTGCGCGACGCTGGCGGCACGGCGCAGACCCGCTTCCTTCACCACCCGAACCTCTCCGTGCCCTACGCTGCGCTCAGCCAGACGAGCCGGTGGAACCTCCATTATGACGGCCATCTCGATCTGGTGCTCGTCACCGCGCAGGACGGGAGCCCCGCGTGTCATATCCGTTATGAAAGTTTCGGCTTGCCGGAAGTGCTGGCGCCGGGAGGCGGCGGGCCCGGCGCGCTGCCGCCGGGTGTCCGACCGATCTTCGGCGCTATGCCGTTCGAGCCCGGCTGTGGCCTCTATCTGACGCCGAAACGGCCCTATGATCCGCTCACCGGCCTGTTTCTGGCGCGCGATCCGGCACTGTTTTCGTTCGGTCCGAACGCCTATGCCTTCGCCGTTCATGATCCAATCAACGGCATCGATCCAGAAGGCGACATCGCGCCGCTGATTGTCGCCGGGCTGATCGTCGGGGCCATCGGCGCGATCATCGGCGCGGCATCGGTCGTCATTCGCGGGGGCGACTATGATGCGTGGGACGTGCTGGCGGCGGCGGGCATCGGCTTCGGCGCGGGGTTCATCGGCGCGGTGACCTTCGGCGTGGCGGCAGAGGTCATCGGTGGCGTGGGGCTAGCGGGAGCGGCAGGGGCGGGGTTAACCGGCACAGCGGCGGGAACCGGTGCGGTCGCCACTGGCGCATCGGCCGGCGTAAGCATCGGTACGGGCATCGCGGCAGGATCTGTCAGCGGGCTGGCCAGCGGCGTCTTCTCCGGCTTTGCTCGAGCCAATTACACCTATGCCCGCCACGGTGGCGATTACTGGGACATGGTGGAGGAAGGAGTTGTGGTCGAGGGTGCGTCGGGTTTGGTGGGCGGTGCGGTGGGTGGCGGAATGTTCGCTGGGTCGATGCGGCTCGGCGTCATTCCGCCCGGCTACTGGGCGTCGCTCTCCGGCCAGTCGACCCGGCTGACCATGACGGAAATGACACCGCAGCTGATCATGCGCGGCATCGCCAGTCCTGCCGGGGCAGGTGCGGCGGCCAGCGGCTTCGGCGCCGGCTATTCGAGCGGGGCCACCCGCCGGTTGCTCGAAGGCGAAAGTGCCGAGGATGCATTCAGCAACGCGGTGACGGACGGCGCCTGGGGCGCGGGCACCGGGGTTGCGGCCTCTGCCCTCAATCCGACGACGTGGATGTACTGGCGCGCGCGCTTTGATCCAGCGACGGCCGCGCGCATCCAGCAGATCCGGGGCGTTGGCGCCCATCACCAGCGCAACGTAGCGCAATATCCCGAGCTGGCGACTCCGCAGCTCAGCCGGACCGACCTGACGTGGTTCGAGCGCTTCTACGGCCGCAACATCATCGGCGGGAATCTTACCGGCCGTTATTCCGAATATTCCAACCGGCAGGAACATATCGACCTGCACAATCTCTGGCGCTTCAACCAATCGGGAAGCTGGACGAACATGCCCGGACACGGTCCCTGGACCCCCGCCTGGCCGGTCTACATCCCGCCGGCCGATCCCCGCAGCACCAGCCATGTCGAGAAGTGAGGTGGGGTCCGTGGCCCGGCTGTTGCCTTCAGGGGGTGACCCAGGCGCCATAGACCCGGGCACAAGCCGCGCAGCGCAGCATTGCCATCCCGTCCCCGCCATGCCGCTTCCGGCGGATCAACGCCATCTGCTCACTCCATAGTTTCCGTTCCGCCGGCGCCGCGACATCACCTCCGCTCAGTACGCAACCGTCGAGCAGCCCTACCTCGATCGCATCGTCTAGGCTGTTGCCGCCACCGTGCAGGAAATGGAGCACGGCCAGCCGGTCGCAGCAGACGGGCCAGTCGATGCCTGTAACATGCCCCGCGCCACGCACCGCCGACAGCGCCGACTCGTGCGTTTGCGGGCCCTCAGGCGGGGAAACGGCAACCTGTTCCGCTCTCGGGACAACCGGCGCCTGCGCGCGGGCAGCGTCCGTCACTTGCACGACCGCGAAGTCGGTGACGGTCGGGTTGTTCCGGTCGGCGTCATTGGCGCGCCGCTGCAACGCGGACCAGAGGCCGGATTCGAACATGGGCGGTGTGGTGGCGGGCATGGGCTTTTCGCGATGACCGATTTGCTAGCAGTCCATGTTGATATGATGTTCGACAACGTTGGCAACACATTGAGCCTGATCAAGCAAGGCAAGCTCAAATTCCTTCACGTCGCTAACAAGCAACCGCCCCTAGTTTGCATTGGGCCGGGCGAACGCCGCTTCCATCTCGCGGCGGACGCGCACGGCGAAGTCGGCGGGGTCGTAATCGACGTCCGACCATTTCAGCCGCTCGCCCTCCTTGAGGTCGCGCTTGAGCTTGAGGTTCTGGGCGAGCCCGAGCGGCAGGTAGCCCTCCGCGAGCGAAAGCGCGGCCGGCGTCTGCTTGCCCCAGACGCAGAAGCCGCCCTCGCCGTCCAGCAACTCGGCCTTCTTCAGGTCGCGCTTGGCGGTCGCGACGACGTCGGAGCGAAAGCCGGTGGGGGCGCCGGTCGGCTCCCGGCGCAGCGCCGCGCTCGCGACCGAGATGCCAAGCTCGAGCCCGATCATGTGGATCGGCCGGTACAGCGCGGCGTAGCGGCCGCTGCGGTCCGGCAGCATGGCGTATTCCTTGAAGCATTGCCGCGCGTAATCGGTCTCGCCCTCGATCACCACATAGGTGCCGAGCGCAAGATGGTGCGGCACGTCGCGGCCGTCGCGAGTGACCGACGACGTCACCTCGGTGACGCCCGCCGTCTCCAGCGTGCCGCCGGCGCTCCTTGGCTTGCAGACCTCCGCGAGCTCGAAGCGCGTCGCCGGCGGAAATCCGAGCCCCTCCGATTGCGGCAGCAGGCCGGTGGCGTTGCACACCGCGGTCATCTCGATGCCGGACTTGGTGCCGTCGACGAACGAGTTGAACATCTTCGGGTTGATCGACGCCCGGTCGGTGATGTTGAGGTACTTGTCGAGGATGTCCCAGACGTTGTCGGGATTGGAGCGGTGATAATGCGGCTCGTAGCGCGTGCCCTTGCCGGCCGCGACCACCGTGAAGCCCGCGGCGCGCGCCCAGTCGACGTGCTCGCAGATCAGCGCCGGCTGGTCGCCCCAGGCGAGGCTGTAGACCACGCCGGCCGCCTTGGCCTTGCGCGCCAGCAGCGGCCCCGCCAATGCGTCGGCCTCGACGTTGACCATGACGATGTGCTTGCCGTGCTCGATCGCCTTGATGGCGTGCAGGATGCCGGCCTCCGGGATGCCGGTCGCCTCGACGATCACCTCGACGGCGGGATGCGCGATCAGCGCCTGCGCGTCGGGCGTGACATGGGTCGTGCGAGACTTGAGCGCGTCGCCGAGCGAAGCGGCCGCGACCTGCTCGGCCGGCCAGCCGGCGGTCGCGAGCTGGCTGTTGGCGCGCGCGACATTGAGATCGGCGACGCCCGCGACGTGCAGGCCCTTGGTCAGCCGCGCCTGCGCCAGAAACATGGTGCCGAACTTGCCGGCGCCGATCAGGCCGACAGTGACGGGGCGGCCAGCGGTCTCACGTTCGAGGAGGAGAGAGTGGAGATTCATAGGTGCAGCATACTCGCTTCACCTCTCCCATAGGGAGAGGTCGCCGAGCGAAGCGAGGCGGGTGAGGGGTTACAACTATCGGGTTCTATTCCCCCTCACCCCAACCCTCTCCCCGCCGCCGCGTCGCCGAGCGCAGCGAGGGTCCGGCGCGGCTCCTTCTAAATGTGCTCGCGCTGGCTGCTCGCCGGTTGGGCTCGCCAGCGCGAGCGCGGGGAGAGGGAGCGCGCCGAGTTCGCGGCAGCCGCGCGGTCACTTCGCGGGCGGCACCACCAGGGAATAGCGCTCGTCGGCCGCGAGCACCCGCGCCTCCGGCACGCCCAGCTCCTTCCGCACGATGTTGGTGCCGAGCACCAGCGACACCGTCTTGTAGAACGCGTGACGGCGGCTCATGCCCTCGCGGCCCATGCCGCAGTCGGTCGAGACCATCAGTCGCTCGGCCGGGATGTGCTTGAGCGCGGCGCGGATCTGCGCCGCCACCTGCTCGGGCTGCTCGACCTGCAAGGTGTGGTGATCGATCACGCCGATGGAGATTTTCTTCTCGGTGATGGTCTTGCCGATCGCCTCGAGGTCGATGCCGCCGGAGCTCGACGATTCGAAGGTGATGACGTCGGCGTCGACCGTGTTGTAGGCCTCGAGCGCGGGCTTGTAGCTCTGCACCTGCGCGAACATGCGCTGCTGGGACGGATTGCCCCAGCACGAATGCGCCCACACCTCGGTCTTGGCGCGCAGGCCCTTCACGGTGCGGTTGAACACGTCGACCATCAGCTTGGGATTGATCACGGCGTCCTGGATGTTGCGCACCGCCAGCAAATGGATCTGCGGCTCCTCGATCTGGATCACCGGACAGCCGGCGTCGGCGAGCTCGTGATACTCCTCGTTGAACGCGTCGGCGATCGCGAACATGCGCTCCGGCACGCTCTTGTAGTGCAAATCCTGCACCGCAAACGTGACGATTTCGGCCGACACCGCGCCCCATTTCACCGGCTTCTCGGTGAAGCGCTGCGCCGCCTTCCACATCGCGGTGTATTGCAGATCGCCGCGGCCGATCGGGCCGACCACGCGCGGCATCACCCGCGACTCCAGATAATCGTGCAGGATGTGGCCGCGCGGAAACCAGATGCCGCCGCGCCCGGCCGGCGTCGGCCGCGGGTTGTCGCGGTCGAAGCCCGCCATGTGCATCGGCGGGTAGCTGGTCCAGCTCTGGCCGCCGACGTCGTCGTCGAACCGGCAGTCGCCGTCGGTGACGATGTCGAGGCCGGCGAGCTCCTGGTCGCGCAGATAGCAGGTCAGCGCGTCCTCGTATTGCTCGCGGAAGCGGCGCGTCACCATCGCGTCGAGAAAATGCCTGGTGCCGAGATTCTCGGTGTACCAGCTCGGCCGCGGCAGCGAGCCGGTGATCGTCGTCGGCAAGATGATGTCCTTGGTGGCGCGATACATGAACTCCTCCCGGATTTTGTGCGGACAGGATAGGCGAGCGGCGCCACGGATTGAAAGAGTGTGCGGTGCGATGGGCGAGCGCCCAATCACCGGCCCCGTGCCTTGTCGCGCTTCGTCGGATCGCACTATCCTCCCGCCATGGCCGACGTCGCCACGCCCTCCCCCGCGCTCGCCGCCGCTGCATCCGAGAACGCGCGCTGGCGGGTGATTGCGCGCAACGCGTTCCCGTTCGTGGTGGTGTTCGCGCTCTGGGAGACCGTGGCGCGGCTCGGAATGTTTCCGCCGCGGCTGTTTCCATCGCTGGTCGAGGTCGCGCGCGCGTTCATCAATCTCACCATCAGCGGCATCCTGCCGCATCACGCGCTCGACACCGTGCTGCGCCTCCTGGTCGGCTTCGTGCTCGCCGCCATCGTCGGCGTCGCGCTCGGCATCCTGATGGGCCGCTCGCGGCGGGTCGAAGATATCGCGCTGCCGCTGGTCAGCATCGGCGCGCCGATCCCCGGGCTCGCCTATGCGCCGCTGTTCCTGCTCTGGTTCGGGCTCGGCAACAAGTCGGCGGTGCTGCTGGTCGCCTTCGTCTCGGCGTTCCCGATCATCTTCAACACCTGGACCGGCGTGAAGGCGGTGAAGGAAATCTGGGTGCGCTCGGCGCAGGCCATGGGCGCCAACGACCGGGCGCTGTTCGTCAAGGTGATCCTGCCGGGCGCGCTGCCTTACATTCTGACCGGGCTCCGGCTCGGTCTGGCGCAGGCCTGGCGCATCCTGGTCGGCATCGAGATGCTGGCCGCGGTGCCGTGGGGGCTCGGCTGGATGATCTTCGGCGCGCGCGAATTCCTCAACACCGACGTGATGCTGGCCGGCGTGGTGGTGATCGGCGTGATCGGCCTGACGCTGGAGAAGCTCGTGTTCGAGAAGCTCGAGCGATACACCGTGATGCGCTGGGGCATGATGACATGACCAGCGACCGTTTCCGCTCGGCGCGGCGCACCGCCGCGACCCTCGTCATCGCGGCGCTGCTCTACGAAGCGGTGGCGCGCACCGGATATTTTCCGCCGGCGCTGATGCCGACGCTGCCGAAGGTCTGGCATGCGCTGGTCGCCTCGCTGCTCGACGGCAGCATGATCGCGCATGCGGCGGCGACGCTCTACCGCGTGCTCGCCGGATTGGCGCTGGCGGTCGCCATCGGCCTGCCGCTCGGCATCCTGATGGGCCGGTGGAAGCCGATCGAGAACTTCTTCATGCCGCTCGCCAGCGCGCTGATGCCGATCCCTTCGCTCGCCTGGGTGCCGGTGTTCATCCTGTGGTTCGGGCTCGGCAACACGGTCGCGATCCTGATCGTGTTCTACGCCGCGCTGTTCCCGATGCTGCTCAACACCTGGTCGGGCGTGCGGGCGGTCAATCCGCTGTGGCTGCGCGCCGCCGGCGCGATGGGCGCCGACGAGCGCGCGCTGTTCTGGAAGGTGATCATGCCGGGCGCCTCGCCGTTCATCATCACCGGCCTGCGCCAGGCGTTCCTGCGCGCCTGGATCGCGGTGATCGGCGCCGAATTCCTCGCCGCCTCCGACTGGGGGCTCGGCTGGGTGATCTTCGACGCCAAGGAGTTCCTCAACGCCGACCTGATGCTGGCCGCGCTGGTGGTGATCGGCGGCATCGGCTTTGCCTTCGAGCGGCTGGTGTTCGGCTCGGTCGAGAAGGCGACCGTGCAGCGCTGGGGCATGGTGCGGACGGCGAAGGGATAAACCTGTGTTCCGGAGCACACGACATCGCGCGCGTGAAGCAATGTTCGATGACGCGCGGCGCACTCGCTTCACCCTCCCCTGGAGGGGGAGGGTCGACGCCGAGCGTCAGCGAGGCGGCGGGGTGGGGTGAGCGTTTTTCGAGGAAGGTTCACCCCACCCCGGCTCGCGACTTCGTCGCTCGCCGACCCTCCCCCTCCAGGGGAGGGTGAGAGTCTGCGGCGCGCGCAGCAGAACTTTTCTGACGCAGGCGTGGGCGGCTCAAGCGTTAGAACAAAAGCGATCATGCCTTAAGCCTGGTCACCACAATTGGCGGGAGGCAAGCCGCGCGCCCTCGGCCAAGGCCGCAAGCTTCATCCAGACGATCTTGCTGTCGACCTGGACGCGGCCGGCAAAGGTGCCGAAGCCGCAGTCGACGCCGGCGATGACGCGCTCGCGGCCGACCACGCCGGCGTATTGCTGGATGCGATCGGCCACCAGCTCGGGATGCTCGACGAAGTTCGAGGTCGAATCGATCACGCCCGGGATGATGACCTTGTCGTCCGGCAGCTTCGCCTCCCGCCAGACCTTCCATTCATGGCCATGGCGTGGATTGGCGCCGGGGAACGACACCGCCTGCGGCCTGGCCCTGAGGATGATATCGGCGATGTCCTTGATCGGGATATCGCCGTGATGCGGCCCGAGCGTCGAGCCCCAGCAGACGTGCATGCGCATCCGGTCGGCCGGCAAGTCCTTGATTGCGTGATTGAGCGCTTCGACGTTGAGCGCAGATGATTTTCCGGTAGTCGTCGAGCGCTGATGCCGGGATAGAGCGCATAGGACATCGCGAGATCGGGGCAATCGAGCTGCAACACGAAGCCAGCCTCGATGATGGCGCGATACTCGCGGCTCATCACATCGGCGAGCGCGAAGAGATATTCCTCGACGGTCTTGTAATGCTGGTTCGCGAGATAGCGAGCGATCTGACCCGGCGACGGCGAGGTCATGAACGATTCCGCGACGCCAGCCTTGCTCATCGCCGCCTTGGCCCGCGCGATATCGGCCTCCACGGCTGGCCAATCCTTCCACGTCACCGGTCCCGAGCACGCCGGCCAGCGCTGAAACGGCGACGCGAACTGGCTGAGCAGTTGCGCAAGCTCCGGGAATTCAGGCTCGCCGGTGCCGCGGGGCGGCGCGAGCGTACCCTCGAAGCCGGTCAACCGGTCGATGACATGGACGGTATAATCGGTGCGGCCCTGCTCGCCGTCGTTGATGACGTCGATGCCGGCAGCCTTCTGCTTCTCGACCACGCCGGTGACCGCCTCGGCGACCGCAGCCTCGAGCGCAGCGTGATGGGCGCCGGGCTGCTTCATGTTTTGCAGCAGCAGGTCCACCACCTTCCGCGTCCGCGGCAGGCTGCCGGTGTGGGTGGTGAGAATTCGCTCGGTGCTGCGCCGCATTGTCGGTTCCCTCGCGGCGGGCATCTAAGCAAGCGCGCGGACAGGCCGCTAGACACACTGGGACCGCGGGGGCAGAATCCCACGGCTCACTCAACGTCACGCGTGAGGACGCGACAGACGTCCAACCGCCTGGGGAGGCGATCATGAGCCCAACCAAGCGCCGCCACGGCGGCGGCAACCGCACATCCATGGACGAGGTCGCCGGCAACGGCCTGATCAGCCGGCGCGCGCTGCTGGGACAGGGCGCGGTGCTGGCCGGCGCGCTCGGCACCGGTGCATCCGCGACCGGCGCCGCCGCCGAGCCGCTCAAGGACGAAGCCTGGAGCCTCGAGCTCGGCGCGGTGACGCCGCCGCTGCAAGCGCCGTCGCGCTTCGAGAAGCACGTGGTGCGCACGCTGAGCAATCCGCAGAACGAGATGCGCACCTCGCATGCGCGCACGCCGCACCACCTGCTCAACGGCACGGTCACGCCGAACAGCCTGCACTTCTCGATCAACCACTCCGGCATCCCGGACATCGACCCCGACAAGCACAAGCTCGTGATCCACGGCATGGTGAAGCAACCGCTGGCGTTCACGCTCGAGACGCTGTCGCGCTATCCGCTGACCACGCGCATGGCGTTCGTCGAGTGCAGCGGCAACTCCGGACCGATGTTCTCCAACGAGCCGGTGCAGGCGTCGGTGCAGGCGCTGCACGGCCTGGTGTCGAACGCCGAGTGGACCGGCGTGCCGTTGTCGATCCTGCTCGACGAGGCCGGCATCGACCGCTCCGCGAAATGGCTGATCGCCGAGGGCGCGGATTCGCTCGCGCTCCACCGCAGCGTGCCGGTGAAGAAGGCCTATGACGACGCGCTGGTCGCGATCTACCAGAACGGCGAGCGGCTGATGCCCGGCAACGGCTATCCGATGCGGCTGCTGCTGCCCGGCTACCAGGGCAACATGAACGTCAAGTTCCTGCGCCGCATCAAGGTGGTCGATGAGCCGTCGCTCGGCTTCTACGAGGCGCGCACCTACTCGCAGGTGCTGCCGGACGGCAAGGCCTGGCGCTTCCACTTCCTGCAAGAGGTCAAGAGCTTCATCACCAGCCCATCGTTCGGGCAGAGCCTGAAGGGCCCGGGCTATTACGAGATTTCCGGCATCGCCTTTTCGGGCACCGGCCGCATCTCCCGGGTGCGGGTCTCGGCCGACGGCGGCAAGAGCTGGGCCGACGCGGCGCTGCAAGGTCCGGTGCATCCGCAGGCGTTCACGCGCTTCCGCATGCCGTGGCGCTGGGACGGCCAGCCGGTGGTCCTGCAAAGCCGCGCCTACGACGAGGCCGGCAATGCGCAGCCGCTGCGGTCGGAGTTCGTGGCGCTGCGCGGCGAGACCAAGCGGCCGGTGACCAACCCCGGGGCGTTCCCCAACCAGCACTACAACAGCCTCACCAGCTGGGGCATCGACAGCAGCGGAGCGATCAAACATGTCTACGCGTAACGCGCTGCTCGCCCTCGCGCTCGCCGTTGCATCGTTCGGCGCGGCCGCGGCACGCGCCGAGACGCCGGGGCTCGGCCAGCCGATCGCCGAGGCCGACGTCGCGGCCTGGGACATCGCCGCCATGCCGAGCGGCGCCGGCCTGCCGCCGGGCAGCGGCACGGCCGCGCAAGGCGCCAAGGTGTTCGCGGAAAAATGCGCGTCCTGCCATGGCGACGGCGGCAAGGGCGGGCCGACGGCGCGCAACCCGCTGTTCGGCGGCGCGCCGATCTCGAGCGCCATCGACACGCCCAAGACCATCGGCAACTTCTGGGGTCACGCCACCACGGTGTTCGATTTCACCCGGCGCGCCATGCCGTTCAACCAGCCGCGTCAGATGCTGTCGAACGACGACATCTATGCGACCACCGCCTATGTCCTGTTCCTCAACAAGATCATCGGCGAGAACGACGTGATGGACGCCAAGACCTTGCCGCAGGTGAAGATGCCGAACCGCGACAACTTCATCATCCGCTTCCCGGACCGCATCTGAATGGCGGCATCCAGCGCGTCCGGGCCGGTGTTGTGGAGCGTTGACGCGCGCGGCGTCGCGACCGTCGCGCTCAACCGGCCGGAGGTCAACAACGCCTACAACGACGAACTGATCCAAGGCCTGCTCGATGCGCTCGACGGTCTCGGCGGCGCCGACGGCCTGCGCGCCGTGGTGATCAAGGGCAACGGCAAGCACTTCCAGGCCGGCGCCGACCTGAAATGGATCGACGGCGTGCGCGCCGATTCGATGGCGGAAAACGTGCGCGTCTCGCGCGCCACCGCCGAGGCGGTGCAGCGGCTCAACCATGCGCCGGTGCCGACCATCGCGCTGGTGCACGGCGGCTGCTTCGGCGGCGGCACCGGCCTGGTCGCTGCCTGCGACGTGGTGATCGCGGCCGACAACGCGGTGTTCTCGATCGCCGAGGTGCGCTGGGGGCTGACCGCGGCGATCATCGTGCCGCAGCTCAACGACGCCATCGGCGTGCGCCAGATGCGCCGCTATGCGCTGACCGGCGAGCGCTTCGACGCCGAGGAGGCGCGCCGCATCGGCCTGGTGCACCAGGTGGTGCCGGCGACGGAGCTTGCGGCAGCCGGCGAGCGCATGGTCGGCCACGTGCTGGAGAACGGCCCGGAGGCGATCGCGCAGACCAAGGCGCATACGCTCAAGCACGCGTTCGGCGACCTCGACGACGCGGCCTTCGCCGAGCTGATCGAGCGTCACGCCGCCAAGCGCCGCTCGCCCGAAGCGGCCGAGGGCCTCGCGTCATTCGCGCAGAAGCGCGCGGCGCGGTGGAGCCCGAAGAAAAACTAGTCGATCGAGATATTATTCGCCTTGATCACCGCACCCCAGCGGCGGGACTCGTCTTTGAAGAAGGCCGCGGTCTCGGCTGGCGTGCCCGCGACCGGCTCGATGCCGACATTGCGGAACTTCTGCTGCACGTCCGGCATCTTCAGCACCTCGATGAAGTCTACGGCAAGTCGCTGTTGCAGCGTCGCCGACATCTTCGGCGGTCCGGCGGCGGCAAACCACGTGGTGGAAATCAGATCGGGCATGCCCTCTTCCGCCACCGTCGGCACATCGGGCATCTGCGCGGCGCGCATCTTGTCGAGCACCGCCAGCGCCCTGATCCTGCCGTCGCGATAGAGCGCGAGCCCGCCCGAGACGTTGCCGAAGAACAGATCCACATGCCCGCCGACCATGTCCTGATAAACAAACACCTCACCGCGGTTGGGCACGTGCACCATCTGGGTGCCGGTCATGTTCATGAACATGTTGGCGGTGAGATGCGGCGTCGCGCCGCTGCCTTGGCTGCCATAGTTGACCTTGCCGGGATTGCTCTTGATGTAAGCGACGAGCTCTTTCATCGACTGGGCCGGCAGTTCCTTCTTGACAAAAGCGATGTTGGGAACCCCGCCCAGCACCGTGATCGGCACGAAGTCCTCCGGCCGGTACGGCAGCTTCTTGTACAGACTTTGGTTGATCGCCAGCGGCCCGGGCGGCGCGATCAGCAGTGTGTGGCCATCGGGCTCGGCCTGGGCCGCGACGTCGGCGCCGATGTTGCCGCCGGCGCCGACCTTCAGCTCGATGATGACCGCCTGGCCCCACTTGGCCTGAAGCTTGTCGGCGACGATGCGAGCCAGCACGTCGTTGATGCCGCCGGCCGGGAACGGCACGATGAACTTCACCGTGCGGCTCGGAAATGCGCTTTGCGCTTGCGCCGGCGGGGCAAGCGCAATCAACGCGAACAGAGCCACGACAAGCGTGCGAGTGATCGAGCGCATGGGAACTCCTTCCGGCCGCAATCTTCGGCAACCGAGCCGACGCTGTCCAGCGTCAGAACCCGTATGGCCGCGCGGCGTTTTTGCACACGATCGTGGGATCACCATCCCGATCCGCCGCCGCCGGAAACGGCAGCCGGGCTCAAGGTCACTGCGGCTTGATGCCGGCGCTTTCGACCACCTTGGTGACGCGCTCGATCTCGCTGGCGATGGTCTTGGCGAAGGCCTGCGGGCCCTCGCCCGCCGGCTCCATGCCGAGCGCGGCAAACGCCGGCACCACGCTCGGCTGCTGCACCACCGCGATCGCCTCGTCGGCGATCTTCTGCACGATGGCGGGCGGGGTGCCGGCGTGGGCGTACAGCCCGATCAGCGTGATCAGGTCGAAGCCCGGAATGACCTCGGCCAGCGACGGCACATCGGGGGCGAGCGGCGAGCGCTGCGCGCCGTTGGTGGCGAGTAATTTGACGCGGTTGGTCTCGACCGCGCCCTTGAGCGACGGATAGGCGGAGAACAGCGCCTGCACGTGACCGCCGAGCAGCGCCGGCACCGACTGGCCGGTGCCACGATAGGGAATATGGGTCATCTGCAGTTGCAGCGCCGACTTCATCGCCTCCATGGTGAGATGGTGCGTGCTGCCGACGCCCGACGAGCCGTAGTTGACCTGGCCGGGCCGCGCCTTCACGTAGTCGATGAACTCCCGCAGCGTCGCGACCGGCACGTCCGAATGCACGGCGAGAAAGATCGGCGCGCGCGCCAGCAGCGCGACCGGGACGAAATCCTTCTGCGGGTTGTAGGACAGCTGGGTGAGGAACATGGGATTGACCGACAGCATCGCGCTGTCGGTGACCATCAGCGTATAGCCGTCCGCCGGCGCCGAGGTGATCGCGGCGGCCGCGACGCTGCCATTGCCGCCGGCGCGGTTCTCGACCACGACCGACTGGCCGACCCGGTCCTGCAGCCGCTGCGCCAGGAAGCGGGCGACCGTGTCGGGCACGCCGCCCGGGGCGTAAGGCACGACGATGCGGATGCCCTGGCTCGGGTAGGCCGCCTGGGCGCCGGCCGAGCGTGGCGCGGCCGCGGCCGCGATCAGCATGACGGCGGTCAAGACCGCGAGGCGATGCGACCAGCGGCTCATTGCACGGTCATCGGCAGGCTTTGCAGGCGCAGTTCACCGACCGCGCCGCCGTAGACCGGGGTGAAGTCCGGATCGAGCAGATGCGCGTCCGGGAACCGCGCCAGCAGGCGCGTGATCGCGATGGTGATGGTGGTGCGGCCGAGGATGTTGCCGATGCAGTGATGCGGGCCGGCGCCGAACGACAGGATGCGTTTGGGCTTGCGATGGACGTCGAAGCGCAGCGGGTCTGGGAACACGTCGGGATCGTAGTTCGGCGCGAGCGGCGACGGCCGCACCACCATGCCCTTGAGGATGCGCGTGCCGCCGACCTCGGTGTCGCGGGTGGCGACGCGCGGGAAGGTGAAATAGCCGTTGCTGCCGAGGCGCAGGCACTCCTCGATCGCCTCCGGAATAAGCGACGGATCGCGGATCAGCTCGCGGCGCTGATCGTCGTGGGTGTACAGCAGATAAAGCGCGCCGCCGGCGGCGCGGCTGGTGGCCGACAGCGAGCCGCCGCACAGACCGAAAATCTGATCGAACAGCTCGCGATCCGACAGCTTGTCGCCGGCGTCGCGGGCGTTCACCAGGTCGCTGATGAAGTCGGAGTGCGGGCTCACCCGCCGTTCCTGGATGATGACCTCGATCTCCCGCATCACGCGTTCCATGGCGCTCCGGCATTCCTCCGGGAACGGCTCGCCGGGCTTGGTGTAGGTGGTCGCGGGCAGCACGTCATGGAACGCGACGAACACCGCCTTGCGCCGCGCGTCCATGTTGATCATGGCTTCCAGCAACGCATCGACCACCAGATGCGCGCCAAGATCGCGCATGGCGTCGAACCGGGGCCCGTTCGCCTCGATGCGGTCGAGCATGCCGTCGACGATCCTGGTGATGCTCTCTTCCAGCTGCGCGATCCGCCGTGACGAGAACGCCGGCATCAGCAGCCGGCGAACGCGGGCATGCTGGGCGCCGTCCATCTGGGTGACGAACTGCGCCTCCATGAACTTGTGAAACTGCTCCCAGCCCGGACCGGTCGGCATCTGCGAAGCGAAGGTTTCGACGTCGGAGAACACCCGGTGGACGTCGGCGTAGCGGCCGACGACGACCTGCGGCGGGCCTTTGCCGAGCACGTAGAACGGCGGCCGCCGCGCCCACTCCGCCATGTGGCGGTGCGCATTGGCCTTGAACTCGGCGCTGCCGAGATCGACGTCGACGACGTTATCGCGATCGAGTTCAGCCAGTGCGGACATGGCGTCAACCAGCCCAATTTTTTATGAGATGGCTCAACACGAGCCGCAAACTCCCTTCACCCTCCCCCTGGAGGGGGAGGGTGAAGCGCGCAAGCGGCTGTCTTGGCATTCACATTCAACAGCTCAGAGGAACCGGGTCGGCCACATGATGGTGCGCCACATGTGCGCCGATGGGCTGTTGTCCCAGCCCAGCCCCTCCTTCGGCTGCCGGAAGTTGCGGCCGATGATGTCCTCGAACTGCTCGAGATTGACCTGGGCGTTGGGATCGAAGGCATAGACGTCGTTCACGCAGATCAAGCGCGAGGTCTCGTAGTACTTGCTGTCGCGGGCGCGCTTGTACTCCTCGACGATGTAGGGCTCGGGCTGATAGTCCTTGCCGAAATACTTCACGTACATGTCGGGATACTTGTAGCCCATCGCCTCGTCGGGGAAGAACCGCAGCGCCTGGTGCATGCGGATCGCCTCGCTGACCTCTTCGTCGACGTAGGGCGCGATCATCTGCGCGCCCCAGTAGCCGTGGTCGCAGCGGATGAAGCTCACCACCGCGATGTCGTGGAGCAGACACGCCAGCACGACCTTCTCGCTGTGGCCGGCCTTGAGCGCCAGCGCGCCGCTTTGCAGCAGGTGATTGGTCGAGGCAAAGCGGTTCTTGAAATAATCCATCAGCGTCGGCTTCTCCGGCATCGGCGGCAGCCGCGGGTCGGCGCCCATGTTGAAGTACTTGCCGGGATACTTGGACTGCAGCGCGGCGCCGCCCGCCATCTCGACCCGGCCGTCCATCAGATTGGCCAGCACCGACTTGGTCACGACGCGCTCGAGATCGTGCATCATCTGCTCTTCGAGGTGGTCGGCGCGGTCCGACAGCGTCATCTGGCTGGTCACTTTGTTGATCGCCGCTTGAGGTCCCATCTGTGCCACCCTGTCGTTCGGCATAACTTTTAAGGCCCGCAGGCCGGTTCGCCGCGCAACCTACACCCAAATGCGATCCGGAAAAACCGCCTGCTCCGCTATTTCACCTCGCAATCGGGCATGATAGGGCTGATAAAAGCGTCTGGGGTGCGAAATGTCCGAAGTCGAGTTGCGCGACGCGCCGCTGGCCGGCAAGGCCGCGGGTCGCGACAGCCGCGCCGCGCCGGTCAGCCTGCCCAGGCGATTGATCGGCGCCGCTGTCCGCTTCCTGTCCTACCATTTCGTTCTCAAGCGCCAGAAAACCACCGAAGCCTATGCGGCTGGCTTCCGCTTTGTGGTGCCGCCGACGGTGTTCCACCCGCGCTATTTCGTAACCGGCGAATATTTCGCGGGCTTCATCGCCACGCTCAATCTGCGCGGCCGGCGCGTCGCGGATCTCGGCACCGGGTCGGGCATCCTGGCGCTGGCCGCCGCCCGCGCCGGGGCGAGCACGGTGATGGCCCTCGACATCAACCCGAAGGCGGCGTGGGCCGCCGGTGAGAACGCCCGGCTCAACGGCCTCGGCGATCGCGTCACCGCGGTCTGCTCGAACCTGTTCTCGGCGGTGATCCCCGGGCCGCTGTTCGACGTGATCCTGTGCAACCCGCCGTATTTCCCGGGCGAGCCGCGCGACCTCGCCGACCGCGCCCGGCACAGCGGACCCAACCACCGCGACATCGTGCAGATGTTCATCCAGGCGCGCGAGCGGCTCGCGCCGGGTGGACGCATGTATGTGCTGTTCTCCTCACGCGCCGACCTCACGCTATTGGGATCGCTGATCGAGCAGGCGCAATTGCGCGCCCGGCCGGTCAGCGAGCGCTCGATCGTGATCGATGCTTTCGTGGTCTACGAGCTGCAGGCGCTGTGACCGGATGCCGGATGGCGGCACTGTGTGAGCATGATCTTTTCCGAAAACCGCTACACACTTTTCGGGATCATGCTCTAACGGGCGTGCTATCTGTCGTCCGCTGGAAAGACCGCATGCCGCACATCGAAATCCGCGACGTTTCGCTGGTCTATGACACGCCGGCCGGCCAGGTGGTCGGCGTCGAGCGCACGAGCTTCGACATCGAGCAGTCGGAATTTCTTTGCATCGTCGGCCCGTCGGGATGCGGCAAATCCACGCTGCTCAACATCATCGCGGGCTTCCTGCCGCCGACCGGCGGCGAGATCCGCATCGCCGGCAAGTCGGTGACCGGCTACGGCATGGACCGCGGCGTGGTGTTCCAAGACTTCGCGCAATTGTTTCCGTGGCGCACGGCGCTCGGCAACGTGACGTTCGGCCTGGAAATGAAGGGCATCGGCAAGGACGAGCGCGAGCAGATCGCGCGGGCGCAGCTCAAGCTCGTCAAGCTCGACAAATTCGAGAAGTCCTATCCGCACCATCTGTCGGGCGGCATGCAGCAGCGGGTCGCCATCGCCCGTGCACTCGCGTACAATCCGGCCGTACTGCTGATGGACGAGCCGTTCGCGGCGCTGGACGCGCTCACTCGCGATGACATGCAGCGGCTGCTTGCCGACGTCTGGCGGGAGACGCGAAAGACCGTGATCTACGTGACGCACAATGTCGCCGAAGCGGTTTATCTCGCCGACCGGGTGGTGGTGATGACGCCGCATCCCGGAACGGTGAAGATCGAGGTGCCGATCGCACTCACGCGCCCGCGCGACCCGCTCAGCGTCGAGTTCCTGGATTATCAGAAGCGGCTGCTGACGGAGCTCGGCCAGCAATCCGGGAAGCCCGCATGATCGGCCGTGGCGCGCTTGCAGCTCTGGTGGCGCTGATTGCGGTCGGCGCCGCGCAGCTTGGCGCCGCGCAGGACAGCTATCCGTCGCGCACCATCCGGCTGGTGGTCGGGTTTTCGGCTGGCGGGCCGACCGACATCCCGGCGCGCTTCATCGCTGACAAGCTCGGCACCTTGCTTGGCCAGCGCTTGATCGTCGAGAACAAGACCGGCGCAGCCGGCATGCTCGCCACCCGCGATGTGCTGGCGCAGCCGGCGGACGGCCACAATCTGCTGCTTTGCACGCACTTCGACCCGATCAATACCGTGCTTTACAAGAACCCCGGCTTCAAGCTCGCCGATATCGCGCCGGTCTCGCTGATCGCGAAGTACTACTACGGCATCGCCATGACCAACGCGATCCCGGCGGAGACGTTCGAACAGTTCTTGCAGTACGTCAAAGCGCGGCCGGGCGAGGTCAGCTACGCAACGCTCGGCGCAGGCTCCGCCCAGGAGATCCTGGCGCGCCAGATCGAGAAATTTGCCGGCCTGTCGATGAACCGGGTTCCGTTTCGCACGGGATCGCAGGTGTTGCCGGACTTGATCGCCGGCCGGGTGCATATCTATGTCTCGCCGACGCTCGCGGTCAGCCCGCAGTATTTCGGCAAGGAGCTGAAGATTCTCGCCGTCACGAGCCCGGCGCGGATCAAGAGCCTGCCCGATATTCCGACCATCAAGGAGAAGGGCGTCGATTGGGTCCGCTCCGGCTGGCTTGGCGTCTGCGCGCGCAGCGGTACGCCACAGCCGATCGTGGATTTGCTCAACCGCCATATCGTCTCGATCGTCGCAACGCCGGAATACCGCGACTTGATCGAAAAGGGCGGCTCCTTGCCCGAGTCGTCGACCCAGCAGCAGATGAGACAAGTGTTCGCACAGACGATAGACGAGGTTGAGGCTACAATCCGCGAATTCGGCATGCAGCAGGAATAGGCCTCAAATAACGAAGTACGGAGGAAGGCAGCGATGAACTCGAACATTTTCAATCGCCGACAGGTTCTCGCCGGCAGCGCCGGCGTCGCGGTTTTGGGTTTCGGTGGACCGGCGGCCGCGCAGGCGAGCACGACCGTCCGCCAGGGCTACCAGACCAACATCTGGGGCATGCCGACCTACTATCTGATGAAGTCCGGCTATCTGGAAAAGCGCGGCATCAAGACCGAAGAATTTGCGGTGCCGTCCGGCAACCTCACCATGCAGCAGATGGTGGCGCGCCAGGTCGACATGGGCACCTACGCCGGCCCGTCCTTCATCATCGGCCACGACAAGGGCGGCCTGGTCGCAATCGCGGTGATCGAGACCGTCGGCAAGACCGGTTCCCTGGTGGTGCGCAAGGACCTCGGCATCACCAAGATCGAAGACCTCAAAGGCAAGAAGATCGCCAACCAGACCGGCTCGTCGATCGGTAATATCTTTGTCGATCAGGTCTGCCCGGCGAACGGCCTCAAGAAAGGCGACTTCCAAGAGGTCCGGATGGACGTCAACAACATGATAGCCGCCATGGCCGCCAAGACCGTGGACGCCATGATCAACACCGAGCCCTACAACGCGATCGCCGAGGCCGACGGGCTCGGCGTCATCCTCACGGACCTTTCGAAATACGACAAGCTGCCGGTGTTCATGGCAGCGACGCCCGATTTCGTCGAGAAAAACCCCGATGCGGTGGTGGCCTATCTGCGGGCGTGGCTCGACGCCAAGAACGACTTCAAGGACAACAAGAAGAAGGTCGAGGAGGTGATCTACTCGTTCTTCACCTCCAAGGGCTACAACATGGCGCCGGCAACCTTTGCCACGGCGATGAGCCGGGTCGAGGTCGATCCGGGCTTCCCGACCGATCTCGGCCCCTACATGCAGCACCACGCCGAGGTTCTGCTGAAGGAGAAGAAAATCTCCGCGATTCCGGATTGGAAGAAAGCGCTGCGCACCGACTTTATG
The DNA here is from genome assembly GCA_963771745.1 of uncultured Alphaproteobacteria bacterium. GTDB lineage: Bacteria > Pseudomonadota > Alphaproteobacteria > Rhizobiales > Xanthobacteraceae > Z2-YC6860. The sequence continues at coordinate 119,527 of CAVYUU010000013.1, read as the reverse complement.
GATAAGGCGCGCGCCGGCTCGTAAGCGCGACAGCAGGCACACGACGGGGCCGGCGCAAATCCTTCGGTTCGCGCCGGCCCTTCGTTCGCGCCCTGCACGGCGCTCGCTCGGCGGCGATCCTTAGGTGTTCGCGCCGGCTCCTTCGTTCGCGCCCCTATTCAACGGGGCGCTCACTCGGCGGCGCGAACGTCGGCCCCGTCTGCATTTGAGGCCTCCCCTCCTTCATCGAAACGCGCTAAACGTGCTGCCTCGCGGTGTTGGTCCGCCTGCAGGGAGAGCGTTATGAAGCGCGCGAAGAAGAAGCTTGTTGCCAAGAAGAAGCCGGCCAGGATGAAGGCCAAGGCGAAGTCCAAGGCGAAGACCGCGCGATCAGCCGCACCGAAGCCCACCGGCAAGGCCTCCGGCGCCAACGGCGTCGTCACCTGGAACTTCAAGCTGTTGTCCCACCACCTGCTCGGCGGCTTCGGCGGCATGGGCGAGGGCATGTCGGTGCAGATCGCGCCGGACGGCCGCCGCATCCTGTGGCTTGCGCACGAAAGCGCGCCGAAGAACTTCACCGCCGTCGACGTGTCCGATCCGCGCAAGCCCAAGGTGGTCTGCCAGACCGACCTGCCGCAGAGCCACATGCGCTCCAATTCGCTGGAGACCTGCGGCAACCTGATGGCGGTCGCCTACCAGACCCAGAAGAAGGGCCTGCAGCCGGCCGGCATGGAGTTGTTCGACATCTCCAACCCCGAGAAGCCGAAGTCGATCTCGTTCTTCGACTGCTCGGGCCCGCATTCGCGCGGCGTGCACCAGCTCTGGTTCTGCGACGGCGAATACGTCCACATGGCATCGAGCTCGCCGGACTTCGTGCCGACGCACCCGCAAGACGACCAGTTCTATCGCTGCCTCGACGTGCGCAATCCGTCGAAGCCGGTCGAGCTCGGCCGCTGGCACATGCCCGGCACCAAGCAGGGCGACAACGTGCCGCCGCCGCCGCGCCATCCGCTCGACAAGGGCTACCGCGCACACAATTGCAACGTCTATCCGCAGCGGCCGGACCGTTGCTACCTCGCCTACATCGACGGCGGCATGCACGTGCTCGACATTTCCGACAAGGCCAATCCCAAGCGCGTGTCGTCGTGGACCAACTCGCCGCCTTACACCGGCTTCATGCACACGGTGGTGCCGCTGTTCGACCGAGGGCTGATGCTGGTCACCGACGAGTCGACCGAGAACAACGCCAAGGACTGGCCGAAGCTGGTCTGGATCCTCGACGCCCGCGACGAGACCAATTTGGTGCCGATCTCGACCTGCCCGCTGCCGGACCACAAGGCCTATGCGGCGCGCGGCCGCTTCGGCGCGCATAACATCCACGAGAATGTGCCGCTGCCGACCTGCTGGCAGTCCGACCAGATCGTGCTCGGCACCTTCTTCAACGGCGGCTTGCGCGCCTACGACATTTCCAATCCGTACCAGCCGCAGGCGGTCGCCACCTTCGTGCCGCCGCCGGCGCCCGGCGCGCCGACCGGCACCACCCAGATCAACGACGTGTTCGTCGACGAGCGCGAGATCGTCTACTGCGTCGACCGCCACATCGGCGGGCTGTACTGCCTGGAGATGGATTTCTAGGCGCAAGCGCGCGCCGCGAACTCGCTTACCTCTCCCCGCTTGCGGGGAGAGGTGCGACCGCGAAGCAGTCAGGAGAGCCGCGGGCTCTCGGCCGCCTCTGTGCATCTGAATGATGCCTCGCTCGCCTCAACCCTCCCCCGCAAGCGACGGGCTTCGTGCGTCGACGCTCTCCGGGGAGGGTGAAGCGAGCCAGTGGCGCGTCCGAAGACATGACCGACACCATCCTCGACCTCTTCCCCTCAGCGACCGCCAGCCGGTTCGGCCGGCGGCAGAAGCGCGAGCGCGGGTCGCGGCTGCCGGTCACCATCGTCACGGGCTTTCTCGGCGCCGGCAAAACCACCCTGGTGCGAAAATTCCTGCAAACCCCGGAGGGCCGCGGCACCGCGCTGGTGGTCAACGAATTCGGCTCGGTCGGCATCGACGACGCGCTGCTGCGCGAGAGCACCGACGAGGTCACGCTGCTCGGCAACGGCTGCCTGTGCTGCAACACCCGCAGCGACTTGCAGATCGCGCTGCGGCGGCTGGTCGCCGACCGCGACCGCGGCAAGATCCCGCATTTCGGCCGCGTGCTGATCGAGACCAGCGGGCTCGCCGACCTGAGCCCGATCCTGCAGACCTTCTCGACCGATCGCGCGCTTGGCGGCGAGTTCGCGATCGAGGTGGTGCTCACCTTGGTCGACGCCGTCAACGGGCTGCGCAACCTTGCGAGCGCGCCGGAGGCGCGCAAGCAGACGATCCTGGCCGACCGGCTGGTGATCTCCAAGATCGACCTTGCCGACAGCCGCACCAGAAAGCGGCTCGCGGCGCGGCTCAAGGCGCTCAACCCGCGCGCCGACATCGACCTGGCGCTCGACGGCGCGATCGATCCCCGGCACCTGATCGACAGCGGCCAGGACGCGACCGCGGCGCGCCGCTCGGGCTTCGTCGCCGAGGCGAGCCACAGCGACGGCATCGCAAGCTTCGTGCTGCGCGAGAAGAAGCCGCTGCAATGGCCGGTGTTCCAGCGCGCGATGGAAACGCTGATCACCTTGCGCGGTCCGGACCTGCTGCGCATCAAGGGCCTGCTCAATCTCTCAGGCTCGAAGGGGCCGGTGGTGTTCCAGGCGGTGCAGCATCTGATCCACCCGCCGGTGGAGCTCGCGGCCTGGCCGGACAAGGACCGCTCCAGCCGCGTGGTGTTCATCACCCGCGGCGTCAGCGAGGCGCAGGTGCACGACCTGTTCGAGGCTTGCCGGGCGCTGGGGTTTGTGGCCGGCGATTAATTGCAGCTGTCGGAGTGTGAGGGGCAATGACAGCGGGAGGTCATTTGCATTAGTCTCACTCCAAATCACCACATGGGAGACCGCCGGCCATGGCCAAGTTCACCCTCAACGTGAACGGCAAGTCGCATAACATCGACGCCGATCCCGACATGCCGCTGCTCTATGCGCTGCGCAACGACGTTGGGCTGAACAATCCGCATTTCGGCTGCGGGCTCGCGCAATGCGGCGCCTGCACCGTGCACCTGAACGGGGCGCCGATCCGCTCCTGTGTCACGCCGGTGTCCTCGGTCGGCGACGGCAAGGTCGTCACCATGGCCGGCCTCGGCACGCCGGAGAAGCCGCACCCGCTGCAGACCGCCTACGTCCAGGAGCAGGTCACGCAATGCGGCTATTGCGCCAGCGGCTGGGTGATGACCGCAGCAGCCCTGCTCGCCACCAAGAAGAAGCCGAGCGATGCCGAAATCAAGCAGGCGCTCGAAGGGCTCAAGTGCCGCTGCGGCACCCACATGGCGATCTTGCGTGCGGTCAAGCGCGCCGCCGAGATGATGGGTTGAGGGAGGACACCATGACCAAGATCGACAAGACCTCGACCTTCTCCCGCCGCGCGGTGCTCAAGGGCGCCGGCGCCTTCGTGGTATCGATCGGCATGCCGGTCGGCCTCGACACCGTGCTCGGCGTCAACGCCGCGCGCGCGCAAGGCGCACGGCCGCCGCTGACGCCCGATCAACTGTCGTCGTTCATCGCCGTCAACGCCGACGGCAGCGTGTCGGCGTTCTTCGGCAAGACCGATATGGCACAGGGCCTGTTCACCGCCATCGGCCAGATCGTCGCCGAGGAGCTCGACGTGCCGTACAAGGCCGTCACCGTCGTCATGGGCCAGACCGCCTCGAGCGTGAACCAGGGCGGCTCGTCCGGCTCGACCGGCATCCAGTTCGGCGGCAAGCAGATGCGGATGGCCGCGGCAGAAGCGCGCCGCGTGCTGCTCGACATGGCGGCCGAGAAGCTCGGCACGCCGGCCGATCAGCTGATCGTGGTCGACGGCCAGGTCAGCGCCGCCTTCAACCGCGACAAGAAGACCTCCTATGCCGAGCTGATCGGCGGCAAGTACTTCAACGTGCAGCTCGAGTGGAACAAGCAGATCGGCAATCAGCTCTACGCCCCCGGCAAGGCGCAGCCGAAGAAGCACACCGAGTACAAGATCGTCGGCAAGTCGATCCCGCGCGACGACATCGCGCCAGTGGTGTTCGGCACGCAGGACTACGTCACCGACGTCAAGGTGCCGGGCATGGTGCACGGCCGCATGATCCGCCCGCCGGTCGCGGGCGCGATGCCGGCGAAGATCGATGAAGGCTCGATCAAGGACATCCCGGGCGCCCGGGTCGTTCATCAGAACGGCTTCCTCGGCGTCGTTGCCGACAAGGAATGGGATGCGATCAAGGCGGCCGAGAAGCTCAAGGTCGAATGGTCGGACGCAACGCCGGCGTTCCCGAGCCAGGCCGCGCTCTACGACCACATCCGCAAGGCGCCGGTGCGCCATCGCAAGGTCGAGAAGGAGAACGGCAACGTCGATGAGGCGTTCCGCAACGCCGCGCGCGTGGTTGAGGCCGAATACGAATGGCCGTTCCAGTCGCACGCCTGCATGGGGCCCGGGCTGCGGCGTGGTCGACGTGAAACCCGACAAGGTTACGGTCTGGACCGGCTCGCCCAAGTCGCACTACTGCCGCGACGGCGTCGCCAACATCCTGGGCGTACCGGTCGCCAAGGTCGAAGGCATCTCGATGCAGTTTGCCGGCGCCTACGGTCGCAACGACGCCGGCGACGCCTGCATGGACGCCGCTATTCTGTCGAAGGCGGTCGGCAAGCCGGTGCGCGTGCAATACATGCGCAACGAAGGCACCGGCTGGGATCCCAAGGGCCCGGCCTCGATCCATCGCGGCCGCGCCGCGATCGATGCCAGCGGCAACGTCACGGCCTATGAGTTCTCTTCCAAGGGCTTCTCGCGCTGGGACGTGCAGAACAATGAGTCGCGCCCCGAGCGCACGCTGGCCGGCCACTTCCTCGGCGTGCCGCTGAAGTCCGAGGACATGTTCGGCGCGCCAGCCGAGGCCTACGAGTACGCCAACAAGCGCACGCTGTGGGAGACGATCCCGCCGCTGCTCGATCGCGCCTCGCCGCTGCGCACCGCGCATCTGCGCGATCCGGTCGGGCCGCAGCTGCACTTTGCGAGCGAGTCGTTCATCGACGAGATGGCGCACGCGGTCGGCGCCGACCCGGTGCAGTTCCGCCTGAAGTATCTCAAGAACGAGCGGCACGCCGCGGCCATCAAGGCCGCCGCCGAGAAGTCCGGATGGGTCACGCGCGCCTCGCCGCGCAGGGACCAGACCGGCGACACGGTGAGCGGGCGCGGCATCGCTTATGCGCCCAGAAACGGCACCATCGTCGCGATCGTGGCCGAGGTCGAGGTCGACCGCAGGAGCGGCAAGATCTGGGCGCGCAAGTTCACCGTCGCGCACGATTGCGGCCAGATCATCAACCCGATGGGCCTCGAGCGCTGCATCGAGGGCAACATCATCCAAGGCATCAGCCGCACGCTCTGGGAAGAGACGCGGTTCGACAACAAGAACGTGACCAGCATCGACTGGATCACCTATCCGATCCTCGACATCACCGAGGCGCCGGAGCAGGTCGACATCGTGCTGCTCAACAAGCCCGACCAGCCGCCGACCGGTGCCGGCGAGCCGTCGATCCGGCCGGTGGCGGCCGCGATCGCCAACGCGATCTTCGACGCCACCGGCGTTCGCATCCGCCGCGTGCCGTTCTCGCCCGACCGGGTGAAGCAGGCGCTGTCGTAGCCACGCTTGGCACTTTGCAATGCGAAGGCCCGGCGATTGCCGGGCCTTCTTGTCTGCTTGGCTTTCGCGAACTTTTCTTGGCTACCGTACGTGTTGCACGCACGGTGCTTTACTTCGCCCGCTGCAAACCCGCCGCGTCCTGGATCACGCCGGCGATCGCCACCTCATTGCCGGGCGCCATGATGTGTACGCCGGCGACGCCCGGAATGGTGGCGAGCTCCTGCATCAGTTCGAGGCAAATCCGCTGCCCCTCGGCGGCCGGATCGCTCGCCGCTTCAAGCCGCGCCACCGTCGCGTCCGGGATGATGGTGCCGAACAGGCGCTCGCGCATCCAGCGCGCCGATTTGGCCGAGCGCAGCGGCGAAATGCCGATCAGAAACGGCAGGCGGACGTCGTGCTCGGCGAGCCGCGCCAGATAGCGCCGCACCACGCCGGCGTCCATGCAAAACTGGGTCTGCACGAACTCGCAGCCGGCGTCGATCTTGCTCTTCAGGCTTTTCGGCGCCCAGCCGGCGGGTGGATCGATCGGCACGTCGGCGGCGGCGATGAAGAAATCGGCCTTGCCGCCAACCTTACGGCCGGTCGGCAGCTCGCCCTTGTCGCGCATCATGACCGCAACCTTGGTCAGCGCCGCGGTGTCGTAGTCGAACACCGGCTTGGCGTCGGGCTGGTCGCCCTGCCCGGGATCGTCGCCCTTGAGCAGTAGCAGGTTGCGGATGCCGAGCGCCGCTGCTCCCATCAACTCGCTTTGCAGCCCGATGCGGTTGCTGTCGCGGCAGTTGAACTGGAGGATCGGTTCGATGCCTTCCCGCAGCAGGATGGCCGCCGCTGCAACCGCGTCCAGATGCGGCCTGGCGCCGGCGCCATCGGTGACATTGACTGCATCGGCCAAGCCCTTGAGCGGGGCGGCCTTGGCGATCAGATCGGCGGCTTCGCAGGATACCGGCGGAGTGATTTCCGCGGTGATGACGAACCGGTCTGAGGCGAGCTTATCCTTCAGGGGCATGAAATTGTTGTTCTCCAAATCCTGCCCCATTTCAAGCACAGGCGTAGGCCGGAACTATGCCCACTTGGCGCGTCCGCGTCCCACCCATAAAATCCGCAGGTGCCGACCGTCGCCCAGTGCCTCGACGATGCGCTCGCAGCCATCACCGACGGCTGCGTGCTGGCGGTGCCGCGCGAAAGCTCGGGTGTGCCGATGGCGGCGACCCGAGCGCTGATCCGCCGCGGCGTCCGGCGGCTGCACCTGATCGCGCTTCCGACCTCGACCCTGCAAGCCGACCTGCTGGTCGGCGCCGGCTGCGTCGAGACGCTGGAGACATCGGCGGTGAGCCTCGGCGAGTTCGGGCTGGCGCCGCGTTTTACCGCCGCGGTTCTTTCAGGCGCGATCCGCATGAAGGACGCCACCTGCCCGGCGCTGCACGCGGCATTTCAGGCCGCCGAAAAGGGCGTGCCGTTCATGCCGTTGCGCGGCGTGCTCGGCACCGACGTGCTCAAGCATCGCCCGGACTGGAAGGTGATCGACAATCCGTTCGGCCAAGATTCTTCGGACAAGGCCGATCTGATCGTGCTGCTGCCGGCGATCCGGCCCGACGTCGCGCTGTTCCACGCGCCGATCGCCGACCGCGACGGCAATGTCTGGATCGGACGGCAGCGCGAGCTGGTGACCATGGCGCACGCGGCCGAGCGCACCGTCGTCACCGTCGAGAAGCTACATGACGGCGACCTGCTGGCGGACCCGACGCTCGCCGCCGGCTGCATCCCCGGCTTCTACATCGAGACGGTTGCAGTGGTCCCGCGCGGCGCCTGGCCGCTGCCGCTGCCGGAGCACTACGCCTGGGACGCCAAGCACCTTGCCGAATACGCCAAGCTCGCGGCGACCGAGGAGGGTTTCAAGCGCTACCTCGATCAGTATGTGTATGAGAAACAGCCGGCGTAAAGGATGCCTATTCCCCGCGCCACGAACTCAGCCTTACCTCTCCCCGCTTGCGGGGAGAGGTCGACCGCCGAAGGCGGTCGGGTGAGGGGGCGTTTCGATACGCTCAGTCCGTTGCAACGCCCCCTCACCCCGACCCTCTCCCCGCACGCGGGGAGAGGGAGCGCCGGCGCCGCGCTATGCAAGTGACGGAAACGAATTTCCGCGACGAGGAGCTGCTGGCGTCGGTGGTTGCCGACCTGATTGGCGACGTGCGCCACGTCGCCGTCGGCAACGCCTCGCCGATCCCGGCGACCGCAGCGCTGCTCGCCAAGGCGCGCGGCAACGGCCGGCCGTACGTGTCGCTGCTCGGCAGCCAGAAGCACACGTTCTGGACCGACGGCGGACGCGAGCTGTTCGACTGCGCCGGTCAGGGCCGGATCGACGTGTTCTTTCTCTCCGGCGGCGAGATCGACGGTGAAGGCAATATCAACCTGGTCAGCGTCGGCGATTACGACCGGCCCGCCGCCCGTTTCCCGGGATCGTTCGGCTCCTCGTACCTCTATTTCACTGTGCCGAAGGTGATCCTGTTCCGCACCGAGCATTCGCGGCGCACGCTGGTTCCCAAGGTGTCGTTCATCAGCGCGCCGGGCGGCAGCGACGCCGGCGTGCATCGCACCGGTGGGCCGATCGCGCTGATCACCAACCGCTGCCTGTTTCATTTCGATCAAGGCAAGCGCCGCTTTCGCCTCGCCAGCGTGCACCCCGGCCACAGCGCGGCCGAGATCGATGAGCACACCGGCTTCGCCTTCGAGCGAACGGCCGACGTGCCGGTAACGCCGGCACCGTCAGCAGAGACACTGCGCGTGATGCGGCAGGTGGTGGCGCCGGAACTGGCCGAGGTCTATCCGCAATTCGCCGCCAAGGTGTTCGGATCCAGGGCCGCCTGAAACACCGATTGCAGGCGTCGTTCCGGCATGGTCTTTATGCGGGCCACACCCCGAAGTCCCGGCGAACAAAGGACATTCCGTGAAGCAGGTCGAGGCAGCAGTGATTGGCACCGGCTGGTGCGGCGGCATTCGCGCCGAGACGCTGTCGCGCTCGGCGCTGGTCGACAAGCTGCACATCTGCGAGATCAGGCCGGACCGGCTGGCCGAGGTGAAGGCGTTGACCAAGCCCGCGACCGCGACGCTCGATTACCAGGACATCGTCAGGAACGAGAATATCTCGGTCGTCTATATCTCGACGACGCCGGAATCGAACCATTTTCCGATCGCGCGCGATTGCCTGCGCGCCGGCAAGAACGTGCTGCTGGAAAAGCCGATCTCGCTGGAGCTTTGGGAAGCCGACGAGCTGATCCTGCTCGCCAAGCGCAACAATGTGAAATTCACCATCGGCTATTCGCAGCGGTTCAACACCAAGATCGCCTTCGCCAAGAAGAAGATCGACGACGGCACCCTCGGCAAGGTCGTGTCAATGCTGGTGACGCGCAATATCACGCGCACGCTCGGCAAGAAGATCGGAACGCGGGTCCGGCTATCGCCCGTGGTCATGGAGTTGACGCACGACCTGGACTTCGTGTTCTGGCTGATGGAGCCGGCCAAGCCGGTGCGGGTTTATTCGCAGGGCGCCTACGGCACCATGCAGCCGATCAACGGCTCGCACGACATCATGTTCACCACCGTCACCATGGACAGCGGCGCGGTCGTGATGATCGGCGGCGGCTGGAACCTGCCGCCGAGCTTCCCGAACTATTGCTCCTCCTGGATCGAGATTACCGGCACCGAAGGCACGCTGGTCCTGGACGACACCGCGCGCGACCATTGGCTCAACACCATGACGGGCGGCCAGCAATTTCCGATGTCCACCATGCCCGGCGAGCAGGTCGATCACGTGTTCGCCGGCGGCATGGGACCGGAGACATTGCACTTCCTGGAGGCATGTATCCGCAACACGCCGGTGATGGTCACGCCGGAAAGCGCGCGCGTCGTGATGGAGGCCTACACCGCCGCCGACCTGTCGGCCGACCGCAACGAGCCGGTCGATCTACCGCTGACCAACGAGACGCTCGCGGCGGTCGCCGATTTCAAGGCGAAGTTCAGGAAGGGCGACAACGTGGCGGCCAAAGCATGAGAACCGAAGCCAAGGACATCGGGCTTGCGATCATTGGCGGCGGGCGGGTCGGGCTGTTTCGCGGCGAGGTCGCCAACCGCCATCCGGCGGTGAAGTGGATCGGGCTGGCCGAGCGGAACCCGAACCGCGCCGGCGAGGTCGCGCCCAAGGTCGGCGCCGATTTCGTCACGCAGAGCCACGTCGAATTGCTGAAGCGGCCGGAGGTCACCGCCGCGATCATCGCCACCGACGAGCACCTGCACGTCGATCCGATCATGGCCGCGGTCGAGCGCGGCATTCCGCTGCTGATCGAGAAGCCGCTCGCCACCGACCTTGCCCAGTCCGCCAAGGTGCTGAAAGCGATCCAGGACGCCGGGATCGACGCCGTGGTCGGCTACACCCAGCGCTTCCGGCGCAAATGGCTCGCCGGCAAGGAGAAGGTGAGGAGCAACGCGCTCGGCGACGTCACGCTGGTGACCTCGCGCGCGTTCATGAACCGGCTGGTCGCGATCGACAATTACAAGCGCACCGACGATCCCAAGACGATCTCACCGATGGTGATCTCCGGCACGCACGCGCTCGACATGTGCATGTGGTACCTGGAGAAGAAGACGCCGGTCGAGTGCTACGCCCGCTCGATCGACAAGGTTCTGGGCCCGCTCTACCAGGGCATCGACGCCACCGCCGGCATGATCATGATGAGCGACGGCTGCGTCTATCATCTGAACATCTCCTGGGCGCTGCCGGTGACCTGGCCAGGCGCGGTCTATTCGCTCGAGGTCGGCATCGTCGGCACCGAGGGCGTGCTGACCATCGACGACACCCACCGCGACATGGTGCTGGCGGTGAGCAAGCCGCAGGGCGAAGGCTACGCGCCGGATGAGACGCGGCTGGTCGATTTCCTCGGCAGCTATCCGCCGGGCGACATGGCGCTCGGCGAGTTGCGCGGGCCGATGGCGGACGAAACCATGTCGTGGCTCAACCGCGTGGCGCTCGGCCTGCCGACGCCGGCAGCGACCGTCGAAGAGGCGCACAACCGGCTGATGCTGACCAAGGCGCTCGACCTGTCGGCCAAGCGCAAGCAGCCGGTGAAGCTGCCGCTCGACCCGGACGAGGAAAAAAGGGCGGCATAAATGAAGGCGATCGCAACCGCATCCACCCTGCTGGCGCTGATTGGCTCGAGCTTCGCCTTCGGCCAGCAGCCGGCCACCCCGGCCAGGCCGGCATTCACGCCGGGCCTTGGCGAATTCATGACATTCACGCAGATTCGCCACGCCAAACTTTGGCTCGCGGGCAATGCTGGAAACTGGCAGCTCGCCGATTACGAGATCGATGAGTTGAAGGAAGGCCTCGAGGACGCGGCCAAGTACGTGCCCAGCTACAAGGACATGCCGATTGGCCAGATGATCGGCAGCACCATCATGGCGCCCATTGCCGAGGTCGAGCAGGCCATCAAGGCGCGCGACCGGGTCAAATTTGCCAGCGCATTCGACAAGCTCACCCAGGCCTGCAACTCGTGCCATCAGGCGACCAACCGACCGTTCATCGTGATCCAGCGGCCGGCCAATTCCGCATTTCCCAACCAGTCGTTCACGCCGGCGCAGCGTTAGAGCATGATCCCGAAAAAGCCTGCTCCGGACTTGATCCGGGCTGGGAACCGGCTTTCGGGAAAGATCAAAGCCAAGCGCGTTGGTGGCCAACGTCGGCGGTTGTAGTCTCCGACGTCCGCTCGGTGCCATTAGCTGCCGTGAGCACGTGCAGCAAGACAACGTCCTATTCGATCACCTCGTCGGCGCCAGCAATGTTGCTGCTGGCATGTCCACGCCAAGCATTCCTCAAGTGTGATTTTACGCACTTCACCGCGGGGCATTCCCGAAATATTTTCACTTGCAGATGCTTCTGGGAGGCGCTGAAGGAACCGAGGTCCGGCTATTGCTTCGGTACCACGTGAATGTTCTGGGCTAACGATCTTATTCTCGCATTCGGCATCACTACAGTTGCGATAGCAATCGTCGTGAGCCTAGCGTGTTATGTTTGGACTGTTACCACCAATAACCAGCCTCCATGGCAACGAGGTACACATCACGCTCGGTTCACTGCAATTCGTTACAGCTCTGACGTCGCTCACCGGGCTTCCGGTTGCGAGCCCGCTGGGCCAAAATATCTGCCGCTTTGCTGACCCCGGAGCCGCCACAACGCGCTTGCGCTATTTCCTAGACTGACTGCGCGCTCACAAGGACGAGACAACTCACTGTGTCGAGAAGCCAACGCGCTTGACGACCGCTTTCCAGGTCTCACGTTCCCGCATGATGAAATCCGTCGTCTCTGCCGGCGACATCGGTTTTGCAAATGTTCCGAGCGCTTGAAAACGCTGTTTGGTCTCAGCGTTCTCAAGCACCGTTCGCAGGTCCCGGTTTATCTTTAGGATGATGCCCTCCGCTGTTCCCGCAGGTGCCACGAGCACGAACCAACCCGTCGCTGTGAAGCCCGGAATGGTTTCCGCGACCGTCTGAACGTCAGGAAAGTTCGGCAACCTGTGCTGGGACGACATGGCAACCGGCCGTATGCTGCCGGCCTGGATAGCGCCCATCAATGCACTTGTGCCTTCGATAATCATGGAAATCCGTCCGCCGATTAAATCCTGAAGACCGGCGGCTGCACCCGGATACGGAATGAAGGTCAGGTCGGCGGCGGCTTGCTCCCGAATGCGCTCACCGGTCAAATGGGGCAGTGTTCCGCGCGCGTTTGCAGCGTAATTGATCTGGGCTGGACGACTTTTGGAGAGTTGCACCAATTCCCGCAATGTACTCACACCCAACGACGGAGATACTCCGACAACAAACGGCTGGTCGGCTACGAATCCGATACGCACGAAATCACGCATGATGTCGAATGGCAGGTTTGGAAACATTTCTGGCATGACGATAAAGGCCGACGCTGCCGGCATATAAAGCGTGTAGCCATCGGACGGCGCCGCGGCTGCTTGACGGGCTGCCGTGCTGCCCCCGGCGCCAGCGGCATTAATGATGACAGGTTGCTGACCCCATAATCGGCCAAGCTGCTCCGATACGATCCGCGCGATGACGTCGGGACCGCTCCCCGCTGCCCCCTGGGTAATGACCTTTACGGGCCGGGAAGGATATTCCTGTGCATGAGCAGGCACCCAGATTGCAGCAAGAATTAATGCGACAAGGCCGTTCAACGTAGGTCGATGCACCACGATCTCCCCCCATTTAGTTGTGCGCATTTGCTCGCTCGAAATCTTTTTAAGAAGCCACGCGGCACCGGCTTTCCGATGACGCCTCATCTTAGCCGCTCACGCACACAAAAATGCTTGGGATAAGCGGCATCGTAGCGGCTCAGATGAGCACTTTGGTAGGGGGCCGAAACCGCCTTCCGCTGCCGCAATATAAGATGCTGACCGATGTCCGTTGTGGGTCATTCGCGACATGGGCGGGCTTCTGGGAGGTCCGCTCTGCCGCCAATAGCGATCAGACGGCGGACCTTTACTCGATCACCTCGTCTGCGCGCGCCAGCAATGACGTTGGCAGCGTGATGCCGAGCGCCTTGGCGGTCGTCAGGTTGATGACCAGATCGAACTTGGTTGGCTGCTCGACGGGGATATCGCCCGGCTTCGTCCCGCGCAGAATCTTGTCGACAAACTCGGCGGCGCGCCGGAATAGATCGGAGAGGTTCGGCCCGTAAGACATCAAGCCTCCGGTCTCAACATATTCGCGTTGGCTATGCATTGTCAGCAGTCGCGCGCTTAACGCTAAGGTGTTGATGCGAATGCGATTGGTGAGGACGACCGGTTCGGGTATGACATAAAGTGCTTGCACGCCCTCCTTGAGCGCTTCAAACGCACGCGCGATATCTTCGGCCCGCCGGATTTCAAGTTTGGTGACTTCAATGCCGAGGGTGTGGGATGCGGCCTGAACCTCCTCCATTTCCAGTACGGGCCCAGAAACGCTGACATTGACCAGGATAGCCAAGCGACGAAGGCCGGGGACAACATCCCGCAATAGCTGGACCCGCTTATTGGCAAGGTCGGTTCCCTGAATTGATAGTCCAGTGACGTTGCCTCCTGGTCGCGCCAGCGAGGCGACGAGTCCAGTGCCGACTGGATCGGTGGCGGCCCCAAATACGATAGGAATGACCGATGTCGCTTTTTTTGCTGCGAGGATGTTCGCGGTTCCCCCGGTTACAATCGCATCAACCTTGAGACGCACGAATTCCGCCGCGATTTCGGCAGCACGCTCGGCCCGGCCTTCTGCCCATCGATACTCGATCGCCACATCGCGACCTTCGATCCATCCGAGTTCGCGCAGTCGCTGCACAAAAGCGGCGAGCCAGGGTGCCATCACCGCCGGTGTGGCCCCGCCTAAAAATCCGATCGTCGGCAGCTTCCTCGCCTGCTGCGCGCGCGCCACCAGGGGCCACGCTGCAGCGCCACCAAGGAGCGTGATGAAAGCGCGCCGCCTCATTCGATCACCTCGTCGGCGAGCGCGAGCACCCTGTCCGAAATTTCGATGCCGAGCGCCTTGGCGGTCTTGAGATTGAGCACAAACGCGAATTTGGTGGACCGTATCACCGGCAGGTCGCCCGGCTTTTCGCCCTTGAGAATCCGCCCGGCGTAGATGCCGACTTGGCGATAGGCATCGGTTATGCTGCTGCCGTAGCTCATCAGGCCCCCGGCCACGACGCTCTCGCGCTGGGGATAGATCGCCGGCAGCGCATGGCGAGCCGCCAGTGCGACGATCCGTTCCCGATGGGAGTTCATGAACGAGCCACCACCGGCGAGCAGCGCACCCGCCCCGCGTTGGGCAAACGTTGCAAAGGCTGTCTCGATGTCGCGGATGCTGCTGACATCGAGAACGACGAGTTGCTGTCCGATCGCCTGCGCCGCCGCCTGTACATCTCTTCGATCAGCCTCGGTGTTAGGATTGTTCGGGTTCACGAGCATGGCAATCGTCGTCGCCTTGGGCGCGAGCTGGCGCAGCAGCTCCAGTCGCTTCGCCCCCAGCACGCCGCTGAAAAAACTCACGCCGGTCACGTTGCCGCCCGGCCGATTGAGGCTCGCGACGAGGCCGTCCCTGACCGGGTCCGCCCCGGTCGCGAAGACGAACGGCACCGTCGTGGTTGCGGCCTTGGCCGCGAGCGCCGAATTGCTGTCCCCGACGATCACGGCTACCGGCCGGCGAATCAATTCAGCCACCAGCCCCGGCAGCTGCTCATTTTGATTGTCCGCATAGCGATATTCGATCGCGACGTTCTGGCCCTCGACGAAGCCGGCTTCCTTCAGGCCCTGGGGGAACGCGGTAAGGAGGTGCGACGAGTTGGCGAGCGACGTGCTGCGGAGAAACCCGATCACCGGCATCGCCGGTTGCTGCGCGTCCGCAGCGAGTGGCCACGTCGCCGCAGCGCCAGTCAGAACACCAAGAAATTCCCGCCGCCTCATCCGCGCCCCTAGGCTCAACAGGCGGCATCGTACCGGTTCAGCGGAGTGTTCTGGAAGGTGCCGCATGGCCGCCCCGCCGCGCGCGGCAGACAGCGATCGGGGCAAATCCATCTCGGGCCAAATCATTCCGCCTTGATGCCGGCCGATTTGATAAACGGCCACCACTTATCGGCCTCGGCCTTGTGGAAGGCAGCAAAGGCTTCAGGCGTCTGCTGCTCTCGTGGTGGAATTTCGGCTCCCAGGTCAGCAATCCGCTGCCGAACAGCGGGATCGCCAAGCGCTTCGGTTACAGCGGCGTTGAGCCGCGCAACGATCGGCTTTGGCGTGCCCTTAGGGGCCCAGAGCCCAAACCAGAAGGTAACGTGGAGCGCTGGCACACCGAGTTCGTCGGTTGTGGGAATTCTCGGGCGCCGCCGAAGCACGGGTCTTGCCCATGACCGCATAGGCCTTGATCTGACCGCTGCGGACCTGCGCAACAGCATTTCCGACCGCATCAAATCTCAAATCGACGTGTCCGGCCACCACGTCCTGAATGGCTGGACCGCCACCGCGGTAAGGGACGAACTGAAAGCGGGTGCCGATCTGCTGTTGGAAGTGGGTGCCGACGATCTGATCAATTCCGCCGGTGCCGACCATGGCGACCGATGCCTTGCCGGGGTTTGCCTTGAGCCATGTGATCAATTCCATCAAATCTTTTGGAGGCAACGCGTTTTTCGCGACCAGCCAATAAGGGCTGGTCGCAAACATTGCGATCGGCTCGAAGTCGTTTAGCGGATGGTATTGGATGTTTGGATAGGTCGCCGGACTGACCACATGCGTACCCACATTGCCCACGCTGAGTGTGTAACCATCCGGTGCGGCGCGCGCAGCTCGAGCAGTGCCTATTGTTCCCCCGGCACCCGTCATATTTTCGACAATCAGGCTTTGGCCTAGCGTGCTTTTCATGCGATCGGCCACCACGCGAGCCAATACGTCGGTGACCGAACCGGCCGGAAGCCCAATGACAATGGTAATCGGACGCGAGGGATAGCCCTGCGCGAAAGCGCCGATGAAGCTCGTCGTGAGAAGGACGACAGCGACGGAAAATAGTCTGACCATGTGCCCCCCAGACTTGCGTGCGACCAATCCACCGCTATCGCAAGCAGCGCTAGACCTCGGAAGATATTGTCAATCTGCCGACACTGTCACCACGCATTTTGGCGCAGCTTGTCGCCCCGCTCTCGGCAGGCATCGTAGCGGCTCAGAGAGGGAAAGCCGGAAGGGCTTGGAAATGTCCGAAATGGGTTGCCGGCTCAACCGGTCGACGCAACACAGGGTCAGAAGCGGGCATCGGTCCATGTCCGTTTAGTGCCAATCAAGTCAATTCGCACGGCCTTCAAGGATAAAATTAGATGTACCTGTGTCGATGACGCGGGTCACCGACATCCCTGCAGCGGCAAATAACTTGCGAAATTCCGCCTCAGTCCGGCAGCGCCCGCCAGGGACGGCCATCATCAACAAGTCCGTCAGACGATTGTAATGCGGTTCTACGCCATCGGGCAGCATAGGATCGATCACCAGCACCTTACTAAGCGGATTCATAGCGGCGCGACAGTTGCGCAAGATCTTACTGGCGTTTTCATCCGAAAAACCCATCATGACACGCTTGATGAGAAAAATGTCACCGCTGGAGGCTATGGAGCTAAGTACATCGCCGCCAATGACGCGGCAGCGGTCAGCGAAAGTCGAAGTTTCCAGAACAGATGCGTTTGAGACGACTTCCGGTAGATCGATCAACACTGCTTGCAGCTTTGGGTGCTTGATTAGAATAGCTGCAAGCGTCGCGCCGTGACCGCCACCCACATCAACAACAGTCTGTACTCCAGAAAAATCGTAATTTGCGATGATCGCCGCATTTTGCAATTTCGACTGCATCGTCATGAAGCGATTGAACGCACTGCCAGTGTCCGGATGTTCGGCTAGATATTTGAACAGCGGACTTTGGTTGACCGACGCGAAGGACGGCTCGCCGTTACGCAGGCTGTCCGCAAAATGTCCCAAGGTCGCCCACACACTGGGAGATGTCTCAAAGAGAGCCTGATCACGAAGGGAGTCGGGAGAACCGCTTCGCAAGGTCGCGCCGAGAGGTGTGAGCCCGAACTGGCCTTCTAAAGGTTCTGTCAAAGCGCCCAAGCTGGCCAAGGTACGCAGCATCCGATGCAAGGAGGGTTCATGCGTCCCAGTTTTTTCTGCGAGATCGCCAATAGTGACGTGTCCGCTGGCGATCAAATCGGGAATGCCCAGCGATGCGAGCGAATACAAGCATTGAGCAACGATATGGCCCGCCAGCATTGAGCGCATCTGATCGACTGGAGGAGGAGTTGATTCCATGGACGGCACTACCAAGTTTCTTAGGCCACGTACCACAGAGAACTAACGAACTACGAGCGTAACGCTCGAACTCGGCTTAGACAGATCGTATCGACCCGGAATATCGATTTGAAGGAGGGCTCGTGTTCCGACGCATGCGGGCACGGTGTCGCAGTTGGGTCAAAAGCCGACATTTTCCGGCGTCCGCAGCATGTCCGCTTTACCCTGCCGGCTCAACCGGTCGACGCAACACAGGCGTTAAATCTCTCTGCTGGGGTTTCGTATTTCAAGGTCTCACGTGGCCGTTCGTTGAGCTGACGCGCGACTTTGTTCAGATGGGCTTGCGACCACGCTGCCAAGGACTTTGCGGATTACAGAAGTAGACGTCGATGTTGGTCGCCAGCGTAAAGCGTCGATGATCCGCCAGTTCCTTGCCTCGGTCCCAGGTCAGGGACTTGTACAGCTCATCCGGTAGTTTGTTCGCCTGGCCCCGCACAACATTTCTATCGCGGCGCGCCTCGCAGCTCAGGACCGCAGGCGCTTCGAGGCAAGCTCGGCGCCCTGCCCGAGCGCTTCAAGCTTCGCCCAGGCGATCTGCGGATGCACGCGGCCGCCGAGCCCGCAGTCGGTCGAGGCGACAACCTTTTCGGGACCGAGCACGTCGACGAATCGCATGATGCGGTCCGCGACCACCTCGGGATGCTCGATCAGATTGGTCGAGTGGGTGACGACGCCCGGCATGACCACCTTGCCGTCCGGCAGCTTGGCGTCCTTCCACAGCTTCCACTCGTGCTCGTGGCGAGGGTTGGCGGCCTCGAAGGAATAGGCGTTGGCGTTGACCGCGAGCATCAGGTCGAGCAGGTGCTTCATCGGGATGTCGGTGGTGTGCGGGCCGTGCCAGCTTCCCCAGCAGAGGTGGAAACGGATTTTCTCCGGCGGCAGGCCGCGGATCGAATGATTGAGCGCGTCTATGCACAGCTTCGAATAGCGCCGGTAGCCCTCGACGCTCGGCTCCTGCTTCTGCTGGTCCCAGTTCTCGCCGATCGCCGGATCGTCGAGCTGCAGCGTCAGGCCGGCATCGACGATCGCCTTGTACTCTTCGCGCATGGCGTCGGCGCAGGCGTACATCAGTTCCTCTTCGGTCTTGTAGTGCTCGTTCGCCATGCGCGAGCAGCTCGCCGGCGCGACCGAGTTCATGTAACCGTCCTTGAGTCCCCGCCGCATCGAGCGCGGCCTTCAGGTTGGCGATGTCGCGCTTGATCTGGTCCTGGGCTTTGTACTTGATCGGGCCTTTCACCACCGGGCTGTAATGGGTCATGAACTGCTCGGGCAGCGCGCACCCGGAACGCGGATCCATATAGGCGTCGTGGAAGATGGACCAGTCCCGGCGATCCAGCCACTCGCCGACCGTGAAATCCTTGGGCGCCAAGCCGTTCTTGATCTGCGCCGTCAGCGTCTGCATCCAGAGCGGCTTGTTTTCGACCGCCACGCCGTCGAGGCGGCGCACCACGTACGACCACCACGCGCCGTAGTCGTAGTCCCAGCCCATGGTGTGGCCGAACTCGCCGTCGTTGACGAAGTCGATGCCCGCCTTTTTCTGCCGCGCGACAGCGTCGGCCACGGCGCTCTTGAGCTCGCGGTCGAAGTCGGCCTCGTCGACCTTCACGCCGTCCGCGCGCTTGCGATTGATTTCGATCACCTTGGCCGGGCGCGGCAGGCTCCCGGCGTGGGTGGTCTTGATGCGGGCCATAGTTTCCTCCCCTGATTTTTCGCCACGCGCTTTACGGCGTGGGCGCGGACGCGCAAGGGTGCCGCCCGGTTGCAATATCGCTCCAAGGCTATCAAGCGCCGCGCGCCGTCAGCAAGCCATCAGCTCCGCCGGACTCTGGCTACTACCGGTAAACGCCACACGTTTGAAGTCCGGCCTGATCTCGATCTCCCCAGCAGCAAACTCCTGGGCGACCTGCCGCTTGAACTCGATGCTGTGCGAACGATTCTTGGCCATAACCGGCCGCAGCCTGCCCAGCGAGCAGTCGCATTTTTCTCAATTGAACATGGAATTCGGCAGCCACAGGCTGATCGCTGGAAATGCAACCAGAATGACGAGCGTTATCAGCATGGCGAACAGGAAAGGTATGATGCCTTCAAAAATCTGACCCATGGGAACGTCCGGCGCCAGGCCCTTGATGACATAGACGTTGAGCCCAACCGGCGGGGTAATCAGGCCCATCTCGACGGTGACGACGATAAGGACGCCGAACCAGATCGGATCAATGCCAAGTTTGACGATGATCGGAAAGAAGATCGGCATCGCGATAACAAGCATGGAGAAGGATTCGAGAAATGTTCCCAAGACGATCATGACTGCGAGAATCATGACTAGCGTACCGGTCACGCCAAAATTGAGCGTCGCCATCGACTCTCCAACGAGCGTCGGAATGTGGCTAAGCGAGAGGAACGGTCCAAAGACGCTTGCACCGATGACAATCATGAACAGCATGGCCGTTGCGCGGACCGACTCAACCAGCACAGGGATAAGCTGTCGGAATGTCAGCAGCCTCGCTCCCAGCGCGATCGCAGCAGTGAGGAAAGCGCCAATTCCGGAAGCCTCGACGGGGGTGAAAATGCCGAGATAGATTCCCCCGATCGAGATCAGGATCACCGCGATCAGCGGACTTGATCCGCCGAGCGCGCGCAACTTGTCGGCGAACGGAATGTGCGGCCCAGGCGGTGCGATTTCCGGCCTACGCCAGGCCAGAATCGTGACTGTCAGGATGAACATCACCGTCAACAAGATGCCGGGGAGGATTCCGGCGATGAACAGCCGTCCGATCGATTGATCCGTGAGAAGCGCGTAGACAACGAAAGGTGCGGAGGGTGGGATCAAGATGCCGAGCGTTCCGCCTGCCGCGACGACGCCGGTGGCAAGCTTCGGCAGGTAACGAAAGCGCCGCATCTCGGGAAGCGCCACTTGGCCGATCGTGACAGCGGTGGCGACCGAGGACCCGCTCACCGCGGCAAAGGACGCGCATCCAAGCACAGTGGCGGAGGCGAGCCCGCCGCGGAAAGAGCCGACCCAGGCGTAGGCGGCATCGAACAGCCTTCTGCTCAAGCCCGATGTCGTCGCGATGTTTCCCATCATCAGGAACATCGGGATGACCATGAGCGAATAATTGGAGCTCATCGAAAAAGCGGTCGACGTCATCGTCGCCATGGCGGGCTTCCAGCCGCTGAGCGAGGCGATGCCGAAGAACCCGATTGCCAGCAGCGTCATGCCCACGGGCACGCGAAGCGCGAGCATCGCAAAAAGGGCGACCATTCCCGCAACGCCCGCGATGATCTCACTCATTGCCGGGTCACATGGGACAGCAGGAGAGCCAAGTCCCTTAGCGCCACGATCGCATACGCCGCCATGCTGAGTGCAATGAGGAGGTAGAGCGGCCACAGCGGCAGCGCCAAAAGATTGGTGACGTCGTCATAGCTGTAGGTATCGACAATCTTGTATGTCGTGTTCCAGACCAGACACGCCAGAACCACAAGGCTTAAGGCCACCGCGAAAAGGTCGGTCATCCACCTGCCGCGGCGGCCAAGACGATTGTCAAGCAGATCGACGCGGATATGGCCGTCGGTCGCGCTACAATAGGGCAACGCCAGCATGATGAGCGCCACCATGCTGAGCTCGGTTATCTCCTGCGAACCATAGATTGGGGCCGCCGCGAACCGCAACGTGACGTCAGCGACCGTGAGCAGCATTGTGGCAGCGAGCACCAGACCCGCCAAAACTGCGGCCGCGTAGGCGAGGCGGTCGAGGACCGCCCAGCCAACTGGAGCAGCCGCGTTTGGATGTTCGGTCATTGCGCGCCCTACTTGGTGTTGAGCGCTTTCAGAATTGCGGTACCGTCCAACTTTTTTGAGTTCGAGCTCGGCGACATAGCTCGTCAGCGCGCCTTTTGCGGCGGTGTTGAACTTCGTCGCTTCGGTCGGATCGAGCGTGATCATCTGCTTTCCTGGTGTTGCCTCCATCAGCTTCAGCCCTTTGTTGACAAGGAAATCCCACGCCTCGTTATTCTTGTGTGCGATGGCGATCCCGGCGAATTTGTCGAGCGTCGCCTTTTGCTCGGGCGGCAGCTTGTTCCAGGAGTTCAGATTCATGACGAGAGAAAAGCTCGTCATGGTCGAGTTCATGCCGACTGTGACGTAGTTGCAAATTTCGGACAGCTTGAACACGATCGCCGCGCCGGCATCGATGATGGTGCCGTCCACAACGCCGGTTTGAATTGAATTATACATTTCGGTCACGGGGCTGAAGACCGGCGTTGCACCCCAGGCTTTGACCATGTCTCCGCCGCTCTTCGATGCGACGCGGATCTTCATCCCTTTGAGATCCTCAAGCTTTCGGACCGGCTTATCGCGGGTGAACAGGACGGCAGGATTGATCGTCCAGAGACTGAGCAGCTTAACGCGACGATACTCATCCTTGAGCGCGTCACGGGCGTTCCATAATGCATCGGTGGCGGCCACGGCGTCGTTTTTGATGCCGGGATATTCGATCATCAGCGTGCGCGGAAACTGAGCTGCGGTATATCCGGGAATCACGAAGGAGATGTCCGCGATACCGTCGACCGCCCGGTTGAATTGCTCAGCCGGATTAGCGCCCAGCTCGCCACCTGGGAAGATGCGGATGGTCAGCGCTCCATTTGTTTCCTTACTGACCTCGCTCGCCAGCCATTGAAACACCGGATGATAAGGATGCGTCGGCGCGACGAAATGCGCGAGCTTAAGTTCCACGGCTCCCACATTCGCTGATGTCGAGGCCGCGATCACAAGTGCCGCGATCGAGAGCGCGGCGTATCGAATGGTTCTCATCGGGCTTCCTCCAAGATTCTATGTTTGCATTGCGACCGTTGTTCGGCCGTCTCAGTCGTTGAGCGTAAAGGTCAAGGCATGACAGGTGCGCTCACCTCTGTATGGATTTTCATCAGTTCAGGAAGACACTCCGGTGGCCGCCGGCCGAAGCCACACTCGGTGGCGACGCCGAAGCGCGCAACATGTTGGCGCGCGGATGCAATTCGCTTCCGCGCGCCTTCGACGCCGTCCGTCGCGTGAACCAAGCCAAGATAGAGTTCCGTATCAGGCTGCAAATGCAGATCCTGGAGCGGAAGGTAATATTGTCCATCGCTGCGCTCTTTCGGCACCGGAAGATGCAGCCAGTCCAGCTTTCGATTGAGGCCTTCGGTTATCCCGTTTGCCACCGTAGCGAGCTTTGATGCATCATCCGGCTCCTTGAAATGTCGGCCTCCGCTGTCGCCGTAACAGAGATGGAAGCCGAGCTCGACACCGACCGGCACGCTATTGCCAAGGCGAACGAGCCGAGCAATGAGATCGCGCTCCGGATCGTCCAACGCGTGCGGCAAGATGCCTTCGAGAATTGCGAACTCGATCGCCGTATCCCATTGAATGGCGAGGTCGCTCGCGGGGATATGTGCGATAATGTCTTTGAGCTCGGCAAGCATCGCGGCTTCGTAGCGCGGTTCGATCGCGCGCTGGTTTTCGGGGAAAACGAAAATGACGGTGGGGGCGATAGGTGTTGGCAGGCAAACCTGAAACTTGACGCCTGCTGGGATCTCGCCCGCTTCCTTCAACGCGCGAAAGACTTGATACGAGTCCTTGGCGGCATTTGCATAGCCGAGCGGCGGGAAGACGACATCATCCGCGGTCTCTCCGGGCTTGAGCCTGAACTTCGGCCGGCGAAGATATCCGGCATCGAACATTACCGATGTCAACGCCTCGACTGCATTGAATACGTCAAGCTGCCATTGTGTCCAGTTAATGCGCTTGCCCGTCTCGCCGTCCGGCATGCGCTTGAGGTGGCGGCCGAGATGCTCGGCCGCAAATTTGAAGACGGCCGCCGCGTCGGTCAACGGCATGCTACCGACGAGCAATGCGCCGCGAACCTCGGGTGACTGTGCAGCCATCAGGTGTTCAAATCCTACGAATGCAGCCCCACACCCGCCATACCGGAAGTCGAATTGACATCATTCGATATTGGAATTTTGATAAGCTGAACGAATATTTGCTGCTGGTTTGGTTGCACGGCCGGGTATCAAGTCCATGCACGAGGAAGATATCAACTTGCGGCATCTCCGGGTTCTGACGCTGCTCCTGGAGCGCGGCAGTCTGACCCGCACCGCGGAGATCCTCGAGACATCGCAATCATCCGTAAGCAAGATCCTGGCGAAGTTACGTAAGCATTTTGGTGATCCGCTTTTTGTTCGTGTTGGTCCTATCATGCGCCCAACTCCAAGAGCTCTGGAACTGACTGGACCGTTGAAGACGCTACTCACCGTGTCGGATGCCATGCGTTGGTCGACATCGGCGTTTGGTCCGCAGTCCTCGATCAGAGAATTCTCGGTAATGGTTACAGAAGTCGGCATGATCCGGATCGTGCCTGCGCTGATCAGTCATCTTGAAACCGCCGGACGGGGACTTCGCCTCAAAGCCATTCCACTCGATGCTCGTCAATTCGAAGCGAGGCTCGAAGCTGGCGAAGCCGATGTCGCCGTCGGAGCTTTTCCGCGCGCGTCCCCGACGATGAAGCGCCAGCGCCTGTATTTCGACAACTATGTCAGCGTGGTTCGGAAAGACCATCCACGTCTTTCGCGTTTGTCGGAAAAGGAGGGCTTTTTGCACGAACGCCACATTGTCGTGACCTCATCGCAGACTGGACATGCGGCGCATCAATTGCTCGAACGAGCCCTCACGTCCGAGGTTGGACCTGACCGCGTGAAGGTAAAGGTTCCTAGTTTCGTTGCCGCCGCGTTTGTTGCCAGTTGCACCGAAGCCGTCGGCAGCATGCCGGCAAAGCTTGCCGAGTATCTCGCGGCCGATTTGAACTTGGCGATCTTGAAGACGCCGATCGAACTCCCACGCATCGAGATCAGTCAATTTTGGCATGCGCGCGTAGACAAGGATCAAGGGCACCGCTGGTTCAGATCAGCGATCGCCGCATTGTTCGGACCGTCCTCCCGCGACACAAAAGCCCCTCGCATTGCAGTGCCCTCGCGAAAATAGAGCTTCTATACCGGCTCGCGCAGTTTGTCGTAGCAGAGCAATGAAGTTCCGCGAGACTAAGTTGTCGCGGTATCTTGTCGTGTCCCAGCCGGAGCTGCGACTGTTTAATAATGCTCACAATCGAAATAAGCGGGGCTTCGTTGCATGTCCGCTTCGGGTCAAAAGCCGACATTTCCAAGCTTTTGATCCGTGTCCGCTTTGCCCCCGAAAGCAGACATTCGTCAGTGCCAATGGCATCTGCGTTAAGTGCCAATAAGCGACATATGCGGTGTAGCAGAAGCGAATGCGCATGCCATGCTAGCGTATCGTTCGGCGGCCACATTGCTTCCACTCAATGGACGATATGGACCGAAGGGGTAATTGGGAGAAGCACGATGAACGCATTCGCGATCGCCGCCGTAATGATGGCCGTGATCCTCCTGGTGGCGGGAGCGCAACGACCGCGTCTGGCCGTGATCGTGGCGGCCATCCTGTGGTTGCTCTACGCTGTCTACGAGCGTCTGGTGGCGACCGGCGTCCTGTGCGATGCGGACTGCAACATTCGCGTCGATCTTGTGTTCTTCTTTCCGATATTGGGGCTCGCAACCTTCTGCGCCTACCAGTCGTACATGGGGCGACCAAGCCCGTGGAAGGTCGTCGGCATAGTTCTCGGCGTAATCGGCCTGGTTGTTTTGGGGCTGGTGGCGGAGGGCTATGGTTACGGCGCTCTGGCGAACGTCGTGACTGTGGGTGCTCTGGCATTCGGCGTCGTCTATGCGATCAAATCGAGGTCCAAGACCAATCGGACATGACGCCCACGGCAAATCGAGCATTAAACCCGCAAATTTTTGCGATGACGCATCATGCTCAAACCAGTCCACCATTGCTCCGCGCAGTCACGTCGGCCAAGCTAGAGCGATAGCCGGAGCTGCCGCATGAAAAAGACGCT
Source organism: uncultured Alphaproteobacteria bacterium (assembly GCA_963771745.1). Lineage (GTDB taxonomy): Bacteria > Pseudomonadota > Alphaproteobacteria > Rhizobiales > Xanthobacteraceae > Z2-YC6860. Next base: position 93,966 of record CAVYUU010000013.1, on the reverse strand, counting down.
TGTCGCATTCAGCATCATCCTTGGCACGGTTACCTCAACGTTGGCGCAAGACGATCCTGCCGCCTTTTACAAGGGCAAGGTGGTGCGCCTCGTGGTCGGGGTCGGCGTCGGATCGGGCTACGACATCAACGCCCGCGTGCTGGCGCGGCATCTGCCGAAACACATCCCAGGCAACCCGCAAGTGATCGTGCAGAACCAGCCGGGCGCGGGCTCGCTGACCATGACCAACCAGATGTACACGGCGGGTCCGTTCGACGGCACCGTGATCGGCGCCTCGTTCAACGGACTGCCGACCGCGCCGCTGCTGCAGCCCAACGGCGTGCGCTTCGACGCCACCAAGATGAACTGGGTCGGCAGCACCAATCGCGAAACCCAGACCATGTACGTCTGGCACACCGCGCCGATGCAGAAGCTCGATGATCTCAAGACCCAGGAGATGATCGTCGGCGCCCAGGCGCCGGGCTCGACCCAGTACGACTATCCGATGCTGGGCAAGGCGCTGTTCGACCTGAAGTTCAAGGTCATCACCGGCTACGAGGCGACGCCGAAGATCAATCTCGCCATGGAGCGCGGCGAGGTCCACGGCACGCTGGCCAACTGGTCCACCGTGAAGGCGATCAATTACCAGCAGTATGTCGACAAGCAGATCCGCATCCTGGTGGCCTGGGGCGCGCGCAAGCATCCCGAACTGCCCGACGTGCCGCTGATCACCGAGCTTGCGAAGACCACCGAGCAGAAGCAGGCGCTCGACCTGGCGCTGGCCCGGCTCGAATTCGGCCGCCCGTTCTTCATGCCGCCGAACGTGCCGGCGGAGCGCGTCCAGGCGATCCGGCGCGCGTTCGATGCCACGCTGAAGGACAACGAATTCCTGGCCGAAGCCGACAGGCTGAAGATCGAGATCGATCCGGTCACCGGCGAGCAGATCGCCGAGATGCTCGCGAACATGGCCAAGACACCGGCCGACGTCGTGGCGCGCGTGCGAACCGCCTACGAAGCGCGGTAGGGCGGAGCTGATTTAGATTGAATCGCCCGCTCGTCCCCGCGGAAGCGGGGACCCAGCGCTTGGCCAAGTCCTGGGCTCCCGCTTCCGCGGGAGCGAACGGAGTTTGTTTCAATGCAAAGCAAATATGCTTTTTGCCGGGCGGAATTTCACTTCACCCCGGCGAGCAGCTTCTGCACCAGGCCGTTGAGGATCGTCACCTTGTCGATCTCGCCGCACGACAGCGCCTTGACCTGGCGGGCGCATTCGAACGTGCCCATGTCGTAAGGGTAGTCGCTGCCCAGGATGACGTGGGCTGCGCCGAACTCCTGCACCAGGAACTCGAGCTGCGGCTTGGCGTGCAGGATGGTGTCCCAATAGAGCGTGCGGATGGTTTCGGCCGGCGGCTTCTTCAGGTTCTTCTTCGGCTCCGGCCGCACGTGCCAGCCGTGCTGCCAGCGGCCGGCCTGGTAGGGCGTGAAGCCGCCGCCGTGCACCATGAAGAAGCGGATGTTGGGATAGCGCTCGATCACCCCGCCGAACACCAGGCAGGCCGCGGCGATGGTGGTGTCGAGCGGGTTGCCGATCAGGTTGTTGAGGTAATAGCTCTTCATCCGGTCGATGCCGGCGACGTTGTTGGGATGCACCATGCAGAACGCGTTATGCGCGTTCGCCACCGCCCACACCGGCTCGAATTCGGAATCGTCGAGATTCTTGCCGTTGATGTTGGAGCCGATCTGCATGCCTTTGAGGCCGAGCTTGCCGATCGAGCGCTCGAGCTCGTCGGCAGCGGCCTTCGGCGCCTGCATCGGCAGCGTGGCAATGCCGTAGAAGCTGCGCGGATGATCCTTGACGTGCTTGGCGATCTGGTCGTTCTGCACGATCGACGCCGCGGTCGTCATGCCGGCATCCTGGTTGTAGAGAAACGTTTGCGGGGTGTTCGACAGCACCTGCATGTCGACGTCGGACGCCTTCATGTCCTTCAGCCGCTGCTCGATGTCGAAGCCGCCGCGCGGCAACGGGCGATACGGCACGCCGGCGACGCTCCACTCGAACACGTCCTTCTCGTATTCCTTCAGGCTGGACGCGACCTTCGGCGTCTCCTTGTTGAGGAGCTGCATGGTCTCCTCGGTGCAGATGTGGGCGTGGGCGTCGATCGCGAGCGGATTTGGCATGTTCGGTCCTTTGAAACGTCATGGCCGGGCACAGCCGTCCGAAGGACGGCGTCGCTTCGCTCGCCTATGTCCCGGCCATCCACGTCTTTCTTGATTGCAGCTCGACCCAGTAAAGCAAGTCGTGGATGCCCGGCACAAGGCCGGGCATGACGTGGCCCAGTTAGAGCAGGAAGCTCACCGCCCCCATGGCCCCGAGCTCCTCCGCATCCAGGATGGCGCGGCGCTCGTGGATTTTCAGCCCGGAGTTTGTGCGCTTGAGCTTGTAGCGGTAGCGGCCGATGAACTGGCGCGGCGCGGGCTCGTTGCGGCGGTGGCGGAAGATCGCGAAGTTGGCGGCGACCAGGATCAGGTCGCCCTCGCTGCCGGTGATGCGCACGTTGCTGATCAGCCGGCGGGTGTGCGACGGCGGATATTCGGCGTGGCAGTTCGGGTCCTTCAGCCGGATGATGCGCTCGCGCAGCCGCACGATGTCGTCGGCGACGGTGAACAGCGTGAAGCGGTGATCGCCGTCGGGCTTGTCGTTCGGCGGGATGTAGTAGCTGGCGTCATCGGTGAGCAAGCCGAGCCAGTCGTCGAGCCGCCAGGAATCCAGCAGGTCGGCCTCGTGATAGAGGAAATCCTCCACCTCGGCGCGCGTCACGGTGGCCGCCGGATCGAGCGGCTTGTTCATGCGCGCCGCTCCACCAGTTCGCTCCACTTCCGCCAGAACACCCGGAGATGGCCCTCGTCGGTGGCAAGCTGCTCCTGGCTGTTGCCCATGCCGCGCGACAGATCGGTCCAGGGCACCTCGCGCCAGGCCGCGTAGCCTTTCTGCGCGAGCTCAAGCGCCGCGACGTCGTCCGGAGTGGCAAAGCCGCCCGGGCCGTAGAACGTAAGGAACGCGTGCAGCCGGCGCGCGCGTTGCGCCTCGGTCTCCTCGACCGGGCCGAGCGCCCAGGCGCTGACATGCATCAGGTCGGGCGCGACCGGCGTGAAGTAACGCACCGTCACCGACGAGCCGTCATTGATCACCAGATTGGGGAAGATGCAGAGATTGCGGTTGGTGTCGGCGACGCGCGCCGCCCGCGCCTCGCCGAGCCGCTCGACCAGTTCGTTGCGGATCGCCTCGATGTCGGCCTTGGCCTCCTCGCCATAGACCGAAATCCAGCGCGCCACCGGCCGGCCGCGGTAGTTCGGGTTGTCGGTGGTGAGATGGCCGTTGCCGAGATCCTTGCCGAAGCCCTTGGTCGGCAGCATGTGGCCCTTGGCTGGCGTGACGTTGACGCCGGAGTTGCGCATGTAGTTCAGCCAGGTCGAGTGCGTGGTGACGAGGTGGTAGTCGTCGACGCTGTTCTCGACCAGGAGCTTCCAGTTCGCCTTGATGTCGTATTCCTGCACGCCGGAGATGATCTCCATGCGGCCGGACGGTGACTGGTCGACCACCAGGTCGATGTAGTCCTTGGCGCCGGCGAGATAGGTGGCGAGATCGACCGCGTCGGGATCGAGGCTCGCGAAGTAGAAATCCTTGTAGTGCTCGAGCCGCGGCACCGGCGTGAGGCCCTTGCCCTGCTTGTCGAAGCCCGGCGGATAGGCCTCATCGCCGGGAATGCCTTTGATCGAGCCGTCGGTGTTGTACGTCCAGCCGTGATAGATGCACTGGAACTGCCGCGCGTTGCCCTCGCGCTCGCGGCAGACCAGAGCGCCGCGGTGGCGGCAAACGTTGAACAGCGCCCGCACCGTGCCCGCCCGGTCGCGGCAAAAGATCACCGGCCGGCCGGCGACGTGACGGGTGCGGAAGTCGCCCGGATTTTTGATCTCCGAGGCGTGGCCGACGTAGATCCAGCACTTGTCGAAGATCGCGCGCTGCTCGTCCTCGAGGATTTCCGGCGCGACGAACACCTTGCGGTTGACCGAGAACGTCAGGTTCTGCAGGTCCTCGACCACCAGCCGGTCATTACCGTTCCCTTGGCCGTTCCCGTTGCGATGATCGGTCATATCGACCTCCGTCGGAGGGGCCGCGCGAGCGGCAAGGATCGTGGTTTTCATCTATATCTATCCCGCCGGTTCGTCCACTGCGCCACCCCGGCAGCGAAAGAGGACAGCGCCATCATGACCGCGGCCGCCGTTGCCACGCCCGCAAGCCTGGTTCGCTGGGACTATTGCGCTTGGGCGATCGTCGCGCTGCTGGCGATGGTCGCCGTCATCGCGATCGACAATCTCTGGCTGCTGAATTTCGTCCACGTGCTGTCCAGCCTGCTGTGGACCGGCGTCGACCTGTACATGGGTTTCGTGCTGGGCCCGATCCTGCGGCGGCTCGATCTCTCGGTCCGGCGCCGCATCGTCACGCAGTTGACGCCGAAGACGCTGTTCCTGATGCCCGCGGTATCGATCATCGGCGGAACCACCGGCTGGTACCTGGCCGTCCATCTCGGCTACGCCGCGCTGCCGTGGCCTTCGTTCGGCTGGGTTGCGGCGGCGCTGATCCTGGTCACGCTGATGACCATCCTCGGGCTGGGCTTCCTCACGCCGGTGAACGTCTGGGTCTGCCTCGAATTGCAGAAGCCTGAGCCCGATCTCAAGCGCATCGCCACTTGGATGAACTACTATTTCTACGCCGTGGCGGCGCAGGGCACGATGCAGATCGCGATCATCGTGGTGATGACGCGGTTCCGCGCCGGCATCTGATCGAGTTTGTTGAGCATGATCTTTTCCGAAAACCGGTTCCCACTTTTCGGGATCATGCTCTAGGAGCCGGCCGGCACCGCGACCTGATGCTCGAGCTGGATCTCGCGGCCCTCGCGTGCCGAGCGCAGGATCGCGAGCGCGACCTCAACCGTGGCCTTGCCCCAGCGGCCGTCGTGCAGCGGCGCGTGGCCGGATCGGATCGCCACGCGCATGTCGTCCAGCACCTCGCGCCGGCCAGGCAGAGTCTCGTCGGTCGCGAGCGGAATTTCGCGCTTGCCGTCGCGGCCATAGACCATGACGCCGTCGGCCGAGGCGCGCATGTCGCCCTGGGCGCAGGTCACGATGGTGATGCCGAAGTGCGGCTGGTGCGGCGAGGCGCTGCCGGCTGCGGCGCCATAGGCAAAGCTCTCGGTCCGCATCCGCGCCTCGTCGCGGGTCTCCGCCAGCGCCCGCCGGGCGGCGCCATGCGCCAGGGCCTTCGGCGTGCCGCGCTCGGAAATGCCGAAATGCCATTCGTCGGAATCGAAATGGTCGTAGCCGCTGTAGACCAGCGAGGCCACGGCCCCGCCCTCGAACTGGATAAGCGCGGCCGCGCTGCCCTCGGTCGGCCGCGTCGGGTCGAGCACGCTCGCTTGCGCCCGCACGCTGCGCGCCAAGCCGCCGGCCAGCAGCCGCGCGGTGTCGATCTGGTGCGGCACCTGGTTGAACAGAATGCCGCCGCCCTGGTCGGTGTCGAGCTCCTCGGGCCGGCGCGGCCGATATAAAAAGTTGGTGTAGTTGAAGCTGAGGATCATGCCGAGCCGGCCGAGCTCGCCACGCGCGAGCACCTCGCGCATCAGCCGCACCGCCGGATCGAAGGCGTGGGTGTGGCCGACGATGAGATGGACCTTGGCGCGCTCGACCGCGGCGATGATGGCATCGCAGTCGGCGAGCGTCAGCGCCATCGGCTTTTCCAGGATGACGTGCTTGCCGTGCTCGGCCGCCAGCACCGCGTGGCGGGCGTGGAACTGGTGCGGCGTCGCGACATAAACCACGTCGACCGCCGGATCGGCGACCAGCGAGGCGATGTCGGAATAACCGCGCGCGTTGTGGTCGCGGGCGAAGGCCTCGCGCGGCGCCTGGTGCGGATCGGCCGCGGCCTTCAACACAAAGTCGGGATGGTGGACGGCGGCGTGCACCATCACGGCCCCCGCCATGCCGAGACCGGCGACGCCGAGACCGATCGGCTTGATCGCGTGAGCTGGGCTCTGCGCCATCGCCGCTATCCCGAGGTGCCGGCCGCTTCGAGGCTTGGCTGTCGGCCGAGCGCCTCAGGACGACGGTGACGGTCTGATCGCCGCGGCGCGTACAAATCGAGGTTTCGGTGGGTCATTGCAGGATCGGATTTCGACCGTTATTCCTAAGGTTCACCTTCAGCTTACCCGCCATCCCGCGAAAGCCCTAGCCGACATGGACAGCAAGACCAGCCACAGCCCGACCAGGCGCGTCGAAGACGATTATCTGCTGCGCGGCACCGGCCGCTACATGGCCGACGCGCCGCTACCCCGCCAGACCTTTGCCTGCTTCGTGCGCTCGCCGCACGCCTGCGCCGACGTCAAGTCGATCGACGGCACGGCTGCGCTGGCGATCAAGGGCGTGGTCGCCGTCATCACGGCGGCCGATACCAAGGCCGCCAACGTCGGCAACCTGTCGCAACATCCGCCGTTGCCGGGCCGCGGCGGCGCCAAACTGGTCATGCCGTTCCGTCCGGCGCTGGCCGGCGAGCGGGTGCGGCATGTCGGCGAGCCGGTCGCCATGGTGCTCGCCGAGACCTATGCGGCCGCGCAGGACGGCGCCGAGGCGGTCGAGGTCGACTACGCGCCGCTCGATGCGGTGACCGATCTGCGCGCGGCGGCCAAGCCCGACGCGCCGCAGGTCTGGCCGGAGGCGCCCGGCAATGTCGCGGTCGACTGGCCGGGACTCGCCGCCAATCCCGACGAGATGGCGGCGAAGGTCGACGCCGCGATCAAGTCCGCCGCCCATGTGGCGCGCGTCTCGCTGGTGCATCAGCGCATCAACGTTGCCTCGATGGAGCCGCGCGGCGCGACCGCGAGCTACGACCCGGCGAGCGACAGTTATCTGCTGCGGGTCTGCTCGCAGGGCGCGCGGGCCATGCGCGACTCGATGGCCGGCGTGATGGGCATCCCGCCCGCCAAGATCCGCGTCACCACCGAGGATGTCGGCGGCGCGTTCGGGCTCAAGACCGGCCCCTACCCCGAATACGTCGCCATGCTGGTCGCCGCCCGAAAAATCGGCCGGCCGGTGCACTGGATGTCGGGCCGCAACGAATCATTCGTCAGCGACAACCACGCCCGCGATGCCTATTCGGACGTCGAGCTGGCGATCGACGACAAGGGCAAGTTCCTGGCGCTGCGCATCCGCCATCTCGGCAGCATGGGCGCCTACATCGGCGCGGTCGGCGCCAACATCCAGACCACCAACATGATGCGCTGCCTGCCCGGCATGTACGACATCAAGCTGATCGACGCGCAGGCCAAGTGCCTGTTCACCCACACCACGCCGACCGCGCCCTATCGCGGCGCCGGCCGGCCGGAGGCGAGTTATTGCCTGGAGCGCGTGGTTGACGAGGCCGCGCGCGTCACCGGCATCGATCCGGTGCGGCTGCGCAAGCGCAACCTGATCTCGCGCAAGGCCATGCCCTACAAGACCGCGATCGGCACGACCTACGACAGCGGCGATTTCGCCACGGTCGTCGACAAAGGCCTGGCGCTCGCCGACTACGACGGCTTCAAGGCACGCAAGCGCGAATCCAAAAAGAAAGGCCTATTGCGCGGTCTCGGCATCTGCTTCGTGCTGGAGCACTCCGGCGGCTCGCCGATCGAAGGCACGCTGGTGTCGTTCCCCGGCGGCGACCGGCTGATGTTCACCATGAACGTACAGTCGACCGGCCAGAGCCACGCCACGATCTTTCCGCGCTTGGTAGCGGAGCGGCTCGGCATCAAGGCCGAGCAGGTCGGCCACGCCCACGGCGACAGCGCCCACGAGGTCGCGGGCTACGCTTCGGTCGGCTCGCGCACCGCGATGACCGCGGGCCACGCCATGGTGAAGACGCTGGAGGCCATGCTGGCCAAGGGCAAGAAGGTCGCCGCCGCCGCGCTCGAGGCCGGCGAAGGCGACATCGAGTACAAGAACGGCGCGTTCAACGTGGTCGGCACCGACCGCCGGCTGTCGCTGTTCGACGCCGCGGCGCGCGCCAAGGAAATGAAGAAAAAGGGCGAGATGCCCGAAGACCTCGACACCAAGGTCGTCACCGAGACGCCGCTGACCTTCCCCAACGGCTGCCACATCGCCGAGGTGGAGATCGACCCGCAAACCGGCCGCTCCACGCTCGCCTCCTATTCGGCGATGGACGACAGCGGCAACATCCTCGACCACACCGTGGTCTCGGGCCAGGTGCATGGCTCGGTCGCGATGGGCATCGGCCAGGCGATGATGGAGCAGACCGTGTTCGACGCCGGCAACGGCCAGCTCGTCACCGCCTCGTTCATGGACTACGCCATGCCGCGGGCCGAGGACCTGCCGATGTTCAGGGACGACACCCACGCGGTGCCGGCGACCACCAATCCACTCGGCGTCAAGGGCGCGGGCGAGGCCGGCACCACGGCGGCGATCGCAGCGGTGATGAATGCGTTCTCCGACGCCATCCCGGGCTCCGGCGCCAAGCTCCAGATGCCGGCCACGCCCGAGAAGGTGTGGAAGGCGTGTCAGGAGATGACCCAGTAGCCGCATTCCTATTCTCGCCGTCGGATATTTGAACCCGCAGGTCTTTGCAGACGACCAAGACAAGGGCGAAATCTCCTCCGCAACCGCGCTGAATTTGCGGGACTTGCCATGGCAATCGACCTTTCAGCTCCGCGGGTGCAGCTTTCGGTGAGCCACCGTCTGCTTGTCACCGCCGGCCTGCTGCTCGCGTACCGCTTCGGATGCCAGGTCCCCATGCCCGGCGTCGACGTCAGCATCTTTGCGCGCTCGTACGGTCTGCCGCTGTCGATGGAGCAGCTTTCGATCTTTGCGCTCGGCGTTACTCCGTTTTTCTCGGCCCTGATCATCTTCGAGTTTGTGAAGCTGATTTTCCCATCGCTGGCGCGTTGGGAAGCGTCCGACCCCGGCCATGCCAGGCGGCTGCATGGTTGGATCGTTCTTGCCGCGCTGTTGCTGGCAGCATTTCAGGCCACCGGCCTGGTGGGCGCCCTCTACGAGATTCGTGGGCTGATCGACGCGCCCGGCTGGACCATTCCGATCATGCTAACTCTGGTGGCAGCGACCGCGCTGTTGGGCTGGTTCGCCGACCGGATCACGCGTCATGGCATCGGCGGCGGGTTCTGGGTGCTGCTGATCACGCCAGCGCTGATCAACCTGCCGGCCCAGGTCGCGACGGCCTACGAAGCCGTGCGGCAGGGCGTCGTCAGCGCCAACACGCTTGCCGTCGTCATGGTATTTCTGGCGGTGGCGATTGCGCTGATCGTGATGGCGGACAACGCCTGGCATGGCACGGCGACCCCGCGCGATCCCGGCGTCGCGACGAAGCCGCAGGTTCGGGTGAGCGGCGTCGACTTTATGACGGTGTGGCCGCCGCTGCTTGCGAGCTATTTTGGGGGCTTTGTGGTGGGCCTGCTTGGCCTGCTCGAGACTTCGAGCGGCACGCCCCTGATCGCCGCCGGCAACCCGGTTCATCTCGTGATCGTTGCCGGGACCATCGTTGCCTTCCTGTTGCTGCAAAGCAGAGGCGACAACTTTATTCGCCCGCTCCGGACCATGGCGCTGGTCCAGATCTTCGTTTGCATCGGCGGCGAATTGCTGACCCGGAAATTGAAGCTGCCGTTTGCGATCGACGGCGTCTGGCTCATCATCATGGTCACGGTGGTAACCAGCGCCATGCGCAATTTACGGCCGACGCGCTAAAGCAAAGTTACCTTACGTCGAAGCGAACTCCGTTCAATCTGAAACAACTCTGCCCTAATCCGCCGCGGTCTTGTCGAGATCGACGCGGACCTCGCCGTTCTCCACGACCACCTTGTAGGTCCGCAGCGCCGTGAAACACGGCGCCTGCACCGCCTCGCCGGTCTTGACGTTGAAGGCGCCGAAATGCAGCGAGCACTCGATCACGTCATCCTCCAGGATGCCGTCGGCGAGGCTCGCCGCGCCGTGCGTGCACTCGTTGTCGGTGGCGTAGAACGTGCCGCCGACGTTGTAGACGGCGATCACGTTGGTGCCGACCTCGAAGCTCTTCACCGAATTCTCGGGCACCTCCGAGGTCGGGCAGACGGTCACCAGTTCTGACATTCGAGCAGTGCTCCAGATTTCACCAATGGCAATCTTTCTCGGCCTCAAGCTGAGGAGCGCACGACGTGCGCGTCTCGAAGCATGGGCCGCGTCCGCTGCGCGGTCTCCTCAGGATGAGGCGGATTTTGGCTTCGCGTTCAACCCTGCGAGATGAACTTGGTGTTGAGATAGGCGCCGAGGCCCTCGATGCCGCCCTCGCTGCCGTGGCCGCTTTCCTTGACGCCGCCGAACGGCGTCTCCGGCGTCGACACCGCGATCGAGTTGATGCCGACCATGCCGCTCTCGATGGCGTCGCCGATCGCGGCAGCGGTCGCGGTCGATGACGTGAATGCATAGGCGGCGAGGCCGAACTCCAGCGAGTTGGCGCGCTCGACCACCTCGTCGAAGGTCTTGAACGTGACCACCGGAGCGAGCGGGCCGAACGGCTCCTGGGTCATCACCTTGCTGTCGTCCGGCACGTCGGTGATCACCGTCGGTTCATAGAAATAGCCCTGGTTGCCGCGCCGCGCGCCGCCGGTGGCAATCTTGCCGCCGCGGCTCTTGGCGTCGGCGACGAAGCTGTCCATGGCGTCGATGCGGCGCGAGTTCGCCATCGGTCCCATGGTGATGCCCTTCTCCAGGCCGTCGCCGACCTTGATGGCCTTGGCGTATTCGGTGAAGCGGTTGAGGAACTTCTTGTAGACGTCCTCCTGCACGTAGAACCGCGTCGGCGAGATGCAGACCTGGCCGGCGTTGCGGTACTTGAACGCCGCGATCGTGTCGGCGGCCTTCTCCGGGTCGGCGTCGCCGAACACCACCACCGGCGAATGCCCGCCGAGCTCCATGGTGGTGCGCTTCATGCCCTTGGCGGCGAGCGCCGCGAGGTGCTTGCCGACCGGGATCGAGCCGGTGAACGAAATCTTCTTCACCGCGTCCTTGGCGAGCAGGTGCTCGGACACCTCAGCCGGCACGCCGAACACCAGGTTGAGCACGCCCGCGGGCAATCCCGCGTCGGCAAAGCATTTGACCACCTCGACGCAGGCGCCGGGCGTCTCCTCGGAGGCCTTGAGGATCAGCGAGCAGCCGGCCGCGAGCGCGCCGCCGATCTTGCGGGCGGGGGTCAGCACCGGGAAGTTCCAGGGCGTGAACGCCGCCACCACGCCGACCGGCTCCTGGATCACGAGCTGGCGGGTGTTCTTGGCGCGGCCCGGCACGATGCGGCCATAGGAGCGGCGGCCTTCCTCGGCGTACCAGTCGATGATGTCGGCCGAGGTCATGACCTCGGCGCGCGCCTCGACGTAGACCTTGCCCTGCTCCAGCACCATGATCTTGGAGATCGCGTCGTGGCGCTCGCGCATCAGATCGGCGGCCTTGCGCAGGATCTTGGAGCGGTCGTAGGCCGAGGTGTTCTTCCAGGTCGCGAAGCCCTTCTTGGCGGACTCCAGCGCCGTGTCGAGCTCGGCCTTGCTGGCATGCGGCAGCCGCGCCAGCGGCTTCTCGGTCGCCGGGTTGATGACGTCCTCGCCCTTGCCGCCGCCGTTCTTGTTCCACGCGCCGTCGATATAGAGACCGAGCTCGCTGTACATGACATCCTCGCTGTGTGTGGTGGTCCTGGTTGCGGCGATTTAAGCACTTCCGGCCGAGCGCGGCCACCCGTGCCGCCGCCGTTCCCTTGCTACAACCCGTAAAGCTGCTCCGCATTGCCGTGCGCAATACGCTCCCGATCGGCCTCGCTGACCGGGAGTTGCTGCAGGAATGCGCGCGCCTCCGCCATCGAACCATAGGGATGATCGACCGAGAACATGATCCGTCCGACGCCGACCTCGAGCAGCAGGTTGAGGAACGTCGCCGGAAAGTTGAAACCGCCAAACGTATAATGAACGTTTTCACGGAGGTAGCGACCGAGCGGACGCTCGAGCTTGGTCATCTCCGTCGGCAAGTTCTTGTTGAGCCGCGGCAGCATGAACGGAATCCCCTCGCCGAGGTGGCCGATGACGATTTGCAGCTTTGGATAGCGGTCGAACACCCCGCCCAGGATCATGCGGATGACGTGAACGGCGGTTTCGATATGCCAACCCCAGCCGGCCGCCGCGAGTACGCCGGTCACGGTTGGCGAGAACCCGCCATACAACGCCTCGACCACCGCCTTCGGCGACACCGTCGGGTGCAGATAGATCGGCACGTTGAGGGCTGCGGCACGCTCCAGGATCGGCCAGAAGAACTTGTCGTCCAGATAACGGCCGCGGGTGTGGCCATTGATCAGCGTGCCCTTGAAGCCCTGCTGGCGAACCCGGCGCTCCAGTTCTTCGGCCGCTTTGTCCGGCGCCGCGACCGGCAAGGAACAAAGGCCAGCGAAACGCTTGGGATGCTTCTTCACCGCTTCGGCCAGAAAATCGTTCGATTCGCGGGCGATCGATATCTGCTCCGCCACCTCTGCCTGCTCGACGCCGGGCGCATTAAGCGACAGCACCTGCATGTCGATGCCGGCAGCATCCATTTCAGCAATGCGCTTGTCGCCGATATCCTGAAGCTGCTCGTAGATCCTGGCGCCACGAGGCCCCGAATTGCGCAGCCGTTCGCTGAACTCCCGGCCTGGACCGGTGAGGAAGCCCGGGCTGATGAAATGTTCTTCAAGGGTGATGGTTCGCATTGTCGCTCCGTGGGATGGTTCGTGCAGATGGACTGGGACAGTTCGCGCCGGGTCGTGAGGTCGGCTCACTCCCGATTTTGCGTGGTTTCCGGTGCGCGGTCGATCCCATGCAGCAGCGGCAGGCATAAAAGCGTCAGCGCGCCGGAGATCATGAAGGCAAGGTCGAAACGGCCGGTGGCCGCAACGAAGGCGGCAAAGAACACCGGCCCCATCATGTTGCTGGCATAGACCAGGATCACCGAGCCGGCCGCGGTCTCACCGACCAACGCGGGCGGCGAGCGCCGCGCCACCTCGGCGATCTGAACGCCGTTCCAGCCCGACACCGCGATGCCGGCGACCGCGGCGAGCAGCGCCAGCGCCCATAACGGCCAATCCGGCCGGACCAGGCCGAATGCGATGGTCGACAGCGCCGAGGCGACCGACGCCAGCGCCAGCGTCGTGGTGCTGGAGGCGACGTGGTCGGCGAACCAGCCCATCACGATCCGGCCGAGCACGCTGGTGGCCTGCATCACCGCATAGACCAGGCCGGCCACGCTGAGCGACAGGCCGAGCGCCACCACCAGATAGATCGCCGCGAACGTCACCCAGACCGCCTGCGGAAACGCCAGCAGACAGCCGACCCAGGACACCCGCCACAGCCCCGGCGCGCGCGACAGCGAGCGCAGCGGCACCAGGATGTGGGTCGGATGGAAACTCACCAGCCGCGTGGCCACCATCGGGTCGCGCGGCGGATCGATGCGCGAGCGGAACGGTGCAGTCAGCGCGGTGACCGCGAACGCGGCGGCACCGGCAATCACCAGCGCCATGCGCCAGCCGACGGCCTCGATCAGCGCCGGCACGCCGAGGCCCGCGATCACGCCGCCGAGCGGCACGCCAGCCTGCTTGATGGAGAATACGAAGTTGCGATGCGCCGGCGGCGTAAAGCGTTGCAGCACCTCGCTGCCGGCCGGATTGGCGGTGCCGTTGGAGAGCCCGATCAGCACGCTCGCGAGCAGCGCGACCCACACCGACGGCACGATGTACAGCATCAGGCAGAGCGCGCCGAGCAGCAGGCTCACCTGCAGAGCGCAGACGCCGCCCATGCGATGCAACAGGCCGATGCCGGCGGTCAGCACGAACAGCGAGCCGATGACGCTTGCCGCCGCGAGATAGCCGACGAAGCTCTCGTCCCAGCCGAACTCCGCCATGAACGCGGGCGCCGCGACCGGCACCAGGCGGCCGAGCGTGGCCGTGACGGTCTGCAAAACGACGATGACCAGGATGGCGACGATCCAGGTCGGGAGCGGGCGTGTGATCATTGCAGGATCGTCGCTACGCCCGAGGCTTCAAAGGGCGTCGCCTGTATGGCAATCGGTTCATTGCCAATTCACTTCATCGCCTTGGCCATGTTGACCACGTCGGGCTTGAGCACGCCTGCCTCGATCTGCCGGACGACCTCGAGCACGCGAGCGTTGGCCGGCGCCGCGTAACCGCGGCGCTCGCTCTCCTCGACCACCAGGCCGTTGATCATGTCGACCTCGCTCAAGCGGCCCTTCAGCAGGTCCTGCAGCACGGTGTTGCGGCTCCGGCCCGGCCCGACGTGGGCGGCGAGCGTGTCGAACAGCTTCTCGGCCGGTCGGTTGGAGCCGGCGAGCTCGGCTTGCGTCAGGCCGAAGATCGGCTCGACCGGATGGCCGAGGTCGTGGCCGACGCGCATCGCCTCCTCGCCGATCTCGATGATCAGCTCGCGCATGCCGGCAACCTTCATCGCGTCGATCAGCGGCAGGCCGACCATGGCGAACGGACCCAGGCACATGGCGTTGACCACGAGCTTCATCCACTTCGCCGCCAGGATGTTGGGCTTGATCTCGACCTTGCCGACCGGGCTCAGCAGCGCCTGCATCTCGGGCAGCCGTCGCTCGGTGCCGCCGCCGAGCGAGCCCAGCCCGATCCAGGTGCGCGCCGGCTCGGTGTTGCGGCGCACCAGGCCGGGCGTGAACATCTCCGACGACAATTCGACGACGCAGCCGATGGTGCGCTCGGCGCCGACCACGTCGACGATCTGGTCCGCCACCATGGCGTTCTGCATGCCGATCAGCATGCCGTCGGCCGCAAGGTGCGGCTTGATCAGTTCGCAGGCCCAGCGCGTGTCGTAGGCCTTCAGCGCCAGCAGCACGATGTCGAACGGCTCGGTGAAGGTCGCGATGTCGCAGAGATGATGCGCGCGCACCGCAACGCGATGCGGCTCGCCGTCCCGGATGGCGATACGCAGCCCGTCCCGGCGCATCGCCTCGACATGGGCGGGCCATTGATCGATCAGCGCCACGTCGCGGCCGGCGTCGATCAGGTTGGCGGCGATGCAGCTGCCGTTGGCGCCGGTGCCGAGCACTGCGATTTTTGGGGACATGTTGGTCCTATGCCTCAGCGGCGAAGCGCACTCCGTCACCCTCCCCTGGAGGGGGAGGGTCGCCTGCGGAGCGTAGCGAACGCAGGCGGGGTGGGGTGAAATTTCATAAGCAAGCAGCCGCTTGGACAGATGGCTAGACGCCGAAATGGGTGCCGCCGTTGACGTTGATGATCTGGCCGGTGATGTAGCGCGCGCCGGGGCCGAGCAGGAAGCGCGTCAGCGGCGCGAAATCGGTCGGCCAGGCGGCGCGGCCGAGGATCGGCCGGTAGAGCGGGTGCGACGGTATCTCGTCGGGCCGGTCGGGCCGCGCCAGCATGGCGGGGACCAGCGTGTTGACGGTGATCTTGTTGGGCGCGAGCTCCATCGCGAGCCCGCGGGTGAAGCCCGCGAGGCCGGCCTTGGCGGTGACCACATGGATGCGGTCGGGCGAGCCCATCGCGCCGGTCAGCCCGCCGACGTTGACGATCGAGCCGGCGTCGCTTTGCTTGATTGCCGCGAGGCAGGCCTTCACGCAATGGAACGCGCCGTCGAGGATGATGCCGGTGATGCGCCGCCAGTCCTCGAACGTCATGTGCTCGATGGTTTTCTCCTGGCGGACGGCCGCGTTGTTGACGAGATAGTCGATGCGGCCGAATTTTTCGAGCGCGGCCTTGGCCATGCGCTCGACCGCGGCCGCGTCGGTGACGTCGGCGATCGCGGCCAGGGCGCGGCCGCCGGCCGCCTCGATCTCCTTCACCACCGCATCGGCCTCGGCCTTGTTGGAGCGCACATTGATCACGACGGCGGCGCCGCCCTTGGCCAGCTCCAGCGCCATGGCGCGGCCGATGCTGCGCCCCGCGCCGGTGATGACCGCGACGCGGCCTTGCAGTTCCTTCTCAGCCATTGCCCAGCCTCACTCTCCACCTGTCATGCCCGCGCGGGCGAGCATCCAGTACACACCATATTCGCGGATTAGGGCGTGTACTCTAAAAATCCGCCATGTCGGCTTACCCCGAAATAGAGGACATTAGCGGGCAATCAATCGATGTCGGCTAAGTGCCATGTGTGGACGGCTCCGGGTTGGCAAGAGCTTTCTTCACGTAAGCAGCATTGGTCGGTGCAGCCATGTGTTCGGCCTTTAGGTGCGGTTCACATGACCGCTGGCCATAATGCCCTCCGCGGATCAGGTCCCGGTCAACAGCTCGCATTCAAACGATGCGATGGCACTAGTGGGTTGTCCTGATCGCCGGATCGACCGGCTCTGCATTACGTGCTGTTCGCCCTCCCAACCTTCACATCACGCCGGACGCCCGGCGCGATCTCGTTTACGCCGCCAGCGCGACGGTTCCTTGTAGCGTTCGCCCTTGGCCATCATCGCCCAGACCATGCGGGCGATCTTGTTGGCGAGCGCGATCGCGGCGACCTTGGTCGGCCGCCGCGCCAGCAACGCGGTTAGCCAAGGCCGATGCTTGGTGCCGTGGATCTTGGCGTAACGGATGACCGCGAGTGCGCCGGCCACAAACAGGCCGCGCAGATAGCGGTCTCCTTGTTTGCTGATACTGCCGAGCCTGTTCTTGCCCCCGCTCGAGTGCTGTTTCGGTACGAGCCCAATCCAGGCCGAGAAGTTGCGGCCTGATCGGAAAGCCTTTGGGTCCGCAACGTAGCGACCACAGCAGTGCCAGCGCTGGGCCGACGCCAGGACAATCATCCAGCCGCTTGCTCGTCTCACTGCATCGGTGCCACGCCGTGATCATCCGATCGAACTCCAGAACCTGCTCCTTGATCCGCGCAGTTGAGCTACCGAGCGCCGCAGAGCACGCACGAACGATCTCAGGAACGCGCTTATCGTCAGGATTGGCAACGACATTGAGCAGTTCCTCTACACCTTGGCGCCCGACCGGTGCACGATCCCGAACTCGGCAAGATGAGCCCGGATCGCATTGATCACCGAAGTCTGCTGGCGGATGAACAGATGGCGCGTGCGGTGGAGCACCAGACCGCTCTGCTGCTCCGTCTTCTTGGTTGGCACGAACCGCATGTTGGCCCTGGTGACTGCCTCGCAGATCGCCTCTGCATCAGTGGCATCGTTCTTCTGTCGTTTGACTAGGGCTTCACGTAGGCCGGTGGCATCAGCCGCACGCTGTGACCAAGTGCATGCAGCTCACGTGACCAATGATGCGACACGCGCAAGCTTCAATGCCGACCAGCACGTCGGTAGCTTCTGAAAGAATGCCAGCATGTAACGACGCTTCAACTGGCGGCGGATGATCACCTGGCCGGCAGCATCAACCCCGTGGACTTGGAAGACCGACTTGGCGATGTCCAGACCGATTGTCGTGACTGATTGCATGGGGAGCTCCTCTGAATCGTGGGAGCCTTAACAGCGCCCACATCCGTGGCACTCACGTGCCGTAAGCCTCCAAATCGTTGCAGACATCGCGGCGGGCTATTCGATCACTTCGCCGGGGCGGGCGAGCCGCGCGGGCGGCACGGTGAGCCGGAGCGCCCTGGCGGCCTTGAGATTGATCACAGGCTCGGCCGTCGCCTCCAGTGGCTCGATCTTCCAATTCGAATTGCCGGCTAGCCGATAGAGCAGGATTCCCACTTGCGCGGGTATAAGCGGATCGAGGCGCGGAGTATTGGTTTCAAAGCGGTGACTGGACATCCCTAGCCGGTGATCGGTCATATCGGATAGCCTTACAGAGCGGGCCACCTCGGGGCTAGCTTTGACCGAACGTGCCGAATTCGGCGAGTTCAAGTTTTCAGTGGCAATAAAGCCGCCGCGGCGGCAGCGTCGTTTGGCGCTCCCTGTCGTCCTATTCATACTTGCTGTATCGGCAGCTTCTCTTGCAACGCCATTTGCAAGTTCGGCCGCGTTGGCGATTGAGCCCAAGCGAGTAATGCTGCTTCATTCATTGGGCCCGCAATTTGGGCCCTGGAGCGCATACGCCAAAGCCATTCGCGACGAACTGCGCCGCCAAGCGCCGGTACCGCTGGACATCAGCGACCATTCGCTCGTATCGGGGCGCGACCGCGATCAGACCGCAGAGATTGTGTTCGTCGAGTACCTGCGCGCGCTCTACGCCAGGCAACCGCTTGACCTGATCATAACGCTCGGCGCTCCGGCCGTCGACTTTGTCCAGCGGCGGCGTCAGCAGTTGTTTCCCGTCACGCCCTTCGTGTTTACAGCGCTGGAACAGCGTCGCATTCGGTACTCCGATCTGACCGAGAATGACGTCGTGGCGACCTATGCGCACGACTTTCCAGCGTTCTTCGAGAGCATCCTGCGCGCGCTGCCGGACACTAAGACGCTGGCCGTGGTGAACGGGAAGTCCGCCGTTGAGCAATTTTGGGACGGCGAGATACGGCGAGATGCAAACGCCTTCGAACATCGAATGACCTTCAGGTGGTACAACGAATTATCCTTCGAAGACATTCTGAAAGACGCCGCTGCGCTTCCGCCGCGGTCGGCAATCTTCTTTGAATTGATGTCGATCGACGCGGTCGGGGTCGTGCACGAAGGCGACACGGCCCTGAAACGGCTTCATGCGGTGGCCAACGCGCCGATTTTTTCTTATCAGGATGCCTTCTTCGGCCGGGAAATTGTCGGCGGACCGATGCACTCCGTCCCTTACACGAGCGAGCGGGCGGTCGCAGCCGCCATTCGTATCCTCCAGGGTGAAAAGCCGAGTGACATCAAGTTCCCGGTCAGAGGATTTTCAGCGGCGAAGTACAACTGGATAGAAATGCAGCGTTGGGGCATCAGCGAGAGCAAGCTGCCGCCGGGAAGCGAAATTCATTTTCGCAATCCAACGGTATGGGACCAATACCGCGCGTACATCCTCGCGTTCATTGCGGCAACTCTACTGCAGGCCGGGCTGATCACCTGGCTCATGTACGAGCATCGGCGTCGTCAGGTAGCCGAAGCCGGATCACTGGAACTAACACACGAGTTGGCGCGGATGAACCGGTTTGCCACCGCTGGCGAGTTATCAGCCTCGATCGCTCACGAACTTCGGCAGCCATTGACTGCCATTGCGGCGTCCGGAGCTGCAAGCCTCAATTGGCTCAAGCGGTTGAAGGAACCGTCACCCGAAGTCGACCAAGCTCGCAATGCGCTGCAGAATGTCGTCAGCGCGGGACATCACGCCGGTGACGTCATCACAAGCATTCGAGCGATGTTCAGGAACGAGCCGCCCAAACGGACAAAAATTAATTTCAACGATCTTATCCAACAAGTCACGGTGATCACGGCAGGGTCGATCAAGTCGAACAACATCGTGCTCGACGTGAATTTGACCAACCATCCGCCGCCGTTGGTGATGGGCGATCCGATTCAGTTGCAACAAGTCATTTTGAATTTGGTCATGAACGCAGTGGAAGCCACGAGCCATTCCGGGCATGGGGCACGCATCTTGCTGCTCAGAACCGAAGTGCGTTCCGACGGCTCTCTCCTGATGAGGGTTGTCGATTCCGGTCCCAGGGTCGACCCGAAGGTGGCTGAAAGAATGTTTGAGCCCTTCTTCACGACCAAACCCGGCGGTATGGGAATGGGGCTTGCGATCTGCAAGACGATCATCGAGGCGCACGGCGGTTCGCTG
This sequence comes from uncultured Alphaproteobacteria bacterium, assembly GCA_963771745.1. Classification (GTDB taxonomy): domain Bacteria; phylum Pseudomonadota; class Alphaproteobacteria; order Rhizobiales; family Xanthobacteraceae; genus Z2-YC6860. The sequence goes on along the minus strand of CAVYUU010000013.1, from coordinate 74,210 downwards.
ACGGCATTCCCAAACACGCCTCAGGGCATGGAATTCCAGGTCATCATGCCGGGTGCCAATGCGACCTAAAACAACAGCCTGACGTGCTTGCAAATCTTGCCGATGACGCCGATGTCTGCCTCTGGCACTTAGCGTCATTTCGCGGTGACCGGTTGAGCTGGCGCCCAATAGCGGACATCGCGCTTATGAGTACACGCCCTAGAACGCCTGCCCTCGCCGGGTTGTGTGCACTGGATCGTCCGCATTCGCGGACGATGACAGCCGAGGTTAGCCGCGTAGCGCGGACAAATCGATCCGTCCGCCGAACACGCCGGCGGCGGCCCTCAGCGCCGCCTGCGCGCGGGCGTCATCATAGCCGCCGTGACGCGCGTTGAGCAGGAACTTGGTCTCGATGTCCTTGCGGGTGAGCGGCTCGTGCGCGCCGCCGCGCATATGCGGCTGGCGCTCCTCGACCACGCGGCCGCCGCGCAGCGTCGCGCGAATGTGGCCGGTGAAGTTTTTCGGGTAGGGATTGTCCGGGTCGATCCGGTAGCCGACCTTGCCGGCGAGCGCGACCACCGCCGGCTCCTGCACCGCGGCGTCGGTGAAGTCGGCGAGCCCGACATTGCCGCGCACGAAGCCTGTGGCGATGCAATAGGGCGTCGAGAACTTGCCGGCATAGCCGTTGTTCGGCGCCTGCTTGGCGGCGAGCGGCTCCCACAAGCGGTGCACCGTGCCCTCGCCGACATCGCAGACCATCTCGACCACGTCGTCGGCCTTGAGTTTCGCGCCGAGCCGCCGCGCGCAGTCGATGTAGGGATGGGTCATGGTCCCGCACGGGTAGAGCTTGAACGCCAGGGCCCGCGCCACCCAGTGCGAGCCGAAGTCGCCGGTCAGCGCGCTGAAGTCATGGGGCAGCGTGTTGGCAAAGCCGTGGAAAAAGCCGTGCACGCCTTCGAACACGGTGCGCGGGCCGGAGAAGCCCGCGCGCGCCAGCAACGCGGCGCGCAGGCCCGATTGCGCCGCCCAGCCGGCGTGCATGCGCTTGGTGGAGGTCCCTTCGGCGAGATATTCGATGATGCCGGAGGCCATCGAGCCGGCGATGCCGAAGGCATCGACCGATCTGCCTGGCGTTCAGGCGCAGCGCCCGGCCGACCGCCGCCGCGGCGCCCATGGCGCCGAACACCGCGGTCGGGTGGAAGCCGGCCTTGTGCACCATCTTCGGCGCCACCAGGCCGAGCCGGCACATCACCTCGATGCCGACCGCCATGCCGGCCAGCGCATCGGCACCGGAGCCGCCGTGGCGCTCGCAGGCCGCCATCACCGCCGGTACGATGACCGCGCCGGCGTGCACCGGCCCGCCCTCGAAGGTGTCGTCGAAATCCTCGCCGTGCGCCGCCGTACCGTTGACCAGGGCCGCGCCGGCCGCGCCGAGCGTGCGGGCGTGACCGATCGCGGTGCACGGGCCGTCGTCGTCGCAAGCCTTGAGCGCGCTGCGGACGTAATCCTCGTGGCGCGCCGCGATGCAGAGGCCGACGACGTCGATCAGCGTCTCCTCGCAACGCGCCCGCATCGCCGCCGGCAGTCCGCGGGCGTTGGTTTCGGCGATCCGCTCGGCCAGTTGCTCGGCCACCGCGATGTCGGGAAGATCGGCACTCATCGACGATGTCCTAGCACGGCGCGCCGCAAAAGAAGCTCAGTTATCCCTGAGCCGGATGCTGCCGCCGCCAAGCCGCAGGCGGTTGGCGAGCGCGACAATGCCGAAGGTGACCACCAGCATGATGATGCCGAGCACCGAGATCGCCGCCAGATCGCCGCTCTCGTTGAGATCGAAGATCAGCACCGAGATCACCTTGGTCTCTGAGGTGAACAGCATGATGGCGGCCGACAGCTCGCGGATCGTGCCGACGAACACGAAGCACCAGGTGGCGATCACCGAGGTTCGCAACAGCGGCGCGGTGATCTCCCGCAGCGCCCGCAGCCGAGTCGCGCCGAGGATGCGGCTGGCGTCCTCCAGCTCCGGATGGATGGCGCGGAACGCCGACTGCATCTGCTGGTAGGCGGCGGGCAGGCTCAGCGTCAGGAACGCCGCCAGCAGAATCCAGAGCGTGCCGTAGAGCACGAACGGCGGCCGCGTGTAGCTCAGGAACAGGCCGACGCCCAGCACGATGCCTGGAATGGCGACCGGCGCAGTGGCGAGAAAGCCGAGCGCGCGATGGCCGGTCACGGCCTCGCGGGTGGTGAGATAGGCGATCACCACGGCCAGGATGGTGCCGAGCGTCGCGGTGGTGATGCCGAGCACGAAGGTGTTGTAGAGCGCGAGATTGGTCGCCGACAGTTCGTTGAACACGAAGTCGATGTTGTGCAGCGTGAAATTGTCGAACCAGATCACCTGCGAGGCGACCTTGGAGAACGCGGCGTTGAACAGCGCGCCGTAGGGCAGGAATACCGGATTGAGCAGAACGATGAAGCAGAATCCCAGCGCCAGCCATTTCAGCCAGCCGAGCCGGATGATGCGCGGGTCGCTGTTCTTGCCGCCGAGCACGGCATAGGAGCGTCGGCCGAGGATCATGTGCTCGGCGCGCAGCAGGATCACAGTCAGCACCAGGAGCGGCAGCGATGCCGCCGCCGCGAGCTCCGGCTTGGGCGGATACTGGAACAGGCTCCAGATCTTGGTGGTCATGGTGTGAAAGCCCGCCGGCAGCGCGAGAATCGCGGGCGAGCCGAACAACGTCATGGCCTGCAAGAAGGCTACCAGCGCGCCGGCCAGGATCGCCGGCAGCACCAGCGGAACGGTGATGCGCCGCGCGGTATCCCAGGTGCGGCCGCCGAGGATCGCGGAGGCGTCCTCAAGATCGCCCGGCATGCGCTCGAGCGCGTTGGCGACCAGCACGAACACATAAGGAAACGTGTAGCAGGCGATGACAAAGATCAGCCCGGGAAACGAGTAGATGTTGAGCAGATGCTCCTCGCGCGGCACGCCGGTGATCACGCGGTAGAGCTTGATTGAGCAATCCGCTGTTCGGCGCGGCGAGCAGCTCCCAGGCGATGGCGCCGAGAAACGGCGGCGTGACGAACGACGCCGTCACCAACAGACGCACCGTGCGGCGCAGCGGCATGTCGGTGCGCGCCACCAGCCAGCCCATCGGTGCCGCGACGACGCAGCAGATCAGGCTGGTGCTGAAGGCGAGCGTGAAGGTGGTGATCAGTGGATCGAGCAACGTCGGATCGTTGACCAGCGTGACGAAATTTCGCAGCGTCAGCGCGCCGTCCTTGTCGGTGAAGGCGTAATAGACCAGCCACGACATCGGCAGCACGATCAGCAGGCACAGCACCAGCGCGAAGCTGTAGAGCACGGGCTTGCTGAGATCGATGCCGCCGATCCGCGGCGGCGCCTGCTCGGTGGCTGCGATGGTCATGGCTGCCCCCACCCTCCCCTTTTCAGGGGGAGGGAGCGCGCCGTGCTTGCGGAAAGCTCCATGCCCATCGACACAACGACTCTCAGACTTTGAACAGCTGCGCGTAGCGGCGCTTGATCTCCTCGGCGCCCTTCTCGACGCCCTCGGCGTCCTCCTTCATCAGCTTGATCTGGGCGAGCGGGCGGACGCCGGGCTTTTCCACGGCCTGCTTGTGCGGCGAATACTGGCGGGCGAAATCAATCACGATCTGCTGGCCTTCGAGCGAATGCATCCAGTTCTGGAACAGCCGCGCGGAATTCGGATTCGGCGCCGACTTGAACACCGCGCTGGGGCTGGTGGCGATCGGCGTGCCTTCCACCGGATAGACGATTTCGACCGGATCGCCCTTCTCCTTGGCCTGGATGATGAGATAGCCGGCGCCGTCGAACATGACGGCGCGCTCGCCGAGCGCGAGCTTTTTCGGCGGGTCGGTCGCCGACTGGACTTGCATGACGCGCTGCTTGGCGAGCTTCTCGAAATAGTCCCAGCCGATGTCACGCGCCATCTGGAAGGTCGAGTTCATGATCGTGCCGCTGTAGGCCGGATGAGCCTTGACCATCTTGCCCGCCCACTTCGGATCGAGCAGATCGGCGTAGCTCTTGGGCACTTCCTCGGGCTTTACCAGCTTGGTGTTGTAGGCGACCGGGCAAACCAGGACGCGCGTGGTCACGTGGAGGCCGTCGGCGTCGTAATAGCTCTTGTCGTAGTGCCTTGCGACCTCCTCCGGCAGATAGGCGGCGAGCCAGCCGTCCCGCTTCCATACGATGCAATGCGCCTGGTCCGACGTGTTGACCACGTCGACGGCGAAGATCCTGCTGCCGTGCTCCTGGGCGATGCGCGTGAAGATGCGCTCGGCGCCGGAGCGTTCCACCCGCACGGCGATGCCGTATTTGGCCTCGAAGGCTTTGCCCAGACGCTCCGCCAGCGTCAGGTCCATGGCGGTGTAGAACGCGCACTTGCCCTCCTTCTTGGCGGCTTCGATCAGCGCCGGCGTGATGGCTTCGGCCGGCGGCGCCGCCGCGCGCACCGGCTCGGCGAACACCGAGCCGGCGATCAGCGCCGAGGAGCCCTTGAGCAGGTCGCGACGGGAGAATTTCGATGCCATGGTGATGCTCCTTCTCGCCCTCGTTCCGCCTGCCATGCCCGCGAAGGCGGGCATCCAGCGCGGCCTTGCACGTCAAACCTTGAACAGCTTGCTATAGCGCGTCTTGATCTCGGTGCTCTGCTTCTCCACCGCCGCCGCATCCTCCTTCATGGTCTTGATCTCCTTGAAGGGCTTGCGGCCGGGACGCTCCTTGGCCTGCGGATGCAGCGAGCGCAGCCCGCCGACGTCGATGATGAGCTGTTGGCATTCGGCGCTGAAGCACCAATTCTGGAACAGCCGGGCCGCGTTCGGATTGGGCGCGCTCTTGAAGATGCCGTTGGGACCCACCACCAGCGGCGTGCCCTCGGTGGCATAGACCGGCTCGACCGGCCGGCCCTGCTCCTTGAGCTGAAACAGATTGTATTCATTGCCGTCGGCCTGCACCGCCCGCTCGCCGAGCGCGAGCTTCTTCGGCGGATCGGACGCCGACTGCACCTGCATCACGTTCTGCTGGGCGAGCTTCTCGAGATACTCCCAGCCGAGATCGCGGGTGAGCTGCTGGGTCGCCGTCATGATGGTGCCGCTGTAGCTCGGGTGCGCCTTGACCATCTTGCCCTTCCACTTCGGATCGAGCAGATCGGCGAAGCTCTTCGGCGCCTCCTCGGGCTTCACCAGGCTGGTGTTGAAGCCGATCACGCTCAAGCCGACGCGGAAGCTCGCGAACAGGCCGTCGGCGTCCTTGTGCTCGGCGGGATAGTGCTTGGCCACGTCCTCGGGGACATGCGGCGCCAGGATCCCCTCCTGCCGCCAGACGATGAAGTGCGCCGCGTCCGACGAGTTGACGACGTCCACGGCGGTGATGCGGCTGGAATACTCCTGCGCGATGCGCTGGAACACGCGCTCGGCGCCGCTGCGCTCGACCCGCACGCTGATGCCGGGGAATTTCGCCTCGAAGGCCTTGGCGATCTTCTCGGCCATCGGCAGGTCGATCGACGTGTAGTAGACGACCTTGCCCTCTTTCTTCGCTGCCGCAATCAGGTCCGGCGTGATCGCGGAGGCCGGCGGCGCGGCCGCCAGAACGCGCGTCGATGCCAGGCCGAGCGCGAGCGCGGCCGAGCCCTGCAAAACGTCGCGGCGGGTGATGTTTTTTTGCATTGAGTCTCCGTTCCTGATCGCCGTGCCGAGGCTGTCATGCCCGCGAAGCGTCCGCGCAGCGGAGCGGCCATCAGTCACCCCGATCGTCGGCGGTTGGAGCACCCTGCTCCAGTTGGTACCTTCAATGTTTATCGGGTCACCCGCCGTCACGGGTAACGTCACACCTTGAACAGCTTGGTGTACTGCGCCTTGAGCTCGGTGCTCTGCTTCTCCACCGCCTCGGCGTCGTCCTTCATGACCTTGATCTCGCTCATCGGCTTGCGTCCCGGCTTGTCCTTGACCAGCTTGTGAGCCGAGCGCAAGCCGCCGACCTCGACGTTGAATTGCTGGCATTCGGCCGACAGCATGTAGCTCTGGAGCAGCCGCGCGGCATTCGGGTTCGGCGCGCTTTTCATCACACCGTTCGGTCCGATGATCAGTGGCGTGCCCTCGCGAGCATAGACCGGCTCGACCGGCTGGCTTTTCTCCTTCAATTGGAAAATGCCGTATTCGATGCCGTCGGCCATCACCGAACGCTCGCCAAGCGCAAGCTTCTTGGGCGGATCGGACGCCGACTGCACTTGCATAATCTTTTGCTGGGCGAGTTTTTCGAAGAAGCCCCAGCCGAGATCGCGCTGCATCTGAAAGGTGGCGGTGAGGATGGTGCCGCTGTAGCCCGGATGCGCCTTGACGATCTTGCCGACCCATTTGGGATCGAGCAGGTCGGCGTAGCTCTTGGGCGCCTCGTCAGGCTTCACCAGGCTGGTGTTGTAGGCGATGCAGCACAGAAACACGCGATAGCTTGCGAACAGCCCATCGGCGTCCTTGTGCTCGGTCGGATAGTGCTGGGCGACCTCCTCCGGCACGTAGGGCGCGAGCAGACCGTCGCGCTTCCACACCACGAAGTGGGCGGCGTCGGAGGACTGCACGAGGTCGCAGGCGTAGATGCGGCTCGCCTGCTCCTGCGCGATGCGGGTGAACACGCGCTCGGCGCCGGTGCGCTCGACACGGACGGCGATGCCCGGATATTTCGCCTCGAAGCCCTTGGCGACCCGCTCGGCGAGCGGCAGATCGACCGAGGTATAATGGACGACCTTGCCTTCCTTCTTGGCCGCCGCGATCAGCTCCGGGGTGACCGCCTCAGCCGGCGGCGCGGCCGCCAGCACCCGCGTCGCCGAAACGCCGAGCGCGAGTACGGCCGTGCCTTTCAACGCATCACGCCGGGAGATCAGCCTCGTCATGCTTCACCTCAGACTTTAAAAATCTGCGAATAGCGCTTCTTGATGTTCTCGCTCTCGCGCTCGACCGCGGCCGCGTCGTCCTTCATGAGCTTGATCTGCGATAGCGACTTGCGGCCGGGCTTTTCCTTGGTCTGCGCGTGGACTGAGTGCATGCCGGCGGTGTCGATCATGACCTGCTGGCCTTCGGCGGAGAACATATAGCTCTGCAACAGCCGCGCAGCGCTCGGGTTGGGCGCATTCTTGAAGATCGCGTTCGGGCCGACGATCAGCGGCGTGCCCTCGACCGGATAGACGATCTCGATGGGGTCGCCCTTTTCCTTGCCCTGCAACGCGACGTATTCGCCGCCGTCGGCCATGATTGCGCGCTCGCCGAGCGCGAGCTTCTTGGGCGGATCGGTTGCCGACTGCACCTGCATGATCTTCTGCTGGGCAAGCTTTTCGAAAAACGACCAGCCGATGTCGCGCGCGATCTGATAGGTCGCGGTCAGGATCGTACCGCTATAGGACGGGTGCGCCTTGACGATCTTGCCGGACCATTTCGGATCGAGCAGGTCGGCGTAGCTCTTCGGCGCGTCTTCGGCCTTCACCAGGTTGGTGTTGTAGGCGATTGGGCAAAGCGTGACGCGGACGCTGGCGAACATGCCGTCCGCATCCCGGTGCTCGGCCGGGAAGTGCTTGGCGACGTCTTCCGGCACATAGGGCGCGAGCCAGCCGTTGTTCTTCCAGACGATGAGATGGGCGGCGTCCGACGAATTGACCACGTCGACGGCGAATATGCGGCTGGTGTATTCCTGGCCGATGCGCTGGAACACGCGCTCGGCGCCGGAGCGTTCCACGCGCACGGGAACGCCCGGATATCTCGCCTCGAACGACTTGGCGATGCGTTCCGCCCCCGCCAGATCGATCGACGTGTACCAGACGACCTTGCCTTCCTTCCTGGCCGCCGCGATCAGCTCGGGGGTGATCGTCTCGGCGGGTGGCGGCGCTGCCCGAACCGGCTGCGCCCAAACGCCGAGCGCCAGCGCGCCCGAGCCTTGCAGAACCGATCGTCGCGAGATTTTCCGCGTCATCTTCGTTTCCTCACCGCGCAGCAACCGTGTCCGAATCACCCAGCCAGCGCGCGACAGCGCTCCGGCGGCAGGTGCAGCCACACCGAAGCGCCCGGCGCGATGCTGTCGCCGGCCGAGGTAACGATGCGAAGCTGGGTGCCGTCCGCGGCTTCGACCATATAGTCACGGCTCGATCCGAGAAAGACTTGCCGCACGACCTTGGCCGGCACCACGTTGTCCTTGGCTGCCGGTTCCCGCGCCATCAGCTCGATCTGGTGCTGGCGGATCGAGACCGCGGTCTCCGCGCCGGCCTTGGCGGGCTCGCCGGTGACGCGCAGCGGCACGCCGGCGAACGCGACCCGGCCGCCATCGACCGCCTTGCCTTTGAACACGTTGCTCATGCCGATAAAGCGGGCGACGAATTCCGAGCGCGGCCGGTCGTAGATCTCCTGCGGCGAACCCGACTGCTCGATCTTGCCGGCGTTCATCACGCAGATCACGTCGGCCGTGGTCATGGCCTCGACCTGGTCGTGGGTGACATAGACCGTGGTGTAGCGATACTCGTCGTGCAGCCGGCGCACCTCGAAGCGCATCTCCTCGCGCAGGTTGGCGTCGAGGTTGGACAGCGGCTCGTCGAGCAGCAGCGTTTCGGGCTCGACGATCAGCGCGCGCGCCAGCGCAACGCGCTGCTGCTGCCCGCCCGAAAGCTCGCCCGGATAGCGCCCGGCGAGCGGCGCAAGCCGCGTGGTGGCGAGGATGGCGTCGAGCTTGCTCTTGATGGTCGCGCTGTCGACCTTGCGGATTTTCAGGCCATAGACGATGTTCTCGGCCACCGTCATGTGCGGCCACAGCGCATAGCTCTGGAAGATCATCGACATGTTGCGCCGCTCCGGCGGCAGCGTGCGCTCGGGCGTCGACACCACGCGGTCGCCGACCCGGATTTCGCCGGCGGTCGGCTCGACGAAACCCGCGATCAGGCGGAGCGTCGTGGTCTTGCCGCAGCCAGACGGCCCGAGCAGGCAGACCAGGCTGCCGTGCGGGATCGTCAGTGATACGTTATCGACGACCGCGAGCGGCCCGTAATTCTTGGTCAACCCGCGTAACTCGACCGACGCCACGTCGCCTCCCATGAGCGCTTAGAGTGTTAGAACACCGCGCTCGATCCGATGTTACCGCCCGTTCCGGATAAATCCACCTGCGGGCCTTGCGCTTATTGAAGCAGGCCCGAAAGCATCCGGGACGACGCCACCGCCTCGGCCGCAACCGCGTGGCCGCCGCCGCTCCAGTGCGCATCGTCCGGATAGTCGTAACGCTGCCCGGCCCGCGCCGGGGCCATGAACAGCGAATCGAGGTCGATGACCTCGTAGCCGAGCCCCCGGGCTTTGGCCAGGAAAGCCTGACGCATCAGATCGAAATAGCTGCCCCGGCCAACCTGCGCGTCGGCCGCGGTGCGAAAGCCGTCGAGCGTGAACATCAGCCGCTCGCGCGGCAGGCCGACGCGCTCGGGCAGATCGCGGAAGAACGCATCGAGCATGGCGCGCGACAAAAGCAGCCGCCGCTCGTCGGCAAGCGCTGCGGTGTTGCCGGCGTATTGCGCATGCGCCGATGTACCGAACAGCCAGTCGACCAGGCCTTGCATGCGCCAGACGTGCTGCATGACCTGCAGGTTAATCAGCAGATAGCGGGCGAGCGCGCTGGCGCGAATCAAGCCGGTGCCGACGCTCGGCCGGTGCTCGATCAGGCGCAGCCGCAAATGACCGTCGCTGTCCTCGCCGTAGCACCAGAACCCCGGCGACCGCTTTAACGCGCAGACGCTCTCGTCGAAATCGTTGCCGACCACGTTGACCACCACGCCGCGCGCGCCGTACGCCTTTACCGCATGGCCGGCCCAGATCAGATACTGGCTGAGCGGCGCGCCCGAGCCCGCAAACGCATAGACCCGCAGCTTGCCTTTGAGCTGGCGGCCGAGCCGGGCCTGCATCGTGTCGGCGTAGGGCACCATCTGCGCTTCGATGTAGGAATCGCCGACGATCGCCAGCAACGGCGTCGGGTCGTCGCGCCGGTAGTCCTGGTCGTCGATCCAGCCTTGGTTGTTGGAGCGGCCGTGGCGCACGCGATGCATGTCCCAGCCCTGCGAAAACACGAACGGACGGTTGGGCGTGAAATGAAATACCGGCTGCGCGGCATCGACCGGCACGCTGCCAAGCCCCGACGCCACCGGCATGAATTGCAGGACGATCTCGGCGACGAGCAAACACAACAGCACGCTGAGCACCGGCAGGCCGAAGGCCGTCGCCAGCCGGCGGCCGCGAGACGTGTCGGCCGCGGCATTGGCGTCGCGGGCCTCGCCGTCACGCTGCACGCCGCGGACCTTAGCTGCCGGTGAACACCGGCTTGCGCTTTTCCATGAAGGCCTTGCGGCCTTCCTCGTAGTCGCGGCTCTTGAAGCAGGCGTCGACCAGCGCCTGGCTGCGCGCGATGTTGCGCTTGGAGTCCTCGATCACGACCTCGGCGACCGTCACCTTGACCGCCTTGATGGTCAGCGGCGCGTTGCCGGCGATCATGTCGGCGTAGTCCTTGACGTATTTCTCCAGCTCGCCGTCGGGCACCACCCGGTTCACCAGGCCCATGACTTGCGCATCGGCGGCGGTGAATTGCCGCGCCGTGTAGAAAATCTCCATGGCGAACGACGGCCCGACGATGTCGACCAGCCGCTTGAGGCCGGTGTAGCCGTAGCCGAGCCCGAGCTTGGCCGCCGGCACCGCGAAGGTCGAGCGTTCCGTGCAGATGCGCAGGTCGCAGCAGGTCGCGAGCCCCATGCCGCCGCCGATGCAATAGCCGCGGATCATCGCAATGGTCGGCTTGGGGAACTCGTGGAACGCCCGATAGCTCTTCTCGACGACCTCGCTGTAGCGCTTCACCGCGGCCTCGTCGGAGCGCTCCTTCTCGAAGCGCGAGATGTCGGCGCCCGACACGAACGCCTTGCCGCCGGCGCCGGTCACCACCACGACGCAGATGTCCGGGTCGTTCTGGAAGTCGTCGAGAATGCCGACCGCGGCCTGCCACATGTCGAGCGAGACCGCGTTGTGCTTTTCCGGATTGTTGTAGATCACGTAGCCGACGCGGCCTTCCTTGCGCGACAGCATTTTGTTGTCGGCGTAGGACTTGGTGCCGGCGGGCGGAGCCATCACGGCGGCGGTCTGGTTCATGACGTCTTCTCCTTCGGTTCCACGCGCGTGGCGCTCCGTCAAACGGCCCGGGCTTTGCGCAGCGCGGCGATATCCTTGGCGCTGAAGCCGAACTCCTTCAGCACCTCGTTGGTGTGCTCGCCAAGCGCCGGCGGCGGCGCGGCGATCCTGCTCTTGGTGCGCGACAGCCCGACCGGCTGGCCGACCACGTTCAAGGTCGAGCCGTCCTTCTTTTTCACGCTCCGGGCGATGCCGAGATGCTTGACCTGCGGATCGGCGAACACCTGGTCGATCGAGTAGATCGGACCGCACGGCACGCCGGCCTTGTTCATGATGTCGATCCACTCACCGCTGCTCTTGTGCTGCGTATAGGTGTCGATCTCGGCGTTGAGCGCCTTGCGGTTCTGCGAGCGCGACTTGGCGTCCTGGTATTCCGGCCGCTGCATGAATCGCCTCGGCGCCGAGCGCCTGGCAGAACCGCCGCCAGATCGCGCCGCCGGTGGTGGCGATGTTGATGTGGCCGTCGGTGGTCTTGAACACGCCGGTCGGGATCGACGTCGGATGGTCGTTGCCGGCCTGCTTGGGCACCTCGTTGGCGATCAGCCAGCGCGCCGCCTGGAAGTCGAGCATGAAGATCTGCGCTTGCAGCAGCGAAGTATCGACGTGCTGGCCCTTTTTCGATTTCTCGCGCTCGAGCAGCGCCACCATGATGCCGAGCGCGCAGAACAATCCGGCGGTGAGATCGGCGACCGGGATGCCGACGCGCACCGGCCCCTGCCCGGGCAGGCCGGTGATCGACATCAGGCCGCCCATGCCCTGGGCGATCTGATCGAAGCCCGGCCGGTTCTCGTACGGGCCGTCCTGGCCGAAGCCGGAGATGCTGCCGTAGACGATGCGCGGGTTGACCTTCTTGACGTCCTTGTAATCGACCTTCAGCCGCCGCTTCACGTCCGGACGGAAGTTCTCGACAATCACGTCGGCCTTCTTGACCATCTTGAGGAACGCCGCGCGGCCTTCCTTGGCCTTGAGGTTCAGAGTGATGCTGCGCTTGTTCCGGTGCAGGTTCTGGAAGTCGGAGCCGTCGCGCGGGCCGCCCGGCGCGTCGCCGCTCTTCTCGTCCGGCGGCATCTCGATCTTGATGACGTTGGCGCCCCAGTCGGCGAGCTGGCGGACGCAGGTGGGGCCGGATCGCACGCGCGTCAGGTCGAGCACGGTGAAGCGCGCAAGGGCTTGAGATGCTTTGGGAATAGGCATTGGCGATACGCCGCTACGGTTCGATTGGTCGATCTGGACCATCCCCGATATCCCTGCCCTTGTCTACGCCTCCATGCGCCTTCATGCGCCATTGCTTGGCGGGATTTGATTCACCTACAGTCCCCGCCGGCGCTGGAAAAATCGAGGAGAAATCCATGCAGTATCTGCGCGCAGCGCTTGCCGTCACCGGTGCGTTGTTGGTGACTGTGCCCGCGAAGGCAGATGAATGGCCGTCACGGCCGGTGCGGATGGTCAACACCTTCGCCGCCGGCGGCACCGCCGACGTGCTGACCCGCCTGGTCGCCGAGCACCTGAGCGGCGTCTTCAAGCAGCAGTTCTTCGTCGAGACCCGCGCCGGCGCCGCCGGCACCATCGGCGTGAAGTCGGTCGCCGATTCGCCGCCCGACGGCTACAACTTCGCGCTCACCAACATCACGCACCTGGTGCTGGCGCCGATCAGCAATCCGAAGCTCGGCTACGATCCGCTGCGCGACTTGACCAACATCGCCTACGTCGCCGGCTCCCCGATCATGATCTCGGTCAACGCCAAGACCGGCGTGAAGTCGCTCGCCGAATTCATCGAACAAGGCAAGAGAACCGACCGGGGATTGACCTATTCCTCGTCCGGCGTCGGCAGCTCCGGGCAACTCGTGGCGGAAGCGTTCGCCAAGGTGGCCGGCATCAAGATCGAGCACGTGCCCTACAAGGGCGCGTCACAGGGCATCATGGACCTGGTCGCGGGCCACATCGTCTTCTCGGCGCAGACCGTGTCCTCGACCGCCTCGCAGGTGCGCGGCGGTGCGCTCGCCGCGGTCGCCCATTCCGGCAAGGAACGGTTCCCGGACTTCCCCGACGTGCCCACCTTCAAGGAGCAGGGCTACGACGTGGTGGCCACCACCTGGTTCAGCATTTCGGGTCCCGCGAATTTGCCCAAGGACATCACCGACAAGATGAATCGCGAGATCATCCGCGCCGTATCGAAGCCCGACGTGCAGGCGCGGCTGCGCCAGGACGGGCTGATCGCCGAAATCATGTCGATCGACCAGCTCAGAGAGCATATCCTGGCCGAAAGCGCGCGCTGGAAGCCGGTGCTCGAACAGTTGGGCTTGATCGGCAAATAGCGTTTGGACATTCAGCATGACCGGCGGCGAGCAACGCCAACGGCGAACAGACGACAGGGGAGCGACATGACGACCATCAGCAGACGCAGTTTCCTCGGCGCCACGGCCGGCGCCGCCGCAGTGACCGCGACCGGGCTGCAACCGGCCCACGCCGCATTTCCCGAGCGCGGCGTACTGATCATCGTGCCCTACGCGGCAGGCGGCGGCAGCGACATCTCGGCACGCCTGCTCGCCAAAGACCTCGAACCGATCCTCGGCAAACCGGTGACGGTCGAGAATCGCGCCGGCGGCGGCGGCTGGATCGGCTGGGGCTCGCTCGCGGCCTCGAAGCCCGACGGCTACACCATCGGCTACATCAACGTGCCCAACATATTCGCCGGCTATCTCGATCGCTCACAGGGCGGCGCGCGCAAGGAGAATCTCGAGAGCTTCACGCCGCTGATCAACCATGTGACCGATCCCAACATGTGGTCGGTCAAGCCAGACAGCAAATTCAAGACCGTGAAGGACGTGATCGAGGAGGCCAAGAAGCGGCCCGGCACCATCACGCTCAACGGCGGCGGCCACGGCACCGACGACCACGTCGCCGCGCTCGGCATCGGCGCCAACAATAGCACCAGCTTCCAGATGGTGCACTTCCGCGGCACGCCGGACGGCAAGATGCAGGTGCTCGGCGGCAACATCGAGGTCTATGCCTGTAATGTCAGCGAGGCCGCCGAGGACGTGAAGTCCGGGGTGATCCGTCCGCTCGGCGTGATGTCGGCCGAGCGCTCGAAGTTCATTCCCAGCGCGCCGACCTTCCGCGAGCAGGGCTTCAACGAGGTGTGGTCAACATCGCGCGGCATTGCGGCGCCGGCTGGATTGCCGGCGGACGTCGAGGCGGCGGTGATCGCCGCGCTCGAGAAGACCATCGGCTCGCCGGAGCACAAGGCCAAGGCCGAAGCGCTGTCGCTCGATCCAGAGATCATCAAGGGTGCGGCCTACGTCAAGTTCCTGAAGGAGAACGAACAGGCGACCAAGAAACTGATGAATTGGTAGCGGTCGGCTGGCTGGAGCACTCACATGAACCGGATGCGCGCCACGCTGGCCGCCGCAGTGCTGGCGGCGGCCGCGTTGGTTTCGACGAGCGCGTTCGCGCAGGAGTGGCCGTCGCGGCCGGTGCGGATCATCAACCCGTTCCCGGGTGCGGGCGCGACCGACACGTTGGCGCGCATCCTTGCCGACCATTTCACCACCGTGTTCAAGCAATCGTTCTACGTCGAGGCGCGCGGCGGTGCCGGCGGACAGATCGCTCTGAAGGCAATCGCGGACGCGCCGCAGGATACCTACGCCTTGATCATCAGCACCGTGTCGCTGCTCGCCGTGCAACCGACCGCCAATCCGAAGCTCGGCTTCGACCCGCACCACGACATCGCCAACATCGCCTATGTTGCCGGCACCCCGCTGGTGTTTTGCGTCAATCCGTCGCTCGGCGTCAAAACGCCGGACGAATTCGTGGCGCACGCGCGAAACAGCGCGAAGCCGTTGACCTATTCGTCCTCGGGCGTCGGCACCATGGGCCACCTGGTCGCCGAGTTGTTCGCGCAGAAGGTCAACGTCAAATTCGAGCACGTGCCTTACAAAGGCGCGGCGCAAGGCCTGACCGACCTCGCCGGCGGCCATATCGTGTTCTCGGCGCAGACCGTGTCGTCGTCCGCCGGGTTGATCCAGGGCGGCGCGCTCAGGGCCGTGGTCGTGAGCTCGAACGCGCGCCTGCCGGATTATCCCGAGCTGCCGACGTTCAAGGAGGCCGGCTATCCCGAAATGACCGCCAACACCTGGTTCGCGTTGTCGGGCGCCGCCAGCCTGCCGAGCGACCTGGTGCAGAAAATCAATCGCGAGGTGGTGCGCGCCTTGAGCCAGCCGCAGGTGCAGCAAACCCTACGCACCCAGGGCTTCACCAACGAAGACATGAGCCCGGCGGAATTCAAGGCGCTGATCGCGGCCGAGACCGCGCGCTGGAAGCCGGTGATCGAGGCCGCCGGCCTGGTCGGACAGCAATAACGCGCCGACCTTCTAGCTCTTCCTGATCCGGAACGTCAGCACGCGGCCGTTCTTGCCCGAGCTTACGATGGCGTCGCCGGTTTCGCGGATCAGGTTCGGAATATCAATGGTGGTCAGCGGGTCGGTGCACTCGATCACCAGCACCTCGCCGGCCGCCATCTTGGACAGCAGCTTGCGGGTCTTGAGCGTCGGCAGCGGGCACTTCAGCCCACGCATATTGACCTTGGCATCCCTGATTTTGGATGCCTTGACGCCCGGTCGCTTGGCCTTGGATTCCGCCATGAGCTCAGTCTCTTGGCCGTGATCGGCCGACACTGGACACCTCGGCCATATCGCGTCAAGTTCCTCTCATGGTTGCGGATTCCGAAATCCAGCGGATCGCGCGGCTGACCCCGCTCGCCGACGTGCTGGCAAGCTTCGATCTCTCGGTCGGGCCGGTCGCCCCGCGCGAGGAAGTGCTGTCCGCTGCGCTCGGGCTGACGCTGGCAGCCGACGTCGTGATCACGGCCGGCCATCCCAAGGCTGCGCTTGCCCTGCGCGACGGCTATGCGGTGCGGTCGGACGCGACGCACGATGCCTCGTCCTATGCGCCGGCGCCGCTCGCGCCGACACCGACCCGCATCGACACCGGCGAAGCCCTGCCCGCCACCGCCGACGCGGTGGCGACGCTCGACGCCGTGCAGGTGCGCGGTGATCGGATCGAGGCGCTGGCCGCGGTCGCGCCCGGCGACGGCGTGCTCGCCGCCAACGCCGACGTCGCGGCCGGCGTCAAGATCCGACTTTCGGGCGCGCCGCTTCGTCCGATCGACGTGGCGCTGCTGTCGACGCTCGGCATCGAGCGCGTCGCGGTGCGCCAGCCGCGCGTGCGCGTCGTACGCGCCGGCGCGGGCGACATCATTCGCGGCGCCGCCACCTTGATCGCGCTCGCGATCGACAGCGAGAGCGGCCGCGCCGTCGCCGACGGCCTGACGCTCGAAGCCGCGTTGGCGGACGACAGCGACGGACGCGGTGGTGGCGATCGGCGGCACCGGCAGCGGCCGCAACGATGCCAGCGTGCGCACGCTCTCGCGCATCGGCGAGCTGGCGTTTCACGGCATCGGCATCGCCCCCGGCGAAACCACGGCGCTGGGCTTCGTCGACGGCCGGCCGGTGCTGCTGCTGCCGGGGCGGATCGACGCCGCGCTCGCCGGCTGGCTCGCCGTCGGCCGCCGCATGCTGGCCAAGCTCGCGTTCCGCATGATCGAGGACCAGCCGTTTGCCGCCGAGCTTGGTCGCAAGATCGCCTCGCCGCTGGGCTTGGCCGAGGTCATCCCGGTGCGCCGCAGGCTCGGCCGGGTTGAGCCGGTCGCGGCCGGCTACTGGTCGATGCAGGCGCTGGCGCGTGCCGAGGGCTGGATTCTGGTACCGGCCGACAGCGAGGGCTATCCCGAGGGCGCGCGTGTCGTGGTGCGGCCATGGCCATGAGCCGTGAACCCAAGCCGGCGCGCAGCGAAGGCGAGCTGCTCGCGGCGGTGCGCGAAGCCGCGCGGCAGGAGCAATTCCTCGAAGTCGTCTCGGCCGAGGAGGCGCGCCGGCGTTTCGAGCGCAATCTCGATCTTGCGCCGCTGCCCGGCGAACGCGTCCCGCTCGCCGGTGCGCTCGGCCGCGTGCTGGCGAACGATCTTGCCGCGCCGATCGATGTGCCGCCGTTCGACCGCGCCAATGTCGATGGCTTTGCGCTGCGCGCGGCCGACACCGCCGGTGCGGCCGAGGGCTCGCCCAGGCAAATCGCGCTCAATCCCGAAGTGATCGCCTGCGGGCACGCACCGAAGTTCGAGGTGCGGCCCGGCAGCGCCACCACCATCGCCACCGGCGGCGTGGTGCCGCGCGGCGCCGACGCGGTGGTGATGGTCGAACACACCGAGCTGATCGAAGCGATCCCAGCCATCGAATTGCGCCGCGCGGCGATACCGGGACAGTTCATCTCCTATGCCGGCTCCGACATCGCGCGCGGCGAGACGCTGCTGCGCAAGGGCCAGCCGATCGGCTCGCGCGAGGTCGGCATGCTGGCGGCATGCGGGCTGGCCGAGATCGATGTGGTGCGGCGGCCGCGGGTGGCGGTGCTCTCGACCGGCGACGAGCTGGTCGCGCTCGGCGATGGCCTGCGGCCGGGCGGCGTCTACGATTCCAACGGCGCGATCATCGCCGCCGCCGTGGCCGAAGCCGGCGGCGAGCCGGTGCCGTTCGGCGCCTTCCCCGACCACGCCGCGACGCTGGAACAGGCGGTGCGCCGGGCGCTCGCCGAATGCGACATGGTGGTGCTGTCGGGCGGCACCTCGAAGGGCGCCGGCGACCTCTCGCATCGCGTGGTGTCGCAGCTCGGCAAGCCCGGCATCCTGGTGCATGGCGTCGCGCTCAAACCCGGCAAGCCGCTCTGTCTCGCGGTCGCTGACGGCAAGCCGGTCGCGGTGCTGCCGGGCTTTCCGACCTCGGCGATTTTCACCTTCCATGCCTTCGTCGCGCCGGTGATCCGCGCCCGCGCCGGGCTGCCGCCCGAAGCGGTCGAGACCATCGAGGCGCGGGTGCCGCTTCGCATCGCCTCGGAGATGGGGCGCAAGGAGTTCGTGCTGGTGTCGCTGGTGTCCGGCGAAGGCGGCACGGTGGCGTTTCCCTCCGCCAAGGGCTCGGGCGCGGTGACCAGCTTCTCGCAAGCCGACGGCTTCATCGAGATCGATGCGCTGGCCGGCGCGCTCGACGCCGATACGCAAGCCCGAGTCACGCTGATCGGCTCGTTCGCCCGCGCGCCCGACGTCGTCATCATGGGCAGCCACGACATCGCGCTCGACGTGGTGGTCGGCGCGCTGGCCGAGCGCGGCTTCGCCGCGCGCACAATCGCGGTCGGCAGCCAGGGCGGCGTCGCCGCCGCGCAGCGCGGACAATGCGACGTCGCGCCGGTGCATCTGGTCGATCCGGCCACCGGCCTCTACAACAAGCACCTGCTGTCGCCCGGGCTGACCTTGGTGAAAGGCTGGCAACGCATGCAGGGCTTGCTGTTCCGGCCGGGCGACGGGCGGTTCGAGATGCGGCGCGCCACTGACGCGGTCAAGGCCGCGCTCGACGACGGCAATTGCCTGATGGTCAACCGTAATGCCGGCGCCGGCACCCGGGTGCTGATCGACAAGCTGCTCGACGGCGGCAGGCCGCCCGGCTACGCCAACCAGCCGCGCTCGCACAACGCGGTCGCCGCCGCGATCGCGCAGGCGCGCGCCGACTGGGGCATCGCGATCGAGCCGGTGGCGAAAATGTACGGGCTTGGATTCCTGCCGCTGTCGCCAGAGGAGTACGACTTTCTGCTGGTCGAGAGCCGACGCGACCGCCCGGCGGTGCGGGCGTTCCTGGCGGCGCTGCGCGACCCGGGAACGCGGCAGCGCATCGCGGCGTTGGGCATGCAGCCAGCCGATGATTGACGCGACGAACTTCTCCGATCAGGCCTGGGTTTGCGCCGCTTGCTCCGTTCCGACTTCGCGGCATCATTGCGACGCTCATCTGACGACAACGATTGCGTTGGTTGCGGCGTTGCTGTTCGCGGGTTCCGCGTACGCGCAATTGCGCGGCCATGGCGGCCCGGTGCGCTCGCTCGCGATCTCGGCCGACGGCGCCACTGCAGTGTCCGGCAGTTTCGATTCCTCCGCCATCGTCTGGTCGCTGACGCGCGGCGCCGCCGTGCAGGTGCTGCGCTTTCATGAAAGCGCCGTGAACGCCGTGGCGCTCGCGCCGGACGGCCGCATCGTCACCGGTGGCGAGGACGGCCGCGTCGCGCTCTGGCGGCCAGGCTCGGCCACGCCCATGGCTGTGTTCGAAGGCCACACCGCGCCGATCGTCGCGCTCGCGGTGTCGCCGGACGGCGCGACGCTCGCCTCGGCGTCCTGGGACCGCACGGTGCGGCTCTGGCCGCTCGCGGGCGGCGCGCCGCGCGTGCTCGAAGGCCATCAGCAGAACGTCAACGGCGTGGCGTTCGCGCCGGACGGCAAGACGCTGGTGAGCGCGGGCTACGACCTGACGCTGCGGATCTGGCAACTCGACGGAGCGCCGCCGACGATCACGACCCTGCCGACGCCGCTCAATTCGGTGGCGGTCGCGCGCGATGGCGAGATCGTCGCCGGCGGCGCCGACGGCCGCGTGTTCCTGCTGTCGCCGAATGGCGAGTTGCGCGGCGAGATCGAGACCGCGGGCACGCCGATCATCGCCGTCGCGGTGTCGCCCGACGGCGCGCTGGTGGCGGCCGCCGGCATCCGCGGCTCGGTCGCCATCATCGAGCGCGGCGCGCGCACGCTCGCCCGCACGCTGGTCGGACCCGGGCTGCCGGTGTGGTCGGCGGTGTTCTTCCCCGACAACCGCACGCTGCTGACCGGCGGCACCGACCGCATGATCCGCCGCTGGAACGCCGCAACCGGCGATCATATCGGCCAGGTGGCGATGGGCGGCACCGACGATCCGCTTGCGGCCTATGCCGACGATCCGGGCGCAACCGTGTTCCGCGCCTGCGTCGCCTGCCACACGCTGACGCCCGACGAAGGCACCCGCGCCGGGCCGACATTGCACGGCATTTTCGGGCGCCGGATCGCGACCGTGCCGGGCTACAATTTTTCGCCGGCGCTGAAAGGCCTCGACATCGTCTGGACGCCCGAGACCGTGTCGAAGCTGTTCGAGATCGGGCCGATGGCCTACACGCCCGGCACCAAGATGCCGGAGCAGAAGATCGGCTCGGCCGAGGACCGCGCCGCGCTGGTGAAGTTCCTGGAGAAGGTCACGAAGTAGCGCGGATCAATTCCAGCGCAGCGGTTGCCACCACGTCAGGGACTTCCGCCGGCAGATTGTGGCCGGCCCGCGGGATCAGCCGGCGTTCGACCGGGCCGGTGAAACGGTTCTCGCCGTCCCGCCACATGCTGGTCACGACGCCATTGGCTTCGCCGTGCAGAACGATGGTCGGCACCGCGATCTTCGGCTCGGCCGCGAGCTGGCGCTCGATGGCTTCCAACGCAGGGTCGCCGGGCGCGTTGCGGTAACGATGACGGTACGACTGGATCGTGACATCGACAAAATCAGGATTGTCCCAGGACTCGACCGAACGGCCGAAGACAGCATCGTCGAATCGCCAGTTCGGCGACCACAAACGCCATAGCAACTTGATGATGTCGCGCCGGTTCTTTTGCAATCCGGCGCGGCCGCGCTCGGTCTGGAAATAATATTGGTACCAGAAGCGGTGCTCCTGCTCGGCCGGCGCCGGCACGTCCGCCTTGGCGATATCCTGGATGTTGTAGCCGTTGCCGGTCACGAGACAGCGCGCCCGCTCCGGCCAGAGCGCCGACACGATGCAGGCCGCCCGCCCACCCCAGTCGTAGCCGACCAGCGCTGCGCTTTTCAGGCCGAGCGCATCCATGAATTCGCGAAGATCGTTGCCGAGCGCGGCCTGCTGGCCGGAGCGCGGCGTAGCGTCGGACAGAAACCGCGTCGGCCCGAAGCCGCGCAGATAAGGCACGATCGCGCGGCAACCGGCGGCGGCGAGCCGCGGCGCCACTTCGTCATAGGTGCGTGGATCGTAGGGCCAACCGTGCATCAGCAGCACCGGCACACCGTCCGGCGGACCGTGCTCGGCGTAGGCGATCTCCATTACGCTGGTGCGGATGCGCTTGAGCGCCGACGGTGCCACGACGTCCTCCGCCGACATTCTTCAAGATGACCGTGCTCGGGACAAGGCGGGCATGAGCCTACTCCGGCGGTTCGCGCCGATCACGCTTGCGCCCGGTGATCATTGCGCGCACCAAGTCCTCGCGCTGCACGGCGCACATCAGCAGCACGCCGAGCACGTGCACGACGACCAGCGCCAGCACCAGGTGGGACGACCAGGTGTGCAGCCACTCGACCCAGGCGACGCCGAAGAACCGCTCGGTGAGCTGCATCCAGCCGCTGATGGTCGATATCGCCAGCAGCACGAGCAGTGAAAGCGCCATGGCGGCGCCGGCCGGATTGAGGCCGAGATAGCGGCCGCTCTGGCCCCGCCCAATCTGCCGCAGATAGCGCAGCACCGCCGACGGCGGCCGCGCGAAAGAGCGGAAGCGCGAATGCCGGCTGCCGACAAAGCCCCACACGATCCGGAAGGCGACCAGGCCGAGCACCGTGTAACCGGCGATCTCGTGCAGGGTGTCGTAGACATTGGCGGAGAACCACGCCGTCAGCACCGACACCGCCAGCGCCCAATGGGTGATACGCAGCGGCAGATCCCAAACCGCGACGGTCGCCGGCGCGTCGGGACGCGCCGGTCCGGTGTCAGAAGCTTGGGATAAGATCGGCAGTCGTTACTTCGCCTTGGTGTGCTTCAGGCTGAGATCTTCCGGGCTGTAGAACAGCTCGTAGAGCTTGCCGTCCTTCACGCCATAGACCTCATAGCACGAGCCGTCGATTTTCGTACGCCGCACCTCGTAGCCGGCGGCCTTGGCAGCAGCTTCGGCTTCGCTCACCGGCTTCCATGACGCCTTGGCAAGCTTGGTGCAATTGGTGAAGCCGTCCGCCAACAGCGGCGACGACCCGGCCAAGGTTATCGCCAGCCCGAGCCCGATCCCCGCCACCCATCGTCCACACATGCCTGCTCCTGATCGTTTTTGACTGTTGCGCCCCGGCGCGCCGCGGTGGGCGCGCTCGTCCTGCGACCACGCCCGAAAGCGGCCGCGCTGTCAATGGAAAGCACTTTAATTTCAATACTTTAGAATAATACCAATTCCAATGTGATTGGCGGTGTGAACTATCGTCGTGTTCCCGACGCGACCAGAAAGGCCACCGGCACCTCCAGGCCGCCGTCCGACGCGTAGGCGCGCGCAATGTCGGCCACCGCCAGCCGGATTTGCCGTTGCACGGCTTCGGTCTGGGCGCGGATCATGGACGACGCGCGCGCAAAGCTTCCCATCCCGAGCTGCCACAGCGCGTCGGCGTCGCGCAGGCGATAGGTGCCTGACACGCCGGCAACGCCAACCGCATCGAGGCCTGCCGACCGCAGCAATTCCGCAAAGCGGTCGCGATCGGAATAGCGATCCATGGGCGGTCCGGCCGGCGGGGCGTTTGGCGTCTGCTCCGCGTGTCGCGCAAGCGCGTCAAAAAAAATCCCGTTGATGCGACTGCGCGAGAAGTCATCCCACCACGCCAAGGCGACCTTGCGGCCCGGCGCGAGCACGCGCGCGAATTCGGCCACGGCGCGTTCCGGCTCCGGGAAATGGCCGAGACCGAAGGCGCACGCCACCGCATCGAATGACGCATCTTGGAACGGCAGTTGATCTGCGCTCCCCTCGCGGAATTCGACGCCAGGATGAAGCCTGCTCGCCAGCGCGACCATCGCCGGCGCAAGATCGACGCCGGTCGCACGCGCGCCGCGCCGCGCGGCTTCGCCGGCAAGACCGCCGGGACCAGCGGCCACGTCCAGAAATCTCATGCCCGGACCGACGCCCGCCGCATCAAGCAGCGGCGCAATCGCCCGATCGGTCACCGCGCGAAACAGGTCGTGATAGCTGTTGGCGTTGCTGTTATGGACCGCGCGCTCGAAATCGCGAAAGGCTTTGGGATCGACCGGTGGTCCGCTCATCGACGCGCTCAAGGCTCGTTGTTGCGCGCCTTGTCTTCGCGCTCGCGCAGATAATCCTCGGTGGTGCGCACCGGCGGCCGCGGCTTGCCGTAGGGGTCGAAGTCCTGCTCGGCCACCACGGTGACGCGGCAGTCCTCGCACATCTTGATGACGTCGAGCCGCTGCGCCGAGCCCTTGAACATCCAGTGCTTGCCTTCGAGCTTGGCTGCGACGCGCTCGATCGTGCTTTTGACGCCGAACGGCTTGCCGCAGCGCACGCAGGCAAACGGCTCCTCCTCCTTCAGCACGCGCGGCAAAGCGGTGGCGGCGCGGAAGTCGAGCTGCGGCGTCAGGCTGATGACCTTCTCCGGACAGGTCGCCTTGCACAACCCGCATTGCACGCAGGCGTCCTCGGTGAAGCGCAGCATCGGCCGCTCGCTGTCGGCCGAAAGCGCCCCGGTCGGACAGGCCGACACGCAGGCCAGGCAGAGCGTGCAGCCCTCGACATTGATCTCGACCGCGCCGAACGGCGCGCCCGCCGGCAACGCCACCACGTCGGTGGGCTTGGGCGCCGCGCGCTGCAATTCGCGCAGCGCCAGCAGCATCACGTCGCGCTTGCCGCCGACCGGCGCAAAGCTCGCCGGCCGCGGCGCCGGCTCCTGCGGGGCAAGCGCGCGCAACGCCTG
Source organism: uncultured Alphaproteobacteria bacterium (assembly GCA_963771745.1). Taxonomy (GTDB): domain Bacteria; phylum Pseudomonadota; class Alphaproteobacteria; order Rhizobiales; family Xanthobacteraceae; genus Z2-YC6860. The sequence continues at coordinate 50,385 of CAVYUU010000013.1, read as the reverse complement.
CGCCGAGCGCGTCCGGATCGTCGGTCTCGATGGTGGCGGCGCGGCCCTCGCCGAAACCGAGCCCGGCGAGGATCGGCTCGGCCAGCGCCAAGGTTCGGCGCAAGCCTTCGACGTCGTGGCGCGGCCGCGCCCGCAGCAGCAAGCGCAGCGCGCTCGCACCATAGGCGAAGGCCGCCGCGATGGATTCCAGGCCGACCTGCGTCAGCTCGTTGACCGCGAGCGGCAGCACATGCGCCGGCAGGCCGTCGCCATGGCGCGCCAGCGCGTCGATCAGGGGGGTGCCGTGGTCTTCGTCATGCAGCAGCACCACGGGATGGCTGCCGCCGGCCTCGCGATAGGTCGACAGCAGCACCCGCAGCTTGCGCATCAGCGCGTCGGCCGGCGGCAGCGCATAGGCGGCGGCGCCGGTCGGACAGACGGCGGCGCATTGGCCGCAGCCGGCGCAGACTTGCGCGTCGATCGCGACATGGTTGCCGGCGGGTGTGATCGCGCCGGTTGGACAGAGATCGAGGCAGCGGTGGCAGCCGACGATCCTCGAGCGCGAATGCGCGCACAGATCCTCGGTGAAGGTGATGTAGCGCGGCTTGTCGAACGTGCCGACCAGATCGCGCGCCTTGAGCACCGCACGCAGCACCGCGGCGGGATCGGCCGGATCGGCGCGCAGATAGCCGTCGCGCAGGTCCGCGGCCGTGAACAGCGGCGCGCCGCCGGAGAGATCGAGCACCAGGTCGCAGCGCGACACCGCGCCATCACGCGGCGGGCCGAATGCCAGCGCGCCACGCGACGACGGCACCGGCTGGGCGTAATCGTCGACCACGATCTCGAACGCCCCGAGATGGCCCTTGGCGGATTTGATGGTGCCTGTGACCACCGGAAACTCGGTCACCCTGGGCGGCACAACATCGTGCGGCTTGCTGATCAGCACGGTCACGTCGAGGTGGTCGGCGAGCAAGGTGCCGGCTTCGATCGCGGCCTGGTCGCGGCCGTAGATCAGCGCCACGCCCTCGCTCGACAGCGTGACAAACGGCACTTCGGGCATCGGCTCGGCCGCGATCGCCAGCAGCGCCGCCATTTTCGGCCCGGCCGCTGCGGCATCGGCCGACCAGCCGGCGGTCTCGCGCACATTGGCAAAGCTGATCGCCTGCTCGCCTGCGACCTCGGCAAACAGCGGCGCCTCCTGGGTGCAGCCGACGGTGACCGCGCCGCCGCCGGCGGTCGCGGCGCGCAAACGCTCGAGCTCGGCGCGGCACAGCTGATGAGCGGTCGCAACCTTTGCGCCCCGGCAGCCGCGCTCGATCGCGCCGGTGTCGAGCGGCATCGTGTCTTCGCAGGAACACACCAGAATGGTGCGCTTTTCCGCCATTTCAGCTCCGGCTTTGAAGGCCACGGCGATCGCCCGCCCGCCGCGACACCGGCTCGGTTATAGTTATCCCAGGCCAAAAGTGCCAATCGGAAGCTGCATGCCGTCCGAAACGCGCCTGAATACGCCGTTTGCCAGTGCGCTCGATCTGCCGCCGGCGTTCCGCCTGGTGACGCTGCGCGAGGTCGGCGACGCTTTCGCCCACGCCAAGGCGAACGCCGCCGAGCTCGGCGCCGGCACGCTGGTCTATGTCGGCCGCTTCGACCTTGCCGAATTTGCGGTCGTGCTCGAGCCGGACGAGCCGCTGCGCGGCGCGCGGCGCGCGTTCTACGCCGGCATGGCGGCGCTCGCCGACGCGCTGGCGGCGCGCGCGCCGCCCGAAAAACCGATCGTGTGCGGCTGGCCGGACGCGCTCTACGTCGACTTCGGGCTGGTCGGCGGCGCGCAATTCGCCTGGTCCGAAGGACCGGACGACGAACCGCCAGCCTGGCTGGTGTTCGGCGGCATGATCCGCACCGTGTCGATGGCCGAGGGCGAGCCCGGGTTGCGACCGCTGTCGGCGGCGCTCGAAGAAGAAGGCTTTGAGGACGCAGGCTCGGGCGAGCTGGTCGGCAATTTCGCGCGCCATCTCATGGTGCAGATCGACGCCTGGCAGGAGTACGGATTTTCCGCGGTCGCCAAGAGCTATCTGTCGCGGCTCGAACCGGAAAAGGGCGTGCGCCGCGACATCGACGACAACGGCGACCTGCTGGTCCGGCGCGTGGGCAAGGCCGAGGTCGAGCGCCGCGCGCTGATCCCGGCGCTGGCGGTGCCGAGCTGGCTCGATCCCAAGACGCGGGGGCCCAGGTGAAGCGGCCTAAAGCATGAAACTGCTGCGCACCATCCGGCTCGACCCATCCGACACCTTCGTGTTCGAGAGCGCGGCCGAGCCCGGCGAATGGGCGGTGACCGGCACCTTCATCTTCGCCGACGGCGATCCCGACAAGCTCGAAGGCAAGGCGCGGGTGGCGTTCCGCTCGGGCTTTCTCGGCGTTGCCTCGCTCGGCTGGTCGACCTTGGTGCAGGTGGTGGAGGCAAGCGACGCCGATCGCGTGGCCGCGGTCGACACGCTGGCGAACCATCTGGTCGCACAGTTCGGTGCGCCCAGCATCGCGGACGCGGTCGCGGCGGCCGAGGAGGAGTTCGAATTCACCGCCTCGCTCTGCGACCACCCGCGCGACACGCTGATCGCGCTGCATCGCGCGCACGAGGATGGCGAAATCCGCGAGACGTTCCGCACGCTGCGCCCGAAGGACGGGCCGAAGCCGCTGCGCGCGTTTGCGTTCCTCGAGGTCGAAGGCGAGGACGAGGAGCCGGGCGAAGAGGTCGATCTCGCGGCGATGGCGAAGAAGGAAAAGTCTGAGAAGCCCTGACGTCGTTCCCGCCTCACCGGCCGTCATGCCCGCGAAGCCTGCCCCGCGCAGGCGGGGAGCGGGCATCCAGTAATCACCACGGCTTGCGGTTACTGGATCGTCCGCCGGAGTTTACCCCCGACTCGATCGGGGCGGACGATGACACCGAGCTTGTTGCTCCAGGTCACTCCACCTTGATACCGGCGGCCTTGATGACCTTGCCCCATTTGGCGGAGTCGGCGGCCATGCGCGCGGCGAACTGCGCCGGCGGGCTGGCGATCGAGAACGTCACGGCGGGCGCGAGATATTTATCGCGGAACGCCGGATCGCCGAACGCCTTCTGGGTCTCGGCGCTGAGCTTGTCGACGATCTCCTGCGGCGTGCCCTTGGGCGCCGCGAGGCCATACCACGAACCGGCCAGGAAGCCCGGCACGCTTTCCGCGATCGCCGGCAGGTCGGGATATTGCGGCAGCCGCGTGCCGGCGCCGATGCCGAGCGCCTTGAGCTTGCCGGCCTGCAAATTCTGCTGCACCAGCCCGATCGCCACGATCATCATCTGGATGTGGCCGCCGAGCAGATCGGTGATGGCGGGCGCCGCGCCGCGGTAGTGGACCGGCGTGAACTTGGTGCCGGTCTCGCTCTCCAGGTGAATGATGTTGAGATGGCCGCTGGTGCCAATGCCGAAGGTCCCGTAGTTGAGCTCGCCCGGCTTGGTCTTGGCATAGGCCACCAGCTCGCTGAACGTGTTGGCCGGCACCGAGGGATGCAGCAGCAACGCCTGCGGACTGATGCCGAGACCGCTGATCGGCACAAAATCGTTGACCGGATCGTAGGACAGCTTGCTGTAGAGATGCTGATTGACGACGAACGACGCGTCGGCCGCCACCAGCAGCGTGTAGCCGTCGGGCGGGGCCTTGGCGACGAAGTCCATGCCGAGGTGGCCCGCGCCGGCCGGCTTGTTCTCGACGATCACCTGCTGGCCGAAGGATTTGGTCAGGCGCTGCGCCAGCGCGCGGGCGAGCGTGTCGGTGATACCGCCGGGCGAGGTCGGCACCACGATCCGGATCGGCTTGGTCGGATAGGTTTCCGCCGACGATGGACCGGCGTCGAAACCCGCCGCCAACAGGACCGCCAACAGAACCGTCCAGACAGTCCGCATCGCCGGCATGGTTGCACTCCGTGATATAATCGATGGTAGATCATGACTTCCGCCGCGAACAAGGATTTCTGGCTGTCCTGCGGCCACCATCTGCTCGACCGCGACGCGGGCGGTGGGTTGGTGGTGACCGACGAGTTCATCAAGGTCTATCTGGCGCGGCCGGAGCTCGTTCCGCCGCCGGAGGCTTGCGTCGCCGAGCGCACGCTGCACGCCGCACTGCTCACCGAGCCGCGCCGGCCGGTGTCGGCTGACGAGATCGCGGTGATCGCCGACGCCGACGCGCGCGAGAACTGGCAGGCGCTGCTGACGTTCCGCGATCAATTGATCGCGCACCACTCCATCGAGGCGGCCTATCTCGACATCATCCGCCGCGGCGTCCGGATCCCGCACCTGTTCCTCAACCAACTGGTGCACGTCATGCTGCGCAACGCGCTCGACGGCTGCGACGACGCTTACGTACTGCGCGCGGCCGAGCTGTTCTTCCGCCCGCAGCGCATGACATCGCACGAAGGCTCGCTGATCGCCGCCGACGAGGAGGTGATCGCCGGCAAGAGCGACACGCCGGCCTCGCCGCTGGTTTCGATGCTCGGCATCCCGGCCGAGGCCGAGATCGACGTCATGAACGACGACAACGCCGGGCATTATTTCGAGCACAGCGACCGGTTCCACATGGCGCTCGATCTCACCGCCGGCCGGCGCGGATTGCAGGCGCTGGCCGCAGCGATCGCGCGCTGGGTCGAGCATCTGCTGGCGGTCGATGTGGCGGTCGAGCCGCTGACCGAGATGCGCGACGCCCATTTCAGTTGGTACGTCGGCCTCGACGCCGACGGCACGCGGATCGGCGATGCGCTGTGGAAGGGCGAAGAGCTGGACGAGCGGGCGCGCGGCCGCGTGGTCGGGCTGTTCCGATTGACGTTCCGCGACGCGAGCGTGGTCGTGGACAAGGTGAAGGGCGAGCCGATCTACCTGATCCTGGCGATGGACCAGGATAAGGTGTTGCGCATGAAGCCGCAGAATCTCGTCACCGGTCTGCCGATCCGGCATCTGGAGGCCGCGACATGAGCGCGCCGCAGGCGACCATCGAGGTCGGCGTCATCGTCGAGCGCGTCAAGGCGCAGAGCCAGTGGATCGATTTTCTCTGGCGGCCGACCGCGGTGCTGCCAGGGCAGCCCGACGCCGCGCCCTGGACCAAGCTCGCCGACCAGGGCGAGCGCGCGACGTTCTATGCCGGCCCTGCCACGATCCGCCTGCATCGCACGGACACCGCCCACTACCGCGACAATCTGACGTCGGGCGCGCCGGCGCTCTGGGTGGTGTTGCAGCAGACCGACGGCGAGCCGCCCTATGGGCTCACTCTCGTGACCGCCGATCCGTTCGAGGGCGAAGCCATGACCGAGGCCGGCAACAGCATCGTCGAGCCGGTACCGATGCCCGATCCGATCCGCGACGCGGTGGCGGCGTTCGTCGCCGAGCACCATGTCGAGCAGGAGTTCGTCAAGCGCAAGCGCGACCGCGCCAATCCTGAATCGCTTGGCCGCCGCCCGCCGGTCGTGCGTGGAGACGACGAATGACCGAGCGCGAAAAATTCTTCGAACGTGAAAAATTCTTGGAGCGCTGGTCGCGCAAGAAGACCGAAGCGGCGCGCGAGACCGCCGATGCGCCGGCGACACCGCCACGCGCCGATGAAACGCCGACGCCTCCTTCGGTCGCGAAGGCCGACCCGCCCGAGCAGGCCGCGCCGCAAGCCCGAGTTCGACCTGAGCAAGCTGCCGTCGCTCGAGTCGATCACGTCTGCCACCGACATCCGCGATTTCCTGGCGCCGGGCGTGCCGCAGGAATTGACCCGTGCGGCGCTTCGCCGCGCATGGGCGGCCGATCCCGCGATCCGCGATTTTGTCGGACTGGCGGAGAACGCGTGGGACTTCACCGATCCGAAGGCGATGCCCGGCTTCGGCGACATTCCGGCTGGTTATGACCTGAAAAAGATGGTCGCCGAGGTGTTCGGCGAATTGAAGCAGGCCGCTGAGCACACGACCGAGCCAGCAACCCAAGTCGCTCAACTCACGCGGGATTCGGACGCGCCCGGGGCGTCCTCCGCAGCCGTTCCGACAGCCGGTTCGGTGGAGCCGCCACCACCGGCAGCCGACGCGCCGACGCGCCCAAGATGATATTGTGCAGCGCGACAATATTATTGCACCGCAAAATAATAACGCCAAAGATGAACCCGAGGCAGCCAAGACTCGCCGCACCCACGGCCGAGCATTGCCCAAATAGTGAACAAGCCTCATAGCCTCAGACTATTGACCCGTCAGACGGGGTTATTACCCTTGAATTGTTTTGATTTGAATGAGGATTCGGGATGCGAGACGCCGGTCTCGACGAGGCAGTCCGCGCCGTTGGCGGCGTGAGCGAGCTTGCCCGCAAGATCGGCATTTCACAGCCGTCGGTTTCGAACTGGACGCGAGTGCCCGCCGACCGTGTGCCTCTTGTCGAGGCAGTCACCGGCGTTAATCGGAAAATCCTGCGGCCCGATCTGTTCGGCGGCTCAACGAGCGAACCAACCATGACGGACGACGTCGCGGCGGCGCGCGCACAGGAATATGCGCTGCTCGCCACGCTGCTTGTTCGCGCGCCGGACGCGGCTTTCCTGAGCAAGCTTTCGGTGCTGCGCGGCGACGCGACGCCGCTCGGCGTTGCCCATGCCGCGCTCGGCGCAAGCCGCCGGGCAAGCCAATGTCGCGCGCGTCGAGCGCGAGTTCTTCGACCTGTTCATCGGGCTCGGCCGCGGCGAGCTGCTGCCCTATGGCTCCTACTATCTGACCGGCTTCCTGCATGAGCGTCCGCTGGCGCGGCTGCGCGCCGACTTGGCGCCGCTCGGCATCGAGCGCGCCGAGGGCAATTGCGAGCCGGAGGATCACGCCGCGACGCTATGCGAGATCATGTCGGGCCTGCTGAGCGGCCGGCTGCCGGCGCCGGCCGGCACCGACCAGCGGATTTTCGAAAAGCATCTGGCGCCCTGGATCGGCCGGTTCTTCGCCGATCTCGAGCGCGCCGAGGCGGCCGATCTCTATCGTCATGTCGGCACGCTCGGCCGCGTGTTCTTCGACATCGAGACGGAAGCCTTTGCGCTGCCGTCGTGAGACGGCGCGCGAATGGGTACACAGGAGGAAATGCGATGAAAGCCAACGAAAACAAGACCAAGGTCGCCCGTCGCGACTTCCTTCGCGCGCTCGGCGCCGGCGCCGGCGTAGCCGCCACCGCCGCGGCGCCGCTTGCCACCGGCGCCAAAGCCGACATCGGAAACCAACGATGAAAAACGCAAGGCCCGCTACAAGGAAACCGATCACGTGAAGGCGTTCTATCGCGTGAACCGGTATCCAGGCTGAGGAGGCGCCCGTGCTGATCAAGACGAACAGAACAACAGGCCCGCCGCGGCACGCTCGCCGCCGCCTTGGCCTCTCAGTCGAGCGGCACCGTCGATCGCCGCACCTTCCTGCGCCGCTCCGGCCTCACCGTCGGCGCGCTGGCGACCGTCGGCGCGCTGCCGCTCGGCAGCGTCCGCAAGGCGGAAGCCGCCGGCTCGATGGCGCCCGGCGCCACCATCCGCAAGAACATCTGCACGCATTGCTCGGTCGGCTGCACGGTCGATCGCCGAAGTGGTCAACGGCGTGTGGGTCGGCCAGGAGCCGGGCTGGGATTCGCCGATCAGCCGCGGCTCGCATTGCGCCAAGGGCGCGGCGACGCGCGAGCTGGTGCACGGCGACCGCCGCCTGCGCTATCCGATGAAGCTCGTGAACGGCCAGTGGACGCGCATCTCCTGGGACATCGCGATCAACGAGATCGGCGACAAGCTGATGGAGATCCGCGGCAAGTCCGGCGCCGACTCGGTGTACTGGCTCGGCTCGGCCAAGTTCACCAACGAAGGCTCCTATCTCAACCGCAAGTTCGCGGCGTTCTGGGGCACCAACAACTCCGACCACCAGGCCCGCATCTGCCATTCCACCACGGTCGCCGGCGTCGCCAACACCTGGGGCTACGGCGCGATGACCAACAGCTACACCGACATCCGCAACTCCAAGACCATGATCATCATGGGCGGCAATCCCGCGGAGGCGCATCCGGTGTCGCTGCAGCACGTGCTGGAAGGCAAGGAGATGCAGCGGGCGAACATGATCGTGATCGACCCGCGCATGACCCGCACCGCGGCGCATGCCACCGAATATGTCCGCATCCGCTCCGGCACCGACATTCCGGTGATCTACGGGATGCTCTGGCACATCTTCAAGAACGGCTGGGAAGACAAGCAATTCATCGAGCAGCGCGTGTACGGCATGGACGACATCCGCAAGGAGGTCGAAAAGTACACGCCCGAAGAGGTCGAGCGCATCTCCGGCGTGCCGGGCGCGCAGCTCGAGCGCGTCGCCAAGATGTTCGCGACCGAGAAGCCCGCGACGCTGATCTGGTGCATGGGCGCGACCCAGCACACGGTCGGCACCGCCAACGTGCGGGCGTTCTGCATCGCGCTGCTGGCGACCGGCAACGTCGGCGCGTCCGGCACCGGCGCCAACATCTTCCGCGGCCACACCAACGTGCAGGGCGCGACCGACCTCGGCCTCGATATCGTGACCTTGCCGCTCTACTACGGCCTGGTCGAAGGCGCGTGGCGGCATTGGGCGCGGGTCTGGGAGGTTCCGTACGATTGGTTCGTCGGCCGGTTCGACAAGATCACCGGCGCCGACGGCAAAGAAACCAACACCATGAACACGCCCGGCATCCCGTCGACGCGCTGGTTCGACGCGACGCTGTACGACAAGAAGGATGTGTCCCAGAAGGACAACATCAAGGCCATGATGGTGTTCGGTCACGGCGGCAACACCGTGACGCGCATGCCGCAGGCCCAGAAGGGCATCGAGAAGCTCGAACTGCTGGTGGTCGCCGATCCGCATCCCACCACCTGGGCGGCGCTGGCGCCGGAGCGCAAGAACAACACGTACCTCTTGCCGATCGCGACCAGCTACGAGACCGACGGCTCGCGCACCTCATCCAACCGCGCGATCCAATGGGGCGAGCAGATCGTCAAGCCGATCTTCGAGTCCAAGGACGACAACGAGGTGATGTATCTCCTCGCCAAGAAGCTCGGCTTCGCCGACCAGATGTTCAAGAACATCAAGGTGACCAACAACGTGCCGTCGGCCGAGGACCTGCTCCGCGAGATCAATCGCGGCGGCTGGTCGACCGGCTACTGCGGCCAGTCGCCGGAGCGTCTGAAGTCGCATATGGCGCATCAGAAAGACTTCGACATGCTCACCCAGAAGGCCACGACCGGGCCGAACAAGGGCGACTACTACGGCCTGCCCTGGCCGTGCTGGGGCACGCCGGAGTTCAAGCATCCCGGCACGCCGCTGCTCTACAACACCAACCTCTCGGTCAAGGAGGGCGGCGGCACGTTCCGCGCGCGCTTCGGCCTGGAGCGCGAGGAGACGCTGCCGGACGGCAGCAAGCGCAAGGTCAGCCTGCTCGGCAACGGCTATTACTCCAAGGATTGCGAGATCAAGGACGGCTATCCCGAGTTCACCCTCGGCGTGCTGAAGAAGCTCGGCTGGGACAAGGACCTGACCGAAGCCGAGCTGGCGGTGATCAACAAGGTCAATCCGACCACGCCGGACGCGGTGTCCTGGTCGATCGACCTGTCGGGCGGCATCCAGCGCGTTGCGATCGAGCACGGCTGCATCCCGTACGGCAACGGCAAGGCGCGCGCCAATGCGTTCGGCCTGCCGGACGCCATCCCGACGCACCGCGAGCCGATCTACACGCCGAGGCCCGAGCTCGTCGCCAAGTATCCGACGCTGCCGAACGGCGTGCAGTTCCGCATGCCGAACGTCGGCTTCGACGTGCAGAAGGCGGCGGTCGAGAAGGGCATCGCCAAGCAGTTCCCGCTGATCCTCACCTCCGGCCGTCTGGTCGAATACGAGGGCGGCGGCGAAGAGACGCGATCCAACAAGTGGCTCGCCGAGCTGCAGCAGGACATGTTCATCGAGATCAATCCTGCGGACGCCGCCGAGCGCGGCATCAAGGACGGCGCCTGGGTCTGGGTCACCGGCGCCGAGCAGGGCTCCAAGGCGCGCATGAAGGCGCTGGTCACCGAACGCGTCGGCAAGGGCGTCACCTGGTGCCCGTTCCACTTCGCCGGCTGGTTCCAGGGCGTCGATCAGCGCGGCAACTACCCGAAGGGCACCGATCCGGTCGTGCTGGGCGAAAGCGTCAACGGTATCACCACCTACGGCTTCGACCCGGTGACCGGAATGCAAGAACCCAAAGCCACGCTCTGTCAGGTCAGAGCGGCATAAGGAGCAACGACCATGGCACGTATGAAATTCCTCTGCGACGCCGATCGTTGCATCGAGTGCAACGCTTGCGTCACCGCCTGCAAGAACGAGCATGAGGTGCCCTGGGGCATCAACCGCCGCCGCGTCGTCACCATCAATGACGGCAAGCCCGGCGAGCGGTCGGTCTCCATGGCCTGCATGCATTGCACCGACGCGCCGTGCGCGGCGGTCTGCCCGGTGAACTGCTTCTACACCACGGCCGACGCCGTGGTGCTGCACTCCAAGGACCTCTGCATCGGCTGCGGCTATTGCTTCTACGCCTGTCCGTTCGGCGCGCCGCAATATCCCAAGGTCGGCAACTTCGGCTCGCGCGGCAAGATGGACAAGTGCACCTATTGCGCCGGCGGCCCGGAGGCGGACGGCTCCAAGGCGGAGTACGACAAGTACGGCTCCAACCGCCTGGCCGAGGGCAAGCTGCCGCTGTGCGCCGAGATGTGCTCGACCAAGTCGCTGCTGGCCGGCGACGGCGACATCATCGCCCAGATCTACAAGGAGCGCGTGGTCAAGCGCGGCTACGGCTCCGGCGCCTGGGGCTGGAAGACCGCCTACAAGGAAGCCATCGCGACTTGATGGTCGTCATGACGGGCGGTGACGCGGCGGGAAAGCTGCTGCACCGCCCACTCTAAGCGGGGCACAAAAAAGGAGGACGTGGCATGGCAAGCTTGCTTGCACACGCTCGTATCATCATCGGCGCACTGGCGATCGTATTCACCGTGGCGGTGGCGGCACCGGCATCGGCGCAGCAGCCCAGCTCGGTCAATCCGACCGCGAGCTCGGTCAAGGAGGACCAGCTCCTCCAGCAGCTCAACCAGATTTCCGGCCGTTGCTCGATCCCCGACCAGAAGGCCTGCACGATCGAGCAGCCGGCCGGCCGCGACTGGCGCGCGTTCCACCAGAACACCCTGCCGATCGATCGGCGCCATCGCCATCCTCGGCATGCTGGCGGTGCTGGTGATCTTCTATCTGATCCGCGGCATGGTGAAGATCGAAGCCGGCCGCTCGGGCCGCACCATCGTGCGGTTCAACGCGTTCGAGCGCTGCGTGCATTGGATGACGGCGACCTGCTTCATCATCCTCGCGCTGTCCGGCCTCAACATCACCTTCGGCAAGCAGCTCCTGCTGCCGCTGCTCGGGCCGGAGGCCTTCACCACCTGGTCGCAATGGGGCAAGTATTTCCACAACTACCTGAGCTTCCCGTTCACCATCGGCGTGGTGCTGATCCTGCTGATGTGGATCGCCGGCAACATTCCGAACCGGGTCGACATGGAATGGATCAAGCGCGGCGGCGGCATCGTCGGCAACGATCATCCGCCGGCCTATCGCTTCAACGCCGGTCAGAAGATGATCTACTGGATCGTCGTGCTCGGCGGCGCCGCGAGCGCGATCACCGGCTACCTGCTGATGTTCCCGTTCTACGCCACCGACATCGCCGGCATGCAGCCGGCCCAGATCATCCACGGCATCGTCGGCGGGCTGTTCGTCGCCGCCATGCTGGCGCACATCTACATCGGCACCATCGGCATGGAAGGCGCGTTCGAGGCGATGGGCACCGGCAAAGTCGACGTCAACTGGGCGAAGCAGCACCACAGCCTCTGGCTCGCCGAGGAGCAGGCCCGCACCGGCCCGAACCAATCCGAAGCCAGGCCCGCGCCCGCGCTGCGGCAACGCCGGCCGAATAACGCCGCACAGAGCAATCGATGCAGCGCCCGGCGGCCTCCGCCGGGCGCTTTGCTTTGGCTCGACACGAGTGCATGGAGCCGAATGAGGCTGCTATAAGCACGCCATGCGCATCATCGGCCTCGCCGGCTGGAGCGGATCGGGCAAGACCACGCTGGTCACCAAGGCATTGCCGCGCCTGATCGCGCGGGGCTTGCGGGTGTCCACGCTCAAGCATGCGCATCACGGCTTCGACCTCGATCAGCCGGGCAAGGATTCGTTCATGCACCGCACCGCCGGCGCGACCGAGGTGATCATCAGCTCGGCCAAGCGCTTCGCCATCCTGCACGAGCTGCGCGAGGAGCCGGAGTGGGACCTGCCCGACCTGCTGAGCAAGCTCGCGCCGGTCGATCTCGTGCTGGTGGAAGGCTTCAAGCGCGACGCCTTCCCCAAGCTCGAAATCCACCGCAAGGCCAACGGCAAGCCCCTGCTCCATCCCGCCGATCCGCAGATCGTCGCGATCGCCTCCGACACGCCGCTGCCGAAGGCCACGGTGCCGGTGATCGACCTGAACGACATCGAGCGCATCGTCGATACGCTGATCGAGCGCGCGACGCCGCTGCAGCCCGCGGCCGCCGCGATGCGGGGCGCGTGATGGCGCAGCTCACCGACGATTGCTTCGCGTTCTCCGGCCCGCTGCTGCCGATCGCCGACATGGAACGGCTGATCGCCGAGCGCGTGACGCCGGTGGCCGAGACCGAGACCGTGTCTTTGGTCGCCGCGCGCGGGCGGGTGATCGCGCGCGACGTCGCGGCGCCGATCGATCTGCCGCCGTTCGACAATTCGGCGGTCGACGGCTATGCGGTGCGGCATCGCGATCTCGACGGCAAAGCCGCGACGCGCCTGCCGATCGCCGGCCGGCTCACGGCCGGCCGCGCGGCCAGCACGCCGATCGCGCCCGGCACCGCGACGCGCATCTTCACCGGCGCGCCGATGCCGGCCGGCGCCGACACCGTTTTCATGCAGGAGGATGTGCAGGTGGAAACCGGCGCCGTCATCGTGCCGGCGGGGCTGAAACCCGGCGCCAACCGGCGGCTGGCCGGCGAAGACGTGCGCCGGGGCCAGATCGTGCTGCCGGCCGGGCGGCGGCTGGCGGCGCAGGACGTGGCGCTGGCCGCGGCGCTTGGACTGACCAGGCTCGACGTGCGGCGGCGGGTGCGCGTCGCCTTGTTCTCCACCGGCGACGAGATCGTCGAGCCGGGCGCGCCGCGGCCGGCAGCCGCGCTCTACGACGCCAATCGTTACCTGCTGGCGGGCATGCTCGACCGCCTCGGCGCCGAGCTGACCGACCTCGGCATCCTCAAGGACGATCCGACGGCGGTCGCGCACGCGATCGGCGAAGCCGCGCGCGGCCACGACCTGGTGCTGACCTCGGGCGGCGTCTCGACCGGCGAGGCCGACCATGTGCGCGACGCCATCGAGACGGTGGGGCGGCTGGTGTTCTGGCGGGTGGCGATCAAGCCGGGCCGGCCGGTGGCGATGGGCGTGGTGCCCGGCGGCAAGCCCGGCACCGGGGCGGCCTTTGTCGGCTTGCCCGGCAATCCGGTGGCGGCGTTCGTCACCTTCGCACGCGTCGTGCGGCCGCTACTGCTGCGGCTTGCCGGCGCGGCACCCGAGCCGCTCCAGGCGCTGCCGGTGCGACTGGCATTCGCCTACAAGAAGAAAAAGGGCCGCCGCGAGTATGTTCGCGTCGCGCTGCGGACCGGCGCCGACGGCGCGGTCGAGGCGGTCAAGCACCCGCAGGAGGGCGCCGGCGTCATTACCTCGCTGACCGAGACCGACGGACTGGCAGAGCTCACCGAAGACACCACGACGGTCGAGCCGGGCTCGACCGTCGGCTTCCTGTCCTACGCGACGCTGATGGGTTGAGACCCCGGCGCCGTCACCAGCTAGATGCGCGCGCCGGACGTCGCGAACGCCCGCTCGGCCGGCTGCTGGAACGCATCGAGTGTCAGCGATGCACCGATGGCGATCACCACAATCGCCACGCAAGCGATCAGAAAAGCTTTCATGGCATCCCTCCGCCTCTCATAGCCTTGGACTATACCGCTCTCGCGCGAGGACGGCGAGGCGTTTGAATCCTCATGCGTCGGGATGCTGCGCCGCAATGCGCTCCGCCGCGGCGACATCCTCCGGCGCATTGACGTTGAAGAACGGATCGACCGGTTCGGCCGGCCAGTCGGCCAATGCGACGCCGTGTCGCGCGGTCCACAGCTCGATCTTGCGCAGGCCGTCCTCCGTCAGTGCCTGCCGAAGATCGGCGCGCAGTGCCACCGGCCAGAGCCCGACCACCGGGTGCCGCCATTCGCCGGAGCGCGCACAGGCGAGCGGCACGCCTGCGGCGGCGCGCGCCGCGTGCAAGCGCGCGACCAGATCGCGCGGCAGGAACGGGCAGTCGCCCGGCACGCTGGCGATGTAGGCAACGTCCGGCGCGTGCGCCGCCGCCCAGTCGAGGCCGGCCAGCACGCCGGCCAGAGGGCCGGCAAAATCCGGAACGTCGTCGGCGATGACCGGCAGGCCGGTGTCGGCGAAGCGGGCCGGATCGCCGTTGGCGTTGAGCACAAGCCCCGTGCACTGCGGCTTCATCCGCTCGAGCACGCGCGCCAAGATGGTCGCGCCGCCGATTTTGGTCCGCAGCTTGTCGCCGCCGCCCATGCGGCGCGCCAACCCGCCGGCGAGTACCAAGCCGAGCGTCGCGGGCGCCGCGGTCATGCACGCGGGGCCGGCTGTAGCGACGACGCCACCAGACGCTCCACCTTGGCGGCGTCCGGTATGGCCAGGAAGCCTTCGCGACTGGGCATCGCGGTCCCCAGCACGACTTCGCGGAACAACAGATCACCCACACCGCCGGTGCGCGCTCGCAGCTCGACCGACTGAACCTGGGAAAGCCGAATGACATCCCGGCGGGAGAACGGTCGCTGGACCACGGTCAGCGCACGACGATCGGTGAGCGCATAGGTCGTTAGACGCGCGCGCCACGCCAGCAGCAGCGGCGAAAGCAGAAGGACGAGCGCGACGGAATAAAATGCGATACCGGCCCATGGGACGGGATTGCCGTCGCGGGCGGCGACGGTCATCCAGACTTGCGCAACCACCAGCGCGGCGAGGCCAGCGATGACGCTGATGCCGCTGCGCGATTGGGCATAGCGCAGCGGATTGGGCTGCCCCGACCACAGCAGACGCTCGCCCGGCTCAAGCAGCGCCGGGTCAATCGTCATGGACCGCGGCCTTGCGGCGATGCCTGGCGCCCTCCTCCTCGACATAGGCGAGGTCCTGGTCGAACACGATGCGATCCTCGCCGGCGAGCGCGACAAACCGCTTGCCGCGGGCGCGGCCGATCAGCGTCAGGTTGGCCTTACGGGCGAGCTCGACGCCCCAGGCGGTGAAGCCGGAGCGCGACACCAGGATCGGGATTCCCATGCGCACGGTCTTGATCACCATCTCCGAGGTCAGCCGCCCGGTGGTGTAGAAAATCTTGTCGTCCGGGCGGACCCGGTGCTTGAACATCCAGCCGGCGATCTTGTCGACCGCGTTGTGGCGGCCGACGTCTTCCATGTAGACCAGCGGCCGGTCCTCGACCGCCAGCACGCAGCCGTGGATGGCGCCGGCCTCGAGATAGAGCGAGGGCGTGGTGTTGATCTTGTGAGTGAGCGCATAGAGCCAGGAGGTGCGCAGCTCCGCGTCCGGCAGCTTGACCTCCTCCAGCGCTTCCATCAGGTCGCCGAACACGGTGCCCTGCGCGCAGCCGGAGGTCTGCACCTTCTTTTTCAGCTTCTTCTCGTAATTGGTCTTGCGCTTGGTGCGCACCACCACCACCGCCAGATCCTCATCGTAATCGACCGAAGTGATGGTGTCGGTCGCCTTCAACATGTTCTGATTGAGCAGATAGCCGATGGCGAGATATTCGGGATAATCGCCGATCGTCATGGCGGTGACGATCTCCTGCGAATTGAGGAAAATCGTCAGCGCGCGCTCGACCGTCACCGAGGTTTCGATCCTGGCGCCGGTCTGATCGACGCCGGTGACGCGCTCGGTCAGCCGCGGGTCGAGCGGATCGGGCTTGATCAGATAGTCCTTCGGCTTGCGCATGCGCACCTTATATAGCGCCGCCGCGCGGCTCCATAGGCCCCATACACCGGCCTACCGTTCGTCCCCGCGTAAGCGGGGACCCAGTGCTTTGGCCCAAGAACTGGCTCCCGCTTCCGCGGGGCGTGAACGGAGTTTGTTTCAACGCAAGCAATCATGCTTTAGCCCCGAACAGGCCGCGCGTTACTCCAGCCGGTAGTCGGCAAAGCGCTGGCGGGACGATGCGCTGGTGAGGAAGGTCAGCAGCGCGCGCGCTGGCTCGATCGCGCCGCCCGCGGCGATCGCTACGCTATAGGCGTTCACGAATTCGATATTCCTTCGGAAAATTGCCGACCACGCGCAGCCCATCGATCGGAACGAACTCGCTGGTGAAGGTGACGCCGAGCTCCGCCCTCAGGTTGCGCACCAGCATGCCGACGTCGCGTCCGGCCTTGCCATAAATCAGCTTGTCTTTCATGTCCTCGGCGATGCCCATGCGCTCCAGCAGCTTGGCAAAATAGATGCCGGACGAGCCGCCCTGCGCCGGGTCGGTCATGGCCACCGAGCGGGCAGCGAGCAACGCCTTCTTGAACGTCTCCGGCGTCGCGATGTTCGGGGTGAGGAAGCCGTCGCGGATCGCGACCCCGCAGGAGGCGCGGCCGAGCTCGGCGCGGCTGCCGGGCGCAAAGCGGCCTTCCTTCTCCAGCGCGTCCAGCACGACGGTCGACAGCGCGATCACGTCGGCCTTTTCGCCACCGACGAAGCGGTCTTTCATGGCGCCGACCGTACCGAATTCGATATCGACCTCATGGCCGCTCACGCCCATGAATTCGGGGATCAGTTCGGTCAGCGGACCTTCGGTCGCGCCGGCGGCCAGCATCTTGATCTTTGCCATTAAGTCCTCGCTCAGCCCGGCAGGAATGCGCTCTTGCCCGCCGCCGTGTCATTGATGGTCTCGACCGGCGCGCCGTACAGCATCTCGAGCCGCGCGCGGTCGAGCACCGCGCCGATGGCACCTTCGGCGATCCGGGTGCCCTCGCGCAACAGCAACGCGCGGTCGGCGGCGCGCAACGCGTGGTTCGGGTCGTGGGTGGTGAACAGCACGCCATGGCCGGACGCCGCCAGCGCGCGGATCTCCCGCATCACCTTGCCCTGGTTGCCGAAATCGAGGCTTGCGGTCGGCTCGTCCAACACGATGAATTGCGGCTCTTGCGCCAGCGCGCGGGCAAGCAGCGCCAGCTGCCGCTCGCCGCCGGAGATCATGGTGTACGGCCGGTCGCGCAGGTGGCCGATGCCGAAGCGCTCGAGCGTGTGTGCCGCCACCGCGCGGTCGGCGGCCGACGGCCGGCTGAACAGATTGCCGTGGGCGGTTCGTCCCATCAGCACGATCGCTTCGACCGTGAAGGCGAAGGTGGCGGCGTGCGACTGCGGCACATAGGCGATCAGGCGGGCGCGCTCGCGGTCGCGGTAGCTTCCGAGCGGCCGGTCGCCGAGCCGCACCTCGCCGGCCTTCGGGGCCAGCAGGCCGAGCAACGTCTTGAGCAATGTGGTCTTGCCGCCACCGTTCGGGCCAAGCAGCGCCAGCACCTCACCAGTTGCCAGCGCGACGTCGAGGCCGCGCCCGACCACGCGGTCGCTGTAGCCGATGGTGAGATCGCGGCCTTCGAGGATCATGCTCACGACCAAGTCTTCGAGACGCTCGCCAGCAGCCAGATGAAGAACGGCGTGCCAACGAGCGCGGTGAGAATGCCGAGCGGAATTTCGATCGCCGCCGCGGTGCGGGCGATGGTGTCGATCACCAGCAGGAACCCGCCGCCAAGCAGCGCCGCGGCCGGCAGCAGCCGCGCAAAATCCGGACCCACCAGCGTGCGGGCGATGTGCGGCACCACCAGGCCGACCCAGCCGATGATGCCGGCAGTGGCGACGCTCGCCGAGGTCACCAGCGTCGCGGCCGCCACGATCGCGACGCGCAGCGGGCCGGTCGACAGCCCAAGCGCGCGCGCCTCCTCGTCGGGCAGCGACATCGCATTCATGCGCCAGCGCAGCGCCACCAGCACCAACGTGCCGAGCGCGACCGGGCCGAACAGCGGCACCAGATCGGCAACGCCGGTCGCCGCCAGGCTGCCGAGCAGCCAGAACGTCATCGCCGGCAGCTGGTTGTAGGGATCGGCGAGATATTTCACCAGGCCGACGCCGGCGCCGAGCAACGAACCGATCACCACGCCGGTGAGCACCAGCACCAAGATCGGATCGCGGGCGCGCACCGCCGAGCCGATCAGATAGACCGCGGCGACCGCGACAAGGCCGCCGACGAACGCCAGCGCCTGGATCGCGAACACGCCGAGCGAGAAGAAGATCCCGAGCACCGCGCCGAGCGCCGCGCCCGAGGATGCGCCCAGAATATCTGGCGATACCAATGGGTTACGGAACAGTCCCTGGAATGCCGTGCCGGCCACCGCGAGCGCCGCGCCGACCAGCGCGGCCGCCAGCACGCGCGGGCCGCGCACCTGCCAGATCACGTTGTCGACCGCGGCCGGCACGTCCGGCGTGCGGCCGGTCAGGCGCGCCGCAATGACGTCGAAGAATTCGCCGAGCCCGACCGGATAGCGCCCGACCGTAAACGCCAGCAACAGGCCAGCGATCAGCACCGCGAGCGCGATCAGCAGGCCGGGAGCGGCGGAGCGGGTCATAGGGCGTTTCCCTCATCACCGGGCGGCGCCCGTAAGCGCGTTTACGCGCGTCTTCGACGCGCTATGGGCGTGCAGTCCCGGTGATCCCGACGATGTTGGCACAGTCGAGCCCTCCCGGCGATCACACCGAACGTGCCGCACGCACAAAACCAAATCAGTCCCGGCCGGCCAAGACCTGCTCGATCTGCGCGTCGCTTGGCGTCACGTGATAGAAGCGGGTGTAGAAGTCGCGCGTCAGCGCGCGCAGGTCCTCCGGAAATTGCTCCGGATAGAGAATCTTCGCGAGCCACCACAATCCGATCAGCCGGTTGACCGACGGCGGGAAGTCGACCCAGCCGAACGGCAGCTTGGGCGACAGATGCACCCGGCCGCTGCGCACCGCCGCGACCGACGCCCACACCGGGTCGCTCCGCACGCTCGCTGCAAAATCGCGGTCGATGGTGACGATGACATCCGGGTTCCAGGCCAGCACCTGCTCGATCGAGACGATTGCAAGGCCGCCCGGCCGCCCGGCCGCGACATTGCGCGCACCGACGAACTCGATGGTCTCGACGTTGATCGAGCCGCCGAGCCCGGTCTCGAGCCCGCGCGGGCCACGCGCGTAATAGACCCCCGGCCGGCGCGCCTGCGGAATCGCTTCGATGCGTTGGCGGATCGTCGCCATCGTTTCCTGGGCGTAGCGCGCATGCAACTCGGCCGCAGCCTGACGATGGATCAGCTCGCCGAGCTTGCGATAGGTCGCCACGGTGGCGTCGAAGCGGCCGTCCAGCAGCGCGTAGGGGATGCCGGTCTGCTGCTGGACGCGGTCGGCAAGCGACACGAAGGTGCCCCGCGTCGAGCCGATGTCGAGGATGAGATCGGGCTTGAGCGCCAGCACCACTTCGAGATTGGCGGTGTTGCCGCGGCCGGTGATGCGGCCGACCTCCGGGCGCGTGCAGATGTCCGGCAGCATGTACTCGCATTCCTCCGGCCGGTTGGCGCGCGGCCAGCCGAGCAAGAGTTCGGGCGCCAGCGTGTAGAGCAGGATCGCGGCCGGCGGCCCGGCCGGGAACACGCGGGCGACGCGGTCGGGAATCGCAACCGCACGGCCGGCGGCATCGGTCACCGCCGCCGCGCGCACCCCGCGCGGCGCGACCCACGTGGCGGACAGGCCCGCGATCAAACTGCGGCGGTCGAACGACATGCCGTCATCGCTTGCGGCCCCGCATCGATAGCTTGCGCGGCGCTGTTGATTTCGCTGGCCGTGGCTTGCGTAGCGCGGCTTGCAGCCCGCGCATGCGCGGTTTTGCCGCCGTCGCGGCGGCGGCCTCGATGGCGCGATAATCGCGGACCAGTCCGGCACCAAATTCGGTCAGCACGGCGCCGCCGCCCAGCGATCCGCCCGGCCGCGCGCTCACCACCGCCTGGCGAAAGCAGCGTCTCATGTCGTCGATCAGCAACCAGGCGCGCCGATAGGACATGCCCAAGTCCCGGCCGGCCTGCGAGATCGATCCGGTGCGCCCGATCGCCTCCAACAGGCGGACCTTGCCGGGACCGATCGACCGGTTGGCGCCAAAGTCCACTCGCAACGTCAGTCTGGCCTCGGCCATGAGCCACCGCTTCGCAACGCCGGAGGCAGGATATATCGAGGATCGCAGCGCCAGAAGCCGCGAACCTCCGAATCGCGACACTAGCGGCCAGCCGCCATGCATGGATGGCTCACGCCCCAGGCACGTTGGCGTTCGGAAAGAACAGTGACTGGCCGTCGATCTTGTAGTCGGCGATCGCCTGCTGCCCCTCCGGCGAAACCAGCCAGTCGATGAACGCCTGGCCGAGCTCCTGCTTCACGCTCGGATGCTTCGCCGGGTTCACCAGCATGACGCCGTATTGGTTGAACAGCCGCTTGTCGCCCTCGACCAGGACCGCCAACTCGCCTTTGTTCTTGAAATGGATCCAGGTGCCGCGGTCCGACAGCACATGGCCGTTGCTCGCGCCGGCGGCGTTGAGCGCAGCGCCCATGCCTTGGCCGATCGACTTGTACCAAGGCCCCAAAGTCCTGGCGGCCAGGTCCTTCTCGATGTCGATGCCGGCGGCGGTCCAGAGGTTGACCTCGGCGATGTGGGTGCCGGAGCGGTCGCCGCGCGAGATGAACGTCGCCTCCTTTTCCTTGATCGTCTTCAGCGCGGCGACGACGTCGTTTCCTCCCTTGATACCGGCCGGATCGGCCTGCGGCCCGATCAGGACGAAGTCGTTGTACATCACCGGATAGCGCTTCACGCCGAAGCCCTCGGCCAGGAATTTCTCCTCCGCCGACTTGGCGTGCACCAACACCACGTCGGCGTCGCCGCGCCGGCCGGTGTCGAGCGCCTGCCCGGTGCCCTGCGCCACCACCTTCACGGTGATGCCGGTCTTCTGTTTGAAGATTGGCAGCAGATACTCGAACAGCCCGGAGTCCTGGGTCGAGGTGGTCGAGGCGACCACGATCGATTTGTCTTGCGCGTGCGCGGCGGTGGCCAGCATCGCCGCGGCGGCGAATGCGAGCAGGGATCGGCGGGTGCGCATCGGGTCGTTCTCCTCGGATTGTTTGAGCATGATCTTTTCCGAAAACCGGTTCCCACTTTTCGGGATCATGCTCTAGTCGAGCAGCTCGCCGGCCAGGAACCGGCGGGCCTCGGGCGTCGTCGGACGATCGAAAAATGTCGCGGCCGGTCCGCTCTCGATGACGCGGCCGCGGTGCATGAGCACGACGTCGCCGGCCAGCCGCCGCGCCTCGCCGAGATCGTGCGTGGCCATCACCACCTTGATCCGGCGGGCCGCGATCGTGCGGATCACGTCCTCGATGGCGCGCGTGGCGGCGGGGTCGAGGCTTGCGGTCGGCTCGTCGAGGAACAGCACCTCCGGATCGCGGGCGAGCGCGCGAGCCAGCGCCAGCCGCTGCTGCTCGCCGCCGGACAGCCGCCGCGCCGGACGGTCGCCCAGCCCGGCGAGCCCGACCAGCGCGAGCAGTTCCGCGATCCGCGCCGGCCGTTGCGCTCGGACCACGCCGGCGCTGGCGAGCGCATAGCCGATGTTGGCGCAGACGCTGCGGCGAAGCATGGTCGGGCGCTGCAAAACGATGGCGCGCCGCGTCGCCTTGGCAGACGCGCGGCCGCCCCAGGTCACCGCACCGGCCGAGGGCTCGATCAGGCCCATCATCACGCGCAGCAGCGAGGTCTTGCCGGCGCCGTTCGGGCCGATCAGCACGGTCGGCGCGCCTGGCGCGATCGTCAACGACACGCGGTCGAGGATGGCCGTCTCGCGCACAACGTGGCTGACATCTTGCAGCACGATCGGCAGGTCGGCGCCGGGCGCACGCATGGCCATCACCCGGCGAACCGTTCGCCGGCGCGGCGCACCGTCCAGGCGAGCGTGTTGACGACGATGACAATGGCGATCAGCACCATGCCCAGTCCGATGGCGAGCGGCAGATCGCCCTTCGAGGTTTCGAGCGCGATCGCCGTCGTCATGGTGCGGGTGAAGCCGTCGATGTTGCCGCCGACGATGATGATGGCGCCAACCTCGGCGGCGGCGCGGCCGAAGCCGGCGAGCAGCGCCGTCAGCAGGCTGAAGCGGGCATCCCACAACAGCGTCGCGATCCGCCGCGCCGGGCCGACGTCCATCGCCGCGAGCTCATCGCGGTACTCGACCCAGAGATCCTCGATGGTCTGGCGCGCCAGCGCGGCGATGATCGGCGCCACCAGGATGGTTTGCGCGATCACCATGGCGCGCGGCGTGAACAGCAGCCCCCACGATCCGAGCGGCCCCGAACGCGACAGCAGCAGGTAGACCAACAGCCCGACCACGACCGGCGGCAGGCCCATCAGCGCGTTGAGCACGACGATGCTGGCCTCGCGGCCGGGAAAACGGGTGAGCGCGATCAATGCGCCGAGCGGCAGGCCGATCAGCCGCCGCGCACAGCACCGCCGTGAGGCTGACGGCAAGCGACAGCCAGACGATCTGCATCAGTGCCGGGTCGGCGCTGAGCACGAGTTGAAGGGCGGAGGCGTCGCTGAGCATGGCGTTTGGTCTTGCATTTGATGCCAGAATGGTCAATTTTCGACCTGAATGCATCTATTTGCATGCGTGTGCATATGCCTGAGCTGCTCACCACCGACGAGGCCGCGACCTATCTGCGGCTGTCCGAGCGCAAGCTGTACGAACTGGTCGCCAACGGCGCGGTGCCGTGCAGCAAGATCACCGGCCGCTGGCTGTTTCCGAAGGCCGCGCTCGACCGCTGGGTGACCGCGGGCCTGCTGATGTCCGCCACGCTGGCGCAGCCAGCGCCGCCGATCGTCGGCGGCAGCCACGATCCGCTGCTGGAATGGGTGCTGCGCGAAAGTCGATCGAGCCTGGCCAGCCTGCCCGAAGGCAGCGAGGCCGGCCTGCGCCGGCTGGCGCGCGGCGAGGTCATGGCCGCGGCCATCCATCTGCACCGTGTCGAGGGCGACGACGAGCAGGCCAACGGCGACGCGGTCAGCGGCGCGCCCGGCCTGCACGACGCGGTCGTCATCGCGTTCGCCCGCCGCGAGCAAGGCCTGCTGGTCGCGCCGGGCAATCCGCTTCGGCTCACCGACATGGCCGGCGTGGCCAAACGGCGCGCCCGCGTCGCGTTGCGGCCGACCGGCGCCGGCGCGCAGCTCCTGCTGCTGGCGCTGCTCGGCCGCGCCGGCCTTGCGTTCGAGACGCTCAACGCCATCAAGCCGCCCTGCCCGACCGGTCCCGATATCGCACAGGCGGTGCGGGCGCAGCGCGCCGATTGCGGCATTGCCACCCGCGCGGTGGCGCATCGCCGCCGGGCTCGATTTCGTGCCGCTCGCCTGGGAGCGGTTCGATCTCGTGCTGCGCCAGCGCGACTATTTCACGCCCGGCCCGCAGGCGCTGTTCGATTTCCTGCGCACCGCCGCGTTCCGCGACCGCGCCGCCGAGCTCGGCGGCTACGACGTGTCGGAAACCGGCCGCGTCCGCCACGTGAATTGAGCCTGCAACGCGCTCATGGCCTTGAAAAAAGCCGCGGCCGCGGCCATGGGTTGATCGGAGCGAAGCGATGGCCGAGTGACTTAAGGCGCACCAGCGCGCTTCACGCGCGTCTTTACATAAAGCCCCGTGCGCCTTAACGAATGCCAGGCCGGAGAGATGGCCGAGTGGCTTAAGGCGCACCAGCGCGCTTCGCGCGCGTCTTTACATAAAGCTGCGTGCGCCTTAACGAATGCCAGGCCGGAGAGATGGCCGAGTGGCTTAAGGCGCACCAGCGCGCTTCGCGCGCGTCTTTACATAAAGCTGCGTGCGCCTTAACGAATGCCAGGCCGGAGAGATGGCCGAGTGGCTTAAGGCGCACGCTTGGAAAGCGTGTATACGGGAAACCGTATCGTGGGTTCGAATCCCACTCTCTCCGCCAAACCGTCAGTCCGGTTCTGTGCGGCTGAAGCTCTCAGGGAAAATCTCCGACAATCCCGAGAGTTAGGCCGCGAGGCATGCGACGTCGAAGCTAAGAGAAGGCTGATCATGAGAAAGCTATCCATCATCGGGATCGGCGCGGGACACCCCGATCATCATCACCGTCCAGGCGATCAAGGCGCTGGGCGAGATCGACGTGATCTTCCTGATCGACAAAGGGCGCCGAGAAGAACGCTTTGGCCCTGCTCCGGAAAGAGATCTGCGACCGCTACATCAAGAAGCCATATCGGATCGTCGAAGCCAGCGATCCCGAGCGCGACCGCACGCCCACCTATTACGAGAGCGCCGTGACTGCATGGCACGCAGAACGCGCGGCGATCTATGAGGCGATGATCCGGGAGGAGCTGGCCGAAGGCCAGCACGGCGCCTTTCTGGTCTGGGGCGATCCGTCGCTCTACGACAGCACCCTGCGGATCGTCGATCAGGTTGCGGCGATGAAGACTGTCGCCTTCGACTATGAAGTGATTCCCGGCATCACCAGCGTGCAGGCGTTGGCGGCGCGGCACCGGATCGCGCTCAACCGCATCGGCGGAGCCATCCACATCACGACCGGGCGCCAGCTCGCCAAGGGCATGCCGGAGACGACAATGTCGTGGTGATGCTCGACGGCGACTGCGCGTTCAAGTACCATCAAGGATGACGATGTCGATATCTACTGGGGCGCCTACGTCGGCACGGCCGACGAAATCCTGGTCTCAGGCAGGCTGACGGAATGCAGGCCGGAGATCGAAAAACTCAGAAGCGAGGCGCGGGCAGCGCCACGGCTGGATCATGGACACCTATCTGCTGCGCAAGAACTAGCGGAGCATGAAACGGTCGCCGCGGCGACCAGCAGCACAGTGATCTCGCCGACCTGCTCCAGCGCGCCGAGAACGTCGCCGGTCTGGCCGCCGATCTGCCTGCCTGCAAAGCCAGGCCATGAACCAGAGGCCGGCGCAAGGCAGCACGACCGCGACCACGCCGGCGGCGAAGCCGAGAGCCGTCGAGCAACGCAACAAGACCGAGCAGCGCCGCAGCGATAGCGCTCGCAGGCGGCGGCACGGCCAGCATCGGCGCTCATGCCGTCGGCGCGTGCGGGCGGCACGATCACGCATGAACGCCGGCAGGCCGGCGCGCGCCGCGGCATGAGCCGGCACAGATCAACGCTGCCGCCACCGATGCGGGATCGCCGAGACTCGCCAACGCGCCGACGCGCAGCATGAAAGACAGCATCAGCGCACAGACGCCATAGGTGCCGATCCGGCTGTCGCGCATGATGTCGAGCTTGCGCTCGCGCGTCGCGCCGCCGCCGAAGCCGTCGGCGACGTCGGCCAAGCCATCCTCATGCAGCGCACCGGTCACAGCGGCGGTCGCCGCGACCGCCAGCGCAGCGGCGGGCAGCGGCGGAATGTGCAGGCTGTGCGCGAATCCGTAGACGGCCGCGCCGACCAGCCCGCCGACGACAGCGCCGACCACGGGCGCCGCCCAAAGCGCGCGCGACAGCTCGCCCTTCGCAATCGGCCGCCCATGGTCAGCGGCAGGCGCGTCAGGAATATCGAAGCCGATCTTGAGATCGATGAGGCGCTGCTGCAACCCAAAGATCGTCGGTCATGGCTATTTCTTTGGCCTGTTTCTCGACCCGGTATCCTTATAGAATTGTTGGCCAAGCAGCTTGCTAGATATGTAGCCTCGGCGCGGTCGCGCGACAATCAGCTAGGATGGCCTCAAGACATGATCGACTGGCACCCAAGCGGCGCGGAGCAGTCAGCCGGCTTTCGTTCGCTCGCCGAGCTGCGCGCGGCATGCCTCGATCTGCCGGACGGCGACAGCGCGCGCCGCCGCGGCGGTGGCCGCGCGGCAGGCCGAGCTGACCAAGCCGCCCGGCAGCCTCGGCCGTCTGGAAGAGCTCGTGGCCTGGCTCGCGAAATGGGGGCGCAACCCGCCCCGGCTCGACCGGGTCGACATTCTGGTGTTCGCCGGCAATCACGGCGTCACCGCGCATGGCGTCTCGCCGTTCCCGGCCGCCGTCACCGCGCAGATGGTGGCGAATTTCGCGCCGGCGGCGCCGCGATCAATCAGCTTGCGCGATGCGGCGTCGGCGCACGCTTGCGCGTCATTCCGCTCGATCTCGAGCAGCCGACCGCCGACTTCACGCGCGAGCCGGCGATGGACGAAGCGTCGTTCCTCGCCGCCGTGGCGGCCGGATACGACGCCGTGCGGCCGCGACGCCGATCTCGTCTGTCTCGGCGAAATGGGCATCGGCAACACCACGGCGGCCGCCGCGATCGCGGCGGCCCTGTTCGGCGGCGACGGCGCGCGATGGGCCGGCCGCGGCACCGGCGTCGACGACCGCGGCCTCGCGCGCAAGCAGGCGGCGATCGACGCGGCGCTGGCGCGGCATGCCGCGCATCCTGGACGATCCGCTGCTGGTCGCGGCGGCGCTCGGCGGCCGCGAGCTTGCCGCCATTCTCGGCGCCACGCTCGCCGCGCGCCACCGCCGCATTCCGGTGCTGCTCGACGGCTTCGTCTGCACCGCGGCGGTCGCGCCGCTGGCGAAGCTCCGCGCCGATGCGCTCGACCATGCGCAGGCCGCGCATGTGTCGGCCGAAGCCGGGCATCGGGCGCTGCTCGAGGAGCTCAAGCTCAAGCCGCTGCTCGATCTCGGCATGCGGCTCGGCGAAGGCTCGGGCGCGGCGCTCGCGGTCTCGATCCTGCGCGCGGCGCTGGCCTGCCACACCGGCATGGCGACGTTCGCCGAGGCCGGCGTCGCCAACAAGCCGCACTGATCTATGTCTCGCGCGCGATGGCGTGGAAGAACGTGCCGGACACGCGCCCGCGCCGGCTGCCGGTCTCCGTCACCGGCCGGCCCTGCGCGTCGGTGACGTCCACGAACGGCTCGTCGTCGCCCTTTGGCGATGATCGAGGCGTGATGGAACTCGTGGCCGCGCACGATGTCGCCGGCCGCGCCGATCGGACTGTCCGCAAGCAGCCGCGCCTGGCGATAGCCGAGATGCAGCTTGCGCTTGGCAAAGCTCGTCGCGTGGCCGAGCAGACCCGCCATCGCATGGCGCACGCCTTGAGCGTCCTCCAGCCCTTCGCCGAGCACCATGTAGCCGCCGCACTCGCCGTGCACCGGGCGGGTCTGCGCGAATTTCGCAAGCCCGTCGCGGAAGCGGCGCGCCGCCGCGAGCTGCCCGGCGTGCAGCTCCGGATAGCCGCCGGGCAGCCAGCAGACATCGCAATCGTCCGGCGGCGCTTCGTCCGCGAGCGGCGAGAACGGCACGATCTCCGCGCCGGCCGCGCCGCCAGCCGTCGAGCACGTGCGCATAGACGAAGGAGAACGCCGCGTCCGAGGCGAGCGCGATGCGCTGGCCGGGCGGCTTCAAGCGTCGCATGGATGCGGCGCATTCGTGCCCGATCAAGCGGACGCGCCATCGCAAGGATGGCATCGAGATCGAGATGGCGCGCCGCCATCGTCGGCGAAACGCGCGAGCCGCGCCGCGAGATCGGCATGCTCGCTCGCCTGAACGAGACCGAGATGCCGTTCCGGCAGCACCAGCGTCTCGTCGCGCGGGATCGCGCCCAGCACCGGAATGCCGAGCGGCTTCAGCGCATCGGCGATCAGCGTGCGGTGCCGCTCGCTGCCGAGCTTGTTGAGCACGACGCCGCCGACGCGCACCGCCGGATTGTACGAGGCAAAGCCCGCGGCGACCGCGGCCGCCGATTGCGACTGCCCCGAGACGTCGAGAACCAGCAGCACCGGCAGGCCGAGCCGCGCGGCCAGATCCGACGCCGCGCCGGAGCGGCCCGGCGTCGCCCGGCACGCCGTCGAACAGCCCCATCGCGCCTTCGATCACCAGCATTTCGGCGCCCTGCGTCGGCGTCCGCGATCAGCGCATCGATCAGCGACGGCGGCATCGCCCAGGTGTCGAGATTGACGCCCTTGGCGCCGGTCGCCGCGGCGTGAAACGCCGGGATCGATGTAGTCCGGTCCGGATTTCGCCGCGCGCACCGCGACGCCCTTCCGGCGCGCAGCGCGCCAAGCAGGCCGAGCGTGACGGTGGTCTTGCCCGAGCTGGAGCGCGGCGCCGAAACGATCAGGCCGCGTGCGGTCACCGCGCGACCTCCGATTTCGGCCACCAGCTGCAGCAGTCGTTCGCGCACCGCGACGATGTCGCCGATCACCATCAGGCCGGGCAGGCCGAAGCCGAGCTCGCCGACATCGTCGAGCAAGCCGGTCGAGGCGTGGAGATGACGATGCGCTGCTCCGGCGTGGTCGCGGCGACGATGACGGCGGCCGGCGTGTCGCGGCGCAAGCCCGCCGCGCACCAGCGCTCGACGATGTGCTCGATGTTGCGCATCGCCATGTAGATCACGATCGGCTGGCCGGTTCGCGCCAGCGCCGCCCAGTCGAATGTTCGGCGTCGGCATGGCCGGTGGCGAAGATGATGGCGTGGTTGACGCCGCGCATGGTGGCCGGGATCGACGCCGCCGCAAGCGCGGCAAGTCCCGCGGTGACGCCGGGAATGATGCGATAGGGAATGCCGGCCTCGGCCAGCGCGATGGCCTCCTCGCCGCCGCGGCCGAACATGCAGGGATCGCCGCCCTTGAGCCGGAGCACGCGCTTGCTCGCGCGCGCCAGCTCGATCAGGCGGCTGGAGATGTCGGCCTGCTGCGTCGACGGCCGGCCGCCGCGCTTGCCGGCGTATTCGAGCTCCGCCTGCGGCCCGGCAAGCGCCAGCACGCGCTCGTCGACCAGCGCGTCGTGCACGATGACGTCGGCCTGAGCGAGGCCGGCGAGCGCATCGAGCGTCAGCAGGCCCGGATCGCCCGGCCCGGCGCCGGCCAGCCAGACGTGACCCGGCTCCAGGATCGGGAATCGGCCGCGCAGGGCCGCGAGTGCGTCGAGCTTGTTCATGCAGTCAGCGTTATCGACCGTTCGCCGCGAAACCGGCGGCGATAGTCCGGATCGTACAGCGCGCTTTCGCGGAAATCATGCGCCGCCAGCGCGCGCCCGACCAGAACCAGCGCCGTGCGCTCGATCGGCTCGGCTGCGACCTGACCGGCGATATCGCGCCGAGCGTGCCGCGCACGATGCGCTCGTCGGGCCAGCTCGCCCGCACCACGACCGCGACCGGGCAATCCGCGCCATAGACTCGGCGTCAGTTGCTCGACGATCGCGCCGATGCGACTGGATCGCCAGATGAATGACCAGCGTCGCGCCGGTCGCGGCGAAGGCCGCCAGCCGTCTCGGCCTGCGGGCATCGCCGAGGCGCGGCCCGGCATCCGCGTCAGCACCACGCTCTGCGTCAGCTCCGGCACCGTCAGCTCGCGGCCGAGCACGGCCGCGGCGGCCGCAAACGCCGGAACGCCGGGCGTCAGCGTGTAGGGAATCGCGAGCCGCTCGAGGCGGCGGACCTGCTCGGCAACCGCGCTGTAGATCGACAGATCGCCGGAATGCAGCCGCGCGACGTCCATGCCTTTCTCGTGCGCCGCGACGAACTCCGCCTCGATCTCGTCGAGCGACATCGGCGCGGTGTCGACGATCGCGCGCGCCGGCAGGGCAATAGCCGAGCAGCTCCTTCGGCACGATCGAGCCGGCATAGAGACAGACCGGGCAACGCGCGATCAGATCGCGGCCGCGCACGGTGATGAGGTCGGCCGCGCCCGGACCGGCGCCGATGAAATGCACGGTCACGGCGCGTCTCCGGTGATCGCGAGCGCGCAGGTCGCCGGCCCGACCGCGACACGCGCGGCACCAGCAGCCGCGCGTCCGGGCCCGGCGGCCGCGAGCGCCGCCGCCTCCGCGACCGACGGCACGCCCGTCAGCGCCAGCACGCGCTCCGATCGGGTCGACGCCGCGCGGAACCCGCGGCTTCAAGCTCGGCCTGCGGCACCACGACGAGCTTCGCGCCGCGCGCCGAAGCCGCCGCAGCGATGCCCGGCTCGCCGGCCTTCGCCGGCGACGTCGCGATCACGCCGAGCGCGCCAGCGATCGAGCCCGGCCTGCGCGAGCGCCGCGGCATCGCGGCCTCGATCTCGCGCGCCGACGCGCCGGCCCGGCAGCCCATGCCGGCGACGATCATGGCTTGGTCCAGACCCATTGCGTCACCGGCATGGCCGGACGCCAGCCGGTCTTGCCGCCGACCGGATCGGCGCGCGACAACGCGATGCGGACGAGTTCGCCGCCGAGCGCGCGTGGCGCGCGATCAGAGCGGCCTCGGTCTCGAGCGTCACCGCGTTGACGACCAGGCGCCCGCCGGACGCAGCGCCGCGATGACCGCGTCCAGCAGTCCAGCGTCGGACGCGCCGCCGCCGACGAAGACCGCGTGCGGGCGCTGCAAGTCCCGCGAGCGCCGCGGGCGCCTCGCCTGTCGACGATCTCGAGATCCGGGCACGCCGAACGCCGCGGCGTTGCGGCGGATGCGCGCGGCGCGATCGGCTCGCCGCTCGATGGCGATGGCGCGAAGCGACGGATCGGCCAGCAGCCATTCGATCGCGACCGAGCCCGAGCCCGCGCCGATGTCCCATAGCAATTCGCCACGGCGCGGCGCCAGCGACGACAGCGTCACCGCGCGGATCTCGCGCTTGGTGATCTGGCCGTCATGCTCGAACAGTGTCGTCGGCAAGTCCGGCGGCCCGCGCCAGGATGCGCGCGCCCGGTCGCCGCCTCGATCTCCAGGCGCCACGACGTTGAGCGCATCGATCGCGCCGAGTCGAAATCGGCGGCGCGCGCTGACCGTATCCGCTCGCGCGGACCGCCGAGCGCTTCCAGCACCGTCAGCCGCGACTGCCCGAACCCGAGTTCGCACAGCAGCGCCGCCAACGCCGAGGGCCCGTTGCCGTCGGATGTCAGCGCCAGAATGCGCACGCCGGGATGCAGATGCGGACGGATAAGATCGAGCGCCCGGCCGTGCAGCGAAAGCAAGGTGGTCTCGGGCAACGACCAGCCGAGTCGCGCCGCCGCGAGACTGAACGCGGACGGCGCCGGCAGCACCAGCATCTCGCCTGGATCGACGTGGCGCGCCAGCAGCGAGCCGACGCCGTAGAAAAACGGATCGCCGGACGCGAGCACGCAGACCTGCCGGCCGCGCTGCTCCATGACCTCGGCCACCGCCCGGTCGAAGGGGCTCGGCCACGGCCGCACGGCGCCGCGAATCAACGAGCCCGCCAGTTCCAGATGGCGCTTGCCGCCGAACACGATCTCGGCGTCCGATATCAGCCGGCGCGCCACCGGGCTCAAGCCCTCCACGCCATCTTCGCCGATGCCGACGATGGACAGCCAGCGGCGCGGTGCGGCACTCTCGGATGCGAGCGGGCTAGCCGGCGACATGCGACATATTCTCATACTCGGCGGCACGGTCGAAGCGCGGCAACTGGCGGCGAAGCTTGCCGGGCGGAGCGACCTTGCCGTCGTCGCTCTCGCTCGCCGGCCGCACGGCCGCGCCAGCCGCGCAGCCGGTGCCGGTGCGCGTCGGCGGTTTTGGCGGGTCCGACGGCCTCGCGGCGCACCTTGCCGCCGAACACATCGACGCTGCTGATCGACGCCACCCATCCGTACGCCGCAGTCATTTCGGCACATGCCGCCGAGGCGGCGGAACGCGCCGAGTGTCCTTCTGCTGGCGTTGCGCAGGCCGCCCTGGGCAGCCGTCGCCGGAGACCGGTGGACCGACGCAGGCAGCATCGAGGATGCAATTCGAGCGCTTGGGCCGGCACCGCGCCGCGTGTTTCTTGCCATCGGCCGCCAGGAGGTCGCCGCCTTCGCCGCTGCCCCGCAGCACGACTATCTGATCCGCAGCGTCGATCCGGTCGTGCCGCCGCTGCCGGTGCCTTGCGCCCGTTACATTGTCGCCCGCGGTCCGTTCGCGGAGGCCGACGAGCGTGCGCTGCTCTCCGGACATCGCAGCGAAGTCGTGGTTGCCAAGAACAGCGGCGGTACTGCCACCTACGGCAAGATCGCCGCGGCTCGCACGCTTGGTATCGAGGTGGTCATGCTGCGCCGGCCGGCGCTGCCATCCGTGCCTGCGGTCGAAAGCGTTGCGGATGCCGTGGCCTGGCTCGATCATGCGCTGATGTCCGGCATAGATCGCGGCGTATAGACCAGCGGCGTCATGCCTGGCCGTTCGATGACCCGCGTGAGCGGCGATCCCACGATGATGAGCGTCGCCATGTCCGCAATCGAGGGATCAGCGGCGGCGAGCGAGGTGACGAGCACCTGTTCACCAGGACGACCGATCGCCCGGCCGAACACCGTCGGCGTCGAGGCCGGCAGGTGCCGCCGCAGGCGCTCGAAGGCGGCGCCAAGCTGCCACGGCCGCGCGCGGGAGATCGGATTATAGAGCGCGGTGACAAATCCTCCGTTCGCCGCTGCGTCGAGCCGACGCTCGATAATGCTCCAGGACTTGAGGTTGTCCGACAGTGAGATGGCGCAGAAGTCATGACCCAGCGGCGCGCCGACGCGGGCGGCGACCGCCAGCATCGCGGTCACGCCGGGGATGATCGCGATGTTCAGGCTCCGCCACGTCTCGCCGCCGGTCTCGATCTGCTCGCACACCGCTGCCGCCATGGCAAACACGCCCGGATCACCGCCGGAGACGAGCGCGACGCTTGCACCCGTCGCCGCGTGACGGAGCGCGGCTGTTGCGCGGGTATCTTCCTCGCGATTGTCCGACCGGTGCCGGAGCTGACCAGGCCTCTCGGGGACGCGATCGAGGTAGGGGCCGTAGCCGTACAGCACGTCGGCGCAGCCAAGCGCGGCGGCGGCTTCCGGTGTGAGCGTATCCGGACCTCCCGGCCCCAATCCGACCACCGCGAGCGAGCCGCTCATGATCGCTCCTGCCAGCCCGGCACGAGCACAACCGAGAAGTAGGGTGCGATGTCGTCTCGTTTCATCTCCAGCGGCATGGTGATCGCCTCGGTGGTGGTGCCCCGCTCGACATAGATCGCGCGTGAAAGGCGGCCGCTGCGGCCGAGCGCGCGCCGGACCTTTTCGAGATGGCGGCCAATCTTCATGACCACCGCCGCATCGGCGTCGGCGAAGCGCCGCTCCAGCTCCTGCTCGGACAATGTCGCAGGCAGGACAACGAAAACGTCGTCGCCTTGCGCGATCGGCGCACCGACCGCCGACCAGCAGCCGGACATGGCGCTCACGCCGGGAATGATCTCGGTCCGATAGCGCCCTGACAGGCGCGTGTGCAAGTGCATGTAGGAGCCGTAGAACAGCGGATCGCCCTCGCTGATCACGGCGACAGTGCGGCCTGCATCAAGGCGCTGCGCCACGGCCGCAGCCGAGTCCTCATAAAACTCGCGGAGTGCGCGGCCATAGGCCGGATCGGCTCTCGGGATTTCGGTCGTCACCGGATAGAGCAGCGGGAGTTCCTCGACGCCGGCGCGCAGGTGACGCTCCACAATCGCGCGCGCGTTGCTGGCGCGACCGTCCTTGGCGAAGTGGGCAACGACATCGGCTTCGGCGAGCGCGCGAGCCGCCTTCAACGTGAGCAGCTCGGGATCGCCCGGGCCCACCCCAACACCGATCAGGCGGCCGGACGTCATCGTTCCGCTCTCGCCAGCGCGTTGATCGCGGCTGCAGCCATGGCGCTGCCACCCATCCGACCCCGCACGGTGAGGAACGGGACGCCACATGGGTCGACCGCCAGCGCGTCCTTCGATTCGGCCGCGCCCACGAAGCCCACCGGAATGCCGACGATGGTGGCCGGCCGCGGCGCGCCTCGCGCCAGCATTTCAAGCAGATGAAACAGCGCAGTCGGTGCATTGCCGATCGCCACCACGGCCCCCGCCAGCCGGTCACTCCAAAGTTCGAGTGCCGCGGCGGAGCGCGTCGTCCGCAACTGCTCGGCCAGCGCCGGCACGCGCGGATCATGCAACGTGCAGATCACCGCATTATCCGCGGGCAGACGCGCTCGCGTGATGCCGTGCGCAACCATCTCGGAATCGCACAGGATCGGCGCGCCGTCCGACAATGAGCGCCGCGCAGCCGCGACCAGGCCACTGCCGAATTCGATTTGCCTTGCCGCCTCGGGATGACCGCAGGCATGGATCATCCGCACCACGATCTCGGCCTCGTCCTCCGAAAATCCTGCGAGGTCTGTTTCCGCGCGGATGATGGCAAAGGAGCGTCGGTAAATCTCGGCGCCGTCCCGCAGATACTCATGACGCTCAGCCACGGTTGGGCTCCCGGCGCAATTGCAGCACGCGCGCGATCTGTGCCGGCAGGTCCTCGACCGTCACGGAACATGACAGCCTGCCGTCCATCCGAATATCACAACGCCCTTCGCGACCGAACACCGCAATCGGCGTGGGCGCGGGGTGCGCGCATCCCTTGGAACAACCGGAGACGTGAATAATCCCCCGATCGGCACGATCCGGTTTGCACCGCCTGCGCAAGAGCCGCCGCGAGCGAGCGCGACGGGATCTGCCCCGACGCACAGACCGGAGAGCCTGCGCACGCGATCACCTTGCAGCGGGGATCGCTCGGTTCGACGATGAAGCCGAGACGGCCGGCTTGCGTCCTGACATCCGCCGCGGCTTCCGGCGACAAACCCACCAGAAGCAACGCACGGCCCGGGGCGGTTCGCACGCCGGATGCGCCAGCACGCTTCGCACCGTCGATCAAGCGTGTTAGCGTTTCGGCGTCCGAATGTCCGAACGGCAAGCCTATCCCGATCGCAATGTGGCCGTCGCGCAGTGGATGGACGCCGATTGGCTGCACGGGTCGCTGCGCCGGTGGTTGCGGCATGCGTACAACCAGGCCGGATATCGCGCTTTCGAACGGAGCCAAGCCGCCGTCGCGGAGCGTATCCCTCACACGAGAGTGCGGCGCCATGCCGGCAAGCACCCCGAGCAACCGGATGACGCATTCCACGATACGATCCGGCGGCACCGCGCCGAGCGGAGTGGCGCCCGATGCGTCGCCGCCAAGAGCCACGTGAAACGCCAATCCGTCTGCCGCGTTGACGGCGCGCAACCTGACGTCCGCACTGACCTCATCGAGCGGCAGCAGCGAGCCGCCACCATCCAGGATGACCGAGACCTTCGCCGACAAACGCGACGCAAACGACGCAAGGCCGCCCCGCAGGTTGTCCACCAGCGCGCCAACGTCGATCTTTTCTTCGGGATCGAGGCCGCTGAGCGGATGAGTCAGCACCGGAATGACGTCGCCGCAGTCGATCTCCACCGAATTTGCAAACGCCACGAAGGCAGGCGTGGATGCGGTGCTCAATCCCCTGACCTGAATGCTGCCGCGCGACGTCACTTCGACGATGCCGTTGCCATGCGACCGCGCCGCAGAACATAACCCCGCAAAGGCATCGAGGCCGATCGTTCGGCCCGATGGAACCAGCCTTGCGAGCAATCCGTCGCCAGTCGCCATCGGAGCCGACAGCCTTGGGCAGGCGCCGCGTCGCACCGGCGCGTTCAAGGCACCGTCTCCGTCTGGACTGCCGACCGGTTGGTATCGACGTCGTTGCGCCGCGGATGCCATAGGCCGAGCCGGCGCGCAGCGGCAAACCGCTCCACGATCGCGCGCGCCGCTGCAGGATTTTCGCGCATCAGGAAATCGCGGACCCGTGGATCGCCGAGATAGGCGTCGTGCACGAGGTCGAGCAGCACGCTCGACACCGCGCCGGTGGTTTCGGCGAAGTCGACGAGCCGGTCGACCGTCTCCGCGAGCTCGGCCGCGCCACGCGGGCCGTGCCGCATCTGCCCTTCGATGAAGCGCGGATTGATGGCGCGGGCGCGCACGATCCGTGCCAGCGCAGCCGCGAGCGTCCGGGCGCGTGGCCGGCGGGGATCGGTGGTGTCCAGCATGATAAGGTCGGGATTCCGCCCGAGCGTCGCGGCTGCCGCGGCGAAGCCGCCGACGAAGGCCGCATCCTCGGCGCCTTCGAGCAGATCGCGCGACGGATCGTCGCCAGCATGCAGTAGCAGATCGGCCGCCGCGACGCGCGCCGCAAAGGCGTCCGGCGCGTGGTCGCCCTCGCCGTCCGCGCCACCATAGGCATGCGATGCCGCGGCAAGATATGCTTCGCCAATGCTGTCGGGATCGGAATCGCGCCCGAACAAATCTTCGACGCCCGCACCGTAGGCTCCTGGCGCGGTGCCGAAAATTCGCGCCAGCGTCGGCCCCGCGCCGCCGTTCGCGGCCCGGCGCACCGCCGCCAGCGGATTTTCCTCGTCGCCTTCATCCCGCGCCGCGACCGCCTTGGTCGCGGCGTCGAGCAGCGCGAGTCTGCGCCGGGAACAAGTCCCGGAACAGGCCCGAGATACGCCAAGTCACATCGACGCGGGGCCGGCCGCCCGCCGCACATGGCAGCACCTCGACGCCGATGACGCGCCCGGTGGCGTGATCCCAGGTCGGCCGGCAGCCCATCAGCGCGAGTCCCTGCGCGATCTCCTCGCCACCGGTGCGCAGCGTCGCGCTGCCCCACAGGTCGATGACCAGCGCGCGCGGCATCTCGCCATGTGTCTGCAGATAGCTGCGGATTACCTCGTCGGCGGCGAGCCGACCGAGATCCATCGCGGTCGGCGTCGGCAACGTGCGCGGATCGGCGGTGAACATGTTGCGGCCGGTTGGCAACACGTCACGCCGTTCGCGATGCGGCGAGCCCGCGGGACCGGGCGCAACCCGGCGCCCGTCGAGCGCAGTCGAGGAGGCTCGAACGCTCGTTGGTCACGCTCGCCGTCCTGATCGGATCGCCGACCTCGCCCGCCGGCGCGCGCGCGTAGATGTGCTGGCCGTCCTTGATCGCGAGATCCTTGAGGTCGCAGAGCCAGGCGTCGATGCCGGCGCAGCGCCTCCTCCGGATCGGCATCGGTGTCGACGCCCGCCTCGCGCGCCAGACCGCTCCGCTGTGCGCTCTCGACAATCAGCCGCGCCAGGCGCTCGCGCCGCCGGCGGTCGAGGCCATCGGCCTGCGCGTATTCATCGACCAGTCGCTCAAGCTCGCGCGCATCGCCGGACAGCTCTGGCCCAACCATGCGGCGGCGGCAGATGCCCGATCGTCACCGCGGCGATGCGGCGCTTGGCCTGCGCCGCCTCGCCGGGATTGCTGACGATGAACGGATAGACGACCGGAACAGGGCCAAGCACCGCTTCCGGAAAGCAGGTCGGCGTCAGCGCGACGGCCTTGCCGGGCAGCCATTCCAGCGTGCCATGCGCGCCCATGTGCACGATGGCATCGACGCCGATGACGTGCCGGAGCCAGAGCCCGAATGCCAGCAGGGCGTGGCGCGGCGGCAAAGACGGATCGTGATAGTCGGCGCGCCGGCTTGCCGGCCGGCCGCGCTCGGGCGGCAGTGCGACAATGACGTTGCCGAATCTCCTGGCGCGGAAACGGAATGCGCCATCGCGCACATCGGGATCGGCTTCCGGCGCGCCCCATGCCGCATCGATCTGCTCGCCGATCGCAGAGGGAAGCGCCGCCAGCAACGCGCGATAGGTGTCCACCGGCAGGCTGGCGTCCTCGCCGGGCGTCCCGAGCGCCTCGAGCAGCGCCTTCGACGACTGCGGGACATCGCGACACCGAGTAACCCGCGTCGAGAGATCGCTGAGCAGCGCGTTGACGCTGGCCGGCACATCGAGGCCCGACCGCATAGCCGGTGCGGCCTGGCGCGCCGGGATAATCCGGCAGCAGCACCGCGATCCGCCGCTTCGCCGCGTGGCGTCGCCTGCAACCGCACCAGCGCCGCGACGCGATCCGCCACCATCTCGATCCGATCCGGCTTCAGGCTGGTTGGTGATGCCGGTGAAGCCGAGGTCGTCGACGTATTGCGACGGATGCTTGAACGAGAGCACGCCCGCGAGCACGCGGCCGTCGAGCTCCGGGCAGCACGACATGCATGGCCAGGTCGGCGCGCCGAGCCCGCGCGGGCTGTCAGCCCAGGCCGCACGCTTGGTGGTTGCGACCACCGCCTGAAGCACCGGCACGCCGGCAGTCGTCGAGCGGCGTCCGGCTCGCCGGCCTCGCCAGCCGCGGCAAAGGCGGTGGTGGTGACGATGACCGCCGGCGCGAGCCGCGGCATCGCGTCGCGCAGGAAGGCGGCCGACTCCGCGTCCTTGAGGCTCGTGACGAACAACGGCGCCGGCGCAAGGTCTCGCGCAGCCAAGCGCCTGCGCACAGCGCGTCGATCGGCGCGACATCGGCGCGCGAGCAGCATCGAGCGGTAGAACACGATCGGGAACGACCGGCCTGCCCTGCGGCAACGCCCGCCAGCAGGCCGATCGAGATCGACCGCCTGCCCGGCGGCGTATAGCCGCCGGTGCGCGGCACCGCCTGCGGCTCGGCAGCCAATCGAGCGTCGCCCGCATGCCGCGCCAGCCGGCGCAACAGCGCGCGAAGATTGTCGCGGCCGCCCTCGCGGAAATAGCGCAGCAGCGCCGCGAGCTCGTCCGGCGGCAGCGTCGAACATTCGGCAAGCCGCGGATCGTCGCGATCCTCGCCGGGCAGCACCGCGAGCGCGATGCCGCGCTCGTCGCGCCAGCGCCGAGAGCCGGTCGACGCCATAGCGCCACCAGTCGAGACCGCCGAGCAGCCGAACGACGATCACCTTGGCATGGCAGGCGACGCGCTCGATCCACAGATCGACCGACATCGGATGCTTGAGATCGCGCAACTGCACGAGCCGCACGCTCGGCAGATGCGTCGCGCTCGAGCGCCCAGGCGGCCGCCAGCCCGGCCAGATCGCTGTCGGCGAACGACAGGATCGCGATATCGCCGGGCGGCTGACCAAGATCGACCGGCTCGACGATGTCGTCGAGACTGGTGGAGCTGGTCGAGAGCAGATGCATCGGTCATCCGTTGAGCATGCGCGTGCGATCGCGCTTGTCGGTCGAGTCCCTTGAGCCCGATCACCACCAGACGGGTCTGCGCGCTTTTCCGACGCCGCCCAGGGCCGGTCGTATTGCGTGGTGACGCGCGGGCCGACCGCCTGCACCAGGAGCCGCATCGGCTTGTCGCGCACCGCGGCAAAGCCCTTGATCCGCAGCACGCCGTCGGCTTCCGCGGTGGCGGACACCAGGCTGGACAACGCCGCCGGATCGTCGATCTCGGGCAGCGGCACCACGAAGCTCTCGAACTCGTCGTGGTCGTGGTCGAGTTCGTCGTCGTGATGGGTCCTGCGGTTCTCGATGTCGGCCTCGGTGCCGACGTTGAGGCCGAGCAGCGCCGATACGTCGACCTTGCCGCCCGAGACCTTGACGACCTTCACCGCGCGCGGCAGCGCGCCGGCGATCGCCGCCGAGGCCCGGTCCATGCCGCGCTGATCGAGCAGATCGCATTTGTTGAGCACCACGAGATCGGCGCAGGCGATCTGATCCTCGAACACCTCCTCGACCGGATCGTCATGATCGAGCGCAGTCGTCGGCCGCGCGCTGCGCCGCCAGCGCATCCAGATCGGCGGCGACGCGGCCTTCGGCCAGCGCCGCGCCGTCGACCACCGCGACCACGCCGTCCACGGTCACGCGGCTCTTGATCGACGGCCAATGGAACGCCTGGACCAGCGGCTTCGGCAGCGCGAGGCCGGAGGTCTCGATGACGATGTGCTCGACCTTCGGCTGCTTGCGCGAGGATCGCGTCGAGCGCCGGCACGAACTCGTCGGCGACCGTGCAGCACAGGCAGCCGTTCGCCAGCTCGACGATGTTCTCCTCGGGACAAGCGGCGTCGCCGCAGCCTTTCAGGATCTCGCCGTCGATGCCGACGTCGCCGAACTCGTTGACGATGACCGCGAGCCTTCGCCCGTTGCGCATTCGCCAGCACGTGGCGGATCAGCGTGGTCTTTCCGGCGCCGAGAAAGCCGGTGACGATCGTGCAGGGGACGCGCGCAAGCGAAGCTGTCATTCACTCATCTCCTCGGAAAATCGATGCGGCGGGACGCGGGCGATCAGCCCGCGCTTGAGCGCCTCCGGCCGGCCGCGCCAGGGCATCAGGCCATCGGCCGATGCGGCAAGAAGCTGCGCGCCCTCCACCAGCGCCTCGCGCATCCGTCGTCGGGATCGAGATGGCCGAACACATAGGTCCAGGCGCCGGTGGCTGCCGCATCACGGCGCTGCAGCCGCGCTTGCAATTGGCGAGGCAGCGCAGCGGCTGGACGACGACGCCGGTGTTCTCGGCCGCGCGCGATGGTGGCCGCGGCGAGCGCCGCGCCCGGACGCGGATAGTCCTCGGGATCGTCCGGCCGCCGGCACGTCGTGCAGACATAGATCACGGTGGACGCGTTCGACATGCGTCTCGCCGCCGATTGGTCTTGGAACTTCTGTCAACGTCACCCGCGCAGCTCCTCGAGAGCGATCCGGTTCAACCCCGGGGTGCTCGAACGGCGTCGGATCGAACAAGCGCCGCCCGCGTGGCCACGACAGCGATAGACCGCCGCCAGGGCACCCCGCCCGGCGCGCGACTGAATTGACGGCAGGTCTCCTGGCTCGCGGGTCGCCGCCCGTCACCGCCTTCCCGGGATCGCCCCAGTGGCATTGTGGCACGAGCTCGCCGCTGACAGTTGCGGGGGCAGCTGCGGATTTGGGAGCCGATCCCGCACCGCATTCCCTTTTCACTCTTCACTCGAAGAGACCGTCAATTCAAGGCCTATAAATGGCCTGGCCGGAGCTTTGTCAATGCGAGCACCGGCAGTGCTGTTGTGCCAGCGTTTGTATAGCCGTCGCAGCCGGTCTTATGATCAGATCTGCGTGATCTGGCGGACGGTTACGGAGTGGGATGTCCTTGGCAAGCCACAGCCCTGCAATTGACCCTGGTCCTCGGCGGCGCGCGTTCCGGCAAGAGCCGCTATGCCGAGAGCTGGTCATGGCGTCGCCGCCGCCTTGGATCTATGTCGCGACCGCCGAGCCATTCGATGACGAGATGACGGCGCGCATCGCCGAGCACCGGAGCCGCCGCGGCGATCGATGGCAGACCGTCGATGCGCCGCTCGATCTCGCCGGCGCCATCGCACGACGCATCTCAGCGACCGCGACGGTGCTGGTCGATTGCCTGACGCTGTGGCTCAACAACCTGATGTTCGCCGATCGCGACATCGACGCCGAAATCCGGCGCCTCGAAGCAGGCGCTGGCGCGCGCGCAGGACGCCGCTAGTGCTGGTCTCCAACGAGGTCGGGTCCGGTATCGTGCCGGACAATGCCCAGGCGCGGCGCTTCCGCGATCTGCAGGGCCGGCTCAACCAGCGGATCGCCGCGCGCGCCGACCGCGTCGTGCTGGTCGTCGCCGGATTGCCGATGTTCGTGAAGGGCCAGCCATGAGCAAGACCGTCGACGAGACCGAAGCCGCGCGCCATCGCGCCAAGATGGCGAAGCGCAAGGCCGTGCAGGACGCCGAGGTCGCCGAGCAAGAAGATCGAGAAGGGCCTGCTCATCGTCCACACCGGCACCGGCAAGGGCAAATCGACCGCGGCGTTCGGGCTGGCGCTGCGGATGCTCGGACGCGGCAAGCGCGTCGGCGTGGTGCAGTTCATCAAGGGCGCGTGGCACTCGGCGGAGCGCGACGCGCTGGAAACCTTCGGCGATCAGGTGTCCTGGCACACCATGGGCGAAGGCTTCACCTGGGACACGCAGGACCTCAAGCGCGACATCGCCGCGGCCGGAGCGCGCCTGGGCCAAGGCGCGCGAGCTGATGGCCGATCCGACGCTTGGCGCTGCATCATCCTCGACGAGCTCAACATCGCGCTGCGCTACGACTATCTCGATCTGCACGTCGGTCATCGCGACGCTCGGCGGCGCGGCGGCCGGACCTGCACGTCGTCGTCACCGGCCGCAACGCCAAGCCCGAGCTGGTCGCCGCGGCCGATCTCGTCACCGACATGACCCTCGTCAAGCATCACTTCGCCGCCGGCGTGAAGGCGCAGCCGGGCATCGAGTTCTGACCGTGACGGCACGCGCGATCATGTTCCAGGGCACCGGCTCGGACGTCGGCAAGTCGCTGATCGTCGCAGGGCTTGCGCGCGCCTACTCCAAGCGCGGGCTGCAGGTGCGGCCGTTCAAGCCGCAGAACATGTCGAACAACGCCGCGGTCGCGGCCGACGGCGGCGAGATCGGCCGCGCCCAGGCGCTGCAGGCGCGCGCCGCTGGCGTGCCGCCGAGCGTCCACATGAATCCGGTGCTGCTGAAGCCGCAAAGCCAGGTCGGCTCGCAGATCGTCGTGCAGGGCAAGGTCTACGGCACCGCGAAGGCCGCCGAATACATGGGCATGAAGCAGAAACTGCTGCCGTACGTGCTCGAAAGCTTCGAGCGCATGAAGGCGGAGGCCGATCTCGTGCTGGTCGAAGGCGCCGGCAGCGCGTCCGAGATCAACCTGCGCCGCTACGACATCGCCAACATGGGCTTTGCGCGCGCCGCCGACGTGCCGGTCGTCATCATCGGCGACATCGACCGCGGCGGCGTGATCGCGAGCCTCGTCGGCACCAAGGCGGTGCTCGATCCCGACGACGCCGCGCTGGTCGCGGGCTTCATCATCAACAAGTTCCGCGGCGATCCGAGCCTGTTCATCGCCGGCAAGGAGGCGATCGTCGCAGGCGACCGGCTGGCCGGCGCTCGGCTTCGTTCCGTATTTCGCCGACGCGCGGCACCTGCCGGCCGAGGACGCGCTGGCGCTCGATCATCCGCAAGCAGCGGCGCACGGACGCGCAAGCTCAAGATCGCGGTGCCGATCCTGCCGCAGATCGCCAATTTCGACGATCTCGATCCGCTGCAGGCGGAAGCCAATGTCGATCTGGTCCGCGTGCATCCCGGCACGGCGCTGCCGGGCGATGCCGATCTGGTCATCCTGCCCGGCTCGAAGACGACGATCGCCGGGCTCAATGCGCTTGCGCGCAGCGGGCTTCGACATCGATATCGCCGCGCATGTGCGGCGCGGCGGCACGGTGCTCGGGCCTGTGCGGCGGCTATCAGATGCTCGGCCGAACCGTCGCCGATCCGGACGGCGTCGAAGGCCCGGCCGGCACGGTGCCGGGTCTTGGCCTGCTCGACGTCGAGACGGTGCTGTCGTCCGAGAAGCGGCTGACGCATGCCAACGGCACGACCAGCGACGGCATTCCGTTCTCGGGCTACGAGATGCACATGGGCGTGACGCAAGGGCCGGACTGCGCGCGGCCGTTCGCGCAGCTGGCCGACGGAACGCCCGAGGGCGCGGTGTCGGCAAACGGCCGCGTCATCGGCACCTACGTCCACGGGCTGTTCGCCGACGACCGACAGCGCGCGGCGTGGCTCGCAGCGGCTCGGCGCCGGGCCGGCCACGATCGCCTACGATGAACTGGTCGAGAGCACGCTCGACCGGCTCGCCAAGCACCTGACCACGTTCGTCGATCTCGACCGGCTGCTCAGCGCTGGCGCGATGACAGCGAGCGCAAGCGCCGCGACGAGCGCGATCAGCATCGCGTCGGCGCGCCGGTAGAGCGCCAGCGCCGCGCGGATGTCCTGCGCGTTCGGCGTCGCGGCGGCCATCGCCCATGAACGCGTCGTCGACCATGACGCCGCCATAGACGCGCGGGCCGGCGAGCGCGAGGCCCGAGCGCGCCGGCCATCGCCGCCTCCGGCCAGCCGGCGTTCGGCGAGCGATGGTGGCGCGCGTCGCGCCAGACCGCCGTCCATGCCTGCGATGCGGAGGCATTCTTGGTCATAGCCGCGGCGGCCACGATCAGCAGCGCGGACAGCCGCGACGCCGGCAGGTTGACGAGATCGTCGAGCCGCGCGG
Organism: uncultured Alphaproteobacteria bacterium; assembly: GCA_963771745.1. Lineage (GTDB taxonomy): Bacteria > Pseudomonadota > Alphaproteobacteria > Rhizobiales > Xanthobacteraceae > Z2-YC6860. The sequence continues at coordinate 6,457 of CAVYUU010000013.1, read as the reverse complement.
CCGCGTAGCCGAAATCGCGATGGCGCGGCGTCCGATGGCCGATCATGCTGTCGGCGGTGTTGATCGCCTTGTAGGCCACGCCGCCGGCAAGTCCGCCGACCGCCAGCCAGAACGCCGGCGCGACGACGCCGTCGGAGAAATTCTCCGCGAGGCTTTCGATCGCGGCGCGGGCAGACGCCGGCCTCGTCGAGCGCATCGGGATCGCGGCCGACGATCTGCGACACCGCCTGGCGGCCGCCGTCGAGGCCGCCTTCGCTCAAGCGCCGTCGGCGACGCGCGCGACGTGCTCGTGCAGGCTGCGCTGGGCAATCAGCGTGCTTGCCAGCAAGCCGACAACCGCCCAATCCGAACGGCAGCAGCAACAGGCCGCGCTCCATCCGAATGCCAGCGACGGCCGGGATGCCGACGAGGACGAGCAGGGCAGCAAATCCCGCGGCCTTGCGACGAGGGGCGCTGAAGCTCTCTCGATTGAGCGTGCGGTCGAGCCAATCGATCAGCCGGCCGATCCAGATCACCGGATGGCCGATGCGCCACGAGCCGGTCCGGATAGCCGACGATTGCTTCGATCAGCAGGGCCAGTAAGGTGATCGCGATGCTCATCGGCGATCACATCAAAACGCCGTTCGCTGACGCCGCTCGCGCATGGCGGCGATCTGGCCGCCGCGCGGCAGATGTTTCCGAGCGCCCCTGAACCTTTCATCGACCTTTCGACCGGGATCAATCCCCATCCGTACCCCATTGCCTGCCCTTGCCGACCGATATCTTTGTTCGGCTGCCGGATCGCGCGGCGGTCCGGCGACTGGCCGCGACGGCCGCGCAATGGCTACGGCGCACCCTCGGCGGATCGCGTGGTGCCGGCGCCAGGCACGCAAATCCTGCTGCCCATGGTCGCCGCGCTGGTCCCGCCGGGTCGCGCCGCCGTGCTGGGACCAACCTATGCCGAGCATATGCGCGCCAGCGCCCTGGCGGGACATGATGCGACCGAAGTTTCCAATATTGATCAGTTCAAGAACGCGGACCTCGCGGTGGTCGTCAATCCGAACAATCCCGATGGGCGCATTGCATCTCGGGCCGTGCTGCTGGATATCGCCGCTGACCTGCGCCAGCGCCGCGGCATTCTCGTTGTCGACGAAGCCTTCATGGATGTTGCACAACCGGGGACCAGCCTTGCCGGTGATATTCATCACGACGGCATCGTCGTGCTTCGTTCGTTTGGAAAGTTCTTCGGGCTGGCCGGCCTGCGGCTTGGCTTCGCACTGACGTCTCCGACATTGGCAGCTCGCCTCAACACTCTGCTCGGTCCATGGGCGATCAGCGGTCCGGCTATTGCCATTGCCGAGAGCGCCTTGACCGACGAGACTTGGAGGAATCGGACGCTCCGGTCTCTCGAGCAGGCCGCCGAAAGGCTCGACCGCATGCTCATAGGCGCAGGGCTCGAAATTCTTGGCGGTACGTCGCTATACCGGCTAACTCGATCGTCCGGAGCCAATCACCTCTTTGAGCAGCTTGGCCATGCTGGCATTCTAGTTCGCCGCTTTGATGAACAGCCGACTTGGTTGCGGTGGGGCATTCCTCACAACAACGACGCTTGGCAGCGACTGGAAACGGTTCTCTCGAAGAGTTGAAAGAAAAACCTGCTATCTCCAGATCCATTGGGGACGTTGCGGGCGGTCATTGTTCGGGTGTTGTGCTGCGAGCAGCCGCCACCGTCGGTCATGGCCAATTTGCGGTTGACCGTTCCGGATTCCAATGCGAGGCTCGTTGCTGGTGGTTCCCGAAAGGGATCAAAAGGGAACGTGGTGAGCGTGCCATTGGGCACGTTTAGCCACGGCTGCCCCCGCAACTGTAAGCGGAGAGTTTCCGGCCATTTGACCACTGGGAACGGCGTGTGTTCCTGGGAAGGTGGACGGAAACAGCGACCCGCGAGCCAGGAGATCTGCCACCGGCAATGGTCACGCGCGTAAGCATCGGGCGGGGTGTTCCGATGCGACGGGTACAGTTGGCGAGTTTCTGCCGCCAAGGGCGAAGGCAGGGCGCAGCCAGCAGTCGCGGTGACGGGGTGGGCGTTCGCCGTCGGGACCGAGGTTTTTTGCATCTCAAAGGCTAGGTGCGCTTGCGCCGGCTTTCCCGCGCATCCGCTTGGGCTGCGCGAAAGCAAGCCATTCATCCGAATGGGGGCACGCACCACAACGCTCGCTGATGCAAAATTCACTGTCACTCGAGGCGGAATAAACGGGGGTACGAGTCGTGTTTTGCAGCGTTCGTGGGCCCGATTGCAGGCGTCGCCCTGCGACTAAGCGGTGGTTGTGGTGTTCGGTTTCTCCGCTCGCTTTTCTTGGTTTTGTTTCATTCGCAGCCATCAATCCGGGTGCCGCCCAAACGACAGCTCAACCGGGCAGCAGCGCCGAGCCGCTGAAGCGGATCGACGTCGTCGGTTCGCCGCGGCGGAAGCCGAAGCAGCGGGCGAGGCGGGACGCAGGGCCGGCACCGGCACCCATTCCTCTTCCCTCACCGGACACCGGATCAGGCACCGCCAAGACGCCGCTCAACTTGGGAACGGTCGCTGAAAGCGCAAGCCGGCTCGGTCTGACCGCGCGCGAGACGCCGGCCACGGTCGAGATTGTCGATCAGCAGATGCTGAAGGATCGTGGCCTTCGAACCACCACGGAATCCGCCGAAGCCTTTGTCGGGGTGACGGCCGGCGATGCGCCCGCCGCGCCGGCGTCCTTTTCCATGCGCGGCTTCAGCGGCGACCAGATCAACACGCTCTACAACGGCATCAAGATCGGTCCGTCCGACGATGACAGGCCGTATCATGGACACGGGCAATCTTGAGCAGATCGAAATTCTGAAAGGCCCCGCTTCGCTCTTGTCAGGCGAAGGCGCAACCGGCGGCGCGATCAACTATGTGACCAAGAAGCCCCATACGGGAAAGGTTGAGAACGAAATCTACTCCGTCCTTCGATTCCTTCCACGGCTATCGTGCAGGCTTCGGGTCCGGCGGCAGCACGCCGATCAAAGGACTGGACTATCGCTTTGACGTCACCCGCTCATCGAACATCAGCTTCATCGACGACACCTACAGCAAGCTCCTGAACATTTCCGGACAGCTCGACTATCGCGTTACCGACAACTTCAAGGTCTGGGGCGCGGTCGAGCGCAAGGAGGACAAGAACAGGTTCTACTGGGGCACGCCGCTGGTTCCAGCGAATTTCCCCGGAATCGTTCCGACCCGCGGACGTCGTCTCCGGGCTGTGGACCCAGTACTACCCCGGTCCCTTCGACTTCGCCGGCCATGTCGGCCCCCTCAACCCGGTGACGGTCGACCGCCGAACGCTCAGGACCACCTACAACGTACTCGACAACGATAGCCGGGCGCGCGAACTGTGGCTGCGCGGCGGCTTCGATTGGGACATCGTCAACGGCGTCAAACTCAGGAGCCAAGTCTATTCCTATAAGGCGCAGCGGCACTGGTTCAACAACGAGATCAATGCGTTCAACGACAGCCCGACTCCGACCGGCGGGCTGACCGGCCAAGTCTACCGCGAGCGGCTGTCGGTCGATCACGATCAGAGGCTGATCGGCAACGTCACCGATCTCATCTTGAATTCCAGATATTGCTGGCATGGACAACCGCTTCGCGGCAACCTTTGCTGCGAGCAGGCTGAATTCGATGTCGTGCAGGACGACATGTTCTTCAGCGACGCCGTCAATCTGGTCAATCCGGACCGCGGCTTCTACGGCCCGCAGCAGACCAAGCCTTTCTTCACCCACCTCGACAACGTTTCGCTGTCGTTCGAGGACCGGCTGAAGATCACGCCGACCTTCGCCGTGATCGGCGGCGTGCGCGTCGAAAGAATCGAATTGTCGCGCACTGCATTCGACGTCGACGGGATGCTCCGCTCCGCCGACGGCTATCCGTTCACCACGACCTTCACTCCGGTGACGGGCCGCATCGGCTACACGTGGGAAGCGCTTCCGGGTCTGACCTTCTACAGCCAGTACGCCACCGCCGCCGATGCCGCGATCGCCAACATCTTCATCCTGCGCCCCACACAGCCACTACCAACTGACGAAATCGCGAATTTACGAGACCGGCGTCAAGCAGGTGCTCTGGAACAACCGAGCGGAGTGGACGTTCTCGGCGTTCGATATCGAGCGCAGGAACGTCTATTCCACCAAGGCCGGCCAGGTCGCGACCGTCGCCGGCAAGGTGCATTCCCAAGGCATCGAGATCGCCGGCGCGATCCGCCCGATTCCGCGCTTGGCAACTCTGGGCCAACGTCGCCTTCGTCGACTCAAAGTATGATGACTTCATCGATGACACCGGCACGTCATTCGCCGGAAAAACGCCGCCGAACGTGCCGCGCTTTGTCGCCAACGCAGGGACGTCGTATCGCTTTCCGACCCGATGGCCGGTGGAGTTGGGCGCCTCGGTCCGCCATGTCGGCGACCGTTTCACCTTGGACGACAACCTCATCGTCATGAACGCCTACACGATCTTCGACGCATTCGCCTTCGTCGACATCGATCCCAGGGACCTTGCCTGGCATGGTGTCAGCAAGGCCCGGCTCACGTTCCGCGTGCGCAATCTGACGGACAAGATTTATGCCGCTTGGGCGGATCCTGGTTATCCCGACCAGATCCTGCTCGGGGCCCCGCGCAGATATGAGGCTGGCGCGTTATTCAAATTCTGATAACCGAGCGCGGTACAAGTGACACATCCGGTTATGCTGGTGCAGCGCTGGCCTGGTATCGCGTTTCTGCCCCCTATTAGTGATGTTGTTTGATCGGATGGCGACAGTGCGGAGCTAGTCCCGGCAAAAAATCCCGGCAAAAGCCCTGGAAGAGAGCCGAAGCATTATGCTGGCATCGACCTCAGTCGCCACCGAGTTCAAGACGATCCAATTCTCAATGGCGAGCGACCGAAGGCGATGAGCGATTCGTCCCAGCCCGCAGCGTCCCACCTTGCGCCCGTGATCAGCGCCCGCCGGGCCTGGATGGGTAGCCTGCTGCGGCCGATCCTCGCATTTCGGCGGAACTACGTGCCGGTGGTCATGGTCTATTTCGCGTACGGCGCGCTCGGTCTGATCGACGTCTCGCGCGATCTCTGGATCAAGGAGGCACTAACGCTGACGCCAGCCCAGCTCGCAGCCATCGCTGTGTGGTTGATGCTGCCATGGACCATCAAGATGGTGTTTGGCGAACTGGTCGACAGCACGCCGATCTTCGGCTCGCAGCGCGCCGCGTACGTTCTGATCGGCGCAGGCCTGATGGCAAGTGGCCTGGTCACGCTGGCTGGCACTGCCGGCGGTTGGCTCACATTCCTCTCGCCCAACAATTTCTATCTCGCAGGCGCCATGCTGATCGCGATTGGCACGGTGATCCAGGATGTGGTGGCCGACGCGATGTCGACCGAAGTGGTGGCGCGCGTCGATGAAGCCGGCAATCCTCGCACCGACCACGACGTGCGCGCGGATCTCGGCATGGTACAGGTGCTCGGCCGCATCGCGGTTTCGCTTGGGATACTAGCCGTCGCAGGGTTGTCGGGTTGGCTGGCGCATATCTTTTCGCGCGAGGCGGTCTTTTTGATCGCCCTCGTCATTCCGGCGATCTCGATCACCGGCGTGTTCCTGCGCGACAAGTCGGTTGTCGAGCGCCGCGCACGGGATTGGCGCATCCTCGGCGGCGGCATCGCCTTTGGAGCATTGGTGATCGTTCTCGGCGTCGGCGGCATGGCTTATGCGCAGGAGGTGATCTTCTGTCTCTCGATGGCGGTGGTCTGTTTCATGCTGGTGCTGGTAACCAAGGAGCTTAGCACCGAGAGCCGCCGCGCGATCCTGTTCACCACCATCATTATCTTCATGTTCCGCGCCACTCCGTCGGTTGGCGACGCCTACTTCTGGTGGACACTCGATGTCCTCAAGTTCGACGCCGCTTTCTACGGCGCGTTGCGCCAGACCGGGGCAAGCATCGCCATCGCCGCAATGTGGATATTCAGCAAGCAACTCACCGAATACTCCGTCACCGCGGTGCTGTTCTGGATCGCGGTCGCGGGAACGCTGCTGTCGCTGCCGAATGTCGGCCTGATCTATGGTCTCCATGAATGGACCGAGGCAAACCTCGGGTTCGGCGCACGCACCATCGCGATCGTCGATGCCGCGACGGCCTCCCCCTTCGCGCAGCTCAGCCTGGTCCCGCTACTCACCCTGATAGCCTACTACGCGCCCGCCGGGCATCGTGCGACATGGTTCGCCCTGATGGCTTCGATGATGAATTTGGCCCTGGTCGCGGGGCAATTGCAGACCAAATACCTCAACGAGATCTTTGTGGTGGACCGTGGCCACTACGAGGCGCTCGGACCGCTGCTGATCACGGTGGTTGTGATCGGCTTTGTGCTCCCGATCGCGGCGATCATCTTGTTCGGGCGCCGGATTGCACGCGACTGAGCGCGGCG
>CAVYUU010000012.1:0-143024 GCA_963771745.1 uncultured Alphaproteobacteria bacterium | reverse complement strand
GTCATGGGCGACCCAGCGGTTGAATTGGGTTCGTTTTGTAATTCATATCCGCCGTGGTGCCCTCACGAGCGTCGACGGATTTTTCCATTGCCTCTGCAGCGGAGGCAGACGCTTTGACGTCCGCAACGGTTGCTTTATCCGCCAACGTCGGACTGGACCGGATCGGGTCTGAAATCTTGTCGGCCATGTCCATCGGATCTATGCTGATTGTGCGCTCCATCCAATTTCGTTTCCTTTCCACCCAGCTCACCAGGTGTGCACAGCATGCAACTGTTGTCACCTTGTGGCCCAGGCCTCGTAGCTGCGCAAAGCGCAGGTGGTGGGCGTCTGACGGTTGGCGCCCACAAATAACGCACGCCTGCCTGGAGAGCAAACTGGCGATGCGGTCGGTCGCGCCGTCGCCGCGGTTTGGCCGTAACAGCGTAAGCTTTCACCGGAAGCTCCGCTGTCGAGGACGGAGCAGAGCCGCCGATTGGGTTGGGCGAGTTCAATTCATCCGTCCAACCCGCCGAGGCTTCCGATATTGGATCGTCGCTCGCTGGTTTTTGCGGACTTGTTAGTTCGATTAGCCTTTCGCGAAAGGCTTCTCTCGACCAGGTCTGCGTCTGCTGCCGTCAGGGTGTTCTTGGTCGGCAAACCGCGGAGTGCCCAGGTGTCGATTTGCTCGAGGGAGGCAAGGCCCACGATTTCTGCGAGGAGTTGCCGCAAACCGCGGCGATGCGTCTGCCGTCAGCATGGGCTTTGGCAGACTGACTGAGTTTTCGTCGCGATTTGTCGTTGGAGGCCCACGGCCGCCAAGGAGGATCCAAAAGCTTGAACCCTGCACGTTTGTGGCCGAGCCATGAGAGCCCGCGTGAGATGGACCAACGCCATCATCGAGCTTTGCCAGATCCGGCGCATCGAGGTCATCTTCGCCGGCGATGCCGACCAGGGTGAACAGCGCATAGCGCCGGGCGTAGGTCAGCGCCGCTCCCATCCGATGCGGGGCGGCCGTCTCGCTGACCGGACACACCGGCCAGTCCGACGAGATCCATTCGCCGGATGAGTGGGCAAGCACCGTGGTCAGCCGGACAAGGCCAGCGTCCTTGTCGATCGCGGTGGTCTGGACGGTCGCGATCTCATGCCGGCCCAGGCTTTTGCGCACGATGTCGAGGCCGCTCGACAGCGAGGCATAGCGGAAGGTGCGGTCGCCCTCCCGCGGAAACGGCGATCGGATGGTCGCGGTCAGCGACTTCTCCGGGTTGGTGAGTTCGGCCTGCGCCTTGGCCAGCGCCGCCGCAATCGCGCCGATCGTTCACTGGACCGCTGCATGGCCAGCCTCCACGTCGAGCACATCGAAGCTGACCGCGCCGGATTTCGAGCGCTTGGCCCGGACGCCATGGCCGATGGCCTCCTTGGCATCCTCCGGCATCAGGGCCTTCAGCTCGGCCTTGGCCCTTTCATGCTCCAGAAAGGCCTCGCGGGTGCGGCAGAACAACGCCGGCAAATTCCGCCCAGGAATTGGATGAGCTCATGTCGACGATGCGAACCGCCTCGATCCGCGGCCGCGGCGGCTCGACGCCGAACAGGCGAGGCGGCTCGCCGCTCTCGACGCAGCGCCAGAATTTCTTCTCGGCGGTGAGCAGGAGGTGCTGGTAGAGCGGATCGGCCGGGATGGTGATCTCGACCCATTTGCCGCCGCCGGTGATGATCGACAGCACCGCCGTCTTGGCGTTGGTGACCCACATGTTGTGCTGCAGCTGCGCCATGTGCTTTTCCGCCGCCGCCTCCTCCGAGAACGACCACGGCAGCATGAATTTGGCCTCGAACACCGCCCCGGTGCCCTCGACCATCCCGTCGAGGGTCGCCGCCATCCAGCGGATCACCGGATGCCGCACCTGGCGCTGGACGTCCGTCACCACCTGGCCGGTGTTGCGCTCGTACCAGCGCCGATTGAGGGCCTCGGTCACGGTGCCGAGCTGGACGATGAGGTTGCCCGACAGGTCCTCCGGCTCGGCCTCGCCGCGCTTCTCCCGCCACAGCCGGAGCAGGGCGTTTCATCGTCGCCCATGATGATCCGGGCGTCGGAGCCGCCGATGAAGGACGCGGCGATCAATGCTCGTGGGTCGATCTATAATGCGATTGAGGCATTGGAATTTCTCCAGGTAGAAAGGCTCATGTAAGCCCTATTGCCATCGATACTAAAAGTATCTATTTCTCATATGGGGAAGTCAATACTAAAAGTATCAATACGCCAGGTTAAAGCGGCTCGCGCGCTGCTGGACTGGTCGCAAGACGAGTTAGCCGCGTGCCGGACTTCTCTGCCGACAATAAAGCGCCTGAAGCGGCCGATGGCCCCCTTGGCGGGCGTAGTGAAACGGGCGAGAAAATACAACGAGCTTTGCAGGCCGCCGGCGTCGAGTTCCATCGACGAGAACGGCGGTGGACCAGGCAGTTGGCGGAGCAAGGGCCGCAAGGAGAAGGCGCGGAAATAGGACGGCGTACGCGGCGGACGCAAGCAATGTGAACGCTTTAGGTCCGAGCGCGCGTGCCTGGTAAATGGCGGCGCGGTCAAAATCTGTGGGTCGAAAAATTCGCCGTATCCCGCGTTCCACGGCGCTGCACCTGCCATCTTGCTGACATGTTCACGGCCTATCCTTTGTGCTCGATTCGCATGAGTGTCTTTTCGTGGCGAATTGTTGTCCCATGCACGAAAGACGAGCGAATTATGTCGCCAAAATCTTCCGCGACCTCATCAGCCGTAACGCCAGAACCCTGACGCACCTGTTCGATCCTTCGCTCTTGCTTCATTGGCGAAGATCTCGAAGCCTATGAGCAGCTTAGACAACGCGTTTATGCCGCGTAAAACCGGCCGGCGCGATCGAGCAAATATTTTTAGACGACGTCGTCCGTCTTCAGTGGGATGTCCTGCGATACAATGGCCTGAAAACCACAGCCCTTCGCCGCACCAGCCTGGACGCTTTAACGTCCTTTATTGGGCACCATGTTCCGCAGGGTAAGACGACAATAAGAACGACAATCGGAAGTTGCGAAAAAAATGATCGATCTCATAACCGTCCCCTTCAGGAGGAATTAGCTCAGCTGGGTATCGCCAAAACATGTCGGACAACAAGATGTGGCATTTCGCCTCGACGAAATCGTTCGGAAAGTGGCAACAGGCGGAGAGGCGAGCCTGGCAAAAGCTTTGGCTGTCGTGTCCAGATTATGAAAGAAAAGACCCTACCGCCGTTAAATTCGTCGCGGAATGCTTGGCCAAGACCAATACCACCATGGATCAGCTCTTGGTCAACTGGCTGACCGAGGACGTAACTCACGTACTTTCGTCCGTACCGAGCAGCTGATCACCGCGGCCGAACACCGGCGAAACGCCATGTTGTGCGAACTTGGCCATTACCGCCGCACCTTGGCGCAAGGGCACGCCGTGCAGCACTTGGACGGCAATGCGTCCCCAGCCATGATTGAAGCGACGCCTGGCGACACCGAGAATGCCCCGCCTTAGCAAACGCAAACTCGAGGCAAACCGCGCCAATGCGCACCGCAGCACCGGGCCGAAAACCCGCGAGGGTCGTAAACGCTCCGCGAGAAATGCGTTCCGTCACGGGTTGAGCATCGCGGTTCTGCTCGATCCGTTAGCGTCGCCAGAAGTTGAGTCCCTTCACCCGCCAGATTGTCGGCACCTAATCCGATCCGGAACTGCTGCCGTTCGCCCGCCGGATCGCCGAGGCCGAGATCGATCTTCGCCGCATCCGCCGCGTCCGCCACGAGCTACTCACGCGGCTCCTAAACGATGGCTCTGGTCCCTCTGATCTTGAACTGGATCTGCGTCAGCTATCCCCCCTCGATCGTTATGAACGGCGCGCGTTGTCCCGCCGCAAGTTCGCCGTCCGAGTTTTCGGCGCCGCGCGCCGCGCTAACCTGGACGGTTCTTGACTTGCGAAGGCCACGGGCCTCCACCGGAACACAATCTCCAATATCGAATTGGGCATCACGCCGGGAGCGAAGCTGGAAATCATTGCGGCACGCCAAAAAAGGCCGGCGTCAAATTAATCGACAAAATGGCGGCGGGCCCGGCGTGCGGCTTCACAAGTCGTTGCGGGCAAAACCCAAGTATCCGAAATAGAGGAACCGCTGACCAGGATCGTCGACCGGCAACTCGAGGCTGTTGAAACGAAGCCAATTTCTTCAGAGGATTTCTATGCCGGGACTTGCGGCGAAGCCAGGTCGACAACGACTTGGTTGACCCGGTAAAACCAGACTTGTCGGGGCCGCGCTGGATCGACGGCAACCGCCGCCAGCAGGGCTCTCAAAAATCATGCCGCTGCTGCCTCTGCGCTCTTGTTCTTGTTTTAAAGTCTTGGCACAACGTTCCAATGCGATTTTGGGGAGTCGTCATTGCTTGCTTTGCCGTCGCATATGGCGTCGATGCGTATTTCTATAAAGGTCTCTATGTTGGCGCGCTAAGGCAGATGGGCTGGAGTATCCTCCATCATATGAGATAGTCGTCACACCTCGCAGCTATTGGTGGGCCTAGACCTCCCACGAAGGGTGGCAAGCCTGCGTTCAAATTTAGGGGGCGGGCCTCCCCAACCGTATCCCAGAATTTCTTCCCAGCGTTCAGTTCGTCTCGCTAAGCCGCGGCGGGCGCAGCGAAACGCGGGACAAAATTCAGAGGGCTTTCCACGCCGCCGGCGTCGAGTTCATCGACGAAAATGGCGGCGGGCCCGGCGTGCGGCTTCGCAAGTCGTTGCGGGCAAAACCCAAATAGCCGACATAAAGAACCGCTGACCTACAAGTCCTCAGGAATGCCGATCGGCAGTTCAGGCTGCCTCTGCGAAACGAAGCCAAATTCCTTCAGAGGACTTCTATGCGGTGACTGGCGGCGGAGCGGACATGCCGTACAGCCCGCTCAATACTAAGGCGCTCACTCATAAATCAGGTTCTTGTAACGTCCGTTTCGCCTCCATAGCGACCGGAAAACGGACGCACTGGCATGTCTGAAAGGTGCCAAATTGCAGACAAATGCGCGCCTTGCTCCATCTTTTTCTTTTCGTAGTCACCGTGTGGGCGCAAGATGGAGCGTCAGGCAAAGGTCACAGACCATCTGTATGAGAACCCTGTGCCATCTGATTGGCCGAGCCGCAAATAGACGGGAGGAAATCGTCATGCATTTCTGCTTTACTGCGCAATACACATCACAAGCCATCAACGCTATGTTGGACGATCCCGCAACCAATCGAGCCGAAGCCATCAAGAAATTACTTGATGCTGCCGGTGCCAAATTGGTGTCGTTGTATAACTATCCTGCCGAGGGTCCGGGCGTAATGATAATCTTCGATGTGCCGGACCCCGAGATGGCGCCTGCGATAGCGGGCGTCGCATTCGCGGGCGGGGCTATCCAGAACGTAAAGCTTACGCGTCTGCTGACGCAGGACGAACTAAAGAGCATTCAGCAAAAGGGGCGTAAGCTGCGTGCCGCATACAAGCCGCCCGGTAAGTAGTCGCTCAAACTATAAGGGGCGTAGTTTTTCATTGCCCATCCTATTGGACGTCCCCGTGGGGAAGTCCGGAGCCCGGCACATCCACGTTGCCGGGCTCTTTTTATCGTTTGCCGGTGCCGTCGCCTTCCACAACAAGCTAAACGCACATGCTGTAGCCGGGAGCACCACTGACGGCTGGTGAGGCGCACGACAACCGGTTCGCGGAAAAGCCCCTATCTCGCTTGAAGTCAGGAACAATGCTGCTGGCGAACCGTGGCTATGACGCCGACTAGGGCACCGTGCCTATGGCGCCGACTTGGGCCCAGCGAAATCGAGCAGTGTTAAGCAGCAGTCTTATGGCCCCAGTGGCGGGGATGCGGGGCCAGACAAAGCTGCACGCCGACATGGGATTCTCGGCGCCAAACTTTTTTTACGGGATGCGCCAGGCCGTCGATCACCAAGTCAAATCGGTCCGGGAGGAAAACATCGGGTGGAACCATCAAGCACGCGCCGCCCAGCGATATGTCCCAGACGCAAACCATTTTCATGTCGGCGCCGTCGAGCAAATCAACAAAAGCAGCAAGATTGCCTACATTGACACGAGGCGTTTTTCGACGGTCGTCGTGAGAACGCATGGCAAGCATATAACTGCATACCAAGGGTCCATTTAAAGCAGCCTTTCCAGATTAGTTCAAAGTCGAGTTAAGGCCGCCCCATGATCATGCGGGCATCACAACCACCGATGACGTTGCGACGAACCGTTTACCAAACGAAGCCAACGCCACCGGCTTTCCAAGGCTCCAAGCCTTTGGATTGCTCTGCAGAATTGGCCTTGCGCGCCAGCTCGCCTCGCGCCAGAGGCCCAAATGGCCTTTTTTTGGTTTGCTCGTTGAGTTGGGTACGATGCCCCTAAGCCTGATCGTGCCACCCGCGCTGCTGTTGCGCGCTGACCAGGTGATCGATGAGATCTAGGTCTGTCGGCTTCCGCTTATGGCGATCCGTGGCCTCATCCATAGCCTTCAACATACAGTCTGCCAGATCGCCCATTTCCTCTTCGATTTCGCCGACACAAATTCCTTCTTCTTGAGCATCGGCAGCGCACTGCTCTGAGAACACTTTCGCGCGCGTATCGTAGAGTGGTGGATATGTCGCTTCATTAATATTTTCCTTGATCCACTTCCGTAGAAAATCAATCCCGCGTTGGCTCATATCGACGCCTCGATGCCGAGATGATCGCCCCGATGAAGGGGGTGACCTGGTTTGTTGGCCGTTGGACGACCCATCCTGCAATGCGTGGCAGCCGAGGCGGTCATCTTGGCTGGCTCCGACTGCGGCGTTCTGGGCGTTTTGGACCATGAACGCGCGCACACCCTAAGGACAACGCAACCCGCCTAGCCCTTGCCTTCAAAAGAAACCCCGGCATTCACGCCAGGGTCGCTTAATCGAACGGTGCGGAAGCTTTGCTAGTTGAGCGCGGTCGACACGCTCGTGAACGTCGCATTGAGTTTTGTGCCAAGGCCTTGGACCACCGCGATGATGGCAACCGAAATACCGGCCGCGATCAGGCCGTATTCAATGGCCGTGGCCCCAGATTCGTCTTTCAGCAAACGCTTGATCAGCACAGACATGGTGTCTCCTGATTGAATGCCTTCCCGTTGCGGGAACTTACCCATGGAGTGCTACGGCGGGTTTAATGGAAAGGCTAAATATTGATTGAAATTGCGTCCATCGCGCACGCCAGGCGGACGGGCCAGCCAGGAAACTGGTGTTGCGCACCAAGGAGCCACGCCAACCCCGCAGTTGGTGATGTTAGGTTTTGCCACCGAGCGGACTTGTCGGGCCGACAGACCCATCGCTTATCGATGGTTAAGCGTACGTGATGCGGGCAGCCGTACGGGGCCGCTCCGCACTCCTAACACCTGCATTTTTCAACATTCCTGAAGCCCTAGGTTTACTCTCCTGACAGCGCGCACGAAGCGTCCAGGACCCTGCAGGGCATTGTTAACTTACATTGAAAACAGAGCCTTCATTGATATCGCGTACACAAAAGAGGGGTGGGGCCGCGACCTCGCAAACGCCACCGATCGGGTTTTAACAGTCGAGAGTTCACACTATGCAACCTTCCGATCATCTGCAGAGATTGGTTCGCAGCCGTTGGGTGCGGCTTTCATTAGCGATTTCGTTGATTGCGTTGAGCGCATGGGCGTTTTTGCCTTACGTCAGTTATCGTATTGCTAGCTCAGCATTCGTCAACGCCGAGCTCGTGCGCATCGCGACGCCGATCGCTGGTCAGTTGACACGTGATCTGCCACGCAAGGGCGATGTGATCGAGCACGCCAAAGTTCTTACGCTCGTTGCGATGCCTTCTCGGGATCAGCGGCATCTGCTGCATCTCGGCAGCCAGCACGCCGTAGCGAAACAACGCGCGGCACTAGCAAATAGGCAGCTCGCAGAAATTGCAGCAGCAGACGTGGACCTTGCCCAGCGCGTTAAGGTGTATCGCGAAGGCATGATCGCCCGTCTCGAACGCGAGCACGACGAGACCAAAGCCGAAAGATCCGGTTGCTTGGCCGAAGCCACTCAGCGGCGCGATGTGGGATCTCGAATGGAGCAACTTGTCCAAGGTGGCACAGCAACTCCAATCCGAACCGCGGAAGCGCTCGCGTCGCTGCAAGCGACCTCAACGCGGTGTGAGATGGCCGCCGCAAAGCTTGAGCGCCTGCAAGTTGAATTGGCGTCAGCTCGGCGTGATGTGTTCCTTCGCGACGGCGCCAATGATGCGCCTTACTCTCAACAGCAACGCGATCGCTTACTTCTTCGTAGACAGGAGCTTGAGATCAAGGTCCTGGAGGAGAGTCTGCAAGCGTCGCAAATTGCCACAGAAATAACCGAGGAACGCGAGCGCGTTGATCGCTTAAGTCGCTTCAACACGTCGCTACCGGCCCATCACGTGGTCTGGTCTGTGACTGCCAGCCCCGGATCCATGGTTTCCGAAGGACAGACGCTGATTGACCTTGCGCCTTGCGAACGCCGTTTCGTGAGTGTCGAACTTGCGGAGCGAGACTTTGAAAAGATCAAGGCCGGCGGCGTTGGCCTTCGTCCGACTTGATCGGAAGCAATGACTGGAAACAAACTCGCATTCAGCAAATTCGAGGATCGGCAGCTCGGACCGATGACCGGCTGCTGGCCGCGCAGGTCAAGCGCCCGGATCCCAATAGCATTACCGTGGAAGTCGCGCTGCCAGAGGATGATTTGCAAACCGACCGTAACAGTTTCTGCAACATCGGACGGGTCGCTGAAGTGCGCTTCCAGCGGGCCGGCTTGGTGTTTCTCGATGGCATCGAACGTTCATTGGCCCGTTTTTTCAACTATGTGAAACGCGAGATCGCGGACCATCGCGTCGCGAGCAACTAAAGTGCCAACTGACTCCCTCACGCTCTTCGAATTAATAACCCCTACATTGTTTGTCATCGGGGCAATCTACGTCCTGGGGTCGATCCTACCGATAACGCGCAATT
The DNA here is from genome assembly GCA_963771745.1 of uncultured Alphaproteobacteria bacterium. Classification (GTDB taxonomy): domain Bacteria; phylum Pseudomonadota; class Alphaproteobacteria; order Rhizobiales; family Xanthobacteraceae; genus Z2-YC6860. The sequence goes on along the minus strand of CAVYUU010000012.1, from coordinate 134,029 downwards.
GGGCGCGGTACTGGTTGTTTGGAACCGTTTGGGCGGTTGTCGCTTGGTATCTGCACTGGCGGCTGTTCGCCACGGTGTTGCCGGCGTATGGCACGTCGTACGAGATTGGTTGGGTGTGGTTGTGCTTCGCGATCGAGCTGTTGGCGCTTCTGGATCAATTCGTTCTCTACATCGCGCTGCTTCGAACAACAGATCGAAGCGCTGAGGCCGATCGGCACGAGGCGCGACTGCGCGCATTGCCACCTGAGCAGCTGCCGTCAGTCGACGTATTTATCCCAACCTATAACGAACCAATCGAGGTGCTGGAAAAGACCATAACCGGCGCCCTTTGCCTCGACTATCCGAATATCAAGATCTGGGTGCTGGATGACGGTCGTCGACAGTGGCTCAAGCATTACTGCGAAACCAAAGGCGTGGGCTATCTCAACCGCCCCGACAACACGCATGCCAAGGCAGGCAATATCAACCACGCGCTGGCGCAAACGAGCGGCGATTTCATTGCCATTTTCGATGCTGATTTCGTTCCGCAGCGAAACTTCTTGATGCGCACCATTGGCTTCTTTGGTGACCCCAGCATCGGGATCGTGCAGCTGCCGCACGCTTTCTACAATCCTGATCCGATGCAAGCGAATTTGGCGCTCCGAAAATCTCTTCCAGACGAGCAGCGTTTCTTCTTTGACGTCATCATGCCAAGTCGCGACGCATGGAACGCCGCATTTTGCTGTGGCTCGAACTCCGTCACCCGCCGCGCCGCGCTCAATTCGATCGGGGGCAGGCTTCCGACGCAGTCAATTACCGAAGACATGCTGCTCAGCATGACCTTGCTACGCAAAGGCTACGTCACTCGCTATCTCGGCGAGAAACATGCGTTTGGCCTGGCGCCAGAAACCATCGAAGCATTCTTCGTGCAACGCCAACGTTGGGCGCGCGGGGCAATTCAGATCCTTTACCTTGCCAATGGGCCGTTTGGTCGAGGATTGACGCTAATGCAACGGCTGCTGTTTTTGCCGACGCACTGGCTGAGCCTGGGTCTACGGTCACTGATTGCGATAGTGGCACCCATCGTATTTCTGTGGACCGGTCTTTCCCCTGTCTTCAATGTCAGTGTCACGGACGTGGTGTATTACTTCCTCCCGATGACGCTTGCAATCACGGGCGGCATCTGGGCCTTTGCACCTCGACAACATTTTCCGTTGGTCTCGATGGTGCAGAGCACCTTCTTGAGTTTCAAGATTTTGCCCAGCGTTTTGGGCACGCTCGTGAAACCCTTCGGTCATCCGTTCAAAGTAACCCCGAAAGGCACCACCAGCAAAGCGTCCAATTACGCGCGCGGCATATTTTGGCCAGCCGCGATTTTGATCGGATTGACCATTGCCGGATTGATTATCAATACATTTCCGGAATGGCGCATCATCGATGATCCAGATGCATTGCCGATTGTTGCATTTTGGTCGGCGATAAACTCGATCGTATTATTCCTGGTCTGCATGCTTTCGCTGCAAGCGCCATTGCGTCGGGGTGAAGAACGATTGGAGCTTGACGAGCCGATTTGGCTGGTAAGCCCAGTCCGGTACCATATTGTCGGGGCGCACCAAGGACCTGTCGCTGTCAGGCGCCGGTTTCGAATTGGATCGCCACGGGGCGTTTGCGGCGAGGCTCGGTGACAAAGTGCGTGTTTTCATAACCGAGGTGGGCTTTGTTGCAGCGACAGTGGTCCGGCAGAGAGATCAATTCACCGGCGTCGCATTCGCCTTGCCCGCTTCGCTCGAGCGTGACTTGCTGATCCGCAAACTGTTTACGGTGGGTCTTGAGACCACCGAAATTGACGCATCTGCATGGTCATCGACCGGCGCAATGCTCAAGAGCATTTGGGACGTTCGCACCGAAATGACGGATCAAGTCGAAGAAAGCGCTCCTGGTGTTGTCATCGATTTTCCGGTTGAGAAGCTGCCCGCCCGAAGCCTGATGGTGTCACCGCGGCCGGGAACATCGCGATTGTCAGAAATCGGTGCCGCACGTCGAACGTTTGCGGCGTGAGCGCACTTTTATCGCCCCGCCCTGACCCTGTGGCGCCCTGAGAAGTCCGCTTTAACGCCGGGTACGGTACCGTAGGCCCGGCACGGCGAGCCGCACGGTATGGTTCGCTGCGTCCAGGCGTATTCTTTGACGCTCGTGGAGCAGCATATTCATCGCTGGGACAACCATGAGGGCTGCCGCGATGCAAAGTCCCAGAAAGACAATCGTCTCCATGCCATGAAAACGCGGCGCTGCGGCTTCCGTTCCTGTTGATGGGTGGCAAGCCGGCCCGCGTTTGTACGCCGGTTCACATGCGGGTATCGCGGCGCGCAGTCCGCACCACCGATGTGGGAACTCCATAGCCGCTGGCCAGTAGAAATCGGCCAATAGCGGGCGGTTTCTCCCGTTTTTTTCTCCCTTTCAGGTCAATATTACTGTCCTATCCACATCCCATGCCGCGCACGGTCTTGTGACTTATCGCACTTCACGAGTCAGAGCTCTCGGCGGACACTGCGATCACGATTTACGGGAGGATTGCAGATGCGCCCCACCATCACTCACAGTGCCAATCAATTGCACGACATCTTCGGTGGCAGCTACGTCCCAGAGCAACACGGCGACAAGCTACATTGGAATTTGTCGTCTTCGGACGTTGGCGAAGTGATTGACTCCCTCACAGCGTCGATGTTTGAGGAGGTGATGAAATCCCTGAGGGCTGCACTGTCGCTTCGGTAAGCCACGCTTCGGTAGCGATCGCCTTAGCATCGCAGGTCCTCGTCTCTTTGTTTCTGGTTCCTCCGGTTCAAACTCTGCCCCGCGCATGGCATCAAGGCCTCGCGCGGGGCTATTTTTGTCATCGCCCGCATATTCGCCGTCAAAGGCGTGCGACAGGTTTCAACGCACGCACGAGATCTGGTCCGGGGCCGATTGTCGTAACCGTTCGCATGGGGAGCCCCCCAAATTGGGGAGCCTCAACGGGCCCCACAGCCGTGGCACTCACGTGCCGGGTGAGAGGAGCCGTCCACAGCATCAATAGCGGGTCAAGCGCCGCAAGCAGTACCAGCTTATTCGATCACCTCGTCGGCGCGGGCTAGCAGCGACTGAGGCGCCGCTGGCCCGAGTGTCTTGGCTGTTTGAGGTGATAAGCAGTTCAAGTTTGGTGAGAAACCGGCGGATCGAATGGGTTTTGTGCCTTTGAGCCGGCACTCATGCTTGAACCCTTTGGAGATGTCCTTTCGGCTTTTCAATCTTGAATTGTAGCCAGAAAAAACGGAGATATCGCGCCTAAGGGCCTCGTTTTCGACCAACATTTAAGACTATGCTTGCGTCGGGGGCACCCAACAGCGTGCAAGCGCTGAATCGAAGTGACTTCATCGTAATTGTTTTTTTGCGCAAAGCTTGATGCCCATCAAGCTGAGAGGCAGTCGAACTCCGTAAGCGTTCAATTCTGTAAGCATTATGCCGGTGGGGGAGGATTTCGCCATGCGAACATGGCTGGCTGTATTCTTGGCATTGCTTTGCATCCCAGCAGAAGCGCAGGACGTAAAATTCGACTCCAAAGCTGGTGTGCTGGAGTCGATAAGACGGGTAGCTCTGAGTGCCAGGGATCGTACGGCTGATGCAGCCTTCACCAGCATGTTCGGTCATTGCGGCAATCCCTGCGTCATGCCCGCAAACTCACATATGCTGCTCTGGGCACGGGCCATCGCGGCTGCAGTCGCGCTCAAGAGCGAGACGGCAAAAACCGGGGTTGAAAAAACGGTGGTTATCAACGTGCCGTGTCGGGGTGAATGCGCTCTATTCGCCGACATAGCCTTCGAGCACGTGTGCCTTGGCCCCAAGGCGGAGTTCAAGTTCTTCCGTGTCGGTGGTGACGACAAGGGGTACTTTGCCGATCCACCGTTTTCCAAGCGCGTCGGGGACTGGATGGTAAGAAAAATGGGAGGAAAGCAAGCAGGCGGTTTCGTGTACCCACTCATCAGAGACATCAAAGATGCACCAACGATGGGGTCCGAAGAGGCCGTCCGGCTCGGATTTTGGAAGGCGTGCAGCCTAGAAATCTTGGCAAAGCTGTGATGGGGATGACGCTGTCGCGCGCGCCCGAATCAGGGAGGCGCGCCATTTCAATGGATTTGATTTCATGTCGACTACGCTGGCGCGCCGCGTGCGATCAGCGCAGCCGGGGCATTTCGCGCGAGCAAGTCCTGAGGTCGACTTTTACGCCGCGTCCATATCTTTGACGGCGGCGATCACCTGCTTGTTCTGATTGCAAATGCAGCAACTTCCCGCCTCGCGGGCAAAAAATTGGGTGCAAGCGAGCGTCGCTGTCACCAGTTGAACCTGTTGACGCCATCTCAACCCGAGCCGTTCTTGGATGCAGATGTCACAATACATGCGTCCTTGCCGCTGGACTAAGAATTCGCTGACCTTTTGAGGAACTGTCCGCTGCATCATGCCCCCAACAGTTTCGGCCTTTACCGGAATACGAGAGATCAACCAAGCACCTGATCCACTTTCCTATCGTGGAACAAGTCGCGTCAATGCATTCGACTTTGTCTGGTCAATAGATAAAGTAATCTAACGTCGAAATCCTCTTCAAAAAGAGCAGATCCCACCAACCAGCAGCCACTTGCCGGGGGCTGTATCGCCGCCGTATTTTCGTTAATCGGTGCATCTCGTACGTGCCGCATACCCTCAGAAGCGCTAGCGCGAATAATCCGTCACTCGATGCGGATTAAGAAAAAACAATTCATTCCTTCTGACAACTCAAGCAGAACCACTTAACAATGTTCAGGAAAGAGACAGGATCGCTATCGGGGCAGATTCTTATCGGGATATCGGTGCCAGGACTGGAAGATTACCTCCAGGAGGCGATCCTGAATTCTCAATAAGAACAGTAGCTCGAGCTTTTTGCAGCCACTCCGCGTCGCTTTTCGCCGTCGCCTTTCCATTGGAAATTACGCCGAACGCAAGCTTCATTCCATCCGCCACAGCGGAGACTTCTCGGATAAGTTGGCTAAACACGCCAGTTTTCAGTCTTGATCGGCCGTTGTTATTTCAGAATGTCTCCAGTTAATATCAACGTGCAGAAATTTAATAGGAACGCTGAAGCCGCGCGCGAAATCGCGCTTATGGACCGCAACCTTCGCGGCAGCGACAGGCTCCAGCTCCCATTCAGGCTGAAAGCGAGATGACCTTCCGCTTCCTTGTCATCGTCGGCGAACACGAGGACTCTGCGCCCCTCAGTGCCGACGACGGAGGCCGGCAAGCTCATGGGCACAAACCCGCGCTGCTGATATTTCAATGAATTTGAACCGTAGTCGCTGGCGCCCAAATTTTCGATACGAAACGCCGTGAGTTTTAAATATTTGCGCATTAAATTGATCGGATTATCTTGTCGCCTATGCTGCCATGCAGGTAACACAGGTTGCGGGGCCGTGCCACTCCCAGAGCGGGCGTGCTAACTTCGATTCTCTTTCGATGCTGAAAGGAACATATATGGCGGACACCCGAGAGACATACGGCGACTTTTGGGACGACTACGTGAAGCGCTTCCCCAAGCTCAAGGAGACGCTTTACGATTCCGAGCGCTACGGCCATGTGACTTGGCCGGGTGATGAATGGGGCCGTCCTGATCGGTGGCAGATGCTGTTCGAGTCCATGTTCGTGCAGCAGATCAAAACGCCACCGGAAACCGCGATCGAGATCGGCTCCGGCTCAGGCAAGTACACTCATCTATTTCTTGAGCAGTATCCGAGCGCTCGTGTTGTCGCGATGGACGTGTCGCAATCGTACTTGAACGTGCTGCGCGAAAGGTTTGCCGACTATATCGCCGCTGGCAGACTGGCGACCGCTACAACCGGTACCAAGCCGTCGACCGTTACCGATCTGGCCAAAGAGCAAGGCATCGAGCCGGGCACGCTGGACGTACTCTATTCCATCGACGCGATGGTGCACGTCGATCTTCAGTATCTCGTCGCGTACTGGATGTCCGCAAAGGAATTACTGAAGCCTGGCGGCAAGCTCATCATGACGGTTGCGGACGCGACGCGAGAGCATGGGTTCAAAAAACTTATCGGCGACATTAATGCCTTCTTTCCCGCACAGGGACGGCCGACGAGCAAATTCGAGTGGCTTAGTCCAGATCTCGTAAACTATGTCCTCGGACGACTTGGCTTCGAGGTCCGCGAAGCTCCGTTCCATGAGCCGAGAAGGGATTATTGGTTTGTCGCTACGAAGAAATAGCGTCGGAGTCCTGAGCGTCTTAGCGTTCGCGGTCTCGCCGACTGTTGTAAGAGGGCAGCTCGCCGTAACAGTCACCGACACCCCGCGTTCATTTTATCGCTCGACGACTCACGGCTGCGACAACAGAGACATCCCGGATGCGCCTGCTCGCGCATTTCGGGATGAACGAGGTGAAATTCAGTTTTTCGCCTCGTTCGAGATCAACCGGGCCATGGCGGGCTCGGTTATCTCAGGCCTAAAGCACGACTGCCGCATACGGTTTAGGGGCGGTCACAACGACGACCCTGCCGCTTTCGATGACAGGTCGTGGCTTGCATCGTTCTATACCTTCGACGGCAAGGCGATTTATGCCCTGGTGCACAACGAGTTTCAGGGCCGGCATCGCAAGTCGCTATGTCCGTCGGGCAACCACGTCCGCTGCTGGTACGATAGCATTTCATTCGCAACGTCGCAGGACGGCGGCAGATCGTTCCGTGCAAAGCGCGGGGCTTTAGTCGCCGCCCCGTACCACCGCTATATTCCGGACGCGCCGCGCCGACTTGGGCCTGCCTCTCCCAGCAACATCGTTGCTCACGAAGGCTCGTATTACTTCCTTTACGTCAATGACGTGATCGGAGCAGGTGGTCACATCTGCGTTGCTAGAACCCGAGATATAACTGATCCGGCGTCATGGCGGGCATGGGACGGAACGGACTTTTCCATTCCGATTGGCATCGATCCCTACATTGCATCGCCGCCCAGGCCACCCTGCACTCATCTCAGAGGCCTCGTTAGCGGCTCCATGGGCTCGCTTGTGAGGCACGAACCGAGTGGGACGTTCATCCTAACCCAGACATCTGCCGAGGTCCCCAGCCGTGCAGCCGGGTTTTACTACGCCACGTCCCGCGACCTGATCACCTGGACCAAGCCACGAGTATTCTTAGAGCTGCCGACATACCGGATTGAGTGTGGCGTGGCAGCCATCTACGACTACCCATCGCTTATTGATCCGAATAGCAGATCGAGAAACTTTGAAACCCTCAGCGGCAATTCGGCCGCGCTATTCTTCGTGCGTCAGAACGTCGTCAATTGCCATGGCTCTCTCGATAGAGAGTTGATGACGGCCACCATTCGCATTGCCGATTAGAGCGATGCGAACATCGTTCGGTATCCGCCTGCAGCCGCTTGCTTCTTGAACGCTTGCTGCACTTCTGGAAGGGAAAACGCAAAGCCTTCGACGACCGTCAGATCATCGGTCTTTGACACGTACCGCAACAGCATAGCGCAGTATTGGTCCGCCTTACCGTCGGCCACGACAGCCTTGAAGAACTCGTGAATTTTGCCAGGCTCAAGTTTCTCGCGAACATATTGGACAAACGGGTCGCGGAATTCGGCTCTGTTCTCCTTCCAAACGCCAAGAAGAAAGTCTGTGTGGATCGTGCGCACACCGCGGCGCCTGAGCATTCGCGTGAACGTTGTTTTCCCGACTCCGGAGTCTCCCCTACTACAAAGATAGTCGGAGCCGCAGGGGTACAATGAAAGACGTAACGCCGCATCGGGTCGCCCGATTGATCGATCGACCTTCCCATATCGCGAACCGCGAAGCCTTCTAAGAGATCCTCCATCAGCAGCCGCGCAGTCGGAAACTTCAGGACGCCATCATGCCGCTGAACGACCCGCCAATCCTTCAAGTCGAGGTCCCATACGGCGCCACATTCAAGGATCAGCGTTCCGCCTGGCCGGAGCCGCGTGCGGATCAGTTCCAACAACAGTTTCTGGTCGGGCTCATAATGAATTGCCGATAGAAAGAGAATGTAGTCGAACTGTTCGGCGGGAAGGTTCCACCACGACGATACAAGAAACTCGGCTTCCGGCGTTCTGGTGCGCGCTTGACTCAATGATCTTTTCGTTGGCGTCTATGCCTACGACACGAGTGGCGCCACGCTTGACCGCAGCATTGCAGAAAAACCCCTCGTTACATCCGATGTCGAGCAACGCCTTGTCCGCAAGGCTGTCCGGCAGGCGAATTCGTGTGAGCTTTTCGGCCGACTTGCTGTCCGCCTTCTCGCCATCGAAACTTTGATATGCCATAGTGATAATCCTCAACCTCGCTGAAAACACTCCTTTTGCACACCCAACTTGTCAATGGAGTGACTGAGAACGGTCTTCTTAGCAGGACGTTCCAAACCTTGCGTTACGCCGCCATCAGGCGTTGATAAATCTCGATATGCTGCTCGATCGCCCTGGTATGCTTTGCCACTTGCGGCTCCAGCTCGATATCGAACGTTTCGTGCTCTTCGACCATTTCGGTCAGGACACGGGCAAGATCGGACGGATTTGAAGGTTCAAAGCACCTGCCGTTAATCCCTTCAAGGACCTTTTCCGCCATCCCTCCGATGCGCGTGCACAGGACCGGCTTGCCGATGAGAAGCGCCTCCTGAATTACAACGGGGGAATTTTCCCACCAGATCGACGGCACCACGATCCAATCGTACCCCGCCATTAACGAAAAAACTCTTTCGTTGTCATAGGCGCCGAAGAGCGTCACCATGTCCTCGTTCTTGTTAAGCAAGGCACGGATTCGTTCTGGAAGCTTTCCTGCTGAATTTCGAGATTCGCTCCATGAATGCCGATCTCGATGGCAGCACGCACATTGGGGGACAGCATGGCCGCCGCACGGAGCAATACATCGACGCCTTTGAAAGCGTTGATCTGGCCAAAAAATCCGAGCCGCAAACGCTTTCGAGGCCGGGGCGGGTTTTCCCGTTCGCGTCTTGCGCTCATGCGCTTGAGGATCGAAGGCGAAATCGGATTTTCGACGACGTCGACAGCTTCTGGATCCAGCCCCCAATTGACATACCGGTCATGGAGAAACTGACTGGGGGCAATGAAGCGAGCACAGTACGGCAGGTAGGAGCGGAAAATCTGGTCGCGCAGAAAAAATTGACCCGGGTGAAGTTCGGAAAGCACGCGCTGCATTCCGACGGCGACGACACATCGCACAATCGCCCGTTGGTTTGGATCATCTGACCGGAATTCTGGCAGATCGCCATGTATTCGTGAAACGTGAAGACGACTTGTTTGTTGAGCTGATAGAGGATTCCAGCAGGTCCAGGCTCCAATAAGCAAAGTGGTGGACATGGACAATGTCGGGCTGCGTCCAGGCGATCAGGTCACGAACCGTGCGGCGTAGTTCGTTGTAGTCGAGGGATATGAGGCTCGGCCATTCGACTGCCGGCGCGGCGATCAGAGGTTCATCAGGCCGGCCGCGAAACAGACCCATCTGTGCGCTGTGGCCTATCTGTTCCGGCGTTGCCCGCGACGCAAACACCACACCACTGATGGCCCGATGCGCCTTCAAATGTTCAAACAGTGAATAGGCCGCACGCTCGGCGCCGCCGGCGCTGAAAGTCGGATGGCCGTGGGAACGATGAGAACGCGCATTTGCTTCAGGCCTTTTGTTGCTGTCGCGTCCGCGCGGCGGGATGCATTGTTGCCTCGCCGTCCTTTTCTTTCAGGGACGCGATGACATTCCCCCATCTTTCGTTGAACGTGATGCAGTTCAGGTAGGTCAGAGCCATGCGTGTGGACTCGCCGTCCATCAGGCGGATTGACTGACGCTCCAGATGGTAGATACCATCCGTCTGATAGAGGCCGACCCGGCCGTTCAGATGCCGGACCTTGAGGCAAAGGTCGGCATCCTCGAAGTCACCCTTGATGTATGCCCGGTCGAATTTTCCAATCTTGGCAAACCATTCCTTGCTTATCATCAGCAGCGCGCCAGTGACCGCAGGCACGTCCACCACTTTCTCGGGGCCGTTCGCCGGAGGGGTGCCCTTATACGGATGATCAACCAGAAAAAGATTGTGCATCAGGCCGGAGCGGCGAAACGACATTCCATCATGCTGAAGTGTTCCGTCTTCGTAGAGGAGCCGGAATCCCAGCACCTGGTACTGCCCTGCCTTGATCATTTTCGTGGCCTTGGCGATCGGTGCTGGATCATTGATCCAGATGTCCGAATTCATGAACAGCAGCACTTTGCCTCGAGCAAACGAGGCGCCGATGTTGTTTGACTTGGCAAATCCGTAGTTAAATCGATTAATGATCAATGCGGTAGGGCAATGCAACGAGTCCGATCGCCGCTCCAGTATTTGCGACAAGATCGCATGCTGTGTGGGATCGTCGGAAATGAACAACCACTCCCAATCAGTGGGGAACCACTTCTGCATGGTCATCAGCGAAAAGATGAAACGGTACTCGCGGAACAGCGGAACGATGATCGACAACTTAGGCCGCGTTTCGGTCTGTTTGATCCATTGAATCGAAAACTGGTCCGCGCGTTTCAAATCGACAAAGAAAGGAAGATAAATCGCCGCGCCAGCCCCGGTTGCGGCAACCGCCCCCCGCCTAACGCGGACGACGCAATCTGGATCAGACGATCGCTGGACATTGCCAAATGTGGTCTTGATGCGAACCAAAGGAACAAATCGGCTGCCCTCATCGCTCATGACCACGAAACCGTCCGTATCCCCGCAACTATAGGGAAAGTTCAGAACAACACCGTGATCTTCGGTGCTTACTGGCCGCTTCTCGGTACGCAAATGGTCTGAAACGTCAGGCCGGCCCTTATAGATTACCTCATTGGTCGGAATAAATGTCAGACCATCGTTTGACATGAAGGCAAAGGGCTGCGATCGCGCGTTCTCGATCCAGCCCTCCACCATGAACCCGCTGTTCGAACGGCCGGCGACATCGATTCCGTATTTGATCGGTGCTGTCGCCGCTTCGTTGCGACCATGGCGGAAGAATTCCACCAGCCTTGAATCAATGAGTTCGAGATTTGCCGCCAGGTCGAGCAATCCGAGAGCCGTGGACGTTTCCTCATCGGAATCGAGATGACACCGCAATAGTTGTATCTTGCCGGTCGCGACTGACTTGTCAGCGTTCTCTACGGCGATATGAATATCACCGTCATAAATGCGCAACCCAACAAGGTCGACGACATCAATTGCAGCGACAAAACCAAACTCGTCCGTTCCGCCGGCTTCCAATTCGAAAGCGTTACGCACATCAGGACGCGAATATGTCCTGAACTGCGTAACGTTGCTTTGAACGGAGACGCCACGAATGTCGGTGATCACCACGTACCGCGGGTTCGCTTGCGGGCACGACCATCCGAACAGCAATACGCAATTAGCAAACGCAATTGCGTTCTCGACAGTTGGCGACGGAGCGTTGACATTCATCGTGGCTGCATTTCTAAACATTTATGACAATAAGGCTGACCACCGTCGTGGCCATTTTGTCGGCGGCGAGGGTAGCAGGGCGAAACATCGTTGGGAAACAAAAATAAATCGCCTCTTTAAACGAGATACAAGTTTTATCGGCCGCACGCGAAGTCGAACGCGCGGCCATTTTTCGGAAATAGCCGTGTGGTGCTTTTTTCACGCTAGTCAGATTTTGATTTCCCTTTATTCCTTGAGATCAACACCCGAACGAGCGAGCTCGTCGATCAGCTTGCCCGTATCTGCTTCAGGCATGAAACCAGCCGCCCAGACTTCATACGTTTTTGTTCGCGTGGTTCGCACTTCTGCAAAGCCCGCGTCCAGGAGATCTCGACCAAGTAGCTCTTGAGTGAAAGCAGTACCGTGACGCATCGCCTGATTACCACGCGCGATTGATGCATTATGCCCATAAATCATATCCAGCGGCGTGATCGGGCCGGCAGCGGACGTATAGATAACGTCCATGATGCGGCTCTCGATAATGAACTGCGCGATTGTTTCGAGGTCAGGCGTTCGGATCAGGGCGACGCCAGTCGGAGTGAGAACGCGCCGGAACTCACGGAGAGCGCGAGGGACCTCTTCCGCGATAAATGCTCCAGAACATGTGAAGCCCAAATCGCGTCAAAGCTTTCGTCCTCGACCCAGCGAGTTAAATCGGGAAATGGATGCCACGATATCGGGATCAGTCGCGTCATTAATATCGCAGCGGACTTCCCGCCACCGCCCCTGCTTGAACATCGCATGCAATAGTGACGGTGATTTCGTGCCGCACCCAACATGAAGAACGTAAGGTTGGTCGCTTTTGTGTGCTCCGCCGCCCATCCGTTGCCCGTGCCGAATGGTCTTTGAGCGCGGCATAATAGAGCCTTTGTTGGGCTCTCCAATCTCGAGGCGAGATCTGCCGGGCCACGATTGAGTTCTCGTCTGAACTGCTTCTGCCGGGCTCGTGGTTGACGTATGATCTGTTCTGGCTGGATGTTTCGCGAGCTTCGAAAGTGGGCGAATGGGTTGCATCAAGAACGGTCCTCTGATTGATCGTTGCGAGACCCCAGAGTAATCTCCGATGCGTTAATGCTTTTTAACGTTCCCTCGGTCAATTGCGCGGAGACGGGGTTTTCGATGGCTGAACCCATTTCTTGAGGATTTCCTTCGTGATGTTTTTATCACGTAGACCGCATCGAACCCGGAGGTTCGTTGCCGAACCGACTTACGTGCTCGTCCCGACAGCGGCAAATCGATCTGGTGCTGCCAGAATTTCAGAGACCCTTGGCCAAAATGCCAGGTTGAAAAAACGGCACTAGAAAGCCGCTTTCTCCAGTTTTGTACCTCGATGACGGGTGCGGTATCGGACGCGACCACCATGCATTCCAATACGGCGCCTCTAGGAATGACGGAAGAGAGGACGAATGGATAAGTGAGATAAGTATGGACTTCAACACGCAATCAACGAACCGTTCCAGCGAGAAGCTTACTGCGCGCAATCACCATATCGAACCGTCGAACCAAATCTTGAAAGAACAATCGGCGGGCTTTGAAGAAGTCCTTGTCAAGTTCTGATTCATATTGTTTTGCTACCGGCATAGACTGTTGTTATTTCGCCGAAGCATTTCTCGTCACGCATGCAGATCGCAAGATATTCATGGATCGTCAGTATGAATTTTGCTTTCGGAAAGCCGGCCATTAACTCCCTGACAAAATCGGTTCCTACATTCCAGAAATGGTAAAAATGGAAGATTCCGATGTTCCTGTTGAATTAACGAATATTCCGGCGGAATAATGCGCGGTTTTCGTGCACTGCAAAAACGGAAGAGCGCTGTCGTCGTTTACGACGGATCCGGAGCCAGACCGGTCGGTGGCGTGATCGCCTTGAATGAGCTATTGCGCGCCGAAGACCACGGGCAGCGAAATCATAAAGAAGAGCCCCGCTCACATCGACCACCGATGCTACGTTCTTGATCCAATCGTCGACCGATTATCGCCGTTTCTTCACGCCAGATCTGCAGCCAGGATGGCTAACTTTTGCGAAAGACTGGAACATTTTGTTTTTGTTTAGCAACCGGATTTGGCGTTGTTATGGTGCCGGATTTTCTTTTCGTGTTGTCTTTATTGCGAAAAATACGTACCTTTCGATCCTTCATAATTGAATTGACCCTTGGCTTTAAAAGACAGTCATCTGCGGGTTTCTTCTTTTTTTGTTTCGCGAATTCAGTTCCAACAATTTCGGAGATGACAGCCTTCCCCCTCCGATGTTTATGGTTTTCCAAGCCGGCTACGGAGCGATTAATCAATTCCATTCTCACTCGAATGCCAACCATGGGCTCTCGTCCCGTGGGACCGGAAAGAACAACCCTCTGGCCCGTCACCGTTATCCGTGGCGAGCCTAAAAACAAGGCATCGACGACAAGCTGGACGCCGTCAGCTCCAGGACCAGAGATTTCAAGAATTGCTCCGACCAGCGGCAAAGAGCCGCCGCGAGTGCCGGCAAAAGCACCCGCATCAACAGTGGCGGTGGATTTGGCCCTATTGCCGCCAATCCGCACCGAGTAGCGAAGATCGATCACCCTCGGCTTATCCAGCCACCGTAGGGCGATGCCCTCAATTCGCGATGGTGCGGTAGGCCCTGCAATCCATTCGTCGGCTCCAACCACCACGTCTCCAATACCGGCGACATGGGCCAGTACTTCGAACCGCGACAAATCAAGGTCCTCAGCGCCCACCCGGCCGTTAGCAAGTCCTTCAGGGTCGGCTGAAAGGGGCACCAGCTGAATGCGGGCGGCTTGCGATCCATTCGGTAGCACAGGCGCCACCGAAACCTCAACGCGACCACTTTTCGACGCGTGAAGCACCATGCAGGCTCCCGGCGACCAAAGCACCGCAGCGAGGGCGTCTGGAGGCAGAATGAGTTCGATCGCATCGGCATTGCCAGGTTCCGGAGAGATCAGCACCCGCGGCGGATTCACTTCGTCCTCTGCAGATTTATACTTGATCAGGAACAAGCCACGCTCGAACTTCAAGGACTGGCTTTGATACGCAATCAGATCCATTGATTCCTCAACCTTCAACGTCGCAAACTTGCTGCACGCGCTAGGTACGATCAGAATATTTTACCGTCTTGGATCTTATGTTTAAACCGCTTTCACCTGTCGTGCTAAATTCATTGGCAACATGAGTTACCCTGGCTGTACTCCAACTTCGGACAAATTAACAAAAATACAATCATGATGAAGCGTAAGCGAACATCAGCTGCTAAGGCGTGCAGCGCCCCGGCCAGCTGATCTCGCTTTCAGTAATCCACTGATCGCACCTCGGAACCCATGACCAACGTTTTATTCATTCACAACAACTTTCCCGGCCAGTTCCGGCATCTAGCGCGAGACTCTCGCGTGAAGTCCCGGTGTCGAGGTTTCGGCGATCGGCGCACCGACAGCTCAGGCCGTGTCCGGAGTTAAATTGGTTAAGTATTCGTTTGCCAATCAGGATGTTTCTGGCTCGCATCCGTTCGCACGTCGTTTCGACTTGGAATGCCGCCGCGCCGAGGAAATCGTTTACGCCGCCTCCAACTTGGTTTCCGCGGGCTTTAGGCCGGACCTTATCCTGGGTCATCCTGGATGGGGCGAGACTCTACCCTGACGGTCCATGTTTCCAGAAGCGCGTATTGTCGCCTATTGCGAGCTTTATTACCGCGCCAAAGATCAGGATGTAGGCTTTGACCGCGAATTTCCAGAGATGGGTCTTGATGGCGACATCAACGTCAATTTGAAAAATGCCGCCACGCTGCTAGCCTTGAGCGAATGCGACGAAGGCCTTTCGCCAACACTTTGGCAAAAATCGACTTATCCAAGAGAGTACCAAGACAAGATCGAGGTGATCCATGATGGCATCGACACCGACCTGATCAAACCCGCGTCGAACATCTCATTTACGCTGCCCTCAGGCCGCGTGCTGAGGCCCACTGACGAAGTCCTGACCTATGTTGCGCGAAGCTTTGAACCATTGCGAGGCTTCCATATCGTAATGCAATTGCCGGCGCATTCTCGCCAAGCGAAGAAATGCACAAGTCGTCATTGTCGGCGGCGCAGGTAAGCCCTACGGGCTTCACCCACCACAAGGCAAGACCTGGCGATCGATATTCTTTGTATGAAATTGCCACTCGGGTTGATCAAAGCCGCATTCATTTCGTGGGCCCGAGAAATCTGCAGCACTTTGATATGGTTTGCGCGGCTGACACTAATGCGGCTTAGCTGCAATTTCATCAAAGAATATCGATCGCCAATCTTGCCGGCGGTGACGAAGGGTGGCGCCGCCGACAATGACGACTTGTGCATTTCTTCGCTTGGCGAGAATGCGCGGCAAGGTCTCGCATTACGATATGGAAGCCTCGCAATGGTTCAGCTTCGCGCAACATAGGTCAGGACTTCGTCAGCTGGGCCTCAGCACGCGGCCTGAGGGCAGCGTAAAGGCAGACGTTCGACGCGCGTTCGATCCAGCGGGTGTCGATGCCATCCACGCATCACTCCATCTTGCTCTCGTACTCTCTTGGATAAAGTCGATTTTTGCCAAAGTGTTGGCGAAGGCTTTCGTCGCATTCGCTCAAGGCAGCGTGGCGGCATTTTTCAGACTCCACGTTGATGTCGCCATCATTCGCCGTCAGCTCACCCCTTTGGCGCGGTAATAAAGCTCGCAGGCAGGTGATCGCGTTCTGGAAACATGGAACCGTAGGGGGTAAAACTCTCGCCACTCCAGGATGACCCAGGATTAGGCTCCGGCCCTAAAGCGCGGAAACCAAGTTGGAGGCGGCGTAAACGATTTCCTCGGCGCGGCGGCATTCCAAGTCGAAACGACGTGCGGAAGGGGATGCGAGCCAGAAAGATCCCTGATTGGCAAACGAATACTTAACGAATTTGACTTGGGACACGGCCGCAGCTGTCGGCGCGCCGATCGCCGAAACCTCTCGTATTCTCGCGAGAGTCTGCGTGATATGCCGGAACTGGCCGGGAAAGTTGTCGCGAATGAATAAAACGTTGGTCATGCGTTCCGAGGTGCTTTCAGTAATCCACTGATCGCACCTCGGAACCCATGACCAACGTTTTATTCATTCACAACAATTTTCCCGGCCAGTTCCGGCATCTAGCGCAGACTCTCGCGAGAAGTCCCGGTGTCGAGGTTTCGGCGATCGGCGCACCGACAGCTCAGGCCGTGTCCGGAGTCAAATTGGTTAAGTATTCGTTTGCCAATCAGGATGTTTCTGGCTCGCATCCGTTCGCACGTCGTTTCGACTTGGAATGCCGCCGCGCCGAGGAAATCGTTTACGCCGCCTCCAACTTGGTTTCCGCGGGCTTTAGGCCGGACCTAATCCTGGGTCATCCTGGATGGGGCGAGACTCTACCCCTACGGTCCATGTTTCCAGAAGCGCGAATTGTCGCCTATTGCGAGCTTTATTACCGCGCCAAAGATCAGGATGTAGGCTTTGACCGCGAATTTCCAGAGATGGGTCTTGATGGCGACATCAACGTGAATCTGAAAAATGCCGCCACGCTGCTAGCCTTGAGCGAATGCGACGAAGGCCTTTCGCCAACACTTTGGCAAAAATCGACTTATCCAAGAGAGTACCAAGACAAGATCGAGGTGATCCATGATGGCATCGACACCGACCTGATCAAACCCGCGTCGAACGTCTCATTTACGCTGCCCTCAGGCCGCGTGCTGAGGCCCACTGACGAAGTCCTGACCTATGTTGCGCGAAGCTTTGAACCATTGCGAGGCTTCCATATCGTAATGCGAGCCTTGCCGCGCATTCTCGCCAAGCGAAGAAATGCACAAGTCGTCATTGTCGGCGGCGCAGGTAAGCCCTACGGGCTTCACCCACCACAAGGCAAGACCTGGCGATCGATATTCTTTGATGAAATTGCCACTCGGGTTGATCAAAGCCGCATTCATTTCGTGGGCCCATTGTCGCACGCAAACCATATCAAAGTGCTGCAGATTTCTCGGGCCCATCTGTACTTCAGCTATCCCTTCGTCTTGTCGTGGTCCCTGCTCGAGGCCATGGCAGCCGGTTGCCTGGTCATTGCCTCCGATACCGATCCAGTGCGCGAGGTGGTAGACGAGAGCAACGGAATTTTGGTGCGTTTTCACGACATCGATAATTTGTCTGATCAGGTAATCGAAGCGCTCGCGCGTCCAAAGCAATTCCTTGCGCAACGTATGAAAGCCCGGCAGATCGTTCGCGATCGATATGACTTGAGACGTGTCTGCCTACCCAAACTACTCAATTTCCTGGATCTCTCACCATTAGCGGCGCGCAAAACTGCTCACCGGCTAACCTCTGTCGAACGATCGTTGAAACCGCTATGAATTTCCGCAAACCAAATCGCTTAGCGATGGACCTGGCTTCATCGAGAAGCTTCGACCCCGCTTTTTTTGACGACGAACGTCATCACGAGGCGCTCGAGCAGCTTGCTGTGCAGGCCTTATCCTCCGGCGACTTCAGGGCGGCGTTTAAATACGCCGATCGCCGGTGTCGCATCCCGCCTATGGCAAAGGCACATCATTATGTTCTGCGCGCCGAAGCGTCCTATCAAACGGATAACCTTGATGCCGCGCTGGCCGACATCGTACACGCGCTGGAGCTGCTTCCCGAGGATATTCTGGCCAATCGGCGCATGCTCGCCTGGGGTGATGGAGCGCAACAGCTGCGAGCAGCCCATACTTTGCTGCGCCAGGATCACGATTGCGACATTCTCCGTGAAGCCATCTCGGTTCTCCGCAGAGACCAAAAGATCACCTTTGCGGCCATAGAATATACCGACGTGAGTATTTTCGGGTGGGCAACTTGGTCGAGGCCCGGTCCGCTCACCCTTTTGCTACGCGACGGTGATGAGGTTAACCCGACCACAATTGCCGCCGATCCACATCATCCCCTAGCCGCTTGCAGCAAATATGTCGCAAGCTTCACCGTCAGCCGGCCGCAATCTTGCCGCCCGCAACATGTCGCGGTCATGTCTGGCAAAAGGCCAGTCTGCGAGATGGAGTTGCCGCCCAACGATCGAGTTCCTCATACTCTGCGCCGGGTTAGTAAGATCAGCGCTGCAAAACTCCGCCAAAGCAAAAACGACGGTCACGCCTCTTATCCCTGGCTTAAGGCCATCGCAAATTCGCCTATTTTGTCCGCTCAAGCCGGCCTTCATTCTATAGCCGTGCGGCGGGAACGACAGACAAATCTTTATCCTAATGCATCTTCTGTCGAGCACCCGGCGCGAACCACTCCTGTGACCGTGATTGTGCCGATCTACAAGGATTTTCTGGCCACCAAAGCTTGTCTCAACAGCCTGCTGCCTGAAATTCGTTCAAATGCTCGGTTCGGCGCCCTGCTGATCGATGACGCCAGCCCCGACCGTCGTATCCACGCTTTTCTAGACTCGTTCGCCGGTGAGCCCTGCATAGGATTGCTGCGCAATGCGCGCAATCTGGGCTTCGTCCGTTCCATTAATCACGCCCTGGATCAACTTTCCTCCGGCGATATCATTCTTTTGAACGCCGACACGATCGTGCCGCATAACTTCATCGATCGCTTACAAAAGGCCGCACGCTCTTCCACAGACATAGGTACCGTGGTGCCGCTATCCAACAACGGTGAATTCACGAGCTTTCCGGTTCCGAACAAGCCCAATCCGATGCTATCGCTAGCAGAAATCGTTCGGCTCGATGCCGCGGCCGCGATAGCCAATGCCGATCGGCTCGTCGACATTCCGAACGGCACCGGTTTTTGTCTCTACGTGACGCGCGAATGTCTCGACGCCGTTGGTCCGCTTTCGAATGCGTACGAACGTGGCTATCTGGAAGATGCCGACTTTTGTCTGCGGGCGCGCGAACGAGGCTTCCGCAACATCTGTGCGTCATCGATTTATGTTGGCCATGTCGGCTCCCGATCCTTTGGTGCTGAAAAGCGCTCTCTCGTAATGCGAAATCTCGGCACCATCGAGTCCAAGTTTCCTGATTACTCTGCAGAGTGCGCGATTTTCATCAAAGCTGACCCACTCAAATCAAGCCGAATGTCCATTGAAAGTTTGCGCCCCGACGCCATGGCCGGCGCCGTCATCGTAATCGCTGGTTCCGGTCCTCTGGGAGCTGTCGCCAGGACCCGAGCCAAACAACTGCTGAGTGGCCATGCTCCCGCTCTCGTCCTGCAAGCCGGGTCCTTCGAGCACGCCATTACACTGACGCATCCATGCGAGGAGATTCCGCAGTCGCTTGGCTATGACCTCTCACTAGACAGTCAGCGGCGGGCCTTGAATGATTATCTACGCCAGTTACGGCCGACGCGGATCGAGATCGCTGAACCATCTTGCGTGAACGATGCCCTGCTTGACATTCTGCGTGCACTTGCTGTTCCCCTGACTCTATTGATAGCCGATGGTCGACCGTTTAGTACAAAGCTAAATCGCATTGATCCCAATGCCGAGCCTCCTGAAGCGGTCGATCCGCCTTTCGCGAAGTCTTGGCCAAGGCTAGTTGTCGAGCAACAGCGTTCATTCGAACAACATCAGGCCCAGTGCATGGCCATTGCGAATCGCGCCACCCAATTCTATGCACCGTGTTCGCGATCCCGCGAATTTGCCAGAAGCGTTCTGCCCGCCGCCGACATACTCGATATTGATTTGCACGACAGGATGGTCTCGGACGGCATCACTGCTCCGACCGACGACGCTAACGCTTTCGGCCTTCTTTCCATCGGCTTAAACATCGATGACTATGAAATGATACGACATGTCGCGCAGGGGCTGACGCTTAAAAATTTGAATCGTCCTATCGTCGTCATTGGCGAAACAATCGACGATGGCAAGTTGATGAAGATTGGCCAGGTCTTTGTCACGGGCGCCATCGGCTTCTCCCAGCTCGG
Source organism: uncultured Alphaproteobacteria bacterium (assembly GCA_963771745.1). GTDB lineage: Bacteria > Pseudomonadota > Alphaproteobacteria > Rhizobiales > Xanthobacteraceae > Z2-YC6860. The sequence goes on along the minus strand of CAVYUU010000012.1, from coordinate 113,605 downwards.
CGGGATTCTCCGGCAGTACAGAATTGGGGCGCTGTTCGCAGCGACTCGTAGGCCGCTATTCGGTCATCCGCTTCTTACTGCTGTTTCCCGACGCAATGACTTCCCGCTGGCACTATTTGATTGGTCAAACGGCCGTGTTCCACCGAACCCGAACCACTTGGGTCTCGACCCTGCGACGACTGACAGCAATCTGACAATACTCCTTCATCGTTGGCTTAATTGAATCTGCCTTGTTCAACCTTCATTAACGATCATAACTTCCGCGATCGTTAAGACGCCCTCGGTTAGAACGAGGCCATGAGAAAACGCGGCAAAACTGCCGAGCCTCTGGCTCACACTTTGCAAAGCGCTTTTTTTCGCGCCGGTGAAACAGGCTTTGCGGGACACGTTTTCGATCAGGCCGACCTCGATCGTCGTTTCGTCGTCGAACTACTGGTCGATGGCATTCCGGTTAGGGCCGCCATAGCCAACGCCTTTGTTCAAGAATTGGCAGCCAAAGGCGTAGGCGATGGATGCTTCGGCTTCTCTTTCTTTCTTCCCGAGCTCGGTTTTGGCCAATCAACCGTGATCGAACTGCGACTCGCCAACCTGAACACGCCCGTTGGCGTACCGATCAATTGTTCTGCTGCCGCTCGTATTGAGAAGGACTGGCGAGGTTCCGGCGAGGTTCGTTGGCTTGGCGGTGTCCGGTTCATGGGTTGGTGCACCACCAAGAACGACGCCACTCCCACGGTCACCGCCACCATCGATGGCAAAGCGGTGGCACGCAGCCAGGCAACCCAGTGGACCCACCTTGGCTCCGGTGAAAACATAACGGCGGTTCGTGCATTTGATCTGAATGTGCCCGACCGGTTTGCTGATGGCCGGGTCCACCGGGTCCGCTTTGTCAGCGACAGTGCGACAAATATTTCTCCAGCACCGGTTGCGTTCGTAGCATTTCCTGACGGGCTTGCCCGGACACTTGAACAATTGGGAGAAATCGAAACCGAAAAACTCAGAGGCGAGCTGTTCGATCGCCTCCTCCCGATGTCGCTGCCGTTTTCAGATTACCGCTGCTGGCGCGAACGTTTTCCTGTTTTAGCAGATCGACGTCACGAACCAGCGATAGCGATTGTCTTAATCGGGCCTGGTTCTACCGAGATTTCGATGCAATCCATTGAGAGCCAACACTATCCTGATTGGGTAGCGGCGGCCATGCCGAAAGAGCCATCACCAACCGCATTCGATCCCAGACTGCTGAACGACTTTCTCAAGGGCGATGCCGCTCATTGTGACATCGTTCTGATTACATTAAATGGCTCGCGCCTTCACTCCCACGCTCTGCACCGCGCCGCCAATGCCTTGGTTGATCGCCCCGATGCTGCGGCGGTCTATTTCGACTTCGATATCGAGAGCGAAGACGGTACTATCTGGCCGACCGCTTTGCCGGCTTTTGACTATGAACGCATGCTCGAGCAAGGCTATTGCGCTCATGTGTTTGCCATGCGTCGATCGCTGGTCGAAAAAGCTGTCGCGGCCGGAGCATCAAACGTATACCGGCTGTTTAACAGCGCGCTGGACCGAAACGAAGACGCCGCCAGGCAAATCGTTCATGCTCCCGGCGCATTCGCAATCATACCACAGATCGCCAGCACCTCAGCGAGTCATCAGCTCGTCTCGGCGACGGCCGAACATCTGAAGGCTCGCGGCACGTCTGCCACGATTTCCAAGGGCAACGGAACATGGTTGCCGGCCATTCGCGTAACGCGGGCCATGCCCCAGGGATTGGCCTCCATCATTATACCCGTGCGCAACAAGCCTTCGCTCCTGCGTGCGTGCCTTGCCTCGATCGAACCGGCGCTCTCCGCCACACCGGCGGAGATACTGATTGTAGACAACGATTCGTCGGATCCTGAGATGCTCGATTATCTGCAGCATTTGGAAGGCAAGACGGTGCGTGTGTTGCGAGTGCCCGGCAACTTCAATTTCGCCCGCCTCAACAATATTGCGGCGAAACAGGCCAAGGGTGACTTTCTGTGCCTGCTCAACAACGACATTGAAGCTTGCGACAATGCGTGGCTTTGCGAATTGTTGAGCCGTATCTCCGACACAAATGTCGGAGCAGTGGGCGCTCTTCTAGTTTGGCCGAGCGGCGTCGTCCAGCATGGAGGTGTCGTGCTCGGACCAAACTTTGCCGCCACCCATGCCTTCAATGACCGTCTGGCGTCGGATCCGGGATACGCCGATATGCTGCGGGTTGCCCATGAGGCCAGTGCGGTGACGGCAGCCTGCCTACTGACGCGGCGGAGCGACTATCTCATCCGTCGGCGGTTTCGATGAGTTCCGCTTTCCGGTCAACTTCAACGATGTCGACTACTGCCTGAAACTGCGCGCCGCCGGCAAGCGAGTTGTTTTTTCGCCGCACGCCCGGCTGGTCCACCATGAATCTGCGAGCCGCGGCACCGACGGCGCCCCCGATCGCGCCGGCAGATACGAACGCGAGCTGCGGACCCTCCGCGCTCGCTGGGGAGAGTATCTAATTAACGACTCCTATTACAATCCAACGCTATCGCTTGATCCAATGCCATTTTCCGCGCTGGCCTGGCCGCCGCGAGCGATGAAACCTCGAACCAACGATGCGCCAATTGCGATCAACACGCCGTTGGGTATTTGAAGACACTTCATAACATTGTTTCCTTCTGATTTACCATCGCGCTTAGACGCGTGTTCACGGGCACGAAAGAGATTCACGCTTCGGTTATAACGGACAGCGACCAATATGCGGCAACGACACATTGAGACAACGGAATGGCAAATGCGACTTCCCAGCAGCTTGACGCGCAGGCCAGTAGCATTCCTTCCGTCAAACGAGTGCTGAATGCCGGCTCTGGGCCGCCTGCAGCCGACCGCCTCCATCCTTATTTTCGCGACCCCTCGTGGCGGGAAGTTCGGATGGACATCGATGAGTCCGTCCGGCCGGATTTGATTGGATCGATTACCGATCTCAGCTCACTAGGTGACGCAAGCTTCCACGCAATTTGGTGCTCGCACAGCCTCGAACATCTCTATCAGCACGAAGTTGGCAAGGCCCTCAAAGCTTTCCGCCGGATCTTGGTGCCCGGAGGTTTTGCGCTGATCACGTGTCCGGATCTGGAGCCGATCGCCGGACTTGTCGTCGATGGTCGCCTCGAGGACACTGCCTACCAATCGCCAGCTGGTCCCATTACCGCCCTCGAAATGCTTTACGGCCATGGACCGTCGATCGAACGAGGTCAGACGTTCATGGCCCATCACACCGGCTTTACGGCCGATAGAATAGGACGAATGCTGCTAGAAGCGGATTTTTCCGAGGCTCTGGTCACCAAAGGAAGAACGTTCGATCTTTGGGCCCTGGCATTGACCCAGGGTGCAGCCAAGCAGGAACTGCAGCATCATCTTCGGGCCAACGGCCTGGATTTTTTTGAATGAACAGACCGCTATTAAAAAACAGCACCCGGAAGCATGGCTTGTAGCTGCGTGCCGCGGCTTGGCGTTCAGTTCGTCAAAAGTGATGGCCTGTGCTGGCCTGAGCTGCACCATGGTGTGTCGACAGTGCCTTGATCGGCGCCCGCTAATTCAGGCCGGAGCCGACAATGGCGCAATAATCCCCATGGTTTCGAGCCGCTGGAGTGCGATCTCACTGCCGGCACGCGCAGCTATCTCGTACCAATGACGTGCCGCCTTGTCATCGCGCGGCACACCGCTGCCCGCCCGATACATATCAGCAGCGGCGATCTGGCTTTCAATCATGCCTTGGCCGGCGGCTCTCTCAAACCAAGCAAAGGCCTTTGCGGGGTCGGGACGGCACCCCTGCCCCTTTGAGATCATCACCGCGAGATTGTACTGGGCGAGCCGGTGGTCCGCTTGGGCGGCGAGTTCATACCAAACCACAGCCTTGCCCAGATCCATCGGCACTCCCTGCCCGGTGCAATACATAACCCCGAGCTGAAACTGGGCCGCTGAACTGCCAGCCTGGGCCGCGCGCTCAAACCACGAGGCCGCTGTTGTGGGGTCGGCGGCAACATCGCGACCATGAAGATAACTTGAACCCAGAATGAATTGCGCTTCAACGTTTCCAGCCCCGGCAGCCTTGAGATACCAGGCAATCGCCTCGGTAGGCTGGCTCGGGCCCCCGTGCTTGCCCGCGAACAAATGTCCAAGTTGTAATGCCGCAAGCGTATAGCCGGCATCCGCGGCTTCGATCAGCAATGCCCTTGCACGCCAACGATTCTTGCTTCCGCCTTGCAGATAAAGCAACCCCAGCTCCGTTTTGGCCTCTGAGTCGCCTGCCTTCACCGCGGGGCGCAGCCAGTCCGCAGCAGCCACCAGGTCGCGCGGCACGCCATCTCCGGTCGCGTACAGCTTGCTGAGATGCACCCGCGCGGCGTTGATGCCCCTGTCCGCGGCAACCTTGTACCATTCGACAGCTTTGGCGACGTCCCGCTCGATCCCGGTGCCTTTGGCGTAGAACACGGCAATGTTGTGAGCGGCCGTCGCGTGCCCTTTTTCAGCAGCACGAAGAAACCAATGCGCTGCGTCGCGCAGGTCGACGGGTACGCCCGTGCCGGTGGCATGCATGCGGCCGACAATGAATTGCGAGGTGACGTCGTTTTGCTCAGCCGCCTGCAGATACCATTCAACGGCCTCCCGAAGGTTCGGGGCAATACCATCACCCCGGGTATAGAGTTCCGCGAGCCTGATGATCGCGGGCAGATAACCCTTCTTCGCGGATTGACGCAGATACGTTTCAGCCTTGTCAATGTTCTTCGGAACACCCTCGCCCTGCTGATAAAGCAGTCCGAGATTGTATAACGCTCGCCGTTCGCCCTGCTCGGCAGCGCGTCGGAATAGTCGCGCCGCCTGCTTGGGGTCCGCCGACCGGCGCTGCCCGTTCAAATGCATGGACGCGATCGCGACCTGGGCGCGCGCATCGCCGCGCTCGGCTGCTCTTGCCATAACACGTGCCGGCCTGCTCGATATCGATCGGAACCCCGAGTCCCTGAAAATAGATATCGCCGAGACCGAATTCAGCAGCAGCTAGACCCTGCGCAGCCGCCCGCTCATACCAGTGCCGCGCTTGCTCGAAATCTTCCGGGCGGCCGCGGCCGTATCGATACATCTCGGCAAGACGCAATTGCGCTTCTGCATGACCCGCTTCAGCCGCCATCTCAAACCACCGGAATGCCGCCGCGAGATCTTGTTCCAGGGCGATACCATTGGGGAAGAGTGCTTGTGCAGTATGTCGGGCCGTTTCCGGATCTCGCTGCGACGCCGACTGCATCCACCTGCTAACGTTGGGATGTGGCGTCGCCCCTCTCAGATAGAGCAGGCCGAGTTGATGTTGTGCCTCGACATGACCGACTTCGGCAGCCATTCGCAACCAGGCAACCGCGTCCGGTGGACTGCGAAGCACCCCTTCCCCGCGAGCGTATAGCAGTCCGATCCGAAAGCGGGCATCGGCACTGCCGCGTTCGCCAGCCCGCTTCCAGACCGCCAGCGCCTTCAGCGGCTGTCCTTTCGTCTGATAGGCAATCCCACGCTTGACCATCGCGTCGGATCAGCGCTTGCCGCGGCGGCCATATCCGCGCAAGCAGCGACGCCACCGCGACGCGCCCCCGCCCCAAAAGCCGCGCGGGCTGACCGGCCCACAAAGGCGGCCACAACCGTTGAGCCTGAGAAGCAGGCACGATGCTAGGGCTCCCGCATCGATTCGGTGAAGCCGCGGAGGACGCCGTGCAGCAGGTACATGGCCACCGACCGGGTGCCGACCTTGATGTCCGCTGTCATCGTCATACCGGGGATCAGCCGGAAATTCGGAGGCACGTTGCGGAAGTGGGTGTCGTCAATGCCACAGCGTAATCGTAGTAGGCTCGCCGACTTGCCGTTGTCGTCGGTAGTGAAAGCCCCTTCGCTGATCCAGCGCACTTTGCCTTCGGCGCAGCCGTGCTCGATGAAGTTGAACGCCTCGATCTTCAGCGTGCAGCGGTCGCCGACCCGCACAAATCCGACGTCGCGCGAAGCGATGCGGGCCTCGGCCTCCAGCGGCGTATTGAGCGGCATCAGCGTGAACAGCGCATCGCCCTCCTTGAGTACGGAACCGACGGAAAGCTTAGCCAAGGTAAGCACCACCGATGGCTCGGTCGCACGTCAGTCGGACAAGTTCTTTGCGTCTGACAGCCTTCTCGAACTGCGACTTTGCGCGTGTCGAGATTGTTGCGAGCCGTCACCAGTTCCTGGCTCAATGCGGCAGACCATTGCTGGGTAAAGGCCTGGCGGTCGGCCTTTTGCGAAGCCAAAGTGTGCTCTGCCTCGATAGGCTGTTCTGGGAATATTCCAGCGAACGCATGAGCTCAAGGTGTGCATCCTGAGAAATCAGCATGTTGAGCTGCGAGCCAGTGCCATGCTGGGCCAGGGTCGTACGCATGTCCTCGATCTGCTTTGCGATATTTTGGCGCTGCGAATAGCGGCGCTTGTCGGTCTGAATCTTTTGGATCGTCGCCTCAATCTGGGAAATCTTCGCATCATAGCTATTGAGCTGGGCTTGGTACTGGGCAACGCGCTGGTCGTAATAGGCCTTCTGCAAAGCCTGGTATTGCAGCCGATCGGGATCGGATGTCATCAGAAATTGCAGCGGCCTGCCAGCCAACTCCGCCTCATCGCGCGCGATCAGCGCTTCCAGGCTTGCGATCTGCTGGCTGACCTGCTGCACATCCGCGGCGGCAAAGGTCGGATCGAATGTGGCCAGCAGTTGACCAGCCTGGACCTGTTCACCTTCGCGCACGTTGATGCTCTTGATGATCGAAGGATCAAGCGCTTGATAGACGTTAATTTGCTGCGGTCGGGACGATCTTGCCGCCGATACTGGAACACAACGCGGTCGACGCTGGTCAGGCACATCAGCGCCACGCAGACTTGCAAGCATGCCGGCCAAGGACAAAAACCGGTCATCCGCGCCCACACCGGCTCCGGCGCCTCGCGGATGGCATCCGTCTCCGACTGAAATTGCCGGATCGTCACATGCGGCTGAATCGTCAAGAGACAAGGGTTCGGATTCCTCGGAGGTTTCGCTGCGTTGCGCCGCAGTGACCAGATGGCTGTTCTGCTGATGCCACAGCCGGCCGTAAATATCGCATCGGTCGAGCAGTTCCTGATGCCGCCCGATGTCGACCAAGCGTCCGCCGTCAAGCACCACGATGGCGTCAGATGACATCAGCGATGCCAGTCGGTGCGAGACGACGATCAACGTCCGTCCGTGCGCGATCCGGGCCAGATTGGCGCTGAGGATCGCCTCGCTCTCGGGGTCGAGCGCGCTCGTCGCCTCGTCGAGGATCAAAATGCGCGGATCGACCATTAGGGCGCGCGCGATCGCCAGCCGTTGCCGCTGGCCGCCAGAGAGGTTCGGCGATCCCTCGTAGATGTAGGTTTCGTAGCCGCGCGGAAGCTTGTCGATGAACTCTTCCGCGCCGGCAAGCCGCGCCGCACGAACCACGTCATCGAATGTCGCATCGGGTTTCGCTGCGGCGATGTTCTCGCGGATCGTGCCGCTGAACAGGAAATTCTCCTGGAGAACCACGCCGAGGTTTCGCCGAAGATGATCGACGTCGTATTCGCGCACGTCGATCCCGTCGATCTTGATCAGGCCTTGGTAGTCCGAATGCAGACGCTGTAACAGTCGGGTGATCGTGGTCTTTGCCCGAACCGCTCCGCCCCATGATGCCGAGCACGTTGACCCTGCTGCACCTCGAATGAAACTCTTGTCGAGTGCCGGGAATGACGCTCCCTTGTACTTGAACGTGACGTCGGTGAATTCGATCTGCCCCTTGATGGGCGCGCGCACGCCGTGGCTGCCTCGTCCTTCTTCTGACGGCTGATTGATGAGTTGTCGAACAACGTCGAGGGCGATACGCGCTTCGCCATACTGGTTGACCAACTGCGCCATCTGCATCAATGGTCCAGCAACGCGTTGGCTGAGCATCAAAAACGCAAACAATGCCCCGATATAAACCGGATCCTTGCTCGTGATGGCAATGTAAACTCCAAGCGCGAACGAACCGGTGATTGCCAAGCGCTCTAAGGGCAGCACCACCGCCTGAATGGCGTTACCCATCATGCCTTCGGCGAGACGCATCTTGGCAACATGAGCGACGTGCACGTCCCATTGCTGCCGTTGTCGCGCATCGAGCGAAAGCGATTTGACCGTTCGTATGCCATGAATGGTCTGCACCAGGGCTGCGCCACGCGCCGCCTCGGCTTGCGTCCGCGCTGTTCGATTTCCGGCGGTAGCTCGGCAGCATCAAGATGAGCCACAGCACGATGAGGCCGCAAAACGCCAGCACCACCACTGTCATGATGCGGACTGAAGAAAAACATCAGCGGAAGAAAGACCAGCAACGTGGTCGAATCCAGAATGGTGCCGAACAGTTGCCCGGTCAGGAACGTCCGTATCTTCCACAATTGCTGAACGTCATGCGTGATCTTGCCGACCGGTGTCCGCTCAAAGAAATCCATCGGCAGATTGAGGACTTTGTCAAACACGTAAGTTGAGAGTTTGACGTCGATGCGAGTGGTCAGATGGAGCAGCAAATACCGGCGCAACCAGAAAAACACCACTTCGAAGGCCAGCAGCAGAAGAAAGCCGAGGCACACCACGTAAAACGTGTTGAAAGCCTGATAGTGGATGACCCGATCGGACATTACTCGCCAGAAAATGATCGGCGACAGCGCAAGAACGCCAAGAATAAACGCACAGATGGCAACGTCGCGCACGATCCACCGCTCGCGAAAAACCAGCGCCGCAATCAGGCCCAAGCTGAATGGTTGCTTCTCGTCTGTAATTTCGTAGTCGCGCTTGATCAACACCACTTCACGCGTCCACGCCTCCTCAAATCGAATGCGATCGAGGGGCAGGACCTGGTCCTCTTCGGCGAGCGGATCCTGCAGTACGGCGCAGGCGTTATCGGGCTCGCCCTCGATCCGCAGGAGCACCATGCTGTCGCCGCTCTTAAGCCGAACGATAGCTGGCAAAGCCTTGCCGAGATTGGTCAAATCGTCCCAGCCGAGTTGCACGATCTTGGCCTTCAGGCCAACCGACTGAGCACATTTCACGAGTTCGGCGCTCGATACTTCGCGTGAGCTGAGAACATTGTCGCGGACCAACTGCGGTACCGACAGCTGCAACCCGTATTGCCGCGCGACAGATCACCAGGCATTCCAGCCCGGACGGATTTTTCACGCCTTCAAGGTCAAAGTCCGCGAACGGACCGTCGGGAAGAACTACCGGCTTTTGCATCGTGAAGCCTCGCACGTTGCCAATAGTTTGCTTGGATGGAACACGTCGATAAACAACGGCACAACTGCCAACGGACTTATGAGATCAACATCATCGCGGCCACTTCATCTCGGTTCAACTCAATCTCTGTCGCAAACGGCAATTCAGCGATCGATTTGAGAATTATCATTAAGCAACGTTCAATTGGGACAACCTTAGTCAAAACAGAAGCGTCCCGGCTTGGCCGGGACGCTTTTCGATCAGGCATCGAATTCATTAAAGATTGAAGGTCTTGTGATCACTGAAGACCAGCTGGGTGACATCCTCCACTGTAACCACCTGGCCGTCCTTGAAGCTGACAGTCGTGGTTCCGGTGACAGTATCAGTATTGATCGTAGCCTGGTTCGACGGGCGATTATCGAAGAGCACCGTGTTGTTTCCGGCGCCGCCATCGATCGTCAGGTTGCCACTGTGCGCGGTGACTTCGAAGGTGTCATCGCCCGCGCCGCCGAACATGGTCGCATTGCCAGTGCCACTCACCAGCACGTCATTGCCGTCGCCACCATCAAGCGTGTTATTTCCTGAACCTGCGTAGATCGTGTCAGAGCCGACACCGCCAGACATGGTGTTGTTGCCGCTGCCCAGCCGACCGTCGATCACGTCATTTCCGTCGCCGCCTATGACCGTGTCATTGCCCGATCCGGAAGGATAAATGGTATCGTTGCCCAACCCGCCATCCAGTGAATTGTTGGCGCTGCTAAAATCATATAGCAGGTCGTCCCCGTCGCCGCCCAACAGCGTGGCATCGCCGGAGAACGTATCGTCGAGCGCCAGAAAGTCGTTCCCAGCACCGCCCTCGAGCGTGTTGTTGCCGGAGGCAGCTCCTGCAACCATATAATCGTCTGCGGCGCCGCCACTGAGCGTATGGGTGCCGCTACCCACGGACAGCAAATTGTCGGATCCCCCTCCACCGGGGAGCGAGCCGTCAACGTTGCCCAAGATCTGCACATTGGGCCCGCCTGGCCCATGGGGCCCGCCTGGGCCATGGGGCCCGCCTGGGCCATGGGGCCCGCCTGGGCCATGGGCCTCCATGTGACTCAACGCGTTTAAAATCCCATTCCTGCCTGGGTTGTCGCCAACACGCGCTAATGCGTGATTGAGCAAATTGTAAGCCGACATAGCGCACCCCTTTTTGTCGCAACTTGGTGCGCTGCCGCCGCAGCACCTGAAGCGCACCACTCAGCCAGTGACGTTCAACTATTCCGACTTAGCTGGTTGTCAGAACGTTTGACGCAGTGCGAGTAAGGTGCAGAGTGACTCAAGCGTCAAACCGTTTTTTCCGAAGCGATCACTTGTGAAATTTCCTGCGCAGTTCAATGACATGGAAGAAGACAATTCGAACGGTAACTGAGCTAAAACATTTTCAAATAGAGGACTGCGCATTCGGATGGCCCTCGATAGCCAGCCGAAACAAGACGCGGCGAAATTGATTGCAAGTCTGTCAAACAATTTTGTGCTAGCACGCTCGGCGGATGTTTGACGGCATCATCACCACGGCGGGCGCGTCGCGCCGATCACGGGCGATTGAGCAGCTCGATCGTGCGCGAGTATCCGATAGAGCTGTTCAGTACTTTTCCTACAATGGTAGCATTCTAACTTACGCAACTTTAAGTGATAGTTGGCGGAACGAGCCCAAATAGCTCAATTATCACTTCAACGCGCATGCAGCGAAGGCGCACATATCGCTCGGTTTGATTCCCACCAAGAGTGCTTGACGACCGGGCCATTCCTCCATTCAGTGCGGCCATGGATGTCAAGACCCTAGCGCTTCCCGGACTTATCGTGCTGACGCCACGGCGGTATTCTGACGCGCGCGGATATTTCGAGGAAACCTATAACGAAACGACGTTTCGCGCGGCCGGGATTTCGACCCATTTCGTGCAGGACAACCAATCGTACTCCGCCGTGCCGGGGACGATTCGCGGCCTGCATTTTCAGTTGCCGCCGGCCGCCCAGGCCAAGCTCGTCCGCGTCCTGCGAGGACGCGCGTACGATGTGGCGGTCGATCTGCGGACTGGCTCGCCGACCTATGGCCGCTGGGCTGCCGAGATTTTAAGCGCCGACGGCGGGCAGGAACTGTTCGTGCCGCGCGGGTTCGCGCACGGGTTTTGCACGCTCGAGCCGGACACCACGGTCGCATACAAGGTTGATGATTTCTATTCGCCGACGCGCGATAGCGGTATCATCTGGAACGATCCGCAGCTTGCCATCGATTGGCCGGTCGCTGCCGCGAATGCGGTGCTGTCCGACAAGGACCAGAGGCTTGGGCGCTTCGCGGATTTCGTCTCGCCGTTCAAATACCTCTAATAATGGAGCTCGATGGCGGACCCCGGCGTCCTTGAACGGGGTACTGAGGTTGTCTACAAGGTCAGCCAAACGTGAAATCACGCGCGTTTTCAGCGGGCCGCAACCAACTCCATGAGCGACGGATGCGCATTCTCGTAACAGGCGGCGCCGGCTTCATTGGCTCGGCGGTGTGCCGCCATTTGGTTTTGGACAAGCGCTGGACGGTCCTCAACCTGGACAAGCTGACCTACGCCGCCAACCTCAAATCGCTGGCCGCCGTCGAAACTCAGCCGAACTACCGTTTCGTGCGCACGGATATCTGCGATCGCGCCGCGCTCAAGGCGCTGTTCACGGAATTTGCGCCGGAGGCCGTCATGCATCTGGCCGCCGAGAGCCATGTCGACCGCTCGATCTCCGGGCCGGCCGAATTCATCAGCACCAATATCAATGGAACGCACTGCCTGCTGGAGGCGGCGTGCGGCTACTGGAATGAGCTCAAGGGCGAAGCCAAGGAGCGCTTCCGCTTCCACCATATTTCGACCGACGAGGTCTATGGTTCGCTTGGCGCCACCGAGCTGTTTCACGAGCTGACGCCCTACGATCCGCGCTCGCCCTACTCCGCCAGCAAGGCCGCGAGCGACCATCTGGTGAATGCCTGGCACCACACTTATGGGTTGCCTGTCGTCATCTCGAACTGCTCGAACAACTACGGCCCCTATCATTTCCCGGAAAAGCTCATCCCTCTGGTCATTCTGAATGCCCTGGAAGGCAAGCCGCTGCCGGTCTATGGCGACGGCCTCAATGTCCGCGACTGGCTCTACGTCGAGGATCATGTCCGCGCGCTGGTATTGGTGCTGACCAAGGGCCGCGTTGGGCACAGCTACAACATCGGCGGACGCAGCGAACGCACCAACCTGCAGGTGGTCGAGACGATCTGCGACTTGGTGGACGAGCTGCGCGCCGGGCCCTCGTTCGCGCCGCGATCTCATCAGCTTTGTTCCCGATCGGCCGGGCCACGATCGCCGCTACGCCATAGATCCGAGCAAGATCGAAAACGAGCTGGCATGGCGTTCGCAGGAGACGTTCGAGACCGGCTTGCGCAAGACGGTGCATTGGTACCTCGATCATCCGGCCTGGTGGCAACCGCTTCGTTCGAAAGTTTATGCCGGCGAGCGGTTGGGACTGATAAATGCCTGACGCCCGCCGCAGAATTTTCGTCGTCGGTGAGCATGGACAGGTGGCGCTGGCGCTTGGCCGGGAATGCGCGGGACGCGGCCACGTCGGTCTGCTTGCCGGCCGCGCGACGGCCGATGTCACGGATCGCGCAACACTGACCGCCGCAATTTCGGATTTCCGTCCCGATCTGGTCGTCAATGCCGCGGGCTACACGGCGGTCGACAAGGCCGAGGACGAGCCCGATCAGGCTCATCGCGTCAATCGCGACGGCGCGGCAAACGTCGCCTCGGCCGCGGCCTCGGCCGCTGCGCCGTTGATCCACATCTCGACCGATTACGTCTATGACGGCCGCAAAACCGCCCCCTATGTCGAGACCGATGCGGTCGCGCCGCTCGGCGTCTATGGCGCCTCCAAGCTCGCCGGCGAGACGGCAATTGTCGCGCTCGGCGGCAATCCGGTGATCCTGCGGACCAGTTGGCTGTGCAGCCCGGACGGCAGCAATTTCGTTAAGACCATGCTGCGGCTCGCCGGGCAGCGCGATGAAATTGGCGTCGTCGACGACCAGTGGGGAGCGCCGACGTTCGCCGCCGATCTCGCGCGCGCGATCGTGTCGATTGGCGAGATCCTGCTGTCATCCGGCCATGGCCCGAGCCTCGGCGGGATCTATCACGCGGCCGGCGCCGGCGAGACGACGTGGTGCCGGTTTGCGGAAGCCATCATGAAGACCTCGGCGACCAAGGGCGGCCCGTCGTGCCGCGTCCGCGCCATTGCGACCTCCGAATACCCGGTGCGCGCCAAGCGGCCGGCCAATTCCCGCCTCGACTGCTCGAAGCTCGCGCGCACCTTCGGCATCCGCCTGCCGTCGTGGCAGGGTTCGCTTGATGTCTGCCTTGATGAATTGCTCGCCACGTCACAACGGGTGCTGACATGAAGGGGATCATCCTCGCCGGCGGGAGCGGAACGCGGCTCTATCCCGTCACCTTGGCGATCTCCAAGCAATTGCTGCCGGTCTACGACAAGCCGATGATCTATTACCCGCTGTCCGTGCTGCTGATTGCCGGCATTCGGGAGGTGCTGGTGATCAGCACGCCGCAGGACCAGCCGCTGTTCAAGACGCTGCTGCGGGACGGACGCCAGTTTGGGATTTCGATCAGCCACGCCGCACAACCGAAGCCCGAAGGCCTGGCGCAGGCCTTCATCATCGGGCGCGATTTTATCGGTAACGACAGCTGCGCCCTGGTCCTCGGCGATAATATTTTTTACGGACACGGACTGGCGGAACAGCTGATCAACGCGACCCGCCGGCAATCGGGCGCGACGGTCTTTGCCTATGAGGTCGCCGATCCCCAGCGCTACGGCGTTGTCACCTTCGACCACGCCGGCACGGCGACCTCGATCGAAGAGAAGCCGAAGCAGGCGCGCTCGAACTGGGCGGTGACCGGCCTTTATTTCTACGACAACCAGGTCGTGCGCTACGCCCGCGAGGTCAAGCCCTCCCATCGCGGCGAGCTCGAAATCACCGACGTCAATCGGCGCTACCTCGAGGCGGGCGACCTTCATGTCGAGCGCCTGGGCCGGGGCTATGCGTGGCTCGACACCGGCACGACCAACTCGCTGTTGGAGGCGTCCGAGTTCGTCGCCACGCTCGAGCGTCGCCAAGGGCTCAAGGTCTGTTGCCCGGAAGAGATTGCGCTGCGAATGGGCTATGTCACGACGCGAGAGTTGAAATCGTGGCTGTCGGAGCTCGGCAAGGGCTCCTACGCCGATTACTCCGCAAGATGATCGGCCCATCAGGGAACCTAACGTCGCGTTATGTTCGATTGTGTTATTTGATATATACAACTGATACTTGTATGGTAATTGTATTTTTGGCAGAACGAACCCAAATAGCGCAACATTGTCAACGTGCCTGGAACACGGCAACAGCGCCTTAGCATCGTGGTCGCAGTATCAGGTGGTTTTCAACCAGCTGGGCGGACCGCGCCCGGTCCCGGGCGCGCGCGGCGGTTTATTATTATTAAACTCAAAAGTTGTAATTGGCAGAACGGCTACGCCGGCGCGCCACCAGGACTGGGCTCCGGCATCGCTTCCGCTTTTTTGACCAGCGCCCCCGCGAGCTCCACGGCCGCTTTTGGGTACAGCGCAAATCCGCTTTGACCGGGCGTCATTGGATCAAGCACGACAATGACGAGACGCTTGTCGGCCTCGGCTCCGACATACCATTTCTTTGGAACGGTGACGGTTACCGCGGGTTTTTGGTCCGTTGCCGGTTGAGCATTTTTCGGGACGATGATGGTTGTTCCGGACTTTCGCTCACTGACCGGTCGGATACTTGCATCGATTGCTGCTTGAGCATTGTGGTTGCCGGCCGGCTGGTTGGCCGCTGCCGGCGCAGGAATGACACCCGGCGCCAGCTGAGATGCCGCGCCCTCGGCCAATCGAAAAACCTTGAGGCACTCGGCCGGGGCCGTCACCTCAATCTCGCCCGAGTGCTTGGTCACGAGCACAAACTTCGCCTGCTTACCATCGGCCGAAAGCGCAAAGTCTTTGATGTCGGTTGCAATTGTCGAGAGCATCGAAACTCCTTCAGTCAGGGCCGAAAGCGAACCGAACCATATCAGAACACGCCATTGCGCGAGCTCGCACGCCACCTGGCTCGCACGATGGACAAGGTCTGCCCGGCAGGAATTGCCGGTGTCAGCCCAAGTTACCCCAGGATATCGCGCGCTGGGCGCAAAATTTCGACATCTTGGCGGTGGCATCGGTTTTGCCGTGACTGTGGTGCACGGGACATAGAGTTCCACTCGTCTAACGATGTTGCTCGCCTGAAATGCAGGAGATCGCTATGAAAATTAACCCCCATGCCGCGCAAATCGCTCAGTCGACCTTGCCGAAGCAACCCCCGGCACAGGCGGCCCGCGATCTCATCGAGACGCAGCCCGATCTAGCCAATCAATCCTTTGGCGCACTGGTCTCTCGCATCGCACGAGGCGAAACAATTTCGTCCGAACAGGAATAAACAACACCGATTTCGTCGGGCCTATGGCGCGCGGAATGCGCCCGTGACAGCCGGTGCCTGTCCCGGCATGTGCCAATCGCGGTCACAACACAACGCCTGAAACTCGTGAATACCGGCGACTGGCTCAGTCCAGGTCGGCGCGCCGTGCTTTGGCGCGCACGGGCGGCACGTCCCGGAGCACCCAAACGACTGCTGCTCGAACACAGCGGCCCCCGCAATTCGGTGGTGTGCCGGCAGACGCGGCCGGGGCCCATTGGCTTGATCGAATGTCCGCTATCGATCTCACCCGGAAACCGATATTCTGGTGCTTGCCTTTTTGGCAATTGCACTGTGACCGGTGTTCTTCCCACCCCCTCCTCACCAGCGGCGGCCTTGATGCAGGTTTCGCGAGCGATTTGACATGAAGTGGTGGTCATACGCAGTGGGAAAGGTCGGTGCGCGCGCGTTGTGCGTCGTGTTGCTTCTTGTCTTGATGTTTCTGCGCGCCACCGATCCGCTGCCCCTGGAAGAGCTTCGGCTGCGAACGTTCGATACCTTTCAGGTGCTTTCACCGCGCGATGCCGAGGAACGACCCGTCGTCATTGTCGATATCGACGAACCAAGCTTGCGTGCTCTCGGCCAATGGCCGTGGCCCCGCACCCGAGTTGCCGACATCATCACACGCCTGACCGAACTTGGCGCGTTGGTCATTGGTTTCGACGTCGTGTTTGCCGAGGCAGACCGGCTATCGCCACAGCTGGCCGCGGACGCGTTTCGTGACCTCGACGAAACGACCCGCAGCAAGCTCCGCAATCTCCCGAGCAACGATCAGGTGATGGCCGAGGCCATGCGGCGGTCGAAGGTTGTGGTTGGCGAAACCGGGCTGCCGATTCCGGTTCCGCAAGCCAACTCGCAACCCGCGACCGCGGGCGTCGCTGCCTTGGGTGGCGATCCGGCGCCGTTTCTTTTTAGCTTCCCGGGATTGCTTCAGAACATCCCGGTTCTCGAACAGGCAGCCGCTGGTCGGGGGCTTTTTAGTATCCGCACCGAGCGTGACGGCATCGTACGACGGGTGCCAATGGTGTTGAGTGCACAAGGCAACATCATGCCGTCGCTCAGCTTTGAAATGCTTCGCGTGGTCACCGGCGCCCAAGCAATTCTGATTCGCATGGACGAAGCCGGCATCAAGGAAGTCGCCGTCCCAGGCCTGGAAATGCCGACCGATCGCAACGGTCAGCTTTGGGTCTACTTCGGTCCACACGACAAGAACCGATACGTATCTGCCATCGATGTGCTTGAAGGTCGCGTTACCGCAGATCGTGTCGCCCGCAGATTGGTTCTGATCGGCACATCGGCGGCCGGATTGCTTGATCTAAAGACCACGCCCATTGAGCCCAACATGCCGGGCGTCGAAGTGCACGCCCAGGTCATCGAAAACATCCTCACCAAGTCGACATTGTCAGCACCAAGCTGGGCGCTAGCTGCGGAATTGACCGCTGCGTTGGTGATTGGCATCGCCATCATTTGGTTGGCACCCCTACTGAGCCCATTGCTGCTTTTGATTTTCGGCGCATTGATCGTCAGTCTGCTTGTTGGCGTATCCTGGTATCTCTACCTGCAGGAAAGACTGCTAATCGACTTTACCTATCCATTGTTGTCCAGCCTGCTTATTTATTTGACCTTGGTGTTCGGAAACTACGTCAGCGAACAGGCACAGCGACGCCGGATCCGCTCTGCATTCGGCCAGTATTTGTCACCCACGTTGGTCGAGCAATTGGCCAAGTCGCCAGAAAAACTCGTTCTCGGTGGCGAACAACGTGAAATGACAATCATGTTCAGCGATGTGCGCGGCTTCACCACAATTTCAGAGATCTATAGGGATGATCCGCAGGGGCTCACGGCGTTGATGAACAGCTTCTTGACGCCTTTAACAAACGCCATCATCGATCGACGTGGCACCATCGACAAATACATGGGCGACGCGATTATGGCGTTCTGGAACGCACCGCTCGATGATCCGACCCACGAACTCAACGCTTGCGAGGCGGCGCTGGACATGCTCGACCGCGTGGAACGGCTTAATCGCGAGCGCGAACAGACAGCGACCGCCGGCGCGACACAATTCATCCCCATTCAGATCGGCGTCGGCATCAACACCGGCCGATGCGTGGTCGGCAACATGGGCTCGGACCTCCGCTTCGACTATTCGGTGCTAGGCGATAGCGTCAATCTTGCGTCCAGGCTGGAGGGTCAATGCAAGTCCTACGGACTTCCCATCATCATTGGATCGCGAACGGCACAGGCTGCCAAAGACAGATTTGCGATCCTTGAACTCGACTTCATTGCGGTAAAGGGCAAAAAAGAACCCGAGGTTGTTTACGCAATCATCGGCCGGGAGGAGATGATCAATTCCGGGCGGTTCCAGCGATGGCGCGAACTGAACGTCCAAATGCTCTCGCGCTATCGAAGCCGGCATTGGACAGCCGCCTTAGACATCATCGAGCAAGGCCGAGCCGCCGACGACGAGAAGCGCTTTACAACCCTTTATAAGGTGTATGCCGAGCGTATTCGGGCCTTCCAAATCAACCCACCGCCAGACGACTGGGACGGCGCCTACGCCCTGGAAACCAAATAAGTCCGCGCCAAACGCGAATTAAGCCATTGCACCGTAAGGCTAATTTTCGGCCTGTGACTTTTCGCACTTCCGATCCAGAAACCCGGCCGGTAATTTGCAACCGTCGCAACCATATCTCTCAACACGCATCGTGGAGCAGGCGAAAGTACCTGATGTCTTTCAACGATGCGTCGGATATAGCGCCGCCGATTTCGGTTCGATTTTGGGGCGTCCGCGGCAGTGTTGCGTGCCCTGGACCGGGCACCGCGCGGTACGGCGGCAACACGCCGTGCGTCGAGATTCGTTGCGGCGAACATCTCTTTATTTTAGATGCCGGGACTGGGATCCGACCGCTGGGCAATATGCTGGTGCAGTCAGGGCTCATCCATAGCTTCGATATTCTTCTCAGTCATTGCCATATTGACCACATTGTTGGTTTTCCTTTTTTCGCGCCATTGTTTGCAAAAGATCACGTCGTTCGAGTTTGGGCCGGAAACCTTCGGTCGCCATGCAATATCGAAAGCACCGTCCGCAAAGTCATGAGCTTTCCGCTGTTTCCGCTTCAGATCGAGGCGTTGCGAGCCACTGTGGAGTTTCGCGATTTCCGCGCTGGGGAAGCGCTCGATCTGCGGTCTGGGGTGCGAGTACGTACGGCTTCACTGAACCATCCAGGGGGCGCGACTGGATATCGTATCGAACATGGTGGTCGCTCCGTTGCCTACGTCACTGATGTCGAAATCGGAAACGGTTCTATTGATCAAGAATTGCTAAGGCTGGCGCAGGGAGTCGATCTGTTGATTCTCGACGCGACCTATACCGATGACGAATTGCCATCTCATATCGGCTGGGGTCATTCCAGTTGGCAACAGGGCATCAAACTAGCCAATGAAGCTGCCGTCGGCAGGTTGTGCCTGTTCCATCATGATCCCGAGCATGATGATCGGTTCATGGATGCAATAGCGAAAGCTGCGGTGGCGGCGAGGCCAGGGACGTTGGTGGCCAGCGAAGGCCTTCATCTGGAGCTTGGACCGGTAGGCTTTACTGTGCCTCGTCACTTTCTTGCTCCGGCAACAGCCGCCGCTGCGTCCAGCTGAGCTTTCGTTTCCATAAGGGCGCTTTCCTGCCGCGCAATATTTTGCATCAAACGCTCGGTGGTCAGGCGAAGAAAATAATAGCCGAACTCTGGATTTTGAAAATAGAGTTCGAGCAGCCGGTCATAGGTGATGGCTAGAACCTCACCATCCTCGAGGCTCTCAACTGTTTGAGTCCGGCGGTTTTTCGGATCGATGAAGCCGAGCTCACCCAGGATGCGTCCAGGCGGAAGCTCGATTCCAATTTCCTTCACCAGAAATCTCCCGGTCACGGTCAAAAACATTTCCTTGGCGACATCGCCTTTATGAAATAGCACGTCGCCCTGCTTGTATTTACGCGGCGCCATGAAAGGCCTAAGCCAATCCATTGACAAATCGCCTTGGGCTGAAACCTTTGCCTTCTTGACCAGATTGAGCATCTGGCGAAGGCGAATGACATTAACGGGTAGCAACAACAGATAGAGAAGAAGTGTTGCGACCGCGCCGGCCAACGCCCCATAACCGATAAAAAACACGATGCTGACAATTCCAACGATCCGCAGTGGGATAATGGTACGAACCATGAGCGTAGCGACATAAAAAATGGCTCCCACCAACGCCAACATGTTCACAAAGGTGATGTTTGCGATCACAATATCCAACAAGCGACTGAAGATTGCTTCATAGGTGATGTTGGCAGGATCGAGACCCAATTGAACGAGAAGTTTCTCGAAACGAAGATTTTGCGCAGCGTATTCGAGGATGCGATCGAGCGTCGCGGTTAGATCGAACCTTGCACCGCTCATGCATTCCTCGTCAAAAGCCAGCGCGCGAAACTTGCTTCATCCGGATCTTCCACGAAATGCGATGATTTCGTGGAATGACGACGATCGGCTCGCTCAATAGATCGCATTCGAGGAAGCAGGCTCAACCCGGGGGGTTCTCTCGTCCGGTCTCGAAGCGCTGCCCTCCAGCCGTGCTCTGTACTCGGCGTATTCCGGAGTACCCGGTCGCGGCGGAGCATTCTCCGGAAGACCGCCTGCCCATTGCGGCACGTGCTCCGCGGTATTGTGAGCGAGCCACGAGTTAATAGTCCCGCATCCCGCAAGAGCTACACAAAGGACCAGGGCGGTCAAGAGTTGCAAAGCACTCAAGGTACAAGCCTCGGGAACAGCATCGCCACGAGAGTTCTATGCCGAACACGCATCAGTTGCGCCGGGTGGAAACGGCCAGAGAGAGGCAGAGCCGCACCTGCAGCGGGCCGCACACCCGATCCGTTCGAACGAACCTTAAGCGTTCGAGCTGAGCTCACCGGCACATCGCTAGCTCCGCGTCGGATCGAGCAACACCTTGCCAACGCCGGTCCGCGCTTCCACGAGATGGTGCGCCTGTGCCGCCTCCGACAGCGGAAATACCTGGTCGATCAATACCTTCAGACGCCCCTGCGCCGCGAGTTTCAGGCTGAGCTCGTAACTTTCCGGGGTGTCGAGCGGGTCGCCAATGATGGTGATCCGGTTCAAATAGAGATGCTTGACGTCAAGCAGCACCGCGCCGCCAGCGTGGCCGCCGGCGGTGACCAGCCGGCCGCCGAATGTGAGCGCGGCGAAGGCCTTCGGGAAAAGCTCAGGATCGCCGACGTTCTCCAGCACGACATTCACCCCGGCGCCATTGGTGATCCGGCGTATTTCGGCGGTCAAATCCTGTGTCCGGTAATTGACGCCGGCATCGGCCCCAAGCTGCTTGGCCGCCTCGACCCGCCCGTCGGAACCCGCGGCCGCGATGACGTTGGCGCCCAGGTGTTTGGCGGCCTGAACGGCGACACTGCCGAGGCCGCCGGCCGCGCCCATCACCAGCACCCATTCTCCCGGCTTGACCTTGGCGCGCTCGCTTAATTGCGTGAAGGCAAGTGGCGCATGCCGCGCCACCACCGCGGCGGTCATGAAATCGAGCCCGTCCGGGATCAGGTGCGTGGCCCGCACCGGGACCTTCACGTATTCGGCGTAGCCTCCCCAGACGTGAACCCCGAGGATGATCGGCGCACGATTCGGCCCGATGCTCACAACCGGCTCGCACACCACCCGGTCGCCGACCTTGCGGGTGGTCACGTCGGCACCGACCGCGGCCACGACCCCGCACGGGTCGACGCCCAGCACATGGGGCAGCGGCGGCCGGCGCGCATACTCGCCGGCGCGCACCGCGAGGTCGAGCGTGCGGTTCACCGAGACGGCATGGACCTTCAGGAGCACTTCGCCCGCCCCGGGCGTCGGCGTGGCCACGTCCTCGAGGCGCAGCACCTCCGGTGGTCCGAATTCGTGAAACACGATGGCCTTCACGCGCCTGCTCCCGAATTGATCCGTATTCCGATGGTATGGCTGACGTCGACGCCGGGCAATGGCGCGCATTCAAGCGCGAGCGCTTTCCGCGCAGCCATATGTTTATTAGCCATGTATGATTGGACACCGATCGCCAACCACGAGGCATCCATGCCGATCAACCGCCGCTCGTTTCTTGAGCTCATGGGCACGTCGGCTGTCCTCGCAGGAATGCAAGGCATCCCGTCGATCGCGTCAGCCCAGGCGTATCCCGACAAGCCGGTCCACATCGTCGTGCCATTCCCTCCCGGCGGCTCGCTCGATGGCACGCCCCGCATCGTCGCCCAGCACATTGCCGCTCGCCGCGGCTGGTCGATCGTCGTCGACAACCGGCCCGGCGCCGGCGGTCAACTGGGCACAGTGATTGGCAAGCAGGCGCCGGCGGATGGCTATGTGCTGACCGCCATCAACGGCGTCACGCATGGATCGGCATCGGCCATCAAGAGCGATCTCGGCTATGACCCGATCAACGATTTTGCGCCGATCGTCCTGCTCGCGGATGCCCCGATGGTGCTGCTGGTGCGGAGCGAGCTTGCCGCGCGCACCGTCCCGGAATTCCTCGATCTGCTTCGCAAGCAGCCGGGCCGGCTCAACTACGGCAGCGGCGGCTTTGGCACGCAACATCACCTGGCAGCGGCCATGCTGCTCGATCAGGCGGGGCTGCCTCCCGACAGCGCGACCCACGTCCCCAGCAGGGGTCAGGCGCTGGCGATCACCGACATGCTGGCCGGCAGCGTCCAGTTCATCATTTCCAGCATTGGACCGGCATGGCCGCACGTGGTCGCGGGCAAGTTGCGGGCGTTGGCCGTGACCGGCGCCCAGCGGCTCGCGCGTTTTCCGGACCAGCCGACGATGCTGGAGCTTGGCTATCGGGATTTCGAGATCCTGGCGTGGAGCGGCCTTGCTGCTCCGGCCGGAGCACCGCAAGCCGTGGTGACACAATGGAATGAAGCGGCGAACCAGGCGCTCACCGACGCCAACGTTCAGCAGCAGCTCGCCGCCTTCGATTTCGATGCGCGCGGCGGTACCCCGACGGAGTTCGCGGGCTTCATCGCCCGCGAGGTCGCCCGCTACAAGCGGCTCGGCCAGAATGCAGGCCTGCTGAAGGGGACGTAACCCGCGGCCAACGATCGACATTGGCCCTTGGACACGGTGCAAGCATGGCGCGCATCCTGATCAAAAACGGAACCGTCGTAACGGTCGACCCGGAACGCCGGGTCTATTCGGACGGATTCCTGGCCATCGACGGGGCAAGAATTTCCGCCGTCGGGCCGGCCGCGCAAAGCCCGGTGCCGGCTGGGTTCGACGAGGTGATCGATGCCTCTGGCTCGATCATCGTGCCTGGCCTGATCAATATGCATCAGCACCATTGGTACACCTTGTTCAAAGGGCTCGCCGACGGCCTGCTGCTGGAAGATTGGGTGACTGACATTCTGCTGCCGCTGTCGCTCAAGCTCGACGCGCCGGCCATGCGCATGTCGAGCTATCTGGCGGGCCTTGAGATGCTGGCGACCGGCACCACCTGCTCGCTCAACCATTCGGTGACGACGACCACGCCCGAGCTGGTCGCGGCATCGATCGAGCCGCAGGCAGAGCTTGGCATCCGCCAGGTCTATGCCAAGGAGCTGCGTTGTCGCACACCGGGCAACCCGCGCCATCCGCTTGATCTGGACGCGGCATTAGCGGAATTCGAGCAAGAGGTCGCGCGCTGGAACGGCAAGCACGATGGGCTGGTCCGGTTCGGCATCGCCATGGAGTCGAATGCCCATTGGGTTGCCGCCGGCATGAGCACGGAGGAGTTGATCGGTCGCGGCTATGAGCTCGCCAAGCGCCTTGGCCTCAAGATCACCACCCACATTTCCGGCGGCACGCTGTCGCTGGAGAAAGGCTTCCTGAAATATCTGCGCGAAACCGGCCGGACCGACGTCCGCTATTTGATGCAACTCGGCATCCTTGATCCGCAATGGATCCTGATCCACGGCATTCATGCGACCGAGCTCGATATCGAGCAGATGGCGCGGGTTGGTTGCAGCTTTGTCTATACGCCGAGCAGCGAGGCAATCCGTGGCGGCGGCATTTCGCCCTTCGCCAACGCCCATCGCGCCGGAGTCAATGTCGCGCTCGGCACCGACGGCCCGATGGTGGATTATTCCGTCGACATGGTCGAGCAGATGAAGATCTGCACCTTGATGCAGCATGTCCGCCATCTCGATCCAACCCGGATGCCGGTCGAACGCAGCCTCGAAATGGCGACCATCAATGCCGCCACCGCGCTCGGATTGGCGAGCGAGATCGGCTCGCTCGAGCCAGGCAAACGCGCCGACATCGCCATTTTCGATCTGCAGAAGCCCTACGTCGGGGTCCTGCACCGGCCGCTGTCGAGCTTCGTGACGGCGGGCAAGGGCAGCGACGTACGCGTCGCATTGGTCGATGGCCAGATCGTCTACCGCGATGGCGTTTTCAAACATTGCGCCGAGCCGCGGCGGCTGGTCGCCGAGGCGGCGAAAATCGGCAGTGCGATCGTCGGGAAGGCCGGCCTCAGCCACCGGCTCACGCCGGCGTGGCGACGGTAAACACTATTCCAGCCTGATGTCGGCCGCCTTGATGATCGGATACCATTTCTCGATCTCGGCCTTTTGCTGAGCCGCAAGCGCCTCGGGCGTCTGCCGGTCCCGCGGATAGATCTCCTGACCGAGCTCAGTGAGTTTGCTGCGCACGGCCGGGTCGGCCAAGGCGTCGACCACGGCGGCGTTGAGCTTTTCCATGATCGGCCTGGGCGTGCCTTTCGGCAGCCAAATCCCGTGCCACAGCGCGACGTGGTAGCCGGGCAAGCCGCCCTCTTCCACCGTGGCGATTTCGGGAGCGAACGACAGCCGCTTGCTGTCGGCCACCGCGAAGATCTTGACGCTGCCGTTGCGCCCCTGCGGCACCGCAAGGCCAGGATCGGACATCAGGATGTCGATCTGGCCCGCGATGAGATCCTGCATGGCGGGCGCGGTGCCGCGGTAGGGCACGTACTGAAAACGTATGCCGGTGATGTTCTCCAACATCAGGCCGAAGATGTGGGTGATGGTGCCATGCCCCGTGGTCGCGAACGTCCGGCTCGGATTGGCCTTCAACCACTCCAGCAAACCCTTGAAATCGTCGGCCGGCACAGCCTTCTTTGCCGAGATCACGAACGGACTGATGGAAACCAGCGATAGCGGCTCGAAGTCAGCCACTGGATCGTACGGCAGCTTCGGATAGGTGGCGCCGGCCACCACGTGCGTACCGTTCTGACTGACACAGATCGTATAACCGTCGGGCGCCGCGCGCGCGGCCCGGGCGGCGCCGAGGGTGCCGCCCGCGCCGGTGACATTCTCGACGACCACGGCTTGCCCGAGCGTCACCCGCATCCGCTCCGCCAGCACGCGCGAAATGATGTCGGTCGTGCCACCCGCCGCATAGGCCACTACGATGGTGATGGGACGCGTGGGATAGGCCTGCGCGGCGGCGGAGCGCGACACAGCCGGCAGCGTAGCAGCGCCGGCGGTCAGTTGAAGAAATCGGCGGCGCGGGAGTTGCATGAGCGTTTCCCTCTCGAACGGCGCGAAACGGCGGTTTTCGAAGCCTTCACTCTCGACGCATTGATTTTGCCTATCAAGACTTGCCACGTCCATGGCATGGTTGCGCGCCGCCGGGGAACGGAGCAGCCCGAATGTCGACTTGCGCGACAAATCCGATGATGAACGCGAACCGATTCAAGCTCGGGTTGTTCTCGATCAACGCCGACGGCGGCACTGCATTCACCAAGGTCGAGAACCGCTGGCGCGCCGAATGGGGCGAGATCGAGACCCTCGCCCGGACTGCCGATGCGGCCGGCCTCGAATTCATTCTTCCGATCGCGCGATGGAAGGGCTACGGCGGCGAAACCAGCGTGCGCGGCGCGTCGTTCGAAACTCTGACGCACGCGGCCGCGCTGGCGGCAATCACCCGGCACATCGCGATCTTTTCAACCGTGCACGT
This sequence comes from uncultured Alphaproteobacteria bacterium, assembly GCA_963771745.1. GTDB lineage: Bacteria > Pseudomonadota > Alphaproteobacteria > Rhizobiales > Xanthobacteraceae > Z2-YC6860. Next base: position 87,738 of record CAVYUU010000012.1, on the reverse strand, counting down.
TCCGCTCGTCCATCCCGTGTTCGCCGCCAAGGCGTTGATGACGATCGACCACGTCAGTCGCGGCCGCGCGGGGCTCAACATCGTGTGCGGCTGGAATCAGGAAGAGTTCGACATGTTCGGTCATCGCCAATCCGCGCACGATGATCGCTACAAACAGGGATTTGAATGGTTTTCGGTCGTGCAACGCATTTTCACCGCCGAAGCTCCATTCGATCACGACGGTGAATTCTATCAACTCAAGCAGGTGATCGGCGCGCCCGCACCGGTGCAGCAGCCCCGTCCGGTGACGCTATCGGCGGCGTTTTCGCCGGCCGGTCGGCGATTTGCGGCAGCGACCAGCGATTTCCTGTTCACGTCGCTCCGCAGCTTCGAGAGCGCGAAGCCCCACATCGCCGAAATCCGCCGCCTCGCCTCGGAAGCCGGCCGCGATGTCGGGCTGCTGACCACGACGCATGTGGTCTGTCGGGAGACCGACGCGGAGGCCAAGCGATATTACGACCACTACGCGAACGAAATGGCCGACACTGAGGCGGTCGACTTTCACCAGCGCAAGAAGGATGCGCATTATGGCGCGGTCGAGCCCGACGCCATCAGGCTCGAACGGCAGCGCTATGCCGGAGGCACCGGCAGCTATCCGCTGATCGGCCGACCGGAAACGATTGCCGAGAAGATCGTTCAAATTCATGGGCTCGGCTTCTCCGGTGCGACACTCTCGTTCGTTAATTTCAACGAGGAGTTGCCGTATTTTGTGAATCGCGTGCTGCCGCTGCTGCGGCAGGCGGGATTGCGCGACGACGAGGTCAAGATGAGCGGAGCACCGTTCCCGATGACCAGCCGTCTGGCCGCGAGCTGAGCCGCCGAGAACAGGGAGAAAGTCATGAGGAAGCTGCTGGGCTTGATTGCGTTGGGCGCGCTCCTGACCGCGCCGGTGCAAGCCGCGGATTATCCGAGCCGCGCCATCCGCATGATCGTTCCCTATCCGGCTGGCGGAACCTCCGACGTGCTGGCGCGTGTGCTGGCGAAAAAGATGGGCGACAGCATGGGTCAGAGCATCGTCATCGAAAACATCGGCGGGGCGGCGGGTACGATCGGCGCCACCGCGGTCTCGCGCGCAACGCCCGACGGCTACACGTTGATTTTCGGTTACGCGACCCAATTCACCATCGCGCCCGCGCTCTATCAAAACCTCAACTACGATCCGATCAAATCATTCACCCCGATCGGATCGGTGGTCCGCTTCCATTTTCTGATGACGGCCTACTCCGCGGTGCCGGTGAAAACCCTGCCCGAGCTTGTCGCCCACGCCAAGGCGAACCCCGGCAAGCTCACCTACGCCTCGCCTGGGGTTGGAACCTCGACTCATCTGGTCGGCGAGCTGTTCAAGCTCAAGCAGGGGATCGACCTCGTGCATGTGCCCTATCGCGGCGGCGGTCCGGCCATCACCGACTATGTTGCCGGCCGCATCGATACCTATTGGGACGCGGTCGCGCCGCTGCTGCCGTGGGTCGAAAAGGGCAGTATCACGCCGCTGGCCGTCACCTCGGCAAAGCGCATGCCCGCTCTGCCGAACGTCCCGACGGTCCTTGAGGCCGGGATGCCAGACCTCAATGTCTTCACCTGGACGGCGCTGTTCGCGCCCGCCGGCCTTGCGCCGGACATTGCCGCAAAGCTTGAAGCCGAGCTGCAAAAGGCGATGACGGACAACGACGTGCAGGATGTCTTCCTGAAGAACGGCTACGAGCTATTTCCCGGATCGCCTGCGAGCGTGACCGACCTCATCCGCCAGGATCTGGAAAAATGGACATCGGTCGTCAAAGCGACCGGCCTGAAGGCGCAATAGCCCAGGTCCCGGCCGCCGCCGTCATATGCTGTTTTCGCCACCCCGGCGTGCGTGGTGCGCCGCTTGCCCGCTCGCCATCGGCCGCTATCCTGGGGGCGGATCATGGATCGCGGCATCAAAGACCAGACCGCCATCGCCGGGATCGGCTGGACGACCTTCAGCCGGGGCTCCGGCACGTCGACCAAAAACCTCGCGGCGCAAGCAAGCCTCAACGCCATTGCGGACGCCGGTCTTGCCGCTGCGGACATCGACGGGATCGTTTCATTTTACTGGGATCGGGCGGATTTGCCCGGGCCGGTCGAGCTTGCCGCCACGCTCGGAATCAAGAATTGCAACTACACGGATTTTTGCTCGCTTGGAGGCACTTGGAGCTGCGGCGCCGTCGTTTCGGCGGCGATGGCAGTTCACGCCGGTGTCTGCAAGCACGCGCTCGTCTATCGCGCGATGAACGGCTATTCGAACCGTGCCGGCGGCGCGCCGCGATCGCCGTCCGGGCTTGAGCAATTCACCCTGCCCTATGGCGAGGTGCATGCCGCGGCGACCTACGGCCATTATGCCAGCGCGCACATGGCGCGCTTTGGCACCACGTCGCTCGACTTCGCCCACCTCGCGGTGACGCAGCGCAAGCATGCCATGCTCAACAAGAAGGCGGTCATGCGCAATCCCCTGAGCCTGGAGGAGCACCAGAGCTCGCGCTGGGTCGTCTATCCCTATCGCCTGCTGGATTGTTGTCTCCAAACCGACGGCGCGGTCGCGTTGATCGTCACGACCGCCGAGCGCGCGCGCGATCTGAAGCAGGCGCCGGTCACTATCATGTCGATGCTGAGCGGGCGGACAGGCTGGGAAAACCAATGGGAGACCAACGGCGTTCGCGCCGCGCCTGCTCTCTACGGCGCCGCCGGCATTACGCCAGCCGACGTCGATGTGGCCGAGCTCTATGATCCCTTCACCTTCATGTGCATGACGCACATGGAGGACTTCGGTCTCGTCCCCAAGGGCGAAGTCGGCGCCTGGGTGCGCGCCGGCCACAACGGCCTCGACGGCAAGTGCCCGGTCAACACTCACGGCGGTTTGTTGTCGGAAAGCTACGTCCAGGGATTGAACCACGTGATCGAGGCGGTCCAGCAGCTTCGTCCCGGCGGCGTTTGCGATGACCTGTGCAACGGCGCCCACACCTACGATCGCGCCACCTGCCGGCAAATCCGCGATGCGGAGATCGCGCTGTGCTGTGGCGAAGAAGGGGGCAGTTCGCTCCTGCTCCGGAAGGCCTGATCATGGCCACACCCGCAAAGCCGCTGCCGATTCGCGGACCCCGACAGCAAGCCCTATTGGGATGCTGCCAAGGCCCATGAGTTGCGGGCCCAGCAATGCTCGGGTTGCAGGCGGTTTCGCTGGCCGCCCAGCGGGGTTTGTCCAAATTGCCAGTCCTGGCAATTCCGGTGGGAGAAGCTGTCGGGAACCGGGATCATCAACTCCTATATCGTCGTCCACCAGCCGATCGGAGCCTTTGCGTCCGACGTGCCCTACGTGATGGCAAGGATCGTGCTCGATGGCACCGACGGTCGCGCGATCGTCAGCAGCAACGTGGTGGACTGTCCCTGGGAGCGGGTCAGGGTGGGAATGCGGGTGACGGTTTTCTTCGATGACGTGACGGAGAATGTCACGCTGCCGAAATTCCGGCCACTCGAATAGGGTTGGTCGCGGAGCATACCGAAGGAGCGCGAGATGGCAGGACCGTTAACTGGAATTCGCGTGCTTGATCTCACGCACGTGCTCAATGGGCCGTTCTGCACGCTGGTGCTGGGCCATATGGGAGCGGAGGTCCTGAAGCTCGAATACGGCGAGGGTGACCGCTTCCGGCACATCTGGATGCCACCCGACGTCAAGCGCGACGGCTATGAGTTCATCGCCATGAACAGCAACAAGAAGGGCATCGTCCTCGACATGAAAACGCCTGAGGGCAAAAAGCTCTTCCTCGATCTGATGAAAAAATCCGACGTGGTTGTCGAGAATTTCTCGGCCGGCGCGATGGAGCGCCTGGGCCTCGGCTACGAAACGCTGCGCGAGATCAATCCGCGCATCATCTATGCGTGCTCGCGGGGCTTCGGCGAGAGCGGCCCCTACAAGCACGTGCGGGCGAACGCCGCGACCATCTCGGCGATCGCCGGCTGGGCCCATGAGGGCATGCGGCTCTCCAAGACGCCCGGGCGCCAAGACTCCGAGCCTCGGCGATGAGACCGCCGGTGCGTCGATGTGCATGGGCATCCTGGCCGCGCTCTACAATCGGGAAAAAACCGGCAAGGGCCAGAAGATCGAAGTTTCAATGCACGAGGCGATCCTGGGTTTCATGGTGAGCTCGCTGCACATGCACTTCGAAAAGCAGGAGGTCGGCCCGGCGCCGAAGCCCTGCAACGACGGCTACTACTATTTCCACGTGCCGGATATGAACGACCAGGCCTGGGCCAAGCTTACCGCTGCGCTCGGGGACGCATCGCTCGCCGAAAGACCCGCGGTTTCTCACCGTCAGCGACCGGCAACGCAACTACGCCGCCGTCGAGGCGGCGATCTCGGATCTGGTGCGTCGCAAGAGTCGCCGCGAAGTGTGGGAGGCGATGAGCTCACTGGGGCTGGCGAGCGGACCGGTCCTGACCGTCGGCGAGAGTATCGAGGATCAGCATCTCAAAGCCCGGAATGCCTTTGTCGAGGTCGATCATCCCGAGGCCGGAAAAGTCAAAGTGCTGGCGCCGTGGGTGCGGTTTTCCGATACGCCCGGTGCGATCACCAGTCCGTCGCCATTGATGGGTCAGCACAGCCGCGAGGTGTTCTCCGCACTGCTTGGCTTGTCGGCCAAGGAAATCGAAACGCTTGAGCAGAAAAAGATAATCGGCTCCCATGTTGCTTCATGAGCTTCTTTGAGCGGCTGAAGACACAAGCCTCCGCCGAGTGGCGCGCCTACACGACGCACCCGTTCACCGCCGGCTTGGCGGATGGCAGCTTGCGTGAGGGCGCGTTTCGTCACTACCTCGTGCAGGACTATCTGTTCCTGATCGAGTTTGCCCGCGCTTACGCGCTAGCGGTCTACAAGTCGCCCGAGCTCGCCGACATGCGCGAAGCCGCGGCCGGCCTGTCGGCAATCCTCGACGTCGAGATGAACCTTCATGTCAAGCTCTGTGCCGGCTGGGGCCTGTCGCCCCGCGACCTCGAGCAAGCTCCGCCGGCGTCCGAGACGCTGGCCTATACGCGCTACGTGCTCGATGCCGGAATGCGTGGCGATCTGCTGACGCTGCGGGTGGCGCTCGCGCCCTGCGTGATCGGCTACGCCGAGATTGCCACCAGGCTTGCAGCGCAGCCTGAGGCAGCGCGCCAGCAACCAACCGATATCGCGTCTGGATCGACGAATATGCCGGCGCACCCTACCAGGCGGTCGCGGCGGGCGCGCGCGCCCATCTGGACAGGCTCGCCGATCGCTATGTCACGCCGGCGCGCGAAGCCGAGCTGATCGCGGTGTTCCGGGAAGCGACCCGGCTCGAGGCCGATTTCTGGGACATGGGCTGGCGCGCGGGGCACCGCGGGTGAGTGTGCCGCGCACCGCTTATGATGACGTCGTCGTCGCCGCACCGACGACACTGCCCTATGTGCGCTACTCGATCCGTGGCGCGCATTGGTTCCTGGCCGGCGCCCTTGCCGAGCTCATTAAACGCGCCGGGCTCGCAAAGCATCAGATCGACGGCTTGTGCGTTTCAAGCTTCACGATGTCGCCGGACACCGCGGTCGGCCTCACGCAGCACCTCGGCCTGACCTTGCGCTGGCTCGACCATATCCCGATGGGCGGCGCCTGCGGGATCGTGGCGCTGCGCCGCGCCGCGCGCGCCGTGCAATGCGGCGACGCGGACATCGTCGCCTGCATCGCGGGCGATACCAACCACACCGACACGTTCCGCCTTAACCTGGCGACCTTCAGCCAGTTTGCCCGCGACGCGGTCTATCCCTATGGCTCGGGCGGCGCCAACGCGAGCTTCGCCTTCCTCACCTCCTATTACATGCGGACCTACGGCGCCAAACCCGAGGACTTCGGCAAGCTTTGCGTCGCCCAGCGCGCCAATGCGCTGACGTTTCCTCATGCCTTGATGAAAAAGCCGCTCACGCTCGAGGAGTACCTGACCGCGCGCCTGATCGCCGATCCGCTCCGGCTGTTCGACTGCGTCATGCCCTGCGCCGGCGCCGACGCGTTCCTGGTGCTGCGCCGCGCGCAGGCCGAAGGCGCTCGGCCTGCCCTACGTGCGTATTCTTGCGACGATCGAGCGGCACAACGCATTTCCCGACGATCCGATCCAGTATCGCGGCGGATGGGCGCTCGATTGCGACGAGCTCTATGGCGCAGGCCGGCGTCGAGCCCGACGGACATCGACGTGCTCGCGACCTACGACGACTATCCGGTGATCAGCTTCATGCAAATCGAGGACCTTGGTTTTTGCAAAAAGGGCGAAGCGCCGGACTTCGTGCGGCAGCACAGCTTTAGCGCCGACGGCTCGTTTCCGATCAACACCTCGGGCGGCCAATTGTCGGCCGGCCAGGCCGGCGCCGCCGGCGGCTATCTCGGTCTGGTCGAGACCGTCCGGCAACTCACCGGGCAGGCGCTTGGCGCCGCGGTGCCCGACGCGCGCATTGGCCTTGCGAGCGGCTTCGGTATGATCAACTACGATCGCGGCCTGTGCAGCGGCGCGGCGATCCTGGCAGCCGACGGATAGGACCATCATGACCCGCCCCCTGGTGCGGCCGCCGCGCAAGAACCCGGTCCTGCGGACCCGCGTGCCGACGCCACCGCCGCGCCGCCCGCAGCCGCGTGGCGCTTAGGATTGACCGCGGCGGCGGCGCGCGGCCGCTTCGAGCTGCAGGTGTGCCGCGATTGCGGTGCGACGCAATATCCGCCGCGGGAGGCGTGCTACGCCTGCCTGTCGCAGCGGCTCGACTGGCGCGCCCAGGATGGCTTAGGCGAACTGATCTCGGACACGACGCTCCGCCACAGCAACGAGGTGTACTATCGCGACCGCATGCCGTGGCGGCTCGGCATGGTCCGGCTCGATTGCGGGCCGATCGTGATCGCGCACCTGCACGGCGATTGCCGGCCCGCGCCGTCGCGCGTGCGCGTGCAGGCAAGCCTCGATCGTGCCGGTCAGGCCGCGCTGTTCGCGATTCCGGAGAAGGACACCCCGCACATGACCGACGATCGCCAGCTCCGCGAGATGACCTGCGATCCGAAGTTCAGGAAGGTGCTGGTCACCGACGCCAAGACGCCCGTCGGGCAGGCGCTGGTGCAGGCCTTGGCCGCCGCCGGCGCCGATCTGATATGGGCCGGCCACGCCGAGCCGTGGAAGAAGTCGCCGGGCTTCGAACGGCTTTCCTCGATCCCGCAGGTGTCGTTGCTGCCGCTCGACTTGACCGACTCCCGCGCGGTCAAGGACGCCGCCGGCGAGATCGGCGGACGCGTCGACATCCTGATCAACACCGCCGACCACCACCGCACCTTCGGCATCGCGGCGCGCCAGGGCGTCGACGTGGCGCGCGCCGAGATGGACGTCAACTATTTCGGGCTGCTGCGGCTGGCGCAGGAGTTCGCGCCGGCGATGCGCGCGCGCGGAGCGGACGGACAGTCCAGCGCGGTCGCCTTCGTCAATCTGCTGTCGATCTTCGCGCTGTCGAACTTTCCGGCGCACGGCACCTACTCGGCCTCGAAGGCAGCGGCGCTCTCGCTCGCGCAGTGCCTGCGCGCCGAGCTCGGCCCGGCCGGCGTCCGCGTCATCAACGTGTTTCCCGGGCCGATCGATGATGAATGGAATCAGGCGCTACCGCCGCCGAAGATCACGCCGGACCGGCTCGCGGCCGAGATTGTCGAGGCGCTGCGGAGCGGCGCGGAAGATGTGTTCCCCGGCGACATTGCCCAGGAATGGCTGGCGCGCTGGCGCGACAATCCGAAGGCGCTCGAGCGCGAGCTGTCCGCGCAGGCTCGCTAGCAGGTCAGGAACGCGCGATGAGCCAAACTGTTCTGCTCCGAGCTGGTCGCCGAGCTTGCCGCCGGCCGCGTCCGCATCGTCGACCTCACGCAGACGCTGTCGCCCGCATTCCCGCAGATCGTGTTGCCGCCGGAGATGGGCCAGGCCTGGCCGTTCCGCATCGAGGAGGTGTCGCGCTACGACGAGCGCGGGCCGGGCTGGTATTGGAACAACTTCTCGTGCAGCGAGCACACCGGCACGCATTTTGACGCGCCGATCCATTGGATTTCGGGGCGGCATCTGCCCGACAACTCGACCGACACGATCCCAGCGCCACATTTCATCGCGCCGGCGTGCGTCGTCGACTGCTCGAAGGACGCCGCGGCCAACGCTGACTATCTGTTGAGCGCGAAAGCGCTCCGCGACTGGGAGAAAAAGCACGGCCGCATCCCGGCGGGATCGTGGATCCTGATGCGGACGGACTGGTCGAAGCGGACCGATCCGGTGGCTTACCAGAATCTCGACGAAACGGGCCAGCACACGCCGGGACCCGATACCGAGGCGGTGCGGTTTCTGGTCGAGGAGCGGCAGGTGCTGGGCTTCGGCTCCGAAGCGATCGGAACCGACGCCGGCCAGGCGTTCCATCTCAAGCCGCCCTACCCGTGTCACTACTACATGCACGGCTCCGGACGGTACGGGCTGCAATGCCTGACCAATCTCGATCTGCTGCCGGCGACCGGCGCGGTGGTGATCGCGGCGCCGCTCAAGATCAAGGACGGCAGCGGCAGCCCGCTGCGGGTGATCGCGCTGGTGCCGGCGGCGGCGAACTCGCCCGCTCGCCGCGCGCGGACGGGCGGGGCCAAGAACGCCAAAAACGCTAAGAACACTAAGACCAAGCGCCGATGACTAGCCCGGCCGAACTGCCGCCCGCCGAGCGCACGCTGCCCGCGATGCTGGAGCGGCAGGCTCGTCGGCATGGCGCGCGCACGCTGCTTGTCGCCGGCGGCGAGAGCTGGAGCTTCGAGGACACGCGCACGATCGCGGCGCGCTTTGCCGGCACGCTCGCCGCGGCCGGCATGCGGCCTGGCGACCGCGTCGCGCTGATGTGCGGAAACCGCAGCGAGTTCATGCAGGTCTACCTCGGCTGCACCTGGCTCGGCGCCATCGCGGTGCCGATCAACGTCGCCGCGCGCGGGCCGCAGCTTTCGCACATCCTCCGCAATTGCGGGGCGCGGCTGCTGGCGATCGAGGCGAATCTGATCGATGCGCTCAACCACATCGACCTGGACGGTCTCGCGCTTGAGCGCATCTGGCGCATCGGCGATGCCGCCTCCGCCGCGTTCGACCGCCTCCTGGTGGCGGACCTGCCGCCACCCGGCGAGGCGCTTACCGCGGGTCGGATCGATCCCGCGGACACCTGCGCGATCCTTTACACCTCGGGCACGACCGGCCCGTCCAAGGGCGTCTGCTGCCCGCACGCGCAGTATTATTGGTGGGGCGTCAACGGCGCCCGCCACCTCGAGCTGCGCGAGGGCGACGTGCTGTGCACGACGCTGCCGCTGTTTCACACCAACGCGCTCGGCACCTTTCATCAGGCGCTGCTGACCGGCGCGACGCTGGTGGCCGAGCCGCGGTTCTCCGCCTCGCGCTTCTGGCCGGGCCTGATCGAGCGCCGCGCGACCGTGACCTACCTGCTCGGCTCGATGGTGCCGATCCTGCTGTCGCGCGCGCCGTCGCCGGAGGAGCGCGCCCATTCGATCCGCCGAGTGCTGTCGCCTGGCGTGCCCGCGAATCTGCACGCGACGTTCGAGGCGCGCACCGGCATTCGCCTGATCGACGCCTATGGCTCGACCGAGACCAATTTCGTGATCGGCGGCAGCCTGGCCGAGCAGCGGCCGGGCGCAATGGGCACGTTGCGGGCGGGCTTTGACGCGCGCGTCATCGGCCCGGACGGCAGCGACGCCGCGCCGGGCGAGCCCGGCGAGCTGATCCTGTGCTCGGACGAGCCGCTCGCCTTCGCCGCCAATTATTTCGCCATGCCCGAGCGGACCGCGGAGGCCTGGCGCGACGGCTGGTTCCACACCGGCGACCGCGTCGTCCGCGACGCCGACGGCTATTTCCGGTTCGTTGATCGGTTGAAGGACGCCATCCGCCGTCGCGGCGAGAACATCTCCTCGTTCGAGGTCGAGCAGGTGTTGCTAAGTCATCCGGACGTGGCCAATGTCGCGGTCTTCCCGGTGCGCTCGGAGCTTGCCGAGGACGAGGTGATGGCGGCGATCGTGCGCCGGCCGGGCACAGCGCTTTCGGAAATCGCGTTGATGGAATTCTGCCAGCCGCGGCTTGCCTATTTCGCGGTGCCCCGCTTCATCGACTTCGTCGAGGAGCTGCCGACGACCGAGAGCGGCAAGGTGCAGAAGTACAAGCTGCGCGACCGCGGCGTCACGCCCGGCACCTGGGACCGCGAAGCGGCAGGCTACCGGCTCAGGCGATAGCCCGCGCGGCCGGTGGCCGGTATAGTATCGGCATCGTCCCGCCGTCAGGGGCCACACGGCGACCGGCACGGTCCCAAGCGAAATGAGGGAGCACACCATGGCGTTCGATCTGCAGCGCAGGACCTTCTTGCAAATGCTCATGGGCAGCGCCGCAACGATCGGCGCAGCCGCACCGTTCGATGGTGCGCTCGCCGCGGCCAACGACACGGTGACGATCGGATGGCCGAACGACGTGCCGTCGTGGGACCCCAACCAGCGCTTTACGCCGGATGCGCAGCCGATCTTCAAGGCGGTGTTCGATCAGCCGCTCGATCAGAGCGCGGACCTGAAGCTCATCCCGCACCTGATCAAGAGCTGGAGCCTCGCGCCGGATGGCTTGAGCATGGCGGTCGAGCTTCGCGACGACGTCACGTTCCACAACGGCGACAAGATGACGACCGAGGACTTCCGCTACACCTTCCTCGAGCGCATCAAGTCTGGCGTCAAACTCGACACCGCGAACTCCTGGCGCAAGGTCGAGGACATCGTGATCGAGTCGCCGACCAAGACAACGATGAAGTTCAACTCCCCGGCGCCGACCGCCCCGCAATGGATGGCGTTCCTCGGCAGCTATATCGTTCCGAAGAAATACATCGAATCCGACAGCCTCGATAACTTCCTCAAGAAGCCGGTCGGCACCGGGCCCTACCGGCTCGCCGAATACGAGCTGAACTCCCGCATCGTGCTCGAACGCAACGACAAGTACTGGGGGCCGAAGGCCAAGATCGCTCGCGTCACCATCCAGATCATCAAGGACCCGTCGGCGCGGGTGGCCGCGATCCAGTCCGGCCAGGTCGATTGCACGATCAACGTGCCGGTGCGCGAGGTGCAGCGCTTCCAGCAGGAGGCCGGATTCGCCGCCGAGCTCAACCCGATCACGCGCGTGATCCTGATGCAGGTGCGCAACGATCTGGCGTTTGCCGACAAGAACGTGCGGCTCGCCGCCCATCACGCCATCGACAAGCAGGCGCTGTCGCGCGCCTTCTACAACGGCGCCGCGGTGCCGCTGTCGGTGGTTTCGACCCCCGGCACGCCGGGCTATCTCGGCGACTTCCAGTTCAAGTACGACCCCGAGCTTGCCAAGCAATATCTCGCCAAATCGAACTACAGCCCCGACAATCCGGTGAAGATCGGCTTTGCATCGACCAACGGCCATTTCCCGAGCGACTACGACATCGCGCGCGCCATCGTGCAGATGTGGAAGCGGGTCGGCATCGACGCCAACCTCGAAGTCATCGAATACGCCAAGTACTTCGAGCTCAACCGCGCTACCAAGCTGCCGGAGGCAACGCTCTACAGTTGGGACAACGCCACCGGCGATCCGGAGATTTTCGGCGGCTATCTGCTCAACCCGCGCATGCCGTTCTCGGCATGGAAGGACATGGAGGTCGGCCAGAAGGTGCTCGACCTGTTCAATGTCGCGAACTACGACGCGCGCGTGGCCGGCTACCGCGAGCTCAACCGCCTGGCGGTGGAGAGCGGCGCGACCATGCCGCTGCTGCAGAGCGTGCTGACGCTGGTGCGAAAGAAAAATCTGACCTACACCAAGTACGGCAACGGCTGGCTGTTGCCGCAATCGATGCAGTGGAGCTGATGCGCCGCGCGCCCCTGCTCCCGGCGCGCCCATGACCGCGACCGTCCTCAACCTGCTGGCGCGCCGCTTGCTCGCCGCGATCCCGATCCTGTTGGTGGTCTCGGCGCTGCTGTTCTGCGTGCTGCGACTGCTACCGGTCGATCCGGCCGCCATGTCGCTGCCGCCGACGGCGACCATCGCCGAGGTCGAGGCCAAGCGGCACGAGATGGGCCTCGACCAGCCGCTGCCGCAGCAATACTTGGATCTGGCTCAAGGGCGCGCTGCACGGCGACTTCGGCCATTCGATCCACTTCCGCCGCGAATCCGGATCGTTGGTGAAGGCAACCTTGCCGGCGACCGTCGAGCTCGCGGCCTTCGCCATGGTGATCGCCGCGATTCTGGGCCTCGGCGGCGGCCTCCTGCTGTTCAGCGTGCGGGGCACCGCGTTGGAGGGCGTCGGCGACATGGTGTCGATCCTGCTGCTCTCGATCCCCGAATTCCTGTGGGGCCTGATCCTGCTGTTCTTGTTCGGGGTGCTGCTGCAATGGCTGCCGTTTACCGGGCGCATCTCGCCCGGCCTGTCGCAGCCGAACATCACCGGGTTCCTCCTGCTCGACGCGTTGCTGGTCTGGCGCTGGGACATTTTGCTGAGCGCCTGGAAGCACCTGCTCCTACCCGCGGTTGCGCTCGGTCTCGCGTTCTCACCGACCATCATGCGCGTGCTGCGGTCGAGCCTGTTCGACGTCTACCATGAGGATTACATCCAGCAGGCGCGCCTGCGCGGCCTCTCGGAGCGTCGCATCCTCACCGGCCATGCGCTCAAGAATGCGTCGCTGCCCACGCTCACGCTCGCCGGCGTGCAGTTCGGCTTCCTGTTCAGCGGCACGCTGCTGGTCGAGGTGATCTATTCGTATCCCGGCATGGGCAACTTGATGGTTGATGCCGTGCGCAACGCCGACCTGCCGCTCATTCAGGCGATCGGGCTGACCTATTGCATAGTGGTACTGGTGATCAACACGGTGGTCGACAGTCTCTACGTCGTGCTCAATCCGAAGCTGCGGGTGCGCTGATGGCAGGCCCACTCGCCCGCTCGCTCCGTTCCGGCCGGGTGCTGATCGCACTGGCGCTGATCCTTGGTATTGGCGGTTGCGCCGCGTTCGCCGCCTTGATCGCGCCGCATGACCCGGCGGAGCAGAACCTGCTCGCGATCCTCGTTCCACCGGCATGGGCGGTGGGCGGCGACCCAACGTTTCCGCTCGGCACCGACAGCCTCGGCCGCTGCGTGCTGTCGCGCCTGATCTATGGCGCCCGCACCGCCATGACGGTGGCGTTTTTCGCGTCGCTTGGCGCCATGATCATCGGCGCGATCCTGGCGCATGTCTCCGGCTATTTCGGCGGCATCGTCGATTGGATCATCGGCCGCGCCGTCGACGTGTGGATGTCGTTTCCGCCGGTGATCCTGTCGCTGATCCTAATGGTTGGGCTCGGCATCGGTCTGGGCAACGTGATCCTGGCGATCATCCTGGTCGACTGGACGCGCTTCTGCCGCGTGCTCCGCGCCGAGGTCATGATCGTGACCCGGCATGACTATATCGCGGCCGCGCGGCTCGTCGGCTTCACCCATTGGCAGACCATCGTCCGCGAGGTGCTGCCCGCGACCTTGCCGCTCCTGATCACGCTCATCAGCCTGGAAATGGCGATCGCCGTGGTGGTCGAGGCGATCTTGTCGTTCGTCGGCCTCGGCGTGCGGCCGGACCAGCCGGCGTGGGGGCAAATGATCGCCGACGCGCGCCAGTACGTCTATCAGTCGCCGTGGAACCTGCTGCTGCCGATGGTGGCGATCTTTCTCACCGTCACGGCGTTCAACCTCCTGGGCGACGGGCTGCGTCGCGCGCTCGACGTGCGGCTGTCGGAAGCGGGGCGCTGAACTCGTGGCCGTCCTGCAAGCTCAAGACCTTTCGGTCGTAGCCAGGATCGGCGGCGCCGCCGTGCCGGTCATCCGCGCGCTGTCGTTCGAGCTTGCGCCGAGCAAGATCCTCGGCCTGGTCGGCGAGTCCGGCGCCGGCAAGTCGATGGTCGGGCGCGCCATCGCGCAACTGCTGCCGCCCGGGTTCGAGATCGCCGCTGGTTCGCTCCGTTTCGAGGGCCAGGACCTGGTGCGGATGGCGCAGGCTTCGCGGCGCGCGCTACTCGGCCGCGCCATCGCCTTCATTCCGCAGGCGCCGATGACTGCGCTCAATCCGGTGATGACCATCGGCCGGCAGTTCGACGAGCATCTGGCCCGGCTCGGCGACCGAACCGCCGTCGAGCGACGCAACCATGCGCTCGCCATGCTGGCGGCCGCGCGGCTACCGGACGCCGGCGAATTGCTCCAGCGCTACCCGCACCAATTGTCGGGCGGAATGTGCCAGCGCGTGCTCATCGCCATGGCGTTTGCGAGCAATCCCAAGCTGGTCATCGCCGACGAGCCGACCACTGCGCTCGACGTCACCATGCACCCGTCGATCATCCGGCTGATCGCCGACATGCAGCGCCAGCATGGTACCGCGGTCATCTTCATCACCCACGATCTGCGGCTGGCGGCCCAGCTCTGCGACGAGGTGATCGTGATGTACGCCGGACGCGCGGTCGAGCGCGGTCCGGCACGCGCCGTGCTTTCGGCGCCGGCCCATCCCTACACGCGGTGCCTTCAGCTCTCGAACCCACCGATGAGCGCGGAGCGGCGCGCGCTCTACGTGATCCCCGACCAGATGCCGAGCCTGGTGCAGTTGCGGACCATGGCGGGCTGCCATTTCGCGCCGCGCTGTCCGCTCGCCGCGGACGACTGCCGCCACGCCGTGCCGCCGGAGACCGCGATCGGTCCTGGCCGCATGGCCGCTTGCATCCGCGCCGAAGGGACGCGCGGCATCGCAACGCCGCAGCGCCCGGCCGCCGCATCGGCCGTATCGGAGCGCTTGCTGTTGCAGGTCGAGAACCTCGACAAGCACTATGCTGCCGGCCGCCGGCTGCTCGGCCAAGGGCGGACCTTCGCGGCGGTAAAAGCTGCGTCGTTTCACATCGCCGAGAACGAATTCGTCGCGCTGGTCGGCGAAAGCGGCAGCGGCAAGAGCACCATTGCCAAGATGCTGGTCGGCCTGGAGCAGCCCTCGGCCGGCCGCATCCTGCTCAATGGCGAGGACCTGACCGCGCCCTCGGCGCGAACCCGTGCGCTGCGCACCATGAGCGTGCAGATGGTGTTCCAGGACCCGCAATCGGCGCTCAATCCGCGCCGCCGGCTGGCGCGCATCATCACCCAGGCGATGGAGGCCGGCAGCCGGCACGCGAGCTGGGATGAACGGCTAGAGCGGACCCGCGTGCTGCTGGCGGAGGTCGGCCTGCCGGCAGATTTCGCCACCCGGCTGCCGGGCCAGCTCTCCGGCGGCCAACGCCAGCGCGTCAACATCGCCCGCGCGCTCTGCAACATTCCGAAGTTGCTGGTCGCCGACGAGATCGTTTCCGGGCTCGACGTGTCGATCCAGGCGCAGCTTTTGAACCTGCTGGCGCGGCTCCGCTCAGAGCTCGGCTTCGCCATGCTGTTCATCTCGCATGACCTGTCGGTGGTGCGCCATCTGTGCAGCCGCGTGCTGGTGATGTATCGCGGCGAGATCGTCGAGCAGGGGCCGACCGAGGCGGTGTTTTCCGATCCGCAGCACGCCCACACGCGCGCGCTGCTGTCTTCGGTGCCGCCGGACCAGCCGGAAGCCGCGTGGCCGGTGCTGCGCAGCGAAGCCGTATCCTAGGCTGCCGTGGCGGCGGCGCCCCTGCCCCGCAGCATCGCGAGCAGCTCGGCCTCGCGCGCCTTGGCCTTATCGGCATTGCGCCGCTTGATGTGACCGAAGCCGCGGATTTGCGCGGGCAGCGAGGCGATCTCGACCGCAAGCGCGTGGTTGTCGGGACTCAGCACCGAAGCCAGCTCGCGCACGATCGCCTCGTACTCCGCGATCGAGCCGCCGCTCCATGCGGCGCTCGGCGGTATAGCCGAAAAGATCGAATGCCGTGCCGCGCAGCCAGCGCAACCGCGCCAGTAATCGGAACACATGCACCATCCACGGGCCGAACGCGCGCTTGCGCGGCACGCCGGTGACCGGATCGCGCCGCGCCAGCATTGGCGGCGCCAACTGGTACTGCAAGGTGAAACTGCCTTCGAATTGGCGCTGTAGTTTCCTAAGGAACGCGCCGTCGGTGTAGAGCCGCGCGACCTCGTACTCGTCCTTGTACGCCATCAGCTTGAACAGGTTGCGCGCGACCGCCTCGGCCAGCTCCGAGCGGCCGCGCGCGCGGCTGCGTTCGGCCGCGGCGATCGCCTCGACCAGATCGCGATAGCGCTGCGCGTAGGCCGCGTCCTGGTAGTCGGCGAGGAAGGCTGCGCGGCGCTCGACCAGCGCGGCCAGGCCTTGCGGCTCGGACGTCGGCTCACCGGTCCGCGTGGCCCGCACCAGCGCCTCGACCCGCACGAGGTCATGGGCGGCGAGCCGGCCGAAGGCGAACGCGCGCTTGTTGCTCGCAACCGCCACGCCGTTCATTTCGATCGCGCGCTCGATCGCCGCAAGGCCGAGCGGCACGGTGCCTTTCTGAAACGCATAGCCGAGCATGAACAGGTTCGCGGCGATCGAATCGCCCATCAGCGCCGAGGCGAGCCCAGTGCCGTCGACGACGTCGGTTCGTGCCTCCCCGGTCGTTGTGGCGATCGCCTTCAGCATCGCCGCGGTGTCGAAATCAACGTCCGGGTTGAAGATGAAGGCCGCGGTCGGCTGCATGTGGCTGTTGATCACCGCGTGTGTGACGCCGGGTTCGACCCGCGACAGCGCAGCCGGGCTCGCCGCCACCACGAGATCGCAGCCGAGCAGGAGGTTGGCGCCGCCGGCGGCCACCCGCACCGCATGCAAGTCCTCCGGCCGCGGCGCAAGCCGCACATGGCTCGTCACCGCGCCGTTCTTCTGGGCGAGGCCGGTGACATCGAGCACCGTGCAGCCCTTGCCCTCGAGGTGCGCGGCCATCCCCAGCAAGGCGCCGAGCGTGATGACGCCGGTGCCGCCGATCCCGGTGATCACGATGCCGTAAGGCCGATCGAGCGGCCGCGCCGCAGGCGCGGGCAATGCCGCAAACAATTCGTCGGATGCAGCGATCGGCCCGGTCAGCCGGCGCGGGATGCCGCCGCGCACCGTCACGAAGCTCGGACAGAAGCCCTTGAGGCAGGAGAAATCCTTGTTGCAGTTCGACTGGTCGATCCGGCGCTTGCGGCCGAATTCGGTCTCGACCGGCACAACCGAGATGCAGTTGGATTGATCCGAGCAGTCGCCGCAGCCTTCGCACACCGCATCGTTGATGAACACCCGCTCCGCCGGGTCGGGATAAAGCCCGCGCTTCCGTCGTCGGCGCTTTTCGGCCGCACAGGTCTGATCGTAGATCAGGGCGGTGAGGCCAGGGACTTCGCGCAGCTCGCGCTGCACGGCGTCGAGCTCGTCGCGATCACGGATGTCCACGCCCTGAGGCAATGCACTGCCGCGGTGCTTGTCGGGCTCCTCGGCCACCACGACGACGCGGCGCGCGCCTTCGGCCAGGACCTGATGAGCGATCTGCGCCACGCTGAAGCCGCCCTCGACCGGCTGGCCACCGGTCATGGCGACCGCGTCGTTGTAGAGGATTTTGTAGGTGATGTTGACGCCGGCGGCCGCGGCGGCGCGGATCGCCATCAGGCCGCTGTGCGAATAGGTGCCGTCGCCGAGGTTCTGGAACACGTGGCGCTCGGTGGTGAACGGCGCCTGCCCGATCCAGTTGACGCCCTCGCCGCCCATATGCGTCAGCGTCGCGGTCTGCCGGTCCGGCATGAACAGCGCCATGCTGTGGCAGCCGATGCCGGCCATGGCGCGGCTACCTTCGGGCACGCGCGTCGAGGTGTTGTGCGGGCAGCCGGAGCAGAAGAACGGCGTGCGCTGGACCTTCGTCGGCGGCGCCGCGACCACCTGCTCGAGGCATTCCAGCCGCGCCAGCCGCTCCTCGAACCGCGACCCCTCGCCCAGGCGCTGCAAGCGCGCGACAACGGCGCGCGCCACCATGGCCGGCGTCAGCTCGCCTGTGCTCCGCAACAGCGGCGCGCCGGTTTCGTCGGTCTTGCCGACGACGCTCGGCCGGCGCGACGCATCGGCGTTGTAGAGCAGATGGACGAGCTGATGCTCGATGAAGCCGCGCTTCTCCTCGACCACCAGCACGTCCTGCAAGCCGTCGGCGAAGGCCAGCGCGCCCGCGGGCTCGAGCGGCCAGGATAGCCCGACCTTGTAGACGCGGATGCCGAGCGCCGCCGCCATCGGCTCCGTGATGCCGAGCTCGCTCAGCGCCTGGCGGAGATCGAGATAGCCCTTGCCGGTTGCCATGATGCCGAGCCGTGGGTGCGGCGAATCCATCACCATGCGGTCGATGCTATTGGCGCGGGCGAACGCCCGCACCGCCGCGAGCTTTGGGCCGTGCAGCCGGCGCTCCTGCTCCACCGCCCAGTCCATGGCGGCACGCGGCCAGCGGATGTGCAGTCCTCCCGGCGGCGGCTCGAAGTCCGTCGGGATCGCGGCGGTAATGCGCTGCGGATCGACATGAACCGAGGCCGAGCTTTCGACCGTCTCGCTGGTCGCCTTGAATCCGATCCAGCATCCCGAGAACCGCGACAGCGCGAAGCCAAACAGGCCGAAGTCGAGAAACTCCTGAACCGTCGCCGGATTGAGCACCGGCATCATCGCCGCCTCGAACACCTGTTCGCATTGATAGGCGGTGGTCGAGGACAGCGCGCCGTGGTCGTCGCCGGAGATCGCCAGCACGCCGCCGAGCGGCGAAGTGCCGGCCCAATTGGCGTGCCGCAGCACGTCGACCGAGCGGTCGACGCCCGGGCCCTTGCCGTACCAGATGCCGAACACGCCCTCGACCTTGGCGCCGGGGAACAGGCCAACCTGCTGGCTGCCCCACACCGCGGTCGCGGCCAGATCCTCGTTGAGGCCCGGCTGAAAGCGGATGTCGTGCTGCTCGAGCGGACCGCGCGCCTGCCAGAGCGCGTTGTCGTAGCCGCCGAGCGGCGAACCCCGATAGCCGGAAATGAATCCCGCGGTGTTGAGCCCCGCCGCGCGGTCGCGCTCGCGCTGCATGATCGGAAGGCGCACCAGCGCCTGAAGCCCCGACAAATAGATACGTCCGGATTGGACCGTGTATTTGTCCTCCAGACTGACGCGCGCCAAGTCCAAAAGCTTCTCCGCTCGACGCAAGCCCGCACAATTCCACGATCAGCTTATTGCATCCCGGCAGCCAATTCGAGGATGCTGCGTGCACGCTTGGAATCCCAACAAATGGACGTGTGTCTTTTTCTGAGCTTTCGGACCCGCACGAATGCGCCGGCCGCCGCGGAACTGGCCAGGCTCGATGAGGTTCTGCGCGTCACGCCGGGTATCGCCAAGGCGCTCATTCACAGCTCGGCGCAAGCGAGCGATCCCTACGTCAAGGACGGCGCTCCGCCGCAGCTTGTGCTGCAGCTTTACTTCGCCGAGCTTCCAAAGCTCGAGGCTGCGCTCGCGCGCAACGGGCCCCTGGCCGTCCTGATGTCGCGCCAGCAGTTTCCGGCACTGGCGGATGCCGACGTCACGCAGCAGGCGATGGTGGCTCGCACATTTGCGGTGCCCGAGCCGACGCTGCGCAATACGCCCGGAACGCCGTACTGCACCTATCTAGTTTCTTATGAGGGCGAGGCCGAGGACCTGAACGCCTGGCATGCGCACTATCTGGCAAAGCACACCGTGCATATGGCGTGCTTCCCCGGCATCCGCGAGCTCGAAGTCTACACCCGCCTCGATTGGGTCAGCGTGCTGCCATGGCCGCGCGTGAACTTCATGCAACGCAACAAGGTCGCCTTCGACAGCCCCGAGGCGCTTACGCAGGCGCTACATTCGCCGGTGCGGCACGAGATGCGGGCCGACTACAAGACCTTTCCCGCGTTCACCGGCCCGACCAATCATTTTGCGATGGCGACGCGTGTGCTGCGTCCGTAGAGCATGATCCCGAAAAAGCCTGCCCCGGACTTGATCCGGGGTGTGCAGCGGCTTTCGGAAAAAGCCTGCCCTCGGGCTCGACCCGACGGATCATGCTCAAACAAAAAGCCACCATTCAGGCGCTGAGCTCCGGATTGCGCAGCCGCATCAGCACGGTATCGAGGTGTGTCATCACCACCTCGCCGGCCGCATTGATCAGCGAGTAACGGCCGCTGACGATGCCGAGATCGGGTTTGGATCGAGAGCGCCGCTTTTCCGTCCACGACAGTTCGAGCGTCAGCGCGTCGCCGGGGTGGGCAGACTTATGGAAACGCACTTCGTCATAACCGAACGTCGCCAACACCGTTCGGCGCAACGGCAGCGAATGAACCAGCCGCATCTTGATCGCGAACAGGTAAATCCCAGGCGCCGTCAGCCCGCCGTGCGGCGCGGCGAACGCCTTGTCGATGTGCATCGGCATCGGGTCCCAGGTGGCGGCGAACGTCAAAAGCTCCTGCTCGGGGATGACATAAGGACCGGCGTGGAGCGCAGTGCCCGGCGTCACGTCCTCGTAGTAGATGTCTTGCATCGCCGTCATGTCATCACCTGATCGGAGTGTTGTGCTGTTTTAGCGATTTGGTGCGGATGACCGCAACACGCCCGGGTGTTGCGCGCTCCCCGGCGTTGGTGCGACAACCACGATGCCCGCAACGTTTGGGGACTGCCTATGACCGAACCGCCGCATCCCGCCCGCGTCTGGTATCAGAGCTTCGTCCATCCGACCGAACAGGCGCCCTATCTTGAGCGGTTGCAGAAATTTCTGGATGCGGTCGCGAGCCCCGCCGTCCGCTTCGAGGTCCATGGGCTTGATCCTCCCGACCGTCATTTCCACGCGCTGACCGAATTCCGCTGTGCGGCTCAGATCATACGCCATGCGATCGAGGCGGAGCGCTCGGGATACGATGCCTTTGTCATCGGCCATTTCCAGGAGCCCGGCCTGCTGGAAATCCGCGGCGCGGTCGATATCCCGGTGGTCGGGCTGGGCGAAGCGAGCCTGCTCACGGCGCTCAGCATGGGCGGCCGGCTCGGGCTCGTGACCATCGATGCGGCTTTTATCGGTTGGCACGAGCGGCAGGTCCTGGCCCACGGCCTCGACCGACGCGTCGCGGGCGTGCGGGCGGTTCAAATGGACCTGCCCGGCTTCATGCAGGCCTTCACCGACGAAACGAGCTACGCCCGGGTGCGCGCCGAGTTCGTGGAGCAGGTCCGTCCGCTGGTCGCCGCGGGCGCCGAGGTCGTGATCCCGGCGGGCGGCCTGCCGATGCTGCTGTTCTCGCGCGAGTGTCCCTTTGTCATCGACGGCGCGCTGGTGCTCAACGGCATCGCGGTGGTGGCGAAGGCCACCGAGATGGCGCTCGCGCTCCGCCGCCTCACTGGCGCGGTGGTCAGCCGGCGCGGGACCTACGCCAAGGCCTCGGCCGCATGCGTCGAGGAATACATGCAGGCTCGATGGTGAGACCGTGGATCATTTTACGCCGTGCGCACCAAGCGGTTTGGCGTAGCGGCTGACTGGCTTCGGCAGGCCCAAATTCTCACGAAGCGTGCGGCCACTGTAACTGCGGCGAAAAATGCCGCGGCGCTGCAACTCCGGGATCACGGTCGAGACGAATTCATCGAGACCGCCCGGCAGATATGAAGGCTGGATCAGAAAGCCGTCGATCGCCTCCTTGAGAAACCAGTCCTCCATCTCGTCGGCGATTTTCCCCGGCGTGCCCATCACCGTGCGATTGCCGCGAGCACCGGCATAGCGCATGTAGATCTGCCGGATCGTGAGACCCTCGATCCGAGCCATATCCATGACCTGCTTGAAATGTCCTTGGCTGCCCTTGCTCCCGGGAATATCCGGCAGCGGACCATCGAGCGGGTAGCGCGACAGATCGAAGCCGCCCACGGCCGCCGACAACAATTCCAGTCCGACTTCCGGGTGAATCTTGGACTGAAGAAACTGATGCTTCTCCTCAGCCTCTGACTCGGTAGCACCGATCACCGGATTGAGGCCGGCCATGATCTTCAGATGCTCCGGGTCACGGCCAAATTTCGCCATGCGGCCCTTGACGTCGTCGTAGAACGCTTTGGCCTTCTCGACGGTTTGGGCCATGGTGAAGATCACCTCGGCATATTCGGCAGCGAACTCCTTGCCGGTCTCGGACGAGCCAGCTTGCACGATCACCGGATAACCCTGCGGCGGACGCGCCACGTTCAGCGGCCCGCGAACCGAGAAATGCTCACCTTTGTGGTTCAGGACATGAAGCTTTTCGGGATCGAAGTAGATCGCCGACGAACGGTCCCGCACCAATGCATCGTCGTCCCAACTGTCCCAGAGACCCTTCACAACGTCGATGAACTCGCGGGCCCGCTCGTAGCGGTCGCCGTGCTCATAGTGAGCTTCACGGCCAAAGTTCCAGGCCTCGGAAAGATTTCCGGAGGTGACCACGTTCCAGCCGGCACGGCCACCACTGATGTGGTCAAGCGAGGCGTACTTGCGAGCCACATGATAGGGCTCGTTGTAGCTCGTGGTTGCCGTCGAGACGAGGCCGATGTGTTCCGTCACGGCGGCGAGCGCCGACAGCAGCGTGATCGGCTCGAAATAGGCCATGTATTGCGGCCACCGCCTGAGTGCGTTCAGGTTGCCATGCCTAACCGCTACTGCGTCCGCAAGAAAAATGAAATCAAATTTCGCCCGCTCGGCAGTCTGGGCAAGCTGAACGTAGTGGCGAAAGTTGGTACCCGCGTCGATCTGTGATTCCGGATGGAGCCAAGATGCGACATGGTGCCCCGTCGGATGAAAGAACGCAGCGAGTGCAAGCTGCCCCCTCCGTCGAGCCACGTCATTCATGATGAGCTCCGCTCACTCGGCCGCGGCAAGCAGCTTATGTGCCGATTGAATCGACTGTCCAGCGTCCTGGCGCTATCCAAGCGCGCGCAAGGAAGGCCGGCACCGGTTCTGGCGTGATTGGTTGATGAACCTTGCGGTGCGAAATCGTCTTTAGCACGAGCAATCGCAGCGATAGTTCAGAATTTCGCCGCCTATGCATCGGGATCGAGCGTAAACAGCTCCTGAGGCTGTGCCACGCCGCGCAGCGCGTATCGTCCGACCGAAATCAGGCGGCGTCGCATGTCCCCGACATCGGCAAAGGCCGAGGACATCAGCACCGGCTGATCGACCGAGCGGCACATCGCCGCAATGCGGCTTGCCTCGTTCACCGCCGGACCGATGACGGTAAAGTCCAGCCGCTCGCGGCTTCCGACATTGCCATAGAACACTTCGCCGACATGCAAGCCGAGATACATGTCGGTTACGGGCTTGCCGCCGGCCAGCCGGCGCTTGTTCAATTCGACGATGCCGGCGCGCGCGGCGATCGCCGCGGACAACGCCGCGCCGCAGGCGCGCGTGCGATCCTCCGCAGTGAAGATGGCAAGCGTACCGTCGCCGATCAGCTTGAGCACATCGCCGCCATGCTCGTGAATGGCCGAGACGATTGCGTCGGCGTAATCGTTGAGCAATGGGATGACCTGTTCCGGCGCAGTGTCGGTGATGCGCGTGAACCCTCGCAAGTCGCTGAACCAAACGACGGCATCGATGCGCTCGGCGATGCCGCGCACGATCCGGCCGCTGAGCACGCGCTGGCCGGCGTCGCGACCGAGATAGGTTTCCATCAGCGTTCCGGTCATGCGCGCGAGCGATACCGATTTGATGGCGAGCGCGAGACACGGCGCGATGCGCTGAAGCGCGGCGATCTGGCCGTCGCTGAACCCGCCGGGCTCCCTGGTCGCCCATGACGAGTACACGCAATCCATCTCGCCGATCACGCGCTTCGGCGGCAAAGCGGCTGATGATCGCGATGTAGTCGGTCATCCCCGCGGCGAGCAAGTCCGCCAGGTACCGCGAACTCGTTCTTGGTCTGTGTCGTCCAGGCGGCGGCGCAGCACCGAGTCGCCGGTTTGCAGCATCGCGTAGAACGGGCTGCGCCGCCAGCGCTCGGCCGCCTCGACGTCCTGGGGATTGGCGCCCGATACGGCGAGCGCGTCCGCGCTGGTGCGGCCATATTCGACCAGCGGCGCCTCGGTCGGCGCGATAAGCCCCAGCGAACCAGCCGGCCCTCGTGGACCGGATGCAGCGTGTCGATGAACACCTGCGCGCGGGCCAGTGGCAGCCCGGCCGCGACGCAACGGTCGCAGAAGCCATGCACAATGTCGGTTTCCGGCATGCCCGCGAGGCCCGCCTGGACCAGCCATGCCGACAATTCGACCGAACAGGGTTTCGTTCATAGCGCGACTATACCGCCATAACGTCCGGCATCGATGGCGCCCCAACCTCTTCCCGCCCTATAGCGCAGAGTGCCCGCATCGCGGCGGAAAGTAAGCCGCAGCGCGTTCCTCGAACTGAAGCTGTGCCGCGCTCCGACTATGTCTGGTTGCAAACATTCAACACAGAGTGAGCGAGGGGAACCCGTTTCATGAGCGAACCGTTTTGTCACGGCAACAAGGTGCTGAGAAACGCGTGTGTCTCTCACGGCTCCCATAATCGCACTTGCCGTCGTGCTTGGCCTGCTCGTGGCCATGACTTCGGTCGGGGTAGCGCGGATTGAGGCGGCACATCCACCAGCCGGGCGGTTCATTGTGGTCGAGGGCGTTCGACTGCATGTGGCTGAGCTCGGTTTTGAGCGTGGCAGGCCCGGCGCCGAACCCGCCGTCGTTCTGATCCATGGCGCAAGTGGAAATATGGAAGATATGCGGCTTGCGCTCGGTCAGAAACTCGCCGCGTCGCATCGCGTGATTCTGATTGACCGCCCGGGCCACGGCTGGAGCTCGCGGCCGGCGGGCGATACCTATGCCTCGCCCGCACGCCAGGCGGAACTCGTTGCGGAGGCGCTTGGGCAACTCGGCGTCAAGCGCGCGATCCTGGTCGGCCATTCCTGGGGTGGCGCATTTGCGACGGCTTATGCGCTGAAGTTCCCCGACCGTACTGCAGGGCTTGTCTTGCTGTCCGCCGTTACCCATCCGTGGCCCGCTGACCCCGGGTGGTATAACAACCTCGCGTCATTGCCCTATATTGGCCCGCTGTTCCTGCGCACTCTCGTTTATCCGTTGAGTTTTTTTCTAACCGACGGTGTCTCGCGTACCGTGTTCGCACCTCAGCCGGTGCCTGATGACTACGTGCGCCGAGCGGCCATCCGGCTGGTGCTCCGGCCAAAGACATTCTTTGCGAACGCTCGTGACCTTGCGCTGCTCAAAAGCTTCATCGCCGCCCAGGTACCGTCCTACGCGGATCTGCGCTCGCCCACCATTATTATGACCGGCGACCGCGACACCATGGTCTCGCCGAAAATAAATGCCTGCGCATTCGCGGCCACAGTACCCGGTGCGAAGCTCGTTTTTCTCAACGGCGTCGGACACATGCCGCACCACGCTGCACCCCAAGCCATAGCCGCAGCGATCGATGAGCTTACCGAATAGCCTCTTGTCACGAATTTCGAATTTGAATTGACAAAACCCGCGCCTGATGGCGGCATCGTAAGGCAATCCGCTTTTGGCAATTTCGAATTGTTGGTAGTCTTGCCTGCCGGGCACTGGTTCTAAGTCTCGCGCGCAGGGAGACACCCCGATGGATCGCCGCACATTCCTCCACGTCGCAGCGGGTCTCTCGCTCGGTCCCGTGTCAGGGCCATTCTCCGCCTCGGCTCAAGCGGCGTGGCCTTCACATAGCGTGACGATCGTCGTGCCATTCGCGCCTGGCGGGCAAGCCGACCTCGCGGCGCGCCCTGTGGCTTTGGGCCTTAGCAAAATCCTGGGACAATCGTTCGTTGTCGACAATCGCGCGGGCGCCGGCGGTGCCATTGGAGCCGCGGCCGTGCTCAAGGCCGAGCCCGACGGGCATACCCTGCTGATGGCGCTGTCCGCCATCGCAGTGCTGCCCGAAGCCGAGCGCGTGTCGGGACGCAAGCCGACTTACGAAATGTCGCAGTTCACGCCGATCGCCCGCGTGCTCGGCGATCCCAATCTCCTCATCGTATCCGCGGAGTCGCCCTACAAAACGGTGAGGGATCTTGTTGATGATGCGAAGCAGCGGCCCAGACAGATTACCTACGCAAGTGCCGGCAATTTCGGCGCTTCACATCTTTGCATGGAAATGTTTTGTAATGCGGCCGACATCAAGCTGTTGCACGTTCCCTATCGTGGCGGCGGCCCGGCTTTGGCAGGCCTGTTGGGCGGGCAGGTTGTAGCGACCGCGCAGGGCGCAGGTCCGCTCAAAGGCTATTCCGACGAAGGCAAGTTGCGCGTGCTGGCCACCTTCGGAGCGGAGCGGCATCCCGCATTTCCGGATGCGCCCACGTTCCTCCAAGCTGGATACGACAACGTGGTGTTCTACGTGTGGGCCGGCCTGTTCGTGCCACACGCCGTGCCCGCCGATGTGGTGGCCCAGCTTCGACAAGCCGTGGGCACGGTCATGAACGATCCCCAGACCATCGGGATTTTCAAGAATGCCGGCAGTCCTCCAGCCTACATGGATGCCACCGAGTTTGCGGCGTACATCGAACAGGACAGCAAACGGTTGATCGCGACCGTGCAAAAAATCGGAAAACTAGACTGACGCAGATCCCTACGCGGTTTTTCCGGAATAGTGCGTGCGATTGATGATTTCCAGCGGCGTGCCATCAGGGTCCCTGAAATAGAAGCGTGGACCATCGATGGTGCCGCCGCGTCGGTCCTCTTCGAAAAAGATGTCCACGCCCTTGCTTCGCAGCGCGTCCATCGCCGCCTGGTATTGGCTCGCGTCGACCATGAATGCGTGATGGACGCCGTCAGACATCTCGGGCGCACCTTTTTGAATCGGAGCCGACCGCTTGATCAGCAGCACGCAGACGCCGCCCGCATCCAGAAAGGTGATTTTCTGGTTCGGCAATTGCGACAGGAACTTGCAGCCGACAACCTCGGTGTAAAACTTCGTGCTTTTGTCGACATCGCTGACCGGAATACTGAAATGAGCGACACCCTTGAGCTCAATCATGCGCTTCTCCTTCGCGGACACGCAGCAAGCTTGCCCGGACCAAGCGGTCCAGCGGGAATGTTAGTTTGAAGCGGCCGTTTGCGCCATGGGCCACGGCAAGTGAGATCCGCAGGACGGCGTCACTGGCGTCCGTAATGCTCGCGTTCGAGCTCGTCCGGCGACCATCCGGGACCGTGACGGCTTGCCGTGGATGGCGCGCCAGATGCGCTCCGGCGTCGCCGGCATCTCGATGTGGTCCACGCCGAACTCGGCCAAGCGCATCGACGATGGCGTTGATCACGACGCCGAGCGCCGGCGTCGTGCCGCCTTCGCCGGCCGGCCGGATGCCGAGCGGATGCGTGGTCGAGGGCACCTCGCTGATCTCGGTGGTGAAGGACGGCAACATGTCGGCGCGCGGCATCGCGTAGTCCATGAACGAGCCGGACAGCAGCTGGCCGCGTGCCGGCGTCGTAGAAGCATTGCTCCAGCAGCGCCTGGCCGACGCCCTGCGCGATGCCGCCGTGGGTCTGGCCGTGGATGATCAGCGGGTTGACGGCGCGGCCGACGTCGTCGACGCCGGTGTAGCGCACGATCTCGCCAGGTGCCGGTGTCGGGCTCGATCTCGACCTCGCAGACGTGGCAGCCGTAGGGAAAGCTCGCGTCGTTGACGGTCTCGTCGCATTCGCCGGTCAGCGGGCCGCGCAGCTCCGCGGGCAGATCGGCGCGCTCGCCCATGGCGGCCGCGACCTCGGCGAGCGTCATCGAGCCGCCGCCAGCCTGCGCGGTGAAGCGTCCCATCGTGAAAGTCGATCGCCTCGGGCTGCGCCTGCATCAGCAGCGCCGCCACGCGCTTGCCCTTCTCGATGATCTGCGCCCGACGGACTTCCAGATGACGATGCTGCCGAGCCGCATGCCGCGGCCGGAATGCGTGCCGCCGCCGACCTTGACGATGTCGGTGTCGCCGGTGATGAGCCGCACGTTGTCGATCGGCACGCCGAGCCATTCGTTGAGCAGCTGGGCGAAGCTCGTCTCGTGGCCCTGGCCGTTGGAGACCGTGCCGATGACGACATCGACGCTGCCGTCCGGATGCACCGTCATTTCGGCGCGCTCGCGCGGAACGCCGGTCGCGGTGTCGACGTAGTTGGCGACGCCGATGCCGCGAACTTGCCCTGCTTGCGCGGCCTGCGCCTTGCGCTTGGCAAATCCCTTCCAGTCGGCGAGCTCCAGCGCCTTTTCCATCACGTCGTGGTAGGCGCCGCTGTCGTAGACCATGCCGAACGGATTGCTGTACGGCAGCTCCGGCTGCGACACCAGATTGCGGCGGCGCAGCTCGACGCGATCGAAGCCGAACTGCCGCGCGGCGAGGTCGATCAGCCGCTCCATGACGAACATCACCTCGGGCCGCCCGGCGCTGCGGTAGGGCCGGGTCGGCGCGGTGTTGCTCAGCACGCAGCGGGCGCGGAAATGCGCGGCCGGCACGCGGTAGATGCTCGACATGATCTCGACGCCCTTCTGGACCATCGAGTAATTGCCGGTGTGCGCGCCGAGATTGCCGATGTTGTCGCCGCGCATCGCGAGGAACTTGCCCTCGGCGTCGAGCGCGAGCTCCGCCTCGACCGCGAGATCGCGGCCCTGGTAGTCGCTGAGCAAGGCTTCGCTGCGGTCGCAGGTCCATTTCACCGGCCGCCCGACCCTGCGCGCCGCCCAGGCCACCAGCGATCTGCTCGGCGAAAATCTGCCCGCGCGTGCCGAAGTTGCCGCCGACGTCGTGGATCACCAGCCGCAGCTTGTCCTCGGGCACGCCGAGCGATGCCGCCAGTTCGTTGTGCAGGCGCCGCGCCGAGCCGTTGCAGGTGGTGATGGTGTATTTGCCGGTCGCGGCATCGTACTCGCCGACCGCGGCGCGCGGCTCCATCGGCGAGCCGGTGACGCGCGGCACCCAGGTCTTGAGCCTGGCGACGTGCGCGGCGCGCGCGAACGCGGCCTCGGTCGCCTCGCCGTCGCCGACCAGGGCGTCGATGCAGACATTCGAGCCGTGGTGCTCATGCAGCAGCGGCGCGCCCGGCCGGGACGGCGTCGGGCGCAAAGGTCACGCACGGCAGCGGCTCGTAGTCGATCGACCACCTGCTCGGCGCCGTCCTTCGCGGCCGCGACGGTCTCCGCCACCACGATGGCGATCGCCTCGCCGACGAAGCGCGCCTTGTCGTGCGGCAGCGGGAAATCCGGCGCGGTGAACGCCGGCGAGCCGTCGGTGTTGATCAGCGGGATTTCCGCCGGATGCCAGGAGAAGGTCTTGATCGGGAACGGCTTCAGGCCGTCCGCGACCCAGTCGCGTCCGGTCAGCACCGCGATCACGCCGGGCATCGCCAGCGCGGCGGTCTTGTCGATCGAGCGGATCACGCGCGTGCGCGTGCGGCGAGCGCACCATCGCCGCATAGGCCTGGCCCGGCAGGTTGAGGTCGTCGCTGTAGCGGCCTCTGCCCGGTGATGAGGCGCAGGTCCTCCCTGCGCCGCACCGGCTGGCCGATCCCGGTGCTGGTGGGCGGTCCGGACATGCAGGGTCAATTTAGCGCAGCCGCCGCTCAGACAAGCATCGAAAATACCGTGTCTGCCCGGTCACGGAGCGATACGATTTCCGGGACAATTGCGGATCATCCGGCACGAGCGTCCGGCAGCGGGAGAAATGGACGATGCTTTTGATAAGAAGCGCGCTGGCCGCCTGCGCTCTGACGCTCGCCGCCACCGCACTTCCGGCACAGGACTTCCCGTCGCGGACGCTGCGCATCGTCGTGCCCTATGCCGCCGGCGGGCCGAGCGACACCGGAACGCGGCTTGCAGCCGAGCCGCTCGCGCGTGAGCTTGGCAAGCCGGTCGTGGTCGAGAACCGTGGCGGCAGCGGCGGGCTCGCCGCCACCGAGGCCTACTTCAAGGCGGAATCGGACGGCTACACCATCCTGGTCGGCTCGATCGGGCCGCTCACCATCATCCCGGCGTTCAAGCCGGTGTCCTATGACGTGGAGAAGGACGTGGTGCCGCTCTCGACGGTGTGGCGGTCGGCCCAGGTGCTGGCGGTCCGTCCCAGCCTCGGCGTCAAGTCGGTGGCCGAGTTCGTCGCCTATGCCAAGGCCAATCCGGGCAAGCTCACCATCGGATCGGCCGGCGTCGGCGCGGTCACCCATCTTGCGATCGAAGTGCTCAAGCGCGAGGCCAAGATCGACGCTCATCCACGTGCCATTCCGCAGCACCAGCGAGAGCCTGCCGCAACTGATCGGCGGCCAGATCGACGCATTGTTCGGCGACGGCCCGATCATCGCGCCGCAGGTTCACGGCGGCGGCATCGTTGCGCTCGCCGTCGCGGGGCCGGCCCGCGGCGCGGGCCCTGCCGGAGGTGCCGACCATGGCTGAAGCCGGATTTCCCGGCGTGGAATCGGAGAGCTGGTTCGGGCTGGTGGTCTCGTCCAAAACGCCCGCACCGATCATCGCCCGGCTGCAAAGCGCCGTGGTCACGGCCCAGAAGGATCCGACCTACCTGGAGAAGCTCGCCAAGCAGGGCGCGAGCGCCGGCGAGCC
This sequence comes from uncultured Alphaproteobacteria bacterium, assembly GCA_963771745.1. Lineage (GTDB taxonomy): Bacteria > Pseudomonadota > Alphaproteobacteria > Rhizobiales > Xanthobacteraceae > Z2-YC6860. The sequence goes on along the minus strand of CAVYUU010000012.1, from coordinate 57,147 downwards.
GGGCCCGGAAGCCTTCGCCAGGCTGATCAAGCAGGATGCGGCGAAGTGGGGCGCTATCATCAAGGCGGCCGGAATCAAGCCCGAGTAGCAGCCATCATCAACACAAAGGTCATCGGTCCGTGAGCCACGTCAGCGAGCCGCGCCCGCCTTCCGAGCGCCCCCGAAATCATGCGACGCGCATTTCCATGTGTTCGGCCCGGCGGATCGCTATAAGCACGGCGGCGTCAACGAGAGCCTGCGCTACGTGCCACCGCTTGCGCCGCTCGCAGACTATCTGGCGCTCGCCAGCCACCTCGGCCTCGAGCGCTTCGTGTTCGTCCAGCCCAGCGCCTATGGCCGCGACAACGCCTGCCTGCTGGACGCGATGCGCGAGATCGGAGTCGCCCGCTGCCGCGGCATCGTCGACGTCGACGAGGATGCGCCGGACAAGGTTCTGGCCGACATGGACACGATCGGCGTCCGTGGCGTGCGGATCAACGTGTCGCCGATCAAGCCGCCCGAGCCCGGCTTTGCCGACACCTGGCGCAAGCGGATCGAGCGGATTGACGCGCGTTGCGCGGAGATCGGCTGGCACGTCGACTTCCTCAATCCGGGCTGGCTGACCGAGGAGCTGCTACCGGTGTTCGCCAAGATGCGCTGCAACTTCACGGTCGCGCATATGGGCATGTTCCTGGCCAAGGACGGACCCGGGCAGCGCGGATTCCAGAAGCTGCTGGACGTGCTGCGCCATGGCGATGGACGGATGTGGGTGAAGCTCACCGGCACCTACCGCATGGCAACGCTGCCGACGCTCGCCGACGCCGCGCCGATGGCGCGGGCGCTGATCGAGGCGGCGCCCGACCGGCTGATCTGGGGCAGCGACTATCCGCACCTGTCGTTCGCCGACAAGGTCGGTTCGGTGCAACTGTTCAACCTGCTCGCCGACTGGGCACCCGACGACGCGACACGGCGGCGCATCCTGGTCGACAATCCAGCCGCGCTGTTCGGCTTCAGCTAGATTGGTGAGGGAGAGGATTGCCATGAATCGAACCGCGATCGCAGCACTGGCCTTGGCGGTGTTGGCGCCCGCAACGGCACAGGGCCAGTCCTATCCGACCCGGCCGATCCGCGTGATCGTGCCCTATTCCGCGGGCTCCGGCGCCGATATCACCGCGCGCCAGACCATGGCGAAGCTGTCGGAGGTCCTCGGCCAGAACATCGTGCTGGAGAACCGCCCGGGCACCAGCGCCATCCTCGGCACCGACGCCGTGGCCAAGGCCGCGCCCGACGGCTACACGCTGCTGTTCGGCGTCACCCAGCACGCGATCAATCCGACGCTGCAATCGAAGCTGCCCTACGACACGCTCAACGACTTCGTCCCGGTCGCCCGGGTCACCAGCCAGCCGTTGTACATGGGCGTCAACGCGGCGGTGCCCGGCCAATCGGTCGCCGAGGTGGTCGCGCACCTCAAGGCCAATCCGGGCAAGTACAATTATGGCTCGACCGGCATCGGCACGTCGATCCATCTGGCCGGCGCCTATTTCGCCTCGCGCGCCGGCCTTACGATGACGCATGTGGTCTACACCAACGCCGCGCAATGCATCGTCGATCTCGGACGCGGCGAATTCCAGGTGCTGTTCTACACCCACTCGCCGCTCTTGCCGCAGGTGCAGACCGGCCGCGTCAAGATGCTCGGCAGCACCGGCGCCAAACGCTCGGCCTGGGCGCTCGACATCCCCACCATGGAGGAAGCCGGCATGCCGGGTTTCGTGATGCCGGCCTGGCACGGCGTGTTCGCGCCGGCGAAAACCCCGCCGGAGGTCGTCGGCGTGCTCGAAAGCGCGCTGGCCAGGGTAGCGGACGATCAAGCGTACCGAAAGACCATCGAGCCGACCGGCACCGACATCTACTACGCCCCGTCGCGGGCGTTCGGCGAATTCCTGCGCGACGAAATCAAGCGGTTCGGCGCCATTCTTCAGGAATTGGGGACCAAGGCGCAGTAGCGAAATCTCCGCAAGCATGGGAAGGCAACGTCTTTAGTTCCCAAAGTCTATGCCGGCTCGCTTGATCACATCGAGGTGCGTTTGCGTCTCGTTTCGAATCATGTTTGCAAACGCGTCCTGGCTCAGCACCGACGCATCGACGCCAAGATCGTTGAAACGCTTTTGAACGACCTGGTCGTCAACGATGGTCTTGACCAGACGATCAAGCCGGTTGATGACATCGGAGTTCGTCCTGGTCGGCGCGAACAGGCCAAACCAGATCGACGCCTGGATATTGTAACCGCTCTCGGCGAATGTCGGCCAGGACGGAGCGATGGCCATACGCTCTTTCGATGCCACTGCGAGAACTTGTAGTTTGCCGGCATCGACCAGCGAGCGCACCGATGAAGCGGTCAGGAACGTTGCCTCAATGTCGCCGGCGAGAAGCGCATTCGCCGCCGGACCGCCGCCGCGGTAAGGCACGTGCAGCATCTTGAGCCCTGCGTCGGCCGCCAGCCATTCACCCGCAAGCTGATTGATCGAACCGGCGCCGGTGGTTCCGAATGTGATCTTGCCGGGTGACCGCTTTGCCGCAGCGACAAGCGCTGCGACCGAGTTCAATGGCCCATCCGCCTTGGTCGAAAGCACCACCGAGGTGCGCGCCACCATCGTGATGGGCAAGGCGTCGCGGGTTGGATCGAAGCGGGGCTGCGCTTCAACCGTGGGCGTGGCCAGGAGCAGCGTATAGCCGTCCGGAGCAGCGCTCATGGCGGCCTGAGAGCCGACCAGCCCGCTTGCGCCGGGTCGGTTCTCGACAACAACCGGCTGACCGACATGCTCGGATATTTTCTGCCCGACGATCCGCGCGATCGTATCGGTTATGCCGCCTGGCGGATATGCGACGACGATTCGGATCGTTCGAGACGGATAATCCTGCGCACCCGCTGCGTGGGCACTTAGAACAATCAGCAGCAGCGCATGACAAAGCGCCCTCATCACTTGATCCCTCACAAACAGATTCTTGTTTACCGCGGCACAGGGCTTGATCAAATGTCAGGGCAGCGGCGTCGCAAGGCAAGTGTGCCGAAGCCGATTTCGCGGCACAAGACTCATTCTTCGCAGGTCAGCCAACCAGAAGTGCGCAAGACAGCCGACTCTCAGTTGGATCGATCTTTCTCGATCACAAAAGGCATGCGAGTATTCGCGACCGATTTTGCGCCGAGGGGGAACGTGAGTGGCGAAAGCGAAGTTGCGCATAGAGGAAGCAGATGTTGCGTCCCTGCTCGATGCGTATCGGGCTCGCGAAACCGACGTGCAGTCCGTTGTCCGGAGCTATCTCGATCGAATTGCAGCCTATGATCGCAAGGGCCCTGCGCTCTGGAGCATCGTGACCCTCAATCCGAAAGCGATGGCCGTAGCGGAAGCGCTGGATCGGGCGTTCGAGAACACCGGCAAGCTGACCGGTCCGCTTCATGGCATTCCCGTGCTGGTGAAGGACAACATCGATGTCGAGGGACTGCCGACGACCGGAGGCTCGCGCACGCTGATCGGCTGGATACCGCCGCGCGACGCGACAATCATCGCCAGACTGCGATCGGCCGGCGCAGTCATCCTGGCCAAAACGACGATGTCGGAATTCGCGCGCGGCGGCCTAGACAACATCAATTCCGTTCTGCCCGGTTTTGCGCGAAACCCTTACAACACGGCGCATGCGACGGGCGGATCGTCCGGCGGCACAGGAGCGTCCCTTGCCGCCAATTTCGGCATGATCGGCATCGGATCGGACACCTGGGGCTCGATCCGCAACCCGGCCTCCAACAATTGCATCGTGGGGCTGCGTCCGAGCTGGGCGGCTGTATCGCGCGCCGGCATGATGGGTCTCTACGACGCGCGCGACGTGGCAGGCCCGATGGCCCGCTCGGTCGCCGACGTCGTGGCCCTGCTCGACGTCATCGCCGGTGTCGATCCCGCGGATCCGGCGACAGCGAGCGCGGAGGGGCGAATTCCGCCATCGTACAAGGCGTTCTTGAAGGCCGATGGTATGCGCAGCAAACGCATCGGCGTATTGCGCCAAGCGTTTCCCTCGAATGCATCCGACGCCGCTGTGACAGCTCTCCTGGACCAAGCGGTGAAAGATTTAAGTACAGGGGGATCAGAGATTGTCGACCCGTTCACAATTCCCGAATTTGACGATCACCCGGCGCGCCCTCACCCCGCGAGCGAAGTCCGCGCGGCCATCGAAAAATATCTTGCAAGAACCGGTCAGGGTTTTCCCAAGTCGATCGCCGACATCGTCGCCTCGAAACAATTCCATCCGCTTCACGAGATTGGATTGACCGTAGCAGCGGTTGCGCCGCCGCCAAGCGAAGATCCCGCCGTGAAGCAGCTGGAAGCGAATGAGGTCTTGATGCGAGCCGCCTATGAACGCGCGATGCAGCGAGCCGACGTCGATTTCTTCATCATGCCATGCGCCAGCTTTCCGCCAAAGCTCAACGGCGACCGCAACACGACGCCGGCAGGAGCCACGACGTGGATTGCCTCAGGCCTGCATTGGCCTGCGATCGTTGTGCCGATGGGATTCACCGGTGAGGACTTGCCCTCCGGATTACAGATCGTCGGCAAACCCTGGAGCGAACCGAAGTTGATCGAAATTGCCCATAGTTATGCGCTTTCGACCAAGCATCGGCATCCGCCAAGCACTGTCCCGGCTTTGAACTGAAGCCCGGGGCGCCGGGAGAGGTCCGCCAGTGTCATAGCCGCATAGGGCGCCTTAGTCGATCACCTCGTCGGCGTGAGAACAGCAGCTTCGCGGCACTTCGTGCGTGGCCTTGGCGGTTTTGCGGTTGATCACGAACTCGAACTTGGTCCTGCTCAGACCGGCAGGACGGCGGGATTTTTCGACCCTTCGAGATTCCGGCTGGCGTGGAGTCCAGCTCGGCGATACGCGTCCACCGTGTCGTTGCCATAGCTCATCAGCCCGCCCTCTTCGACAAATTCGCGGTTGACGTACTAGCGGGAATTCCGTCACGCGCCGCCAGCGCGACAATCTGCTGGCGTCGGCTGGTGAAGAACGGATCGCCACCGACAAAAAGTGCATTGGCGCGCTGCTGCCGCAAGTTGGCGAAAGCAGTATCGATCTCGCTTGGGGTGCTGGCATTGAGGATCATGCAATCGCCAGCCGAGCGCGCGCGCCGCCTCCTGCGTATCGCTAATGATGCGCACCGATTCAGGATTCTTCGGGTTCGCCAACAGGGAGATGACGGCAACATTAGGAACGAGTTCGTGCAACAGCCCCAACCCCTTGCTGCTGACCAAAGTACCAAAAAAGCTGATCACCCGTGATGTTGCCGCCCGGCCGGTTAAGGCTAGCGGCAAAGCCGACCTGAACCGGGTCACCACCGAACGTGAACACGATCGGAATCGTTGAAGTCGACGCCTTGGCGGCCAAAACCGAGCCGCCGCCTCCGGTCGCGACGATCACAGCCACCTTGCGGTCCACCAGATCTGCCGCAAGCGCCGGCAATCGATCATGTTGATTCTCGGCAAAGCGGTATTCGATCGTCACGTTGCGGCCATCAACGTAGCCGGCCTCACTCAAGCCGCGGCGGAACGCTTCGGCAAGGTTGGGCCGGTCGTTTCGTCCCAAGCTGGTCAGGAACCCGACCACTGGCATCGTCTGCTGCGCCCGCGCGACGACCGGCAATCCTGCCGCGACGCCGCCGAGAAGCGTGATGAAATCGCGCCGTCGCATGTCCGCCTCTAGCCACAGGAGCAGGCATCGTAGCGGCTAAAATGGGTGATTTGATAGAGACTGAAACCGACTTCATCCTGCCTTTGCCGTCGCTGCGTCGATCGCGTCGCCGAGGCGTTCGACGATCGTGTCCACCACCGCCGCGTCCACGATGAAGGGCGGCGCCAGCAGCACGTGATCGCCGGCCACACCTTCAACAGTTCCACCCATCGGATAGACCAAGAGGCCGCGCGCCATCGCCTCGCGCTTGACGCACGCGTGCAGCTTGCCCTTCGGATCGAACGGCGCCTTGGTGTCGCGATCGGCGACCAGCTCGAGGCCTTGAAACAGGCCGCGGCCACGCACGTCACCGACGAAGGGATGGTTGCCAAAACGCTCTTTCAGCCGTCGCGACAGATAGGCGCCCTGCACGCGCACATTCTCCAGCAGATTGTCGCGGCGCATCACCTGTTGGACCGCCAATGCTGCGGCGCAGGCCAGCGGATGGCCCATATAGGTGTGGCTATGCTGAAAGGCGCCCGAGCCGCCAGCAACAGCGTCGAAAATCTTCTTTTGAACCAGGAGGGCCCCGATCGGCGCATAGCCGCCACCGAGCCCCTTCGCGATCGCCATCAGGTCGGGGCTAATATCCTCCTGCTCGCAAGCGTGCAGCGTGCCGGTGCGGCCCATGCCGCACATCACCTCATCCAGGATCAGAAGAATTCCGTGACGATCGCAGATCTCGCGCACGCGCTTGAAATAGCCGGACACCGCCGGGACCGCGCCGAGGGTGGCTCCGACTACGGGCTCGGCGACAAAAGCGATGACATTATCGCCGCCGAGCTCCTGAATCTTGGCTTCAAGCTCTTCGGCCAAACGCGCCCCGTAGGCTTGCGGCGTCTCATCGGCGCGCCGGTCGCGGTATTCGTAGACCGGCGACACATGGTGCGCCTCGATCAGCAGCGGACCGAACTGCTTGCGTTGCCATTCGCCGACCGCCGACCGAGAGCGCGCCGAGGGTGACGCCGTGATAGCTCTGGCGGCGCGCGATGATATATCGCCGTTGCGGCTCGCCCCGTTCCAACGAAATATTGGCGTGCGAGCTTGAGCGCGGCTTCCACCGCCTCCGACCCGCCGCTGACGAAGAAGACGTGGCCGATGCCATGCGGCGCGTGGGCGATCAGGTCGTCGGCCAGCTCCTCCGCAGCGTGCGACGTGAAGAAGCTGGTGTGCGCGTAGGCCAGCCGGTCGAGCTGCGCATGCATGGCCGCCAGCACATCCGGATGCGAGTGCCCGAGGCAAGATACCGCCGCCCCGGCGGACGCATCGATGTATTCCTTGCCGGCGCTGTCGCGGATGATGACGCCCTGGGCGCTTGCTGCGACGGGATAGGAATGGCCGGTCTGGCGATGGAGGATGCGAGTCATGATTGCTGTTCTTGACGGTCCGCCTCAATATGCCGTCCAACCGGCTCTCTGACCATTCTCAAGCGTCAATCTACATTAACTCCTCCACCGAAAGGGAGAACATGGCCTGGCGGATCGGGGTCGATATCGGCGGGACCTTTACCGACATCGCCCTGGTCGAGGAGACCAGCGGGCGCATCGGCGTCGCCAAAGTGCCGACGACGCCGACAGACCTCGCGGAGGGCGTGATACGCGCCCTGGAGTTGGCGATGAGCCGCTACGAAGTCATCCCAACCGAGGTCGGTCTGCTGTCGCACGCGACCACCGTTGTAACCAACGCCATCCTCCAGGAAAGCGGTGCTCGGGCGGCGCTCATCACCACACGTGGCTTCCGTGACGTGCTGGAGCTGCGGCGTTCGGCGCGCGCTGACCTTTACGACCTGTTCCAAGATGCGCCGGCCACGCTAATTCCGCGCCGGCGCAGGTTCGAGATCACCGAGCGCGTCGGGGCGGACGGCAACATTGTCACGGCGCTCGCTGAAAACGAGATCGATGGACTTATCGCGGCGCTGAAAGTGGCGCGGGTCGATGCCATTGCGGTCTCGCTGGTGTTCAGTTTCCTCAACCCGAAGCATGAACGGCAGCTCGGCGCGCGGCTGCGGGCGGAGCTGCCGGACGTGCCAGTGTATCTATCGTCGGATGTGCTGCCGGAGATCAAGGAGTTCGAGCGCACCAGCACGACCGCCGTCTGCGCTTATGTCGGGCCGATCCTCGCCTCTTATCTGGCACGGCTGGAGCAGGTCACGCGCAGCCGCGCGCTTCCGCCGCTCTAACCTGATGGGATCAAACGGCGGCATCCTGGAAGCGGCCGAGGCCGTCGCCATGCCGGCCATGGCGGTGGAGTCCGGTCCCGCAGCCGGTGTGGTGGCGGCAGCGCTGTTGGCGCGCCAGACCGGCCGCAAGAACCTGCTCTCCTTCGACATGGGCGGCACCACCGCCAAAGCGAGCCTGATCCGCGACGGCCATTACGAAACCACCCCGGAATACGAGGTCGGTGGCGGATCGAGCATGACGCGGTGGATGAACGGAACCGGCCATCCGATTCGCGTGCCGGTGATCGATCTCGCCGAGGTGTCGGCCGGGGGCGGATCGATCGCTTGGGTTGACCGCGCCGGAGCGCTGCGCGTCGGCCCAAAGAGCGCCGGCGCCCTGCCCGGCCCGGCGTGCTACGCCCGCGGCGGCAGCGAGCCTACGGTCACCGACTGCAACCTCCTGCTGGGATATCTCGATCAGGCGATCACTGCTCGACGGCGACCTCCGCATCGATCATGGGGCAGCCGAAGCCGCCGTGCGCAACCGGCTTGCCGAGCCGCTCGGCGTTGATATGCGCACCGCGGCGGCCGCGGTCATCGACGTGGTCAACCACGCGATGGCAGAAGTGCTCAAGATCGTATCCGTGCAACGCGGCCACGATCCGCGTGATTTCGTGCTCGCCGCCTTCGGCGGGGCGGGACCGCTGCATGCCGCTGCGCTCGCCAGCGAACTCGGCATCGCCGAGGTGATCTGCCCGCCGATCCCGGGAGCGTTTTCGGCGCTCGGTCTGATCGGCACGGATTTGAAGCGCGACTATGTGCAGACATTGTACGTGACGACCGACACCGTCGATCCTGCGACCTTAGAGGCCGCCTTCGTCGCACTCGAACGAAAGGGCGCCGCGATGCTCGACCGTGCCAGAGTTGCCCCCGAGCGTCGGCGTTTCGAGCGTTCGGTCGATGCGCGCTATGCGCGGCAATCCTATGAGCTGCTGATACCTGTTCCACCTCGCCCGATTGAACGGCTGGAGATCGAAGAAATTGCCGAGACCTTTCATAATCGTCACCTCCAAACCTACGGCCATGACAACCGTAGCGAGCCGGTCCAGATCGTCAGCGTTCGAGCTCGCGGCGATCGGCACGATCCCGCCGCTATTGATCCGCGACACGCCGGCGCGTTCCGGGACGGACGCGGCCAAGTCCAAACGCCAGCTCTGGTTCCGCGAAGCCGGCGCAGTCGACGCGACCATCTATGATCGGAGGCGAATGCCGGCGGGGCTCGAGGTGGCGGGTCCGGTCGTGATCGAATCGCTCGAATCCACGATCCTCGTGCCGCCCGGCTGGCAGGCTGGCATGAATGAGGATGGTTTCGTGCTACCTCACACGCCTGCAACGCGGGGCAAGGCAGCAATGAAAGACCCAGCGCAGAAGGCCGATCCCGCCACCTTCGAGATCGTCAAGAACAGCCTCTACAAGATCGCCGAAGAGATGCGGGTCGTCCTCGCCAAGACCGCCTACTCGCCGATCCTGAAGTCGGCCGGCGATTATTCCTGCGGCGTGTTTGACGCGCGGGGCGAGATGGTGGCGCAAGGGCCCGATCTGCCCATCCACCTCGGCTCGATGCCCGATGCTGTTCGCGCGGTCGTCGCGGTGTTCGCATCGGACGTGCACGACGGCGACGTTTTTGTCCACAACGATCCCTATTTCGGCGGCAGCCACCTGCCGGACGTGAACGTGGTGAGGCCCGCGTTCTACGACGGTCGATTGCTTGGCTATGCCTGCCTGCGCGCGCACTGGCCGGATGTCGGGTCTGCCACTCCCGGCAGCTACGGTGCGGTCACGCGAGATATTCGGCGAAGGGCTGCGCATCCCGCCGCTGCGGCTCATCAGCCGCGGTGCGCTCAATGTCGACCTCGAAAAGCTCATTCTGGCGAACGTCCGCACGCCCGACGAGCGCAAGGGTGATCTCGGCGCCCAGCTCGCCGCCACGCTGCGCGCAACCGAACGCCTGAAGGCGCTCGCACGGCGCTATGGAGGTGCAGAGCTCATCGACTATATGGCGCAGGTCATGGATTATTCGGAACGGTTGATGCGCGCAGCGCTGATGGACCTGCCGGATGGCGAAGGAAGCTTCGAGGATTTCTGCGACGGCGACGGCATTGCAGACGACGCCTCCGGCGCGGATGCGCGTTTCCGCATATGTCTTTCAGTGAAAAAGACCGCAGACCGGCTGATCGTGGACTTCGCCGGTACCGACCGCCAAGTCAAAGGCCCGATGAACGCGCCGCTCTCGGTCACCGCCTCGGGCGTCTATTGCGGGCTCAAGACCGCGGTCGATCCGAACAACCTCATCCCGCCCAATTCCGGCTGTTGGCGCAGCATCGAGGTCAGGGCCCCAAGGGGCTCGGTCGTCAACGCCGAGTTTCCAGCTCCGGTCGTCTACGCCAACCACGAGATATCGCACCGCGTCGCCGACATGGTGATGGGCGCGCTGGTCAACTTCATGCCCGAGCAGGTGATGGCCTGCAGCCAAGGCACGTCGGCGATCCTGACCTTGGGTGGCGTCGATCCGCGCAGCGGCCGGCACTATGTTTCCTACGAGACGATGAAGGGCGGGTTCGGCGCGCGCCCGAACAAGGATGGCATCAACTGCATCGCCAGCGGCATCTCCAACACGATGAACACGCCGGTGGAAGTCTTGGAGATGGCGTTCCCGGTGCGCGTCGAGCGCTACGAGATCAACCCGGACTCGGGCGGCGCCGGCCGCTATCGTGGCGGCTGCGGCGCCAAACGCGTCTGGCGCATGCTGGAGGGCGCCGATGCGACGGGCGCGCTGTGCATGGAGCGGATGACCTCGCCGCCGTTCGGCCTGCGCGGCGGCAAAGCCGGGGCGGCAGCCGTGGTGACGCTCACGACTCCCGACGGCGTGACGCGCCATCTGCCAAGCAAGGGCGCGTTTGCCGCGCCGGCGGGCTCGGTCATCGATATGATCACGCCCGGCTCGGGCGGTTTTGGCCCGGTCGCAGAGCGCAATCCGGCCGCCATCGGCCGCGACCTGCTCGATGGCTATGTGAGCGCCGCGGCGGCGCGACGTGATTACGGCGTCGACAGACCCGGAAGCATTGCGGAAAACGGCCGCATCGGAGGACGAAGCGTGAATTACATCCCGAACTCGATCGAGGCGCGCGACGTCGCCAGCCTCGTGCACATGCAGACCAACCTTCGCAAGCATCAGCAGGAAGGCCCGCTGGTGATCGCGCGCGGCGAGGGCTGTCGGGTGTTCGACGATTCCGGTCGCGACTATATCGAATCGGTGGCGGGCCTTTGGTGCGCCTCGCTCGGCTTCGGCTCCGAGCGGCTTGCCAAGGTCGCCTATGAGCAGATGCGCAAGCTTGGCTACTATCACCTCTACCGCCATCGCTCGACCGAGCCGGCGATCGAACTGGCGGAAGCGCTGCTCAAGATCGCACCGGTGCCGATGGCGCGCGTCGTGTTCCAATGCTCGGGCTCGGAGGCGAACGACACCGCCATCAAGCTCGCCTGGTACTATTGGAACGCGGTCGGTCAGCCGCAGCGCACCAAGATCATCGCGCGGCAGATGGCCTACCACGGCAACACCTGCGCCGCCGTCAGCCTCTCGGGCAAACCGGACATGCACGCCGGCTTCGGTTTGCCGTTCGCCCATTTCAAGCACACTGAATTTCCGCATTACTACCGCCGCCATGAGGAAGGCGAGACCGAACTGGAATTTTCAATTCGTATGGCGCAGGCGCTGGAGACGCTCATCCAGTCGGAAGGCCCAGACACCATCGCAGCTTTCTTTGCCGAGCCGGTGATGGGTGCCGGCGGGGCGATCCTTCCACCCGAGGGCTATTTCGAGAAAATTCAGGAGGTCCTGCGCAAGTACGACATCCTGTTCGTTGCCGACGAGGTCATTTGCGGCTTTGCCCGCACCGGCGAGATGTGGGGCTCGCAGACCTTCGCGCATACGGCCCGACATGCTGACCTCGGCAAAGGCGCTATCCGCCGCGATGCAGCCGATCTCGGCGGTCCTGATCAACGACCGCATCCATGACGCGATGCTCTCGCAGTCGGACAAGTTCGGCAACTTTGCGCACGGCTTCACCTATGCGGGCCATCCGGTAGCAGCCGCGGTCGCCCTCGAGGTGCAGAAGATCTATGCCGAGATGGATATCGTCGCGCGCGCCAAACGCCTGGGCCCCGTCCTGCAGTCGACGCTCGGCCGGTTGCAATCGCATCCGTTGGTCGGTGACGTGCGTGGCATCGGGTTGATCCTCGGCATGGAGCTGATGCGCGACGGCGAAAAACGCATTGCGTTCGACAGCGCGCTCAAGGTCGGCGGAAGGGTCGACGCCGCGGCAACGCGTCATGGACTGATCCTGCGTGTCGTCGGCGATCGGCTGGTATTCGCCCCCCCGCTGGTGATCGAGGCCCACGAAATCGAAGAAATCGGCGAGCGGCTACAGCGCGCGCTGGATGACGTCGCCGCAGATCTCAAGAGCGAAGGCCATTTCGCGTGAGCTCTAAGGGAAAGACACGATGCTGCAAACAAAACATTCTCGCAGACCCTGGGCGACCAAGCTCCCCGGCAGCGGCGACAATCCGTATTGGCTTGTTTGATGCCAACAGGCGATGGCTGCCGACCTAGGCAGCGACCGAGGCCGCGTAATCGACCGTAGGAGCAGGTCCTTCAAACAGGCCGCGCTCGTGGATCCAGGCCTGGGTCTTGGCGTACATCTCCTTGGTATAAGGCAGGAAGACGATGCGCTCGCCGGTCGAAAACAGCCGCGGATCGACCTTCGACCTGTAACGATCCGGAATTTCGTTGAGGTAGTAGCCCCGATACTTTTCCGGCGCGAAATCCAGCTCCATCTGTGCCCGCTTCATGCCGTTCATGTATTTCTCGACATCGGCAGGGTCGACGCCAGGCGGGAACATGAACGCAATCATAAATGACGCATCTAAGACCTTGCGAAAGCCCAACTGCTCCAAGACCTGAAACGACAATCCCCACACGCTCACCGCAGGTAGATCGCGACCGACGCCAATATCGACGCGCGCCCAGATTGACCCGCCGAACCGGAGCTTGATCTGTTCCTTCGTCAGGAACGGCTCCAGCGATTGAATCGTGGTGAAGTGACTGCCGGAATGATAGCCGACCGCGATCTCCTGCCCGGCAAGCTGCTCCGGCTTGGTGATCGGCGACTCCGGCGGCACCATGATTTCACCAGGCGTCACGACGTAGGACTTGCCCCACATCGTACCGACCTGCTGCGCGGACGCCTGGTTGACGGCCCAATGGCAGGCGCAGGAAATGTCGGATTTCACGCCCTTGTTGCCGCCCCCGTGCTTGTACGATTCAAAGGCGCCGGACATGAGATCGGTCACCTTACCGGAGGCGTCGATACTTTTCACACTGTCGGCTGACGCGCCGCGAACGAACTCATAATCGAGCCCCTCATCGCGGAAATATCCGTTCTCGTGTGCAATCCACTCCTGCAAGCGACCGTGCGGCTGGATAATGAACTTTCCCATATTGTGGTCCTCCATCGAGCTGAATTTTCTCCGGCGTCGATTTGGATGATCAGCTTACGCCAAAAAAGCGCATCGGATGCAAATAACGTTACGTTGCGCCTGATCGAGACTATCGATATGTGGAGATCAACCGAACGCCTCGGCAAATGTTCCGGGGCAATATCACGGCAATGTGGCGGTCAGCTCGATTTCCAAGCGCTTGCCCTGGCGAGTGTCGACAAACGTGAAGTCCTGCTCCGCCCGCCGCAAATCGACGGTCCTCGCGAGACGGTCGCGAAGCTCCGGGATCGAACTCGTCCCGATGCAGAAAAAACGACGCTCGCTGGACCTGCTCCCAGCGCACGCCGGCATCACGAAGCGTATCGGTCAACCGGCCGATGATAATCGGATACTGCTCGTCGAGCGTCGGCGTCGTCATGTCGGTCACGCCGGAGCAAAACACCAACTTGCCCCACGTCATCCGACGCAACACCACGGTCTGCGGCTCGTACTCCCGCAGGATTTTCCGCTCTCCCGTCTTCGGCGCGTGCATGGCGAGTAAGTCGATGGAAAATCGTAGCTTGGGGCCCAGCCGCTCGGGGCGCACGTGGCTTGAGCTTGTCGAGCGGGCGCCGCCCATCAGACATTTTGCACGCTCGGCCGCGGCAACGTGCCATGTGTCGATGTCACGGACGAACATGCGCGTGCGAACGGTGTTGTCGAGCGTCAGTCCGAACCGGCCGAGCCAATCGCCGAAGCGCGCAAACAGCTCGCGCATTTCGTCGGCGATGGTCCCCTCGCCGTTGCCCTCCCAGGACAACGAAACGAATTCCTCACCGAGCCATCGGAACACCTGCAGGCGCACAGCGCTGTCTCGCCTCTAATCCGAACTCTTTGACTGATCGAGTTTGACACCGGTCGCGGCAACCACGCCCCGTCGATCGTCCAAGCTTACGCTGCCGCCAGCCTAGCATCTCAAGGGTGGTAAATGAGTGCGAGCGGCCTTCCGTTTATCTATTGCACAAAGTCCTTGAACACATCGCTGAGCGCGGCAGTGTCGTTTCGGATGATGGCGTCGAATTGCTCCGGCGTGTCAGCCAGCCCTATGAGAAACTGAGCTTGCAGCCGTTCTCTGAACTTGGCGCTTTGAATGATGTCGAGCACGTCTTTGTTGATTGCATTGACGAGCGGTCGCGGGATCCGGCCCGGTGCCATAATGCCATACCAGGGTGAGTGAGAAAAATCGAAGCCGCTCTCCTTGAACGTCGGCACGTCTGGCAGCTCCGGCATACGCTTCGAAGCAAGAGATGCAATAGCGCGAATTTTGCCGGTTTGTACCAGCTCGTCTGTGGCATTGAGTGGCGTGAAATAGATTTGCGCATCGCCGCGCATCATCGCCGTCATGGCCTCTGGGTGCCCCTTATAGGGAACATGGACGATGTCCACGCCGGCCAGCTGCTTGAACAGGGCGGCAGCGATGAAACCTCCACTACCTAATCCCGGGGAAGCAAAGTTGAGCGTCCCAGGCTTACTCTTGGCCAGGCTAATGAGTTCGCTGATTGTTTTCGCCGGCACCCCCGGATGCACGATCAAGTACATTGGAATGGTCGCGACGCGTGTAATGCCTGCGAAATCCTTCACTGGGTCGAAGCCAAGGTTCTTGTTGATGTAGCCGATGGCGGCATGGCCGTTCGAGGTGAGCATCAACGTCAGGCCATCCGGCTCCGCTCTGGAAACCGCTATCGTCCCCGGCAGACCTGGTCTGTTTTCGACAATGACTTGTTGACCCCACTTCTTACTTCCATCCTCCGCGATCATGCGGGCCAAGATGTCGGTGAGGCTGCCGGCGCCGAATGGGACGACGATACGAACGGTATGGCTGGGATAGGTCTGCGCGGGTGTCGGCTGGATTCCTGTAAAGCAACTGGCCACAGCGGCAGCCACAACCAGCAACCAATTGCGTATTCTCATCGACCGCTCCTGGCAAAAACGTGACCCAACGGCTGACGCTCAACCCCGAATAACGGAGCTGGTCGATATTACACACCAGCGCGCGGGCGTATAGCTGGTTCAGCGGAAGATCGCTGATGGACGACAGGTAAACGAACGCGCCCCTCTACAGAGCGATACTATGCTGGCAATCCGCTTTTCATTAAAATCGCAGGGCAACGCACGTCCACAAGCAATTCATCAGTGCATGGAGAACCAAGATGCAGCGCTTCATCACGGTGCTAGCGATCGCTGTCGGCTCCGTTCTCTTCCATTCACAAACATTCGCTCAAGCTCAGAATCAAAGTACGGCGTTCGAGCAAAAGACGTACGTCTACGAACCCTGGATCAAGGGTAAGTTTTCCGAAGTGGTGACCGTTAAGAATCCCGGCAAGTGGATCTTTCTGGCAGGCATCGGTCCTGAATCAGAAGGCGACGGAAAAATACTTTTTCCCGGCGATTTCTATAGGCAATGCAAGTATGCCTACTATCGGATCAAGAAACTTCTGGCGATGCACGGAGCGACGCTCAAGAACGTCGTGTTCGTGACGACGTATATGGTGGATATCCGCCACATCGGAGCTTCCGGAAAATGCCGCACTGAGGAATTCGGCGAAGCGGGGGCCGAGTTGCCTCCCGGCGCGTCGGTCGGCGTTACAGCATTCGCATGGCCTGACATGCTGCTGGAAATTGCCGCTACGGCAGCCGTCGAGAAATGACCGCCGCGCCGACGAAGCCGACGCAATCGCGTTTGCCCTTCCGATCCGGTTGATCAGATGCGCGACGGTCTATTGGGGACGAAGCTGTGCCGCCTTGATCGCTTCGGCCCAATAGACGAGCTCTTTGGAAATCCGGGCGCGCAACTCCGCAGCCGTGCTGCCGATCGGTTCCACGCCAATCTGATTTATTTTGCTCTTCACCGCCGGATCGGCCAGAACCTTTCCGACATCCTCGTAGAGCTTGCTCTGAATCGATTCGGGCGTGTTCCGAGGTGCCAGTAGGCCGCCCCACCCTTCGCCCTCGATGCCCGGATAGCCAGCTTCATCCATGGTCGGTATCGAAGGTGCCAGCATGGTGCGCCGCGCCGCCGCCACAGCCAGCACCTTCATCTCGCCCTTCTCTACCAGCGGCATCACCAGCAACCCATTGAAGCTGAATGTCGCATCCCCCCGCACCACCGCCATGGTCATGTCGCCGCCACCCCGGTAGGGAACATGCAGGACATCCAGGCCCGCCCTCTGCTTGAAGACCTCGCCCAGTAGATGTGGCGGAGTACCGATGCCGCCGCTGGCGAAGTTATGCTTTCCACGCTGCTGCTGGATGTATTTCACCAGTTCGGTGACAGATTGTCCCGGAAAGCTGGATGCCGCTGTCAGCACGATCGGCGTCGTATAGACGACCGCGATCGGCTCGAAATCCTTTTGAGGATCGAATGGGGTATTTGTCAGTAACGACGGATTGATCACCAGTGGACCAGACGCGGTCAACAGCAGGGTATAGCCGTCAGGTTGTGCCTTCGCGACCGAGTCGGCGCCGAGATTGCCCCCGGCTCCGGGGCGATTTTCAACGATGGCCGGCTGCTTCCATAATTTCTGCAGCTCCTCCGCAATCAATCTTGCAGTCGAATCGACCGGGCCGCCGGGCGTATTGGGCACGACGAGACGGACAGTTCGCGACGGATAGACATCGGCAGCACGCACGGGAGTGACTAGTCCCAGGAGCACCGCCGCAAGCACGCTTGCGAACCAACACGATCGGGTTGAAGGCATTTCCGATCCCCTGCGATCACGACATCATCGCGATCCCGAATGTTAAGCCAGCGTTCGCGCGGCCACCGGCGTTTCCAGTCGTCCGGCCGGCGGCTCGACGACGCCCTTCCGTTCCAGCGCGGCGATCTCGCTCTCGCTCAGACCCAGAACGCTCCGCAGAACCTCATGGTTGTGCTGGCCCCGCAGCGGCGCCGGAGTCGGCTTCCCGCTCGGCGTGCGGGAGAACCACACCCAGGGGCTCGAAATCTTGACCTTGCCGGCCGTCGGATGGTCGACCTCGCTGAAGGCCCCGCGCTCTTCGAGATGTGGGTCGGCGATTGCCTCGCCGACGGTGCGAACAGGCGCGCTGGACAGACCGAACGAGCTGAGAATCGTCCATAGCTCGTCGCGCGTCCGACCTTCAGACAGACGGCCCACAGTGTCCTCGACGAGGTCATAGTTTTCGCGACGGCTTTCGATCGTTGCGAATTTCGGATCGCTTGCCAGTTCCGGCGCGCCAAGGCTTGTCACCAGCTTCGACCAAAGCTCGTTGGTCATGTCCGGCACATGGAAAAAGAAGTATCCGTCGGCGCACCGTTTGGGCGGACAGGAAACCTGCCGGCCTTCGAAATGCGTGTGCAGGATCGGCACCATGAAACCGAGCATGGCCTCCTGCATCGACACCTCGATCTTCTGGCCCTTGCCGCTTTTCTCCCGTTCGTAAAGCGCGCCGAGGATACCAACGCACATGGATACACCGGCGATCTCGTCGCCGTTGCCGGGGCCGAGAATCCCGGGCTTGTCCGCCAGTCGCATCTGTTCGTGAGTCCAGCCGGTGATGGCTTGGATGGTACCGGCGTTGGACCGGATATTCCTGTACCGGCCCGTTTCGCCGTATCCGCGCGAACAGGCATAGATGAGACGGGGATTGATCTGGCTCAGCGTCTCGTAGTCGAGCCCGAGTTGTGCCATGACGCCGGCCCCGAAGTTCTCAACAAGAACGTCTGACCTTTCGACCAAGCGGCGCAGCACGTCCTTTCCCTCCGCCGACTTGAGGTTGATGTTGATGCCTTTTTTGTTGCTGTTCACCGCGACAAACGCATAGCTGTCGCGCTTGACCCCCTTCGGCAGCCAAGCGTGCCGGTAGCGGTCTCCCGCGCCGTTTTCGATCTTGATAACCTCGGCCCCCATTTGCCCCAGCAAAAGCGTGCAGAACGGACCGTTCAGGACATGCGTCAAATCGACAACGCGGATGCCATTGAGAGTTCCTGGCATTTCAAATACCTCAATAAACGCGCCCGAAAGAATTGGGCGGACTAGGGTCGCCGTTGAGGGGACGGTTGGTCTTCCGAAACTGCCGGCACCGTCGCCTCGGGATGCTCGTAACCCGGCTTTGGGCCTCCCGCCTGCGAGCGAAGATAGCTTTCGATGTCACTCGCCGGGTCGACCGAGAGGCGCTGCCAGTACCAGACGAGCTGATCCGTTTTCATCGCTTCCGAAACGCTGAGCTCATATCCAACCTGGACCGCTACCTTGGCCGCAGCCAGCGCGGCGGGATGGCGGCTTGCGATCTCCCCTGCGAGCTTCAATGTGTAGGATTCCAGCTCCGCCTCCGGAACCGCGGTCGACACCAAACCCAGACGGTCGGCCTCGCTGCCGGACAGGTATTGAGCGCTGAGCTGAATCATCGCTGCCTTCTTCTTCGGCAAGCCGGCGTGGAACAGATTGGATGTGGCCAACTGGCCGAAGCTGCCTCGCACGATCTCGGGCATGCCGATCTGCGCCGTGTCCGCGGCGAATGCCAGGTCGTGCGACAGCATATTCACCATGGCCTGACCCAGGCAGTATCCGTGCACCTGCGCAATCGTGACCTTCGGGTAGTCTCGAATCGTATCCGCCAGCGTGCGGGCAATGTTCGACCTCTGCCAATCCAGCGACGGCGTTTCCGAAATCGAACGCAGATAGTGCAAATCCAGGCCCGAACCGAATGACCGCCCCGCGCCCTTGGTGATGACAACACGGATCGTGTTGTCGTTACGCAAGCTTTCGAGCGCAGCGAGCCACTCCTCGATCATCTGTCCGTCGATAGCGTTGTGCTTTTGCGGACGATTGAGAACGACCCGGGCGAATTTTCTCTCGGCAAAGTATTCGATCGAGGTACGCTTTTCAGAGTCGCTCATCATCGTCTCGGCAATGGATGTGCAGCGGCACCGTTCGGATAAAAGCTATCAGCTTATGACGATAGCATCCAACGACTTTGCGAACGACCCGCCGATCGGCATGGCAGCGGAGCGTTCTCTGAGTTCGCGCTCGTGCAGCCCCCGAGCGGGCTCGCCAACGATTACGGAATTCAGCCGCTTCCCGTTCGTCCGTAACCGGTGAATCACGCAGTGGCGATTTCGCCCCATCGCCATTCGCGATGTTTGAGCACATCCTGGACGGTCGTCTCACGCGGCACAATGATCGAGCGGCTGTCGATGTCGGCGAACGATTGCCGGCCATCCAACGCCGGCACGCCTTTGCCGTTCATAAAATCTTTGACGGTCTTCAGCAGATAGCGCCGAAGCTGCGCGATGATCACGTCCTCGGAGCCGAGCATCTGCCGGGTCCGGTCGACCAGCGGCCCCATGCTTTCCAGCAGCGCGACGTCCTGCGCAGCGATGCCGCGGATGCCTGAATAGGTCGAGGTTTTTTGCTGCACCCGGTCAAGTAAATGCAAGTTCTGGAGATTGCCGCGCGAATGCCAATTTTCGGCGGGGTCGATCAGATCGTGTCCAAATACCTCGCCGAGCCGCCGGCGCTCGTCCGGTCCGGGCGGGACTTCCGGATCGTAATGCACATAATAGAGCCAGTGGCTCTCGTCATCGATTGGCACCCACGCATGCCAGACAAAGCGGAAGTTCGTCCGCCGCGCCGGCACGATGGTGTGGAACGGCATGATGAAGGGATCGACCCAGAACATCGACTTGGCAGGATTGGGGCTCTTCCACTTCGAGACCGTCTGCAGCCCGAACCAGTCCTCCTGCACGGTGGTCTGAGGGTGCGTGTCATGGGCCATCGCCGGCATATGCTCAGGCGTCGGCCCCGATTGACTGATCGTCCCATGCAGGTAGGACGGATGAGCCATGTCGAGGTCGCCCTCGATCGCCTGCAGGTAATTGCAACGCATGTTGTAGTGGAAGCCGATCACCTGCTCCGCCGGCAGCTTGGTGAACAGGAAATCGGGAAACGGCGGCGGCTCGGCCTCCGGCCCCATGTAGGTCCAGATGATGCTGCCGGCCTCGCGCGTCGGATAAGCGACGTGGCGGATCGCCTGGCCGAAGTCCGGATTGCGCTCGGCCGGTGTCTCGAGCACCTGGCCGGTCACGTCGAACTTCCAGCCGTGATAGACGCAGCGCAAGCCGCACTCTTCGTTGCGGCCATAGACCAGCGAGGCACGACGGTGCGGGCAGAATTCGTCCATCAGCCCGACGCGGCCCTTGGTATCGCGGAAGGCGACCAGAGGTTCGCCGAGAAGCTGGATCGCGATCGGCGCTCCATCGGGCTCCGGCAGCCGCTCGGCGAGCATCGCCGGGATCCAGTATTGGCGAAACAGCCGGCCCATCGGCGTGCCCGGACCGGTTCGCGTCAAAAGCTCGTTCTCTTCCCGCGTGATGCCGGCCACGATTGCCCCTCCCGACGCGCGCCGCTAGATTAGGTCATGTGACCAAATGTATTGGTCCGCAAGGCGTACTGTCAAGCAACCGCCCGATTGTCAGATGTCGAGCACCAGCCTGTCGCCCTTGCAGCCGCTGCAGCAGATCATGATCACTTTGTTGGCAGCCCGTTCCGTCGGATTCAGCACGGAGTCCCGATGATCGGGGATGCCGGATATCAGCGGCGTTTCGCATGCGCCGCAAACGCCTTCCTCACAGGAATACGACAGCTCGAGACCCGCCGCTCGCAGCACCTCGAGGATGCTCTTGCCGGGCGGAATCGCGAATTCCTTTCCAGAGCGCGCGAGCTGGACGACAAATCCACCGGCCAGGCTTCTCTCTTCCCGGGGCGTGAAGTACTCGACGTGCACCTGGTCGGGAGGCAGATGTTTGGTCGTACTCTCGAACGCGCTGAGCATCGGATTGGGGCCACAGCAATAGAAGTGCGAAGGCTTGGGCGCGGCTTTAACGATCGCGCCGAGATCGAGGAATTGTCCGCCGTGCTCGTCGTCAAAATGCAAATGCGCCTGATCCATGCCCTGGAGTTTGTCCAGGAACGCCATATCCGCCCGCGAGCGGCAGGAGTAATGCAGTTCGAAAGAGCGTCCCAGCGACGCAAGCCGCTGCGTCATTGACCAGATCGGTGTAATCCCGATGCCGCCCGCAATCAGCACGACGTGGCCCGCGCTTTCCACCAGCTCGAAATTGTTGCGCGGTTCGCTGATCTTCAGCGTCTGGCCGACTTTCATCGCATCGAAAAAATATCTAGAGCCGCCGCGGCTTTGCGCGTCGAGCTTGATGCCGACTGTGTAGCTCCGGGGCTCGCTCTCGGGCATCGTCAGCGAGTAAGAGCGCTCGATGCCGTTTGGCAGATGAATATCGACGTGAGCGCCCGGTTCGGCCGCAGGCAAGACCGCTCCGTTCATTAAGGCGAATTCGAACAGATGAGTATCGCGCGCCGCATAGCGAATGGCGATCAGGCGCACGTCAAGCAAGGCGATCAACAAAAGCTCCTTTCACGAACCGCGCGAACGACGGTCATGACACAGATGGGCGCTAGCTGCGCTTGACTCTCGGGTCCCCGCTCGCTTAATTTTTGGTCACATGACCTAATCTAGCGGCGCGCGTCGGGAGGGGCAATCGTGGCCGGCATCACGCGGGAAGAGAACGAGCTTTTGACGCGAACCGGTCCGGGCACCCCGATGGGCCGGCTGTTCCGTCAATACTGGATTCCGGCGATGCTGGCCGAGCGGCTGCCGGAGCCCGATGGCGCGCCAATCGCGATCCAGCTTCTCGGCGAACCCCTGGTCGCCTTCCGCGATACCAAGGGCCGCGTCGGGCTGATGGACGAATTCTGCCCGCACCGTCGCGCCTCGCTGGTCTATGGCCGCAACGAAGAGTGCGGCTTGCGCTGCGTCTATCACGGCTGGAAGTTTGACGTGACCGGCCAGGTGCTCGAGACACCGGCCGAGCGCAATCCGGACTTCGGCAAGGTGATCCGCCACGTCGCTTATCCGACGCGCGAGGCCGGCGGCATCATCTGGACCTACATGGGACCGGAGGCCGAGCCGCCGCCGTTTCCCGATTTCCTGTTCACCAAACTGCCGGCGCATCAAGTCAGCGCTTTTCATTACAATCAAAGCTGTAACTATCTGCAAGGACTTGAGGGCGATATCGACATCTCCCATCCCTCGTTCCTACACAGCACGATCAACCAAGCTCCGCTGGACGAACGACGCGCCGCCATCGCATTCGATCCACGACCCGCAAGCCTTCGCGAGAGAGGATCAATTTGGATTGCAAACGGTCTGGCGCTGGAACATGGCGGACCCGAACAAGTCCCTGTTCTGGGTCGACCCCTTCATCCTGCCTTGCCACACCATCACACCCAGCGGCCGGACTCAGCGCCGTTTTGTCTGGCACGCCTGGGTGCCAATCGACGACCACAATCACTGGGTCTATTACGTCCACTACGATCCGGAAGCGCCCGCGGATCCGGAAGAGCGCAACCGAATCGCCAAGGCCTTCGGCCATGACACGATCGATCCGCTGAATGAATGGCGGCCGCGTGGTAATCGTCAAAACATGTTTTTTCTGGACCGCAAGCAGCAAAAACATCACAACTATTCGGGCATCAACGGCATCGCGGTTCAGGATCTCGCGATTACCGACAGCATGGGACCGATTGTCGATCGCAGCCGGGAAAATCTCGGCACTGGCGATGTCCTGGTCGCCCGTCTTCGCCGCTTTCTGCTGAAGCTGGCACGACAAATCGAAGCTGGGGAAACACCCACACGATCCAACGGCGAGGACTTCCCCAACATCGATACCCGAATGGTGATCGCGCCGAAGAGTACGACCTACGAGGACGTGCTGAAGCGCCGTGACTGGAAATGGGGCGAGGTTGCCAACGTCTGATGATCAATCCCAGCGACATCGCCGACATGCCGGGATGACACGATCACAGCCTCTCAAGGGAACCAGATGACAACCGAGCAAAAATTGACCGAGCTCACTGCTCGCGTACAGGTACTTGAGGATGAGGCCGCGGTCCGCCGCCTGATGGCCGACATGATGGCAAAGGCCGACGACCGCGAGTATCCCCAATGGGGCGAGCGGATGGCCAGCTTCTACACTGACGACGGCCAGTGGACGAGCGGAGCAGGGTTCGCCGACGTCGGCATGGCCGAGCGCGGTCGCGCTGCGTTGGTCAAGAAGTTCACGGCCGGGACGAGAATTGCGGAATCCTCTCATCTGCTCGGCACCGAATCCATCGAGGTGCAAGGCGACGGAGCAAATGGAACATGGCTCTGTTTCGAACCTGTAACGCTCAACGCACCCGGCGGTGCGAAAGAAGCAGTCTGGATCATGGGTCGGTACACCTGCGAGTTCCAGCGGGTCGGCGGCCGGTGGAGGGTTCGAACAGTTCAATACGATGGAATATTCTGCACGCCTTACGAAAAGGGCTGGACCAAAGAGCGTTTCATGTCGATTTGCCCTCTTGCGACTAGGTAGCACACAAGCAATGCCCGTTCGCGCCGCTGCCAGCCCGAAAAAATCGCTCGCCAATCTCTCCGCGCGGGTGGATGAGCGTGTCTTCAACTCGCTCAACCTGCGGCGATTTGCAGACATTGTGGAAGGGCGCGAGGAGGAAATTATCGTCGCTGCCTTTCATTGCATTTCCGAGATCGGGATCGCCGCGACGACGACCCGAGCCGTCGCGCAGAAGGCGGGTATGAATCTCGGCGCCATCCATTATTATTTCCGAAGCAAGGACGCGCTACTCCTCGGCGTCCTCAAACAGCTGATGAAACACAAGGTCAAGCTGTTCAACACGATCCGCTGCAGCAACCTTACGCCGACCCAAAAGATTCATTACCTGCTTCGCTCGGGCAGCAACTTCATGCAGCACAGGGAAGAAGTGGTCGCGACTATTTCCCTCTGGGCACATGCGTTGGCGCAGGGGGGTAACTGGCAGTCTACCTACCGCAAGCTGTTCGACGAGCTGCGCAGCGAGTTGAAAGCGATAATCGATGAAGGGGTCAGAACCGGCGAATTCCACAACACCGACAGCACGGTGCTCGCCGAGACGATCATTGTCGCGGTACAAGGCATCAGCATGCATTTCGTCATGACGCCTTCGGATTTCGATCGCGAGAACCTGACCGACCGGCTTCTCAAGCTGTTCATGCCGGTGTTTGACGTCGAGGAACGATAAGCGCAGCAGAGCCGCGACGACTCGGCCTTTCGGCACTATCGACAATCGATGTGAAAATCCGATCTCGACCGATTTCGCGTTGACACTGGTTTTCGGTGAAAGCTAATGTGGGTCAAATGACCTAGTGAATGGACCAACGGGGATGGGGCAGTTCATGCGTGGCAAGCAAACTGTATCGTTGATCGCACTCGTTCTTGGCATGGCGACCACAACACCTCCTGCCCATGCGCAGACAACGACCCTCACGTTCTCAAGCTGGCTTCCCAATCATTTCATCACGCAGGTGTTGAACGAGTTCGGCGCCGATCTAGAAAAGGCGTCCAGCGGACGCATCAAGTACAGGATGCTGCCTCAGCCGGTTGCGCCGCCGGGCGGCACCTTCGACGCGGTCAAGGATGGATTGGCCGACGTGTCCTGGTCCGTGCCCGGCATGACACCCGGCCGCTTCGCCTTGACCGGAATCGCCGAGCTGCCGCTGCTCGGTAACAATTCCGAGACGGTGAGCGTCGCGTTCCAGCGGCTCTACCAAGGTCAGCTTCTTCCGAAGTCCAATGAATTTCAGGGCCTCAAGGTGCTCACAGTGTTCGCAACGGGCCCTGGCGACCTCTTCACCGTGAAAAGGCCAGCACGGACGCTCGAAGATTTCGCCGGGCTCAAGGTGCGGGTGAGTGGCGGCATTTCAAAGGACTTGGCCGACGCCTTGAACATGGCGGGCATTCTCAAGCCGGTCAGCGAATCCTACGAAATCCTCACCGGAGGTATTGTCGACGGCACGTTCTCCGGCATGGACGGAATTCCTGCCTTCAAGATCGACAAGGTCGTCAAGTATTGGACCAAGTCACCGGGCGGCCTTTACAGAACGAGTTTCGGCGTCGTGATGAACCAGGAGACCTACAACAAGCTGTCGGCGCAGGACAAAGCCGTGATCGACAGCCTGTCGGGCGAGCCGCTCGCACGGAAATTCGGACAGGCGTGGGACAAGTCGGACAAGGCAGCGCTCCAGGTCATCGAGGCGAACAAGATTCAGGTCGTCGTTCCGGACGACAAATTCCTCGAGACCGTGCGGTCGAAAGGTTTCGAGAAGCCCTGGCTCGAAGCCGCCAATAAGATTGGCGTCGATGGCCCCGCCCTACTGAAGGCCTTCCAACAGGACATCGCGAGGTCCGAGTCGTCCTCCCGGTAACCGGAACGTGTGCCGAGGAAGAGCTAGAGAGCCTAGCCGAAGCTGCGCCTTGTAAGCGATCACATTCAAAAACTCGCTTCCGACCCAACTAGTCCGCGGCGAACGGATGCCGATCATGAGCACCTCAACCAGGGAGACGCTCGAACGTATCGGCAATGCAGGTGTCAATGTGCTCCGCGTCATCGCGGGCACGCTGTTGACGTGCCTCATGCTTCTGACGGCTGCCGACGTCGTCATGCGCTACATATTCAATTCCCCGATCCGCGGCTCATTTGAGCTCGCCGAGCTGCTGGTCGCGCTGCTGATGTTTTCCGGATTTCCTCTGGTTTCGATCAACAATCAGCACGTCTGCATCGATCTTCTCGACAGCTTTTTCTCTCCCACAGTCAGCCGGATCATCGACTTCTGCTCGGGCCTGATTTGCATCGCGATCTTTGCAGGCATGGGACTCCTTTTGCTGCGGAAGGCGAGCCGGATGACTTCTCACGGGTGATGTCACGATCGCTCTGAACATCCCCCTCATACCCGTCGTCTACGTGATGTTCGGGTTCGTGCTGTTGACCGCCTTCGTCCAGGCGCTGAAGTGCTTTTCGACGTACAATGAAGAAGACCACCTCCCCCAGCGCCACGGCCCGTCCGGCGGTCCGACGGTGTAGCCATGCTGGAAACGCTGGTTGGCCTCGGGGCGATGGTCGTGCTCTCGATGCTGCGCATCCCCATTGGCCTGTCAATGTTTGTGGTTGCGTGTTCCGGCCTCGCTTACATGCGAGGCTGGAACACGGCGATCGCGTCGGCAATGACAGTGCTCTACCACACTGGCTTCTCCTACACGTTCTCGATCATCCCGCTGTTCATCCTGATGGGAAACTTGGTAAGCCGTGCCGGGCTCGCCGACGAACTGTATCGCGCAGCCCACGCATTCATCGGGCATGTGCGTGGCGGACTTGCCATGGCGACGATCATCGCCAGCGGTGCGTTTGGCGCGATCAGTGGCTCGGCGGTCGCCACAACGGCGACGATGGCGAAGGTAAGCATGCCATCGATGCGACGGTACGGCTATTCCGACGCGCTGGCGATCGGCGCGGTCGCGTCGGGCGGCACGCTCGACGTCCTCATCCCGCCGTCCATCATCATGGTGATTTACGGGATCATGACGGAGACGCACATCGGCGCGCTCTTTGCCGCCGGCTGGCTGCCCGGCGCCGTCGGCCTGATCTGCTACCTCGCCGCAGTTCGCTACATGACCTGGCGCGATCCCAAAGCCGGTCCGCCCGGCGAGCGGGTGCCGTGGCGCGAGCGATTGGTGACTTTGCGTGGCATCGGGCCGTTTATCGTGCTCACGCTGGTGCTGATCGGCGTCGTCGCCACGGGATACATGTCGATCGAATACGCCGGTGTCGCCGCCGCGGTGGCCGTCACCACCTTCGCCATCATCTACCAAGGCGTGATGGGAGTGATAGCGCTTTTCACGCTGGTCATGGGCGGCATCTACACCGGCGCCTTTACAACCACCGAGGCGGCCGGCGTGGGCGCGTCGATTTCGCTACTGCTGGCACTCGTGCGCGGCGCCCTGACGTGGCGAAGCTTCCTAAAGACCCTAGAGGACAGCGTCAGCACCAGCGCTATGCTGTTCGTGATCGTCTTGGGCGCCATCATGTTCGGCAACTTCGTGAATTTCACGACGATGCCCGACGATCTGCGGGATTTCGTCCTCCGCTTCTCGTCTCATCCCATCCAGGTCATCATTGCGATGTGTGTGATCTACGTGCTCCTCGGCACCGCCATGGAGGAGCTCTCGATGATCCTTATTACAATCCCGCTTTTTTTCCCGATCGTGGTCCACCTGGGTTTCGACCCGATCTGGTTCGGCATCCTAATCGTGGTCGTCGTCGAAATTGGCCTAATCAGCCCACCAGTTGGCATGATCCTCTTCCTCATGCATTCACTCCACCCGGAAATCCCCATGACGACGATCTACAGAGGCGTCATGCCATTCTTCTTCGCCACAATCGTCATGCTTGCGGTCTTGATTGCATTTCCAGAGATTTCGCTGGTCCTGCCAAGAATGATTTTCGGCGGGCGCTGAAGGCAGTCCGGATTACTGCCAGGATGCAGGCGTCACACCGCGCCGTGATGCGGTAGCGGGTGCCGCTGATATTGCTGAAATGTATATGTTGTATTTTACAAATAGTCATTCCAGGATCATTTGTTGGTTTCATCGCCGGGCACTGAGTTTGGCCCGCCGAATCGAGGAGCCTTTATGGACGCGTTGGATGGCCGGCGTGTGAGCGAGGCGATTCGGATCGAAGCTGCAACCGGCCGTTTCAGCGTCGCCCGATCCAACTACACTGATCCCGCTCTCTTCCGCACCGAGATGGATCGGATCTTCTCGAAATGCTGGCTGTTTGTGGGTCACACGTCGGAACTTGCTCAGCCCGACCAATTCGTGACGCGCAACGTCGGCGGACGCAGCATCATCTTCCTCCGTGACCACGACGGCACGTTCAGGTGCTTCCTGAACGTCTGCCCCCACCGTGGCGCACAGGTGTGCCGCCTTCGTGAAGGAAAGGCGCGCCACTTTAGTTGCATCTATCACGGCTGGACGTTCGAGAACACGGGCCGCGCAGTCGGCGTCACCGAGCTGGAAACCTATCCGAAGGACTTCAATAGCGGCGGGCGAAACGATCTCGTGCCTGTACCGCTCTTTGGGGAATATCGCGGACTTCTGGTTTCTGAACTTCGACCGAAATGCCGTCAGTTTGGTCGACTATCTTGGCAAGGCGCGCGACTACATCGACGTGATCGTCGATCCCGCCGAGCAGGGCATGCACGTGGTCGGAGGCATCCAGGAATACAGCGCGCGCGCCAATTGGAAGCTACTCGCCGAGAACAGCACCGACATCCTGCACGTCGAGACGCTGCACCCGACGTATCTCGATCTCGTCAGCACCAATTCTGGCGGGAAGATGGTTCGCGGAAAGATGGAAGGCAAAGCGCTCGACCTAGGCCGCGGCCACTCCGTGATCGAGCGACGCGCCACGTACGGGCGCCCGATCGCCCAGTGGATCTCGCTCTGGGGCGAGGAGGCGAAGGCGGAGATCGATGGCATCTATGAGCGCTTGATCCAGAAGCACGGCGAGGAGCGCGCCTACCGCATGGCGAAGTGCGCGCGCAATCTTCTGATTTTCCCGAATCTTGTCCTGAACGACATCATGTCCGTGACGATCCGCACATTTCAGCCAACGGCGCCATGACTACATGGAGGTCAGTGCCTGGTCGTTGGCGCCGGTCGAGGAAATCGGCAGGCCGGCGCTGGCCCGCCGCTTGACCAACTTCCTGGAGTTCCTGGGACCGGGCGGCTTCGCTACCCCCGACGACATCGAAGCGCTGGAGTCCTGCCAGCGCGCGGCGGCCGCTGCTGCGGAAGCGCCCTGGAATGATCTGTCGAAAGGATTCGACGCCTCAGGCGACGACAGCGTCGGCGAGACGAAGGATGAGTTGCCGCAACGCGCATTCTGGCGGGGCTGGCAGGCGTGCCTCCAAGGGGAGAAGGCAATCTATGCAAAAGCCCGAGACGCTCACGCGAACGGAGGTCGAGGAGTTTCTGATCAACGAAGCAGCCCTCCTTGACGACTGGAGGCTGACAGAGTGGCGAGAGCTTTTCGCTCCCGATTGCCGTTATCTCGTTCCGAATATGGCCGGCGATCCCTATGCGTCACCGGATTCTACGCTGTTTCTGATCGCGGACGACGAGCATCATCTGACCGAGCGGGTGAAGCGGCTCGGCAAGAAAAGCGCACATGCCGAATATCCCCATTCCATCACTCAGCGCATGATCTCGAACGTCCAGATCGTCGGCACGGAAGAGGATACGACCAAGGTCCGCAGCAGCTTTGTGACCTATCGCACCAGCCAGGGCGTCACGGACACTTACTTCGGCCGGCACGAATATCTCCTGCTGGGGCCGAACGGCGCCATCCGCATCAAGGAAAAGCGCACTATCCTCAAGATGGGCGCACTGCGTCCGCACGGCAAGCTGTCGATCATCGTCTAGCGGAGCGTCCATGAAGGGCATCAGGGATCGTGTTGCGCTGATTACTGGAGGCGCGAGTGGCATCGGCGCGGGTCTCGTGCTGGCATTCGAGGCGGCGGGCGCGAAGGTTGCATTCGTCGACATCCAGGATGAGGAGGGCCAAAAGCTGCAGCAGCAGATCGGTTCGCAGTGTCTATTCGTGTCGGGCGATCTTCGCCGGGACGCCGACATCGACCGAATCGTGGATACAACCGCATCGACATTCGGCGGCATCGATTTCCTGATAAACGCGGCGGCCACTTATGCCGACAAGGGCGCCGATTCCGACCGTGCGATGTGGCAGAACGGATTCGACACCAACCTGTTCGGTCACGTCATGCTGACGAGGCGCGCGCACGATCACCTGAAGCGATCCGCATGGCCGTCGATCACTTATTTCACCAGCGAGAGCGCGCACGTCGGACTGACCGGCCGCTGGATCTATCCCGCAACCAAGGCAGCGATCGAGCAAGTAACGCGAAGCCAGGCGCTCGATCTCGCACCCGACAAGATTCGGGTGAACGCGGTCATGCCGGGATGGACTGAAAAGCCGTGGCACAAGACCGCGCCTGCAAGAAACGAAGGAGCGCTACGCTACGATGTCGAATCGTCTTCACATGATCGGCCGTCTCGGCACTCTCGAGGAGGTGGCCGATGCGGTGCTGTTCCTTTGCTCGGAGCACGCTGGGTTCATCACCGGAAGCTGCCTGCGCGTGGACGGCGGGCACTCGGCTCTCGGCCCGCAAGGCAAGGAAAAGCACCTGCCAACCGAAGCGAGGAAAGACGCGGGGGTCACCTATCAAGCCGACGTGCGCTAGCTCGCCGCCGATAAAAATCTGGGAACGGAGAATCGAATGCGCGTTCGACTTGGAATTCTGCTGGCGGCGGTGTTCAGCATCGTTCCGCTTTCCGCTTCGGGACAGAGCTATCCCAGTCGAACCATCACCATGCTGGTGCCCTTCCCTGCCGGCAGCGGACCGGATGTGTACGCCCGTCTGATCGGAACAAAGATGGCGGCCAACCTGGGGCAGTCTGTCGTGATCGA
The DNA here is from genome assembly GCA_963771745.1 of uncultured Alphaproteobacteria bacterium. Classification (GTDB taxonomy): domain Bacteria; phylum Pseudomonadota; class Alphaproteobacteria; order Rhizobiales; family Xanthobacteraceae; genus Z2-YC6860. The sequence goes on along the minus strand of CAVYUU010000012.1, from coordinate 26,253 downwards.
GAACCGACCGGGCGCCGGCGGCGCGATCGGTGGCCGCGCCCTCGCCCGCTCCGAGCCGGACGGCTACACAATCATGTTCGGGAGCACGAGCTCGGTGCTGATTGCACCGGCGATCGCCAAGGACACGCCCTACGATCCAGTGCAGGCGTTCGCGCCGGTGATCCAGGTCGCCAGAGGCCCCTTCATCCTTTCGGTTCGCTCCGGCCTGCCGATTCACAATCTCCAGGAGTTCATCGCCTACGCCAAAGCCAACCCCGGTAAGCTGAACTACGGCTCGTCCGGCATCGGCAGCCTGCATCACCTGTCGACCGAACTGCTGAAGCACGTCGCAAAGATCAACCTGACTCACATTCCGTACCCGGGCGGCGCCCAGTCCTGGACCGCTCTGCAAACGGATGTGGTCGATCTCATCTTCGACAGCATGCCGGGGCCGATCAGCTCGCTCCAGGCCGACAAGGCGCGAGCCATTGCCGTTACTGGCAGCAAGCGGCTGGGCTCGCTGGCGGCTGCGCCGATGATGGCTGCGGTCCCGACCTTCGCCGAGCAGGGCCTGCCCGACGTCGATGTAGTCTTCTGGTTCGGCATCGTCGCCCCTGCCGGAACACCAGCCGACGTCGTTTCGCGGTTGAATGCAGCGGTCACCGCAAGCATGCAAGATTCGTCGGTGAAGGAGCGGTTCGCGCAGCAAGGTATCGAGGGAGCAATGGACACCCCGGCCGAGTTCGCGGATGTGATCCGGAAAGGCGCGGTGCAGTGGCAAAGCCTTGTGACGGAGCTCGACCTGAAACAGAAATAGGATCCGGCCGTCAGGATGAAGCCGGGCTCGTCGGCCTAAGGCGCAATCAGGTCGCCAAGATAGGCTTCGCGGACCTTCTGATTTTCCGACAGGTCCGAGCCTTCCACCACGACACGGCCCAGCTCCAGCACGTAGCCCCGCTTCGCGAGCTTTAAGGCCGCACGAGCGTTCTGCTCGACGAGCAGAACGGCGACGCCTTGCTCATTGAGCGTGCAGACGATCTCGAAGATGCGCGCCGCGATCATCGGGGCAAGGCCGAGCGAAGGCTCGTCGAGCAGCATGAGGCGGGGACGCGACATGAGCGCCCGGGCGATGACCAGCATCTGCTGCTCCCCGCCCGACAACGTGCCCGCCATCTGATTGATGCGCTCCGCCAGGACCGGGAACCGGTCAAGCACCCGGTCGAGATCGGCGCGCGCCTCGTCATCCCACCGGCGTGAGAATGCTCCGAGCCTTAGGTTCTCGCGCACACTCAGCTCCCTGAGCGTGCCGCGGCCTTCGGGAACATAGCCGATACCACGGCGCACGATATCGTGGGTTGGCTGGCCAAGCAGCGATCCACCTTCGAACTCCACCTCGCCCCCAGCCGCCGGCACCAGACCCATGATGACCTTCATGAGCGTGCTCTTGCCGGCTCCATTGGCGCCTACGAGGCTCACGAGCTCACCGCTCTCGACGTTCAACGAAACGCCGTGCAGCGCCACCACCTTTCCGTAGGCGACCCTGACGTTACGGACCGACAGCAGGCTCATCGCTTTGCCCCAGATACGCCGAGATCACGGCAGGATCGCGCTGGATCGCCGCCGGGTGCCCGCTTGCTATCACGTTGCCCGCGCTCAGCACGGTGACGGTGTCGGAGATAGCCATGATCAGGCGGATATGATGTTCCACAAGCAGGATCGTGATGCCGAGCTCGCGTATCTGTCCGATTAGGGCGCTCAACTGATCGAGCTCGGCGGGATTCATGCCGGCCGCGGGCTCGTCGAGCAGCAGCAGACGTGGTTCGCTGGCGAGCGCGCGGGCGATTTCGAGCCGTCGCTGATCGACGAGCGTCAGCTCCGCCGGTTGCATATGGAGCCTCGCGGACATGCCGACCAGGTCGAGCATTTCCCGCGCCTTGCTCCGCGCGGCCGCCTCCGCGCCGCCCAGCCCAAGAAATTCCGCCGTGTTGCCGAGCAACCTGCGATCGATGCGCGCATGGCAGCCGATCATGACGTTCTCGACGACGGAAAGCCCGCGGACAAGCCGGACGAGCTGGAAATTCCGTGCGATCCCCATCTTGAGCACGCGATCCGGTCGGAGCCCGGTGTATCTCCTGCCTTCGAATGCGACCTCGCCGGCGGTCGGCTTCAGCGCCCCGCTGATGATGTTGAACAGCGTGGTCTTGCCGGCGCCGTTCGGTCCGATCAGCGCATGGACCTGTCGCGCCTTAACGTCGCAGGAGACATTGTTCAATGCGAGATACCCGCCGAAGCGGCGGCTCACGCCTTCGACGTGAAGCAGCGGCGTCATTTGGCTCGCGATCGGAGGTTGGGGAGCAGACCGTCCGGCCGCCAGATTGCCATCACCACGAGCAACGTGCCGAATACGGTCATACGCCAATCCTGCACCACGCGCAGCAGCTCCGGCAGCAGCGTGACGATCGCCGCGCCGACGACCGGGCCAAACGGATTGGCCATTCCGCCCAGGATCACATACAGGAACGCGGTGGCCGACCGCATGAAATCGAACTGGTGGGCATCGATGAAGAGGGCCTGGTGGGCGTAGAGGCCGCCGGCGACGCCGGCGATCAACGCGCCGAGCGTGAACGAAAGCAGCTTGGTACGCGTCAAGTTGATGCCCATGGCTTCGGCAGCCACATCATCTTCGTGGATCGCCACCATGGCGCGGCCGAACCTGACGTGCCGGATGCGCCATACCACCAGCAGCGCAACACCCGTTACGGCCAACACCTGCCACAGCTCCGTGAGCGGGCGGATGCCGCCCATTCCCGACGCGCCGCCGGTCGGCTCGAAATTGCCGAAGAACACCCGAACGATTTCGCCGAAACCAAGCGTCAGGATCATGACGTAGATGCCGCGAATGCGCAGCGCCGGCGCCCCCACGATCAGGCCAGCAATCGCGGCCGCTCCACCGCCCACGGCAAGCGCCAGCGCGAACGGAATGTCGGATTTGGTCAGCAGCACGCAGACATAAGCGCCGATGGCCATGAAGCCACCTTGGCCGAGCGAGATCAGTCCTGCTGTCATCGGGATGTAAAGGCTGATCCCCATGAGGCAATTGATGCCCATGAAGATCGCGACCGACTCCCAGTAGCCTCCGAGCATCGTCAGCGTTCCATCCTGATGCCGGTCGAGAACAGCCCGCTGGGTCGGACGATCAGGATCAGGATCATGAACCCGAAGGCGAACGCATCGCGCAGGGATGATTCGAGATATGCGACGCTCAGCACCTCGACGATGCCGAGGATCATGCCGCCGACCATCGCGCCGTAGATGCTGCCGAGCCCGCCGATCAACATGACCGCCATTCCCTTGATCCCCATGTCGAAGCCCATGAATGGCGAGATGGCGTTGAAGTTCAGCCCGACCAGCACTCCGGCGATGCCGCCCAGCGCGGACGCCACGCCGAAGGTCACCAGAATCACCGTATCGACGTTGATGCCGAGAATGCTCGCGACCTGGATGTTCTCCGACGTGGCCCGCATGGCCATGCCATAGCGCGTCCTGGCCACGAACTGATGCAACGCCACCATGGAGACGGCGGCAGCGCTCACAATGAAGAGTTGCGAGCCGCTCACCGTAATGAAGCCCAAATCATAGATCTGCTTGTGCAAGTCTGACGGAAACGGGACCTGCTCCGCGCCGAAGTACTTGGTCATCAACTCCTGGAGCACGAGACCCGCGCCGATCGTGCTCACGATCGGCGCGAGGTGCGAGTTGCCGCGCCTCCGGATCGGCCGAAATGCGACGAGCTCGAGGAGCATGCCGACGACCGCCGCGACGACCAGACCGCCGAACAGCAGCGACCATCGGCCCGAACTGCCACAGCAGAACGATCTGGAGCCCGGCGAACGCCCCCACCATGAACACCTCGCCATGGGCGAGATGCAGCAGCCGGAGCACCCCGAAGACCAGCGTGTAGCCGATAGCCACCAGCGCGTAGGTGCTGCCGAGCATCACCCCGTTTGCGAGCTGTTGCAGAAGCATCCGGACACTGTCCGGCTACGGCGGCGCTTTGGCCGTCGGTATCCTCATCGCGCTACGACGAAGTTGGGTCCCTTGACCTCGAGCACGGTGGGAATGCGAGTTCCGTCGCCGTTCTTGTCGATGCTGGTCGCACCCATGAGCGGAGCTTCAATGTCTTTCATGTTTGTCCAGCAATCGCGCAGCTTGACGCGATCGCCACTCACGTCGCTGCCGGAAATGCCGGTGCTCTTGATGCACTCACGCATCAGATAAAGCGTATCGTACATTTGCCCCGACGCGTTGCTGGGCTTCTGGTTGTACCGCTTCTCGTAGTCGGCCACCCAAGCGGCGACGCTCGGCTTCGGGTTCTCGGCGAAAAAGTCAGACGCGGCATAAACGCCTTCGGTGGCGGTGCCGCCGATCTGGATGAAGCGAGGATCGTTGACGCCGACGCCGGCGACGATCGGCTGTCTCATGCCCTGCTTGCGGATTTCGCTGACCGCGTGGCCGGCCTCGTTGTAGAGCGCCGACACCACGATGCCGTCAGGGTTGAGGGCCTTGGCGCGCGTCACTTGCCCCGAGTAATCGATGTCGCCGGTCTGGAAGGAAACGGTATCCAGGACCTCAATGCCGCGCTGCTTCAGCAAGGCGGGGAACACGGTCTTGCCGTCGAAGCTGGACACCGCATCCTTGGCGTCCATGAAGATCACGACCTTCTTGACGGGATTTTTCTTCAGCCATGCATCGAGCAGCGGCCGATAGACGTTCTCGGTCGTCAAGGCGAAACGGAACGCCCACGGCCGGTTTGCGGTGGCGATCCCCGCCTTTGCGGCCATCGGCGTGATCATCGCGGTTTCGCCGCGCACTGCCAGCGGAAACGCCACCTCGGCCTCGGCGCTGAACTGCGGTCCGATGATCGCCAGGACCTTATCGGAGTCGATCAGCTTGCGCGACAGGTTGATGGCGTCGGTGTTTTCACCGCGCGTATCATAAATGACGAGCTTGAGCTTGCCCGCTGTACCGCCCAGGTCGGAGAACTTCTCCATGAACATGTTGATCGAATTCTGTTGCTGCTGGCCGTAGGAAGCGCCCTTGCCCGATGACGGGATGAGCACACCGATCGCGACGTCGGCGTTAGCCGGCACAGCGAAAGCTGTCGCCAGCAGGGCCGCAACCATCGATCGCCTCACTTGCCAGGTACTGGACATGCCTTCCCCCTCATCGATCACGGCGAACTTGGACGATTTCCGTGTCAAGGCTACGGTCTTGTCGCTGCGCTCGTCAATTGCAAAGTATGATCATCATTCGTTGCGGCATCGATGCGACACCAGTCGCTCAAATCGGAATCGCGCCGATACAGTCGCGCCAAAGTCAGGAGGCATCGATGACGCGCCCTGAACAGACCCTCGACTTCTCCATCTGGAGCTTCTGCTACGCCAAGGGTCAGGTTCCTCGTGACTTCGTCGAGGGTGCGCCGGTGGGAAGCAATCAAGGCCTGTTGCAGATTCCGATGATCTACTCGGTCATCGCGGCGCCGGCCGCGGTAGCTCAACGCACGGTGTTGCTGGTGGATACTGGATTCGCGTCCGGCCGCTCCATGACCGGGCGGCAGTTCGCGGACTTCGAGACGCCCGCGGAAATTCTGGCGAAGGTCGAGCTGGAGCCGAACGACATCAAGACGGTTCTGCTCACTCATCTGCACTTCGATCATGTGGGCAACATCGGCGCATTCAAGAATGCGACATTTCTTCTGCAACGTTCCGAGTACGACGGCTGGAAACAGGCGCTCAAGACGTTGCCGGACCAGCCGCAGGACAAGACGAATTGGATCCTGTCATCCTTGAACCTCGACGATATTGACCGCTTCGACCGGGCCATCGCCGACGGGCGCGTGATATTCATCGATGGCACGCACGAAGTTTGTCCCGGCATCAAGCTGCATCTCGCGGCGGATACACATACGTTCGGCTCACAGTGGATCGAAGTCGCCACGCCTGCCGGTCCGCATGTCGTCGCCGGAGATGCCGTCGCCTGCTACGCAAATCTCGAACGAATGTGGCCACCGGGCTATCACCAGGGCAATTGCTGGAACCTGCTCGACACCTACAGGAGTCTTCGCGGAGTCGTAGGCGAAGGTCACCTGGATCGGATCGTGCCCGGGCACGACATGGAGGTGTTCCGCCGCACGCCGAGCTGGACCGCGGGGCGCAATCCGGTTGCCGAGGTCCACCTCGCAGCCGGCCAGCGCTCGTTCATCCAGAGCGTGTAGCGTCCGCTCTATGCCGCCGCCTTCGGTCGCCGGCTACGCTTTCCGGCGGCCGGACCGTCATGCGAGAAATCGCGTTCGCCGATGATCTTCCGCCAAGAATGTCTGCCATCGAACATGATGGCAGCCCGGCGCTCAAGCTTGTCGAGCAGCCGATGGAAGAGCGCCCTCTCCTTAAGCTGCAGGGCGTCGAGGAACTTTGCCTCGATAATGCCGCGAAGTTGCTCGCTCTCCTTGAAGACCTGCGTGCCCTTGGCCGCCAGCGAGAGAATCACGCGGCGCCGGTCCCTAGGGTCAGAACGCCTGGTCACAAAGCCCCGTGTGACCAGTTGATCGACCGCCCGCGTCACCTTCTCCGGCTCGAGGCTGGTGCGTTCACCGACCTCTTTTGCGGACATCGGTCCGTGATAGCCCAGGATCGGAAGAACCTTCCATTGACTGACCGAGAGGCCGAACTTCTGGAGGTACATCGCCGACAGACATCGCGTCTGCCGTGAGGCCAGGATCGAGAAACGGTAGGTCGTCCGCTCGTCGAGCGCACGGCTGGCGGCGGACCGTTTCCCGGACATCAGAGATTGGCTCCGATCACAGCGGGCCGCCGCCGGCGTTCCACGCGTCGACGATCTCGGCCACGCCGGTCACATGGGGCCCCATGATCTTCATGGCCGCCTCGTGCAGCTCCGGGACGTAGCCGGCCACGCACTCGCGCGGCAGATAGAAGTGGTAGCCGCAATCGAGCAGGCCAAAATAGGTGCCGAGAACACCGGCATGACTTGAGACCCCAGTCAGCAGCACAGTTTCGATGCCCTGGATCCGCAACACCTTATCGACGATGGAACCATGGATGTCGTTGAACGATGCCTTGTCGATGACGATGTCGTTTGGCTGCGGCGTCAATGCGTCGACGACCCGGTGTCCCCATGTGCCCCGAATGCACGGGATATCTTCGACCTGCACGGCAAGACCGCTGCTGACGAGATGCTGCACGTGCGATGCCGGAATATCAGCGGCATTCGGCAGATGAAATTGCTGAAAGTATACGATCTTGACGTTGAAGCTCCGGGCCGTTTTGACGAGGCTGGCGACCTCGCGGACCGCCGCAGCGATGATCTCGGGTGCTTCGCCGCACGCCGATAGATCGTTCCACCTTCCGTGCAGAAGTCGTTCTGCATGTCGTGAATCGCGATGCAGGTGTGCTTGGGGTGAACCAGCTCGGCCAGACTCAACGGCTTTTGATCTGATTTCATCGAACTCTCGACGTGCGTGATTGAGCTGACGCGCGGCGCTCGCATCCGTTCACAACGGGATCACCAGCAGCGTGTCGATCTGCCGGGAATCGAGAACGACGATTCTCTCGCTGAGCTTGAGCGCTTCGCCTTGGATGGAGACCGTATCGAGGGAGCGGCCACAGGCGAAGATCGACATCGCCCCGTCGACCATGGTCCGAACCACCTGGAAGTTGCTTTCCGTCTGCACCCGCCCGGGACTGGAACCGAGAATGCGAAGGGCGCCGATCACGTGGCAGTAGACGTGGGGCTCGAAGACATTGGCCGTGCGCAGCGCGGAGATGCGGTCGCGAAACATGCCGCGTCCGCTGCATGACATCACACTGAGCGGCAGGCCCCGGTCGTGGTTCTCGCGCGTGCACACCCGGTAACGGGCATCTTCAGTGAAGAAATCCGGCCAGGCCTCGAGCTGGTCGGTGTCGAGGCAATGCACATAGTCGGCCATGAACGCCTCGATCCGCAGACGCAGGAGCAAGTCGTCGGACCGCGGCGGGCTCGCTGTCGGCATCGTCAGATCCCCATGCACTCACGCCATCCCTTCCAGAAGCCGCGAACCGCAGCTTCCGTGACCCGGGACCCCTGGCTCGGCTCGATGCCGCGCCCGCCCATCGGCATGATGGTCTCGGCGGTCGGATCGGCCTTGGCCGTGCGTTGGACGAATCCACCGACGCAGCCGTCTTCCATGGAGATGAAACCCGCCGGTCCGACGAGGTTGTTGGCCTTGAGGCGCACCTGCAGGATGTCCTCGTCGTCGCCCTCGAAGCCCAGAACCGTCCAGAGCAGTTCGCTCTTTTCCGGTCCGCGCGGGATCAGTTGGCGCACCGCCAGCGCGTTCAGGATCTGCTGGACGACGAGCGTCGGAAAGATCGTCTGGATCGCATTGGTGACGTGATCGCCCAGTTCGAGCCTGTGCTCCATCACCGAGGGGTCTTCGAGCGAGTATTGCTCCTTCAGCGATCGAACCTTCTCCCGAGCCGGTGGGATCGTCATTCACCGCCGTCCGCTCGGTATAGCTCAGATGATGCCAGCCATTCGGGCTGATCTTGACGCCGCCGCCCATGTTGGGACGCACCACGCCGAAGGTGTTGTGAAACACGTGCAGCAGGCTGGCGTGATAGGAGTCCTTGTTGTTCTCGGCGTAGAGCTTCCAATTGTTGGGCAGAACCTGGCTGTGATAGCCCAGCACCTTCAGCGGCTTGATGAAGACTCGGTCGATGTTTGCGAGCAGCTCGTCGCCGAGATAGCTGTGGAACGGCGGCGTCTTGTCGCTGAAGGTCCCGAAAACCATTCCGCCATAGGTCTCGACGCGCAACCGCTGCAGGTTATGACGGCTGTCGTCGAAATCGGGACCGACGCCGCCCTTGCCGCCCACGCCACGGCGGAACGCAACGCCCTGCAGCTTGCCGTCGAGGTCATAGACCCAGTTGTGATAGACGCAGTTGAATTCGCTGATGTTGCCGTGCGGCTTGAAGCAAAGCACCGAGCCCTTATGCGCACAGCGATTAAGCACCGCGCTGATGCTGCCGTCCTTCTTGCGGACCGCGACCACCGGCGCATCGCCCACGTGGGTGGCCTTGTAATCTCCGCCATTCGGAATTTCCGCTTCGAGGCAGAGGAAATTCCAAGTCGGTCCCTGGAACAGCCGCTGCTGCTCGAGCGCGTACAGATCAGGGTCGGTGTAAACCTGATACGGCACCCGCATCGTATCTTCGTGGGGCCAAACAAATGCCGGTACGCCTGAGCCTGCCTCCCGATCCGCGCGCGATGCCTGGTTCATCGTCAGCTCCTATAGACCAAACGGATGCACCGCCTGGTGGCGAAAATAATCGCTTTTCACCGAGGGTATTTGCGGATTGTAATCGTTGCAAGTGGCAAATAATATCGACAACGAAGCGGATGTTCTGTCGTCTGGCGTCGCACCGTTGACGACCGACAGCTCCGAGCGGAGCGCGGGAGACGATCTTGAAATCGGAGCAGCACGATTCAGACCGGCGATTCAACAGCGAGTATGTCGACCGGAAGCCCGACCTTCAGAATGCCGGCCAGCGCATGCGACGCACACGTCCATATCTTCGGCCCGGCAAACCGATTTCCTTACGTTACCGACAGCCGCTACAGCCCCAAGGATGTTCCAAAAGAGGATCTCGCTGCGCTGCACCGCGACCTCGGGATCGACCGATCGGTGCTGGTGCAGCCGACCTGCCATGGCACGGACAACCGCGCGATGCTGGATGCGCTCGCTTGGGGGCAAGGCCGTTACCGCGGCGTCGCACTGTTGAGCGGCGATGAGCGCGATGCCGAGCTTGCCGACATGGCGGCGGTGGGTGTCCGCGGCGTCCGGTTGAATTTCCTTCGGCATCTCGGCGGCGCGCCCGATCTGACGATCGCCCGCCGGGTGGTGAGTCGCGCCGGCGAACTCGGCTGGCACGTTCAACTGCACTTCGACGCATCCGGGCTGATCGAGTTTGACGACTTCATACGCTCGATCGAAATCCCCATCGTGATCGACCACATGGGGCGAACGCCGGTCGCCGACGGAATTGATCAGCCTCCGTTCAAGGCCTTGCTGAAGCTTCAGGAGCGTCCGAATTGCTGGGTGAAGGTTTCCGGCGCCGACCGCATCACGGCACAAGGCTCGCCCTATCATGACGCGGTGCCGTTCGCGCGCGCCGTCGTGGAGCGCGCTCCCGAGCGGGTCGTATGGGGAACAGACTTTCCTCACCCCATGCTGAAGATGCCGCCAGACAATGTCGCGCTTGTCGATCTCGTCCCGTTGATCGCCCAAGACCCGTCCGTTCGCCAAAAGCTGTTGGTCGACAATCCGGCGCGGCTTTATGGGTTCGACTAGGACGCGATCGCCCAACCGAACGGGTGCTGACAGCGGCATTGACGGCAGACCAGGAGATGACGAATGACCCCGATCGAAAGCCGGCCCAGACACAACCTGCCACGATGGTTCGGCCCGATTGCGTTGGCGGCGATCATGCTTGCCGGACTGACCGCTCCAGGCAGCGCGCAGGGTAGCGCCGATCAGTTCCCCAATCGGCCGGTCACCATCGTCGTGCCGTTTCCTGCGGGCGGAACCGCCGACCTGACCGGCCGGATCATCGGACAGGCGCTGGCGCGCAAGTGGAACCAAACCGTCGTCATCGAAAACAAGGCGGGAGCCGGCGGCAACGTCGGCGCCGAGTCCGTCTTCCGCGCGGAACCGAACGGATACACCTTGTTGGTTACGCCGCAATCGCCGCTGGTGATCAACCAATATCTGTTCGCGAACATGCGGTTCGATCCGTCCAAGTTCGAACCGGTATCCCTGATCGTCAAACTGTCCAACGCGCTGGTCGTCGGCAGCCAGTCCACGGCGAAGACCGTGGCCGATGTGATCGGATCGGCCAAGGCAAGGCCCGACGGGCTCACGATCGCAAATCAAGGCAACGGCTCCTCGTCGCATCTCACCGCCGAGCTCTTCCAGATGGCCGCCGGCGTCAAGCTTCGCCATGTGCCCTACAGGGGATCCGCCCCCGCGCTCACCGACCTGGTCAGCGGAAACGTCGACATGATGTTCGACAATCTCGGTTCGTCGCTGCCGCTCGTGGAATCGGAAAAGCTGAAGCTCATTGCGGTTGCGTCGCCTGGCCGCCTCTCACGCCTGCCGAACGCGCCGACCGTCGCCGAAAGCCTGCCTGGATTCCAGTCAGAGACCTGGAACTCCATGGTCGCGCCACCCAACACGCCGAGCGAAATCCTTGAGAAGATCAATGCCGACGTCAACGAAGTGCTCCGCCATCCTGAGGTGGCGGGTGCGTTTGAACGGGCCACTGGCGAAGTGACCGGCGGTTCGCGTGCCGGCATGGCCGCCTACGTCAAGCAAGAATCGGAACGTTGGAGCGCTGTGATCAAGGCGGCGGGGATCACACTCCAATAGGCGGACGCAAGCGCCCGACCGGCCACTATTGCGGTTTGACGCCGGCCTGGGTGATCACCTCGCTCCAGCGGGCCGTCTCGCTGCGCACAAACTGTCCCATCGCCGCGGCGCTGCCGCCGGCCGGCGTGAGATTCAGCGCTCGGAAGCGCTCCCGGATCTCCTCGGATTTCAGCCCCTCGTTGGCGGCGCTGTTGAGCTTGGCGATGATGGCTGGCGGCGTCTTTGGTGGCGCGGACAGCGCGTTCCAGGTGTCGGACGTGAAATTGGCGACGCCGATCTCGGCAAACGTCGGGATTTCCGGCAGCGCAGGCAACCGCTCGGTCGACGCAAGCGCGATGATCCTCGCTCGGCCGTTGTTGTGGAGCTGGATCGCGCTGGAGAACTCCATGAAGGTGATGTCGACGTGCCCGGCGACCAGATCGTTGAGCGCCGGCGCCGTGCCACGATAGGGCACGTGCACCATCTTGGTGCGGGTGAGGGTCATGAACAATTCGGCGGTCAGATGGGTCGTCGTCCCGACTCCCTGCGAGGCGAAATTGACCTTTCCGGGATTCTGCCTGACGTAAGCCAGGAACTCCTGAGCGGTATTGGCCGGGAAGTCGTTCTTGACCAGAAGCACGTTCGGAATCCTCGACATCAGCACCACCGGCTCGAACACCGACGGGTCGAAGTTGACGTTGTTGAACAGCAGTTTGATGACCGTGATGGGCGCGGGCTGCGAGGCCATCAGGGTGTAGCCATCCGGCGGCGAGCCCAGCACGGCCTCCGCCGCGACCACGCCGGCGCCTGCGCCGCGATTCTCGACGATGAACGGCTGGCCGAGCTTCTTGCGAAGCTCTTCAGCCGTCATGCGGGTCACGGTATCGACTGCACCGCCGGGAGGCACGGTCACAATGATGCGAACTGGCTTGTTGGGATAATCCGCGGCCGCGTCTTGCGCCGCGGCAGGCACCACCGCAAGCAGGACGAACGCCAGCGCAGCAATCGGATTCTTCAGCATTCCTGGTCTCTCGGATTTCATGTGCATCAGCTCGTGTGGCCAAGCTTGGCCGCCATTTGCCGCTCGACCGATTTCGGGTCGGTGCGGAGCGCGTCGTACACCTCGTGGTGGATCAGGCCCTCGTGCGCGTCTTCGACCCCGTCGCGAATGGCTGCGATGACCGCGTCCGCAACCGTGGCCGGCTTGAGCTTCGGTACGGTCAGGTGTGCCGACATCGGTGTGTCCGTTGCGCTCGGCAGCATGGTGCAGACATGGATGCCATAAGGCATCAGCTCGGCGCGTATCGCCTGGGTCAACGAGAACGCCGCAGCCTTGCTGGCGCTGTACGTCGCCATGCGCGGGATGTTCACCAGGCTCACCATCGACAGCATGTTCACGATCACGCCCTGGCGCCGCGCTTGCATCGCCGGAGCGAACGCGCGGACCACGTTAAGCAGGCCAAAATAATTGACCTCCATTTCCTCGCGCGCGCCATCGAGGTTCGGCGGCAGGAAGACGCGACCGTTGGCGTTGGCGCCCGCGCAATTGACCAGGATATCGACCCGCTCGGCAAAGGCCTTCGCACCGGCAGCGACTGAAGCCACGTCGGTCACGTCGAGAGCATGGGCGCGAACGCGCGGCTCGATTTGATCGAGGGGCTTGCGCGAAGCCGCGATGATCTCTGCCGCGCCCGCTTCAAGGAATGCGCGCACCAATTCGCGTCCGATGCCCCCGCTCGCCCCGGAGATCAGGACGACCTTCCCGGCGACATCACGACCTGCAACGCTCATCTTGACGCGCTCCTTGCATATGCGCTTGGTCTCGGCGGCGAAACCGCGGCATGATATCGAGGACGCCGCGCGGTGTCCTCAACCAACGGTTCGTGCGACATCGTCGCCAAGGGATTTCGGACATGCTGCAATACAGCTATCGGCCGCAACCGCCGGTGACGCGCCGCACCCGGACCGACGACGACCAGAGCTGGATCGACTATCTGCCGATCACCGAGCGGCCGCCGCTGGTCTGGCCGGGTGGTGCGCGCATCGCGATCTGGCTTTGCCCGAACGTTCTGTTCTACGAGCTGAACTCTCCCGCCGATCCATGGATCAACGCCTGGTCCCGAATGGCACCCGACGTGATGATGTACGGCCGCCAGGAGTTCGGGCCTCGCGTCGGCTTCTGGCGGATGCTGGACGTGCTCGACAAGCACGCCATCCCTTGCACGGCGGTGCTCAACGTCGCGGCTCTGCGTCGCTATCCGGACATCTGCGACGCCATCGTGCAGCGGCGATGGGACCTGCTCGGCCATGGCATGACCAACACCCGCTTCATCTGTGGGCACAGCGAGGACGAAGAGCGCGCGCACTACGCCGAAATGCTGAAGATGGTGCGGGATTGCACCGGCATGACCATGGCCGGCATGGGAGGCCCAGGTCCGCAGGCGGCGACCGAAAGCACGCCGGACCTGCTCGCGGAAGCGGGTTTCCTCTACTACGCCGATCTGTTCCACGACGATCAGCCGTTTCCGATCCGGGTGCGCCAGGGCCGACTGATCTCCATGCCGTATTCGGTCGAGATGAACGATGTCCCGATCCTTTCGACGGCGTTCGAAGGCGACCAGTTTCTGAGCATGGTGAAGCGTCAGTTCGACCGCCTCTACGCCGAAGGCGCGCAGAGCGGACGCGTCATGTGCCTTGCGGTTCATCCCCATGTGATCGGCCAGCCGCAGCGGACCCGGTATTTCGACCTCGCGCTGGCCTACCTCAAATCGTTCCCAGACGTCTGGTTCGCGACCGGCCGGCAGATCGCCGAGCACTACCTCGCAGAGAACTATGACGCGGTGCAGGCCCGGATCGCGGCCTTCAAGGAAGCCGGGCGATGAGCGCGGACGTCCGCCTGCACGACCGGCCACCGCACGACACGTCCTCGATCACACGACGTCCACCGCTGCGCTGGCCCGACGCAGCCCGTGTCGCCGTCGGGGTGGTTGTCAGCGTCGAGTACTACGAGATGCAGCCGGCGGCGGACCATTTCATCCCGGCCAACGTGCCCGGCGGCTTCGGACGCGCGCCCTACCCTGATTTCCGCGCGTTCAGCCAGCGCGACTACGGCAACCGCGTCGGCGTCTTCCGCGTCATCGAGGCCTTGCAACGCTTCGCGATGCCGGCCACGGCGGCGATCGATGCCGGCGCCGCCACGCGCTACCCCTACGTGCTCGCACAGCTTCAAAAGCACGGCATCGAGATTGCCGGCCACGGCCACGCCGTGACCCATGTGATCTCCAGCCACATGACCGAGGCTGACGAGCGTGCGTACATCGCATCGGCGCTCGACACGCTGGAGCGCGTCAGCGGGTGTGCGGCCGGTCGGCTGGCATGGCCCGGAATACGGTCAATCGGAACGGACCCCGGCGCTTCTGGCCGAGCTGGGCATCGAATATGCGCTCGATTGGCCGAACGACGAGCAGCCGTTTCTCATGCATACGCGTCCAAAGCCGCTCGTCTCGCTCGCGATGGCGCTGGAGCTCGACGACGTGGTCACGATGTGGCACCGACGCGTCAGCGCCGAGCGCTGGCGTCAAGCCATCGCCGATGCCCTCGATCAGCTTCTTGCCGACGGCGCGAAAACTGGCAGGCACCTCATTCTGAATCTGCATCCCTGGCTGATCGGCCATCCGCACCGGATCGGCTACTCTCGAGGACGTCTTGGCCGACATCCGCAGGCGCGACGGCGTCTGGATCGCGAACGCATCCCAGATCGCCGCCCACGCGCGCACGCAATTGGCCTCGTGACGCGATCAGAGCGTCGGCAGGCGGCGATCGCCGACGATGGCAGCGATCGCCGCCCCAACGTCGAGCAGCCTCCGGTCATGTCCTCGCGGCGCGTAGAGCGTGATACCGAACGGGCTGCCGACGCCGTCGAGCCCCGCCGGAATGGCGAGCACAGGAGCTCCCGCCTTGCCGGTGCATTTCGCCGCGGCCGACATCGGCGCGATCAGCGCGTCGCACGCCCGATGCCGCAACCGCGGCATCGATCCCGGCCGACCGGCTGAGCACGATGTCGCGGGCGCGGTCTGCGCGATACTGGGGATCGTCCAGCCCTGCCGTCGCCTCGGCGGCAAGCAACAGCGATTGTCCGTACGGAATGGCATCGGGATGCGCCTCGTTCCAGCGGATGAGCGCAGCCAGCGAGTCGATCCCGCAAGGATGATCGTGCTCACGAAGAAACGCGTTGAGCGCCGCCTTGAACTCGGTGCGGAAAACCGACGAGCGCACGTCCTGCAATTGCTCGGCGCTCGGCAGATCGCAAGGATCGACGATGGCGCACACCGGCCTTCGACAGCTCGGACAAAACGGCCTCGAATTGCGTCATGACGGCCGCGAAGTCGGACCGCGTCCGCCATGGCCCGGCGCGGCACCCCGATCCGGATCGTCGCCGGGTCGCGCGGCTGTGACAAAGCTGGCACGCCATACGGCATCTCGAGCGTCGCGGTGTCGGCGCTGTCCGGACCGGCGATGATCGCGAGCATCAGCGCGATGTCCTCGATCGAGCGCGCGATTGGGCCTGGCGAATCCTGGCTCGGGACCAGCGGCACGACGCCGGCGCGACTGACCATCCCCACGCTCGGCTTGAAGCCGTAGACCGACGATACGCAGGACGGCGTCTGGATCGAGTTCTGCGTCTCCGAGCCGATCGCGATCGGGGCGAATCCCGCCGCCACCGCCGCCGCCGAACCGACGCTCGAGCCGAGCCCGCGGCCGTAAGGCGCTGCGCCGTGCGGGTTCTTCACCACGCCGCCGGCGCCGCTGAACCCCGATGGCATCACGTCCGAAACATAGTCGGCAAATTCGGTAAGATTTGTCTTGCCGATAACGATGGCGCCGGCGGCGCGAAGCCGCGCGACCAGGGTCGCATCGCGCCGTGGCTTGAATCCTTTGAGAGCTGCCGCACCCGCGGCCGAAATCATGCCGCTTGCGAGGATGTTGTCCTTCACCAGAACCGGAATACCGTGCAACGGACTCCGACGCTTGCCCGCCGCGAGTTCGTCATCCGCCCGCCCTGCGGCTTCGAGCGCGTCCGAAGCAACCTCGCGGACCGCGTTCAGCGCCACGCCCGAGTGGTTCATCGACTCGATGCGCTTGAGATACCAGCCGGCCAGCTCGCGGGCCGACAGCCGGCGCTCGTCCAATGCGCGGCCGATCGCCGAAATCGAGCCGCTTTCCAGAATATCGTCCATCCGCAGCAGGCTTCGCGTTTGAGGTCGCGGCAGTACTACTCCGCCGCCAACGGCGGCTTCTGCTGCTCATATTTTGCCTGCCACTTCGCCACGTCCTGCCACGGTTCACCAATCGGCATCTCGCTCGAGCATGCGCGCTGGTCGAATGACAGAGACGGATCGTGTGCGGGAAGCGGCTTGCCCTGCTTCATGTCCTGCAATTTCTTCAACAGCAGGCGCCGATAGAAGATCACCGCCTTGTCGCTGGTGCCCAGATGTTCCTGGGTGCGATCGCAGATCGGCCCCATGCCTTCCTGCACGGCACGGTCCTGGATGGACGCGCCAATCACCCCGGAAAAATTGCCACGCTCCATCAGCTCGCGATCCTGCAGATGCATGTTCTCCAGCGTATGCACCGTCTTGTAGTCGGGCGGCGACGTGCGATGACCCCAATTCGAGTAGATCGCCTCGATGTCGAGCGGCCGGTGCAGGTCGAAATGGATGTAGAACGTGAAGCAATTGTTGTCATCGATCGGATGCCACGCCTTGAACAGCCGCGACTCGTGCGCTCCAGTAGCGATGTAGCAATAGAATGGGGCCACCCATTCGAAGACGCGCACGTATTTGGTCTCGGGGTCGGCGGCCTTGCGGATCGCCGCGTGTCGCATCAGGTAAGGCGTCTCCTCGCATTGGATGTCCGGGGTACCGTCGGACATGATGGCGGCCATGGATTGCCAGCCGACGCCCGCCCAGCTCGCCTTGTCTTCAAGGTCGAAATCGCGATGCAGGTAGTTCGGATGCGCCGGATCGAGATCGCCCTCGACACCCTGAAGATAATTGGTGGCCTGATGCATCTTGACGACCAGCAACCGCTCGGGCGGCAGGTCGAGCCACGGGAATTTCGGGAACGGCGGTTCAAGCTCGCGCGGCCCCATGTAGGTCCAGATCAGGCCGCCTGCCTCACGAACGGGATACGAGGTCACGCTGAGCTTTTTTGCGAAGGTGCGCGCCGGCGGCTCGGGCGGCGATTCAAGCACGCGGCCGTCGCATCCCACCTTCCAGCCATGATACAGGCACCGCAGCCCGGCGGGCTCGTTGCGCCCGTACACCAGCGAGGCCCGGCGATGCGGGCAAAATTCATCAACTAAGCCAAGTTCTCCATCCGGCGAGCGAAACACGACAAGCCTTTCGCCGAGGAGTTTGACGCGCGCCGGGGCGCCGCCGGCCTTTGGGATCTCCTCTGATTTTGCAGCCGGAATCCAATAGCGCCTCATGAAGGTACCCATTGGAGTACCCTTGCCGACCTCCGTGAGCGCCTTGTTTTCCTTTGCCGTCAGCATGCGCCAGCTCCGCAAACCTTCATTGCAAGCGTCAACGAACATATCATGCCGTCGGCAAATGGCACACCGGCCGCATACAATGTTTCAGAGCGACTATGGTCACAGCCCCCCTACGGGACGATCCTCACGCGCTCTTCCGGACAGTCGTGAGTTCAAAGTTACTTTAGAGGTCAGTATGACATCTCCATATTTACCTCCTGCTGGCGTGCAAACGGAATTGGTCGAATTCAATAGCTGCGGCCGTTACGTACAGGGCGCCATCTTCAAGCCAAATGCGCACGCCAGTCGATTGGATACCGCCGTGATCTTGGTGCATGGCGTCGAGCAGTTCTGGTATGTCGGACCGACCATGTTTCTTGCGACCTCGCTCGCGGGCCGTGGCTTCACCACGTTCGGCTATAACGGCACTCATTCTGGGCCAACCTTTCGCTGGTCAAGGTTTGAAACTGCCGTGCAGGAGGTTTGCGACGCGCTCGCATTCATGAAGCAGCGAGGCTTTGCGCGGATCGTCTTGGCCGGGCACAGCCTCGGCACTCCGATCATCGAGTATTACGCCGGCGACAAGCCGGATGCGGCGCTGGCCGCCGTCGCCGTGTACGGACCGCACATCAGCATTCCAGAAGTGACCCGCGACACCCTGCTCGGCCCGGAGCTTTATCGAAGCTTTCGCGATGAGTGCAGGAGACTGGTGGCCGAGCACAACGGCCAGGAGATCAGACTTCTGCCGTATCGAAAGACGGCACCCATCATCACGTCGGCAGAAACATTTCTGAGCTATCGAGATACCGACACCAGCAAGGCTTCGGTCGAGCCCATGATCAGAAGGATCACGGTGCCCATGCTCATCTGCTATGACCGCGCCGACAACATTCACGGACTAGGGACGCCGACGATGCGCGAATTGATCGTCAACAGGATCGAAATGGCGGCGATATCATCGAGAAACGTTCAGGTCGCAATTGTCCCATCGAATGCCGGCAACACTCCGATTGAGGCGCATTCGTTCATCGGCAATGAAGCAGCCGTCGTCAAACTGACGTCCACTTGGCTCAATCAGGTCGCGGCGTAGGGACGCCTTTGGGCGAATGCCGCTGCGGAAAACAGCGTGACCGCTGCGACGAGGTCCGGACGATTGGACAGCTCTGGCCCCTGTATCTAGAATTGTGATCGTGGCAGGAGGTCCAGCCCGATGGGAAAAATCGTGTTCGCCGCAGGCGCTCCTCACGCGCCCGCCATCGTCGGATTGTTCGACAGGGCTCCGGACGAGGCCAAGCAGGTCGTTACCGACACCTACAAGGCCATTACCAAAGCGCTGAAGGCGGCGAAGCCCGATGTGATGATCGCATTCGCCAACGATCATCTCGCCAACAGCCGCATCACGTTTTATCCGGACTTCCTGATCGGCACGGCGGCCGAGCACACGGGGCCATATGAGTGGTTCCAGGAATGGATCGGCTGCCGCGACTATTCGACCAAGGGCAACCCGGACGTCGCCAAAGCGCTGTTCCAGGGGATGACGCGGCGTGGCATCCGCATGTCGGCGCGGCACGAAAATCTCAAGTTCGACGACAACATCTCCGTTCCGGTGGTGCTAACAAACCTCGACCAGACCGACATCACTCTGGTGCCGGTGCTGCAGAACTGCACTGTGCCGCCTTATCCCAATCCTGAACGATGCTTCGAGGTCGGCAAGGCGCTTCGTGACTTCATCGAGCGCGATTTGCCGGCCGGCATGCGGGTCGCCTTGTTCGGATCCGGGGGATTGAGCCATGAGCCGGGCGGCGTGAAGTACTACAAGATCGACGAGGAATTCGATCGCGCATTCCTCGACCTCTGCGTCAAGGGCGACCACAAGGCGCTGCTGCGGGAAATCACGGTCGAGCGGATGGAAGCGGCTGGCACCGGAGGAACGGCAGAGCTCTTGTCGTGGTTTCCGGTGATGGCAGCAATCGGCGAACGGCCCGGTCGCTCGTTCGGCTATACCGGATGGCCGAGCTTCCGCTGCGGGATCGGCGGAGTGCTCTGGGATATCGCGGAACAGCATTGAGGACATTCCATGGCCTGGGAAAAATTCAATCCGAACCTCGCCTCCCATGACCTTGTCCAGGACATGAAGTGGAATCCCGAACTGCGAAGGCAATTCAAGCAGAACGAGCGTGCCGTCCTCGACCGTTACGACCTCACGCCGGTGGAGCGCAAAGCGATCGAAGATCGCGATTTCCGCACCCTTTACGACCTCGGGATGCATCCGTATCTGGGCGGGCAGTTGTCCCGCTTCATCTGGGGTAACGACGCGGGCAAAGGCGCCGTCGAGGCATCCAACAAACTGGTGGCGTCATTGCAAGGCCACACCCGCGACATCCCCAAGAGCTGAAACGCCTGAGAGCTGAAGCGCCCCGAGAGAGGTGCCGGCGGCGGAGCCAGCAAGCAGCCGCAGGCCTCGGCTTTTTCCATCGCAATGCCATCTCATGTCTTGCTGGGACGCGAATATTATTTGTGATTTCAAAATAAGTTGACAGGCGATCCTCCCCCTGCGACGTTTCTGGCTTCAGAACCTGGAGGCAAGGCGATGAACCAGACCGTCACGCAATTGTTGCCGGCGACCGGCGATTCGGTGTGGACAGCAGCCGAGATGCACGCCACCAGGCGCTGGGTGTACGAAGTCAACGCCGGTGACATCGCTGCACTGGATCGGGCGCTGCAACACGTGCGTCAGCAAGGCCTCGCAATCCCCTTCGAGAAGGAACAATTCCCGCTCGGCGACTTTGCGGCCACGCTGCTTGCGCTTCGCCGCGAGATGGAGGACGGCACTGGCGTGGTGCTGATGCGTGGAATTCCGGTTGAAAAATACGGCTTGGACGGGTCGCGGCTCGTCTATTGGGGAATCGGCGCTCATCTCGGTGTCGCGCTGGCCCAGACGCAGCGCGCCGAATTGCTCGTCGATGTGCGCGACACCGGTGGCGATCAGTACAAGGATCCCACCGTGCGCGGCTTCCACACGACTCGCCGCCTGCCCTTCCACAACGATCAGGGCGACGTCGTCGGCCTGCTGTGCCTGCGCGGCGCAAAAAGCGGTGGGCTGAGCTGTATTGCCAGCGCCGCTGCGATTCACAATGAGATCCTGGCCACGCGTCCGGACCTCCTGTCGGTTCTCTATCGGCCCTATTACTCGGACATTCGTGGCGAGGAGCCGGCGGGCCGCAAGCCCTACTATGCGGAGCCGCGGTTCTGCATGTGGCATGGCCGCCTGTTCTGTCAGCACGGGCGGACCTACATCGACTCGGCGCAGCGCTTTCCCGAAGTGCCTCGCCTCACTCCCGAGATGATCGAAGCGATGGAGCTCGTCGACACACTCGCCAACAGCGACCGCTTCCGGCTCGATATGGATTTCCGCCCTGGCGATATCCAATTCCTGAACAATCGCGTGGTGCTCCATTCGCGCACCGATTTCGAGGACTTCCCCGAACCGGAGCGCAAACGCCATCTGTTGCGCCTGTGGCTGCGCACCCCGGGATACGATTTGCTGCCGCCGTTTTTTCAGCAGCGCTTCGAGGACATGGAGCACTGGCTCCGCCATCCGTTGCCTCGCGTGGCATAGGGCGCACGTAGCCGAGCTTGTGTATCGGGGGCCTGCATCGTGAAGAAAATCGCAACTCTTGGATTTGCCGCCATCACTCTATTCTGCGGCCTGCCGCCGGCGCTTGCGCAGAACTATCCCGAGCGGCCGATCAAGATCGTTGTGCCGTACACGCCTGGCGGCCAGTTCGACATCCATGCACGCCTGCTGGCTGAGAAAATGAAGGAGCTGCTCGGCCAGCCGCTCCTGATCGAGAATCGCCCGGGCGCGGCATCGATGATCGGCGCCGACGCGGTCGCCAAATCGCCGAATGACGGCTATACGCTGCTGTTTGCCGGCACCAACATATTCGCGATCCTGCCGCAGGTTTACAGCAAGATTTCGTACAAGGTGTCCGACTTCCAGACGATCGCGCTGGTCAGCGACCTGCCGATGGGCCTGACGGTCTCGAGCAAGCAGCTTGGCGTGGACAACCTCAAATCATTCGTGAGCTACGTGAAGGCTCGCCCGGGCGCGATCAATTTCGGAACCTCCGGAACCGGCGGCCTGCAGCATCTCATCGGCGAGCTCGCCAATCTCCGCATGGGACTGCAAATGGTACAGGTGAGCTACCGCGGAACGCCGGAGGTGATCGCAGCCCTGATGGGCGACCAGGTTGCCGTCACGTTCGACGGGATGACGGCGTATCTGCCCAACGCGGGACCGGACAAGCCGCTCAAGATACTCGCCGTTTCCAGCGAGCGGCGCGTCGAAGCGGCCCCCGACGTTCCGACCTTCGCCGAACTTGGCTACCCCGAGATGACCGTTTCGACCCGCGGCGGCATCGTCGCCCCGGCCGGCACGCCCCGCCCCATCATCGACAAGATCCGCAGCGCGGTCGTCGCCGCCAACAACGACCCGAAGGTGCGCGACGCGATCGTCCGAGGTGCGGCGGTGCCTCGCACCAGCACGCCGGAAGAATTCGACGCCGTGATCAAATCAGACAGCGCGATCTGGACCGAGATCGTCCGTCGCCTCAACATCAAGCTCGATTGATTGCAGCATCGATACATCGGTGTATTGCCGCCCTCACCCTCAGGGCCTCTAGACTGTCGACATGCCGATAAAGCGTCCTCGTAGGAAAAGCCGAGAGGTCCGGGGCATTCGCCTGGACCAGCAGCAATGGGTTGCCTATCGACTCTCGATCCTGTCCGGGCACAACGTGCGCGGATTGGCGGCGATGTACACGAAGCGGTTCCGCATCACCGTGGCGCAGTGGCGCGTTTTGACCGTGATCGGCCGTCACGCGCCAGCTTCGGCAACCACTGTTGCCAACCACACCAGCCTGGAGCCCGACAAGGTCACACGCGCGGTCGACAGCCTGGTCAGACTTGGCCTGGTCAATCGTCGATCAGACCGGCGCGACCGGCGCTTCGTCGTGCTCACGCTCTCCACCAAGGGCAAACGGGTCAACCACGAAATCGAAATGGTGCGCAACGCGATGGAGCTTGAACTTGTCGGCGTCCTGACCTTGAGTGAAACCAGGACGCTTTATCGGCTGTTCGACAAGCTGCAGGCGCGCGCGGCGCAAATGTTCAAGAGCCCTGACGCTTGGCGGGAAATCCTCGCCAAGCACCGCCACGACGTATCGCCCGTATCGGCTTGAGGCAGTGAACGCGGCTGTCTGTACCGAGTTTCTGCGCGGGACTAATGTGAAGGTCCCATAGATCGGCTGCCGCCGGGGAAATCAGGCTCCGCCAATGACCAATGCGACATCGTATGACATCTACGCGTCCTCGGCGGAGGATCTCAGCCGGGTGCGCGAGCGGCTGTTTGCGCGCACGATGGATCGCGTCTTCGCGGCTCATCCGTACTACAGGCAGGTGTTCAAGGAAGCCGGAATTTCACGAGAAGATATCGGATCGCTGGACGATCTGAAAAAACTTCCGATTACGACCAAGACCGACTTCATGGCTGCCCCGCAGAAATTCTGCATGGGGCCGGAAGGCGCGCTCGATGACGATGAAACGATCGTCTGGCAGGTCATGTACACGACCGGCTCGTCCGGCGCACCGAGCCCGTTCGTAATGACGTCATATGATTATGTGAACACGCTTGCGCAGAAGCGCAACATGCTTCGCATCCGCGGTGTAACAGAGAAGGACAGCCTGCTGAGCCTGTTCCCTCTCACCAAATATCCGCACGGAGCCTTCTTGGGGGGCGTGAATACGAGCCCCGCGTTCAACATTCCCGTGACCATTGCATTGCCGGGGCACGAGAACGAACGTCGCCCGGAAATCGGCAGCCGACTGGACGATATCGTCAGAACTGCCGGCCGAACAAAGGCGACCATCATCCAGGGCGTGCCGACATACATCCGCAAGGTCATCGCGCGGGCGCAGGAGCTCCAGATCAGTCTTGCCGAAACGAGACAGATATGGGTCACCGGCGAGGGCCTTGGCGACGAAGCACGGGCCGATCTTATCGCCCGACTCAAGCTGCTCGGCGCTTGCGATCCCGAGATCAACGTGGCCTATGGACTGAGCGAGATTCAAGGCGGCCTTGTGGAGTGCGCCCACGGCTTTGGCTATCACAATCCTTCGCCAGACCAGTTCCTGTTCGAATGCGTCGATGCCGAAAGCAAAACGCCGGTCGAGGCTGGGCAGGAAGGGCTCATCCTGCTGAGCCATCTCGATCGCCGCGGCACGGTTCTACTGCGATACGCCGTAGGCGACGTGGCGCGCATCAGCAGCGAGCGCTGCCCGAACTGCGGGATGCTGACAGAGCGCATCGTCAGCATGCCCCATCGCTTTGACGGGCTGGTCAAGATCAAGGGCATGCTGGTCAACCCGCAGTTGCTGGTCGATGCGATGATGGGTGAGCCCGACATCGTCGAGTTTCAGGCGTTCGTTGACAAGGAAGACCCGGCGGACGGCCTGTCGATGGACCGGCTGCTCATCAAACTGGTCCCCAAGGCCGACGCCGACAGCAACGTCGACAAGCGCGTCCTCGACCGGGTCCGGCGCGCCATCAGCGTTACGCCCCTGATCGAAATCACCACCTCCGACGATCCTGCGCTGAAGAACCGCGGTTGGAAGACGAAACCCTTGATCGATCTCAGGGCACCGGCGAAGTAGGATTCCCAATCGAAGAGAGTGAGTAACGCAGCAATGGCCGGATTCATCGACATCGTCGTCAACATGCATACGCCCGAGATCTATCAGGATCGCGCGACGAAAGGCGGCAACGTCGACGAGAGTTTCCGCAAGCAGACGCGGTCCGGCAATGTCATCAAGGGCGTTTCGATCGAGAACTACCTGAAGAAGATGGACGAGGCCGGGATCGAGCGCTCACTTTTGATCGCCACGCGAAACGGCGACCTCAATATTCGTGGCTCCTATCATCTGCCTTATGAAAAGGTCGCCGAGGTTTGCCAGAAATACCCCGACCGTTTCTCAGGCCTCGCCGGTATCGATCCGACCCTCGGGGTCAAGCAGTTGAAAGAGCTCGAGTATGCCGTGAAGGAGCTCAAGTTCGTCGGGGCGCACTATTACCCGCACTGGTTCGACATGGCGCCCGATCATCCGTACGTCTTCCCGATCTACGGCAAGTGCGCTGAGCTTGATATTCCGATCATGATGCAGGTCGGCCACAATCTGATCTATCAGTCGTACCGCAGGCTGCCGAGCGTCGGCAGACCGATCTGTCTCGACCGCGTCGCGATCTTGTATCCGGAGCTTCGCCTGATCGGCATTCATCTGGGCGTGCCCTGGTTTCACGAAATGATCTCGATGGCCTGGAAGCACGAGAATGTGTTCATCGGCGGCGACGCTTATGCGCCAAAGCACTGGCCGCCGGAGATGGTGCAGTTCGCCAATACCTACGGGCAGGACAAGTTCATGTTCGGGACCGATTGGCCCGTGATCGATCCGGTGCGTGCCGTCTCAGACGTTCGCGAGTTGAAGTTTCGGGACGAGCCGTTTCGCAAGATCATGGGCGATACCGCGCGTCGCGTCTTCAAGTTGCCCTAGGGCAGACGGGGCCGGGCGCCGCATCATGGCGAGTAACCAGGAGTGGATGTTGTGGACGCCACAGCGCCGGTAGCTGGGATCAAGAAAGGCGACCATGTCGCGCCGGCTCGTTGGCGTCAGTTGGCAGCCTACCAGCCGCTGCTGATCAAGAGCTGTGGTCTGGTTGCTATGGTGGTGCTCTGGTGGCTCGGTTCGTTGATCTTGCCGCCGACGATCCTTCCAGGACCCGGAGTTGTCGCGGTCGAACTGATAAACAACTATCGGGAGGGTGTCCTCCTCAGCAATTTCCTGGCGACGATGACCCGGATCGTTCTGGGCTTCGTTCTTGCCATGGGGGCCGGCATCGCGTTCGGCACATTGATGGGATTGAGCCGCACGGCAGAGGAGTTCTTCGACCTCTGGATCATGGTCGGGATCACCATACCGAGCCTGGCGATCCTTCTGATCTTGTACATCCTGTTCGGGCTGAACGAGTTCGCCACGGTGCTCGCGATCGGGATGTCCGCCTTCCCCGCCATCGCCATCAACGTCTGGCAGGGCGTCAAGAGCGTGGACAACAAGCTGCTCGCGATGGGACGCGTCTATGGCGTCAACAAGTCGCGTCGGTTCACCCAGATCGTTTTTCCGCAGATTGCTCCGTACCTCGTGGCGTCGTCCCGATTTGGACTGG
>CAVYUU010000011.1:0-1445755 GCA_963771745.1 uncultured Alphaproteobacteria bacterium | reverse complement strand
CAAACCGCGAGCTGGGCCCGGGATGGGCTTGATGACAAAGGGGTTTGGAACCTCGGGCCGTGGTACGTCAGGCTATTGGAACGTCTAGCTTTCGGAACGTCAGGTTTCGGAACGTAGTAAGAACACCATCATATTGCCAGAGCGGCGGCGGCGCTGCCCCCGCATTTCACCATCAGGACATCGGCGTTGCTGTGCCCGCCGAAACAACCCGCCGAGACAACAAGCTTTTGCAGCGCCGTTCGATGAGTTCCGGGAACGTCGGCCCGGCGGTATGGTCGCGCCATGAGCGCCCCCGAGGTCGACGGTGTTTGGGACCGGCCGGGCCGCCGGACGGCCTGGTCGATGGCGCTGCTGGCGGTGCTTGCCGCCGTCTATTTCGCCTGGCCGGTCTGGCGTGCGCTGTTCCCGCTCGAGATCGACGTCGACGAGCCGTGGAACGCCTATAATGCCGGGCGGCTGCTGGCCGGGTTGCCGCTCTATCCCGACGCACAAAGCCTGATCGCCAACAATTATCCGCCGCTGTCGTTCGTGGTGGTCGCCGGCCTGTCGTGGCTCGGCCTCGATCCCAACGACGCCGGCCGGCTGCTGTCGCTCGTGGCAGTGATCGTCACCGCGCTGTCGATCGGCGGTTGCGTACGGCTGCTCGGCGGCGGCTGGTCGGCCGCGGCGCTCGCCGGACTGTGGTTCCTCGCCACCGCGGCGCGGTTTTTCGACAATTACGTCGGCAAGAACGATCCGCATCTGCTGGCGCTCGCCGTGATGGTGCTGGCGCTCGCCTGGTTCCTGCGCAGCGTCGGACGGGGGCGGGCGGCGGAGCCCGCGGTGCTGCTGATGGTGGTCGCGGGCTTCACCAAGCACACGCTGCTGGCGACGCCGGCCGCAGCGCTGCTTTGGCTGATCGGCCGCGACCGGCAGGCCGGCCTGCGCGCCGCGGCGTTCGGCGTGGCCGCGGCGGCTGCGGGATTGCTCGCTTGCGTCGCCATATTCGGCGGCAATTTCATCGCCCAGTTGCAGTTCGCGCGGGAATATTCCCTGCTCTGGGCGCTCGGCGGCCTCGGCCAGCTGCAATGGCTCGCGCCGGCGCTGATCATTTGCATGGTCTGGTGGTGGTACGACCGCGACAGCGAAGCCGCGCGCTTCACGCGGCTTTATGCCGGGCTCGCGTTTGTCGTGCATTTTGCCCAGAAGTTCGGCCAGGGCGTCGGCATCAACGCCCAGTTCGAACTGCTGGCGGCAACCGCGATCGGGCTCGGGCTCGCGTTCGACCGGATCATGACCATTCCGTTGGTGCGGCGGTGGGGCCTCGATCGCGGCCGCGCGCTGGTGATCGGCATCCTGATCGTGCGGCTGCTGATCTCGACCCGGCTCGAACCCTATCTGACGCTGGCAAGCCCGTTGTACCGCGCGCAGTTTGCCGAGCACACGCGGGTGCTGGAGCGCGAGGTCGCGCGCGTGCGCGCCATGCCCGGCGCCATCGTCTGCAACATCGCGACGGTGTGTCGGCTCGCCGGCAAGCCGTTCCTGTACGACACCTTCGCCCAGCACCAGCGCCTGCTCACCGGCAAGATTTCCGCCGCCGAGTACAACGCCCAGATCGTGGCGCACGGCCTGCGCAATGAGACGATCGATGAACGGGCCGGGGCGCAGTCGCTTTACGCGCGATATTGAGCTCCATCGCGCGCCGCCGGCGCCTGTGATTCAGGCTAAGTCGCCGACGCTGTGGACAACGTGGGTTGCTGTGCAAGCAACCGGAAATCGCCAGTCGCGGGCAGGGGATGGCGGGTTCCGGGATTGCCGTTCCGGCCTGTGGACGGCTGGGGAGCGCTGTGGATTTCAGCCGCCGCTTGCATTCTGGCGGGGCGCCGTGATAAGAACAAACAGGGAACAAGGCGCATTCGCGACGGCCGCGCCACCGGCCGGCCCGTTGTGGATAGCCGTGATCCAGCCGGGCGCGCGCTTGTGGCGCGCGGCTTGCGCACTAGGTTGCGATGGAGAAACGCAGCGGTCGCGCACGTGGTCGCAAGCGAAGCAGGACAGCGTCGGAGCAGGAGAAAGTCATGGCGGGCTCGGTGAACAAGGTGATTTTGGTCGGCAACCTCGGCGCGGATCCGGAAATCCGGCGCATGCAGGACGGCCGTCCGGTCGCCAATCTGCGGATTGCGACGTCAGAGAGCTGGCGCGACAAGACCACCGGCGAACGCAAGGAAAAGACCGAATGGCATCGCGTGGTGATCTTCAACGAAGGGCTTTGCAAGGTCGTCGAGCAGTATGTGAAGAAAGGCTCGAAGGTCTATCTCGAAGGCCAGTTGCAGACCCGGAAATACACCGACAAGGACGGTGTTGAGAAATACTCGACCGAGGTGGTGCTGCAGGGCTTCAACTCGCAGCTCACCATGCTGGACAGCCGGCGTGACGGCGGTGGCGGAGCCGACGTCTCCGAGGAGAGTTTCGGCTCGCAAGGCGCGACGCCGGCGCGCAAGCCCGCCATGGCGGGCGCCGGCAAGCGCGGCGACATGGACGACGAGATCCCGTTCTGAACGATCGCGGTCAAGACTTCGCAGCCTTGATGGCCGGGCATAGCCGTTCGATGTCCGGCGCACACCGCCGGGCACGACAGGGGACGGGCTTGCATGCGCGTGCTGGTGACGGGCGCCTATGGCCTGATCGGCTCGGCCGTGCTGGCGCGGCTCAGCCGAGACGGCCATGAGCTTGTCGCTGCCGGCCGGGATATCCATGGCGGACCGGATCGCGCGCCGTTTGCGCGCTGGATCGAGGCAGATTTCGGGCGGCTGAACCGGAGCGAAGATTGGAAGCCGTTGCTCGATGGCATCGAGGCCGTGGTCAATTGCGTCGGCGCCTTGCAGGACGGGTCGCGCGATAGACTCGCGCGCGTGCAGGCCGGTACGAGCGCGCTGTTCGCGGCATGCGAGCGCGCCGAAATTCGCCGGGTGGTCCACATTTCGGCAATCGGCGCCGAGAGCGACGGCCCGACCGCGTTCGCCCGGACCAAGGCGGCGACCGAGGTCGATCTTGCGACCCGCGACCTCGACTGGGTGATCTTGCGGCCCGGCCTTGTGCTCGCGCCCGCGGTCTATGGCGGCACCGCCATGCTGCGCGCAGTGGCGGCGATGCCATGGCGGACCGTCATGGTCGAACCCGAGGCGCGCGTGCAAATCATCGGCATTGACGAGCTCGGCGAGACGGTGGCGCGCTGTCTTGCGCACGGCGCGCCGGCAAAGGTGCGGTGGGATGTGGCGCATCCGCAGGTGTTGCGGCTTCGCGAGATTGTCGTAGCGATCCGGCGCTGGCTTGGATTTCCCTCGCAGCCGATCATCGGCCTGCCGCGGCTGTTGGCGGCGGTGGTAGCGCGCTTCGCTGATGCCCTGGGATTTCTTGGCTGGCGCAGCCCCGCGCGAACCACCGCGCTTCGGCAACTTGCTATGGGCGTTGTCGGCGACCCCGCGCCGTGGATCGCGGCGACCGGCATTGCACCGCGAAGTTTTGAGGAAATTCTCCGTCAACAGCCCGCCAGTGTAGCCGACCGCTGGTTCGCGCGGATGTTCCTGCTCAAGCCGCTCGCGATTCTTGGACTTGTCGCTGTTCTGGACGCTCACGGGTCTCGTCACGCTCGGCCCGGGCCGCGACGCCGCGATGGCACACCTGGCGGCGGCCGGATTTCCACCCACGATGACGGTGGCGACGTTTTGGGTCGGGCGCGTGGTTCGATGTCGTGCTCGGTCTTGCCCTGCTGGTCCGGCCCATCGCGCGGCTTGTGCTCCATGTCATGCTGATCGGCACTGCGTTCTATCTTTTGATCGGCACAGCGCTCGCGCCGCAGCTCTGGGCCGATCCGCTCGGACCGTTTCTAAAGATCATTCCGATGCTGATCGCCACGCTGTTCACGCTTGCGATCCTGGACGAGCGATGAGCGACCTCTATCTCGCGCTCAAGCTGATGCACATCCTTGGTGCGACCGTCCTGTTCGGCACCGGGCTCGGCATCGCCTTCTTCATGCTGATGGCGCACCGCACCAGAGATGCTGCGGCGATCGCCCACACCGCGCGCGTCGTCGTGATCGCCGACGCTCTGTTCACGGTGACCGCTGTCGTGGTGCAGCCGCTGACCGGCTGGGCGATGATGCTGCTGGTTGGCTATTCGGTCTTCCATTTCTGGATCAAAGCGACGCTCGTGCTTTACGTCGCGGTCGGGCTGTGCTGGCTGCCGGTCGTCTGGATTCAGATACAAATGCGCGAACTGGCGGCGGCCGCCGCGCGCGACGGGACGGTGTTGCCCGCGCGCTACCACCGTCTCTTCCGTCTCTGGTTCATTCTCGGCTGGCCGGCGTTCCTCAGCGTGCTCGCGATCTTTGCGCTGATGATCTGGAAACCGATTGGGTGATGGCTGCGGCCGCGCCGGCGCGCAGCCTATTGCTTGAGCATGATCTTTCCCGAAAACCGCTTCACACTTTTCGGGATCATGCTTTAGCCGGTCCCGAACGCCGCGCGCGCGCCGTCGATCACGTATTGCACGGCGAGCGCCGCCAGGATCACGCCGAGCAGCCGCGACAGCAGCACGTTGCCGGTGCGGCGCAGAAGCTTGCCGATCCGCTCGGCGGCAAGCAGCGCCACAACGCAGATCGCCATCGCCACGACGATCACGCCCAGCAGCACGGCGAGCCAGGCCGGCCGGTAGGCGGCCTGGCCGGCGAGCAGGATGGTGGCGGTGATCGCGCCGGGGCCGGCCAGCATCGGGATCGCCAGCGGGAAGGCGGCGATGTGGTGCAGATGCTCCTCGGCCACCTGCTCGGCGTCCCGGGAGTCGCGCTGCTGGCGGAGCCCGAGCACCATTTCGAAGGCGACCGCGAACAGCAGCAGCCCGCCGGCGATGCGGAACGCCGGCAGCGTGATGCCGAGCTGGCGCAGCAGCCAGTCGCCGATCAGCGCCGTGCCGATCAGGACGCCGCCCGCGATCAGGCCGGCGCGCAGCGCGACCTCGCGGCGGAAGCGCTGCGACAGGCCGTCGGTGACGGCCAGAAAGGTCGGCGTGATGCCGGCCGGATCGAGCACCACCAGCAGCGTGACCAGGGCTGAAATCAAGAACTCGAACGGCATGGGTTTCGCCTGGCCTTGAAACGGCCATCCTGGATCGGGATGACTTTTCTTCGAATCGTCATCCCGATCCAGTTTCTTGTTTGAGCATAATCTTTTCCGAAAACCGCTGCGCACTTTTCGGGATCATGCTCTAGCATTGCCGATGACCGCGCCGTCGCGTGTTGCGGGCGATGGCGCCGCCGCTATAGTCGCCGCGCAAAGCCTGAGGAGAGCCTATGTCGTTTCGTCACCTGCTGCTTGTGCTCGTTGCCGCATTCTGCGCCGGCGTGTCGGCGCCTGCCATGGCCGCCGGCCCCGAAGGCCTCTGGCTGGTGAAGGATCAGACCGGGCGAATCCGGATCGAGAAATGCAACAATTTGATGTGGGGCTCGGTCGCCTGGCAGAAGGAGCCCAGCAAGGACGTCAACAATCCCAATCCAGCACTCAAGGACAGACCCATCGTCGGCACCGCGATCCTGATCGGCATGGGCCAGACCGAGGCCAATCTGTGGGAGGGCAACATCTACAACCCGCGCAACGGCAACATCTACAAGTCGAAAATGTCGATGCAGGGCGAGATGCTCGACATCAAGGGTTGCGTGCTGGGCGGCCTCATCTGCGGCGGCGAGGCCTGGACGCGGCTGCCCGACAACACGCCGGGAACGGCGCCCAAGGACAATTGCGCGGTGACCAAACGGCCGCGCTGAAAATCAGCGAAACGCAGCGCGTCCGGCGTCGTTTTGGCGGCCAATTCAGGGCCGCCGCGCGGCCCTCTGACCGTTCTTAGGAGCGGCCAATAATCAATTGAAATTACAATAGAATTTGTCCCCGCCCGAGGCCGCTTTGCGGTGGCTTCGAAAGCTTGAATCAGTTATGCCAGAGCCACTGGATTCGCCCAGTCGAACTGCCATCTAACAACAAGAATCCCATCAGGAATTTTGCCCTTGGCCGACGTTGAAAATCCCGCCGGCGGCCCGCCGGCCTCCGACATTCGCCCGGTGTCGATCACCGAGGAGATGAAGCGCAGCTATCTCGATTACGCCATGAGCGTGATCGTGTCGCGCGCGCTGCCCGACGTGCGCGACGGGCTGAAGCCGGTGCATCGCCGCATCCTCTATTCGATGCACGAGCAGGGCCACACGCCGGACAAGAAATATGTCAAATCGGCGCGCGTGGTCGGCGACGTGATGGGCAAATACCATCCGCACGGCGACACCGCGATCTACGACGCGCTGGTGCGCATGGCGCAGGACTTCTCCATGCGCCTGATGCTGATCGACGGCCAGGGCAACTTCGGCTCAGTCGACGGCGATGCGCCGGCGGCGATGCGCTACACCGAATGCCGGCTCGACCGCGCGGCGATGGCGCTGCTCGCCGACATCGACGAGGACACGGTCAATTTCCAGCCGAACTACGACGGCAACGAGCACGAGCCGGTGGTGCTGCCGGCGCGCTTTCCCAATCTCCTGGTCAACGGCGCCGGCGGCATTGCGGTCGGCATGGCGACCAACATCCCGCCGCACAACCTGGGCGAGGTGGTCGACGCCTGTATCGCGCTGATCGAGGACCCGGCGCTCGGCATCGACGACTTGATCCGGATCGTGCCGGGACCGGATTTCCCGACCGGCGGCATCATCCTCGGCCGCTCCGGCATCCACAGCGCCTACCACACCGGCCGCGGCTCGATCGTGATGCGCGGCAAGGTCGAGATCGAGACGCATCCGCAAGGAGCGCGAGGCGATCATCGTCTCGGAAATCCCCTACCAGGTGAACAAGGCGGCGATGATCGAGCGCATCGCCGAGCTGGTGCGGGAAAAGAAGATCGACGGCATCGCCGAGCTGCGCGACGAGTCCGACCGCCACGGCTACCGCGTGGTGATCGAGCTCAAGCGCGAGGCGATGCCCGACGTGGTGCTCAACCAGCTCTACCGCTTCACGCCGCTGCAAACCTCGTTCGGCGCCAACATGGTGGCGCTCGACGGCGGGCGTCCGCTGGTGATGAACCTCAAGGACATGCTGCGCGCCTTCGTCGCGTTCCGCGAGGAGGTGATTTCGCGGCGCACCAAGCACCGGCTCGGCAAGGCGCGCGACCGCGCCCACATCCTGGTCGGTCTCGCGATCGCGGTCGCCAACATCGACGAGGTGATCAAGCTCATCCGCGGTTCGAAGGACGCCAACGAGGCGCGCGACAAATTGATGGAGCGCGAATGGCCGGCCAACACCGCGGCCGAGCTGATCGCGCTGATCGACGATCCGCGCCATCGCGTGTCGTCGTCCGGGACCGCCAAGCTGACCGCCGAGCAGACCAAGGCGATCCTCGACCTGCGGCTGCAACGGCTGACCGCGCTCGGCCGCGACGAAATCAAGGACGAGCTCGACAAACTCGCAGCCGAGATTGCCGACTATCTCGACATCCTGCGCTCGCGTGCGCGCATCCAGTCGATCGTCAAGGACGAGCTCAAGGCGGTCAAAGACGAGTTCGCCACCCCGCGCCGCACGGTGATCGCCGAGCAGGAGGGCGAGGTCGAGGACGAGGACCTGATCCACCGCGAGGACATGGTGGTGACGGTGTCGCATCTCGGCTACGTCAAGCGCGTGCCGCTGTCGACCTACCGGATGCAGCGGCGCGGCGGCAAGGGCCGCTCCGGCATGCAGACCCGCGACGAGGATTTCGTCTCGCGGCTGTTCGTCGCCTCGACCCACACGCCGGTGCTGTTCTTCTCCTCGCACGGCCGGGTCTACAAGGAGAAGGTCTGGCGCCTGCCGCTGGCGGCGCCGCAGGCGCGCGGCAAGCCGCTGATCAACATATTGCCGATCGAGCAGGGCGAGCTGATGACCTCGATCCTGCCGCTGCCCGAGGACGAAAGCACCTGGGGCAACCTCGACGTCATGTTCGCCACCACCAAGGGCACGGTGCGGCGGAACAAGCTCAGCGATTTCGTCGACGTGCGGCGCTCCGGCATCATCGCCATGAAGCTCGCCGAAGGCGAGGGCATCGTCGACGTGCAGGTCTGTTCGGAAAAGGACGACGTGCTGCTGACCACCGCGCAGGGCCAGTGCATCCGGTTCGCGGTCACCGACGTGCGGGTGTTTCAGGGCCGCACCTCGATGGGGGTGCGCGGCATCAATCTGGCCGAGGGCGATCGGGTGATCTCGCAGTCGATCGTCAGCCATCTCGACGTCAGCGCCGAGGAGCGCATGGCCTATCTCAAGCGCGCCAATGCGGTGCGGCGCGGCGACGGCGAGCCGGAAGAAGTCCAGGCCGACGCCCAAGCCGACGCCGAGGAGGCGACGGCGAGCACCATCGAGCTCGGCGAGCAGCGCTATGTCGAGATGTCGGCGGCCGAGCAGTTCATCCTGACGGTGTCGGAGCGCGGTTACGGCAAACGCTCGTCGTCCTACGAGTACCGGATCACCAACCGCGGCGGCAAAGGCATCGTCGCCATGGCGATCTGGGAGGGCAAGAAGGGCGCGGAAACGATCAAGGACAAGATCGGCCCGCTGGTCGCGTCGTTCCCGGTCGAGGAGGCCGACCAGCTCATGCTGGTGACCGACGGCGGCCAATTGATCCGCTGCCCGGTGAACGGCATCCGCATCGCCGGCCGCTCGACGCAAGGCGTGATCGTGTTCAACACCGCCGAGGACGAGAAGGTGGTGTCGGTCGAGCGCATCGGCGAAGAGGGCGACGAGAACGGCGGTAATTAGACATCCCGAACGCGACCGGCTCCGTCTTGCGACGCCCGCGCGCAGGGGCAGCGTGGTGCGGCTATTGCGTGGGTGACAGCGCGCGGCTGCGGCCGGATGTTCCCGGCGCAAACTTGTTAAGCAGCATCGATCGGTCAGGAACGCGATCGGCGTTGCCACCACGAAATAGGGTATGGCCAGGATCATCGCGCCGATCACCGTCATCAGCGGAAACACCAGCACTGCTGCGGCCGCTTCCACCATCGCGGCCTGCTTGTTGACCGCTTGCGCCATTGTCGTGTGGGCGACGTCAGAATCCACCCACGATCATGACGATGATCAGCAACAGCCAGACCGAGCCGAAGGTAGCAGCCACCAGATCGAAGACGCGGGCAGTCGAGTAGTTCCGGGCGCGAAACACCACCGCGTACCAGCATGCCGGATAGATCAAAAGTCCGGGCAGGCAGAACATCACCGGTATTGCAAGGGATCGAGCCCCGAGCACCAGCCATATTCCGAACAGCGCCAGCGCCGCGGCGCCGACCCCCGTGACAAGACCCCAGACCAGGAAGCTGCGCGACCACATCTCGTCTCGCATTGTCGGCGTCAGGCGTAAACAGCAGGTATCGGCCGGACCTAAAAGGCCGCGCAATCCGCTCAATCCACCTGGATGTTGGCGGCTTTGGCCACGCCGGTCCACCGCGCGAGCTCGTCGGCGATCATCTTGCCGAAGTCGGCCGCGGTGCCGATCTTGATCTCGGCGCCGAGCGCTTTCCAGCCGCGCGCGCGTCTCGGGCGGCGTCAGGCTGTCGCGGAATGCGGCGTTGAGCTTGGCGATGATGTCCGGCGGCGTGCCGGCCGGCGCCACCACGCCAAGCCAGAACGGCGCGAGCAGCTTCGGATAGCCCACCTCAGCCGTGGTCGGCACGTCCGGCAATTTCGAAAACCGCTGGGTCAGCGGCACCGCCAGTGGGCGCAGCTTGCCGGCCTGGATG
Organism: uncultured Alphaproteobacteria bacterium; assembly: GCA_963771745.1. Lineage (GTDB taxonomy): Bacteria > Pseudomonadota > Alphaproteobacteria > Rhizobiales > Xanthobacteraceae > Z2-YC6860. The sequence continues at coordinate 1,435,986 of CAVYUU010000011.1, read as the reverse complement.
TGCGGCAGGCTGGTGATGCTGGAGTTGGACATCATTTGCACTTCGCCGGCCAGGATCGCGGCCAGCATCGGTGCAGATCCGCGATAGGGCACGTGCACGATATTGACGCCCGCTTCGAGCCTGAACATTTCGGCAAGCAAATGCGGGCTGGTGCCGAAGCCCTGCGAGCCCCAGGTGATCTTGCCCGGATTGGCCTTGGCATAGGCCACCAGCTCCGGCAGCGTCTTCACTGGCACGTCCGGGTGCGCGCACGTGACCTGCGCCGCCTCGATCAGCAGGCCGACCGGCGCGAAGGCTTTGAGCGGATCGTAGCCGATGTTCCGGTGCACGGCCGGTCCGGTGGTGAGCGAGCCGCCCGGCGTGATCAGGATGGTATAGCCGTCGGGATCGGAGCTGGCGACGAACTTCGCGCCGACGCTGCCGCCGGCGCCGCCGCCCTTGTTCTCGATCACGATGCTCTGGCCGAGCACCTGGCCGAGCCGGTCGGAGATGATGCGCGCCATGCCGTCGGTCGGCCCGCCGGCCGGGAACGGCACGATCACCTTGATCGGGCGGTTGGGATAGGCCTGGGCGTGCGCCGCGTCCGTGGCGACGAGCGCCGATCCGGCGCAGATGAGCGACATCAGCAAGGTTCGAATGACCATGTCCGCCTCCGAGGGTAGGCCGCATTCCGCCGCAGGAATGCCGAACAAACGTACGGTGCGCCGGCTCAATCCGCCTGCTCAATCAACCTGGATGTTGGCGGCCTTCGCGACCCGGGTCCAGAGCGCGAGCTCCTCGGCCAGCATCTTGCGGAAATCCTCCGGCGTGCTGATGGCGACGTCGGCGTCAAGATTTCTCAGGCGCTGCCGCGTCTCCGCCGGCGCGAGACTTTCGCGGAACGCGGCGTTGAGCTTGTCGATGATCTCCGGCGGGGTGCCGGCCGGCGCCACCACGCCGAGCCAGAAGTAGCGCTGCATATTCGGGAAGCCCGCCTCCGCGATGGTCGGGGTGTCGGGCAAATTCCTCGCGCGCGTGGCCGTGGTGACGGCGAGCGCACGGGCCTTGCCGCTCTGGACGTGCGGGAAAATCGTCGTGCTGGGATCGGTGAATGTTTGGATCTCGCCCGCCAGCAGCGCGGTGATCGCCGGCGCGCTGCCGCGATACGGCACGTGCTGGATATTGGCGCCGGTCTCGAATTTCAGCATTTCGCAAAGCAGGTGCGGTCCGGTGCCGAACCCTTGCGAGCCCCAGATCACCTTGCCTGGATTGGCCTTGGCGTGGTCCACGAGCTCCTTGACCGTCGTCACCGGCAGCGACGGGTGCACGGTCATGATGAGCGGCGCCGTCATCAGGAGCGCGACCGGCGTGAACGCCTTGACCGGATCGTAGCCGATGTTCCTGTGCACCGCCGGGCCGTTGGTCAGCGAGCCGCCTGGCGTGATCAGGATGGTGTAGCCGTCGGGATCGGAGCTGGCGACGAACTTGGCGCCGACACTGCCGCCGGCGCCGCCGCCCTTATTCTCGATCACGACGCTTTGGCCGAGAACCTGGCCGAGCCGGTCCGACACGATCCGCGCCATGCCGTCGGTCGGCCCGCCCGGCGGGAAGGGCACGATCATTCTGATCGGGCGGTTGGGATAGGACTGGGCGACGGCCGCGCCTGCGGCCATCAGCGCCGATCCGGCAAGCAATAGTGCTGTCAGGCAGGCTCGAACGAAGATCACGTTCACCTCCTGCGGCTTGTGGCAACGTCTCGGCCGTCAGCCCCGACCCTGATCCGAGCCGCGCACGAAGAGTGTCGTCTCACTCCACCTTGATGTTGGCGGCCTTGACCACCTCGGTCCACAGGGTGAGCTCGTCGGCGAGCATCTTGCCGAACTCCGCCGGCGTGCCGATGGCGATATCGGCGCTCAGATTGGCGAGCCGGGCGCGCGTCTCCGCCGGTTCGAGGCTCTCGCGGAGCGCGGCGTTGAGCTTGTTGACGATCTCGGACGGCGTGCCGGCCGGCGCCACCACGCCGAGCCAGAACGTGCTCTGGAGTTTTGGAGAGCCTGCTTCCGCCACTGTCGGTACGTTCGGCATTTTCGGGCTGCGTTGGGCCGAGGTCACGGCCAGCGCCCGCAACCTGCCGGATTCGACGTGCGGCAGCGCCGTGGTCGTCGGATCGGCAACCACCTGCACCTCGCCGGCGACGACGGCGGCCAGCATCGGCGCGGTCCCGCGATAGGGCACGTGCAGGATGTTGAGCTTGTTTTCCAGCTTGAACAATTCGGCGAGCAGATGCGGCGCGGTGCCGAAGCCTTGCGAGCCCCAGGTAATCTTGCCCGGATTGGCCTTGGCATACGCCACCAGCTCCGGCAGCGTCTTCACCGGCACGTCCGGGTGGACCGCCACGATCTGCGGCGAAGTCATCAGCAGCGCGACCGGGACGAAGGCCTTGGCCGGATCGTAGCCGATGTTGGCGTGCACCGCCGGACCGGTGGTCAGCGATCCGCCGGGCGTGATCAGGACGGTGTAACCGTCGGGATCGGAGCTGGCGACGAATTTGGCGCCGATGCTGCCGCCGGCACCGCCGCCCCTGTTCTCGATCACGATGCTCTGGCCGAGCACCTGGCCCAGCCGGTCGGACACGATCCTCGCCATGGTGTCGGTCGGCCCGCCGGCCGGGAACGGCACCACCACCCTGATCGGGCGATTGGGATAGCCTTGCGCGTCGGCCGGACTGCGTGGCCGGCAGCGCCAATCCGGCGGCAAGCGCGACCAGCGCCAGGGCGCGAATGAACACAGGCATGTCCGTCTCCCGAATTGTCGCCGCTGCGGAAATGCTAGCAGCGCGCGGGCAAGGGCGTAAGCGGCATCACACCCGCGCGGCACTTTGCCCGCCCGGGGCAATGCGGGGTTACAGGTCGAGCGTGCTGGCGGCGAACAGCTCGTCGAGGCCGACCCGGCGCGCCGACAGGCCCTGCTCGTGGACGTATTGCGTGACGGTTTCCAGCACCTTGCGGTTGGTCTTGACGCCGTAGGCCATCGGGTCGGTCGCGAGCGCCTTGCGCACGTCGTCGCCGATCAGGCCCGGCTCGTAGTGGCGGTGCAGCGCGGTGTCGCGGGCGCGCAGCACCTCGGCGCGCGCCTTGGCGAAGGCGTTGAAGATGTTGAGCGCCGCCCACGGGTAGCGCTCGTGCAGCGAGCGGCGGATCACCATGCCGTGGTTGATCTGGTAGATGCCGGTTTTTTTGAAATAGCGCGCGGCCTCCGCCTTGCGGTCGAACAGCGGGCGAAAGCCCTTGTCGGCGGTGAGCTCGATGCGGCTGCGGTCGACGATGTTGCCGTGCGTGAGATAGAGCAGGGTGGCGTCGAGCTCGCCCTTCACCATCATCTCGCCGATGTTGGTGCTGGCCGGAATGCGATGCACCGTGACGCCGGCCGGCGGCTTGAACGCGGTGGCGCCGCCGTGGCTGACCTCGGGCGTGCGCTCCATGTGCCATTCGATGTCGCGCGCATGCACGCCGAACTCGTGCTGTAGCACACCGCGGCTCCACAGCGCCGCGGTCTGCTGATACTCCGGCACGCCGACGCGCTTGCCCTTGAGGTCCGCCGGCTCCTTGATGCCGGCGGCGGCGCGGATGAGGATGCGCAGGTGAAAGAATTCGCGCGTAGTGAACACCGGGATCATCACCCACGGCGTCGGCCCTTGCGAGGTCGCGATCGTCATCGACGACATCGACATTTCGGAAACGTCGAACTCGGCGAATTTCAGTTGCCGCCAGAACATCTCGGACGGATGCATTGGTGTGGCATGGAGCCGGATGCCCTCCGGCGCGATGCGGCCGTCGAGCACGGCGCGGGTGTTCTCGTTCTCCGACAGCGCGATGCTGAGCTCGAGCTTGTCTTGGCCGCCGCGCGGCTGGTGCTGCCGCGGCGGTGGATTCAACAGATCGTCAGCCACCGGCGTTCTCCTCAACTCTGATCATCGGCCTGTCCGATCTTGGTCGATCCGGCGGGCGATTGCCACGCCTGTCATTCGCCCTTGAGGTTGAGCGACTTCACCACCGGTGCCCAGCGCGCGATGTCGCCCTGCATCTTGCGCGTCAAGTCCTCGGGCTTGCCGCCGAGCGGGCGGTTGCCGAGCTTGCCGAGCGCGGCGATCAGTTCGGGCGCGGCCAGCGCTTCGTTGATCGCGGCGTTGAGGCGCGCGACGATCTCGGGCGGCGTGCCGGCCGGCGCGAACAGGCCGGTCCAGGAGGTCGACAGCACGTTCGGATAACCGGCCTCGACCATGGTCGGCACGTCGGGCAGGTCGGCGATGCGCGGTTTCGCTCATGACCGCGAGCGGGCGCAGCCTGCCGTCGCGGATGTGCGGCAGCAGGGGCCCTGAGCCTTCGAACGTCATGTTGATGTTGCCGGCGATCAGATCGGCGATGGTCAGCGCGCCGCCGCGATAGGGCACGTGCACCAGATCGATGCCGGCTGACGCCTTGAACAATTCGCCGGTGAGATGCGGGATCGTGCCGGTGCCGGCCGAGCCGTAGTTCAGCCTGCCAGGGCTGGCCTTGGCGGCGGCGACGATCTCGCCCGTCGACCGCCACGGCTCCTTCGGGTTGACCACCAGGATGATCGAGCCCTCGGCGAACAGCCCGATCGGTGCGAAGCTCTTCAGCGGGTCGTAGCCGGCGTCCTTGTAGATCATCGGGCTGATGACCTGGCCGGACGCGCTGCTCATCAGCAGCGTGGTGCCGTCGGGTTCGGCGCGCGCCGCCTCGCGGGAGCCCAGCGTGTTGCCGGCGCCGCTCCGATTGTCGATGACAAAGCCCTGGCCGAGCCGGGCCGCGAGCTGCTGGGCCAGCAGCCGCGTCACCACGTCGACCACGCCGCCGGCGACCGTCGGCACGATGATCTTCACCGGGCGGCTCGGGTAGCTCTGCGCTTGCGCGGGCAGGGGCGCGAAAGTGGCAGCGAGCAGGAGCGCAATCAAACAGGCAAAACGGTGCCGCCGGTTTCCCGCCCCCCGCGCGCGCAGCGCGTGGTGGGGAGGGTGGGGAGCAGGCAGCGCCCGTTCCAACTTGCTAGCGCGCACCGGCGTTCTCCAGCACCCGCGCCATCTCGACATAGCCGCGGCGGCGGGCATGCTGCAGCGGCGTCGTGCCCTGTCGGTCGGCGATGTTGACGTCACAGCCGGCCTCGACCAGGGCCTTGACGGTGGCGGTGTGCTTGGCGCCGCCGCTGCCGAGCACGATCGCCTCCATCAGCGCGGTCCAGCCGAGATTGTTGACGTGGTTGAGCGGCGCCTTGGCGGCGATCAGCACGCGCACCGCCTCGACATGGCCGAGATGCGCGGCGGCGATCAGCGCGGTGCCCTCGTAGCGGCTGGTGACGTTGCGGGCGCTGGCGCCGCCGTCGAGCGCGATCTTCAGTGTCTCGACGTCGTTTTTCACCGCCGCGATGGTGACGATGTCGTATTTGTCGATCTCGAGCGCGTTCGGATTGGCGCCAGCCTTGAGCAGGGCACGGACCGCCGCCGGATGGTTCATGTACGCCGCGACGTGCAGCGGGGTGCGACTTCTGGAATCCTGGATGTTGGGCTTTTCGCCGTCCTTGATCAGGGCCTCGATCTCCGCCACATCACCCTTGGCCGCGGCCTCGTGCAAGCCGGCATAGACCGCAAGCTCCTCGCGCGTCGGCGCGGTCTGCGCGGCCGCGGGCATGGTCAGCGCCAGCGCCATGGCGGCGACCGCCAGGCCATTTCGTCGGATGCTCATGCGCAGGACTTTATCACCTCCGCGCGCCGGGCGGCGAAACCGATCCACGTCATAGCGAGCCTAGCCGTTCGAAGAACGGCGTCGCTCGCTCGCCTATGTCGCCATCACGTCTGGCTCGATGATAGGGTATTCAGTCGTGGATGGCCGGGACAAGAGCTTGCCCCGGACTTGATCCGGGCCGGACATGACGGGTGTCCCTTGGTGAGCGCATGAGCAACAACATCGCGATCGTCGGCGGCGGCATCGGCGGGCTGACCGCGGCGCTGGCGCTGTTGCGCGGAGGCATCGCGGTCGACGTCTACGAACAGGCGCCGGAGCTGAAAGAGCTCGGCGCCGGCGTGCAGATCAGCTCGAACGGCACCCGCGTGCTCTATGCGTTGGGGCTCGGGCCCGCGATCGAGCGGCTCGGCGTGGTGGTCGCCGGCAAGGAAATCCGGCTGTTCAGCACCGGCCAGACCTGGAAGCTGTTCGATCTCGGCCTGGTGTCGGTCGAGCGCTATGGCTTTCCCTACATGATGTTCCACCGCGGTGACCTGCACGCGGCGCTGCTTGACGGGATCCGGCGTGAGAAGCCCGATGCCATCCATCTCGACCGCAAATGCACCGGTGTGACGCCATCAGCCGATGGCGTTGAAATGCAATTCGAAAGCGGCGAGCGCGCCCGGGCGCCGCTGGTGATCGGCGCCGATGGCGTGCAGTCGCGGGTGCGGCTGTCGGTGTTCGGCGCCGACCGGCCGGAGTTCACCGGCATCGTCGCCTGGCGCGGGCTCATTCCACGCGACCAGGTGCCGGCCGGCATCAAGCTCGACATCGGCACCAACTGGGTCGGGCCGGGCGGGCACGTGGTGCACTACCCGGTGCGCGGCGGGGCGCTGCTCAATTTCGTGGGACTGCTGGAGCGCGACGACTGGCGGGTGGAAAGCTGGACGGTGCAGGGCACCAAGGACGAGTTCGTCAACGACTTCCGCCAGTGGAATCCGCTGATCCACGAGTGCATCCGCTGCGTCGACGTGCCCTACAAATGGGCGCTGTTCGCCCGCCCGCCGATGCCGGCCTGGACCAAGGGGCGCGTGACGCTGCTTGGCGACGCCTGCCATTCCATGCTGCCGATGCTGGCGCAGGGCGCGGTGATGGCGATCGAGGACGGCCTGGTGCTGGCGCGCTGCATCGGCAAATACGGCGCAGCTCCGGAGGCGTTGCAGCGCTACGAGGCGGCGCGCCATGAGCGCGCCAACCGCGCGGTCGCGGGCTCGGCCGACAACGCCAGGCGCTTCCACAATCCGGAGCTGGCGAATGCCGCCGGCGCCGAGGCCTACGTGACGCGGGAGTGGCAGGAGGACAAGGTCAAGGCACGCTACGACTGGTTGTTCACCTACGACGCGGCCGGCGTGCCGGTGTAACCGCGGGCTGCTGCGGGCTTACACAAGGCTGACTCGCCGGCCCGTCACTTCTGCATGAAATAGAGGCTTTCGCCCGGCAGGGAGCCGTAGACGTAAGGCTCCTGCTTGCGTCCGGTGCGCGTTCAGCACGTCGTCGCGCACCATCCGGAATAGCATGCTGATCTCCAGATTGGGCGTGCTCAGGCGCTTGACCAGAGCGGTCGCGAACGGGCTGCCCGTGCCGTCGCCGTCGAACGCGACCTGGCCGTGCTTGGCGGCATAGGCGACCATCACGCCACCCTCGGGCTCGATGCTGGTCAGACCACGGCCGATCGAGCGCGATGCGCTGGTGCGGCGCATCGACACCAGGAACGGATTGTCGCGGCAGGCGTCGAGGATCACCAGCCGAAGCTTGCTGGCATTCTCGACGCTGGCCAGCACCCGCTCGAGCGGCACCGCCTCGTCCTGCACGTCGCGGTCGTCCTTGAGCCTGCCATCGACCGGCACCAGGTAGTTGATGCCACCCACCTCCACGCCGTGGCCGGCGTAATAGATCACCGCCCAGTCGGACCTCTCGACCTCGTCCTGGAAGCGTTTGAGCGCCTCGACCAGCTCCTTGCGGCTGACGTTGTTCCTGGTGATCACGCTGGCGAAGCCGATGCTGCGCAAGGTTTCGGCGATGGCGCTGGCGTCGCGCTCCGGATTGTACAGCGCCGGGACCGCCGAATAGGCCGAATTGCCGATCACCAATGCGACCCGGCGGCCGATGCCGGCAGGCGCCGTGGCGGCTTTCGGTGGCGGCGCGGTCGCCGCCGCAGGCTCCGGCGAACCGCCGGTACGATTGATCGCGCTTGCAATCTCGGTGGGCTGGGGACTCAGCCGCGCCGCTTCGGTGTAGTCGGCGGTGGCGCGCGCGTCGTCGCCCTTGGCGCTCCAAGCGTTGCCGCGGTTGCGGTAGGCAGTGCGGGAATTCGGGTTGAGGCGGATCGCCTCACTGTAATCGGCGATCGCACGGTCGTGGTCGCCCTTGCTGTCATAAGCGCGACCGCGATTGTTGAAGGCAAACACAAAGCGTGGCGAGATGTTGATCGCCTCGGTGAAATCGGCAATGGCGCGGTCGTGATCGCCTTTGCTGCCCCAGACCAGGCCGCGACAGTTGTAGGCGGAGGAATATTTCGGCGCGAGCTTGATCGCCTCGCTGCAGTCGGCGAGCGCGCGGTCGTAGTCGCCCTTGGCACGCCAGGCCAGGCCTCGGCAGTTGTAGCCGGCCGCCATCCTGGGATTGAGGCTGATCGCCTGATCGCAGTCCGCCATGGAGCGATCGACCTCGCGCAGATCGAGCAGTGCGACGCCTCGGCTGCCGTAGGCGAAGGCATATTTGCGGTCGAGGTTGATGGCCGCGGTGTAGTCGGCAAGGGCTCGCTCGATGTCGCCCTTGTTGCGATAGGCGACGCCGCGATTGTGGTGGGGGAAGGCAAACTTCGGGTCGAGCCGGATCGCCTCGGTGAAATCGGCAATGGCGCGATCGTTGTCGCCCTTGTCGCGTAGCGCATTGCCCCTGAAATTGAGGGCGATCGCGCGGTTGCGCGGGCTTTCGCTGCGGTCGTCGATCACGCGCGTGCAGTTGATGATGCGGCGATCGTTGTCGGTCACCTGCTGGCAGTCATCGCGATCGCCCTGGCTCGCGCCAAAGCCCGGCACAGCCAGGCCCAAGGTCAGAAGCACGGATGTTGCAGCAATGGACCGGCGCATCTCGGCTGATCCGGGATCAACGGGCGTTAAATCGCAAGGCCCAGGTTACCAGCGGAATCGGGACGTGTCTTTAGACGCGTCTTTGGGCCGTCAGCACGCCCTTCACCCGATCTGCGCCATCGAATATGGTCGCGCCGGCATGAACCCGTTCTTTCCGCCGCCCCGCGGCATCAGCGTGCGCGAGATCGCGGCGCTGACCGGCGCGACTCCGCGTGACGACGCGGCGCTCGATCGCATGGTGTCGGGGATCGCTGCGCTCGAGCGCGCGCGTGCCGCCGACATCGTCTATGTCGACAGCGCCAAGCACGTCGCTGCGCTGGCGGCGACCGGGGCCGGCGTTTGCCTCACCAGCGATAAATTCGAGGCGCGCGCGCCGACGACGCTGATCGTGCTGCGCTCCAGGCAGCCGTTTCGCGATTTCGTGACGGTGGCGCGCAAACTTTACCCGGACGCGCTGAAACCGACCTCGCTGTTCGACGGCGACGCGGTCGGCCCCGGCGCCAACGTGCATCCGACCGCCGAGATCGAGGATGGCGTCACCATCGATCCGGGCGCGGTGATCGGGCCGCGGGCCGCGATCGGCGGCGGAACCACGATCGGGGCCAATGCGGTGATCGGCCCGGACGTGCAGATCGGCCGCGACGGCTCGGTCGGTCCGGGCGCGAGTATCGTGCATGCGTTGATCGGCGATAACGTCATCATCCACGCCGGCTGCCGCATCGGTCAGGACGGCTTCCGCTATCACGGCACCATGGCCGGACACATCAAGGTGCCGCAGCTCGGCCGCGTCATCATCCAGGATCATGTCGAGATCGGCGCCGGCACCGCGATCGACCGCGGCGGCGTCGGCGACACCGTCATCGGCGAGGGCACCAAGATCGACAACCTCGTGCAGATCGGCCACAACTGCCGGATCGGCCGGCATTGCATCATCGTCTCGCAATGCGGGTTGTCCGGCAGCGTTACGCTCGGCGACTTTGTAATGCTGGGCGGTCAGGTCGGGGTGGCGGACCACGTCACCATCGGCGAGGGCGCGCGCGTCGGCGCTCAGAGCGGCGTGCCGTCGGATATTCCTGCGGGGCAGACCTGGTTCGGCTATCCGGCGCTGCCGGGCCGCGAATATTTCCGCATCATCTCGGCGATGCGGAAACGCACCTGAAGCAGGTAATCAGCGAACCGTGCCGATGCGATCTGCGGTGACGACCCGGGCCGGCTTGGCCTGACCCATGACCGTGCGGCGGTCGCGCAGGCAATTGGCCTCGAAATAAGGCCAGGCCTGCTGCGAGCACTGGGTGCCGATCGGCCGGATATCGAGGCGGTCGCCCTTGCCGCTATTCAGTGGGGCGCTTGCCACCACTGTGTCGCTGGCGACCGGCAAAACGATCCACGCGCCCGCGATCAATCCGGCGAGCGCAATGGCGGAAATTGACTTGTAGGCTTTGCTCAGCATGACACGCCCCTGTCCCTGGCCTGTTAAGCGGCCCTCACGCCTTTGTCGTTTGAGCCCCGGTTTGGGTTCATCGCGCCGGTTAACGCCTCCGTGAGCCGCGAAGGCGGTTGAGGAGTTGCCCGCTCGTCGCTGAAAGCGTTGGAGTTTTTGAGGTTGTTCGCCGGACCGGCCTTGCCGGCTGGGGAACGGCGGGTTAGACCCGCCGCCATGCCGCGGATCGCGCTTTACGCCGGGTCGTTCGATCCGGTCACCAATGGCCATCTCGACGTGGTGCGTCAGGCCGCAAGGCTGTGCGACCGCCTGGTGGCCGCCATCGGCGTGCATCCCGGCAAGACGCCGCTGTTCGCCGTCAAGGACCGGCTCGCCATGCTGGAGGAGACCTGCCGGCCGTTGGCGCGCCGGGCGAAATGCGAGTTCGAATGCGTCACCTTCGACGATCTGGTGGTGCGCGCGGCGCGAGCGCGCCGGCGCCACCATCCTGATCCGCGGCCTGCGCGACGGCAACGATTTCGACTACGAGATGCAGATGGCCGGCATGAACGGCGCCATGGCCAAGGGCGTGCAGACCGTATTTCTGCCGGCGTCGCCCGCGGTTCGCCCGATCACCGCCACTTTGGTGCGCCAGATCGCCGGGATGGGCGGCGACGTCTCGGCCTTCGTGCCCAAGGAGGTCGTGGCCCGCCTGAAGAAGAAGTTCAAGTCATAATCCGCCATTGAGGAATGCCATGACCCTCCGCCGTTCGCTCGCCATTCTCGCGCCTGCCTTGCTCCTGAGCGTGTTCGCCCCGCCCGCCTTCAGCCAGGCGAGCCTGGCCAATCCGACAACCCTGCGCGAGCAGGCGCCCGCGACCTACAAGGCCAAGTTCGACACCAGCAAAGGTGTCTTTGTGCTGGAAGTGCAGCGCGATTGGGCGCCGAACGGCGCCGACCGGTTCTACAACCTGGTCAAGAACGGCTTCTACGACAACGTCCGCTTCTTCCGCGTGATCTCGGGCTTCATGGTGCAGTTCGGCATCAACGGCGACCCGAAGCTGTCCGCGCAATGGCGCGAGGCGCGCATCCAGGATGATCCGGTGAAGCAGAGCAACAAGCGTGGATATATCACTTACGCCATGGCCGGCCCGAACACGCGCACCAGCCAGGTGTTCATCAACTTCGCCGACAACGCCGGCCTCGACAGCCAAGGCTTCTCGCCGTTCGGCCGCGTTGTCTCCGGCATGAACGTGATCGACGCGCTCAACGCCGAATACGGCGAAGGCGCGCCGCGCGGCCGTGGCCCCGACCAGGGCCGCATCCAGACGGAAGGCAACGCCTATCTGACGAAGGATTTCGGCCGGCTCGATTTCGTGAAGAAAGCGACGATCGAAAAGTAAGTCAGGCATCCAGCAAGGAACCAGCAATGGCCAATCTCGAAGACACGATGATTTTGGAGACCACCAAGGGCAACGTGGTGATCGCGATGCGCCCCGATCTCGCGCCCAAGCATGTGGCGCGCATCAAGGAGCTGGTCCGCCAAGGCTTCTACGACGGCATCGTGTTCCACCGGGTGATCGATGGCTTCATGGCGCAGACCGGCTGCCCGCACGGCACCGGCACCGGCGGCTCGGGCCAGAAGCTCAAGGCCGAGTTCAACAAGGAGCCGCACGTGCGCGGTACGGTGTCGATGGCGCGCGCCCAGGACCCCAATTCCGGCGACAGCCAGTTCTTCATCTGCTTTGCCGACGCGAACTTCCTCGACGGTCAGTACACCGCCTGGGGCAACGTCGTCGAAGGCATGGAGAACGTCGACAAGATCAAGCGCGGCGAGCCGGTGCGCGACGCCGACAAGATCATCAAGGCGACGATCGCCGCCGATCGATGAGGAGCGGCTTTCTCTCCGCCGGCCGTAAGATGCCCTGCACCCTAAAATGCCCCGTTCCGGGAAGGGCATTATAGGACGTGAGGGCACCTCGGGAGTGTCAGGCAACGCCCCTATCCATTGACCGCCGACACCAAACCACCTGTGCGGGCTTGATACCTTCTGCCTCGCGCGCCAGCCGGTGCGACGTTTCCTGCACGGTCCGGGGAGGGGGGTCTCGGCGGGGTGCTCACCCGGCTTTACGCCAAGTGCCTTTCTTCCTGTCCTCGTAGTGTTGGAAGGTTCTCACCAGACCATCAAGCACTTCCGCCGCGGTTTCGAACATGACTTGCATCTGCGGGTCATCGACCTTTTTGATGTCCTGACGCATATGGGCGCTGATCTCGCTCAGACGCTTCTGCACTTTTTGAGTGTGATGGACTGGATCTCTTTCGTCAGTGGCCATGGCCGCCTCCGCGGATTGTCATGACGTCAAGTTCCGCCGCAGCCTAACGTTCCGCCCGGGTCCCGCTGACGGGATCAATCATTCTCGATTTGCGGCAGTGGACCGAGCGCTTGGGCGCAGGCCTTGGCCCCGACATATCTGACGTCAGGGGCAAATCGCTGGCTAGTGTTCAAGGTTGATAGGCGACGCGATTCTCGCCCAAATATCGCTCAAGCTGCCGGAATGTAACGGCGCCGGCTTAGCCTTTTGTTCAAGTGACGCACCACCCAGAATGAGGGTTGGAGCGGAGTTGGGCGCCGCCTCAAGCTTTCGTTGCGCAAGCTCCAAGCCCGACCGGCCTTTTACCAAATTCAGCGTCAGCTCATGCGAATTTGCATGTTCGTCGGCTTCAGCTTTCTGCCGCCATCGTTCGCCCAGCTTCGTCCATTGCTGTCGAACCTCAGCGTTCTTTGAAGCAGCAGCCATTTGAAAACACATTTCGACGTGGCAACGATACAAATCTGACAGGGACATTCCGACACCTGACACGAGCTGGCGCAACTGATGCGGGGACCGTCACCATCCTATCGGCCGCGCGCCTAAAGTAAACGCGTCGTGTGATGAATGATGATGTCTGTATAGTTCAGAAAAAAGACATTGAGAGTCAAACGCGGCGAATAGATCAGCGCGATCATGGGCGCGAGGGATCGGGGCGCAACAGCCATTCGCGCCATACGGTCCAAAGCGCCGCGAGGATCATCGGTCCGATAATCAAGCCGATCAGTCCGAATGCCTGCAATCCACCAAAAATCCCGATCAGCGCAGCCAGGAATGGAAGCCTGGCCTGTTTTCCGACCAGCGCAGGCCAGACAAATATGTCGCCAATAATCATGACCAGCGCGCCAAAACCGAAAACTCGCTGCTGCCGCCATCGCGTTTCCGTCATGCAACAGCAACAATGCGGCACTGCTGAAGATCATCCACGCTCCGAACGGAATCATGGCAAAGGCGGCGGTCAATAAGGCAAACAACAGGGGGCTTGGCACCCCTGCCAAAATATACGCCATGCCTATGATCGCACCTTCCGCGACCGCAACGATCAAGGTGCCGGTGACTGTGCCGCGGACGGTTTCAACCATCCTGCTCGCCAGCCGTTCACCAGGGTCGCCGAGCAACCGGTCGGCGGTGTCGAGCGCACGATTTCCGATCCATGCGCCACTTCGCAACATGACGAACAATGCGATCAACGCGATGAAAAACATGAAAAGTCGATGCAGCAACTGAACACCGATTGCGCGGGTCCATTCGGCTTCGGCTTGTTTGTCGGAATTGCTGCCGAGCCATTCTCTGGCGTTCTGTGGCTCGCTCAAGTTGGCGGCCCACCACCGTGCGGCATGCTCACCCAGCGGAATCTCGACCAGCCATTTCGGAACAGGAATGCCGTTGTCCCTCGCGTGCGCCAGTGACTGCATCAGCATCTGGCTTTCCTGGGCGGCTTGATGGATGGCGACAAGGATGGGCACGAACAAGATGGCGCCGACCAACAGGGTAAAAACAAGCGGGGCGAGCACGACCGAACGCCCATCAGCGATGCGCGCGGCAAAAACCTTGTAGGCAGGCCATGTCGTCAACGCGATCACGACGGCCCAGCACAACGGCGCGAGAAATTCTTGCGCGACCCAAAGCGCGAGCAACAGGATGCCAAAGCCAAGGCCGGCACGGACCCACTTGCGCGTTTGCGGATTCGGGAAAGTGGTTTCCCCGCCTTTGGTGCTGGTTCTGGATTTAGGGCTGGCAGGCATTCGGATCAGTCGGCAATCAACCGGCGCCGCGGAGTGCCGATCCCCAAGGACGCATGCATCAACCCCCGCAGGCTTTCAGCAATACGATTGTCAGGACGATCGATATGACGATGGAGCCCAAAAGACCCAGACCGTTTGAGAAAAACACGAACATTATCCACCTGGCTTTTGGCGGCGTTCGGCGAGGCGCCGGACCTGCTCGGCTCGGAGACGGACCAGGTATTCAATCCGACGCGCATAGGTGGCGCGATAACCATTCCAACTCACGGATGCGCCGGTGGCCGGTCGGACATCGATCCCGTTAGCGGCTTGTTTGCGTTCATGCATGGGAGGGGGAACGCCGGTGAGGCCGCGATGTTCCGGACCCGTATTGCTGGATTTCGAGGATGTTCCTGCCTACCGCGCCGACCGATAAGCCGAGTTCAGCCGCCAGCCGGCCGCAGATGCGGCGCGAGTGCCTTGATCGCTTGTTCTGGTGAAATCCGCCGCATGCCGTCGGGCGCCTGGCCGCGGCCGTCGTCCGGCAGGATCGCGTGGATGAATTTCGAATGACGGAGGACCGGGGTCGAGCCGAATAGGCCGAACGCCGGCGTGCCGACGGCGGCGGCGAGATTCATCGGCCCTGAATCGGCGCCGACGAACAGGTCGCCGTGCTGAAGCAGGGCGGCGGCCTCCAAGATGCTCAGATCGCAGGCGTTGACGGCCTTGGCGCCGGCCGAGACCGCAATCAGGTTGGCGGCACGTCCGGCGTTGGCCGCGCCGCCGATCAGAAACACCGTCCCCGGCGTCGCCTGCCGCAGCGACCGGACGAGCGCCTGCCAGTGCTGATCGGGCCAATCCTTGTCGGGGTGCGAGGCGCCGACCCCGACCACGATCCAGGGCCGCGGCAGGCCGGCATTGCGCTCGCCGATGGCGCGGACCACCGGCTCCGGCAGCGTCAGGTCGGGCTCGGTCGAGGGCAGAGGCACCTTGGTCGCCGCCAGCAGGGCCGCCAGCCAGTCGGTCGGCATGTCATGGAAGTGGCGGCGGTCGATGCCGGGATTGGTGATGAACAGCCGCTGCGGGCCAAGCCCAAGCCCGATGCGCTCCGGGATGCCGGCGAGCAACGCCGCGACCGCCGGGCGGAGTGTGCGGTCGAGGATCCAGACGCTGCCAAAGCGATGGCGGCGCAGCAGGCCGGCGAGGCGTGTCGTGTTCATGGCGCGCCGCCATTGCGCCCCGCCGTGCTGAAAATACAGCGTCTGCGCGATGCAGGCTTCGGCCTGGAGCAACTCGGCGGCATGGGTGGACGGCGGCGCGAGGAACGTTACCTTGCGTTCCGGCGTTGCGGCCGCAATGGCGCGAATGAAGGCGAGGTGCCACATCACGTCGCCGATGCCCTGCTTCGCCTGTATGACAGCGGTCGTGGTCAATGCGGTCGGCCGACGGCGTGTTGCACAGCGGGCTGATTATATGCGAACCGGCCGAAGCAACAAACGCAACGGACGCTAACGGCGATGCGCACGGACGCTTTCGACTTCGATCTGCCGGCCGAGCGCATCGCGCTGCGCCCGATGTCGCCGCGCGACGCCGCGCGGCTGCTGGTGGTGCGGCCGGGCGGTGCGCCGCAATTCGATGACCGCGGCATGTGCGATTTGCCCGAATTGCTGGCGCCGGGCGACGCGCTGGTCGTCAACGATACCAAGGTGATCGCGGCGCGGCTGGTCGGCCGCCGCCTCGGGCGCGGCGCGGAAGCGAAAATCGAGGCGACCTTGACGGAGCGCATCGACGGCTCGCGCTGGCACGCCCTGGTGCGCGGAGCGAACAAGCTCGCGGCCGGCGACGTGGTGCGCTTCGGCGACGAGGGCAAAGTCTGTTTCCTCGGCCAGCTCGACGCCACGGTCGAAGGCAAGGGCGACGGCGGCGAGGTGACACTGTCGTTTTCGTTTCACGGGCCGGTGCTGGACCAGGCGATCGCCGAGCGCGGCGACATGCCGTTGCCGCCCTACATCGCCAGCAAGCGCAAGCCCGACGAACGCGACCGCGCCGACTACCAGACGATGTTCGCGAGCAACGAGGGCTCGGTCGCGGCGCCAACCGCCGGTCTGCACTTCACCGAGGCGCTGCTCGGTCGGTTGTCGGCGCGCGGCGTGGCCATTCACCGGGTCACGCTGCATGTCGGACCGGGCACCTTTCTGCCGGTGCACGCCGAGGACACCGCCGGACACCGGATGCAGGCCGAACGTGGCGCGGTGAGCCCGGCGACCGCGGCCGCGCTCACCGCGGTGAAGGCCAATGGCGGGCGGATCGTCGCGGTCGGCTCGACCGCACTGCGACTGATCGAGAGCGCCGCGGACGAGGACGGCTGCATCCGGGCCTTCGCCGGCGACACCGCGTTGTTCATCGTGCCGGGCTACCGTTTCAAGGCGGTGGACGTGCTGCTGACCAATTTCCACCTGCCGCGCTCGACGCTGTTCATGCTGGTCTCGGCGTTCTGCGGCCTCGATACGATGCGGCGCGCTTACGCGCATGCCATCGCGCATGGTTATCGCTTCTATTCCTATGGCGACGCCTGCCTGCTATTTCGGGCATGAGTTAGCGCCGGCATGCCAGGCAAAGCAATGACCGATCGTTTTTCCTTCCGCCTGATCGCGACCGACGGCACGGCCCGCCGCGGCGAGATCGCGACGCCGCATGGCATGGTGCGGACGCCGGCGTTCATGCCGGTCGGCACGCAGGCGACGGTGAAAGGGCTTGCGCCGGATGACGTGCGCAACACCGGCACCGACATCCTGCTCGGCAACACCTATCACCTGATGCTGCGGCCGGGCGCGGAGCGGATCGCCGCACTCGGCGGATTGCATACGTTCATGGACTGGCCGGGACCGATCCTGACCGATTCCGGTGGCTTCCAGGTGATGTCGCTGTCGGAGCTGCGCAAGATCGACGAACGCAAGGGCGTCACCTTCCGCTCGCACATCGACGGCGCGATGGTCGAGCTCTCGCCCGAACGCGCCGTCGAGATCCAGACCCTGCTCGGCGCCGACATCGCCATGCAGCTCGATGAGTGCATCAAGCTGCCGAACGAGCGGGCCGAGCTTGATCGCGCGATGCGGCTGTCGCTCGCCTGGGCCGAGCGCTGCAAGCGCGCGTTCGAGCGCGGCCCCCAAGGCCGCGCGCTGTTCGGCATCGTGCAGGGCGGCGACGACTTTGGCCTGCGTGCGCAGAGCGCCCGCGCCCTGGTCGAGATCGGCTTTGACGGCTACGCCGTCGGCGGCCTGGCGGTCGGCGAGCCGCAAGACGTCATGCTGCGGGTGGCGGGGGAAGCGGCGGCGCAACTTCCGGCCGACCGGCCACGCTATCTGATGGGAGTCGGCACGCCGGAGGACCTGTTGGAGGCGGTGGCGCGTGGCCTCGACATGTTCGACTGCGTGCTGCCGACCCGCAACGGCCGGCACGGCGCGGCCTTCACGCGTTTCGGCCCAATCAATCTGGAGAACGCTCGGCACCGGGACGACCCGCGCCCGCTCGACGAGGCGAGCCCGCATGAGACCGCGCGCCGCTATTCGCGCGCCTACCTGCACCATCTGGTGCGCGCCAACGAGATGCTGGGCGCGATCCTGCTGTCCACCGTCAATCTCGCCTATTACCAGGAGCTGATGGCAGGGATGCGGGCGGCGATCGAGCAGGGGCGGTTCGCCGAATTCGGCGCGCAGACACGCGAGGGCTGGGCCAAAGGCGACCTGCCGCCACCGTAACGCTCGCTATTCGATAGGCAGCCGGCGTTGCGCGCCGAGATCGAACTGGGTGTCGTAGTGGATGGCCCGCATGGCCGGTTCGTGATGGCCGATCCGACCGTCGAACACCGCCAGTCCTATGCCGGCGGTCACCGTGCTCAGCATTGTCAGAACGAACAGTCCGATCACCAACCTCATGGCCGCCCCCGCGGTTGATAGGGACGGCATTTTAGTCAAGCGCGGCTCATTCGGCGAGTCTTCGGGGACCTCGACCGGCGGGGCCTGCCGGGGCAGAATAGCGCCAATCCAGGCAAGAGCCGGCGCGGCAGGCGCCGCGAAACCTTCCAAGGAAACCTTTCAAGGGAAAGGCCTGAACCATGGCCGTCAATCTCAAGGTCAACGGTGTGAGCCATAGTGTGCCGGCCGAGCCGGACACGCCACTGCTCTATGTGCTGCGCAATGATCTGGCGCTGAACGCAGCGAAGTTCGGCTGCGGACTGGCGCAATGCGGCGCCTGCACCGTGCTGATCGATGGCAAGGTGGCGCGTTCCTGCGTCGCGCCGATCGGCAACCTCGGCAACGCCGAGATCACCACGCTCGAAGGGCTCGGCACGATCGACAAGCCGCATGCTCTGCAAAAGGCCTTCACCAACGAGCAAGCTGCCCAGTGCGGCTACTGCATCAGCGGCATGATCATGTCGGCCAAGGAGTTGCTCGACCGCAAGCCTGGTGCAAGCGAGACCGAGGTGCGCACGGCGCTGGCCGGCAATCTCTGTCGCTGCGGCACCCACAACCGCATCATCGGCGCCGTGCTGCGCGCCGCCAAGGACATGGGGAGGACCTGACCATGAACGCTCCGACCCTGACGCGCCGCAGCTTCACCAAAGGCATGGGCGGCATCGTGCTGGCCTTCTCGCTCGCGCCAATCGAGGTGCTGGCGCAAGCGCAAGCCGGGCCGCCACGGCTGCCGGGCAGCCTGCAGGCCAACCGCAGGCTCGATGCCTGGCTTCGCATCAATGCCGACGGCACCGCGACGGTGTGCACCGGCAAGGTCGAGCTCGGCCAGGGCATCCTCACGTCGCTGTCGCAGATCGCGGCGGAGGAGCTCGACCTGCCGCTCGCCAAGCTCAAGATGATCTCCGGCGACACCGGCCAGACGCCGGACGAGCTGTTCACCTACGGCAGCCAGTCGATCGAAAACAGCGGCACCGCGCTGCGGCTCGCCGGCGCCGAGGTGCGCGCGATCCTGATCGAACTGGCGGCCCAGAAGCTTGGCATCGCCGCCAACACCCTGACGGTGGCGGACGGCGTCATCAGCGCGCCCGACGGCCGCAAGGTGACCTACGGTGAGCTTGCCTCGACCGTCGATCTCAAGCGCGAAGCCACGGCTAAAGTGCCGCCGAAGGCGCCGTCGAGCTACCGCATTGTCGGCCAGTCGGTTGCGCGTCACGACATTCCGGCGAAGGTTACCGGCGGCTGCGGCCTATGTGCAGGACATGCGGCTGCCCGGCATGGTGCACGGCCGGGTGGTGCGGCCGGAGCGCGCCGGCGCCAAGCTCGACGGCGTGGACGAGGCGGCGGCCAAGGCCATCCCCGGGGTCATCGCAGTGGTGCGCGACGGCTCGTTCCTCGGCGTGATCGCCGAGCGCGAGGAGCAGGCGATCAAGGCGCGGGCGGCACTGGCGCGGGGCGCGAAGTGGTCGGGTGGCACGGAACTGCCAGATCCCGCGCGCTTCTACGATCATTTCCGGTCGTTGCCGAAGCAGACCGACGTGGTCCACGAGAAGCGGGCCATGGTGCTGGCCAGCGCCAAGGTGCTGGAGGCGAGCTACACCAAGCCCTATCAGGCGCACGCCTCGATCGGCCCGTCCTGCGCCGTCGCGCAGCTTGACGGCGGCAAGTACACGGTCTGGAACCACGCGCAGGGACCGTTCCCGTTGCGCGGCGACCTCGCCAAGGCGCTCAAGGTGCAGCCGTCGGACATCCGCTGCATCCATGTCGAAGGCTCGGGCTGCTACGGCCACAACGGCGCCGACGATGCTGCGCTCGACGCTGCGCTCCTGGCGCGCGCCGTGCCGGGACGGCCGGTGCGGCTGCAATGGATGCGCGACGACGAGCACGCCTGGTCGCCCTTCGGTTCCGCGATGGCAGTGAACCTCAAGGCCGCGCTCGACAGCGACAACAAGATCGTCGATTGGAACTGCGAGCTGTGGAGCAACACCCACAACATGCGGCCGAACGATCCTGCCGGCAACAATTTGCTGGCGAGCTGGTACCTGGCGGAGCCGCAGAAGCACGGCCGTCCGGGCAACGTACCGATCCAGTTCGGCGGCGCCGGCGACCGCAACGCGGTGCCGCTGTACGACATCCCGAACCAGCGCGTGACCAACCATCTGGTCACCGAAATGCCGATCCGGGTATCGGCGCTACGCACGCTCGGCGCCTACGGCAACGTGTTCGCCATGGAATCCTTCATCGACGAGCTGGCGCTGCTGGCGAAGACCGACCCGGTGGCGTTCCGACTTGCCCACATGAAGGATCCGCGGGCGCGGGCGGTGATCGAAAAGGCCGCCGCCATGGCGAACTGGAGGCCGGGCGAGGCCGGCAGCCTCAGCCGCGGCCGCGGCATCGGCTTCTCCAAGTACAAGAACCTGGCCTGCTACGTGGCCTGCGTCGCCGACGTCGAGATCGACCGTGCGAGCGGACAGGTGCGCGTGTCGCAGGTCTGGTCGGCGGTGGATTCCGGGCTGGTCATCAATCCGGACGGGCTGAAGAACCAGATCGAGGGCGGCATCATTCAGTCGGCAAGCTGGACGCTCTACGAGCAGGTTCGCTTCGACAAGAGCGGCATCCAATCGCGCGACTGGGCGAGTTATCCGATCATGACCATGCCGGACGTGCCCAAGGTTGCGGTCGAGCTGATCGACCGTCCGGACGAGCGACCGCTCGGCGCGGGCGAAGGCTCGCAGGGGCCGGCGGTGGCGGCGATCGCCAATGCGGTCGCGCACGCCACCGGCAAGCGGCTGCGCGATCTGCCGCTCGACGCCGGACGGGTGAAGGCCGCGCTCGGCTAGTGTCGCTTTGAACCCGAAGTTCGCAAACGCGCTTGCCACGCAATCATGCGAACTTCGGGTTCGGGACACTAGCCTGCCGAATGACCGAACAAATACGGGCCGCGATCGGCGGCCCGGCATGGCATTGCGGATGGTTGCTTAGAGCGTGATCCCGAAAAAGCCTGCCCCGGACTTCATCCGAACGAGCAGCGGTTTTCGGAAAGCATGCCCTCGGGCTTGACCCGAAGGATCATGCTCAAACAGGAAACTACGCCGCAAGGCGGCCGAACGCGACCGTGGTGCAAAAATCGTGGCTGCAGGCCTCGCACAGCCAGGCGTGGCGGACGCCGCCATCGCCGACAAACTCAGAGCGCTCCGGCACGAGCTGCTCGTGACCGCATTGCGGGCAGAACGGCCGCGTGAAACAGCGCGCGGAGGCGATCAATGCGGGCGCAGCATTCTGTAATGACATGCTCGTCCTCCTCGTGTGCTGTGCGGTCACGTCGTTGCTCGATGGCGTGAACCTTGGTCGGAGTCTATGGCAGCACGGAGACGGTTTGGTGAAACTCCAATGATGGTCGCGCGCTGCGGAAATTTGGTGCAGGGCAGCAATTGATAGCGCCGCGTTGCAGCGTCAGCCTGGCTTCAGCGCCTCATAGGTTTCGCCGTCGCATTCGTCTTCCGGCGTCGCCCGCCGCCGGTCGGTCACCTGGTTTCGCGCGACCGTCACCACGTAGGTCACGACGCCGACGTTTTTGCCGGTGAGACCGGTCACCGACGCCTTCACACAAGTGCCGTATTCCAGGCCGGACGGTGTTTCAAACCGGCGGACGCCGCCGATCCGGACATTGCGCGGATTGCTCGATGGCTCGAACAAAGTCTTGAAATTGCGCTCGAGGATCGGCTTCACGGCCGGTATTGGCTGCTCGACGGCACTGGGCGGCGGTGGCGACCGCGAGCAGCCGCCCAGAACCGTCAACAGGCACACTGTCAGGCCGGCTATTCGCGTGGCTTGCGGCATTCGGCGCCTTCGCGGCAGTCCGCTCTCGCGGTGCCGTCCCGGATGGTCACCCGCGAGTCGGTCCCGATTTACCGACGTGTCAACCCGGCACGGATGTTGTGCACAACGGGTGGACCACTATGATCCTCTGCGCATTCGTGCTGATTTGCCAAATACTTAGTTGGTTCAGGTGAACAGCTTTTCCACTGGTGTTCCCCAAGATCGCTTCGAGCGTGCCGGTGGCGTTCGTGAGGTCGAAATGCCCATTCCTCTGAGCCTAGGCCCGAATGGTCCGTCGCCTGCAAAGCCACCTGCTCGGACGCGTCGCGACGTTGGCCGGGGCCATCGCGCTGTCCGCGCTGGTGTCGCTGATCATGCTGCCGTTCACCACCCGGGTGCTTCACGCCAGCGATTTCGGCACCTACGCCATCCTGATGTCGATGGTCGCCCTGGTCGGGGCCGCATTGGACGGCGGCGCCAGCGTCCTGCTGCCGGCTCATTACGGACCTGCTTCGACCGCTGAACGCGGACGGATCTTTGCCAGCCTGACGCTGTTCGCGCTGCTCGGCGCGAGCGTCGCCGGGTTGCTGTTGATCTTTTATTGGTCCTGGCACCATTCCATATTCGTCGAGCAGTCCGGGCATTTGATCATCGCCATCACCGCGGTCTTGATGCCGCTACGCGCACTCACCGCCATCGCAATGATGTCGTTTACCGTGACCGGACGCAGCTTTGCGATCGCAATGCTGGTCGTTTGCCAGTCCGTCGTCATCTTTTGCAGCACACTGATCGCGCTGTTCGGATTTTCGATGGCCGGCGACTCGCTGTTTATCGGAGCGGGTTGCGGCCAATTGGCGGCGCTCGCTGTGTGCCTGGTGACGTTGCGGCAGCATCGCGAGTTGTCGATGCCCTCCCGCTATTGGTTCCGGCAAGCCTTGATCAGCCAGCCGACCACCGCAACCGCCGGCTTCATGGACGGTGCGCGCAGCTTTGGCGAAAGCCTGATGCTGTCGAACGCCGTTGGCCTCGCGGCGGTCGGCATCCTGAGCCACGCCAAGCTCTATTTCAGCCTGCTCAATATGTTCACCAGCGCGGTGACCCAGAGCACCTGGGTCCGATCGCTTCAGGACGCGCGCGACCCACATTCGAGCTTTGAATTGACGCGGCGGGCGTGGGCGCCGGTGCAGGTCGCGTTGGGCTGCGCGGCCATCGTCTTTGTGTTCCTGGGGCGCGACATTGTCGAATGGATCAGCAACGGCAAGCTGACCGAGGCGGCCGACTATATTCCGATATTTTTCATGATCGCGCTGATTTCAGAATTCCGAGCAGCCGGTGACGGCCGTGGTGTTTGCCTCGGGCCATGGCGCTTCGGCGGCCCGGTTTCGGGCGCTCGTGCTTCTGGTTGCGCTGATCACGCTTTATCCGGCCACGGTGCTGTTTGGCGTCAAGGGCCTGCTCATTGTCGGGATCGTCGAGTGCGGTGCGCTTCGATGGATTCTGCGCCGACTTGCGGAGCGCGAGCGGCCGGTTCCGTTCCAGGATCAGGCCGGCGCGTTGGGCTGCGTGACCATTGCGGCCGCGATGCTCTACCAGCACGTCGTGGTGCCGCCGCCGGCAGGCCAAATCGTCGCGGTGACGATTGGCGTCGCCATCATTGCAGGTTTCGGAAGCCGCGTGCTCGGCCAGACGTTCGTGGCGCTACGAGCGCTCCTGATTGCGCAACCCGGCCCGCGCCAGATCGGCTGACCGGCGCGGCGATCTTGAAGGGTTGGCGCCACGCTCCGATGAATTGCCGAGAGTTCAAGCCAAGCGGCCTGCGTCATGCGCCGCCGCCACCCTACGGACGTAATCGGCGTAGGAGCCCTTGCCGAGCTCCGACAGCCACGATTCCAACTCTCGCGTCGTGACATAGCCCATTCGCAGCGCAATCTCTTCCGGGCAACAGACCTTGAGCCCTTGGCGACGCTCGAGCGTGGCGACGAACTCGGACGCCTCCAACAGCGAGTTGGTCGTGCCGGTGTCGAGCCACGCATAGCCCCGGCCCAGGCGCTCGACATGAAGGTCGCCCGCCTGGAGGTAGCGCCGATTGACGTCGGTGATTTCGAGCTCGCCGCGATGGGAGGGCTTGACCTCGCGGGCGTAGCGCACGACCTGGTTGTCGTAGAAATAAAGGCCGGTCACCGCCCAGTTCGAGCGCGCCTGCTTCGGCTTCTCTTCGATCGAGGTCGCCGTGCCGGCGTGATCGAAGGTGACAACGCCGTAGCGCTGTGGATCGGCGACCTCATAGGCAAAGACCGTCGCGCCCGATGGCCGGTGGGTTGCGCTGATCAGCTGTTCCGCCAGTCCGTGTCCGTAAAAAATATTGTCGCCAAGGACCAAGGCGCAGCTGTCGTTACCGATAAAATCGCGCCCGATGATGAAGGCCTGCGCCAGGCCTTCGGGCTTCGGTTGTGCGGCGTGGCTGATCGAAATCCCAAACTGGCGTCCGTCCCGCAGCAGCGTCTTGAACAGCGGCTGGTCCTGCGGCGTGCTGATCACCAGCACCTCCCGAATGCCGGCAATCAGCAGCACCGACAGCGGGTAATAGATCATCGGCTTGTCGTAGACCGGCAGCAATTGCTTGGAGATCGCCAAGGTGACGGGATAGAGCCGCGTTCCGCTCCCGCCGGCGAGGATGATCCCCTTCATGTCAGCACCCGTTGTGACGTGGCGAGCAATTCATCGAGGCAGGCATCCAGCGAACCCTGCCACGACGGCAGGCGGATGCCGAAGGTGCGCGCGAGCTTCGAGCAGTCGAGGCGGGAATTGGCCGGCCGCTTGGCGCGCACCGGGTATTCGGAGGTCGCAATCGCGCGGACGCGGCACGACGGGCCGCCCTTGGCCGCCGAGGTCTTCATGATGGCTTCCGCAAACCGGCACCACGTCGTCTCGCCGGCGCCGGCCGCGTGATAGATCCCGCCGAGGCTCGCGCCATGGCCGGATGACAGCAGGATCTCGCCGATCGACACGATCGCGCGCGCGAGATCGGCGGCGAACGTCGGCGCTCCCCACTGGTCATCGACGACGCCGATTTCATCGCGCTGCCCGGCGAGCCGCAGCATGGTCTTGACGAAATTGCTGCTGTCCGGGCTGCACAGCCAACTGGTCCGCAGGATCACCGGATTGCCGCCGAGCGTGACAATTGCCGTCTCGCCGGCGAGCTTGGAGGCGCCATAGACGCCGAGCGGCGCGACCGCATCGGTCTCGACATAGGGGGCGGTTTTGCGGCCGTCATAGACGTAGTCGGTCGAGATGTGGATCAACGGCGCAGCGGCCGAGGCCGCGGCCGCGGCGACGTTTGCCGCGCCGTCGCGATTGACGCGATGAGCCTGATCGGGCTCGTCCTCGGCCTTGTCGACCGCCGTGTAGCCCGCGGCATTGACGACCAGATCGGGACGGAAATCCGAAATTGCGGCGGTCAGTGTTGCGCGATCCGTGACATCGGCCGTCGCGCGGCCGGCAAGCCGACCGACGTGGCCGCGTCCCGCGCATTCCCGGCCAAGCGCCAGCGCCACCTGTCCATGCTCACCGACGACGAAAATTCTGCGACGGGCGTCAGGCATTTATCAGTCCCAACCGCTCGCCGGCATAAACTTTCGAACGAAGCGGTTGCCACCAGGCCGGATGATCGAGGTACCAATGCACCGTCTTGCGCAAGCCGGTCTCGAACGTCTCCTGCGAACGCCATGCCAGCTCGTTTTCGATCTTGCTCGGATCTATGGCGTAGCGGCGATCGTGGCCCGGTCGATCGGGAACAAAGCTGATGAGATCGCGGCGCGAACGAGGGCCCGGGCGCAGCTCGTCCACCAAGTCGCAGATCGTCTCGACCACCTGCAGGTTGGTGCGTTCGCTGCGTCCGCCGATGTTGTAGCTGTGCCCAACGCGGCCCTTGGTCAGCACCAGCACCAGCGCCCGAACATGATCCTCGACGTAGAGCCAGTCGCGGACATTGAGACCGTCGCCATAGACCGGCAGCGGCTTGCCCTCCAGGGCATTCAGAATGACCAGAGGGATGAGCTTTTCCGGGAAATGATAGGGGCCGTAGTTGTTCGAGCAGTTCGAGATGACGACAGGCAACCCATAAGTGTGGTGCCAGGCATTCACCAGATGGTCGCTCGCGGCCTTGCTGGCGGAGTAGGGCGAGCGCGGATCGTAGGGCGTCAGCTCGTGAAACAGCTCGGTGGCGCCAAGCGAACCATAGACCTCGTCGGTTGAAATGTGGTGGAAGCGGAAGCGCTCCTTGGCTTCGCCCTTGAGCTCATTCCAATAGCCGCACGCTGCCTCGAGCAGGCAGTGCGTTCCATTGATATTGGTGCTGATGAATTCGGCCGGCCCGGAGATCGAGCGGTCGACATGGCTCTCGGCGGCCAGATGCATCACGGCCTCCGGCGCAAATTCCGTGAACAGCGCCTTGAGCGCGGCGCGATCGCAGATATCCGTGCGCACGAAACGGTAGTTCGGCTGAGTTTCGACGGCGGCCAGCGATTTGAGGTTGGCGGCGTAGGTCAGCTTGTCCAGGTTGAGGACCGTCCAGCGCTTGTCCAAAACCAAATGGCGGCACACCGCCGAGCCAATGAAGCCGGCGCCGCCTGTTATAAGAATGCGCATCCGTCGCTCATGGAGTTGGTTGCGGCCCGCTGAAAACGCGCGTGATTTCACGTTTGGCTGACCTTGTAGACAACCTCAGTACCCCGTTCAAGGACGCCGGGGTCCGCCATCGAGCTCCATTATTAGAGGTATTTGAACGGCGAGACGAAATCCGCGAAGCGCCCAAGCCTCTGGTCCTTGTCGGACAGCACCGCATCCGCGGCAGCGACCGGCCAATCGACGGCAAGCTGCGGATCGTTCCAGATGATACCGCTATCGCGCGTCGGCGAATAGAAATCATCAACCTTGTATGCGACCGTGGTGTCCGGCTCGAGCGTGCAAAACCCGTGCGCGAACCCGCGCGGCACGAACAGTTCCTGCCCGCCGTCGGCGCTCAAAATCTCGGCGGTCCAGCGGCCATAGGTCGGCGATCCAGTCCGCAGATCGACCGCCACATCATACGCGCGTCCTCGCAGGACGCGGACGAGCTTGGCCTGGGCGGCCGGCGGCAACTGAAAATGCAGGCCGCGAATCGTGCCCGGCACGGCGGAGTACGATTGGTTGTCCTGCACGAAATGGGTCGAAATCCCGGCCGCGCGAAACGTCGTTTCGTTATAGGTTTCCTCGAAATATCCGCGCGCGTCAGAAAACCGCCGTGGCGTCAGCAAGATAAGTCCGGGAAGCGCTAGGGTCTTGACATCCATGGCCGCACTGAATGGAGGAATGGCCCGGTCGTCAAGCACCGTTGGTGTGTCGCGGCACGATCCGCGATTGGACTTGCCCGGCCTGCTTGCGTGCGAGCGGCGAAGCCGCTAACGACTGGCGCGGTTGCTCGGTCCAAGGCGTGGCAAGCCGCGCCGCAGCGCCGAGGCCAAGTGATCGTGGCGAGCCAAGCACGGGGCTGGTGGACTGGTGGAGCGTTGATGGAAACTGTCATCTCTACCGGGCCGGCCATCGCGCCACGACGTACGCGCTTGCTCGTCGCAATCGACGATTTGGTGGGCGGCCTCAAGCTTTGGCAGCTTTGGTCGACGCTCGGTTGGCACGACATCCGCCAACGCTATCAGCGTTCGGTCGTTGGGCCGTTTTGGTTGACCCTGAGCATGGGCCTGATGGTTGCGGGGCTCGCCTATCTCTATGCCGAGCTGCTTGGACAGAAAATCGAAGGCTATTTGCCCTATGTGGCAACGGGCATGATCGTCTTTAATCTGATCTCGTCGCTCGGCACCGAAGGCTCGACGGCATTCATTACCCCGGCGGCGCTGATCTTGCAGCTTCGCGCGCCGCTGAGCCTGTACGTCTACCAGATGCTGTGGCGAAATCTCCTGATCTTCGCCCACAACATCACCATCTATGTGCTGGTGCTGCTGTTTGTGAAAATCGATCTCGGCTGGAACTTCTTCTTGGCCTTCCTGGGCCTGTTTTTGGTGATGCTCAACGGCTTTTGGGTCGGCATCACGCTTGGCGGGCTGAGCGCGCGATTTCGTGACGTTCCGCCTATTGTCTCCAGCGTCATGCAGGTCGCCTTTTTTCTCACCCCCGTGTTCTGGACGCCCGCATCGCTGCCTGGCCGCGGCTTGTTCGTGTACCTGAACCCGTTCTACTACCTGGTCGAGGTCATCCGCATGCCGCTGCTTGGTCAGACGCCGACGCTCGACATCTGGCTGGTGGTCATCGGCCTCAATGTCGTCAGCGCATTCGTCGCGATTGTCTTCTATACGCGCTATCGCGGGCGCATCGCCTATTGGGTGTGAGGCCGATGCCATCGATTGAACTGCACAACGTATCGGTCGCATTCCCGATCTACAGCGCCGGTAACCGATCGCTGAAGAACGCCATGCTGTCGGTCACCACCGGCGGGCGCATTGGCAACGACGCCAGGCAGGTTGTGATCCAGGCACTGGACCAGGTCTCATTCAGCTTCAACGCTGGTGACCGCGTCGCCTTGATCGGGCACAACGGGGCGGGCAAAACGACACTGCTGCGTGTGCTCGCCGGGATCTATGAGCCGCGCGCGGGATCGATCAGAATTGACGGTCGCGTGACGCCGGTGTTCGACGTCAATCTTGGCATCGATCCCGAGCGCACCGGGTACGACAACATCATTCTTCGCGGCCTGTATCTCGGCTTGAAGAAAGCCGAGATTTTGGAGCGGCGCGACAGCGTTGCCGAATTCACCGAATTGGGACCATTCCTTGATCTCCCGGTCAGGACCTATTCAGCCGGCATGCTGGCGCGGTTGGCCTTCGCGATGGCGACGTGCATCGAGCCGGACATCCTGCTGCTCGACGAAGGCATCGGGGCAGGCGACGCGGAATTTCTGGAAAAGGCCAATACGAGGCTCGATCATTTCATCAGCAAGGCGGGCATTGTGGTGCTGGCATCCCATTCGGTCGATCTGGTTCGCAAGCTTTGCACCAAGGCCGTGCTGATGGAGCACGGCCGGTTGGTGCGGAGCGGCGAGCTTGAGGACGTGCTGATGGATTATCGTCACCGACAAGGGCTGGCCTAGTGTCTCGGCGCCCATTGTACTATGAGGGTCGTGTCCCGACCCGAAGTTCGCATCATTGCGCGGCAAGCTCGTTTGCGAACTTCGGGTTCAAAGGGACACTAAATCATGAACTTGCTAGTGTCGCTTTGATTCGGAAGTTCGCTACGGAGTAAGCTGAGAACTCGGGCGAACTTCCAATCGCGACACTAGCGGGTTTGGTTGGCGAAAAGCCATGACCTGAATACGGATTGTTGCATGTCGTTTACGCGGACTCACCTGGACGAAACCAAGCGCATCGTCGATCAACTGGACGTCGTCGTCATCGACAAGATGGCGGAGTTGCTGGCGAAGGCCAGGAACGACGGCGGCCGGGTGTTTTTTCTGGGTGTCGGAGGCAGCGCCGGCAACTGTTCCCACGCGGTCAACGACTTTCGCAAGATCGTCGGCCTGGAGGCCTATGCGCCCACCGACAATGTCTCCGAGCTGACGGCGCGAACCAATGACGAAGGCTGGGAAACGGTTTTCGTCGAGTGGCTGAAGACCAGCCGGCTGCGTCCGCAGGACCTCATCTTCGTGTTCTCGGTGGGCGGCGGCAACCTCGAGAAGAACGTCAGCCCGAATCTGGTGCGCGCGCTGCAATACGCCAAAGAGATCGGCGCCGGCGTGGTCGGCGTGGTCGGCCGCGACGGCGGCTACACCGCCAAAGTGGGTGACGCGGTTTGCATCATCCCGACCGTCAATCCGGAGTTGATCACCCCTCACTCCGAAGCGTTCCAGGCCGTGGTCTGGCATCTGCTCGTGACCCACCCGATGCTCAAGGCCCGGCAGACCAAGTGGGAGGGAGTTCGCTGACCTTGGCGGAGGCGACCAGGGCGGTTTTTCTTGATCGCGACGGCGTCCTTAACGAAGCGCCGGTGCGCGACGGAACGCCCTATCCACCGCAGAGCGTCGGCGAGGTTGTTATTCCTCCGGATGTGCCGGGCGCGCTGGCGCGGCTGCGGCGCGGCGGGTTTCGCCTGATCATGGTGACCAACCAGCCCGACATCGCCCGCGGCACCCAGTCGCGGGAGACGGTTCATGCGATCAACCGGCATCTGCGCGAGCGTCTGCCGCTTGATGCCGTGGAAGTTTGCGAGCACGACGATGCCGACCATTGCGATTGCCGCAAGCCGAAACCCGGCATGCTGCTGCGAGCGGCGAAGCGCGACCGCATAGCCTTGATGGAAAGTTTTATGGTAGGAGACCGCTGGCGCGACATCGAGGCGGGACGTCGCGCGGGTTGCCGAACCATCCTGATCGGGGACGGCTACGAAGAAGGCCTGAAATCTCCACCGGACGTGCAAGTGGCGACCTTGGCCGAGGCCGCCGATTGGATCTTGGCGAAACAACACAGCGGAACCCAGCGATGAAACCTGTGGACCAGCTCAAGGTGCGTCTGTTCGCCGACGGCGCCGACAAGAAGGGCATGCTGGAGATGTACCGGCTGCCGCATGTGAAGGGCTTCACCACCAATCCGACGCTGATGCGTAAGGTCGGCATCGCCGATTACGAGGCGTTTGCCAAGGACATCCTTGCGGCGATTCCGGACCGCTCCATTTCGTTCGAGGTGTTCGCCGACGACTTCAGCGAGATGGAACGCCAGGCGCGCCGCATCGCGCCGTGGGGCAAGCACGTCTCGGTGAAGATTCCGATCATGAACACCAAGAAGGAAAGCACCATCCCGCTGGTCCGCAAGCTGTCGCGGGACGGCATCGCGCTCAACGTCACCGCGATGTTCACCCTCGAACAGGTCCAGGACGTGGTCGACGCGGTCAAGGGCGGCGCGCCGTGCTTCGTCTCGGTGTTTGCCGGCCGCATCGCCGACACCGGCCGCGATCCGGTGCCGCTGATGGCCGAAGCGGTGAAGCGCCTCAAAGCCGCGCCCAACACCGAGCTGATCTGGGCGAGCCCGCGCGAGCTGCTGAACATCTACCAGGCCGACGAGATCGGCTGCCAGGTCATCACCGTGACCAACGACATCCTCAAGAAGCTGTCGCTGGTCGGCAAGGACATGAACGAGTATTCGCTCGAGACCGTGAAGATGTTCTACGAGGACGGCAAGGCCGCAGGCTACAAGCTCTGATGCGCCATGTGCCGTACTTTGGCTCGATACAATCGATCATTGCGCATTCCCGGCCCATTGCGATGGGCCGGTTCGGCAAATTCTATCCCTTCGTGATCCTCTGCGCCGCATTGGCGCTGTTTGTTTATCCGCTGCCGTTCGGTCGAACGCTGACGCAATTCAGCGACATCTATGCGCTGTGGCCGGGACATGGGCACAGGCCGCCCGGCTGGTTCCATAGCGCCGCGATCGACGGCACGCCGATATACCTGTTCTATCCCTTCGATCTGCTCAATCGAGCGCTGCTGCGTGTCGGTGAGCTGTTTTCCTGGAACCCATTCGTTGGATTTGGCACGCCTTGGCTCGGCGCCATGCAAGGCGCGCCGTACTTTCCCGGCAAACTGATTTCGATGCTGTGGCCGGATTATTGGCGGGGCCAAGACCTGATGCTCATCGCGTTGCTGATGACAGCGGGCATCGGGAACTACCTTCTGTTGCGGTCGATGGGCGTCGGGCGCGTGGGCGCGACCTTTTCCGGTCTCGCCTACATGCTGTGCCAACGGCTATTCCTGATCATCAACATGTCGGCATTCATGGTCGAATGCCTGTTGCCGATGATGCTCTATGCGGTCCACGAGATGGTCCGGCGCAAGAGTGTCGGTTTTTCACTGTTGGCGGGGTTCATCGGCGGCTCCCAGTTTCTCGCTGGTTTTCCCGAGGCATCATTCATCCTCGGTTTGATCACCGGCGCTTTCTTTCTTTGGCTGACGATCGGGGATTGGCAGCGAGGCGGGGGCTGGAAACGCAGCATCGCTTTGGCATCGCTGACTGTCGCCGTCACATTGGCACTGAGTGGATTTCAGCTCGCCGAATTTGCGAACTTATGCTGCACTCACCACAGCGCTCATGACGTCAGCTATGGAATTCACGTCAAGAAACCGTTCTGGCTGCTGCCATTACTGCTGCCGAATTTTTTCGGCACGCCGTTCTACGGCCCGATGTTGATCAAGGAGGTGTCAGCGTTTGATCATTTTCCGCCGTCGTTGTTTTGCGGCATATCGACATTGATCTTCGCCATCGTTGCTTTGTTATGGCGCAGCTCGCCGATGCGCGGCGCCATATGGTTTTTTGCAGCGGTGCTGGCGGTTTTTGTTGGCTATGACTTCGGATTTCCGCTTTTGCGTTCGATTGGCCATTTGCCGCTGTTCAATCTGATGAGCATTGCCTGGAACGTTTTCGTCATCCCGTTTGCGATAACCGTCTTGGCGGGTTTCGGCGTTCATTCCTTGCATAGGCGGGCGCCGGACAGATCGAATCTTTGCTGCTTTCGCTACTCTATGCAGCGATATTGGTAGCGCTGCTGCTGATGATGCCGACGTGGCTTGTGCCGTGGAAACCGGTTCGTTCGTTGCTTTATGTCGTGCCGGTGCTGGTCCTCGCCGTTCTTATGCTGCAATGGTGGCGATGGTCCCAGATCGGCGTCGCGCTGCTGTTTGGATTGATCGCGCTCAGAGTCATATTTTTGCGTGAAGGAGCTGAAATATTTGCACTACTTCGGGCCGAGGATGGCCGAATTGCCCTCCACGAAATGGCTTTCGGACAATATCGGTCACGATCGGCTGTTCGCGATCGACCAACACTCTCCAACGAGCACGCTCGCCTATCATCCGGCAAACACGCTAGTCCTTCGCGCATTCGGGACATTCGCCATTTCGATGCGGTCTTTCCGGTCCTGTATGTGAATTACCTCGACGCAATCTGGCCCGGCGCGCGCAGGCGCGTTTATCAGACGTGGCATCCGGAATGGCAAACCGTGCGCGACCCGCTGCTCGACCTCGCCGCGGTCAAATTCATCGTCGCCCGGGATCCCCTGACGGCCGTACCGACGGGCTTGACGCACGTCTATTCGGATCGTGATGCAACCATCTATCGCAGCGAGCAAGCGGTTGCGCGCGCCCGCTTTGTGCCGGAAGCGATCGTGGCGCCTGAAAGTCTTACTCCAAGCGCTCTGAAGAGCATGATCGGGCAGTTGAAGACCGCGGTTGTGCTGGAAGGGCATGCCGGGCGCTTGCCACGGCCGGCCTGCGACGCGGTACAGCGGCCAACAGTGGAGCTCCTGGAAGACCGCATCAGCCAAATCCGGCTCAAGGTCGCCGCGCCTTGTAGCGGCTTTGTCGTGCTTGCCGACCTGTTCTATCCGGGCTGGCAAGCCACGATCGATGGCAAAGATACGCGCATCTACAAGGCCAACTATGCGTTTCGGGCGGTCGAAGTCGACGCTGGCACCCATGAGGTGGTGTTCGCCTATCGGCCGATGTCGTTGCGAGTGGGGGTTCCCGTCGCAATCCTGACGGCCTTGGGCTTGATCGTCTATTTCGTTTGCATTGGACTGCAAAAGCTCAGGGCGCGACGACCGCAGCCGGCTGCTATCGCATAAGCAAACGCGCGGCACGCAGGAGCGCGTCCGTCTCGCGCAAGCCCGCCATCGATCCGATCTCGTAGAAGCGCGTTTGAACCTCGTAGCCCGCGAGCTGGCTCTGGCGGGAAAGCCCGGCGTAAATCTCCGCCAAATCGAACGGCGTGTCGGCCGGCTGCTCCGCCAACAGGGCGGCCGAACAGACGCTCAAGCCCCAGTCGATGTGATGCATCTGCGGCAGCCGGTTACGCTTGTCGTAGCAGCGGATTTCGCCGTCCTGGTACCAGACGTTGCTGGCGTCCCATCGGCCATCGTTGCGGAACACCGTCATCAGCGCGGGCTTGCGGCTCGCCCGATAGGCCGCAACGACCGGCGCAAAGGCGGTGTCGAGCCAGCTGTCGCCATACATCACCAGGAATTCCGGCCCGAGATCGGGCAGGGCCTTGCGCAGCGCGCCGCCGGTGCCGAGCAATTTCGGCTGATCGGTGCTGTAGCGCACCTCGACACCAAAATCGGCACCGTCGCCGACGAAATCGCGGATCATCTCGGAGCGGTAGCCGACGCACAGCACGACCCGCGCAATGCCCTCGCGCTGGGCTAGCCGGAGCTGGTGGGCAATGAACGGCTCGCCGGCCACCTCAAGCAGCGCCTTCGGCACCGTCTCGGTCAGTGGCAGCAGGCGGGTCGCGAGCCCGCCGGCCAGGATCGCCAGCGCAGGCATCGCGATCGACGACTTGGTGACTGAAGATTTGGCGACCGAAGACTTGGCGTTCATTGGACGATGGTCTTCGTGCCTTCGAAATCGAAGCGGAAGCGGACCTCGGTCATGCCGGCGCCGTTCATGGCGTGGCGTAGCTTGGCTTTGTCCTCGGCGTAGAACATCAGGAAGCCGCCGCCGCCGGCGCCGATCAGCTTGCCGCCGACCGCGCCGTTCTTGAGCGCAAGGTCGTACCATTCGTCGATGCGGGGGTTCGACATGCCGCCGGAGCGTTGCTTCTTGTGCGCCCAGTGCTCATGCATCAACTGGCCGAACTCGACCAGCTTGCCGCTTTCCAGCGCCTTGAGGCTGCGCAGCCCGAGGTCCTTTACGTAATTCAGGTTCTGGATCATGCCGTCGTCGCTCCTCTTGGTCTTGTCGTCCTGCTCCTTGAGGATGGCCGAGGCGCTGCGGGAATAGCCGGTGAAGAACAGCAGCAGGTTGTCTTCCAGATTGTAGAGCGTCTCGGTGTCGATCTTGAGCGGCCAGGCTTCGACGCTGTCGTCGCGGTTGAAGCGGAAGCAGGTCACGCCGCCGAACGCCGCAATGTATTGGTCCTGCTTGCCGATCGGCTCGTGCAAGCGGTTGATCTCGATGTCGCAGGCCTGTTCCG
This sequence comes from uncultured Alphaproteobacteria bacterium, assembly GCA_963771745.1. Taxonomy (GTDB): domain Bacteria; phylum Pseudomonadota; class Alphaproteobacteria; order Rhizobiales; family Xanthobacteraceae; genus Z2-YC6860. The sequence goes on along the minus strand of CAVYUU010000011.1, from coordinate 1,400,810 downwards.
CGAGATCGCGCGGGTGCACCAGTTGCTTGCGATGGGCATGCAGCGCCTTCAGCAGCGCAGTGGTGAAGCTGCCCGAGGAGCCAAGCCCGGTGCCGGCCGGAATGTCTGCCATCGAGGTGATTTCGAGCGCGCGGCCCTGCAATCCCACCAGCTTGAAGGCCTCCCGGATGATGGGATGCTTGAGGTCCTCGATCGAGCTGACGCGCTCCAGCGTCGAATATTTCACGATCAGATCGTCAACGAACGTCTGGTGCACGGTGATGTAGACGTATTTGTCGATCGCCGCAGCGATCAGAAAGCCGGTCTGATCGCGATAATACGATGGCAGGTCGGTGCCGCCGCCACCGAGAGTGATCCGCAGCGGAGAGCGGGCGATGATCATTTTCGGGTCTCGTAGATCTGCTGGATGATGGCGAGATTGGCGATGGCGTCATCGATATCGCCGTTCGGCTTGCGGCCGGTCTCGACGGCGGCGGCGAAGTCGGCGAACTCGGCATCCCAGGACTTGTCTGGAAACGGATATTCCCAGCTTGTGGTTTCCGGCGGGCCCATCTCCGGCAGCATGCGGTGATACGTCAGCCGTTCGACGCCATAGCTGCCGCCGAGACCTTCGACCGTCAGCTTGCCGTTGCGGCCGGCCAATTCGAACGCAAAGACGTTCTTCCATTCGGTCCAGCCGGCGTGCAGCCAGGCCATCTCGCCGCGCTTGCCGCGCAACGCGATGAAGCAATTGTCGTCGACCGCGATGTTCCAGAACAAGGTCGGCGCCGACGCATAGTCGAGCGACAGCTCACCCAGGAACCAGCGCGACAGGTCGATCAGATGCGAGCCCTGGTCGATGGCCTCGCCGCCGCCCGACAATTCGGCCTGGCAGCGCCATTCCTTTTCCATGCCGAGACGTCCGCCATGACCGTAACGTGCCCGGGTGAACATGAGCGGGCCGAGCGCGCCCTGATCGACGATCTCGCGCGCCTTCTGGAAACCGGGATGGAAGCGGTGATTGAAGCCAACCTTCACCACCCGGCCGCGTTTCTTCGCGGCGTCGGCGATCGGGCGTATCTCGTCGACCCGACGTCCCGCCGGCTTTTCGACCAGCACGTGCTTGCCGGCTTCCACGGCGGCGAGCGCAATGCCGGCGAGCTGGTCGTGGGTGGTGGCAACGACGATGGCGTCGACTTTGGACTGGATCGCTTCGGCCGGGCTGGTCACTGCGAATTTTATTAAGCAATCGCGCAGCAATTCATGACCAGATTTGCCGATGAAGCCGGCGGCGCCGGTCACATAGGCGCGCATGATGCTTGTCCACCCATTGTCATTGGCTTCGGTTACGTCTGCTCGACTTCGAGCTTGACCGCCTTTCGCATCGACGGCCGCATGATCCAAAAAACGGCGCCTGGCAGCGACGCGATGAACACGACCACGCCAAATGCAATCGAAAGCGCGATCGATTGCGCGGTCGTCACGGTGCCAAGGTCACCCATTGCGAAGATGATGATGGCCTCCCGGCCGCCCCACCCTTGATAGAAGATCGGCAGTGAAGACACGAAGAAAATCAGCGGCATGTACAGCACGATGTACCACCAGGGCACGGCCAGTTCCATGCTGTGCGCAAGCACGATGTAGACGACGGCAAAGCTGAGCAACTGGACGACCGAGATGAGCATCAGCAGCAATGCCATGGCGGGTCGGCGCAGCATCTGCCGAAGGATATCGATGGCCTGCACGACGCGATTGATCAATTTGATGCGAGTGTTGAACGTCAGGCTTCCGATCGCCAGCAGGACGCACACGCCTGCGAGACTGCCGGCCCAAAAGACCAACTGGCCGTAAATCAGCTTGGTGTGCGCCGAAATGGCCAGCAAGGCGATGCTCGCCACCAGGCCGAGAATGACGGCGCCGATGGCGGCGCATATCCGTTCGTAAAGAACCAGGCGCACCGAACGTCCCGCGGTGAGCCGGTAGCGCAGATTGACCATGGCGGCCCGCGCCAGGTCGGCGATCGCCGAGATGGGCGCGCCATGCGCGACGAACAAAGAGATCAGTTGAATTCGGTAGATCGATCGGAACCGGACGCCTGGCACGCCATCGAACGACATGATCGATCGTAGGCGCCAAGCCCCCGTGGCGTGCACAAGCACCAGCGTCAACAGCACTGCCAGCGCAAAATACCATTTGTCGATCTGCCGCCAGACATCGACAATGGTGCCGAGCTGATCCTGCTTGCTCAGGATGTACCCGATGGCGGCCAACAGCATCAGGCTGCTGGCGAATGTGATCCAATTCGAGCGCAGTCCCTTGAGCATTCAGCCCGATGCCGGCCAGACGAATAGGTTTGAATAGCGATGCTTCACGCAGGCCCTGATCCAGGTCGGCGGGTCGCGGAAGAAGGATACCTTCTTGCCCTGACGGAACGACCGGGATTCATAGTGCACGTCGATTTCGATCGGCTGGAAGCCGTTGCGGATCAGCTTGCCGACCAGCTCGGGATCGAAATCGAAGCGATTGCATTCGAAGCGCATGTTGCTGATGCAGTCCCGGCGGAACACCTTGAACATCGTGAACGGGTCCCGGAGCTTTTGCCGGAATATCAAGTTCAGAAGCCAGGTGAAAAAAACGTGGCCTAGATTCATCACATGGGCCACGCCGCGCTGATCGGTAAACTGTCGCAATTGCCATGCACGCTCGCCAACTCGGTGGCGCGAACCGAGCACAAAGGCCGTCTGGTTTGACGCAATCGGCTTGAGCAGCTTTTCGTAGTCGTCCAAGTCATATTCGAGATCGGCGTCCTGAATCAGCACGATATCGCCGCTTGCAATTTGCAAGCCCTTGCGCACCGCGTGACCCTTGCCGGACGGCTTGTCTTCCAGCAGCAGGCGGACGCGGGGCTGATCCTTGTAGCGCAGAACCTCGTCGCGCGTTCCGTCGGTCGAATTGCTTTCGACAATGCAGATTTCAATCTCGATGCCCGGAATGGTCTTGGCGAGCAGCTGGTCGACGACCTCGCGAAACGTGCGCTTCTCGTTGTAAACCGGCATCACCACCGAGAGCCGCAGCGGGCGCTCGGCGGGCGGCCGAAGCGCGCCACGCTGCGCAATGACGATCGTCTGTAAGGGCTGCACGGGGAGCGCGCCAATGCCGGGGATTTCGCCCGGACCCGCTCCGAGCGCGCGCGGCGTCAGGACAACATTCGCAATGGAAAACTTGATTTCGGACTCGAGCAATTTGCGTCCGGCCCAGATCATGGGTTGCTGAAAGCCGGCCTCGAACAAAGTCTGGCTGATCACCTCGCGATGGGTTTTTCGTCCAGCCGGATCGCCACTTCGTCCCATGAGTTCGATGACGACCATATCGCCAGGCTGCAATTCAAGATATGCGCGCCGCAGCGCGTCGCTGATCTTGGACAGGTCGGCGTGCTCGAAACGAAGCGTCAGGATGCGGTCGCCCGCAACGCTGTTCGGCGAATGCTGCGGTGATGCAAGCGAAGATACGTGCAACGACCGACGATAGAGCTTCGCAACTTCGATCCAGGGCCCATGAACTGGCTGGTGGGCGAGTTCTTGCTGATCGGTTCTTTCCTGGCGTTCACCGATGGCTCGCAATGGCAAGGACTCGCTCACAAATTTCGTCCGCACATCCCTGCGGGCCTCATTCGAGTTGACATCGCAATAACGCAATGCCGGCGGGACCGCAACCCGGCAGGACCGGATTGCCGGCTGGCTTCGCCGCGCTGCTTCAGGCCTGCTCTCGAAAGCGGCGACCGATGCGGCGGCAAAAGCTCCGGCTGTCGCAGTTTGCATCGTTGGCGGCGCGGATGCGTGCGACGCAAGCGGCGCACGACAACCTACCAACTCACCCCCGGGACGTGCGTCGTCACATATCGGTAACCGGCATGCCGTGCGGTCGCGGGAAGCAGTCGCTCGATGGCGTGGAGAATTGTCCCATCGATCGGAGCAGGCTCCGCCGGATAGTCGTTCCAGTCAAGTCCGAGCTTGATCAACGGCTCGATCGCGGCATGGCGAGCCCAGAACATCGTGCCCACCGGAAAATCAAAAAATTCCGGAAGCGCAGTCTTAAAACCCATTTTTCGAGCCAGCTGCTCTGACATCGCGCGGTTAAAATCCCAATCGGACAGATGCGGCTCGTCGGCAAAAATAAGCCCGGTCTCAGCGTCTGTGGCAAAGCGGCTGAGGATCGCATCCATCATCGGGGCCTCGCCGCCCAGGAGGTTCTGCCATAGGAACTCGCGCCAACGCTCGCCCAAGGCCGGATCGTAATGATGCACCGTGCGCTTGGCGTGCAGATGACCGACAATGTCGTATTGGGCGAGCTTGCGCGGGAACGCGGTCAGCATTGCGCCGATATCGCGTCCCAGATTGGGAGTGACCTGTATCAGCACCTCGCCACGCGCGTACTTCGCCGTAGCGTTCTCAAGAACGCGCGCTTTGGCATCATTGTTGGTGCTGAGCAAAAGGTCGCAGCGAGCGGTGTTGCTTTCAAGCTTGTGCAGGAAATCAGATATGAGCTCGGGATAATAAAAGTGTCCGTGTATAGCGACGCGCAGCTGCTCCGGCTTGACGAACGACGCGAGTTGGTTGGGCCCGATCACATCGTGCCACCACGGCCCCTCGGGTCTGCCGGATCGAATGAAATGGGCCAACGGATTGACGACCGCCGCATCATATTTGTTGGCATTTTCGCGGGCGTAGACCTGGGGGTGAAACCCGGGGCAGGGCCGGCGAAAGTAAAAGTTCGCGGTCGGCTGCGTGCTCGTGCCCAAGGCACCGGCTCTTGCCAGAAAATATCGAATGGCATCGTCCCGGGTCGCGATCGGCGACTCGTAATCAAGGAAGTGCCACATGTCGAACAGCGGATCGTTACGAATGGTCTCGAAGTCTTCCTTGCGCTGCCGCATGATGGCAACCGCCGCTTCGCCGACGGTGTTGAGCTGCTCGACGTAGCGCTCCATGCTGAAGATGCGGCGGCCGATCTGGCGGGTCGCTTCTCCGGCTAATCGGCGCAAGTTGGCATCATCGGCCAGCCTGACGATGGCCGCTGCCGCGGCCGAAACGTCCAGGTTCGCAACCACGCCGATCGCCGCGGTGGGATCGTCCTCCAAGAATTCCGGAACGCCTCCGGCACCTTGAAAGCACACAATCGGCAGGCCGCGCAACGCGGCGTCGATCGCGATATTGGGAAGCGGGTCCAGCCGGGCGCTGACGAACAGGATGTCGGCCGCGGCGTAGCCCGGTTCGAGATCGGCGACCTCGTCCAATATCACGGCTCGGTCGGCGATGCCGCTTCGGTGAAGCAGAGTTCTGCATTTGAACGTAGAAGCGGTCGTCGATGAATTCCGGCCGCCGCGCGCCAATCCAGACGAACCGCACGGGTTGCTCGGTCTTCATCTGGGACACGCGTTTGGCGCATTCAAAAAACAAATCCACGCCCTTGCGTGGAGCGATCGTCCCGCAACCCAACACCACGATTTGGTGCTCGGCGCCCGGCGGCCGCACGGCGCGAGCCAAATTGAGCCTGCCTTGTTGGGCGCCGGCATCGTTGCGGGGCGGTAGCTCGCATTCTCCCTGCGCCAGGATGTGGACCGGACGCTTTTCGAGATGCGGATAGTCGACGCGGGCGGATTCGGCGGTTGCTTTTGACGAAAAGACGATTTGGGTCGCCCATTCGAGCGCACGCCCCATCTCGCCACGTTTGATGAAATCGAGATGGGAAGAAAACTCGTGCATGAGCGCGACCGTGGGAATGAACGACAGCGTGAGCGGCCGCAGGACGGCCCTCGACTCAATGCTATTCACCAGCGCATAGGAAATCGGATAGTTCGCCAGAATTCGCTCAACGAGGTGGTCGGCCTCGATCGGATGAATATCGCCGTGCGGAATCATCGGCCCGATCACCGCTGCCGAACAGGTTTCATAGTCCGCCATGAGCTCGCCGGGCTGCAGGGCCACGGTGACAATGTTGAATTTCTGAGCGAGCCGCTTGGCGATGTTGTAGGCGAGAATGGGCGCTCCCGTCCGCGAGGCTTGATGGGTCACAAGCAGAATGGTTTCTCGACTTGGATCCAGGCGCGAGCGGTCGAAATTGAACTCATCCGCAAGGCTGATCGACCGACGGTTCTGTCGGCGCCCCTGCGTAAGATAGTGGTGGATAGCCAGAAGCGCTTGATGTCGCGCGTCGGGATTGCACTCAAAATAGTATTTTGGATCGAAATCCGGCGAAGGAGCCAGCCCGAGCTGCTCGCCAACGATGATGTAGTGCAGCACCGGGTCGAGATTGCCAAGACCGGGCACCTGCCGTTTGTAGTATTCGACATCGAACAATTCACTCGCGCGAACGATCGAAGCAACACGCTCGCTCGCCGTGCGATTTTCGAACGTCGGCCAGTTGGCGGCACGCAGCGTCAGATAGGTCAGGATCGGCGGGTCGGGAAATCCCCCGCTTCGAAAATAGGGATAGAGCCAGGCTCCCTCAAAAGTTTCATTGGGCTCAAGTCCAATGGACCATCCGGTCTGCAGATAATGCTCGATCAACTCTCTGCGTTTGCCGGTCCGCTGGGCGACGTGTTGATACCAATCGGAGTCGAAAAAGCCACTTGTCTCGATAAGCAGGCTGGCTTCCGCTAAATCACGCGCGGTGCTCGACAGCAAGAACGGCATCATCTGTCCGCTGCTATGATCTGACCTTGAGAAAATTGCGTAGTATGAACTCCTTGAGGGGTCGCGGCAGTTTCCGACTCAAGTACCGACGTCCGGCACGGATGAACGGCGACGCCACGTATATGACGGCGGATCGCGTTGAGCCTGAAAACTGTCTTTGCAGCCTGACATTGGTGAGAGTTTGGCGCCGCAGGAGCTGGATCGCCAGATCGCGCTGCTTGTTCAATTCCGCCAATTCTTGTTGCAGAGACAGCAACTGGGCTTCCAAGGAATCGCCGTCCTTAGCGCTTGGGCTGCTCATGTTCGACAGACATGCAGGTGGGTGGAAAGGTCGTACCGCGAGCTAAGTTTTGCAGGGTCCGCACGATTTTGAGTTCCATAACATAGATCGATTGGTTGTTGCGCAAGGAGCGCACCATACGCATCGCTCTCTTTTACCGACAGAAAGCGTGGTTTGGTAGAGGAATTGTGTTCGGGACCTGCGGCCATGCAGGTCGTCTTTGTCGTTTGAAGTTCCGAGGTCCGAACTCGCCGATAATTCCGCTATTTGACCGGATCGTGAGTTCGGCTGGCATTTGTCGGCGCATGGGAGAAAACGGAATTTGCGCTCGTGTCCCGAACCCGAAGTTCGCACGATTGCGCGGCGAGCTCCTTTGCGAACTTCGGGTTCAAAGCGACACTAGAATATAATGTTGCTCGTGTTGCTTTAATTCGGAGTTCGCTCAGGAGCGCGCGGAGAACTCGGGCGACTTCCGAATCGCGACACTAGCGCCGACGCTACCCAGCGTCATGGCTTTGGACGGGCCACGATCGCGGCAAAGTCCGCGTCAATTGCACCGACGCTTTCAAGCGCCTCCTCGAAAATTGCGATCGTGCGGATCAAGGCCACGTCGTTTTCATTTGTTTCGTCGAAGTTTCCCATGATTCCTGAGAACAGCATATGAAGTATCGCGCCGCCATACGGACGCATTTCGACGATGTCGAAATACTGTTTCAGCGTACTAACCAATTCGCCTGAGCGAATGGCCTCAGAAGGATCGTTTTGTTCGAAGTGCTCGATCGGAGAAGGATCATAGCGGTTGATCAGGCTACCGCTGTCGGCCAGCAAGTTTTTGCGATACTTCGGTGGGAATTCGGACAGCAATTTATTGATGATCGCGGTCACAAATGGCGACGATTGAAATCGGCTTGGCCCGATGTATTCGTCGAGTAACAGGAGCCCTGTCGGCTTGAGGGCGTGCCGACATTGCCGAAAAAGATTCTCCAAATTGTAGATGTGGTGCGCCGACGAAATCGTGAAAATCGCATCGTACTGTTTGGGCGGCAGCTCGATGTGGTCAACATCCACCACGCTATAGTCGATCCGGTTGCTCAGGCCGGCCTCGGCGGCCAATGCCTTTGCGGTCTCGATCGCGCCGCTCGAAATATCATTAGCCTGAAATCGTTCGGCAATCCCGATCTTGATTGCATATCGTTCGAATGGACCCAAGCCACATCCAATCGTCAAAGCCAACGGTACGGCATTCGGAAAGTAGGTTTGCTTGAACCAGCTATAGGTATCGACCTTGGGATCGCCGGACACGCGCTGATGAACAAATTTCAGCAGTGTCGGATGTTCGAGCCAGCTGCGAGGCCGATCGGCCTTTCGGTTGGTGGCCCAATAGTCGGAAACCGAGCCTTGCTTGAGGTGTGGCAGCGCTGCGCGCCCCTCGACGCGTCCGTGGGCCAAGTAATGAAAAAGCGGCTGCACGCCCGCGGCGCGTACATCCGGATTGGTCCTGAGATACCAATCGGCGTCGAACCCAGGCCCGGGGCTTCGACCTTCAGCGCTGCCAATCTCGACGAAGTGCCGCAGTGGATCGGCGCTGCCGTTCGCGACATCCGGATATTTGTTGCGATACCAATCCGCGTCAAACAGTCCCGATGCCGCGACACGCTGCCTTCGCTCCGCGCGATCGCGGGCCTTTTGCGAGAGATAAGGAAGGAACTCAAACGGCACGGTCATGTCCTTCGGCGCAATGCTCAACTTGAATAGCAAGCGAGTATTTCGTCAACCGATTTGGTTCAGAAGCCTCGATCGGAGCGGATTTGTGTTATCCCGCAATCCGAGGGCGTGACCAGCGAAAACTTGCCCAAGCTCGGGTGTTGGCGGGCTTCCGGGTTAAGCGGCAATGGCCCGATATGACGAGTGCATTGCGTTTTGATATCAATCGCTTATTCAACGAGCACCCTGAGACCAAGCGCCAAGGATGTATGAATGCAGATCGATACTTCGACAAACCGCCAACGGATTATGACTTGCCCGGTTTGCAGTACTAGCGACTTTCACGCTCGTTTCGCGATCAATGATAATGCCATTGAAACATGCGCCGCCTGTGGATTGGTTTTACAAAACCCGCAACCCAGCGACAACGAGCTCGCCGCCATCTACGGAAACCATTACTTCATCGGCTCGTCCGACAACGATCGGTATGCCTCGCAATTTGAAGTCGTGAAGCGGGCAACCGCGCGGCTTCAGCTCGGTGAAATCGACGCCTATTGCGCGCGGCACGGGTTGCCAAAACGACCGGGCCATCTGCTGGAAATTGGCTGCGGGCATGGCAACTTTCTGCTGGAGGCGCGCGCACGGGGGTACCAGGTGGCGGGTCTGGAGTACTCCCCGGACGCAGCGCAGAAGGCAAATCAGAAACTGGGGGCCGATTTGGTTCGAGTTGGTGCCGTTGGTCAGACGCCCTTGCCGGAGAGCTCGTACGACATCTGCATCTTAGCCGATGTCATAGAACACGTGCGCGACCCCAAGGACCTGCTGCAGCATATTTGGCGGGTTCTAAAGCCGGAGGGCGTGATGTTCGTCGCGACGCCCAGTATCGATAGCTGGTCGTCGCGGAGCCTCGGCCGTCATTGGATGGAGTTCAAGCCCGAGCATCTCTTCTATTTTGGTCGCGAAACAATTCGCCGACTCCTGGCAAACGCCGGGTTCTCGGAAATCAGCGTGACGACCGGACAAAAGATCCTGACATTGGATTATATCGTCGGCCACTTCGACAAATTTCCAATTCCAGTGATCTCGCCATCATTGCGGATGGCGCGAGCGCTGACGCCGCAGTTTATTCTGAACGCTCCGATGAAGATCACGGCAAGCGGGATCAACGTGTTTGCGATGAAGCGCTAATATGGATTGAACAAAGGCGCGGCGACGCTTTGGCGCCTGGTGCGCTCCCAAAAGACAAGGCCTGCCAAGACCAACAGCGTCACCAACGAAATCAATCCGCCGAGTTTGATGCTCGTTGGTTCGTACACGAATTCAACCGAGCTCTTGCCGGCTGGAACGATCACGGCGCGAAACAAATAGTTTGCCATCAGTACCGGTACACGCTCGCCATTCACATAGGCGTGCCAGCCAGGATAATTTGAATCGGTCAACATCAGCACGGACAGCGCTTCGGCGTTGGCCTCAATCCGCACCCGCTGCGACTGATAAGTCAGAATATGCGCCGCGGTGAACGGGACGGGCTTGGCTTCCGCCAGCGTTCGCATGGCTGCCGGGTCGATATTCGACAGCGATTCTCGTGACACAACGACCGTTTCGAGTGGATTGAATGTGCGGTCCTTCAACTTAGTCAACACTTGATCGTCCGGAACGACGTCGACGGCGCGGAACAATGTTGCGCGCGGCAAGGTCGACGGCACTTCGTAAATGAGCGCCTCCTTGTCGTAGATTTTCTTGAACTCGGGGACAACGGCGGTGTCGTCCTTGGCTGCGAATCCCGGCCGCACCCACCCGGTCCAGTCCCAACCGTTGTCGCCCCGGGGGCCCGGGTCGGTTGAAAACAGCAGTTCGACCTCCTGGCCTGAATACTTGCTCAAATCGACTCGAATGGGCCGGCCGGCCCTGTCACTCGGCACGTCTCTTGGGTTCAAGAAGGCGGAAAACAGTTCCTCAATGGAATCGCCATGCCGGACTTCAAGCCGGAAGCCTGCTCCGTCACTGTTGTCAGTAGCTTCGACTCTGATCGCAGCAATGGCTTCAAAGATTGGCCTGGCTGGATCGATGGTGGTCTTGAATGCAATTCGATGCGATGGGGCATGTTGAAGCAATCCGCGTGAGGGCACTTTTCCAATATCGCCGAGGCGAAAAAGCTCGGGACCAAACCCCCAGATATTCTGGCCTCGATGTTGAGCAATGATGCCGTCCAGGGTTTGGCTTGACCACCCGTATTCGCTGTTGCTCAGCAAGTATTTGACCGATGACAGCGTCAGAAAGCGCTTTTCCAATTCGGTGGCGAAATCGTAGCTGAACTCAGCTCCCGTGAATTGGTCCGCCAGATCGCCATCCCGCCGGCGTTTGTCTTCGGTCAGCAGGAAGTTGCGAACAAACGTCATGTAACGGCGGTAGTAAAGCGCATCCAGCGAACGAACGTCGCTCAATTCGAATGCCGCGGACCAGTTTGGATAGAGCAGACTTTGTCTTGCAAAGACTCTCGAATGATCCGCGCTCCGGGTTTGGAGCAGGTCGACAAAGGGTGCTCCTTTGTATGGACTTCGGCTTGCGGGTGGGGGTGAATTGTAAATATAGAAAGCGGGAACGACATAGTTGATTGCCAGCTCCAGAACCAAAAGGCCCACGACGCTCACCGCAAGACTTTGAGTGATCCGGGGATCGCTTGCACGAGCATGCAGCGTCATCAACGAGGCAATAACGACAATGCACAGAATTCCCGCTGCCACGGAAAGATAAAAGAAGAACGCAAATCTCTGCACTTGCATGACTTGCGGCTGATGGACCCATGCCGTGCCAAGCATGACGCCGAGAATGATGATCGCGGCGATGGCAATAACGCCCGAACTGATCTGTCGTTCGACAAGAAGAGAAAAGCCGAGGCCGGCCAGCATGGCAACGCAGAGTGCAACGAGCGGCTCTTGATACTTCGGGTAGAACACCATTTCCGAGGCCGGCAGGTAGCCGATCCAGTTGATCAAGGGATGTGCAAATCGCTTGAACAGCATCAGAAGCAGCGCAATCGAAAAAAACGCGATCAAAAACCGGCTGTGCTTTGCCTCAACTCGCTTGCCGGCAACGGTGAGGGTGATGGTCGCGACCAAGGCAAGGACAGTTGCCACAATACCCCAATAGCTCCGCATGCCCGTCCATCCGGAGAAATTGGAAAGGATCGATTGATTCACGGGGCCGAAAATCAGCGGCAACACATAGAAAATTGCGGCGCGAATGTTGTGGTCGCCTATCAGGCCGACCCTGCCACCTCCGGTGTTTGATGGCTGATGGACGTCGTGCCCGACCATCAGAAATTCGACAAACGGCAGCAACAAAAACGCCGACAGCAACAAGCCGAGGACGACGGCCGCGACAAATTTTCCGAACAGCGGAAGGAGAAGGTTCCGGAACTCGGCGGTGAATATCAGCCGGCAGACGAAATACACGGAACCGAAGGCCATGATCAAAAACGTGGATTCCGGCATGCCAGCGACCACCCCAAGTGCAATCATCGCTGCGGCGCCGGCAACCGCCGTCCACGAATTTTTTCTGAGCAGGAGCTCGAAGACGAGCAGCATGCCCGGCGCCAAGACCTCCACGCTGACATGCGGCATGTTGAGATAAAGGATGAAGTAGCCGGTCAGCATGAATGTGACCGCTGACACGAGTGACGGAAAAGCGTCCAAGAACCGACGGGCAAACAGGAACATCAGCGCGCCGGCTACAAAAAGCCGGCTGAGCATGAACAGGTTGTAGGTCCACGCATTGACATGCAGCGAAGCCGCGATGGTCAGCGGATAGAACGGTTGCGGTTGCATGGCCGCGGCGAGTGGCGTGCCATATCCGGAGTAAGGATTCCAAAACGGCAAGCTATGTTCGGTCCAGAACTGATGCGAAATCAGCTTCAGCCAAGGCTCCGTCACCCATGCGGGCGCACCGGGATCAGGCGTGCGACCCAGGCGCAGTCCTGCCGCCGGGGTTGGATCGTAGGCGCCGCTGCCGACGATGCTGGGCGCATCCCAAACCCCCAGCATGAGCGTTTTCCCGCCTACGACGTAGGGCACGAAAACAACTGCGAGGATCAAAGCAAGGATGACGTATGGCCGCCGCAAATTTCTCAGCGCTGCGTTCGTCAAATTCATTTTCACGGTTGCTGTCCGAATCCCTGTCAATTTAACAATGTCGTTGCTGTTTTAATAGGAATGCGCAGACGCGCTGAATGCTGTCCGGACCGTAGCAAATGCGCGGTATTTGTGACAGACGGAGTGGTGCGCTCGCCGTCTGGGAAATAAACGGCAACCAGATCGAAGCGGCGAACGATCTCAAAGTCGGCCAAACCAGTGTTGCCGGCAATCCTCGCCTGTGCTTACGACGGAAATTGGCGTTGGGTGGTTGATTCGGCTATCTCAGGCCTGTCTGAATCGCCGCGCCAGACGCCTCTGGTGACCTAACGACACTAGACCATTTCCGTGCAGGACGGATTCCCGACGCCCATCGGCTTCAAGCGTGCCGCCGCCGACGAGGCGCGCCTGCGCGCGGGCGCGCCCATCCGTGTCGTGCATCCCGATCCAGCGTTGACGGTCGCGCTCGTGCCGCTGCGTCGAATGGCGGGCGAATGGCACCGGGTCGAGCTGCAATTCCCGCCCGCGGGCGTGGTCGAGGTGCTCGGGCAATTCGCATTTGAGGAAGGGCGCGTGCTGTGGCAGCGGCTGCCGGCGCGCGCTCGCAACCACTTTTTGACGCAGCTTCGGTTCGACGGCGCCTTGGAGCGTTTGACCTTGCACGTGTCGGGCTCGGGCCGGTTGGCGGAGCCCAGCCTTTGCCGCATCGAGCGGCTCGGCATTTTGCACCAGCTTGCAGCCATGGCCGAGCGCGGCGTTGACATCGTCAAACGCGACGGCCTTGGCGTGCTGCGGTCCGCACTGAACTACCTCTGGCGGCTGATGCGGCCGGGCTCGATCGTGATCGCGCCGGGCTCGGCGCAGGCCTCGGACGAGGCGCCCTACGACACCTGGGTACGGGTATTTGACGAGGCGCCGGAGCGCGACCGCGGCCGTCACGCGGAGCGTCTGGCGACGCTGTCGCGCCGTCCGTTGATCTCGGTGCTGGCGGTCGTCGACGCGGCCGGTCCAGCGACGCTCGATCGGATGGCGCGCGGCCTGGCAGGACAAATCTATCCCGAATGGCAGTTGCTGGTGGCGGCGCCGGAGGCGCAGCACGGCGCGGTGCTGGCCGCGCTTGCGGCGCTCGATGGCGCCAAGCATCGCGTGCTGCCATCGGCTGCGGGCCAAGCGGAGAGCTTCAACAGCCTGCTGGCCGAGGCCGAGGGCGAGCATGTGCTGCCGCTCGGCATGGGCGCGCTGCTGCGGCCGCACGCCTTGCTCGAGCTTGCCATGACGCTTGATCGCCACCCGGCCGCCGAGGCGATCTACACCGATGAAGACACCATGGATGGGGCCGGACGCCGGAGCGACCCGCGCTTCAAGCCGGCCTGGTCGCCCGACCTGCTCACGGCCCGCGACTATTTCGGCGAACTCACGCTGTTGCGGACCGCGACGCTTCGCAGGCTCCGCGGTTGGCGGCCCGAAGCCGGTCCTGCGCCCCGGCACAACCTGCTGCTGCGCCTGACCGGCACGGTTGCGCCGGACACGATCGTGCATCTCGCCAAGGTGCTGGCGCATGGCTCCGGAGACGAGGAACCGGCGTTGCCGCGCCCGCACGCCCCCAGGCATGTGTCGGCATCCGCGCCGCGGGTGTCGCTGATCATCCCGACGCGCGACAATGCCGAGCTCTTGTCGGCGTGCATCCGCTCGATCCGCAAGCGCACGCACTATCCGAACTATGAGATCCTGATCATCGACAACGGCTCGGTGAAGGATAGCACCAAGAGGCTGCTTTCCGAGCTTGCCGCCGATCCGGGGGTGCGCATCTTGCCGCGGCCGGGTCCGTTCAATTTCTCCGGCCTCAACAATTCCGCGGCGCATGAGGCGACCGGCGCAATCCTGGCGCTGGTCAACGACGACACCGAGGCGACCGATGAGCGCTGGCTCGAGGAACTGGTGGCGCTCGCCGCACGGCCGGAGATCGGCTGTGTCGGTGCGCGGCTGCTCTACCCCGATGGCCGGTTGCAGCATGGCGGGATTGTGCTGGGCCTGCTCGGCGTTGCCGGTCATGCGCACCGCTTTGCTCCGGCATCCGAGCCGGGCTATCTCAGCCGCCTGCGTACGGTCCAGGACGTCAGCGCCGTCACGGCGGCGTGCTTGGCGATCCGCAAGGACGTGTTCGAACAGGTCGGAGGCTTTGACGAAAGCCTGACGGTCGCGTTCAACGACGTCGATTTTTGTTTGAAGGCGCGCGCCGCCGGCTATCGCAATGTGTGGACGCCCTTTGCAACGCTGATCCACCATGAATTGGTGAGCCGCGGCCGCGACTTCGTGCCGTCCAAGGCCCGGCGCTTTGCCGAAGAGATCGCTCTCATGCAACGCCGCTGGGGCGCGCAATTGCTCAACGATCCCTATTATTCGCCGCACTTGACTTACGACCGGGAGGATTTCTCCGTCCGATTGCGATAGCGGTCACGCATAGCATCGTTGCGCCGACACACGACGAGCGGCTCCGCGCGAACAGCACGTTTCTGGTCAGCCGTGACCCGTCAGGGAATGCAGCGCATAGCTGATGTGCTCGCACGACCAGCTTGTCCCCAAGTTGAGATTGCAGCATGGTTCTGAAGATCTAGATTGAACGGCCAACCCTGGAGAGCTCAACCCCATGTCGAGCCGCGAATCTTGGGAAGACCCAGGTGGGGCCGAAGCAGCAATGGACGCGCTGATTGTCAGAGTCGTCAACAACACGACCAGGGCCATTCTCGTATGCGGCATCCTGACAGGATGTTTCTATCTGTTATACGGCGGCGTGATGCGCACCGCGGTGCTCTTCGCGGTTAGTTTGACTTGCATGCTGTACGGCATGGGCGTGCGCTGGTTGCAGCGCTTGGCGCTGCTGGCGCTGTTCGTCACAGCCCTGGTGGCCTTTGAAGCAATCCCGCACCCCAACAATTGGAAAAAGGCGACCGTCGATCTGATACGAGACATTTCGCAAGCCATCCGTTGAGTTCGAAGTGGCGACTTCGTTCAGGTCCGGCCACGTTTGATTGAAAACTCCAATGCGCACGCGGTGCTGCCTCCCAACTCTCGCATGCTGACATCGCCATCGGCGATCTCCGCCGCGCTTACGGGTTTTTGGCGGTCGAACGACTGTCTTGGCGCGATAATAGGAATTGGCATTGCGCGCCGCCAAGGCTCGACGTATTCATACGCCGCGTCTTGGCCCAATGGGGCGTAACGGCGAGTGGCAAGGCTGCATGACCGTCCGGAACGACCCGGTTGCCGAGCATTTTCGACGGTCGCGCGAAACGCTTGAGCGGGCGGCCGACGACTCCGGCCTACGGGCCACCATTTACACCATCGCCGATGCGATCACCCGCGCCTTCCGCAACAACGGCAAGCTGATGATCGCCGGCAATGGCGGCAGCGCGGCCGATGCGCAGCACATTGCCGGCGAGTTCCTGTCTCGAATGAATCTCGACAGGAACCCGCTGCCGGCGATCGCGCTCACCGCCGACACGTCGGTGCTGACCGCGATCGGCAATGACTACGGCTTCGATCACACGTTCGAGCGCCAGGTGCGCGGCATTGGCCGTCGCGGCGACGTGCTGCTCGCGATCTCCACCTCCGGCCGTTCCCCCAACATCGTGCGTGCGCTCAAGGTGGCGCAGGACATGGGCGTGACCACGATCGGATTCACCGGCGATGGCGACCGCGAGATGGCGGCCTATTGTCATCATTGCCTGGCAGCGCCATCGTCGGAGACGCCGTTGATACAGCAGATTCATATTGTCGTCGCGCACGCGATTTGCGGGTTGGTGGAGCAGTCTTTGTGCGGCGAGGGGATCGCTGGCGTGAAGGCATCGGCACCGCGAGCGGACATTTGAGAGCGGACGTTGCGCGAGCTGTTCGAACGATTCGATATGACGTTTGCGGATCGTATGGCGAAAGCTTGTCGTTGGCCGCGTCATGGTTGGCGCAATAACATCGCCCGCTTGCCGAAAATTCAAATGCCAGGACCGCACACAGTGCCAGACACGAGCCGCATGCGGTGGTGCTGCGATCAGCAATTCCGCCGGACACCGACATGACGGTGCTCGTGACCGGCGGCGCCGGCTATATCGGCAGCCACATGGTTTACGCGTTGCTGGCCCGCGGCGAGCGGGTGGTGGTGCTGGACAATCTATCCACCGGCTTCGATTGGGCGATACCGGCTGGCGTCCAGCTCGTTGCCGGCAACGTCGGCGATCAGGGGCTGGTCTCGTCGGCGATCGCCGCTCATAAAATCGAAGCCATCGTGCATTTCGCTGCTTCAATTTCGGTTGCGGAGTTGGTGGCCGATCCGCTCGCTTACTATCGCAACAACACCGTCAATACGCGCAATCTGATCGAATGTGCCATCAGCGCCGGCGTCCGCCATTTTGTGTTTTCCTCGACCGCCGCGGTCTATGGCCACCCGGGGAAGGTGCGGATCGACGAGAGTGCGCCGACCGTGCCGATATCGCCCTACGGTTGGTCGAAGCTGATGACCGAAATCATGCTGCGCGATGCGAGCCTGTCGCACGACCTTCGCCACGTGATCCTTCGCTATTTCAATGCCGCAGGCGCCGATCCGGAGTTGCGGACCGGCCAATCCACCGACAACGCCACCCATCTCATCAAAATCGCGGTGCAGACCGCGCTGGGGTTGCGTCCGAACATGCAGGTGTTTGGCACGGACTACGACACGCCCGACGGGACGTGTATTCGGGACTACATCCATGTCACGGATTTGACGGATGCGCATATCGCCGCGCTGGCGTATCTGCGATCCGGGCATCAGTCGATGACGCTCAATTGTGGCTACGGCCGTGGTGCTTCGGTGCTCGAGGTGATCGACGCGGTCAAACGCGCCTCGGGAGCGGATTTTCGCGTCGACCGCGTCGGCCGCAGGGCCGGCGATCCACCGCAGTTGATTTCCAACTCGACGCGCATCCGCGCCACGCTTGATTGGCAGCCGCGGTTCGACGATCTATCGACGATTGTGAGCCATGCCTTGGCCTGGGAGCGCAAGCTGGTGCAGCTCAAAGGCCGCTAGTGTCGCGATTCGGAAGTTCGCAAACGAGTTCTTGCCGCGCTTCATGCGAACTTCGGGTTCGGGGCACTAGGCTTGCCGCAATCGCTCTTCGAAAGGCGGCGGTGCGGTGCAGGCCCGCTTGAATATGCCGCAGACCCGCAAATTGCGATTTGACGGCAATTCGGCCGGCCACGGTCCACCGCTGTGTAATGCTCTGAATCAAAATTTGACCAGGCGCTCGATGTTGGGGTCGCTTGCGGGACGTGCGGCATGCTAGGGGTGGCGCGGGACCAGCATTTGCCGATGTATCGGGGGCAATTTCAAACGATGGCCGGTGATCGTGCGCCGCGCCGCTGATTGAGACCTCTCGCGATTGCGAACCGGAAGCGATGAACAAAAGCGCGCGCGTAACCTTGCCTGCAATCCCATTGATCGACGTGGCGGCGCAGCGGCGCAGGCTTGGCCGCGCGATCGACGACGCCGTGGCGCGGGTGGCGAACCATTGCCAGTTCATCCAGGGGCCGGAGGTGGCGGCGTTCGAGGCCGAGCTCGCCGAATTTTGTGGCGCCCGCCACGCCATCGGCTGCGCCAGCGGCACGGATGCGCTCATGCTCGTGCTGATGGCCCGGAATATCGGTCCGGGCGATGCCGTGATCTGCCCGGCGTTCACATTCTGCGCCACCGCCGAAGTGGTGGTGCTGTTGGGCGCGACACCGGTGTTCGCCGACGTCGATGAAGCCACCTTCAATCTCGATGCCGCAAGTCTCAAGCGCGCGGTCGCAACGGCGCGCCGCCACAAGCTCGTGCCCAAGGCCGTTATTCCGGTCGATCTGTTCGGATTGTCGGCGGACTACGACGCGATCTCCGAGGTCGCCCGGGCCGAAGGCCTGTATGTGCTCGATGATGCGGCGCAGGCCTTCGGCGCCAGCCTGCATGGACGCAAGGTCGGCACGCTGGCGCCAGCGACCGCCACGAGCTTCTTTCCGTCCAAGCCGCTTGGCTGCTACGGCGACGGCGGCGCGGTGCTCACCGACGATGCCGCGCTTGCCGAAACGCTGCGGAGCCTGCGCGTGCATGGCCAGGGCAGCGACAAATACGACAGCGTGCGCGTCGGGCTGACCAGCCGCCTCGACACCATCCAGGCGGCGGTGCTGATCGAGAAGCTGAAGATCTTTGCCGAGGAGATCGAAACGCGTGAGCGCATCGCCCGCCGCTATTCCGAAGCGCTTTCGGACGTGGCGATCGTGCCGGCCGTGCCGGCGGGCCTGACATCAGTGTGGGCGCAATACACCATCCGCCTCAAGCCCGGCTTGCGGGACGGCCTCGCCATGGCGCTGAAAAGCCAGGGCATCGCGACCGCGATCTACTATCGCAAGCCGCTGCATCGGATGGCGATTTACGGCCACTATCCGGTGGTGGACAACGGCATCCCGGTGACCGACCGCCTGGCCGAAGAGGTCATCAGCCTGCCCATGCACGCCTATCTCGACGCCGCCACGCAGGATCGCGTGATCGACGCGGTTCGTTCGGCGCTGACGTCGTAGGCGGCAAATAATGCTTGGTGAGCCCGGTTGGGATCGAACCAACGACCTACTGATTAAAAGTCAGTTGCTCTACCACTGAGCTACGGGCCCTAGCGCGCACATCTAGGCCACATGCGGCCCCATTCCAAGCCAAATTCGCCGCCATCAACGGCCCAGACGCGGTTCAGCCGGCAGGGCGGTTGACCGGACATTGGTCGTTCGATTTGCTAAGACGTCTGGGGCGGGAAGACGTGTGCGAGGAGGATGTCATGCCGATCATCAATCGCGTCGCCGATCTGCTGCCGGAAATTTCGGCTTGGCGGCAGGACATCCACGCCCATCCCGAGCTGTTGTTCGACGTGCACCGCACCGCCG
Organism: uncultured Alphaproteobacteria bacterium; assembly: GCA_963771745.1. Lineage (GTDB taxonomy): Bacteria > Pseudomonadota > Alphaproteobacteria > Rhizobiales > Xanthobacteraceae > Z2-YC6860. The sequence continues at coordinate 1,381,089 of CAVYUU010000011.1, read as the reverse complement.
GCGTGGTGGCCGACAAGCTCAAGGGCTTCGGTTGCGATCAGGTCGTGACCGGCATCGGCCGCACCGGCGTGGTCGGCGTCATCCGCGGCAAGAAGGGCACGGGGTCGCGCACCATCGGGCTGCGCGCCGACATGGACGCGCTGCCGATCGAGGAGGCGACCGGGCTGTCCTACAAGTCCACCAATCCCGGCAAGATGCACGCCTGCGGTCACGACGGCCACACCGCCATGCTGCTCGGCGCCGCCAAATATCTTGCCGAGACGCGCAATTTCGACGGCACCGCGGTGGTGATCTTTCAGCCGGCCGAGGAGGGCGGCGGCGGCGGGCGCGAGATGGTCAACGACGGCATGATGGATCGCTTCGGCATCGAAGAGGTGTACGGGATGCACAACTATCCCGGCTTCCCGATCGGCGATTTTGCGATCCGGCCCGGCCCGATGATGGCGGCGGCCGACCGCATCTACATCGACATCGAGGGCCTGGGCGGACATGCGGCGCGGCCGCATACTTCGATCGACACCGTCGTGGTGGGTTCGGCAATCGTCAACGCGCTGCAATCGATTGTCGCGCGCAACGTCGATCCGCTGGAATCCGCGGTCGTCTCCATCACCCAATTCCACGCCGGCACCGCCGACAACATCATCCCGCAGACCGGGCATTTGCGCGGCACCGCCCGCAGCCTGACGCCCGAGGTGCGCGACCTGCTCGAAAAGCGCGTGCGCGAAGTGGTGGAGGGCACGGCCAAGCTTTACGGCGCCAAGGCCACGCTCACTTACAAGCGCGACTATCCGGTGACCACGAACCACGACCGCCAGACGGCCTTTGCAGCCGAGGTGGCCGCGCAGGTCGTCGGCAAGGAGCGCGTCGATCCGGCAGTGCCGCCGGTGATGGGAGCGGAGGACTTCTCCTACATGCTGGAGGCGCGCCCGGGTGCCTTCATTTTCATCGGCAACGGCGACAGCGCCGGCCTGCATCACCCGCAATACAACTTCAACGACGAGGTCATCCCGTTCGGCACGTCGTATTGGATCAAGCTCGTGGAAACCGCGCTGCGCGGGTAGACGTTCGGGGACGGGAAAAGCCTACTGCGCGGTCTCGACCCGCTTCTCGGCCGTGACCGGCGGCTCGCTCAGGACTGAAACCGTGGCGGAGACGCCGGCGGGACGACCAGGCCACAGTCCCGCGAGCCGCGCCTCGAGCCCGCGCCAGAGCCGCGAGATCGTTGACCCGCGTGCGTTCGATCGCGGCAAGCCCGACCGAGGCCAGGAACGGCAGCGATTGCACCACCAGCACAAGCGCGAACAGATCGATCTCGCGCACCCGTTCCCAATTGGTGGCGTAAAGGAAGATCGCGCTGGCGATCAACAATGCGCCGATCACGGCCTCCCAGAACGCCGGGAAGTCGCCGCCGTTGCGCCGCAGGAAACCGCCCTTGGCGGTGCGCACGAACGGCAACCCGTCCTTGATCAGGCCGGTGCCGACCGCGCGTGCGACGGTCCATTGCAACGCCATGGCGGCAAACACCGCACCCAGCATCTGGCCGCCCGGGATCTGCACGCGCACCCGGTAAAGCGACACGAAATGCACGACCGCCACGACGAACGCGGCGAGAATCGGGATGGTCAGCACCATGTCGGGAATGGCGATGCCGACGACGGCGATGAACGGCACCCAAATCAGGTTGAGCAGCGCGACCAGCACGCCGACGCTCTCGGCGCCAAGCCATGACAGCCAGCCGAGCGCGAATTCGCGCTTCTGCTCGCGCGTGAGCTGGCTGGCGCCCGGCAGGAAGCGTCGCCAGTGCTTCTTCATGATTTGCAATCCGCCGTACGCCCAGCGGTCGCGCTGGCGCTTGTAGGCCTGGTAGCTGTCGGGCAGCAGGCCATGGCCGTAGCGGTGATTGGTGTAATGCGCCAAATAGCCGAGCTCGAGGATGGTCAGCCCGAGATCGGCGTCCTCGCAGATCGTGTCGCTCGACCAGTTGCCGGCGGCGTCCAGCGCCGCCCGGCGGATCAGGCACATGGTGCCGTGTACGATGATGGCGTTGGCTTCGTTCCGCTGCACCATGCCGATGTCGAAGAAGCCGGCGTACTCGCCGTTCATCGCGTGATGCATGGCGCTGCGCTCGCCGTCGCGATGATCCTGCGGCGCCTGCACCAGGCCGACCTTGGGATCAGCAAACACCGGGACGAGATCCTTGAGCCAATTCGGATGTACAACATAGTCGGCGTCGAGCACGCCGATAATCGCGGCGTCGGGCGCAGTCTGCGACAGCGCGAGCCGCAGTGCGCCGGCCTTGTAACCCTGCAGGTTATCCTCGCGCACGAACCTGAAGCGCTCGCCGAGCGCCCGGCAATGCTCCTCGACCGGCCGCCACAACGCTGGATCAGGCGTGTTGTTGATGACGATGATGCACTCGAAATCTGGATAATCGAGCCGCGCCACCGCATCGAGCGTGAGCTTGAGCATTTCCGGCGGTTCCCGATAGGCCGGAATATGGATCGACACTTTGGGCACAGCCGGCAACAGCGGCGCGAGCGGCGGCGAGGCGATCAGACGCCGCGGCTTGTGGCTGAACACGACGGCGGCGATCTCTTCGATCCGCGCCAGCGCGATCAGGATCAGCGGGATGATCAGGACGAAGCCCAGTGCAAACGCAAAGGCCGCGCCCGGCACGAAATAATGCCCGTTCCAATAGGCGAACAGGATCGCAAACCAGGCGCCCGTTGTGTGAGCGGCGGCGGCCAGCAGCGCGGCCTGGCCGACGGTTACCGCGGTCAACGCCAGGATCGGCAGCGACAGCAGCACGCCAAGCAGCACCGCGATCGCCGTGAGCTTCCAGTGATCCGGATCGGTGATCGCACCGGTCAGTGCAAATTTGGGCGCGCGCGACGTGTTGAACATGCCCCAGTAGGGGCCGACGCCGCCTTCGAACGTCTTCCACGGCTGATCGAACGCTTCGATGATGTTGTAGTCGATGCCAAGCGCATCAGCGCGCGCGATGAAGTTGCGCACCACGGCCGCCTGCTCGAGCGGCCCGGGATTGGCATCACGGCGATTGTAGCCGGCGCTCGGCCAGCCGAACTCAGCGATCACGATGCGCTTGCCGGGGAAGGTCTGCCGCAGCAGATTGTAAATGCGGATCGCCTGATCGACCGCGGCGGTCTCCGAGATGCCCTCCCAATACGGCAGGACGTGTGCGGCGATGAAATCGACCGAGGACGCGAGCTCCGGATGATCGATCCACGCGCTCCAGATTTCGCCGGTGGTGACGGCAACCGAGCTCTCGCGCTTGACGCGCTGGATTTTGCGGATGAGCTCGTCGACGGTCTGCTCGCCGCGGTAGATCGTCTCGTTACCGACCACGATGCTGTCGATGTTGCGATGCCGGCGGGCGAGGTCGATGACCGCGCTGAGTTCGCGATCGTTGCGTTGCGCGTTCTTGTCGATCCAGGCGCCGACCGAGACCCGCAGCCCGAACTCCTGGGCGACTTGTGGCACCAACTCGACACCGCCGGTCGAGGAATAGGTGCGCACCATCCGCGTATAGGGCGCGAGCGTGCGCAGATCGGCACGGATCTGCTCAGGGCTCGAGCGCTTGCCGCTATCGGGATGCGCGGAGCCGTCGAACGGCGTGTAGGAGAGGCTGGCGAACTGGCCCGAAATATTCGGGGCGACGGCAACGTCGCGGGTCAGCGCCCACAGGCCGACATGCACACTAGCGACTGCCGCCGCGACCAGTGCGACGAAGCGCATCAAAGCAACCAAATGGGGCTGGAGAGGTTTGACGCCAACCCGTCCCCTGGGTGGGCAGTCGCTGCAGGGCAGCTTCGCTCAATGTAGGCCATCGGACAGTAAATCCAAGGTCATGGCGGATTGATGACCGTCCGCTCCGCGTCTGAAGAAGAACGCGCTCAGTTGCTGCCGGTTCCGGCGCTCTTGGCGGTGGTGCCGTTCGCCGCGGGCGGACCCTCGGCGGCCGCCGTCGGCGGGGCGGCCGGGTTGAGCCAGCAGGTGTGCACCCGCGAATTCAGGCTCTGGGGGGATTTCGGGTCGATATTGCCTTGGCGGACCACGCAACGGAACGCCGCCTGGATATGGGGCCCGGGGCAGCCGAACCGGTCGTAGAGATCGAGATGCCGAAACGCCGTGTCCATGTCGTCGCGCCAGAGCAGATTGACCACTCTGCGGCCGAGCCAGACGCATTCCGGGTTGCCGGCGGGCCCGTTCACCAGCTTGGAGGCTTCGGCAAATTCATCGGTCCGACGCTGGGCGTCCTTTGCAGCTTCGGCCGCCGACGGCGCCGCGGTCTTGGCGTCGCCACCCTGGGCCCAGCCAGGGCTGGATGACAACACGGACGCCGCCACAAGCAGGGCGGCGAACAACACGCGCATCAGGAGAGACATGGCCGAGCCGGTTGGGTTTGGTTGCTCTTGTGGTTTTTGTTCGCGATTGGAGTGTGACGCTATATGGAAAGCGATTGGGTCCGTTTTGCGGCTTGCGTCGCGCGGATTGTTCTGAGATTGCCAAACCTGAAGCCGTTGTCCAGGACCCGACACAGTCTTGATTAAAGTGTCGCACCATGCCAGCGGCAAACGACTGTCGGTGCACGGCCGGGACCGTTGGCGAATGGGCAAAGCTGTCAGTTTGTTCACATTGACGACGGCGATCATCATCACCGCGTGGTGGTGGCTCGGCCAGACGGTGCCCATGCCGCCGTCGCCGCTCGATCCCGGCGAAAAGCTCTACTGCATTTCCTACGCACCGTTTCGCGGCTCGCAGACGCCACTCGATCTGTCGACCAGGATCGAGCCGTCGCAGATCGATCAGGATTTGGCGCAGCTGTCGCGAATAACAAATTGCGTGCGCACCTATTCGGTCGATTTTGGCTTGGATCGCGTTCCGGAGATCGCGCAGCGGCATGGGCTGAAGGTGCTACTCGGGCTTTGGGTGTCGAGCCACACCGATCGGACGCAATACCAACTCACCACCGGCATAGCCCTCGCCAAACGCTTTCCCGACGTCGTGCGGGCGGTGATCGTCGGCAACGAGGCGCTGCTGCGCGGTGAAGTGTCGCCGGAGACACTCGGCGATTACATCCGCAGCGTGAAGTCGCAAGTCGCGATGCCGGTGACCTACGCCGATGTCTGGGAGTTTTGGCTGCGTTATCGCGCGCTGGCGGGCGCGGTGGATTTCGTCACCATCCACATCCTGCCGTACTGGGAGGACGAACCGGTGGCCGCCCGCGCCGCCGCCGAACACGTCGATGCCATCCGCAAGCGCGCCGCGGAGAGTTTTGCGGGCAAGGAGGTGGTCATCGGCGAGGTCGGCTGGCCGAGCGCCGGACGAATGCGCCACGGCGCGCTGCCATCACCGGCCGAGCAGGCGCGTGCTCTCTCCGACGTACTCGCGCGCGGCAAGCGCGAAGGCTTCCGCGTCAACGTCATCGAGGCCTTCGATCAGCCTTGGAAGCGCGTTCTGGAGGGCACGGTCGGCGGCCATTGGGGTCTGTTCGATGACGCCATGCGCGCGCAGAAGTTTTCGTGGGGCAGGCCAGTGTCCAACCATCCGTATTGGCGTTGGCAGGCGGCCGGCGGCTTGGTGCTCGCGGCCTTGGTATTCACCGCCGCGATCACGGCGCGACGGCGCCAGCCCGACATCGCGCGCTGGACCGTGATCGCGTTGATCGCCGCGGTGGCCGGCGTGCTCGCTGGCTGGACGTTGGAGAACATGCCGGTCGAAAGCGTAGGCTTCGGTGGCTGGCTGCGCTCGCTCGCGTTCGCGATCCTGGCGATCGCGGCTCCAATCGCAGGCGCGGCCGCGCTCGCAAGAGGTGCGCCGGCTCCGGCCTTTGCCGAGCTCATCGGCGCGAGGGAAGCTCGCGTCCGCGATCCGCTGGCGCGAGTGCTCGGGCTGCTGCTGCTGGCGCTCGTCGTTCTGGCGCTGCAATCGGCACTCGCGCTGGCGTTCGATCCGCGCTATCGCGATTTTCCATTCGCGCCGCTGACCGCGGCCGCAGTGCCATTCGTCAGCCTCAGCCTTGCCACGCCGCGTCGCACCGGCCAGCGCGGGGCGGCGGAAGCTGTCGCGGCCGCGATGCTTGCGCTCTGCGCGATCTTCATCGCCTGGAACGAGACATTGGCCAACTGGCAGGCGCTCTGGCTGAGCGCTGCGCTGGTGCTGGTCGCGGTCAGTCTTGTTGCGGAGCGGGTCGCGCCAGACTGAGAACCAGCAACGCCACGGCGAAGCCCGACAGCGCCACGTTGTAAAGCACGATGCCGACGCCGGCGGCGGCGAGCGCGATCGCGAACAGCACCAGCGACGGCCGCAGCAGATTGAGCAGCGCGGCCCCCAGTGCGACGATTCCAAACAGCGACGACGTATACAACGCAATCGCCGTGCGCCGGCTGGCGCACAGCAACGTGTCGAGCCCGCTTTCGCAGGCGATGCCCACCGTCGATCGCTCGATCAGGGCGTAGCGCGCATAAAAGCCGCAGGCGAGCGCAGCCAGCGCCAGTGCGGCCAGAATGGCCGCTTGGCGGCGGGTCGGCAGGAACAGCGGGCGGCTCATGCCGCCACTATGATGGAACGATCAGCGGACCGCGAGTCGCTGCCCGTCGTAGGCGGAGGGCTGGCAGATCGCGCCGGCTGCGACCAGCGTCGCGCACATCCGCGCCGCCGTCGCCGCATTGGGAATGGGCCCCGCGACCAGCCGCATGTCGATGCCGCCGGCGCGGGACCGCTCGCGCAGCTGCACCACTGGGCGCAGCCCTTCGAGCAGCGTGCTGTGGCGCTGCCGCGCCGTAGCCCACAGCACGCGCAAGCCGTCGATGGTGTTGGCGCCGCCGAGGTCGAGGCCGAACTCGGCCTTGGCCGGTGCGGTCTGGGTCATCGGCGGCTGGATGCTTGCGGTGACGTCGTCGGCAGGCTGCGCCACCGCAGCCTGCACCGCGGCCCGTTCGGTGGTGGCCTGCGCGGCCTTCTCGACGCGCGCGACCTGGGCCGTGATGTCCCCCAGGCTCCGTTCCAAGCGTGGTGAGGCGGGTTTGCAGTCGGTCGCGGTCGGCCGTCAGCGTGCGCGACCGTTTCGGCCAGCCGCTGCCCCTCTCGGGCGTCCAGCGGGCGCAGCGCTTTGCCGTCCGACAGGGCGACCATTTCCCGGGTCTGGGAGATTGCCGAGGCGAGGCGCTTGTCGCCGGGAGGCGTGGTCGCGGCATAGACCGCAACCGTCAACGCTCCGACGGCGGCCAAGCCCCAAAGCCCGCAGCGTCGAAGGTCGCGCATTCCAAAGAACCGCGCCGGCGGCGCCGATTCTCCAGCACGAGATTGTTTGACCAAGCCTTGCCTCGCGCGCACGACAGGCGGGCGATGACGCTGCCCCGAATCACCACGTTGAAAACATTAACAAATTCGCCTTGCCGGCGCCTCTGGGCCGCCGTTCATGTGGCCGGTTGGCTTTTTTCGTTAAAGCGGCTCGGTTATGACGGCCGACGAACCCGTGGGAAGGCGATGACCGGACGGACCTGCCTTGCGATCGTGTTGGCGGCCGGCGAAGGCACGCGCATGCGCTCGTCGCGGCCGAAGGTCCTGCATGCCATCGCCGGCCGGTCGCTGCTGGCGCATGTGCTGGCAGCGCTCGCGGAGGCCGGCAGCACGCATGCCGCCGTGGTGGTCGGCCCTGATCATGACGCGGTCGCGGCCGAGGCTCGCGCCGGATATTCCAAGGCGGACGTTTTCATTCAGAACGAGCGGCGCGGCACCGCCCACGCCGTGTTGTCGGCCCGAGCCGCGATCGAGCGCGGCATCGACGACGTGCTGGTGATCTTTGGCGACACGCCGCTCATCCGCCCGCAGACGCTGGCCAAGCTGCGCGACGCATTGGCCGATGGCGCGGCCGTGGTGGTGCTCGGTTTCAAGCCGGCCGACCCGACCGGCTATGGGCGGTTGGTGACGGACGGCGGCAATCTGATGCGCATCGTCGAGCACGCCGACGCGAACGCAAGCGAGCGCGCCATTCCGCTTTGCAACGGCGGGCTGATGGCGTTTTCGGGCAAATCGGTGCTGCCGATCCTCGACCGGATCGGCTGCGAAAATCATAAGCGCGAATTCTATCTGACCGATGCGGTGGCAATCGCGCGCGCCATGAAATTGCGCTCGGTCGCCCTCGAAGTGACGGAGGATGAAGTGAGAGGCATCAACACCAAGGCGCAACTTGCGCAAGCTGAAGCGGTCATGCAGCAGCGTTTGCGGCAAGCCGCGCTCGAAGCCGGCGCCACGCTGGTGGCGCCGGACACCGTGCACCTTGCGGCCGACACCAAGCTCGGCCGCGACGTGGTGGTCGAGCCTTATGTCGTGTTCGGTCCGGGCGTGGTGGTGGAAGAGGGCGCGACCATCCGCTCGTTCTCGCACATCCATGGCGCGCACGTCGGCAAGCACGCCATCGTCGGCCCGTTCGCCCGGTTGCGGCCCGGCGCAGAGCTCGGCGAGCAAGTGCACGTCGGCAACTTCGTCGAGATCAAGGAAGCGCGGATCGAGGCCGGCGCTAAGGCCAACCACCTGAGCTACATCGGCGATGCCCGCGTCGGCGAGGGCGCCAACGTCGGGGCCGGAACCATCACCTGCAACTATGACGGCGAGGCAAAACATCACACCGACATCGGCAAGGGCGCCTTCATCGGATCGAATTCGGCGCTGGTTGCCCCGGTCAAGATCGGCGACGGCGCCTATGTCGGCTCCGGATCGGTCATCACCAGCGACGTGCCCGCCGGATCATTGGCGCTCGGCCGCGGCCGCCAAATCGTTAAGGAAGGTTGGGCCAAGCGCTTGCGTGAACTTAAATCCATGGGCAAAAGAAAGCAGCAGGCGTCCGATTGAGCGGCAGCGTCGGAGCGCCGCCCTGTGGCAAAAGTTCGGTTGCCAAAGCTGGTGTGCCAAGTTCAGGTGTGCCAAGCCAAGTGTACCAAGCCAGGTATGCCAGGACGAGTGCGACGTTCAGTGCCATCGTTGTCACACCCGGACATATGTTTTGATCGTCCGGGAACCTGCGGCGGCGGTTTAATCGTTTTGTCTGGGCCAGATGCGGCGAAGGGGTGAGGCTACTTTGTGCGGGATCGTCGGAATTCTCGGACGCGAACCGGTGGCGGGCCAGTTGGTCGATGCGCTCAAGCGCCTCGAGTATCGCGGCTATGACTCGGCGGGCGTGGCGACGCTGGAGCGCGGTACGCTGACGCGCCGGCGCGCCGAGGGCAAGCTGCGCAATCTCGAAACCAAGCTGCAGCAGGAGCCGCTGCAAGGCACCGTCGGCATCGGCCACACCCGCTGGGCGACGCACGGCAAGCCGACCGAGGGCAACGCCCATCCGCACGCGACCGAACGGCTCGCGGTGGTGCACAACGGCATCATCGAGAACTTCCGCGAGCTGCGCATCGAGCTGGAAAAAACCGGCGCCAAGTTCGCGAGCGAAACTGACACCGAGGTGGTCGCACATCTGGTGACCGACGAAATGAAAAAGGGCCGCACGCCGGTGCAGGCAGTGCAGGCCGCGCTACCCCGGCTGCGCGGTGCCTTCGCGCTAGCCTTCCTGTTCGCCGGCGAGGAGGACCTGCTGGTCGGCGCCCGCAAAGGCTCGCCGCTCGCCGTTGGCTATGGCAAGGGCGAGATGTATCTCGGCTCCGATGCGATTGCGCTCGCGCCGTTCACCGACACGATCAGCTATCTCGAGGATGGTGACTGGGCGGTGGTGACGCGCAGCGGCGTCCAAGTGCACGACGTCAAAGGCCAAAAGGTCGAGCGCACGGTGCTCAAGTCGAACGCTTCGGCATTTCTGGTCGACAAGGGCAACTACAAGCACTTCATGGCCAAGGAGATCCACGAGCAGCCCGAGGTGGTCGGTCACACGCTCGCGCATTACCTCGACATGGCGAACGAGCGGGTCAGGCTGCCGATGAAACTGCCGTTCGACTTCCGCAAGATCGAACGGGTGGCGATATCAGCCTGCGGCACCGCCTATTATGCCGGGCTGGTCGCCAAATACTGGTTCGAGCGCTTTGCGCGCCTGCCGGTCGAAATCGACGTCGCCTCCGAGTTTCGCTACCGCGAGGCGCCGTTCGAGCCGGGCAATCTCGCGGTGTTCGTGTCGCAGTCGGGCGAGACCGCGGATACGCTGGCGACGCTGCGCTACGCGCGCGAGCAGAAGCAGCACGTGCTGTCGATCGTCAACGTGCCGACCTCCACGATCGCGCGCGAGAGTGACGTGGTGATGCCGACGCTCGCTGGCCCCGAAATCGGCGTCGCTTCGACCAAGGCCTTCACCTGCCAGCTTTCGGCGCTCGCCTGTCTCGCCATCGCCGCCGGCCGCGCCCGCGGCGTGCTGACCGACGAGGACGAGAGCAACCTGGTCCGCGCGCTGATCGAGGTGCCGCGCCACATGTCGGAGGCGCTCCGGCTCGAGCCGGAGATCGAGGCGCTGGCGCGCGATCTGTCGAAATCGCGCCACGTGCTCTATCTCGGCCGCGGCACCGCTTATCCGCTGGCGCTGGAAGGCGCGCTCAAGCTCAAGGAAATCTCCTACATCCATGCCGAGGGCTATGCGGCGGGCGAGCTCAAGCACGGACCAATCGCGCTGATCGACGAAACCATGCCGGTGGTCGTGGTCGCGCCCTATGACAAGAGCAAGCGCCACGAAGGCGTGTTCGAGAAAACCGTTTCCAACATGCAGGAGGTTGCAGCCCGCGGCGGCAAGATCATCCTGATCACCGATCCGAAGGGCGCCGCCGAGGCCAGCGTGCCGTCGATGAAGACTCTGACCATGCCCGACATGGCGACGACCGTGACGCCGATCGTTTACGCCATTCCGGTGCAGCTCATCGCCTATCACACCGCGGTCAATATGGGCACCGACGTCGATCAGCCGCGCAACCTCGCCAAGTCCGTGACCGTCGAGTGAGGACGGACCGATGAGCGACGACCGTTCCGAACCGCAGGCGCCGATCCACTTGTCCGACATCGCGCCCGAGTCGACGCCGGTCCACCACAGCGCTGTCGCCCGATTGCGCAATTATTTCCTCACCGGTCTGATCCTGGTCGGGCCGCTCTATATCACCATCAATCTGACCTGGTGGTTCATCAACTGGGTCGACGACCTGATGCGGCCGTTCATCCCGGTGGGCTTGCGGGCCGAGACCTACCTGCCGTTCAAGGTGCCGGGCTATGGCGTGATCACCGCGCTGTTGGCGCTGACCTTGCTCGGTTTCCTCACCGCCAACCTGGTTGGTCGCACGCTGATCGAATTCGGCGAAAACCTGCTCAACCGCATGCCGATCGTGCGGCCGATCTACAAGACCATGAAGCAGATCTTCGAGACGGTGTTCTCCAAGTCCGGCTCGAGCTTCCGCAAGGTGGCGCTCGCCGAATTTCCGACCGGCATGTGGTCGGTGGTGTTTTTGGCGACGCCGCCGTCCGGCGACCTCGCGGCGCGATTGCCGCGCGGCAACGACTATGTCTCGTGCTTCCTGCCGTGCACGCCCAACCCGACCACCGGCTTTTTCTTCTATGCGCCGCGCAGCCAGGTGATCGAGCTCGACATCACGGTCGAACAGGCCATGGCGCTGATCATGTCGGCGGGCATGGTGCAGCCGAACGCCGAGGCGCAGAAGACGCTCGCCTCCATCGTGGAAACGGCGCGTGCCAGTCGTGCGCCGGCGGCTGCGATTTCCCCGACCGCGCCGGTGAACTAGCAGCGCTTCGCCGAGGGTGTTGCCGCCCTCGGGCGGCGGACGTAGGCTTCCGCACAATCTCGCACGGGGGCTGCTATGAATTTTTCGCAGGCGATTGCATCCGGCTTTCGGAATTACGTAACGTTTTCCGGCCGCGCCAGCCGGTCGGAGTATTGGTACTGGGTGTTGTTCGCCATCCTCGGCAGCGTCGCCACCGCCATCATCGACCGATCGCTGTTCGACACCAGCACGGTTTCGCCGCTCAACGCGATTTTCACCCTGGTTTGCTTCTTGCCCGGCTTCGCGGTCGCGTTCCGTCGTTTGCATGACATCGACCGGACCGGCTGGTGGTGGCTCATCTCGTTGACCGGCATCGGCCTCATTCTGCTGATCGTCTGGTTTTGCCTGAAGGGTACCGCGGGCCCCAACCGCTATGGCCCGGATCCGCTCGGCGGCGCCTGACGGTCAACCCGCGCGCAGCAGCCGGATCGCTTCGTCGCGCTCGAACAGGTAGAGCAGGTTGCGCAGCGCCTTGCCGCGCGGCGTGGCGAGATTGGGATCGCGCGACAGCGTTAGCGCGGCGTCGTCGCGCGCCGCCTGGATCAGCTTGCCGTGGATTTGCAGTTGCGCGATGCGGAAGCCCGGATCGCCGCTCTGCCGGGTGCCGAGCATGTCGCCTTCGCCGCGCAGCCGTAAATCCTCCTCGGCAATGCGGAAGCCGTCCTCGGTCTCGCGCATGATGGCGAGCCGTGCCTTGGCGGTCTCGCCGAGCGGCGCCCGGTAGAGCAACAGACACGTCGAACGCTCGCGGCCGCGGCCGACGCGGCCGCGCAGCTGATGCAGCTGCGCGAGCCCGAAGCGCTCGGCGTGCTCGATCACCATGACGGTTGCGGCCGGCACGTCGACGCCGACCTCGATCACGGTGGTGGCGACCAGGAGCCGCGATTCGCCGCTGGCAAAACGGTCCATGGCGCGGTCCTTGTCGGCGCCCTTCATGCGGCCATGCACCAGATCGACGCGCTCGCCGAACTGCTGCTTCAGCTCGGCAAAACGCTGCTCGGCGGCGGCGAGATCGCTCGCCTCGGATTTGCCGACCAGCGGACACACCCAATAGACGCGCTGGCCGTCTTCGAGGGCGCGGCCGACCGCCTCGACCACCTCGTCGAGCCGGCTGAGCGCAATGGTCCGGGTGTCGATCGGTTTGCGGCCGGCCGGCTTCTCACGCAGCTCCGAGATTTCCATGTCGCCGAAATAGGTTAGCGCCAGCGTGCGCGGGATCGGCGTTGCGGTCAGCACCAGCATGTCCACGGCGTCGCCTTTGCGGGCGAGCGCGAGCCGCTGGTGCACGCCGAACCGGTGCTGCTCGTCGACAATGGCGAGCGCGAGGTCGCGGAACGCGATCTCGTCCTGAAACAGCGCGTGGGTGCCGACCACCAGATCGATCTCGCCCAGCGCCAGCCGTTCGACGGTTTCGCTGCGCTCGCGGCCGCGATCGCGGCCGGTGAGGATGGCGACGCGGAGGCCGGCCTGTTCGGCGAGCGGCGCGATGGTGGCGAAATGCTGGCGGGCGAGGATTTCGGTCGGCGCCATCAGGGCGGCCTGCCGGCCAGCCTCGATCACCGTCGCTGCCGCAAGCAGCGCCACCACCGTCTTGCCGGAGCCGACATCGCCATGCAGCAGTCGGATCATGCGCTGCGGGCGGGCGAGATCGGTCACGATGTCGTCCACCGCGCGCGCTTGCGACGGCGTCAGCGAATAGGGCAGTGCCGCGACCACCTTGGCGCGCAGGCGGCCCTCGCCGGAACTGCCGCGGCCGGGCAGGCTGCGCTGATGGGCGCGCACCAGCGCGAGCGCGAGTTGCCCGGCGAGCAGTTCGTCATACGCCAGCCGCGACCAGGCCGGGCGGTCCGGCGCGATGTCGGCGGGCTCGACCGGCCGGTGCAGCGCGTTGAGCGCGTCGGCGAATGACGAAAACGTCGCGCGCCGGCGCCAAGCCGTGTCCTGCCATTCCGGCAACTCCGGGATTTTTTCGAGCGCGCCCCCGATCGCGCGCCGCAGCTGATTGAGGCTCAGGCCTTCGGTCAGCGGATAGACCGGCTCGACCAGCGGCATCGTGTCGAGATCGGCGTCGCTCACCACCATGTCGGGATGCACGATCTGCAGCATGCCGTCGTAGAGACCGGTGGTGCCCGACACGATTCGCCGCTCGCCGACCGGCAGCAGCTTTTCGAGGTAGTCGCGCCTGGCGTGAAAGTAGGTGATGACCAGATCGCCGGTGTCGTCGCTGGCGTAGATCTGGTAGGGCACCCGCGGCCGGTTGGGCGGCGCTGGGCGGTGGCGGTCGACCGTCACCGCAACGGTGACGATCGAGCCCGGCACCACGTCGCGGAGCTTCGGCCGTGCCCGCCGGTCGATCGTGCCGGTCGGCAGGTGAAACAGCAGGTCGACGATGCGCGCCGGCGCGTCTTCGCGGCCGAACAGCCGGCGATAGTGCTTTTCAACCTTCGGTCCGACGCCGGGCAGCGTGGTTAACGCGGCAAACAGCGGATCGAGCAGCGAGGGGCGCATGGCGACACGCTGCCCGGGTTTGCCGCGCGCTTCAATAAGCGGCCGGCCGGCGGCAAAGCCCGGTCGCCGATCTCCACAATGTTCCACATCGAGACATCGGCCAATCCACTTGTCGCCCCGTCCGATCCGCTATAATCGAGCCACCGGGGAAGTCGGATGAAGCCTCGCGCGCTCGGTCAGGCGGTGTTCGTTCTGGCGTCGTTGTTGGCATGGCAGCAGCACGCCGCCGCGCAGACCCAGGCGTTTGCGTCATCGGCATCGCCTGAAGCCCACCAGGGCTTGCCGGATACCGTCGATCGCTACGCGATGGTGTTCGATGAATGGGTGGCGCGGCGCCAGCCGAAATCGGCGGTCCTGGTGGTGCGCCGCGGCGGCAAGACCGTGTTCACGCGCGGCCACAACACCGATCCGCTGCAGCCGACCATGATCGCGAGCCTGTCCAAGCCGATCACCGGCGCTTGCGTCGCGACGTTGGTCCGCGACAACAAGATTTCATTCACGACACGGATGCGCGAGGCGCTGCCGCGGTTCTTCCGGCGTTATGGCACGCCGACCGATCCACGGCTCGAACACGTCACCGTCGAGCAACTTCTGGTGCATCGCTCGGGCCTCCTTGGCAACGAAGACAACGACCCGATCTACGGCGTTGTGAGCAAGCGCGCCAACAGCGGCAAGGGCTATCTCGCCGCGGTGTCCTCGATGCTCGGCGAGTATTTGACCAAGCTCAAGCTCATGCGCGAGCCCGGTAAGCGCTATTCCTACAGCAACACCGGCTACGAGGTGTTGAGCGCGCTGATCGAGGAGCGGACGCAACGGCCTTACGAGGATTATTGCCGCGAGGCGGTGTTCGGCAGGCTTGGGATTGCCGAGCCCAAGCTGCATCCCGACTGGCGCGTGCTGGCGGGCGCCGGCGGCTGGTTCATCCCGGGGCCCGACTATCTTGCCTTTTTCGACATCTTCAATCCGTCGCATCCGTTTCTGAACGACACCGTCAAGGGCTGGATCGACCGCGCGCAGACCAGATGGACGCCGTCCAACAAGGACCGCTGGTACGGCCTTGGCGTAAACGTGTGGGCGGGTGCCGGCCGCTGGGCGGTGTCGCACGGCGGCATTCTCAACTCGTCCGGCAAGGATGCCGACGGCCGGCCGACGGAAGCCTCGGTGGTCAGCCACGCCTTCCGGGCGGCCGACGGCACCGCGGTGTTCATCGCACTCAACTGGTCGCCGGAAGCCCAGCTGGCGGTCGATGAGCTCCGCCAGGCGATCGGCGGCACCCACAAGTTCGTGACCTCGTTGCATTAGATCGGGGCCGCTCGGCGCCGCTGACATTCGCCCCACGCCGCTTTATATAAAACCCGCACCCGGCCGCTGCCGGGTTTTTGGCGTTGGAGAAACTTGTGACCGGAAGCACGCGATCGAGCGACGGCCTCGATGCCCGCCGCCGTCGGCTGCTGTTTCGGTCATGGCATCGCGGCACGCGCGAGGCCGATCTGATCATGGGCCGCTTCGCCGACCGGCATATCGAAAGCTTCAGCGAGCCCGAACTCGATGCCTACGAGCATCTGCTCGACGCCATCGAGAGTGATCTGCTCGGCTGGCTGACCGGCGTGAGCGAGGTGCCGCGCGATCACGACACCGCCATGTTCCGCAAGCTCCGCGATTTCCACCTCGGGACCAGGGGCTGACCGGATGGCGAAATCCCCCGCCGATCAGCTGGCTCCCGACCGCCCGCTGACGCTCGCCCACGTTACCGACGGCGCCGAAGGCCTGGTGATCGGCGATCTCGCTCGCGCCATTGGCGCGCGAAAGCCGGCACCGGCCACCAGCGCCCTGGTGATCTGCCGCGATGGACCGCGAATGGCGGCGCTGGCGCGCGCGCTGGCGTTCTTCGCGCCGGACATCGAGGTGCTGCAATTCCCGGCCTGGGATTGCCTGCCTTACGACCGGGTCTCGCCGCATGCCGGCGTGGTGGCGCAACGCATGACCGCGCTGTCGCGGCTGGCGCGCATCAAGGGCCGCGAGCGGCCGGCCGTGCTGCTGACCACCGTCAACGCCGCACTGCAGCGCGTGCCCGCCAGGGATCTGATCGGCAAACAGGCGTTTTCGGCCGCGCCCGGCAACGTGCTCGGCATGGACGGGGTGATCCGCTGGCTCGAGCTCAACGGCTTCTCGCGCGTCTCGACGGTTCGCGAGGCCGGCGAATACGCCGTGCGCGGCGGCATCCTCGACCTGTTCCCGCCCGGCATGGATCTGCCGGTGCGGCTCGATTTCTTCGGCGACGCCATCGAGACGATCCGCAGCTTCGATCCGCAGAGCCAGCGTACCGTCATGGAGCTGCGCGGCCTCGACCTCGTGCCGGTTGCGGAATTCCAGCTCACCGCCGACACGATCCGCAAATTCCGCACCGGCTATGTCGCGGCCTTCGGCGCCGCCGCTCCCGACGATCTGCTGTATGAGGCGGTCAGCGAAGGCCGCCGTCATCCCGGCATGGAGCACTGGCTGCCGCTGTTCCACGACCGGCTCGATACGCTGTTCGACTACGTGGCCGGCGCGCCGGTGATCCTCGAACCGCTGGCGGAAGATGCGGCGCGCGAGCGCCTGGTCCAGATCGCCGACTATCACCAGGCCCGCAAGGACGCGCTGGCCGACAAGGACAGCGGACCGCCCTACAAGCCGCTGCCGCCGGAACGGCTCTATCTCGGCGAGAGCGAATGGGCCGAGCGCCTCAAGACCTCGGCATTGGTCCGCCTGACGCCGTTTTCGGTTCCCGATCAGGCCGGCGCCATCGTCGAAGTCGACGCCCGGCAAGGCCGCAATTTTGCAGCCGAGCGGACCGAGAACGCCGCCGGCGTGTTCGATGCCGTCACCGCGCATGTGCAGGCGATGCAGTCGGCCGGCCGGCGCGTCGTCGTCGCGCTCTGGAGCGAGGGCGCGCGCGAGCGCATGAGCCATGTGCTGTCCGATCACGGCCTGCCCAATCTGTCGAACGTGGCCTCCTGGCCGGAGGCGCTGGCGCTGCCCAAGCCGCAGGTGGCGCTGGCGGTGCTCGGCCTCGAATCCGGGTTCGAGACCGCCGAAGCCGCCGTCGTCAGCGAACAGGACATCCTGGGCGATCGCCTGGTGCGGCCGCGCCGGGCGAGCAAGCGCGCGGAAAACTTCATCGCCGAAGTGACCAGCCTGTCGAGCGGCGATCTCGTGGTGCACGTCGATCACGGCATCGGCCGTTTCGTCGGCCTGCAGAACATCGAAGCCGCCGGCGCGCCGCACGACTGCCTCGAAATCCATTACGCCGAAGGCTCCAAGCTGTTCCTGCCGGTCGAGAACATCGAGCTGCTGTCGCGCTACGGCTCCGAGGACACCGGCGTCGAGCTCGACCGTCTTGGCGGCACCGGCTGGCAGACGCGCAAGGCGCGGCTGAAGAACCGTATTCGCGAGATCGCCCATGAGCTGATCAAGGTGGCGGCCGAGCGGCAACTGCGGGAAGCGCCCAAGCTTGCGGTGGCGGCCGGCGCGGCGGACGAATTTGCCGCGGGCTTCCCGTACGAAGAGACCGACGACCAGCAGACCGCGATCGATGCCACGCTCGACGATCTCGCCAAGGGGCGTCCGATGGACCGGCTGATCTGCGGCGACGTCGGCTTCGGCAAGACCGAGGTGGCGCTGCGCGCGGCGTTCAACACCGTGATGAGCGGCAAGCAGGTTGCCGTGGTGGTGCCGACCACGCTGCTCGCTCGCCAGCATGCCAAGACCTTCACCGAGCGCTTCCGGGGCGTCCCGGTGCAGATCGGCCAGGCCTCGCGGCTGGTCGCGTCGGCCGAATTGAACCGGGTGAAGAAGGGCATTGCCGACGGAACGGTCGACATCGTGATCGGCACCCACGCGCTGCTCGGCAAATCGATCAAGTTCAAGGACCTCGGCCTGGTGGTGGTGGACGAGGAGCAGCACTTCGGCGTGGCGCACAAGGAGCGGCTCAAGGCGCTGCGCGCCGAGGTCCACGTGCTGACGCTGACCGCAACGCCGATCCCGCGCACGCTGCAACTGGCGCTGACCGGGGTGCGCGATCTTTCGATCATCGCGTCGCCGCCGGTCGACCGGCTGGCGGTGCGCACCTTCGTCTCGCCGTTCGACCCGCTGATCGTGCGCGAGGCGCTGCTGCGCGAGCGTTACCGGGGCGGCCAGTCGTTTTACGTCTGCCCGCGCATCGAGGACATCGCCGGCGCCAAGGATTTCCTCGACAAGAACGTGCCGGAGGTACGCGTCGCGGTCGCCCACGGCCAGATGCCGCCGACCGTGCTGGAAGACATCATGGCGGCGTTTTACGACGGCAAGTACGACGTGCTGTTGTCCACCACGATCATCGAATCCGGCCTGGATATTCCGACCGCCAATACGCTGATCGTGCACCGCGCCGACATGTTCGGGCTGGCGCAGCTCTATCAGTTGCGGGGGCGGGTGGGGCGCTCGAAGCTGCGCGCCTATGCGCTGTTCACGCTGCCGAACCAAAAGCGGATCACCGCCCAGGCCGAACGCCGGCTCAAGGTGCTGCAATCGCTCGACACGCTGGGGGCGGGGTTCCAGCTCGCCTCGCACGATCTCGACATCCGCGGTGCCGGCAATCTGTTGGGCGAGGAGCAGTCCGGTCACATCAAGGAGGTCGGTTTCGAGCTCTATCAACAGATGCTCGAAGAGGCGGTGATCAGCCTGAAGGCCGGTATCGCGGCTCCGGTCGCCGACCGCTGGTCGCCGCAGATCACCATCGGCACGCCGGTGCTGATCCCGGAGGACTATGTTGCCGACCTGTCGGTGCGGCTCGCGCTCTATCGCCGGCTTGCCGAAATCGAGGACGAGCAGGACATCGAGGCGTTCGGCGCGGAGCTGGTCGATCGTTTTGGGCCGCTGCCCGAAGAGGTCGAGCACCTGTTGAAAATCGTCGCCATCAAATCGCTGTGCCGCCGCGCCAACGTCGAGAAGATCGAAAGCGGGCCGAAGGGAGCGGTGCTGGCCTTCCGTGACAACGTGTTCCCCAATCCGGAGGGGCTGATTGGCTTGATCGCCCAGGAGGCCCCGACCATGCGCGTGCGGCCGGACCAGAAGCTGGTCGTGTTCAACGATTGGGAGCAGCCCGCCGCGGAGACTCAAAGGCACCGCCGCGGTGCTGCGGCGGTTGGTCGGGATTGCCGAGCGCGCCAAGGCGGCCTAGGCGGTCGTGACCCTGACCATCGACGCCGGCGGACCGCAACCGGTCTCAGACTCGGAAGCGGCTGAACAACTCGTCCTCGGGATCGGCGCCAAGGCCCGGCCGGTCCGGCACCTCGACCGCGCCGTTCACTTCGGGAACGGTCTTGGCGTAGGTGACGTGGGCGACGTCGGCAAACAGCCGTTCGAGCGGCGCGTCGCGCTCCTTGCAGGCGATGCAGTGCAGCGTTGCGAGATAGCCGGGGCCGAAAAAGAACGCATGCGGCACGCAGGTGACACCGCTTCTTTCGGATTCGGTCGCGACCCGGAACAACTGGGTGATGCCGCCGATCTTCACGATCGAGGGCTGGACATAATCGGTTGCGCCGGCCGCGATCATCTTGCGGAAGTCGGACGGGCTGGTGGCGTTCTCGCCCATGGCGAGCGGCACGCCGGTGGCCTTGCGCAGCCTGGCCAGCGCCTCGAAATCTTCCGGCGGCCAGATCGGCTCCTCCACCCAATATGGGTTCGACGGCTTCATGGCGAGAACCGGCTGCTCTGCTTCGGACGGAGTCCAGCCGCAATTGGTGTCGACCTTGATCGGGATTGCCGGACCCGCGACCTCGCGCGCCGCCGCGACCGCCTCGGCGGTGCGTTCGTGCAGCTTGATGTGACGATAGCCGCGCTCGAGCGCCCGCGCGGTGTTGCGCTTCACGTGCTCGACTGCGCCGTTGTATTGCAGCAGCGATGCGTAGGTTTCGACGCGCTTGCGCTTGGCGCCGCCGAGCAGCTTCGACACCGAAACGCCTTCCAGCTTGCCGCGGATGTCCCACAGCGCGATATCGAGCCCGCTCAGCGCATGCATCACGATGCCCGCACGGCCAAGCCCATGCAACGCGCGCTCGATCCGCGGCAGCAGATCCTTGTCGGTCGGGTCCTGGCCGACGGCGAGATGCCTGATCCAATTGTCGAACGCCGCGATCACCGTGCTGCCGCTGCTGCCGAAGCATTCGCCCCAGCCGGTCACGCCCTTGTCGGTTGCGACCCGCACATAGATCGCTTCGACATGGGTGCGCGGCCGGCCTGCGAACAGCGGCGGCGGCGCCCAGGTGTCGAGCGGGACGCGAAGCTGGAAGGTGTCGATGGCGGCGATGGTGACGGCGGGCATGGCATTTCGTCCCCGGGTTCTTGTTGGTCCGACGTTGCCACGCCATGGCCGGGCTTGTCCCGGCCATCCGCGCCTTGCTTCACTGGCCATAAGACTTGGAAATGTGGGAATAGGCCGTGCTCCGAACCGCGATCGTCCTGATGGCGTGCCTGCTGGCGTCTCCGGCGCTGGCGCATTCCGGCGACGTGACCGGCGGCTTCGTTGGCGGATTGGCGCACCCGCTGTCCGGGCCCGACCATGTCGCGGCGATGGTCGCGGTCGGGCTGTGGGGAGCGTTTCTCGGCTCGCCCGCGATCGTCATCCTGCCGGTGGTGTTTCCCCTGGTGATGGCCGCGGGCGGCGTGCTGGGCATCCTGGGCGTGCCGTTGCCGGGCGTCGAAATCGGCATCGCGGTGTCGGCCGCGCTGCTCGGCATGATGGTGGCGTTGGCGGCGAAGCCCCCGCTCTGGGTTGCCGCCGTCATGGTCGGGATCTTTGCGATCTTCCATGGCCACGCCCATGGCGCGGAGTTGCCGCCCGGCGCCGACGCGCTGGCCTATTCGGCCGGCTTTGTGATCGCGACCGGCTGCCTGCATCTCGCCGGCATTGCGTTCGGCCTGCTGGTACGTTGGCCGGCCGGGCGGATCGCGGTGCGCACGGCCGGCGGCGCGATCGCGCTGGCGGGCCTGATGTTCCTCGGCCGGCTGGCATGAGTGCCGTGCCGGGCATTCTTGCGTCCTGCTTGCCGTCTTGGGCCTGGCGCTGGGCTCCGTGCTGTTCGCCCCGCCCGCGCTGGCCCATCCGGCGCCGTTTGGCGTTCCCGGCTTCTTCGGAGGCTTGCTGCATCCCGCCTTCGTGCCGGCGCATCTGATGGCGGCGCTCGGGCTCGGAATTCTGGTCGGTCAGCAGGCGCCGCACTGGGGCCGCGCCGCGCCCGCGACGTTCATCGTGGCGCTGATCGCGGGGCTTGCCGTGCTCACGTCCGGCGTGGTGCCGCGCTTTGCCGGCGAGGCGGTGTTGTTGCTGGCGCTGACCAGCGGCGCGCTGGTGGCGCTGGCGCGCCCGTTACCGGAACGGGCGGGCTGCGCGCTTGCCGCCGTCACCGGCATCGCCATCGGTCTGGATTCCCCGCCCGAGGTCGTGTCGGTGCGCCAGGCTCACCTGATGCTGATCGGCACCGCCTTCGGCGGCGGGCTGTTGCTGATCGTCATCGTGGAGATTGCAACCCGGCTGACCGCTCCGTGGCAACGCATCGCGGCGCGGATTTTGGGCTCGTGGATCGCCGCCAGCGCCGTCCTGGTGCTGGCGTTTATCTTCTCTCGTTAGGCGGTCTGCTGCGCCCGCTGCTCGGCCAGGAAGCGCTCGCGGTTGGTCGCGATCTGTTCGATGGCATTGGCCAGCACCTCGGGCGATTGCGCGCCGCTGACCGCGGCGACGCCACCCAGGATGAAGGTCGGCACGCCATCGATGCCGGCGTCCTTGGCCGAATTGGCGGCGCTCTCGACCCGCTCGACATCGGCATCGCTGGCAAGCATGTCGCGGGTCTTCTGGGCGTCGAGGCCGACGTCGGCCGCCGCCCGCACCAGCACCTCACGGTCGGACAGATCGGCGCCCTCGGTGAAATACAGGTCCATCAGCCGCTGCTTCATTTGCGGCGCCCGGTCGATGGATTGCGCCCACAGGATCAACCGATGGCAGTCGAGCGTGTTGGGCTGCCGCCGCATCTTGTCCACGGCATAGGTCAGCCCCTCGGCCGCGGCGGCGGCAGCGACCCGGCCGGCGATGCCGTGATAGCGCTCGGGCGAGCCGAACTTGGTGGTCAGATACTCGTCGCGCGGCATGCCCGTGCGCGGCACCCATGGATTGAGGAAATAGGGGTGGTAGCGTACCTCAACCGGGATGTTGGGTTTGAGCGCCAAGGCCTTTTCTAACCTACGCTTTCCGATAAAACACCAGGGACAGACCACGTCCGAAACGACGTCGATCTGAAGCGGTGCGACGGAATTGGGCGTGTCGGACATGGCGGGCCTCGCAAGCTGATCCACCACATGTAGCGACGCGCCTAGGCGGCAGCAACCGGGCGCGGGGCGACGCGCGCCAGCAATGTGAGCGCGGTGTCGGAAGGCTTTAGCGTCGCCAACGTTACCGCCGGGCTGACGCCACCCCGGTCGCGGTCGGAGCGCAGCATGGTGTGCTTGAGCACGCTTGCGAGCCTGCGCGCCGCCACATGGGCCGAGCGCAGGTCGGTGTCGGCGAACACGAACAGGATCGAGCCGTCATCCTGCCGGCATGCGAAATCCGCGCTGCGCACCAGCCGGCTCATCAGCCGCGCCGCATCCAGGCTGGCGCGGCGGTCGACCCGCTCGTCGAAGGAAAAGCGCGCCAGCGAAAGTGCGACGCCACGGCCGGCGGCATCCTCGATGGCGCGGTCGAGCTCGCGACCGAAGGCATTGCTGTTGAGCAGGCCGGTGTGCGGATCGAGCATGCCCTTGCATTCGATCGATTTCAGCAGCCGCTTGAGCGCGATCTCGAACGCCCGCAGCCGGATCAGCGGCGTGGCGCGCTCGAGCAGCAGCAAGGGGTCGCGGGCGCATACCGCGTTCGGCAGCGCCTGCACCACGGGGCCGCCGAGCACTGCGACCGGCAGGTCGCGGAAGCGTGAATCCTCTGCCAGCACCGTCAGAAAGGCATCGACCGCGCCGAGCGGCAGGCCGTCGCCGATCACGATGCCGTCGATATCGCGCGCAGTCAGACAGCGGGCGGCGGCTTCGATGCTGAGTGCGCCCATGACGCCCATGCGCTCGCCCACGGCGACGCTGAGCGTCGCATGATGGCGCCCGCGCCCAACCAGCAGCACGGTCGCATCATCGAGCGGGTCGCCGGCCGGCATGTCGGCCACGATGTTGCGTTCGGCCTTGAGCGTGCGCGCGCGGCCGATCGCCGTCGCGTGCAGCGCGCGCAGCCGCACCAGGCCGGCAAGCCGCGCGATCAGCCGTTCGGCCGGCGCATCCTCGGCCACCGTCACGACGTCGGCCAGCGCGCAGGGTTTGTCGTCGCGCAGGCGAACGACCATCGGGACGATCGGCGCGCTCTTGGCTAGCTTTTGCGCGAGCGCCGTCGCGGCCGCAGCATCGGCCGCGCCAGGCTCCGACGCCACGATTGCCGCCGGCTTGATTTCGGCGAGCGCAGTCGACGCATCGCGCCAGGTGGTCTCGATGATCGGGAACGCGCCCGCGGCGGTGAGTGCTTGCGCCAGGCCCATGGCGGGCTCGTCGGCGACGATGAGGATCGGACCTTGCAGCGACATGGCGGCGGAACGCACCTGGAAATATCCAGGCTAGGCGATCGCCATTAATGCCCCGTCAACGAATACCGACACCTACGCCGCGCGGAAACGGCGGCGATTGCGAAAAGCCTCAGCAATCATTGCATTCGCCCCCAGCGCCACCAGCGCGGTGCGCGCGCCTTCGGCGTCGCCAGCAAGACCCGCGAGCCGCTGGCCATTGAGCGTGTCGGGCAGGGCGGCGATCGATGCGCCGTTCCAAGCCCGCTGGACCAGATCGTCGAGGTCGCGGCGCGTAAAACGATAGCCGCCGACGCCGACGATGCCAGGCGGAGGTCCGGTCACCTGCATGGCGTTGGTCGCGGGGTCATGGCGGCAGGGATAGCCGGTATCGACGAAGCCCGCGGCGTTGGCGCGCCAATAGGGCTCCGACAGGCGCTCGGCGCCGAGCGGGAAAGCGTGGCGCGGCACCATCGGCCCGCGCAGCATCAAGGTGCCGGCGGCGGAGCGGGCGATCTCGGCCATCCGGGCCGCGCCAGCGGCGTCCCGGGGCACAGCAGGGGCCGCTGACGGCAACGCCGCGGGCAGGCTGCTCGCGCCACGCCGCATTCCGACGATGGCGGCCTCGCCGAACACCAGCATATCGATCAGGCCAACGCCTGGCTGTTGCCAGGCCGCGGCGGTGGCCAGCCGTTCGGGCGCGCGCCAGAGCGCGAGCACGGTGCGCAATTCCGGATGATCGAGCAGCCCGGCCGCCGCCATCCGCGGCACCAGCGGGCCCGGCACCACCACAGTGTCGCAGCGCTGCTCGCGGCCTTGCGTGGCAAAGGCCGCGGCATCGAAGGCATGGTGGAGGCACAAGGTTCCGCCGGACAGCAGCCACGGCATCATGGTGTGGGCGAGGCCCGCAAACGAGCTTGCGGCGCAGCAGCCCAGGATCACCGCCTCCGGTTCGATGCTCCCTTCCCGCAGGACCTCGACCCCGCCGGCGATCAATTCGGCATGGCTGCGCGCCACCGCCACCGGGCCGTCCGGCGTGACGTCCCACGTCACCAGCGCGACATGCAGCGCCGGATCGCTGGTTCGCTCGAACGCCGCGGCCGGCTCGGCCGGCTCCAGCAACAGCCCGTCGAGCGGGATGACGCCGTCCGGCAGGCCGCCGCCGAAGGCGCAGACGTGGCGGATGGTGAACAGCTCGGCTGCGACCTGCATCGCCAGTTCGCAATGGTCGAAGCCGCCGACATGCGAAGCGGTAACGATGACCTTGGCGCCAATCCGGCCGAGCGCCCGACTACTGTCGGCGCGCCGCCAGAGCAGCGGCAGCGGCGCCGCGATCATGCCGGCGCGCAGCGCGCCAAGAATGGTCAGCACCACCTCGACCGTGTTGGGCAGCGCGATGCCAACCACGGTGTCGGGTTGCAGGCCGAGCCGGTTGAGGTGCGCCGCGATCGCCCCGACGATCCGGTCGGCCTCCGCATAGCTCAGGTGGCGCGGCTGGCCGTCGGTAAAGTCCGCCCGGTTGGGCGGATCGATCAGCGCGATCGCGTCCGGACGCTGCGCGACGGCGCGCCGGAACAGCTCGTCCAGCGTGGTCCGGCCGTCGGGCCTCGGTCCGTAACTTCTGCCGTCGCCGATGATCACAGCCTGTGCCTCATCGTGCGCGCCACCAGGTTTCCGGCAAATAGCCGAACAGCGAGGTCTCCGCCGGATGCGCGATGCTGTTCCAGCGGGCCACCCATTGTCCGGGCAGGTGGTAAAGCGGGATGACGTAGAAGCCGGACATCAGCACGCGGTCGAGCGCACGCACGGCCGCGATGAACTCGTCGCGCTCACGCGCCGACAGCAGCGCCGCGATCAGCGCATCGATCGCCGCGCTTTTGACGCCCATGTAATTGCGGGTGCCGTCCGCGTCGGCGGCGGCCGAGCCCCAATAGAACGCCTGCTCGTTGCCCGGCGACAGCGACTGATCCCAGCGATACTCGATCATGTCGAAATCGTAGGTGATGCGGCGCCGGTCGTATTGCACCGCATCGACCACGCGCAGCCGCAACGCAATGCCGGCGCGTTGCAGGTCGCGCGCGATCGCAATGCCAAGCCGCTCCTGGTCCTTGGTGGTGACCAGGAGCTCGAAGGTCAACGGCTTGCGGGTGGTGCGGTGCCGCAACACCGTTCCGGACAGCTCGTAGCCGGCGGATTTGAGCAGATCGAGCGCGCGCTCGAGCATCCTGCGATCGCGCCCGGATCCATCGCTGACCGGCGGCTGCCAGCTGCCGTCCATCACGTCCGGGCGCACCGCGTCGGGAAACGGCTGGAGTAGCGCGCGCTCGCGCGCATCGGCGGGCCGGCCGCGCGCCGACAGCTCGGAGCCCTCGAAGTAGCTCGCCGAGCGCTGGTAGCGGTCGAAAAAGAAATTGTGATTGAGCCATTCGAAGTCGAACAGCCACATCAAGGCTTCGCGCACGCGCGGGTCGGAAAAGATCGGCCGGCGGGTGTTGAACACCAGGCCTGAGAAGATCTTGGGCAGGCCGGTGTCGAATGTCTCCTTGACAATGCGTCCGTCGCGCACTGCCGGCACATCATAGGCGGTCTCCCAGCGGCCGGGATCGGTTTCAGTACGGATGTCGTAAAGGCCCTTTTTGAACGCCTCGAAATGCGAGTTGGCGTCGCGATAGAAGTCGAAGCGGACCTCCTCGAAATTCCAGAAGCCGCGGTTGATCGGCAGGTCGCGTCCCCAATAGTTCGGATCGCGCTTGAGCGTGACGCTGCGGCCGACGTCGACCTTGCCGATCACATACGGACCGCTGCCGATCAACGGCTCGAGCGTGGTGTCCTCGAATTTCTCCGGATCAACCGCGTGCTTGGGCAGCACCGGCATCAATCCGAGGATCAACGGCAGTTCGCGGTCGTCGGCGCCGGTGAGATCGAAGCGCACCTCGCGTTCCGACAACGCCTCGGCCTTGGCGACCTTGACGTAGTAGGTACGGAAGTTCGGCCGACCGTGGTCGCGCAGCAATTGCCAGGAAAAGATCACGTCGTCGGCGGTCACCGGTTTGCCGTCGGAAAACCTGGCCGCGGGGTCTATTCGGAAGGTCACGGTGCTGCGCGCGTCGTCGGTTTCGACCGTGCGCGCCAGCAGGCTGTAGAGCGTGAACGGCTCGTCATAGCCGCGCGCCAGCAGGCTCTCGACCACGTAGCCGCGGATCTGCGCGGGGGCGAGGCCTTTGACGATGAACGGGTTGAGGCTGTCGAAGGTGCCGAGCACGCCATGGCCGAGGCGGCCGCCCTGCGGCGCATTCGGATTGACGTAGCGGACATGGTCGAAGTTTGGCGCAAGCTTTGGGGCGCCATGCATGGCAATGCCGTATTGCGGCTCGGCGGGCTGGGCCGCCGCGGCCACGAGCGACCCAGCGATCAATGCGCCCGCGAGGCTGAGCTGGCGGGCCGGTCCTGCGCGCAGCGGGCCGGCGGATGCGGTCACGGCGGTCGGTTCGCCTTGAGGAATCAAAGCCTGGACTCGGTCTAGCATGCCGGCCGAGCCGCGACGGGGGGTCCCGCGGGTCGCCCGATGCGGCATCGGGCGTTATCACCGACATTCGTATAAGGCTTTATCGAGTTCGCGGATTTCGGCTAATCAGGCGCTATCGCACGTCACGCTCCTGCCTTTTTTCGGGCGTCGAGACAGGCCTTGGGCGGCCGCACAGGTCGGCGCCGTGGTAAGTGGCGGGATTCTAACGAGGGATTGCTGATGAAAGACCGGATCATGTCCGCGCCGGCGCGGGCAGCCAGCACGGCGCTTGCCGCATCCGCCATGGCGGCGCTGTTTGCCGTCACGACGGTGTCGGTATCGCTCGCGCAGGCCCCCCCACAGCCGGCCCAGCCGCAGCCGGCCCAGCCGAAGCCGGCCCCGAAGCCGGCCCCCAAGCCCGCCGCCAAGCCGCAGGCGCAGCCGCAACAGCCGGCTCAACAGCAGCCGCCAGCGCCACAGCAGCAGGCCGCCCCGCCGCCGGCCGCGGGTGACCAGCAGGCCGCGCAGTCGGCCGAGCCCCAGCTGATCTATTCGCCTTGGGTGAAGCTCTGCAACAAGGATGCCGACCCCAAGGCCAAGCGGGTCTGCGTTACCGTCAAGGACGGACGCGTCGAGTCCGGACTGCTTGTGGTCAGCGTCGCGATCATCGAGATGGATGGCGAACAGCGCAAGCTCCTGCGCATGAGCCTGCCGTATGGCGTGGCGTTGCAACACGGCACGCGGCTGATCGTCGACCAAGGGCAGCCCGCGACCGCGCCCTACGTGACCTGCCTGCCGCCGGTCGTTCCGCCGGGCGGCTGCATCGCCGACTATGACGCCAATGCCGATCTGGTCGCGCGCATGAAAAAGGCGACCGTCCTGACCGTGCAGGCCATCCACATGAACGGCCAGGCGATGAGCCCGCAGCTCGATCTGAAGGATTTCGCCAAGGCCTACGACGGCCCGCCGACCGATCCGAAGGTGTTCGAGGCTCAGCAAAAGAAGCTGCAGGACGAACTGCAGAAGCGTGCCGACGAGGCGCGCAAGAAGCTCGAAAGCCAGCAGCCGCCGGCCGGCGGCACCTCGCAGGCGCCGCCCCCCACGCCCCCCGCGCGCTGAGCAAGACAGCAGCCCTTCGACATGCGACAGGCCCGCGGTGACGCGGGCCTGTTTCGTTGCGGGCCGCAAATTCAGTTCAGGACGGCGTTGCGCGGCCGATAGCCACCGTTGTCGTCGCGCTCGAACACCTCGTTGACCTGCGGATGGCGGACCGGCTCGTTCGAGGTGTCCGGCAAGAGATTCTGCTCGGAGACATAGGCGACGTATTCGGTTTCGGAATTCTCGGCGAACAGGTGATAGAACGGCTGGTCCTTGCTCGGACGCACGTTCTCGGGGATCGACAGCCACCATTCCTCGGTGTTGTTGAACACCGGATCGATATCGAAGATCACGCCCCGAAACGAGAACACGCGGTGCTTGACGACCTCGCCAAGCTTGAACTTGGCTTGCCGCATCTTGATCGGGCTGTTGAACATCTTCTTGCTCATGATGCGCATAATCTAATAGTCATCGCAGGCCTGCAAAAGGTTCAAAAGCCGTAGCGAGCGGCCATCTCCGGGTCTTTGGCGGCGACCAGGCGGGCGAGATCGACCACGACCTTGGCCTGTTTCCAGGTGGCGTCGTCCTGCATCTTGCCGTCGATCATGGCGGCGCCGGTGCCGTCGGGCATGGCGGCGAGGATGTTCCGGGCGGTCGCGACCTCAGCCGGGTCCGGCGAGAACACCCGTTTGGCGATCGCGATCTGTGATGGATGCAGCGACCAGGCGCCGGCGCAGCCCATCAGGAAGGCATTGCGGAACTGAGCCTCGCAGCCATCGGGGTCGGAGAAGTCCCCGAACGGGCCGTAGAACGGCTTGATGCCGGCGGCGGCGCAGGCATCGACCATCCTGGCAACGGTGTAGTGCCACAGGTCCTGCTGGAATTTCTGGCGCGCCGCGCCGCCCTTGGCGTCGGCCAGCACCGCATAGTCGGGATGGCCGCCGCCGACGCGCGTGGTCTTCATGCCGCGCGAGGCGGCGAGATCGGCGGGGCCGAGACTCATGCCGTGCATGCGCGGCGAGGCGTTCGCAATCGCCTCGACGTTGTTGACGCCCTGCGCGGTTTCCAGGATGGCGTGGATCAGGATCGGCCGTGCGATGGCGTGCTTGGCTTCCAGCTGCGCCAGCAATTGGTCGAGGTAATGGATGTCCCAGTCGCCCTCGACCTTCGGCAGCATGACGACGTCGAGCTTGTTGCCGATCGCGGCCACGATCTGCGTGACGTCGTCGAGCGCCCAGGGCGAGTTGAGCGCATTGATCCGCGTCCACAGGCCGGTGGCGCCGAAGTCAACGCGCTTTGCCATGGCGATAAAGCCCGCGCGCGCCGCCTCCTTGGCGTCGGCCGGGATCGCGTCTTCGAGATTGCCGAGCACGACGTCGACCTGCCGCAGCAGGTCCGGCACCTTGGCGGTCACCTTCTCGACATGCGGCGGCACGAAATGGATCATGCGCTCGAGCCGCACGGGCAGCTCGCGCACCGGCGCCGGCGCGCCGATCGCAAGCGGCTGATAGAACTGGCGCGGCAGCTTCATGGCCGTTGTTTCCAATCGAGGCTCTGCCGTTTAGAGGAAAGCAAACCCCGCGCCAAGTCGGCGAACACGTTGAAACGCCCGGAAATGATCGACGTTCTCAACCTCGCACTGCCGTATTTCGGATTGATCTTCCTTGGCTTCGCCTGTGGGCGAATCCGGAGCATCCCCGATCAGGGCCTCGCCTGGATGGACTTCTTCATCGTCTACATGGCGTTGCCGGCGCTGTTCTACCGCATCCTGGCGAAAACCCCGTTCGAACAGCTCAACAACGCGCCGTTCATTCTGACGACCACGCTGGGCACCTTCCTGGTGCTGGCGTTGTCGTTCGGTGTGGGTTTCGCGGTCCGTCGCAATCTCGCGGAGTCGGCGATAGCGGCGCTCGCCGGGTCCTACGGCAATATCGGCTATATGGGGCCGGGCCTGGCACTGGCGACCGTTGGCGTGCAGGCGGCGGCGCCGGTCGCGCTGATCTTCTGTTTCGAGACGCTGCTGTTCTTTTCGCTGTTGCCACTGCTGATGGCGTTGGCAAGGCCATCGTACAAGGGCGTGGCGCGAGTGGCGTTCGAAGTGGCGCGCAAGATTGCGCTGCATCCACTGGTGATCGCGACGCTGCTTGGCGTCGTGTCGGCTGCGCTGCGCTTCGAGCCGCCGGTCGCGCTCGACCGGCTGACTGGGGTTCCTGCAGAACGCCGCCGCACCCTGCGCGTTGTTCACGCTCGGCGTCACGGTGGCGTTGCGGCCGTTTGCGCGCGTGCCATGGGAGGTGCCTGGCCTGGTGTTGATCAAGCTCGTGGTGCATCCGGTGCTTGTGCTGTTGTTGCTCGTCACATTTGGGCCGTTCGATGCCGATTGGGTGAAGACCGCGCTGCTGATGGCGGCGCTGCCGCCGGCGCTCAACGTGTTCGTGCTGGCGCGGCAATATGAGGCATGGGTGGAGCCGGCATCGGGATCGGTCCTGCTCGGTACGCTGATGTCGGTTGCGACGCTGACCAGCGTGATGTGGCTGGTGCAGCATGGCGGACTGACGCAAACTCTGCTGCGCTGACGCGTTGGGACATTCCATGCAGCCGCTGTCCGGCATTCGGGTTCTCGACTTCACCACGCTGCTGCCGGGGCCGCTGGCAACCTTGTTGCTGGCGGAGGCCGGCGCCGAGGTCATCAAGATCGAGCAGCCCGGCGGCGAGAACATGCGGCACTACGAGCCGCGCTTCGACGGCGAGAGCGCGATGTTCACGCTGCTCAACCGCGGCAAGGTGAGCCTCGTGCTCGACCTCAAACGCGCGCTTGACCAAGCCAAGCTTCGGCCGTTGCTCGAGCGTGCCGACGTGCTGGTCGAGCAGTTCCGGCCCGGCGTCATGGAACGGCTCGGACTCGGCTATGAGGCGGTGCGCAAGCTCAATCCGCGGCTGGTCTATTGCTCGATCACCGGCTACGGCCAGCGCGGGCCGCGCGCGGGCGAAGCCGGGCACGATCTCAATTACATCGGCCACACCGGCCTGCTGGCGCTCAATCCCGGACCGCTGGAACGGCCGGTGGTACCGCCGGCGCTGGTTGCCGACATCGGCGGCGGAACGCTGCCGGCGGTGATCAACATCCTGCTGGGCCTGCGGCAGCGCGATCAAAGCGGGCAGGGCTGCCATATCGACGTCGCCATGACCGACGCAATGTTCACCTTTGCGGCGCATGCGCTCGCCTCCGGCCAGGCCACCGGGCAATTCCCCGGCATGGGCGGCGCGCGGCTCACTGGCGGCTCGGCGCGCTATCAGCTCTATCCCACCAAGGACGGTAAGCTCGTGGCATGCGCGGCGCTGGAGCAGAAGTTCTGGGAGACGTTTACCGCGGCCATCGGACTTGCAGCCGAGTTCGTCGACGATCGCCGCGACCCGGCGTCGAGCCGTGCCGCGGTCGCAGCCATCATCGCCGGGCGGAGCGCGGAAGATTGGCGGCCGGTGCTGGCCAAGGCCGATTGCTGCGTCACCGTGATGGCGACGATGCAGGAGGCGTTGCGCGATCCGCATTTCGTTCAGCGCGGGCTGTTCGCGCACACCGTCGCAGGTCCGTCGGGCGCGACCATGCCGGCCTTGCCGGTGCCGATCGATCCGAATTTTCGGAACGATCCGGCGATGGTCAAAACGGTGCCAAAGCTCAACGGTGGATGAAGGCGAGATGGACGCCGAGTACCAGCATCGCGCAGAAGAACAAGAAGCGGAAAACGGCCGGGTTGACGAATTTGCGCACGTGCTGTCCGACGAACATTCCAACAAAGGTGACAAGAATCGCGATCAATGACGCGACCGTATTGGTTGCGTTCAGCGTGCCGTTGCCCAGCACCACCAGCATGAGCGCGAAGCTCGATACGCTGAACGAGATGCCCTGCGCCTGGACCATGTCGTCGCGGTTGAGCCCGAGCGCCTGAATGTAGGGAATGACCGGGAACATGAACACGCCGGTTGCGGTCGCGACCGCGCCGTTGGCCGCGCCAAACAGCGGACCGAGCCACGGCTCGGCGCGCTGCGGCACCTGGATTTGGATGCGCGAGACGCCGAGCAGCCCATAGCCGATCAGCGCGAGACCGAGCGCCTTGCGGGCGAGCGCCGCGGCCTCCGGCGTCAGCAGCCCGAGACCCAATGCGGTTGCGACGAAGGTGCCGACGAAGCTTGCGAGCAAGATCGGCCACAGCCGGTAGAGCAGGGCGCGCATCGAAGGCCCGAACCAGGCCTGCCAGATATTGGTGAGCAGCGCCGGGATGACGATCAGGGCGGCGGCCTCGCCGGGCGACATCATCAGGCTCAAAAGCCCGACCGCAACGGTCGGCAGGCCCTGCCCGAGCACGCCCTTGACGAAGCCCGCGAGCACGAACGCGAACGCGGCAAACGCCACCAGCAACAGAGAATCTGGCACGGTCAGAACTTGCCGGCTGGGCCCGCGGCCGGCAATGCGGCAGCAGCGCAAGCTCCCTTCGCGCGATGCGAAGCCACCTAAAGGGCCTCGCCGCGCATCAGCCGCGGCTGCGAGGTCGACGGCGCCACGCCCTCGCGCATCACGGCGCGCCGCAGCGGGCCGAGCCGGTCGATGGCATAGAGGCTGAGACCGCGGGCGCCCTGCGCCGGCAGAAAATCGTCGAGCAGCGTGCGGTTGAGAAGATCGACAGCGAGGCTGCGCCCGCGCACGTCGCCGCGCCGGTGCGCGTCATAGCGCGCCAACAGCTCGTCCGAGCCGACGTCGCCGCCGTCACGGCGCGCCGCCACCACCAGCTCGCCGATGGTCGCGGCATCGCGCAGCCCGAGGTTGAGGCCTTGCGCGCCGATCGGCGGTACCAGATGCGCGGCCTCGCCGACCAGCGCCACGCGGCCTTGCGCGAACCGCCGTGCGGTTGCAATCGAAAGCGTGAACGCGCCGCGGCCCGGTTCGACCGCGACCTTGCCGAGGATCGAATGCGAGCGTTGCTCGATCTCGTGGTTGAGCGCCGCGCCGTCGAGCGCGGCGACGCGCTTGGCCTCGGCTGCGTCCAGCACGCAGACCAGGCTCGACCGCTCGCCCGGCAACGGCACCAGCGTGAAGGGCCCGCTTTCGGTGTGAAATTCGGTTGAGGTGTCGTGATGCGGCCGGGCGTGCCGCAGATTGAAGGTCAGGGCCGTCTGCGGGTAGCTCCGGCTGTCGATTTCGATGCCGGCCGCCATGCGGCAGAGCGAGCGCCGCCCATCGGCGCCGATCAGGAGCCGGGCGCGGACGCTTGCGCCGGATTTGAGAGTGACGGTGCCGTAGGTATCGTCGGTCTCGATCGAGCGCGCTTCATCCTCGATTTGCCGCAGCGAGGGCAGCGCGCGCGCGCGCGCATCGAGCGCGGCAAGCAGATGGCCGTTCTCGATGTTGTGGCCGAAGGCGTCGAGTCCGATCTCGGCCGCGACAAAACTAACCTCGGGCGCGCGGATCAGCCGCGACGTCGCATCGACGATCCGCATGACCCGGAGCGGTGCCGCATCCGCGGCGCAGCCGGCCCAGACGCCGAGCGTCTGGAGCGCCGTCACCGAGCCGGCCAGGAGCGCGGTGGTCCGATGGTCGACAGAGCGGCGGCGGGCGACCAGCGCGGTTTCGACGCCGGCTTCGGCCAGCGCGAGCGCGGCCGTGAGCCCGACCGGCCCGCCACCGACAATCGCCACTTCGACGGTTAACGGCTCCGCCATGGCCTTTGCTCCGGCTTGTTTTTTTGATCGGTGCGCACGTTGCCCATGCTGCTGCCCATGAGCAGAAAGATCACACAGGGTAGCAATCCCCGGCCCGCTTGCGCGAGACCGGTCGGGCGATCACGTTGCGCTATGCTGGCGCGTGGAGGGACCGCTTTATGAGAGCGTTGGGCATATTGTTTGGTTTGATCTGCGCGACCGGATGCTGGGCCGACGCTTTCGCCCAATCAGCTCCGAGCGGCAGGGAACTGCTCGGCCGTGCGCGCAACGCACCGCTTGAGGATTTGATGAAGCCCCTCGATGTACCGTCAAAACCGGATTTCAAAGAACCGCCCCGCGATACCTCACCCGCCGCCGAGCTCAAGCGAATGGCTAAGCCTTTTGCGTATAACGAACACGCGCGCGAACCGCATCTGTTTATCGGTACGCCTATCGCCGTTTTCGGAACAGTGATGCAGGCGGTGTCGGATGGCGACAGTGTAATGCTGCTGGTCCGAGCGGAACGCGGTGGCACCGTGTACGTGAATTACCAGCGCAGCTCGCCGGCCGAGCGCAGGATTTTAGAAGGCGATCCGGTGTCGATCTGGGGTCGGTTCGAGGGCATCAAAACCTACACCGCAGTTCGCGGCGATACCAAGCAAGTGCCTCATGTCACCGCGGCGCTGCTCGAATACGGGTTTCCCACGACCGGACCAGCGGTCATTCGAGGGCCGGGCTATCACCGGCGGGGTCCCATAACATCGACAAGGTGAAAAAACCCGGCCCGCTTTGCGCGAACCCGGAGAAGCAACAGCATTGGCGCACGTTAGACGCGGGACTACGCCACCCTGCGGCGCGGGCTGCGCCTTCCGAGCAAAACCATCGCTCGCCACGTAACGTGCCAACCCTTCGAGCGACTATACGTAGCGCGCGGCGTTCTACCTCCCATGCTTTGAATATTCGTGTTCGCAACGACATCAATGACGCGCCCCCGGTAGGGACTATAAGCGCCGGCTCGTGCGAGCGGCAACTTTGCCGTCGCGCGTGACGGTGGCGAGCTGCACGAAGCCGCCAACGATGTGGCGTGTCGCGCGGCCGGGTAGCGTCGGCGGATACCGAGCGCCGCGTGCTCGTGCTCACGTTTCGCGCGTGAGCGGTAACTCTTGCCACGCATCAAAGGTAGTCTGGCGGCATGGTGCCTGAGCTTACTCTGATCGTCGTTTTTGCTGCCGGCGTCGTCATTGGCGCCGCAGCTGGCACGATGATTGAACAAATACTGTCGCAGAAGCAGCGGGACGCATGGCGGGCGAGGAACCGCTGGCGCTGGAAGAAGCGCGGTGGCAACGTCATTACGCCCTCATCCTGGTCTCCCAAGCCTGACCCGAAGGTGCCCGACGCTGCCGACCAACTACGGATCGTGATGGGCGCGACCTTTACGATTCAGCCGCTTCTCAACAAGAAAGAAACGCGGGTCTTTAAGGAGCTTGACCGAATAGTGATTGGCTGCAATCCGGCGTGGCACGTAATGGCGCAGGTTTCGCTAGGCGAAGTCCTCAGGAGCACGGATGCTGAGGCCTACGGCTGCATCAACTCGAAACGGGTGGACCTATTACTGGTGGATGGTGACTGCCAACCGCGGCATGCTATCGAATATCAGGGCTTGGGACATCATCGCCACGCAGCGGCCGCACGTGATGCCGTCAAGAAAGAGGCGCTCCGACGCGCAGGGATCGGTTATCACGAGGTCGTTGGCGGTCACACCACTCCAGCCGAGCTCAGGCAGTTGGTCGAGAAACTCGTAGACAAGGCCTGAAAGGGCTTTAGTAGGCGCGCGCCCCAGCGCGGAGTATTGCGTGGTTGCGCTCCGGCCCCCGCGCCCTGCCGCTGGGATACTTCGATGTTTATGCTCCATGGATTGGAGCGTCATTCGGGCAGAGATAAATGTGGGGGGCTTTGATCGCTATGAAGGAGAGCCGCCTCGTCGCGAGGCTGAAGAAGCGCTGCCCCAAAAGGTTATCAAAGCCATGAGCGCGGACGCATCACGCACCGTGCCTCCCGTTAGCGCTGACGCACGCGCGATGATGATGTTTGAAGCCAATAAGAAGTCGTTGCCCGTTTCGTATGGGTTGTGGGTTTTGTTTGGCTTTCTTGGCGGTCATCGGTTTTACAACGAGAGGATTGGATCAGCTATTGCTCAACTCCTCTTGACCATCGTCGGACTCCTCGGCGTGGCCTGGTTAGGGCTTTATATCTTTTATCCAATTCTGTTTGGAGTTGCAGTATGGGCGATAGTAGATGCGTTTCTAATTCCAATATGGGTTAGGAAACATAACGTCGTGCTTGCCGAGAAACTCAGTGGGGGGTCCTAAGCGGCACCTTCCGGGGCATTCGCTTCTAGAAAAAACCAAACGACAAACTTAGGTCTGTTCTGGCAATACCGCGCGGCGCCGGTCGCGTCGTTTTTTTCTTCGTTGAATTTCTGCACAAGATCGTCCTGTTCGAGGGTCTCGATAATTCGTATGGCAGGAATGACAATTCCGGTGCCAAGCGGCACCCGCACATCTTCATCACGCGGAAGCTTAAGATATCTCTCGGGCGCACCATACCAAGAACCCTGCCAAAGGCCGAGTAACCAAACCGACCCGTAGGACCACGCCTCAAGTTTTTTACCGATGGTCTTTTCGAGGGTTGATTGCATATCAACTACACGCCGCGCGAAAACCGGCCCGCCACTGGTGCCGGGAAGCGTCTGCGCCTCAATCAGGTAGCCAAAGGTTTCAATCGTTGTCTGACCTGTTTGGTCGCGCCAGTCTTGGAGTGGAATTGGTTCATCATCTGCCATCAACGCGACATGGCCAGTGTGGACCGCTGGGATATTCCTTTTCTTGCCATGTAGAAGCGAAAAAACGCCGACGACATACACCAAATCTCCAGGCCCAATTTTTTTGGATTTCAATTTAAATTCAGAAAGAAAGGCCTTCCGCGGGAAGGCAACATAATCGGCCCATTTTGGTGGCGAGTATTCAAACAGAGCCACATCCATATTTTCATCACCGGGGTAGTAATGCCATTTTACATTATCAACAGGATCGTTTTTTCCGACGCCATTTTTATCATTTAGGCGAATGACAAATGGATCAGTCTTGAATTCCTCGGCAACGTGACGAGCTGTGACTAAAAACGTGCGCCCAAAGCTCGATACTAAAAATCCCGTTCCGACAGGTTCAATGTCTAACTCGTCGTCGCTCGCGTTGTAGCCAAGGTACGCGACACACTTGCGAGCATCGTCCGCAAGTCGCAAGAAACAATCTCCATTTTGCTCCCGAACGGGAGGGCCAAGAACGTAGTCCATTAGGACATTCCCGCCTTTCACTGGAGTCAAGTATGTTGCTAGCTATGGGCGTTCGCTTCGTTCCAGGTCGCAAAGTTTCGCGCGCAAGGCCATGTCGTAAATCGCCCTGAAATACGGCGGCGATGCGTTCGGAAATTGGTGTTTGTGTCCATCGTCAGGGCTTCAGGTGTTTGAGGTAAAACTCACCGAGACGCGCCGCGGCGCGGCGCACGGCATCCGTGATGTTGAATTTCTTGCTGATGTTGACCAGCGGCACGCCGACATACAGCGGCACCGCCTTATCGCTTCCGGCACCTGGCTTGCCGACCAGCAGCGGCCGCTTGCCGGGGCGCTTGACCGAAGCGAGCCGGCCGCCTTGGGCGATGTATTTTTTTGGTGTCAGCTTCCGCCCGCCATGGCGCAGATCGGCGTCGATCGGCGCGCCTGGCAGCGGCAGCCACAGCAGCGGGTCGCCTGAGATGGTGGCGCCGTCCTCGAACACGCCGGCATAGGGAATTTTATGGTGGATGTGGGCGGCAGCCCCGATCGAGACGCCGTTCTTCGGATAGACGTCGCAACGCAGTGCGTTCTGCCACTTCTGAGAAAAGCCGGCAGCCGCGATATTTGCGCGGCCTTCAGCCTTGGCCATTAAGCCAGCCTCACGCACCGCAGCGGTCGCGGCCTCCGCGATCGGGCGCTCCATTTCCTTGATTGCCTTGCGAATTTGCGCGCTAACGTCGGACAGGACTAAACGCATATGAGAACCTCCACATACTCAACTACAGAAATTCAGCGGCGGCCAATTGGGCGTTTCATCATCGTTGCGAGCTTTCCGGCGGCGCCGATCTCGCCTCACCGGTCGCGGTGCCCGCAATCAGGCCGGCGCCGGCGGTGAGATCGCTACAGTCCCATTCCTCCACAAGTTTTCCCTCTACAAGTTCGACGCGCCACCGATGGTCATCAATGACGACAAACTCAAACAGTTGCTTGAAAGCTTCATTATCGCCGGCGCGCATCAGCAAAACGACATGCTCGGCGTTGCCCGGCGTCTTGAGCCAAGCGTTCCAGCGCCGCCTGATCCTGTCTTCGACGTTACTCATGTAGTCAACTCGTCTTCACAGAGAAAATTCAGCGGGCGGCGAACAGGAGCGCCAGGAGACGCTCCCGTTCCACCGCACGCACGCGCTCTTTGGGATGAAGCAGACCAAGGAAGCGCGCCCGACCGCCTGACACTCGGGGGATCAGGCAAGCCGGTGTTCAAAGCTGCACTTTGGCGATTGCGCGCTCCCACATCGCTGCGTCACGCAAGGCCTGCGGCGTCGAAGCGTAAGTCGATCGACGTCGAATAGCGCCGCCATCCTCACCGGCTGTTCGATTTCGTCGGCAAAGCCGAGCTTCGACGGCCTGTCTCGCGGTGAACCATGTTTCGGCCCGCATCCAGGCTGCAATCTGCTCGTGCGGTTGTTTGCTGCGCTCGGCGTAAATGCCGATCATCGACAGGTTCATCCGGTCGATCGCATCAGCCTCGGTGCGCATTTCAGTGGACGTTGAGTGAGACATCGAAACCTGCGCTTCGTGGACCATCATTGCCGCGTTTTCCGGCATGATTATTCTGTCGCCTGCCATGGCGATCGCGGAAGCCATTGAGGCGGCAATGCCGTCGATCGTCACGGTGATGCGCGCCTTGTGACGCTTCAGCATCGCGTAGATACTCAAACCTGTGAAAATTTCACCGCCTGGCGAGTTGATGCGCAAGGTGATCTGCTGGACATTGCCGAGCGCGGCAAGATCTTTCTGGATCGGTGCGGCCGTCACGCCGCCTTTGCCGATCGCATCGAAGATCGCAATCTCACCAACGCCCGCACGCGCCTGAACGTTGAACCATGACATGACGCAACCTCACTCGTTCACAATCACAATCAATAATCGCTCCGCGGCGCCGGCATCTCGCTCGCAAGCGCCAGCAAGCACGGGGGTCCGTATCGTCCCGTACTCGACTTCCCCCTTCGCTGTCGCAGCAGGTCGGATTTCGGCGTTCGGCCTCTAGCAGCTTTGCCGACAACTGCTTGATCTGCTTTGCCCGATCGCCGTCGCTGAGCGCGTTCGCGTCGTCGGCGGCTTCGTCTACCAGGCCGTCTATTTTCGCGAGAAGCGCATCCCGTTCAGCCAGGCGTAAAACCTACCGAATGAATAGCTCACAAACCCCACGCCGCGAAACTGAGTTGAAATCCCCTCGACGTCGACCTGAACGGAAAGCGTCGGCCATTTTATTTCGTCGCCATGCTCCACCGCACCAAAAAGGTCGGGTTTCCCTCTCTCAGCAAGCACCTCTATCTCAGCACGAAGCTTTGCCTTGACGTCCGCGACCGGCGAGGAGCCGATCGGACGCTGTGCTGATCGGCGCTTATTGTTCGGATTTCCCGGCGCACGCGCTCGATCGCATCGGCGATCGCTTCGCCCCGTTGCGGCAGCGCCACCGCGCCGGTGTGGCAACGATCGGATCGGAGCCAAGGCGACGCAGATAGTCCTCACAGATAGCGAGCGGACGCTTGACGACCTGCCACCGGTGCGCCCGGCGTCGTGCTGGTCACGCAATCGCGCAACCTCTCGCTTGGCGCGCTCAAGTTTTGCCACTGCCTCGATCATTGCAGGGTGTTCGTCGCTGGCCTTGGGCCGGTTGAAGGTATCGCCCCGCAGATCCCACAGCCGAGCTTCCGCCCGTTGCAAGTCGATCAAAGTCTCAGTGCGCGCGGTAATGGAAACGTCCACCGCCGCGTACCGCTCGTCTGCCAAATCGCGCAGCGCCAACAATCGAGTTCGCGCAGCCTTGGCAACCGATCGGCTACATCGGCCGCCAAGTCGTTCATGAGCGATGTTGGTGTGAGCGCGAGCGCGGGCATTCCGGATTCCTCATGTCGCCGAGATTGGCGAGCCTGAGCATCGCAGACTTTCCAACGCATCAATAGGCCGAGCCTGCGTCGGTCACCACCAAACACGGCCGATCAGGCATCGCCGCGTTCACCCAGAATCCGCTCCAGATGCCGAGCGGAGGCGCGCGATCGATCAGCCGTAGCGCCTGCCACGCCACCGCCCGCAACGTGCCGGCATGGCGCGCTGGCACTCTGCGGCCGCGCGCTCCCCACGCTTCCACGCGGTGTCCCGGTATCGGCAATTTCCACGGCCAGGCCCGGGCCTGGCCGATCTTGCTCAGGGATGGAAAAAATGCCCCGCCGCGGCGCGCAAAAGGCGTCACGCTCTGCGGTGCGGAGGGTTGTCTGCGGGGTGCGCTGTCCCGGCCCGGCCGCACGCCCAGCGCCTCGTCAAGCCGACCACCGGTTTCAAGCTACCGTTCGAGCCCATCCGCCAACGCAGCGTCGTCCGGGTTCAGCGCCGCGGCGCCCCGCAGGCCGCGCGCAGGCGCACCAGCCGGCAGCTGCGTCGTGCATGCCCGCACGTTTCGGGGTGCATGGTGAACACGGCGTTAGCGTCCGAGCCCCCGTAGATCGTCCGCAGACCCACGGCGGTTGGCGGCTTCCTGGGCTCACTCTTGCCGGTCCTCGAGCTGCAGCCATTCTTTGCGTAGTCGCGGAAGGATCACGGCCTCGATCGCGCCGGCCGTGGCCCGAACGACGTTCAAGGTGATGGTTTCGCCCTCGTCGAGGTCAGGCCGTCGGCTCGCCGCCATCGATAAAAGAAACCTGCTGCACCAGGCAGAATTCGAGCACGTACAGGCGTCCCGCTCGTCGAGCAGGGCCAGGGCCATCTCCACGTTTTCGATCGCCGCATTCACGGCTTTAGGCTCTGGACCGGCATGCCGCGGGGCGTTGCAGCAACGCGCCATGCAACGTTCGCGCGGTGGTCGGCGCGCACCTCCGAAACGCGGACTTTGCCGCTGCGTGCGACCGGATCAGCCCCTTCTTATTTGCCGCGATAACGTTGACTTATCCCGGCCTGTTTGCCGAGCCGCCTCCGAAATCGAGACCAGCCGATCGGGGTCAGGTTCCGCTTTCTCCGGGCGCTGCGTTGCACGTTGCATGGATTTTGGCCTCTGACGCTAATTTTATGGCTTGCCTCGTAATCCCATGTTGTGCGGCGCGCCAGGAAGGACCCGAGATTTCAATGGCTTGCGCCGATGTGTTCAACCCCGGTGGTGGTCATCGTCGGCCGATCGCCGGCGCGGTTCGGTCATGCCACAGGTGCCCGCAACATCGGGTTTAACCGCCGCCGGTGGTGTCGTCGCTGTAGACGCCCTCAGGCTCGTCGTCGTGCGCTTGGCGGCGCTCGCGCGATGGCGCGGCCCTGGTCGCGACGGTGGCGCTCAAGCTGACGAACTCGACGCCGCCGGCTTCCCGGGTCCAGCCGGATAGATGCAACGTGGTGCCAGCCGGTGCGTCCTGTTCGAGCGTGAGGACACCGCGCAGGTTTGGCCTACCACCGGTGCGAGGCGACCAGTGGCCAGTCAGTGACCCGCGGGCGGCGCGGTCAGCCATGGCAAACCCGCCCGGAAGGGCACGGAAGGCCTCTGGGCATTATCGACGTCACACGCGCGCGCGATACGTCGATATAGGCTTTTGCCCTTCCGTGCCCTTCACCCATCGCGACGCAGCCTTATGCCCCTGTAGCCGGCGCGCCGCGTGCCCGGCTCAAGATGGTATTCGACGCCGCCTTTGGCTCCGATTCGGTCCTTAAAATCCTTGAGAGTGCCCTCCCGCTCTCCTGCGCGCTCCGCCCAAGCCTTCCAGGATTCAAACAACTCCTGCGACCTCTGCCATGCTCTCGCGTCCTGCTCGCAACACTCGTCGATCCAAGCTCCAAACACGTCCTCTGCTTCCAGATACGCTGCCGTCGCGGACATGACGGAAGGCGGGGGCGCAAGCCCAAGTTCTTGCCAGTCGCAACAGCCGTTGATCGCCCAGGCTAGGATGCCAGGCCATTCGCCCTTCAGCTTTTGCTCTAGTTGGTGATCGCGCTCCTGCGGTGGGATCGTGACGGTGAATGGAATGATGTTGAGACGGCGCCTGATCGCTTCGTCGACGCGACGCAACCTCGGCTTATGATTTCCAGCCACGAACAGCTTGAACTGTGGCACGTAATCGAAATAGTCCTGCCGCATAAAATGCGCGCTGATCTTGTCACCACCGGTCAGTGTTTTGATTTTTGACTCTGCCCAATGCCTGCCTTCATCCGTCTCGACGGCGGTCACCAGCCGGGCCCCAATAAGCCCCGCGAGATCGGTTGGATGTCTGTCGGTTTTGGATTCTGTGAATGTCTCGATCGGCGCAACGCGATGATACTCGCCGGCAACGCCGGAAATTGCATTCAAAAATGTCGTCTTTCCGTTGGCACCTGTCCCGTAAAAGAAAAACAAGGCGTGTTCGCGC
This sequence comes from uncultured Alphaproteobacteria bacterium, assembly GCA_963771745.1. Lineage (GTDB taxonomy): Bacteria > Pseudomonadota > Alphaproteobacteria > Rhizobiales > Xanthobacteraceae > Z2-YC6860. Next base: position 1,338,193 of record CAVYUU010000011.1, on the reverse strand, counting down.
GTGAGGCCGGTCAGAGCATACCCCGCCATCCGCTGTAGATAAGCGATAAGTGCGGGGTCTTCGTTGGTGACGCGGACCAGAAACTTATTCCATAGCGGCGTAGGCATGTCGAAGTCCGGCGCGATGCCCGTGACCTTAGTGAGATAATCCGTTGGCTGGTGGGGCCTCATTTCCGCGCGCAACAGATCCACAACCCCGTCGGGGGTGTTTAGCACCCAGGGATCCGAATCCCATTGATCGACCGTCGCCGCGATCCGTCGGTCGGCCCGGGCGAGAGCCACGACCGCCGCAACTGTTTTGTGACTAGCGATTACCTGGCCGCGACCTCCGTTGGCTTGAGCTGCTATGGCTTGAGCTGCTATGCGGCGGCACAGCTCGCGCGCACGATCAAACGCAAAGAGCGTGTCATCGAACTGCCAGCGTGTGCCGTCCCATCGAAGCCACTTATTCCACTTCGCGACGTAGCGAAGCCCGTCGGCGTGCTGATCCGCAAATTGCAGGGCCAGTGCTTCTTCTGAAAAATCCGGGGGTTTCTGGGCGCGCGCTTGGTCGGTCGCGACGACCTTGGCATCCAGCGCGGCGTTGTCGCCCAATTCCAACAGGTGCGTATGCACCGTCACATCGTCACCCGGCTCACAAATTTGTTCAGCAACTCACGTTCGGACTCCTCTGCCGCTTTCAGCACCTCAAACTGTTCAGCGGGTAGGTGCTGCTCGATTGCAGCTTGAACGATGTTGCGGAGCCTATCGGGCTCGATCGCGTCGAGCTCTACCGAAATATTTCCGAAGTTTTTACTGCGTGAATTGCTCATCTTGGTTGGCCGCGTCGGCAACTTCCACGCTTCGATTTGTTCAAGATTGACCGCGATGCGCTCGAAAAGGATCTGCGCGTTTGGCGCCATCTCGCGCAACGTCTGCTCGATCTTCTCGCCAGCGTTGACGCCAGACGGATCGAAGTCGCCGAGGTGGTAGATGTAAGTCGGCACGTCGACGAGATCGTTGATGTACTCGGCCGCGGAGTGCAAAAACGACAAGCTGGCGTAGCCCCGCGCCACCATCAGCGGTACGTCGTACATCGACGTGACGGGATAGATGACGCCGCTCAGCGCGTCTTTCTCCAGCCATACCTCGACGTAGGCGTCAGCGTCGGCCCACAACGACTTGCGATAGAACCGAGCTGTATCCTTCAGCGCTTCCTGGATGCTGCCGAAGGTGCGTGGCTTGCGCTGCCATCTGGTGTTGTCGGCAAGCCAACTGTAAGGCAGAACGCCTTCGCGGCGGAGCAACACCAGGTCGGTCTGGACCTTGCCATAACCGGCTTCAGACTTCTCAACGATGCCGGCGACCGTGGCCTGGTAGAAAACTTGCCTCACCGTCATCGGCCGCATGGCCTTGACGATGGCCACAAGCTGCATCCGCCGCTCGCCGACTTCAGCCTTGGTGGCGCGGGAGCGCTTTATCGGACTAGCCACATAACTGGCAGGGGCTGCCGACCGGCGCGTGCGTGACGGGGAAGGTGATCGTGGCAAACAGTGCGCTCCATGATCGGCGTGCTGCCGCCGGCAACGGACGCTGCCGGCGGCGAGGGCTTACGCAATCACGCAAACGCACACTCGGTTCGGAAACGAGCCCACCGCCGGAACGCAGGCGGTGGCTCAACGGTCACGCGGAGGGTTTAGTCACGGCTCCCAACGGATAGCGCCGCGCTAGTTCATCGATCGGCAGCTTGGCCTCTTCCGGGGTCAGCGGGTGCGTAGCGCGGATGGCCTCATGGTGAGGGCCGCGGCCATTGTGGGAAAGGTACGGTCTCGGCGCTTCCAAGCGCCCGCTCGACTGTAGGCGGGACACCCACATGAACTTGGGGGTTTGCATCGGCGTCAACCGCGCTTGCCGCGAACGCGGCGGCGACGCGGCGCGCGGGCGACCGGTTCGGCTGTTCTGGCTGGTGCCTTCGGTTGGATCGGCGTCAGAGATTTTAGATAGGTCTCAAAATCATCCGCGAGGATCAGCGTCGATCGGCCCTGCTTGACCGCTCGCAGCTTTCCCTCGCCGATGAGCCGATAGGCCTTGTCGTGCCCGGGCCCGCCGAGCGGCTTCAGCTCACGGATACGGTAAGCGCGTTTTGGAGCTGGGTGATCAATAGCCGCCGCAACCATGTTGCCCTCCGTAGATGTACGGGGACGTTGCGTGCACCTATTCCTGACCAGATCAAAGGACGGGAAAATCGTCGAATAAAAATAGTCGGCGCTATTTTTCCGTCCACTGCGGGGGGGTGTAGTCGAAGAGCCGGTTTGCCTCTGTCGCGATCAGCGCCAACGTGCCAGCAGGCAGAACCTTCGGAAAAAACGAGGGCGGCAAATGAGGCCGCAAAAAATCGATTGCCTCGAACAGCGTTCCTGTACGGTTGTTCTTGTTGATGCTCAGATGACCTCCAGCGTTGCGCGCGTGAAGCAGCAAGTTAAAAGCAAAATTCATGTGAGGCTTTTTGCGCAGCGTTGCCAAATCGCCTCCTAACCGCGGCCGACCGCGTTTCCTGTGGAGTGGCGGCTGTGGCTCTTGTCCCACGCGCCACGCATCCGTGAAGAGCATTGCCATGTAGGCACATTCGTGCCGCCATTGGCTTATGCCATTCCTCACCTCTAGGGCTGAGGGCAGTCGGTCACCCTGAGGCGATCCTATTCTCTTGTGGCTCGCAATTTCGAGATAGACCATTGCTTCTTTGCTTAATTCGCTCATTAGAACGGATTGTTTCTTAAACCGCGCGGCGAGCCGCCTCAGTTGATTTAATGCCCGCTTGGGGTCCTCGGAATGTTCAGAAGCTTCAGCTTCAATCTTAGCGAAGACCTCCCGCTCGAACTCAATGTCGTGGAGAACGGCCGCGCAGAACTTCGGAGCGTCTTGCACGGCCCCAATCCGCGCAAGATCTTTCAATTCTTGGACATCATTCCCGACCGCATTGAGCGCGTGCTGAATGGCTTCTCCTTCCCTAACGGTCGACTGCCAAATTGAATAACGCCAGAAGGCAAAGTTTGAAGGCGTCGCCGGGCGCCGCTTGCCACCGCTGCGCCCGGCCCGTTTCGCATTCATCGGACGACCTTGAATGACGCCCGACGTTTCGCAACTTCGTCGCCGCAATCCTCGCCGACGATCCTCAGCAGTGTCCGTCTGATTTCCGCTTCGCTATATCCATTCGCTCGCGCATCGCGCACAAGCGCAAGAATATCCGCGATGTCACGATCCCTCTTTTCGGGATCATCTGTGCCGGCGCGTTTCATCTTTGGCCGTCGCCGGGCACGAAGTGGAGCCGGCCATCCTCATCCCGGCGCGGCACGAAGCCCATCTTGCGAGCCGCCTCGATGTACTCCGCTTCAGTGAACGTTCGAGGCTTGAGGGCCTCCACCAGCCCGCCCAAGGGCGAATATGCATAGCCGACAACGCGACCGAGCAGCATCGCTTTGAAACCGTCGGCCTCATAGGGGCCGCTGGTCATCCCGGCATACAAGGGCACGCCGTCAAACTGCTTGTTCGTTTTTCGGAAGCCGCGCAATGCGCGGACCCACCATACGAGCGTGTCCTCTGCGCCCGGACCAGTGATGTTGCAGTAAGACGATCTGGCCTGAACGATGCTGCGGTTCGTGGAATACTCGATCACGTACAACTCGCCGTGTTGCGGCTCGCGATCGGTGGTGTCGATCACCGCAAACTCATCCTCGCTTAGGTGAGGGGCAGCTCCATCATCATCCACCCGGATCGTCTTGTGGTTTGCCGGTAGCGTCGTAAACAGCGTGAGCGCGCGATAAGCACTTGTGCTATTTCGTTTGGAAGCCTTAGCCATGGGTCACTCCGTGGTTGGGGTTAGGCCCGTCGTGGCGCCACAATCGCCGCGGCGGGCCGCTGTCATCCCGGCCTCATGGCCGGGAATTCGTTTCGCGCCTCCTGATCGGTACGACGTCGCTCGTCACGCTCGCAGCCGCGCAGAAATTCGCCCAAGCCTCCATCAGCGCGCGGCGCTTGTCGAACAAGTCGCCGCGGCGATACGCCGCCTCGGTCTTGTCCCTGATGGCATGCGCGAGCGCCATTTCGGTGAGCTCGTTTGCGAAGCTTGTTCGCTCCGACGCCCAATCTTTGAACGTCGATCGGAAACCATGGACGGTGATGTTTTCTCGGCCCATCCGACGGAGCAGCATCAGCATGGCCATGCCCGACAATGGGCGGCCGGGGCGGGGGCTGGCAAAGACGAATTCGCTACCGCGGTGCTTGTGCAAGGGCTTGAGGACGGCGAGCGCCGCAGCGGAGAGCGGCACGCGATGCTCGCGGCGCGCCTTCATGCGCTCGCCTGGAACGGTCCACACTTTCGCGTCGAAATCGATCTCGTCCCAGAGCGCGCCGATCGCTTCATTCGTTCGGGCGAGCGTCAGGATCACAAACTCCAAGGCTCGCGCAGCGCCGTCCTCGCCCTTCCGAAGCTCAGCCATGAACGCTCCGATTTCAGGGTAGGGCAGGGCGGCGTGGTGTTTGACCGTGCGCACCTTGGAGCGCTTCGGCAGCGTATGCTCCAGGTGACCTTTCCAACGCGCCGGGTTCTCGCCACTCCGATAGCCATCGACCTTTGCCGAATCGAGGATGGGATTCAATTCGTCCCCGTAGCCGCGACGCAGTTTCCGGCGTTTTCTGCCAGATCGGTCTGAGCACGCGCAGCACAAGGCCATCGTCGATCGCTGACACGGGTAGCTTGCCGAGCACCGGCGAGGCGTAGCGCGCGAGCGTGGTGCGCCATTGCTCGCGGTGCTTGGCGTTGCGCCAGGCGCCTTCGTGGTCCGCCAAAATATTGGCGGGTGTACTCGTCAAAACTTATTGTTCGAGCCGCGGTGACCCGCTGTGTCGCGCGGTCCGTGCGCCGCCGCTCGATCGGATCGACGCCCTGCTTTATCAGTTCACGGCATTTCTCAGCCGCCTTGCGCGCTGCTGCGAGACTGATTTCGGGATAGCCGCCGAGCCCCATGTCGCGCGTGCGACCGTTGACTGCAAAACGGAAGATCCAACCGCGCGCGTCGCCCGATGCAATTCGGAAATACAGATTGCCGCCGTCGGCGTAGTAACCGGTGCTCTTCAGGCCCGCGATCTTTAGCGCCGATAGCCGCTCGGTTGTCTTGGCCACTGCGCGCCTCCGCCGAACTTTCTGCCCATGTCTCTGCCCATGTCCGGCAGTCGGATTGTGCCGTACTTAGGCGGACGGTGCAAGACAAGCGTGGAAGAAAGGCCCGCGGAATGGGGATAATTCGCGAGGCCGACGTTATGGGCAGCCCAGCAATCGAAGCCACTTAGGCGGTTAACGGCTCCGCCATGGTGCTCGCCTCCAAGCCCCTGTTCCTATCGCGTCCGGGCGCCGAAAACGAGCGAGTTCCGGATGGAAACCATGATCCGGACCAGGCATTCCGGGGGTCCCGGCGATGCGCTATCAGTTCCGGGTGACCGATTTTGCCAAAGGCACTCTGACGGAGCTGAACGCTGCCGAAGCTCGGTTCGCCGCGGTGCTATCTCGACCGCGATCGATCGCACTCGCCGGCATCGTCGGCTTGACCGCGCTCGGCTGGGCCGCGCTCGGGTTGATGATCGCGGATTCGACTGGAACGATCTGGCAGGCCCTGTGCCGGCCGGCTTCGGCCGCCGGCTGGACCGCGGCGCTGCTCGCTGCCCCGATGTGGGTCGCGATGGCGCCGGCGATGATGCTACCGACCGCGGGCCCGATGATCCTGACCTATGCCGAGATCGCCGACACTGCTGCGCGCAAGGGCGAGCCGGTCGTCTCGCCGCTGGTGCTGATGGCTGGCTATCTCGCGGTGTGGCTGGGCTTCGCGTTGGGCGCGGCGGCGCTGCAAGGCTTGCTGGCGCATGCCGGGCTGCTCGACGCCGGCAAGGCCGGTACTCTGGTTGCTGGCGTGATTTTTGTTGGCTCAGGCCTCTATCAATTCACCGCGCTCAAGCAGGCGTGCCTGACGAAGTGCCAGCGGCCATTCCCGTTTTTCTTTGCGAACTGGACGACCGAGCGCAGGGGCGTGCTGCGGCTTGGCCTGCGACAGGGCCTGACCTGTCTCGGCTGCTGCTGGGCGATCATGCTGCTGATGCTCGCGGTTGGCGCGATGAACGTCGTTTGGATGGCGGCGCTCGGCGTGTTGATGACCATCGAGAAGATGACAAGCACCGAAAAGTTCAGCGAAGCTCTGGGCGTGGCGTTTGTTGTGCTCGGCTGCGGCCTCGCCGTCGTGTCGGTTCTGTAGGTGGCGTGACATGGATCTCAATGAAGAGTTGCGGGTCAGGGATCCCTGGTCGCTGAAGGGCGAGCTGACGCTGTCGTGCAATTGCACGGTGTTCTGCCCGTGCGTGCTGTCGCTCGGCGCGCACGCGCCGACCGAAGGCTATTGCCAGACCTGGGCCTGCGTGCGCATCGACGAAGGACGGTTCGGCGAAACCGACCTCGGCGGCGTGAAGTTCGGGTTCATGGCGGACATTCCTGGCCGGCTCGGCCGCGGCAACTGGACGGTCGCGCTGTTCGTCGACGATGCCGCCTCGGCGCAGCAGACCAAGGCGCTGACCTGGATCATGACCGGCCGCGCCGGCGGCTCGACCGGACTGCTGAAAATCCTCGCCGGCTCGTTCCTCGGCGTGCGCCAGGTGCCGATCAGCTACGAGCTGCAAGGCGAGACCCGTGTCATCAAGATCGAGAAGATCGTCGACGGCGCGATCACGCCGGTGCGCGGCAAGGACCAGGGCAACGTCGTGATCCGCAACAGCGAATATTGGATCGCACCCGACATCATCGTGTCGCGCGCCGACCGCTCGCGCTTCCGGCTGTTCGGCCGCAACTGGAATTTCGAGGGCCGGTCGGCGGAAATCTGCCGGCTCGATTGGGGCAATCAGAAAAGATAGCCGCTTGCCACGCGCGGCGGTACGCTGCGCGCGCTCGCATTCTGCGTTCACATCTTGACCGCGGCCGGGGCGGCGCTGGCGCTGCTGGCGCTGATCGCGGCGTCGCACGGCGATTGGACGTGGATGTTTCTTTTGCTCGGCGTGGCGCTGATCGTCGACGGCGTCGACGGTCCGCTGGCGCGCCGTCTCAAGGTGCAGAACATGCTGCCGCGCTGGTCGGGTGACGTGCTCGACCTGGTGGTCGATTTCACCACCTATGTGATCGTGCCGGCCTATGCGATTGCGACCGCGGCGCTGATGCCGGATTTGCTGGCGCTCGGAGCCGGCGCGCTCATCGCCGTCACCGGCGCTCTCTATTTCGCCGACCGCAACATGAAAACCGACGACAACCACTTCCGCGGCTTTCCCGCGGTGTGGAACGTGATCGCGTTCTATCTGCTGCTGCTGCGGCCCGGCGCCTGGAGCGCGGCCGCGACCATCGTGGTGTTCGCCGCGCTGACCTTCGTGCCGGTGCGGTTCGTGCACCCGTTCCGGGTCGCGCGCTGGCGCGCGCTGACCGTTGCGCTGCTCGCGTTGTGGGCCGTTCTGGCGCTGGTCGCGGTGCTCCAGGACCTTGCGCCCAACGGCTGGGTCACGGCGGCGCTGTGCCTGATCGCGGTCTATTTCCTGGTGATAGGGCTGTTGCCGGCGCGAAGCGCGCGCCTACATAGCAGCGGATGATTGCGCTTCTGACCGACCCCAACGCCTGGGCCGCGCTTGCCGCCTTGACCGCGCTCGAGATCGTGCTCGGCATCGACAACGTGGTGTTCATCTCCATCCTGGTGTCGCGTTGCACGCCGAAACAGGCGCTGCGGGCGCGGCAGATCGGGTTGACCCTCGCATTCGTGTTCCGCGTGGTCATGCTGTTCGGCCTGACCTTCCTGATGAAGCTGACCCACTCGCTGTTCTCGATCTTCGGCATCGGCATTTCCTGGCGCGACATCATCCTGATCGGCGGCGGGCTGTTTCTGATCGCCAAGGCCACCCACGAGATCCACGCCGAGGTCGAACGCGTGCCGGAGGGCGGTGCCGGACGCGTTGCGGTGCAATCGTTCGCCCTGGTGGTGGCGCAGCTGGTCGTGATCGACCTGATTTTTTCGCTCAATTCCATCATCACGGCCATCGGCATGGTCGACCGGATCGAGATCATGATCGCCGCGGTGATCCTGGCCATGCTGGTGATGTACGCCGCGTCCGGCCCGGTCTCGGCTTTCATCGCCAAGCATCCGACCACCAAGATGCTGGCGCTGGCATTCCTGGTGCTGATCGGCGTGGCGCTGGTGGCCGAAGGGTTCGACTTCCACATCCCACGCGGCTACATTTATTTTGCCATCGCGTTCGCCTGCGCCGTCGAAGCCTTCAATGTGCTGGCCCGACGCAATCGCCGCAAATCATCGCATTGAGGAAGCCTCCGATGTCTGTCCTTCTGATCACCGGCGCCGGGCGAGGCATCGGCGCGTCCACCGCCAGGCTCGCAGCCGCGCGCGGCTACGACGTCGCGGTCAACTACAAGACCGACGACCGATCGGCCGCCGAGGTGGTGGCCGCGGTCAAGGCGCAGGGCCGCAAGGCGGTCGCGATCAAAGCCGACATGGGCCGGGAGGCCGACATCGAGCGCATGTTCAAGGAGGCCGACGCGCTCGGCCCACTCAGCCATTTCGTCTACAACACCGGCATCCCCGGCCGCGCCGGGCGGATCGACGGCGCGGCGCCCGCCATGATGCGCGAGGTGATCGAGGTCAACACGCTTGGCGCGCTGTTCTCGGCGCAGCACGCCATCCGCCGCATGTCCAAGAAGCACGGCGGGCAGGGCGGTGTCATGGTGCTGCTGTCGTCGGTCGCGGCCGACATCGGCGGGCCCAACGAATATGTCTGGTACGCGGCGTCGAAAGGCGCCATCGAGTCGATGACCTACGGCCTGAGCAAGGAATTGGCCGGCGACGGCATCCGGGTCAATTGCGTATCGCCGGGCGCGAGCGAGACCCGCGTCCACGCCGACGCCGGCACCCCGGACAAGTTCGCAACGGATCGCGCCGATGATCCCGATGGGCCGCGTCGGCAAGCCGGAAGAGCAGGCCGAAGCCGTGCTGTTTCTGCTGTCGGACGCTGCCTCCTACATCAGCGGCACGGTGCTGCGCGTCGCCGGTGGGCGCTGATCGGTGGCTTGAACCGATCGATTGCGCCCCTATGATCGCGCCCGATCGTTGTCAGTTCGCGCCATAAAGGGAGTTTACGTCATGGTTGCAGCAGTTCGCGTGCATAAGACCGGCGGGCCCGAGGTCCTCACCTACGAGCAGATCGAGATCGGCGCGCCCGGCCAAGGGCAGGTCAAGGTCAAGCAGCACGCCGCCGGCGTGAACTACATCGACACCTATTTCCGCATGGGCATGTATCCGTCGCCGGTCGGCATGCCGTTCGTGTCCGGCAACGAGGCCGCGGGCGAAGTGACCGCGGTCGGGCCCGGTGTCACCGACCTCAAGGTCGGCGACCGCGTCGGCTATGTGCACGCCATGGGCGGCTATGCCGAGGAGAAGCTGCTGCCGGCTGATCGTGCCGTGAAGCTGCCGGACAGCATCAGCTACCAACAGGCCGCCGCGATGATGCTCAAGGGCATGACCGCCGAATATCTGCTGCGCCGCACCTATGCGGTGAAGAAGGGCGACACCATCCTGGTGCATGCGGCGGCCGGCGGCGTCGGCCTGATCCTGTGCCAATGGGGCAATGCACTCGGCGCCACCGTGATCGGCACCGTCGGCTCCGAGGACAAGGGCAAGCTCGCCATGGCGAACGGCGCTCACCACGTGATCTATTACCGCAAGGAGGACTTTGCCGCGCGCGTCAAGGAGATCACCAAGGGCGAGCTCTGCAACGTGGTCTATGACGGCATCGGCAAGACCACGTTCCCGGCTTCGCTCGACTGCATCCGCCCGCTCGGCATGTTCGCGAGCTTCGGCAGCGCGTCCGGCCAGGTCGAGGCGTTCAACATCAACATCCTGCAGACCAAGGGCTCGCTGTTTGCGACCCGGCCGACGCTCAACACCTACGCCGCCAAGCGCGCCGACCTGCTCGACATCGCCAAGCATCTGTTCGAGGTGGTCGGCAGCGGCAAGGTCAAGATTCCGATCAACCAGACCTATCAGCTCAAGGACGCCAGGAAGGCGCACCAGGACCTGGAAAGCCGCAACACCACGGGATCGACGATCCTGGTGCCGTAGCCGGCTGCTCGCGGTCCGGAAATCAGCACTTGCGCCCGGTTGCCGTCATCGGCACGGCGGTGCAACACCATTGATTCTGATGGATACTGGATGCCCCGCCTTTGCGGGGCATGACAGCCGCGCCGAGATGAGGCCATGGGCCGCCTGACCACACATGTCCTCGACACATCGTCGGCCGTCCCGCCGCCGGCGTGCGCATCGTGTTGCGGCGGGACGGCGAAGCGCTGGCGGAGGTCGTCACCAACGCCGACGGCCGCACCGATAAGCCGTTGCTGGACGGCGCAACGTTCAAGCCCGGCTCCTATGAGCTGGCGTTTCACGTTGGTGATTATTTTCGCGGCCGGGGCACCCCGCTCACCGATCCGCCGTTCCTCGATGTCGTCCCGCTGCGCTTTGCGATTGCCGAGGACAGCCATTATCACGTGCCGCTCTTGGTTTCGCCGTTCGGCTATTCGACCTACCGGGGGAGTTGATGGACGTCTTCCTGGGCGAATGGCTCAATCTGCTGCTGCGGTGGGCCCACATGATCGTGGGCATCGGCTGGATCGGCACCTCGTTCTATTTCATGGCACTGGACTACACGCTGCTCAAGCGCGAGCGCATGAACGAGGGCGTGCTTGGCACGTCGTGGCAGGTGCACGGCGGCGGTTTCTATCACGTCGAGAAATATGCGGTGGCGCCGGCGACCCTGCCGGACGTGCTGCACTGGTTCAAATGGGAGGCCTATCTCACCTGGGTCACCGGTTTCGGCCTGCTGATCGTGCAGTATTACGTTCACGCCCAGGCGTTCCTGATCGACCCCGCGGTCATGCCGCTCACCGCCTTGCAAGCCACCGCGATCTCGGTCGTCTCGCTCGCGGCCGGCTGGTTCATCTACGACGGGCTGTGCCGCAGCCGGATCGGCGACAATGACGTGGCGCTGGCGCTTGCGGTGTTCGCGCTGATCCTGATCGCGGCCGTGCTCTACACCAAGGTCTATTCCGGCCGCGGCGCGTTCATCCATGTCGGCGCGCTGGTCGGCACCATCATGGCGGTCAACGTGTTCGGCGTGATCGTCCCGCATCAGAAGAAGATGATTGCCCAGATGATCGCCGGGCAGGCGCCGGACCCGCGCCACGGCGCGATCGGCAAGCAGCGCTCGGTGCACAATAATTACCTGACGCTGCCGGTGCTGCTGATGATGGTGTCGCAGCACTATCCGTTCCTGTTCACGCATCCGCAGTCATGGCTGGTGGTGGCCCTGATCTTGCTCAGCGGCGGCCTGATCCGGCATCTGCTCAACCGCATCGATGCCGGCGATAATTGGGATCGTTACGGTTGGACCTTGCCGGCCGCCGCCATGGCGTTGATCACGACGATCTACGTGACCGCGCCGCAGCCGCGGGCGAGCAGCGCTACGGGCGCAACCAGCGACGAACAGGCGATGGCGATCAGCGCCAAGCACTGCGTCGCGTGCCATGCCCAGCATCCTTCGCACCCGGCGTTCAAGGAGCCGCCCAAGAATATGGCGCTCGAAACCGTGCCTGAACTGCGCCGCTACGCGCAGCAAATCTATATGCAGACCGTACAGAATCGGGCCATGCCGCTCGGCAACCAGACCGGGATGACCGACGCCGAGCGCGAGGCGCTCGGCCGCTGGATCAACGGGCTGAGATAGGTTTCGCATGCCCGGACGCGTGCCATGACCTTTGCCGCCGGCCCGAGCCGGGCGCCTCCCGGCCCCTGGGGGATTGCGGCGACGATCGCCTGGGTCGTGTTGTCGTTTCTGGTCGGCGCGGTCGTGGCGACCGGCGCGTTTGCGCTCTGGCAGGGCGACAATCCGCGCTTGCCTGGGGCCTACGACGGCGTGCTGATCACCATCGGGGTGCTGGCCTCGATCCCGGTGCAGATTGGCGTGCTGGCCTTCGCCGCCCGGCTGCGGGGCTGGCTGCCGCTCCACTATTTCGCGCTCGACGCGCCCAAGCGGGGCGCGTTGATCGTTGGCGTCGTTTGCGTTCTGGTCATCAATCTGGTGTTCAACGCGCTGCTTTATCTCAGCGGCCGCGACATCGTGGCGCCGTTCCAGGTCGAGGCCTATCAAACCGCCCAGAACGCCGGCTGGCTGTTCTGGCTGTTGGTGGCGATCGTGTTCGTAGCGCCGCTTGGCGAGGAGATCGTGTTCCGCGGCTTTCTGTTTCGCGGCCTGATGCGGCCGGGCTACGAATTGCATGCCATCTTCGCCATCGCGCTGGTCTGGGCGCTGTTGCACATGCAGTACGACTGGCTTGGAATGGCGCAGATTTTCGTTCTGGGCCTGGTGCTCGGCTGGTTCCGCTGGGCCAGCGGCTCGACCACGCTGACGGTCGTGATGCATGTCCTGATCAATTTCGAAGCCATGATCGAAACCGCGATCAAGGTGGAATATTTTTCATGACCGCGCTCGATCCGGAAGCGCTCGGCGCGCGGGCCTATGCGATGATCTCGGAACTCGGCGCGATCTCGGCCGAGCCGAACCGGCTCGTCCGCCTGTTCCTGACCCCGGAGCATCGCCGCGCCGCCGATCTGGTCGCGGGCTGGATGCGCACGGCCGGCCTGTCGGTCGGCGAGGATGCGCTCGGCACCTTGCGCGGGCGCTTTGGCACCTCGCGCCGCCGCCTGCTGATCGGCTCGCACATCGACACCGTGATCGATGCCGGCAAATACGACGGTCCGCTGGGCGTGATCGCCGGCATTCTGGCGGTCGAGTCGTTCGCGCGCGACAAGGCCAACCTGCCGTTCGGCATCGACGTGCTGGCGTTCGGCGACGAGGAAGGCTCGCGCTTTCCCGCCACCCTGACGTCATCGTCGGCCTGCGCCGGCGTGTTCAATCACGATGAGCTCGCGGTCGCCGACGCCGCTGGCGTGACGCTGACCGCGGCGCTTCGCGCCTATGGCAAGAGCCCGCACGACATTCCGGCGGCGGCCTACCAGCCGCAGGACGCCGCCGGCTATGTCGAGGTGCATATCGAGCAGGGGCCGGTGCTGGAAGCCAGGGGCGAGCCGCTCGGCGTCGTGACCGGCATCGTCGGCCAGAGCCGCCTGCGCGTCACCGTCACCGGCCAGGCCGGTCACGCCGGCACCGTGCCGATGGATCTGCGCCACGATCCGTTCTCGGGCGCGGCCGAAATGGCGCTGGCGCTGGAAGCGATCGCCCGCGAGCATCCCGAGGACGGCATGGTCGGCACCGTCGGCCGGATCGAAGCGCTGCCGGGGGCGGTCAACATCATTCCCGGCCGGGTGGTGTTCACAGTCGATCTGCGCGCGCTCAGCGATGAGCTACGCCTCGAAGCGATCCGTCGCTTCCAGACGGCGGCCGAGCGGATCGCCACGACGCGCGGGCTCATGGTGACGATCGAGCCGTTCCACGAGATCGCGACCGCCCATTGCGCACCGGCCTTGCAGGAGCTGCTGGCGGCGAGCATCGAAGGCCTTGGTCACACGCCGGTTCGGCTGCCCTCCGGCGCCGGCCATGACGCCCAGGTCATGGCGCGGCTATGCCCGTCCGCCATGCTGTTCGTGCGCTGCCGCGGCGGCGTCAGCCACAACCCGGCCGAATTCGCGAGCCTGTCCGACATGGGCCTCGCGGTAGCGGCGCTGATCGGCTTCATCGAGCGCTTCCAGCCGAACTAGGTTTTTGGTGTCATCAGCGCGTTGGCATCGGCAAACGGCATGGCGTCCTCGACAAAATCGAACGTGCCGAGGTCGCGCAGCTCGCGGCCGGCTCGCGCCAGCGCGCCGAGCGCCGCGCGCGCCAGGGTCGAGCCGAGGCTGATGCGCTTGACGCCCGCCTCGGCAAGCTCGGCAACGCTGTAGCGGCGGCCGGCGAGGCCCGCGACCACATTGATCGGGCGCGCGACCGCGCCGCACACGGTGCGGATCGCGTCGAGGTCCGGCAGGCCCGGCGCGTACAGCACGTCAGCGCCGGCATCTTCGAACGCGCGCAGGCGGCGGATGGTGTCGTCGAGATCGGGGCGGTTGAAAAGGAAGTTCTCGGCGCGTGCGGTCAGCATGAAGGGAAACGGCAACGCTCGCACGACCTCGACCGCCGCCACAATGCGCTCGACCGCGAGCGTGAAATCGTGGATCGGATGCGCCGGATCGGCGGTGGTGTCCTCGATCGTGCAGCCGACAAGCCCCACCGCGGCGGCCTGTCGGACGGTCAGCGCGACGTCCTCGGGACGGGGGCCAAAGCCATCCTCCAGGTCGGCCGACACCGGCAGATCGGTCGCCTGCACGATCGCTGCGGCGTTGGCAAGCGTCTCGTCGCGGCTCAGCAGGCCCTCCGCATCGCGGCGTCCGAGCGCGAAAGCCAGACCCGCACTGGTCGTCGCCAGTGCGCGAAAGCCGATCGAAGCGAGAACGCGAGCCGATCCGGCGTCCCAGGGATTGGGCATGACGAATGCGCCCGGCGCGCGGTGCAGCGCCGCGAATTGAACGGCTTTGTCGTGCTGGTTCATCGATCCGAGCCCAGATGCGCCGCGATCTCGCCAAAGGCCGGATGTTGGGTGTGTCCGGTCGGCAGCCGCGGCAGCAGCATGATTGGAGCCGCAAAGCGCGACAGCGTGAGCAAGGTGTCCGCGAGCGGCACCGTCGAGCCCGGGGTTTCGTTGATCACCAGCGCGGTCACGGTCAGGCCGCGGCGCTTGAGCGCCTCGAGCGCGGTCAGCGTATGGCTCAGGCTGCCGAGATAACTACCCGCGACCAGCAGCACCGGCAACTTGAGCAGCGCCATCCAATCCAGCACCGTGTGGCGGTCGTCGAGCGGCACCATGACGCCGCCGATGCCTTCGATCAGCAAGGTGCCGCGGTGGGCCGCGACGGCGCAGCGGCAAAATTCAACGAGCTTGTCGATGTCGATCGGGCGGTTTTCGCGCCGCGCCGCCATGTCCGGCGACAGCGGCGCGCTGTAGCGCCAGGGCGCGATGCGTTCGATGTCGGGAGCGCCGGGCGGGCGGCCGAGCGCCGCCAGCAGCACGCCGGGATCGCTTAAGGCGGCCGCGCCGGCATCGAAGCCGGTCACGACCGGCTTCAGCGCCTCGACCGGCCGGCCGTAGGCCCGCAGCAGGCGGATCAGGCCCGCGGTGACGAATGTCTTGCCGATCTCGGTGCCGGTCGCGGTGACGAACGTCGCAGTCATGCGTTGCCGATGATGCGCGTTCGCACGATGTCGGCAAGCCTGGCGATCTCGGCATCGGGGTGAAGCGCGCTGAAGCTGAAGCGCAGCCGCGCGGTCTTGTCCGGAACCGTTGGCGGGCGGATTGCGACCACCAGGAAGCCTTCGTCCTCGAGCAGCGCCGAGGCCTGCAGCGCCGCCGACGCTTCGCCCAGCACCACCGGAACGATCGTGCTCTGCGCCTGCGGCAGACCGACGCCGCCGGTAAACGCGCGCGCCTTGGTCAGCGGCCGCGCCAACAGGCGCGGCTCGCGCTCGATCAATTCGAGCGCCGCGATCGCAGCCGCGACGATCGCCGGCGGCAGGCCGGTGGAATAGATCAGCGTGCGGGCGCGGTTGCGCACCAGATCGATCACCGGCTGCGAGGCGCAGAGATAGCCGCCGTAAGCGCCGACCGCCTTCGACAATGTGCCGACCCGTAGCGGCACGTCGGCGCGCGCGGCGCGGCCGAAGTCGAGGTCGTGTGCATCGTCGACCATCAGCCAGGCGCGGGCGTTGTGGGCAAGCGCCGCCAGCTCCGGCAGCGGCGCGCGGTCGCCGTCCATGGAGAACACGCCTTCGGTGACGATCAAGGCGCGGTGATAGCGCGAACGGTACTGCTTGAGCAGATCGGCGACGTGGTTGAGATCGTTGTGGCGAAACGCCTGCACCGCCGCCCGCGCCAGCCGCGCGCCGCTCCACAGGCTCGAATGCGCCAGCTCGTCGATCAGGATCAGGTCGTCGCGCCCGACCAGCGCCGGGGCGATGCCGGCGTTGGCGAGATAGCCCGAGCCGAACACGCAGGCGGCTTCGGTCTCCTTCAGCCGCGCCAGCCGCGCTTCGAGCTCGGCATAGAGCGGATGATCGCCGGTGACCAGCCGCGACGCGCCGGCGCCCACGCCATAGCGCTCGATCGCGGCCGTGGCCGCGGCTTTGAGCGCGGGATGCAGGCTCAGCCCGAGATAATCGTTGCACGAGAACGACAGCAGCTTGCGGCCGTTGCGCTCCACCCAGAGGTTGTCGCGCCGGTCGGTCGGCACCAGCGTGCGGCGCAGATCCGCGCGCTCCAGCGCCGCGAGCTTGTGCCGTGCGAAATCGTCGAGCGAGGGCATGTTTGGCTATAATAGCGGCCTGATGGATCGGGACCACTGGTACCAGGCCGGGCTCGGACACATTTGGCTGCCGTATGCCCAGATGAAGACTGCGCCGCCGCCGCTTGCGGTCGCGCGCACCCACGGCTGCCGCATCGTGCTCGCCGACGGCCGCGAGCTGATTGACGGCATCGCGTCGTGGTGGACGGCCTGCCACGGCTACAATCATCCGCACATCAGATCGGCGGTGGAGCGCCAGCTTGCGGCCATGCCGCATGTCATGATGGGCGGCCTGGTGCATGAGCAGGCGCTGACCCTGGCGCGGCGGCTTGCGGCGCTGCTGCCGGGCGATCTCGACCGGGTGTTCTTTTCCGAATCCGGCTCGGTCGCGGTCGAGATCGCGCTGAAGATGGCGATCCAGTTCTGGATCAACCGTGGCGAGCCGAAGAAGACGACGTTGATCGCGTTCAAGGGCGGCTATCACGGCGACACCACCGGCGCGATGGCGGTGAGCGATCCGGAATCCGGTCTGCACCAGACGTTCCGGGGCTTGTTGCCCGCGCATCTGGTGATCGACTTGCCGACCGACGACGACCAGCGCGACCGCGCTCGATTCATGGCTGCAGCGCCATGCCGGCGGCTTTGCCGGCATGATCGTCGAGCCGCTGGCGCAGGGCGCGGGCGGCATGCGCTTCCACGATGCCGCGACCTTGCGGCGGCTGCGGGCGCTGGCCGATCGCCACGATCTGCTGCTGATCTTCGATGAAATCTTCACCGGCTTCGGCCGCACCGGCACGCTGTTTGCCTGCGAGGCGGCGGGTGTCGTGCCCGACATCGTCGCGCTGTCGAAGGCGCTGACCGGCGGCACGCTGCCGCTCGCCGCCACCGTCGCGCGCCAACCGGTGTTCGAGGCGTTCTGGTCGGACGATGCCGCCAAGTCCCTGATGCACGGCCCGACCTACATGGGCAATGCGCTCGGCTGCGCCGCCGCCAATGCCTCGCTCGACCTGTTCGAGCGCGAGCCGCGGCTCGAGCAGGTCAAAGCCATCTCCGAGCAGATGGCGCACGAGCTCGGCACCTGCCGCGGCAGCCCCGGCGTGAAGGACGTGCGGGTTATGGGCGCGATCGGCGTGGTCGAGCTCACGCGGGTCGGCGATCTCGATGCATTGCGCGCGCAATTCGTAGAGCAGGGCGTGTTCATCCGCCCGTTCGGCAACGTCATCTATCTGACGCCAAGCTTCACCATCGCGCCCGACGAACTGTCGCGCCTGACCTCCGCCGTCGTCAAAGTGGTCGGGAGCTAGATCGCGGTGCCGTGCAGGTCGTATTCGTCGGAGCGCTTGATCGTGACGGTCGCAAAGTCGCCGACGCGTAATGACTTTGGCGCCTTTCACATAGACCGCGCCGTCGATGTCCGGCGCGTCGGCCATCGATCGACCCTTGGCGACCGTCGGTCCGACCTCGTCGATCAAGACCTGCTGACGCGTGCCGACCTTGCGCTTGAGGCGCTTTCGCGAGATCGCCTGCTGGCGCTGCATGAAGCGGTGCCAGCGTTCCTCGGTCAGCTCCTTCGGCACCGCCGCGGCGAGATCGTTGGCGGCGGCGCCTTCGACCGGCTCGTATTTGAAGCAGCCGACGCGATCGAGCGAAGCCTGGTCGAGCCATTGCAGCAGCATCTCGAAGTCCTGCTCGGTCTCGCCCGGGAAGCCAACGATGAAGGTCGAGCGCAGAGTGAGCTCCGGACACTGCTTTCGCCAGCGCGCGATGCGCGCCAGGGTCTTTTCCTGCGCCGCCGGCCGCTTCATGCGGCGCAGCACGTCGGGCGAGGCGTGCTGGAACGGAATGTCGAGATAGGGCAGCACGCGACGCTCCGCCATCAGCTCGATGACCTCGTCGACATGCGGATAGGGATAGACGTAATGCAGCCGCACCCAAACGCCGAGCGAGCCGAGCTCGCGCGCGAGATCAATGAACTTGGCGCGCACCTCGCGGTCCTGCCAGCGGCTGGCGGCATATTTGAGGTCCACGCCATAGGCTGAGGTGTCCTGGGAGATGACGAGCAGCTCCTTGACGCCGGCTTTGACCAGCCGTTCGGCCTCGCGCAGCACGTCGGCCGCCGGCCGCGACACCAGATCGCCGCGCAGCTTCGGGATGATGCAGAAGGTGCAGCGGTTGTTGCAGCCTTCCGAAATCTTCAGATAGGCGTAGTGGCGCGGCGTGAGCTTGATGCCCTCCGGCGGCACGAGATCGAGAAACGGATCGTGCTTCGGCGGCACCGCGCGGTGCACCGCCGCGACCACGCTCTCGTATTGCTGCGGGCCGGTGACGGCCAGCACGCCGGGAAATTTCGCGGTGATCTTCTCGGGCTCGGCGCCCATGCAGCCGGTGACGATGACCTTGCCGTTCTCGGCCAGCGCGCCGCCGATCGCCTCCAGCGATTCCGCCTGCGCGCTGTCGAGAAAGCCGCAGGTGTTGACGATGACGAGATCGGCGCCTTTGTGTTCGCGGGCGAGCGCGTAGCCCTCGGATCGCAATCGCGTGATGATGCGCTCGCTGTCGACCAGCGCCTTCGGGCAGCCGAGCGAGACGAAGCTCACCGACGGAGCCGCGGATTTGGTGATGGTTCTGGAGCGCACGGCCGTTGAGCTATAGGCGATTGCCGCCAAGATCAAGGCGCCGGCGGTGGCCGACGCAAACCAACTGGAAAATGCGCTTTAGCTACGCTTGGCCTTGTTCTCGACCTTCTGCTCCACGTCGGCGCTGAGCCGCTGGTAGATGCCAAGCCCGATCACGATGATGATGGCGGTGAACAGCAGTGCGGTGGGATAGAGCAGATCCGCCACGTTCTGGCGGCTGACGCGAAACACCAGCACCAGCCCTTCGATGAAGACCGCGATCGAGATGGTCGAGATGAACTTGGTCAGGCTGCGGCGCGCCTCGCCCGCGTTGCGCATTTCGCGGCCGCGGATGACCTCCTCCTCGACGAAGTACTTGGCGACGTCGAACACCGCCATGGCGATGACGACATAGCCGATGGCTGCCAGCAGGGCGGTGCTGCCGTCTTCGCGCGAGGTGCCGATCCCCACCGCGACCTCGATGCCGCCATAGATGACCAGTCCGAACGACATGGCCATCAGCACGAGACTGGCGCTCGCAAAGGCCAATCGCGACAGGGCCTCGATGATTGAGCGCGGGTCCATGGCGCCATAACGCGCGAACCGCCCCTATGGGTTCCCTCGTCCCGCTTCGCTCGTGATCGATTGGCGAGATCGATAAGAAGCTGGCGCTGGCGCTGGCGCTGGCGCCACGCCATGTGGCACCCTAGAACCACAGCCCTGGTATATCGTTTGGCAAGAGCCTAGGGTCGGCGGCAAGAGGACCCGCAATAATGATCCGAAGTCTCGTTATCGTCACCGCGCTGTGCTTGTGCGGCACAGCCGCCAGTGCTGCACCCCTAACCATGCAGGAATGCAGAGCCAAGTACAAAGCCATGATAGCTGTGGGATCGGTTGGCGATAGCTGGGTGGGCTTCCAAGAAAAGCAATGCGGACACAAGCCAGAGCCGCCACGGCGGCGAGCCAAAACATAGGACGCTAAGCCGCTACCGAAACACGCGAGCCAGCTCTCCTCACCCACGAAATGAATAGAGCTTGATGCCGATTTCCGGAGAGCAGATGGCCAAGGTGTGCTTGTGAACTGCTATTCCTTTCGGGCCACCTTCCATTTTGTTCTTTTCGTTCACTGGCTGGAACACGCTATCGTCCGGACCAGCTGCTTGTGGACGACCTCAGGCTCCGTAAACTTCTGGAAGAATGAACGCGACGTTCGGTAGACGGTGAAATGGTTGGCGCCCGCGCTTGTGGCAATGAGGTGCCCATACGCAGTAAAGGCCACGGAATGGGGATGACGCAAATCGGGGTCTGTGATGACAGCGATCGGCTCCGGATCATAGTTTGGCGCCTCACCGTTAGTCCCGTCCGCCCCTTTGCGTTGAAACACACTGACTGAGTTTGCTGCGTGGTTCGCGACGGCAAGCCATCGTCCGTCCGTGGAGAAATCCAACCCGTCAGGATGGACCATGCTGACATGCGATAACTCGACATCAGGTGAAGTGCTAAACTCTACCGGCGAGTTGGATGCCCGCCGATAAAAGGAGATCACGCCGGTGAGCAGATTGCAGGCGGCGAGGTAGCGGTTATGTGGTGGGACGAACGCGACGCCATCCGTGTGGCTGAGGCGTGCGCCAGCGCCGCTGATAACGAACGTCGGATCCGGTCCGAACATTCCGTGCCCGCGGTCTTCCAACACCGAAATGGCGCCCGACCGTTCCGGTTGGTAGCAGCGGCCGGCCTCCTTGCCGTCGACCACGAACACATAGTCGTCGGGTCGTTTGGCATTGTTCGGCCAGGTCCGCCCCGCAGCCCCCGGCCGACCTCCATCAACGCCGCGCTACGGAAGGATTATGTTGTCCACATATCGGCACTGCGGGCCGTTCCAGTTACTCTGCACGATGACATGCGGCGGCAGCAGGCACGGGTAGCCAACCGTTTTCCAGATCCCAAAATGTCGGTGTTGCTTGTGAATGACAAGATGCCGGTGGGCGCGCACAGTGGAATGCTTGGTCGTGACCGCGAGCTCCGCGGCGGGAGCGTTGTTTATACTGATAGCCAGAATCATCGCAGTGCCGATTAGAAATAGCCGGACCATCAATTACTCCTCCGCAAACAGCGCGAAGAAGAAATGCTCAACAAAGCTTCGGGTTCCCCGGCACCGTGCTGCGTATGTACATGCCCTGCCTCCCCACCAGCTTGTCTAAGCAATCTCGACTCCGGAAGGCGGAACAGAAATCGTCTCAAAAAAGCTGATCGTGTGTTCGTGGACGGTTGTCGCTTGTGATTCGTCATAGTTTTCGCGCGCGTGGGACACTCGCACGCGCCGATGATAAGGCTGCTGCTGCGATCAATGCCGCGCTGGCCGGTTTCGGCGCCTCGTGATAGTTCGTGGTGGCAATCCGGTGGCAATGTTCGCATCTGTTCCCGATCGAGCGCCGCTAAGTTTTTGATTTCATTGTGTGGACGGGTGGCCGAGTGGTTTAAGGCACCGGTCTTGAAAACCGGCAGAGGGGCAACTCTCTCGTGGGTTCGAATCCCACCCCGTCCGCGCCTGAACGGCTCGATGCATTGGTCGGCTTACCTGGCGACCCCGTCACGAGACGGGGAGCGGGTCGCGCTGCAAAGTCCGCGGTGACAGCCAGCGCGTGGTGAGCAGGACCGCGGCGCCGATCACCGGGATCACCAGCAGCCGCGCCATGAAATATGGATGCACCGCGGTGTGATTGAGAAACACCGCGGCCCAGACGATCAGCACCGCCACCCCGAGCCAGCACGCCATCAAAAGCGGTGGGCCGATGCGTGCTGGCGCTGCGCTCGCGCGCCACGTCTCGACCCCGAACACGGCCAGCGCCGCGATCACCAGGCCGGTGCCGATGTTCGGTGAACCGAACGCGATCAGTTCGGCCCAGCGGCGATAGCTCGCAAGCAGATAGGCCAACGACAGGTCGACGCCGGTCTCGGGCGGCAGCGCGCCGTACATCCGATACCACAGGATCGACAGGAACAATTCCTGATCGCCCAGAAATGCGATCACCAGCCCCTTCTTGATCGCAAAGCACGTGACGACGGCGATGCCGAAGCAGCCCCAAAGCAGGACAAGCCTGGCGAGATAGGCGCGCCGCTCGCCATGAAATCCGAGCGCCAGCAGCAAGGGCATCATGGCAAGGGCGAACGGAATGCCGCCGGTGAGCGATTCAAAGATCGCGATCAGGCTGCCGTAGCTCGCGGCATAGAGTGCGAGCCCCGCCGGCCGCATGCCGGCCAGCGGCACCAGCAGGCTGATGATGAAAAAGATGAAGTGCGTATAGTCCGGTGGCGCGAAATACAGCGTCGCATCGAAATAATGCACGCCGTAGAACAGCGCGAGCAGGGCGGCGATCACCGCATAGCCGGCGGGCAGCAGGCGCGCGGCGGCATCGGGCTTGGCGCGCCGGAATTGCCACAGCGCGATCGCGCCAAGCACGCCCAGCAGCGCAAAGGCTGCGCCGCGCATCACGCGCGCCGCCGCGTCCAGAGGCATCAGCGAAAGCAGTACGCGCCCGAACACGCGCACGCCCAGGATATACCGGTCGCTGGTGATGTATTGCACGTCGCCGTAGCCCGCGCCCAATTCGGGCAGGGCGCGCGCCAGGGCCTGGCAATCGGACGTCGCGGGAACGCGCGGATCATGCCACGACAGATTGATCGCGACGTGACGGTTGCTGATCGCGTCAACCAGACGGTTGACGGCGGGGGCCAGCATCATGCCGGCGAGCATGCAATCGAGCGTGTGCCGCGGCCAGATGGTGCTACCGAGCGGGCCATAGCTGAACCGCGTGTTGAAGGTGCCATCCTCAATCGCTGCCACGATGTGACGGCGGATGGTCGGCTGGTGCTGCGGCGCCCACAATGCAGCTGCGACGAACGCGGCAAAGCAACAGGCCGCCACAGCCACGCTGATGATTGCGCCGCTGATCAGGTTTTTCATGATGTCCGCAGAGCGTCCCGCCCGCCGTTGGGCGATCGATCCTGTATTGTGAGCCCGCCGTGCAGCGACCAGCCGTTTACCATGACTGACCCGGCCCCATTCCTGCCGTTTTCCGGCCGCGGTATTGTTAACACTTGGATGCGATGAGGGGAGGCGGCCGGGGCAGGGCCGTCCGGTCGGTCGGGGGCCCGATGGGGCGTATCGTTGCGGGTTTGAGTGTGATTGTGCGGCTCGGCGCGGTGGCCGGCTGCGGTCTGACGCTCGCCCATTGCAGCCAGGCGCCGGGCCGGATCGATCCCAGATACGGCGTGTCGTCGAGCCCACGTCTGGTGCAGCCCGGCGAGCCGGTGCCCAAGGGCGGCGGCAACTACCGCGTCGGCAAGCCCTATACGATCGCCGGCCGGACCTATGTGCCCGAGGAAAACAACAGTTACAGCGCCGAAGGCCTCGCCTCCTGGTACGGCGAGGACTTCCACGGCCGGCAAACCGCCAACGGCGAAGTCTTCGACATGAATTCGATCTCGGCGGCGCATCCGACGCTGCCGATGCCGAGCTACGTGCGCGTCACCAATCTCAGCAATCGGCGGTCGATCATCGCGCGCGTCAACGATCGCGGGCCCTATCACCAGGGCCGGCTGATCGACGTGTCGGTGCGCACCGCGAAGCTCCTGGGCTTCCACGACCGGGGCACGACGCGGGTGCGGGTCGATTACGTCGGTCCGGCCTCGCTCGGTGGCTCCGACGACACCAAGCTCGAGGCAACGCTGCGCCACGGCGCGCCGGCGCCGAGCCCCGCCGAGGTGCGGATGGCCTCGACCCGGCCGGTGGTTCCGCAACTCCGCGAGGCTGCCTCGGCGCGCGGCGAGGTGCCTGTGCCGGTCGGCCGTCCGTTCGAGCTCGGCCAGGACGAGGCCACGCCGCGCATCGCGCGGCGGCCGCAAGCGACCGAGGTGGCGACGATCGAGCGCCGACCGATCGCGCCGGTCGCGGCCAGGCCGTTGCCCGCGCCTGGAAGCTTCGACACGCGCTTTGCGCCGGCTGCGAACCTGCCGCAGGCATCGGCCCGGGTCGAGCCGGTCACCGCCTTCGCGCCGATCGCCCCGGCCCGCACCGACGGCGCCGTGATGACCGGCCGCGGGCTTTATTGAGCGCCTGGTTGAGCTTTTAGGCCGGCCATTTTCTTGTCACCCAAGGCTTGCTAAGCACTGCCGATCGGAGAGCGGCATGCGGCGTCTTTTCGGCCTGGCAGGGGCGTTGGCGGGGCTTTGGCTCGCCGGGCCGGCGCTTGCGGCCGGACCGCAGACCGCCGCGCCCCACGCCATCCTGATCGAGGCCGACAGCGGCACCGTGCTGTTCGAGAAGGACGCCGACCAATTGGTCGCGCCGGCGAGCCTTGCCAAGCTGATGACCGTCGAGGTGGTGTTCGACCAGCTCAAGCTCGGCAACATCAAGCTCGACGACGAATTCGTCATCAGCGAGAACGCCTGGCGCAAGGGCGGCGCGCCGTCGGGCGGCTCGACCATGTATGCGGCGATCCACAGCCGGGTGAAGGTCGAGGATCTGCTGCAAGGCGTCATCATCCAGTCCGGCAACGACGCCTGCATCGCGCTGGCCGAAGGCATCGCCGGCAACGAAGCGCAATTCTCGCGGATGATGAACGATCGCGCCCGCGAGATCGGCCTGACCAAATCGTTTTTCACCAATTCGGCGGGCCTGCCCGATCCGAACATGCGGGCCACGCCGCGCGAGCTTGCGCAGCTCGCGCGCCACATCATCCGCACCTATCCGGAATACTACCAATGGTACGCCGAGCGCGAGTTCACCTGGAACAAGATCCGCCAGCAGAACCGCAATCCGCTGCTCGCCATGAACATCGGCGCCGACGGCATGAAGACCGGCTTCACCAATGAAGCCGGCTACGACCTGGTCGGCTCGGCGGTGCAGAACGGCGTGCGGCTGATCGTCGTCGTCACCGGCCTGAAGACCGCCAAGGACCGCGCCGACGAAGCCAAGAAGCTCCTGGAATGGGGCTTCAAAGGCTTCGACTTCCGGCTGCTGTTCGCCGAAGGCCAGACCGTCGCCGAGGCCAAGGTGTTCGGCGGCGCGCAGGGTCGCGTCCCGGTCGCGGCCGAGGGGCCGATCAAGCTGATGGTGCCGAACGGCAGCAACGAGCGGATGACCGCCAAGATGGTCTATACCGGGCCGGTCCGGGCGCCGGTGCGCGAGGGCAGCCGATCGGCCAGCTGCAGGTCTGGCGCGGCGACACCAAGGTGCTGGAGGTGCCGTTGCAGGCGACCGAAAGCGTCGGCGCCGGCTCGACCTCGCAGCGCGCCTTCGACGCCGCCGCCGAACTTGTGATCAACCTGTTCCGCACCGCCGCCAAGCGGCTATAAGTGCGAGCTTCGCGGCTGAACCGCGCGGATCGAGATGCGCGGACGCTTCATCACCTTCGAGGGCGGCGAGGGCACCGGCAAGTCGACGCATGCGGCGCTGCTGGCGGCGCGGCTGCGCGCCTTCGGCATCGGCGTCCATCTCACGCGCGAGCCGGGCGGCTCGCCCGGCGCCGAGATCATGCGCTACATCCTGTTGTCGGGCGCGGCGCGGCCGCTCGGGCCGAATGCCGAGGCGATGCTGTTTGCGGCGGCGCGCGACGACCATCTCACCACGCTGATCCGGCCAGCGCTCGATCGCGGCAAGTGGGTGGTGTGCGACCGCTTCGCCGATTCCACCCGCATCTATCAGGGCGTGGCCGGCAAGGTCGATCCGCGCGCGATCCGGGCGATGGAGCGCATCATCGTCGGCGACACCAAGCCCGACCTGACGTTCATCCTCGACGTGCCGGCGAAGGAGGGCATGCAGCGCGCCGCAAAGCGCCGCGGCAAGGGCGACGCCGACCGCTTCGAGGCCGAAACGCTGGCGTTCCACGAAAAGCTGCGCGACGGTTTTCTGACGCTGGCCGCCAACGAGCCCGACCGCTGCGTGCTGATCGACGCCACCATGCCGAAGGAAGAGGTCGCCGAGCAGATCTGGCGCGTGGTGCCAAGCGGCTCGATCCCGCCACCGCGCCGATCCAGTTCGAGGACGCGGCGTCCTGAGCATGGCCGGACGAACCGAGCGATGCCGCCGACGGCCGCAGCCGCGCCAGACGGCGGTGCTGTTCGGCCATGCCGAGGCCGAGCAGGCGCTGCTCGACGCCTATCGCTCGGGCCGGATTCCGCACGCCTGGCTGATCGGCGGCGCAGAGCGGCATCGGCAAGGCGACGCTGGCCTACCGCATGGCGCGCTTCGTGCTGGCGCATCCCGACCCGGCGACGCCGGCCGTGCAGAACGCCACGATCGCTGGCGGTGCCCGCCGATCATCCGGTGGCGCGGCGCATCGCCGGCCAGGCGCACAGCGATCTGCTGGTGCTCCAGCGCGTCGTCAACGAAAAGACCGGCAAGCTGTTCACCGAAATCCGCGTCGACGACGTGCGGCGCAGCGTTGCGTTCTTCGGCTCGACCGCGGGCGAGGGCGGCTGGCGCGTCGCCATCGTCGATCCGATCGACGAGCTGAACCGGAACGGCGAGAACGCGCTGCTCAAGGTGCTGGAAGAGCCGCCGCCGCGGGCGCTGCTGCTGCTGGTCAGCCACGCGCCCGGCCGCGTGCTGCCGACCATCCGCTCGCGCTGCCGGACGCTGATGCTGCGTCCGCTTGCCGCCGACGACGTGGCGCGCGCGGTCGCGGCGGCGCAGGGCGAAGCGGAGCCCACCGCCGAGATCCGCGCCGCGGCGGAGGCCGCCGACGGCTCGGTCGGACGCGCGCTGACGCTTCTCGAAGGCGACGCGCTCGAACTGCGCCGGCAGGTGATCGGGCTGCTGGAGCGCCTGCCGCAGCTCGATCCGCGCGCCCTGCATGCGCTCGGCGACGAGATCGCCGGCACCGAGGCCGAGACGCTCGCGGCCTTCATGGACGCGGTCAACGGCTGGCTGTCGGCGCGGCTGCAAGGCGGTGCCGCAGACGGCCAGCGGCTGGCGCGTGTGGCGGAGGTCTGGCACAGCGTCAATCACGCCGCGCGCGAGGCCGAAGCCTACAATCTCGACCGCAAGCCGTTTGTGTTCTCGGTGTTCGGGCAGCTCGCCGAAGCGGCGCGCCCGTAAATGACACGCCAGGTCCCGGTGCTGATCGTGGGCGGCGGACCGGTCGGGCTCGCGCTTGCGGGCGAGCTCGGCTGGCGCGGCATCGCCTGCGAATTGGTCGAGCAGACCGATGGCTCGATCGTCGCGCCCAAAATGAACGAGGTGAACGCCCGATCGATGGAGATCTGCCGCCGCTGGGGCATCGCCGACCGGGTGTTCAATTGCCCATTTCCGGCGGACTTTCCGCTCGACGTCGCCTTTGTCACCAGTCTTGCGGGCCATGAGCTGAGCCGCTTGCCGCGGCCAGGCCGCAACAGCCAGCAAGCCGTGCCCGAGAGCCCGCACCGCATGCAGGCCTGCTCGCAGATCTGGTTCGACCCGATTCTCAAGGATTTCGCCCAGTCATTTGCCGGCGTGCGCCTGCGGCATCGCTGCCGGCTCGAACTCGTTCGCGCAATCGGCGACCGGGGTCGTCGCGCAGATCACCGATCTCGTGCGCGGGCAGACCGAGGAGATCGCGGCCGACTATCTGGTCGGCTGCGACGGCGCGGCGAGCCTGGTGCGCCGCGCGCTCGGCATCGAGATGGTGGGCGAGGGCACCATCGGCCATCCGATCAATCTGTTCTTCCGCGCGCCCGACCTGATCGCGCGTTGCGGCAAGAAGCCCGCGACGTTCTTCCTCGGCATCGACGAGACCGGCCTGTGGGGCAGCCTGCGGATCATCGATCCCGACAAAGGCCTATGGCGGCTGATGATCGATTCCACCGACGGCAACGCCAGGCCGGAGACCGTCGACCGCGAATTCTACCTGCGCCGCGCGCTCGGCGGCTCATTCGAAGTCGAATGGGTCGACGTCAACATCTGGCGACGGCGCAGCGCGCTCGCCGAACGCTACGGGCGCGGCCGCGTCTACCTCGCGGGCGATGCCGTGCACCAGCTGTCGCCGACCGGCGGCATGGGCATGAACACCGGCGTCGCCGACGCGGCCGACATCGGCTGGAAGCTTGCCGCGATGCTCGACGGCTGGGGCGGCGCGGGCCTGCTCGAAAGCTACGATCGCGAGCGCCGGCCGGTCGGCGCGCGTGCCGTCCGGATGGCGACCTGGTTCTACAAGAATGCGGAGAATTTTCCGAAGGGCAGCGCGGCGCTCAACGAGGACAGCGCGCGGGGCGCGCAGCTTCGCGCCACGGTCGGCGAGCAGCTATTGCGCGCGATCGGTCCGGAGTTTCGCACGGTCGGCTTGCAGCTCGGCTACCGCTACGAGAATTCGCCGATCTGCGTGCCCGACGGCACGCCCGAGCCGCCCGACGACCCGGCCGAGGTTACGCCATCGGCGCGGCCCGGCTCGCGCGCGCCGCATGTCGCTCTGCGCGACGGCCGTTCGATTCTCGATCTCTATGGCCGTGGTTTTGTGCTGCTGCGGTTTCCCGGCGCCCCGGACGGGCTTGCGATCGAGCAGGCCGCGCGAAAGCGCCGCGTGCCGCTGCAATCCGTGGAGCTCGACGAGCCTGCGGCGGCCGCGCTCTATGAGCGCAAGCTCGTGCTGGTTCGCCCGGACGGCCATGTGGCCTGGCGGGCCGACGCGCCGCCGGCGGACGCGCGTGGCGATGATCGACCGCGTGCGCGGGGCGTCATAGGCGGCGTGCCCCCATGGATGATGCGGCTCCGGCGTGGTGCGGTACGCCTGGTGGGGCCGCCTTGCCTGCGCGGCGGGCGGTTGATACCTACGGGGCCGCATGTCCGATCAGCCCCGCTATTACATCACCACCGCGATTTCCTATCCCAACGGCCCCCCGCATATCGGGCACGCCTATGAGGTGATCGCGACCGACGCCATCGCCCGCTTCATGCGGCTCGACGGCTATGACGTGTTTTTCCTCACCGGCACCGACGAGCACGGCCAGAAGATCCAGCAGGCGGCGACGCGCGAGGGCATCACGGCGCAGCAGCTGGTCGACCGCAACGTCATGCTGTTCCGCGCCATGGTCGAGCGGATGAACTGCTCGAACGACGATTTCATCCGCACCACCGAGGAGCGTCACCACCGCTCGTCGGAGGAAATCTGGCGGCGGATGGAGAAGAACGGCGACATCTATCTCGACAAATATGCCGGCTGGTACTCGGTGCGCGACGAGGCCTATTACGCCGAGGACGAGACGCATCTGAACGAGCACGGCGTGCGCCTCGCCAGCAAGACCGGCACGCCGGTCGAATGGGTGGAGGAGGAGAGCTATTTCTTCAAGCTCTCGGCCTACCAGCAGAAGCTGCTCGACCTCTACGCCAAGCACCCCGACTACGTGCTGCCGAAGGAGCGGCTGAACGAGGTCGCGAGCTTCGTGCGGGGCGGGCTGCAGGACCTGTCGATCTCGCGCACCACCTTCGACTGGGGCATCCGCGTGCCCGGCAACGCCAAGCACATCATGTATGTGTGGGTCGATGCGCTGACCAACTACATCACCGCGGCGGGCTTTCCCGACACCGACAGCGCCAAGTTCAAGCGCTACTGGCCGGCCGATCTGCACGTGATCGGCAAGGACATCGTGCGCTTCCACGCGGTCTATTGGCCGGCGTTTCTGATGTCGGCCGGCATCGAGGTGCCGCGCCGCATCTTCTCGCACGGCTTCCTGTTCAACCGCGGCGAGAAGATGTCGAAGTCGGTCGGCAACGTGATCGACCCGTTCACCATGACCGATCACCTACGGCGTCGATCAGTTCCGCTATTTCTTCCTGCGCGAGGTGCCGTTCGGCCAGGACGGCAACTACAGCCACGAGGCGATCGTCAACCGCATCAACGCCGACCTCGCCAACGACCTCGGCAATCTGGCGCAGCGCTCGCTGACGCATGATCAACAAGCAGCTCGGCGGCGTGCTGCCCAAGCCCGGCGCGTTCAGCGACGCCGACAAGGCCATTCTGGCCGCGGCCGACGCCATGATCGGAGCGGCGCGCGAGCACATGAAGACGCAGCAGCTTCATCAGGTGCTCAACACGGTCTGGGCGGTGGTCGCCGACGCCAACCGCTATTTCGCGGGCGAGGCGCCCTGGGCGCTGGCCAAGACCGATCCGGTGCGGCAGGGCACGGTGCTCTATGTCACCGCCGAGGTGCTGCGCCAGGTCGCCATCCTGTGCCAGCCGTTCATTCCGGCGTCGGCCGCAAAGCTGCTCGACATCCTCGGCGATCCCGGCGGACGAGCGGCAGTTCGACCGGCTCGGCGAGCCGGACAAGCGCATCGCGGCCGGCGCCGCGCTGCCGGCGCCCGCGCCGGTGTTCCCGCGCTATGTCGAGCCGGAAGCCGCCGCCAAGGCGTGACCGGTTGCAGAATGTCATGCTGGTCGACAGCCATTGCCATCTCGATTTCCCCGACTTCAAGGACGAGCTCGACGCCGTCGTGGCGCGCGCCAAGGCCGCGGGCATCGGCCGCATGGTGACGATCTCGACCCGGGTGCGCCGGCAGGACGACCTGCTCGCCATCGCCGAGCGCTTTCCGGACGTGTTCTGCTCGGTCGGCACCCATCCGCACCACGCCCACGAGGAGCTCGACATCGGCGCGGCCGATCTGGTCGAGCGCACGCGCCATCCCAAGGTGGTGGCGATCGGCGAGGCGGGGCTCGACTACCACTACGACAACTCGCCGCGCGACGCGCAGGAGCAGGGCTTTCGCGCCCATATCGCGGCCGCGCGCGAGACCGGCCTGCCGCTGGTGATCCATGCGCGCGAGGCCGACGACGATGTGGCGAAGATCCTGCGCGAGGAAACCGGCAAGGGCGCCTTCCCGGCGGTGCTGCATTGCTTCACCGGCGGGCGCGAGCTCGCCTTCACCGGCATCGAGCTTGGCCTCTACGTGTCGTTCACCGGCATCCTGACCTTCAAGAAATCCGACGAGCTGCGCGCCATCGCCGGCCGAGCTGCCGGCCGACCGCATCCTGGTCGAGACCGACGCGCCCTATCTCGCGCCCGGCAAATTCCGCGGCAAGCGCTGCGAGCCGGCCTATGTGGTCGAAACCGCCAAGGTGCTGGCGGAAACCCGCGGCGTCTCGCCGGACGAGATCGCGCGCCAGACCACCGAGAACTTCTTCCGGCTGTTCAGCAAGGTGCCGCGGCCGCGCGCGGCGGCGGCATGACGATTCCGCTTCACCATCCTGGGCTGCGGATCGTCGATGGGCGTGCCGCGGCCGGCGCTCGGCTGGGGCGCCTGCGACCCCAACAACCCGAAGAACCGCCGGCGGCGCACCTCGCTGCTGGTCGAGCCGACAAGGCGCTCAACGGCCGCACCCGGGTGCTGGTCGACACCTCGCCGGACCTGCGCGAGCAGCTGCTCGACGCCGAGGTCGACTGGCTCGACGGCGTGCTGATGACCCACGAGCACGCCGACCACACCCACGGCATCGACGACCTGCGCGCCGCTGTTCGTCCGCAAGCGGCGGCGCGTCGACCTGTACGCCAACGAGCCGACCTCGGCGCGCGCTGCGGGCCCGCTTCGGCTACTGCTTCGAGACGCCGCCGGGCAGCGAATATCCGCCGATCGCTGACCGAGCACCGCCTGGTGCCCGGGCAGGCCGTCACCATCGCCGGGGAGGGCGGCCCGATCACCGCCCTGCCCATCCTGCAGCAGCACGGCGACATCGCCTCGCTGGGCTTCCGGTTCGGCGGCTTTGCCTATTCCTGCGACCTCAGCGGCATGCCGGCCGAGAGCGCGGCGGCGCTGGCCGGGCTCGACGTCTGGGTGCGTCGATGCGCTGCGCTACAACCCGCACCCGAGCCACTTCAGCGTGGCCGACGCGCTGGCCTGGATCGAGCGGCTCAAGCCCAAGCGCGCGATCCTGACCAACCTGCACGCCGACCTCGATTACGAGACGCTGCGCCGCGAGCTGCCGCCGCATGTCGAGCCGGCCTATGACGGCATGGCGGTCGAACTGCCGGGCTGAGCGATGTTCATCCAGATCGCATGACGGCTACAGTGCTGTCCGATGGGCTTTTTGCAGTCTGCAGCGCGTCGCAGCATTCCATCAAATTTTGAATATTGAACATGGCTCAATGCGTTGTGGCCAAATGCTCACGCCTGTGCCGGTTCTCATGACATCGCATGGGCCCATGCAAGATATTCCATAATATGTCTTATGCGAATTGACATGTAGCCATCGGGTCGGGAACTGCGCATCGATTTCTGACGGGTTGTCAGCGTCGTAGCGTCGCGTGCCCGCGATCCTGCCCCCGCCCCAATTTCGAAATCTCGAGGTGATCCCGTGAGCAACAGCAAGTGACCAAGCTCAAGCCCGCCCACAAGCCAGCCGCGGCGCTCGACACGCCGACCGACCTCGACACCGCCGCGGTCAAGGCGGTGTCCGAGGCGCTCAACGGCCTTCTGGCCGACAGCTACGCGCTCTATCTGAAGACCAAGAATTTCCATTGGCACGTCAGCGGCCCGCATTTCCGCGACTACCACCTGCTGCTGGACGAGCAGGCCGCCGACATCCTGGGCGCGACCGACGACATGGCCGAGCGGGTCCGCAAGATCGGCGGCACCACGCTCCGCTCGATCGGCCATATCGCCAAGCTCCAGACGCATCGAGGACAACGATGCCGATTTCGTGCCGCCGGCGGATGATGCTGCGCGAGCTGATGAACGACAACAAGAAGGTCGCCGAGGCCATGCGCAAGGCCCACGAGGTCTGCCGACGACCATGACGATCCGGCGACCGCCAGCCTGATCGAGATCTGGCTCGACCAGACCGAGAAGCGGACCTGGTTCCTGTTCGAGGCGGCGCGCGGCGCCAGCAACGACGGCCACTGAGCGCTCCGGCCGTTAACGTTTGAGCGCGCCCCATTCCTGTGGGGCGCGCTTTGCTTTGGTCGCGCCTGCCCGAACCGGCCTGTTAGGTTCGCGCCATGAAACCCTCCCGCGACATCGGCCCGGCTCCTCGAGATCATGGCGGCGCTGCGCACGCCCGGCACCGGCTGCCCGTGGGACCTGGAGCAGACATTTCGCGACCATCGCGCCCTACACGCTGGAAGAGGCCTATGAGGTGGCCGACGCCATCGCCCGCGGCGACCTCGCCGACCTGCGCGACGAACTGGGCGACCTCCTG
This sequence comes from uncultured Alphaproteobacteria bacterium, assembly GCA_963771745.1. Classification (GTDB taxonomy): domain Bacteria; phylum Pseudomonadota; class Alphaproteobacteria; order Rhizobiales; family Xanthobacteraceae; genus Z2-YC6860. The sequence goes on along the minus strand of CAVYUU010000011.1, from coordinate 1,304,972 downwards.
CTCCAGGTCGTGTTCCATGCCCGCATGGCGCAGGAGCAAGGCGCGTTCGATTTCGGCGACGTGGTCGAGGCCATCACCGACAAAGCTCCTTCGCCGCCATCCGCACGTGTTCGGCGAGGCGCGAGGGCTCTCGCCCAAGCAGGTCGAAGGCCTGTGGGACCGCATCAAGGCCGAGGAGAAGGCGGAACGAGCCGCCAGCCGGCGGCCGGAGCGCCCGACGAAACGGCGCGCTGGCCGGCGTGCCGGTGGCGTTGCCCGCCCTCACCCGCGCCCTGAAGCTGCAAGCCAAGGCCGGCAAGGTCGGCTTCGACTGGAACGATCCGCTGGCGGTGCTCGCCAAGATCCGCGAGGAATGCGACGAGATCGAAGCCGAGATCGCCGCCGGCGACCGCGACAAGGCGGCGGCCGAGGTCGGCGACCTGCTGTTCGCCGTGGTCAACCTCGCCCGCCATCTCGACGCCGACCCGGAGGCCACGCTGCGCGCCGCCAACCAGAAATTCGAGCGGCGCTTTGCGCTCGATCGAGCGGGCGCTCGCGGCGCAGGGCAAGCGGCCGCAGGATTCGACGCTGGCCGAGATGGACGCGCTGTGGGACGACGCCAAGGCGGCGAAAGCGCCGCAGAGAAATAGCCGCCCTACTCCACGCCGGCCGCCTTCAGATATTGCAGGTCGACGAAGCGCTCCGGCGCGCGGCAGCGGCGGCGGGATCATGCCGCCCTCGCCCATGAACGCGATCACCTGCGCCAGGCCCGGCGATGTTGATCTCGCCCTGCTTCGGCATCGACGCCGCGGTCCGGCTCGAAATAGAGCGCAAGCGTCTGCCGCGCGATGTCCTCGGACGAGCCGGTCACCGCCACCATCGCCTTGATCGACCTCGTCGCGGTTGGCCGGATCGCGGATGAAGCGGAAGGACGAGCCAAGCGCCCGCACGAAGCGCACCACCGCATCCTTGTTGGCCGCGGCCCAGGAGCGCTTGACCGCCAGCAGCTGGAACTGGAACGCCGACACCGCCTCGGTCGACATGCCGAGCCGGCGATAGCCCTGCGCGACCGCGATCAGGTCGTCCGGCTGGCCGAGCGGCACGCCGTCGCATTCGCCGCGCCTGAGGCATTCGAAGCGCACCGGCGTGCCGACCAGCTCCTTGACCGGTAGTCGCCGTCGCCGCAGCCCCTTCAGCGCCGAGCAGCTTGCGCATCGAGATCGAGATCGTATCGACCGGCAGCGACAGTCCGAGCACCCTGCCCTTGAGATCGGCAAAGCTCGCGATCTCCGGCTTCACGATCAGGCTGTAGATCGGATTGGCGGTCTCGCTCGCGATGCCGACCGCGTCGGAGCCGCGCAGCACCGCCTGGATCAGGTAGGGCGTGGCGGTCTGCGTGACGTCGACGGCGCCGGCCTCCAGCGCCGCGACCATCTTGTCGGTGCCGCCCGGGATCGAAATGCGTTCGAGCTTGATGTCCTCGCGGGCGAAGAAGCCCTTCTGCTCGGCGATATGCAGATAGACCGACGACGTGCCGCGCACGGTCGAGGGGATTTGGCCGAAGCGCAGCGTCGCGGTCTCGGCCGCGACCGGCGCGCCGGCGGCTGCCCAGACCGGCCAGCCGCGAGCGCCGATCCGAGCGTCATTGCTGGCTCCTCACGGCGGCCTGCCGCATCGTTCAGTGCGTCGGGAACTTCGCCCGCACCGCGTCGGCCTTGGCCGGATCGACCCGCACCGTCATGGCCAGCTTGCCCTCCTCGTCGAGCGATTTGCTCCATCACCTCGGTGTGGCGGTGCAGCCAGCTCACGCCCGCGCCGTCGGCCGGATCGAGCGACCAGATCGAGCACCACGCGGCGCAGGCTCGAGCCGCGCCTCGATCGCCTTGGTCAGGCCATCGACGCCCTCCCCGGTCAGCGCCGACACCAGCACCGGCCGCTTGCCGCGCGGGTCGCCGCTCGGCGAGGTTTTGCAGCCGGGCGCGGCCGTCGGCGTCGAGCCGGTCGATCTTGTTCCAGACCTCGATCAGCCGCTGCTCGTCGTTGGGATCGATGCCGAGCGCGCCCAGCACCTCCTCGACGTCGTGCGACTGCGCCTCGGTGTCCTCGTGCGAGACGTCGCGCACGTGCAGGATCACGTCGGCCTCGATCACCTCTTCCAGCGTGGCGCGAAACGCCGCCACCAGCATGGTCGGCAGATCGGAAATGAAGCCCGACGGTGTCGGACAGGATGATCTTCAGCCCGCTCGGCAGCTCCACCGCGCGCAACGTCGGATCGAGCGTCGCGAACAGCATGTCGGCTTGCAGCACGCTTGCGCGCGTCATGCGGTTGAACAGCGTCGACTTGCCGGCGTTGGTGTAGCCGACCAGCGCCGCGATCGGGTACGGCACGCGCGCGCGGCTGTCGCGATGCAGCTTGCGCCGCCGCTTGACCTTCTCGAGCTCGTCTTCGATGCGGGCGATGCGCTCCTCGATCAGCCGGCGGTCGGTCTCGAGCTGGCTCTCGCCCGGGCCGCCGAGGAAGCCGAAGCCGCCGCGCTGGCGCTCGAGATGCGTCCACGACCGCACCAGCCGGCTCTTCTGATAGGTCAGGTGCGCGTGCTCGACCTGCAGCGCGCCCTCCTTGGTGTGGGCGCGCCGGCCGAAAATCTCCAGGATCAGCCCGGTGCGGTCGAGCACCTTGGCGTTCCAGGCCTTCTCGAGATTGCGCTGCTGCACCGGCGACAGCGCGCAATCGACCACCACGATGCCGGCCTCCAGGCTCTTGACGAGGCCGGCGATCTCGTCGACCTTGCCGCGTGCCGATGAAGGTCGCCGGCCGGATCTCGTTGATCGGCACGATGCCGGATGACAACCACCTCGAGATCGATGGCGCGCGCCAGCCCGACCGCCTCTTCGAGCCGCGCCGCCGGCGCGCGTTCGGCGAACGGAATGCGCGTGATGGTCCGGAGCGCGCGGCCGGCCGCCGTCGATACGGCCCGATCACGATCGCACGGCCGGTGCCCGAGCCCGTGGGGCTCAGGCCGTTCGCATCGCGTGTCACGCGCGGCGTGGCTCCAATCAGGCTTTTTCCCCGGCGGGCGGCTCCTCGCGCGCCCTCGAACAGCTGGATCGGATGACCCGGCATGATCGTAGAGATGGCGTGCTTGTAGACCAATTGCGAGTGGCCATCACGCCGCAGCAGGACGCAGAAATTATCGAACCAGGTCACGACGCCCTGCAGCTTGACGCCGTTGACCAGAAAAATGGTGAGTGGCGTTTTGCTTTTGCGGACGTGGTTGAGGAAAGTGTCTTGGAGATTTTGTGCGCGGTCGGCTGCCATTGCCGTTGTTCCATTATTTATTGGCTCGCGGACCCCTGCCGCGAGACTGTTGTTCACAAGCCTGCGCCGGCCATGTGTTTTGCCGGCCGGCGGACTTGGGGCGCGCCGATATTAGATGGCACGCCCCGGAGCGGTGCAAGCCCAAGTTGGCGGCGGTCTTGCACAAAATCGTGGGTTATCCGGGCTTTCAGCGTCCCAAACATGCCGGGCATCAGCCTTTTTCGGCGTGGCGGTGATAGTCGCGCCGCAGCGCAGATGCGACCAGGCCGGGCGCGCCGTTGCCGACCGGCCGGCCGTCGATCTTGACCACCGGCAGCACGATCTGGCTTGCCGAGGTGATGAAGGCCTCGCGCGCGGCGTGCGCCTCGTCCAGCGTGAACGGCCGCTCCTCGAGCGTGAGCCCGTGCGCCGTGAGCACATCGAGCACGACGGTGCGGGTGATGCCGCGCAGGATGGCCTGGTCGGCATGGCGGGTGACCACCTTGCCGTCGCGCGTCACGATCCAGGCGTTCGACGACGAGCCTTCGGTGACGCGGCCCTCGTTGTCGACGAACCAGGCCTCGCGGGCGCCCTGCTCGCGCGCCGCCTGCTTGGCCAGCACGTTCGGCAGCAGCGACACCGATTTGATGTCGACCCGCGCCCAGCGGTTTTCCGGCACCGAAATGACCGCGACGCCGTGCGTCGGCCATTTTCTCGGCAGCGGCAAGGTCCATGTTGCGTGCGGTGACCACCACGCTGGGCACAGTGCCGGCGGGCGGAAACGCGTGGTCGCGCCGCGCCACGCCGCGGGTGATCTGCAGGTAGACGATGCCCCAGCGGACGCGGTTTCTTCGGATCACCTCGCGCAGCACCACGCCGAGCGCCGCCGGCGACATCGGCATCGCGATGCGAAGCTCCGACAGCGAGCGTTCGAGCCGGCCGATGTGCCGGCGCTCGTCGATCAGCCGGCCGCCCCTCACCTCGCAGACCTCGTATACGCCGTCGGAGAACTGGTAGCCGCGGTCCTCGACGTTGACGCAGGCTTGCGCCAGCGGAAGGTAGCGGCCGTTGACATAGGCGATACGGGACATCGGGTTTCGTGCTTCGCGCTAACCGATGCCGAGCGCCTTGAGCTTGCGGTGCAGCGCCGAGCGCTCCATGCCGACGAATTCGGCGGTGCGCGAGATGTTGCCGCCGAAGCGGTTGATCTGCGCCAGCAGATATTCGCGCTCGAACAATTCGCGCGCCTCGCGCAGCGGCAGCCCCATCAGCTGCTCGCCGCCGTTGCCGTTCGGCATCGACGGCACCATGGAGCCGACGTCCTGCGGCAGCATGCTGGCGCTGATGGCGGCGTTCGGGTCGCCGCCGGCCAGGATCATCAGCCGCTCGACGTTGTTGCGAAGCTGCCGCACGTTGCCCGGCCAGTCGTGCGATTGCAGCACCGCCATGGCGTCGCCGCCGATCTTGCGTTGCGGCAGGCCGGTCGACTGCGAAATCTGCTCCATGAAATGGTTGACCAGTTCGGGGATGTCCTCGCGCCGCTCGGCGAGCGGCGGCACGCGGATCGGCACCACCGCGAGCCGATGATAGAGATCCTCGCGGAAGCGGCCGCCGGCGATCTCGGTCTCGATGTTGCGGCTGGTCGAGGCGACGATGCGCACGTCGACCGCGACCTTGGTCGAGCCACCGACCCGCTGGAAGGTCTGATCGACCAGCACCCGCAAGATCTTGTTCTGGGTGTCGCGCGGCATGTCGGCGATCTCGTCGATGAACAGCGAGCCGCCGTGCGCCTCCTCGAGCGCGCCGACCTTGCGCTGCTGCGTGCCGTTCGATTGCTCGACACCGAACAGCTCCACCTCCATGCGTTCGGGCGTGATGGCGGCGGCGTTGATCACCACGAACGGCCCGGGCGCCCGGGCCGACAGGCCGTGCAGATGGCGGGCGGCAAGCTCCTTGCCGGCGCCGGACGGACCGACGATCAGGATCCGGCTGTTGGTCGGGGCAACCTTCTCGATGGTCTGGCGAAGCTGGTTGATCGACGGCGACCGGCCCACCATGGAGTTGGTCACCGGCGTGAGCGCCTTGAGCTCCTTGACCTCGCGCTTCAACCGCGAGGTTTCCAGCGCGCGGTCGGCCACCAGCACCAGCCGATCGGCCTTGAACGGCTTTTCGATGAAATCGTAAGCGCCGCGCTTGATCGCCGCCACCGCGGTCTCGATGTTGCCGTGGCCGGAAATCATCACCACCGGCATCTCCGGGTGCTGCTCCTTGACCGAGTCGAGAAGCTGCAACCCGTCGAGCCGGCTGCCTTGCAGCCAGATGTCGAGAAACAGCAGGTTCGGGCGCCGCGCCCTGATCTCGTTGAGCGCGGCGTCGCTGTCACGCGCGGTGCGCGTGCTGTAGCCCTCGTCCTGCAGCAAGCCGGCAACCAGCTCGCAGATGTCGGATTCGTCGTCGACGATGAGAATGTCGGAAGCCATGTGCTACTGCTCGCTCACGACTTTTTCGGTTTCGGGCTGTGGTCTTTCGGGCGCGCGCTCGTCGACGAAGCGCAGCCGCATCCAGGCGCCGCGTTCGCCGGGAAATTTCTCCGACGCATCATGCAGCTCGATGCTGCCGCCGTGCTCCTCGAGAATGCGGCCGACGATGGCGAGACCGAGACCGGTGCCCTTCTCGCGCGTGGTGACGTAAGGCTCGAGCAGGCGGTTGCGGTTCTCCTTCGGCAAGCCGATGCCGTTGTCGATCACGTCGATCGTCGACGTCGTCGCCGTCGCGTGCGGTCACCACCCGAATGCGCCCCCGCCCCCGCTCGGCGTTGGGCACCGCGGCGATCGCCTCGCTGGCGTTCTTGATGATGTTGGTCAGCGCCTGCGAGATCAGGCGCCGGTCGAAGCGCGCCGGCATCGGGTCCTCGGCAAGCTCGAGGTCGATGTCGATATCGGCGTTGCCGACGCGCATCAGGAACACGGCCTGGCGCACGGTGTCGGCGACGTCCTCGGCCGCTATCACGGCCTTGGGCATCCGGGCGAACTTCGAGAACTCGTCGACCATCCGCTTGATGTCGTCGACTTGCCGGACGATCGTGTCGGTGCATTGCTCGAACACGGCGGGATCGTCGGTGATGGTCTTGCCGTACTTGCGCCGCAGCCGCTCCGCCGAAAGCTGGATCGGCGTCAGCGGGTTCTTGATCTCATGGGCGATGCGCCGCGCGATGTCGGCCCAGGCCGAGGTGCGTTGCGCCACCACCAGCTCGGTGATGTCGTCGAGCGTGACGACATAGCCGCGCTCGGTGCCGGGCGCATGCTCGGTGGTCACCCGCACCGTAAGATTGCGCTCGCGGCCATGGCGGTTGAGCGCGATCTGGCCCTGCACCAGCCGTTGAAAGCCGATTTGGGCGCTGCTGAAGATCTCCTTGAGCTCCGGCACGATGGTCGCAAGTGAATGGCCGATCACGTCGGCCTCCAGGCGATCGATCAGCTTCTCGGCCGAGCGGTTCAGGATGGTGATGCGGCCGTCGGCGTCGACGCCGATCACGCCGGCGCTGGCGCCGGCCAGCACCGCCTCGGTGAAGCGCCGCCGCTGATCGATCACGTCGCGCGCGCGCATCAGATCGTCGCGTTGCGTGCGCAGCTCGTAGGTCATGCGGTTGAAGGTTTCGCCGAGCTGCGCCAGGTCGCCCTCCGAGCGCCGCACCGGCACCTGGATGTACAGGTTTCCGGTCGACACGATATTGGCGGCGCCGATCAGCCGCCGGATCGGCGTCACCAGCCGGTTGGCAAAGTTCAATCCGAGCCATGCCGCCGACAGCAGCACGGCCAATGCGATGATGGTGTACATCAGCGCAAAGGCGAGCTGCACGCCGAACCGGCGCTCCTGCAAGCCCGCGAAATCGCTGACGGTGGCTTGCGTGTCGCGCAACTGGGCGACCACGCGTGGATCGAGCGGGCGAATGATGCTCAGAAAGGCGTTATCGTAGCCGCGCAGCTTGATCACGGCGGCGACCGCATTGGTGCTCAGCAGCATGCCGATCTGCGGCTCGTTCTCGTTGACGGTGGCGAGCCCCTCGGAGTCCGGCACCGAGATCGGCTGATCGGTCTTGATGTCGGCCCGTTCAACCACCTTGGCGGCAGAATCGAGGATTTGCGCCGACGACAACCCGCGCACGCGCGCCTGCGCCGAAAAGAATTGCTGAAAGCGCGGCCGGTCTTGATCGTACATCGGCTTGGCGCGGGTGACGTCGAACGCCATCGACAGGATATCGCCCCGGATCATCAGCGCATGCTCTTGCAGATAAGCGTCGGCGACCGTCAGCGCGTTCTCGATGATGGCCTTGGTGCGGGTCGAGAACAGGCGGTCAAGGCCGCGGTCGAGCGTGACGCTCGCCACCACCGCGACCAGGATCGCCGGCACCGCCGCGACCACCGAAAACAGCGCGACGATCCGGACATGCAGCCGCGCCGCCGCCCGGCCGCGCCGGCGCGCCTGCACCACCGCCCACACCTCGTGCGCGATGATGCCGAGCAGCAGAAACACGGTCAGCGCGTTGATCAGCAGCAGCGTGACGACCACCTGGTGGGTGGGCGTCACCGGCGTCAGGTCGGCCAGCACCACGAAGGTGACGACGGCCGACAGCATGGCGAGGCCGGCCGCGATCGGGCCAAGAACCCGGAGGGCACGATTGGCCGAGGGCGCGGCGATTTCGGACGGTGCTACCTGATCCACGCCGGTGATGGTTGTCATTCAGCCCTCGAGCCGCGTGAGACAAGCCGTCGCTCGTGGCCCCGCCAGGACAACGCCTGAAGGTCCTCAACCGGGCCCCACTGATGCTTTTATACAACAATGTTGCCGGATTGAGACATTTCCTGGGCGCGCACCAGGGCTCCACCAGACGGGGGTTCGCTGACGGCTGCGAGGTCAGCCGCTGGTCCGGATCACCTGGATGTCCAGGTCGCGGATTTTCTTTCGCAAGGTGTTGCGGTTAAGCCCAAGCAGGTCGGCGGCCTTGATCTGATTGCCACGCGTGGCCGCCAAGGCCGCCGACAGCAGCGGATACTCCACCTCGCGCAGGATGCGGTGGTACAGGCCGGGCGGCGGCAGGCCGTCTTCGAAGGTGCCGAAATAACGCGACAGATTGCGTTCGACCGCGGCGCTGAGGTTGTCCTCGGTTGGCGCCTTTTCGGGATTGCTCACCGCCGGCTGGGCGAGCTCGGCATCGATCACGGCGGCGGTGATGGTTTCCTGCGGGTAGAGCGCGGCGAGCCTGCGCGCCAGGTTTTCCAGCTCGCGGACGTTGCCGGGCCAGCGGTAGCGCTTGAGCCGGTCGAGGCCGGCCTGGTCGATCTGCTTTTGCGGCAAGCCCTCGCGCTCGGCCTGGGTGAAGAAATGGCGGATCAGGTCGGCGATGTCCTCGACGCGCTCGCGCAACGGCGGCAGCCGCAGCGGCACGACGTTGAGCCGGAAGAACAGGTCCTCGCGGAACAGGCCCTGCTGAATCAGTACGCGCAGGTCCTTGTTGGTGGCCGCGATGATGCGCACGTCGCTCTTGATCGGCGTGCGGCCACCGACCGTGGTGTATTCGCCTTGCTGCAGCACGCGTAACAGCCGCGTCTGCGCCTCCATCGGCATGTCGCCGATCTCATCGAGGAACAGCGTGCCGCCCTCGGCCTGTTCGAAGCGGCCGGAGCTGCGCGTGTTGGCGCCGGTGAAGGCGCCCTTCTCGTGGCCGAACAGCTCGGACTCGATCAGATCGCGCGGGATCGCCGCCATGTTGATGGCGACGAACTGGCCGGCCCGGCGCTTGCCGTAATCGTGCAGCGCGCGCGCGACCAGTTCCTTGCCGGTGCCGGATTCGCCGGTGATCATCACGGTGAGGTCGGTCTGCATCAGCCGCGCGACCAGACGGTAGATTTCCTGCATCGCCGGCGAGCGGCCGACCAGCGGGATCGCCTCGAACTCCTCGCTCCTGCCGGGCACGCGCGGCCGCTCCTTGGGCTCCGACATGGCGCGGCCGACGATGGCAATGAGCTCCTTGAGATCGAACGGCTTCGGCAGGTATTCGTAGGCGCCGCGCTCGGAGGCGCGGACCGCGGTCATGAACGTGTTCTGCGCGCTCATGATCAGCACCGGCAGAGTGGGCCGCAGCTTCTTGATGCGCGGCAGCAGATCGAAGGCGTTCTCGTCCGGCATTACCACGTCGGTGATGACGAGATCGCCGTCGCCCTGACTGATCCAACGCCATAGCGTGGCGGCGTTGCCGGTCGAACGCACCTCATAGCCGGCGCGCGACAGCGCCTGATTGAGCACGGTTCTTATCGCCGCATCGTCGTCGGCGACCAGGATGCTTCCCGCTGGCATGGAATCCTCTTGGGTCCTTTTTGGGTCCTCAGGTCCTTAAAGCGGGTGCCGGCCCGGCGCCGTCACCAGTGAACATCGGCATCAGCACGCGAAAGATCGTGTGCCGCGGTTGCGATTCGCATTCGATGATCCCGCCGTGGTCGCCGACGATCTTGGCAACGAGGGCGAGGCCGAGCCCGCTCCCGGTCGGCTTGGTGGTCACGAACGGATCGAACAGGTGCAGCACAAGGTCGTCGGGCACGCCCGGCCCGTTGTCCTTGACGCAGAACTCCAGCGGCAGCGACACGCGCGTCTTGGAGCCCGGCAGTTGCAGCCGGACGCCGGGCCGGAACGCGGTCGAGAGGCTGATTTCGCCGTCGGTCGCTGCCTCGCTGATCGAACTCGGCGGCGTTCTTCACCAGATTGAGGAACACCTGCACGAGCTGGTCGCGGTTGCCGAGCACGGGCGGCAGCGACGGATCGTAGGTTTCGGTGAACTTGATGTGGCGCGCAAAGCCCGATTGCGCCAGCCGTTTGACGTGTTCGAGCACGGCATGGATGTTGACCGGCGCGCGCTCGACCGGACGCTCGTCGGAGAACACCTCCATGCGATCGACCAGCTTGACGATCCGGTCGGCCTCCTCGCAGATCAGACGGGTGAGCGTGCGGTCATCGTCGTCGGCGGACTGCTCGAGCAACTGCGCCGCGCCGCGGATGCCGGAAAGCGGATTCTTGATTTCGTGCGCCAGCATGGCGGCGAGCGCGCTGACCGAGCGCGCCGCGCCGCGGTGGGTGAGCTGACGGTCCATCTTGTCGGCGATGGTGCGCTCTTGCAGCATCACCACCACATGGTCGGGCCGCTCGGGCAGCGGGGCGACGTGCAGGTCGACCAGGCGGTCGCCCGGATTGCGCGGCGTCGACAGGTCGACCTTGTATTCATTCACCGCGGCGCCACGATGGCGCACCTGATCGACCAGGGCGAGCAGCGGGCTGCCGAACGGCACCAGGTCGCGCAGCATCTGCCGGCGCAGCAGCGGCAGCGAAGCCTCGAAGAAACTTTCCGCCGCCACATTGGCATCGGCGATCTTGCCGTCGGCCGACACGGTGATGACGGGCAGCGGCAGCGCGTTGAGCACCGCGTCGGCGGGGCCCGACGCAAGATCGGCGGGGCGCAGATTGGCCTCGGTCATGCCGCGGCTCCGCAGCCAAAGGCGTCATAGGCTTGCGCGAGGCGCGCGCGGGCGTCGGCTGCGCTGTCGCAGGTCAGCACGGCGGAGCGCCAGCGCTTGAGCGTTTCGATCGCAACGCCGGTGCTCGCGGCCGCGGCGTCGAGCGCCCAGCCGAGATGCTTGCGGGCGTGCTTGAGGCCGATGCGCAAGCCGTGGTGGGCCAGCATTTCCTCGTACAGCGCCGCAACCATCGCGAACTGGGTGGCGAGCGGCGGCGCCGCTTCCTTGCGGCCGGTGTCGAGATAGCGCGCGATCTGCCCGGGCAGCCACGGCCGGCCTTGCGCCGCGCGGCCGACCATCACCGCATCGGCGCCGGAGGCCGCGAGCGCCCGCTCGGCGTCCTCGAAGCTTCGGATGTCGCCGTTGATCACCAGTGGAATGGCAATGCGGTCCTTGACGGCGCGCACGGCGCTCCAGTCCGCGGCGCCGGTGTAGAACTGGCATCGCGTGCGGCCGTGCACGGTGATCAGGCGGACGCCGGCATCCGCCGCGCGGCGCGCGAGCTCGGGCGCGTTGATCGAGCGGTCATCCCATCCCAGCCGCATTTTCAGCGTCACCGGCACCGCGACTGCACCAATCGTGGCCTCGATCAGCGTCAGCGCGTGATCGAGGTCGCGCATCAGCGCCGACCCCGATTGCCGGTTGGCGACATGCTTGGCCGGGCAGCCCATGTTGATGTCGATGATGGCCGCGCCGCCCGCTTCGGCGATGCGCGCCCCCTCGGCCATCCAATGCGGCTCGCAGCCGGCGAGCTGCACCACATGCGCGCCGCTGCCCTGGCCTTCGGCGCGCAGCACGGCGTTGTGGCGGCCTTCGACCAGCGCTTCGCTCGCGGTCATCTCCGAGATGACGAGGCCGGCGCCCAAGCGCTCGACCAGCCGCCGGAACGGCGCATCGGTGACGCCGGACATCGGCGCCAGCAGCACCCGATTCCGGATCGCGACTGGGCCGATGCAAAATGCGGCACTCGGCGATGAGCTTTGAAAATCGTTGCCGTGCACGTCCTTTCTCTTGCCTATTTTTTAGGCTATCATAACTCTGCTTATAGTTTAGCCAATAATCGCCGCTACGCAAGTGCTGCAATGCAACAAAATCGCTCGGTGGAAATCCTTTTGCCATCGCCGCGGAAACGCTAAATCGAGGGCCGGACTTTCGGATTTGGAACGCCAAATGGGGCCTTCAGTCGCCGCCGTCGTGGTCGCAGCCGGGCGCGGGCTCCGCGCTGGCGGCGAATTGCCCAAGCAATATCGGCCGTTGGCCGGGGAACCGATGATCCGCTCAAGCCTGTCGCGGTTCTCCTGGCACGGCCAGATCGGTGCGGTTCAGGCGGTCATCCATGCCGACGACCGCGGCCTGTATGACGTCGCCGCGGCCGGCTTGCGGCTGCTGCCGCCGGTGCTGGGCGGCGCGACGCGGCAGGCCTCGGTTCGCGCCGGCCTGGAAGCGCTCAGCGCGCGGGCGCCGGACATCGTGCTGGTGCATGACGCCGCCCGTCCGTTCTGCTCGACCGAACTGGTGTCGCGCGCCATTGCCGCGGGCGTTGCCTCCGGCGCCGCAGTTCCGGCGTTGCCGGTCACCGACACGATCAAGCGCGTCGATGCCGCGGGCCACGTCGTCGACACGCTCGACCGCGGCCAATTGCGCTCGGTGCAGACGCCGCAGGCGTTCGCCTTCCCTGCCCTGCTCGAAGCCCATCGCCGTGCCGCCAAGGATGGCCGCGGCGATTTCACCGACGACGCGGCGCTCGCCGAATGGGCCGGACTGAAGGTCGCGGTGTTCGCGGGCGAAACAGGCAACGTCAAGATGACCACCGACGAGGATTTCGATCGCGCCGAGGCGCGCCGGGTCGCAAGCCTGCCGGATCTTCGCATCGGCTCGGGCTTCGACGTTCATGCCTTCGCCGACGGCGACCACGTCTGGCTCGGCGGCATCAAGATCGCCCACGATCGCGGCCTGTCCGGCCATTCCGATGCCGACGTGGCCTTGCACGCGCTGGTCGACGCCATTCTGGGTGCGCTCGCCGACGGCGACATCGGCCAGCATTTCCCGCCGACCGATCCGCGCTGGCGCGGCGCGCCGTCCGATCAGTTTCTCAAATTCGCCGCCGACCGCGTGCTTCAGCGCGGCGGCCGCATCGCGCACCTCGACGTCACCATCGTGTGTGAAGCACCGCGTATCGGCCCGCATCGTGAGGCGATGCGGGCGCGGATTGCGGAAATCGCCGGAATTGCCGTGGAGCGCGTCGCCGTCAAGGCGACCACCAGCGAGCGGCTGGGCTTTACCGGTCGCCGCGAAGGCGTCGCCGCCATGGCGACCGCCACCGTCCGCATGCCCTGGTCGTGGTGATGGCGGACGCGCCGACGCAAGCCGCCGCGGTAGCCCTGCTCGATCTATGCAAGGCCAAGAAGCTCATGATTGCCACCGCCGAGTCGTGCACCGGCGGTCTGGTTGCGGGCGCGCTCACCGATATCGCAGGCTCGTCGGCGGTGGTCGAGCGGGGCTTCGTCACCTACACCAACGACGCCAAGCAGCAGATGCTCGGCGTGCCGCCGATGATCATCGAGAAATACGGCGCGGTCAGTCGCGAAACCGCTGAAGCCATGGCCAAGGGCGCGCTCGCGCACTCGCCGGCTGATCTCGCTGTCTCGATCACCGGCATCGCCGGGCCTGGTGGCGGCACCGCTGCGAAGCCCGTTGGGCTGGTGCATTTCGCGGCTGCCCCGCGCGGCGGACCATTGATTCATCGCGAACGCCGCTTCGGCGACATCGGGCGGGCCGAGGTACGGCGGCTTTCGGTGCTCGAGGCGCTGTCGATGCTGGCGGAGCTCGCGGCGAAGGCCTAGAGTCTGATCCGTTTCAATTGAATCGGATCAGACTCTAGCTTCTTTGTTTGAGCATGATCTTTTCCGAAAACCGGTTCCCACTTTTCGGGATCATGCTCTAGGCCGTCCTGCGCCCGTGGATTTGATCGGCACGCGCCTCGAAGGCCCCAGCGAAGCGGCGGAACGCGGCATCGAACATCGTGCCCATCAGCATGCCAAGCATGCGGCTCCGAAACTCGTAGTCGATGAAGAACTCGACCTCGCACGTGGTCGCACCGGTTGGATGAAAGGTCCAGCGGTTCTGCATGCGGCTGAACGGCCCTTGCAGATACTCCACCAGGATCTGCAGGTTGGCCCGGTCGAGCGTGACGCGGCTGCGAAACGTTTCACGCACGAGCTTGAACGAGACCGTCATGTCCGCGACGATCGTCTCGACGCCGTCGCCTGCGGATCGGCGCTCGCGCACCTTCAAGTCGCGGCACAACGGCACGAATTCGGGGTAGCGCTCGACGTCCGCGACCAGCTCGAACATGTCGGCGGCTGCATGGCGAACCGCGCGCTTGCTGGAGAATTGCGGCATCGGACTATGCGGACTGGGCGCTCCGCGCGGCCTTCAGCCGTGCGAAATCCTCGCCGGCGTGATGCGACGAGCGCGTCAGCGGCGAAGACGACACCATCAGGAAGCCTTTGGCGAAAGCGACGGTCTTCAGCGCCTCGAACTCGTCGGGCGGCACGAACCGGATCACCGGATGATGCTTGCGCGTCGGCTGCAGATACTGGCCGATGGTGAGGAAGTCGACGCCGGCCGAGCGCAGGTCGTCCATCACTTGCAGCACTTCATGGCGCTCCTCGCCCAGGCCCACCATGATGCCGGATTTGGTGAACCGGCTCGGATCGATCTCCTTGACCTGCTGCAGCAGTCGGAGCGAGGCGAAGTAGCGCGCGCCCGGCCGCACCGTGAGATAGCGCGAGGGCACGGTCTCGAGATTGTGGTTGAACACATCGGGCCGCGCCGCGACCACCTGCTCGACCGCGCCAGGCTTGCGCAGGAAGTCGGGCGTCAGCACCTCGATCGTGGTGCCCGGACAACGCGCGCGAATGGCCCGGATGGTGTCGGCGAAATGGCCGGCGCCGCCGTCGTCGAGATCGTCGCGATCGACCGAGGTCACGACCACATGGGCGAGACCGAGCTTTGAGGTCGCATCGGCGACGCGGCCGGGCTCGTGCGGATCGAGCGGCCCCGGCAGCCCGGTCTTGACGTTGCAGAACGCGCAGGCGCGGGTGCAGGTGTCACCCAGGATCATGAAGGTGGCGTGCTTCTGCTCCCAGCACTCGCCGATGTTCGGGCAGCCAGCCTCCTCGCACACTGTGTGCAGGCCGTGCTCGCGCACGATGGCATGGGTGGCCGCATAGCCCTTCGAGACCGGCGCCTTGACGCGAATCCAGTCCGGTTTGCGCAGCATCGGCGTATCCGGCCGATGCGCCTTCTCCGGATGGCGCGGCCGCTGCGCGTTATGGTCGAGCACGACGGTCATGGTTGCCTTGATCGCTGTCCCTTACTTACGAACCCGGGTGCTTGCCCGCAACCGGCCCGATCAGACCCGCCGGATGGCCCCGCAACGCCGTGGATGCTCGCTGCATTGGATCGGCAATCTAGCACAGCCGGCGGCACCATGCCCTTCACCGCCGTGGATTTCGGCTAAACTGCGCGCATGAAGCCGTTCGGCCCCATCGACCTCGCGCGCCTGCTGCTATGCAAGCCGTTCTTTATCATGCTGGCGCTGATGATGATCGAGGCCGTGCTTAGCGCCACCACCACCTATCTGGTGATCCAGACCGGCCGCGATGTCGCCAACGGCGAATTCATCATCAGCGATCTGATGTGGATTCTGGCGGCGCAATCGGCCGCCTACATCGTCGGCGCCATCAGTTGGATCTACGCCGAGCGCGGCGGCTTTCTCGCTTACGGCCGCTACATCCTGCGTTTTTCCCGTGACAATCGCCACAAGACCAAGCTGCTCACCGACAAGGATGCGCGCGAGCGGGCCGAGCCGTTTCTCACCGGCGAAACGTTCTATGTCTATTTCCATCTGCTCTACGAGATCGAAGGCGACCTGCGGATCCTGCTTGGCGCTCGTGCTCAACGTCATCGTGCTGGGCACGCAGATCGACGGTTCGCTGCCGGTCGCTTATGCGTTGGTGTTCGTGGTGCTGTTCCTGCTGCAGTGGACCATGCGCAAGCGCATTGCCAATGCCTATCTCGAAAACCAACGCATGACCAACCGCATGACCGCCCAGGGCTACACCGCCTGGGACAACGTCTTCACCGGCAACCGCTACAACTTGCATCTCTGGATGGACGGCTTCAAACGCAAGCTGCGCGACGGGCTGGACGCCCAGATCAAGGCGATCATGACCAAGGAGGGCTTGAGCGCGGCGAGTGGCATCATCGGCCTGACCATCGTGTTCATCGCGATGGCGATCGTGGCGGTTCGCAACCCGAGCGACATGGCGACGCTGATCGCGCTCGCCGCCACGCTGCCGCGGCAGATCGACATGACCCACGATGTGCACACCTTCACCTCGGGCTGGAACGATCTGCTGGCGCAATGGGCGCGCCTGCGCGGCGTCGCCGCGAACATGCATCCCGAGGCCGACCCGGATTTCGATCGGCGCATCAAGATCGACCAGCTGGTGCTGCGGGAGGCCGGCAACGCCCGCACGGTGGCGACGCTCGATGCGGCGATGCACCTGATCCTGTCGCAATCGACCGGCCGCATCAACGTGCGTGGTGCGAACGGCGCCGGCAAATCCACGCTGCTGACCAGCCTCAAATCCGAGGTCAGGACGCGGGCGTACTACTGGCCGACCGCCGACCGCTTGGCGTTCCAGTTCGCGCAAGGTGTCGACGAGATCGAAACCGACGACGACGGCGAGCCGATTGCGCCGCGCGACGGCAAGAAACTGGGCTTCTCCTCCGGCGAGCGTCAGCTGCGCGCGTTGCGGGAAATCGTCAGCCGCACCGACGCCCCGGTCTACCTGCTCGACGAATGGGACGCCAATCTCGACCCGAACAACCGCGCCGCCGCCGACGCGCTGGTGGACGAGCTGGCACGGCGCGCCCGCGTCGTCGAAATCTCGCATCGCGACCGGGTTTGACGCGCATGATCCCGAAAAGTGGGACCCGGTTTTCGGACAAGATCATGCGCAAGGAGACAACGCCATGATGCTCACCCGCCGCGCGACGCTCGCGGGCCTTGCCGCCTGCTGCCTGCCCGCAATCGCCCGCGCCCAGGCGTTCCCGAGCCGCGCCATCACCATCGTCGTGCCTTACACGCCGGCCGGACCGGTCGACACGACGGCCCGCTTGGTCGGCCAGGAGATGGCGGCCGACCTGGGCCAGCCGGTCGTGATCGAGAACCGCCCCGGCGGCTCCGGCATCATCGGCACCAACGCGGTGGCCCGCGCTACGCCTGACGGCTACACGCTGGTGTTCGGCACCAACCAGACGCATGTCACCAACCAGAGCTTGGTCAAGAACTGCCCTTACGACGCGGTCAGCGACTTTGCCCCGGTGGGCAACATCATCGTCACGCCTCACGTGCTGGTCGTCCGCAAGGATCTCACCGTGACCAGCGTCGCCGAGCTGGTCGCGCTCGCCAAATCCAAGCCGGGCGGATTCACCTTCGGCACCATCGGCCCGGGCTCGAGCGCGCACCTCGCGACCGAACTGTTCAAGATCAAAGCCGGGATCGATGTGGTTCATGTGCCGTTCAAAGGCCTTGCCCCGCTGACGACCGAGCTTCTCGCCGGTCGGATCGACCTGTCGATCGCGCCGCTGCCAGGGCTCATGCAGAAGCAGATCGAGGATGACAGGGTGCGCGCGCTGGCATTGGCCAGTGCCAAGCGCACCGAATTCCTGCCATCATTGCCGACCTTCGCCGAGGCTGGCGTCCCTGGCGTCGAAGCCGACGCGCTCGGGGCGTTGTTTGCGCCGGCCAAGACGCCACGCGCGGTGATCGACCGACTCTACCGCGCCTTGGTGACGGCCGCCGGCAAGGACAGCGTGCGAACAGCGATGCATCGCCAGGGCATCCCGATCGTTCTCATCTCGCCAGACGAAATGTCGGAAATATTGCCGCGCGAGGTGGCGAAATGGGCCAACGTAATCAAGGTCGCGAACATTCCGATGGAGTGATGCGCGAGCCCGGGGCCTGTACTCGTCAATCCCGATGTCTGTCTTTGGCGTAAAGCGGAGCGTTCTGATCAGATTGATTGCGGCTTATCACCCTGGAGCCGACATTCTTTGTATCTGCACGGCCTATGCGGCGACGTCGAGATTGAAAAACCTAGCGGCGTTCCGCCAAAGGATTTTCTCCTTTTCGGCCGAAGAGATCGCAAGGCCGTTGACGATGTCGATGTGCTCCTTGGGATCGATCGGGACCGGGCCGTAGTCGGTGCCGAACATCACGCGGTCGGTGCCGAACACCTCGACCGCTTCGCGCACATGGGCGGCCCAGAATCCCATGGTGTCGACATGGAACAGCTTCAGGTATTCGCTCGGCCGCTTCTTGCAGCGGATGATCGAAATCCTCCGGCATGCCCTCGCAGCCGAGCCGCCAACCGAAGTCGAGCCGCCCCATGCATGGCAGCAGCCCGCCGCCCATATGCGCCACCACGATCTTGAGCCGCGGATAGCGGTCGAACAGACCCGACAGGATCATGCGAGCCAGCGCCATGGCGGTGTCGAACGGCCGGCCGACCAGCTCGTCGAGCTTGAACTGGTTCATCTGCTGGTCGTGGCCGATCGGCACCCGCGGCGGATGGATGAAAATCGGCACCTGGCGGTCCTGCGCCCATTCCCAGAACGCAAAGGAATCGTCGCCGTCGATGAAGCGGCCGTGCCAGCTCGAGCAGATCAACAGGCCCTTGAAGCCGAGCGCCGAGAGGCAGCGCTCGCCCTCGACGATGTGGCGATCTTCGAGCGGGTTGAGCGTGCCCAGACCCCAATTGCCCGGCGCGCGCGCGACAACACCAGCGATGCCATCGTTGATCGCCTTGCAGATGTCGAGCGACGGCGACTTGGATATGGCGGTCATCACCTCGACCGCGAACGGCGTCGAAATGATGCGGCCGGTGACGCCCGCCTTGGCGCAGACCTCCTGCTGATGCTCGAAGTCGCCCATCTCGCGATAGGCGACCGCCGGCAGCCCGCGATAGTTGGTCACCACGTTGCGGCCGACCGGCGTGCCGGCCAAGGCTTCGGCGACGCCAAAGCGGTCGCCCGGCGGACGCGGCGGCGAACAGTGAGTGTGAATGTCGATGATGGCCATCGTCGGTCGATTTACATCGTCTGATTTGATTGTTTACTTGCCGCCCCAGACCCGGTCCGCCACCTCGACGACACGGGCGAGCTTGCGCTCGACCACGTCAAGCGGGAACGTGCCGGTGCCGACGTTGCTGGAAAAGCCGCACTGCGGGCAGAGGCAGAGCTGGTCGAGGTCGATCGAGCGGGCGGCCTCGTCGATCCTCGCCTTGAGCGCGTCGACCGGTTCGACCTCGGGACTCTTGGTGGTCATGATGCCGATCGCGACCCGCTTGCCCTTCGGCACGAAGCGCAGCGGCGCGAAATCGCCGGCGCGCGGGGTGTCGTATTCGAGCAGATAGCCGTCGACATCGAGCCGGCCGAACAGCCGCTCCGCGATCGCCTCGTAGCCGCCATGCGCCATGCCGTGGCCCATGTTGCCGCGGCACATGTGGACGGCGACCGCCATGTTGGCGGGGCGGTCGCGGATCGAGTCGTTGATCGCGTCGATGTAAGCGTCGATCACGCGATCGGGGTCCTCGCCGCGCTTCTGCACGATGTCGCGGTTGCGCGGATCGCAGATCACGGCGAGCGGCACCTCGTCCATCTGCAAATAGGTGCAGCCGCGTGCCGCGAGGTCAGCCACCTCCTCGCGGTAGGCGCGCGTGACATCGGCCATCAGCGCGTTGACGTCGGCATAGATCTTCGGATCGATAGAGGCGCGGCCGCGGAAGAAATGCGTCACCGACGGCGTCGGCAGATTGGCCTTGATCGGGTGCTTGGTCATCGCCGCAAGCTGCGAGAAATGGTCGGCCGTCATCGGCTCGCGGCGGCGCACCTTGCCGGTCACGCTCGGCACCGGACCGGCCTTGCGGGTCGAGCCGTCGAACAGACGGAAGGTGAAATCGGTCTCGTTGCGCTCCTTGGTGAAGCCGTCGAGATGCTCGAACGGCGCGTCGCGCCAGGAGGCGCGGCGGAACTCGCCATCGGTGAGCGCGCCGATCCCGACGCGCTCCTGCATGGCGATGATCGGCCGGATCGCGGCGTCTTCCGCCTCCCGCAGCGCGTCCGCGGAAATTTTGCCGGCGGTGTGCTGCTCGCGAGCCTCGATCAGTGCGCGCGGCCGCGGAAAGCTGCCGACGTGCTCGGCGCGGTAAGGTCGTGCCATGATTGCCCTCCTACATGTTCAGCACGCGGCCGTAGGCGTCGAGCACCGCCTCCTTCATCGTCTCCGACAATGTCGGATGCGGGAAGATGGTGTGCATCAGCTCGGCTTCGGTGGTCTCGAGATTCATCGCCACCACATAGCCCTGGATCAGCTCGGTCACCTCCGGCCCGACCATGTGGGCGCCGAGCAACTGGCCGGTGTTCTTGTCGAACACCACCTTGGTCAAGCCCTGGTCCTCGCCGAGCGCGACCGCCTTGCCGTTGCCGACGAACGGGAAGCGGCCGACGCGGACCTCGCGCTTCTGCTCCTTGGCTGCCTGCTCGGTCAGGCCGACCGAGGCGACCTGCGGCGAACAATAGGTGCAGCCCGGAATCAGCCGCTTGTCCATCGGATGCGGATGCAGGCCCTTGATGGCCTCGATGCAGATCACGCCCTCATGCTCGGCCTTGTGCGCCAGCATCGGCGGCCCGGCGACGTCGCCGATGGCGTAGATGCCCGGCACGTTGGTGCGGCAGAGGCCGTCGATCACGATGGTGCCGCGCTCGGTCTTCACGCCGAGCTTTTCGAGGCCGAGATTCTCGATGTTGCCGGTGACGCCGACGGCGGCAATGACGCGATCGACGGTGAGCGTCTGGGTGCCGCCCTTGCCGTCGTCGATGGTGGCGGTCACGCTGTCGGCCTGCTTGTCGAGCTTGGTCACCTTGGCGCCGGTGACGATCTTCATGCCCTGTTTCTCGAACGCCTTGCGGGCGAAGGCTGCGACCTCGGCGTCCTCGACCGGCAGGATTTGCGGCAGCACCTCGACCACGGTGACTTCGGCGCCAAGTGCGCGATAGAACGAAGCGAACTCGATGCCGATCGCGCCGGAGCCGACGACAAGCAGCGACGCCGGCATGCGGTCCGGGTTCATGGCCTCGAAATAGGTCCAGACCAGCTTCTTGTCGGGCTCGAGGCCGGGCAGCACGCGCGGCCGCGCGCCGGTGGCGAGGATGATGTGCTTGGCCTGGTAGGCGCCGGGCGGCAGCGCGTCTTTCGGCGCCGGGCTTTTGCTGGCCTTGACGGTGATCTTGCCGGGCGCGTCGATCACGGCTTCGCCCCAGATCACCGAAACCTTGTTCTTCTTCATCAGAAACGTCACGCCCGAATTCATCCGGCCGGCGACGCCGCGCGAGCGCTTGATGATGGCCGCGGCGTCGAAGCCGACGTTGTCGGCCTTCAGCCCGAAGTCCTTGGCGTGCTGCATGTGCTGGAAGATCTCGGCCGAGCGCAGCAGCGCCTTGGTCGGAATGCAGCCCCAGTTCGAGCAGATGCCGCCGAGATAGTCGCGCTCGACGATCGCGGTCTTGAAGCCGAGCTGCGCCGCACGGATTGCCGTGACATAGCCGCCCGGGCCCGAGCCGATGATGATGACGTCGAAATTTGTGTCGGCCATGCTGTGCGTTCCGTTCATGCCCGCCTAGAGCGGGAGGTCCTTGGCGGATCGGATGCAATCCGCGTTCATCTCGGAAAATTTGCGGTCGGCTGCCTCGTACCGCTTGTTGAGCTCGGCCGGCGGCAACCGCGCGGCGTCGCGCGCGATCGCGTCGAGGGTCGCCGTGAAATCGCTATAGCGCTCGCGCGCCGCCTCGTCGCGCAAGTTGGCGAGATAGGTGCCGAGCGCGCCGATCTTCGCCACCGCATTAACCGCCTCGGTCTGCGCCGATGCGGCGGCTTGCGGGCCCGCGCCATTGACCATGCCGATCCGTATTTTGGCCTGAAAATAGGCATCGATGACCTCCTTGCAGGTCCGCAGATACTCGGTCCGGCCGGTGTTGCGCTGGATGAAGTCGACGAACTTGCCGTTGAGGTAGCCATTGTAGATCGAGGTCAGCAGCGAAAGCGCCGCGATGAACATCGGAAAATAGATCAGGATCGCGGTCCGAACGCGGGATTCGCGAGATTCGGAGGTCTCACTCATTCAGGCTTGGCTCCCATCGATCGCGGCTGCGCCTGCGGCCCCTGATATAGCATTCGATGGCGCCCATCACGACCAACACGGCTGCGCCTGCGGCGGTCACCGTCGTGGCGACGTCCTTCAAGGCGTCGGCCGAAGGCGCTTTCAGCGCCATCCAGACCAATGCCAGCCCGATCGGATTGAGGATGGCGAGCCCGGCCGCCGCGGTGGTGAGCCACGGCCAGAGCGTCAGATCGTCGGCGCCGGTCGCGCGCAAGAAGCGCCGCCGGACCAGACCCCATTGCACCAGGACCGCGAGCAGCGCCGGCACCAGCAGCTCCAGAGCGATGGCGGATCGTTCGAATCCTGCCGGCAAAGGCGCGCCCGAGCGCGCGACGATGCGCTCGGCGGTGCCGGGCCACAGCGCCAAGGCGGTCGCCGCGAGGGCCAGCCCTCCGGCGATCGCACTGAGTGTTCGCGGCCGGTTGGCGAGCCGGTAGCCCGTGGCAAGGACCGTGATCGACAGCACCGCGAAGCCTGCAACCGAAATGAGCACCGCCAACAATTCATCGCCGGCGCGAAAGAAGTCGCCGAGCTGGAGCGCCGCGAGCAGCGCCACCACCAGCGAAACGATCAGCGTGGCGGGCAAGGCGAAGACCATGGTGCGCCAGCCATCCTTGCAGGGCGGCGGCCGGCCGCCGTCATTCCACCAGCAGCTTGAGCTCCTCGACCACCGGCTTCACCTGCGAAATCTGCTTTTGCAGCATGGCGCGCATCTCGGCCTGGGTCGAGCCGGAGGGTTCGGCGCCGACGTCGATCATGCGCTTGTTGACGTCGGGATGCTGCACCGCCGCTGCGATCTCCTGCTGCAGCCGTGCCAGCACCGGCTGCGGCGTGTCTTTCGGAGCGAGGAACCCGTTCCAGCCTTGCAATTCGAGGTTCGGCAGGCCGAGCTCGCGCACCGTCGGCACGTTCGGCAGCGCGGTCGATTTGGTCGCGACCGCAAGCGCCTTGAGCTGGCCCGAGCGCACCCGTTCGAGCGAGCTCGAAAGCTGATCGCCGCCGAATTGGATGCGGCCCGACAATAGTTCGGTCACCAGCGGCGCCGCGCCGCGGAACGGCACGTGATCCAGCTTGATGCCGGTGTCGCGTTTCAGCACCTCGGCAAGCAGATGCAGGATGCTGCCCGGCCCGGTCGAGCCGTAGAACAGCGGCTTCTCGGAGCGCCTGGCGTATTCGACGAATTCCCTCAGATCGTTTGCCGGCACCGAATTGTGCGCGAGGAACAGCAGCGGCACATACGCGCCAACCGACACCGGCACGAAGTCGTCGAAGGTGTGACGCGCCTTGCCGGCGAACATCAGCGATGCCGTGGTGGTGCTGAAGGTGATGTTGCCGAACAACAGCGTATGCCCGTCGGGCGCGGCCTTGGCGACCTGGTCGGCGCCGATCGACCCGCCACCGCCGCCGACATTCTCGATCACGACGCTCTGGCCCATGGTTTCGCCGAGCCGGTTGGCGATCAGCCGCGCCAGCATGTCGGTGGTGGCGCCGGCCGGGAATGGCACGATGACGCGGACGGTGCGCGAGGGGAATTGCGTTTGCGCGCGAAGCACGCCGGGGACCAGCACGACGCCGCTGATGGCGGCTGCATTCTTGAGAACGTCGCGCCTTGTCCTGGTCATCGTCGCCTCCTCGTGTTGTCGCCAAGGCCGACCGTCAAACCATCAGCGCCTTGAATCGCGTGTCCCTGCAACCCGGTCAGCCACTTGCGCACTGGCGGTGGGCATCACACCACCATCATCACCGGGTTCTCGATCAGCGCCTTGAACGCGCCGATCAGCTCGGCGCCGAGCGCGCCGTCGACCGCGCGATGATCGCAGGACAGCGTCACGCTCATGACGTGCGCGGCCTCGATCTTGCCGTTGTTCACCACCGCCCGCTCCTCGCCGGCGCCGACCGCCAAGATGGTGGCGTGCGGCGGATTGATCACCGCGGTGAAGTCCTTGATGCCATACATGCCGAGGTTCGACACCGCCGAGGTGCCGCCCTGGTACTCGTTCGGCTTGAGCTTGCGCGCGCGGGCCCGCGCCGCAAGGTCCTTCATCTCGTTGGAGATGGTGGAGAGCGATTTGCTTTCGCAATTCCGCACAATCGGCGTGATCAGGCCGCCCGGCAGCGCGACCGCGACGCCGATGTCGGAATGCTTGTGCTTGAGCATGGCGCCGTCGGTCCAGCTCACATTGGCGTCGGGCACCCGCTGCAGCGCCAGCGCCAGCGCCTTCAGCACGAAGTCGTTGACCGAAAGCTTGTACGCCGGCTTGCCGTCCTTACCCTTGGGGGCGGCCGCGTTGATCTCTTCGCGAGCGGCGAGCAGCTTGCCGACGTTGCAGTCGATCGTCAGATAGAAATGCGGGATGGTCTGGGTCGACTGTGTGAGTCGCTGCGCGATGGTGCGGCGCATGCCGTCGTGCGGCACCACCTCGTAGCTGCCCTCCGCGAATAGCGCACGGACCTGCTGGTCCGACATCGACGGCGCGACCGGGGGTGCCGCCGCTGCCGGCGCGCCGGCCGCGCGCAGGCCCTTGCCCGACTTGGCGGCATCCACGTCGCGAGCGATGACGCGGCCGTGCGGCCCCGATCCTTGGATTCGACCGATGTCGATGCCGGCTTCTTTCGCAAGCCGCCGCGCGAGTGGTGAGGAAAACGTTCTGTTCGCAGGCGCTCTTGCCGCCTCAACCGCCGCGCTGCGCGCGGCGACCTCTCCCCCCTGGGAAGCGGTGGGGCGCTGTGCTTGCTGCACGGCAGCGCCTGCTCCGTCTCCCCGTTGGGGAGAGGGTTGGGGTGAGGGGGCAGCGGAGACGGCTGGTTTTGTTGGCGCAGGCGCTCCCTTGCCCGCGCCGGCGGCTGCGGCTTTGACGTCCTCGCCCTCGCCCGCCAGCACGGCGATCACCTGGTTGACCGGCACGTCGGCGGTGCCCTCCGGCACCACGATCTTGGCGAGCGTGCCCTCGTCGACCGCCTCGACCTCCATGGTGGCCTTGTCGGTCTCGATCTCGGCGATCACGTCGCCGGATTTGACCGCGTCGCCCTCCTTCTTGAGCCACTTCGCAAGGTTGCCCTTTTCCATGGTGGGCGACAGCGCCGGCATGAGGATGTTGATCGGCATGGGCGTCAGCGCTTCTTGCGGGCGGGTTTCGTGGCGGCGCGTCGCGGCCTGGCGGTCGCGGCCTTGACCGGCCGGGCGCCCATTTCGGCGGCGAAGGCTTCGGCGATCTGGACGGTGGCGTCCTGTTTGCTCAGGCCGGCGTTGTGCGCCGCGTAGATCGCGCCCAGCCGGCGCGCCACCTCCGCCAGCACCTCGCCCCATTGCGCCGGCGCCTTGAAGGCGGGCCGCGCCGTGACATAGAGCTCGTCCTTGATGATGCCGGCGCGCAGGATTTCGGCGCCGCCGTCCTCCAGCGCCTCGTTCGGCAGCGCCAGCGCCTGATAGACCCGCGGATCGTCGTCGCCATTGGCCATGAGCGCTACCGGTAGCAGACCGCTTTCGCCGCCTCGACCACCTCGGCGACCGAAGGCAGCGCAAGCTTTTCCAGGTTTGCCGCATAAGGCATCGGCACGTCCTTGCCGGACACCCGCGCGACCGGGGCGTCCAGATAATCGAACGCGCCCGCCACCACGCGCGCGGCGATTTCGGCGCCGATGCCGGCCTGCGGCCAGCCCTCCTCCACCGTGACGATGCGGCCGGTCTTTTTGACCAACTCGATGATCGTGTCGGTGTCCATCGGGCGCAGCGTTCGCAAATCGATCACCTCGGCGTCGATGTTATCTTTGGCAAGCTCGTCGGCGGCTTTCAGCGCGTAGGACATGCCCATGGAGAACGACACGATGGTCACGTCGCGGCCGGCGCGCGCGATCCGCGCCTTGCCGATCGGCAGCACGAAGTCGTCGAGCTTAGGCACCGGAAAGCTCTGGCCATAGAGGATTTCGTTTTCGAGGAAGATCACCGGATTGGGCTCGCGGATCGCCGCCTTGAGCAGGCCCTTGGCGTCGCTTGCGGTGTAAGGCGCGATCACCTTCAGACCCGGGATGTGCGAATACCAAGCCGAATAATCCTGGCTGTGCTGGGCGGCGACCCGGGCGGCCGCACCATTCGGCCCGCGGAACACGATCGAGGAGCTGATCTGGCCGCCCGACATGTAACGGGTCTTGGCCGCCGAGTTGATCAGCTGATCCATCGCCTGCATGGCGAAGTTGAAGGTCATGAACTCGACGATGGGTTTCAGCCCCGCCAGCGCCGCGCCGACGCCGAGACCCGCAAAGCCGTGCTCGGTGATCGGCGTGTCGACGACGCGCTGCGCGCCGAACTCCTGCAACAGCCCCTGGGTGACCTTGTAGGCGCCCTGGTATTCCGCGACCTCCTCGCCCATCACGAACACGGTTTGGTCGCGGCGCATTTCCTCCGCCATGGCGTCGCGCAGCGCCTCGCGCACCGTCATGGTCACCATCTCGGTGCCCTCGGGCAGATCGGGATCGGGCTGGACCTGCGCGCGCGGCGCCTCGGCCGCGGGCTTGGGGGCGTCAGATTTGGACGCCGCAGGCTTGGGCGCGTCAGATTTGGACGCGTCAGATTTGGGCGCAGCGGCGGCGCGGCACCATCGGCCTTCTTGGCAGCCGGCGCCGGCTTGACGTCGAGCGTGCCGTCGCCGCTTTCGCCTTCGGCCAGGATCACGGCGATCGGCGTGTTGACCGCGACGTCGGCGGTGCCTTCCGGAATCAAAATCTTGCCGAGCGTGCCTTCGTCGACCGCCTCGACCTCCATGGTGGCCTTGTCGGTCTCGATCTCGGCGATCACGTCGCCGGATTTGACGGCATCGCCCTCCTTCTTGAGCCACTTGGCGAGATTGCCCTTCTCCATCGTGGGCGAGAGGGCTGGCATCAGCACTTGGATCGGCATCGAACGAGGGTCCTCAACGCACCACTTTGGATCTGGTCACGATCTTTCCGAACACCGGTAGCCACTTTTCCGGATCATGGCCTACGCGGTGATGTCGGTGTAGAGCTCGGAGGCGTCAGGCTCGGGATCGTTGGTGGCAAACTCGGCCGCCTCGTTGACCGTCTCGCGCACCTTGCCGTCGATCTTCTTGAGTTCGTCCTCGCTCGCCCATTTCTTCTCGATCAGCCGCTGCCGCACCTGCTCGATCGGATCGTGCTCGTGGCGCACCTTCTCGACCTCCTCGCGGGTGCGATACTTGGCCGGGTCCGACATGGAATGGCCGCGGTAGCGGTAGGTCAGCATCTCCAGAATGATCGGCCCGTTGCCGTCGCGGCACCACCTTACGGCCTTGTCGGCAGCGGCCTTCACGGCGCGCACGTCCATGCCGTCGACCTGCTCGCCCGGAATGTCGTGGGCCGCGCCGCGATTCCACAGATCGGTGGTGGCCGAGGCGCGCTTGAGCGAGGTCCCCATGGCGTATTGGTTGTTCTCGATGACGTAGATCACCGGCAGGCTCCAGAGCTTCGCCATGTTGAAGCTTTCGTAGACCTGGCCCTGGTTGGCCGCGCCGTCACCGAAATAGGTCAGCGAAACCTGGTCGTTGCCGCGGTACTTGTTGGCGAAAGCGAGGCCGGTGCCGAGCGGCACCTGGGCTGCGACGATGCCGTGGCCGCCGAAGAAGCCCTTCTCGGCGGAGAACATGTGCATCGAGCCGCCCTTGCCCTTGGAATAGCCGTGGGTGCGCCCGGTGAGCTCGGCCATGACACCCTTGGGATCCATGCCGCAGGCCAGCATGTGGCCGTGATCGCGATAGCCGGTGATCACCTGGTCGCCCGGCTTGAGCGCCATCTGCATGCCGACCACCACCGCCTCCTGGCCGATGTAGAGATGGCAGAAGCCGCCGATCAGGCCCATGCCGTACATCTGGCCGGCCTTTTCCTCGAACCGGCGGATCAGCAGCATGTCGCGGTAGGCGGCGAGTTCCTGCTCCTTGGTGAGCTCGGCTGGCGCGTCCGTCCGGTCAGGGGACGGGCGGCGCGCAGCGGCAGGCTGCGCCTTGTCAGTGGCGACGGCCATGGCTCTCCTCAGGGCTTAAGTCGCCGTCGATCGACGGTCGTTCAACCCAATAGCGTAAATCGCCGCCTGGCGAAAGCCGATGCCACCGCATTGCGGCGGCCTCGGCATGCCGGGCAAGCGCTTGACCGGAAATGCGAACGGCCAAGGAAAAGGAACAGCTTGGGGATGGTTCCCGGCGGTGCAGCCAGGCGCCCGTCAGGGGCGCTTGAGCATCTGCGTCAGTTCGCGCGGGTCGAGATAGTTGAGCACGACCCGCGCGCGCTCATCGAGCGTGTCGGGATCGATGCTCTCGGATTTGAGCAGCTTGACCCGGCGCTGCCATTCGGCGCGCTGCTGCTTGAGCTGGTCGAGCTCTTCACTCAGCGCAGCAAACTGCTGGTCGAGGTCCTGCTTGGCCCGCAGCCCGTGATTGCCGGTGTAGGCGTTGACGCCGAAATAGCCGATCACCAGCGCACAGCCGACATAAAGACCGAGCGTGGACAGAAAGAGATGAAGCTTTCGCCGCGAGACCATGCCGGCAAAATGCGGTGATCCGCGTTAAGGGGGCGTTACCGCAAGCCTCCTGGAGGTCCGCCAGGCCGATCCCGCCATCAGCCGATACTTCAACAGCCTTGAATGGCTTATGATCAGCTTTTGATGTGACGGTGGAGTATGAGCGCGCCCTCAACAAAGACAGTTCTTGCCGATCTCTGGCGGATGGCCGGCCAACCGGCCGACGCGCTGGAGGCCATCACGCTGACCGGCGCGGAGCCGGTGCTGCCGTCATCGTTTGCGGTCGGCACCGCGGCGCAGGCGAGCGTCGCCGCCTCGGCGCTCGCCGCCAACGAGCTCTGGCGGTTGCGCGCCGGGCGGCGGCAGCGGGTCAGCGTCGACATGCGCCACGCCGGCGTCGAATGCCGCAGCGAGCGCTATTTGTGCGTCGACAACAAGCGCGCGCGGGAGCACCGCGACAAGGTCGTGGGCCTCTATCGCTGCGGCGACGGGCGCTGGGTCCGTCTGCACACCAATCTGCCGCACCACTGCGCCGGAACGCTGAAGCTGCTTCAGGCCGAGTATGACCGCGCCTCGGTGCAGCGTGCGCTCGAAAGCTGGACCGCCTTCAAGCTCGAGGATGCGGCGGCCGCCGCCGGCCTGGTCATCACCGCGACGCGCTCATTCGCCGAATGGGACGCCCATCCCCAGGGCCAGGCGGTGGCGCGCCAGCCGTTGTTCTCGATCGAGCGGATCGGTGACGCGCCGGCGCAGCCCCTACCCGAGGGCGACCGGCCGCTGTCCGGCGTCAAGGTGCTGGACATTACCCGGGTGATTGCCGGCCCAGTGTGCGGCCGCACGCTTGCGGCCCACGGTGCCGACGTCCTCAATGTCATCGCGCCGCACCTGCCGGCGCTGCCCGATCTGGTGATCGACACCGGGCGCGGCAAGCTTTCGGCGCATCTTGACCTGCGCGAAGCCACGGCCCGCGAGCGGCTCACCGACCTGCTGCGCAGCGCCGACATCTTCGTCCAAGGCTACCGGCCGGGCGCGATCGCCCAATATGGCTTTGGCGCAGCCGATGCGGCGCGCCTGCGCCCTGGCATCGTCTGCGTGTCGCTCTGCGCCTACGGCTATGACGGGCCCTGGGCCGGCCGTCGCGGCTTCGACTCGCTGGTGCAGAACGCCAACGGGCTCAACGTCGCCGAGGCGGAGGCGGCTCGCTCCGACAAGCCGCTGCCGCTGCCCAACCAGGCGCTCGACCATGCCACCGGTTATCTGATGGCGCTCGGCGCCATGACCGCGCTGCACCGCCGCGCCACACAGGGCGGCAGTTGGCACGTGCGCTGCTCGCTGGCGCAGACCGGCCACTGGTTCCGCAACCTGGGCCGCGTCGACGGCGGCCTGGCGTTGCCGGACCCGGCGATCGACGATGTGCGCGATTGCCTGGAGGACGTACCCTCGGGCTTCGGCGCGCTGACCGCGGTGCGCCATTCCGCGATCATGTCGGAGACGCCGACGCGCTGGGAGCGGCCTTCGGTTCCGCTCGGCACCCATCCGCCGGCATGGCCGGCATGATGCCGATGCCCAGCGCGGCGTCCCAACTTAGAGGCGCCGAACACCAGTTAACGCAGCGCCTTCAAAGCCGCGCGCCCGAGATACTTGGCCTGCGGGCCAAGCTCCTGCTCGATGCGCAGCAGCTGATTGTATTTCGCGGTGCGGTCGGAGCGCGCGACCGAGCCGGTCTTGATCTGCCCGCAATTGGTGGCGACCGCGAGGTCGGCGATGGTGGCGTCCTCGGTCTCGCCCGAGCGATGCGACATCACCGCGGTGTAGCCGGCCTTGTGGGCGGTTTCGACCGCGGCCAGGGCCTCGGTCAGCGTGCCGATCTGGTTGACCTTGACCAGGATCGAATTGGCGATGCCCTTGTCGATGCACTCGGTCAGGCGCTTGACGTTGGTCACCATCAGATCGTCGCCGACCAGCTGGCATTTCTTGCCGATCAGGTCGGTGACGCAGCTTCCAGCCTTCGAAATCGTCCTCCGCCATGCCGTCCTCGATCGAGGCGATCGGGTAGCGTGACACCAGCTCGGCCAGATATTTCGCCTGCTGCTCCTTGGAGCGGGTCTTGCCTTCGCCCTCGTAGACATAGGCGCCGTTCTTGAAGAATTCGGTTGAAGCCGGATCGAGCGCCAGCACGACGTCCTCGCCGGGCTTGTAGCCGGCGGTCTCGATCGCCTTCATCACCAAGCCGAGCGCCTCCTCGGCGGACTTGAGGTTCGGCGCAAAGCCGCCCTCGTCGCCGACGTTGGTGTTGAGGCCCTGGTCATGCAGCGCCTTCTTCAGCGTCTGGAACACCTCGACGCCGATCCGCAGCCCCTCGGCGAAGGTCGGCGCGCCGACCGGCATGATCATGAACTCCTGGAAATCGATCGGGTTGTCGGCATGCACGCCGCCGTTGACGATGTTCATCATCGGCACCGGCAGCACGCGAGCCTGCGTGCCGCCGACATAGCGGTAGAGCGGCAGCTTGTTGGCGATCGCCGCGGCCTTGGCGACGGCCAGCGAGACGCCAAGGATCGCGTTCGCGCCGAGCCTCGCCTTGTTGGGCGTGCCGTCGAGCGCAATCAACGTCTCGTCGATCTTGCCCTGCCCCTCCGCGTCCATGCCGCCGATGGCGTCGAAAATCTCGCCTTCGACGGCGGCGACCGCCTTCTGCACGCCCTTGCCGAGGTAGCGTGACTTGTCGCCGTCGCGCAATTCCACCGCCTCGTGCGCGCCGGTCGAGGCGCCCGATGGCACCGCCGCCCGCCCGCGCGCGCCGTCGGCGAGCTGCACCTCGACCTCGACGGTCGGGTTGCCGCGGCTGTCCAGCACTTCGCGGCCGATGATGTCGGTGATGGCGGTCATGGTAGCTCCCGGCGTTGAGCGGGCTTCTACCTGATCGGCCTTGCTCTTGTCATGCCTTGTGGAAGACGCGATTTCGCATACGGAACGGCGTCAGGTGGCCGGCACCAGCCCGATCATCGGCCTGAAACGCGCTGATCGCCTGCATCTGGATTTCCGATGGGCCCTCGTGGCGCGCGACCTCCTCGAGCATATCGACGAGCTGCTGGCGCTCGTCGCTCGTCAGCCGCTGCTTGAACAGCGCGGCAAAGACCGCGGCCGCCTGCTCGAAACTATCCGTCTGTCTGGCGATGAACCGCGCTTGCGTCATGCGTTCGGTCAGCTCTCGTTCGAACCCGAACATGGAACGCAGGATATTCTCGACTGCCGCGATCTGCTCGCGGGTTGGGTCGCCGTCGGCGCGGGCCACCAGCAGCATCAAAATTGCAGCCGCGTCGCGCGGGTCATCGATGGCACGCAGCGGCGCAAGGCGCGCCGCCTCGCGGAGCGGCCTGTCGGCGGGCTTCTTCTTTGCGCTGGGCGGACCGCTCGCGCAGGTGGTCCAGTCCGCCCATACGGATGAACCAATACAGCAGCCAAAACACCAAGGTGCTGAGAATGAGGGCAATAATCGGCATGGCCTGCACTCTGTCTTGCGGAGCGTAAATCGTACCTGACGTTGGTAGCGGCAGCGTTACGGTGAGTTCACGGAATCGCTTGCCCCCATCCACCAATTGGTTACTCATTCCATCGGCTTAGGTGCTGGAAAGCGCATCATGGGACGCCGGCCGAATTCGTTGAAACATCTGGGCAAGCCAAGCACGCTGCCCGCTTCGCCCGATCAGGCGAGCCTCGACCGCGTCCCGAACCCGCATCCCGACACCGATTATGTGGCGCGCTTCACCTGCCCGGAGTTCACGTGCCTCTGCCCGGTCACCGGCCAGCCGGACTTCGCGCATTTCGTCATCGACTACGCGCCGGGCCGCTGGCTCCTGGAGTTGAAATCGCTGAAGCTCTATCTCGGCAGCTTCCGCAACACCGCGGCGTTCCACGAGGATTGCACCATCGGCATCGGCAAGCGGGTGGCTGCTGTGCTCAAGCCGAAGTGGTTGCGGATCGGCGGCTATTGGTATCCGCGCGGCGGTATCCCGATCGACGTGTTCTGGCAGGCCGGCCGGCTGCCCAAGGGCGTCTGGCTGCCGGACCCCGGCGTTTCGCCCTACCGCGGCCGCGCCTGACGCCAACAACTGCGAGCGACCATGCTGCACATTCGGAAATCGTTGCTGTGGCGCGACACGCTTACATCGGAATTGGAGCAGCCGGCCGCCCGTCCGGTGACGCGCGCCGTGGCCGTGGCAGTGATCCGCAATCCGTTCGCCGGCCGCTACGTCGAGGATCTCACGGAGTTGTTCGAAGCCGGCCGCGCGCTCGGCGAACAGATGATGCCCGATCTGGTGCGGCTCTTGCCGCATGGCGCAATCTCCTATGGCAAGGGTGCGATCGTGGGCGTCAATGGTGAGTTCGAGCATGGCGCTGCCTGCATCCATCCGATGCTGGGCAAACCGATGCGCGCCGCGGTTGGCGGCGGCAAGGCTGTCATTCCGTCCAATGTGAAAGTGGCGGCCGCCGGGACCGACCTCGATGTGCCGCTCGGCCACAAGGACGATCCCTGGTCGTTCGATCATTTCGACACGGTGACGGTATCCGTGCCCGACGCACCGCGGCCCGACGAGATTGCCGTGATCATGGCGGTGGCCGACGGCGGACGGCTGCACCCGCGCTGCGGCGCCGCGCCACGCTAGATCACGCCGGCCGGTGCTTGACCAGAAGCTGAGCGCTGACCGCGCCGAGCACAGCCATGCCGACGCCTGCGATTGACAGCGTGATGAAAGTGCCGAGCCGCTCGATCCCGACGCCATAGAGGATCGGACTGATGCCGGCGCCGATGAAGAACGAGAACGTATGGAAGGCGACCGCCGAGCTGCGGGCGGCTGGGGCGAATTCGATAACATAGACCTGGATGCTGGCGTGCAGCATGTAGAAGCCGCAACCCATGGCGCCAAACGCCAAGGCCTGCAGCGGCCAGGCCGGCACCGGGGCGACCGCGAACAGGCCGGCGGCTGCGAGCGCGCCTCCGGCGATCATCATTTGCTTTTGGCTGAACCATCGCAGCAGCGGCCGCACGCTCAGCGAATACGCCATGCCGCCGACCGCGAAGGCCGCGATCACCAGGCCCGCGATCGAGGCGCGCGGCTCGCCGCCGGCCTGCAACAGCACGGCGACATAGGGGAAGATGCCGAAGAGAAACAGCGCCTCGAGCGCCACCGTCGCGTAGCAGATGCGGGCCGCCCGGATCGCGAAGATGCTGCGGTTGCGCTTAAGCACCGAACGCACGTCAAGCGGCTGCGGCGGCGGGATCGGCAGGCCGCGCAGGCCGAACGTGCCGATCACCAGCGCCAGAATGCTGATCGCGCCGAGGATGAAGAACATGCCGCGCCAATGGACGATGTCGGCGACGATACCGGCGGCGGCCGCGCCCAGCAGATTGCCGGCGATGGTGGCGCTGAGCAGCCGGCCGATCATCACCTGGCGCTGCGACAGCGGCACGAGGTCGCCGATCATCGCCATGCCGATCGGGAAGCTGCCGCCGCAGGCCGCGCCGCCCAGCACCCGCAGCGCGAACAGCAGCCAGAAATTCGTCACCACCGCCGACAGCAGGCACGATACCGCGAGCAGCAGAAGGCACGCGATCATCACCCGCGGCTTGCTGATGGCATCAGCCACCGGCCCGAGCACAGGCTGGACGAAGCCGTAGGCCGCGAACGCCGCGCCGAGCATGGCCGCGGTGTTGGGCGTGACGCCGAAGTCGGCCGCGATTTGCGGCACCACCGGGTCGATGGCGCGAACCGACAACGCCGAGGCGAAGATCAGAAAGCACACGATGTTAATGGTGCGGTTCATCGCTCAGGTCGGGCGGCGCAGGAGCCGCGCACACACGATGCCGACGCCGAGAACGACCAGCGCGCCGGCGAGGATCGTTGGCTCCGCTCCGCCATGGGCAAAGCCAACGCCGTAGATCACCGGGCCGATCGCCTGGCCGAGATAGAATGCCGAGGAATGCAGCGAGGCCGCCGCGCCGCGCGCGGTGTGCGACAGATCGGTGACGTGCACTTGGATGCACGAATGCAACAGATAGAAGCCGAGACCGAAGGCGCCATAAACCGCGATCTGCGCCTGCCACGGCAGATGCAGCGCCACCAGCGCAAGCGATACCGCTGCGATCGCGCCGCCGCCCAGCATCAGGCGCGGCTGCGGCACGCGGTTGGCGATATATGGCACGACCAGCGAATAGCAGACGCCGCCCAGGGCAAAGCAGGCGATCAGCAGGCCCGCGATCGAGGCGCGGGTCTCGCCGCGGTCGCTTAACAGGATCGCGACATAAGGAAACAGCCCCTGGATGAAGATCGCTTCGAGGAACACCGAGATGAAGCAAATCTTGGCGCGTGGGTCGGCCAACACACCGCGGAAATTGGCGATCACGGCGGCGCGGCTGAAGGCTTGCGGCGTGGCAAGGGTGAGGTTGCGGAACGACCAGAACGCCATGACGGCGGCGATCAGCGAGAACGAGCCCAGCACGGCGAACACGCCGCGCCAGCCCAGCAGGTCGCCGATGATTCCGGCGATCGAGGCGCCCAGCACGTTGGCGGTGAGCGCCACGCCGAGCAGGCGGGCGATCGCGACCTGACGCTGGTTGATCGGCACGAGATCGCCGAGCAGCGCCATGGCGACCGGGAACACCCCGCCGGCCACGATGCCGGACAGCACGCGCATTGCGACCAGCAGCGAGAAGCTGGTCGCAAGCGCGCAGATCAGCGCCGAGATCGCCACCACCAGCACGCACAGGTTCATCAGCCGGATCTTGCCGAAGAAATCGCCGGCGACGCCAAGCGCCGGCTGCACCAGCGCATAGGGCAACGTGAACGCGGTCGACAGCAGCGCGACGGTGTTGACGTCGATCGCGAGGTCGGCGGCGATCATCGGGATGACCGGATCGACCGCGCGCGTGAACAGGGTCTGCGCGAACACCACCAGGGTGACGATTTTCAGGACGGGCGGGATGGCGGGGCTCGCTGCGTTGGTCCGGCCGGCGCTTTGGACAATAGCAGGGCGCGCGCCGCAACGGCCAATGGCGCAACGCAGCTATCCGATGATGGCGTGCGGCAAAAAGCGCGATGTGTTCTTGGTGATCGGGCTTGCGTCCTCGCGCACCGAAAGCCCGCACGGCGCGCCGGCCGCGAACCAGGACCCGAGCACGGTGTGATTGCCGTCGAATTGCGGTAGCGGCGCGATCGCCTGGCGCACATAGCCCTCGGCGCCATACGGACCGTCGTCGCGATCGACCGGCTTGCCGTCTGCGATCAACTCGATGTTGGCGCCCTCGCGCGAATAGAGCGGCTTGCGCGCATAGCTCGTTCCAAGTTCGGCCGCCTTGTCGTCTTCGTCGAAATAGGCCGGCAGCAGGTTCGGATGGTTCGGGAACATCGCCCACAGCAGCGGCAGGATGCCCTTGTTCGACAGCACCGCCTTCCACGGCGGCTCGACGAATTGCGTCGGCGCGCCGGGTAGCGCCGGCCCGAACGCCTCGCGCATCATCCACTCCCAGGGGTAGAGCTTGAACATCAGATCGATCGGCGCGTTGCCGGCATCGACAAAACCGCCGCGCGCCTGCCGGCCGATGTCATCCATGGTCATGACGGTGGTCTGCAGACCGGCCTGCTGCGCGCAATCGGCGAGATAATTCAGCGTGCCGAGGTCTTCCGCGACTGTCGAGCTGACCGGCGAGATGCAGGCGCCGGCCGCCGGCTTTTCCCGGACCGATCTGCTTCCAGCCTTCGATCAGCCGCTCGTGCAGTGAATTGTACTGATCGGCGTCCTTCGGCAGGACACCGCGCGCGATGCCATCCTCCAGCCATTGCCATTGGAACACGCCGGTCTCGAACACCGCGGTCGGCGTATCGGCGTTGTATTCCAGAAGCTTCGCCGGGCCCTGCCCGTCATAGCGCAGGTCGAAGCGGCCGTAGAGACTCGGATCGCCGCGCTTGAAGCTGGTCGCAATCCAGTTCCAGTACGGCACCGGGATGCGCAGGATTTTCATCATGCGCTCGTCGGCGATGGCGCGCGCCACCAGCTCCCGGCACATGGCCTCGAGCTCGCCGGTCGGTGCCTCGAGGTCGCGCTCGATCTCGGCCAGCGTGAAGCGATAATAGGCGCGTTCGTCCCAGTAGCGCGCGCCGTCGATGGTGTGAAAGTCGAACCCGGTCCGCTCGGCGGTGTCACGCCAGTCGGCGCGCTCCTGGCAGGCGACGCGTTGCATCTAGCTGCTGGCCGACGCGGCGTGTCCGGTCGAGCCAAAACCGCCATGGGTGACGCCGCCCGACGAAGTCCCGGATCGGCCGGTGGCCGGCACCGCGCTGGTGGCGCGGCCGGCGGCGGGGACCGTGCTGGTGGCGCGGCCGGCAGTGG
The DNA here is from genome assembly GCA_963771745.1 of uncultured Alphaproteobacteria bacterium. Taxonomy (GTDB): domain Bacteria; phylum Pseudomonadota; class Alphaproteobacteria; order Rhizobiales; family Xanthobacteraceae; genus Z2-YC6860. The sequence goes on along the minus strand of CAVYUU010000011.1, from coordinate 1,267,952 downwards.
GCGTGGGGGTGGACGTGCTGGTGCGTCCGAAAATCGGTCCTGACCAGGTCGTCGAGCTGGTGCGACTGCTGCTACTGCTGCCCGACCAGGAGCCGAAATGGCTGCGGCCGCTGGCAATGCCCGAGCCCTGTCGCCGCGGCGGACACGGTTCGGCGCCCGGCGCGCCCGCCGGATTGGCCGCGACCGCCGATGGCGGCGCGCCTTGCGGCACGCAATTGGTGCGCGGTGGCGTCAGCGCATAGGCGCCCGCGCCGACGCCGCTCACTCCCATCAGCAGCAAGGCCACCTGGGCGGAACGCTTCATCGCCGCCTCATATGGTCATCGAGGCCGCGCTCAGCAGGCCCGCGGTGAGCGAGGCAAGACCGAGCCAGAGCGCAGAGGCCATTTCGCCCGCCGCAATCCGCCGCGATATGTCCGGCATCGCCAGCCGAACGATGTAATAGACGATGATCTGGACGATGAGCGCGATCAGGCTCCAGATCGCGCATTCGAAGATGTCGCCGGCATGCGCCACGGCGCTCGCCACCGGCAACGCGAAGCCCAGCATGCTCAAGCCCAGCGACAGCGCAGCGCCCGGCTTGTCATTTCGGATCAGATCGAACTCGCGGTGCGGCGTGATCGCCATGTAGATCACGAGATAGAGAATGACCGCCACCACCGACAGGCAGAAATAGGCCAGGAACGCTGGCAAACCCGCGATCCATTGGATGAGCATGGCGCCTCTCCGCCGATGGCCGAACCATCAGCTGTTCGATTTCGCGACCCGATCGAGCTCCTGCAACCGCCGCAGCAGCCCCTCCAGCTCCTTGAGCGGGATCATGTTGGGCCCGTCAGATGGCGCCCTGTCCGGATCCTGATGGGTTTCGATGAACACGCCGGCGACCCCGACCGCGACCGCGGCGCGCGCCAACACCGGCACGAACTCGCGCTCGCCGCCTGACGAGGTGCCCTGCCCGCCGGGCTGCTGCACCGAATGGGTGGCATCGAAGATCACCGGCGCGCCGGTCGCCTGCGCCATGATCGGCAGCGCGCGCATGTCGGACACCAGCGTGTTGTAGCCGAACGACACGCCGCGCTCGGTCACCAGCACGTTGCGGTTGCCCGCGCCCGTCAGCTTCTCCACGACGTGGCTCATATCGCGCGGCGCGAGGAACTGGCCCTTTTTGACGTTGACGGCGCGGCCGGTCTTGGCGGCTGCGACCAACAGGTCGGTCTGCCGGCACAGGAAGGCTGGAATTTGCAGGACGTCGACCGCGGCCGCGACGCGCGCGCATTGCGCGGCCTCGTGCACGTCGGTCAGCACCGGCACGCCGAGGGACGAGCGGATGTCGGCAAAGATCGGCAGCGCCTGATCGAGGCCAAGGCCGCGTGCGCCGGTCCCCGAGGTGCGGTTGGCCTTGTCGAACGAGGTCTTGTAGACGAGGCCGATCTTCAACCGCGCCGCAAGCTCCTTCAGCGCCGATGCCATCTCAAGCGCGTGCGCCCGGCTTTCCAGCGCGCAGGGGCCGGCGATCAGCGCGAGCGGCAGCGCGTTGCCAAAGCGCGTCGGACCGACAGCGACGATGGAGTTGGCAGGTTCGGAAGCCATGGCACCTCGCGGCCGGACCATGCGTTCCCTGGGCCCGGCGGTCAACGGCAGGCGGCGCGGCCGGGGATTGTCGTTCACGATCAGAACAATAGCGGCGTTTTCACAACCCAATTATCGAGTTTTCCCGATGCCGGTGGGCGCCTGCGATATGGCCGGGGCCCGGCTCAGGTCGCGCATCGCAAAGCGGATGGCGGTTGCGCGCCCCGACCGCAAATCTGAGCGCGCGCTATAACGCGGCCGCCGCGTCGAGATCGCGTGCGGCGTGGACGAGGTGGTCGGACCGCGCGCCACGGCGGTCCGCCCCCCAATTCAGCGGATGGCGGAGAACGGCGTCGGCCGCAAAAATGCGCTCTTGATGTTGGCGATCAGGAGGCCGTCCTTTTCGCTGTCGTCGCGTGCCTTGTGCCACTCGGGATCGGCCTGGAACGCGGTCCACTTCTGCTCGCGCTCGGCGAGCAATTCCCAGCCGAGCAGATAGTGCAGATCGTTGTTGCCGTCGCCGACCAGCACGGTCCAGAAGCCGGTCGGGCGAATGCCGTGCTTCTTCCAGATATCGATCGTCTTGGTCTCGAAGCGCTTGAGCAGCGCCGGCAGCTTGCCCGGAATGCAGGAATAGATGCGAAGCTCGTAGATCATGGTGTGTGCTCCATCGCTGACATTGAGGCGATCATGCCCGGCAACCGGCCGGGCATGCAAAGCAAAATCGCCGACGTCAGCGCTTACACCAGCCGGCTCTGCTCCACCGCCGCCCCGATGAACGAGGAGAACAGCGGGTGCGGCTCGAACGGCCGCGATTTCAGCTCGGGATGGAATTGCACGCCGATGAACCAGGGATGGTCGGCATATTCGATGATCTCGGGCAGCACGCCGTCCGGCGACATGCCGCAGAACCGCATGCCGTGCTGCTCCAGTCGGTCCTTGTAGGCGGTGTTGACCTCGTAGCGGTGGCGGTGGCGCTCGGAAATTTCGGTGGCGCCATAGATATCGGAGACCCGGCTGCCGCGCTCGAGCGCGGCCGGGTACGCGCCAAGCCGCATGGTGCCGCCAAGATCGCCGTTGGCCTGGCGCTTTTCCAGCGCGTTGCCCTTGAGCCATTCGGTCATCAGCCCGACCACCGGCTCTTTGGTCGGCGCGAACTCGGTCGAGTTGGCTTCGCCGATGCCGAGCAGGTTGCGCGCCGCCTCGATCACCGCCATCTGCATGCCGAAACAGATGCCGAAATACGGCACGCGCCGCTCGCGCGCGAACTGCGCGGCGAGGATCTTGCCTTCGGCGCCGCGCTGGCCGAAGCCGCCCGGCACCAGGATGCCGTTGACGTGCTCGAGGAACGGCGCCGGGTCCTCCTTCTCGAACACCTCGGATTCGATCCAGTCGAGCTTGACCTTGACCTTGTTGGCGATGCCGCCGTGGGACAGCGCCTCGATCAGCGATTTGTAGGCGTCCTTCATGCCGGTGTACTTGCCGACGATGGCGATGGTGACGTCGCCCTCCGGATTGCGGATGCGGTCGTTGATGCGCTGCCAGCGCGCCAGATCGGGCGGCAGGCCGGGATCGAGGCCGAAGGCCGACAGCACCTCGCGGTCGAGGCCTTCGGCCGAATAGGCCTCCGGCACGGCGTAGATGTTGTCGACGTCGCGCGCCTCGATCACCGCGGTTTCGCGGACGTTGCAGAACAACGCAAGCTTGCGTCGCTCCTCGATCGGGATCGGCCGATCGGTGCGGCAAAGCAGGATGTCGGGGGCAATGCCGATGGCGCGCAACTCGCGCACCGAGTGCTGCGTCGGCTTGGTCTTGAGCTCGCCCGACGTCGGAATAAACGGCATCAGGGTCAGATGGATGTAGACCGCATGCTGACGCGGCAATTCGTTGCCGAGCTGGCGGATCGCTTCCAGGAACGGCAGGCTTTCGATGTCGCCGACGGTGCCGCCGATCTCGACCAGCACGAAATCGTAGCCGTCGTTGCCGTCGCGAACGAAGTCCTTGATCGCGTTGGTAACGTGCGGGATCACCTGGATGGTGGCGCCGAGATAATCGCCGCGACGCTCCTTGGTCAGGATCTCCTGGTAGATGCGGCCGGTGGTGATGTTGTCCTGGCGCTTCGCCGGATTGCCGGTGAAGCGCTCGTAGTGGCCGAGGTCGAGATCGGTTTCGGCGCCGTCATCGGTGACGAACACCTCGCCGTGCTGGTAGGGCGACATGGTGCCCGGATCGACGTTGAGATACGGGTCGAGCTTGCGCAGCCGCACGCGATAGCCGCGCGCCTGCAACAGCGCGCCAAGCGCCGCTGACGCCAGACCCTTGCCCAATGAGGAAACCACGCCGCCGGTGATGAAGACGTACCGCGCCATGGGGCCTAACCTTTAACCTCCGACCGACGATTTGACGAGGGCGCGCGGTGGGTGGCTGCAATGCCGGCGCCGCGTGCTGTGGAAAAACCCGAAACAACCATCCGTACAGTCCCTTGCCTCGACGTTTTCACTATTCACTTTGCCAAAAAGCGAAGGGCCGGTTGCCCGGCCCTGCTGACGCTACTGCGAACGCGGCACCTGCGGACCCGCGGGCGGCTGCGCGGGTGGAGTTCCGCCGCGCAGCTGATCGAGCAGGCCGCCGCCACCGCCCGGCGCCGCCGGTGCGCTGGGAGCCGCCGGCACCGTCGGGCCGCCGCCGCCGTCGAGGATCGAGCGCGGCTTGCGCTCGAAGCTTGCCAGGATCGACAGGAACAGGCTGGTGGCGAAGAACACCGCGGCCAGGATCGCCGTGGTGCGAGTCAGCACATTGGCGGTGCCGCGGCTCGACAGGAACCCGCCGGTGCCACCGCCCATGCCGAGCCCGCCGCCTTCCGATTTCTGCAGCAGGATGAGGCCCACCATCGCGAGCACGATCATCAGGTGGATCAGAATGATGACGGTCTGCATGGCCTCTGCTCAAACGCCGGCCGGGCCGACGGGCCCGGGCAACCATCCCCGATATAGGAATTCGCCGCGGTCTCTACACGATCCCCTGGGCCATTTCCACCCCGGCGCTGGCGCAGCCCCTGCGGGCGTCAGGTCTTGCGATAGACGCCGGCAATGCCCAGGAACTCCTCGGCTTTGAGGCTTGCGCCCCCGACCAGCGCGCCATCGACGTTGGCGACCCCCATCAGTTCCTGGGCGTTCGAGGGCTTGACCGAGCCGCCGTAGAGAATGCGCACCGCCTCGGCCACGGCGCCAAACCGGGTCGCCAGCCTCTGGCGAACGAATTCATGCGCCTGCGCGACGTCGGCCGCGGTCGGGGTGAGCCCGGTGCCGATCGCCCAGACCGGCTCGTAGGCGATCACAAGGTTGGCCCCGGTTGCGCCCTCCGGCAGCGAGCCGTCGAGCTGGCGGCCGAGCACATCGAGGGTTCGGCCCATCTCCCGCTCGGCCTGCGTTTCGCCGATGCAGACGATCGCCGTGAGCCCGGCGCGCCACGCCGCCTCAGCCTTGGCCTTGACGTCGACGTCGGTTTCGCGATGCAGCGCGCGCCGCTCGGAATGGCCGACGATGACGGCGGCGGCGCCGGCATCCTTGAGCATGTCGGCCGAAATGTCGCCGGTGTAGGCGCCGGCAGGCTCGGCGCGGCAGTCCTGGCCACCGATCGCGATCCCCGAGCCGCGCGCGACCCCGACAAAAGCCAGCAGCAGGGTCGCCGGCGGGCAAACCATCAGTTCGGTCGTACCGAGCAGCGCCTTGCCGCCGGCAATGATCTTATCAAGCTCGACGGCCGAGGCCTTGAGCCCGTTCATTTTCCAATTGCCCGCGACCAGCGGGCGGCGCGTCGCTTCCGCCATCAGAACCTCGCAAGCGAGCGGTTATCAGAGCCGGAAACGGCGCGCCAGAGGCCCGCTTGCGGCAATGTGGACGTGTTGCGATGCGGTCGGCCGCTCCGTATATTCCGGCCAAATCGGCCTTATGGGCCGCTCATCCGAACACGACAGCGGGTTCATGCTTCGAGGTATTCACAAAGCCTCCGCCAATTGGCTCGGCCGCGCCGTCATGGGCGTGCTGCTGGGCCTGATCGCGATCAGCTTCGGCATTTGGGGCATCGGCGATATTTTCCGGGGCTTCGGCCAGTCGACGGTCGCCAAGGTCGGCGGCAGCGAAATCCGGGTCGAGCAGTTCCGCCAGACCTATCAGGATCGCTTGCAGCAGCTCGGCCGCAACCTAGGCCGACCAATCCCGCCCGATCAGGCGCGCGCGCTCGGCATTGACCGGCAGGTGCTGTCGCAGATGATTGCCGAAAGCGTCATCGACGACCGGGTGGCGAAGCTTCGCCTCAATCTGAGCGACGCCGAGATCGCGCGGCAGATCACCGACAATCCGAACTTCAAGGGCATCACCGGCCAGTTCGACCGCCCGCGGTTCGAGACGCTGTTGCGCAACCTCGGCTATTCCGAGGCGCGGTTCCTGGCCGAGCAGCGGCGCGGCACGTTGCGCCAGCAGCTGATCGGCACCATCACCGGAGCTACCGCGACGCCGCAAACCGTGCTCGATGCCTTCAACCGCTTCCAGAACGAGGAGCGGGCGATCGAGTATGTGACGCTCGGCGCCGCGCAGGCCGGCGACATTCCGCCGCCGACGCCCGAGGTGCTCAACCGCTATTACGAGGAGCGCAAGGTCGCCTTCCGCTCGCCGGAATATCGCAAGATCACCGTCGTTTCGATGACCGTGGAGGATCTCGCGGCCAACATCGAAGTGTCGGATGCCGACGTGAAAAAGGCGTATCAGGATCGCCGCGCCCGCTTTGAGACGCCGGAGCGCCGCCACGTCAAGCAGATCGTATTCCCCAACATGGAGGAGGCTCGCGCCGCCGCCGACAAGCTGGCCAAAGGCACGAGCTTCGAGGCGCTCGCCACCGAACGGGGGCTGAAGGAATCCGATGTCGATCTCGGCACGGTGGCCAAGACCGCGATTGTCGATCGCGCGGCGGCCGATGCCGCGTTCGGCCTGAAGGCCGATGAAACAAGCGCCCCGGTCGAGGGTCGCTTTGGCGTCGTCATTATCAAGGTGCTCGGCATCGAGCCGGCCACCACCAAGTCGTTCGAGGAGGTCGCCGAGCAGATCAAGCGCGAGCTCGCGAACGAGCGCGCCAAGAACGAGATCGTCAACGTGCAGGAGAAGGTCGAGGACGAGCGGCTCAACGGCGCGACGCTGGCCGACGCGGCGCGCAAGCTGAAGCTCAAGCCGCGCGAGCTCGAGGTCGACCGCACTGGCAAGACCGTCGACGGCTCCGCCATCCCCGACCTGCCGCAGGGCGCGGACGTGTTGGCATCGGCGTTCGCGGCCGAGGTCCACGGCGAAAATGAGCCGCTGCGCCTGCCGAACAACGGTTATGTCTGGTACGACGTCGCATCGATCAAGCCGGCGCGCGACCGCCCGCTGGACGAGGTCAAGGACCAGGTCATGGCGCGCTGGCGCGACGATCAGATCGCGGCGCGGCTCCGGACCAAGTCGACCGAGATGCTCGACAAGATCAAGGCCGGCACGTCGTTCAACGACGTGGTCGCCGCCGACAAACTCAGGCCCGAGTGGCGCCCGGCGCTCAAGCGCGGCGCAGCGCCGCCGCCCGGGCTGCAGGCTGGCGCGATCACCGAGATTTTCCGCACCCCGAAGGATGCCGTCGGCAGCGTCGAAGTCGGGCCCGCGGAGCGGATCGTGTTTCTGGTGACCGAGGTCAAAGTGCCGCCGCTCGATCCGCAGTCGGCCGAGACCAAACGTCTCGACGAAGCATTGCGCACCCGCATCGGCGAGGATCTGGCGGCGCAATACATTGCGCGGCTGGAGGGCGACGTCGGCGTCACCATCAATCAGAGCGCGCTGAACCAGGTCACCGGCGGCGGCTCGAACTGAGCGCGCCATGCAGATCGAGCCGCAGGCCGACGCCTTCGCCCAGCGCTACGGCCGTGGCGAAGCGCAGGTCGTCTGGACCACCCTGGTGGCCGATCTCGAAACCCCGGTTTCCGCCTTCCTGAAGATCGCCGGCGGCCGCCCGATGAGCTTCCTGCTCGAGTCGGTTGAAGGTGGCGCAGTGCGCGGTCGCTATTCGGTGATCGGGCTCGATCCCGACGTGATCTGGCGCACGAACGGCGAACGCGCAGAGATCAACTGCGCGGCGGGCGATCCCGATCGGTTTGCGCCCTGCCCCGAGCCGCCGCTCGCGGCGTTGCGGGCGCTGATCGCCGAGAGCCGGATCGCGTTGCCGGAAGGATTGCCGCCGATGGCGGCCGGGGTGTTCGGCTATCTCGGCTACGACATGGTGCGGCTGATGGAGGAGCTTCCCGCCACCCATCCCGATCCGATCGGCATTCCGGACGCGATGCTGATCCGGCCGACGCTGGTGGTGGTGTTCGACGCGGTCAAGGACAGCATCATCGTGGTCACGCCGGTGCGGCCCGACCAGGCCATCAGTGCGAAAGCCGCGCTGACACGCGCGCAGGAACGGCTTGCCGCTGTGGTCGATGCGCTCGATCGGCCGCTGGAAAAGGCCGCAGCGGAGATCAACGCCGGCCCGCTCGACGTCGCCGCCAGGTCCAACACCACGTCCGACGAATTCAAGGCCATGGTGCTGCGCGCCAAGGAGTACATCCTGGCCGGCGATATTTTCCAGGTCGTGCTGTCGCAGCGCTTCGAAGCGCCGTTCACCCTGGCGCCGTTCGCGCTCTACCGGGCGCTCCGGCGGGTCAACCCCGCCCCGTTCCTGTATTTCCTCGATTTCGGCAGCCATGCGATCGCGGGCTCGAGCCCGGAGATCCTGGTGCGCGTGCGCGGCGGCACCGTCACCATCCGTCCGATCGCCGGCACGCGGCCGCGCGGCGACACGCCGCACGACGACAAGGCGCTGGAGGAAGAGCTTCTGGCCGACCCGAAGGAGCGCGCCGAGCATTTGATGCTGCTCGATCTCGGGCGCAACGACGTCGGCCGGGTCGCCCGCATCGGCACCGTGACGGTCACCGACCAGTTCTTCATCGAGCGCTACAGTCACGTCATGCACATCGTCTCCAACGTCGAGGGGCAGCTCAGCCATGACCGTGACGCGCTCGATGCGCTGGCCGCCGGCTTTCCCGCCGGCACCGTGTCGGGCGCGCCGAAGGTGCGCGCCATGCAGATCATCGACGAGCTGGAGAAGGAAAAGCGCGGCCTCTACGCGGGCTGCGTCGGATATTTCTCGGCGGCCGGCGAAATGGACAGTTGCATCGTGCTGCGCACCGCGCTGATCAAGGACGGCACCATGTACGTGCAGGCCGGCGCCGGCATCGTCGCCGACAGCGATCCGGCGAGCGAACAGGCCGAATGCGTCAACAAGGCCAAGGCCCTGTTCCGAGCCGCCGAAGAGGCGCGCCGCTTCGCCTCCGCCGCCAGCGCGCGGGCAATAGCGACCCCTGCCCTGGCGGGTTTCACGCCTCCTCCAACAGCCGAAATGTGCTAGAGAACCGGCCATGATCGTGCTGGTCGACAACTACGACAGCTTCACCTTCAACCTCGTCCATTACCTCGGCGAGCTCGGGGCGGATGTTGCCGTGCATCGCAATGACAAGGTCGCGATCAAGGACGTGCTGGCGGCAAAGCCCGACGCGATCGTGCTGTCGCCTGGCCCGTGCACCCCGAACGAGGCCGGCATCTGCCTGGACTTGATCGAGCAGGCGGCGCCGAGCATCCCGATCCTCGGCGTCTGCCTCGGCCACCAGGCCATCGGCCAGGCGTTCGGCGGCAAGGTTGTGCGCGCGCCGGCCCCGGTGCACGGCAAGCTCAGCGAGGTCCGCCATCAGGGCCAGGGCGTATTCCGCGGCATCAACGGGCCGTTCAAGGCGACCCGCTATCACTCGCTGGTGGTCGAGCGCGACAGCGTGCCGGCGACGCTCGCCGTCACCGCCGAAACCGACGACCGGCTGGTCATGGGGCTCGCGCACAAATCGTTGCCGGTGCACGGCGTGCAATTCCATCCCGAGAGCATCGCGTCCGAGCATGGCCACCTCATGCTGAAGAATTTCCTCGAACTGGCCGCGACCTGGAACGCGGCCCGCCGCCATTGAGGAGATCAGCGTGAGTGACGATTTCAAAGGGCTCATCGCCAAGGTTGCCGCAGGCTCCGCGCTGACGCGCGACGAGGCCGCGCGCGCGTTCGACCGCATGATGTCGGGCGAAGCCACACCCTCGCAGATGGGCGCCATGCTGATGGCGATGCGGGTGCGCGGCGAGACCGTCGACGAGATCACCGGCGCGGTCGCCACCATGCGCGCCAAGATGACCAAGGTCGCGGCACCACCCGAGGCCATCGACGTGGTCGGGACCGGCGGCGACGCCTCCGGCTCGTTCAACGTCTCGACCTGCGCGGCGCTGATCGTCGCCGGCGCCGGCGTGCCGGTCGCCAAACACGGCAACCGGGCGCTGTCCTCGAAATCGGGCGCGGCCGACGTGCTCGGCGCGCTCGGCGTCAAGATCGAGCTGCGGCCCGACGAGATCACCCGCTGCATCTACGAGGCCGGCATCGGCTTCATGTTCGCACCGGCGCACCATCCCGCGACCAAGAACGTGGCCCCGACCCGGGTCGAGCTCGGCACCCGCACGATCTTCAATCTGCTCGGCCCGTTGTCGAATCCGGCCGGCGTGAAGCGTCAGATGATCGGCGTGTTCTCGCGGCAATGGATCGAGCCGATGGCGCAGGTGGCCAAGCACCTTGGCTCTGAATGCGTCTGGGTGGCGCACGGCTCCGATGGGCTCGACGAGATCACGACCTCGGGCCCGACCCACATCGCGGCGCTTGAGAATGGCACCGTGCGGACCTTCGACATCAATCCCGAAGACATCGGGATTGCGCGCGCCAAGCCCGAGGCGCTCAAGGGCGGCGACGCGGAAACCAACGCGGCTGCGCTCACCTCCGTGCTCAAGGGCACCAAGGGGCCGTACCGCGATATCGCGGTCCTCAATGCAGCGGCGTCGCTGATCGTCGCCGGCCGCGCCAAGGATTTGAAAGAGGGCGCGGCGATTGCGACGAAGTCGCTCGATTCCGGCGAGGCCGAGGGCCGCCTGCAGCGGCTGATCAGGATTTCCAACGGCTGATGACCGACATTCTGAAAACCATCGAGGCTTACAAGCGCGAGGAGATCGCAGCGGCCAAGCGCGAGCGACCGTATGCCGTGGTCGAGGCCGCAGCGCGAGCCGCCGCTGCGCCGCGCGGTTTCATGCGCGCAATCGAGCGGCGCATCGCGTCAGGCCATGACGCGCTGATCGCGGAGATCAAGAAGGCAAGCCCCTCCGCCGGCCTGATCCGCGCCGACTTCGATCCGCCGCAGCTGGCGCGCGCCTACGAGGCAGGCGGCGCGACCTGCCTCTCGGTGCTGACCGACGCGCCGTCGTTCCAGGGCAGGCCGGAATTCCTCATCGCGGCGCGCCAGGCGACCGCGCTGCCGGCGCTGCGCAAGGATTTCATGTTCGAGCCTTACCAGGTCGCTGAATCGCGCGCGATGGGCGCCGATTGCATCCTGATCATCATGGCGTCGGTGGATGACCGCTGCGCCAGGGATTTGGAGGACGCGGCCCTGGCCTTCGGCATGGACGTGCTGGTCGAGGTCCACGATGAAAGCGAGCTCGACCGTGCGCTTTCGCTCAAGTCGCGGTTGATCGGCATCAACAACCGCGACCTCAAGGCGTTCACGACCTCGCTTGCGGTCAGCGAGCGGCTGGCGCCGCGCGTGCCGGCCGGCAAGGTGATCGTGGGCGAAAGCGGCTTGCATACGCCGGCCGACCTCGCCCGCCTTGCGGCGGTCGGCATCCGCGCCTTCCTGATCGGCGAGAGCCTGATGCGCCAGCGCGACGTTGCGGCCGCGACCCGCGCTCTGCTGGCGCGCGAGCCTGCCGCCGCCGTTGCGAGATGAGCCGTGGCCAAAGCGCCTCCGCCCAAGCCGCCGTTGCCCACGCCGCTCTCGCCCAAGCAGCCCTTGCCCAAGCTGGCCTTGCCCAAGTCGCCGCCTGAGCTGACGCACCTCGGCAAGACCGGCGAAGCGCGCATGGTCGACGTCTCGGGCAAGGCCGACACCGAGCGCACCGCGGTGGCGGAAGGCCACGTGGTGATGCAGACCGCGACGCTCGACATCGTGCTCAACGGCAACGCGGTGAAGGGCGACGTGCTGGCGGCCGCCCGGCTCGCCGGCATCATGGCGGCCAAGCGGACGCATCAGCTCATTCCGCTTTGCCACCCGCTGCAGATCACCAAGGTTACGGTCGACATCGAGCCGGACCACCGGCTGCCGGGTTTTGTCGTTCAGGCCACCGTCAAGGTCACCGGCAAGACCGGCGTCGAGATGGAGGCGCTGACGGCGGTCTCGGTCGCGTGCCTGACGATCTACGATATGGTCAAGGCGGTCGAGCGCGGCATGACCATCGCAGGTATCCGGCTCCTGGAGAAGCAAGGCGGCAAGTCCGGCCACTACAAGGCCCAAGAAACTGCCAAAGAAGCGGCCAAGGCAACCGCCAAAGCGGCCGAAGCCAAGGGGTAGGCATGGCGTCGTTGTTGTCGGTCGCCGACGCGCTCGCCCGCGTGCTCGAACAAGCCCAGCCGCTGCCGGCCGAGAACGCACCGCTGACCGAATGCGATGGCCGGGTGCTGGCGGCCGATGTGGCGGCGCTGCGCACCCAGCCGCCGGCCGATCTCTCCGCCATGGACGGCTACGCGGTGCGCGCGGCCGATATGGCAAGCGTGCCAGTGACGCTTGCGGTGATTGGCGAGGTTGCTGCCGGCCATCCGTTTGAAGGCGAGATCGGCGCCGGGCAAGCGGCGCGCATCTTCACCGGCGGCGTGATCCCGCCCGGCGCCGACACCATCGTCATTCAGGAGAACACGGAGCGCGATGGTGCGCGGGTGATCGTCAAAGCACCGTCGTCGAAAGGCCGGCACATCCGGCGCGCCGGTCTCGACTTCACGCAAGGTCAGGTGCTGCTGCCGCGCGGGCGAAAGCTCAATGACCGCGACCTGATGCTGGCTGCCGCCATGAGCCACCCCACACTGCCGGTGCACCGCCGCCCTAAGGTCGCGGTGCTGGGTACCGGCGATGAGCTCAAAGCGCCGGGCAGTGCATTGGGACCCGGCGAGATCATCTATTCCAACGGCTTCGCCTTGATGGCGCTGGCCCGCGCCGAGGGCGCCGCTTTGATCGATCTCGGCATCGTGCCGGATCAGGTCGAGGCCACGGTCGCGGCCATCCGCCGGGCGCAATCGGCCGGCGCCGATATTCTGCTCACCACCGGTGGCGCTTCGGTCGGCGACTATGACCTGGTCCAGAAGGGTCTCGCCGCCGAGGGGCTTTCGCTGTCGTTCTGGCGGGTGGCGCTGCGGCCCGGCCGTCCGATGATGAACGGCCGGCTCGGCCCCATGCATGTGCTCGGCCTGCCGGGCAATCCGGTGTCGGCCTATGTCTGTGCCTATTTGTTCCTGGTGCCATTGATCCGGCGGCTCGCCGGGCACGCCGACGTCCAGCCGTCCCCCGAATCGGCTGCGCTCGGCCGCGCGCTGCCGGAAAACGACGAGCGCGCCGATTATCTGCGCGCCACGCTCGGCACCGGAGCCGATGGAACTTTGCTCGCGACACCGCTCGGCGTGCAGGACTCGTCCATGATGGCCGCCCTCGCAAAGGCCGATTGTCTGGTCATTCGCGAGCCATTCGCGCCGGCCGCACCAGCCGGCAGCCGTTGTCTGATCCTTAGGCTTACGCGGCCGTTTTAGTGCTCGGTCGATTTGTTCACGCCAAATTAAAGGGTTGCGGAACACACATAGAACATATAGTGTCCGTTCATGATTTGTTTTCGGCGCTGCCGGCCGGGCACCAGGGGCAACCCATCAGGGGACACAACGAGATGCTGACTTCGCAAACAATTCGAGCTGCTCAAGTTCATTCATGAACGGCTGAAGGAAGCCGGAGTGCCGCCGTCCTTCGACGAGATGAAGGACGCGCTCGATCTGCGATCTAAATCCGGCATCCACCGGCTGATCACGGCGCTCGAGGAGCGCGGTTTCATCCGCCGCCTGCCGAACCGGGCGCGCGCGATCGAGGTGATCAAGCTGCCGGAACCGGTCGGTCACGGCGTGGCCCGCCGCGGCTTCACCCCGAACGTTATCGAAGGCAACCTAGGCAGGGGCCGTGCGCCGTCCGAGGACGACAACGGCCGTCCGATCGCCGTCCCGGTCATGGGCCGTATTGCCGCGGGCACCCCGATCGAGGCGATCCAGACCAAGACCCAGACCATCAGCATGCCGCCGGACATGCTTGGCACCGGCGAGCATTTTGCGCTCGAAGTGCGCGGCGACAGCATGATCGAAGCCGGCATTCTCGACGGCGACACCGTCCTGATCAAGAAAACCGAAGCCGCCGACACCGGCGACATCGTGGTGGCGCTGATCGACGAGGAGGAGGCCACGCTCAAGCGGTTCCGCCGCCGCGGCGCCTCAATCGCGCTTGAGCCCGCCAACACGTCCTACGAGGTGCGGATCCTGCCGCCGACGCGGGTGCGCATCCAGGGCAAGATGGTCGGTCTGTTTCGCCGCTACTGAGCCGGTCAGTCGCTGGCCTCCAGGTCCTCGGACCGAGGCGTCGTATCGCGCGGCTGCGACCGTGCCGCCGCGGCGGATTCCTCCGGCATCGCCCCCGCCCTCGCCCAAGGTCGGTCTTGACCGACCGGGCGTGCGGCCGTCATCGCAAAGCCCTTGCCGTCCTGCTTGAGCGCAATGGCGCCCTGGCTGCGTGATACCTTGCGGTCGACGATGAGCGCCGCGCAACGGGGCGGCGCCTCGCGCTCGGTCACCACCACGGCGGCGCGGGCGCAATCCTCCGCGAAGGCGTCGGCCGTGATCACCCGCGCCACCAAGCGCCCGTCGGCCAGCCGCGCCATGCAGCCCGCCGGATCGCAGGTGAAGCCCTTGGCCAAATCCTTGTCGGTCGGCAGGCGCGCGTCGCCGTCGGCGGCGAGCCATTCCTTGGCGGTGAAGGCGTCCCGTCCGATGCGGTGGATGGCAAGGCGGCCATCGGCGCCGCGCACCGCGACCGCCTGGCCGTCGGCCGCGACCAGGACGTCGGGCAGCGGCGCGCGGATCGCGACGAGACACGCCGCCACGATCAGCGCCGCGCCACTCCAGCGCAGCGGGCTCTTCAGCAGGCAGAGCACGACCAGACCCGCCGTGCCGAGCAACAGCGCGCCGACCCCGAACGCCGGCATGCGTCCGACCGCGCCCGGCAGGCTCGCAACCCAAAGCGCGACCGCGATCATCCAGTCGATGCCGTCGCCCATCAGCCGCCACAGCATGCCGTCGAGGCCGAACGGGATCCCGATCAGCGCGAGCAGCCCCGTGGGCATCACCCAGGCCGAGACGATCGGCATCGCCAGGAGATTGGCAACCACGCCATAGGGCGCGAGCCGATGGAAATGGAACGCGGCGTAGGGCATGGTCGCAAGCCCGGCGACCAGCGACGCCAGCAAAAGCCCGGCGATCTCGCGCCCGCCCCACAGTGCAACGCGCGCGCCAAGCGAGCTGTCGGCCTTGCTGAACCAGGGCAGCCCGCGCTCGTAGGCCGCGATCAGCGCCAGCGTTGCGGCAAACGACATCTGGAAGCTTGGATGCACCACGGCCTGCGGCGCGATCAGCAGCACGCCGAAGGCTGCGATCGCGAGCGTGCGCAGTGTCAGCGCCGGCCGGTCGGCCATCACGCCGATCAGCACGATGGCGGTCATGATGAAGGCGCGCTGGGTCGCGACTTCGGCGCCCGACAGCAAGAGATAAAACGCAGCGGCGCCGAGCGCGCCAACCGCCGCCCATTTTTTGATCGGGCGCGCGCTGGCAAAGCCCGGCACCAGCGCCAACAGCGCGCGCAGCACAAAGAACACGACGCCCGCCACCACCGCCATGTGATAGCCGGAGATCGAGAGCACGTGCGCCAGGCTCGAAATGTACATGGCGTCGTTGACCGGCGCTGAGATCGCATCGCGCTTGCCGGTGATCAGCGCCGAGGCGATGGCGCCCTTGTCGCCCGGCACCACCGCGCGAATGCGCGCATCGATGGCGTCACGCAGGCCGCTCACCGCCGTGGCGTAGCGCAGCCACGCGCTCGGCTGAGCCGGCGGCTCGGCTAGCCGGATCGCGCCCAGCGCAAAGCCCACCGCGCCGATGCCCTGGAAATAGAGATCGCGGGCGAAGTCGTAACCGCCGGGACGCAGCGGCGCGAGCGGCGGATTGAGCCGCGCCTGGAACGTCACGTAGGTGCCGACCGGCGGGGCAGTTCCCTTGCGCACCGAGACCCGCACGCGGTCGGGCTTCTGCTCGAGGCGGGCGCCCTCCAGCGACAGCGCACGAACGACGATGCGGTCGCTGCGCTCGCGCTCCTCGCGCACCTCGACAAAGCCCGCGACCTGGATGTTGCCGGCGGGACGCATGAGGATGGGATGCGACACCCGCTCGGTCTTCAGCGCTGCGGAGGCAAAGCCCGCTGCGATTGTCGCAAGCCCAAGCGCGATCGGAAAGCCGATCGGCCTGCTGCGCGCAAAAAATGCAGCGATAGCGCAGCCGGCCGCGAGCGCCAACGCGGCGCGCCAGTCCGGCTCGCGCTCGGCGCTGAAATAGATCGCGATGCCGAGACCAAAGGCGACCGGCAGCCACGGCAGCAGCCGACCTGGGCCGGTATCGGCAACGGCCCAGTGGCGCAAGCGGTCGGCTGCGGCGTGGCCGAAATCCGAAAGCAGCTCGGGCCAAACCGGGGCGCGCCGTCGCCGGCCGGCCACGTCCCACGTGCCGACCCGGCCGCCGCCCCTGACCCAATCCGCCATGCGCAACGCCGGCGCAACGCGCGCCCACCATTCGGTCCATGACGCTAGCAGGGGACCCGGGCAAGCAACCGTGATCCCGGGCCCGGCCGCGGCTCAGACCCCGCAATCCACAGGCCGGTGTGGAGTTGTTTTGGGACCCGGCGTTGGCGCGCTGTCCCGAACGCGACGACGGATCAAGCCTTGCCGCCGACCTCCTTGGCGAAGGTATCGCGCAAGCCCACGGTGCGATTGAACACCGGCCGGTCGGCCGTGGCATCCGGATCGCGCACGAAATAACCCTGGCGCTCGAACTGCACCGGCGCGGCCGCATTGGTGCCTGAAACCAGCGCCGGCTCAAGGCGCGCGCCGGTCAGCACTTCGAGCGATTTCGGATTGAGGTCGGCCACGAAGCCCTCGCCGCCACTCGGATCCGGTCTGCTGAACAGGGGGCTGTAGAGCCGCACCTCGGCCGGCTTGGAGTCGGCCGCCGAGACCCAGTGGATCGTGGCCTTGACCTTGCGGCCGTCCGGAGCGTTGCCGCCGCGCGTTGCCGGATCGTAGCTGCAGCGCAACTCGGTGACCTCGCCGTTGCCATCCTTCACCACCTCACGGCAGGTGATGAAATAGGCATAGCGCAGCCGCACCTCGGTGCCGGGCGAGAGCCGGAAGAACTTTTTCGGCGGGTTCTCCATGAAATCGTCGCGCTCGATGAAGAGCTCGCGGCCGAACCTGATCTTGCGGGTGCCGGCGGCCGGGTCGTCGGGATGATTGACCGCCTCGAGCTCCTCGGTTTTGCCCTCCGGATAGTTCTCGATCACGACCTTGAGCGGACGCAGCACCGCCATTCGCCGGAGCGCGGTCTTGTTCAGCGCCTCGCGGATCGAGAAATCCAGCATGTTGGCATCGACCAGGCTGTTGGCTTTGGCGACGCCGATGCGTTTGACGAAATCGCGGATGGCCGCCGGCGGCACGCCGCGCCGCCGCAGGCCGGCGAGCGTGGGCATGCGCGGATCGTCCCAGCCCGTGACATGACCGTCGCGCACGAGCTCCGTCAGCACGCGCTTGGACAGCACCGTATAGGTGAGGTTGAGGCGCGCAAATTCGTATTGATGCGGCCGCGACGGCACCGGCAGCTTGTCCAGGAACCAGTCGTAGAGCGGCCGGTGATCCTCAAACTCGAGCGTGCAGATCGAATGGGTGATGCCCTCGATCGCGTCCGACTGGCCATGGGCGTAGTCGTAGCTCGGATAGATCGACCACCGGTTGCCGGTGCGCGGGTGGCTGGCCTGGAGAATGCGGTACAGCACCGGATCGCGCAGGTTGATGTTGCCCGACGTCATGTCGATTTTGGCGCGCAAGACGCGCGCGCCGTTTGGAAATTCGCCCGCCCGCATGCGGCCGAACAGGTCGAGATTTTCCTCGACCGAGCGGCTGCGGAACGGGCTGTTCTTGCCGGGCTCGGTCAGCGTGCCGCGGTTTGCCCGCATCTCATCCTGCGACTGGTCGTCGACATAGGCTAGGCCCGCGCGGATCAGGTGCTCGGCCCATTGGTAGAGCTGCTCGAAGTAATCCGAGGCAAAATGCAGATGCTGGCCCCAATCGAAGCCGAGCCAGCGGACGTCGTGCTCGATGGCGTCGATATACTCCTGCTCTTCCTTGGTCGGATTGGTGTCGTCGAACCGCAGGTGGCAACGCCCGCCGAACTCCTCCGCGATGCCGAAGTTGAGGCAGATCGACTTGGCATGCCCGATGTGCAGGTAGCCGTTCGGCTCGGGCGGAAACCGGGTCACCACTTCGGTATAGCGCTTGGCGGCGAGGTCGGCCGCGACGATGTCGCGGATGAAGTCCTGGCCGCCTTCTGCTATAGGCTTTTCGCCGATTGCCGCGTTGCCGCTCGCCATGCCTGAAGTCCAGCTCTGCCGCCCTGTGTGCCGCCTTGGCGCGGCGATGCCTTGTGCCAAATCCCCACCCGCGCGCCAAGCCCGCAGCGAAGAGATACCCGCCGTCTTTTGTGCTACATGGTGCCGACCATTGAACCCTGCCAGCCAATTGCCACTCGCTCGATATGACTGAGCCCATCGTCACGCGCTTTGCCCCTTCGCCCACCGGATTTCTCCATATTGGCGGAGCGCGTACGGCGCTGTTCAATTGGCTCTATGCGCGCGGCCGCGGCGGCAAGATGCTGCTGCGGATCGAGGACACCGATCGCGAGCGCTCGACCAAGGCGGCGATCGACGCCATTCTCGATGGGCTCGCCTGGCTCGGCCTGCAATGGGACGGTGAGGCCGTCTACCAATTCTCCCGCGTCCAGCGTCATCGCGAGATCGCCGAGCAGATGCTCGCCGCCGGCAAGGCCTATCGCTGCTACGCCCAGCCGGAGGAACTCGCCGAGATGCGCGAGAAGGCCAAGGCCGAAGGCAAGACCCGGCTCTACGATGGCCGTTGGCGCGATCGCGATGCGGGCGACGCGCCGCCCGGCGCGCGTTATGCGATCCGGCTCAAGGCGCCGCTCACCGGCGAGACCGCGGTCGAGGACCAGGTGCAGGGCCGCGTCACCTGGCAGAACGAGAACCTCGACGATTTCGTGCTGCTGCGCTCCGACGGCACGCCGACCTACATGCTGGCGGTGGTGGTGGATGACCACGACATGGCAGTGACCCACATCATCCGCGGCGACGACCATCTCAACAACGCCGCGCGCCAGACCCAAATTTACCAGGCGCTTGGGTGGACCGTTCCGGTGATGGCGCACATCCCGCTGATTCATGGGCCGGACGGCTCCAAGCTGTCCAAGCGCCACGGCGCGCTCGGGGTCGATGCCTACCGGGCTTTGGGCTACTTGCCGATCGCCATGCGGAACTACCTGGTGCGGCTCGGCTGGAGCCATGGCGACCAGGAGATTTTCTCCACCGAGGAGATGATCGCGGCCTTCGACCTGCCGCAGATCGGCCGCTCGCCGGCGCGCTTCGACTTCGCCAAGCTCGAAAGCCTCAACGGCCATTACATGCGGACGGCGGCGGACCGCGATCTGGTCGCCGCCATGGAAGGGCTCATTCCCCACCTCGCCAACGGCCCGCAGATTGCGGAGAAGCTCACGCCCGCGGTCCGCGAGCAGATCGTGGCAGCCATGCCGGACCTCAAGGAGCGGGCCAAGACCCTGGTCGATCTGGTGGATGCTGCAAGCTTCATCTGGGCCGAGCGTCCGCTGGTGCTCGACGACAAGGCCAATGGGCTCCTCACCGTGGAGGCCCGCTCGTTGCTGGGCGACGTCACCGGCACGCTCGAGACGGTCGAGCCTTGGACCGCCGACGCGACCGAGCAGGCGGTGCGCGCGTTTGCCGAGCAGAAAGGCCTCAAGCTCGGCGCGGTGGCGCAGCCGCTGCGGGCGGCCCTGACCGGGCGCATAACCTCCCCCGGCATTTTCAACGTTCTGGCCGTGCTGGGCCGGCAGGAAAGCCTGATCCGGTTGCGCGATCAGGCCCAGCCGGGGTGAGCACCGGCCGGCCTTGCCGGCGCGTCTTGCGGTGCACAACTGAATGGGATACCCAAGAAAAGGGGCCTGTGCGCGGTTCCGTGCGCACTTCTAGCTTGCACTGCCAGCTCCAGTTCACCGTATCGAGGAAGCATCATGGACGCGAAGTCCGGCGCCAACATCAAGACCGCGAAGCTTTCGGTCGGCGACAAGAATTATTCGTTCCCGATCTATTCCGGCACCATCGGGCCGGAGGTGATCGACGTCAGCAAGCTCTACGCCGAAACCGGCATGTTCACCTACGACCCGGGCTTCACCTCGACCGGAAGCTGCGAGTCCAAGATCACCTACATCGACGGTGACCTGGGCGTGTTGCTTTATCGCGGCGTGCCGATCGAGCAGTTGGCCGAGCACGGCGACTTCCTGGAGACCTGTTATCTGCTGCTCTACGGCGAGCTTCCGACCGCGACCCAAAAAGCCGATTTCGACTACCGCGTCACGCGCCACACCATGGTGCACGAGCAGATGAGCCGGTTCTTCCAGGGCTTCCGGCGCGACGCCCACCCGATGGCGGTGATGACCGGCTCGGTCGGCGCGCTGTCGGCGTTCTATCACGACTCCACCGACATCTCCGATCCGCATCAGCGCATGGTCGCCTCGATCCGCATGATCGCCAAGATGCCGACGCTCGCCGCCATGGCCTACAAGTATTCGATCGGCCAGCCGTTCGTTTATCCCAAGAACGATCTCGACTACGCGACCAATTTCCTGCGCATGTGCTTTGCGGTTCCGGCCGAGGACTACAAGCCCAATCCGGTGCTGGCGCGCGCCATGGATCGCATCTTCATCCTGCACGCCGATCACGAGCAGAACGCCTCGACCTCGACGGTCCGCCTCGCCGGCTCGACCGGCGCCAACCCGTTCGCCTGCGTTGCCGCCGGGATCGCGGCGCTCTGGGGACCGGCACACGGCGGCGCCAACGAGGCCGCGCTCAAGATGCTGGGCGAGATCGGCACCGTCGACCGCATCCCGGAATACATCAAGCGCGCCAAAGACCCGAAGGACACGTTCCGCCTGATGGGCTTCGGCCACCGGGTCTACAAGAACTACGATCCACGCGCGAAGATCATGCAGAAGACCGCGCACGAGGTGCTGAGCGAGCTCGGCCATCGCGACGATCCGACGCTGCAAGTGGCGATGGAGCTCGAGCGCATCGCGCTGCACGACGAGTATTTCGTCGAGAAGAAACTTTACCCGAACGTGGACTTCTATTCGGGCATCACGCTGCGGGCGATGGGTTTCCCGACCACCATGTTCACCGTGCTGTTTGCGGTCGCGCGCGCGGTCGGCTGGATCGCGCAATGGAAGGAAATGATCGAGGATCCGAGCCAGCGGCTCGGTCGCCCACGCCAGCTTTATTCCGGCTCAACTCAGCACGACTACGTGCCGATCTCGCGGCGCAAGTAGCCGGCTCGCGTCATCACAACCAAAGGGCGCCGCCTGCGGTGCCCTTTTTATTTCGGCCCCTATTGGGTCGCGACGCCGAACTGCTTGACCACCGGCCGCCAGGCCTGCCGCTCGGCCCGAATGTAGTCGCGGGTCTCGGCCGGCGTCATGTGGCGCACGTAGGTGGCGGCGCCTTCGAGCCGCGACCGCACCTCGGGAATGTCGAGCACCGTGCGCAGGTCCATGCTGACCTTGCGAATAATGTCGTCAGCAGTTCCGGTCGGCGCCAGAACCGCAGTCCAGCCGCGCGATTGGAAGCCCGGAAGCGTTTCCGCCACGGTCGGCAGGTCGGGTCGATCCGGCAGCCGCGCCGACGACGTAACGGCCAGCGCCTTGACCTGGTTGGCCTGTAACGGACCGATGAACGCGGCGATCCCCTCGATCATCAGTGAGATCCGCTCACCCAGCATGTCTTTCATGGAAGCAGCCGAGCCTGGATACGGCACGAACGTCAGCTTGATGCCGGCCTGGCTTGCCAGCATTTCACCGGTCATGTTGGGCAGAGAGCCGCGAAAATTGCCCGCATAAGTGACCTCGCCCGGCTTGCCTTTGGCGAGCGCGATCAGCTCCGCCAGCGTGTTCACGCCAACATGATTACCGGCCACGATCATGAAGGGCGACTCGCCGAGGATGCCGATTGGAATCAGGTCGCGCTCGATGTCGAGCGGAGCGTTGGAGTTGGTTTCCGGCAGCACCACGAGCGACGAGGAGCTCGGGAAATAAAGCGTATGATTGTCGCGCTCCGCGGTCGCCATTGCCTGCATGGCGATCAGGCCGCCGGCGCCCGGGCGGTTGATGATGAGGACCTGCTGGCCCCAAATCTGCGACAGCCGGTCGGTGACCAGGCGCGCGGTCACGTCCGGTGCGCTGCCGGCGGCGGTCGCCATGATGACCTTGACCGGCCGCGTTGGCCAAGAATGGCCCTGCGCTTGCGCCGGCAGACCGGCGATCGCCGTGAGCCACAGCGCCGTGACGACAGACCAGAGCGTCTTGTTGGTCATGGATCTCCCCGATGGCTGCGACGCGGCAGCCTAGCGGTTGGCGGCCGTAGCGGCCATGGGGCTCCGCGGCTGCCGCATCACACCAAGGACGATGTCGGCGGCGCGGCCGGCCGGCGACCGCGTGCCGATCTCCATGATGGCATCGAGCCGGGCGAAGGCGTCGAGCTGGCGCTGGCGTTCCGGCGTGTCGCCAATCAGCGGCAGGAGTTCTGCGGCAAGGCGCTGCGGCGTGCAGTCGGCCTGCAGCATCTGGGGCACCACGTCCTCCCCGATCACCAGATTGGCGAGGATGATGGACTTGACCAGGATCAGCCGGCGGCCGACCCACTCCTCAAAACCTGAAACCAGATAGGCGGCGACCATCGGCACGCCGGCCAAGGCGAGTTCGAGGGTGACCGTACCGGATTTGGCGAGCGCCGCGTGCGCCGAGCGAAAGGCCGCCTGCTTCTCGACCGGGTCGGTGACGATGCGCGGCTGGACCGGCCAGGCGGCGGTCGCGGCGGCCACCTGTTCGGCGAGGAAAGGCACGGTCGGAACGATCAGCTCGATCGGGCCGGCGCGCTCCGCGACGATGCCGAGCGTCCGTCCGAATATTTCGGCCAAGCGCGTCACCTCGCCGCTGCGGCTGCCCGGCAAGGCCAGAATGATCGGCGGCTTGGCGCGGCGGCGCTCGGCCTCTTGCTGGTTCGGGCGGAGCTGCGCAACCTCCTCGATCAACGGATGCCCAACGTATGTGCACGGCGGCCCGCCGAGCCGGCGATGCACGTCGGGTTCGAACGGCAAAAGCGCCAGCACGTGGTCGATGTAGTGGCGCATGGACTTTGCCCGTCCGGGCCGCCAGCCCCAAACCGATGGCGATACGTAGTCGACGATCGGGATGGTGCGATCGATCAGGCGCACCAGACGCGCGACCCAAAGCGAATAGCTTGGGCTGTCGATCACCACCAGGACGTCCGGCTTGCGGGCCAGAACCGCCCGCACCGTCGCAAACATCCGCTTCAGAATTCGCGGCAGCCGGCGCGGGATCGCGCTGAAACCGATAATGGCAAAATCGTCCATGGCGTGCAGGTTCTCGAAACCCGCGGCGGTCATCTCGCGGCCGCCGACGCCGCAAAACCGCAACGGCCTGCCGGCGCGCTCGCGCAGCGCCCGCATCAGCGCCACACCCAAGCGGTCGCCGGATGCTTCGGCCGCAACCAGGAATATTTCGGACGCCGTGGATTCGTCGCCAGGACCGGCCGTGGTCATGGCATCGACCCGTCAGGCGATACGCCGATGACGAATATTTTTGCGCGCTCGGCCGCCGCGACGAGTTGTGCCGGCTCGGCGACGACCGTGGTATTGGCCACGACGGCGATGCCGGCGAGCCGCGCGCCCGCGGCGGCTTCGACCGTGCTTGGTCCGATGGAGGGCAGGTCGAGGCGATGCTCTTGGCCGATTTTCGGGGCCTTGACCAGCACACCGACCCCGGCCGGCGTGCGAATGCGTTCGTTCGCGCGCAATTCGGCCACCCTCGCGAGCGTGCGGTCGGTGCCCTCCGGGCCCTCGACGGCGAGCACTTGGTTGTCCGCAACGACGACTGCTTGCCCGATGTCGAACGGACTGTTCGCGGCCAGCAGGGCAAGTCCGCGCGCGATGTCGGCCCGGTCGCGCTGGTTTGGCGTTCGCGTGCCGATCGGCCCCTCGGGCATCAGCAGCTCAGGCGCGATGTCCTTTGGCCCGAGCAATCGAAAGCCATGCTCTTCCAAAATGCGCCCGACGCCAGATTGCAGGTGGTCGTCGCCGCCGCGGTACAGTCGGACGAGTTTCGGCATCAGCAGCAAAACCCGCAAGTCGGGGCGCAGTTGCCAGAAGGTCGGCCGTCCCACCGTTCCGATCACAGCGACGTCACGACAGCCTTCCGCGGCCGCGGTCCGTATGAATCGCCCGAACTCCCCCATGCGGCCCCAATAGTGCCGGTAGGCGCCAACGCGTTGCGGATCGGTCCAGCCATGCAGCGCGAACAACACCACGCGCCGGCCGCGGCGAAGCGCGGCGTCGGCGAGCGCGAACGGTAGGCTGCCGCCGCCGCAGATGATCGCAAGGGCGGATGGCTCGCTTGGCGCGCGGACCGCAGGATCGCTCATGGCTCGGCACCGTTCTGCTCGACGCCCTCGGAGGCGGCCATCATCAGCGGCCGGTTGTTGCCGTCTTCGATAAATGACAGGATTTTCCCGACCCAAGGATCGCCGGCGAACGCTGTGTTCGCCTGCGCCACCCGCTCCGCCAATGTGCTCGGATCCATGAACAGCATGCGGTAGGCGTGGCGAAGGCGATGAATATCTTCGCGACCACATCCGCGCCGTTTCAGGCCGATGATATTAAGGCCGACCAGCTGGGCTCGCACCCCGGCCGCAAAACCAAACGGAATAACGTCATCGGCAACGCCGCTGGAGCCAGCCAGCATGGCGCCTTCGCCGATGCGCACATGCTGGTGCACCGCGGTGTTACCACCGATGAAGACGTGATCGGCGACCTGCACATGGCCGCCGATCAACGCGCCGTTGGCGAAAGTGACATTGTTGCCGACCTTGCAGTCGTGTCCGACATGCGAATTGACCATCAGGAAGCAGCGGTCGCCGACTGTGGTGAGCCCGCCGCCGCCTTCGGTGCCGGTGTTGATGGTGACGCCTTCGCGAATCTGACAATCGCTGCCGACGACGAGCCTGGTTGCGCCGCCGCGGTAGTGCGTCGACTGCGGCGGCGTGCCAAGCGAGGCGAATGGATAGACGATCGTGCGTTCGCCGATTGCCGAGACGCCGGTCACGTTGACGTGCGACAGCAGTCGCACCCCCGCGCCCAGCTCGACCTGCGGCCCGATGGTGCAAAACGGGCCGATCTCGACGTCGTCGGCCAGCCGTGCGCCGTCGGCCACGCGCGTCATGGGATCGATTCGAGGCACGGCTAATCCCAAGAGATCATGGCACCGAGCTCGGCCTCAGCCACGATCTCGCCGTCGACCTTGGCTTCGCCGCGAAACCACCACATGTTTCGCCGTTGTCGGAGACGCGTCATGTGGTATTCGAGCCGGTCGCCGGGGATCACGGGCTTGCGGAACTTCGCCTTGTCGATGGTGAGAAAATAAACCAGCGACGGCTTGTTTTGTCCGCTCTGCGCGAGGATGCAAAGCGTGCCCGCGGTCTGCGCCATGCCCTCGAGGATCAGCACGCCCGGCATCACCGGATTGTTCGGAAAGTGACCGACAAAGTGCGGCTCGTTGACGGTCACGTTCTTGATGCCGATGCCATGCTCATCGCCCCGGATGTCGACTATTCGGTCGACCAGCAGGAATGGATATCGGTGCGGCAATGCGGCGAGAATTTCGCGAATTCCGACCGCACCAAGCGTCGTTCCGCCGCTCATAGCCCCCTCTTCCCGTCATCCGTTCGGCGACTTGCAATTACGGCTTTGCGCGGTCGCCGCCGGCCGGGTCCGGTCTAGCACAGCCGTCGCGGGCTCAGAATTTCGTCCCGCCGCCGAAGCGGAATTGCTGCACGCGATCGCAGACCTGGCCGCCGAACGCCGGGTCGATCCCGCACCATTTCAGCAGCGGGAACGCGTAATCGAAGCGCAGCGGCCCGAATGGCGAGTTCCAGATCAGACCGGCGCCGACTGAGGCCCGGACGGTCATGTTGCTGGAGCCGACGGAGAGCGTTTCACCGGTGACGTCCCACCCGGTCGGGCCGCGATAATCCCACAGCGAGCCGGCGTCGGCGAAGACCGCCATCTTGACCCCGATCTCCTTCGGAATGAAGAAAATCGGCGACTGTGCCTCGACGCTCGCGCCCCAGTACAGCGAACCGCCGAGCGGGTCTTGGTTCGAGCCGAGGGTCATGTCGCGCGGGCCGATGCCGGCGGGGGCAAAGCCACGGACCAGGTTCGGGCCCATCTGGAAGTGGTCCAACATGCGGAGCTGTTTGTCGCCCCAACTCATGATGTGGCCGGCCTGCAGGTGCAGCACGGCGACCACCTCGGAGAAGATTTCGTAGTAGGTGCGGGTGTCGACCTGCGTCCGTATGAAGCTCACGTCGCCGCCGACGCCGGCGAAATCCTGCTTGAACTCGGCATAGAGGCCGCTGGTGGGGTTCTTGTTGTTGTCGATCGTGCTGAAAGCCACGGTGTAGCCCACCATCGACGCCAGCACGGGTCCCGCGAACAGCTCGCGACGCGCGGCCAGCGAGGCTTCGCCGTTCTGGTAACAGCCGGGATAGCCCGGAAGACTAATTGCCAGCGCAATCTCGTTAAATGGGCTCACGCCCGGTCCGCCATTGGCCAGTGCATTGGGCGAGAACTGGCAGTCGTTCAGGTAGGTCGGTAGCGTAATTTCCTGCCGGTAGATGTTGTAGCGCAGCTGCAGGCTGATTTCCTCGGTGACGCCGAAACCCGCGCGGACCGCGCCGCCGACGGTCTTGCTATCGTAGGAGATGTAATTGGAGGCAAGCGTCTGCTTGGCGTAAACATCGAAGCCGACGCCAACGCGATATCCCAGGAAATACGGCTCGGCGTATGACACTTCGAAGCCGCGGGTGCGTTGGCCGTACTGGACCGCGGCGCGGGCGAACTGACCCTGACCGAGCAGGTTGCGTTCGCCGACGCTGACCTCGGCCAGGAAGCCGTCGGCAGTGGAATAGCCGCCGGACACCGAGAATTCGCCAGTCGGAATTTCGTCAACGTCGACATTGAGCACGATGCGATCGGGCGCCGAGCCCGGCTCGTTGGTGATTTTGACGGTCTTGAAGTAGTTGAGGTTCTTCAAACGCCGCTCGGCACGATCGATCAGCGCGCGGTTGAATGCGTCGCCCTCGCCGATGTCGAACTCGCGCCGGATGACGTAATCCCGGGTGCGGGTGTTGCCGCGGACGTTGATGCGCTCGATGTAGACGCGCGGGCCGTCCTCGACCACGAACACCACGTGGATGGTGGCGGTGGCCTGATCGCGCTCGCCGCGTGGCCGCACCACGGAAAACGGATAGCCGCGCCGGGCCACTTCGATAGCGAGGTTCTCCACCGATTTTTCCACCGACTCGGCGTTGTAGACCGATCCCGAGCTCGCCCGCAGCCGGCCGTAAAGGGTATTCGGGTCCACCACCGCGATGTTCGACTGGATCTCGACCTTGCCGAAACGATAGCGCGCGCCTTCTTCGATCGTGAAGGTGACGACGAAGCCCTTGGCCTCCGGATCGTAGACCGAGACGGCCGAGACGACGCGAACGTCGGCATAGCCGTGCTTGAGATAGAACCGACGGATCAGATCGCGATCGGCTTCGACGCGATCGGGGTCGTAGATATCGGCCGACTGAAGAAATCCGATGAACGGATAGGTTTCCGACGTCCTGATCTCGTCCTTAAGGCGCTGATCGCGATAGCTGTCGTTGCCGACAAAGCGGATCTTCTTGACGCCGGTCTTGTCGCCTTCGTTGACCTCGAACACCAGATCAACGCGGTTGTTCGGAAGCTCGATGATTTTCGGCTCGACGCGCACATCGAAGCGGCCGTTGCGCCGGTAGATTTCGGTGATGCGCTGCACGTCGGACTGCACGGTCGGACGCGAGAGCGTGCCGCGGGCCTTGGATTGCACCTCGGCGACGAGCTGCTCGTCCTTGATCTTCTTGTTGCCCTCGAAGGCAACCCGGTTGATCACCGGGTTTTCGACCACGGTGACGATCAGGCGGCCGCCGGCCTGGTTGATGCGCACGTCCTGAAACAGCCCCGTGGCGTAGAGCGCCTTCAGGGCCTGGTCGATCTTGTAGCTGTCGAGGCGCTCGCCCGGGGCTGGCCGAAAATAGGAACGGATGGTGTCGGCCTCGACGCGGCGGTTGCCCTCGATCACGATGGCAGCAGTTTGCTGCGCCGCAGCATAGGTCGCAGTCGCGACCGCCGTGACTGCGCCGCCGACCACAACTCCGGCCAGGATCGCGCCAATCAGGGCCAGATCCCGAAGCGGCCGCACCCACAACGTCATGCGTAATGCGCCCTTTCGAACCCCAAATACCGACCGAGCGGCATGAACGCGGAAACTACTCGCTGGCATGCTTTTACTGTCTTTTCCCCACACTGCAACACCGGATCGTGCCGCATTTCCCCTTTTTCCCGCAGGCGCTTAGCCCGACGAGTGCCCCCCAATAGCCGCCACAGTTACGGCAGCAACTGCATGGTGTCATTAAAGACTGTAAAGATCATCAACATGGCGACCAGCGCAAAACCGATGCGAAAGCAGATCTCCTGAGACCGTTCGGACAGCGGGCGTCCACGGATCGCTTCGATCGCCTGGAACAAAAGGTGGCCGCCATCGAGCGGCACCACCGGGAATAGGTTCAAGAGGCCGATCGAGGCCGACAACACGGCCGCCAGCTGCAGAAGCGGCACGAAGCCAAGCGCGGCCACCTGTCCGGAAACCTGCGCGATCTTGATCGGCCCGCCGAGTTGATCGGCGCATTCACGGCCGGCGAACAAGCCGCCGATGAAAGAGAACGTGCGGTCTATGAGAAACCAGGTTTCCTTGGCGCCAAGCGAAATTGCGATCAGTGGATTGACTGGCGTGACCTTAACGTCGGCCGGCGTCATTGAACGGCTGATCCCGAGCACAGCGTGGCAGTAGTTGTTGCCAGCCCCGTCCTTGCCCTGTCGAAGCGTCGGCGTCGCCTTGATGGTGATTGGCGTGCCGCCGCGATCGATCTGGAGCTCGAGCGTGCGGCCGGCGTTGGCGCTGACGATGCGCTGCATGTCCGAGAAACTTTCGACCTCGCGGCCATCGATGGCGATCACGATGTCGCCCGGCCGCAGTCCGGCGGCGGCCGCCGGCGAATCGGGCTGCACGGTATCCACTCGGGCGGTCGTGGTCTGCTTACCAAACAGCGCGAAGATGGCCGCGAAAATCACGATGGCCAAAATGAAATTGGCGATTGGGCCGGCGGCGATGATGGCCGCGCGGCGGCCCACTGACTGGCCGGGGAGACTCGTCTTGCGCTCCTCCGGGTTCATGCGCTCGAGCGCGGCCTGGTCGGGCAGGCTCGCGGCGTTTTCATCGCCCAAAAATTTGACGTAGCCGCCGAGTGGAATCGCTGCAAGCTTCCAGCGCGTGCCACGCCGGTCGGTGAAACCGAGAAGCTCGCCGCCGAACCCGATGGAAAACACCTCCACTCGAACGCCAAACCAGCGTGCAACGAGGAAATGCCCCATTTCGTGAACGAATATGATCAGGGTCAGCAGGAACAGGAATGGGATAACCCATCCGGTCCAGCCACCACCCCAAAGCCCAAAATTGCTCAAAATGTCCATGCTGGACGGTCCCCGCACCCGACCGGTAAGCCCCTGCCCCGGTTTCTAAAAGGACTTTGCGGCGATTTCAGGCAAGAGATCTTGCGCCAACGACCTCGCCATATGGTCAATGGCCACAGCTTCGTCGATATCTTGCGGTTCAGCGGTCGCATTGCGGCGCTCGGCCGCATCGAGCGTGGCGTCCACCAGGGCGGTGATGCCGCCAAAACCGAGTTGCCGGCCGATAAAGGCAGCGACCGCGACCTCGTTGGCGGCATTGAGGATGGTGGGCGCTGCCCCGCCGGCCTCGAGCGCCCGGCGGCCGGTCGCCAGCGCTGGGAACCGGATCGGGTCGGGCGCCTCGAAGGTCAAGGAAGCGATTTTGGCGAGATCGAGCTTGGCAGCCGGACCGTCGATCCGAGTCGGATAGGCCAGGCAATGGGCGATCGGGATGCGCATGTCCGGCGAGCCCAGTTGCGCCACCACCGAGCCGTCGCGGTATTCCACCATGCCGTGGACGATGGACTGCGGATGCACCAACACGGCGAGCCCCGCCGGCGCCATGGCGAACAGGTGATGGGCCTCGATCAACTCCAGGCATTTGTTGAACATGGTTGCGGAATCGATGGTGATCTTCGGGCCCATCGACCAGTTGGGATGCTTGAGGGCCTGTTCGACGGTGGCCGCCCGCATCGCTTCAAGCGTCCAGGTGCGGAATGGTCCGCCGGAGGCGGTGATCACGATGCGGCTCACGTCCTCGCGCGGGCCGGCGCTCAGTGCCTGGAAGATCGCGTTGTGCTCGGAATTGACCGGCAACACGTTGGCGCCGCTGGCGGCCGCCGTGCGCATGAACACCGCGCCGGCGCACACCAGGCATTCCTTGTTGGCGAGCGCCACGGTCGCGCCGCGCCGGGCGGCGGCGAGCGTGGGTTTCAGCCCGACCGAGCCGCTGACCGCCGCCATTACCCAATCGGCCGGCCGCTCGGCGGCTTCGACCAGCGCGGCCTCGCCGCTTGCCGCTTCGATGCCGCTGCCGGAAAGCGCGTCCTTCAGCTCGAGATAGGCCTCGGGGTCGGCAACGGCGGCAAAGCGGGCGCGGAGCTCGCGCGCGATCTGTGCGAGCTGGGTGGCGTTGCGGTTCGCTGTCACCGCTTCGACCTGATAGCGCCCGTTGCCGCGCTTGAGCAGGTCGATGGTGCTGCGTGCCGACCGAGCCGGTCGCGCCCAAGAGCGACACCGTTCGGATCGGGCTCGCGGCCTGCGGCACGAGACGCGCCTGGGATTCACCGACGTCCATGGCTCACCATACCATGAGACCGCGTGCCGGGGCGTCCAGCCCGCCGCGCAGCAGCCCGAGCGCGGCGGCCGCGGCCGCAGCCGCAACGAAGCCGTCCAGGCGGTCCATCAGGCCGCCGTGCCCGGGCAACAGATGACCGGCGTCCTTGACCTGGAAGGCGCGCTTGAGCGCGGATTCCGCGAGATCGCCGGCCTGTGACACCACCGACAGGCCGAAGGCGACCACGGCGCTGAACGGCCCTACGCCGAACTGCCGCGCCAGCAACACGCCGCCGACGACGGCCGCGATCGTGCCGCCGATGGCGCCCGACCAGGTCTTGTTGGGACTGACCGCCGGCATCAGCTTCGGCCCGCCGACCGCGCGTCCGACAAAATAGGCTACGATGTCGGTCAGCCACACGATGACAAACAAAAACAGGATCGCGGCAAAGCCCAGCGCCGGATCGCCTCGCAGAATGGTGGGCGCGATCAGCAAGGCTGCGGCATAGAGCAGGCCCGCCGAGCACCAAAATCGCCGCACCCGGGACGCCAGCGTGGCCATGCCCAGCGCGCCAAGCGCAACCAGCGCGACTGCGGTGCCGGGCCAGCCAAAAGCCACCAGCAAGGCCGCGCCCACCAGCGTGACGATGCCGAGGGTGAGCACGGGGTTGCGGTCATGGGCGCAGACCAGGGTCTGCCATTCCCACAGCACGCCGAGCGCCGCGACCGCCCAGAACAGCACGAACACCGGGCCGCCGAAATAGGCGACGGCGATCGCGAGCGGCGCCAGCACCAGCGAAGAGAGCACGCGCAAGGCGAGATTGCTTCGGCCGACGGCCGCTGTCGGGGCGGGCTTGCCCTGCTTGCCCGGAGGCGCCTCGGCCACGTCAGGAGCCGGTCTGGGCAATCAGCCCGCCGAAGCGCCGTTCGCGGCGGTGATATTCGGCAATCGCATCCTCCAGCGCGGCGCGATCGAAATCGGGCCAATAGGTCGGCACGAACACGAGCTCGCTGTAGGCGGCCTGCCAGAGCAGGAAATTCGACAGCCGAAGCTCGCCGCTGGTGCGGATGATGAGATCGGGGTCGGGAAGGTCCGGCGCGTCGAGATTCTTGCCGAGCAGGTCGGCGGTTACGGCTTCGGGCTCGATCCGCCCAGCCTTGACCTCGGCCGCGAGCCGCGCGGCGGCGCGGGCGATCTCCTGGCGCGCTCCGTAGTTGAAAGCGACCACGAGCGTGAGCCGGTCGTTGCTTTTGGTCAGCTCCTCAGCCTCCTCCAAGAGACCGAGGATTTCCGGCTCGAGATCGCGACGCTCGCCGATGACGCGCACCTTGACGCCGCTGCGATGTAATTCGGCGAGGTCGTTGCGGATGAAGCGGCGCAGCAGGCCCATGAGGTCGCGGATCTCGGCCGCCGGCCGCGACCAGTTTTCCGCGCTGAAGGAAAAGATCGTGAGATACGAGATACCAAGTTCGCCGGCGGCGCGGACGGTCTTGCGCAGCGCCTCGACGCCGCGCCGGTGCCCCTCGCCGCGCGGCAGGCCGCGCGCGGCCGCCCAGCGGCCGTTGCCATCCATGATGATGGCGACGTGACGCGGCGTTTGGAACGGCGATGGTACGATCTTGGGCTGCGGCATGGTGGGGCGGATCAAACCGTCATGATCTCCTTTTCCTTCTGCGTGAGCATGACGTCGATGTCGTGGATCGATTGATCGGTCGCCTTTTGCACCTCGGTGTCAAAGCGCTTGTGGTCGTCCTGGCTGATCTGGTGATCCTTCTCGAGCTTCTTCAACGTTTCCATGCCGTCGCGCCGCACGTGGCGCACCGCGACCCTGGCGGTCTCGGCGTATTTGTGCGCGACCTTGACCAGCTCCTTGCGGCGCTCCTCGTTGAGCTCGGGGATGCGCAGATGGATGACCTGGCCTTCGGTCGACGGCGTCAGCCCGAGGTTCGCCGCCATGATCGCCTTCTCGACCGCGTGCACCATGGAGCGGTCCCAGACCTGCACGCTGAGCATTCGCGGCTGCGGCACGCTTACGGTCGCGAGCTGGATCAGCGGCATGCTCTGGCCGTAGGCGTCGACATGGACCGGGTCGAGCAGGTGCGCCGAGGCTCGTCCGGTGCGCAACGCGCCGAGCTCCTGCTTCAGCACGTTGATCGCGCCCTGCATGCGACGCTTCAGTTCGTTCTGGTCATAGGTTGCCGATGCCATGAGCCCCTCCCGAGGACGGCCTATGAGCGTTCGTCCGCATCCTGGTCCCGACGTTTCGCGCGCCCATTGCTATCCGGCGACGACGGTCGCGCGCCCCTTGCCGCTTAGCACCGCTGCAATTGCGCCGGCCTTCCGGATCGAGAATACGATGATAGGCATACTGTTTTCCCGGGCAAGCGCGAACGCGGTTGCGTCCAAAACCTTCAGGTCCCGGTCGAACGCCTCGCGCAGCGAGATCCGGTCGTAGCGCTTGGCCTTGGGGTCTTTCTTGGGATCGGCGCTGTAGACCCCGTCCACGTCGGTGGCTTTGAGCACGGCGTCGCACTCCATCTCGGCGGCGCGCAGCACGGCCGTGGTATCAGTGGTGAAGAACGGGTTGCCGGTGCCGCCGGCGAACACCACAATCCGGTTCTCCTCGAAATGGCGGAGCGCCCGCGCCCGCTCGTAGGTTTCGCAGACCTGCGGCATGGCGAGCGCCGACATGCTGCGCGCCGGCGCGCCAAGCCGCTCGATCGCGGCCTCCAGCACCAGCGCGTTCATCACGGTCGCCAACATGCCCATGGCGTCGGCGGTTGGCCGCGACAGGCTCTTGCCCGACATCTTGACGCCGCGCAGGATGTTGCCGCCGCCGACCACGACGCCGAGCCTGATGCCGAGTGCGCGCGCAGCGATGACGTCCTTGGCGATGCGGTCGATGGTCGGCTGGTGGATGCCGAAGCCTTCGCGACCCGACAGCGCCTCACCCGATACCTTGACGATCACGCGTTGATAGGTGGGGCGATGCTGGGCTGCCTTCGCCATTGTGCCTCCCTCCCACGGCCGCCAAATTTACGCGCGATAAGGGTGCGCGCGAGTGTACGCGCGACTAGTTCACTGTTCCGCCCGGCTTGTCATCGGGTTTCTTGACGCCCGAGGCCGCCGCAACCTCGGCGGCAAAATCGGTTTCCTGCTTTTCGATGCCCTCGCCCAGCAGATAGCGCACGAAGCCTTTGACCTTGATCGACGCCCCGACCTTGGCCTCGGCCTCCTTGAGCACTTGCCCGACGCTCTTCTTTTCCTCGCGGATATAGCCCTGATCGAGCAGGCAGACCT
This sequence comes from uncultured Alphaproteobacteria bacterium, assembly GCA_963771745.1. Classification (GTDB taxonomy): domain Bacteria; phylum Pseudomonadota; class Alphaproteobacteria; order Rhizobiales; family Xanthobacteraceae; genus Z2-YC6860. The sequence goes on along the minus strand of CAVYUU010000011.1, from coordinate 1,233,711 downwards.
CCTTGTAGAACGCCCGCAGGCCGCCTTCGACGATCTTGTCGATGACGTTCGCAGGCTTGCCCTGCTCCTTGGCCTTTTCGGCAAGCACAGCTTTCTCGCGGGCGACCGCGGCCGGATCGAGAACTCGCGGAATTCGACCGCCTGCGGATTGGCGGCGGCGACGTGCTGGGCCAGCAGCCGCGCCAGCTCGGCAAGCTCGTCGGTCTTGCCGGTGAACTCGAGCCCGATCAGCACACCCATTTTGCCGAGACCCTCGGACACCGAGTTGTGCACATAACCGCCGACCACGCCGTTGCCGACAGATAGTTCGGCAGCACGGCGAAGCGACATGTTCTCGCCGATCTTGGCGATGGTCTCGGCGATCGATTCCGCGACCGTCAAGCTGCCGGCCTTGGCGGCTTTGATCTTCTCGACATCGGTGCCGACGTCGAGCGCCACGTCGGCGATCATCAGCACCAGGCCCTGGAACAGGTCGTTGCGGGCGACGAAATCGGTCTCGGAATTGACCTCGACCATGACGCCCTTCGGCCCCTTCAGCATGATGCCGATCAGGCCTTCGGCTGCGACCCGGCCGGCTTTTTTGGCGGCCTTCAACAAGCCTTTGGTGCGCAGCCAATCGACCGCGGCCTGGACGTCCCCGGAGGTCTCGCCGAGCGCGGCCTTGCAATCCATCATTCCTGCGCCGGTCATGTCGCGCAGCTCTTTGACCATCTGTGCGGAGATATTTGCCATCGTCCCATTCCGTTCCGGTGCGCCTGCGAGCGCGGGCGACAGCCCGCGCGGCGGCTACTCGGCCGTGAGTTCCTTGGCCTTGGCGACCCAGCCCTGGACGCGGCCGGGCAATCCGACCTCTTCGCCCACGTTGTGAGCCGCCTCGGGGCTGAGCTCGGCGATCTGCGTGTAATGAAAGATGCCGATGTCGTTGAGCTTCTTCTCGATCGTGGGCGACACGCCGGTGAGCTTCTTGAGATCGTCGGCGACGCCGCGCGGCCCGGGCAGCGGCTCGAAGCCGAGCCCCTTCTCAGCCGGAGCGGTCGGTACGTCCTCGACGATCGGCTTCTCGGCCGCGCCGATGTCGACGCCCATGCCGCCCTGCGCGCGCGAGATGCCGTCGATGGCGGCGCGCGCGATCAGGTCGCAGTACAGCGAGATCGCGCGGCTGGCGTCGTCGTTGCCCGGCACCACGAAGGTGATGCCGTCGGGATCGCTATTGGTGTCGACGATGGCTGCGACCGGCACGCCGAGCCGCCGCGCCTCCTTGATCGCGATGTCTTCCTTGTTGGTGTCGATCACGAACACCAGGTCAGGCAAGCCGCCCATGTCCTTGATGCCGCCGAGCGAGCGGTCGAGCTTGTCGCGCTCGCGTTGCAGATCGAGGCGCTCTTTCTTGGTGTAGCCGCCGGCCTCGTTCGAAGCGAGCATCTCCTCGAGCTTGCGCAGCCGCGAGATCGAGCCGGAAATGGTCTTCCAGTTGGTCAGCGTGCCGCCGAGCCAGCGCGAGTTGACGTAGTACTGCGCGCAGCGCTTGGCGGCTTCGGCGATGGCGTCCTGCGCCTGGCGCTTGGTGCCGACGAACAGGATGCGGCCGCCCTTGGCGACGGTGTCGCTCACCGCCTCGAGCGCTTTGTGCAGCATCGGCACGCTCTGGGCGAGATCGATGATGTGAATGTTGTTGCGGGTGCCGAAGATGAATCCACCCATCTTCGGGTTCCAGCGGTGGGCCTGATGGCCGAAGTGCACGCCAGCTTCCAACAGCTGGCGCATGCTGTAATCGGGCAGCGCCATGGTCTTCTCCGGTTGTTCCGCGGCGGACGTGTGGGTTCAAGCCTTGCGGCCTGGACCACCGGACGGCTTTTGAGGGCCAATGTCCGCCTGTGAGATGGTGCGGCTTATATAGGTGCGATGCAGCGGAAGCAAATCGCATCGCCAACGACCGGCAGGCGCCGCGCAGCCCGAGAGGAATACTGTCCTGATGGCCGGCGGCGAGCAGATCAGGTCACCGCTGCGGCGTCTTTAAGGCTGTCGTAGAGCGCCGCGCGGCGCATGTAGGCCTTCGCGGTCTCCGGATTCTCGGCGGTGCGCGCGCAGCTCGTCGAAGTTCTTGCGACGAACCACCGGATCACGCTCCTCCATCAGCCGCTTGTTGGCGATGGTCTGGGCCTGCACGTATTTCACCGCGGCGTGGTGGCGCTGGCGGCTGTAGAGGTCGAGCAGGTCGTCGCCGGCCTCGCCATGGACGACGCGGGCGAGCTTGCCGGCAAGGTTGAGGCCGTCGTGAATGCCGCCGTTCATGCCCATGCCGCCGATCGGATTGTTGAGATGGGCGGCGTCGCCAGCCAGCAGCACGCGGCCCTGCCGGAACGATGACGCCACGCGCTGGTGCACGCCGTAGACGTTGACATAGCGGGTCTCGAACCGGCCGGGCTTGGGAAAGAATTTCTGCAGCCGCGCCTCGATCCGCTCCGGCTGCAGCGCGGTGTCCTCGTCTTCGCCCTCCTGCAACGGAAAGATCGCGCGCCACAGCCCGCCCGGCTCCTCGCCACGCACCTTGAACAGGTTGCACCACTCGGTGGGATCGGAAAAGTAGTTGCGCAACACCAGATTGGGATTGAGGGTGGCGACATCGAACGGCGTTGCGATCTTGATGAACTGCTCCGGATAGGTGAAGCCTTCGAAGCCAAAGCCCGCGAGCTTGCGCACGATGCTGCGACCGCCGTCGCAGCCGATCAGGTAATCGAAGCGCAGGGTCTCCAGGCCGTCCGGCGTTGCGACCTCAACGTCGACGTGATCCGACGTTTGCGCGAGCCCGACCACGCTGTGCGAGAACCGCACGTCGAAATCGCCGGCGTTGGCGTATTCCGCTGCGATCGAGGCGGTCATCTTGTACTGCTCGTATTGCAGCGCGAACGGAAAGCGGAACTCGCCCTTCATCAGGTCGAGATTGAATTCCGCGACCACGGTGTTGGTGACGCGGTCGTGGAAGCGATAGGCGGTCGAGATCATGCCGAGCGGGATGATCTTCTGCGTAACGCCGAGGTCGTCCAGCAATTCCAGCGTCGAGGGATGGATGGTTGCCGCCCGCTGCTCGATCGGCGGCTCCGGCTCCTGCTCGAACACGGTGACCGCAATGCCGCTGCGGTTGAGCGCGAGCGCGCAGACCATGCCGACCGGGCCGGCGCCGGCGATGGCGATACGCGCCTTGGGCTTGGTTTCTGCCATGCTGCGAGCGGGCCGCCTGAACGTCAGGCCGGCTTGACGTCCTTGACTGCACCCTTCCAGCCGCTCTCGGTGACGTCGAACACGATGCCTTCCGGGGTCTTGTACTTCACCTCGTAATAGACGTTGGGGTTGGTTTCCTTGCGCCCGGTGACGTAGCTGCCGCCGGCGGCGGTGATCTTCTTGTCCATCTCGTCGACGCTGTCGACCCACATGCCGAAATGGATCAGGCCGAGCGGCTGCTTCTGGTCTTCCATGCCGGCGACCGGCTCGTCGCCGAAGTTGAGCAGCGCGACGTTGAAAATCCCGTCGGTCATGTAGACGCCGCGCTGGGCATTGCCGGCGCGTGTCATGCCGAACGCCTGCTCGAAGAACGTTGCGGTCTTTTCCGGGTCACGGACCGAGATCGCGATATGGCGGAGCTTGCTGGCCATGGTGGCCTCCCTGACCTGATTACCGGCATTTCAACCCTTGGCCGAGGGTCGGTCAACCGACGGGCGCGGCAAACCGTCCTGCAGCTAGGCCCAAGCTGCAATCGCCGGTAGGCTCGCCATCGCATAGCCAACGGAGATGCACGTGGTTCGATTGCTGTTCGCCGGCCTGTTGTGCCTCGGCTTGATCGTCCCGTCGGCGCAGGCGCAGGGTGACTATCCCAACCGTCCGGTGAAGATCATCGTGCCGGCCACCCCCGGCGGCGGCTCCGACACGTTTGCGCGGCTGATCGGGCAGCACCTGTCGGAGGCATGGAGCCAGCAGTTCTACGTCGACAACCGTCCCGGCGGCGGCACGCTGATCGGCATGGAGGCTGCGATCAATGGCGGTGCCGACGGCTATACGCTCTATCTCGGGCCGAGCACGATCACGGTGTTGTCGCTGATGAAGAAGAATCTGCCGGTGTCGGTCAGCAATTTCGAACCGATCAGCCTTGCTGCCATCGTGCCACAATTGCTCATCATTCACCCCTCGGTGAAGGCGAATGATGTGGCGGAGTTCATCGCCTTGGCCAAGAAGGAGCCCGGCAAGCTGACCTACGGTTCTCCCGGTCTGGGAACTGGTCCGCAGATGGCGATGCAGCTGTTCATCAACACCACCGGCACTGATCTGCTGCATGTGCCCTATCGGGGAGTGGCCAGCGTGTTGACCGACCTGCTCGCCGGTCGCGTGTCGGCCATGATGCTCAACATGCTCACGGCCAAGGAGCATGTTGAGGCCGGCAAGCTGCGTGCGCTTGGCGTCACCTCGTCCAAGCGGGTCGACGGCATGCCGAACCTGCCGACCATCGCCGAACAGGGACTGAGGGGCTACGAGGCGCTGCAATGGTTCGGCCTGTTTGCGCCCAAGGGCACGCCGAAGCCGATCATCGACAAGATCCAGCAGGAAATGGCCCGTGGCTTGAACTCGCCGAAGATGAAGCAGCAGCTCGCGGCCCAGGGCGCGGAGCCCAGCTCCAACACGCCTGCGGAGTTCGCCGCCTTCCTCGCCGACGAAGGCACGAAATGGGCTGCAGTCGCCAAGTCCGCCAATATCCAGCCGGAGTGAACGGCTCCGATCTAGACTATCTCCACCTGCACGACGCCCGGCACCGCCTTGATCGCGCCCGCGATCTGCGGCGAGACCTTGAAGCGGCCGGGCAGCCGGATCTCGACCTCGGCGCCGCCGCCGAGTTGCAGCACCATACTGACCTCGCCGTCGCCCTTGCCCTCGAGCCGCTTGGCGACCGGTTCGATCGGCGCCTGGTCGCGCAGGAACACACGCAGGCCCTTTTGCAGGCGCGCCGCCGCCTGGTCGAGCGGCTCGACCGACTGGATGCGGGCACGCACCTCGTCGCCTTGCGCTTCGGCAGTGAGCCCGAGCAGCACCGGCGAGCCCGGCTCGAGCTGGTCGCGGTACTGCTGCAAGCCTTCGGCGAAGATCACGGCCTCGTAATGGCCGGACGGGTCGGACAGGCCGATAATGCCCATCTTGTTGCCGGTCTTGGTGCGCCGTTCGGTGCGCGACACCACCGTCGCTGCGACTCGGCCGGCGTTGGCGCCAGCTTTGACCGAGCGGGCGAATTCGCTCCACGACTGCACCCGCATGCTTTTCAGCAGCGCCGCGTAGTCATCGAGCGGATGGCCCGAGAGGAAGAAGCCGATGGCGTCGTATTCGCGCTGCAGGCGGTCGGCCGGCAGCCAGGCCTCGACCGCCGGCAGCGCCATGGTCTCGCGGTTCGATGGTCCGCCGAACAATTCGTTCTGGCCGCTGGAGGCGGACTGATGCGCCCACTGGGCGGTCGCCAGCACGGCATCGACCGCGGCGTGGGCGCGCGCGCGGTTCGGCTCGAGCGCGTCGAAGGCGCCCGCGGCGGCAAGGCTTTCGAGCACGCGCTTGTTGAGCGCGCGGGGATTGGCGCGGCGGGCGAAATCCGGCAGGTCGGCGAACGGCCGTTCGCCGCGCGAGGCGACGATGGCTTCGACCGCTTGCAGGCCGACGCCCTTGAGCGCCGCCAGCGCGTAATAGATGGTATTGCCATCGACCTCGAACGCCGCGCCCGAGCGGTTGATCGAGGGCGGCTCGACCTTGATGCCGAGCCGCTCGGCCTCGGCGCGAAATTCCGACAGCTTGTCGGTGTTGCCCATGTCGAGCGTCATCGACGCCGCCATGAACTCCACGGGATAGTTCGCCTTCATGTAGGCGGTCTGGTAGGCGACCAGCGCATAGGCCGCGGCGTGGCTCTTGTTGAAGCCGTACTCGGCGAAGCGCTCCAGCACGTCGAAGATGGCGTCGGCCTGGGTGCGCTCGATGCCGCGCTCGGCGGTGCCGCTGACGAAGTGCTTGCGCTGGGCCGCCATCTCCGAGCGAATTTTCTTGCCCATGGCGCGGCGCAGGAGATCCGCCTGGCCGAGCGTGTAGCCGGCCAGGATCTGCGCCGCCTGCATGACCTGTTCCTGATAGACGATCACGCCGTAGGTTTCTTTCAGGATCGCTTCGAGCTTGGGATGGATGTAATCCGGCGTCTCGACCTTGTGCTTGCGCGCGCAATAGGTCGGGATATTGGCCATCGGACCGGGGCGATAGAGCGCGACCAGCGCGATGATGTCCTCGAAACGGTCCGGCCGCATGTCGAGCAGCGCGCGCCGCATGCCGGCGCTTTCCAGTTGGAAGATGCCGACCGCTTCTGCGCGCGACAGCAGGTCGTAGGTTTTCTTGTCGTCGAGCGGGATGGCGGACAGGTCGAGCTCGACGCCGCGCTGCTGCAACAGCTTGACCGCGGTTTGCAGCACGGTCAGCGTCTTCAATCCGAGAAAGTCGAATTTCACCAGGCCGGCCTGCTCGACCCATTTCATGTTGAATTGGGTGACCGGCATGTCGGACTTCGGATCGCGATAGAGCGGCACCAATTCCGAGAGCGGCCGGTCGCCGATCACGATGCCGGCGGCGTGTGTCGAGGCGTGGCGGTAGAGACCTTCGAGCTTGAGCGCGATGTCGAAGGCGCGCCGCACGATCGGGTTGCCGTCGCGCTCGGCCTGCAGGCGTGGCTCGCCGTCGATCGCCTTGGCGAGGGTGACCGGCGCCGCCGGATTCTGCGGCACGAGCTTGCACAGCTTGTCGACCTGGCCGTAGGGCATTTCCAGCACGCGGCCGACGTCGCGCAGCACGCCGCGCGCCTGCAAGGTGCCAAAGGTGATGATCTGCGCCACCTGCTCGCGGCCGTAGCGTTCCTGCACGTAGCGGATCACCTCGTCGCGCCGGTCCTGGCAGAAGTCGATGTCGAAGTCCGGCATCGACACGCGCTCGAGATTGAGGAAGCGCTCGAACAGGAGGTCGAAGCGGATCGGATCGAGGTCAGTGATGGTGAGTGCGTAGGAGACGAGCGAGCCCGCGCCCGAGCCGCGGCCCGGGCCGACCGGGATGCCGCGCTCCTTGGCCCATTGGATGAAGTCGGAGACGATCAGGAAGTAGCCGGGATATTTGCGTCTCCTCGATGATACGAAGCTCGATAGGCGAGCCGCTCCCGGTATTCGTCGATTGTGCGGCCGGGAGCGAGGCCGTGCGACTGGATACGGCGCTCGAGGCCGGCCTCGGCGCGCGCACGCAATTCGGCGCCCTCGTCGACCTGGCGGTCGCCCACCGAGAAGCGCGGCAGGATTGGCTTTTGGGTGGTCGGCCGGAACGCGCAGCGCTCGGCGATCTCGACGGTCGAAGCCAGCGCTTCGGGCAGGTCGGCAAACAGCGCCGCCATCTCGGCGCGGCTCTTGAAGCAATGCTCGGGCGTGAGCTGGCGACGGTCGGTCGCGGCGATGACGCGGCCCTCGGCGATGCAGATCAGCGCGTCATGGGCCTCGTAATCCTCGCGCCGCGCAAACAGCGGCTCGTTGGTCGCGACCAGCGGGATGCCATGGCCATAGGCAAGGTCGATCAGCGCGGGCTCCACAGTGCGCTCGGCCACGGTGCCGTGGCGCTGCAATTCGACATAGAGCCGGTCGCCGAACAGCCTCAGCAATGTGCCGCAGCGGCTGCCGGCGAGCTCGGCCTGGCCCGCCGCAATGCGCCGCATCGAGCGGCCCGCCCGGCCCGCCGGTCAGCGCGATCAGGTCCTCGGCCGCGTCCGCCGAGCCACGACAGTTTCAGATGCGGCTTCTCGGTCGGCGGCGCTTCGAGAAAGGCGCGCGAGGACAGCTGCATCAGGCGGCGGTAGCCGGCCTCGCGTGTCGCCAGCAGCACGATGCGCGGCAGCGCGCGCACGCGGCCGGGCAGCCGCGGGTCGCGCGCCTCGTCCTCGAAATCGACGGCGAGCGCGCAGCCGATGATCGGCTGAATGCCGACCGAAGCGAGCTTTTCGGAGAACTCCAGCGCCCCGAACATGTTGTCGGTGTCGGTCAGCGCCAGCGCCGGCTGGTGATCGGCCTTGGCGAATTCAGCGAGCTTGCTGATCGGCAGCGCGCCTTCCAGCAGCGAATAGGCGGAATGCACGTGCAGGTGCACGAAACCGGGATCGGTCGTCACGGCGGCCTCAGGATCGGATTGGCTCGGCATCGGCTTACGCGATTCTCAACCGCCGTCGAGCGGGGCTGATCCTGCCCGTCGAAGCCTGGCGAGGCGAGCCATGGATCGGGGCAATCCCCAAGCTGGTCGCGCCAAGTTGCTCGCGCCAAGCAACTCCCCCGCGCCGGGGCGAACTTGTCGCTCCGGCCCGGTGGGCCGCCGTCATGGCATGGGAGCCGGGCAAGCCCTGCTTCCGATGCCATCCACGTCGATCGGGGATGGGGGGTGGACGTGGATACCCGCGGCAGACGGGTATGACGAGCGGGGTACCGGGGGGAGACGACACACGCAGACGCAACACACAGGCACAAACGGCGAAATCACAGGGTGGCGATGACCTGCGCCCAGATAGCGATCATCCCGAGAAACAGGCTGATCGAGGTCAACGCGGCGGCTTCCTCTACAACGGCGCGAAACATGGCTTCCTCCCTGAACGAACGAAGAACATAGTTCATGATATGTTCTATGTCAAGCGCGTTCGTCCAGCACCCCCGTTGATCGCCGGGACCACTCGGTTCAGGCGCAGAATTTCAGCTCATTTCGACGATCTGGCCGTCGCGGATCGTCACCCGCCGGTCCATCCGGGCGGCGATGTCCATGTTGTGGGTGGCCAGCACCACGGTCAGGCCGGACTGCTGGATCAGCTGCGACAGCGCCTGGAACACGTGGTCGGAGGTGCGTGGGTCGAGATTGCCGGTCGGTTCGTCGGCGAGCAGGAGCCGCGGCACGTTGGCGACCGCGCGCGCGATCGCGACCCGCTGCTGTTCGCCGCCGGACAGCTCGGCCGGGCGGTGGCGTGAGCCGCTCGCCGAGGCCCAGATAGGACAAGCAGCTCGCTCGCGCGGTGCTGCGCCTCGTTGCGCTGCAGGCCGCGGATCATCTGCGGCAGCATGACGTTTTCCAGCGCCGAGAATTCCGGCAGCAGGTAATGCGCCTGGTAGACGAAGCCGATGGTGTTGCGGCGCAGCCGCGTGCGCGCCATGTCCGACAGCGCCGCGGTTGGCGCGCCGTCGAGATAGACCTCGCCGCCGTCGGGATGCTCGAGCAGGCCCGCGATGTGCAACAGCGTCGATTTGCCGGCGCCCGACGGCGCCACCAGCGCGACCGACTGGCCCGGCCACACCGCAAGCTCGGCGCCTTTGAGGATTTCCAGCACCGCGTCGCCTTGCGTGTAGCGCCGTTCCACCTCGTGCAGGAAGACGACCGGAGTTTCCTGTTCGGCCATCGGCGGCTCACTCGTAGCGCAGCGCTTCGACCGGATCGAGGCGGGCGGCGCGCCACGACGGGTAGAGCGTCGCCAGCAGCGACAGCGCCAGCGCCATCACCACGACCGCGGTGGTCTCGCCGGCGTCGAGATCGGCCGGCAGCTTCGACAGGAAGTACAGCTCGGGCGAGAACAGCTCGGTGTTGGTGAGCCAGGACATGAACTGGCGGATCGACTCGATGTTGAGGCACACCAGCAGGCCGACCAGGAAGCCCACCAGATCGCCGATGATGCCGATGGCGGCGCCGGTGATCAGGAACACCCGCATGATGGCGCCCTGCGAGGCGCCCATGGTGCGCAGGATGCCGATGTCGCGGCCCTTGTCCTTCACCAGCATGATCAGGCTTGACGCGATGTTGAAGGCGGCGACCAGCACGATCAGGGTCAGGATCAGGAACATGACGTTGCGCTCGACCTGGAGCGCGCTGAAGAACGTGGCGTTGCGTTGCCGCCAGTCGATCATGAAGATCGGCCGCTGCGCGGCCTCGGTCACCAGCTGCCGGAAGCGGACGATCTTATCGGGATCGCTGGTGTAGACCTCGATCGCGGTGACGTCGTTGTTACGGTTGAAATAGGCCTGCGCCTCGGTGAGCGGCATGAACACAAAGGCGGCGTCGTATTCCGACATGCCGATCTCGAACACGGCTGCGACCTTGTAGACCTTGATGCGCGGCGTCGTGCCCATCGGGGTGACCGCGCCGCGCGGCGCCACCAGCGTGACGCTGTCGCCGGCGCGCAGCGTCAACTGGTCGGCGAGGCGGCGGCCGATCACCACCCCCTGCCCCTGGTCGAACCCTTCCAGCGTGCCCTGCTTGATGTTGTTGGCGATCGAGCCGAGCTGGGCCAGATCGGAGCCGCGGATGCCGCGCACCAGCACGCCGGCGGCGTTGAACGGCGAGGAGGCCAGCGCCTGGCCCTCGACGATCGGCGCGGCAAGCCGGATGCCTTCCATCTTGGAGATGCGCTCGGCCACCGCCTGAAAGTCGGTGAGCGGCGATTCCTGCGGTTGCACCAGCAGGTGGCCATTCAGGCCGAGGATCTTGCCGAGCAGCTCCTTGCGGAAGCCATTCATCACCGCCATGACGATGATCAGGGTCGCAACGCCCAGCATGATGCCGAGGAACGAGAACGCCGCGATGACCGAGATGAATCCTTCCTTGCGCCGCGCCCGCAGGTAGCGCAGCGACAACATCCACTCGAACGGTGCGAAGGGACGTGTCCCCGTCGGTTCGCTCATCAAACCCCTATAAGTTACGGATTTCATCCGATTCTGGCCGTTTCAAGCCAGCACCGAGCCGCGCGACGCCTTGCGAACGCACAGGTTTCCGTCAGGCGGCGACCGCGCCCGACCCGCAAAACCACCTGCAAAACCGTGCGAGCCCGAACCGCTCCGAGCCCCTTCCTCGGGCGGACCGCCTTAAGTAACCTTCAAGCACTGTTCGGGACAAGGCCGACCGAGGCCTGCGCCGAGCGGGCAAGATCACTCAAGATCACTCCGGTGGTCCGGTGATAAATGCCGGCGTCGCGAGGATCGCTTGATGCGCGCGCTCGGAACCAGATGGAGGACAACGTGCCTCGATTGCTGTTTGCAGTCACTCTTGTCGCGGCGTCATTTGTCATTGCGCCCGCCTCGGCCCAGGACAACTTCCCGAGCAAGCCGATCAAGATCGTGTTGCCGGTCCCGCCCGGCAGCGCCCTGGATATCGCAACCCGCGCGATCGCAGACCAGCTCACGGCGCGCTGGGGTCAGCAGGTCCTGATCGAGGCGCGGCCGGGCGCCGGCGGCCTGATCGCGGGCCAGGCGGTGGCGACTGCGCCGGCCGACGGCTACACGCTGCTCGGCGGGCCGGCGTCGCTGTTCACCATCCTGCCGGCACAGAAGGACAAGCTGCCGATCGACGTCAACCGCAGCTTCGCGCAGCTCGGCATGGTGGTCGGCAGTGGTGTTATGTTCATTGCGGTGACGCCCAAGCTCGGCGTTGCCACCTTTGCGGAGTTTGCGGCGCTGGCGAAATCGAAGCCCGGCCAGATCGCGATTGGCACCAACGGCGCCGGCACGTTGCCGCATTTCGCAGGCCTTGTGCTGGAAAAGAAGGCCAACGTTCCGATTACCGTCGTGCCCTACAACCAGGGTGGCACGATGGCAGCGATCTCCGACATCATGGGCGGCCGCGTGCATGGCACGATCGAGGGCGTGTTCGGGCTGCGCGGGCCGCTGCAATCGGGCGACATCAAGCTCATTGGGCAGATGGCGCCGCAGCGCGAGCCCGAGTATCCCAACGTGCCGACGGTCGCCGAAACGATCCCTGGCATCAGCGCGATCGGCTTTATGACGCTGGCCGCGCCAGCCGGAACCCCGCCGGTTATCCTCAGTCGCCTCGCCGACGGGCTTCGGCAGGCGCTCAACTCCCCGGCCGTCAAGCAACGCTACGCCGACCTCGGCGTGCCGATCAGAAATTACACCCCCGAACAGACCACGGCGTTCGTCGAGAACGAGCAGAAAATCTGGTGGCCGCTGGTCAAGGAGTTCACACCACCCGAGGCGCGGAACTAGCGGCACAGCAGATCGAGCGTGGCCGCGGGGCTCAGGTTTTCGCGGCTGCCGTCGGCACGCGTCTTGACCTCGAACGTGCCGGCTGCGAGCCCCTTCGGCCCCACGATCACCTGCCAGGGCACGCCGATCAGGTCGGCGGTGGCGAATTTCGAGCCCGGTCGCTCGTCGAGATCGTGGTACAGCACGTCGACGCCCTTTGCCGCGAGGTCGCGATAGAGCGCCTCGCAGGCGGCGTCGGTCGCGCCATCACCCTGCTTGAGATTGAGGATCGCCACGCGGAACGGCGCCACCGCCTCCGGCCATTTGATGCCGGCGTCGTCATGCGAGGCCTCGATGATGGCGGCGACCAGCCGGCTTGGCCCGATGCCATAGGAGCCCATGTGGACCGGCCGCTCCTGCCCATCCGGGCCGCTCACCACCGCCTTCATCGGCTCGGAATATTTGGTGCCGAAATGGAAGATATGGCCGACCTCGATGCCGCGCGCCGACACCTGCTTGTCGGCGGGCAGCGCCGCAAACGCCGCGGGATCGTGCTTTTCGGACGTGGCGGCGTAGAGCGAGGTCCACCGGTCGACGATCGACTGCAGGCCCGCCACGTCGTCGTAGGCGACGTCGGCGCCTGGCACGGCAAAATCCAGATAGTCCTTGTGGCAGAACACCTCGGACTCCCCGGTCGAGGCCAGAATGATGAACTCATGGCTCATGTCGCCGCCGATCGGGCCTGACTCGGCGCGCATCGGGATCGATTTCAGCCCGAGCCGCGCGAATGTCCGCAGGTAGGCCACGAACATCTTGTTATAAGCGTGCCGCGCGCCGGCCTGGTCGAGGTCGAACGAATAGGCGTCCTTCATCAGAAATTCGCGGCCGCGCATCACGCCAAAGCGCGGCCGCACCTCGTCCCGGAACTTCCATTGGATGTGGTAGAGGTTGAGCGGCAGATCCTTGTAGGAGCGGACGTAGGCGCGGAAGATTTCGGTGATCATTTCCTCGTTGGTCGGGCCGTAGAGCATTTCGCGCTCGTGGCGGTCCTCGATCCGCAGCATTTCCTTGCCGTAGTCGTCGTAGCGGCCGCTTTCGCGCCACAGCTCGGCCGGCTGGATGGTCGGCATCAGCATCTCGATCGCGCCCGCGCGGTTCTGCTCTTCGCGCACGATCTGCTCGATTTTCTTGAGCACCCGCAGGCCGAGCGGCAAAAAGGCGTAGATGCCGGCCGCCTCCTGCCGCAGCATGCCGGCGCGCAGCATCAGCCGGTGGGAGACGATCTCGGCCTCCCTCGGCGCCTCGCGCAGGATCGGCAGAAAATAGCGAGACAATCGCATCGCGAACTTTCGGAATCGGGCGCTGGCCCGGGGCCGCGCAGTGAAACCGGATCGAGCGCGAAAATACAAGCGCCACAAGGGCCTGGCGGGCCGCTGGCGGCGTTGGTGACAGTGGCGGTGGGATCGGTTAGGGTGCGTTCCGCCGGGGCCCAGACCCTCACGGGCCATGTCTTGGCGGCCTAAGTCTTGGGAGGAGTAAGCCAAAGCGCACGATCAGCGCTTCAGTCTCGGATCTGTCGTGCGTGCCGAGGCTTAGAATAGTGTTTAATAAGTTTGAGCAGGGCCTTGACCCTGCTCGATTTTTTTCAGGCCGCTGGCGGCTCATCGGGGTCGCTTTGGTCGTTTTTCTGCACCCAGAACAGGTACATTCCGAAGAAACTCCTGGGATGCGCCTGCTCGAACGCGTCCCAGCGGTCGAGATCGCCCTGCTCCGCCGCGGGAATGATCTCGTCGACCAGCGGCTGGACGTCCGGCGGCAGCTCGAAACCGAGAAACGTCAGCGCGTTGGCCGCCACGAATGATTTGATGTCGCCGATGCCGAACTGGTGCTCGACCGCATGGAAATACAGGTCGCGGCAGCGGCTGGTGGTGAAGAAATCGGCCGTGATCGGCGCTAGCGCCCGTTGCACGATCTCCTGCCGGCAGGCGCGAATATCGCGGGCGGTCGGCTGCCATCCGCGCTCGGCGATGAGGACGCGCACCGCGTTGACCGGGCGGCGGGCCAGCGCGCTGTAGAGCCCGACCAGCATCACCCCGCCTGGCCGCAATAGCGACAGCAGGATGCGCCAGCCGGCGGCCGGATCGGCCAGGTGGTGCAGCACGCCGACCGCCTCGATCACGTCGAACCGCCGGCCGAGCGCGCCAAGCTTGAGGATATCGGCCTGCGCATAGTCGATGTTGGACGGACCGGCCTGCCTCAACTTGCGCCGGGCGTAGGCCAGGCTGGCCAGGCTGACGTCGACCGCCAGCACGCGGGATTGCGGAAACCGCTGGGCGGTCTCGATCGAATGGGCGCCGGTGCCGCAGCCGGCGACCAGGATGTTGCCGCCATCGGTCCCGGTGCCGGGCCAGGCGGCCAGCCGCAGCCGCTCGCGCAGATAGCGGTCGATCGTGGTCGGGCGCGGCCGCGCCAGCACGGTCCAGCGCGGATAGGGATTTTCTTCGTACTGCGCCCTAACCTCGAGCGACACCGGGTCGTCGATGGTGGTCAGCGTCGGGATCGCGGCGCGATCGGCGCGTTCCTCCAGCGGCTCGCGAACCTGCATGGCGAGCAATCGCGCGGCCGGCTCCGGCCAAGTCCGCTGCAGCAGCGCGCCCGATTGCGCAAGCTCATGCAGCGGACCATAGGCCGCCGCGATCGCGAGCCAGAGCGGCGGAATGTCGGTTCCGGCCTCGATCGCGTCCGCCAAGCGCTGGCGCGCGGCCGCGGCCTGCATCGCCTCGGCGTCGGTCAGCGCGAACACGTATTCGTTGATGAAGCACTGTTGCGCCAGCGCGCAGCAGAACGTCAGCGCCTGGTCGGCTGCGGGTGCCGCGGATCCGTCGATGCCATGCAGTAGCGCGCAGCGGATCGCTGTCAACAGCCGCTCGAGCGCGATGTCGCAGACGGCCCTGGTTTGCAGCAGCGCGATCAGCAGCGCATCGTCCGCCAGCGCGGCGAGGCCCTGCGGTCCGAGCAGCTCCGGCAGCGGCAGTTGCCGGGGCCAGGCTAGCGAGATGCGCGCCAGCGGCGTGGCCAAGGCCGGGCTGTCCTTGACCAGGTCCTCGACGCCGCCCAGCCCGAGCACGATCGCCTGGGTGAAGTGGGCTACGGCGTCGGCGCCGCGTCCCAGCGCCTGGCAGGCCATCGCCATGGTGTCGTGGGCGGCGACGTTGCTCGGCTCGAGCGCCAGCGCCCTGCCGAGCAGCTTCACCGCGGCGTTGTTGCGACCCTCGCGCTGGGCGATGTCGCCGAGCAACACCAGCGCTGGAACGTGCGTCGGACTGCGCTCATGGATGGTGCGCAGAATTCGTTGCGCGGGCGCAAGCTCGCCACGTCGATGGTGCGCCATGGCGGCCTCGAACGGCTCGCCGCCGGCGACCGCTCCGCCCGATCGCGCAACCGGAACCGCCGGCCGCATGCCGGTCTCCCGGCCTGCACGTCCGTCGCTTGCGCCCATGCCGCAAGGTTAGGTGGCGCGCGGCCAACATCGCCTGCGACCGATTGGCCTTGCCCTGCGACTTATTGCGGCATGCCCAGCCAGCGCGCCAGATCGTCGAGCGTGATCAGCGCATTCACGTAGACGTAGGCGCAGACCGCGAACACGACCGTCGCGACCAGCGTGGTCCAAACGAGCTTCCTGGCGAGATGCGGCACCGCCGGCGCGCCCGGGTCGGTGCCCGGCGCGCCGTCTTCGCCTTGCGCGCGCACGCCCCATGGCAGCACCGCGAACAGCACGATCCACCAGATCAGGAAGTAGACCGCGATCGCCGTCGAGACCGCCATGGTCAGGCCTGTTCGAGCTCGACCAGCGTGCCGCAGAAATCCTTGGGATGCAGGAACAGCACCGGCTTGTCGTGGGCGCCGATTTTCGGCGTGCCGTCGCCGAGCACGCGGGCGCCTTCGGCCTTCAGGCGGTCGCGCGCGGCCAGAATGTCGTCGACCTCGTAGCAGACGTGGTGGATGCCGCCGTCGGGGTTGCGCTCCAGGAACTTGGCGATCGGGGAATCCGCGCCGAGCGGCTGCAACAGCTCGATCTTGGTGTTGGGCAGCGTGATGAACACGGTGGTGACGCCGTGCGCGGGTTGCGGCACCGCCGCCGACACCTGTGCTCCAAGCGTCTTGCGATAGACCTCCGACGCCTTGGCGATGTCGCGCACCGCGATGGCGACGTGGTTGAGCCGTCCGATCATGCCTCTATATCTCCCGCGGTCCGGCCTTCGATTGCGCCGATGATAGCGCAAGCTCAAACCACCAGCACATGCACGGTCACCGGCGGCTTCTTGCCCCAACGCTCGCCGATCGCTGCGCGCACGCCGCGGCGCACCGCCTCGGCGACCGAATCCGGATCGCGCCGGCGCGGCTTCGGCAGCTGCTCGAAGGTGTCGACCACGGCGTCATAGGCCACCTCGGCCATCGGCTCGCCGTCGGCGGCGTTGTCCGGGATGCCGATCAGCTCGATTTCCGGGTTGGCCAGCAGCACGCCCTTGTCGTTGATGGCGAGCGACACCGTCACGATACCGGAATAGGACAGCCGTTTCCGGTCGGCGACGGTGCGCGCTTCCGCCTGAATCAGCAGCGCGCCGTCCTTGTAGAGCCGGCCCGACGGCACCTCGTCGATCACCTCCGGCCGGCCCGGCGCGAGCCGGACCAGATCACCGTTGCGGCAAATCAGCGTGTTGACCTTGAGACGGCGGGCGAGCGCCGCGTGCTCGGCCAGGTGCAACGGCTCGCCGTGCACCGGGATGACGGTCTGCGGCTTGACCCAGCCGATCATGTCTTCGAGCTCGGCGCGGCGCGGATGCCCCGAGACGTGCACCAGATGGCTGCGGTCGGTGATCACCTCGACGCCCTGCGACACCAGGCCGTTGATGACGCGGCCGATGGCACGCTCGTTGCCGGGGATCGGCCGCGACGAGAAGATCACCCGGTCGCCGGCCGACAGCGCGATTTCGGGATGCTCGTCCTGCGCGATCCGGGCCAGCGCCGCGCGCGGCTCGCCCTGGCTGCCGGTGCAGAGCGCCACCACCTTGTCCCGCGGCAAATGGCCGTACACGTCCCAACCGCGAAACTCCTGCACCCCGTCGAGGTAGCCTGTCTCGCGCGCGACCTGGACGACCCGCTCCATGGCGCGGCCGACCACCACCACCTCGCGGTCGCAGGCTCGCGCGGCGTCGGCGACGGCGCGGAGTCGCGCCACATTGGAGGCGAAGGTGGTGACCGCGACGCGGCGGGGCGCATTGGCGATCAATTCGGCGAGCGTGCGGGCGACATCGGTCTCCGAGGGCGAGCGGCCTTCGCGCACCGCATTGGTGGAATCGCCGATCAGCGCAACGCAACCCTCGGCGCCGAGCGCCTTGAGCTTGGCTTCATCGGTCGGTGGGCCGATCAGTGGCGTCGGATCGAGCTTCCAGTCGCCGGTGTGCAGCACATTGCCGTGCGGGGTGCGCAGGATCAGCGCATTCGATTCCGGGATCGAATGGGCGACCGAAACCAGCTCGATGTCGAACGGCCCGACTTGAAAGCGCGAGTCGAGCGCAACTTCAGTGACCGGAATGTCCGGCGCGCCGGGCTCGCCGGCCCGCTTGGCGGCAAGCAGCGCCGCGGTAAACGGCGTGGCGTAGAGCGGGACCTTCAGCTTCGGCCAGAGGTCGAACAGCGCGCCGAAATGGTCCTCATGGGCATGGGTGAGCACGATGCCCGCGAGGTTGCGCCGCTCCGCCACCAGATAACGGATGTCCGGGAAGATCAGGTCGATGCCGGGCAGGTTCTCTTCGCTCGCAAACGATACCCCGACGTCGACCGCGAGCCAGGTGCGCCTCCGCTCGTCGCCGAGGCCGTAGATCGAAAGATTCATACCGATCTCGCCGACCCCGCCGAGCGGCGCGAACACGAGCTCGCCCTGCGGCGCGGCCATGGCCCGTCACCGTCCCGCCGCGACGACGTCACCGGCCGCGACCGGGCGCAGCTTGCCGTCGGCGGTGCGCACCATCAGCCGGCCGGTGTCGTCGATGGTCTCGAATTGTCCTGAAAGGTTGGTGTCATCGAGCGCGACGTGGATGGTCTTGCCGAGCCCTGCGGCGCGGGCGAGCCAGTCGGTGCGGATGTCGGCAAAGCCCGCACCGCGGTTCCACTGCGCCAGCCGCGACGCCATCGCGGCCGAAAGCTGGGCGAACACGCTCTCGGGCGTGGTGCGGACGCCCGCGGTCGCGAGGTCGGTCGCGGGAAACTCGGTGCCGGCGGGATGGTGCACGCAATTGACGCCGATGCCGACCACCACGGCAGGCCCCTCGCCTTCGACCAGGATGCCGGCGAACTTGCAGCGGTCGATCAGCAGATCATTCGGCCATTTCAGCCCGAGCCGCGCCGACAGGCCGGGAATGCGGCCGGCGATAGCGTCGTGCAGCGCGAGCCCCGCGACGAACGACAGCTCGGCTGAGCGCGCCGGCGGCGACGGATCGGTCAACAGCAGGCTGGCGTAGAGATTGCCCTGCTCCGATACCCAGCTGCGGCCGCGCCGGCCGCGGCCCGCGGTCTGACGCCTGGCGGTGATCCAGAGCGGCCCGCGCTCGCCAGCCCGTGCGCGCGTCAGGGCTTCAGCGTTGGTCGAGCCGATGGCGTCGAGAGCGAGGAGCCGCGCACCGGCCGCCATGGCCGCGGGGTCGAGCTGCATCAGAACAACGACCTGGCCGCGAGCCCTGCGGCTGCGACCAGGGGCGCCGGATAGAGGAAGTAGAGGAGATTGAACAGGCCGGCGACACCGAGCACGGCCTTGAGGGTGCCCGGCATCGGCACAAAACTCTCGGCTGGCTCGTCAAAGTACATAATCTTCACGATCAGCAGGTAATAGTAGGCGCCGACCACGCTCGCCAGCACGCCGATCACCGCAAGGCCGTACAGCCCGGCTTTGATGGCGCCGAGGAACACGTAGTATTTGGCGAAGAAGCCCGCGAGCGGCGGGATGCCGGCCAGCGAAAACAGCAGCAGCGCGAGGAAGAACGCCAGCGGCGGATTGCTGCGGGCAAGCCCCGAGAGATCGCTGATCTGCTCGACCATGCCCTCGGGCCGGCGCATCGCCAGGATGACCGCGAAGGCGCCGAGCGTCATCGCCATGTAAATCGCAAGATAGACCAGGACGCCCTGAATGCCTTCGGCGGTGCCGGCGGCGAGTCCGATGAGCGCAAAGCCCATATGGCCGATCGACGAATACGCCATCAGCCGCTTGATGTTGCGCTGGCCGATGGCGGCGAAGGCGCCGAGCGCCATCGAGGCGATCGCGACAAACACCACGATCTGCTGCCATTGCGGCAGCATGCCGGGGAATGCGGTGATGGTGGCGCGGGCGAAGATCGCCATGGCGGCGATCTTGGGCGCGGCCGCGAAGAAGGCGGTGACTGGCGTCGGCGCGCCCTCGTAGACGTCGGGCGTCCACATGTGGAACGGCACCGCCGAGACTTTGAAGCAGAAGCCCGCGAACAGGAACACCAGCCCGAAGATCAGGCCGATGCCGCCGTGGGCCGACGCCTTGGCGATGCCGGCGAACGAGACGTTGCCGGTGAAGCCATAGATCAGCGAGCAGCCGTAGAGCAACATGCCGGAGGACAGCGCGCCGAGCACGAAATACTTCAAGCCGGCCTCGGTCGAGCGCACGTTGTCGCGGCTTGAGGCCGCCACCACGTAAAGCGCGAGCGACATCAGCTCGAGCCCGAGATAGAGCGCGATCAGGTCGGCGGCCGAGATCAGCATGCCCATGCCGACCGCCGACAGCAGGATCAGGATCGGCATATTCGAAAATCTGCTGCCGCTCGGCGGCCTGATAGTCGAGCGACATGACGATCGCGACCGCGGAGCCGATGAACGCCAGGATCTTGAGGAAGCGCGCAAACCCATCGACCACGAAGCTGCCGCCGAACGCGCTGCCGTCAGGGATAAGCGCGGCGATGAAGGCGGCGGCGACCAGCAGCATGATGGCGCCGAGATTGACGACGGACGTGCTGCCGTCGCGGTAAGCGCCGAGCATCAGCAGCGCCATGGCGCCGAGCGCCAGCACGATCTCAGGCAGCACGGGCACGATGCTCGACAGCGAATTCATGCGCGCGCCCTCACCGCGCCAGCGCCGCGGTCTTCGCGGCGGCGATGGCGTGCTGGTAATTGTCGAGTAGCGCCGTCACCGAGGCCGCCGAGATGTCGAGCACCGGCTTGGGATAGACGCCGAGCAGGATGGTCAGAACGATCAGCGGGGCGAACACCGCGATCTCGCGGACGCTCATGTCGGTGATGCCGGCGAGGCCGGGCTTCTCAAGCGGGCCGAAGATCACCTTGCGGTACAGCCAAAGCGCGTAGCAGGCGGACAGGATCACGCCGAGCGTGGCGAGCGTCGCCACCACGACGTTGACCCTGAAGGTGCCGAGCAGCGTCAGGAATTCGCCGATGAAGCCCGAGGTGCCGGGCAGGCCGACGTTGGCGAGGGTGAACACCATGAACACCGCGGCATAGACCGGCATACGGTTGACCAGTCCGCCGTAGGCGGAAATCTCGCGGCTATGCATGCGGTCGTAGACCACGCCGACGCAAAGAAACAGCGCGGCCGACACCACGCCGTGCGACACCATCTGGAAGATGCCGCCGGCGACGCCCTGGGTGGTGGCGGCGAAGATGCCCATGGTCACGAAGCCCATGTGGGCGACCGACGAATAGGCGATGAGCTTCTTCATGTCCTCCTGCACCAGCGCCACCAGCGAGGTGTAGATGATTGCGATCACCGACAGCGTGAACACGAACGGCGCGAAGTCCTGCGAGGCGAACGGGAACATCGGCAGCGAGAAGCGCAGGAAACCATAGCCGCCCATCTTGAGCAGGATGGCGGCCAGGATCACCGAGCCCGCGGTCGGCGCCTCGACGTGGGCGTCGGGCAGCCAGGTGTGAACCGGCCACATCGGCATCTTGACCGCGAACGAGGCGAAGAACGCAATCCACAGCCATGGCTGCATGTCGCGCGGGAAGGAATGGCGCAGCAGCACGGCGATGTCGGTGGTGCCGGACTGCCAGTACATCGCCATGATGGCGAGCAGCATCAGCACCGAGCCGAGCAGCGTGTAGAGGAAGAACTTGAAGCTGGCATAGACCCGGCGCGGACCGCCCCACACGCCGATGATCAGGAACATCGGGATCAGGCCGCCCTCGAAGAACAGGTAGAACAGCACCAGATCGAGCGCCGAGAAGGTGCCGACCATCAGAATTTCGAGCACCAGGAACGCGATCATGTATTCCTTGACGCGCACCCGGATGGCGCGCCAGCTCGCCGCGATGCAGATCGGCATCAGCGCGGTGGTCAGGATCACGAACGGCAGCGAGATGCCGTCGACGCCCATGTGATAGGTGCCGAAGCCGCCGAGCCACGAGCGCTTTTCGACGAACTGGAATTCCGGCGAGCTCGGATCGAAGCGCCAGAGCAGCGCCAGCGACACCGCAAAGGTGACGAGCGTGGTCCACAGCGCGACCCAGCGCGCGTTGCGGTTGCCGGCCTCGTCCTCGTTCAGGAACGCGATGAACAGGACGCCCGCGATCGGCAGGAAGGTGGTCAGCGACAGGATCGGCCAGCCCGCCATCAGCGCACCCCGCCCGAGAACATGAACCAGGTGATCAGCGCCGCCGCTCCGATCAGCATGGCGAAGGCATAGTGGTAGAGATAGCCGCTCTGCAGGCGAACGACGTTGCGGGTGATGTCCAGCACGCGGGCCGACACGCCGTCCGGCCCGAAGCCGTCGATGACGAAGCCATCGCCGCCTCGCCAGAACCAGCGGCCGAGCCGCAAGGTCGGGCGCACGAACAGGAAATCGTAGATTTCGTCGAAGTACCACTTGTTGAGCAGGAAGCGGTACAGCACGTCGTGCTGGCGCGCCATGGCTTCGGGGATGTCCGGCCGCCACAGGTAGAAGTAAGCGGCGACGCCCCAGCCGAGCGCCATCATCAGCGTCGGGATGAGCGCGATCCAGAGCGGCACGTGGTGCATGGCGTCGATCACGGCCGAGCTCTGCTTGAGCAACTCGCGGAAGAAATGCTCGACCTCGTGGCCGGCGAAAAACTCCTTGAAGGCGAAGCCCGCGCCGAGCGACCCAATCGCCAGAACCGCGAGCGGAATGAGGATTACCGGCGGGCTCTCGTGCGCGGCCTCGTAATGATGCTGGTCGTGCGGGGTGCCGTGGAAGGTCTTGTAGATCAGCCGCCAGGAGTAGAACGCGGTCAGGCCCGCGGCCGCGACCGTCATCACAAAGCCGTAGATCGCAAAGCGGTTGTGGCCGGCGAACGCCGCTTCGATGATCGCATCCTTGGAGTAGTAGCCGGCGGTGAACGGAAATCCGGTCAGCGCCAGCGTGCCGATCACCATGGTCCAGTAGGTGAACGGGATGCGGTCCTTGAGCCCGCCCATGGCGCGGATGTCCTGCTCGTGGTGCATCGCCATGATCACCGAGCCGGAGCCGAGGAACAGCAGCGCCTTGAAGAAGGCGTGGGTGAACAGGTGGAACATGCCGACCGAATAGGCGCCCACGCCCATGGCGACGAACATGTAGCCGAGCTGCGAGCAGGTCGAATAGGCGACGATCCGCTTGATGTCGTTCTGCACCAGGCCGACGGTGGCGGCGAAGAACGCCGTGGTGGCGCCGACGAAGGTGACGACGGCGGCGGCATTAGGCGCGAGTTCGAACAACGGCGACAGCCGCGCCACCATGAACACGCCGGCCGTCACCATGGTGGCGGCGTGGATCAGCGCCGACACCGGCGTCGGGCCCTCCATGGCGTCGGGCAGCCAGGTGTGCAGCAGGAACTGCGCCGACTTGCCCATCGCACCCATGAACAGCAGCAGGCAGATCAGCGTCAGCGCGTCGGCATGCCAGCCGAAGAAATCGATGGTCTTACCGGTGAGCGCCGGGGCGTTGGCGAACACCGCATCGAGCTCGATCGATTTCGTCATCATGAAGACGGCGAAGATGCCGAGCGCGAAGCCGAAATCGCCGATACGGTTGACGACGAATGCCTTGATGGCGGCGGCGTTGGCCTCCGGCTTGTGATACCAGAAGCCGATCAGCAGATAGCTCGCGAGTCCCACGCCCTCCCAGCCGAAGAACATTTGCGCCAGGTTGTCGGCGGTCACCAGCGCCAGCATGGCGAAGGTGAAGAACGACAGGTAGCAGAAGAAGCGCGGCCGGTACGGGTCCTCGGCCATGTAGCCGATGGAATAGAGGTGCACCAGCGCCGACACTGTCGTCACCACCACCAGCATGACGGCGGTGAGCGTGTCGATGCGCAGCGCCCAATCGACCTTCAGATCGGCGGAGATCATCCAGGTGAACAAGGGCACGCGTTCGCTGAGATGGCCGAAGCCGATCTGCCAGAGCGCGATAAAGGACAGCGCCATGGCGATAAACAGCAGGCCGGTGGTAATGATCTCGGCGCTGCGCGAGCCTTCCGCCGCCGGCTCCGCCGGGCCGTGACCGGTGGGCTCATGATGGGTTTCATGGATGACGCTGTGGTCGCCCCCGACCGGCACGGCATGGCCGTGCGGCGCGGCGTGATGGTCGTCGTCGGGCTCCGCGCCCGGAAAGCGCTTGCGCGCGCCAGCAAGCGCAATCATCGCGGCGATGATCGAGCCGAGCAGCGGAAGCAGGACTATCGCCTGATACATGCGTTATTGTCCTTCACGCATGATCTGATCCGAAAACCGGTGGCCATCCCCGATCGGGGTCGAGGACATGCTTTTCGGGATCATGCGCTCAGCCCTTCATCAGGTTGACGTCCTCGACCGCGATCGAGCCGCGGTTGCGGAAATAGACCACGAGGATGGCGAGACCGATCGCGGCTTCCGCGGCCGCGACCGTGAGCACGAGCATCGCGAACACCTGGCCGACGATGTCGCCGAGATGGGTCGAGAACGCCACGAAGTTGATGTTGACCGCGAGCAGGATGAGCTCGATCGACATCAGGATGATGATCACGTTCTTGCGGTTGAGAAAAATGCCGAAGATGCCGAGCGTGAACAGGATCGCGGCGACCGAAAGGTAATGTCCGAGGCCGATGGTCATCCACTCACCCCATCAGCTCTTCAGATCGGCGGTGAAGGTGGTCCGTCGTCATAGCCCCTGCCCCGGCCGGACCTGGCGGATCTCGATCGCGGTCGCCTTGGTGCGCGCGACTCTGGTTGGCGATGTTCTGGCGCTTGACGTTCGGCTTGTGGCGCAGCGTCAGGACGATGGCGCCGATCATGGCGACCAGCAGCACCACGCCCGCGGCCTGGAAGTAATAGACGTATTGCGTATAGAGGACGCGGCCGAGCGCCTCGGTGTTGGTGATGCCGGACGGGATCGGCGCCGAAATCGCACCCTGCATCGTCGGCCCGATCACCCAGGCGACGGCAACAAACAGCAGTTCGAAAACGAATATGCCGCCGACGACGACGCCGATCGGCAGATATTGCAGGAAGCCTTGGCGCAGCTCGGCGAAGTCGACGTCGAGCATCATCACCACGAACAGGAACAGCACCGCGACCGCGCCGACATAGACCACGATCAGGATCATCGCCAGGAATTCGGCGCCCATCAGCACGAACAGGCCGGCGGCGTTGACGAAGGTGAGGATGAGAAACAGCACCGAGTGCACCGGATTCTTCGCCGCGATCACCATGAAGGCCGACGCGATGCACACGCCGGCAAAGAGATAGAAGAAGAGCGCGGGCAGGATCATTGCGGCGCTCACCGGTACGGCGCGTCGAGCGCGAGGTTCTTGGCGATCTCGCGCTCCCAGCGGTCGCCGTTCGCGAGCAGACGTTCCTTGTCGTAGTAGAGCTCCTCGCGCGTCTCGGTCGCGAATTCGAAGTTCGGCCCTTCGACGATGGCGTCGACCGGGCAGGCCTCCTGGCACAGCCCGCAATAGATGCATTTGACCATGTCGATGTCGTAGCGCGTGGTGCGGCGCGTGCCGTCGTTGCGGCGCGGGCCCGGCTTCGATGGTGATCGCCTGCGCCGGGCAGATCGCCTCGCACAGCTTGCAGGCGATGCAGCGCTCCTCGCCGTTCGGATAGCGGCGCAAGCGCGTGCTCGCCGCGGAAGCGCGGCGAGATCGGGCCCTTCTCGAACGGATAGTTCAGCGTCGGCTTCGGCTTGAAGAAATAGCGCATGGCCAGGCAAGAACGCCGAGACGAACTCCTGCAGGAATATCGAGCGGGCCGCCTGATCGAGTTTCATGCGTCATCACCTTTCGGCGCCAGCCCGCCGAATTGCAGCACGGCCGCGACGATCGCCACCATGGCGAGCGAGAGCGGCAGGAACACCTTCCAGCCGAGCCGCATCAGCTGGTCGTAGCGGTAGCGCGGCACGATCGCCTTCGCCATGGCGAACAGGAAGAACATGAACAGCGCCTTCAGCGCGAACCAGACCACGCCCGGCACCCAGGTGAACGGCGCGAACGGCAGCGGCGGCAGCCAGCCGCCGAGGAACAGGATGGTCGCCATGGCGCACATGGTGCGCGATCGCCACGTACTCGCCGAGCATGAACAGCATGTAGGGCGTCGAGCCGTATTCGACCATGAAGCCCGCGACCAGCTCGGATTCCGCCTCCACCAGATCGAACGGCGGCCGGTTGGTTTCCGCCAGCGCGGAGACGAAGAACATCACGAACATCGGCAAGAGCGGCAGCCAGTACCAGTTGAACAGTGCCGGCATACCGAGGCCGCGTCCTGCGCCTCGACGATGGCCGAGAGATTGAGCGAGCCCGCGCACAGCAGCACGGTGATGATGACGAAGCCGATCGAGACTTCGTAGGACACCATCTGCGCGGCCGAGCGCAGCGCGGCCAGGAACGCATATTTCGAATTCGACGCCCAGCCCGCCATGATGATGCCGTAGACCATCGAGCGACGAGATGGCGAAGATGTAGAGCACGCCGACATTGATATCGGCGATCAGCCAGCCGGCGTTGACCGGGATCACCGCCCAGGCGGCGAGCGCGAGCACGCAGGTCACCAGTGGCGCCAGCAGGAACACGCCCTTGTTGGCACCGGCCGGGATGATCGGCTCCTTGAACACGAACTTGATCAGGTCGGCGAAGGATTGCAGCAGGCCCCAGGGCCCGACCACGTTCGGCCCGCGCCGGATCTGCACCGCCGCCCAGATCTTCCGGTCGGCAAGAGCACGTAGGCGATCGACGATCAGCAGCACGACCAGCAGCAGCACGCTCTGCGCCACGATCACGATCAGCGGCCAGAGCGTAGCTGGTCCAGAGCTCGGCGAAGGTCATCGCGCTACTCCGCCGCGCTCATGCACGGCTGCGCCCTCGGCCAGCGCCGAGCATTCGGCCATCACCGCGGACGCGCGCGCGATCGGATTGGTGAGATAGAAGTCCTCGACCAGCCGAGCGGAACGGCGCCTTGTCCGGCGTGCCGCCGAGCAGCGACAGCTGCCGGATGTCGGCCGGCTCGCCCGGCATGATCTGGCCGATGCGGGCGAGATGCGGATGCGTCGGTGAACAGCGCCTGCGCGCAGCGCGCCGAGCGAATCATAAGGCAGCTTGTGCGCCGAGCACGTCCGACAGCGCGCGCAGGATCGCCCAGTCCTCGCGCGCATCGCCGGGCGGGAAGCTGGCGCGGCTGGCCGATCTGCACGCGGCCTTCGGTGTTGACGTAGATGCCGGATTTTTCCGGATAGGCCGCGCCGGGCAGGATCACGTCGGCGCGGTGTGCGCCATTGTCGCCATGGGTGCCGATGTAGACCGACGAAGGCGCCGGGCGCGACGTCGATCTCGTCGGCGCCGAGCAGAAACACCAAGTCGAGCGCGCCCGGCTGCGCCATGGCGGCGGCGTCAAGCCCACCCTCGCCCGGCACAAAGCCGATCTCGAGCGCGCCGACCCGCGAGGCCGCGGTGTGCAGCACGCAATAGCCGTTCCAGCCCTCCTTCACCGCGCCAAGCGCGATGGCGGCCTTGGCGGCGAGCGAGGCGACCGCGGCGCCGTCCGGCCGCGCCAGCGCGCCGTTCGCCGACGATGACCAGCGGTCGCTCGCATGCTTGCAGCGTCGCGGCAAAGCCGAGCTTGCCGGCGACGAGGTCGGCCAGCGTCTCCGGCCCGGCGCCGAGATGATCGTAGGGATAGGACAGATCGACGCTTCTCGCCGATCAGCGCGACCGGGAATTTGCCGGCACGCCAGCGTTTGCGGATGCGGGCGTTGAGCACGGCCGCCTCACGGCGCGGGTTCGAGCCGATGATCAGCAGGGCGTCGGCGCGCTCGATGCCGGCGATGGTGGCGTTGAAATGATAGCTCGCGCGGCCCCAGTCGGGGTCGAACGCGCACGCCGTCCTGGCCGGCGTCGACGTTGGTCGAGCCGAGCCGCCTCATCAGGTCCTTGAGCGCGAACATCTCCTCGACGGCGGCGAGATCGCCGGCAATAGCGCCGATGCGCGCCGGCCGCGCAGCTTTCAGCTTCGCCGCGATCGCTTCGAACGCCTGCGGCCAGGTCGCGGGCGCGAGCCGCCCGCGCTCGCGGATATAGGGCTGATCGAGCCGCTGGGTGCGCAGGCCGTCGACCACGTGTCTCGTTTTGTCGGAAATCCACTCCTCGTTCACGTCGTCGTTGACGCGAGGCAGGATGCGCATCACCTCGCGACCGCGGGTGTCGATGCGGATCGCCGAGCCGACCGCGTCCATCACGTCGATGGTCTCGGTCTTGGTCAGCTCCCAGGGCCGCGCCGCGAACGCATAGGGCTTGGAGGTGAGCGCGCCGACCGGGCAGAGATCGACCACGTTGCCTTGCAGCTCGGAGGTCATCGCGCGTTCGAGGTAGGTGGTGATCTCCATGTCCTCGCCGCGGCCGATGGCGCCAAGCTCGGGGACGCCCGCGACCTCGGCCGAGAACCGGATGCACCGCGTGCAATGGATGCAGCGGTTCATGATGGTCTTGACCAGCGCGCCGATGTACTTGTCCTCGACCGCGCGCTTGTTCTCGTGATAGCGGCTGGAATCGACGCCGTAGGCCATCGCCTGGTCCTGCAGGTCGCATTCGCCGCCCTGGTCGCAGATCGGGCAGTCGAGCGGGTGGTTGATCAGCAGAAATTCCATCACGCCTTCGCGCGCCTTGCGCACCATCGGCGACTTGGTGTTGACCACCGGTGGCTCGCCGTTCGGGCCGGGCCGGCAATCGCGCACGCCCCAGGCGCAGCTTGCGACCGGCTTGGGCGAGCCCTTCAGCTCGACCAGGCACATGCGGCAGTTGCCGGCGATCGACAGCCGCTCATGGAAGCAGAAGCGCGGGATTTCCACGCCCGCCGCCTCCGCGGCCTGCAGCAGCGTGAACTCCGGCGGGACATCCACTTCGGTGCCGTCGATGACGATCTTGGTCATGTCAGTGCATTCCCAGCCAGAGCAGCAGCGCCGCGGGCATGATCAGGCTCGCGGCGATGTCGATGCGCACCAGAGCAGAACAAAATCGCAGAATGCTGTTCATGCCGTTCACTCCGCCGCCACGCGCGCCGCGCTCACGCGCGCCGGCGTTGCGGGTGTATTCGTCGATGCGCCGCTCGATCTCCGGCCGGAAGTGGCGAATGAGGCCCTGCACCGGCCAGGCCGCGCCATCGCCGAAGGCGCAGATGGTGTGACCTTCGATCTGCTTGGTGACGTCGAACAGCATGTCGATCTCGCGCTTTTGGGCGCGGCCCTCGGCCATGCGGGTCAGCACCCGCCACATCCAGCCCATGCCCTCGCGGCAGGGCGTGCACTGGCCGCAGCTCTCGTGCTTGTAGAAATAGGCGATGCGCGCCATGGCGCGAACGATGTCGGTCGACTTGTCCATCACGATCACGGCGGCGGTGCCGAGCGAGGACTTGAGCGCGGCGCAGCCGTCGAAATCCATCTTCAGCTCGTCGCACTGATGCGCCGGAATGAGCGGCATGGACGAGCCACCGGGAATGACTGCGAGCAGGTTGCTCCAGCCGCCGCGCACGCCGCCGCAATGGGTCTCGATCAATTCGCGCAGCGGAATGCCCATCGCCTCTTCGACCGTGCACGGCCGCTCGACGTGGCCGGAAACGCAGAACAATTTGGTGCCGGTGTTGTTCGGCCGGCCGATGCCGGCAAACCAGGCCGCGCCGCGGCGCAGGATGTCGGGCACCACCGCGATGCTCTCGACATTGTTGACGGTGGTCGGGCAGCCGTAGAGGCCCATGTTGGCCGGGAACGGCGGCTTCAGCCGCGGCTGGCCCTTCTTGCCTTCGAGGCTTTCCAGCAGCGCCATCTCCTCGCCGCAGATATAGGCGCCGGCGCCGTGATGGACGTAGAGATCGAAGTCGTAGCCGTGGACGTTGTCCTTGCCGATCAGCTTCGCCTCGTAGGCCTGGTCGATCGCGGCTTGGAGGCGCTCGCGCTCGCGGATGAACTCACCGCGCACATAGATGTAGCCCGAGCGGCAATCCATCGCCCGGCCGGCGATCAGGCAACCCTCGACCAGAAGATGCGGATCGTGCCGCATGATCTCGCGGTCCTTGCAGGTGCCGGGCTCGGACTCGTCGGCATTGATTACAAGATAATGCGGCCGGTCGCCGACCTGCTTGGGCATGAACGACCATTTCACGCCGGTCGGGAAGCCCGCGCCGCCGCGGCCGCGCAGGCCGGAGGCCTTCACCTCGTTGACCAGCGCGTCGCGGCCCTTGTCGAGGATCGCCTTGGTGCCGTCCCAAGCGCCGCGCTTCTTCGCGCCATCGAGGCCCCAGTCGCCCTGGCCGTAGAGGTTCTTGAAGATGCGGTCGTGGTCGCTGAGCATCGGTCAGGCCTTTACGGTCTTCAGCGTGGTCGCGCCGCCAACCGGCGCGGAGAACCGCCGGTCGATCTGCGGGCCGGGCTTGGGCTTGCGCCCGGCCGCAAGCTCGTCGAGCACCTTTTCGAAGCTTTTCGCCGTCAGATCCTCGTAGGTGTCGCTGCCGATCAGCACCATCGGGGCGTTGACGCAGGCGCCCAGGCACTCGACCTCCTCCCAGGAGAAGTCGCCGTCGGCCGACACGTGGAACGGATCGTGATGGATGCGGCGGTGGCAGACCTCGAACAGCGCCTGCCCGCCGCGCAGCATGCAGGGCGTGGTGCCGCAGACCTGCACGTGGGCCTTCTTCCCGCACGGTTGCAGCAGGAACATGGTGTAGAAGGTGGCGACTTCGAGCGCGCGGATGTGCGCCATGCCGAGCATCTCGCCGACATGGCGGATCGCGGCCTCCGGCAGCCAGCCGCCATGCTGCTCCTGCGCGCGCCACAACAGCGGAATGATCGCCGACTGCTGGCGGCCGGGCGGATATTTCTCGATCTGCTGCTTCGCCCACGCGGCATTCTCAGCCGTGAAGGAAAACTCCTTCGGCTGAAGATGCGGCTCGGCGAGGCGGCGGACGGACATGTCTGTTCCTCAACGATGCGTTACGAGGTCGTCGCGCCGCGGCGCGCGCCAATGATCGTCGCCATGCAGGTGCCGCGACAGCACCTCGCCGCGCGCCTCCCCGCCCGAGGTTCGGAAGCGGTTGATCAACCGGTCGACGAAATTGCCGTTCTTCAGCCGCCAGACCTTGCCGCGGAACAGCTCGGGATGCACGACGTCGAACATGGCGTCGGACGGCTCACCGTAGCGGGTGCGGAAGCGCTCGTGCGCCGCGGAGCCGGCCTTCACATAGAAGATCGCATTCTGCTTGTACCAATAGGCGACGTTCGGCTGTGCCCAGATCGCGCGCCGCAGCACGTCATAGGCGACATAGCCGTTGTCGGCGAACAGCTGCGCCCAGTACGACTGCCATTGCTCGTTAACATGCAGCTCGCCGCCTTGGAACGGCACCGCGGCGCCGTAGAGCACGACGTCGGCTAGCTGGCAGAGGTCGCCGACAAAGCCCTTGGCGCGTCCGGGCTTGAGATGCTCGCCCACTTCGAGCGAGATCGCGAGATCGAACAGGCCGATGTCGCCGACCGGCTGGTTCAGGTCGCGGCGCAGGAACAGCGCAGGGTCGACCAGGAGCTTTGCCATATCGACATAGTCGCCGTCGATGCCGAGCACCCGCTCGACGCCGTGGTCGAGGAACGCCCGCAGCCAGACGCCGATGTTGCAGCCGACGTCGACGACCGAGCGCGCCGGATGGATGTTCAGAATTTTTGGCGCAACGCGCGGCGCCGAGCCGGAATAGGCCTCCAGCAGGTCCGCGTCGCGGGTGAAATCGTAATGCGAGCGCGCCATCAGCGGTCGACCTCCCCGAACACGATGTCGAGTGAGCCCAGCACGGCCGACACGTCGGCCAGCATGTGGCCGCGGCAAAGAAAATCCATCGCCTGCAGGTGCGCAAAGCCGGGCGCCCGGATCTTGCACTTGTACGGCTTGTTGCTGCCATCCGATACGAGATAGACGCCGAACTCGCCCTTGGGCGCCTCGACCGCGGCATAGACCTCGCCGGCCGGCACGTGAAAGCCCTCGGTGTAGAGCTTGAAGTGATGGATCAGCGCCTCCATCGACTTCTTCATTTCGCTGCGCTTGGGCGGCACGATCTTGTTATCGACCACGCTGACCGGTCCCTGCCCGTCCGGTTCGCGCAGCTTGGCGATGCATTGCTTCATGATGCGGACCGACTGCCGCATCTCCTCCATGCGAATGCAGTAGCGGTCGTAGCAGTCGCCGTTCTTGCCGACCGGGATGTCGAAGTCGAGCTCTGAATAGCATTCGTAGGGCTGCGCCTTGCGTAGGTCCCATGCGGCACCGGAGCCGCGCACCATCACGCCGGAGAAGCCCCAGGCCCAGGCGTCGGCGAGCTTGACCACGCCAATGTCGACGTTGCGCTGCTTGAAGATGCGATTGCCGGTGAGCAGGTCTTCGAGATCGTCGCAAACCTTGAGGAACGGATCGCAGAACGCCTCGATGTCGTCGACGAGCTTGCCCGGCAAGTCCTGGTGCACGCCGCCGACGCGGAAGAACGCGGCGTGCATGCGCGAACCCGAGGCGCGCTCGTAGAACACCATCAGCTTTTCGCGCTCCTCGAAGCCCCACAGCGGCGGGGTCAGCGCGCCGACGTCCATCGCCTGGGTGGTGACGTTGAGGATGTGCGAGAGCAGCCGCCCGATCTCGCAATAGAGCACCCGGATGAGCTGCGCGCGGCGCGGCACGTTGAGATGCAGCAGCTTTTCGGCCGCCAGGCAGAAGGCGTGCTCCTGGTTCATCGGCGCGACGTAGTCGAGCCGGTCGAAATACGGGATCGCCTGCAAATAAGTCTTGTGCTCGATCAGCTTCTCGGTGCCGCGATGCAGCAGCCCGATGTGCGGGTCGACGCGCTCGACCACCTCACCGTCGAGCTCGAGCACTAGCCGCAGCACGCCGTGCGCCGCCGGATGCTGCGGGCCGAAGTTGATGGTGAAGTTGCGGAGCGCGTCAGCCATGGGTCCACGCCTCTGGCGCAGGGCGAGTGGCGAATAGCAAATGGCGAATGGTTCTCACGATCACCGTCTTACGCCGCCGTCGCGGCCTTGGCGGCCTTAGCCGCCAGCCGCTGGTTGAATTTGTCCCACGCCACCACGAAGCGCTCGTGCCGGCCCTCGCCGATCAGATCGACGCCGTCGTGGCCCTTAACCGCAAAGCTGATCCGCTTGCCGTCGACCGCGGTGCATTCGACGTCGACGGTGACGGTCTGGCCCGGCAGCGTCGCGGCCAGATGGCTGACATCGACGTGCACGCCGACGCTGCCTTCACCCGAATCGAGGTGCGGCGCCATCAGCTGGATGCAGGTCCACTCCACCAGCACCACCATGAAGCCGGTCGCGAACACCTTGGGCATCGCCGCGATCTCCGGCGCCTCCGGATAGGTGAACGGCACGGTCTTGCTCTCGGGCACCGTGTAGGAAAAGCGGTGCTTGAGCCCGGGCTTGAGCGAGGGCTTCATCACGTGCCCCCTTTCGCCTTCTCGTCGCCCGGCAGCGGCAGATAGCCCGCGCCCTCCCACGGCGACAGGAAATCGAAATTGCGGAATTCCTGGGCGAGCCGGACCTTGTCGTAGACCACGCGCTTCTGCTCGTCGTCGTAGCGCACCTCGACGAAGCCGGTCAGCGGGAAGTCCTTGCGCAACGGGTGGCCCTCGAAGCCGTAGTCGGTGAGCAGGCGCCGCATGTCGGGATGGCCGGTGAACAGCACGCCGTAGAGATCGTAGGTCTCGCGCTCGAACCAGTCGGCGCCCGGAAACACCCCGATGATCGAGGGCACGCGGGTGTCCTCGCCGGCCTCGATCTTGACCCGGATGCGGCGGTTGTGGGTGGGCGAGAGCAAGTGATAGACGACGTCGAAGCGCCGTTCGCGCGCCGGCCAGTCGATCGCCGTGATGTCGATGAAGCTCACGAAGGCGCAGCGCTCGTCGTCGCGCAGGAAGGTCACGACCTTGACGATGTCGCGCGTGGTCGCCGTGATGGTGAGCTCGTCGTGCGCCACCCAATGGCCGACGACCGAGCCGGCCAGTGCGCCGGCGATGGTCTGCCCGAGATTGTCGAGCGCTTCGTCCATGGTCAGCGCTCGATCGTCCCGGTGCGGCGGATCTTCTTCTGCAACAGCAGCACGCCGTACAGCAGCGCCTCGGCGGTCGGCGGGCAGCCCGGCACGTAGATGTCGACCGGCACGATGCGGTCGCAGCCGCGCACCACCGAATAGGAATAGTGGTAATAGCCGCCGCCATTGGCGCACGAGCCCATCGAGATGACGTAGCGCGGCTCCGGCATCTGGTCGTAGACCTTGCGCAGCGCCGGCGCCATCTTGTTGGTCGAGCGTGCCCGCGACGATCATGACGTCGGACTGGCGCGGCGAGGCACGTGGCGCGAAACCGAAGCGCTCGGCGTCGTAGCGCGGCATCGACATTTGCATCATCTCGACCGCGCAGCACGCCAGCCCGAACGTCATCCACATCAGCGAGCCAGTGCGCGCCCAGATGATCAGGTCCTCGGCGGCGGTGACGATGAAGCCCTTATCGGCCAGCTCGCTGTTGAGGCCGGCGAAATAGGGATCGTCCGAACCGACCGGCTTGCCGGTGCGCGGATCGAGAATGCCGCGGGATGCGGGCGCGATGGCGGGCTCGCTCAATCCCATTCGAGCGCTCCCTTCTTCCATTCGTAGATAAACCCGATGGTCAGCACCGCAAGAAACACCATCATCGACCAGAAGCCCTCGGCGCCGAGCTGGCCGAACACGATGGCCCACGGGAACAGGAAACTGACCTCGAGGTCGAAAATGATGAACAGGATCGCGACCAGATAGAAGCGCACGTCGAACTTCATGCGCGCGTCGTCGAACGCATTGAAGCCGCACTCGTAAGCGGAAAGCTTTTCAGGATCGGGCTGCTTGTAGGCGACCAGAAACGGCGCGATCAACAGCGCCAGGCCCAGGCCCAGCGCGACCGCGATGAACACAACCAAGGGAAGATAATCGGCCAGCAGCGCGCTCATAGACGATCCCTTAGACGATCCCTTGGGCGACCTCGATCCAGCCCCGCCAAAGCTCGCCCCGGACCCCGCCGGCGCCGGACCAGGCGCCGCCAGCCCCCCAAATCCCCCAGCCGGAGTGCGGATTTGTTCAAAGACAGGCGAACCGAGGCTTAGCGCAGCGCACAAAGGGTGGCAAGGCGCGAAAAACCTTGTCCCGGCTTGCGTTGCCGGCGGCCGGCCGGGCTGTTTACGCTGTGGCCAAAAGGAGCCCTCAGTGCCGTTTGGGATCGTTCCGAAGACCCTTGAGACGTGGTTGAATGCGCCGCGGCCGCAAGCCAACGGGAGTGCGTGTTCGATGCAACAGCTGAGCGCGGGAATCACCAAGGCCAACACCGGCCTCGACGGAATCGTCTGGAACATCCTCGGCCAGATCTACGTGCCGAAGTCGCTCAACGAGCAATCGTTCTCCTGGCACGCCACATTCCCACCCGGCACCTTCGTGCCGCCGCACATCCACCCGACCCAGGACGAGTTCATCTACATGCTCGACGGCAAGTTCGACCTGGTGCTGGACGGCAAAGAGTTCGTCGCGACCACCGGCGACCTGATCCGGCTGCCAATGAACCAGGCGCACGGCATCTTCAACAAGAGCGACCAGACGGTGAAGTGCTTTTTCTGGGTGTCGCCGACGCGGCGGCTCTACGACCTGTTCTGGGCGATCCACTCGATGAAGGAGCAGAACCCGCCCGAGGTGGTGGCGCTCTCCGCCAAGCACGAGGTGATGTTCCTGCCGCCACCTCCGGGGGCGTGACCGCGCAGACCCGCGGATTCGCTGATTTGCCCACGTTGGCGTTTCCGGGCGGCGCGCCGCATTGGGCGACCTGTCACAATCCCGTGTGCGTTCGCGGCAACCCGAGGTTAACCAAACATCTTCGGTCGATCTTAGACTTGTCCGCCTATGGTCCGCCGCAAAGGCGTCGGCAAGGCGCCTACGGGTGAGGCGGATGGATGTGGACCGGTGAGTGCGCCGCGGCGTGGCGGCTATTTCTCTTCAATTGGATCGTCATCGGCTTCATCGGGGCGGCCTTTGCGTTGTCCCTCTTGCTGACGACGTTTTCGCTTGCCTGGTATTCCTTTCTGGTCGGCTGCGGCTTCGTCGCGGTCTATGCCGCGTTCGCCTTGTACAACGCAATTGCGCGCAATCGCCGCGATCCGCAGGTCGTGTTCGTGCTGGGCGGGACCGCGCAAATCGTTTTGATTACGCTGCTGATGGCTCCGTTCACGTATGTTGCCGCTGCGGCAAACTTTCCGATGCAGGACGGCGCGCTCCTCGCCATCGATCGAGCGATCGGCTTCGATGGGCTGGCTTTCGTGAAATTCGTCAATGACCGGCCGCTGCTCGCCGCCTCGATGGATGCCGGCTACAGCATGATCAAGTGGCCGCTGTTCGCCATTCCGGTTGTACTGGCGGCGGGGCACCAATATCGGCGTCTGCAGGAATACACGCTCGCGTTCGCACTCGCGCTGATGGTGACGACCGTTATTTCCACCCTGGTGCCGGCTCTCGGTGTGTTCCAGCAGCTCGGCCTCGCCATTACGGACTTTGCCAACATCAACCCGCTCGCCTATGTCCCACCATTGCGCGATCTGCCTGCGGTGCGTGACGGCACGCTGCGCGAGCTCCACGTTGAAGCCCTCACCGGCATTATCACCTTCCCGAGCTTCCACGCCGCGTCGGCTATTCTTTATGGCTGGGCGCTATGGCGTTCTCGGTGGTTCCGCCCCATCGCCCTAGTCGCCAACGCCATGATGCTGGCCGCAACACCGGTCGTCGGCGGGCACTATCTCATCGACGTCGTGGCCGGGATCGTGGTCGCCGCGCTCGCAATTGCCGCCGCGTGCGGCATCAGCCGCCATCGCGACGCCCGTGTGGCACTGTCGCAAACAGCGCAACCGCCGGAGCATGCGGCAGCCGTTTCGCCTGAGGGCGCGACGGCGCCTTCCGCGTCATAGCGCGTCACGTCGGACCGCGAACATCACGCCGCCTTGCCGGGCTTGTTAACCTGGCTCTGCGCAAAGCCCGCCGCGCCGGCATAGCCGCGCACGATCGCCTTCCGCTGCTCGTACGGCAGCACATCCTCGATGTTGGAAAAACCGTCCGGCGCGCGCTGCTCGACCGCGTCGATCACGCCCTCGGGTCCGCCGCTGCGGTTCATCTTGACGATCTGTGCGGTCGGCGGTAGCCGCTCGCGCTCGTACGCCCACAGCGCGTGCACGGGATGCTCGGCGCCGACCAGCAGGTCGGCGAGACAGCGGGCGTCGAGGATCGCCTGCGAGGCGCCGTTGCTTCCGACCGGATACATCGGATGCGCGGCATCGCCCAGCAACGTGACGCGGCCGTGCGTCCAGCGCGGCAACGGATCGCGGTCGCACATCGGGTATTCCCAGAACTCCGGCGTCGCCTCGATCAGCGCCTTGGCGTCGACGTAAGGGATGCGGAAGCGCTGGACGTGCGGCATCAGGTCCTCGAACCGACCGGCCCGCGACCAGTCCTCCTTGTTGGGCGGCGCGCCGCCCTCGCCCACCTTCACCAGCACCGCCCAGTTGGTCAGCGGTCGATCTTCTCTAGCGCCCTCGCCGATCGGATAGATCACGCATTTGGCTGCCATGCCGCCGGCGATGACCATCGAGCGGCCGGTCAGAAACTTCGGCCAGTCGAGCGCGCCGCGCCACAGCATCGAGCCGTTCCAGCGCGCCGGGCCTTCGTTGGGGTAAAGCGTGTCGCGCACATACGAATGGATGCCGTCGGCGCCGATCAGCACGTCGCCGCGCAGCGTGTGCCGGTGCACGCCATGGCGGTCGAAGAAATAGGCGGTGACGCCGGCCTCATCCTGGATGAAGCCGCCGAGCCGATGGCCGGTGTGGATGCGGCTCTCGCCGAGCCGCGAGCGCACCGCCTGGTGGATCACGCCCTGCAACCGGCCGCGATGGATCGAGAACTGCGGCACGTCGTAGCCGGCGTCGAGGCCGCGCGGCTCGCGCCAGATCTCCTGGCCGAACCGGTTGGTGTAGATCAGCTCGAAGGTGCGGATGCCGACCGCGTCGAGCCGCTCTAGGAGCCCCAGCGTCTGCAGCTCCTTGATGGCGTGCGGCAGGGTGTTGATGCCGACGCCGAGCTCGCGGACGCCGTCGGCTTGCTCGAACAGCTCGCAATCGATGCCGCGGGCGTGCAGCATCAGGGCCGTCACCAACCCGCCGATGCCTGCGCCTGCGATAATGACCTTCAAGGCCGTTCCTTAAACACGCGAACACACCGCAAAGGGGGCTATAATGTCGTTCCCGGCCTGAACTGCAAACACTTCCCGGCCACGTGGTTGACGGCCCATAGGAGCGAGAAATGGCGCGTAAAGTCATGATTTCCTGCGCGGTCACCGGCTCGGCGGACACGCCCGGCAAGAACTCTGCGGTGCCCGTCACCCCCGAGCAGATCGCCAACTCCTGCCTCGACGCCGCCAAGGCCGGCGCCTCGATCGTGCACATCCATGTACGCGATCCCAAGACCACCAAGCCCAGCATGGACAAGGCGCTCTACAAGGAGACGGTCGACCGCATCCGGCAGAAGAACTCCGACGTGCTGATCAACCTGACCACCGGTCCGGGCGCGCGCTTCTTCCACGACGAGAAGGACCCGTCGAAGCCCTCCGCGGATTCGGTGCTGCGTTCGCCGGCCGATCGCGTCCAGCACGTGATGGAGATCAAGCCCGACATCTGCTCGCTCGACATGGGCAGCCTCAACATGGGCGACCGGGTGTTCATCAACACGCCGTCGCATCTGAAAGCCATGGCGCTCGCCATCAAGGACGCCGGCGTCACGCCCGAGCTCGAAGTGTTCGAGACCGGTCACCTGCTGCTCGCCAAGCGCTTCCTCGAGAACGGCTTCGTCAAGGGGCCGGGCATGTTCCAGATCTGCCTTGGCATCTCCTGGGGCCAGCCGGCGACGCCGGAGGCGATGATCTACATGCGCAACCTGCTGCCGAAGGATTGCACCTGGTTTGCCTTCGGCATCTCGCTCTACCAGTTCCCGATGGCGGCGCAGGCCGTGCTGCTCGGCGGCCACCCGCGCGTCGGGCTCGAGGACAACATCTATCTCGAGAAGGGCAAGCTCGCGCCGAGCAACGCCGCGCTGGTCGAGAAAGCCGGCAAGATCATCCAGACGCTCGGCGAGGAGATCGCCACGCCCGCCGACGCGCGGCAATTGCTGGGGGTTGGCGCCAACGCTTGACCCGCTGTCGTCCCCGCGAAGGCGGGACCCGGTATTCTACCACCGCGGCATCACCCAACGCCGTGCCCACCCGGAGCACGGCGTTGACTGGATCGCCCGCCTGCGCGGGCGATGACCGCGGCGAGCGTTGCGCGCCCTACAATCTCACGTCTTCGCCGCCGGCGTGAACTTGCCGCCGGTCTGCGGCGTGTGCACGCCGGGCGCGCCGCTCTCCTTGTGCTGCAAGCGCGTGATGCGCGCCCAGGTGCGCTTATGCTGGTCCTTGACCTTGATGTGCAGCGTGCCGAGGCCCTCGCAGGTCAGTTCGATCTTGTCGCCGTCCATGAACGGGTTGAGGCCGCGGTGGTTGGTGCCGGTCGCCAGGATGTCGCCCGGCAACAGCGTGTGGATCGACGTCACCCATTCGATGCAGCGCGGGATCTTGTGCGCCATGTCGTCGGTGTTGAAGTTCTGCATCAGCTTGCCGTTGTTGGTCAGCCGGACCTGCATCTTGCCGACGTTCTTGATCTCGTCGGCGGTGACGATATAGGGCCCGATCGGCGCGAACGTGTCGCGCGACTTCATCTGGTAGAACACATTGGTCGGCGGCACCACGCCGCGCGCCGAGCCGTCGATGAAGTTGGTGTAGCCGAACACGTATTTCATCGCGTCGGCGGCTTTGACATGGGAGGCCTTCTTGCCGATGACGACGGCGAGCTCGGCCTCGCCCTCGAACACCGAAGCTGCCATGTCGGGCAGCACCATGGTGTCGCCATCGCCGATGATCGAGCTTGGCGATTTCATGAAGGCGTTGATCGGCGCCGGCTCCGGCAGCGTGCCATCCTCCATGTAGTTCACCGCCATGCAGATGATGTTCTCGGGTCTCGGCAGCGGCGGCCGGAGCTTCGCCTTGGCCAGCGGCTTGCCCTTGCCCTTCTTGGCCGCGGCGGCGAACTTACCCTTGTAGGCGCTCCACTTCTCGATAACGCCGCGGATGACGTCCTGCGGCCCGAGCGCCTTGATGCCCTTCACCTCGGACGAGACGTCGACGATCTTGTCGCCGACCACCACGCCCAGTTTGTAATCGTCGAAAAACGCGAGTTTCATGTTCGCTCCCTGCGACTGTGAACTGTCCTGGAAAAACCGGTCCCCGGTCCGCCCAATCGTGGCGCTGCGCAGGCGTCATTGCAAGCCGGGTGCCTCGGAGTGCATCGCAAGAGAGGGTGGCGCGGAGGTCGCGGCAGCCTTCCCACGGACTGGCTTGCCGAGCCGAAGCGCCGGAGGCGCGAAGATTAGCCCGCCTTCACTTCGTTTCGGCGCGGCAGCCTTCGCACGGACTGGCTTGCCAGCCGAAGCGCCGGAGGCGCGAAGGCTGGCGGGAGCGACGGGACTCGAACCCGCAACCTCTGCCGTGACAGGGCAGCGCTCTAACCAATTGAGCTACGCCCCCCGCGGGGCGACGCTGCGGACTTAAGGCCCGCCTCCGCCCAAGTCAAGAATAGCGGTCGGAGCCCCTATTCGCGCAGCCACTTCTCGGTGCCGAGCGTGCGGCCGTCGGTGACGGTCCAGACGCCGTCCCAGCCGTCGCCGTCGGCGCCGTAGATCGCCAGCCCGTTGAAGTCACTGGAGCAGTATGACACCGCCAGGCCTTTGTCGCCGCCGATGCTGGAGGCGCCTTCGCTTCGTTTCGGCGCGGCAGCCTTCGTGCACCGGGCTTGCCGAGCCGAAGCGCCGAAGGCGCGAAGGCTGGTGGGCGGTGACGGACTCGAACCGCCGACATCCTCCGTGTAAAAGAGGCGCTCTACCAGCTGAGCTAACCGCCCTCGCGCCCTGTTATCGCGCCGGTTGGTCTTTGCCGCAAGATCGATCCAGACGCACGAACGCCCCCGCGAAGCTCGCGAGGGCGTCCGCAGTCTAACGATCGAGACGTGTTACCGATTGACGGCTTCCTTCAAGCCCTTGCCGGCCGAGAAGCGCGGACGCTTGGCCGCCTTGATCTTCACCGGCGCCCCCGTCCGCGGATCGCGCCCTTCGCGCGCGGCGCGCTTGACGACGCGGAAATTACCAAACCCCATGATCTTCACTTCACCGCCCTTCTTCAGCGTCGAAGTGATGGCGTCGAAGGTCGCATCGACGGCAGCTGACGCCGCGGTCTTTGTCATTTGCGCCTTGTCGGCCACCGCAGCGATGAGCTCGTTTTTGGTCATCGGACCGATCCTTTCCCTGTATCGAATCAACGGCCCAGTTGCCGTTATGGGCGCGGAGAGTTTGCCGGAACCACTGCAATTGCAATGATTCGTTTTTCGAAACCGCAGGAAAACTCGCGACTCGCGCATAGCCATGGTTGAAGAATGCAGGCGGCGTCTGGCTTCTCGCGCCATCGGCGGAGCGCACTCTGCGGGCCGACCGGAACGGGATAGCACCAGAACTCAGCCGCCATCGGCAGACCGCGCGAACAAGAATCGCGCGCGACTCAGGCGCGCGAGTCGCGCCCGCCATTGTCGGCGCAGCAGCGAACCGCCATCATCGCCGCCGAACGCGGGAGCGCGAGCGCATGGCACGAGCGCTGATCATCGGCGGCTCGGTCGGAGGCCTGTTTGCCGCCCATCTGCTGCGGCAAGCGGGGTTCGAGGTTGCGGTGTTCGAGCGCGCCACCGGCGATCTCGGCGACCGCGGCACCGGTATCGGCACCCGCGCGGAGCTGTTCGCGGTGATGCGCCGGATCGGGCTTGCCGCCGACGCGGCGGAAGGGGTTGCGGTGCGCGGCCGGATCGGGCTCGGCCGTGACGGACGGGTGCTGCACGAAGCAGCGGTGTCGGCCGTGACCAGCGCCTGGTCGCGCGTCTGGCGGCCGCTGCGGGCCGCCCTGCCCGATCGCTGCCACCGCGGCGGCGCGCCGTTGGTGCGGGTCGAGGCGGGGCGCGAGCGCGTCACCGCCTGGTTCGTCGACGGCTCGTCGGCAGAGGGCGACATGCTGGTCGCGGCCGACGGGTTGCATTCGACCGTGCGCGCCCAGCTGCTTCCCGCGCTCAAGCCGCGCTACGCCGGCTACGTCGCCTGGCGCGGTGTGGTCGAAGCGCACCAAGCGCCGGGCGCGCTTGGCGAGCTGTTGTTCCACCAGATCATCTTCGGCTTTCCCGATGGCGAGCTGATGCTGTCGATCCCGATGCCGGGACCGCAGGGCGCCGCGCATGCTGGGCAACGCCGTTGTCATTTCGTCTGGTTCCGGCCGGCGGCCGAGGCCGAGTTGGCCGCGCTCTGCACCGACGCCAGCGGCCGCTCGCACGGCCTGTCGATACCGCCGCCGCTCATCCGGCCCGAACTGATCGCGGCGCTGCGGCGTGACGCCGACGAATGCCTCGCCCCGCAGCTGGCCGGGCTGGTGAAAGCTTCGGCGCAGATCATCCTGCAGCCGATCTTCGATTTGGAATCTCCCCGCATCGCCTTCGGCCGCGTGGCGTTCTTGGGCGATGCCGCGTTCGTGGCGCGGCCGCATGTGGCGAGCGGCGTGCTGAAGGCCGCGATCGACGCCGAGACGCTGGCGGACGCCTGCAGCAACGGCGGCGGCGACGTGCCGGCGGCGCTCGAACGCTACGCCGCCGAGCGCGGGCGCTACGGCGCCTGGCTCGTTCAACGCGGACGCCATATCGGCGCGACCTTCCAAGCCCGCGACGGCGATCCCCACGCACGCATCGAAACGCTGATGCGCGAATACGGCTCGGCCGGGCTGGTGCGCGATCAGCCGATCGCGGCCCGCGTCTGATTATTTCTGCTTGAGGTCGAGCTCCTGCACGAGCTTGACCGTATGCTCCCACTCCTCCGCCATCAGCTTTGCCATCTGCTCCGGCGTGGTGGTGGCGATCGGGCTGCCGTTCTCGGTCAGGCGGCGGACCACGTCCGGGTCGCGGGACGCCTTGATGAATTCCTCGTTGAGCTTTCTGATGATCGCGGGAGGCGTGCCGGCCGGCGCAGCAACCGCAAACCAGCTCGCCACCTTCTCCTTGCCGAAGCCAAGCTCAGTCAGCGTCGGCACGTCCGGCATGCCCTCCCAGCGTTTATCGGCGTCGATCGCGAGCGCGCGAAGCTTCTTCTCCATGAATTGCCCCTTGGCGGCGGTGTACGAGGACAGCGCGAAGTCGACGCGCCCGGTGATCAGGTCGGCCATCATCGGGCCGCCGCCGCGGTAGTGCACGAACTGCATCGGCGTATTGGTGATGCGGCCGAGCACCGCAGCCATCATGTGCGAAGGGGTGCCGACGCCCGGCGAGCCGAAGGTCAAGCCGCCCGGCTTGGACTTGCCGAGCGCGAACAGCGCGGCCAGATCCTTGGCCGGCAACTCGGCCGGCACGGTGACCAGCGTCGCCAGGTTGAAGAGCAGCGTGACCGGCGCGAAGCCCTTGAGCGGCTCGTAGGGGGCCGAGGCTGCCATCGCCGGCACCGCCATGTGCTGCGAGCCGGAAAAGATCAGCACCGTATGGCCGTCGGGCGGAGCGTTCTGCACCGCCGCGGCGCCGACCGCGCCGCCGGCGCCCTGCCGGTTTTCAACCACCACGCGCTGGCCGAGGCCTTTGGACAGCGCGTCGGCATAGATGCGCGCCGAGATATCGGTGATGCCGCCGGGCGCAAGCCCGACCACGATGGTGACCTGGCGGGTCGGAAAGTCCTGCGCCCGTGCCGAAGAGACGGCAGCGACCAGCATCGCGACCAGCCCGATGGCGCTGAGTCCCAGTCTGATCATGGGCACCTCCCTTGCTCGACCGAAGGTACAAACGATCGGCGGGCGCCGCTATAGTCCGCGGCGCCGCACCGAGGGATCATGAGCCGGCTGCCGATCACCATTGCGACCTGGGATTACGACCGCGTGCGGCCGCTGGTCGATGGCCGGGTGCGCGTCGAAGGCTGCGACGTCAATTACATCACCATGCCGGTCGAGGAGTGTTTCGAACGCGCGTATTTCCACGGCGAGTTCGAGGTGGCGGAGATCGGATTCTCCCCCTACCTGATCGCACTGTCGCGCGGCACGCCGCCCTATGTGGCGGTGCCGGCATTCCTGTCGCGCATGTTCCGGCATTCGGCGGTCTATATCCGCAGCGACCGCGGCATTGCGGGGCCGGCCGATCTCAAGGGCAAGCGCGTCGGCGTGCCGGAGTATCAGATGTCGGCGGTGCTGT
Source organism: uncultured Alphaproteobacteria bacterium (assembly GCA_963771745.1). Classification (GTDB taxonomy): domain Bacteria; phylum Pseudomonadota; class Alphaproteobacteria; order Rhizobiales; family Xanthobacteraceae; genus Z2-YC6860. The sequence continues at coordinate 1,189,754 of CAVYUU010000011.1, read as the reverse complement.
GGTTCCGCGGCTATCTGCAAGACGAGTTCGGCATCGCCGCCAAGGACCTGACCTGGGTGCAGGGCGGGCTGGAAAATCCCGGCCGCCGCGAGAAGTTTCCGCTCAACCTGCCGCCGGGGTTTCCGCTCGAGGCCGCGCCTGAAGGCCAGTCGCTGTCGCAGATGCTGGCCGATGGCGCGCTCGACGTGGTGATGGCGGCACGGCGGCCGTCGTGCTTTGTCGCGGGCCATCCCAAGGTGCGTCGGCTGTTCCCGGATTATCGCGCGGCGGAGCGCGAATATTTCCGCAACAGCGGCATCTTCCCGATCATGCACGCGGTCGGCGTGCGACGCGACGTGCTGGAACGCCAGCCTTGGCTCGCCGCCAGTGTCTACAAGGCGTTTGCGCAGGCCAAGCGGCTGGCCGACGCCGAGTTCGCCGAAACCACGGCGCTGAAGATCGGCCTGCCCTGGGTCAACGCCGAGTTCGACGAGACGCGCGCGCTGATGGGCGATGATTTCTGGTCGTATGGTCTGAGCGATGCCAACCGCAAGACGCTCGCCGCCATGGCGCGCTATTCCTATGAACAGGGCCTCGCGGTACGCTTGCTGACGGTCGAGGAGATGTTTGCCGACAGCACAATTGGCGGAGAGACCAGGGTTTAGCGGCGCGTGATCCGGAATAGCGGCGACGGTGTTCCGGCCGGATCATGCGCCAGGACGAGGAGAGCGCCATGCCGGTGCAGCTGATTTGCGCCTCGCACAGCCCGCTGATGACGGCCGATATGGAGGAGTCGCAGCAGGGCGTGCAAAAGCAGTTCTTTCGCGAATTGGCGAGCTGCTCCGCGGCGCTGCACGCGTTCAATCCCGATTTGGTCGTGGTGTTCGGGCCGGACCATTTCAACGGCTTCTTCTATGAGCTGATGCCGGCGTTCTGCATCGGCAGCGCCGCCGAAGGCACCAAGGACTGGCACCTCGAAGGCGGCCCGCTCAAGGTGCCGCGCGAGCTCGCGGTCGCCTGCGTGCGCCATCTGCAATCGCGCGACTTCGACGTGGCGCTGTCGCATGCCATGAAGGTCGACCACGGCATCACCATTCCGCTCTACAAGCTCACCGGAGCGCTCGCTCGCTATTCCGTGCTGCCGGTGTTCATCAACTGCGCCGCCGATCCCCGTCCCTCGTTCCGCCGGGTGCGGGCGTTCGGCGCGGCGATCGGCGAGTTCCTGGCCGGGCAGGACATGCGCGTCACCGTAATCGGCTCCGGCGGCCTGTCGCACGACCCGCCGACGCCGCGTATCAACCACAGCGAGCCCGGCGTGACCCAGCGGCTGGTCGATCGCGCCACCCCGACGCAAGCCGAGCTTGACGCGCGCGAGCGCCGGGTGATCGCTGCGGCGCGCGACCTGGTGAACGGCGGCGGTCCGTGCCTGCCGCCAAGCGAGCAATGGGACCGCGATTTCCTGCAATCCTTCCTCGAGGCGCGGCTGGAGCGCTTCGACAGCCTGACCGACGACGAGATCGACCGCGTCGCGGGCTTCGGCGCCCACGAGGTCCGCACCTGGGTCGCCGCCGGCGCTGCCGCGCAGAGGATGGGCAACCCGCGCTCGGAGCTGCGTTATTACCAGCTGGTGCCGGAGTGGATCACCGGCATGGGCATCGTCGCCGGGCAGGCCTGAGCGGCCCAATCCGGCGTCAAAAGCAAACGGCGGCGCCGAAGGGCGCCGCCGTCGCTCATTCGATGATTGCGCCGCTCAGTGCGCGGTCAGGCCGGAGCCGTCCTCTTCCACCACGGCGTCGACCGAAGTCTGCACCGGATGGGCGGCCTCGTCCCACTGGATCGGGTCGGGCTTTCGCACCAGTGCCTTGATCAAGACCTCGTCCATGCGCGAGACCGGAATGATCTCGAGCCCGCCCTTCACGCTCTCCGGGATTTCAACCAGATCCTTGGCGTTCTCCTCCGGGATCATCACGATCTTGATACCGCCGCGCAGCGCCGCCAACAGCTTCTCCTTCAAGCCGCCGATCGGCAGGATGCGGCCGCGCAGCGTGATCTCGCCGGTCATCGCGACGTCCTTACGCACCGCGATGCCGGTCATCACCGAGACGATGGCGGTGACCATGGCGACGCCGGCCGACGGGCCGTCCTTCGGGGTTGCCCCCTCGGGCACGTGCACGTGGATGTCGCGCTTGTCGAACATCGGCGGCTCGATGCCGAAGGCGACCGCCCGCGAGCGCACATAAGACGCCGCCGCCGAGATCGACTCCTTCATCACGTCACGCAGGTTGCCGGTGACCGTCATGCGGCCCTTGCCGGGCATCATGACGCCCTCGATGGTGAGCAGCTCGCCGCCGACGTCGGTCCAGGCCAACCCGGTGACCACGCCGATCAGGTCGTCGGCCTCGACCTCGCCGTAGCGGAACTTCGGCACGCCGAGATAGTCGTTGACCTTCTTGGGATCGACCGTGATCGACTGAGTTTTCTCGATCGTCAGCTCCTTGACCGCCTTGCGGATCAGCGTGGAGAGCTCGCGCTCGAGGTTGCGCACGCCCGACTCTCGCGTATAGCGGCGAATGAGCAGGAGCAGCGCCTCGTCGTCGATCGACCATTCCTTCGCGGTCAAACCGTGCTTGGCGATGGCGTTCCGGATCAGATGCTTGCGCGCGATCTCGACCTTCTCGTCCTCGGTGTAGCCGGCGATCCGGATGATCTCCATGCGGTCCATCAACGGCGGCGGAATGTTGAGCGTGTTCGCCGTGGTGATGAACATCACGTGGGAGAGGTCGTAGTCGACCTCGAGATAGTGGTCGTTGAACGTGTGGTTCTGCTCGGGGTCGAGCACCTCGAGCAGCGCCGACGACGGGTCGCCGCGGAAATCGGCGCCCATCTTGTCGACCTCGTCCAGCAGGAACAGCGGGTTGGACGACTTGGCCTTGCGCATCGACTGGATGATCTTGCCGGGCATCGAGCCGATGTAGGTGCGCCGGTGACCGCGGATTTCGGCCTCGTCGCGCACGCCGCCGAGCGACACGCGCACGAAGTCGCGGCCGGTCGCGCGCGCGATCGACTTGCCGAGCGAGGTCTTGCCGACGCCGGGCGGTCCGACCAGGCACAGGATCGGCCCGGTCAGCTTGTTGGCGCGTTGCTGGACCGCGAGGTATTCGACGATGCGCTCCTTGACCTTCTCCAGGCCGTAGTGGTCGTTGTCGAGCACCTCTTGGGCGGCCTTGAGGTCCTTCTTGACCTTGGTCTTCTTGTTCCACGGGATCGACAGCAGCCAGTCGAGGTAGTTGCGCACGACGGTGGCTTCGGCCGACATCGGCGACATCTGCCGGAGCTTCTTGAGCTCGTGCGTCGCCTTCTCGCGCGCCTCTTTCGACAGCTTGGTCTTCTTGATCTTATCCTCGAGCTCGGCCAACTCGTCGCGACCTTCCTCGTCGCCGAGCTCCTTCTGGATCGCCTTCATCTGCTCGTTGAGGTAATACTCGCGCTGGGTCTTCTCCATCTGGCGCTTGACGCGCGTGCGGATGCGCTTCTCGACCTGCAAGACCGAGATTTCGCTCTCCATCAGGCCGAGCACCTTCTCCAGCCGCTCGGCGACGGTGGCGGTTTCCAGGATGCCCTGCTTGTCGGGAATCTTGACCGCGAGATGCGAGGCAACGGTGTCGGCAAGCTTGGCGTAGTCCTCGATCTGCTGGACGACGCCGACGACCTCGGGCGACACCTTCTTGTTGAGCTTCACGTAGCTCTCGAATTCGGTGATCACCGAACGTGCCAGCGCTTCGGCCTCGACCTTCTCGCCCATGATGTCTTCGAGCACGACGGCGTTGGCTTCGTAGTAATCGCTGCGGTCGGTGTACTGCAGCACCTTGCCGCGCTGCGCGCCCTCGACCAGCACCTTGACGGTGCCGTCGGGCAGCTTGAGCAGCTGCAGCACGCTCGCGAGCGTACCGGTCTCATAAATCGCGCCGGTCGCCGGATCGTCATCCGAGGCGTTCTTCTGGGTCGCCAGCAGGATGAACGTGTCCGAGCGCATGACCTCTTCCAGCGCCTTGATCGACTTCTCGCGGCCGACGAACAGCGGCACGATCATGTGCGGGAAAACGACGATGTCGCGCAGCGGAAGCACCGGATAGGCCCGGGTTTCGCCAGCGGTGAGCGGTGGACGCGGCTTTGGCAGAGTCATTGCGGCATTCCTTGTTGTTGTGCCCCTCCGTCATGGCCCGCAGATGCGCAGCCGCGATGGAGTGCCGATGGCCGGTCGGAGAACGGTCGCTTTCAGGTCAGGCGACAGCGAGGTCGGGACCCCGTCCGGTAGTGTCAGTTCGAGCGAATCTACCCAACTTTGAGCTTCGCCCGCTATTAGGTGGATACCGGGGGGCGAGGAGTCAAGTTAACCTGTAAATTCAAGCAAATGCGGCAAGGCGGCCCGGCCGACAGGCAAATCGGCCACCGCACGCAGGTGACAGCCGGCCGAGTGGCCGGATCAGGCGGTGGCGCCTGCGTCGCCAGCGCGATCGGCGTAGATGTAAAGCGGCCGGGCGGTGCCCTCGACCACCTCTTTGGAGATCACGACCTCCTCGACGCCCTCCAGGCTCGGCAGGTCGAACATGGTGTCGAGCAGAATGCCCTCCATGATCGAGCGCAGGCCGCGCGCGCCGGTCTTGCGGTCGATCGCCTTGCGGGCGATGGCGCCGAGCGCCTCCTCGGCCAGCGTGAGGTCGATGGATTCCATTTCGAACAGCCGCTGGTACTGCTTGACCAGGGCGTTCTTGGGCTCGGTGAGGATCTTCTTGAGCGAGGCCTCGTCGAGGTCCTCCAGCGTCGCGACCACCGGCAGGCGGCCGACGAACTCGGGGATCAATCCGTACTTGAGCAAGTCCTCGGGCTCGACCTCGCGGAAGATTTCGCCGGTGCGGCGATCCTCGGGCGCGATGACCTTGGCGCCGAAGCCGATCGAGGTGGAGCGGCCGCGCGCGGAGATGATCTTCTCCAGGCCGCCGAAGGCGCCGCCGCAGACGAACAGGATGTTGGTGGTGTCGACCTGCAGGAACTCCTGCTGCGGATGCTTGCGGCCGCCCTGCGGCGGAACGCTTGCGATCGTGCCTTCCATGATTTTCAGCAGCGCCTGCTGCACGCCCTCGCCCGACACGTCGCGGGTGATCGAGGGGTTGTCGGACTTGCGCGAAATCTTGTCGATCTCGTCGATGTAGACGATGCCGCGCTGGGCGCGCTCGACGTTGTAGTCGGCGGATTGCAGGAGCTTCAGGATGATGTTCTCGACGTCCTCGCCGACGTAGCCGGCTTCGGTCAGCGTCGTCGCGTCCGCCATCGTGAACGGCACGTCGAGGATGCGCGCCAGCGTCTGCGCCAGCAGCGTCTTGCCCGAACCGGTCGGGCCGATCAGCAGGATGTTCGACTTCGCCAGCTCGACGTCGTTGTGCTTGGCCTGATGATTGAGCCGCTTGTAGTGGTTGTGGACGGCGACCGCGAGCACCTTCTTGGCGTGATCCTGGCCGATCACGTAATCGTCGAGAACCTTCCGGATTTCCTTAGGAGTTGGGATACCGTCGCGCGACTTCACCAGCGAGGATTTGTTTTCCTCGCGAATGATGTCCATGCACAGTTCGACGCATTCGTCGCAAATGAACACGGTCGGGCCGGCAATGAGCTTGCGGACCTCGTGCTGGCTCTTGCCGCAAAACGAGCAGTAGAGCGTGTTCTTGGAGTCGCTGCCGCCGACCTTGCTCATTCCGTTCTCCGTGGCCCCGCGGCGTGCGGAGCTGACCCCTTTCTAGCAACACCCAGGCTAAGAAACTGTAGCGCGGTTGTCATACTCTCTCTGCCCCAAATACTAGCGAAGCACGCTAGCCCCCGAACAATCAAGATTTCATTAACGATAACGCAGCCGGCCGCAATGGCTTTTTCAGGGCCCCCGCGGCGGCTTTCAGGGCTTGGCGGTGGGGTCCTCCGGCCGCTTTTCGATGACCTTGTCGATCAGGCCGAAGTCCTTGGCAGCCTCGGCAGTGAGGAAGTAGTCGCGTTCCAGCGCGTCCTCGATCTTCTTGATCGGCTGGCCGGTGTGCTTGACGTACATTTCGTTGAGCCGCTTCTTCAGGTTCAGGATCTCCTGGGCGTGCAGCATGATGTCGGTGGCCTGGCCCTGGAACCCGCCGGACGGCTGATGGACCATAATGCGGGCGTTGGGCAGCGCAAAGCGCATGTCCTTGGCGCCGGCGGCGAGCAGCAGCGAGCCCATGGACGCGGCCTGCCCGCAACACAGCGTCGAGATCGGCGGCCGCACGAACTGCATGGTGTCGTAAATCGCCATGCCGGAGGTGACCATGCCACCCGGCGAGTTGATGTACATGGAGATTTCTTTTTTGGGGTTTTCGGCCTCCAGGAACAGCATCTGCGCAACCACCAGCGTCGCCATGCCGTCCTCGATCGGGCCGGTGATGAAGATGATGCGTTCCTTGAGCAGGCGCGAGAAGATGTCGTAGGCCCGCTCGCCGCGGTTGGTCTGCTCGACCACCATCGGCACCAGGTTCATGTAGGTTTCGACGGGATCTCTCAAGGTCCCCTCCTCCGGCGTAACGCAACCGAATCGCGGCGATCCGCAAGACTACCCAGGTTTGCGGGTCCGCTCCACGAACCGTCATCGGCGGATGCACAGGTTGCGGATTGTGCATGACGACGGGTGGCGCGGTAGGCCTGCGCAGCAGGCCTGTCAGATAAGCCGCACGCCGCAGCGCGCAAGGCCGGAGCGGGCGCGGCTCACGCGTCGTCGTCTTTGTAGAGGTCCTCGCGCGAGACGGTCTTGTCGCTGACCTTGGCGAGTTCGAGCACGAAATCGACCACCTTGTCCTCGAAGATCGGCGCGCGCAGGCTCGCCAGCGCCTCGGGATTCTTGCGATAGAACTCCCAAACCTCCTGCTCGCGGCCGGGCACCTGGCGGGCGCGTTCCATCACGGCGCGGCTCAGCTCCTCGTCGGACACCTTGATGTTGTTGCGCTCGCCGATCTCGGCGATGACCAGGCCGAGCCGCACCCGCCGTTCGGCGATGCCGCGGTATTCCTCCTTGGCCTTGTCCTCGGTCGTGCCCTCGTCCGCGAAGGTCCGCTTTTGGGCGGCGAGATCGTCCTGGATGGTCTTCCAGATGTTGTTGAACTCGTCCTCGACCAGGCTCGGCGGCGGCGCGAACTTGTGCCGCGCGTCGAGCTCGTCCAGCAGCTTTCGTTTCATGCGCTGGCGCGACATCGCGGCGTGCTCGCGGGTCAGCCGCTCCTTGACCATGTCGTTGAGCTTGGCGAGCGAGTCGAGGCCCAGCGATTTGGCGAATTCGTCGTCGACCGCAACCGGCTTCGGCGCTTCGACCGATTTGGCCGTGACGTCGAACTCAGCCGCCTTGCCGGCGAGATTTTGCGCCGGATAGGTCTGCGGGAAGGTCACCTTGACGACGCGCTGCTCGCCCGCCGCGATGCCGATGAGCTGATCCTCGAAGCCCGGGATGAAGGTGTTCGAGCCGATGTTGACGCCGACGTCGCCGCCGGTGCCACCGTCGAATGGCTCGCCGTCGATCTTGCCGGTGAAGTCGATGACGACGCGGTCGCCGGTTTCGGCTTTGCCGCCCGTCTCGCGCGGCGCGAACGGCCGACTTTGCTCGGCGATGCGCTTGACCGCGTCGTCGACCTCCGTGGCGGTGACCTCGGCGCTGAGCTTTTCGAGCTGGATGCCCTTGAAGTCGGCAAGCTCGATCGGCGGCATGATCTCGATCGCCATGGTGTAGGCGAGATCGGACTTGCCATCGACGATCTGGTCGACCGCGCCCTGCTCCTCAGGCAAGGTGACCTTGGGCTCGCGCACCAGCTTGAAGCCGCGCTCGGTGATGATCTGGGCGTTGGCCTCGCGCACCGCGGCCTCGATGGTCTCGGCCATCACGGCGCGGCCATACATCCGCTTGAGATGGGCGACCGGCACCTTGCCGGGGCGGAAGCCGTTCATGCGGACCTGGTCCTTGAGCTGGACCAGCCGCTCGTCGACCTTGCTGGCCAGGTCGGAGGCGGGAACCACGACCTTGAACTCGCGCGTGAGGCCGTCGCTGACAGTTTCGGTTACTTGCATCACCACAATCTTCGTTTCGTGCTTCGTTCAACTTCGTTTCTTGCCGCTGCTTGCGGCCTTCCAAGGTCGCCCGCTGACGGGAGCCAGGATCGAACCAGCGGTGCCCGCCGTGGTGCGGGCGGAGGGACTCGAACCCCCAAGACTTGCGTCACGGGAACCTAAATCCCGCGCGTCTACCAATTCCGCCACGCCCGCCCGAAGGCATTGCGCGGCCCCGTGTTCGGCCGAGCGGCGCGGCTTATATCATGGGGATGCCGGCAAGTCCCATAAAAAGACCCATTAAAATAAGCCGCATGAGCCGCTACGGCCAGACGCCGAGATCGACAAACAACCGCCGGTAGACCGCGCGTAGCGCCTCCGGCAGGTCCTCGGCAATCAGGCCTGGTCCGGCCTCGCCGCCGGCCTCGCCGTGCAGCCAGGCGGCGGCGCTCGCAGCCTCAAAGGCCGGCATGCGCTGCGCCAGCAGGCCCGCGACGAAACCCGCCAGCACGTCGCCGGAACCCGCGGTGGCGAGCCAGGGCGGCGCGTTTTCGGTGATTGACAGCCGGCCCTGCGGGTCCGCCACGACGGTGTCGGAACCTTTCAGCAAAACGATCGCGCCCGAGGCCTGGGCCGCGCGCTGCGCCTGGTCGCATTTCGACAATGATTCAGGGACATCGTCGCGCTTGCTGAACAATCGGGCGAACTCGCCCTCGTGCGGGGTCAACACCGTCGGCGAGGCGCCGCGGGCCTTGATCGCGGTGAACAGCGCCTGCGGATTGTCGGCAAAGCTGGTGAGCGCGTCGGCGTCGAGCACCACGGCGCGCGCGCCGGAAAGCGCCGCCAGCACCATGTCGCGCATCGGCTGGCCGACGCCGCCGCCCGGCCCGAGCACAACCGCATTGAGCCGCGGGTCTTGCAGATATTGCGCGAGTTCGGCTGCGCCATCGACCGGCCGCACCATGACGGCGAGATTGGCGACCGCATTGACCGCGACCGCGTTGCGCGGGCTCGCGACCGTGACCAGGCCCGCGCCGGCCCTGAGCGCGCCGCGGCCGGCAAGCCGCGCCGCGCCGGTGTGCGTGAGATCGCCCGACACCACCACGGCATGGCCGCGCTGGTATTTGTGGCCGCCCGGCTGCGGGATCGGAAAATGCCCGGCCCACAGCGCCGGTGCATTGGCCGCGATGGTCGGGCGGATGATTTTCAGCACATCGTCCCGGATACCGATGTCGGCGACCGTCACCGGCCCGCAATGCAGGCGGCCCGGCAACAGCACATGCCCGGGCTTGCGTCGGAAGAACGTCACGGTTTCCGCCGCCTGCACCGCTGCGCCCATCACGGCGCCGCTCGTGCCGTTGATGCCGCTCGGCAGATCGACCGCGATGATCGGCGCGCCGCAGGCGTTCATCGCCACGATCAAATCGCGCGCCGCGCCCTCGACCGGCCGGTCGAGGCCGGCGCCGAACAGCGCGTCGACGATCAGTCCCGCGCCAGCGAGTGCACCGGGCGCGGCCGGCTCGACCGCGCCTTGCCAGCGCGCCGCCGCTTGCGCCGCGTCGCCCTTGAGCCGCTGGCGCTCGCCCATCAGCAGCAGACGGACCGTGTAGCCCCGCTCGGCCAGTACCCGCGCGCAGACGAAGCCGTCGCCGCCGTTGTTGCCGGGGCCGGCCACGACCGCGATCTCGGACGGGCCGGCCGGCGCGCACTCGGCCACCCGCTCGGCGATCGCCCGGCCGGCGTTCTCCATCAGCCGGATGCCCGGCACCCCGCCGGCGATCGCGAGGCGGTCGGCCTCGGCCATCTGCGCGGGGGTGAGCAGCTCGATCATGGCGCCGCGACACTATCGATGGGGCCTGCGGTGGACAACGCAAGCGGCCCTTGACCATCGGTTGGGCAATTTGCCTATTCTCTGAGCAGGCACCGCTCGGGTGCCTTCGGCCAGGTGTCGCAAGCAGCCATTAATCGACGGAAATGGCGGGCATTTCGGCCGAATCCAGCCCTTGGCACGGACCCTGCTATCCGAGAACACGGCGCTTCCGGGACGTTTCCGGACGGCCCGGGAGGCAAAACGCGATGAAGAAGATCGAGGCCATCATCAAGCCTTTCAAACTCGACGAGGTGAAGGAAGCGCTGCAGGAGGTGGGACTGCAAGGCATCACGGTGACCGAAGCCAAAGGCTTCGGCCGCCAGAAGGGACACACCGAGCTTTATCGCGGCGCCGAGTACGTCGTCGATTTTCTCCCCAAGGTGAAGATCGAGATTGTGCTGGGTGACGATATGGTCGAAAAAGCCATCGAGGCGATCCGTCGCGCAGCCCAAACCGGGCGTATCGGTGACGGGAAAATCTTCGTCTCAAACATCGAAGAAGCGATCCGGATTAGAACGGGGGAATCCGGTTTGGACGCTGTCTGAAGCGCCGATCCATCCGCTTTTGAGTTCATAGCCCGGCACGAAAGGGAATGCATTCCATGACGACCGCCAAGAATGTCATGAAGATGATCAAGGACAACGACGTGAAATATGCCGACTTCCGTTTCACCGACCCGCGCGGCAAGTGGCAGCACGTCACCTTCGACATCACCACGATCGAAGAAGACACGTTCGCCGAAGGCATGATGTTCGACGGCTCCTCGATCGCCGGCTGGAAGGCGATCCATGAATCCGACATGTGCCTGATGCCCGACCCGGCATCGGCCTGCATCGATCCGTTCTTCGCCGAGACCACGCTGGTGCTGGTCTGCGACGTGCTCGAGCCGACCACCGGCGAACCCTACAACCGCGACCCGCGCGGCATCGCCAAGAAGGCCGAGGGCATGGTCAAGCGATCCGGTGTCGGCGACACCATCTTCTTCGGGCCGGAGGCCGAGTTCTTTGTGTTCGACGACGTGAAGTATCGCGCCGACCCTTACAACACCGGCTTCAAGCTCAATTCCACCGAATTCCCGACCAACGCCGACCGCGACTACGAGGGCGGCAACCTGGGCCACCACATCGGCACCAAGAAGGGCTATTTCCCGGTGCCGCCGCAGGATTCGGTGCAAGACATGCGCTCGGAAATGCTGGCCGCCATGGCGCGGATGGGCTGCGTGGTCGAGAAGCATCACCACGAGGTGGCGTCCGCCCAGCACGAGCTCGGCCTGAAGTTCTCGCCGCTGACCGTGATGGCCGACCGGATGCAGATCTACAAGTACTGCATCACCCAGGTGGCCAACATCTATGGCAAGACCGCGACCTTCATGCCGAAGCCGGTGTACGGCGACAACGGCTCGGGCATGCACTGCCATCAGTCGATCTGGAAGGGCGGCAAGCCGGTGTTCGCCGGCAACAAATACGCCGACCTGTCCGACATCTGCCTGTCCTACATCGCGGGCATCATCAAGCATGCCAAGTCGATCAACGCCTTCACCAACCCGACCACCAACTCCTACAAGCGTCTGGTGCCGGGCTTCGAGGCGCCGGTGCTGCTCGCCTATTCGGCGCGCAACCGCTCGGCGTCGTGCCGCATCCCCTACACCACCAACCCGAAGGCCAAGCGCGTCGAGGTGCGTTTCCCCGATCCGCTGTGCAACCCGTATCTCGGCTTTGCGGCGATGACGATGGCCGGCCTCGACGGCATCAAGAACAAGCTCAAGCCCGGCGACGCCATCGACAAGGACCTCTACGACCTGCCGCCGCGGGAGCTGAAGAAGATCCCGACGGTGTGCGGCAGCCTGCGCCAGGCACTCGGCGAGCTCGAAAAGGACAACGACTTCCTCAAGGCCGGCGGCGTGTTCGACGACGACTTCATCGGCAGCTATATCGACCTGAAGATGTCCGAGGTGATCCGCTTCGAACACACGCCGCATCCGGTCGAATTCGAGATGTACTATTCGGCGTAAGTTTGCCATCGAACAAGACGCTAAAGGGCGCTCTTCGGAGCGCCCTTTTTGCTGCCTGCTTGATGCGCAGGGCTGAATGACTCAATCGTAGCGCGACATGCGCAGCGGCTCGACCTGACCGCCGTCGATATCGATGCCGGTGCCATGCAGCCAGCGGCCGCGCGGCGAAACGATGAAAGCCACGAGCCCGGCGACGTCCTGCGGCCGTCCGAAGCGGGTGATGTTCAGCTCGCGACGGTGGTGCTCGATCGCGGCGTCTTCCGCGAGCCCGGTGCGTTGCATGACGATGCCGAGCCGGCCGCGCAAGCGATCGGTGTCCACCGAGCCCGGATGGACCATGTTGACCTGCACGCCGTCACGCTTGCCGAGGTCGGCGAGCGCTTTCATGAACGCGCTCTGCGCGCCGATCACCGAGGCGCCGATCATGTAGTCGGCGACCGGGGCGCGCGCGCCAATGCCGCCGATGGCAACGACCGAGCCGCCCGCGGCCCTGAGCAGCGGCCAGGCGGCGCGGCACAGCCGGACTTGCGCAAAAAACTTCAGCGCAAAGCCCGCCTGCCAATCAGCGTCGGTCTGCTTGAAGAAATCGCCGCGGCGCGAGGCGCCGGCGTTGTTGACCAGAATATCGAGGCGGCCGAAGTGCTGCGCGGCGCGCTTGGCCAGCGCCGCCGGCGCCTCGTCATCGCGCAGGTCCGCGCCATGTACACAGGCCTTGCGGCCCAATGTGATGACGGCGGTTGCGACATCATCGAGCGCGCCCTGGTCGCGCGCCGTCAGCAGCAGATCGCAGCCAGCGGCCGCAAGCTCCAACGCAATGGCCTTGCCGATGCCGCGGCTTGCCCCGGTCACCAGCGCCACCTTGCCATCGAGATCGCGTCGCCATCCGCCCATCGATTGCGGATCGGCCCAAAGCCGTCAACCGGATCGAGTGCGCGGGTGGCCGCTAAAGCGGCATGATCAAGGCAGCGGCCACGACCAGCATAGTGGCGAGTGCAAAAGCCGCCAGTCTCTGCCGGGGATCCCGGCCATAAGCCCCGGCCTGTCGCCGCGCGGCGATCACCGCCGCCTCATATTCATCCGACGTCGAATACGCGCAGGCCAGCGCCTGCCGCGCATGATCGGCGTGGGCGTCGAGCACGTCCGCGCTCCGGGTCGATGAAAGGCGCATCCGCCACATGCCGAGATGTTACGGGACGCCGGTAAACGGCCGGTTCCCGCCGCAAATCGCGCACGATCGCAATGCGCTACCGCATTGCAACCGCGACGTCGCCCAGGACCGGAAGGTCGCTTTCCGCGGCCACCGGCATGGCTGGCGCGCCCGCGTCGGCAATCTCGACCCGGTTTCGGCCGTTGGCCTTGGCGCGGTAGAGCGCAGCGTCGGCGCGCGCCAGCAGGATGTCGATCTCGACCGGCGCCAGCATGCTGGCGACGCCGATGCTGACCGTCGCGCCGATCTGATGGCCGGAAATTTCGACGCCAACGGCCTGGAACGCCAGCCGCACGCGGTTGGCCACCATGGCGGCTTCCGCGGCATTGCCCGGAATGATCGCTGCGAACTCCTCGCCGCCGAGCCTGCCGATGACGTCGGTGTCGCGCATGCTGGTGCTGACCGCGCCAGCGAACACTTTGAGCGCATCGTCACCGGTGGCATGGCCGAACCGGTCGTTGATCGACTTGAACTTGTCGAGGTCGAACAGCATCACGCTGACCGGCAGCGATTTGCGGGCGTGCTGGGCGATCAGCCGGTCGGCCGCCTCCAGAAACGCCCGGCGGTTGAACAGGCCGGTGAGCAGGTCGGTCATGGCCGCGGTCTTGTGCACCAGTGCGACGCGCTCCTTCGCCATCACCACCACCACGAACGCGGTGCCGATCACGTAGATCAGCGTCTCGAAGGCGAACAACGCGAACAACCCGTCCACCGAAGTGCGCGAGGGCACCAGGACGAACAGCGAGATCGGAGCCAGGAACACCGCGCTGTGCAACAGCGGGATGGCGACCGATTGCCAATGCGCGAACAACTTGCGGCGGCGCTCTCGCCGCAGCTCGAACGCCGTCAGGAATGCATAGCTCGCGATCACCAGCGACGACAGCACGACCCGCGCGCTGACGGATTGCACGAACACCGGCTGCTGCATCGCCAAAAACCAGACGATCGCGCCGGTGATCATCGCGCCGGGCAGGACTCGGCGTCCATGAAACAAACGGGCGCCGTTCCAGATCATGCCGCAGGCGACGAACAGCAGCGCGTTCGGCAATTCCGTCGGGATGATGCCGAGCGCATCCTGCGCGCCCCCGAAGGCGACGGCGGACGCTCCGATCAGATACGCCGCGCCCCACCAGCCGAGCGCGCGGACGCTGCGCTCCTGGATCCAGAGCGCGACCAGGAAAATCCCGAGCAGACCGGTGATACCGGTCGCAACCGTAAACAGCGTCGCTTGGTCCAGAACCATCCGTACCTCAACCGGGTCTCATGGCCGCAGTTTCTCTGCGAACCGGTTGAGCGTGACGAGCCCCCGCCGGCGGCTGCGTATATACTCAAAGGGTTTTTCCGAACCGTTGCGTGGTTCCAGCGGGTTTTCAACGAAACAGTCCGGTAAATTTGTCGACAAATTTCGCCAAATGCAAAAAGCGGCGCCGGAACGCCGCTTTTTGCTGCAAAAGATCGAGGTCTAGATCGAGATGACTTTTCTTCGACTTGTCATCCCAATTTCGATTCTAGTTTGAGCATGATCATTTTACGAAAATCATTGCCCGCCCGGATCGGGATCGTGCTCTAGCGCTTGGAGAACTGGAACGAGCGACGTGCCTTGGCGCGGCCATATTTCTTGCGCTCGACCACGCGCGGGTCGCGGGTCAGGAAGCCGCCGCGCTTGAGCACGCCGCGCAGGTCAGGCTCGAAATGGGTGAGCGCCTTGGCGAGGCCGTGCCGGACCGCGCCGGCCTGGCCGGACAGGCCACCGCCCGACACCGAGCAGACCACGTCGTATTGGCCGGCACGGTTGGAGGCGACCAACGGCTGCTGGATCAGCATGCGCAGCACCGGGCGCGCGAAGAACACTTCGACCGGCCGCGTGTTGACCTCGATCTTGCCGGAGCCTGGCTTGATCCAAACCCGCGCCACAGCGTTCTTGCGCTTGCCGGTGGCATAGGCGCGGCCCTGCTTGTCGACCTTCTTGACGTATTTCGGGGCTTCGGGCGCCGCTGGTTTCAGCGTCGCCAGCTGGTCAAGCGATTGCATGGTCTCGGCCATCAGGCGACCCTCGTGTTCTTGCGGTTCATCGCGCCGACATCGAGCTTTTCTGGCTGCTGCGCGGTGTGCGGGTGTTCGGGACCCGGATAGACCCGGAGATTGCCGAACTGCCGGCGCGCCAATGGGCCATGGGGCATCATCCGCAGCACCGCCTTTTCGACGATGCGCTCGGGGAACTTGCCCTCCAGGATCGAACGCGCGGAGCGCTCCTTGATGCCGCCGATGAAGCCGGTGTGATGCTGGTAAATCTTCTGTTCACGCTTACGGCCGGTCAGCATGACCTTGGCGGCGTTGACGACGATGACATTGTCGCCGTCGTCGACATGGGGCGTGTAGCTCGGCTTGTGCTTGCCGCGCAGCCGCATCGCAATGATCGAGGCAAGCCGCCCGACCACCAGGCCGGAGGCATCGATCAGCACCCATTTCTTCTCGACTTCCTCAGACTTGGTCGAATGCGTTGCCATAACACTTCAGGTCCGTGCGGAGCGGTTTGTGTGGCGTGTGGCGCGCTTGTAACGGACGCTGCAGTGCCGGTCAATCAATTCCGGTAGTCAATTCTTATGCTTTTTCATGATGATATTCGATAGGTATAAAAATACCATCCAGCAACGTCATTTGCGTTCAGGGATCGAATAGGTCGATGTGACGTGCGCCACCGGCCCCTCTGTGCCGTCGGAACGGATGATCACCTCGCCGACCGCAAGCCGCTTGCCGAGCTTGAGCAGGCGGCATTCCGCAATGAGGTCGCGCGCGCCGGGCTTGCGCAGGAAATTGATGTTGAGATTGGTGGTGACGGCGAGCGGTACCGGACCAATCGAGGCCAATAGCCCGACGTACATGGTGAAATCGGCCAGCGCCATCATCGTCGGTCCGGAGATCGTGCCGCCCGGCCGGATGAATTGCGGCTGGTAGGCCTGACGGACGCGGCCGCCGCCCTGCCAAACCTCCTCGATCGTAAGCCCGCTTTGCGGGTGGAACGTCTGCGAGAATTCGGCCGCCAAAAAGCGCTCGAGCTCCGGCACGTTCATGGCGGGCTCCGCCATTCGTCCCCCTTGCGCCCCCTTGGCCGCGTTCGCGCGGCCACTTAGATCGGATACAATAGCGAGTCCGACGTGCAAAGGCCGCGATGAACATCCAAACCGCCCGAACAACCGCCGTCGATCCGGTTCTGCTGCGCGAGGATCGCGGTCCGATCGCGGTGCTGACGCTCAACCGGCCGGCCGCCCGCAACAGCCTGTCGGAAGAGCTGTTGGGGGCGCTCGACGACGCTTTTTTGGCCATTGCCGCCAACCGCGATATCTGCGCCGTGGTGCTCGCCGCCAACGGCCCTGTGTTCTGCGCCGGCCACGATCTCAAGGAGCTGGCCGGCCGGCGCAGCGATCCCGACGGCGGGCGGGCCTATTTCAGGCACATCATGACGACCTGCAGCACCATGATGCAGCGCATCGTCGCCCTGCCTCAGCCAGTGATCGCCGCGGTGCAAGGCGTGGCGGCCGCCGCGGGCTGCCAATTGGTCGCGACGTGCGATCTTGCCGTCGCCTCCAGGGCCGCGAGCTTTGCCACGCCGGGCGTCGATATCGGGCTGTTCTGCTCGACGCCGATGGTGGCGCTGTCGCGCAATGTCAGCCGCAAGCACGCGATGGAAATGCTGCTGACCGGCGATGTCGTCTCCGCCACGGATGCCGCCCGCATCGGCCTGGTCAATCATGTCGTCGAGCCCGGCGCCGAACACGGCAAGGCGCTGGAGCTGGCCGGCAAGATCGTCTCCAAGTCGTCGCATGTCATCGGCATCGGTAAGGCCGCCTTCTACCGCCAGATCGAACTGCCGCTGGCCGAGGCCTATCGCTATGCCGCCGAAGTGATGACCGAGAACATGATGGCGCGCGACGCCGAGGAAGGCATTTGCGCCTTCATCGAAAAACGCGATCCCGATTGGGAGAACCGGTGATGATTGCGGCGACCACGCTGTCTCGCCTCTCGCAACGCGATCTCCGGCGCGGCCTGCTGGCCGGCTTCGCCTGGGCTGCGTTGTTCACCGCCGGCATCGCTGCGATGCAGGCTTGGCAATGCGGCGGGATTTGCTTGTCCGAGATTGCGACCACCGGCGCGTTATCGCTCGTCTGTGGCATCCTCGCCATTGGCCCGCTCGCCGCCTTGGGCCGGCGCTAGGCCTTCCGGATTGCCCGCGCGTCCCCATCTGTAAGAGTGCCAGGCGCGCGATGAACCACGACAATTATCCCGACAGCTATATCCGCGGCATCCTCAACACCGTGAAGTCGATCGCCATGGTCGGCGTCTCGCCGAAGGACAACCGGCCGAGCTATTTCGCCTTCAAATATTTGCTTGAACGCGGTTACCGAATGATCCCGGTCAATCCCGGCCAGGCCGGCAAGGACCTGCTGGGCCAGAAGGTCTACGCCAAGCTTGCCGACATCCCCGAGCCGGTCGACATGGTGGACGTTTTCCGCGCCTCGCAATTCGCCCCGGCGGTGATCGACGACGCGCTCGCCATGAAGCAGCGCCCGTCGGTGATCTGGATGCAGCTCGGGGTGCGCAACGATGCGGCCGCCGCCAAGGCGGAGGCCGCCGGCATTAAGGTGGTGATGAACCGTTGCCCCAAGATCGAGTACGGCCGGCTGTCCTCGGAGATCGGCTGGATCGGGGTTAATTCCAGGACCTTGAGCTCCAAACGCGCGCCCCGCCTGGGCAAGGGCGTCCAGCGGATGTCGCTGAACCGCACCACGCTCGCCGGCGGCGCCACGCAAGCCGCTGAACGCGCTGCACAAAACGACGACTCCGGAACTAAAAGCTAACCGTCCGGTTGTACGCTTGAACCTGTCGGGCGCCTCGCGCGTCTAATGGTCAGGGCCGCTGAGGCTGCGGCTGCGGGCTTATTGGGAGGGGCATTTGAAAATCCAGATCGCATTGGCGGCTGCGTTTCTTGCGCTCGCACCGGTCGCGGCTACGGCCGAGACCCAGGAGGAGCAGCAGGCTTGCATGAACGATGCGTTCAACATCTGCGGCGACGCCATTCCCGATCGCGGCCGGGTCGCGGCTTGCCTGGCGCACAACATCAACCGGATTTCGAGCGCCTGCCGCACCGTGATGCAGCGCTACCAGCAGCAGGACACCAGCGTCGCCAAAGTCACGCCGGTCCGGTCGCGCGCGGCGAGCCCGTCTAAAGGCCCGGTCAACATCAAGCCGAAGCTCAGCGCGTCGCGGGCAAGCGCGGGATCCTGATTTCGCGCCGGCGTCATCGCTAGAAAACCATTCTGAGTTAACGCAAGTCTTGAGCACGGCGGTTGCGAATTAACGCAACCGCCGTGCTTTGCCTTGACGGTCCCCTGTGCTTCTATAAACCGGTTTTGCGTCCGTGCTCGCGCGTGAATGCGCCGCCACATGGGAGGACTTGCCATGACCGACCGCGTTCCGGGCTTTGCCACGCTTGCGATCCATGCCGGCGCCCAGCCCGATCCGACCACCGGCGCGCGCGCGACCCCGATCTATCAGACCACGTCGTTCGTGTTCGACGACGTCGACCATGCCGCCTCGCTGTTCGGCCTGCAGACCTTCGGCAACATCTATTCGCGCATCGGCAACCCGACCAATGCGGTGCTGGAGGAGCGGGTCGCAGCGCTCGAAGGCGGCACCGCCGGGCTTGCGGTCGCCTCCGGCCACGCCGCGCAGGTTCTGGTGTTCCATTGCCTGATGAAGCCGGGCGATGAATTCGTCGCCGCCAAGAAGCTCTACGGCGGCTCGATCAATCAGTTCAATCACTCGTTCAAGAATTTCGGCTGGAACGTGGTGTGGGCCGACCCCGACGATATCGGCTCGTTCGAACGCGCGGTGTCGCCCAAGACCAAGGCGATTTTCATGGAGTCGATCGCCAATCCGGGCGGCGTGATCTGCGACATCGAAGCGATCGCCAACATCGCCAAGCGCGCCGGCGTGCCACTGATCGTCGATAACACCCTGGCGACCCCCTACCTCTGCAAGCCGATCGAATACGGCGCCGACGTCGTGGTGCATTCGCTGACCAAGTTCCTCGGCGGCCACGGCAACTCGATCGGCGGGCTGATCGTCGACGGCGGCACGTTCAACTGGTCGCGCGAAGGCCGCTATCCGATGCTGTCGGAGCCGCGGCCGGAGTATTCCGGCATCGTGCTGCACGAGACCTTCGGCAACTTCGCCTTTGCGATCGCCTGCCGGGTGCTGAGCCTGCGCGACATGGGCCCGGCGCTATCGCCGTTCAACGCCTTCCTGATCCTCACTGGCGTCGAGACGCTGCCGCTGCGCATGCAGCGGCATTGCGACAACGCCAACACGGTGGCGCACTGGCTGTCGCAGCACGCTAGCGTCGCTTGGGTGAGCTATCCGGGGCTCGCCGGCGACCGCTACAACAACCTCGCGAAGAAATACGTGCCGAAGGGCGCCGGCGCGGTGTTCACCTTCGGGCTCAAGGGCGGCTACGACGCCGGCGTCAAGCTCGTCTCCAACGTCAAGCTGTTCTCGCATCTCGCCAACATCGGCGACACCCGCTCGCTGATCATCCACCCGGCTTCGACCACGCACCGCCAGCTGTCCGACGCGCAGAAGGTGCAGGCCGGCGCCGGCCCCGACGTGGTGCGGCTGTCGATCGGGCTCGAGGACACCGCCGACATCATCGCCGATCTCGAACAGGCGCTGGCGGCGGCGTAGCGGCGTGGGGACTGGTCGCGCCCGTCAATTGCCTCGCCGAATGCGGGAGGTAACGATGAAAACCGCTCGACTTGCATTTCTGGCGGCGCTTACACTTGCGGCCATGACGACCGCCGCAACCGCGCAGACCCACGTCACGCTCGCCACCGCCACGCCCGGCGGCGGATTCCCGTTCTTCGGCGACAACGCCGCCGCCGTCATCAACGCGACCGACGGCTCGCTGCTGGTCGAAACCAAGAACACCAAGGGCAGCGCCGAGAACATCGGCCTGCTCGACCAGGGCAGCGTCGACATCGCGCTGGTCGCGGGCGAGCCGGCCTACGAGGCGTTTTCCGGGATCGGCCAGCCGAAGACCAAGGCGCTGGTGATCCAGGCGATCTATTCCAATCCCGGCATGTTCGTGGTGCGCGGCGACAGCCCGGCGAAAAGCCTGCGCGATCTGGTCGGCAAGCCGGTCGCCTGGGGCACGCGCGCGTCAGGACTGACCTTGCTCGGCCGTTACGTCACCGACGGTCTCGGCCTCGACCGCGAGAAGGATTTCCAGGCGCATTATCTCGAACAGGCCGGCGATGGGCCGAAGATGGTGGCCGACGGCCGGGTCGCGGCGCTGTGGGGCGGCGGCATCGGCTGGCCAGGTTTCACCGCGGTGATGAAGGCCGGTGGCCGCTTCATCGGCTTGACCAGCGACGAGGTCGCGCGGGTCACCGCCAAGCACAATTTCCTGAAGCCGATCACCGTGCCGGCCGGCGCCTACGAGGGCCAGAACCAGCCGGTGAATTCGGTCGGCTCCTGGAGCTACATCCTGGCGCGGCCGACGCTTGACGACGACGTCGCCTATCGCCTGGCCCGCGCGCTGCACCGCGGCCATGCCGAACTGGTGAAGCGGCTCGATCAGGCCCGCGAGACCACGCCGCAGAGCACGCTGATGGCGGCGCCGAGCCCGGCGCAGATCCATCCGGGCGTGCAGCGCTATCTCCGCGAAACCGGCGTGCTGCGGTAACGCTTCTCCGCCGTCTATCGTCAGCTCTTCTTCAAGGTTCGTGCGACGTAATCTTGGACGCGGGCGAGCGTCTCGGGCGCGGCCCAGATCTCGGTCGCGGCGGCATCGATGCGGTCGCGGTCGGTCGCCAGGCGATCGCGCGCGCCCTGGCGAAGCTGCTGCTTGGTGGCGGCGAATGCGGCCGGCGACAGCGCGGCAAGCGTCTGCGCCGCAGCGACCGCGCGATCGAGCAAATCCGCAGGCTCGGCCAATTCGTCGACCATCCGGCGCGCCTGCGCCAGGTCCGGCGGATAGGTCGCGCCGCTCAAGATCGTCTCGGCAAAGAACGCCGGCGGCGTGGCAAAGCGCATGACCTCGAACGCCAGCGCCGGAAACGGCACCCCGACCAGCAGCTCGGTCACCCCGATGCGAAAGGCGTCGCGCGCGGCGATCCGCCGGTCGGCGCAGCAGGCGAGCACGCAACCGCCGGCGATGGCGTGGCCGTTCACCGCCGCCACCACCGGCTTGTCAAAAAAGAACACCGCGTCGTAGAGCCGATGCAGCGCCGGCAGAAAACGGCGGACGTAGCCTGCGCCGCCCTCCCCGAGCCGCAGCAGGTCGACGCCCGCGGAAAACATCCGCCCCTGCCCGGTCAGCACCACGGCCCGCGTCGGGCTCTGCCGCAGCGCCTCGAATTGCGCGGCGATCGCCTCGCACAATTCGATGTCGAGGGCATTGGCCTTGCCGTGGACGAGCTTGACCACCGCCACGTCGCCGCGATGCGTAAGTTCGATCATGTCATGGCCTGTGCGGGTAAGGCGCGCGGGGCGAGCCGCTCGGCATGGATCACCGCGACGCTCAGCACCAGGATCGCCATGGCCTGGTGCAACAATGCCAATGGCAGCGGCGCCTGATGCAGCAATGTGACAATGCCGATGCCGGCCTGGATGGTCACGACGCAAACGAGCGCCAGCGCGCCGTTGCCGACGGCTCCGCCGCGTCGCATGGCGTCGATCGCATGCCAGACCGCAACCAGCCACAAGACATAGGCCATCATGCGATGATTGAACTGCACCGTGAGCGTGTTCTCGAACAGATTGCGCCAGGCGGGCGTCTCGAACCACAGCCGGTCGGCCGAAGGAATAAGCGCGCCGTCGATCGAAGGCCAGGTGTTGTAGATCAACCCGGCGTCGAGGCCCGCCACCAGCGCACCGAGGTAGATCTGCAGCAGCACCAGCAGCAACAGCGCGAGCGCCGTGGCGTGCAGCCGCCGCGGCACCGGCTCCAGCCGCCGCGGTGCGAGCCCGCGCGCGATCCACAGGATCGCGGCATAGATCGCGCACGCGAGCGTCAGGTGAAAGCCCAGGCGATAGGGCGAGACGCTGACGCGGCCGGCAAGCCCGGACGACACCATCCACCAGCCGACCAGCCCCAGCAGCGCGCCCGCGCCGAACACCAGCCAAAGCTTGAGTTGCAACCCCGGCCCGATTGCGCCGCGCCAGAGAAAAAACAGCAACGGCAGGAGAAACGCTATGCCCACCAACCGCGCCAGCAGGCGATGCGTCCATTCCCACCAATAGATGGTCTTGAACGCCACGAGGCTCATGCCGGCGTTGCGCTCGCGGTATTGCGGAATCTGCTGATACTTCGCGAACTCGTCCTGCCAGGCTTCCTCCGACAGCGGCGGCAGCACGCCGGTGACCGGCTTCCATTCGACGATCGACAGGCCCGAACTCGGTCAGCCGGGTCGCGCCGCCGACCACCAGGGTCAGCACCATCATCGCCGCGACGGCGTAGAGCCAGACGCGAACGGCCGGGCGATGCGCGGAAACGGCGATCGGTGCGTGCATGCGGCGTGCGGGCGATGTCGTGTTACGAACGATGACTTGTTGCAGGCTTGCAGCATATAGTCCCGCCCGCGCCGCCGCATCAATGGCGGCGGCAGCCGAGCCTTGACCCGATGCCCGTCCGCACCCGCAAGCTGATCGGCGCCTTCCTGCTGTTCGCGCTGGTCATCGTCTGGTCGCTGCTCGCCATGGCGGTCGCGCAAACGCCCTTCATCTTCGAGAACCCATGGATCGCCGGACTGTTCTACGTACTGGCCGGCATCGGCTGGGTGCTGCCAGCCATGCCGCTGATCCGCTGGATGTCGAAATCTAGCTGACGTTGACCGGCCGAAAGCCGTTCCAAAGCGCCGTGGGCGCGCCCGACATCAGCACCTTGGCGTAACGCGGACGCTGGAAATTGCCGTTGAGCGAAATCCGCGGCAGCGCCGTGAGGTGTTGGCAATGCCGGCGGTAGACCACGCCGGGCCGCATGGTCACCGCAGTCTTGAAGCCAAGCTCGGACGCGATCGCAAATTCGCGCGGGCCGGCCGCCGACGTGTCGCCGACCGGATACGCCAGGTGCCGCGGCCGCGCGCCGAGAGCTGCTTCGATCACGGCGCGGCTGTTTTCGAGCTCGGAGCGGACCGCGGCCTCTGTCACCTTGCTCAGGATCACGTGGTTGACGGTGTGCGCGCCGATCGTGACCAGCGGATCGGTGGCAAGCTTGGCGATCTCGGGCCAGGTCATGCACAGTTCGGCGCAGATCGCCGCCATGTCGACGCGATGGCGCGCCGCAAGCTCACGGACGAAATGGCGCAGTTCGTCCTCGGTGCCGAGCTGGCGCAGCCACCAATAGATGTGGTCGAAGGCGGCGCGCTTCTGCAGGACGTCGCGGCATTCGAACCAGCGGTCGCGCCCGTCGATGCGGATGCCGATCAGCTCGTTGCGGGCGACCACGGCTTCGAGCGCGAGCCACCACATCTCGCCGAGGCGATCGGCGAAACTGGTGGCGACATAGACGGCGAACGGCACCTGGTATTTTTTCAGGACCGGATAGGCGTGTTCGAGCGTGTCGCGATAGCCGTCGTCGAAGGTCACGGCGACGAACCGGCGGCGGAAATCGCCCTCGGTCATGCGGCGGTGGACCTCGTCCATGCTCACCAGATCGGCGCCCGAGCGGCGCAGGCGCCGGATCACCCGTTCGAAGAACTTGGGCGTGACTTCGAGCAGCCGGTTCGGCTGGAACCGGTCGGGTCGCGCCGGGCGAACGCTGTGCAGCGCGAAGATCGCGCCGACGCCGCCCAGCAGCGGGCGCAGCGCCACATGCGCCCCGCTGAAGTAGAGCGTTTCGAGCACACTGCGGAACAGGCGGTACTTGAGGCCGGTCAACGTCGCCTCCGTGTCGTCATGCCGCCGTCGGTTGCAGAACCGCATGATCGAGCGGCGGCGGCGGGCCGGTCAAGGTTGCGACATCGGCAAAGCCCGCCGAGCGCAGATCCCTCGCCGACGCCTCGAGCGCATCCGCGGCCGCGTCGCCGCCCACCAGCACGGCATGCGGCGCCATCGCCACAATTGCCGCAAGCGACGTTTCGGTCTGGCAGCCGGCGTCGATCACCAGGCAGTCGTAGCTCTGGGCCAGCGCTCCGACCGCGGCCGCAAGCATCGGCGAATTGATGAGCGTGTTGGCGTCGCCGCCGACCTGGCCGGCCGCCACCAGATGCAGCCGCGAAGCGCGATCCTTGGTGATGATGTCGCCGAACGAGGCCGTACCGTGCACCAGATCGGCGATGCCGGGCGCGTTGGGTTGGTCGGAGATCACGTTGACATTGGGCGAGCCGAGCGCGAGATCGACCAGTACGACCCGGGCGCGGCTGGCGAGCGAGCGCGCGAGCGCGATGGCGGTCAGCGTGGTGCCGACGTTGCGCGCGCTGCCGATGACGGCGATTGCGCGACCGCCCTCTCCGGCTTGTCGAAACGCCTCGGCGACCTCGTCGACGCGCAAGCCCGTGGCGACGGCGTCCGGTTGCGATGGCGGCTCCGGTGGTCGGTCTGGCGGCGGCACGTTGGTTGCGGCCGGCAGATGGTCGCTCGACCGCGTGCGGGCGCTTGGCGAACGCGCCGGCACGGCGGCGGGGACCGGTACCGGTTCAACCGGTTGCGGCATCGGGCGGTAGGCTTCGGCGCTGAGCAGCGCGCTCGCGACCACGAATGCGGTGGTGAGCGAAAACGTTCCGAGCGCCGCGATCAACACCATCGGGATTTTCTTCGGGAAATACGGCACGTTCGAAACCGCCGCCCGCGAAATGATGCGGGCGTCCGCCGGCGCCGCCGCGATGGTGTCGCGCGCGGTGGCCTCGCGGTATTTGCCGAGATAGGACTCGAACAGCTCGCGCCGGGCCTTGGCCTCGCGCTCGAGCGCGCGCAATTGCACGTCCTGGTCGCTGGTAGACGCGGTCTGCTTCTTGAGCGCGTCGAGGCTTGCGCCCAGTGTCTCGAGCCGCGCGCCCGCGATCTTGGCCTCGTTCTCGAACGAGCGCGCCAGGCGCTCGCCTTCGGTGCGGATCTGCTGATCGAGATCGGCGATCTGTGCGCGCATTTCCTTGATGCGCGGATGCTGCGGCAGCAGCGTCGACGATTGCTCGGCCAATTGCCCGCGCAAGGTCACGCGCTGCTCTGACAGCCTGCGGATCAATTCGGAATTGGCGATGTCGAGCGAGACCAGCGATTGTCCGGAACTCAGCGTATCGCGGATCAGGCGCGAGCGCGCTTCGGCGTCGGCCTTCTGGGCGCGGGCCGCGGACACCTGGGTGCTTAATTCGGTCAGTTGCTGGTTCGACAGGCTGGTGTTGTTGGCGCCGACGAACAGGTTCGATTTGGCGCGGAAGCTTTCGACCTTGCCTTCGGCCTCCGACACCTTGTCGCGCAGATTGTCCAATTCGCCAGACAGCCAACGGCCGGCGGAGCGCGCCTGGTCCTGTTTCGCCATCTGCTGGAACGTCAGATATTTCTCGGCAATCACGTTGGCGATGTTGGCGGCGAGCTCGGGATCGGCCGACTGGAATTCGATCGCGATCACCCGCGTCTTTTCGATCGCATAGGCGTTGAGCCGCTCGTAATAGGCGGTCAGCACCCGCTCCTCCAGCGTCAACGACATCGGATCCTTGAGAAGCCCGATGGTCCGCAACACCGACAGCGGCGAAAAACCCTGCAGCGCCGCATTGAACTCCGGCTGCTCGGCAAGCTTGAGCTGCTCGATCACCTCGCGGGCGAGATCGCGCGACAGGACAAGCTGGACCTGGCTGGTCACCGTCTCCGGATCGACGGTGGTGCGGTCCATCAACGCCTTGTCGGCTTCGGGCCGCAGGAAGATGTTCTCGCGACCCTCGACCAGGACGCGCGCCTCGGACTTGTAGCGCGGCGTGATCAGGTTGACGCCGACGAAAGCCAGCGCCGTCACCATCAGCACGGAGCCGATGATCAGGCGCTTGCGGCGCCACAGCGCGCGCCCGACCATGCCCAAACTCAACTCACCGTCCACCACGGTCATGCCAACTCCAATCGCCCCCTCGACTCGAACCATCGCTGCTGCGGCGCAATGACAGCCGATTATGGTTGCTGCCCCGTTAAGCGCCCGCGGCGCGATTTTGTCGCCCCATCGGGTTGGTCAGGTTTTGTTAACCATAGGATGTGTGAATCCCCCGACCTCTCACCCAGTGACGGGTTCGGATTCGCATGCGGCTGTGTCGCCTTCTGGTCGTGTTGCTTGCGGCATTGGCGCTCTGCGGGCTGCGTCAAGCCGCGCGTGCCGTGGCTGGCGGCGCCGGTCGTGCAACAGCACTCCGAGCTCGACGTCATGATGTATGGCGCGCCGGCACCGCCGTCCGCCACGGTGCGGCGGGTGCGCGAGGTGGTGCCGGTCGCAGCCGTCGACGACGGCCCCTATACGCTCGACACCGGCGACAAGCTCCGCATCGTGGTGTTCGGCCAGGACGCGCTATCCAACAATTACATCGTCGACGCCGAAGGCCAGGTGGCGTTGCCGCTGATCGGCGCGGTCAACGCCCGCGGGCTGACCACGAGGGAACTCGCCGGATCGATCAAGAGCCGGCTGGCGCAAGGCTACATCCGCGAGCCGAGCGTGGCGGTCGAGGTCGAGGTCTACCGGCCGTTCTTCGTGCTGGGCGAGGTCACTTACCCAGGCCAATACCCCTATGTGCCCAACATGACGGTCGAGAGCGCGATCGCGATTGCCGGCGGCTTCACGCCGCGCGGCTTCAAATACACCGTCGCCGTCACCCGCAAGATCAAGGGCGTGCCCGCCCGCCTCACCGTGCCGTTGCGCGACCCGATCTGCCCCGGCGACACCATCACGGTCCAGGAACGCTGGTTCTGATCATGCACGGTCATAAGCCGCTCAGGATTATCCATGTCACGCGCACGCCGGTCGGCGGGATTTTTCGCCACATTCTCGACCTCGCCGCGGGCCAGGCGGCACGCGGCCATCACGTCGGCATTCTGTGCGACAGCACCACCGGCGGCGCGCGGGCCGAGGCCGCGCTCACGGCGATCGCGCCCGCGATGAAACTTGGTATTGCGCGCGTCGCGATCCAGCGCGAGCTCAGCCCGACCGACCTGTTTGCCTTCCTCCGCGTGACACGGCAGCTCGCCGCCCTCAAGGCTGATGTGCTGCACGGCCACGGCGCCAAGGGCGGCGCCTTCGTGCGCCTGACGCCGGCTCAGCGTGCGATCCGCGTCTACACCCCCCATGGCGGCTCGCTGCATTACGGCCGCCATACCCTGCGCGGCATGGTCTACGGCACGCTCGAGCGCATCCTGATGAATCGCACCGATTTGTTTTTGTTCGAGAGCGCGTTTGCGAGCGACACCTACCAGCGGATCGTGGGCACCCCGCGAAACGTCGTGCGCGTCGTGCCAAACGGCGTGGGCCCCGACGACATGGTCCGGGTCGAGCCCGCCGCCGGCGCCGCCGATCTCGTCAATGTCGGCGAGTTCCGGCACATCAAGGGCACCGACGTGCTGATCGACGCGCTCGCCGAGCTGCACCGTTCGGGACGGCGCGTCAGCCTCGCCATCGCGGGCGATGGCGAAGAAGGCCCCGCGCTGCGCGCCCAGGTGGCGCGGCTCGGCCTCAACGACAGCGTCCGGTTCCTCGGCCACGTGCCGGCCCGCCAGGCCTTCGGGTTCGGGCGCCTGCTGGTGGTGCCGTCGCGCGCCGACTCGCTGCCATACGTCGTCATCGAAGCGGGCGGAGCTGGAATTCCCATGATTGCCAGTGGCGTAGGAGGAATTCCTGAGATTTTCGGTCCGGATGTCGATCTGGTTCCGCCGCAGAATCCGATGCGGCTGGCGCAGGCCATTGCAGGCGCGCTCGACGATCCGAGGGGCACCCGCGCCGCTGCCGAGCGCCTGCGCGAGCGCGTCGGCCAATCGTTCTCCCAGGACGCCATGGTTGCGGGCGTGCTGGCCGGTTATCAAACCGCAATTGCAGCAAAGTTTACGCATTCGCACTAACACTTTTTTGAAATCTCTTAACTAGTTTGACCGCCGTCTTTTACTGGCGATCGGCGCGTGCCTGCACGCGCGCAACGGACTTTCAACGATGGCAGAATTCGACACGCACCGGGTGTTGGGCGCGGCGGCGCCCGCGACCCACCCGGGTGCTGCGGCCGCACGCGGCAAAATGCATCAACTGGCCGCGGCGGCCGAACAAGCAGCCGCGGAGCCGGCCTCGTCCGCCATGTCGCCGATCGTGCTGGCCGGCGCGGTGCGCGTCATCGAGCTTGCGCTGGTCGCACTCATCGGACTTGCGATCTATGCCGGCTACGTGGTGCCGCAGGACGGCGTGGAATGGCGCTACTTCGGGGCCATCGCCGCGGTGTCGCTGCTCGCCATGCTGGCCTTCCAGATTGCCGACATCTACCAGGTGCAGGCCTTCCGTGGCCACGAGAAGCAGTATTTCCGGCTGGCCTCGGCCTGGTCGGTGGTTTTCCTGCTGGTGATCGGCGCGTCATTCTTCGCCAAGGCCGGCGATCAATACTCGCGCGCTTGGCTCGGCAGCTTCTATGTCGTCGGGCTGGTGGCGCTGCTGGCATTCCGCCGCATGCTGTTTCTTCTGGTGCGGCGCTGGACCGCCGAGGGCCGATTGGCGCGGCGCACTGCGATCGTCGGCGGCGGCGATCCCGGCGAGACGCTGGTCCAGGCGCTGCAAGCCCAGCGCGACACCGATGTTCGCCTGGTCGGCCTGTTCGACGACCGCGGCGACGAGCGCTCGCCGCAGACGCCTGCCGGCACCCGCAAGCTTGGCACCGTCGACGATCTCGTCGAGTTCGCGCGCCGCACCCGCGTCGACCTGGTGATCTTCTCGCTGCCGATCTCGGCCGAAGGTCGCATCCTGCAGATGCTCAAGAAGCTCTGGGTGCTGCCGGTCGACATCCGGCTGGCCGCGCATTCGAACAAGCTGCGCTTCCGCCCCCGCGCCTATTCGTATCTCGGCAGCGTACCGGTGATCGACGTGCTCGACCGGCCGATCACCGACTGGGACGTGGTGATGAAGTGGCTGTTCGACAAAGCCATCGGCAGCCTGGCGCTGCTCGCGCTGTCGCCGTTGATGGCGCTGGTCGCGCTCCTGATCAAGCTCGACAGTCGGGGCCCGGTGTTCTTCAAGCAGCGCCGGCATGGCTTCAACAACGAGAACATCGAAGTCTTCAAGTTCCGCTCGCTCTACACCGACAAGACCGATCACGATGCCCGGCAGAGCGTCACCAAAGACGATCCGCGCGTCACCCGGGTCGGCCGCTTCATCCGCAAGACCAGCATCGACGAGCTGCCGCAACTCTTCAACGTCGTGTTCAAGGGCAACCTGTCGCTGGTCGGCCCGCGACCGCACGCCGTCAACCAGAAGCTCGAGGACCGGCAATTCGACGAGGCCGTCGACGGCTATTTCGCACGCCATCGCGTCAAGCCCGGGATCACCGGCTGGGCCCAGATCAACGGCTGGCGCGGCGAGATCACCTCGCCGGACAAGATCAAGGGTCGCGTCGAGCACGATCTCTACTACATCGAGAACTGGTCGCTGCTGTTCGACCTCTACATCCTGATGAAGACGCCGCTGTCGCTGCTCAAGGGCGAGAACGCCTATTGATGATTGGCGTCGCATCCCGCGCCGGCATCGGCCGGAACCGTGGCCGGGTTCAGCATTCCGGCCGAACGGTTTCGCACCCTGCTGCTCTGGCTGACCGGCGCCAGCAGCGCGATCGTGTTCATCGAGCCGAGCCCCTACGAGCTGGTCTCGCTGCTCACGATGGTCACCTTCGCCCTGAGCGGCCTCACGCTGTCACCGGCCTTGCTGCCGCTCGGTCTGCTGCTGGTGCTGATCAACATCGGCTACAGCATCTCGGCGGGCTCAGTGATC
Source organism: uncultured Alphaproteobacteria bacterium (assembly GCA_963771745.1). Lineage (GTDB taxonomy): Bacteria > Pseudomonadota > Alphaproteobacteria > Rhizobiales > Xanthobacteraceae > Z2-YC6860. Next base: position 1,159,609 of record CAVYUU010000011.1, on the reverse strand, counting down.
GGCGAGCAAGGCGTGGTCGTCTGGCTCTTGACCTCGTGGTACCTGGCGTTCAGCGCGCTGTTCTTTGCCGCCATGCTCGGCGCCAACACGCAGGCCCGGCTCGACGCGATCACGCGCGGCTGCGTCATTGCGGGCATCATTGCCTCGCTGGTCGCGATCGTCGGCTATTTCCGCCTCTTCCCCGGCGCCAACGACCTGCTGCTGCTCTATGACCGCGCCCGCGGCACGTTCAAGGATCCCAACGTGCTCGGGGCATTCCTGGTGTTTCCGACCTTGTTGGTCCTGCAACGCATCATCACCGGAACGTTCAAGCAGGCGGCCAAGGGCGCGATCGTGTTCGGCCTGCTCGCGGTCGCCATGCTGCTGTCGTTCTCCCGCGCCGCCTGGGGCCAGGTCGTCTACACCACCATGGTTGCGCTGGCGTTGAGCTTCTTCACCACGCGCTCCGAGACGCTGCGGCTGCGCATCGTGCTGCTGACCATCGCCGGCGCAGCCGTGCTCGTGATGTTCATTGCGGCGCTGCTGTCGATCGACGCCATTGCTGTGCTGTTCAAGGAGCGCGCTACCCTGCAGCAGAGCTACGACGTCAACGAGCAGGGCCGCTTCGCGCGGCACGCCATGGGGGCGATCTTTGCGCTCGACATCCCGCTCGGCATCGGCCCGCTGCAGTTCAACAAGTATTTTACCGAAGACCCGCACAACTCCTATCTGAACGCCTTCATGGCCGGCGGCTGGCTATCCGGCGCGTGCTATCCGGCGCTGGTCGCGCTGTCGCTGTTACTACGGCCTACGCTGCGCGCTCGTGCGCACGCCCTGGCAGCAGACCACGATCATCGTCTATGCGGCGTATTTCGGCGTGGCGACCGAGAGCATCATCATCGACAGCGACCATTGGCGGCACGCCTTCCTGCTGCTCGGCCTGCTGTGGGGGCTGATCGCCGCAACCCGGCGCTATGCCGCGCGTTCGAACGCGCCCGCGCAAGGCCTGCCGGCTGCTGCGAACCGCGCGGCCCTTGCGCGCTAGGAGCGCCCGGCGTAGAGATTTTTCGGCGGAGCGTAGCGCAGCCCGGTTAGCGCACCAGTCTGGGGGACTGGGGGTCGAGAGTTCAAATCTCTCCGCTCCGACCATCAACCCACTGCAACTCCGGCCATTTTTGTAGCGTTCATTCCTGCTGCTTCCAACCTCGGGCCCGCGGAAGCAATGTGGAAGCAGCAGCGAACCAAAGGGCGCGGCATCCTCAGTAGCGCCGAGATCAGCCTGCCACTTTCACTTGAGAGGCATGCGCCTTGGTGGCGGCGGTGTTGGCGCAGCCGGCGAGATTGCAAACGTCAGCCACAGATTCCAGCCCTCCGGGCGATGCTGCGCGCCGAACTCTCCGTAGCCCTTCAAATTCAGGTAGCCCTGCATCCCGCCGACCGGGAACAGGTAACCGATTTGCGGACCGACACCGAAGACCCGCGACCTGAACGGGCCGAGCGTCGCCCCGGCCCCACTGTCGTCGGTGATCTGCTGATAGGCATAGCCGACAAGGCCGACGTGGACTTGCTTGGAGATGAATTTGGAAGCGCCCCAATCCAGGTGCCAATCGATGCCGTTCCGGTAGTCGAGGCTGGGGTTGATGAAATTGTAGGTGAGGCCGGTCACGACGGAGAATTCATAACCGGTCTGCGGATTGAAGTAGGTGTAGCCTACGCCGCCGTCGATCGACCAATGGCCAAGGCCAAGATTGACCAGACGTTTCGAATCGTAATCGCCAATCGGTAGATTCATCATCCCGTAGACCATGGTGTTGTGCACGCCGTGGTTCCACTTCAACGTCGCCTGCGGAAAAAGATCGCCGTAGCTCACCAAGGTGTCGCTAACACTGCGCTCGGTCGCAAACCCGATCGGCCCGAGCGCGCCGGTGAGTGCGGCATCGATCTGGCCAAACGAGCGCCCGCCAAGGGCAAGCAAGGCTATCGTCAGTTGCCCGCCCAGCACCGGCGTCGCGAACGTGTAGCCGGGAGCCAGCACAATGATGTCCACGTCTCCTTTGATTCTGGCGTCCAGATTCACCGTCAGGTTGACCGTCCTGTTGGGGAAGCCGATCGACCGCGACGCTGCCACGTCGCCGCCTGCGGTCACGGAGGAATGGAGGTAGATCGTTCCGAGCGACCACCCTGGGTGGCCCGGCACCGCAGCCAAGCTTCCGAACGCCCCCGGCAGCCAGAAGCCGATGCCGCCCTGGTCGGCGCGTGCTTCCTCCGTAAGGCAGGCAATACTCGCAAGCATGGTGCCGGCCGCCGCAAAAGTCCGAACGGCTGTCATCATCGCCTCTGGTGAGAAAGCTGTTCGCATCGCACGCCCCCTTGGATCTCGCCGAGCCTAAAACGGATTGATGTAGTTCGTAATCGCGATTTGCCGCAGCATCACCTGGCGGATGACGTGCGCCACCTTGACGTGATCGGTGTAGATCGCCGCCGTGCCGGTCGCACCCGCCGGCAGGCGGTTGCTGAATTCCGCGTCGTCGAGCTTGATCCGGGCAACGAAGGGCGTCGACTGGACCGCTGGCGGCGTCACCGCCGTGCCCGACGTCTGAGTTTGGCCAGCCGAGATTGCCTGGAATACGGTCTCGACCTTGCCGGTGTAGACCGTGCCCGGCATGAACTTGAATGTCACTTCGACCGCCTGCCCGGGCTCGACATAGCGCGCGTCGATCTGCGGGATCTCGACGCCGATCAGCGTTTCCGAAGTGTCGATGAACGCCATCACCGGCGCAGTTGTGACTCGCGCGCCCTTCCTCAACGCGACATTGGTGACGTAGCCCTCGGCTGGCGCACGCACCACGGTCTTGTCCAGATTCCATTGTGCGCCGTCGAGCTTCGCCTTGAGCTCCGCGACCTCGGCCTGCCGCTGCTCGACGTCGAAGCCGCGGCCGCTGCCGGTGCCCTGAAGCTGTGTCATCTGCGCCAGCCGCTGCTCCTGCAGCTTGAGCTGCGCCGCAATCGCACGCACTTGCGCCTCGTAGGGCACCGGATCGATCCGGAACAAAACGTCGCCGGCCTTGAGCGGCTTGTTGGGTTCGACCGGAACCTCCAGCACTTCGCCCGCGACGTCCGGCACGATCGCCACCGAATGACGCACCACCACGGCCGATCCTTGCGGCGCGCCCCACCCCATCGGGATAAACAGGCCGAGGTTCAGAAGTAGCAGCACAATGAGCGGCGAGATCTTCCAGAAGGTGTTGAACGGAATGAACTTGAGCCACACGAACAGCGCGAGGATCGCGATATAGCTGCTGAGCAGAACGACCATCATGGCGACGTCTCCCGCTTTGCCGGGACGTCGACATAGGCCCAGATCATCACCAGCGGCCAGAACACGAAGCCGAAGATCAGCGTGACCCAGCCGCCGATCGCGACGGCTTCCGCCCAGGGATGCCCACGCTTGTGCGCGATGTGCCCCGGCATCATGCCAAGCGCGACGAACACCGCGACCACGATCGCAATGAGGATGATCAGGACGATCCAGGAAAAAATGTCGATCATGGCGATGTCATCCTCTCAATTCGCCAGCTCCGCGTCAGGAAACTTCCATTTGCCGCTCAGAATTTCGGCGCGCGGGCGATAGAAGCGAACCATGTAATTCCAGCCCGGCACGGTCGGCAGGCAGTTAGCAACTTTGCCGTCGCAGCCGCCGAACTTCACGGCAATCGAGCCGTCTGCGCTTTTCTTCCCAGTCAGATTGTTGACCGAATAGGCGTCGTACTCGTTCTTCTGAAAACGGCCCTCGGCGTCGTAAAGAGTGACCGACCAGAAGCCATCAACGGGAACGTCGCTTGGGATAGTGAGCTTGTAGACCGCCTTGCCATCGTTTTTGCTGGGATTGACGTTGAGATATTTGGCCTCAGTGTCGGGATTGCCGCCCCAGCCGCCGGCGCTGCCGATCAGGCGGCGCACTGGGTCGACCTGCTCCCTGGTGCCGAACATGCGATTCTGATCGGGCACCGTCGCGTAAAGCACCAGCAGCGCATCCTTCACCTTCTGGTGGCTGACCGGGTCCCATTTGGGTATTTCGAAGGTGCCCGGACTTTGCTGCGAAACCTTCACGGTATCCTGCAGGGCGTGAACCTTCTTGATGTCCTCAGGGTCGTTTGGATCGAAGAAGGTGCGCAGCGCTAGCATCAAATAGCGCGTGCCGATCTGCTGTTTTGTGAAGTTGTGGCTTCCGCCGTAGTAGACGGCGGGCGTGTATTGATCTTCGTCGATCACGATCATGGACATGAAGCGCTTGCCGGCATCGGGGAGCGTGACCATCACCGGTCCCGCATCGAGATCGAACACCGCTGCCGAATACACCGTGTCGCGGTTGCCGCGGATGACGATCTGATTGTCAATTGGTTCAATCTCGCGGCGATGGAAGAATTTGCCAACCCCGCCGGCGCTTTTGACGATATTGGCAAAGTAAGTGTCGGTCTCTGCGCGGGTGAAGTTGTCGGCGGTCACCAGTTGTTGCTGCCCGTGAGCCGCACCGCCCGCGAGCAACATCACCGCCAAAGCGCTGATGCCGAGCTTGGTTTTCATGTCTATCTCCTCAATTCACCCGCTGCGCCTCCGGAAATTTCCATGTGCCGTTGAGGATTTCGGGGCGCGGACGATAGAGCCGTACCATGTAGTTCCAGCCGCTCATGATGGGCAGGCAGTTCGGAATCTTGCCGTCGCAGCCGCCGAACTGGACCGCGATCAAGCCGTCGTTGTTCTTCTTCGCCGTGACGCTGTTGAGCGAATAGGCGTCGAACGCGTTCTTCTGAAAGTGGCCCTCTGCGTTGTAGACGCTGATCGACCAGAAGGCGTCAACCGGTACGTCCTTGACGGTGAGCCGATGGAGCGTCGCACCGTCATTCTTATTCGGTGTGACGTTGAGATAGAGGGCATCTTTTTCGGGGTTGCCGCCGAAGGCAAACGCCGTTCCAATCAAGTGTCGAACAGGATCGACCTGGTCTCTGGCTCCGAATGTGCGCTTGGTGTCAGGCAGGGTTTGGGCCAGCGCCAGAAGGGCGTCTCGTACCTTTTTCTGGCTCGTCTGGTCCCAATTGGGCACGTCGAAACGCCCCGGACCACCCGGCTGCGCGACCGTAACGGCATCCTGCAGGGCGTGAACCCGCTTTAGGTCTTCCGGATCGCCCGGATCGACCAGAATACGGACTCCGAGCGAGACATAGCGGGTGCCGATCTTCTCCCTGGTGAAGGTGTAGCTGCCGGCCGCATAGATGACTTCAGGGGTGTAGTGGTCCTCGTCGATCACCTGCATGGTCAAGAAGCGCTGACCCGCGTTAGGCAGCGTGACCGTCACCGGTCCCGCATCGAGGTCAAAGACCGATAACGAATACAGGGTGTCGCGGTTTGGCCGCACGATGTGAAAGTCGAGCGGTATGGGCTCGCGGTGGTGCGAGAACTTGCCGAGACCCTGCGTTTTGGCGCTTGTGGCGTAGATCGTATCCGTTTCGGCACGGTTGAAGTTGTCGGGCGTGACAGGGATGCCATTTCCTGACGGCTGCGTCTGCGCGAACGCAGCAGACGCCGTCAGCGCCAAGCCCGCGAAGATATGGGAGCGGAGATGGTTCATGGCTTCCCTGTCACTGCGCCACTTTTTCGAGGTCCGGCAGCCTCCACGTCTTGTCGAACAACGGCTTGGTCGGGCCGTATAGGCGGAAAAGCAGCTCAAACTCGCCGTCAGGTCTCGTTGGCACCCAGTTCGATTCCTTTCCGGCCGGTGCTTTGGGACCGAAGTAGAGATCGACTGTGCCATCGGGATTTTTCGCTAACTCAGCGCTCTGTGACGCGGCGCTCGCCCGCGGCATGTCGCGGATGAGAGCGTGGGTTGCACGATCGTATGCCGTCACCGACCAATATTGCTTGACCGGCGCATCCGCCGGCACAACGAGACGGTACATATTAGCTCCGTTGAAATTCTTGCCGTCCTTGTCCTTGATCGCCATCAGGTAGAACTGAGCGGTACCCAGACGTTTGATGCCGATGAAACCGTAGGTGTAAGTGAGTCCCCTCGCATCAATGGGGTAGGCGTCCCGATTTGCGTAGCGGGTCGATTGGCCTTGGACTGCCTCGGGCTGGGCCGGCGCACGCCAGTGCGTGCCCTCGAAATAGGGCGGGATCACTGTGTCGTAGCGCAACTCAAGCAAGGCTTTCGCCTCGCGAGCGGCGGCGGCGAGAATTTCTTGCATTTTGGCGTCGGCGTTGAAGGGCTTGCCCTTCTCGATTCCGATCGACCGCAGTTGATCGATCATCGCCCTGTCGCGTTCCTGCCAGGGCTCGCTCTGCACGATACGGTCGAGCGACTGAAAGAAGCGCAGGTCGAAAGGAATGGTCGAGTTGTACAGAATCTCCCTCACGTCGGTGAAGGTGGTCGGCTGCGGATTTGCGGCTTGCGCGAGCGGATAGATTTTGAGCCGTTTGGCGTAGGCGACCGACTTGACGAAGTCAGCCTCGGTACGGCCGGTCAAATTGGAGCGGAACAGCGCGAAGCCGCCGTAAGTCTGCGACGGCAAGACGAAGTATCCGGTCGGAGGATTGCCGTTGTAGTCGGGCGGCAAGATCAGGTATTTGCCGCCCTTGCCCTGGTCCGCTCCTTCGGGCCCGGCATCTTCCAGCGCCGTCTGCCAGATATCGTCAATATTGGCAGCGAGCGAACCGCCTTCGGCGGGCGGCACCTCGATCACCACGGGGCCCGCATCCTTGGTATTGAAGAATGACATGAAGTAGATCGCGTCCGGATTCGGCGTCAGCGTCTGGTTCTTCCAATCGGGCGGCCGCGACCAGTAAATGAATTCGTTGACCTTGCCTTCGGTCCTGTTGAGCATTGCCTGCAGCATCAGATCATAGTTGACCGCCGGCATGCCCCAGATGATCGCCTCAACCGCGCGGCGGTGTATCAGGCGATTGTTGAGGTCGTCGGCGGACAGATTCTGCGCCTGTGCGGATGCCGCCGCGTAGAGGCAGGCGAGTGCTGCAATTGCTGCTCTCTTCATGGCTGTCTCCTATGAAAGCGCCGGCCGGTATCAGTGCCGGCCGCTGCGCGCGATCATCGGGCCGTCGCCTCAAATGGGTCGGGTGGGATTTCAGCGAAGGTGACGTGGCCTGTGGCCCGGACAAACTCGTTGAATTGCCGATTTGTCACCGGCGTGCGGTCGATGAAGAGCGGATCGACGGTGCCGCGGTGGACCGGCGCCTCCTCCGGATAGTGGCTGTCGGAGCCCATGCGGAAGGTGCCGTCAGGAATGAAAACCATTCCGACAGGGACTGCGTCGGCGGCGAGCCGGTCCACGTGCGCCTGTACCATCTTGCCGCAACGCTACGCGCCTGGGGGGCGGGATCGAGTTGGACCGAGGTCCAATACGCCGGTTAGAGCGGGTTGATGTAGTCAGGATAGCCAACTGCCGCAGCGGCACCCGGCGTATGATGTGTGCAGCCTTGACGTGCTCCGTAAAGATCGCGACCTCCCCCGTGCTGCCCGCGGGTAGGCGTATTGCGAACTCGGCATTGTCAAGCGTTACGCGGACGACAAAGGGTGCCGACTGGATCGGCTTTGGCGCAACCGCCGAGCCGGACACCTGCGTCTGGCCGCTGGCGATGGCCCGCAGTACGCTTTCGACAAATAGCGACCGTCGTTACTAATGTCGTCGCTTTTGCGCTGTCCACACTCGCAAGTCTGAGCAAGTCCAATGAGCAAACATCTGGGTCCCTCGAATGCAGGAACAACCCGCGGGCTTCCGAGTGCGACCGGTCACATAACCCAACTCGCCTACGCTCAGGCAAAAACGGCAGGGATAGCGCTGGAACCACTATTGAAGAAAGCATCACTCACCCGTCATCAAATCGAAAATCCGCAGGCTCCCATCAGGGTAAGCGATCAGATCACGTTTTTGAATTCTTGTTGCCGCGGCTCTGAAGGACGAGCTACTCGGGTTTCATCTAGTAGCTCAGATCCGCGATCTTCGCGAGCTCGGACTACTGTATTACGTTCTCGCTTCCTCCGAAACACTTGTCGACGCATTGCACAGAGCGGCGAGGTACAGTTCCATCGTCAATGAGGGAATTGCGCAAAAATGCGTTGACGGCAAATCGGTGGGCTTGTCGTTCAAGTATGTCGGCGTTAGTCGTCATCTCGATCGGCATCAAATCGAATTTTGGATGGCAGGTGTCGTGCGGACTTGCCGGCAACTCACCGGAATTCATCTACTGCCAATCCGTGTAAGGCTCGCCCATCAGCGGGCGCCAAATTCAGAGTTTGCTAAGTTTTTCGGCGACAACATCGAGTTTGGAGCCAACACCGATGACATCACCTTTTCAAAGAGCATCAGGCAATCGCCCGTCGTAAGCGCGGATCCCTATCTCAGCAAGCTTTTGATCAAGTATTGCGAAGAAGCAATTTCTCATCGACCAACGAATCGCGATTCGTTTCGATCAAACGTTGAGAATATCATCGCACCCCTTCTTCCTCACGGCAAAGCACGAGCCACCGAAATTGCGAATCGTCTGGGATTGAGTCAACGAACGTTTGCTCGGCGACTATCGATGGAGGGTTTGACGTTTTCGGAGGTGCTGGAAAGTCTTCGATTTGATCTCGCGAAACGTTATTTAAAGGAGGATGATCTGGCGATCTCTCAAATTGCTTGGTTGCTTGGCTATCGCGAGGTCGGTGCCTTCTCCCATGCGTTCAAGCGTTGGGACGGCAACACTCCTCGTAGGGCACGTTCTGATATTGCGCTGTGATCTGTGCCCCGAGCGGATACGTTCCAGTGCCTTCGATCAGAGGCTACGCCGCGCCCGTTGTGGGGTCCGGCACGGTTCGGGATTGCCGGCGATGAACACGCCGATCATCGGGGCTTCGTCTGGCGTCGAGCGACACATTGTCGTTTTCCGCCGCACGGGCGAATTGCCCTGTCGTTCGAACATGTTCGTTGAGCAGGCTGATCGATCTTGCGGCGTCACGCGAAACCACCGCCTTCATGAGCGCATGATGCTCGCTCGCCACGTCGCGCGAGCCGACGATATCGCTGCGCAAGCGCCAGGTTCTGGTGACGCTGAGTCCAGTCGAACAGTTTTTCCGACAGCTCCAACAGCCATCGTGAACCGCATGGCGCCAGGATCGACATGTGGAATTCGCGGTGTCGAACCAGGTAGTCCTCGTTCACCCGGCCATCCGACTTGAACGGCGGCGTCTTCGACAGATGATAATGCGCGAGCACAACACGCTCTTCCCAGGCCTGATCCCCGCGCTCGAGCGCCGTCGGCAGCATGATCTCGTTGAGCGAGCAGCGCGTGAAGATCAGTTCGTCCAGGCTGGATTCGTTGGTATCGGCAACGGCAAAGCCGCGCTGATCCTTTTGAACCACGAAGCCCTCGGCGGACAGACGGTTCAGCGCCTCGCGCAGCGGACTGGCGCCGGCGTCATAGCGCTTGCGGAGCGCCGTCGATGCGCAGCCATTGGCGCGGCCGCAACACCCCACGGATGATGTCTTCCTTGAGCGCGCGATAGAGGATCGTCGCTCGCGTCGCGCTGCCGGCTTGGCGGATGTCGTGAGCCGCAGCGATTTTATTGGTGCGCATGGATGCTCGCTGGATTGCTTAGGCTAGCTCGACAAATATTCCTGCCACTTGGTCCAGAACACCCGCATCCGGCCCTCGTCGCCGTGCTTCACAAAACTCATCGGATCCTTCGGCGCGACGCCTGCCGAAATATCGTTCCAGCCGCCGTAATCCTCGGCACCCTTGTAGCCGCGCTGCGCCGCCTCGATCGCCTCCACGTCGTCCGGGGTACCGAAGCCGGCCGGTCCCAGGAAGTCCATGTAGCTGAACAGGCGGAGCTTGCGGATTTCCGGCGGCTCCTCCTGTGGCGCGATGGTCCAGCTCTGCACCAGCATCTCCGCCGGTTTCTTGGAGAAGTAGGTGCGGATCATGATGCCGTGATTGTCGACGATCGCGAGATTCGGAAAGATCAGGATGTGGTGGTCGAAAGTGCGCCATCTTCTTTGCGCGTTCGGGGCCAACGCGCGGCGACCGTCTTCTGGTATATCGCCTTCGAGCTCGCTCTTGTATTTCGGATCCCAGGTCGGATGCCATTGCGCGAACGGCCGGCCATGCGTCGAGGGATAGTCATACGCCATGTGGCCGTTGCCGAGATCGAACGCAAACTTGGTTTTGGTCTGCATCAGGGCGTTGTAGCGACCCGGTCATCATGACCTCGGCGCTGGCCTTGGTGTCGAATTCCGCAGTCGACACGCCCTGGGCATTGGCGCGCTCCGTGCCGAGCCTTGGTGGCGTCGGCTGAATACTCGAAATAGGTCGAATGCACGCTATGCACATGGAACGGGTCCATGCCGTTCTCGTGCCAGAGCTTCCAGTTGGCATCGACCTGGAAATTCTGCCCACCCGGGACGATCGTCATCGCGATTTCTGACTGGTCGACGATGTTGTCGATGTATTCCTTGGCGCCGGCCAGATAGTCCGACAGCGACATCGCGTTGGCATCGAGGCAGATGAACCAGAAGCCGCGATATTGCTCGAGTCGCGGCACATGCACGAGGCCGCGGCTGTCGTTCTTGTAGCCTTCCGGATAGGCGCCTTCCTGCGGAATGCCGCGCAGTCGCGCCGTCGGAACTGAAAACCCAGCCGTGATAGAAGCACTGAAACACGCTGGCCTTGCCGGACTTCTCCCGGCAGACGCGGCCGCCGCGATGGGTGCAGAGATTATAGAAGACGTTGACCTTGCCGCTGGCGTCGCGATTGAAGATGAAGTCGCGACCCGCGACCGTCCGGGTGAGAAACGAGCCCGGCTCCGGCAATTCGCTGTCATGGCCGCAATAGAGCCAGCAACGCTCGAAAATCTTCTCGTGCTCGAGATCGAGGACGCTCTGGTCGGTGAAAACGCGGCGCGAGACCTGAAAAGTGCCCGGCGGCCTGAGTCGTGCCTGACTTCAAGCGGCGTCCCGATATACTGATCCATGTCAGTCCTCCGATCGGCCGAACATACGGTTGAAAGTGAACTCAGAGGATGATCGTCAGCCGGCCCTGCGGGACCAGTTCGTCGACGCCGAGATCGCAGCGCTTGTAGCGGATCAGCACGTCGTCTCCCTGCTTGACCAGCCGATAGCGAACGCGGCCCATGAAAATATCGGTGATGCCGTCGCGATAGCGCGACACGTGGAAAACGCCATGCACGTGCGTGCCTTCGTCGTCCTGCCCGGCGACGCGCAAGTTCGAAAACATGTGCACCGTCGGTCGAGTGCGGAAATTCGGAGTGCGCGGTCTCTTCTTCAGCCGCTTGACGCGGCTTTCCATTCGAAAGCGATCGTCGTTGATCAGGAACAGGCTGGTGTCGGGCGAGCAATCCATCGGCATGCCGGGCGTCGGCACCAGATAGGTCATGTCGCCGGTGTAAAGCTTCAGCCAGTCGTCGAGCCGCCAATCGTCGAGCAGCTCGGCTTCGAGATAGATCAGCCGTTCCGCTTCCTCGATGGTGACATCCGACCGCGGCGCAAGCATCATTCGACCTCCAGCTTACGGTGTGTTCGGCAGCATCATCGACAAACATTCCATTGTCAATAATTGTCGATAATTATAGCCTCTGGACAATATCGTCAACTCTGGACACGTGCGATGACGATGACTGTGATGCTGATTGATGTGCGCTCTGGCCGATGTCCGCGCGGCCGCCGATGACACCTACCCGTCCCGATCGCTTGCCGCTGCCAAACCGAGGGAGACCGCTCCATGATCACCGCCATTGTTCGCTACAAGCTGCCGTCAACGATCGGCAGGAACGAGTGCCTCGCGCACTTCCATAAGATCGCTCCTGGCTTCACCGGACAAAAGGGACTGATCCGCAAGCAATTCATCTGGTCTGAGAACGGCACCGCCGGTGGCGTCTATCAATGGGATACGCTGGCCGATGCCAAGGCGTTCTACCAGGGACCGTGGCTGGATGGCATCCTGTCGCGCTACGGCACTTATCCTGAGATCGAGTACTTCACGACCTTTGCGATCATGCAGAACCCGGGCGGCGAAGTTATCTACACCGAACCTCCGGTCGGTGCCGTCGCAAAGGCGGCGGCAGCGTAGCGATCACAAGCAGGTGCCGGCGCGCGTTGCCGCCCACGGGATCTGAGCTGGAGGACAAGTGGTCGTGACAAGCACGCTTCGCGGATTGCTCTGTGCCGGTCTGTTGCTGGTAGTCGGCGAAGCCCACGCCGACAACTGGCCGGCGCGGCCGATCAAATTGATCGTCCCCACCGGGGCTGGACATGCCGTCGACATCATGGCGCGCGTGATGGCGACGGGCGTATCACAAACGTTGGGGCAGACCGTCTACGTCGAAAACATGCCGGCCGCGTCTGGATTCCTCGGCGCTCAGACGACGGCTCGCGCAGAACCGGATGGCTACACGCTGCTGTTCGCGCCGGCCTCGCTGCTGTCCTCCAACATGTATTTGTTCAAATCGCTGCCGTACGACCCGACCAAGGATTTCGCCGCGGTCGCCATGGTCTGCGATAAAGGACCGATGGTCGTGACGGTCAATCTGGATCTGCCGGTCAAGACCGTTTCGGAGTTGATGGCCTACGGCAAGGCCAATCCCGGCAAGCTGTCCTACGCTGTCGATGCCACCAGCGGCTTCGGCGTCGCAACCGGCCGGCTTCTCAACAAGCGCGGCCAGATCGGCATGGTGGAGATCCCGTACCGTTCCAGCCCGCAGATGGCGCAGGACACCATGGCTGGAAACACGCAGTTGATGGTCGGCTCCATGCCCCCGGTCGCGGGCGCGGTGAAAGCAGGCAAGCTCCGTTGGATCGCGGTCAGCTCCGAACAGCGCTTTCCGGGCCTGGACGACCTGCCAACCATCGCCGAAACGTTGCCCGGATTCCGAATTGATGGCTGGTTTGTCGTTGTTGCGCCGGCAAAGACACCAGCGCCGATCTTGCAGCGGTTGAACCGCGAGATCGATGCTGTATTCAAATCGCCGGAGATCCGACAGCGTGCTCTCGGCTTCGGCCTCAGTGTCAGCGATGCAGGCACGCCGGACTCGACCGCGGCCTTCATCCACTCTGAGCAAGAGCGCTGGCGTGGCTTGGTGACGGAGCTCGGCATGGAGGCGCAGTAGCGCACCCAGAGCGGGTTCCGATAACGCAGCGGCTCTTCCGCCCCAGATCGAAGCTATACCGGCTTGTTTGGAAGATACCGAAGCCGAACCAGCACCTCGTCGGCTGTCATGACGTCACCAAACTGCTGGATAATGTTTTCCAGCGCGCTCCGGTGTTCATCGTCAGATAGCGCAGCACAACAATCTTCCACCAGAACAACCTTGAAATCGAGCATCATGGCGTCGCGCGCCGTTGATTCGCAGCAAACGTTCGTCTTGGTGCCAGCGACCAGAATCGTGTCGATCCCCATGCCGCGAAGCGAGCGCTCAAGCGGGGATGAGCCCGGGATCAAGGCGCTGTAGCGGTTTTTCAGCACTGTATGGTCGGTCGGCCCCGTGACAAGTCCGGTCCAGACGCTTTGCCTCGTAGCAGCCAGAACTCTCGAGTGTCTTTTCCCTAACCTCGTCCGCGACAATGGTGTTGAAGAACAGCTCCCAGTCGCTCTTGTCGCCCACCCGACTGTTGGCGTGCAGGACCCAGATGACCGGAACGCCCAGACTGCGAAGCTCGTTTGTGAACCTATTGATCGGTTCAACGATGTCTCTCGACGCCGGCACCTCGGCGGGACCGCCTGGAGCGCAGAATGTGTTCTGCATGTCGATCACGACGAGCGCCGTGCGGGTTGGGTCCAATCTATCGAACAAATGATAGCGGCCGCGCCGTTGCAGGACGCGATCGACGATTTCCTTTCGGACTGTGACGGAATGCATGGTGAGTCACCTCAGAGGCCAGGGCCGGCGCAACGCAAGCCCGGCCAGGTCGCTGGTTGGTCCGATCACACTGTCAAAGCGCATGGTCATGCGGTCTTCTCGCCGGTACGGGGGCCAGGTGGGCAAGCGCGGATGATCAGGCTTTCCGGTTCTCGCAAATGCGATCCAGGCACCGTGCATGGCCTCCGCAAGCCCCTCGGTCTCGCCGGGTTTTGCACCCTTCAGCATCGGCGAGTTCGTCCAGTGTGCGAAATTGTTGAACACAAACGGAATTTCGAGACAGTGGCAGGACTCAAACCCGGCCGGTGATTGCCAGTCGAACTGGTACACGTAGGCGGGCCGCCCTTGATCGGCTCGCGTTTCGGCCAGGCGCAGGCTGCCGATGCGAAACATCGCGTCGCTCATCAGATCGCCCAACAGCGCCGCATTGCTGCCCGAGGCCCGCATCCGACCGATCTCGTCGCGGTAGGGTCGGTGGCCGGATGGGAACACCGCTGCGAACACGCCGTCGATCGCCGCCTGGTCCGCTTTCGCAATGTCCTCGTCGATGCAATAGAACGCCGCCATCTCCTCGCGCGTAGTGCCGATTATGGTGTCGATCTCGGCGCCGGCACCGTCTTGTAGCGCTGGCGCGACCTCGCCCGGATAGACCTTGCCGTCGATCACCGGCCAGAACGGCGCGAGCGCATCGGCGAATTTCTTCTCCAGCCGGGCAACCTCGCCCTGCGCCGTCACGAACCGGGCGAACGGCAAGGATTTGAGCTTTCCCGCGTCCTCGGGCTTGAGGCCCAGCACCTCCAGCAAGCGCCGACCGATCCGGTGGGCATCGTCGAGCGTGCGCGACATGCGCCCGAACGGCGTGCTTTGCAGGATCGCGCGCCGGAACAGGCCGCGAGCCGGCGGCATGGTCATCAGGATCGCAATCGACGCCGCGCCCGCCGACTGCCCAACCAAAGTCACGTTGTCCGGATCGCCGCCAAAGGCGGCAATGTTGTCGCGCACGAAACGCAACGCCGCGACCTGATCGAGCAGTCCGAGATTGCCGTCGCTGACGCCCGGCAGGCACAAGAATCCCAGGGCGCCCAGCCGATAGTTGATCGAAACGACCACCAGGTCGCCATTGGCGGCAAACCGCTCGCCCGAATACCAAGGCAGCGAGCCCGCGCCGCTCGCGAATGCGCCACCGTGGATCCAAACCAGCACCGGGCGTTTTGCGGAGTCGGCGGCAGGCGTCCAGATATTGAGGGTCAGACAGTCCTCGGACTGTGGGCGCTCGAAATCCCCCATGACGTGGGCAAGCCGCGAGCGTCCCTGCGGCGCGATCGGGCCGTCCGCCCTTGCCTCGCGGACGCCCGGCCACGCTGGCGCCGGCTGTGGCGGCGCGAACCGCAATTCGCCGACCGGAGCCGCTGCATACGGAACGCCCCGGAACACCGCGATGCCATTCTCGCAAGCGCCGCGCAGGTCACCGGCCTTGGTCCGCACCACCAGATCTTCAATCGCGGTCATCGCCATGATCAGACCCCAACGTCACCGACGCGCGAAACGCCGCTCCAACGGCACGATCACCAACCGCTCGCCGGCCACGAACATCAGCACGATGGCAAAGCAGGTGGCAAGGAAGGTCGTGCTGTCGGCGGCGGTCTGGGCCCGCAGCATCAGATAGCCGAGTCCGCTCGGCGCACCGAGCAGCTCGGCGACCAGCGCGATCTTCCAGGCGATCCCATAGGCAATGCGGGTCGCGGACAGCCCATAAGGCACCAGCAACGGCAACGTCAGGCGCCAGAGAATGCGCAGCCGGTGGCGTGTGAAGCTCTGACCCATCTCCATCAACTCGCGGTCGATATTGCGCAGACCCTCGGCGATGTTGATCAGACAGAATGGGATCAGGATCGCGACCTCGACGAAGATAACACCGAAGTGTCCGGGCTCGAACCAGATTGCCGCAAGAATGGCCCAACCGATCGAGGGAAACGAATTGAGCACCGGCTTGATCCGTTCATCGACCACGCCGTCGAGCCAAGGCATGCCATGGGCGAGGAACGCCAGCCCGCCGCCGATCAGCAGCGCTGCCGTGATCGAGACCAGGACCCGCCAGGCGGACGTGAACACGTGCCACAGGAATTCCGGCGTCACGAACAGCTCGACCAGGCGTCGCGCCACCGCAATCGGCCCAGGCAAGATGAATTCCGGCAGGCCGCGTCCCAGCACAAGCCACGCCACAAGCACGAGCACGACAAGCCCTTCGCCGAGCATGCGCCCGGCGAGCGTCGACGGCATCAATGTCCGTTCAGCCCGCATAATGCCGCGACACGCTCGCCTGCAGCGGGCCAAGGACATATTGGTCCATGCAGTGCACGAAGGCGATAATGATGATGATGGCGGCGAAGATCGTCGCCGTGTCGAACTCCTGGCGCGACAGGTTGATCATGTAGCCGAGACCGCTGTTGCCGCCGAACAGCTCGGCCGTCAGCGTCACCTTCCAGGCCACGCCGAACATGATGCGCAACGTGGCGAATATGAAGGGATAGAGCGACGGCGTGATCACCAGCACGAACATCCGCCACCGCCGGCGCGTAAAGCTCCCCGCCATCTCCATGATCTCGCGATCGAGATTGGTGAGGCCTGCGGCCATGTTCACCAGCGCGAATGGCACCAGCACTGCACTGATCGCAAAGATCACGGTCAACGGCGACACCCCGAACCACATGATCGACAGCAACGTCCAGCCGATCGCCGAAAACGCGTTCAGGAACGGCCCGATGCGCCGTTCGATCGCGAACCGCAGCACCGGCAGGTAATAGGGAATCAGAGCAAGCAGCGAGCCGATGACGAACGAGATCGCGATGGCAGCCGCCACGTGATAAAGCGATGCACCGAGATGGCCGAGATCGCGCGCGCTGGTGACGAACGCCCAGAGCCGTTGCGCGGTCGGCACGGGCCCGGGCAGCAGATAGGACGGCGCAATGAGTGACGCCGCTTGCCAGGCGGCGAGAAACAAGAGCGTAAACAGGTGTGCGGTCAGTCTCCGCGTCCCCAAGCCAGGTGGACGCCACGATCGGGCAAGCGCGATGCCGGTCTCGGCCATCAGGCGCGCAGCGCGTGCTCCCAGACCACCGTGCGGATATCGGGATGGCTCTGGATCATGCCGATCTCCTTCGACAGCTCATAGAACTTGTTGATGATCTGAGCGTGGCTTTCGTCGAACGTGCCGGGCACGTCTGAACTTTTCTCGAACCACCAGTTGAAGAATTCCGGCGGCAGGTTGGTCTGCTTGCCGACGGCGTCGAACACCTCGTCGCGGTGTGCGAGTGCGTAGCGTACCGACTCGCGGAACATGCGGTTGAATTCCTTGAAAGCATCCGGACGCTGCGCCAGGCGTTCCGGGTATGACACGTTGAGCGCGCTGATGAAGCGCATGCCGAACGCTTCGATATTGTCGCGTCCGGTTTCGGCAATCGGGCGGAACTCGCCCGATTTCAGCGCGCGAAAAGCCTGACTGTGAATGAGCGTCGCCGCGTCGATCTGGCCGGCGGCCAACGCGCCCGGCAGGTTTGGCGCCTGGATCTCGACCTGCTTGAGATCGCCGCCCTCCAGCGCGGCATTGAGGCCGTACTTCTTGATCAGCGCCAGGCGCACCTGGGTGTAGCCGGTCGAGCGCAGCGCGTAGGAGCCGAGCGACTTGCCCTTGAGCTCCTTCGGATTCTTGATCGGCGAGTCGCTCTTGACCCAGATACCGGCGCCCTCGCCAGCCGGCGACTGCTGAAGCGCGTTCGACAACACTTTGAGCTCGAGACCGCGCGCCGCCGCCGGCGGAATGGCTATCACGGCCGTCATGATCACGTCGTACTGCTTGGCCGAGGTGGCCTGGATCAGCTGCGGGATCGCAAGCCCGCGCGCTTCGACGGTGATCCTGTCGGAGGCGATCTTGCCATTGCTCATCGCCCAGGTGACCGCGTCGTAAGCCGGGTCGAGCAGATAGGCGTAGGTGACCTTGTCCTTGGTCTGGGCAAACCCAGGGCGAGCGACGGTCATCAAAGCCGGCGCAGCTATGAGCTTGAGGACATTGCGGCGTTTGATCATGCGACGCTCTCCTTCTGGAAGGCCGGCTGCTCGAGCGAGCGGAACAGCTTAGCCAATTTCTGGCGGTGTGTGTCGAGATCGCGATCGGCCAGCGCGCGCGGGCGCGGCGTGTGCAACTCGATGATTTCAAGGACGCGGGTCGGTTTGTTTGACAGCACGATCGTGCGATCGGCCAGTTGCAGCGCCTCTTCGATGTCATGGGTGACAAAAACCACGGTCTTGCCGGTCTCGAGCCAGATCCGCTCGACTTCGACGCGCATGCGCGAGCGCATGTTGGGATCGAGCGCCGAGAACGGCTCGTCCATCAACACGATCTTCGGATCAACGGCGAGAGCGCGCGCGATCGCCACCCGTTGACGCTCGCCGCCCGAGAGCATGGACGGATATTTCCGCGCATCGCTGGCGAGGCCCACCAGACGCAGCAGATCCGTTGCTCTGGCCCTGCGGCCTTCCTTGTCGCCGGCACCAAATCGCAGTTCAGTCCCCAGGAGCACGTTGTCGAGCGCGGTACGCCATGGAACGAGCCGCGGCGACTGGAATACGAACGCGATGTCCAGCCAGGCGTTCCGTGGCGAGCGCCCGTCGACGGTGACGTGCCCGATGTCCACGTCGAGCAGACCTCCGATCAGTCGCAACAGGGTTGACTTGCCGCAACCTGAAGGTCCCAGGATACAAATAAACTCGCCGCGCCTGACGTCGAAGCTCAGCCTGTCGTAAATCTGCTCATCGCCAAACGCGACGCCAACATTCTCAAATGTGATGATCGGGTCGGCGTCCATGGGAAATCAGAGGATAGAGATGTTCTGGATCACTAGAAAGCACCATGGCCGCCAGAGTTCTACGGAATGTATTTCTTGTCCTGATGAAACCATTCGGATGGGGCGCCGGCGCCCATGCCTCGCTTGCGTGCGAGGTCATAAAGCATGCAGCCGACCGCAGCGAACTGCATCCCCTCGCCTTGATTCATGAACGCAATGATCTGCTTGCGCGCAATTTCCCGGACGTACCCCAGTTCATCGACAAGGGCTATCGTCGTTCGATTGAGACAGCAGACGGGCGATCAGAAGTTTTTCGGCAGCCGGCTCTTCAGGTTCTGCCAGGGTCGGTCGACGTCAAAGACTTCGACCGGATGCATTTTGAGTTCGTCGTCATTGAGATGGATCACCGGACCGCCAAGCGCGATCGCTTCCATCTGCACCCGTGCGTTCAGCTGCGTATAGATCGCCCGCAACACCGCCCATGGCATTGAGGCTCCAACCACGGCATTGCCATGTCCGCGGATCAGGGCGACGGAATTGTTGCCTAATGCCTTCGCCAGCGCAGCGCCGAGCTTGGCATTGTTGACCATCAGCTTGCCGCGCAGGCTTGGATCGTCTTTTGAAACATCACGGTGATCGAACACGGCGACCCGGGCCGGGAGAAATCCGGCCATGTGCAACACCGGGCGCAGCGGGCGGTCTGGCGAAATGCTGAACGGAATGACGGCCGGCGAGTGGCTATGCACGACGGCCTGAACGTCGGGGCGAACGCGATAGATTTCTCCGTGAATGAATCGCTCGCCGTTCGTTCGCGGCGCGTTGGCCGCGATCGGCACGCTGTCGAGATCGAGCTCGACGATGTCGTTTGTGGTCACCAGCGCAGGCGGCATGGCCCGCGGCATGAAATAGCGGTTTGGGTTTTTCAGCGAACGAACCGTCACATGTCCAAAGCTGTCCAGCACGCCCTCCTGGACAAGAATTCGGCTAGCCACGACGAGATCAGCAATGCGCTGCTCGTCGGAATCGGGTTGCACCGGTCGTTGTTCCGGTGTGCCGCCAGGCTGCGCCGCGGCTGCACCACTGAGGGCGATGATCAAGGACAACAGCGTGAAACCGTTTCGCGCGCGCCACATGGTGGATGTCGACTCCTGCTTGGAGGGTACCGGATTACTCGGCCTTGAGACCGGTCGCCTGGATGAATTGGCCCCATTTCTTGTGGTCCGCTTCGATGATGCGGCGCATCTCGGCCGGACTGCTGGCAGCCGGCTCGAGGCCCGCGGCGAGCAGGATCTTCTGCGCTTCGGGCATCGCCAAGACCTTGGCGATCTCGGCATTGAGCCTGGTGACACGGTCATCCGGCGTGCCGCGCGGCGCGAACAGTGCAAGCCACGACATGGCGCTGAAGTTGGAAACGCCGGCCTCGCGCAGCGTCGGGATATTCGGCATGGCCTGCGAGCGCACCGGCTCGGCCACGCCCAAGGCGACGAGCTGGCCGCTGCTGATCATCGGCAGGATCGGAGCCGTGTCGGTCATTCCCAGGGGAACCTCGCCGGACGCGATTGCGACCGCCGCCGGTGCGCCGCCGCGATAGGGCACCGCTTGCATCGTCAGCCCAAGTTCGCGCTGCAGCAACTCAGCCGCGAGATGGGCCGACGCGCCGCGCGCTGCAACGGCGTAGCTCAAGGGCTTGGCCTTCGCAGCCGCGACAAGATCGGCAATCGATGCGATTCCGGCTTTGGCATTGGCGGTCAGGATGATTGGGCTGCTTACCGCCTTGGCAACCGGAACCAGGTCGGCGAGCGGATCGTAATTGAGCCGCGACAGATGGACGTTGATCGTGACGGGGCTATCCGAGAGGATGATGAGGGTATGGCCGTCCGGCTCGCTTCGCACCAAGGCGTCGATCCCGATGGCGGCATTTGCGCCCGGCTTGTTTTCCACGATGACGTTCTGTCCAATCCGGTCCTGCAGGTTCTTTGCGATCACGCGCGCGGTCAGATCTACGCTGCCGCCGGCTGGATAAGGCACGATAATTCGGATGGTCTTGGTCGGGAATGTCTGAGCGTGCGCCGGTGCGGCGATGGCTATGAACGCGGCCAAAGCGACCGCCCACCACCACTTCACGTGCAGGAAATCCATCATGAAATATTCTTCTTCGACGTCCGGCCGTCCGCGTTGATGATCGACGGAACGCGGCGGGAGCAGCAAGCCCAGCACGATCATACCCCGACCAGCCTCCAGGATTGTCGCAAAAAAGCAAACTTATGTTGCTGCCGCGTTCGCGAATCTCGTGATTTTTCCGCACGATTGATCGCACCACGTCGTTACTGTGCCGACGCGATGAGCGGGGTTCTGCTATGCTCGACCGCGTGCCGGGGATTGGTCCCGGCGAGTGTCTGGAGAGACGAATGGCGTCAAGTTGCAGGATAGCGATTGTCGGTGGCGGGCTCGCGGGGCTCGCCGCCGCGCATGCGCTGAAGACCTTCGGGATAAAGGCCGAGGTTTTCGAGACCGCTCCGGCTTTGGGCGAGATCGGCGCCGCGGTCAACGTCAGCCCGCAAGCCGTCAAAGCGCTGCAAGCGATCGGTGTTGGCGACAAAGTCGCCGCGGTCGGGACCTCATCGCCCGGAATCTACACGCGCAACATGCAAACCGGCGAGTTCCTGGAATTGAACGACCGGCTGAAGGCTGCGGCGCGGTATGGTGCGCCCTATTACACCTTTCACCGTGCCGACCTGCTGCACGCGATCGCAAGCGGACTCGATCATAGCGCCATTCATCTGGGACACCGCCTGACAGGACTAGAGGAGCGAAGCGAAGGCGCCGTCCTCGCTTTCGCCAACGGTGCCAAAGTCGAAGCCGAGTTCGTGATCGGCGCCGATGGCGTGCGTTCGGTCATCCGCCAGGCGCTGTATGGCACCGACAACCCAACCTATACCGGTCAGATGGTTTGGCGGGCGCTGCTGAACGGCAATGATGTGCCGGAGCAGGTGCTCGAGCCGACCGGCCATATCCAATGGGTCGGGCCGGGTTGCCATCTCCTCGCCTATTACATCCGCGGCAAGAAGCTCGTGAATATCGTCACCCAGGAGGACACCGACAAATGGGTCGAGGAAGGCTGGTCGACCCGCGGCGATCCCGACGAGATGCGGTTGAGCTTCCCCAACCCCGAGCCGCGCCTCAAGACGCTGCTCAGCCTCGTGACCGAGTGCTCAAAATGGGGCCTGTTCACCCGGCCGCTCACGCAGAATTGGGGCCGCGGTCGCGTCCAGCTGATCGGCGACGCCGCGCATGCGATGCTGCCCAATGCCGGGCAAGGCGCCTGCCAGGCGTTCGAGGACGCCTACATCCTCGCGCGCTGGCTGCAGGCTGGCCGCGATCCGGCCGAGGCCTTTGCCAATTTCCGCCGCATCCGCATCCCGCGCGTGCATGGGGTACAGCGGCTCTCCTTCTCCAACGCTCGCTTCAAGCACATGCGCGATAGCGGGGCGCAGAAGGCGTCGATAGCCTCCGGCAAGAGCAGCGTTCACGGCAATTCCGACTGGGTCTGGGGTTACGATCCCGTTGGCGAATGGAACAAAGAGCCTTCTGTTCCCACCATCTATGCGGCTTGAGGTTGGATCGGCCGAAACCACCTCCGCTTTGCGGAGGTTCTCGCCTCGTGATGTCAGATGCCCGTGCTTTCAAAGAAAGAGAAAGAGTGAGAACATGAAGCCGAAGATCATCAGCGTTTCGCTCCTGTTCATTGCGCAGCTGCTGGTCTTTCAAAGCGCGCAAGCCTTCCCCGATCGTCCTGTCAAACTCGTCGTGGTCTCGCCCGCAGGCGGGCCGCCGGACATCATGGCGCGGCTTCTGATTGACAAGATGGGGGCTGCTCTCGGGCAACCGGTCATCGTCGAGAACCGACCCGGCGGCGCCGGGGGCACGATTGGCGCCAAATCGGTCCTAACCGCAGAACCTGACGGTCATACGCTGCTGGTGGGCAGCACAAGCACGGTTCTGATAGCGCCTCTGATCTACAAGAATGCCGGTTACAGTTCGGAAACATTTGCGCCGGTTGCGGGTCTTTCGGAAAGCACCGAAATCCTGGCCGTGCATCCGTCGGTAGCGGCCAACTCGGTCGCCGAATTGGTCAGCTTGGCGAAGTCGCAACCGGGTATGCTGAGGTACGGCTCGGCGGGGGTTGGCACGCTTCCACATCTTGAAGGCGAGCTCCTGAAAGCGCGCGCTCAGATCGAAATGAGCCACATTCCCTATCGCGGCGGCGGCCCGGCACTGACCGGCCTTTTGGGCGGAGAGGTTCATGCTTTCTTCTCAGCTCTGACCCAAATGCTGCCGTATGTACGTGACGGTCGCTTGCGGGGACTGGCGGTAACCAGCGAAACCCGCAGCCCGCGGGCGCCAGAACTTCCGACCATGGTGGAGAGCGGGTTCGATCAGTTCGTAACCGCATCGATCAATTTCATCGTCGCGCCACCGGGCACTCCAATGGCCGTCAGGCAACAGCTCAGCGAAGCGGTGGCCCGTGCGCTCGCCAGCGATGAAGTCAAGCAAGCCTTTTCAAGAATAGGCGCCGACGCGCGACCGGCCTCGCCGGAGGCGCTGACGTCTTACCTGGCAAAAGAACAGATTCGCTGGGCTCGCATCACAGAGGCCGCGCGGGTCTCGATTGATTGATGACCACCGATGGCGAAGACGGTCGCCCTCCGTCGCGATCAACGAATCCCCTCAACCTTGACGTCGGCGTCCTGCACGATCTGCTTCCAGCGCGGAATTTCATTGCGTAGAAAGGTTGCGAACTCGTCCGGAGTGCTGCCAAGCGGATCAACGCCCATCGTCGACATTTGACGGGCAAACTCCGGATCTTTGAGCGCGCGCCCGATTTCGAGATTGAGCTTCTGCACGATTTCGTTGGGCGTGCCCTTGGGGGCGACGACCCCGATCCATGCCGTGATGCTGAAGCCCGGCAGTCCCGACTTGTCCAAGGTCGGGATGTCCGGCGCAATGCGGGCGCGGCGAAGGGCGGTCAGGCCAAGCGCGGTCAATCGGCTATCGCGGATCTGCGGCATGGCCGGCACGCTATCGCTGAAGACGATCTGGACTTCGCCAGCGATCGCTGCCGTCAGACTCGGCACACCGCCGCGGTACGGGACGTGCGTGATCGAAATCCCGGCCTGCTTGTTGAAGGTCGCGAGCGACAAATGCGCGGTCGAGCCGTTTCCGGACGTGGCTGCGTTGAGCTCGCCGGGCTTGCTCTTGGCGAGTTCGATCAAATCCTTGACGGTCTTGACCGGCAGTTTCGGATTGATTGCCAGAACCAGCGCGTTCTCGCCGGCGACGATGATGGGTTCAAAATCCCGCAGCGGCTCGTAGCCAAGCGACGGATACAGCGCAAGGTTGGTGGTCAGGGGTGAATTGGTGGATATGAATAGCGTGTAGCCGTCAGCGGCAGACTTGGCTACGACGTCAGCGCCGACGCTGCCGCCGGCGCCGGGACGATTGAGGATCACGACCGGCTGTCCCCATGCGGCGGTGAGCCTGGGTGCGAGCGCGCGCGCGAGCAGGTCGACAGTTCCGCCGGGCGTGTAGGGGACAACGATCTGGATCGTGCGATCGGGATATTCGGCGAGCGAAGCAGACGATCCGGCGACCAGCAGCGCAGCGAGTGCGATGCCGAAAAGGCGCATGATCCTTCTCCTTGCTTTCCGGCCCGACGCAGCCGCGCGCCGTTTGGTTTTCCAAGGACAGTGGGATCGGCTTGCCTTCGCGGCGCACCAGCCAACTTCCGAGCAACCCGCCGCGCTTACTCCCGCCGCGGGGCGATCGGCGCCGGAATGAGCGTGTTGCCGGTGGTCGGCAGCGACAGCGATAGCCCGAAATAGGACGTCCCATCGCGCTTCTGGGTTTCCAGGCCCGGCACGGTCCGGCCGTCGGAGAACTTGTTATCCTTGAACTGGGTCTGGGTTTCAAAGCCGACCGATCCGGTCTCCAGCTGCAGCCGGCCGAATTGCGAACCCACAGGCTCTGGCGCTGGCGCTGGATTTGACCGCACCGTCTTGGGCGCCTCCGGCAAGGCCTGGTTGATCGTCCAGGCATCGGCATTGCCGCTGCGAACGGCCTGAGGAGCGCCGGTCCGCTTTGCGGCGTCGTTCGGCTTGACGGGCTTGCGGGTGCCCTGCGGATTGTTGCTCGCCGTCGTTTGAAGCGCGCGCTCGGTGTTGTCGGCCTGGGCTGCTGCTGGTGCCGCCAAACCCGCTGTGAGCGCGATCGCCCCCGCGATCGCGCCGGCACGATACGCCGCTCCCCCGATCCTGCTCATCGCAAGCGTCCCCAAATTCTCGAACCCCAATGTCGACCCGACAGCTTTTGGCTAACATTAGGAGTTTGAGCCGGCGCGGGCAAGCCGCAGCGGCCAGCCGTTGGCCGGTCCCGACCGGCCGCGTATGATGGACGATTCCCGTTAAGAATTTGCGGATGGATTTTCACGCACGCGTCGATAGAATCTTACCTCCGGGCTTCTGTTTCCCGAACTGGCCACTCCATGGCGGCAGAACCGCAGGCGCCTTCGTCCGTGCTCGTGACCGGCGCCAGCGGCTTTGTCGGCTCGGCGGTTGCGAACGCGTTGCGCCGGGAGGGCTACCGCGTCCGCGTGCTCATTCGCCGCTCGAGCCCTCAGACCAACATCGACCCAGCCGATGAACTTGTGTTCGGCGATATTCTGGACCGCGCTTCGGTCGCCGCCGCGGTCACAGGCATGCGCTATGTCGTCCATGTGGCGGCCGACTATCGGCTGTGGGCGCCCTCCCCTACCGAGTTGCTGCGCACCAACGTCGAAGGCACGCGGATCGTCATGGACGAGGCGCTGCGCGCCGGCATAGAGCGCATCGTCCACACCAGTTCGGTCGCGACCTTCGACCTGCGGCAACGGTCCCGCCGACGAGACCCGACCGTTGCCGGTCGATGACGCAATCGGCGCCTACAAGCGCAGCAAGATCGTCGCCGAAAATCTGGTCGCCGAAATGGTGGCGAGGCGGAGCCTGCCAGCCGTGATCGTCAATCCCTCGACGCCGATCGGCCCGCGCGACCTGCGAGCCGACCCCGACCGGCCGCATCGTCGTAGAGGCCGCCGCCGGTCGGATGCCGGCGTTCGTCGACACCGGCTTGAACTTCGTCCATGTCGATGACGTGGCGGCCGGCCACGTTCTGGCCTTGCGCCGAGGCCGGATCGGCGAGCGCTACATCCTGGGCGGCGAGAACCTGACGCTCCGCCGCCTGCTCGGCGACATCGCCGAGATTGTCGGCCGGCGGCCGCCAAACGTGCAATTGCCGCGCGCCGCGATCTATCCGTTCGCATTCGCCGCCGAACTGGTGGCGCGGGTCACCGGACGCGAGCCGTTTGCCATCGGTCGATGGGCTACGCATGTCGCGCTACACCATGCATTTCGATGACAATAAGGCGCGGCGTGAGCTTGGCTACACGTCGCGGCCCTATCGCGAGGCGCTGGTCGAGGCGATCGATTGGTTCGTGCAGGCCGGCTATCTGCCGCAGCCACGGGCCGGGAGAGCATGATCCCGAAAAAGCCTGCCCCGGACTTGATCCAGGGTGTGCAGCGGTTTTCGGAAAAGCATGCCCTCAGGCTTGACCCGTGGGATCATGCTCAAACAAGAAACTAAAGCGCGGTCGCCCGGCGCTGGCGCAGGAACTGGAAGAACTCCACGCCCTCGCGCAGACGGCGCTTCATCATCTGCGGCGAGCGCAGCATTTCGTTGACGATCGCCGCGATCTTCGGCGCGCGGAAATAGAACCTCTTGTAGAACTCCTCGACCGACGTTGAAAATCTCGGTGTGGCTCAGGTGCGGATAGTTCAGCGGCGCGATCTGGATGCCGTTGTCGTCGACCAGATCGGCGTTGTTGGTGTCGAACCAGCCGTTCTCCTTCGCCTGCTTGTAGAGGAACGTGCCCGGATAGGGCGCGGCCAGCGAAACCTGGATGGTGTGCGGATTGATCTCGGTCGCGAACCGGATGGTCTCCTGGATGGTTTCCTTGGTCTCGCCCGGCAGGCCCAGGATGAAGGTGCCGTGGATCTTGATGCCCAGCTCGTGGCAGTCCTTGGTGAAGCTCTTGCGCGACGTCGACCAGCATGCCCTTCTTGATGTTGTGCAGGATCTGCTGGTTGCCGGATCTCGTAGCCGACCAGCAACAGCCGGCAGCCCGTTGTCGCGCCATCACTTCGAGCGTCTTGCGCGGCACGTTGCCCTTGGCGTTGCAGGACCAGGTGATGCCGAGCTTGCCGATCTCGCGCGCCAGTTCCTCGACCCGCGGCAGATTGTCGGTCAGCGTGTCGTCGTCGAAGAAGACTTCCTTGACCTGCGGGAACGCCTGCTTCGCCCACTTCAGCTCGTCGATGACGTGGCCGACGCTGCGGGTGCGGTAGCGTGTGCCCGCCGACGGTCTGCGGCCACAGGCAGAAGGTGCAGCGCGATTTGCAGCCGCGGCCGGTGTAGAACGACATATACGGGTGCTGCAGATAGCCGATGAAATAATTCTCGATCACCAGGTCGCGCTTGTAGACCGGCGAGACGAACGGCAGCTCGTCCATGTTGTGCAGAATTTCGCGCTCGTCGTTGTGGACGATGCGGCCGTCGGGCGTGCGATAGGACAGGCCCTTGATGCCGCCGAAGTCGCGGCCTTCGGCCACCTCCTTGATGGTGAAATCGAACTCGTTGCGGGCGACGAAATCGAGCTCCTCGCAGGCCTGCAGGCTGCCGGCGGCATCGACCGCGACCTTGGCGCCGATCATGCCGATCTTGAGCTTTGGGTTGGCGGCCTTCAGCGCGCGCACGGTCTTGCACGTCGGACGCGAACGACGGCGTCGAGGTGTGCAGCACGACCAGGTCGCGTTGCCTTCACCTCCGGCAGCATGTCGGCGAGCGACAAGCCGGTGCGGCGGCGCGTCGATCAGCTTGGAGCCTTCGACCAGCGCCGCCGGCTGCGCCAGCCAGGTCGGATACCAGAACGACTTGCATCTCCCGGCGCATCTGATAGCGCGCGCCGGCGCCGCCATCGAAGCCCTCGAACGACGGCGCTTGCAGGAACAGGGTCCGCATCATGGCGAAGGCGATCTCCGCTCAGGCATCAGGGCTGCCTTCCGACATCAGCTCGTAGCGCTGTCGCTTCCAGCTTACATCGCGGGCGACAAAGCCCGCCACGAATACGGCAAACGGACAATAGATCACGCAGCGGAATGAGCCAATACGGATGCGGCGGCAAGCCGTAACCGCGCTCGATGGCCAAAATCAGGACGCCGCGGCAGGCCAGCGCGGCCACGGCGAGCGCAGCGGCCGGCCAGCCGCCGCCCAAGACCCAGCGCGATCAGGGCCAGCGGCGAACGCATGGGTGATCGACCAGCCGACATAGCCGAGCGGGTCGATGGACCGGATGGTCAGCGCCCAGCGCACCTCGTGCCGCCACAATTCGGCAAAGCTCGCTTCGCCGCAGACATGGCCGACCGCGAATGGCAGCACGGTCACCGGCTCGCCGCGCTCGGCCAGCAGCCTCGCCGATCGCATAGTCGTCGGCCAGGCAATCGGCGAGTGGCTTCGAAACCGCCGATCGCCACGCAGCGAGCTGCCGGCGAGAGCGCGATGGTCGAGCCCAAGCACGGCTGCGACAGTTTCAGACGCGCGCCGACCATGACGCCCGGCAGGAAATGACCGTCGACGTTCAGCGCCGACAGCCGCGACCAGAGGCCGCCGGTCGATATCCCGTAATACGGACACGTCACCGCGCCGGCCGTGACGCTCGCAGCGCGCCGACGACGTGCCGACAGATAATCGCGCCGGCACGCGGATGTCGCTGTCGGCGATGACGACGATGTCGTGGGCGATGCGGGCGCTCATGTTGATGAGGTTTGCGACCTTCGGATTGGCCCCAGTGGCCGGCGCCTTCGACCACCAGCTCGATCGCGTGTGCGGAAACGCGGCCTGCAGCCGCTCGACCACGGCGATCGCGCCGGATCGGTCGGGCTGGTCGACGCCGAACACGATCTGCACCGGCTGCCGGATAATCCTGCCGCAGAACGAGGCGAGATTTTCGAACAGACCCGCTCTCGTCGCCGTGCAGCGGCTTGAGAATCGTCACGCGGCTGCGTGCACCGCCGTCGGCCGCCGGCGCGGGCGCGCGAACGAGCGCGCAATGGCACGCGGCGAGCAGCATGAACAGGCAGCCGCAGCAGCCTGCGGCGAGCAGCGACGAACAGCACAAGTCATCGCAGCATCGCCGGCTCACGCCCGTTCGTTCTGGTCGCCGCTGCCGGCCGCGGCCGACGTGGAAATGCCAGCCCTCCATCGCCTGCCAGGCCATCAGTCCCGGCACGCCCGAGGACCAGATCGGGCATGCGCTTGACCAGCGACAGCGCCAGCGCCGCCTCCGGCGGCACGCCGAAGATCGCGCACAACACGATCAGCCCGCCCTCCTGGGCGCCGAGCGCGCCGGGCACCGCAAAGGCCGCGCCGCGCACCGCATGCATCAGGCTTTCGATGATCACCGCATCGCCGTAGTCGATGGGATAGCCCATGAAGTTGAGCACGATCCAGACTTCGATCGCGCCGACGAACCAGCTCGCCAAGATGCCAGATCGACGCTCTGGATCAGCCCGCGGCGGTTGGCATAGAACGCGTCGAGGCGCGCAAACAGATCGTCGATGGCGCCGAACATCAGCCAGTCGCGGTCGCCGGCAACCAGCGCCAGCAGCCTTTGACCAGCCGCTGGCCGCCTTCGCCCTGCACCAGCAGAAAACCGCCGAGCGCCGGCAGCGCCAGCGCGACGCCGACGGCAACCGGCCAGACCATCAGCTCGTTGCCGCCGATGGCGATCAGCAGCACCAGGCCGACGATGCGCGAACACCAGCTGGCTTGCGGCCTGCATCAACACGTCGACGATGACGCTCGCCGCCGCGACCGTGCCGCGCACGCCGCGCGAGCGCAAGACAGCGCGCGCCGATGAAATCGCCGCCGATCTGCGCCAGCGGCAAGAGCGCATTGGCGCCCTCGCGCACGAAACGCAGACCGCATGCAGAGCCAGACCGAGGGCCGCACGTCGGGCGGAAACAGCAGCCACCAGCCGACGCCGGCGCCGGCCACCGCGACGACACGCGCGATCACCACCAGCAGCGCCGCCCAGCCGGCGTCTGACGATCGCTCGCACCGACCATGGTCGGCGCCGTACCAGACGGTCAGCCCGACCAGCACCGCCATGCCGAGGAACCACGATCAGCGTGACCTGCTTACCGGACGGGCATGGACGCGCGTTCATCGGCGACGCCGTTCGCGGCTAGGCCGCTTCGTCTTAGCGCGCGATCGATCAGCTCGCCGGCATTCGCGCAATTCGTGCAGCGCGCTTTGCAAGCCGCCGAACTTGTTCGCGCGTGAGCTGCGGCTCGGCGCGACGACGGCTTCGAGCCGCCGCTCGGCGTGGCGGGGCTTCGCCGTCGGCGTTCCGGCGCCGACGGCGCCTTGCAGCAGACCGAACAGCGTGCGCGCGGCCTCGTCGGGCGCCAATTGCTCGGCGTCGGTCTGGCGTCTCCTCGCCGGGCGCTGATCGCGGGCTGAGCCGCGCCGGGCTGCCACACCGCCTGCACGAACTTCGGCCCCTGCTCGCGCAGGATGCGCTGCACGCCGCGGATGGTGTAGCCCTCCCCGTAGAGCAGATGCCGGATGCCGCGCAGCAGAGTCGACGTCGTCGGGACGGTAATAGCGTCGACCGCCGGCGCGCTTCATCGGCTTGATCTGCGGGAACCGGCTTTCCCAGAACCGCAGCACGTGCTGCGGCATGTCGAGTTCGTCGGCGACTTCGCTGATGGTGCGGAACGCGTCCGGCGCTTTGTCCACAGCGGCATGCTCCCCTGATGCGAGGTTTGGCCCGACCGGCCCAACGCAACGCAACGAGAACCAGAAACTAGCTTCGTCGCCGGCGTCGACCATTGATGCGCTGCTTGAGGATCGCCGACGGCTTGAACACCATCACCCGGCGCGGCGAGATCGGAACTTCCTTGCCGGTCTTGGGATTGCGGCCGATCCGCTGGCCTTTCTTGCGCACCACGAACGAACCGAACGACGACAGCTTCACCGTCTCGCCCCGTTCGAGGCAATTGGTGATCTCCTCCAGCACCAGTTCCACCAACGCAGCCGATTCCGTGCGCGACAGGCCTACCTTTTGGTAGACCGCCTCGCACAGATCCGCCCGCGTAATGGTCTTTCCCGCCATCGCCAGCCCCGTCGCGGCGACCATATCCCGCTGAATTTCCAACGATATTAGCTTGCGCCAGGGCGGTCAACGGGCAGAAACCGGCGGATTCGGGCTTTTTGCCATGACCCATAACGGCCCACGGCTTGGCAGCCCTCGCAACCGATTTGCGACAACGAACGAGCGCGCCGCGCTCACCAGCGGACCAGCGCCGCGCCCCAGGTGAAGCCGCCGCCCATCGCTTCGAGCAGCACCAGATCGCCCTTCTTGATGCGCCCGTCCTTGACCGCGACGTTGAGCGCCAGCGGGATCGAGGCCGCCGAGGTGTTGCCGTGCAGGCTCGACGGTGGACACCACCTTCTCCGGCGCGATGCCGAGCTTGCGCGCGGAATCGTCGATGATGCGCTTGTTGGCCTGGTGCGGCACGAACCAGTCGATGTCGGCGGCGGTGATGCCGGTTGCGCGGAACGCATCCTCGATGACGTCGGTGATCATGGCGACCGCGTGCTTGAACACCGCGCGCCCTTCCATGCGCAGATGGCCCACGGTCTGCGTCGAGGACGGCCCGCCGTCGACATAAAGCTTGGTCTTGTGCCGGCCGTCGGAGCGCAGATGCGTCGGTCAGGACGCCGCGATCGTCGCGGCCGCCGGGCTGCTGCTGCGCCTCCATCACCACCGCGCCGGCGCCGTCGCCGAACAGCACGCAGGTGGTGCGGTCCTTCCAATCGAGAATGCGCGAGAATGTCTCCGCGCCGATCACCAGCGCGCGCTTGTAGGTGCCGGTGCGCAGCAGGCCGTCGGCGATCGGCGAGCCCGATAGACAAAGCCCGAGCAGACCGCCTGCAGATCGAACGCCGCGCCGCGGGTGATGCCGAGGCCCGGCCTGCACCGTCACGGCGGCGGCCGGAAATGTGTTGTCGGGCGTCGAGGTGGCCAGCACGATCAGATCGATCGATTGCGGATCGACATGGGCCGCTGGCGAGCGCCGCCTTCGCCGCCTGGATCGCCAGGTCGGAGGTCAGTTCGCCGTCGCGCCGCGATATGGCGCTGGCGGATGCCGGTGCGCTGCACGATCCATTCGTCGGAGGTGTCGACGGTCTTGGCGAGTTCCGCATTGGTGACGACGCGGCCGGCAGGTAGCTGCCGCAGCCCAGCACGACCGAACGCAGCATGCTCACGAGGCCGCCCCGCCGAGCGTGCGCGCGGCGGCGGTTGCGCCGCGTGTGCCGGTGGATGGTCTCGCCGATTTTGGCCAGCAGTTCGTAGCGCACCATGTCGTAGCCCATGTCGATCGCGGCGGCGAAGCCTTCGGCGTCGGTGCCGCCGTGGCTTTTGATCACGACGCCATTGAGGCCCAGGAAAACGCCGCCGTTGGATTTGCGCGGATCCATCTTGTCGCGCAGCATCCGAAACGCCGGCCGCGCCAGCAGATAGCCGAGCTTCGACCAGACCGACTGCGAGATCGCATTGCGCAGATAGTCGGCAAACTGCCGGGCGGTGCCCTCGGCGGTCTTGAGCGCGATATTGCCGGCGAAGCCTTCGGTCACCACCACGTCGGCCTTGCCCTTGCCGATGTCGTCGCCCTCGACGAAGCCGACATATTCGATGTGCGGCGGCGGATCTTCGCGCAGGATGCGGCCGGCCTCGCGCACCGGCTCGAGCCCCTTGACCTCCTCGACGCCGATGTTGAGCAGGCCCACGCTCGGCCGGTCGAGATCGAACAGCACGCGCGCCATGGCGCTGCCCATCACCGCCAGATCGACCAGATGCTCGGCGTCGGCGCCGATCGAGGCGCCGAGATCGAGCACGATGCATTGGCCCTTGAGCGTCGGCCACAGCCCGGCGATCGCCGGCCGCTCGATGCCCGGCATGGTCTTGAGGTTGAACTTGGCCATCGCCATCAGCGCGCCGGTGTTGCCGGCCGAGATCGCGACATCGGCCTCGCCCTCGCTTCACCGCGTCGATGGCGAGCCACATCGAGGACTTCCAGCGGCCGTTGCGCAGCGCCTGGCTGGGCTTGTCCTCCATCCGGACCGCCACGTCGGTGTGCACCAGCCGCGCCGCGTCCTTGAGCCGCGGATGGGCCGCCAGCAGCGGCTCGATCTTGGCGCGGTCGCCGAACAGCAGATGAATTCGCTGTCGGGATGGCGCGCCAGCGCGAGCTCGGCGCCCGGCACCACCACGGACGGGCCATGGTCGCCGCCCATGGCGTCGAGCGCGATGCGGACCTTCTGAGACATGGATCGATCCGAGCGGCGGCGCCGGATGGCGCCGGCAGTTCGTTCGCGACTGAGTGACCGGGTGATTGTCGACAATAGCCGGCCAGCCGGCGGACACACCAGAGCCCAACTGCCGCGAATCCGGTTGAGGTTCGCGGCAGAAGGAGCTGACTTAGCGATCTTTTTCGTTCGTCGTCCTTCTTCAAGGCAGCCAGCGCCGCGAACGGAGGCTCGGCCGGATCGCTCGCCGGCGGCGCGTCGAACACGGCGTCGGGCTTGCGCGGATAGGGATCGATTCCCAGAAGCAGGAACTCGGTCGCCAGCGCGCCGAGATCGACCACGCCGCCCCTGCAACGGTTCGGGCGGCTCGGCGGCGTCGACCGGCACCGCAACTGTCGCCGGGCTTGGCCGGCAAAGCCTGCGGCTGCGGCGTAAACACCAAATCGATCGCCTCTTCGACCTCGCTCTCGATCGGCTCCAGCGTCACCACGCAGGTCTGCTCGACCGTGGCCTGCACCGAGCCCACCACCCGCAACCCTTCGCGGCCATGGCGCGTCAGATCGAAGCCGGCGAACAGCCGCGGCAAGCCCGCCACGCGTGCGAGCTTGGCCAATGCCGCGCGCGTCGTCGGGTCGGGCGCGAGCTCGATCCGCCGGCCGGTTTCCGGGACGTCATCGACCGCGACCGGCACGCTCCAGGGCCGCTGCTGCGCAGCGCCTGCTTCGATGGTTTTGCTGCGCTCATGGATTTCAGGATCGTGGCTTCAGGACCGCCTGGTCCGGCGACGGGATCGCCTCCGGGTCGGGAAATTCAAGCTCGGCGCGCGCCAATGTCGGTGGCGTTCTGGCGAGCGAGCGCCAATGCCGCTTCGCGCATATAGGCCGCGAGCCGCCACGCGCCCAGAGGGGTGTTGAGGGGTTGCGGGTTGGCGATGCCGTACACGTTGCGTGCAACGGCCGCGAGCCAGGCCGGCATCGTCGTCAGCGCTGCGTCATAGGCTTTGGCGCGGCCATAGAACGCCTCCGCCACCCGGCGCATCTGCTTGGGCACCGCCAGATCGCCCACCCCCATTTCACGGAGATTGTCGTCGATGTCCTGGCAGAAGCGGTCGAACAGCGGCTGGCCGATGGCAGCCGTGGCGCCAGCCGCCGCAATCCGCCGCAACACCAGCACCAGGTGCAACAGGATCATGTCCAGCCGGGCGCTGACGGTGTCGGGCACCCCATAACCAAGATAGAACGCCGGGGATCGCGCCTGCGCCACGATCATGCCATACAAGGCATCGATCTTGCGGCTCTGTGGGGTGCGGCGAAAGGGGAGCGAAATCATCGGGTTGGCTGGGCGGGCGGCGGCGGTTTGAAACTGTCGTTGCGATTTCTTAGGGTCTCTCGGGTACCCCCGCCGGCGCACCGGATGCAAGCACGATGATGCTGCCGAACAACCGAACGCATCGCGGACCGCGGCGAAAACGCGCGATCGCTGCCGCCTTGGCGCTGGCCATCGGGCTCGCCTTCGCGGGCTGCAGCGACGTCACCCAGGTCTATCGGCGCGGCTATATCCTCCCCGAGGGAGCGCTCGAGCAGATTCCGCTGGGCGCGAGCCAGGAGCAGGTGCTGATCGTGCTCGGCACGCCGTCGACGGTCGCAACCGTCAGCGGCGAGGCGTTCTACTACATTTCGCAGCGCGCCGAGCAGTCGCTCGCCTTCATGCCGCTCAAGGTCACCAACCAGCGGGTGGTCGCGGTCTATTTCGACAAAAGCCGTCGCGTCGAGCGGCTGGCCGACTACGGCATCAAGGACGGCAAGGTGTTCGATTTCGTCAGCCGGACCACGCCGACGACCGGCGCGGAATTGTCCTACCTGAACTACATCATGGCGATCGCCAAGCCGTTCTGAGTTCGACGGGGACCTGGGCTTTACATAGCGGCGCGCCCGCCGCATCTTTGGCTCATTCAGGCCTGACGCAGGACCACGATCATGAACAAGATGCCGATCATCAGCCTGCCCGAGACCGCCAAGGCACTCGGCGAGTTCCGGAAAGCGCGTCAACGTGCTGTGGCAGCAGCCCGACTCGCTCGTCTTCATGGCGCGCGGACGCGAGTACCGCAGCGAGTTCCACATCAACCCAAGCGACGAGGTGATGTATCCGGTCAAGGGCGACCTGCGGCTGCATTACCGCACCGAGGACGGCAAGGAAGAGATCGCCGACGTGCCGGAAGGCTCGGTGATTTACACGCCGGCCGGCACGCCGCATTCACCGCGCTTTGCGCCGGACGCCTATCTGCTGGTGGTCGAACGCAAGCGGCGCGAGGGCGAGATCGACCGCTTCCAGTGGTTCTGCGAGAAATGCGACACGCTGCTGCACGAGGAGAAGTGTGTGGTCAGCGATTATCGATCGGACCCGGTGTCGAAGGCGTATCAGACCTTCTTCGACAGCGAGACATTCCGCACCTGCAAGAAGTGCGGCAACGTGATGCCGAAGCCCGCCGCCTAGAGGATCGGACGCGAGGCGCTCAGTCGAGCTTCAGTCCGAGCGCTTTGACGACCGGCGCCCAGAGCGCAACGTCGGCGGCCAGCGACTGCCGGAATTTTTCAGGGCTTGAGTTCGGGCGTCGGCTCGATCCCGGCGTCGACCAGCAATTGCTGGTAGGCCGGTTCGGCGACCGCCGCGCGCGTCGCGCGGGCGATCTGTTCGATGAACTCGACCGGCATCCCGGCCGGTGCCAGCAGCCCGATCGAGCCCCGCACGGTCAAGCCTGGCAGGCCCAGCTCGGCCGCGGTCGGAAGCTCGGGCGCGGCGGCGAGCCGCGCCGGGCTGGTCACGGCCAGCACCCGCATCTTGCCGGAGCGATGCAATTCGATCACCTGCCCGGTCACGCCCGGCACGCCGAACGGAACCTGCCCACCGACTACGTCGGCGATCACCGGACCGGTGCCGCGATAGGGCACATGCACGATGTCGGGCGTGCCGGCGAGCGATTTGAAAAGCTCGCCGGTCAAATGCTGAATTGAGCCGACGCCGGAGTGCCCGTAGGATAGCTTGCCGGGGTTGGCTTTCGCATAGGCGATGAGCTCCGCGAGGGTCCGGACCGGCACCGAAGGATGCACGGCGATGCACAGGACGTTGGCGGCGACGCCCGCGATCGGATCCAAATCCTTGACTGGATCATAGAGTGGCCGGCTCTTGAGCAGGGCCTCGTTGACGTGGGTCTGCGTGCCGCCGAGCAGGACCGTGTAGCCGTCGGGCCGGGCGCGCGCGACGGCGGCGGCGCCGATCGAGGAGCCACCGCCGCCGATGTTTTCGACCACAACCGTGCCGAGCTGCGGCTTGACCTTGTCCGCCCACGGCCGTCCGACGGCATCGAAGGCACCGCCCGGCGGAAACGGGATCACCAACCGGATCGGCCGCGTCGGATAGGCCTGTGCGCGGACAATGTGCGGCACGGCCCACAGCGCGGCCGCGCCCGCGGCCAGATGCAGAAATCGCCGGCGGGGAAGTTTCATGTTCGCCATGCCCTGCCCCTCCGGGCAGCGTTACTGCGGGATCGAGATGTTGCCCTTGCGAATGACCTCGCCCCAGCGCCTGGTCTCGGCCTCGACATGGCGGCCGAAATCCTCGGGCGAGCCGAGCGGCAAGGTGAGCCCCTGCCCCACCAGCCGGGAATTGAGGTCCGGCGCCGAAAACGCCTTCTTCGCCTCGGCGTTGACCCAGTCGATCGCCGCACGCGGCGTACCGGCCGGCGCAAACAACCCGAACCACGGGCCGCCCTCGATCCCGGGCATGCCGATTTCCGTGAATGTCGGCACGTCGGGCACTGCGGGCTCGCGTTTGGCGGCGGTCACCGCCAACGCCCGCACCCTGCCGCCCGCAAGCTGCTCCTTGGTCAGGGGCACGATGTCGAACATCATTTGCGCGTGCCCCGCCACCAGATCTTGCAGCGCAGGGGCCGCGCCCCGGTAGTGCACCGGCACGATGTCAACGCCGTGTATTTGTTTGAATTGCTCGGCGGCCAAGTGTCCCGAGCTGCCGATGCCGGGCGACGCATAGCTCACCTTGCCGGGATTGGCCTTGATGTGGGCGATCAACTCCTGCGGCGTCTTCGCCGGCACCGATGGATGCACGACGAGGATGTTCGGCGAGGTCGCAAGAAAAATGACCGGCGCGAAGTCTTTCGCCGCGTCATAAGGCATCTTGGATTGCAGGTGCGGCAGAATCGACTGGGTGCCGTGGAAACCCATGTAGAGCGTGTAGCCGTCGGGCGGCGATTTTGCCGCCGCGTCCGCGCCAATCAGGCCGGCGCCGCCGGTGCGGTTCTCCACGATCACGGTCTTGCCCTGCTCACCGAGCTTGGCGGCAAAGGCGCGCGCCAGAATGTCGGCAACGCCGCCAGGCGCGAGCGACACGATGATCTTGATCGGCTGCGATGGATATTGCTGTGCCACGCCGGGCGTGGTGAGCGCCAGGCTAAGCGCCAGGGCTGAGCCGAACGCGAGCGCCAGTCTGGTTGGATGCGGCATGTCGTCCCTCAAAAGCAACGGCCGGCTTCTGCTTTCGAAGCCGGCCGCAAGCTTAGCTGGGATGCGGCTCAGTGCGCCAGCACGGCGAGCAGCAACAGCGCCACGATGTTGGTGATCTTGATCATCGGGTTGACCGCGGGGCCGGCGGTGTCCTTGTAGGGATCGCCGACGGTATCGCCGGTCACCGCCGCCTTGTGGGCGTCGGAGCCCTTGCCGCCGTAATGGCCGTCCTCGATGTACTTCTTGGCGTTGTCCCAGGCGCCGCCGCCCGAGGTCATCGAGATCGCGACGAACAGGCCGGTGACGATGACGCCGAGCAGCATGGCGCCGACCGCCGAGAAGCCGGCCGATTTGCCAGCTGCGCCGCCGCCCGCCACGAAGTAGATCACGTAATAGACCACGATCGGCGATAGCACCGGCAGAGCGACGGCACGATCATCTCCTTGATCGCCGCCTTGGTCAGCAGGTCGACGGCGCGGCCGTAGTCCGGCTTGCTGGTGCCCTTCATGATGCCGGGGTTCTCGCGGAACTGGCGCCGCACCTCTTCGACGATCGCCGACGCGGCGCGGCCGACCGCGGTCATGCCGAGTGCGCCGAACAGATACGGCAGCAGGCCGCCGAACAACAGGCCGGCGACGACGTATGGATTGTTGAGCGAGAAATCGAGCGTTACGCCAGAGAAGTATTTGTAGGTGTTGGAGTTGGCGATGAAGAACTTCAGGTCCTCGTTGTAGGCCGCAAACAGCACCAGCGCGCCGAGGCCGGCCGAGCCGATGGCATAGCCCTTGGTCACCGCCTTGGTGGTGTTGCCGACGGCGTCGAGCGCGTCGGTCGACTTGCGGACCTCCTTGGGCAGGCCCGCCATCTCGGCGATGCCGCCGGCGTTGTCGGTGACCGGGCCGAAGGCGTCGAGCGCAACCACCATGCCGGCGAGCGCGAGCATGGTCGTGACCGCGACGGCGATGCCGAACAGTCCGGCCATGCCGTAGGTCACCAGGATGCCGGCGATGATGACAATCGCAGGCATCGCGGTCGCCTCCATGGAGATCGCCAGACCCTGAATCACATTGGTGCCGTGGCCGGTGACCGAGGCCTGCGCGATCGACTTGACCGGCCGGTAGTTGGTGCCGGTGTAGTATTCGGTGATCCAGATGATCAGCCCGGTCACGGCGA
The DNA here is from genome assembly GCA_963771745.1 of uncultured Alphaproteobacteria bacterium. Lineage (GTDB taxonomy): Bacteria > Pseudomonadota > Alphaproteobacteria > Rhizobiales > Xanthobacteraceae > Z2-YC6860. Next base: position 1,120,712 of record CAVYUU010000011.1, on the reverse strand, counting down.
GGCCGACGACGCCGCACCAGAACAGCGTGGTGCTGGTGAAGGCGACGCCGCCGGTGGTGCGCAACGGGGTGCCAAATCCGAGCAGCCAATGGATCACCAGCGCGATGCCGCCGAGCGACAGTACCGCGGTTGCGATCAGCCCCTTGTAAAGCGCGCCCATGATCGACTGGCTGGCGCCGAGCTTGACGAAGAACGTGCCGATGATCGACGTGATGATGCAAACACCGCCGATGGCGAGCGGCAGGATCATCATGGTCATCAGGTTCGGGGTGCCGGCAAAGAAGATCGCCGCCAGCACCATGGTGGCGACCGCGGTCACCGCATAGGTCTCGAACAGGTCGGCGGCCATGCCGGCGCAGTCGCCGACGTTGTCGCCGACGTTATCGGCGATGGTCGCGGGATTGCGCGGATCGTCCTCCGGGATGCCGGCCTCGACCTTGCCGACCAGATCGCCGCCGACGTCGGCGCCCTTGGTGAAGATGCCGCCGCCAAGCCGCGCGAAGATCGAGATCAGCGAGGCGCCGAAGCCGAGCGCCACCATGGCATCGATCACGGTGCGCGAGTTCGGCGCGAGCCCCATCGGGCCGGTCAGGATGGCGAAATAGGCGGTGACGCCGAGCAGCGCCAAGCCCGCGACGAACATGCCGGTGATGGCGCCCGACTTGAACGCGAGCTCAAGGCCCGCGGCGAGCGAGCCGATGGCGGCTTGCGCGGTCCGGACATTGGCGCGCACCGACACGTTCATGCCGATGAAGCCGGCGGCGCCCGAAAGCACGGCGCCGATCAGGAAGCCGATCGCCACCAGCCAGCCCAACAGCCAGCCGACGATGACGAAAATCACCACGCCGACGATGCCGATGGTGGTGTATTGGCGCTTCAGATAGGCCTGCGCGCCCTCGCGCACCGCGCGCGGCAATCTCCTGCATCTTCGGGTTGCCGGCGTCGGCCTGCATCACCGACCAGATCGCCCAGATGCCGTACACGATCGCCAGCAGACCGCAGACGATGATCAATCCCAAAGGTGTCATGGAATCCTCGATTAGGGTGGGATGCGCCGGACAGGCCTCATCCGGCTGAATGTGGCGCGGATATGCCAAAATCCGGCTGGCGACGCAATGTTGCAAATGGCTAGTGTCGCGATTTGGAAGTTCGCCTGAGTTCTCAGCTTGCTCCTGAGCGAACTTCCAATCAAAGCGACACTAGCAACATTATGATTAGTGTCCCTTTAACCCGAAGTTCGCAAACGAGCTTGCCGCGCAATCATGCGAACTTCGGGTTCGGGACACTAGATCTGGCTGGTTTTGGGGAAAAGGCCGTGCCGCTTCAGGCCGTCCGCATCCGCCGCTCGCGCAGGCTGAGCCAGATCAACAAGGCGGCGGCAAGCAGGACCGGCGGGACCACGACGCCGTTGACCGCGCTCCAGCCCGCCTGCGCCAGCAGCGCGCCGGAGGCGAACGAGCTGATCGTCATGGATCCAAAGATCAGGAAGTCGTTGAACGACTGGACCCGGTAGCGCTCCTCCGGGCGATGGCATTGGGTAACGATCGTGGTCGCCCCGATGAACGCGAAGTTCCAGCCGATTCCGATCAGCGTGACCGCCACCCAGAAATGCCAAACACTGGTGCCGGCAAGCCCCACCAACGGCGCTCAAAAACGTCAGTGCCAGACCGGTCAGGACGATCCGCTCCACCCCAAACCGCAGGATCAGGCCGCCGGTGAAGAAGCTCGGCGCGAACATGCCGAGCATGTGCCATTGCGTACCGAGCATCGCGTTGCCGATCGAATGGCCGCAGTCCACCATGGCGAGCGGCGCCGAGGTCATCATCAGGTTCATCAGCGCATAGGCGGCCACGCCGCAGATCACCGCAGTGATGAAGCGAGGCGTGCGCGCAATGACCAGCAGCGGCCGCCCGGTCGGCCCGGCCTTGGACTTTGGCGCCATCTTCGGGAATTTTAGCAGTGTCAGCGTCAATCCTGCGAGCAACGCCAGCACGGATTGCGCGACATAAGTCGCGGCAAAGAGATACGGCGGCCACAGGTCCTTGGTGGCGATGATCAGGTTCGCCCCGATGAACGCCGCCGCCACGCCGCCGGTCAGCACCCACGATATCGCTTTTGGCCGGAATGAATCGCTGGCGGTGTCGGTGGCGGCGAAACGGTACGATTGATGGCCGGCGGCGTAGAAGCCGCCGCAGAACGCCCCGAGGCAGAACATCGCAAACGAGCCTTGCAGGACGGCCGCGCAGGAAATCAGTCCCGACAAGATGCCCGCGGCGGTGCCGCATTGCAGGGCGAAGCGGCGGCCATAGCGCGCTGCCAGCAAGCCCATCGGCAGCGTGCCAAGCCACACGCCGACGACCAGCATTGACGCCGACAGCGTCGCCAAGGTCCGATCCGGCGCCAGCACGACGCCGACGATGCCGCTGGTCGAGACGATCACCGCGTTGTTGCCGCCGGCCAGCGCCTGCGCGACCGCCAGCACCAAGGCATTGCGCCTGGCAAGGCGGTCATCGACCGCAGGCGCGCTGGCTTCGGCGATGGCCGACATCGTCAGTCCTGATCCAATGCGAAGGCGCCCGTTGTACCGGGCGCCTTGCCGATGAGCCAGAGCGGCCAGCGCGGATCAGGGATGATTTCGCCCGAAGTCGTATGCCCCCGGATGGCGGAGCACGACGTCCTTCGCCTCGGCCGGCGAATGGGCGCCGATCTGGCCGAGCGCGGATTGCAATTCGTCGATGAACAGGTCGATGGCGTGGCCCGGTCCCTCGGCGCCGAGCGCGCCGAGGCTCCACAGGAACGCCTTGCCGGCGAGCGCCGCATGCGCGCCGAGCGCCAGCGCCCGCGCCACGTCGGTGCCGCTGCGCACGCCGGAGTCGAACAGGACCGTGGCCTTGCTGCCGACCGCCTTCACGACGGCGGGCACGCAATCGATCGGCGCCGGCAGCGCCTCGATCTGGCGGCCGCCGTGGTTCGACACCAGGACGCCATCGATGCCGAGCGACACCGCCCGTTCGGCGTCAGCTGGGTGCAGGATGCCCTTGACCACCAGCGGGCCTTTCCATGCCTCGCGATAGCGCGCCACCTCGTCCCAGGAGAACGCGCCGCCCATTTCCTTGCGCGCAAACCGGATGGTGTCGTTGAGGCCGGCGTTTGGTCCCGCGTAGGGCTGGACGTTGGCAAACCGTGGCTGTCCGTTCTTGATCATCGCCAGCGCCCAGCCGGGACACTTCGCCATGCCGGCGACCATGCGCCAGTCGGGACGGAACGCGCCGCCGCCGCCGAGCCCGACCTTCACCTCGCGCGCGCGGATGGTGCGCACCGGCACGTCGAGGGTGAGCATCAACACGTGCACGCCCGCCGCCTGCGCGCGCTTGACCAGATCAAAGCCGATGGCGTGGTTGTTCTTGGCGAAGCGATAGAGCTGGAACCAGAACACGTCGGGCGCGATCGCGGCGATCTCCTCGATGGTGGCGCCGCCGGCGCAGCCGAGCGTATAGGGCACGCCGACCCGCTGGGCTGCGGCCGCGAACAGCTTGTCGGCGCCGGGCCACACCACGATTGGGCTGCCCATCGGGGCGATGCCGATCGGCGCGGTGAATTTGCGCCCGAACAATTCGACGCCAACCGGCGGCAATTCGGGCATCACGCCATAGCGCGGCACCATCTCGATGGCGTCGAGCGCGTGCCAATTGCGTCTGATGCCGGAGTCTTCGCCGGCGCCGCCATCGCCGTATTCGAACGCGAAATGCGGCAGCCGCGCCCGCGAGCCGTGGCGCAGGTCGTAGATCGTCGGATACCAGCGCTGATGCTTGAGGAAATTCGGGCTCCGGTTATGCCCGGAGATGGCCGCCACCCTCGCCGTCATGTCGTGCATTGCAATCCCCATCCTGACCGCCTGGCACTATAGCGCGACAATGGCGCGGCCGGGGCCGTCAAAAATGGCTGAATGAGCCGCGCACAAAGCGGATGGCGCGGCCGCCCGTGCCGCGGAAGCTTACGCCGGAGCCCCTGACCACGCGGCCGATTGCGGCAACCGGCAGGCCGACGGCACGGGCGGCGGCCTGGAACGATGGCAATCGCACTGGCCGCACCGTGCAGACGATCTCGTAGTCATCGCCGCCGGACAGCATGGTCTTGAGCAGCCGCGGCTCGGCCTGCAACGCCTTGCGCGCCGCGGCCGAAACCGGCACGCGCGCGGCGTCGACCTCGGCCGCCACGCCGGAGGCGCGACAAAGCTTGCCGAGATCGCCGGCGAGCCCGTCGGATACGTCCATCGCGGCGGTTGCGTATTTTCGGATCGCAGAAGCCAGGGCGTTGCGCGGCTCCGGCACCAGATAGCGACGCAGCAGATCATCGCTTTGCCTGCGCGCAAGCTGCCATCGCCGCGCGGCGTTGCGGTCCTTGCGCAGTTGCAGCCCGAGCGCGGCGTCGCCGATCGTGCCCGTCACCAGCACATGGTCGCCGACCTGCGCGCCAGTGCGCCGCACCATGCTGCCGGCCGGCAGGCTGCCGAACGCCGTTATCGACACCATCAGCGGCCCGGGCGTGGTCACGGTGTCGCCGCCGAGCAGCGGACAATCGTAACGTTGCGCGTCGCGGCCAAGCGCGCGTGCAAACGCCGCCAGCCAGGCGTCGCCGACCCGCTTGGGCAGTGCCAGCGTGAGCAGAAACCCCGCCGGTATCGCGCCCTTGGCGGCAAGGTCGGAGAGATTGACCCGCAGCGCCTTGTTCGCGATCGTCGCGGGCGGATCGTCAGTGAGGAAATGCACGCCGCCGACGATGGCGTCGGTGGTCAGCACCAGCTCGTGCCCCGGCGGCACCTTCAGCGTCGCTGCGTCGTCGATCAGTCCGAGCGCGCCGGGATGCCGCGCCAGCGGCTTGAAATGCCGGGCAATAAGCCGGTCCTCGCCCGACATCGACGTGGCGGGTTCGCGCCGGGCCTTCATCGCGCGCTCGCGGCGAACTCGCCGGCGCGCAATTGCCGCGCCAACTGATCGAGCACCGCATTGATCATGCCGGTCTCGTCCGCGTCGACGAAGGCGTGCGCCACGTCGACATATTCGGACACCACCACGCGCGCCGGCACGTCCGGCTTGTGGTCGAGCTCGTAGGCGCCGGCGCGCAAAATGGCGCGCAACACGGTCTCGATCCGCTTGAGCGGCCAGCCCTTTTGCAACGCGGCGTCGATCATCGGATCGAGCTTGCGCTGTTCGCTGACCACGCCGCCGACCACCTCACGGAAATGCGCCGCTTCCGCCGGCAGATATTCGTCGCCCTCGACTTCGCGGCCGAGCCAATGGCTTTCGAACTCCGCCAGGATCTCGTGCAGCGGGGTCGCCGCGACGTCCATCTGGTAGAGCGCCTGCACCGCCGCAAGCCGCGCCGCGCCCCGTCGGTTGGCGCGGCGTGCTTGCTGGGGAGCGGCCACCTTCGCCATGGTCGCTACCGTTTCGACCGCTGCCGCTTGAGCGCGATCAGGGCCAGCGTCGCGCGGGCGGCCTCGCCGCCCTTGTCCTGCTCGGTGATGCGGGCGCGCGCCCAGGCCTGCGCCTCGTTGTCGACGGTGAGGATGCCGTTGCCGCAAGGCAGCCGCCGCTCGACCGAGAAGTCGAGCAAGGCGCGCGCCGATTGCATCGCCACGATGTCAAAGTGGAAGGTCTCGCCCTGGATCACGCAGCCGAGCGCGACCGCGCCATCATAGGGCTTTTTCTGCTTCTCGGCGGCGTCGACGGCGATCGCGATCGCCGGCACGATCTCGAGCGAGCCCGGAACGGTGACGATGTCCCAGGACGCCTTGGCCTCGTCGAGCGCCTTGGCGCAGCCGGCGAGCAGCGCGTCCGCGATGTCGTGATAGAAGCGCGCCTCGACCACCAGAATGCGAGCGCCCGCGGGCTTGGCGGTCTTGGTGGCGGTCTTGGTGCTGGGTTTTCGTTTCGGTGCGGCCATGATCCCTCTCTCAAGGCCGCGTCAGTAGCAAGCGCGCCGCCAGCGAACAAGTGCGCGCCGATCTCGAACCCGCCGCAATGCTGCGGCGTTCTGTTACGTATGATCCCTCGGTTGGGCGCCAAGTCATGCATAAAACCATCCTGATCGGCGCGCTCGCGATCCTGGCCTGGATCGGCTGGCTTATTTGGCCGCTGACGGCGCTCTATGCCCTGGCGCGGGCGGTCGAAGCACGCAATGCGACCGCGATCTCCGAAGCGCTCGACCCGCTCGCGATCCGCCATTCTCTGAGCGCCCAGGTGCTGGAGGCCTACAGCCGCCTGACCGGCGCGCCGGTCGGCCGCAACAGCCTGATCGCGGCGCTCACCGGATCGGTTGCCGATCCGCTGATCGTCAAAATCATGTCGCCCGAGGGCATCGCGCTGTTGCTGCAAAGCGGCTGGGTCAATCCCGAGCTTGCCGAGCGCCCGAGCAGCGCCCAGGGTCTGAGCACGCGTGCGCTCGGCGACACCTGGCAGGTGTTCAGCAATTCGCGCCGTGAGCTCGACCGGTATCGGATCTCCTTTCCGGCCGACCGACCGGACGACGAGCGCTTCGATCTGGAATGGCGCCTGCGCGGGCTGCAATGGCGGATTGTCGCGATCCGGCTACCGGCGCCGCTCGTGGATCGTCTGGCCGAGCGGCTCGTCCGCATTCAGCGCGGGCTCTAGCAGATGCCGGTAAGGCTCGGGTCAGATCAGAGCCTCTACGAGCCGGCGCAGCTTGTTGCCTTGTCCGCCTCCCCCAATTGACCCGGCCGAACATTCGGCGAGTATGGTCGGTGGCATCCGCACGGGGGATCCCGCCATGGACCTGTTTTCGCGCGTTGTCGTCCTCGCACTGCTAGCGCTCGGCATTGCGCCCTCGCTCGCCACCGCACAGTCATTGCCGGCCAAACCGATCAAGTTCATCGCGCCGTTCGGCCCAGGCGGGTCGGGCGACACGCTGGCGCGGTTGGTCGGGCAGCACCTGTCGGAACGCATCGGGCAGCCGGTGGTGGTTGAGAACCGCATGGGCGCCGGCGGCAACATTGGCGCCGACGTGGTGGCGAAGTCCGACCCGGACGGCGCGACGTTGCTGATGGCCGCCAACTTCGTCGCCATCGCGCCAAGCCTGTACAAGCGGATGAGCTACGACCCGATCAAGGACTTGGCGCCGGTCACCTTCATCGGCAGCATTCCGAGCGTGCTGGTCGTCAACAATGCGGTCCCGGCGCGCAGCGTCGCCGAGCTCGTTGCGCTCGCGAAATCCAAGCCGAACGAATTCGCCTACGCGTCGCCGGGGCTGGGCACGTCGACGCACCTCTCGACCGAGCTGTTCAAGCAGAAGACCGGCATCGAGATCCGTCACGTGCCCTACCGGGCCAATCCGCTCGCCATGACCGACGTGATCGGCGGCCAGATCCAGGTATTCTTCGATTTGCAGACCACCGGTGCGCCACACGTGCGGGCCGGCAAGGTGACCGGGCTCGCCACCACCGGCGCCAGGCGCTCGCACACTCTGCCGGAGCTGCCGACCATGATCGAGGCCGGCGTTGCCGATTTCAACGTCACCACCTGGATCGCGGTGTTCGCGCGGGCAGGCTCCCCGCGCCCGGTGATCGAACGGCTGCATGGCGAGTTCGCCGCAATCCTGGCCTTGCCGGCGGTCAAGGAACGGCTGGCGACGCTCGGCTACGACGTCGCGGCCGAGGGTCCGGACGCACTCGCAGCCCTGATGAAGCACGACACCGCACGCTGGGCTGAGGTCATCCGGAAGGCCGGCATTGCGCAGATCGAGTGATTCGACGCCGCCGAAGGTTCCAGCGCGGCTCTTCTCAGAATGTTCGCGCTGGCCGGTCGCTTCGCTCGGCAACGCAAATGCGGAGAGAGGGAAAGTGCGGTTGTCGCCAAGCGCTTTCAATCAAGAACCAGCGCTGACTAATCCCTGGTTTCCATCAGACGCGCGGCGTAGCGCGCCATCAGATCGATCTCGAGATTCATCATGGTGCCGGGCTTGGCCGCGCCAAGCGTGGTGACCGACAGGGTGTGCGGGATGATCAGCACGGCGAACGTCTCGGCCGTGACCTCGTTGACCGTGAGCGAGACGCCATCGAGCGCGACCGACCCCTTGGTCGCGACGAACCTCATGAGCGGACGCGGCGCGCGCAAGCTGAGCCGCGCCATCCCGGTCGGATCCTCGCGCGCTATCAATTCGGCGATGCCGTCGGCATGACCGGCGACGATGTGCCCGCCGAGCTCGTCGCCGACCTTGAGCGCGCGTTCGAGATTGAGCCTGGTGCCGGCCCGCCAGGTGCCGGCGGTCGTCATCCGCAGCGTCTCGGCCGCGGCGTCGACGGCGAATGTGGTGCGTCCGCCGTGCTCGCCGGTCTCGACCACGGTGAGGCAGACGCCGGAGCACGCGATCGAGGCGCCGAGCACGATCGAGGCGCGCGCATAGGCGCAAGCGATCGTCAGGCGGCGCAGGCCCTCGGCCTGCTGCCGCATCGCCACGACCTCGCCGATATCCGTGGTGATGCCGGTGAACATCTAGGCCCGCTCGAAGCGTTCGAGAGTATCGCCGCCGACCGCCTCGGTGGCGACCGATTTCAGCTTCAGCGCGTCGAGCGGCAGACCCTCCAGCGCGTCGATGGCTTCGGCGCCGAGCGGCTTGCCGCGAGCGAAACAGCGCCGCCTCGTCGATCAGGTCGGCCCGCACGAACGCGGCTGCGACCGTGGGCCCGCCCTCGATCATCAGCCGGGTGATGCCGCGCTCGGCCAGCGCCTTCACCACCTCGGCCGGGTCGAGGCGGCCGTCCTGGCCCGCGACCCGCACCACCTCGACGCCCTTGGCGCGCAGAATGTCTTCGGCGATGGCGGACGCCTCCGGCGCGGCGAACACCCAGGTCGGCGTCTCGCGCGCGGTCGCCACCACCGATGACGCCATCGGCACGCGCAGCTTGGCGTCCAGCACCACGCGCACCGGCGAAAGCGTCAGCATGCCCGGCAATCGGCAGGTCAGATGCGGGTCGTCGGACAGCACCGTGCCGATGCCGACGAGGATCGCGTCGGCCTCCGCCCGCATCTGGTGCACGCGGGCGCGCGCCGCCTCGCCGGTGATGCCGACCGGCTTGCGCCCGGGGAGGCCGGCCTTGCCGTCGGCCGAGATCGCAAGCTTCAGCAGCACCTGCGGCCGGCCGTCGCGCATGCGGCGGATGTGGCCGACGTGACTGCGCAGCGCCGCCTCGCCGCCCAAGCCGGTGTCGACCGCGATCCCGCTGTCGCGAAGCTTGGCGTGGCCCTTGCCCGCGACCTCGGGATTGGGGTCCTCCAGCGCCGACACCACGCGCGCGATGCCGGCGCGGATGATCGCGTCGGCGCAAGGCGGCGTCTTGCCCTGGTGCGAGCACGGCTCCAGCGTGACGTAGAGCGTGGCGCCGCGCGCCGCCCGGCCGGCGCGCTTCAGCGCCTCGGTCTCGGCATGGGGCCGGCCACCGGCCTGGGTCCAGCCCCGGCCGAGGATCACGCCGTTTTTGACGATCACCGCGCCGACCGCGGGGTTTGGCCAGGTGTGGCCGAGCCCGCGCCGGCCGAGCGCCAGCGCAAGCCGCATGAAGCGCTCATCCAGCGCCGGATCGGGCGGCGCGGGTGCGGGCTTCGGTTCCGGCCTGGCTTCTGTCTCGGGCGCGGTCATTTGCGCGTGCTGGCGGGCTTGCCCTCATCCTCGCCGCTCAATTCCGCGAGCGCCTGCTCGAAATCCTTGGGCTCCCGGAAGTTCTTGTAGACCGAGGCGAACCGCACATAAGCCACGTCGTCGAGCGTCCGCAGGTTCTCCATCACGGCCTCGCCGATGGTTTCCGAGGATATTTCGCTTTCGCCCTGCCCTTCGAGGTCGCGCACGATCTTCGACACCATCTGCTCGATCCGCTCGGGCTCGACCGGCCGCTTGCGCAATGCGATCGACAGCGAGCGGGCGAGCTTGTCGCGGTCGAACGGCACGCGGCGGCCGTTACGCTTGATCACGGTGAGCTCGCGCAATTGCACGCGCTCGAAGGTGGTGAAGCGCGAGTTGCAGGTCAGGCAGACACGACGCCGGCGGATCGCGGCCGAATCCTCGGTCGGACGCGAGTCCTTGACCTGGGTATCGAGCGAGCCGCAATTCGGGCAACGCATGGCAACCTCTCGATGAGCATGATCTAGATCCGAAACCGGGTGCCGCCGTTCGGGATCATGCGTCCGGGTAGATCGGGAACCGGGAAATCAGCCGTTTCACCTTGTCACGCACCGCGGCCTCCGCCGCCGCGTCCTCCTCGGTGCCGTTGTGCGACAGCGCATCCAGCACCTCGACGATCAGCTCGCCGACCTGGCGGAATTCGGCGATGCCGAAGCCGCGCGAGGTGCCGGCCGGCGTGCCAAGCCGGATGCCCGACGTCACCGTCGGCTTCTCCGGATCGAACGGAATGCCGTTCTTGTTGCAGGTGATGTGGGCGCGGCCGAGCGCGATTTCGGCGACCTTGCCGGTCAGCCGCTTCGGCCGCAGGTCGACCAGCATGAGATGCGTGTCGGTACCGCCCGAGACGATATCCAGCCCTTTGGAGCGAAGGGTTTCGGCGAGCGCCTTCGCGTTCTCTGCGACGTTCTTCGCGTAAAGTCTGAACGAGGGCCGCAGCGCCTCACCGAACGCCACCGCCTTGGCGGCGATCACGTGCATCAGCGGGCCGCCCTGGGTCCCCGGGAACACCGCCGAATTGATCCGCTTCGCCAGCTCCTCGTCGTTGGTCAGGATGAAGCCGCCACGCGGTCCGCGCAGCGTCTTGTGCGTGGTCGAGGTGACCACATGCGCGTGCGGGAACGGGCTCGGATGCGCGCCGCCGGCGACCAGGCCCGCGAAATGCGCCATGTCGACCATCAGCTTGGCGCCGACGCTGTCGGCAATTTCACGGAAGCCACGGAAGTCGATAACGCGCGGATAGGCCGAGCCGCCGGCGACGATCACCTTGGGACGATGCTGCTCGGCGAGCCGCGCCAGCTCCGCCATATCGATGCGATGGTCGTCGCGGCGCACGCCGTAGGGCACCGCCTTGAACCATTTGCCGGAGACGTTGACCGGCGAGCCGTGACTTAAATGCCCGCCGGCGGCGAGGTTCAAGCCCAGGAACGTGTCGCCCGGGCTCATCAGCGCCATGAACGCAGCGACGTTCGCGGATGCGCCGGAATGCGGTTGGACATTGGCGAAGCCCGCGCCGAACAGCTTCTTGACGCGGTCGATGGCCAGCGTCTCGGCGATGTCGACGTATTGGCAGCCGCCGTAGTAGCGGCGGCCCGGCAGGCCTTCGGCGTATTTGTTGGTCAGCACCGAGCCCTGCGCCTCCAGCACGGCGCGGCTGACGATGTTCTCGGAGGCGATCAGCTCGATCTCGTGGCGCTGTCGGCCGAGCTCCAGCCCGATCGCCTCGGCGATTTCCGGGTCGCTTTCGGAAAGCGACGCTTTGAACAAGGAATCCGCGACGGCTTTCGCGGAGCTTTCTGGCACAGCCATTGGGATCTCCAGGGATGGCTTGGCGTAGCATATCGGCCGGTGACCCGCCAAGGGTTGGATGGCTGCCGCACACAGCCGCAATAGGTTGATTCGGCGGCAACTATTCGCGGGCGAGCCGGGCCAGGAGCTTTTGCAGCGCGAGCCGTTCCAGGTCGCGCTGCGACGCGCTCACGGGTCCCATGATCGAGACTTCGATCGCGGTGACGCTATCGATTGCCGTGACCTTCACGGCGTTGCCAATGGCGATGTGCTCGAAATAGACCTCGCGCGGCGCCTGCTCCGCCACGGCCTACGCCTCGACCACCACGTACTCGTCTTCGACGCTGACGCGGAACGTCTCGGCGACATAGGGGCCTTCGATCAGCTTGGCGCCCTTCTCCACCGAGGTGCCGAACCGCCGCGCCTTGACCGTCTCCGGGTCGCACCAGGACTTGCCGGTGCGGATGTCGAACTCCCAGGAGTGCCAGGGGCAGCGGATGATCTCGCCCTGCCGGATGTACTGATATTGGCCGGGCCCATCCGACAGCACGAGGCCGGTCAACATGCCCTTCGACAGGTTGCCGCCGCGGTGCGGGCAGCGGTTCGACAGCGCGAAGAACTCACCGCCGACATTGAACACCACGATGGCGCGACCGTCGGCGGTGACAAGCTTGCGGCCGCCGGGCGGAATTTCGCTGACGGCGGCAACGACGTGCTTCTTCGCCATCAACTCACCTCGTGCGCCGGCCGAGGCGCAACGCCATCAGCGCGTCCGAAACGAGCCGGAAAAACCATCACAGCCGATAGAGCGCGCGCGCGTTGCCGGCGTAGATCATGCGGCGCTGCTCGTCGGTGAGGAACGGCGGCAGCGACGTGAACGGATCGTCGAAGTCCCAGTGCGGATAGTCGGACGAGAACATGATGCGGTCGAAGCCGATCCACTTCATGACGTCCTGCAGATGTTCCGGCGTCTCGGTCTCTTCCATCGGCTGGGTGGTGACCCAGAAATGCTTCCTGATGTATTCCGACGGCGCCATCTTGAGATGCGGCACCTCGTCCTTGAGGCGCTTCCAGTGCTTGTCGAGCCGCCAGCCGAGCGATGGCAGCCAGCCGAAGCCGCATTCGATCAGCACGATCTTCAGGTCCGGCCAGCGCTCGAAGATGCCTTCCATGATCATGGAGGTGACCATGGCTTGCGCGCCGGTGGCGTGCTCGGTCATCTCCTCGATGTAGAACGAGGGATATCCCGAGTTGGTCAGCGGCCAGCCGCCGTAGCCGAAGGCGTGGATGCCGACCGGCAGCCCGGCCTCGACCGCGGCTTCGTAGATCGGCCAGTAGCGCCTGCGGCCGGCCGCCTCGGAGGTGCGGCTCAGCAGGAACACCTGCGCGAACTGCTTGTTGCTCGCGCGCTTGCGGATCTCGGCGGCCGACGCCGCGCCGTCCTCGTAGGGCACGATGATCGAGGGCTTCAGGCGCGGCTCCTTGTCGGTCCACAGCGCCAGCTGGCCTTCGTTGGCGGCGGAGGCCAGCGCGATCGACAATTCGATGTTCTGGTCGCCCTGCCCGCTGGATTGCCCAAGCGGCGTCAGGATGGCGGCATCGATGCCGTAGAAGTCGAGATGCTGCTCGCGGCAGAAATCAAGATCGCTGCCCGGCACCCCGCCGTTCGGCGGCCAGGAATCGCGGCGCGAGGCTTGCGGTGCGATCTTCGGATAATTGTAGCCCTTGGCCTGGCCATGGCGCTGGCGGCTGCCGTAGGTCTGCAGATAGCTCCACCATTGATTGCTCAGAAATGGCCGCAACTGCTCTTGCGTCAGTCGCGGATGGAAGTCGCAGTCGATGATGTCGAGCTTGGTCTTCTGGGTGCGCTCAGGCGCTCTGACTTCCATGTTCATCGCGCATTCTCCTCAAGACTTCGCGTCAGAAATTGCGCCTCGGGACAACGCCTGGCGCGCAAGCCCGTTCAATATACCACGTTCCAAGGTATCACGTTTCAAGGCCCTGCTTAAGCCGCTGTGGAAGGCCTGCTTTGCGAACAAATCCCGGATCGGGCCCGAATCGCCAGCCCCACGGGGCGAACGTAAGGTTCTTTTCCTCAGCCCGCGGCTTTGAGTGCCGCCAGATGCTCGTTCAGCACGGCAGGCATGTCGCCCGGCGGAATGCGGCCGAAGCCGCAATAGCCCGCCAGCCCGAAATCCGGCAGCACCTTGCGCGCCGCCGCGATGCGCGCGGCAAAGCGCGCCATATTGTGGACGACGCCGAGATAGACCTTGGCGCCTCGCGGACGAAGCTCCTTGAGCGGCGCGAAGAACGCGTCGTCGGCGGTGTCGAGGATCGGGATGTGGATCCAGTCGACCCGGCGGCCGGACGCCTCGATGGTGGCGTTAGCGAGCTCGACCGTGGCCGACAGGTCTTTGGGGGCAAACCGCGGCCAGCCGCCAAGCGTGCCGAAGCAGAAGTGATAGCCGAGCAGCGCATCGGACGGCACCAGCGGCGACAGCTTGCGGAACTGGTCGAGACTGCGCTCGACCCCGCCTTCCGCCGGATAGCCCGGCACGGCGCCGTAGGCGTCCTGCACCTCGGTCGCGCAGTCCCATTGGATCGCCAGATCCTTGGGCGGGATTTTCGCGACGATGGTGCCGATCTCGGCCGCCAGCGCATCCTGATAGCCCGGCCGGACTTTGGCGATATCCTTCTGGTCCGGGAAGATGCGCGGCGGCAGCGCGCTGTTGACCGACGGCAGCGACACCTGAAAGCGCAGGTGTCCGGCCAGCTCACCGTTCTCGCGCAGCGTCTTGAACACGAAAAAGGAGTTGATGGCGTCACGCGCATAGCCGAGCCGCCAGCCCGGCTCGCCGAAGCGCACGCGATCGACGCCGTCACGCACCTTGAACAGCCAGCTGTCCGCGGCGTTGCGCGGGTTCAGGCGCTCGACGCCATTCTCCGGCTGCGGCCGCCGCACCGTTTCGAGCTCGGCATGGCCGGACAGCACCTGATAGTGCACGCGGCTGATCCAGTGGCGGCGCGGCCCGACCTCGCCGTCCGGCATGGTGACAAGCGCGTCGCCGAGTGGCTTGCCGAACGAACGGAACACCTCCTCGACGCTGTCGAACGGGACGCTGCCGACCAGGAGCACGTCTTTGGCCATGATGGGGCCTGCGTTGCGAATGGATCAGCCGGCAAGCCGGCTATAGGTCGCGAGCGGATTGTCGATCGCGAGCTTGCGCCGGAGCGCGGGCGACAGGCCGGCCGGCAGCACGGCGTCGCCGTCGAACTGCCAGTGCGGAAAGTCCGAGGCGTACAGCAGGATGTCGTCGGAGCGCAGATGCTCGATCGCCCGCTCGACCATGTCGGGCGCCTCGGGCGCGTCCAGCGGCTGGATGGTCAGACGGAAATGGTCGCGCACGATCTCCCATGGCGAGCGGTCGACCCAAGGCACCTCGGTGCGCAAGCCCCGCCAGAACTTGGCGAACCGCCACAGGAATGCGGGCAGCCACGTCACCCCCGACTCGATCAGCACCACCTTCAGCTTGGTGTGCTTGGCGAACACGCCTTCGGTGATCAGGCTCGCGAGCTGGGACTGGAAGCCCTGCGCCTGGGCCGCGTAATCCTCGACGTACCAGGTCGGCCAGCCGAGCGCGGTCACCGGATTGCGGTAGGCCGAGCCGGCGTGGATGCCGAGCGGCAGCCCGTGTCGCTCGCAGGCCGCATAGATCGGCCAGAAATGCCGGCGCCCGAGCGGCACCTCCTGCATCGCCATCACCAGCACCTGGACGAAGCGCTTGTCCTTGGCGCAACGCTCGATCTCGTCGACCGCATATTCGACATTCTGCATCGGCACCACGATTGAGGCGCGCAGGCGGCTGTCGCGGTCGAGCCATTCCTTGACCAGCCAATCGTTAACCGCGCTGGCAAAGGCTTTCGCCATGTCCTCGCTGTAAACCAGGTGCACGCCGTAGATGCAGTTGAGGATCGCGGTTCCGGCCTGCCAGCGGCCGAACACCTGACCGGCGAGCTGCTCGGGATCGGTTGCGGCATAGCCGCTCTTGTCGCGCCATTCCGGCCGTGAGGCGAGCGGCGATTTCGTCGGGTAGCTGATGGTCTCCAGCGAGTTGATGCCGCGCGAGACGATTGAATCGCGCCAGAACTCCTCGAGATAGGGCAGCAGCGCCTTGTTGTCCGGCACGGTCGGATGGACGTCGCAATCAATCGCGCCCGGCTCGCCCATTTGTCCTTACCTCGATTTGATACCGGCGCGATGTTAGCCCGCCGGCGCGAACTTTGACACCGTTTGCAAAGTGCGGGCACGGTGGCCGGCAAAACGGATTCCCGCCCCATGGAAATTGGTGTCTATACGTTCGTCGAAAACACCCCGGACCCGGCGACCGGGGTCGTCCTCGATCCGGCGCAGCGGTTGCGCGACCTGATCGAAGAGGTCGCGCTGGCCGACCAGGTCGGCCTCGAAATATTCGGCATCGGCGAGCATCACCGGCCCGATTTTCTGGGTTCCGCGCCGATCGTGATGCTGGCGGCGGCCGCCGAACGCAGCAAACGCATCAAATTGAGCACGGCCGTCACGGTGCTGAGCTCCGACGATCCGGTGCGCGTCTATGAGCAGTTCGCAACCCTCGACCTGCTCTCCGGCGGCCGCGCCGAGATCATGGCCGGGCGCGGCTCGTTCATCGAATCGTTCCCGTTGTTCGGCTATGACCTCGACGACTACGATTCACTGTTCGCGGAAAAGCTCGAGCTGCTGCTGAAGATCCGCGACAACCCGCGCGTCACCTGGCAGGGTGCGCACCGCGCGCCGCTGCGCGATCAGGGCATCTATCCGCGCAGTCCAAACAAGATTCCGATCTGGGTCGCGGTCGGCGGTAATCCGCAATCGGCGTTTCGCGCGGGTTCCCTCAATCTGCCGATGGCGCTCGCCATCATCGGCGGCATGCCGGAGCGCTTTGCGCCGTTCGTGAATATTTTTCGCCAAGCCGCTCAGCAAGCCGGGCACGACGCCGGCAAATTACCGCTCGGCGTCAACACCCACGGTTATGTGGCCGACACCTCGCAGCAGGCCGCCGACGAATTTTTCCCGAGCTATGCGGCGCAGATGACCCATATCGGCCGCGAGCGCGGCTGGCCGCCGACGACGCGCGCGCAGTTCGACGCCGGGCGCGGCCCGCGCGGACACCTTGCGGTCGGCAGCCCGCAGGAGGTGGTCGATAAAATCCTGCTCCAGCACGAGGCGCTGGGCCACCAACGCTATCTCATGCAGATGAGCGTCGGCACCATGCCGCACGCGAAGACCATGCGCTCGATCGAGCTATTCGGAACGAAAGTCGCGCCGGCGGTGCGAAAAGCGGTGCAGGATCGGACGGCGTCCGTCGGCACCTAGCTAGCAACGGCGGGCTCAGCCGCGCTGGGTGGTCGCGACCGAGCCAAGTCCATCGCGGTGATAGATGTCCTCGCGGAACTGGGTGACGCCGTCGGGCGTCGCCCAGGCGGTGATGTAGACCCAGTAGAGCGGCACCGGCCGGATCACCCTTGCGTCCTTGCGCTCGCCGCTTTTGATCACGTCGTCGATCTCGACCCGCGACCAGTTCGGCGTCTCGACCAGCAGCCAATTGACCAGCTCGCGCACGTTCTGCACCCGCACGCAGCCCGAGGAATGGAAGCGCATGTCCTCGCCGAACAAATTCTTGAGCGGCGTGTCGTGCATGTAGACGCCGTCCTTGCTCGGGAAATTGATGCGGATCGAGCCCAGCGAATTGAGATCGCCCGGATCCTGCTTGAACATGTAATTGGTCGCTTCCTCGGAATACCAATTGATCTGCGAGGGCGTCAGCTCGTTGCCGCGCGGATCGAAGATGCGGATACGGTTGTTGCCGAGATAATCCGGCTCGGCCTGCATCTTGGGAATGAGATCGCGCCGCACGATCGATGCCGGCACGGTCCAGTACGGATTGAAGTTGATCTCGACGATCTTGGAGTTGATGTCGGGCGATGGCCGGTCGGGCTTGCCGACGACGGCGGTGTGGCGGGAAACCGCGACGCCGCCCTCGATCGCCTCGATGCGCGCGGCCGGGATGTTGCAGACCACGAAACGGTTGCCGAGATTGCCGCTCATGCTGCGCAGCCGAACGAGATTGGTGCGCAGCTGCGCGAGCCGCACCACGGCCGGCACATTCATCGCCTTGGCGGTCTGACCCTTGACGATGCCGTCCACCAACAAGCCATGGCGGGCCTGGAAGCGCCGGACGCCGGCCTCGACATAGGAATCGTAGACGTCGGAGACACCGGCGTTGGCGTCGAGGTCGCCGGACACCATCAGGCGCTGGCGCAGCGCCGGCACGGTCGGATGGCGGGCGCCGACGCGGGCGCGATCGATCTGGCTGATCTCGGGCCAGCCGCCTCGCGCCACGATAGCTTCGAACGACTGAATCGCCTGTTCGGTGTGCTGGACGGTCGCCGGCGACAGCGTCGGTAGCGACGCCTTCGGCATCTGGATGGTGCGCGAGCCGGAATCGAAGGTCTGGCCGGAATCGTTGTTGAGATTTTGGTCGATCAGCGCCTCGAGCGCGGCATCCTGGGCGAAGGCGCGCGAGGCGAGCAGGCCACCGCCCGCGAGCGCGGTGGCGCCGGCAAGCCGGCGCAGGAAGGCGCGCCGGTGCGGCAGGCGGTCTGGCGGCTTGATCATCACGTCCCCGAATCTCGATACCGGCCTATGGCATTAGAAGGCCGTCGGTGGCGGCTCGACAAGCCCCAACGACGCCATCCCCGAGCGTCGGGTACGACCCGCGGCGGGGCGAATTTGTGACGAACGGACACCGAATCCCGACCGCAAACGCACCAAGCCCCCGGCAGAGGACCGGGGGCTTGGCGGCGGCGGAAGTTGTCTTGGTCGCGGTTCTGCGCCTACAGCCGATAGAGGATCTGGTCGGTCCAGAAGCGCTCAAGGCGGTGCAGCGACTTGTTCAGCGTGGCGAACTCGTCGGCGCTGATGCCGCCCACCTGCTCCACCGTCCGCACGTGCTTCTGGTAGAGGCCCTCGACAATGTCGCGAACCTCGCGACCCTGGTCGGTGAGGCGGATGCGCACCGAGCGACGGTCGACGCGCGAGCGCTGGTGGTCGAGGAAGCCCATCTCGACGAGCTTCTTCAGATTGTAGGAGACGTTCGAGCCGAGGTAATAGCCGCGCGTGCGCAACTCACCGGCGGTCAATTCCTTGTCGCCGATGTTGTAGAGCAGAAGCGCCTGCACCGAATTGATGTCGGAGCGGCCGCGGCGATCGAACTCGTCCTTGATAACGTCCAGCAAACGCCGATGCAGCCGCTCAACGAGCGTCAAGGCATCGAGATAGAGCGGTCGGATATGGTCGAACTTCGCCTGTCGATCGGCGGGTTCGACCGTCTTGACAACGGTCTTCATCATGACGCCTTCCCGTATATTTTTTGTACGCAACGACGAGCCCTGTTTTCCCGTCGTGAGGCGTCACCATAGTGATCAGCGCTGAAGATCGGCTTAAATTGTAGAATAAAGATTAGGTTTATGTGCGATAGTAAATCGTCTCTGTTGTTTAAATACGAGACGCCTTCTTTATTTTGCGTTGACTCTCCGGGCGCGAAAAACCCCGCAAAAGCGCCCTCCAAGATCATGTTCAAACAAGAAACCTTCTAGGGCTGCGGTTTGCGGTCAGAGACCCAGGCCTTGTCCTTGGTCCAGCCGTGCTCTTGTTGGCAATGCGGGCAGAAGATTTTGCCAATGAAGCTCGGCAGCCGCGCGAACGATGCTTCGTCGATCTCGATCCCGGTGTCGATTGGCTGTCCGGTCATGGGACAGTCGGTAAATACGAATGGCATCGATTCCCCCTGCGGCGCGGCAAAGTAAGGCAGGCCAGGGAACCGCGGCTATTAAGTTTGACACAGAACGGCGGGGTGTCGGGCACCGGTCAGATGAACGGCCGACGCGCGCGCTGCTTCGGCGCCTCATAATCGGCAATTTGCGCAAGCGCCGCGCGGTCGATGATTTCGAACACGCGATCCTTCCAGCGCACCGCCTTGGTTGCGATCAGCCGCTTGAGCGTCTTGTTGGTGTGCACGAGCGACATGCCCAGCGTGTCGGCCATGTGCTGCTGGGTGAACGGAAACTGGATCGCATTGTCCTTGGTCAGCCCGACCTCCTCGGCCCGCTGGAACAGCGTGAGCAGCAGATAGGCCAGCCGCCCGATCGCCGAGCGGCGGCCGACCGCCAGCAGATGCTCGTCGAGGATTTGCTCCTCGCGCGCCGCGAGCCAGGTGACGTCGAACGCCAGCGTCGGGAAATCGGTGTAAAGGCTCCAAAGCTTCTCGCGCGGGAAGACGCACAGCATCATGTCGGTCAGCGCTTCGACCGAATGCTGCATCTCGTCATTAACCGAGCCTTGCAACCCAAGCAGGTCGGCCGGCATCGCGTAGTTGAGAATTTGCCGCCGGCCGTCCGGCAGCGTCTTGTAGCGGAACGCCCAGCCGGACAGGACGGTGTAGAGGTGGGCGCTGTTGGTGCTTTGCAACAGGACGTTGGTGCCGGCTTCGATGTTCAGCTCGCCGGACTTGAAGTTGGCGACGAACTCGACCTCCTTGGCGGAAAATTCCCGCAGCACCTCGCGCCCGCGCAGCGGACATTTCTCGCAGGGCACTTTCCGCCCAGCCGGCAACGGCACCGCAGGCATGGCCATGCGATCATCTCCCGGACCCGATGCAATTCCGCAAAATTTCTGGACTTCACAACGGCGATGCCCGGAAAAAGTTCCATCGGGTTCCGGATCAGGCACCCCGGACGAAACGGATGACGCCGGAAAAGTCGCGCGGCCCCTCCCCGCTCGCAACGTATTGCTCGTAGATTTTGGCAGCGTCGGCGCCGAGCGGCGTTTTGGCGCCGGCGCCCGTGGCGGCATCCTGCGCGAGCTTGAGGTCCTTGAGCATCATCGCGGCGGTGAAGCCGGCCTTGTAGTCGCGGTTGGCGGGCGACGTCGGCACCGGGCCGGGCACCGGACAATAGGCCGTCATCGACCAGCATTGCCCCGATGACTTCGACGAGATGTCGAACAGCTTCTGAGCGTCGAGGCCGAGCTTCTCGGCCAGCACGAACGCCTCCGAGACTGCGATCATCGACACGCCGAGGATCATGTTGTTGCAGATTTTCGCCGCTTGGCCGTTACCGGCGCCGCCGGCGTGCACGATGGTCTTGCCCATCTGATCCAGGATCGGCTTGGCGCGCGCGAAGGCGTCGTCGGCGCCGCCAACCATGAAGGTCAGCGTGCCGGCCTGCGCGCCGCCGACGCCACCGGACACCGGCGCGTCCAGCATCGCAAGCCCTCGCTTGCCGGCGGCCGCGGCGACGACGCGGGCGGTCTCGACGTCGATGGTGGAGGAATCGATCAGCAGCGTGTCGCCGCCGGCGGCAGCCAGTATGCCATCGACACTGAGATAGACCTCGCGCACGTGCGTGCCCGCGGGCAACATGGTGATGACCACGTCGGCGCCGGACGCGGCCGCCTTGACGTTCGCCGCAGGCTCGCCGCCGTTCGCCACCAATGCGTCGACCTGCGCCTTGCTCACGTCGAAGCCGCGGACGCTGTGTCCGGCCTTGAGCAGGTTCTGCGCCATCGGCAAACCCATATTGCCGAGGCCGATGAAGCCGATCCGTGACATGCCGGTCTCTCCCCTTTCCGGCGATTAAAGCCGGGGAAGGGGCGACGCGACAAGCGCATGCCAGCAAGCGCCTATTGCGACTGGATGTTCGCAGCCTTGGCGAGCTTGATGGCGATATCCGCCTCTTTGGCAATACGGACGTCGAACGCGTCGGGTTCCATGAGCATCGGCTCGACGCCGAGCGTGGTCAGCTTGCTCTTGGTCGCCGGGTTGTTGATCGCCTTGACGATCTCGGCCTGCATCCTGGCGACCACCTCACGCGGTGTCTTCTTGGGCACGAAGGCGCCGACCCAGAAGTCGAGATCGGAGTCGGCGACGCCGGCTTCGATCGTGGTCGGCACGTCGGGCAGCGCTGACGCGCGCTTTGAGCTCGACACCGCAAGCGGCAGCACCTTGCCGTCCTTGATCAGTGGAATCGCCGGCGTGATCGGGCAGAAATAGATGTCGACCCGGCCGGTCATCACCTCGGTCAGCGCCTCTGGCGCGCCCTTGAACGGCACGAGCTGGCCCTCGAAGCCCGCGGCCAGGCGAAACCGCTCCATCGCCAGATGCGGCGGCGTGCCGATGCCGGCGGCGGCATAATTGATCTCGCCCGGCTTGGCCTTGGCCTTCGCAACCAGCTCCTTGACGGTGTTGATGCCCTTGCTCGGCGCCACCACCAGCACCAGCGGCACGTTGCCGAGCGGCGTGAGACCGGAGAAATCCTTCACCGGATCGTACGGCACGTTGGCCTGAATCGCCGGCACGGTGACGATGGCGTTGGAATGCACCAGCACGGTGTGACCGTCGGGATCGGATTGCTTGACTTGGGCGGAGCCGACCGTGGTGCCGCCGCCGGGACGGTTTTCGATCACAAATGATTGGCCGACCTGCTGGCCGACCTGCTCGAACACGG
Organism: uncultured Alphaproteobacteria bacterium; assembly: GCA_963771745.1. Taxonomy (GTDB): domain Bacteria; phylum Pseudomonadota; class Alphaproteobacteria; order Rhizobiales; family Xanthobacteraceae; genus Z2-YC6860. The sequence continues at coordinate 1,098,656 of CAVYUU010000011.1, read as the reverse complement.
TGCGCGGCACGAGGTCGGTCGCGCTGCCGGCGGCGTAAGGCACGACCACGCGGATCGACCTGGTCGGCCAGTCGGCGGCACGCGCAACGAACGGACGGCCGAGCGACAGCGCGGCGAGCGAGGCCGCACCGGTCTTGAGCACATGACGACGATTCATCTCGATCCTCATTTCGATCCTCTGGGGTTGAGCCAACATAGTTCGACACCGGAGCGGCGATCGATCGGAGCCGCTGCCGCGCCGGCTCAGGCCGGGTGCTCGCGGGCCGATTGAATTGCGAGCAACAGGTAGATCACCGAGCAGCGCGCCGACGATCAGCACCACCGCCCAGCGACCGCCGTAGACCTGCGGGAAGAACACCTCGACCGCCGCCAACGACACCGACGCGGTGAGCCAGACCACCGCGCCCCAGGCGGCGGCGAGCCAGAGCCCGATCGCCGCGACCAGGTCGATCACCGCGAAGAACACCGTCGCGGTCTGCCACGGCAGCGGCTGGGCTTCGAAGCCATCGCCGGTTCCGGCGAAGCCGCAGACCAGCGACCAATGGTACAGGCCTTTGGCCATCGACAGCACCGACATCACCCGCAGGAACAGCACCAGGCGGCGCGTCCAGCGCGGGTCGCCCAAGTCGCGGCCTTCGGCCTGCACCGGCTCGAGCGTGCGAGTCGGATCGCTGGCGTAGGGATCGCTCATCGCGTGTCGAGCTCCGGCGCAATCCATTCGTCCTTGCCGAGTGGTGCGAAGTGGCGCGCCACCTCCGCATCCGACACCTCGGGCAGCGTGGCGGGCTGCCAACGCGGCGCGTTGTCCTTGTCGACGATCACCGCGCGCACCCCTTCATAGAAATCATGACCCTTGATGATGCGCGACACTATGCGGAATTCGGTCTGCATGCACGCGTCGAATGACAAGGCTTCTGCGCCGGCGCGCACCTGGCGCAAGCGCAAGCTTGAGCGAGGTCGGCGATTTCGCGCGGATCGTCGACGGCGCTCGCGTGAGCGAAGCCCGCGTCCGGGCCTTTGGCGGCATCCAATTTGGCGAGAATGTCCTCGACGCGGTCGCCGCTGAACAGCCGGTCGATGGCGCCGCGGCGCGCCGCGATCGGCGCGTCGGCCACCGGCTCGGCGAAGGCCGCGAGCGTGGCGTCGACCGCGACCGCGCCGCACAGCGCATCGGCAAGGTCGGCAAAGCGCGCCGATGACACCCGATGGGTGGCGATCGTGGCGTGCACGCTGTCGGCTGCACCGAGCCGCTCGCCGGTCAGCGCGCAATAGGCGCCGAGCTCGCCCGGCAGACGCGGCAGAAACCAGGTCGCGCCGACGTCGGGAAAGAAGCCGATGCCGACCTCCGGCATGGCGAACTGGAAGCGGTCGCCCGCCACCCGGTGCGAGCCGTGCACCGACACGCCGACCCCGCCGCCCATCACGATGCCGTCGATCAGCGCCACATAGGGCTTGGGATAGCGCTTGATCATGGCGTTGAGGGTGTATTCCTCGCGCCAGAACTTGAGCATCTCGGCGTGCTTGCCCGCGACGCCAAGATCGTACAACGCGCGGATGTCGCCGCCGGCCGAAAACGCGCGGCCGCCGGCTGCGGTCACGATCACGCGGGTGACTGCCGGGATCGCGCTGCCAGTGCAGCAATGTCCGCGTGAATGCGCGCACCATGCCGAGCGTCACGGCGTTGAGCGCCTGCGGCCGGTTGAGGGTGACGAGGCCCGCCGCACCGCGGCGCTCGAACAGGATTTCGGATTGGGGCTCGCTCACGAGCCAGAGCTAACGGGGAAATCGATCAGTTTCAACGCGTTCTATCGGCCGCGCCCAAAATCCGCGCGCCGACGATGCGAACCATTCCAAGGCTTCGGGCGTTATTTGGGGTCGAGGTGTCGCCCCTATGAAGCAACTCATTCCAGACCGCCAGCAGCAAAAGGCTCTGGTGCGGCGCTTTTGGTCGTCGGCCCGGCAGTTCTGGACCGGCGATCAGCGCCGCGTCGCCTGGCTGATGACCGGCAGCCTGCTGGCGCTGGTGGTGGCGCAGCTCGTCGTCCAATACCGGCTGAACGTCTGGAATCGCGACATCTTCGACGCGCTGGAGAAGAAGGACAGCGCGATCGTGCTCTACCAATCGATGCTGTTCGCGCCGCTCGCGGTGGTCAGCATCGTCATCGCGGTCACGGTGGTCTGGTGCCGGATGCGCCTGCAGCGGCGCTGGCGCGCCTGGCTGACCGAGAAGGTCGGCGACCGCTGGCTCGACAAGGGCCGCTATTTCCAGCTCAACCTGATCGCCGGCGATCACGCCAACCCGGAAGGCCGCCTGACCGACGACATGCGGGTCGCGACCGAGGCGCCGGTCGATCTCGCCACCGGCATCATCAGCGCGTTCCTGACCTCGGCGACCTTCATCGGCGTGTTGTGGTCGGTCGGCGGCGACCTCACGACGGAGTGGAACGGCGCGCAATGGCACATTCCCGGCTATCTGGTCATTGCGGTCGTGATCTATTGCCTGATCATCAGCGGCGGCATGCTGTTGATCGCCCGAAGCTTCGTGCCGACCGCCGAGCAGAAAAACCAGTCGGAAGCCGAATTCCGCTACGCGCTCACCCGGCTCCGCGAGAACGGCGAGAGCATCGCCATTCTCGGCGGCGAAAAGGAGGAGCGCGCCGGCCTCGCCAAGCTGCTCGGCAATGTGATGCGCGCGTGGGCCAAGCTTGCCGGCCAGTACATGCGGACCCAGTTCGTCTCGCACGGCAATTTCATCATCGCCTCGGTGATTCCGGTGATCCTGTGCGCGCCGAAATTCCTCGCCGGCAACATGACGCTCGGTCAGGTAATGCAGGCGACCGCGGCGTTCATCCAGGTGCAATATGCCTTCAACTGGATCGTCGACAACTATCCGCGGCTTGCCGAGTTCGCGGCCTCGGCCCGCCGCGTTGCCAATCTGATGATCTCGCTCGACCATCTCGACCGGGCCGAGGTCGGCACCATCCAGCGGCGCGACGCCGGCGAAGCCGCGATTCGATTGAAGGACGTCAAGGTCGAGCTGACCGACGGCACGGTGGTAATCGACGACGCCGATGTGATCGTCAAAGTCGGCGAGAAGGTGCTGCTGGCCGGCGACTCCGGTTCGGGCAAGAGCACGCTGGTGCGCGCGATCGCGGGCCTGTGGCCGTGGGGCGAAGGCGAGATCGAGCTCAAGCCCGGCGCCAAGCTGTTCATGATGCCGCAGCGGCCCTACATCCCGCTCGGCACGCTGCGGCGCGCCGCCGCCTATCCGCAGGCGGCCGACACCATCGACGATGCCGCGCTACGCGAGGCGCTGGAGCAAGTCGGCCTCGGTCACGTCGTCGAGCGGCTCGACGAGGAGGACGTGAGTTGGGACCAGGTGCTGTCCGGCGGCGAAAAACAACGCTTGGCTTTCGCCCGCCTGCTGCTCGACAAGCCGGACCTCGTGGTGATGGATGAGTTCACCTCCGCACTCGACACCGACAGCCAAGCCATGCTGATGACAATGATCGGCGAGAAGCTGCCCGAGCTTGCGGTGATCAGCGTCGGCCACCGCAAGGAGCTCGAGCAATTCCACGAGCGCAAGCTCAACCTGGTGCGGCATAAGGGCGGCGCACGGCTGGTCGCGGGCGTGATTACCGCGCCGCCGGTCAGCGTGATGGGCGCACTGATCCGACGTTGGCGCGGGCCGCGAACCGCGGCCGAGCTGCGCGCCGGCCCGGACCTCAATTCCCCAGCAAATCCCGGCTGACGATCAGACGCATCACCTCGTTGGTGCCCTCCAGGATCTGATGCACGCGCACATCGCGCAGCACGCGCTCGATCGGATGGTCGCGCAGATAGCCGTAGCCGCCGTGCAGTTGCAGGCAGCCGTTGACCACGTCGAAACCGGCGTCGGTGGCGAGCCGCTTCGCCATCGCGGCGAGCCGCGTGCCGCCGGGCTCCCGCGTCTCAACCGCGAGCGCGGCCCGACGCACCATCAGCCGCGCCGCCTCGAGCTCGGTGGCGTAGTCGGCGACGCGAAAGCGCAGCGCCTGGAACTCCGACAGCCGCGAGCCGAATTGCTTTCGCTCGCGCATGTAATCGATGGTGCGATCGAGGCAGAACTGCGCGCCGCCGATCGAACAAGCCGCGATGTTGAGGCGTCCGCCGTCGAGCCCGGCCATCGCGATCTTGAAACCGTCGCCCTCCTGTCCGATCAAATTCTGCGCCGGCACGCGGCAATCGGTGAAATTGACCATGGCGGTCGGCTGCGACTTCCAGCCGAGCTTTTTCTCCGGCGCGCCGAACGAAAGCCCGGGTGCGCCCTTTTCCACGGCGATGCATGAAATGCCCTTCGGCCCGGGGCCGCCGGTGCGCACCATGCAGACGTAAATGTCGGACACGCCACCGCCGGAGATGAACGCTTTTGCACCATTGATGACGTAATGATCGCCGGAGCGCCTGGCCTGGGTTTTCAAGCTTGCGGCATCGGAACCGGAATCGGGCTCGGTCAGGCAGTAGCTCGCGAAATGCTCCATGCTGCAAAGCTTGGGCAGGAATGTCCTGCGCTGCGCTTGGCCGCCGAAGGCGTCGATCATCCACGCCGCCATGTTGTGGATCGAGATATAGGCCGCGGTCGAGGTGCAGCCTTGCGCCAGCTCCTCGAAGATGATGGTGGCGTCGAGCCGCGACAGGCCGGAGCCGCCGACGTCGTCTTTTACGGTGATGCCGCCAAAGCCGAGTGCTGCCGCCTCGCGCAGCGCTGCGACCGGAAAAATCTCGCCCTCGTCCCAGGCGCGCGCGTTCGGCGCCATCTGCTCGCGGGCGAATTGCCGCGCGGTGGCCTGGAAGGCGCGCTGGTCTTCGGAAAGCTCAAAGTCCATCGTGCTGCGCAGCGCTATTTCTTCGGTAAAAATTCTTCGGTGGTGAGCTTGCTCATGTCCGGCTCCTGATCGAGCAGTTTGAGCTCGACATAGGAGCGCGCCAGCACCGCCAGCGCGCGGCGGTTGAACCTGCCATCGGTCGAGTAATTGTCGATCAGGCGGTCATAGGCCCGGTTCAGCACATCCGGATGGAAACCCAGGACCTTCTGGGTGATCGCCAGGGTCTCGGCCTTGTGCGCCTTGGCGTAAGCGACGGTTTCGAGCCATCCCGCCATGAACGCGCGCACCGCCTGCGGCCGCGACGCGATCACCTTGTCGGTCGCAAGGATGATCTGCATGTGGAAGTCTTTCACCAGGTCGCCGTAGCTGTAGAGCAGCCGTTCCTTGCCCAGCCGTTCGCTCTCCAGCGTGGTGCTCAGGTCGGTGGTCAGCGCGTCGATCTCGCCGGTTTGCAGCAGCGCGCGCGACGCCGCTACGTTGGAGCTCATCACATAGGTCACGTCGCGATCGCTCCAGCCGAGGCTGCGCACCAGCTCGCGCGTGATCCAGCCCGTCAACGTGCCGGCGCCGGTCACGGCAATCTTCCTGCCCTTGAGATCGGTAACGCTCTTGATCGGGCTGTCGGCCTTGACACTGATCACCATTTCGAGCGGCGCGCCCGACAACGGCGCGATGGTCATCATCGGCGCGCCCTTGACGATCAACGCCATGTCGGTGCCGCCATCGAGGCCGATGTCGATCGCGTCGGCGGCCATCGCCTGGGTCAGCCGCGGTCCGCCGCCAAAGGCGGAGGACTCGATGGTCAGGCCATGCTTCTGGAAGATGCCGGAATGCATGCCGACTTCGAGCAGCGTGTACGAAAACGACGACAGCGTCGACTTGCCGACGCGCAAGGTCTCGGCCGCCGCGGGCGATGCCAGCAAGATCGCCAAGATCGGAACCAAGATCGGGACCAGGCGGCAGATCGGCACGAGGCGCGGCATGGCTTGAGCCTCCGGCTGCAATGCCCGACCATAGCACCGCCCCGGCGCTGGCGGGCGGGCGGCGGACGGGATAAAACATCGCAGCTTTGGGGAGTTGCTCATGGCCATCAAATACGGCCGCCCGATTGAATCGCGCGTTCGCGTCGTTCCGGTCGAAACCGGCGACAAGGCCGCGCCCGCGCTCGATCTGACCAGCCGCCCGCGCCGCAACCGCCGCGCCGAATGGGCGCGGCGCATGGTGCGCGAGAGCGTGCTCACCACCAATGATCTGATCTGGCCGATGTTCGTGGCCGAGGGCCGCCGCGCGCCGGTGCCGTCCATGCCGGGCGTCGACCGGATGCCGGTGGACGACATCGTGCGCGAGGTCGAGCGCGCTGCAAAGCTCACCATTCCCTGCGTCGCGCTGTTTCCCTACACCGATCCGACGCTGCGCGACGAGGACGGCAGCGAGGCGCTCAACCCGGACAATCTGGTCTGCCGCGCGATCCGGGCCATCAAGCAAGCAGTGCCCGAGGTCGGCGTGCTGTGCGACGTGGCGCTCGATCCCTACACCAGCCACGGCCACGACGGGCTATTGCGCGACGACGTCATTCTCAATGACGAAACCGTGGCGGTGCTGGTCAAGCAGGCGCTGGTGCAGGCCGAGGCCGGCTGCGACGTGATCGCGCCCTCCGACATGATGGACGGCCGCGTCGGCGCGATCCGCAAGGGCCTCGATGCCTCAGCCTTCCACGACGTCCAGATCATGGCCTATACGGCGAAATACGCCTCGGCGTTCTACGGGCCGTTCCGGGATGCGGTCGGGTCGGCAAAGACGCTGACCGGCGACAAGCGAACCTACCAGATGGACCCAGGCAACTCCGACGAAGCGTTGCGCGAAGCCGAGCTCGACATTGCCGAGGGCGCCGACATGATCATGGTCAAGCCGGGGCTGCCCTATCTGGATATCTTGCGGCGCATCAAGGACGCCTTCGGCATGCCGACCTTCGCCTACCAGGTGTCCGGCGAATACGCGATGCTGATGGCGGCGGCTCAAAACGGCTGGCTCGACGGCGACAAGGCCATGATCGAAACGCTGACCGCCTTCAAGCGTGCGGGCGCGGACGGGATCTTGAGCTATTTCGCCCCGCGGGTCGCCGAAAAACTCAAAAACTCCTGACCGGGCCGGCGCGCGATCGCGCTTTCGAAGGGGGTGCCTGCGGCGCTAGAATTGCGCTAAGCTTTCGCTTTCCTCCGCGGGTATTTGGTCGGGGGCTGGCCATGGAAGACTTGCCGGACACATTTGAAGTCGAGCGGCCGCGACCGCGTCGCTGGGTGACGATTGTTGCGGTCGGGGTTCCGGTGATCGCCGTTGTGATCTCGGCGGCCTGGTTCGTGCGCGCCTTCGTTGCGCCACCCACAATCATGATCCCGGCGCCGATGGTGCTGGCGGCCGCACCACCGCCCGCGGACGTCCAGGCGTCGGATGCGCGAAATCCCGCTACGGCGGAGGCACCGGCGCGCATGACCGACCGGATAGCCGACAGGATGACCGACAGTTCGAGTAATTCGGTCTACACGCCCGGGCTGCCGGCCTTTGCATCGCTGGCCGCGGCACCGCCCACGCCGGCGCCGAAGGTGGAGTCCGCCGCGGCCCCGGTTATAGCCCCGCCGCCGATGCCCTCCGCGCCGCAACCGACACCCGCTCTACCACCATGGGCGGCTGGGCCAACCGTAACGATGCGCCCCCCGCGCCCTCCGCCGCTACCGCCATTCCCGATCCGGCGCCGGAGCCGCAAGCCGAAATCCAACCGAGCGAGCCGATCCAGGGGCCGATCCCGATACCGCCGCGCAAGCCGCGTCTTACGGTCGCGCACGTTGCGATCGGTGCCGTGCCGTTGCCGCGGCCGCGCCCGGCCGAGACGACGGTGAAGCCGGATTCCGACGCGCAGTACTTCGAGCGTCACACGGTCCAATAATCCACGACGCTCAGGTCCAGCCGCGCCGAAACGGGCATAGCGCTATTCCATGGCGTCGCCGGGATTAATCCGCACCGGCGAAAACCCGTCAGCCTTGAACGCGGCGAGGATTTCCTCGGCATGCGCGGCATCGCGGGTTTCGACCGTGACGTCGAGCCGCGCGCCCTTGGCCGGCACGTCCAGGAACATGCGCCGATGGTCGACTTCGAGGATGTTGGCGCCGAGCCGCCCAAGCGTGGTGGCGACCTGACCGAGCAGACCCGGCCGGTCGGCGATGGTCAGCCGGAACGAGACGATCCGGTCGTCGCGCTCGAGCTCGCGCACCATCACCGAGGCGAGAATCCGCGGATCGATGTTGCCGCCGCACAGCACCAGCCCGACCTTGCGGCCAGCGAACCGTCCGGGCGCGGCCAGCATGGCGGCGAGCCCGGCGGCGCCGGCGCCTTCCGCCATGGTCTTCTGCAAGGTCAGATAGGCGTTGACGGCACGTTCGATGTGCTCCTCGTCGACCAGCAGGATGTCGCTCACCAGCGCGCGGATGATCGGCAGCGTCAGCGCACCGACGTTCGTCACCGCGATGCCTTCAGCCAGCGTTGCACCGCCGAGCGGCCGGCTGTCGTCGCGGATGGCATTCCACATCGACGGGTACAGCGCCGATTCCACGCCGACGATCTGGATTGCCGGCTTGAGCGCCTTGGCGGCGATCGCCATGCCCGAAACCAGTCCGCCGCCGCCGATCGGAACGATCAGCGTGTCGAGATCGGCGCGCTCCTCCAGCATCTCGAGGGCGACGGTGCCCTGCCCCGCGATCACCTTTGCGTCGTCATAAGGATGCACCCAGATCAGGCCCCGCTCGCGCGCCTCGACTTCGGCGCGCGCGTGCGCCTCGCTGATGGTCTCGCCTTCCAGCAGCACTCGCGCGCCGTGCGCCCTGGTGGCCGCCACTTTCACGAACGGCGTCGTCACCGGCATCACCACCGTCGCCGGAATGCCCAGGCTCGCCGCATGATAGGCGACCGCCTGGGCGTGGTTGCCGGCCGACATGGCGATCACGCCACGCTTGCGATCGCTGTCCGCAAGCGAAGCGAGCTTGACCCGCGCGCCACGCTCCTTGAATGAGTTGGTGACCTGAAGATTTTCGTATTTGACGTGGACCTCGGCGCCGGTCAGCGCGGACAGCCGCGGCGCCGGCAACATCGGCGTGCGCAGCACATGACCGGCCAGCACCCGCCGGGCGGCCTCAATGTCGGCGAGCGTGATGCTGGGCAGGGTCATCGCGGCTTCCCTCGCCGAACACTTCGTGAAATCCTTGGCAGGATACGCCCGCGGGGAGGAATGTCATGAAGAAGTTCGCCGCACTACTCGCGCTCATTTTGATCCTTGTGCCGATGCCGGCGTCGGCGCAGGACGCCTACCCGTCCCGGCCGGTCAAGATCGTGATCGCGTTTCCGGTCGGCGGGCTGCTCGATACGGTGTCGCGCATCGTCGGTGAAAAACTCTCTGGTCTGCTGGGGCAGCAGTTTGTGGTCGAGGCGCGCCCGGGCGCCGGCGGCACGCTCGCAACCGCAGCCGTCGCCAAGTCCGAACCCGACGGCTACACGCTGATGATGATCAACGATAATCACGCACTCAATCCGAGCGTGTTCAAGAACATGCCTTACGACAGCGTGAAGGACTTCGCGCCGATCGGATTCGTCGGCTACACCCCGCTCATTCTGGTCGCCAACGGCGCGCTGCCGGTCCACAGCGTCAAGGACCTGGTCGAAGCCGCCAAGCAGAAGCCCGGCACGATCACCTACGGATCGGTCGGCGTCGGCAGCGCGAGCCATCTCGCCGGCGAAATGCTGGCGGGCACCGCCGACATCAAATGGCAGCACGTGCCCTACCGTGGCGGCGCGCCCGCGCTCAATGACCTGCTGGCCGGTCATGTGAACACGATGTTCATGAGTCCGGTCGTCAGCCTGCAACATATCCAGGCGAAGAAGCTGACCGCTTTGGCGCTCGCGGCACCGACCCGACTCGAACTCCTGCCCGACGTTCCGACCATGGCGGAGACCGGCTATCCAGTCGACGCGTCCTATTGGTTCGGACTGGTGGCGCCTGCCGGCACGCCGCCCACCGTGCTGGCGAGGCTCGAGAAGGCGTTGGCCGACGTGCTGGCCGCGCCCGAGGTGCGCAAGCGCTTGAGCGAAATGGGCGCGATCGTGCAGCCGTTGGACGGCAAGCAGTTCGGCGACTATATCCGCGCCGAAATCGACAAATGGGCGGGCATCGTCAGCAAGGCCGGCGTGAAGCCCGAATAGGTGGGTTGCAGATCAACCTGGCAGGCCCCGCTGCCACGGGGCCCGAGACGGCGCCGCCTCTTGCAATCGCCGGCCCGATTGGCCATGTCCGTGCTGACGCAGCGAGGCTTTCGAATCATGGCCACGAGCGACCCAAAGCGCATCGGCGTTTCGATTGAGGTCAAGCCTCACGCCTACGACCCGGTGGCCAATCCAGAATTGTTCGAGGGCGTGCTGGCGCGCCGGGTGGTGGCATTCTTGATCGACTTCGTGATCCTCGCCCTGCCGGTCGTGTTCGTCTCGATGTTCATCTTCGTGGTCGGCATCGTCACGTTCGGCCTGGGATTTTTGTTCTACGGCTTGCTGTGGCCCGCCATGGTGCTTTGGGCGCTGGCCTATTACGGCGTCACGCTCGGCAGCCCGGCCTCCGCCACCATCGGCATGCGGATCATGGATATCGAGATGCGCACTTGGTACGGCTCGCCGGCCTATTTCGTGCTGGGTGCGGTCCACGCCATCGTGTTCTGGATCACGGTGTCGGCGCTCACCCCGTTAGTCCTGCTGGTGCCGCTGTTCAACGACCGTCGGCGCTGCCTGCATGACATGCTGGTCGGCACGGTGCTGATCAACAACGAATCGCGGGCCGCGATGTTGCGGGAATCGCGCCGCCGGGTCTGACCGGGCCGCCACCCCTTTGACGGCGGACGATTTCAAGGCGACATTGGTGGCACATTCGCCGGGTGATCCCACCGAGGTGACGAAACGACGTGACCCAGCATTCTCGCGATACTCCGCAATTCTACCTGACGGCGCCTTCGCCCTGCCCCTATCTGCCTGGCAGGGAGGAGCGAAAGGTGTTCACGCATCTGGTCGGTGACCGCGCCCCGGGCTTGAACGATCTGCTGACCCATGGCGGCTTCCGCCGCAGCCAGTCGATCGCCTACCGGCCGGCCTGCGAGACCTGCCGCGCCTGCGTGTCGGTTCGCGTCATCGTCGATCATTTCAAGCCAAGCCGGAGCATGCGGCGGGTGCGCGCGGAAAACGCCGACGTCATCGGCGAAATGCGGGTGCAGGTGCCGAGCTCCGAGCAATATTCCCTGTTCCGCGCCTATCTCGACAACCGCCATCGTGACGGCGGCATGGCCGACATGACGGTGCTCGATTACGCCATGATGGTTGAGGACAGCCATGTGAAGACTCGCCTCGTCGAGTACCGCAAACGCGGCCCCGACAGTTCGATCAACGGCCGCGGTACCGGGTCGTTGCTCGCGGTGGCGTTGACCGACGTGCTGAGCGACGGCCTTTCCATGGTGTATTCGTTCTTCGACCCGGACGCGGCCGCGCGCTCGCTCGGCACCTACATGATCCTCGACCACATCGAGCGCGCCAAGAAGATCAACCTGCCCTACGTCTATCTCGGCTACTGGGTCCGCGGCTCGGGCAAGATGGATTACAAGGCGCGCTTCCTGCCGCAGGAACGCCTGTTGCCGGACGGCTGGACGCGCTTCGACGACTAGAGTTCGGATCCGTTTCAATTGAATCGGATCCGACTCTAGCTTCTTTGTTTGAGCATGATCTTTTCCGAAAACCGGTTCCCACTTTTCGGGATCATGCTCTAACGAGCGCTGCAGTCTCCGCGTTCAATAGCGCCAGACCGATCGCACGCCGGTCACCAACGCGTTGCGACTCGCATCGCCATTGGGATGCCAGACGCGGGTGACGACCGGCTGCACCGTCCAGCCGGGAATGATCTGCGCCTGGTAGGTGAACTCCAGGTTGGCTTCGAAGTCGCGCACCACCCCCGGCAGGCCGGTGAACGCAATCATGTCGCGATCGAACGCCCGCGCGCGGTCGGAGAAGCGCGCATAGATCACGCTCGCGCCGAACCGGTCGTTGGGCCGCTGCGGGATCAATCCCGCGAATACAATGCCGCCGTCGATATAGGCGTCGATCGGATTGCGGTCGGACGGGCTCAGCGACATGCGGCTGAACACCGAAATCCCACTTTGCGAGTTGCCGCCGTTCGGCCGGTAGAGTTGCTGGTCGATCACCGCATAGATGCCGGAATTACCGCGATGCTGGATCGGCACGCCCGGGTCGGTGGGATCGGCCAGCAGCCTGCCGCCGATGGCAAAGCGCTGGTCGTTGAATTGTCCGAAGTGACCCCAGCCGCCGAGCTTGAGCGTGGTGGCAAGGCCTTTGTCGGTCTGACCGCCGTTATGCTGGTACTCGGCCTCGCCGATCACAAACGGCGGATCGCTGACACGGAAGTTGAGGCCGTAGCGGTTGCGGAGCTGCTCATCGCCGAGGCCGGGCCCGGCCGGGTCGCCGTTGAGCACCGCGAGCCGGAGCCAGAGGTTGCTGATCGGCCTGACCATGAACCGGACGCCCGGGGTGGACAGCGGATAGGCCGCGCCGCCGCTTGGCAGATTTAACGCCGCGATGGTCGGCCAATCGCTTTGCAGGAACAGCGTGCTGAGCTCGCTGTAGAAAAACTCGGCGTCGGCCGCGAGCTGGCCGACCCTTACGCTCGCCGCGCCGCCGGCGAATTTCTGTTCGAGCCAGAGCTCCGACAGTCGCGTCGTCGGCACCGCTTCGATCGCCGCGATGGTGTTGACGCCACCGACATAGTCGCGGCGGATGCGGCCGGTGTTGTGGATCTGGAAAATGTTGGCGAACAGCGAAAGCCCATTCCAGCCGGCAAGCTTGCCGAAGTCGACGGTCAGGATGCCGTGCAGCTTGCCCTGGTCGATGGTGCCGGTTCGGGTGCCGCCGCGCACGTTGGACAGGAGGTCGTTGGTGTACTCCAGCCCATAGACCACGCCGCGCTCGCCCAACCATTTGCGGTAGCCGCCCGGATCGCCTTTATTCGGCAAGCTGCTGGCGATCGACGGCACCGGCCGGCCGTCCTCGACCTCGGGCTGGTCGTACTGCAGCGAATTCCACCACGGCTGCGCCGAGGCTGCCGAAACGCCCGCCAACACGACAACGCCTGAGGCGAACATCCTCAGGCCGAGTATCCAGGCGCCCCTTACGCGAGCCATGCCGCCCGTCGTCCCACGTCCGCGTGACAGGCCGATGTTGCGGAATTGTGCTCGGCCAGCGCTCCCTTCTTAGAGCGGAATGGCGGCGTCGGGAAACGGAAACCCGCTGCCATCCGTCGTGCTGCACAAGCGTCGCGGGTTCCGTGAGCCGCTAGCCCGTCGCCAAATCCACCAGCAGCTTGACGTTGAGCGCAATGATGACGGCCGCGGTCAATGCCGCCAGCGCGGTCACCCAGCGCGGCGCGACCAGTTCGCCCAGCTTGCGGCGATCGGCGGTGAACATGACCAGCGGCACGATCGCAAATGGCAGCTGCAAGCTCAGGATCACCTGACTCAGGATCAGAAGTTGCGCCGTGCCCTTCTCGCCATACCAGATCGTGACGATCGCCGCCGGCACGATCGCGATGCCGCGCGTGATCAGGCGCCGCGCCCAGGGCGGCAGCCGGATGTCGAGAAAGCCCTCCATCACGATTTGCCCGGACAGCGTGGCAGTGACGGTCGAATTCAATCCGCAGCACAATAGCGCGATGCCGAACAGCGTCGGCGCGATGGCCGAGCCGAGCAGCGGCGCCAGGAACGAGTGCGCCTGATCGAGCTCGGCGACGTCGGTCTTGCCGATCTTATTGAAGGTCGCCGCCGCCAGGATCAGGATCGAGGCGTTGATCAACAGCGCAAACATCAACGCAATGGTGGAATTGACGGTGGCCAGATTGATGGCCTCGCGCCGGTCCTCGATGCTGCTGCCGAAGCGGCGCGTCTGCACCACGCCGGAATGCAGATAAAGATTGTGCGGCATCACCGTGGCGCCGAGGATGCCGAGCGCGAGGTAGAGCATTTCGGGATTGCTGACGATCTGCGTGGTGGGCGCAAACCCGCGGATCACCGCGCCCCAGTCCGGATCGGCCATGGCGATCTGGATCGCAAAGCAGACGGTGATCACGCCGAGCAGCGTGACCACGAAGGCCTCGATCCAGCGGAAGCCGAGATTTTGCAGCCAGAGAATGATGAACACGTCGAGGGCGGTGATCAGCACGCCGAGTTCGAGCGGAATGCCGAACAGAAGATTGAGGCCGATCGCGGTCCCGATCACCTCCGCCAGATCGGTGGCGCAGATCGCGATCTCGGCCAGCACCCAGAGCGGCCACGACACCGCGCGCGGAAATGCGTCGCGGCAAGCCTGGGCGAGGTCGCGGCCGGCGCCGATGCCAAGCCGGGCGCACAGCGCTTGCAGCAGGATCGCCATCAGATTGGACAGCAGCGCGACGCTGAGCAGCGCGTAGCCGAACTTCGAGCCGCCGGCGAGCGAGGTCGCCCAGTTGCCCGGGTCCATGTAGCCGACGGCAACCAGATAGCCGGGCCCGAGAAACGCCACGAGCTTGCGGCCATACGATCCGGAGGGCTTGGTCGCGATCGAGCCGAATACCTCCGACAGCGACGGCCGTTCCCGTTTGCGGCGCCAGCCGCCGCCCACGTCCTGCTCCCCCGCCGGCATCAGCATTCCGTCCACCACAAAGTTTCCAATGCAACAAATTAGCCTATTGCGAATAATTTGCAATTGCAATCGGTTGGAACTCTGCCGGACGCAGGGATTTGTCCGACGCCCAATGGGGGGTCTGACGGAGCGGCAGAGGGCCGGGAGGGCATGGCGCAGCGAAATTCAACGCTTTCACCGGCGGCGGCGGGCCTGGTCGCCGGCGCGGCCGGGGCCTGCCTGCTGGTCGCTCCGGCCGTTGCGGCCGACCAGCCGTCCCACGGCCCCTCGGAAGCGGTGTTCGTTCTGCAGCTGATGACGCTGTTGCTGGTCGGACGGCTCCTGGGCGAAGCCTTGCTGCGCCTGCGTCAGCCCGCCGTGATGGGGCAATTGATGGCCGGCCTGGTGCTGGGCCCCTCGCTACTCGGCGCCCTCTTCCCGGATCTTCAGCACGCGCTGTTTCCGGCCGCCAAAGAGCAGAAGGCAATGCTCGACGCCATCGCGCAGTTCGGCGTGCTGCTGATCCTGCTGATGACCGGCATGGAAACCGACCTCAAGCTGGTGCGCGCCAGCAGCCGCGCGTCGATCTCGGCGTCGGTCGCCGGCATCGTCGTGCCATTCGCTTGCGGTTTTGCGCTCGGCGAATTTCTGCCCGAACTCGATACTGCCCGACCCCAGCAAGCGGTTGATCACCTCGCTATTCCTCGGTACCGCGCTGTCGATCGCCTCGGTGAAGATCGTCGCGACCGTGGTGCGCGAGATGAATTTCCTGCGGCGCACCGTCGGACAGGTGATCCTGGGCTCCGCCATCGTCGACGACACCATCGGCTGGATCATCATCGCCGTGATCTTCGGGCTCGCCATGCAAGGCCAGGTCGATCCGCTGAGCATTGCCAAGAGCGTCGTCGGCACGCTGGCGTTCATGGCGTTCAGCCTGACCATCGGCCGCAGACTGGTCTCGCTCATCATCCGCTGGGTCAACGACACGTTCGTGAGCGAGTTTGCTGTCATCACCGTGATCCTGTTGATCATGGGCGCGATGGCATTCACCACGCATTTGATCGGCGTGCACTCCGTGCTCGGCGCCTTCGTTGCCGGCATCCTGGTCGGTGAGTTGCCGATCCTGACACGCCACATCGATGAGCAATTGCGCGGGCTGATCATCGCCTTCTTCATGCCGGTGTTTTTTGGCACCGCGGGACTGAGCGCCGATCTGACCGTACTCAGGGATCCCTACCTTTTGTTCATGACCCTCGGCCTCATCGCCATCGCCACCATCGGCAAGTTCGGCGGCGCTTTCGTGGGCGGCGCGTTGGGTGGACTGACGCGGCGCGAGGCGTTGGCGCTCGCGACCGGCATGAACGCGCGCGGTTCCACCGAGGTGATCGTTGCAACCATCGGCCTGTCGATGGGCGCGCTCAGCCAGGACCTGTTCACGATGATCGTGGCGATGGCGATCCTGACGACGCTGGCGATGCCGCCGACGCTTCGTTGGGCGCTCAGCCGCTTGCCGCTTCGCAAGGAGGAAAAGGAGCGGCTCGAACGCGAGGCGCAGGAGGCCAGGGGCTTTGTCCATAACCTCGAACGTCTGCTGGTCGCGGTCGACGACAGCGCCAACGGCCAGTTCGGCTCGCGGGTCGCCGGCATGATCGCCGGCACCCGCTCGATGCCGACCACGATCATGCACATCACCGCCGCCAGGAAATCGGACGGCAAATCCGAAACCAAGCAAGCGGACGACAAAGCCGCGGCCGACGAGCAGCGCGCCAAGGTGCGTGCCGAAATCGCCGCGCAAATCCTCAAGGACGCCGCCGCGGAGATCAAGCGACGCCAGCCGAAAAAGGACAAGTCCGACGCCAAGCTCGACGTCACCGTCATTGCCAACGCCACCACCGAAACCAAGGTGGTCGCCGAGGAGGCGGAGAAAGGCTACGACCTCCTGGTCGTCGGCCTCGACAAGACCACGGTTCGCGACAACACCGCGTTCCATGCCAACATCCGCCAGCTTGCCGCCGGTTTCGACGGTCCGCTCATCATCGTCGATGCGCGCGACGGGCTGCTCAACGACCCGTCGGCCGCGCTCAGCATCCTGGTGCCGGTCAACGGCACCGAGACGTCGCGGCGCGCCGCCGAGGTGGCGATCGCCATGGCGCGAACGAGCCACGCGCCGATCACCGCGCTGTACGTTGCTCCCCCCGGCAACATCAAACGTCCGCGCAGCCGGGCGGACGGCATTCTCAAGGACGTGGTGGTGCTCGCCGAAGCCTATGACGTCGATGCGCGCACCGCGGTGCGGGCCGAAAAGCTCGCCGACGAGGCCATCCTCAAGGAGATGGCCAAGCGCAAGCACAACCTGATCGTCATGGGAGTGGAGCGCCGGCCCGGCGAAAAGCTGTTCTTTGGCGAGACCGCAACCGCCATCCTGGAAAAGTCCGATCGCTCCATCGTCTTTGTGGTGAGCTGACGCCGAGCGTCGTTCGGGGCGCACGTTCGGCGCCCCGGCGCAGTGACAAAGCGCGGCTTACTTCGCCTCGCCGCCGCCGTTCTTGTCGTTGCCGTTCTTGCCGTTGCCGTTTTCTGGGGGCCTGCCGAATTTAAGATTGGCGAGGAAGCGGTCGGGGCGCACGCGGCCGGCGTCGCCGCGGTTGCCGCGCCAGGCGGCGAGCTCCTTGATGGAGAGGTTCGAGGTCCGGCCGCCCTCGCCGATCCACCGCAGCCCGTCGTCCGCCTTGAAGGTCGTGACGTCGGACAGGCCGCCGTCCTTGTGGCGTTGCAGGCGCACGCCGCGGCCGCGCCCCATCTCCGGCACTTGATCGAGCCCGAAGATCACCATCTTGCGGTTCTCGCCGACCGCAGCCACCAGTTCGCCTTCGACCGGCGCAACCGCGCGCGCGGCGTCGGGCGGCTTTACGTTCAGCACCTGTTTGCCCTTTCGGGTGTTGGCCAGGCATTCATCCTCGGCCACCACGAAGCCGCGGCCGGACTTACTCGCGACCAGGAGCTTCCGCCCGCCCTGATAGCGAAACACCGACACCAGTTCTCCGTCCTGCTCGATGTCGGCATAGAGCCGGATCGGCTCGCCGTGGCCGCGGCCGCCGGGCAGCTTGGACGCATCGACCGTGTAAAAGCGGCCGTTGCTGGCAAACGCCAGGATCTTCGACGTGGTCTCGGCCGGAAATGCAAAGGCCGGCCCATCGTCAGCCTTGAACGCCACCCCGGACAGATCGGCCTGGTGGCCGCGCAGCGCCCGAATCCAGCCCTTCTCCGAGACCACGACGGTGATCGGCTCGCGCACCACCATCGCCTCTTCGATCGCCGCCTCGTCGTGCTCGGGCGCTTCGGCGAAGTCGGTGCGGCGCTTGCCAAGCGGCGTCTTGTTGTTGAACTTCTCGCGCACCTCCTTGATCTGGCCGGCAACCGTCTTCCACTGCTCCTTGTCGGATCGGATCAGCTTTTCCAGGCCGGTCTTTTCCTCGCGCAGATCCTTGTTCTCGCGCTTGATCTCCATCTCCTCGAGCTTGCGCAAGTTGCGCAGCCGCATGTTGAGGATGGCGTCGGCCTGCACGTCGGAGAGCTTGAAGGCCTTGATCAAGACGGGCTTGGGCTCGTCCTCGTTGCGGATAATCTTGATGACCTTGTCGAGGTTGAGATAGGCGACCAGGAAGCCGCCCAGGACTTCGAGGCGGTGCTCGATCTGCGCCAGGCGGTTCTTGGAGCGGCGAACCAGCACGTCGCGGCGATGGTCGAGCCACTCCTTGATCAGCTCGGCCAGGTCCATGACCTTCGGGACCTTGCCTTTGGAAAGCACGTTCATGTTGAGCGGGATGCGGCTTTCCAGTTCGGTCAGCTTGAACAGCGATTCCATCAGGATGCCGGGATCGACGGTGCGCGATTTCGGCTCGATGACGACGCGCACGTCCTCGGTCGATTCATCGCGGAATTCGGCGACCAGCGGCAGCTTCTTGTCGTTGAACAGCTCCGCCATTCGCTCGATCAGGCGGGTCTTCTGCACCAGCCATGGAATTTCGGTGATGACGATCAGGTAGGTGCCGCGGCCGGTGTCTTCCTTTTTCCAGCGCGCGCGCACACGGAACGAGCCACGGCCGGTGGCGTAAGCCTCTTCGATGGTGGCACGCGGGTCGACAATCAGCCCGCCGGTCGGAAAATCCGGGCCGGGCATGTAGTTCTTGACCAGCGTGCGGGCGCGCGCGTTCGGATTGTCGATCAGGAACAGCGCCGCGTCGCAGATTTCGCGGATGTTGTGCGGCGGGATCGCCGTCGCCATGCCGACCGCAATGCCTTGCGATCCGTTGCCGAGCAGATTGGGAAATGCGCCCGGCAGTACCGCAGGCTCGGTCGACTGGCCATCGTAGGTCGGCCGGAATTCGACGGCATCCTCGTCGATGCCATCGAGCAGGAGCCGCGCGACCTCGGTCATGCGCGATTCCGTGTAGCGCATGGCGGCGGGGTTATCGCCGTCGATATTGCCGAAGTTGCCCTGCCCGTCGACCAGCGGATAGCGTGCGGCGAAATCCTGGGCGAGCCGCACCAGCGCGTCGTAGATCGCCTGGTCGCCGTGGGGGTGGAAATTGCCCATCACGTCGCCAACGATTTTCGCGGATTTCTTGAAGGTGGTTCCCGGCTCGAGCCGCAGCAGGCGCATGCCGTAAAGGATGCGCCGGTGCACGGGCTTCAGTCCGTCGCGCGCGTCCGGCAGCGCCCGGTGCATGATGGTGGACAGCGCATAGGCGAGATAGCGCTCCTCCAGCGCGTCGCGCAGCGCGACTTCCTGGACGTCGGATGGTTCCGGAGGAATCAGTTGTTTGCCCATGCCGGCTAGGTAACCCGGCGCATTGGCGCGAACAAGGCACCGCACTGCGAGAGCGGTGCATGAATGTCAGATGAACGTTGCGACCATGCGCGATTTAGGCGAGATGGAGGGAAATGCCAACACTGGCATCGGACACAAAATCGTCTGGTGCAATGAGCTTCAACAACCAAGAATCCAAGGAGCGTGTCTTGCGCAACGTTCTGCTGACGGTCACCGCGACCGCTGCAATCCTGTCTGCCCCGGCGCTCATGCCGGCCCAGGCCATGACGCCGGGCACCGCCTCGGGCATCCTGGCGGCGCTGGCCGACACCGGCGCCGTCCACGAGGTCGCCTATGTCTGCCGGCATCGCTCTCTCAGCAGCCGCAGGCTTTGCTGGTGGCGGCCGGGGTTCCGGTGGCGCTGGCGCCGCTGACGCCGGCTGGACGTGTGATGTCCGGCGGGCGGTCAGTGCGCCTGGTGCGCGCCCGCCCGCCGCTTCAATACCGCCGCGACGAAGCCGTCGCGCGCTTCGGCGAAAGCAAGACCGCGCGGTTCGAGCACATGGCGCGCGAGGAAGAACCCCGTCAGCGCGAAACCGTCGGCAATGTCGTCGGGCGACGGCGTGGCCTCCTGCGATAGGAATTGCGGCAACCGCAGCAGCCGGTCCTGCCACGCTGTGCCGGCGCCGCGCGACACCGCGCGGCCGCTCTTCGGCGACACGAAACCGAGGTCGCTCGCCTCCCCGGTCGCCGCGCAGCGCTCGAGATCAAGCCCGAAGCCAAGCTCGGTCAGCATCTGCAATTCGAAACGCACCATCTGGATGGCGGCGGTTGCGGGGTCGTCCAGCTGATCAAGAATGGCGGCGAGATGGTCATGCACCTCCGGATGCGGATCGCGCTCCGGCAACAGCCGGCACAGCGCCGCAAGATGGGTTACGCCATACACCACGTGCGAAGCGGCAAGCTGCGAGGCGCCGTGCAGGCGCAATGGCTCGACCACGTAGTTGCCGAGGTGCTCGTCCAGCCGGGCCCGCCAGACCACCCGTAGCGTGTTGCCCGGCTGCAGCACCGGCCGCAGCCGCGAGCCGCCACCGCCGCGAACCAGGCCGAGGTGGCGGCCGTGCCCGCGCGTCATCGCTTCCAGGATGGCATTGGCCTCGCCATGGCGCCGCGTGCCGAGCACGATGCCGTCATCGGTCCATTCCATGCCCTAGTCTTAGTCAGTCGAGGATGAGTCCTCAACGCCGCTTGAGCGCCAGCGGCCGCGGATCGCGCCGCATCGCTTCCTGGTTGTCGATGACGAAGCAGGCAGGCCGCTCGGCGGGGCGCACCGATTTCGACGTGGCGCAGCGGTGAAACACGGCAAGATCGCTGACCCGCTCGTAGAGCAGATAGGGGTGGATCAGATAGCGGTTCAGACCGTCCGGATAGAGGCCGAGACGGTCGATCTTGCCCGCGAACGCGGGGATCGCTCGCGACGATCGCCTCGCGCAACGTCTCGCCCTCGATAAAGTTCTCCGGCAACTGGTCGAACGGGCCATCAAAATAGCTGTTCAGCCTCGATTGACGCGCGCTCACGCCGATTAGAATCTTGCGGTTTTCGTATTCATAGAACGCAAAGCCGGTTCGCTTGCCGATCAGGATTTGGCTGCCTGGCTCGGCGGGACCGAGCAGGTCCGCGGCCGGAACGGTCTCGTCCAGCAAAAAATGAAAGATTTTCAGCCGGGTGTTGAACACCAGGAAAAACCGGATTGCGGATTCGTCAAAGCTTGCGCCGATGAATTTTTCATCGGCGCTCAACGATCCCGCCGGCGGCTTGGCCTGCGACAGGTCATTGAGGGCAAACGTTACGCTCTTGTCGCCCTGCGCTATGCGATAGATCAGCGGCGCGAGCTTCTCCACGGTCACGCCCTGCGCCGCGCCCAGCACCGCATGCCGGCCGCGCGGATTTTCGTTCCAGTCCGTGATCTGCTCGTTGTAGGAAAAATACACCTCGCCGCGGTCGCGATTTGAGGCAGCGAGCCGGATGTTGCCGTCATAGCGCACGCCGTTGTTGATGAAGCCGAAGTAGTAATAATTCTCGGACGGATAGACCTGCACCCGGTCCGGCAGGCGCCCGAGCACAAACGCAAAGACCGCCGCCGGATCGTCGATCGCAAGCCCGCTGGTCTGCGTTGCCGCGCCGATCTCGCTCTCGTTGGTTCGCCATCCGGCCGGCGCGTTTTGCGCGAACGCCGCCGCGATCCATGCTAGCGCTAAAACTCCGGCCGTCGCCATCCGCCGCAGCGCGTCGCCGTTCATTGCTTGGGAAACTCCAATCCGATCTGCCGGTAGCGCTCGGGATCGTCGCCCCAATCCTCGCGCACCTTCACAAACAAAAAGAGATGCACTGGATGCTCCAGAATTCCGGCAAGCTCCCGGCGCGACGCTTCGCCAATCGCCTTGATGGTCTGGCCGGCTTTGCCAAGCACGATCTTGCGCTGGCTCTCGCGCTCGACGTAGATCGTCTGCTCGATCCGGACCGAGCCGTCTTTGCGCTCGGTCCAAGTTTCGGTCTCGACTGTCGATTGATACGGCAGCTCCTGGTGCAGCTTGTGATAAAGCTGCTCGCGGGTGATCTCGGCCGCAAGCTGCCGGATCGGCGCATCGGACACCTCGTCGGCGGGGTAATGCCAGGGCCCCTCCGGAACGCGGTCGGCGAGCCAGCGCCGGACATCATCGACGCCGTCGCCGCTTCGCGCCGAGATCATGAAGGTGGCCTCGAACGACGCGCGCGCGTTGACGGCCTGCGCGAGCGCCAGCAGGCTCGCCTTCTCCACCAAATCGACCTTGTTGAGGATCAACAGCTTCGGCTGCCGCACCTGGTCGAGCTTGTCGAGGATCGCCGCCGCCTCCTCGTCGAGGCCCTGCTTGGCATCGATCAGCAGCGCGACGATGTCGGCATCCGCCGCGCCGCCCCAGGCCGAGGTGACCATGGCGCGATCGAGCCGCCGCCGTGGCGCAAAAATCCCGGGCGTGTCGACGAACACGAGCTGGGCTTGGTCCACCATGGCGATGCCGCGCAGCAGGGTGCGCGTGGTCTGCACCTTCGGGCTGACGATCGTGACCTTGCTGCCGACCAGCGCGTTGGTCAGCGTTGACTTGCCGGCGTTGGGGGCGCCGATCAGCGCGATAAAGCCGCAGCGCGTGCCGCCGGCCGCGGGCGAAACCGCCTCAGCCATCGAGGCGATCCGTTCGCACGCCCTCGCGCTTGAGCATGGCCTCGGCAGCGGCCTGTTCGGCCGAACGCTTGGAGCGGCCGACTCCCTCGGCCGCCTCGCGCTGCGGCAGCGTCACTGCTACGCGGAACTCGGGATCGTGATGCGGTCCGGTGCGTTCGACCTCGCGATAGGATGGCGTGGGCAAGCCGCGCTTTTGCGCCCACTCCTGCAATATGGTCTTCGGGTCGCGCAAAGGCCGCACCGGCGCGCGCATGCGCTCGCCCCACAGCCGCTCCACCAGCTTGCAGGTTTCGTTGTAACCGCCGTCGAGATAGACCGCGCCCACCAGGGCCTCGCAGACGTCGGCAAGGATTGCGGTGCGCAAGCGGCCTCCGGCGTTCGCCTCCGAGGCGCCGAGCCGCAAGGCCGTGCCGAGCTCGATGGCGCGCGCGACGTCGGCGCAGGACTTCGCGACGCACCAGATCGGCGAGCCGGCGCGACAATTCACCCTCGTCGGCGCGTGGGAAGGCGCGAAACAGCATGTCGGAGATAATCAGCCCGAGCACGTGATCGCCGAGGAACTCGAGTCGCTGATAGCTGTTGGCGCGGTTGCCGCCGCCAATTGCCGAGATGTGCGTCAGCGAGCGCTCCAGCAGCTCGCCGTCCTTGAAGCGATAGCCAATGGTCTTTTCGAGCGCGCTGGCGGCAGGCTTGCGTCGTCTGGTGGCGCGCCGTGCGGGCGCGCGCTCCGGTGCAGCCGGCCCACGCTCGGGCGCGGCTGGCGAACGTTCGCCCGCCCGTTGCGCCGATTTGGCCGTGCTGTCCTGCTTGAGCGGCCGCCTCATCGCACGATCGTAAACAAGCGGCTCCAGCGCACCGACCATGGCCAGCGCCACACCTCCCAGGCGCGCTCGCCCTCCTGCACCGAGAAGAAAATGATCTGCGCGCGGCCGACGATGTTCTCGAATGGCACGGTGCCGACCTGGGAGAAACGACTGTCGGTGGAGTTGTGGCGGTTGTCGCCCATCATGAAATAATGATCGGGCGGCACCGCATAGACTTCGGTGTTGTCCGACTGCAGGTTGTACGGCAGATCGAGCGTGGTGTAGCTCACGCCGTTCGGCAGCGTCTCGCGCCAGCGCCGAACGCGGGTGGTGCGGCGGCCTTCTTCCTCGTCGACGAAATCCTCGATCCGCTCGCGCTTTGCCGGCTGGCCGTTGATGTGCAGCACGCCCTCGATCATCTGGATGGTGTCGCCGGGCAGCCCGATCACGCGCTTGATGTAATCGGTGCTGTCGTCCTTCGGCAGGCGGAACACCACGATATCGCCGCGCTCCGGCGCGGCATATGACAGGACACGTCCGGAGAACAGCGGCGGCGACAACGGCAGCGAATAATGGCTGTAGCCGTAGGTATATTTCGACACGAACAGATAGTCGCCGACCAGCAACGTCGCCTTCATCGAGCCGGACGGGATGTTGAAAGGCTGGAACAGAAAGGTGCGGATCACGAGCGCGATGATGCCGGCGTGAATCAGCAGGCGGATGAATTCACCGAGGCCGCCTTCCTTGCGCTTGGCTCCACTGGTCACGCTCATCGGCCTTTCGTCCCTTGCTGGCACCCCGCGCCCTTGTAGCCGCTGGCCCGGCAAGGCGCAATCAAGCGCCAGGGCTCGCGGACGGTCGCGCGCAAGCGGCATTTGCCGCGTGATTTTATGCGGTTATGGCGCTTTTCAAAACGAGTGTGGGAAGCGCAAAACGGCTCGCGTGTGGGGGATGATGCCGGAGCACCGATCACGGCGCTTGCGCTGGAACGGCCGAGATCACCACGAGGGCCACGGCCATCGACCCTTCGTCGGCGATGGTGAGATCGATGCGCGCATGATGGCCGGCGGGCGTCAGCGCCTGCAGCCGCTTCAGCGCGCCGCCGGTGAGCCGCATGGTCGGTTTGCCACCCGGCAAGTTCACCACGCCCATGTCGCGCCACCAGACGCCGCCGCGCATGCCCGTGCCAAGGGCCTTGGCGCAAGCCTCCTTGGCGGCAAAGCGCTTGGCATAGGTCTCGACGCGGTTCTTCCGGCGTTCGGCGAGCGCCCGTTCGGTCTCGGTGTAAGACGCGCGCAATGAAACGCTCGCCGTGCCGCTCGATGACCTTGGCGATGCGGCGGGCATCGGTGATGTCGGAGCCAAGACCCAGAATCATGCCGCGCCCATTATGGCATGCTTACATCGCCATGGCGGCGCGGCCGCGGTCCATGGCGGCGCGCATGGCCTTGACGGTTTCGGCAAGCCCGGTGAACACCGCCTCGCCGATCAGAAAGTGACCGATGTTGAGCTCGACCAGCTCGGGCAAGCTCGCGATCGCTTCGGCGCTGGCATAGTCCAGCCCGTGGCCGGCATGCACTTCGAGCCCCAGGCTTTTGGCGAGCTTTGCGCCTTCGCGGATGCGCCGCCATTCGGCCTCGGCCGCGGCCTTGTTGTCGTCGAACAGGGCGTGGCACCAGGCGCCGGTGTGGATTTCAATCACCGGAGCGGCCATCGCCGCCGCTGCCTCGATCTGGGCCCGATCGGCGGCAATGAACAGCGACACCCGAATGCCGGCGTCCCGCAGCGCCGCGATCTTCCCCGCCAGTTCGGAACGGCCACCCGCGGCATCGAGCCCGCCCTCGGTGGTGCGCTCGGCGCGGCGCTCCGGCACCAGGCAGGCGGCATGCGGCCGCGTGCGCAGAGCGATGGCGATCATCTCGGCGGTGGCGGCCATTTCCAGGTTCAACGGCTTGGCGATCTCGGCCTTGAGCCGCGCGATATCGTCGTCGCTGATGTGGCGGCGATCCTCCCGAAGATGCGCCGTAATGCCGTCCGCGCCTGCCGCGATCGCGAGTTTCGCCGCGCGGACGGGATCGGGATGGCGCCCGCCGCGCGCGTTGCGGATCGTCGCCACGTGATCGATGTTGACGCCGAGGCGCAGATGGGAAACCGCCGGCACGACTTGTCCTAATCTCCCTTCCCGCCTGGCGCCGGCATCAGCCGGTGACCCGCTCGGCGCCCGCCACGACCTTTTTGGCGCGCAATTGCGCGATGATGGCGTTGAGGTGCTTGAGGTCATAGACCTCGAGGTCGATCGTGCAATCGGTGAAGTCCGGCGAGCGGCGCTCCATCCGTATATTGTCGATGTTGCCGTCGTGCTCGGCGATCACCTGGGCGATTTGCGCGAGCGTGCCGGGTTCGTTGACCGATTGCACCGCGACCCGCGCCGGGAACCGCTGCGGCGTGCGCTCGTCCATATCCCAGCGCACATCGAGCCAGCGTTCGGGCGTCTCCTCGAACTCCTTGAGCGCCGGCGACTGGATCGGATAGATCGTGATGCCCTCGCCCGGCGTCATGATGCCGACGATGCGATCGCCCGGCACCGCGCCGCCATTCGGCGCGAAGCGCACCGGCAAATCCGAATTGATGCCGCGGATCGGGATCGAGGCTTCGGCCTGCTCGGCCGGCACTTTGAACATCACGGCTTTGCCCCGCCGGAGCCCGAACCAGCCGCTTTCGGACTTGGGTGGTGGCACGGCTGCAATGCGCTCCTCCTTGTAATCGGGGTACATCGCGCGGGCGACGTCGGAGGGGCGTATTTCGTTGCGTCCCACCGCGGCAAACACGTCGTCGATCGAGGTGCGGGCGAGCCGCGGCAGCGCGCCGGTGAGCTTTTCGTCGGAATATTCGCGCTTGGCGCGCTGGCACAGCCGTTCGACGATGCGCCGGCCGAGCTCGGCGTATTGCACCCGCGAGGCATGGCGGGTGGCTCTTCGGATCGCGAGCCGCGCCTTGCCGGTCACCACGATCGACTCCCAGGCCGCGGGCGGCGCCGATTGCGCCTTGGACGTGAGGATATCGACCTCATCGCCGTTGTTGAGTTCGGACACCAGCGGGGCGATCTTGCCGTTGATCTTGCAGCCGACCGCGCGATTGCCGACGTCGGTGTGGACCGCATAGGCGAAATCGATCGGCGTCGCCTTGCGCGGCAGCGCGATCAACTTGCCCTTGGGCGTGAAACAGAACACCTGGTCGTGGAACAGCTCGAGCTTGGTGTGCTCGAGGAATTCTTCGGGATTGGAGCCTTCGGACAGCAGCTCGATGGTGCGGCGCAGCCAGGCATAGGCGTTCGACTCGCGCGACAGCATCTCGGTCGGTGAATCACTGCTGTCTTTGTAGAACGCGTGCGCCGCGATGCCGTATTCGGCGATCTCGTGCATCTCCTCGGTGCGGATCTGCAATTCGACGCGCTGCTTGCCCGGCCCGATCACCGTGGTGTGGATCGATTGGTAGTCGTTTTGCTTCGGCGTCGAGACGTAGTCCTTGAAGCGGCCGGGCACCACCGGCCACGTCGTGTGCACGACGCCAAGCGCGCGGTAGCACTCCGACAGCGTCTGCACCACCACCCGGAAGCCCAGAATGTCGGAGAGCTGCTCGAACCCGACCGACTTGCGCTCCATCTTGCGCCAGATCGAATAGGGCCGCTTGCGCCGGCCTTGCACGACCGCGGAAATGCCGGCGTCGGCAAGCTTGCGGGTGAGCTGCTGCTCGATCTGGGTGATCAAGTCGGTGCTGCGCTCGGCCAGGCTGTTGAGCCGCTCGGTGACGAGGCGATGCGCCTCCGGATAGAGCTCGTGGAACGACAGATCCTCGAACTCCTCGCGCACCCCCTGCATGCCCATGCGGCCGGCGAGCGGAGCATAAAGATCCAACGTTTCCTCGGCGATGCGCCGCCGGCCTTCCGGCGGCATGTAATTCAGCGTCCGCATGTTGTGCAGGCGGTCGGCGAGCTTGACCAGCAGCACGCGGACGTCATCGGCGATGGCGAGCAGAAGCTTGCGCAGGTTCTCGGCCTGCTTGGCCTCGCGCGACACCAGATCGAGCTTTTTCAGCTTGGTCAGGCCCTCGACCAGATGGCCGATGTCGGGCCCGAAAATCTGGTCGATCTCGGCCCGCGTTGTCGGGGTGTCCTCGATCGTGTCGTGCAGCAGCGCCGCCGCGATTGTGGCGTCGTCCAGCTTGAGGTCAGTCAGAATGGCGGCCACTTCGAGCGGGTGGGAGAAGTATGGATCGCCCGATGCGCGCCTTTGCTCGCCATGCGCCTTCATGGCGTAGACGTAGGCGCGGTTGAGCAAGGCTTCGTCGGTGTCGGGGTTGTAGCGACGGACCCGTTCGATCAGGTCGTATTGCCGCATCATCGGCGTGGGCTTGGTTGATTTTTCCGCCCTGCCAATGACTTGCGAGACCGCATTCAAGCCGCGTTCGAGCGGCGCCCGACTATGCGCCGGGTTTTGCATACGCGGCAAATCCGATTTCGAACGAGCCATGGTCAACGGCCGCCGCGCCGGCTTGCAGGGCTTGTGACGCCCCAGCCGGCCGCCAACAGCAAGATATCACGGGGATTCGAAGGCTTCGCAAGGCCGGCGGCCGAAAACCGGTTCACGAAATGACAACGGCCCGGCAAGGCCGGGCCGCGTCCGTTGCACCGATTTTCGAGCCTATTCTTCGTCGGGCTCGGGCTGTTCCTCGGGCGGAGCAAGCCCTTCCAGGCCTTTGAGCAGCTCTTCCTCGCTCATGTGCTCGACCGCCACTTCGGTGTCGTCGGCGTCGACCGAACCGCCGGTGCCGGCGATTAGCGGCACGGTCTCGGCCTCGGGCTCATCGACTTCGACGTACTTTTGCAGCGAGTGGATCAGGTCTTCCTTAAGATCTTCGGGCGAGATGGTCTTTTCGGCGATTTCGCGCAGCGAAACGACCGGATTCTTGTCGTTGTCGCGGTCGATTGTGATCTGGGAACCCGAGGAGATCATGCGCGCGCGATGACTTGCGAGCAGCACGAGATCAAAGCGATTTTCGACCTTGTCGATGCAATCCTCGACGGTAACACGGGCCATGCGGCGCGCTCCTACAACGTGGCGTTGTCTGGTATAAAATCTGCGCTGTACGTAACCTCCTGCGACCAAAAGCGCAAGTCCGCAGGCCTGCTATGGCGGCTATACAGAGCTTCGGTTGCTGACAGGAGGAACCCATTCTGGCATACCGACATTGTACTTTTTCAGGGCGGATTGAAGCATTCCGGGCGCCGCACCAGCATTTTCCAACGGTGCCCTCATTGATCGGTCCCAATAACAACGGTCCACAATAGCTCTCCGGCGTCGGAGGCCGGGACCGCCGACGATGCGGCGGATCAGATATTGCGAGTGAGGAACATGTCCGTACCAGGCGAAAAGACCGCGCTCTTCATTGATGGTGCCAACCTCTACGCCACCGCCAAATCGCTGGGGTTTGACATCGACTACAAGAAGCTGTTGCGCGAGTTTCAGTCGCGCGGGAATTTGTTGCGGGCGTTCTACTACACCGCCGTGATCGAGGATCAGGAGTATTCCTCGATCCGCCCGCTGATCGATTGGCTCGACTACAACGGCTATACCGTCGTCACCAAAGCCACCAAGGAATTCGTCGACCAGACCGGCCGCCGCAAGGTGAAGGGCAACATGGACATCGAGCTCGCGGTCGATGCCATGGAGCTCGCACCCCATATCGATCACATGGTGTTGTTCTCGGGCGATGGCGATTTTCGCTCGCTGGTGGAATTGGTGCAGCGGCGCGGCGTGCGGGTCACCG
Organism: uncultured Alphaproteobacteria bacterium; assembly: GCA_963771745.1. Taxonomy (GTDB): domain Bacteria; phylum Pseudomonadota; class Alphaproteobacteria; order Rhizobiales; family Xanthobacteraceae; genus Z2-YC6860. The sequence continues at coordinate 1,069,393 of CAVYUU010000011.1, read as the reverse complement.
TCATCTCCACAATTACCACCCAGCCGCCGATGGTCGCCGACGAGCTGCGCCGGCAGGCTGACATCTTCCTCGACATCGTCGAGCTGCAACCCAAGATCGGGCGCGATCCGTCCGAGCGTCCGCCGCGCGAACCGCGGGAGCGTCAGCATACCCCGCAGTTCCTGCAACGCGGCGCGCCGCAGCGCGCCGGCGTCGGTGCGGAAGACGATTTCGAGGATTGATCGGCCGGTTTGCCGCCGCCACAATCTCTCGGCATGCTTGGCAGGACCGCCAAACCAGGCCGCGATTGCCCGCTTTGCCCGAGGCTTGTGGCGTTCCGCCAAGCTTGGCGGCAGCGCGAGCCGTCCTGGTTCAACGCACCAGTCCCCTCGTTCGGACCGCTCGAGGCGCGGCTCCTGATCGTCGGCCTGGCGCCGGGCTTGCGCGGCGCCAACCGCACCGGGCGGCCGTTCACCGGCGACTACGCCGGCGAGTTGCTTTACGGCACGCTCAAGGAATTCGGCTTCGCCCGCGGCGAGTTCCTGGCGCGCGCCGACGACACGCTTGAATTGGTCGACGCCCGCATCACCAACGCGGTGCGCTGCGTGCCGCCGGAAAACAAGCCGGTGCCGGCCGAAATCAACACCTGCCGCGATTTCCTGGCGCCGACCATTACGGAAATGCCCAACTTGCGCGCCATCGTGGCGCTCGGCCGGATCGCCCACGAGACCACCGTGAAGGCGCTCGGCGCAAAGCGCTCGGCCGCCGCGTTCAGCCACGGCGGCACCGCGCAAATCGGCAGCGCTGACGCTGTTTTCGAGCTATCACTGCTCGCGCTACAACACCAACACCGGCGTGCTCACGCCGGCCATGTTCCGCGCCGTGTTCGCGGCGGTCCGCCGGCATCTTGACGGTTGATTGCGTCGAGCGGCCTCAACGCGATTTGAGCCAATCAACGACCTGTTCGGCGCTCTGATCGGGCGGAAACACCGGGTAAAACACCTTGGCAATCACGCCGTCGTCGATCACCCAGGCCATGCGCCTGAGCAACGTCATGCCAGAGGTGGTGAATGTCGGCAGGCTGAGCGCGCGCGTCAGCTCGAGCGCCTCGTCCGACAGGATCGCAAACGGCAGGTGCAGCCGCTCTGCAGCCTCACGCTGGTAGGCGGTGTCCTGGGTCGACAGCCCATAGAGCTGCGCCACCCCAAGCCGCTGCAACGCGGCGAAATGGTCGCGGAAGCCGCAGGACTGCGGCGTGCAGCCGCGCGCGCCCGGGATTGCGTCCCAGCCGTCGGGCGCGGGCACCCCGGGCCGACCGGTGCGGGGATAGACATAAACCACCGTGCGGCCTGGCAGGCCGGACAGATCGACCGTCGAGCCATCGGTCGCCTGTAGCGCAAGCTTGGGCAGCCGCTGTCCGGCGAGATGGCGCGCCGCGCCGTCGTCTTGCGGCACCGGCAGATTGTCCGGCAGCACCAGCGGATTGTGATAGGCCTCGGCCATCGCGCACTCGCTATTTACACTGTTTGAGGAATTCCGCAGCTTTGGCCTTCAAGCCATTGACCGGCCAGGTGATTGGCTTGATCGGCCCCGACACTTTGATCGGCTTGCCATTGGCCAGCACGGTAAACAGCGGATGGCCGCGCGCAATCACGGCGCGCAGTTCGATCCCGCCGGTCATCTCGATGTTGGCGCTTTCGCGCGACACCCCGGTCAACGTCGCGCGTCGGAGCCCCGCTGCAAGCTTGAGCGTCACCGCCTCGCCATTGCCACGCCCGACATGGCTTTCGGCGCCCGCGCCCACCTCGATCGCACCGTCGGCGCGGCAATGCGCCCAGAATTCGTAGTCGACCTCGCTCACTTTCGGCATGCCGCTGAGATAGGCGCGGCCGTCCTTGTTCGACAACCTCCACTCGATGTCGGCCGCAGATGCGGCGGCGGCGGACCACAACAACAGCCCCGCGATCAGCCATGTCCGCGCGCCCATCGCCTGCTCCCTCAGCCTTGGTAGGACATGAATTCCATCAGCGAGCCGTCCGGGTCGCGGAAGTAGACGCTGGTGCCGGCGCCCTTGGCGCCGAAGCGCTGCATCGGGCCGGCCTCGACCGCGATATTGTATTTTTTCAGATGCGCGATGGCGTCCTGGATCGGTCCTTGCCATTCGAAGCACAGATCGCTGTTGCCGGGCTGCACCGGCAGGCGGGCGACCTCCGCCGGGTTGACGCCCTTGCCGTGCACGTTGAGCTGCTTGTCGCCGAACCGGTAGGCCCAGCCGGCCGGCCGCTGCACCAGCTCCGCGCCCATGACGTCGCGGTAAAATGCGTTGGACCGCTCCCAGTCGGAGACATGGATGACGCAATGATCGAGCTTGGTCGGAATCGCCATTGCGTTTCTCCTTACGGGCTCGGCGTAACCCCAAGCTTGTGCCCGACACGTTGCGCCACCTCGCGGCGCTGCCGGTTCAGCGCTTCCAGGCGGCTGCGAATGGCCTGGACGGTCGCCGGCGACGCGGTCGTGGGCGAACCGGAGTTGAACGGCGGCGCCGGATCGTACTCGATCTGCAACTGGATCGAGCGCGCCGCTTCCTCGCCTTCCAGGGTGGCGGCGACCGTGAGCGCGAAATCGATGCCGGAGGTCACCCCAGCCCCGGTGATGACGTTGCCGTCGATTACCACCTTCTCGCTCACCGGGATGGCGCCGAGCAGCTTGAGATGATCGATCGCGGCCCAATGGCTGGTGGCGCGCTTGCCCTTGAGCAGGCCGGCGGCGCCCAGCACCAGCGAGCCGGTGCACACGGAGGTGACGTATTTCGCCCCGCGCGCCTGGCGTTGCAGGAACTCGATCACCACCGCGTCTTCCATCAGCTGTTGCTGGCCCGGACCGCCCGGCACCATCACCAGGTCGAGTTGCGGACACTCCGCGATTGTGGTGCTCGGCACGATCTGCATGCCGCGGTCGGTAGTCACCGGCGCCATGGTGTGCGCGACCAGCAGCACCTTGGTGTTGGGCAAACGGGCCAGCACCTCATACGGCCCGGTCATATCGAGCTGGGTGAGCTGCGGGAAAATCAGCATTCCAATCAGACGTTCCGCCATGTCTTTCCGCCTCGTCCAAGTCGTCTCGCCTTGTTTTCAAGTCCCGCTCAGCTTGCAGGACTGTAACCCTTTGGCGCCTCCTGCATCAGCGCCAGCGCGTGGCCCTCGGGGTCCTTGAAGAATGCCATCCAGAGATCGTGATCGTCCATCTTGGCGATCAGGTGCGGCTTGCCGTCGAAGGCCACGCCCCGGCCGGACAGCTCGTGCACCGCGAGAGCGATGTCGGCGCAGCGAAAATACACCACGCCTTGCGGCGTCACGGTGGCACCCTTGGTGACCTTTTCCAGCATCAGCCGGACCCCGGCGCAGTCGAAGAACGTCAGGTCGCCATAGCGGTAGAGCTTTCGCAGGCCCAGGACATCGCCATAGAACGCCTCCGCTCGATCGACGTCGGTGACTGGCAAGGCGATCTGCCCGATCGGGCCGAGCTTGACCGGCATGGCGGCTAGCCCTTCTGCCGCAGCAGCCGGCCGCGCTCGCGCGCCCAGTCACGCTTCTTCTCGCTCTCGCGCTTGTCGTGCAATTTCTTGCCCTTGGCGAGCGCGATCTCGATTTTGGCCCGGCCCTTGGCGTTGAAATACATCTTCAGCGGCACCACCGTCATGCCCTCGCGCTCGACCGCGCCGATCAGCTTGTTGATCTGGCGCCGGTGCAAGAGAAGCTTGCGCGGCCGCTTGGGCGCGTGGTTGAAGCGCCCGGCCTGGGTGTATTCCGAGATGTTGGAGTTGAACAGCCACAGCTCGCCATCGCGGGCGGCGGCGTAGGATTCGGCGATGCTGGCCTTGCCGGCGCGCAGCGACTTCACCTCGCTGCCGGTGAGCGCGATGCCGGCCTCGAGCGTCTCGTCGATGGCGTAGTGAAATCGCGCCTTCCTGTTCTCGGCGGCAATCTTAAAGCGCGGATCGGGCTTGGCGGCCATGGGCTTGTTCCCGAGCTCAATCGATCAAATGCCCGCATCACGGTCAACAGCGCCACCCAGGACCCTGATCGGGGCTCATGCACCTTGTAAAGGCTCGTTCCAGCCGACAAAATCGACGGCGACGCGCGCTATGACAATGCGTGACGCGCACCAGGGAGCTGCCATGCCGAACAAGCCTGTCCTGTCCTTCGTCACGTCCTTGCTGGTGTGCTGGGCGCCAGCGGTGTTGGCCCAACAGGCTGCGCAGAATTTCCCGGACGGGCCGGGCAAGGACACCGTGCTCAAGGTTTGCGGCGGCTGCCACGACATCAACCGAGCGCGCGCCGGCTACACGCCGGAAGGCTGGAACACGCTCCAGCACATGATGCAGAACTTCGACACGCCTATTCCCGCTGGAGGAATGGCCCACCGTTACCGCCTATCTGATCAAGGCGTTTCCCGGAACGGCCGCGTCCCGCCGGCTGTGATCATCGAAGGCCCGGTGCAGGCTTCAATCAAGCTCTGGAATGTGCCGACGCTCGGCTCGCGACCGCACGACCCGGTCGCCACCAAGGACGGCGCGATCTGGTGGACCGGGCAATTGTCGAACAAGCTCGGCCGCGTCGATATCAAGACCGGCGCGATCCGGGAGTATACCCTCAAGACGCCGCACACCGGCCCGCACGGGCTGCGGCGAGGACAAGGACGGCAACATCTGGTTCACCGGCAACCATGCCGCGCTGATCGGCAAGCTCGATCCGAAGACCGGCCTGGTCACCGAATACAAGATGCCGGATCCCGAAGGTGAAGGATCCGCACAGCCTGGAAATTCGCCGCCGACGGCAGAATCTTCTTCACCGCGCAGCAGTCGAACGTGGTCGGCCGCGTCGATCCGAAGACCGGCGAGGTCAAGCTCGTCGCAGGTGCCGACGCCGCGCGCGCGGCCCTACGGCATCATGATCAATGCCAAGGGCGTGCCGGTGTTCTGCGAATTCGGCACCAACAAGATCGCGACCGCTCGATCCGAACACCCTGGAGATCAAGGAATACACCCTGCCCGATCGCAGCCTCGCGGCCGCGCCGCATCGCGCTGGTCGGCGACGAAGTCTACTATTCGGACTTCTCGCGCGGCTTCCTCGGCCGCCTCAACCTCGTGACCGGCGAGCACAAGGAATGGCCGTCGCCGAGCGGGCCGAAATCCGCAGCCGTACGGCATCGTCTTTGCCAAGGGCGCGATCTGGTACAACGAAGTCGTTTGCCAAGCCGAACACCATCGTGCGCTTCGATCCCAAGACCGAAAAGTTCCAGAGTTGGGCGATCCCCGGCGGCGGCGACATCGTCCGCAAGATGGACGTCACGCCGGATGGCAATCCGGTAACCGCCAACAGCCTGGTCAATCAGGTCGGATTGGTTGAAATCAAATAAGGCTGACACTCAAGCAAATGCGGGCCGGATCGTTCGATCCGGCCCGCATCATTTCGATTCCGGCGAACCTAGTTGATCAGCCCGGCATGCACCATGGCGTCGCGTACGGCGGCCTGGGTCTTTTCGGAGATCGGTACCATCGGCAGCCGCAGATGGTTCGCGCACTTGCCAATCAGCGACATGGCATACTTGATCGGCGCCGGACTGGTCTCGATGAACAGATTGATGTGCAGGGGCGCAAGCTTGTCCTGAAGCCTGAGCGCAGTGGCGTAGTCGCCCTTCAGACACGCCGCCTGAAACTCCGAGCACAGGCGCGGCGCCACGTTCGAGGTCACCGAAATGCAGCCGTGGCCGCCGTGGGCGTTAAAGCCGAGCGCGGTGATATCCTCGCCGGAGAGCTGGTTGAAGCCGTCATCCATCGCCGCGCGCTGCTGCGAGACGCGCGCCATGTTGGCGGTGGCGTCCTTGACGCCGGCGATGTTGTTCAGCTCATAGAGCCGCTTCATGGTGTCGACGTTTATGTCGACAATCGAGCGTCCCGGGATGTTGTACATGATGATCGGGACGCCGATGGCGTCGTTGATCGCCTTGAAGTGCTGGTAAAGCCCTTCCTGGGTCGGCTTGTTGTAATACGGCGACACCACCAACACCGCGTCAGCGCCGGCCTTCTCGGCGTGCTTGGACAGGCTGATCGCCTCCGCCGTGGAGTTCGAACCGGCACCCGCGATCACCGGCACTCGGCCCTTGGCCTCCGCGACGCACCATTCGACGACCTGCTCGTGCTCCTTGTGCGACAGCGTCGGGCTTTCGCCCGTGGTCCCGACCGGAACCAGGCCGTTGGTGCCCTCGGCGATCTGCCAGTTCACCAGCTCACGGAACGCTTTTTCGTCGACCCCACCGTTCTTGAACGGCGTGACGAGCGCGGTGAAGGATCCCCGGAACCTCGTCTTGGCGGTCATGGCATTCCTCGATTTTCTGGACCGGAACGGCCCGGCGGCCGTCCCTGCGGCAGCATAGCAAAAAAATAGCCGCGGCGTCCGGTCGATGAAAGGCCCACGGCCTGCTAGCGTCCCTCGGCCTCGGTTTGAGTCGCTCCCGGACAAACTGTCGCCGTGTTTTCCGGCGACTTTCGGTTTTATCAACTTTATCAATGCAATAGCTTGCGGCGAAAATTGGCACGATTCGAACCGCAGGCGAGGACCGGCCGTTGGCTTACCGCATCCGTTTGAGCGCTTGGGCCTGGCTCGCTGTCGCAGGCTTGTTCGCAGCCACGGATCCGGCGCAAGCCGCGCCTGACACCGCCGTTGCAACGCAGCCCGCGGCCGGCAAGCCGAAGCCCGCCAAGCCGTCCGCCAAAAAAGACAACCAGAAGAACAAGGAGCCGAAGGCGCAAGCCAAGCCGGACGATAAGGCCAAGCCGGCGTCGCAGGCGCAGTCGGACGCCAAGGCAAAGTCCAAAACCGAGTCCAGATCAAAGCCAAAAGCTCAAGCCAAGGATCAAGCCAAGGACCAAGCCAAGGCTGACGACAAGGCCAAATCCAAAACCAAGCCCGACACCAAGTCGGCAAAGGCCGCCAAGACGCCGACACCGAAATCCGCCGCGATCGCAAAATCCAAAGCCGCGGCCGCGAGGCCTGCCGCCGGCGGCAAGGCCGCTCCGCTGGCTCCGCCGGCCGCCGCGGCCTTGCAGCCGTCGCTGCCGCAAGGCCATGACGCCGCTACGCCCGCCCTCGCTGGCGCCGAAGGCGCACCGGCGGGCGACGGCCAACCGCTGCCGGTCCCGGCGCCAGCCAACACCATCATCACCACCGCGGCGCTCGACGTCACCGCCGTCAAGCGCGCCGTCGAGCTGGTGCGCACCCGCAAGCAGTCCGATGCCACCGAACTGAAACGAAACATCTCCGATCCGGCCGCCAAGAAGCTGGTGGAATGGATCGTGCTTCGCAGCGACGATTCCGGCGCAAGCTTCGAGCGCTACGTGGCCTTCATCAGTGAGAACCCGACCTGGCCCAGCATCGTCACGCTGCGGCGCAAGGCCGAGGCCGCCGCCTGGCAGGAGAAAGCCGACAGCAGCCGGGTGCGCACCTTCCTCGCCCAGCTGCCGCCGCTATCGGCCAAGGGCAAGTTCGCGCTGGCGCGCGCACTGCTCGCCCAGGGCGACCGCAAGGGCGCCGAGACGCTGGTGCGCGAGACCTGGCGCTACGACGGCTTTTCGGCCGACGTTGAAAAGCAGGTGCAGGACACCTTTGGCGAATTCTTGACGCGCGACGATGACAAGGCGCGCATGGACCGCCGCCTATACGAAAAGGATGACACCGAAGCGGGACTGCGGGCGGCCGCGCGGTTGGGCGGCAACGAGCCCGCAATCGCCAAGGCGCGCATCGCGCTGCTCAACAAGGATGGCAACAAGGCGCTGCTCGATGCGGTGCCCGCCGCCGCGCGCAACGACATCGGTTACAAGTTCGCCCGCCTGCAGATGCTCCGGCGCGGCGACCACTTCGCCGAGGCGGTGGCGCTGCTGAAGACCCTGCCCAAGACGCTCGACGACAGCCATGATCTCGACGAATGGTGGGTGGAGCGCCGCCTGCTGGCCCGCAAGCTGCTCGACGTCGGCGATCCCAAGAGCGCCTACGAGGTGTCGCGCGACGCCACGTTGCCGACGCGCGACAATTACCGCACCGAGCACCACTTCACGGCGGGCTGGATCGCGCTGCGTTACCTGCACGACCCCGCCACCGCCTATGCGCATTTCGGCAAGATCCCGGAGAGCAGCGACAATCCGATTTCGCTGGCGCGCGGCGCCTACTGGATGGGCCGCGCCGCCGAGGCGATGCGGCAGGGCCAGCAGGCGCGCAGCCATTACCAGGAGGCGGCGCGCTACCCGACCGCCTATTACGGCCAGATCGCCCGCGCCAAGGCCGGACTGGGCGAACTGACGCTCAATCCATTCCCGGCGCTGACCGCGGCCCAGCGCGCCCAGGCCACGCGGTCCGACGTGGTGCGCGCCGCCGAACTGCTCTATGCGGTCGAGGCGCGCGACCTGGCCTGGACCGCGATGGCCGACCAGGGCGACAAGTCGGGCGACGTTCCGACACTGACGCTGCTCGCCGAGCTCACCGCCAAATACAAGGACGCGCGCGGCATGCTGCTGCTCGGCAAGCTCGCGCTGGCGCGCGGCTATGCGCTCGACCACGCCGCCTTTCCGACTGTCGGGGTGCCGGACTACACCTCGGTTGGGCCGCCGGTCGAGCCGGCAATCGTTTATTCGATCGTGCGGCAGGAGAGCTGGTTCAATCCCAAGACCATCTCCAGCGCCAACGCGCTCGGGCTGATGCAGGTCACCCCGCCGGCCGGCAAATACGTCGCCAAGAAGTTCAACGTCGCATTCGACCAGAAGCGGCTGCTCAGCGACCAGTCCTATAACGTGCAGATGGGCGCGGCCGAAATCGGCGATGTCATCAAGGACTATCGCGGCTCCTACATCATGGCGTTCGCGGCTTACAATGCCGGCCGCGGCCGGGTGCGCGACTGGGTCGAGCGGTTCGGCGATCCGCGCGATCCCAAGGTCGATCCGATTGACTGGGTCGAGCGCATCCCGTTCTCCGAGACGCGCAACTACGTCCAGCGCGTGATGGAGAACGTGCAGGTCTATCGCGTGCGCTTCGGCGGCGGCCCCCGGCTGCTGATCGAGGCCGACCTGCGGCGCGGCGCGAGCGCAAACTAGCGCCGCGCGGTCCGCCAAGCCCCACGCCCAAGCTCGCTGGCCCAAACTCGCTGGCCCACGGCGGCGCGTTCCCATTGCCGGGACAATGGCCAGCGACACCGGCCAGCGCAGCCCTGGTTTCGGCGGGGCGATGCAGGTAAACCCCCTGGACTCAAATCGCGATCGGCGACGGCGGGGTCCCTCAAGTGTCGACAGCGCAGGATGATGCGGCCGCAACCAGCGTGACGGTCACCGCCCCCGACGGGCTGCGGCTGCACGTGCGCAGCTACGGGTCGCGGCTTGCGCCCCACCTGCCGGTGGTGTGCCTGCCGGGGCTGACGCGCACGGTCGCCGATTTCCATGAGCTTGCGGTCGCGCTCGCCGCCGATCCCGAGACGCCGCGGCACGTGATCGCGCTCGACTCCCGCGGCCGCGGGCAGTCCGATTATGACCGGGATCCGGGCAACTACACGCTCGCCACCGAGCTCGCCGATCTGCTGGCAGTGCTGACCGCGCTCGACGTCGCCCCGGCGGTGTTCATCGGCACCTCGCGCGGCGGCATCCTGACCATGCTGCTGGCCTGCGCCCGCCCGACCACGATTGCCGGCGCGGTGCTCAACGACATCGGCCCGGTGATCGAGCCAAGCGGGCTTGCGCGCATCAAGGGCTACGTCGGCAAGCTGCCACGGCCCAAGAGCTTCGAGGAAGGCGCCGAAATCCTGCGCCGGCTGTTCGGTCAGCACTTCTCAAAGTTCAGCGAGGACGATTGGCTCGCTTTTTCGCACCGCAGCTTCAAGGTTGCGCGCAAGAGTCTGGTGCCGAATTACGACGTCAAGTTGGCCAGGACCTTGGACGGCATCGACTTCAATCGCCCGCTGCCGACCATGTGGGCGGAATTCGGAGCGCTCGGCCGCGTGCCGCTGATGGTGGTGCGCGGGGAGAACTCGGACCTCCTGTCGGAGGCGACGGTCGCGGCAATGCGGGCGCGGCGAACCGGCATGGAAGTCGTTGTGGTGGCCGACCAGGGGCATGCACCACTGCTGACCGGAACGGACCTGATACGCCGGATCGTCGCCTTCGTCGCCTCTTGCGATCAGGGCCGGCCTGCCATGACCGGCGCCGCTGCCGGCTGATCGGCGCGCCCTCCCCGGCCTCACAAAGAAAAACCCCGGCGGACAAGCCGCCGGGGCCGATGTTGATACGGGGACTTTCGTGACGTGCCGACTACGGCAGGTCGCGATGCCAGCGGAAGCGGCCGGCGATAACTTCCTGGTCGGCGACCGTCCGCAAACCGGTCGGCTGTGCACCACCGGCAAGCGCGGTGTAATTGACCGGCTTCGTTAATCGGCGTGAGAGTTACAAGCTGAAGAACGGCATCGCGCGGCGCGGTTGTTGGGCGCAAACCTCTTTATCGGAATTTTTCGGGTGCCGTTTTTGCGTTTTGGTTATTGGCGAAGGAACTTGCCCCACCTCGCCGCCCGCGCACGCAACGGCAGGATGCTGTCATGGCTGGGGGTGCCGCGCCCCCGAACCGGCGGCGTTAATAAGCATCCAGGTTGCTGTCCAAGCCCCCGGCGACCCGGGTCGAACATCCCGAAAAGCGCCAAAAACCCGCGAAATATCGAATAATTTCGAAACGGTTAGGGCGAATTGCCGGGGCGCAAGAAATTGAGAAACTGGATAATAATCTGTTAAGGGTCCCGGGTCTCCACTCGGGGCATGTCTAGATCATGCACCACGTGCCAACATCTTAGGCGTCCGGACATCGACCGCCGCCTCGCCGCCGGGGAACCGGTGGCGCAGATCGCGCGCGCCTATGAGTTGAACCTGTCGAGCCTGCACCGGCACCGGGTCAACTGTCTGAATCTTGGTCCCTCCAACGAGATCAAAAAGCAGGCGGCGCGCGGCAGCGCGGCGGTGGAGCTCTTGCCGGGCAAAGAGGTGGTGGCGGGGCACTATTTGGAACTGTGCCAGCGGATTGACCAGATCGTGGCGCAGGCCGAACAGCAAGGCTCGCTGTCGGTGGCGCTGTCCGGCTTGAACTCGGTCAAGCGCACGCTCGACAGTCTGGTGCGGCTCGCCGGCCATGACCGGCCGCCGGCGGCCGGGAAAGCGGACGGGGCGAATGCCGGCGGCGGCGGGACGGCGCTCGACCTCGCTCAAATCGGCGAACGGCTGATCGGCGCGTTCGACCATGAACCGGAGATCAAAGCCCGGATCGCGCAGGCGCTGGTCGGTTGGGACGACGAACGGCAAGCCGCGGCCGCGACGGCTGCAGCCATCACCGCCACAGCGACCCCGACAACCGCAGCGCCTGCGACGACAACCGCGGCAGCCGCTGCGCCCATCGGCTTCGCGGCGAGGGCTGCCACCCCGGCCGCGGTCGCAGCGGCAAACGCAATCACCGCCGCAACGGCAGCGGCGAACGCAACCGCACCAGCCGCAATCCTAGCAGCGACAGCAACCGTGGCCGCGACAGGAACGGGAGCAACGGGAGCAACCGGAGCAACCGGAGGGATGTCATGAACGGACCACACCAGCAGCGCCCGAGTGATTTGCGGGCCTTGGCTCACCGCGTCGATCCGGCGCTGTGGGTGCGCGAACGCCTCAACGTCACGCCGGCGCCCTGGCAGGACACGTTCCTGCGGGCGCCGTGTGGCGCGTCGATCCTGTCGCTGACGGCGCGTCAGGTCGGCAAGACCACGACGGCGGCGTGGGCGATGAGCCATACGGCGCTATCGAGCCCCGGGTCGCTGTCGGTGGTCGCCTGCCCGGCGCAACGGCAGAGCGCCGAAGCGGTCCGGCGGGTGCGCGATTGCCTGCTGAAACTCAATACCAAACTTAAAAGCGACAATGTCTACGGCCTCGAACTCGACAACGGCTCGCGGGTGCTGGCGTTGCCGGGCAGCGATGACTTGATCCGTGGGCTGACGGTCGATGGCTGGATCATCGCCGACGAGGCCGCCCGTCTGAGCGACGATCTGATTTCGGCGCTGCGGCCGATGCGGGCGCGCCGGCCGGACACCCGGTTGGCCATGCTTTCGACCGCCTATAGCCGAACCGATCCGTTTTGGATGGCCTGGTCGAGCGATGATCCGTCCTGGATCAGGCTGAAGGCTACGTGCGATGAGGTTGGTATCTTCTCGGAAGCCTATCTGGCGGTGGAGCGACGCAATTTGGGCGAGGCGCGGTTCAAGCGGGAATATCTTGGCATTCCGGCGAGCGACCAAGCGAGCCCGTTCGGCTGGGATCTCTATGAACAGGCCACCACTGCGAGGCGGCCGCCGCTGGTGCGGCCGGGGTCGGCGTTTCAGCCGGCTCCGACTAAGCCTGCCGTGGTCATCGCCAATCCGTTCCAGACCCTCAAGTGCCAAGGAGTTGTGTCATGACGCCTCAACCGCAAACCGATCAGGCTCAACAGCCACATCCCGATCAGCCCGAGACTTGGCCGATCTACTATCCGCTGATCATCGCCCACGATGTTGGCCGCACGCGCGATCGCTCGACCGCGGTGGTCGGCGGCGGCAGCCCGTTCCAATCGTTGGTGCTGGGCATTTTGGACTTGCGGGAGTTGCCGCACGGGCTTTACGGCAGCACGCGGGCCAGCGCGCTCGCCCAGGTCGACCGGCATTATCTGAACAATGCGCTGATCGTCGCCGATCTCAGCAATGATGCGAGCTACGGCGAAGACCTGTATCAGACCTTTGGCCCGCGGGTCATCGGGCTACAGATCACCCGCCACGGGGACGGTATCACCGTCGAACACCGGCCGGTCGGCCAGGGCTCCATGCTGATCTACACCATTGGCCGCACGCACTTGATCGACCAGTTTCACAGCCTGATGGCGACCAGGATGGTGCGGTTCGTCAAGGGGCCGGACAGCGAACGCGCCTTCGCCCAACTCAACAACCTACAGACCGAAATGCGCGAGAGCGGCACGGTTTACACCACGCTGCCGGGGCAGCACGACGATCTCGGCATCTCCTGCTGTATGCTGGCCTGGGCGCATCGCCATCCGCATCTGCGTTCGTGGGCGACGCGAGCCTTCGCCGACCGTTTGCCAAGGCCAAAGCCGCGCCCGATCAGTGGGGCGGGCTGGACATGACCGGGTGAACGCAAGGTCAGGATAACGAACGCTCGGCCACACCGGCCCGGGCAGGCGCGGAAGTGGCCGCCCCGGGCGGGCCGCGTCGCGAGCTCACGCCTGTTTCGAATTGGCACATCCGCTCCGCCGCAAACATCTCCGCGCAACGCGCCAGGGGTGTAACCCTTCACGTGTTGCAAGGAGGACGAGATGGAAATCACTACACTGGGCGGCCCGCTTGATCGGCAGCACTTCATTGGCGGCAGCGACGCCCGGGTCATCATGGGCGACGACGAGGACGCGCTGATCCGGCTGTGGCAGGAAAAGCGCGGCGAGGCCAAGCCGATCGATCTTGTCCGGCGAGCTCCTGGTTCAGCTTGGGCTCGCGACCGAGCAGCTGAACCGGGCCTGGTACGAGCGCAACTCCGGGCACCGGGTCGGTCACCGCCAAAGCCCGGAAATTCCACCCCTCTATCGCCTGGATGGCAGCGACGCTGGACGGCTTGGTCGAGCCGACCGGCGCGGTGTTCGAGGCCAAGTTCATGCTGCCGTGGTCGTTTTCGGAGAATGCGGCGGCCGAGAAACACATGGCGCAGCTGCAGCACAACATGATGGTGGTGGGCACCAAGAATGCGGTGCTGTCGATTATCACCGGCGGCGGCAAATGGGTCGAAATCGCGATCTCGGCCGATCCCATTTACCAGACCGCCATGATGTACGCCGAGCGCGCGTTCTGGCGCGCGGTGAGTAGCGGCGAGCCCCCGAGCCTGTTCCACGCCGAGCCGCCACGGGCGCGCATTGCGGCAGTCAAGGTGGTCGACATGAGCACGTCGAACGCCTGGGCCGAACTTGCTGCCGTGTTCCGCAGCACGCGACCGGCGTTTCTCGACCACGAACGCGTCAAAATCCGAGCTCAAGACGCCTGATGCCCGAGGACGCCAAGGAGGCGATCGGTCATGGCATCCGGGCCAAGCGTTCCAAATCCGGGGCGGTCAGCTTTGATCTCTTGCTTGATCCCTCATTAGATCCTGGAGGTGGCCAATGCGCCGTTCTAGCGAGTCGGTCGGCGCGTTGGCCGCGGCGTTAGCCAAGGCGCAAGCAGAACTGACCAATCCAGAAAAATCCTTGGTCGCGACGCTACCAGCCGAACGCGGGCAACAGCAGCGTAGCTTTCGCTATGCGCCACTTTCCGGCGGCCTCGACATCGTCCGCAAGACACTCGGTCGGCACGAGATTGCGACCATTCAGGCGACCGCCGTCGATCGCGACAGCGGCACCATCCAACTCACCACCACGCTGGCGCATGCTTCAGGGGAATGGATTGCCTCGGATTGGCCGGTTTGTGCGCTGGCGGATCTGTCGACGCCGCATCGGATGGGCGCAGCGCTAACCTACGCCCGCCGCTATGGGTTGTTCACTTTGGTCGGGATCGCCGGCGAGGACGACCTTGATGCGCCAGATTTGCCCTCACAAGCCAGATCGGCTGCGGAGCCATCCACGCCGCCACCGCCACGCTGCAGCCGGCCGCACAAATGGCCGATCGCCTCCACCACAACCAGTCGTGACTTTAGAGATCAAGGCATCCAGGGCGCAACACGATCAAATGCTGCGCGAACTCGCCTCGGTGTTTTCATTCGATCATGCGGCCGAATGGGCCAAGCGCGCGATCGCGATCAAGAACACCTTGAACCCTGAACACGCGCGCGATCTCGAAAGCGCCATCGAGCGCAAGCTTGCCCAGGTCGGAGCGGCTCGTGAGCAAGAGAGCTCTACTCTCGCCGTTTCGCCTAAGCCGGAGCTGATAAGCGTTGATTTCGGGCCCTCAGCGAGCTCTGGACCGGCACTCGTTGGCGATCGGGCACGTGCCACGGCGCCGCAACAAGGTCCACCTGAAGTTTGTCGCCTCGCAACCCTGTTTGCTGTGCGGCCGCCGACCATCAGATGCTCATCACCTGCGATTTGCGCAACCCCAAGCCATGGGCCGCAAAGTCAGCGACGAATTCACGGTGCCACTGTGCCGAACCCATCATCGACAACTGCACCGCTCCGGCGACGAAGCCAAATGGTGGAAGGCCGTCAAACCCGATACCGCCCCGATCGAAGTCGCCAGGCGATTGTGGGAGCAATCACGTGGCGAGCTACCTGCCGTGTAGCGATCCGTTTTTCGTGTGTGAGTTGAGCGCTAAGCCTGCCACTCTGTCGACCCACCAATGGCAGATTTACCAGTTTGCCAGGGAACAAGTGTGGAGGGCCAAACATGGCATCGATCCACGCAAAATTGCCAATGAATTGTGGGATAGGACAGGCGACGGTCCCGCATCCCGTCAGATGGTCTGGCCCAATGTCGGCCAGCACCCTTCGAAATAAAGGCAATCAGTCGAGAGCGGCCGCAAAGCTTTCGCGCTTCCTCGGCACTGCCGAGCGCAGCCACAGACTGAGCGCTGCAATCGCCATGCAAACGACAACAACCACTCTTTGTTGCTGCAAAGTTCGCGCCCCGCTGCCAGCCTTAGCGTGTTTCGCTGCTCGCACCACTGTACCAGAAGGAGGCTCCAAACGACTGCCCAGACAGTTCTATGATTGGTGTCACGGGTGCCGTCGCGGGGTTGGTAGGAATTGAGGGTGGCGTAGTCTCCGGGGTGTTCAACCTCGAATCATCCGGCGTTGAAGCGCCGGACTGGAGACCACGCCATGACGAGCGTTACCACGAAGCCTGATTCCTCGCAGCCTGCAGCCGAGACGGCTGTCGATCTTTTCGACAACTGGTTTGATCCGATCGAGACCGAGGTGCGCGATCGGGTCGCGCGAGTTCATCGAAGAGCTGATCCGCGAGCGAGCTCGACGCGGCGCTGGCCCGCCCGCGCTACGGGCGGCAGGCGAAGGCCGGCGACGAAGCGAAGCGGCGCGGCGTCGCGGGCCACCGGCACGGCAGCCGGACGCGGTCGCTGACCGGCACCTTCGGGCCGATCGAGATCGCGGTGCCGCGCGCCCGGCTGAACACCGCCGGACGGCAAGACGACGGAGTGGAAGAGCAAGGCGCTGCGGGCCTATCAGCGCCGCACGCTGGCCGCCGACGCGCTGATCGCGGGCAGCCTATCTCGCCGGCACCAACACGCGCCGGGTGCGCCGCGCGCTCGCGGCGCTGTTCGGCGGCGCGGTCGGCAAGGACACGGTGAGCCGGGTCTGGCGCAAGGTGAAGAGCGACTGGGACGCCTGGAACGCCCGCTCGCTGGCCGAAGAGCCGATCGTGCGGCTCATCCTCGACGGCACGGTGGTGCGCGTGCGGCTCGACCGCAAGGCGACCTCGATCTCGCTGCTGGTCGTCCTCGGCGTGCGCGAGGACGGCCAGAAGGTGCTGCTCGCGATCAAGAGCATGGGCGGCGAGAGCGCCGAGGCCTGGCGCGCCGTCCTCGACGATCTCATCAAGCGCGGCCTGCGACGGCCCGAGTTCCTCATCGTCGACGGCGCGCCGGGGCTCGAGAAGGCGATTGCCGCCGTCTGGGACGGCGTGCCGGTGCAGCGCTGCACGGTCCACAAGCACAGGAACCTGCTCGCGCATGCGCCCGAGCGCCTGCACGAGGAGATCACCGCCGACTACACCGACATGATCTACGCGGCGACGCGCGAGGAGATCGAAGCGCGCCGCAAGGCCTTCATCCGCAAGTGGCGGCTCAAGCACCGCGCCGTCGCCGACAGCCTGGAGGAAGCCGGCGACCGCCTCTTCACCTTCACCCGCCTGCCGCCGAGCCAGTGGCGCAGCGCGCGGACCACCAACGCGATCGAGCGGCTGCACGAGGAGTTCAAGCGACGGATCAAGACGCAGACCGTGCTGCCGTCGGCCGAGACCGCCGCCATGCTGTTCTGGGCGCTGCTCGCCTCCGGCCAGATCAACATGCGCAAGGTCGATGGCTGGCAGACGCTCGCCACAAAGCCCATCGATCAGCCGATTGACCTCGCCGCCTGAAACGATACCTTCATGTTACCGGAGATCGCGCCACGCCGAATTCCAACCACATTCCGCGACGGCACCGGTGTCACGCAGGTTAAAGCCTGCGGCCTTTTAAGGGGGACCAGTGTTTCTCCACGGTTTTTTGCCGGGCTCCGCAGCCTACCATCTCCACAAGTCAGCGCTCGTTGTCGATGCCGCCGGAAGCAGACATCCGGCAGCCGTCCCTCGATGTCCCTTAAATGCCAGCGCGCGCCGAATAGCTCGCACGCCACCTCAAATTCCAGACGCTCCGGGGCGATGCTGCCGAAGAGCTGGAACGTCTGCCTGGTCGACCGCAACACCGCCGAGCTCCACGACGGCGACCTCGACTGGGCCGACCTTGTGATGACCGGCGGCATGATTCCGCAGCACCTCGATCTGACCGAAATCATAGATCTCTGCCGCGCGCACGGAAAACCGATCGCGATCGGCGGACCCGCGATGCCCTCGGTTCCTTCGGCGTTCGCCAAGGCGAATTTCCGGATTTTGGGCGAGGCCGAGGCAGTCATGGACCAGTTCGCCGCGGCCTGAGAATTGGGTGTGCGCGAGGGCATTTTCGAGGCGCCGAAATTCATCGTCGATCTGACCAAGAGGCCAATCCCGCGTTTCGATCTGTTGAATTCGACAACTACCTCTACGTCGGCGTGCAGTTCTCACGCGGCTGTCCGTTCACCTGCGAATTCTGCGACATCATTGAGCTCTACGGCCGCGTCCCGCGCACCAAGACCAACGCGCAGATGCTGGCGGAGCTCGACCGGCTGCACGAGCTCGGCTACCGCGGTCATGTCGATTTCGTCGACGACAATCTCGTCGGCAACAAGAAGGCGGTGAAAGGCTTTTTGCCCGAGCTGACGAACTGGCTCCTGCGCACGACTATCCGTTCGAGTTCACCACCGAGGCGTCGATCAACCTGGCTGACGATCGCGATCTGTTGCGGCTGATGAATGAAGCGAATTTCGTCGGTGTGTTCATCGGTATCGAAAGCCTGAATCCCGAGACGCTCGTGCAGATGAAGAAGAAGCAGAACACGCGCCGCAGCATCCCTGACAGCATTCGCCGAATTTACGCGGCTGCCTCGAAGCTGTGATGACTTTCGATTCAAAGCTTGCCTATCGATCCTGCAACGCCGCGGTCCCAGTCATTGGTGCAGGCTCGGTCAATTCTCTGCGCTTGGCACTTCCAAGCATAACTATGATTTGTTTTTAGCAAGCGCTGGCTCGCCGCTATCGGCTTACGGCGTGAACTCATAAATCGCCGGCGCGACGAGTTACGAGATTTCGCTTTGCCCCGAATGCCGCCCTGTTTCATCTTCAGAAATCTTACTTCAGTGAGCGTCGGATGCGCTCGGCGATAGCAGCGCCGGCGACCGAATGTCCAAGCTCGTTCCAGTGGCCATCGGCATTGAAGTCGAAGCGCTGATGGTGCGCCGTCCAATGCGCCTCAAAAATCTGATGCAAGTCAAGGAAGTTGACGCCGTGGCGACCGGCTGCCGCGAGCATGATACGGTTGAGTTCGAGTGCTGAACTTGATGAGCCCTGGTAGATCGCGTGGCGGTCGCCATCCATTACTATCAGGAGCCGTGCCTCGATCCCGCTGGCCAGTGTAGCCAATCGCACGACCGCGTGATCGGCAACGGCCATGACCTCCGGGCGCTCGGCCAGCGTGCTGCGGATCTCGACATTGGCGGCGTATTCAGGCACGGCTGCGCCAGCCCTGTTAGTCCACAGCCAATCGGCGATCGCATCCGCCCGCATCCCCCTGCGGATTCGCATGAACCGCCAGGTCGCGGTCTGTCGCAGCCATTCGATGGAGTCACGCCGCCACGGCGTCGGCGGCAATTCGCGAACCACCTTGGCGTCCTCCACGCGAAACTTCATGAAGCTTGAAGTGTATCGGCCGAGCTTGAATTGGTACGACTCGTCGAAATCATTATGTACGACAACAACGACCACCCAGTCCGGACGATACCGGACGGCCTCGCGCTCGAGCATGTGCACATATTGGCTGAGCGGCGCGCCGCTGATGCCAAAGCGATAGACTTCGGTGGGACGTCCGCTCCCGGACAGCGCGGGCGCTAGCATCGCGGCGAGACTCGCAGTGCTCGCGACTTGCATGGCCTCGACAAAGCTGTCGCCGATCAGCGCGACGCGCGGTACCCCGGGCTTGCGTGCGATGGCATAGTCACCGGTGCCGCTGTTCCAGCCCTGCTCGTTGATGCGATAAGGCGCGGCGATCTCGTCGCGTATGCGCCACACACCCTCCTGATTGGGCGCGTAGCGGACCACGTCGTTGACGAAGTCCAGCCACGGCGCGTCGCTGGCGAGCCAAACGAAGCGGAACACTACCAACTCGCAAAACAGCAGGAAGATGAGGATTGACCCGAGTATCAACGACAGGTTGATCGCGGCAGAAGAAGGCTTACTCATGGCCATTGTCATCAAGACAGCAGAGTTTACCGAGACGGCATCCTAATACCGGAGGGGGATTATGTGCTAGGAACTCAGCGATTTCGAATGAGCCGATCAAGTCGATGCTACCGAATAAACCGCGCGGCGTTCCGCGCGTAAATATCGCGAACTCAAAGCCATCTTTTGGGTTCTGCGTTAGGGTGCGCCATGGCGTGATTTGCCGGAGAACTATGAGCTTACACGACTTGCTCCAATCGGTTTGTACGCTAGCCTCAGGTGGGCATCTGGAGCCAAGATCATGGAAGCACTTGCCGCTCCTCATGATGTGGCTCGTTCAACGCCTCAAGTTTGATATTCGTAATCCGATTTGCAGTCATGGAGTTGTTGCGGCGCAACAATGGATCTTGATCGTAGAGATTCGCTGAGGCAACAATTACCGCCTTACGTGTTCGCCTCCCTCGACGAATATTCTTCCCAAAACCCCGGCCGCAGCCTATGGTGTGTAGTCGTCGGGAGGAAGCCTGGAATTGCGGGCCATTGTTTATGTTCTGCTGGCCATAGCCGTGGCCACAACCGCCATTTCGTTCATTGGACCAAACATCGACCTTGCCATTGCGGGGGTGTTTTACGATCCCGCCAACCGCAAATTCCTGGCCGTCGACAACCCTTATCTGATCCCGTTCCGCGAGCACGGCAAAATCGCGATTGCGACCTGCATCGGGATCATCATTCTGGCGTTGCTGCCCCTTCTGTCGCGGCGGCTGCCGGGGATACCACCGCGCAATGTGATTGCGCTGACGCTCAGTCTGATCGTCGGCCCCGGCGTCCTGGTCAACGGCATCCTCAAGCCGTACGGCGGGAGGCCCAGGCCCGTCGAGGTCACGCAGTTCGGCGGCAATCTGAGGTTCGTCGATTGGTGGAATCCGACCGGCGGCTGCGAAACCAATTGCTCGTTCCTGTCTGGGGAAGGCACCACCGCGGCCTGGATGTTCGGGCCGGCCATGCTGGTGCCGCCGCCGTGGCGCGGGCTCGCCATCGGCGCCGCGGCGGTGTTTGCCGGGGGCATCGGTGTGCTGCGCATGGCGGCGGGCGCGCATTTTTTCACCGATATCCTGATCGGCGCGATTGTCACGATCCTGATCGTGCTGGCACTGAACCGGTTGATCGCCAGCGCCAGCGGGTTTCGCCCGGAGCCGAGATCCCGCACCTGACCGGCGTTACGCCTACCACAGGAAGGCCCTTGGCGCGCTTTTCGTTAGGGAGCCGTCGCAGAGCAAAAGGTAAGGCAGCAGGAAGCGAAAAATGATACAGGTGGCTCCCACATAAGTCAGCCCAAGGAGCCGGCCATGAGCAGCGAATCGAGGAGCAGGGAGCGGAAGGAGGCCATTCGTAGTTTGTCGTCAAGGGACTAGCGCTGTCTATTGCCATTCCAATCAGCGGAGTGAGCAAGGGGTGTGGGCAAAGCGGCTTTGGGCGTTCGCGTCTGAGGTAGACCGCGAATCCGGGACATCGCAAACCGTGCTAGGAACGTCGCCAAAGGCGATTCTGCAACGCAAGGGTGATCCGCCTGTCCAGCGCATCGGCGTTCGATCAGATCGAAGACCGTGGCTTTGCGGTGCAGGGCAACCGCAACGCCGACGGGGCGTATCGCCGCGCCATGCGCCATAGCCGCCGGGTTCGCTTCTTGCGAATAGCCATCCCGGTGCTGGTGGTGTTGATCCTGTGTGTGACCGCATTGGTGCGGTATTTCGATCCGATGCGGGTGCTGAGCCGCCTGCCGCTCAGCACGCAAGGCATCGTGGTTTCCGGCAGCAAGATTATGATGGCGGGGCCCAAGCTCAGCGGCTACACCACAGACGCGCGCCGCTACGAGATGAGCGCCCAGTCGGCTGCACAGGACGTCACCAAGCCGAACCTGATCGAGCTCAACCAGCTGAAGGCCCAGATCCAAGCGGCGGACAAGAGTATGATCAACATTTCGGCGGCAGAGGGACTGTTCGATCGGGCAAGCGGAATTCTGACTCTCAATCGCGATATCACGGTCGTCACAAGCAGCGGCCTCGAGATTCGTCTCGACGAAGCGACGATCAACACGGCGACCAGCGAGGTCGTCTCGGAAAAGCCGGTCGAGGTGCAGACCCAGCAGGGAACCATCAAGGCCAACCGGCTCGAAGTCGAGAACGCCGGCGAGGTGATCCATTTCATCGGCGCGGTGAGCGTCCACCTGCCGGCGAATGAAGTGAAGGCTAACCAGTCGCAGGCAGGCAGGCCATGAGCGCGTCCGCGACCGCATGGCGGCGCGCGGGCTAGTCGGGCGTGTTGGTGGGCCGTCGTCATGCTCGCAGTACATTTCGAGACCTCTTTCGGTGGGCAGGTGTGTATCGTTACCATGCTGCGTCTATCACGCTAGGAGCCGGCATGAGGCGTCGCGAATCCTAATTCTCGGCGGGACGCTGGCGTTGTGGCCGCACGCGGCGCAGATTGCGGAGCGAATTGCGTGCAAGGAGCCCGGCCGAGCGCCTTTCAAAGAACCGCGCTTCAGCCTGCGGGCGCGGAATCGAATAAGTTCTAGTTGCATGATCACGACGCGCTTCCAATCGCTGTCCGCGGACCCTTACGGCGCGCCGGCGTTGATCCGCCGCCTGCTGACCGAGCAGGCGATGGTGCACTGGCCCCGCTACGTGCTTGCGTTCGTGCTGATGGGGCTCGCCGCCGCTGCCACCGCGCTGATCGCCTATGTCATGGGCGACGCCATCAACGCCGCCTACATCGACCGCAACATGTCTAACATCATCTTCTTTGCGACCGTGGTGGCGGTGATGTTCTTTGTGCGGGCCGGCGCGACCTACGGCCAGCAGGTGATCCTGGGACGGATCGGCAACGCCATCCTCGCGCGCAACCAGCGGCGCATGTTCGAGGCGCTGATCCGGCAAAATCTTCGGTTTTTTGCGGACCGGCACTCCTCCGAGTTCGCGGCGCGGTTGACCGCTGGCGCCAACGCCGCGACCCAGGTCATCAACCTGCTGGTGACCGCGGTCGGCCGCGACATCCTCACGCTGATTGCCCTGGTCGCCGTCATGGTGGTGCAGGACCCGATGCTGTCGCTTATCACGTTGGTGGTGGTGCCGCCGGCACTGGGAATGCTGCGCAAGCTGATCCGCCGCATCTACACGGTCGCGCGCAACCGATTCACCGGCGGCGCGCTGATTCTGGAAACCATGCAGGAGACGGTGCAGGGCATCCGCACCGTCAAGGCCTACACGCTGGAAGAGGTGATGCAGGCCAAGGTCGATGGCCATGTCAAAGGCCTCGAGCACGAGTCCAACAAGCTCATCCGGATCACCGCCCGCGCCAGCCCGCTGATGGAAGCACTGGCTGGCATCGCGATCGCGCTCGGTCTGATCTACGGCGGCTATCGCGTGATCGACACCGGCTCGACGCCCGGCCAATTTTTCTCGTTCTTCACCGCCTTCATGCTGGCCTATGAGCCGGCGCGGCGTCTGGCGCGCGTCAATCTCGAGCTGAGCGCGGCGCTGGTCGGCGTGCGCGTGTTGTTCGAGATCATCGACACGCCGACCACCGAGCCGACCGACGAGACCAAGCCCGCGCTCAAGATTTCAAACGCGCGGGTCGAGCTCGACGACGTCAAGTTCGGCTATCGCCCGGGCGAGGTGGTGATTCAGGGCATCAGCTTTGCGGCCGAGCCCGGCCGCATGACCGCGCTGGTCGGGCCGTCCGGTGGCGGCAAGTCGACGGTGTTCAATCTCCTGCTGCACTACTACGAGCTCGACTCCGGTTCGATCCGGATCGACGGCCAGGACATCGCGGGCGTGTCGCGCCGTTCGCTGCGCCGCCAGATCGCCTATGTCAGCCAGGACGTGTTCCTGTTCCACGGCACGATCCGCGACAACATCGCGATCGGCAAACCAGACGCGAGCGAGCAGGAAATAGTCGCCGCCGCCAAGGCCGCGCACGCTCACGAGTTCATCACCGCCTTCCCGACCGGCTACGACACGCCGGTCGGCGAGCGCGGCGCCCAGCTTTCCGGCGGCGAGCGGCAGCGCGTCGCGATCGCGCGCGCGCTGATCAAAAACGCCCAGATCATCCTGCTCGACGAGGCCACCGCTTCGCTCGATTCGGAATCCGAGCGGCTGGTGCAGGACGCGATGGAGCATCTGTGCCGCGGCCGCACCACGATTGCGATCGCGCACCGGTTGCACACTATCACTCATGCCGACCGCATCCTGGTGGTCGAGAGCGGCGCCATCGTCGAGGCTGGCCGCCATGACGAACTGCTGCGCAAGGGCGGGCGCTATGCGGCGTTCTACCGACTGCAGGCCGCTGCGGTGCGGAACTCGCGGACGCTGCTCACAAAGGCCGGGGAGGTAATCGAATAGCTTCGTCTCCTGGCACCGAACCGATGTTGGCCGGTTGTCTACTGAACGGTCGCTCTTAAGAGCCGATCCAAGAAGTTGAGAGTCATGAGCAAAGACTTGGTCTGATCAAGCGTCTGAGCATGATGCGGATCATGGCGAGGCGGATGAAGGCGGCGACGGTTCTGGCGTAGCGCTCGAAGTCGCGCGCCAAACGGCGGTTGCGGCTGATCCATGCGATCGTGCGCTCGACGATCCATCGCTTGGGCAGGACGACGAAGTTGTGCGCGTCGCTGCGCTTGACGATCTGCAAGGTCCAGCAACCGGTATCGGCGACGACCTTCTCCATCTTCGGCCCCTGGTAGCCTGCATCGGCGAAGATGCGCTCGATGAAGGGAAACAGACGGCGCGCCGTGCGCAGCACCTGGCGCGCACCGTCGCGATCCTGCACGTCGGCGGGATGGACGACCACGCTCAACAGACAGGCCGAGCGTGTCGACGAGGATGTGGCGCTTGCGGCCCGTGATCTTCTTGCCCGCATCGTAGCCCTGCGGATCGAGCGCAGAGCCCCTTTTTGAGCGGCCTTGGCGCTCTGGCTGTCGATGATCGCCGCACTCGGGCTCGCTTCGCGTCCGGCCTGCTCGCGGGTCGCCACATAGAGCGCGTGGTGGATGCGCGCCAGCGTGCCGTCCCAGTCCCACAGCATGAAGTAATAGTGCGCTGTGCTCTTCGGCGGCAGGTCCTTCGGCAGCGCCTTCCACTGGCAGCCGGTCCACAGCACGTAGAAGATCGCGTTCAAGCACCTCGCGGACATTCACGTTCCGCGGCCGGCCGCCGTGCCTGGCGGGCGGATCATCGGCTCAACCAGTGCCCACTCGGCGTCGGTCAGATCACTCGGATAACGAAGGCCGTGCCGCTCGGCCGCGCTGGCGGTGTTCGGGCTTCCACATCGGGCGCTCCTGTGCGAATCAAAGCGCCCATCACAGGAATCACAACCGATTCATCCGAACTCAACATCTTCTTGGATCGGCTCTTAGGGCTAGAGCTGAAGTACCGCGAGCAGGCTAAAAACGACGTGAGTGACACACATGTGAGACATCGATCAGGACTTCATGTTGCAGTGCGAGCCGGTTTGAGCTCCTATCAAGCATGCCTTTCCGCCGTTACGATGCCGTCTCTCAGGAACGGCTTAATGGCCGTCCATTGGTGATCGGTGAGTAGCGTGCCGTTCCGATGATTGATCTCGACCGCGCGCTGTTTCGCGCAAGGGGGCGAGCGGCCTCCTGAGGGGAGGCTTTGGCCGCGCATATGCGATAAGATGGGCTCGCCACCTCAGAGGCATTCACGGTCATGCAGAAGATTTCCGCCCGTATCCTTGCCTACAACGAAGCCGAGAAGATTGCGGACGCGGTGTCGAGCGTGCTCTGGGCCGACGAGATCGTGGTTGCGGATTCCGGTTCCATCGACCGTACCGCGGAGATCGTTGCCCGCGCCGGCGCGCGGGTCGTACAGATCCCCTTCGAGGGGTTCGGAGATTTGCGCAACCGTGCGGTCGAAGCCTGCCAATACGACTGGATTTTTAGCCTCGACTCCGATGAGCGCTGCAACGCCGAAGTCCGCGACGAGATTCTCCACGTTGCTGTTGGCGGGCGATCCGTCACATGACGCCTATCGGGTGCCGCACCGCAACTTCATGGGGCGCTGGATCAAGGGGTCCAGCTGGCATCCGAATTTCCGTCAGCCGCAGCTCTTCCACAAGACCGCGATGCGCTACACCTGCGAGCCCGTGCACGAGCGCTATGAGCTCCTCAACGACAGGCCGCTCGGAACGCTCCGCAACGAAATCTGGCAGTTTCCGTTCCGCGATCTCGGCGAGATCATCCGCAAAGCCGATCGATATTCCACGCTCGGGGCGGAAAAGCTCGCTCGCAAGCGCATCTCCCTGGGTGGTGCGCTCGGGCATGCGATCTGGGCTTTCCTCAGGCTCTACGTTTTCAAGCTTGGATTCCGGGACGGCTGGGCCGGGTTCGTGATCGCGTTCGGCAATTTTTTTACCGCTATGCCAAGGCCTGGGAAAAGGGACGCGACTTCCGTCCGCCTCCACAGGAACCGTTGCGGCGCGCCTGACACGCCTACCGTGTTGGTATGCGCGAGGGTCCACCATGCGAATCGTGGGGCCGTCTCCAGAAAAGGCGCCGCGACGCGTAATACCAGCTCAATGCCGCGTCCAACGTTGCAACCCGACAGCACTAATGCGGGTGACCCGCGCATTTTTTTGCAAGTGCGAACTGTAATCTTGTGCAACTTCTAATCCCCGTTCTGTTTGATCGGTTGGATGATCCATAACGGCGTGTCGCCAAGACCAAATTTACACAGCGACGAGCTTCTAGCGGCTTGCCGAGCCGACCCTTTGCAATTGGAGACGCCGGAAGGACCATATGCATATGCAAAGCTCATCCATCGCCGCAGCCAATTGCGGGTCCGACGAACTGCCGCTCAACGCTCGTTTTGATCGCCGTGGGACGCGCTCGCGCACCGATGTCGTTCGCTATCGTATCATCATGTAAGGCAACTGGCGGATCAAGTTCGTGAAGTCGCATACCAAACGGGCGGCGATCATGAAAGGCGTGAACTTGGCCTTTTGAGGTCCCTGGGACCACAGACCAACTGGCGAGGCAGTCGAGCCTTATGCAGTTCGCATGGCCACGGTCGCAAGCCGTTGCCATCGAGCTCCAGCAGGTCAAATCGTTTACGGCACTTTCCGCTTCAGCAATCCGCACTATTGATTAAATTCGAGCGCGGTGCGTCTTCGGTACAGGTCGACGAGAAAGGCGATCTACACGAACGTCGTAAATGAAAGTGCAAGCGGCACGCTCGGCGGCAGTACACTCCGGCTGAGAACTATAGATGCAAGGAAGTCCCAGTCTTGAATAGCAAAGAACCGTCGGGTTGATGAGGATTCCGAACGCCACCAATAGGCGCGCGATCCGGTCGGGTGCTGCACGGGTACGGCGTGCAAGCCACTAGGTCACCGCGATTGAAGCGAGCGGAAGAATGACAAAAGGCGGGTTCCACCAGGCTTAGAAGAACAATGAAAAGGCGGTCGTGCTGATAGTCGCGGCCGTTATGCTCCGGTGCGCAAGGACGAAGTGTGACCAGTTGAAAAGTACGGGCGGAATTATTAACCACACCGGACCTTAGGACAATTCGGGCGCTAGCCGGCGGCTTGGAGTGGTAAGGCCGCGGGGGGCGGGGCGCCTTGTCCAGCTAGCCAGATTCATCAATGATGATTTGGGTCCCTGGCGTTTGCTGCCATGCCGCGAGGTCGCTTAGAGGATAATCCGCGAACGCATAAGCCATGCGTCGCACGCGACCAAGCGCCGTTGATGCTGGGTTATGCACATCATTCCGCTGCGCCGTCTTGACGAGAAAATGTCGTTTAAATTCCTTTTCCGTGATTCCCCACTTCGATACGAATGTTCGGCCTCCACGGTTCCGTCGTACGCGGCCCGTGCTGCGGCACGCGAAATGATAGAGCCGGCTCGCCCCGACGATGCGAAAATCGCGACATCCGACCACGAAAAATTTCATTAGGAGATCGGTGTCGCTGCTGAGTTCCTGGACCAAATTCCGGGCTGTATCCGCCTACAATGTGCCACCACATCCGGTGAACAAGGGTCGGTTGCGCGGCTTGGCCCAAAATGTCCTCTCGGACTGGCGATGAATAGCCGGCGAGAAGGCCAGCCCGGTCGAAGTCTGCGGATGTCGCCCCAAAATCGCGCACCAGAACCAACGGATTGCCCGTCTCCGTCGGCTCTATCAAAGTCGAGAAGAACATGGCTAGGCTGGTCGGGGTGGCCCGCATAGCTTCGATCAGTGCCGTATCCCACCCAGGGCAGCAAACCATGTCATCATTCATGTAGAGCAGCCAATCACGGGTTGCCTTCCCGGCAAGGTAGTTGGTGGCGAGGCAAACGCCGATATTGGCTCGGGAGTATGTATGCTTCAGTCCTTCAGAACGAACCCATTCAAGTGTGCCGTCTGAACCATCATTTACGTGGACGATTATTTCGTGATCGAACGCAGAATGCGCACCGATGCTCGCAATGCAGAGTTTGAGGTATTCGAGATTGTTCCAAGTCGGAATGATGATGCTGAGCATGGATCAAGGTCTCACAGTGCGGCACCTGCCGTCGTAAGGCTCATTTCGAACAAGCGCCGGTGAGCCCCAAATGACTTGGGCACCTAATGTCGCGACCATTAGGCCGTAGAAGGTCGAGAGATATTTCAGGGTAAACGTCTCAGTGTTGATGCCGAAGAGGAACACCGCCACGATATATCCCAGGCCGAGAACGGCGGCGTTGCGGGCTGAACCCGAGCCCGACAGCGCGGCGCGCCAGAACAGCACCAGGGGCACAACGAAAAGCAGTACTGCTGAAATGAGCCCGAACACACCGGACCGAATCATGTTCTGTGCAATCTCGTTATGGGTGCCGTGATGGTGGAGCGCGTAGTCTAGGGTTTCCGAGTAGAAATCACGGACCGCCGGCACTGATAAAAGAGGTGGATAACCGCCGTCCCCATAGCCTCTTAGCGGCTCGTTCAGGAACAGATGCCAAGCGACGCGCAACAACGACAGCCGAGTCCCGCCGGGGCTGTCGAGTTCGCCACTGAAATAGGCGATGTAATCGTTCAGCGCGCTGTTAAGGCGAAGATGCACGACCTCAACGAAGGTGTAGGAGAGGATGCAAGCCGCGGCGATAGCTGCGAAGCTAGCTGCGAGCCATGCGACATTACGGACACGCAAAATCACGATCAGCCAGATTGCAGCGAGTGCAGGCAATGCCACCCATGCGGAGCGCGACGCCGATCCGATTGAGATCCCAACGCCAACGATGAACCCGGCCAGCTTTAGCGCGATGGCCCAGGGCCGATCCTTCTCAACCAAGTTGATGCTAAAGAGCGACAAAAATCCCAGCAGCAGCGCATATTGTCCGAGCGATAACGGGTCGACGAAATAGGTGGCCCAGCGCCCGACCCAGACGTCAAACGGTTGTTGGTTCACAACGAGACTGACCGCCGTAAAGAGGACAGAAAGTGGAAAAGTCCATTGGAAAATCCGAACAACGTCGATGCATCGCGTCGCAAGATGTAGAAATACTAAGCACGAAGCCAACATTCGCGCCGGGGCATCGTAGGCGGGCGTCATAATCTCAAAACGCATCAATTGGCTGACTAAGATCGCTAGGAATGCTGAGGCCATGGCGCCTAGAACCCAGCGAACGCGCGTGTCGGCCAGAAGCGAGCGGAAATCCTTGGGACAGGTGAACAGCCCGTGAATCGCTAGCGCCAGCAGGACCAAGAGGAAGCCGTTGGTCCAACTGCGCACTGTGAGAAAGAACAGGGGCGCGACGCCTGCTGCTAAGGAAGTGATTAAATCGGATACAACCGCATCACTTCTGTTTATGACTTTTGCTTGCAGAAAAAGCCGCCTCATCGGACATCCTCAAATGCGAGCCACTATCCCATGCTTTTGGACCTGGGTGGCGCGGCACTGCCACAATTAAGCGCTGCGGCCGGCCCACGTTCAATCCCGGTGGCAATAAAAGGGCCCCAGCGCAGAGCGCCAGGGCCAGTAGTACGAGGGTGAGCTCATAGCAAATCCGCGCCAGTCATGGCACCGGCCGTACATACAGTTCGAAGCCGCCGGTCGAGCCCGGTTGGCGGCGATAGCAGCGCATCAGCGCATGGCTTCGCAGCGGGTCATCCTCGGGGCCCACGACCATCGCAGCCGGCGGCCTTGCATCCAGCGCTTTGCGACCGCCCATTTCGTGTTTCGCAGCTCGCGGGAATTGGACAAGGACAGCTCGAGCGCATCCATGCGATCGGCTTTCACAACCTGACCGAAGCGCAGATCCAGCGCATAGCCCGTATCGAGCACGAGGTGCGGCCACAACGTGCTGACGAAGCCCGGCGCGCCCGTCGCGCGCAGGCGTTCACCGATCCAGTGCGCGTGCTGCGTTATCTCGAACGGCGCCAGGATGCCGCGCACGGGAAACTTCGTGGCGACGAACAGGCCGTAACGCAGCCCACGGCTGCGCCGATCACCAGTAGAGCCGGGCCGAACCAGTTACGGGAGGTTTCGAGCAGGCCCGGCGCCTTGATCCCTAGCAGGACGAACAACGGCAGCAATGCCGGCAGCACGTATTGGAAATTCGTCGGCGTCGGCAACAGCGCCGCAATCAATCCGGCAGCGATCAGGACCTGCAGGAAGCGGATTTCCGGTCTTTCCGCCGCCCGCCCACGACGGACCGCTTCGAAGCCGAGCAGCTCCAGCACGCCCAACGGGACCGAGGCCGAGCGCGCCCAGCGTGGCCAGTACCTTCATGTCCGGCCGCAGGACCCAGGCCTTGCCTTGCGCGACATACCATTCATAGGGCGCCGTCATCGGATAGGTGATGACGCCGTAGATGAAGGGCTCGGGCGCCGAAAACCATACGGACAGGCACGGCGCGAGTCCCGCGAGCGCACCGCAGCCATGGGCAAGAGCAATCCCAGCCGGCAGACGTCGGCGCCAGACCGCAGAGCGGACATCGCTGGAGGGCGCTAACTGCCACAAGCTGCCGTTGCATTGCAGCATATAGCCTCTCTATTCGATCACCTCGTCGGTGGTGGCGAAAGCTGCGGATGGGTTTCGAAGCCGAAGGCGCTAGAATTGATAGCCAAAGCCGGCATTGAGTTGAATGTAGGGCTTGGGATCGAAATAGTATGCGCCGAGCCGCTGGTCGCCCAAGGTGACGTATGAAATCTCAGCTTTTCCATACCATTGGCCCAACAGCCTTACTCGAAGGCCTGCGCCAGCCTCCCACATTGAAACGAAATTGTCCTGGGTACCAATGCCGATTTTTGAGGCCGAGGTCCACGCAAAGCCGCCTCCGACAAACAGATATCCGTACCAGCCGTCGATCGTTAGGCCTCCTTCGCCGCCGAGCGCGGCCATCGCGTTCGTCCGAACCGTGAAGTCCGACGGCATGGCTTCGATGATGCCACCGGAGACTTTTATTCTAGGACCGAGAACGAAACGACCCTGCTGGAACAGGTAGGATCCGGTTGCGGTCAAGTGTATTCCGGTAAGATTGGAGGTGCTGATAAACGTATCCGACGGATCAAAGATTTTAACGGTCGAATTTAATGGCCTGAGCAGGCCAATGTCGATCGATAGACCTGTCCACTCGGCCTGACGCGCGGCTGGAAGGGGGCTCAAGAGCGGCGACGGAGTGTTGGCTGGAGCGCTGAGGATATCGGTCGCGTACCCGGTCGACGGCGCCGCCAGGCAGATCAATCCCACTACAGTCGACAACGCAAACTTCATCGGCAATTCTCAATCGAAACTTCACAACTCTAATCGAGCATAAACACCGACGTTACGCAAGAAATCGCGCCGAGACTAATTGAGCTCTGCTATGACGCGGGCACCAGCCATCTTCGACCGATACTCCAGAACCTGGCCCGAAATCTGCGCAGGGATCGCTTTTTGACACCACGCCTACCCTTGTCGGCGAGAGCGATGCTTCTCCGACAACTGTTTCGCGAAAAACCCCCGGCAGTTTCCCGCCGGGGGTCTTTTGTCATGTCGCTTGCCGTAGGATCGGTTACGGGCAGGTCGCGATGCCAGCGGAAGCGGCCGGCAAGGACGTCCTGGTCGGCGACCGTCCGCAAACCGGTCGGCTGGCGCCGACCCGCCGAGCGCGCTGTAGATTAACAACCGCGCCGGCCGATGCCGTCTCAAGCCTGTAGTAGACGATGTCGAAGCCCATGTAGAAGTCCTTGGTGACGTTCCACTGGGACCGCGAGCCGATCTGCCACACTTGAAGTTGTTGTTGCACGTCGCAACGCCCGACGCACCCGCGTCGCCGAAGCTGATGGTGTTGGCACCGAGTTGCACTGCGGGAGTGTCTGCGCACCGCAGATCATCGCGTTCGCTGTCGCCGTTGTAACGCACGCCAACGTAGCTGCCGTGGATCGACGTCCGAAGCGACGGCGTCCAGAAGTGCTCCCAACCGCCCGCAATACCCCAAGCGGTTGTCAGCTGAAGCGTCTGGCTCGCGCTTCAGCCGCCGGCAGGTCGAGCGCTTGAGAGGCCCGGTGGATTGGCCGCCGTCGCCTGGTTTGCCGCAGTACACGGCATCGCTCCAGTAGCCGTAGCCGATCTCGCCAGCGTTGAGATTGCCAGGAGCCCCAGCTGTGCCGGCAATACCCGAGCCACCGCCCGAGAAGGCCGCGACGCCGGAACGCCGTTGGTGTTGGAGATGTAGCGCACGGCACCTTCCGTGTACGCGGCTTGCGCGGCGATGTAATCGCCGGGGCCCGAACATCGGCAGGTTGATCTTGATGCCGCCGCCAACCGCCCAGCCCCACGTGTCGCTCGGGATAGCCGTTGATTGAGCGACCCTGTCTTGGTGGGCCGTAATAGCCGCCGCTGGATGTGTTTCACCACGCCCATCACCTGCGCACTGCCCCATGCGCCGTCGATGCGGATGTTGCCCACGATGTCAGGCACAGCCGACTTGCCCTGATCCTGCAGGGCCTGCGCCGTGCCGGCGATGCCCAACGTGGGACCGGAGGTGACAGTGGTCGCGCCGGTCGCCAGTGAACGTGCCCGCTGCCGCGCCGAATAGCCGTCAGCGCGGCGGTCGCCACGCCGCGCTAGTGATGCCGTGTTCCACACGCCGGCCCGCTTGGCTTCCGGCTCTTCCGCCGACATCGACGCCGAGATGCCGTTGCCGAGCTGTGCCGTATAGGCGAACACACGCTGGCCACCGTCACCGGTGTCGCTCGACTGATCCACCAGGTAGGCGATTGCCGCCACCGAGTAGTGGTCGAAGTACGACGACGCCAGACCGGCCGTGAACCCCGCGATCTGGATGAACGCGCGGTTGGCACTGAAGTCGGAGCTGTTGTTGCCGTTGATGCCGATGTTGAGGTAGGTCCGCAGCGTACCATACGCGGTCTGCTGGCGGGTCTCTTGCGTGATGTAGGCGCGGGTGCGCCACACCAGGTCACGGGCGCCGTTGATGCGGGTGTTCTGCATCGACGAGCTGACCCATGGGCCGGCGGTCAGGTTTTCGCCGTAAAGATAGCCCCACTCCTGACGGACATAGCCGCCAAGATGCATGCAGATGTCGGTGCCGGGGATGTAGTAGTACCCAGCGCCGTACAGGCTGCAAACCTTCACGTATTCGACCGGTTTGGCCTTAACGGGAAGATCGGCTGCCTGTGCCCCTCCCACCGCAACGAGTCCTGCCGCGGAGCCGAGGAGAAGACTTTTCACCATCTTCATTGTTGTTCCTCCGTGTTTCACTTCGGTGGGAGGGTTCGGTCTCCTCGGTGCTATCGCACCCCTGGAATGTCCCCGTATCTCCCCGAACCACCCAGAAACCCATACCCACTCGGGATTCCAGACGGGACGACCTAGGGATGCCCCCTCCGTCGCACGCGCACCTTAGCCGATGCGACCTGCCAGGCAACGACCAATGACCCCTTCCCACAGGCCCAAACGCCTGATTTTCAACGGGTGTTGCCCGAAAGGCACGCAGCCTGTGAACAACCGCTGCGCGACATTCCCAGGCCCGCGCAAATAGCAGAAATCGCAGGCAATTCCCGGCCAGGACACGGCATTGACGACGCCGCGCCGTAGCCCGGGCGGGCCCCAAATGCACCAAATCCGATCATCGCGCGGCGCGCGTGGGAGCCGCCCGGAAGCCGTCGGGAACCGGCCGTGTCGGCGTCGGTTCCGCTGAATTCAGAGCTGGTCCATGGCCGAAAAACGTTCGCCGGCCGTTCCGATTCGGACGCGCGTCAGCGGCCGAGATTCGTCGTCGTTCGATCGTCGGGAGTTCGATCGCTTGTCTCGTCGCGCCATCGAGTTCGCAGCCGATGAAATTCACCGCACGTGGAACAAAAACATCGCGCCATTCGGAATCACGATTCGAAAGAAACGTCATCCCGATCTAGCCGCGCTGAAGCCAGAATTGGTACATGCCCGCAAAGGCGTCCGGATGTTCGGTCTCGAACGCCTGCCAATGATCCAGATTGGTCATCGACGGATCCTGCGGGAACGCCACGCGATAAGCCTGCTGGCGCGCGCCATCGAGCTCGAAGCCGATGAAGCCGAGATTCTGACTGCGCACGAACGATTTGATGTCTGCAATCGTGTGGCTATGCTCCTGCACATGCATCAGCAGATCGCGGCATTCGCTCATGCTGAAGAAATCATGGAATTTGGCGATGGTGCGGAACGGCGTCTCCATCAACTCGTGCCGCAAGCGGCGGATGTCGTCGGGCACCGGGCGATAGCCGCGTTCGGCCGCCAGCCGCTGCGCGGCGACCACGTCGCGCCGCGCCAGCTCGCTGTAGAGTCCGATCCGCATGAATCCGCCCGGCCGCACCAGCGCATGCAGAATGCGCCAGCCTGCCATCGGGTCGGCGAGGTGGTGCAGAACACCGCTGGCATCGACCAGATCGAAGCTCCGGCCGAGCGATCCCAGCGCCAGAATGTCGGCCTGCGCGTATTCGACATTGCTCAGGCCGAGCTCGCGGGTCTTGCGCTGCGCGTAGCTCAGGCTTGCGAGACTGAGGTCGACCGCCAGCACCCGGCTCGCCGCGATGTTGCGCGCCACTCCGATGGAATTCTGGCCGCTGCCGCAGCCCGCGATCAGGATGTCGGCGCCGCCGCCCGGCGCGCGGATCGGCGCCGTCGGAAATTTCCAGCGGACGTGCTGCTCCAGGCTCAGCGGCGACACGCCGGCAGGAGCGACCACCCAGCGCGGATAGGGATTTTCCTCGTATTGCTCGCGGACCTTGCGCGACGTGTCATCATCGATCGGAGTCAGCCGGGCGATCCCGTCGCGCTGCTGCCGCTCGGCGAAAACCTCACGGACCTGCTGGGTCAGCAGCGCCGCCACCGGCTCCGGCCAGGCGCGAGCGAGCAGCGCTTGCGGGTCGGCGAGATCATGGAGCGGGCCGTAGCACGCGATGGCGACGAGCCAGAGCGCCGGTGCCTCGCGGCCGGCGGCGAGCGCGTCATTCAGCCGATGCCTGAGCGAGCCGACCTTGGCTTGTTCATCGGCACCGGCCGCAAAGACATATTCGTTGATGAAACATTGCCGCGCCAAGGTACAGCCAAGCCGCAACACGCCGTCCGCTTGACCGTCTTCCGTCATCGCGCGCGTCAGCAGAGCGCCGCGCAGCGCGGTGAGGAAGCGTTCCAGGTCCATGTCACGAACGGTGATCAGCTCGAGCACCCGCCGCAGCAGCACGTCGTCGGCGATCGCGGCCATGCCGCCGGTGCCCAGCAGCTCGCGCTCCGGCAATAGCGTCGGCCAGGCCGCGGCCGCGCGCTTGACCGCTTCGTCCAGCGCCGGATTGAGCCGGTAGAGCGTGCCGGTGAGGTTTGCGAACAGATCGATCAGCTCCGGCGCAAGCTCGAGCGCCCGGACAAACCGCGCCGAGGCCTCGCCGGACTTGCTCTGCGCCAGCAGCGCCGCACCGAGGTTGTTGTGCGCATCGGCAAAATCCGGCTTGAGCGACAGCGCGCGCTGGTAAAGGCCGGCGGCCTCGGCAAGCTGGCCGCGCTCCATGGCGAGATTGCCGAGGTTGAGATAGGTCCGCGCGTAGTCCGGCTGCGGTCCGGCCGCGTTTTGCGCGGCGTCGAGCGCGCGCGCCCGTTCGAACGCGGTGACCGCGTCCTCGATCCACCCGGCTTCGGCAAGCGCGCGGCCGAGACCATAGTGGACCGCGGCGATGTCGGGCTTCAGCGCAATCACGCTGCGAAAGCGCGCCGCCGCCTCGTCGTGCGCGCCGCGGCTCTGCGCCAGCACGCCGAGCATGTGCAGACCGCCGAGGTGCTTCGGATCGCGCTCGAGGATGGTGCGGCACGCCGCCTCGGCTTCGAACCACTGGCCGAGCTGGTGGTGCCGCAGTGCCTGCTTGAACAGCGCATCGGTGGCGCCGGACGAACCGCCGGCTGGCCCGCGGCTTTTCGCGGCGCGCCGTTGCTTGCGATTCATCGATCGGATGTTCCGCGGCGGCGTGGCGGAGAGGATGTCCGATCAATGATAATGGAAATACTCATGAATTGCGTCCTTTGTATATTTGCCCATGGCACTGCCCATGCCACGCTGACCCTCGCGCCTGAACACACCATGATGAGCTAAAAGCCCCATAGCAGCTCGACGAAAATTCTTTTCGGTGTGCCATTTCGTTCGGCTGGCAACCATCGTCGTTGCGCCCAAGCACATGTGTTTTAACGTCGCCAACTTGCGCATTTTCCACTTGGCAAACGATACCCTCGTCCACCCCTGGAGCCACATGCACTACGGCCGCGCTTCCGCCGTTCGACCTCGACCCCTTTCTCCAAGCCCCACGCCGCCAAGCTCAGCAGGTGCAAATTATGCGGTTGCGCTTCGGATCTTTTTGACTGTTTTCAAAACCCCGCCCCCAACCATCTTGAGATATGCGTCGGGCGATGATGACGTTGATCCCTTGGCGCGCTCCAGCCATACACTAACACTAATAGACCTAATGTGACACATTATCAAAATATCGTAATATATTGACCATATTGATTATCACGCGGCCGGTTTTTGTCACGCAAGCTTTCACTCATCCTGCAAAAACCGCCAGTCGGGCCGGCTTGCTTGGCTGTCTCGATAAGCCACCCGTCGCCTTCGCTGCGCAGCCGCGATGCGGGCACGTCCCTCTTTCGATTTTGGCCCCGTGGAAAGCCCTCCATGGAATTGGCAGCGGGCTTTTCCGGGGTCGACCTTCACGAGACAACTCCCGCCAGCTCGAGTTCGCGCCCCGCACCTGGGCAGCATTCTACGCCGCTGCTGTCGGATAGCTGCGCGGCTTCGGAGATCATCGCTTTTTCCAGCAAGACCCCATAACGCACACCCGCGCGTACTGCTCCCACAACCCTCGCTGGTCGTGCCATCGTGCCCTGGAGATCCGGTTAACGCCGGATTCAAAGCTACCCCTTGTCAGCAAGATCCCATGACGCGTGCGCGCGCATTGGCCTTAAAACGTCGGACGCGAGCGCGTCTTTGAAAGGTTGTCAGAACAGATCGGCACGGGGAATGACGAACGAGCAAATTCGGCAGCCCAATGGGAGGGCCAGCACCCATCTGATTTCCTTTGATCCACACTGCGACTGTTCAAAATTGCTCACAAATCAAAATAAATGCGGTGTCGCCGCCTCCCTCGCACTCGTGGCCGCGCCGGCCGACTACCTGCAGGGGCTACACATTCGTGGTTCGCCATCATGACGGCCATGAGCATCAGGACCGTTGAGACGAACAGGTCGAACATCAGTCGAGACATAGCATGTCAAAGTGTTTCAAGCTTCCTTACTTGGACGGAAAATTGCGGTCGCTAGTGTGCCAGTTTTCGTGATCAAATAAGGGGCCGATGGCATGCTGTGGATTAAAACTACCACTGTACTTGTATCTTTCACTTCGGCGGTGTTCCTGCACCACCCTGCCGTCAGTCATCTCCATAATACGGTCGAATAGGTCAATTGAACGCGGATCATGCGTGACCACACACACCGCCACCCTTTCCGTATCCGCGAGCTCTCTGAACAACTCCATGACTTGACGCCCGTGCACGCTGTCGAGCGCGCCGGTCGGCTCATCCGCAAAGATGAGGGCCGGCTTGTTGGCGAGTGCGCGAGCGATGGCGACGCGCTGTTGCTCGCCGCCAGAAAGCTGATGCGGAAACGAGTTGGCACGATGACCTACATTGAGCCGAGCCAGCAAATGCCAAGCACGCTCCATTGCAGCTTTCTTTGGCGAGTCGCACAGCTCCATCGCCACCTGCACATTCTCCAACGCGGTCAAGAACGGGATCAGATTCGAGCGCTGAAACACAAAGCCGATATGCTCTCGCCGGAACTTCCGCAGCAGGTCGAGCTCTGTTGTCGGAGACGCAACGACCTGTCCGTGATAACGAACGCGCCCGGCGCTGGGAACGTCGATCAGTCCAGCAATCATCAGGAAGGTCGTCTTGCCCGACCCACTTGGACCGAAGATTGCGAGAACCTCCCCTGCCCTGTGTTCAACGGTCACGCCATTCAACGCGCGAACTTCGTTTGCGCCCGCGTCATAGATCTTACAGGCGTGCTCCACCACAAGGATAGCGTCCGCGCTCAAGCAAGGATCTCCTGGGGCTTCACCCTCAAGGCCTTGGCGACACCAAGGCAGCTCGAGAACGCACAAATCGCATTAAGCGCAATGAACAACGAGAGAACGTCGTCCCGGTTTATCGACACGTTTCGCGGGAAATGCGGATAGATGAGGTGAGCAACGCTCAAGCCGAACGCAAATCCGAACAGCCCTATCAGAATCGCGTTCTGGACGATCATCCGCACAATGATCGTGTTACGCGCGCCCATCAGCTTGAGCATCGCGATCGAATGAATCTTCTCAAGGACCGACGCATAAACCGAGATCGACACCACCCCCGCCGTGACCGCAAGCATGGTGAGGACGAATGCCAAGATCTGCAGCCTGAGCTTGTAAAGTCGTCCGTTGAGCATTATTTCGACCTGCTCAGCTTGACTGAAGACCCTCACGTCTCCCCAACTTTCGATGACGTTTCGCACTTCGCAACGTCGGCAGCGTAAGCTTTCTACGAGAACTGCCGACAGCGGCCGACCGGTCGGATGATATCCGGCCTGAATTGCGCAGTTCGCTGCAGCAGTACCGCCTCACTCGGCGCATGCCGGTCGATGATCAGCGCGTCTGCGATCGATACGTACAGCAGGCCATCTCCCGCCACATCAACCTGACCTCGTGTTATTCCGACGATCGTAAAATCGTCAGGTCCAAGCCGTATTCTGTCGCCTATTACCAGACCGGTCACGACATCAGCGACCGCCTCGTAGTGGCCGGTTCCCAATGGCCGGCCCGCAATCAGCGGCAGCCAGGCGCCTACGTCTATCGGGTAGTCGAGCCCGGTTATCGACATTCCGAAACGGCGGCCGTTAAACTCGAACTGCCTGCTGTACTGCAGGAATTGCCGTACATTCCTGACACCCGGAACGCCTTCGACCCGGCGCTCCAGGGTTCCCGGGATGCGCGACATTTCAGAAAAGGGACCGTAGGTATTTCCCTGAACGACCCAGAGATCCGCACCGCCCTCGAGAATCAGCAGCAAAGCCTCATGGACAATGCCCCGATAGAGACCAACGATACCGATGGTGGCGGCGATCATGGCTCCCACGCCAAGCGCCGTCAGAACGAATTTCGTGCGGTTAAATCTGATGTCCTTCCACGCCAAGATTCACTCGGACGATCCTTTGGTCGTTATCGCCTCGAACTGGTATCTTCCCGCGGCTCCAGGACCACGTCGCCGGCCGACACGCCTTGCAGCACCTGAATATATCTTCCACTTACATTTCCCGGCTCGATAGACACCCATCTGGCCCGTCCGGAGACTACGCGCCATACACCAGGCCGTCCGTCGCGCCGGGCGATGAAGGCAAGCGGCACGACCGCAACTCCCGCAGGCATCAACACCTCGATGGCCACATGGGCGCGTTGCCCCAACGCCAATTCTTCGGAAGCCGTACGGGCGTCAATTCAACAATGAACTCCCTCGTTTCTGGGTCGACGACGCGGCTGACGCGCATTACCGTCGCGTTGATGGTCTGAACCGAATCCGATGTGAAACGTACTTGGGCCGCCTGTCCGGGCTCGATTAGGCTCATGATCGACTCGTCAAGGCGCGTTGCAATCACAATGGTATTAGGGTCGACGATCTGAAAAAGCTGCACGCCTGCGGTCAGCAGATCGCCGACGTTTCGGTCTCGCGAAACGACGACTCCGTCGAGCGGCGATCGGATCTGGGCCTCGTTGCGCCTGTGTTGCAGCACCCCCACTTGCGCGGCCGACACAGCCACCCGTGCACGGGCGCCGTTTTCAAGTGCTATTGATCTGTCGTATTCCGCCAGCGCCTGTCGCGCAGCGATTTCCAGCGCCTCGAATTCAACCGCGGATACGATGCCTGAGGACAAGCTTCGTCGGCGCGTCACATCGCTTTGTGCCTTGTCAAGTTGTGCCTTCGCTTTCGCCCGGTTGCCACTTGCCTCGGCGACAGCACTCCTTGCAGCCTCAACGTCGGCGCGCGCGCCGTCGAGCTGGCTCTCGACGTCTCTTACGTCAAGCTCAGCAAGGAGCTGGCCCGCCACAACAGCATCATTACGATCCACCCCGATGGAATACAAAAAGCCGGGAATCCGGGATGTGATCGTAACCTTGTTCCTGGCATCGAGAATCCCAGGCCCCGTCAGTTCGACAACAGCAGGCCCGCGGTTCACGGCATACGAAGCGACCGAAGCTTCGGCACGATGTAAGAAAAAGACGGCCTTCTATCTGCGGTCGAGCAGAAAAAACAAGACAGCGAGAATTGCGATTTTGGTGTTATGCGGTCGTTTGCTTTCGCCGCCGACAAGCGCGAGCTCCTGAAGTAAGTCCTCGACGGGTGCCTTACCGCGGTCGTTCCGCTGGCGCCGACCTTCAATGCGGGGCACAGGCGCAGCTGAGCTTCTGAACTGGCGATTTATGATGCCCCGGTACCTGGTTGCCTGCGATCCTTGACAAGGGCTCCAGCGTGCGTTCAGCTTCGAAGACTATACAGAAATCCAGGCAAACACCATTTGCGAGATCAGCCTCCCGATGACGATCAGAGGTCGGTCGCGCCGAGCCGTTCTACACTGGAGGCCCGCGACGTCTATCAGTCCCGGGCGGCGGCTGCAAGCCTGGCGCCGAGTTCGTTTTCCCCACCCCAAATCAGGCGTTCAATCCTTCATTTCCTAGCCGGGGGCCGCGTGACGGACCTTGCAAGGACCCTGTGGTCGCACGGCGGCGTCTCTGCCGAGAACTTATTTCAGGTTGTGGTGATGGGTTTCTGCGCGCTCGCGCGTACCCCGGCATGCATGGTAGAGGCGCACCGCGTAGCCGGCCGGGTGAAGGAGTTCTCGTTCGAGCGGTCGCCGCTGTTCATCGTCGGCCACTGGCGCAGTGGAACGACATACCTCCACCACCTGATGAGCCTCGATCGCGACTTCTCTTTCCCGACAATCAGCGACGTCCTGCGACCCTTCGATTTCTATCCAAGCCCCGTCGAGCCGATCTCGCGCTGGCTGATACTGCGGCTGCTTCCACCGACGCGTCCGATGGACGATGTCCCTCTGGAGCCCCACCTGCCGCAGGAGGAAGAGATCGCACTCGCAACT
Source organism: uncultured Alphaproteobacteria bacterium (assembly GCA_963771745.1). Taxonomy (GTDB): domain Bacteria; phylum Pseudomonadota; class Alphaproteobacteria; order Rhizobiales; family Xanthobacteraceae; genus Z2-YC6860. The sequence goes on along the minus strand of CAVYUU010000011.1, from coordinate 1,028,144 downwards.
ATGGGCGCTCTTTCTTTCTTCAACTGCTTCTACTTTCCCAAGCACCTTTCAGCCAGCTTCGCCAGAGAGGTTCTCTTCGATGGCATTCGCGCCGACGAGTTGACCAGATGGCGCGCGTCCCTGCGCTACTTCTTAGCAAAGCTCGCTGCGCTTTCGCCAGAACGAAGATTGCTGCTGAAAAATCCGGCACATAGCGCAAGGATTCCGTATCTGCGCGAGATCTTTCCCGCCGCAAAATTCGTTCACGTCCACCGACATCCGTTCGACGTTTTCCGGTCAACGCATAAGCTGTATCACCGGCTGCTCCCATTGCTTGCTCTGCAACACTACGATCCAACGAAGATCGACGATCACATTATTTGGGCTTACCCGCAGGTCATGAACCGGCTGCTCGATGCCCTTCAGGATCTTCCGGCAGCCGACGTCGCAACAGTCAGTTACGATGAACTCCTCGCCAACCCGACCGCAACCGTCGAGCGCATTTATCGCGAGCTCGACCTTGGAAATTTTTCACATTTGCGCCCGCTAATCAGAAAGACCGATCTCTCCCTCCGCATCTCTAGGCCCGACTTCGATATGGACGCAAAGAAGGCGGACCGTCTAGCATCGGCGTGGAGACCAATGATGGACCGGCTCGGCTACCCAGCGCCGCATGGCGCGCCAAGAAGCTTTGTCACCCTTTGATCGAGAGGAGGATGGATTGCTGCCCAATGCATCGGCGAGCCCTGTAGGAGATGCCGGGATGCGAATGCCCGCGCCGCTGCTGTGGTCGGTCGACGTCCGATACGAGCAGGCTTCCGAATGCTGGAAGCTTCTCGACGCGTCCGAGCGGCTACGCTCGGGCAGCTATGTGGTCGATTCCGCCCGGCACAGCTATATCGTCACCAGGGCCGCCCTGCGTCATGTGCTCGCGTCGATGATGGGCGTGGAACCCGGGCAATTGCGGTTCGCGTTCGGCCGGTGGGGCAAGCCATCGATTGCCGATCAGGCGTTACCGATCCCATTGCATTTCAGTATCAGTCATTCGGGGTTTCTGAGCGTCATCGCCGTTTGCCATGGCAGTCGCATGGGCGTCGACGTCGAGCAGCGTCGGTGCGTACCGGATGCTGCCGAAATCGCGAATAGCTGTTTGGGAGACGATGCCGCCGCTCGGCTGGACGGGATGGAAGACGATGTCCGGCACGTCGCGTTTCTCGAAATGTGGACCGCGGCCGAGGCATTCGCAAAGGCCACCGGTCTGGGATGGGCGGGACACGGGGGTCGTATTCTATTCGAGTCGACCGGGTCGCTCGGAGCGGATGCGCGGCCGGCCGGCGGTCCGACGGCAGCACTCGGCCTGGATTGGTCGATCAGGCAGCTGGATCTCGGTGCCGACCACATCGGCACGCTCGTTTTGAATCCGCACCACAGCTATGCGCGTCGGAGCGGCGATTGAGACTATCGACTCTCAGTCTCATGCGGTAGCCGCAAATTGCATCATGCCACGTATGAGCCACGATCCCGAGAGCGCCGAAAAGCTAGCGATCATTGGCATCGGTTGCCGCTTGCCAGGAGAGATCAACTCGCCGGAGTCGCTTTGGGCATTCCTCGCAGCCGGCGGTGATGCGGTACAAGAAATCCCTCCCAACCGCTGGAATCTGGACGGTGTCTACGACCCGCGTCCCGACACGCCCGGACGATCGGTATCGAGGTGGGCTGCGCTGATCGACGACATCGCTTCCTTCGATGCCGCTTTCTTTGGAATTTCTCCGCGCGAAGCTGCTGTGATGGACCCGCAGCAGCGTCTGTTGCTCGAAGTCGCATGGCGTGCTCTCGAAGATGCTGGCATCCCGGCGGAAGGTCTCACAGGATCGATGACCGGCGTTTACGTCGGCATTTCACACAGCGACTACCACGGCATCCAGCAGTTCGGCCGTCGGCAGGTGGATGTGCACACCGCAACCGGGGGCGCGCTCAGCATCGCGGCAAACCGCATTGTCGCACCGGTTCGACTTGCGCGGCCCCAGTCTCGTCATCGATACGGCGTGCTCCTCCTCGCTGGTGGCGCTTCATGTCGCCTGCAACGCGCTCCTCGCTGGCGAATGCGAGACGGCACTTGTCGGGGGAGTGAACGTGATCCTCACGCCGGACGTGACAATCACGTTCAGCCGCGCCGGCATGCTCTCACCAGACGGCCGGTGCAAGGCATTCGACTCGCGCGCAAACGGCTACGTGCGCGGCGAAGGCGCCGGCATGATTGTGCTGAAGCGGCTTTCGCGCGCAACGCTCGATCACGACCGCATTCGCGCGGTCATCCGGAGCACGTCGGTCAACCAGGACGGCCATACCAGCACGATCACGGTGCCGAGCCGAGATGCCCAGGTCGAAATGCTTCGGCGGGCGTGCGCACGCGCAAACATCGATCCGGGCGAAGTCGGATACGTCGAAGCACACGGAACCGGAACGCCGGTCGGTGACCCGATCGAGGCGAGCGCGATCGGCACCGTCTTCGGGAGCGGACGCTGCGCGGAAAATCCCTGCATCATCGGATCCATCAAAACGAACGTCGGGCATCTCGAGCCGGCCGCCGGAGTTGTCGGACTGATCAAGGCTGCTCTCTGCGTTCATAAGGGCGAGATCCCACCCAATCTTCATTTTCAGAACCCAAACCCAAACATCGACTTCGACCAGCTTCGGATCCGAGTACAGCTCCGTCATTCGCAATGGCCTGGCGCCTCGCCAAGAATCGCAGCGGTCAATTCATTCGGTTTCGGCGGGACCAATGCCTGCGCGATCGTGGAGCAGCCGCCGCCGGTGGTCAGGGCAACGAGCGTGCGCCCGCCGCATGCGCAGTCATGGCCGGCCCTCGTGCCGGTTTCGGCGGCGACCCGGAATACGCTGCGAAGACTTTGTGGCCACGTCGCCGAAACACTTGAAAGCAATACTCACGAATTCGATGACGTCGTCGGAACGCTGGCAGTGCGGCGATCTCACCTCGATCATCGCGCTGTGGTTCTGGCCAAAGATGCCAAGCAATGCGCGCAGGCGTTGCGCGAATTCGCGAACGGCGCCGAGTGCAAAGCCGTCATTTCCGGGCGGCGGACAGCCCGCCGTCGCCTTGCCTTCGTATTCACCGGCCAAGGGTCGCAGTGGTGGGGCATGGGCCGCGGGCTGCTGCAATATGACCCCTGCGCCAAGGAGATCTTCGAGAACTGCGACAGGATATTCGCTAGACGGTTCGGCTGGTCGTTGATCAAGGAAATGCTACAACCGGAGGCCCAATCGCGCATCCACGAGACGGCGGTCGCGCAGCCCGCTACTTTCGCCCTGCAGATCGCGTTGGCCGAACGATGGCCAGGTGGGGCATCAAACCCGATGCCGTCATAGGGCACAGCATCGGCGAAATCGCGGCGGCCTACGTGGCCGGCGCCCTATCGCTTCCAGAGGCCATCGACGTCGTATACCACCGAAGCCGTCTGCAGGAGCGGACACGGCTGCAAGGCGGCATGGCTGCAGTCGGGCTGCCGATGGAAGCGGCCGAGAGCTATTTGTCGCGATTTAACGGGAAGCTCGAGGTCGCGGCTATCAATGGACCGGAGCTTGTGACCGTGGCCGGGCCGCGGCCGTTGATCGAGCAGTTCGTCGCCGAGATCGGACGGGACGAACAGCACTTCCTATGTCAACTACTGCGCGTGGATTACGGCTTCCATAGCAGCCAAATGGATCCCTTCGTCCCCGAGCTGCGGGACAGTCTTGCCAAGCTCCGCTCGAAGCCGCTGCACCTGCCCATGTTCTCAACGGTCACGGGCGCCGCCGTCACCGAGCTCGGACTCGATGCCGACTACTGGTGTCGCAACATGAGGCAGCCGGTGTTGTTCAGGCAGGCAGTCGACCAGGCCATCAACGCCGACATCGATACGTTCATCGAGCTCGGTGCGCATCCCTCCCTGGGTGCCGCGGTCCGTGCGTGCCTTGCCGACCGCGGGCGCGAGGGCATCACGATCGCAACCTTGCATCGCGAGCGAGAAGACGTTGATGCAATCGCCACGGCGGTCGCTTCCCTGCACGTCCACGGCTTTCCGATCGACTGGCGTGCCATCGTCAGTCGCAGTTGGAACTTCATCGAACTGCCCGGCTATCAATTCGACAAGACGGTCTACTGGTCGGAGTCCGATGAAAGCCGTTCGGCACGCCTGAAGGGTCCGGCTCACCCGCTGCTTGGATATCATCTGGGGCCTCCGCTCACATGTGGCGGTTCGAGCTCGACGCGAAGACGCCGCATTATCTTCAGGACCACCGGATCGACGGTACCGTGGTTTTTCCCGCCGCCGGTTATGTCGAGCTCATGCTTGCGGCGGCGCGTGAAGTGCATGGCGCCGGTCCCCATGAGCTCGACACCGTGCGTTTTCACGAAGCGCTATTTCTGTCCGACGAACAGTCGACCCTGCTGGAAACGTGCCTCGACCAAACGCGCGGGACAATCGTGATCCGAAGTCGGGAACGGAACGAATCAACGGACTGGGTGGTGCGCGCCACCGGGCAAGTCAGAGCGTGGGCCATTCCGGAAATCCCGGTTCCAGGCTGGTTCCCGCAAGTCCAGCCGCCACCGGCAGTCAATCGCGCGCGATTTACCGCGAGCTCGCCCGCGAGGGTCATGCGTTCGGCCCTTCATTTCAGGGAGTTGAAAAGCTGTGGTTCGCGGATGGGCACGCGCTCGGAAGGATCTCTCTTGCGGCGCCGGCGATCGACACCACGGGATACATCCTCCATCCGTCCAAGCTCGATTCCTGCTTGCAGGTGATCCGCGGATTCCGCGACTTCGGTGCCGGTACACGCGACGGCGCCACTGTAACTCTCCCTACCCGGATCGACCGCATCCGTCTCCACCGACAGCCGGGAACTGGAACGTTGTTCGCCCGCGCACAGGCTGTCCGTGAAGACTCTGCGACGATCGCCGCGGACATCTCGGTCTTCGATGATACCGGGCGACTGATCGCCACTATCGAAGGGTTTCATTGCGTGCGCGTGGCGAGGTCAGCCCAGAAACGGCGCAACGTCGCCGCTGAATTCTATCGCGATTATCTGGCGCCATTGCCGCCGCGTAATGGATCGAAGCCGGCAGTGTCGGGAGGCTTATTCGTCATCCTTGCCGACCCTAGCGGTAGCGGCGAACGCCTGGCGCAGCGATTGACCGAGTCCGGCCATCGTGCTGCACTTATCTTTCGCACGCGCCGGACCACCCGCCTGGCGAATGATCGTTTCGAGAGCACTGGCAGCGCGGCGAGCCTGCGGCGGACGTTTTTCCTGCTGCCGCGTCCTCTGACTTATGTCGTCTGTCTGTGGCCATTCGAGGAGGGTACCTCGCGCGGCAAGGCGCCATCACGCGCGCTTGCAGCCGTGGAGACGATGCTGGCGATCGTGCGCGCAGCCTCGGGTCCGCCGGCCGCACCGCGCCTGTTTGTCGTGAATCCCGGAGCATGTGCAACGGATGAAACGGCAAAGTCGAGTCCCCTCCATTGTTTATGCCGCCCTGGCAGGGTTCATGCGCAGCCTGGCAAACGAGCATCCCGAAATGCGCCCGACCCTTATGGATCTCGGGTCGATGCCTTCTGTGGACACTTTGCACGACGAGATCGTCGGGGGTGGAGATGAGTCCGACTCGTTATTCGCGACGGCCAGCGTTTCGGCGCCCGGCTCGAACCGATAGCGGAAGCCTCATTGCCGGCGCGCCGTCGACGGTGGCGGTCGCTCAAGAACACATCGGCCTTCCGCGCATCCATGCGCGCGCCGGGGCTGATCGAAAACGTTTCTCTCGGGGCAACAAAACGTCCGAAGCCCGGGCGCGGCGAAGTGCTCGTCGAGGTCCGCGCGGTGGGACTTAATTTCCGAATATCTCATGGCCGTGACCGGCCTGTTGCCCGAGGAGGCGGAAAACCGCCCCGCTTGGCAGCACCTAGGCCTGGAATGCGCAGGTGTCGTCGTGGCGGTTGGCGACGAGGTGGATTTTCTTCGCGTCGGCCATGCCGTCGTCGGGATGACACCGGGCTGCCTCGCCTCACACGTCGTCATGCGTACCAACCAAGTGTTCCGGATGCCGGGCAACCTGTCGTTCGCACAAGGCGCGGCGGTTCCTGTCGTGTTTGCGACCGCACACTACGCGCTCGTCACGCTCGGCCGGCTAAAGGCAGGCGAACTGGTCCTGGTGCATTCGGCCGCGGGCGGCGTCGGGCTTGCCGCGATCAGCGTCGCGAAGGCCTGCGGAGCCACGATCCTGGCGACTGCAGGAAGCCAAGCGAAGCGTGCCTACTTGCATCAGCTTGGTATCGAGCACGTGTTCGACTTGCGGTCGCTCGATTTCGCCGACAATGTGCTGTGGAAGACGGGCGGCCGTGGGGTGGATGTCGTGCTCAACTCCCTGTCCGGTCCCTACTTGGACAGAAGCCTGTCCGTGCTGGCCGGCGGCGGCCGATTCCTGGAAATCGGCAAGCGTGACATCTACGCCAACTCGCCGCTCGCGCTGCGCACGATGCGGAACAACGGAAGCTTTCACGCCATCGACCTGGCAAAGCTCGCGCTCGACAATCCGGCATTGATCCGCCGTGAGGTCGAGGAGGTCCTCAAGGGTCTGTCGCGCTCCCGGCTGCAACCTGTCCCGATCAAGACCTTTTCGATTACAAAGCTCCGGGATGCCCTGGAAGAGATGTCTCGCGGCCTTCACATCGGCAAATTCGTCATGTCGCTCGATGACGACGATGTACTTGTGCAGGATCAGTCGAACGCGGCTTCCCCGATTGTCTCCGGCGCAACCTATCTCATCACCGGGGGGACCAGCGGCCTCGGCTTGAAGACGGCGCAATGGCTATTCGACAATGGCGCTCGATCGCTCGTCCTTGCCGGGCGTTCGCGTCAGCCGAGCGGCGCGACTGAAGATGTATTGAGCGCGTTGAGATCCGCCGGCGCGACGGTATCTATCGTGAGCACCGACGTCGGGACCCGTGCGGGCGCGCGCGCCGCGCTCCAGGCGGTGGAGCACACGGGAACCCCGCTCCGCGGAATTATACATGCGGCGGGTGTCATCGAGGATGCCTTAATCGGGAAACTGACGCCTGCGCAAGTGCGTCGCGTTTTCCAGGGAAAAGTGTTTGGTGCCTGGCATCTCCACGAACTGACGCGATCTGTACGGCTCAATTTCTTTATCATGTTTTCGTCGATCGCCGCCATGCTCGGGTCCCCCGGCCAGGCGCACTATGCGGCCGCGAACCGATGCCTCGACGCCCTTGCGGCGATGAGACGAAGCCGGGGGCTACCCGCGACTGCAATCGCATTCGGTCCGGTGGCCGACCACGGCTATCTCACGCGGCGAGAAGACGTGCGACGCTATATCGAAGGAGTTGGCTTCGAACCGTTGCGGGGTGCCACCGCTATGGCCGGCCTCGACACCGTGCTAAAACACGACGGCCTGGACGTGGGATTTGCACAGATTGACTGGTCGAGGCTCGCCCGTTCATTTCCCTCGGTCAATGCATTGCCTCGAACCTCGGGCTTGGTGCAACCGTCAAGGCTCGGCAACGACGGCTCGCAGCGGCAGGTGGGCGCCGAGATACTCGCAGCGGCAGAACCGCAGCAGCACGAAAAAGCAGCCGAGTACCTGCAGCGCAAGGTCGCTACTGTTCTCAAGGTCGATCCCGCTCTGATCGAACGCGAGCGCCCGCTCAACGAGATTGGCCTCGATTTGCTCACCTCCTTCGAGCTCAAGAGCCGGATCGAAACAGACCTCGGAATCATCCTGCCGGTCGGCAAATTCCTGCAGCGACCGACGATCTCGGCGATCGCTTCGACGATCTTAGACGGCATCCGCAAAGACGCGCGTCCCGAGAGCAATACCGCTGAAGCCGAGTTGATCGGGATGGAGATGTCGGTCGGGCAACAGGCGCTCTGGTTCATCAACCGGCTCGACCCGGACAATCCGGCTTACGTCCTGACGGCGTGCGTATCGTTCCGCCCGCATCTAAACCTGGACCTTATCGAACACATCATCCAGGTCATCGTGACGCGCTACGACAATTTGCGCGTTGCGTTTCCGAGCGACGGCATCGGGCCGGTCCCAATCTTGCTGCCGTCGGATTCCTATCGGCTCGACCGGCGCGATGTCTCCCACCTCAGCGAAGCAGTTTTCTCCACCCTATTGGACACCGAAGCAAACAAGCCGTTCGACGTGGAGGTCGGTCCATTGAGCCGCCTGCAGCTGTTCCGTCGGACCGATCGCGATATCCTGCTCCTGCGATTTCATCACATCGTCGCCGACGCTGCGTCGATCGCGATCGTGCTGGACGAGGTGGTTGAAGGCTATTTTGCGCTCCAGGCCGGACTGCCGTTGCCCGGCTCGCAGCAAGTCGCGCATTTTGGCCAGTTCTCCGCGTGGCAGCAGGCGCTGGTTTCCGGCTCAGCGGGGGAGCAACACCGATCGTACTGGCGCAAGCAGCTCGCCGGAGTGCCGGCATCTCTTGCGCTCGCCACGGACCGTCCTCGTACCGTCAATAGCGTCGGGCCGGGCGCCTCGAAGAATTTCGCCGTGCACGGCCTGATCGTCGAAGAACTCAAGGGCGTGGCACGCGCGGAAGGAACGACGCTCTTTTGCGTCCTGATGACCGCCTTTAACATCCTGCTGCACCGTCACAGCGGCGCATCCGACATTGTCGTCGGAACACCGATGAACGGCCGGACGAGACCGGATTTCGAGCGGACTGTGGGCTATCTGGTCAACGCGCTTCCCATCCGGACCCGCGTCAGCGGCGAGCAGGACTTCAGGACCCTGCTGGCGGAGGTCGACGCGACGGTGCGCGGCGCGCTCGAGCACCAGGACCTGCCGTTTGCGACCATCGTACAGGATCTCGATCCGCCGCGCGATCCGGGTTGCTTCCCGGTCTTTCAAGTAATGTTTGGCATGGAGCGCTTCGACGCGACCGATCCGCGCGGATTAGCCGCGACACTTTTGAATGTCGCCGGACCGGCTGTTCAATACCGTGAATTCACGGTCGAGTCCGTCGCGGTGGCGCGACACCGGGCGCCGATCGACATTACTTTCACCATCGAGGAGTTCGGCAATCAGATCTTTGGTGTCGTCGACTATCGTAGCGACCTATGGGACGAAAGCACGATCGCGCTGATGATCGACGAATATCAGGCGATCCTGCACCGGATCATCGGCGACCCGTCGTGCAAGGTTTCGGGCTTCATGACGCCCGCGATCGCTGAAGCGCTGTTGCGAGGGCAGGAACTTGTCGATATTCCGGACGTGGTCGCCTCAATCGAGGAAGCCGCTGCGAAAACACCTGACCGCCCGGCGGTCACAGACGCTTGCGGCACTCTCACCTATGCGCAACTCCTCGACAGTGCTCGGCGCCTTGCGTCCGTGCTGGCAGAGCGCAAGATCGGCCGTGGCGCGACGGTCGGCATTTGTCTGCGACGCAACCGCAATCTGTCAGTCGCGGTGCTGGGGACGCTGATCGCAGGAGCGACCTACGTGCCACTAGACCCGTCTTATCCGGCGCTTCGGCTGGCATCGATAGTCTCCGATGTGAAGCCGAGCATCATCCTGGCGGATGAAAGCGCGGAGGCAGTTCTTCCTTCCACATCTCCTGTCTATCTCCTCGCGCGTTCCGCGCATGTGGCGCCCTCGCGTGATCTCCCGACGGAACAAGCCGGCGATCTCGCCTACATCATTCATACGTCGGGATCGACCGGACGACCATCGGGTGTCGAGATCGGACGCGCCGCATTGGCGAATTTGCTCGCCGCGATGCGAATTGAACTTCGGCTTTCGCACGATGATACGCTGCTGGCGGTCACGCCTTATTCCTTCGACATCGCCACTCTAGAGCTGCTTCTCCCATTGACGGTCGGCGCGCGTGTCGTCATCGCAGATGAGGCCACGACACGCGACGGCTGGAAGCTCGCGGAGCGGCTGAAAAACGAAGAAATTACTGTGATGCAGGCAACCCCGGCCACTTGGCAGATGCTCATGGAATGCGGCTGGGCGGCCAGTCCCCAACTTAAGGCGCTTTGCGGTGGCGAGGCGCTGCAGGCAGTCCTCGCGGCCAGGATCCTCGCCAGGACCGAAGGTCTATGGAATCTCTACGGCCCGACCGAAACCACGATCTGGTCGACCTGTGCAAAAATCACCGGCGCCACACAGGTAATCCCGATCGGTCGTCCGCTAGCCAACACGACATGCCTCGTTGTGGACGAGTCGCTCCGTCCCGTCGCCGCAGGCGCGACGGGCGAACTGTTGATCGGTGGTGCGGGTCTCGCGCGAGGCTACTTTCAGGATGCGGTCCGCACGGCTGAACGCTTCATCTGCATTCCGTCCGACAACGAAGAAGCTAGTAGGTTCTTTCGCACCGGCGATTTCGTGCGATTGCGGCCTGACAGAGCCTTGCAATTCCTCGGACGGCGCGACCAGCAGGTTAAGATTCGCGGGTTCCGGGTCGAGCTTGGCGAAATCGAAGCGGCCCTGTCCAATCATCCTCAAGTGCGCGAGCTTGCGGTCGAGCCGACAGGTGAGGACCTCATGCAGCGCCGGCTGCAGGCGTTCGTCGTTGCGACCGATGACGCAAGAGTGAGCGCCGAAGAACTGGAAGAATATCTGCGCAACCTGCTGCCGCAATACATGTTGCCTATTGTCAGCATCATCGCCGCGCTCCCTCGTCTGCCGAACGGAAAGGTCGACAGGCGCAAGCTCGCAACCGCCGAAGGCTCGCAACGCGCCGCGGTGTCGAGCCCGCCCTCGTCAGCGAGCCCGATCGATGCGCAGCTCGTCGCGCTGCTCGCCGAACTGCTCGGTCGCGAATGTATCGGCATTCACGACAATTTCTTTTCCGTCGGTGGCACCTCCCTGCTCGGAATGCGCTACCTGACGCGGCTCAACGGGATCCATGGTCTCAATCTCGGGGCCGCCGACCTGATAAGGGCTCCCACGGTTGCCCTGATGGGCCAGGTGATCGCTAACAAGCTAACAAATGACGCACCCGCAACGGCGTCCAGCCGCAAAGTCGTGGCTCCCGGAGCGAGAACTAGATCCTGGCGGCCGCTGCCGTTTTTGCGCGCCCAAGGATCGTTCGACGCGATCGACGCGGCGGCGATCGCTTATCTTCCCGACGATCTGCTCGCGGCGGCTCAACGTCTGGGCGGCGAGACCTTCGTGCGCCGGCAGCTTTCCGGTATAGAGGGCCCGCAATGGGTGGCGGTATGCCACTCCCGGCTCGGCACGATCGCGCTCGTCGTCATCCCGCATTTTGGACACGAACTCATCGCCGATTCCGCCCTGGCGGTCCGTGCGACTGACGAGGCATTGAGGTTCGCTGCCCGGCTTGAGGCATCGACCGCGGCGCTGACCGGGATCATCCCGGCAGTGACGGATTTCGGCCGCGCGTTACGCGCTCCTCCGGACCTGTTGATAACCACGGGCCATGCGACCACCGCAAGTGCCGTCGTGCTCACCACGATGGCGGCACTCGCCGCGACCGCACAGGCGCCGGACCCCGAGGCAATGGCCGTGGTCGGCCTGGGAGCGATCGGTACGGCGACATGCAGGCTGATGATGGACGGTCGCTTATTTCCGCAGCGGCTTGTCCTCTGCGACGTGCCAGCGAAGGCCATCGAGCTAGAGAAACTGGCCGGGGAGATCCGGTCGGCCTTCGGGTATCGCGGCAGCATCGAGGTGGCCCTGACAGCCGGCTCCGTTCCGTCCGAGGTCTATCGCTGCCGGCTGATCATCGGAGCAACCAACATGCCCGGCGTTCTCGACGTGGACAGGCTCCTTCCCGGATCGATCGTCGTCGACGACTCCTTTCCGCACTGCTTCGACTCCGAACTCGCCGTCGGACGAATGACCAGGCGCAGGGATGTCCTTCTTGTCGAAGGCGGCTTCGTCCTGCCGCGGGAGCCGATCGAGTGGACGTCGGCGCTTCCTGACAATCTTCCGTCTGGGTTCGATGCCGCGTTCGGAATGGGTTGGCTGCCGTTCGAGGATACGACCGCAATCACCGGATGCATTCTCTCGGGCCTGCTGTCGAAGAAGTGGGGTGCGACGCCGTCGGTGGGACCGATCGGGTTGAATGACTGCAGGGAGCATTGGGACCTGCTCGTGCGGCTCGGCGTCGGCGCGGCACCACTGCGTTGCGGCTCCTGGCGGGTGCCGGAAGCTAGCCTCGCGAGTTTCCGCAACATGGAGAGGTGACGCTCATGTTTCATGATACGGCGTTGTTCCCGTTCACGGCCGTTCTGGAGCAGAACTGGCAAGTCATCTGCTCCGAGCTCCATGCGCTCACCGCGACAGAATTCATGGAATGGCCGGAGCATTCGCTATACGGTGACCGTGGCTGGGAGACCTTTGGGCTCTATGCTTTCGGTCAACGCCAGGCCGAAGGCTGCGCACGCTGTCCGCACACCGAGAAGGTGGTCCGCCAAATTCCCGGACTTATGATGGCGGGCTTCTCCCGGCTTGCGCCCGGTACGCATATCGTTCCGCACCGCGGCTACGAGGGCTATTCCGGCTATGTACTCCGCCTGCATCTCGGTCTCGACATTCCTCGGGACTGCGCGATCCGGGTCGGATCGGAGACCCGGAGTTGGCAGGAAGGCCGTTGCTTCGTTTTTGACGACGCGACTGAGCATGAGGCTTGGAACAGGAGTGAACGCTCCCGTACCGTTCTGCTGTGCGACTTCCTCAATCCGTTGCGCAAACGTCCCTTGGTTCTCAATCCGAAGTTCACGCCGGAGCTCATCCGATACATCGAAACCGACTATCTTCCGAGGCGGGGATTGGGCCAGCGGCTGATCTGGCATCTGTGGAAACTCACCAATCCCAGCCTAGTCCGCCAGGCGCGCACGAATGTCGCGCGCGATCGCTATTCCTGAGGCCCCCTGCATGGTGGCTTGTGCCGCCGATGTGAGCTGATTACGATCCTGACTGCTTGTGTCCCATGTCGAAAGGTTGCGGTTTCAGATCCTGGAGACAAGCTTGCGATATGCAGACCTGCTTACGCATCAGTTGCAGAGTACGCTGCTCACGGCTTGCCTGATTGCTGTGTTCGCCTTGTTAGAATTGCGCTGGCCCACGGCCCACCGCTCGGCTCCGCGCGGCCAGGCGATGAATATCCTTATTGGGTTGATCGTTTCGGCGTTCGCGTTTCTCTGCACGGTCCTATTGGGTTTGACGGCGAAACTGGCGCTGGAGCACGGCCTGATCGGACTCGTGTTTCCCGAATGGCACAAAGGCGGCTTGCCGCAGCTCGCGCTGACCGTCTTAGCATATGGTGGGACGTGGGATTTCTTTCAGTACTGGTTTCATCGCTGGCAACACGAGTCCCCCGCGCTGTGGCCCTCACACCGGCTTCATCACAGCGACTCGGCGATCAACACAACCACTGCACTGCGCCGCAGCATTCTCGAGCTTCTGCTGCTCTTCGTCTTTGTCCTTGGTCCGACCGTGATCGTCGTCGGCCTCGATGAAGTCGCCGCTCCAATCGCCTTCGCGATATTCTACGGTTGGGGCTTCTTCAATCATGCCAACATCCGCCTGCCGCTTGGACCCTTGACTCCAGTCTTTTCCGGACCGCAGTGGCATCGGCTGCATCATGGAATAGACCTCGAATACCGCGATCGAAATTATGCTGCTTACTTTCCGATCATCGACATCGTTTTCGGAACGTACCGAGCGCCACGTAACGGGGAGTATCCGGCCACGGGCGTGTCGGATGCATTGGTGACCCAGCATCCTTTGCGCGATTGTTTCAACCCTAGGCGGCGTTGATGTCTCAGCTCCGTGCTCGCATCCGCATCTTGCGCTACGCACTTACCAACGCGTTCATCGTCATCTTCATCGTGGCTCTGCTATCGGGCGGCTGGCAGATATGGGCCGTATTGGCACTCGCGATGCTGACAGGTGGAGGCCTCGACGAGGCTGTCGGCGATGACGAGACACAAGTGGGACCCGTGAACGTCCTGTTCTTCAATGTCAATCTTTACGCGACGTTTCCACTGCTGGTCGTCACGACCTGGTGCCTGCTCGGTCTCATCGCCTCGACGCGGGGCTTGGATCTCGGGATGGCAAACCAGATGGCGTCTGACAAGTCCGGCGAGCCGGTGCCCCTTATCGGCGCCATCATCGGCACGGGTTACTTCTATGGCCTCGCCGGCGTGACGGTCGCGCACGAGCTCACGCACCGCATCGGCAAACCGCTGGCGATGCTCTCTGCCCGACTGCTGCTGTCCTTCACACTCAATCCCACTTTCGAAGTCTATCATCTGCAAGGGCATCACCGGGACGTGTGCACATACGGCGATGCGGCGACCTCCCGGCGCGGCGAGTACGTCCTTACCTTCGTTGCGCGCACGATCGCCGGCCAGTCACTGCAAGGGTGGCGGCTGGAGTCCAAACGGCTACAGCGCCAGGGTCTCGACACCTGGTCGTTGCGCAATCGGATTCTCGCTGGAATTGTCTGCTCAATGCTAATCCTGATCGCCGCCGGGCTAATCGCCGGCATCCGCGGGATTGCGGCGATTCTAGCCGCGGCCGTGTTTGGCCGCCTGCTGCACGAGATGGTCAATTACGTCCAGCACTATGGCCTCGTCAGATCCGAGGGCGCGGCAATCGAGGCGCGCCACTCCTGGGATTCCTATCGGCTGCTGTCGAACGTGCTGCAATATAATCTGCCCCGTCACGCCGATCATCACCTTCGGGCACCGAAACCGTTCTGGAATCTCGACGCTGTACCAGGCAGCCCGAAACTGCCGCACGGCTACGAGACCATGTCGATGATCGCGCTGATCCCCTGGTGGTGGCACAGCTTGATGGACAAGCGGCTGGCAGAATGGGATGAACGGCTGGCGAGCGACGTCGAGAGGGCTATCGTTCAGTCACGCGGCTGGGCGATTCCTGCGAGCCGGCCGGATCCCTCGCCCCGAATAGATTGATGCTTCGCTCCAGGGAGGGCGTCGAATGGCGGCCAGGCTCAAGGTCCTGCTCATCTACCCCCGCTTTCCAGCGCTGACTTTCTGGAATTACAAGGCTACCTGCGAAGTGAGCGGCGCCCGATATCCGGCCGCGCCTCTGGGTCTGATCACCGTTGCGGCGATGCTGCCCGCCCACTGGGAGATGCGGCTGATCGATCGCAATGTCGAAGAGCTTGACGAACACGACATCCGCTCAGCTGACATCGTGATGACGGGCGGGATGCTACCCCAGCAGCTCGACACCCTCGCGCTGATCGATCTGTGCAAGTCTCTAGGAAGCGCGTCGCGGTCGGTGGCCCGGATGTTTCCTCGAGCCCGCACGTCTACGCCGCCGCCGATTTCCGGATCATCGGCGAGGCCGAAGGTATCATCGACGATTTCGTCTGCGCACTTGAGAAGAGGGAGAGCGGCGGCGTGTTCGAGGCCGAGAAATTCAAGGTCGACATCACCACGCAGTCCGATCCCGCGTTTCGGCCTGCTAAAATTCAATCAGTATCTGCATGTTGGCGTCCAATTTTCCCGTGGCTGTCCGTTTACCTGCGAGTTCTGCGACATCATCGAGCTCTACGGTCGCGTTCCGCGCGCCAAGACCAACGATCAGATGCTGGCTGAACTGACTGCCCTGCATGAATCCGGCTATCGCGGCTAGATCGACTTCGTCGACGACAACATGATCGGCAACAAGAAGGCGCTGAAGCGCTTCCTTCCAGAGCTAGTGCCTGGCAGAAGCGCAACGCGGCTATCCGTTCGAGTTCACCACCGAGGCCTCCATCAATCTCGCCGACGATCGAGAGCTGCTCCTGGCATGCTGCAGGCGTGCCAACTTCTTCGCGATCTTCGTCGGCATCGAGACCCCGGATCCCGACACACTCGTCGCCACGTCAAAGAAGCAGAATACCCGGCGCGACCTCGCGGCAGAATATGCGGAACATCTACCGGGCCGGCATTTTCGTCACCGCCGGCTTCATCGTCGGATTCGACAGCCGAGAAGGCGAATGTCTCCAGGCAAATCACAGGCCTAATCGAGTCCGCGGCAATTCCGGTCTGCATGGTCGGCCTGCTGCTTGCCCTGCCAAACACACAACTCAGCCGGAGACTCGAACAGGAAGGCCGACTTCACCCAAATAATGACATTCCGCTTGATGAGGAATCTGACCAGTGCACAGTCGGTCTCAATTTCGATACCGTGCGGCCGCGCAGCGAAATACTGCGCGACTGCAAGGATATTGTTAAGGCCGTCTATGCCCCGGCCGCGTATTTTCGGCGTGTCCGCAATGTCGGACTTCATGCTGGACTGCTCGTATCAGGTAAACCCGTATCCGGTGATGAGGAATCTAAGAGAACTGGCGGCGATTTTCTGGAGACTGGCTCGGACGCGGGGTGTTGCAGGACACTTCTGGCGGACGCTGGCGTATTGCGCCCTGCGCAATCCAAGGGGGGTGCGCTCAGTCATCAAGATGTCAGCTCTGTATCTGCATTTCGGTCCGTTCTCGCGTTACGTTGCGCGATCGCTCGATCGCCAGATACAGCACCCGACAAGCCGATGGCAACGAGGACGGCCGTTGCACAAGACTAGCGCCACCGCAACATAGAGCATGGGGCGGCAGTACAGAAGATTACATTTCCTCGCGCCTTAGCAGCCGACCCAAACCATGCCGCGCCGGTGGCTGAAATATTTCTGGTTCATTAGTCGTGTTCCTTCTTAGGTATGGGTGTAGCTTTGGTCGGCGTCACGTCGCGGGCGCGTTGCTGCCGACGTGCTCCAGGAGGCGCCGCAGGGTATTTGAGGCGCACCGCTACTGAACGAGGTCCGCGGAGTTAGCTTTGCCAGCAAGTGCGAACGTCTGCGCCATTCGCTCCAACTCCACTCTCAGGGTGGCTGCCCGGAGCACTATCGACCGCTCGACTTCGCAGGCGGTATTTTCGCCGCCTAGGTCGGACACGTGGAGCGCAATGAGGTTGTGTAGTCGGCCTCACGCGCAGCGCGAACAGCAGCCAGAAGTTCGTCACCACCGCCGAGAGAAAGAGTGTTTCGCTATTAGCAAGCGAGACGATTTGCCTCTCAACTCACCAATGCGTAGATATCAACGCGACGGTAAAGCAGAGAAAACACCGGTAATAAGGAGCTAACAAATAGTTGGCCCTATTAGGCGCGAGGTAAGCAGATGACAACAATTCACTGCAACGGATAAAGAAAAAAACTGCAAAGGGAGAAAACGTCTTACTCATTACGTAAGACCACCGGAGCCTATGTCAAAAAAAAGCCGCAGATTTATCGCCTGCGGCTTCTAATTTTCGCGGGATCGATGTGGAGAAGATCGCCCTAGCGCAGAAGGATTTCCGGCGTATAGCCGAATCCAACATGTACTGCGCGTTGGCACCAGCACCGTTGGATTTCGAGATGCAGCGAGTGGCCACATTCGCAGGCGAGCGAGTCATCTGACGGCCTGGCACTTGGCCAACATTATCGATGTGCGTTAACGAATGCGTCATCTTCGGCAGGGAGCGCTCGTAGCGCAGAGTCTACGACGACGCGGACGGTGAGTTGGCAACCGTCGGCGCTGCAAAAGGCTTCTTGGGGGGGAAGACTTTGGCTCGTCATTCAATTCCTTGTCCTGTGAGCAAATCAGCGAGGCGCTATATTTGGTAACCCTGAACCGAGAGCGCGACCGGCCTTACAGGGCAGCAAAAGTCGTTTTTAGGCCGTTGAGCAAACTCATGGATGGCGGACTAGCTTGGCAGCCTTTTACAGCAGCGGTCACGTTCCCACTTGAAGCCACCTTAGCATGATCTGCCCGGTGGGCATTAAGTTTGCCGAAGTAAGCAGAGCGACAACAATTCACTGCAAAGGGATAAAGAAAAAATATCAAACTCGTTACGTGCGACAACCCGGAGTTTACGTCAAAAAGAAGCCGCAGATTAAAGCCTGCGGCTTCTTCAAAACCAAAGAGCGCTGAGTTTACTTCACATCCGCCAAAACTTAAAGTTCAAACCGGCCTTGAGGGTATGAACGGTCGTTCCTTCAGTCACCGTCAGCCCTGGAGCAGTAAAAATGGTGTCTCTGCCCAGGTCGAGATAGAGATATTCGGTCTTCAACGAGAGTTGCGGCGTCACCATATATTCAAATCCGCCTCCGCCGGTCCAACCCGACTTTCTATGGGTTTCTGTGAAGGATACCGCGCCGGGAAGGCCAATACCCCCAATAGCACCGGGGCTGCCGAACGAAAGGTTGGTTCTAACTTCGCCATAAGCCCAGCCGCCTGTCGCATAGATCAACAAGCGCTCCCAAGCGTAGCCAACACGCCCGCGGACGGTCCCAAACCACTTCAGCTCGGATCCGGCCGATGCAGAAATTCCGGGCCCCGAAACCGAAATTGTGTTTTCGATGTCGGCCCAGGCAATGTCAGCCTCCAGGCCTAAAAGCCAATTGCTCAATTGCCAATTGTAGCCACCTTGGACGCCGCCAAAGCCACCGCTCGATCGCACAGTCGCTGTGATCGGTACGACCGCGTTAGCGAAATCGTAATCGAACTTGTCTCCGCCGTAACCGGCGTGGACACCCAGATAGAAGCCGGTCCAGCTCCATGCCGGTACTGCAGCGGGTGCCGCAAACGGAGCCTTAGTGGGCATGTCGGCGGCAAATCCTTGAGTTACGCTCAAGCACAGCGACGAGGCGAGCAAGCCGATCGCGGCAATACGCATGGAATTCCTCCTTTAATTGTAGGGGGCATACTGCCGAGGTCCCCGCGGAATCTTCAAGGTTTTGCAAGTGCGAACCGGGGGGATAAGCGCCGAATCCAGGATTGTGTTGTTATTTTGCAACGCCCCCGCCCAGTCCTACCGGGCACGATTTGCTCAGCCTTAAAACTGTTTCAGCTGTCTCGGCGGTAAATCGCCACGGTCCTTTGTGGCAATGCAGCTCCTAGCCGCTAGACGAACAAAAAAATAGCGGGTCCTCCTCAAATCCGCCCTTGCCGCAGAGAGCACCAGCAAACTACCGATGCATTGCCTCTGAACAGCCAAACCGTGTGCAGCGCGGCCTGCAATTCTGGCCAGAATTTCGTAGATAATTGCCTTGACCGGACAACAAGCGTTGACGTTGGTCCCAGTCGCGCCTTGAAGATCGCGGCATGAGAGCGGCGTCTAGTTCGTCGTTAGTCCAATTCTTCGACGAGCTTCGGTTGCCGACACGCCCTCTGTGACCGGATCCAATTCGATTTGTTCGATGGAATAGCCGACGTCACGGCCGTAAAAGATGTTCGTTATGTTGGGGAGAGACACCACGATGAAGCGACCTTCGAATTCTCTCAAAGAATGTTCGATGCGCGCCCGGACATATTCGAAGTCGAAGGGATTATTTATGTCGATACCGTGCGTATTGCGGACCGCGATGCAGGCCTGTCCCACCCGGTTGATCCCTTCAACGACGAGTGCCCTGTGCCCGGCGTGAAACGGCTGATAGCGGCCGACAAAAAGGGCGGTGGGTTTTCTAATATCGAAAACAGGCCGCAAAAGTTTCATCGCTTCCTCGGCCCAATATTCCGGCGCGCCTTCTGCCGTCACTCTCAAATCGCACCGATCCGGCGGAACAAACATCCGATTAGTGTCCGCAAAGGCGCCGGCCCTGATGCGATCAACAAAGATGACAAAAGCATTACCTTCTGCCAGGAATGCATCCCGCGTCGCCGTCGTCGGGCATATGAAATCGGCAATGGCGAAGCATCCGACGTCGACCACCCGGTCGCACAACCAGCCCATCCGCCGTGCATGCTCAATTCGGTCAGTCTCCGAGAACCCCAGATCCTTGTTAATATGCGCGCGCACAGCATCTGCGTTGAAATGGACGGCATTGAGCTTCGAAGCGAGTACTTTTGAAAGGGTTGTCTTGCCCGCGCCCGGCAATCCCATAATCAATATTTTCTTTTGCATGATTGACCCATTGCGCACGGCAGGACTAGATCGATTGCCACTCTTCCATCCAATACCAGCCACTTCATGCGAGCTCTAGCCACTGCGGTTGCTACTGTTTATTCGCGCGGTTCGCCGTCGAGAGAGCCGAGCGTTATCGAACAACTTCGCTGATATCATATCAACAATATGACCGCATCCTATTGAAGCGGCTTGGCCCGTCCTCGGCTTCATCGGTGCTTCCTGCTCGTCCCAGCAGGAAAGCTCGTTGTCGAGTTGTACATCCCCGCCAATACGCGTCGCATGCCCGGCCTCAGAACTCCATCGGTCTTGTCTCATCGCATCCTCCAATCGCCGTCAGAGTTGAACGAGCGACCACCGCTCGGCTCCACGGAGGGAAGCGGAAGGGGGAATTACGGAAATTACGGGCTTGAAAAACATGGTGCGATATCCGCATCGGGTACGGACTTGTGCGTCAAGGATTCGATAACCCTTCTTCTCGGAGTAACACGGGATGCTGCGCATCACTTCGAGGATTACGGCTTTAATCGTTCGATGCGCGCACCCGCATCGGCGTATTGATTACTTGAACCCGCCAGCGCTGAATCCTCTGGTTGTCGCTTCAATAACCTTTGTGTGCTCGCGCTTCGGCTCGCCAGCCAAGCGCGGATACCCTGTAACGCTCGACGTTGTTATCGACCCGTAAGACGAGGTTCAGCCGGTCGCAGCATACACTTGGCGCCGGCCCCCGTTTTCGCACCACACGGCTCGGGCGGCACGACGTCATTGCTTGCGCTGGCTGCCGCGCAGAACTCCGCCCAAGCCTCCATCAGCTTGCGGCGCTTGTCGAACAGATCGCCGCGCTTCCACGGCATTCCCCACGGCGTGGGCGAGCGCCATTTTCGCCGGAGAAGCATCGGCAGCGCCATGCCTGAGAGGGGACGACCGCCCTGCCCCCGGAAAACACAAGGTCGCTGGTGCGAACCGCACGCAGCGACTCGAGGATGGCTACGGCGGCATCCGAAATCGGGACGCGATGCTGTTGCCCGGCCTTCATGCGCTCCGCAGCCACCGTCCATACCTTCCCGGCAAGGTCGATTTCGTCCCAGGTGGCCCCCAGCGCCTCGCCGCTTCGCGCTGCCGTCAGGATCACGAATTCCAGCGCCCTGGCCGCGCCATCGGGCCTCTGGCGCAACGCCGCCATGAAGGTTCCCTTCTCTGCATAAGGTAGCGCGGCATGGTGCTTTACCCGGCGAACCTTGGCGCGGGATGGCACCGAGTACGCAGATTGCCCTTCCAGCGAGCCGGGTTCTCTCCGGTACGGTATCCATGCACACGGGCCCAATCCAAGATCGCTTCGATGCGGCCGCGCAGTCATGACGCAAATTCGCGGCTTGGTGTGCCAAATCGGCTTCAGGGCACGGGAGGACCAGGGTCTCGTCAATTGCCGCTACAGGCAGCTTCCCAAAGGCCGGCGAGGCGTATCGGGCGAGCGTGGTACGCCACTGTTCCCGGTGCTTGGCGTTGCGCCAGCCCTTCTCGTGGTCGGCCATGTATTCGCGAGCGCAATCGGATCGACGCCTTTCGTAACAAGTTCGCGATAATCGGCGGCAAGCCTTCCGCGGCTACGAGGCTGATTTCCGGGTAGCCGCCGAGGCCCATATCTCGCGTCCGGCGTGCAGTGGTGAAGCGAAAGCCGCGGGCACCGCTCGGCGCGATACTAAAATACAGATTGCCGCCGTCCGCGAAGTATCCGGGCCCATTGAGGTTGGCGATCTTTAACGCCGAAAATCGCTCGGTTGTTTTCGCCATGCGTGTCCGCCATACCGGCTGCCCATGACCTTGCCCATATTGAGCGAGCCGATTTGGGCATACTTGGCGGAATGTGTACAGCCGACAGCGGCTTGATCCCCAGCATTTATTGGGAGTTTTTTGAACGATGTAGGATATGGGCAGATTTTGGCGGACGTTAATTTGGCGGAGAGGATGGGATTCGAACCCATGATACGGGGTTAGCCGTATAACGGTTTAGCAAACCGCCGCCTTCAGCCACTCGGCCACCTCTCCAGCCTTTGACATCGTTGGGTTTTCTGACTTGCTGCTGGTGCTCAATGGGCAGCTGCTACCATTTTGCTACCATTCGCCAGCCCAGCGACGTCAACCGCGCTTGATTAGCGCGGCGCTGAACGCCGCGTCAATGCGAGCGACAGCATCCTCCTGCATTCCGGGGATCACGTGGCTGTAAGTGTCCAGCGTGAGCGCTACGTGACTGTGGCCGAGCCGTTCGCTGGCGATCTTGGGATGCACGCCCTCCGCCAGCAGGGCCGTGGCGTGCCCATACCTCAGATCGTGGAAGCGGATGCGCGCAGATCGGTGGCCGCAAGGAACCTGTCCCAGGTGTGACCGATGCTATTGGGCGGGAGCGGTGCCCCCTCCTCGCGCGCACAGATGAAAGTATCGTCGGACAGCCGGACGCAAAGGCACTCGATGCGTGAACGAAAACACGCAGCCCGATTTCACGGTCTCCTATACGGCTCCCGACTGCCGCAAGCTTAAAGTCGGTCGGATTTTCCCCGCTACGGCCGCGCCAAAAGGAACGCCCTAGCGGGGACGCGCGCCGCACCACATCAAGGCCAATGTGAGGATTTGGAAACCGGGAAGGCTGCTTGGAAACGCTGCTGGGAATCCGCCGACGTGCCGATCGAGTGGCCGCCTGCACTTCGGGCAGAGTGAAAGGCTGGTCAAGGAATGCCACTTCAATGGCCGATGACGTTTCCGAAGTGCAAAGGTTACGCCTAAAACTGAGCGACGCCGTGCGGCTCGTTCCTGCAGCAATAAAGCCCGCTTGCCGAGCGGTGAGTATTCCAATTCTATAGTCCCTCTCGGGAGGGGCGGTGGACAAGATAATTCCCGGTCTATTTCTTGCGGCAGTGTCTGCGCTCGGCTTTCTGGCGTATCGACACCAAGCTATCTACGCCGCGCTGTTCCCGTTTCTCAGTTTTGGGTTGCCGGCCATCGCGGTCGGTGTTGCAATTTGGAACGTCGCCGTTGACTTTACCCATGCAAAGCTGATCTCGCTTCTGAAAGGTTCGCTTGCGGGCGACGACATTGTTCGATCAATAAAAGCGCCATTATATTGGATAATCGCTCTATGGCTCGCGTGGGTTTACGTGCTGTTTCTTGCAATCCTGCCAGCGGTTCTGGCGAGCTAGAACAATCCACTAAAGAACGAACACCACGAGAAAGACCAACGAAGTTTCAGTGAGCGCGGTCATCGGGATAGCCGTTCGGATTGTGCAGTGTGCCGTCGGGCAAAATGCTAACATCGTTCAGCTGGATGCCCTTGTGATTGACTTATCTGTACTTAGACATTTGTGTCCTGCTCTCCCCCTATTGTGCGAGATGCCGCCGCGCTCGGTTGAATTCATGGACGTTCGTGAATTGAAATCGCCCAAGCCTCTGAAGCTGGCCGTGCGGCGGCGAATGCTTCCGCGCAACCCCTGCGAGGAGGTCGACCCGCCGAAGGTCGAGCGCCGAGAGATGAAGGTATGGGACGTCGCTGCCACGGCGAGGGCACTCGAATTGGCGCGGCCGTGGAGTGTGCATTTACCGACCGTGTTCGCCGCGGTGTGTGGCTTTGCGCCGCGGCGAAATTGCCGCTCTGAGCTGGCGCCATGCCGATCTCGATCGGCACAGCTCGCGGTGGTCGAGAGCGCCGAGCAGACCAAAGCGGGCGTCCGATACAAGACGCCAAGGATTGGCAAGGGACGAACGGGTAGCGCTGCCGCTGATCGTGGTTGCCGAGCTCAAGGCTTGGCGTCTGCAGCAGGCCTAGGCGATCGCCTATATATGGCGACTGCCCTAACGCCCAAACCATCGGGGTCCGCTGGCTCTTCTAAGATGCGCGGCCAAAAGCCCATCCCGGACAGCTAGCCTTAGCATCTTCGAAAGTTCCCCAAAAACGTTTGGGGCCGTTCCTTTTGCCCCGGAGACGACAACCCCGCTCCCATTTTGATAAAACGTCGGCGGGAGCCAACTGCCGATTAACCCCCGTGCGGTTGGCTTCAAGTGGCGTCGGGTCAATTCACGCCGAACTCCTGACTCCTGATCCCTGGTCAAGCCGCCGCGCGCAGCGAAGCGACCGGCATCACGGTCAATTCCGGATGCGCCTTGAGCCAGTCGCGCGCGGCGCGCTGCGCCTGCCCGATCTCGGCGTCCGTCATCTCGGCCGCGACCTCGCGGCGAAGCTGCGCCGCCTCGGCGTGGCCCTTCATGGCCGCGATGTTGAACCACCTGTGCGCGGTGATGAGATCGACCGGGACCTCGCGTCCGCTTGCATGCATCATGCCGAGCTCGAACATCGCCTCAGGCGTGATCAGTTCCTGTCCTAGCAAATCAGTCATCGTGGCTCCCCCTGTGCGCGCGCCCGTTCATCCGTGCGTCGCGCCTGCCGCTTCACCGGTATCCCGGTCTGATGCGCCGATCATCGGGTTAAAATTTGAACAGTGGTTTAAGGGTCGCGATGAATCCCAGGTGAACGGCTCGACGTCGCGCTATTGCCGCAACGGACCGTTAACAACGCAAACCGCTGCGGCTGTGAGCTTGTTGCTGCGCGGTGACAACCCGCTAACCTTTGCCGTTGCGCTTGTGCTAACCAACGCCGCAGCCGTTCGCGCTTGTCGGCGCGCGTGGCGTCACCAGCCCCAAACGCTTCCCGGGGGGCCGATGCCACGATGATCGCCGACACGGGCCGGCGTTGGCCCTCGCCGCACGCACAGCTGATTCCGGGCCTGCCGATCGTGCCCTGGTGAAGCCGGACGGCGCCGGCATAACGCCGGGACGGCGAGACCAGCAAACGGCAGCTTCGCGGTCCGGCGCGACCGCGAAGACCGGGACAAAACCAACTGGAGCAAAGGTCAAGCCGCCTTCCGTCAGCCGCTGAACAATCGTAGGCTGTATTCGGCCGTCCGCGATCGGGGCAATCGCGCCGCGCCGCAATTGCAGCCCAAGGGGAGTTCATCATGTTGAAGCGTTTGCTGGTGGCGGCGATGGCCGTCGCGCTGATCACGGCTCCGGTCGCCTCCGCCTATGCGCAGGCCACCACGACCGAGAAAGCCAAGACTGCGAAACCCAAGACTGAAAAGGCCAAGACCGAGAAGGTGGCCAAGCCGCTCACACCGCAGCAGCAGAAGATGAAGGACTGCGCCGCGAAGTGGAACGAAGAGAAGACCGCCAAGAAGGTGAGCGGCCGCGCCGCCCACAACAAGTTCATGAGCGGTTGCCTGAAGGGCACCGCCTGACACGGCTTGCCTGACAGGCCTGACGCCACACGCACCGAGGGCGTCGACGAGACTTCCAGTCCCGTCGACGCCCTCTGCCGTCTGTCGATGCCGGTTGGTCTAAAGATCAATCGCTCTGCGCAAACCGATCCATGACGCTCACCGGACCGTATGACGTAACCTTCAGCGTGAAAGCCGAAGATCGAATTCGGCGTAGGCTACTTCTTCTTCCTGCGCTTCGCCGTCTTCTTCGCCGCTTTCTTCCTTCTCTTCGCCATTTGCTGCCCTCCTAGCCACGATATGTGGCGATGTCGGAACAGTGCAGTCGCGAATCGACCTGCACTGCACTCCGATTACACCAGCGCGATGAAAAAAACACCGACTCCGCTTAACGGAGGGTGTATGCGCGCGCAAAAATCGTTCGATTGGCGCTGGGTTCGAGACACGCGATGTGCGCGGCGTGCACGATCGAACGCAGTTGCTCGCGCGCGCGAGAGAAATTTCGCGACCCGCTAAAAACCCCGATAAACCGCGACTTTTCGCGCGTTTGCGGCTCGCCGCCACGCATCCAAATTCGATCGCAACGGCGATGCGTACAGCGGCGCGCGGTGCACAAGTGCCGGTGACCCGTGACGGATTTGCCCGCTCAAAAATTTTTTTCCACAGAACGTCATTCGATGCTTCACGCCAACGCGGATTCGGTCAAAAGCGCGCGAATCGGCGCCGTCTGATTCGTCCGCGCGCGCTCGGCGCGCGACACTCGCGACGGCAAAAACGCAAAAATTCGTCGCGCGTGGCAGACCGCGGCGCTCAGAGACCGAGCTTGCTCTTGAGCAGCGCGTTGACCGCTTGCGGGTTGGCCTTGCCGCCTGATGCCTTCATCACCTGGCCGACGAACCAGCCGATCGCCTTCGGATTGGTTTTGGCATCGGCGACCTTGTCCGGATTGCCGGCGACGATCTCGTCCACGACCTTCTCGATCGCGCCCATGTCGGTGACCTGCTTCAAGCCGCGCTGCTCGACGATCGCGCGCGGGTCGCCGCCCTCGCTCCAGACGATCTCGAACAGGTCCTTGGCGATCTTGCCGGAGATCGTGCCGTCGGCGATCAGGTCGAGGATCGCGCCAAGCTGTGCCGCGCCGACCGGCGCCTGCGCAATGTCGTGGCCTTCCTTGTTGAGGCGGCCGGTCAGTTCGTTGATCACCCAGTTCGCAGCGCTCTTGGCGTCGCGCCCCTTGGCCACGGTCTCGAAATAGTCGGCGAGCGCACGCTCGGCCACCAGCACGTCGGCGTCGTAGGCCGACAGGCCGTGTTCGGCCGCAAACCGCGCCTTCTTCTGATCCGGCAATTCCGGCAGATGGGCCTTCAGCTCGGCCACATAGGCGTTGTCGAATTCGAGCGGCAGCAGATCCGGGTCCGGGAAGTAGCGGTAATCGTGCGCCTCCTCCTTGCTGCGCATCGGGCGCGTTTCGCCCTTGTCGGGGTCGAACAGCCGGGTCTCCTGCTCGATCGTGCCGCCGTCCTCGATGAGCTCGATCTGGCGCCGCGCCTCGTGCTCGATCGCCTGGCCGATGAAACGGATCGAGTTCATGTTCTTGATCTCGCAACGCGTGCCGAGCGGCGCGCCCGGCTTTCGGACCGAAACGTTGACGTCAGCGCGCAGGCTGCCCTTCTCCATGTCGCCGTCGCAGGTGCCGAGATAGCGCAGGATCGAGCGCAGCTTTGAAACGAAGGCCTGCGCCTGCCCGGCCGAACGGATGTCCGGCTTCGACACGATCTCCATCAGCGCCACGCCCGAGCGATTGAGATCGACGTAGCTGAGGCTCGGGTGCTGGTCGTGCAGCAACTTGCCGGCGTCCTGCTCGAGATGCAGCCGCTCGATGCCGATGGTGACGGCTTCGCCGTCGGGCATGGCGACCTCGACCTCGCCCTCCCCCACGATCGGCTGCTTGTACTGGCTGATCTGATAGCCCTGCGGCAGGTCGGGGTAGAAATAGTTCTTCCGGTCGAACACCGATTTCAGGTTGATCCTGGCGTTCAGCCCCAAGCCGGTGCGGATCGCCTGCCGCACGCATTCCTCGTTGATCACCGGCAGCATGCCGGGCATCGCGGCGTCGACCAGCGAGACATGGCTGTTGGGCTCGCCGCCGAATGCGGTTGAGGCGCCGGAGAACAGCTTGGCCTGTGAGGTGACCTGGGCATGCACCTCCATGCCGATGACGACCTCCCAGTCGCCGGTTTCGCCACGAATGAGCTTCGAGGGCTTGGTCGAGGATTTGGCGTTCATGACCTTCCCATCGCGCCAGCGGTCGCGCGCGTCAAGGGTACCGTCGATTGTCCACGCTGGCGCGCCGCTATAGCCTCGGCGGCTCGCGCTGCAATTGCCGAGAGGCTGACCATGATCACCCGCCGCCATGCGCTCGGCCTGCTCGCCGCACCGGCGCTGTCGCACTTG
Organism: uncultured Alphaproteobacteria bacterium; assembly: GCA_963771745.1. Lineage (GTDB taxonomy): Bacteria > Pseudomonadota > Alphaproteobacteria > Rhizobiales > Xanthobacteraceae > Z2-YC6860. Next base: position 1,000,509 of record CAVYUU010000011.1, on the reverse strand, counting down.
GCGCTGGCGCAACCGGCATCGGCGCAATCGGCCTGGCCGACGCGCTTCGTCCGCCTGGTGGTGCCGTTCACGCCCGGCGGCGGCATCGACAGCGTTGGCCCGCATCGTCGGCGCGCGGCTCTCGGAAGTCTGGGGCCAGCAGGTGGTGGTCGAGAACAAGCCCGGCGCCGGCGGCAACATCGCCTCCGAGTTCGTCGCCCGCGCCGAGCCCGACGGCCACACCCTCTACATCACCGCCGCCGGGCTGGTGGTGAACCAAGTATCTGTTCGCCTCGATCAATTACGACCCGGCCGCCGACTTCGCGCCGGTGACGCTGATCTGCCTGTTCCCCAACCTGATGATCGTGCCGTCGTCGTCGCCGTTCCGCTCGGTCGGCGAGCTGATCGCCTTCGCCAAGGCCAACCCCGGCAAGCTCACCTTCGGCACGCCCGGCCACGGCAGCTCGCCGCACATGGCGGGCGAGCTGTTCAAGCATCTGGCCGGCGTCGACCTCACCCACGTGCCCTATCGCGGCGCGTCGCCGGCGCTGACCGACCTGATCGCGGGCCGCACCGACATGAGCTTTGCGGTGATGGCCTCGGGCCTGCCGCTGGCGCAGAACGGACAGGTCCGCGCGCTTGGCGTCACCACCGCGACCCGGGCGCAGGCCGCGCCCGACATCCCGACCATCGCCGAAGCCGGCGTGCCCGGCTACGATTCCTCGTCGTGGTTTGCCTTCGTGGCGCCAAGCAAGACCCCGACCGCGGTGATCCAGAAGATCCAGGCCGACACGGTGGCAGTGCTGGCCGAGCCCGCGATCAAGGAGCGACTCGACAAGCTCGGCCTCACCATTGTGGGTTCGACATCGGCCGAACTCGCCGCGCATCTGAAGGTCGAGAAAGAGCGCTGGGAGCCGGTGATCAAGCGCGCCAACATCAAGGTCAATGAATGAACGGGCTTACCGCTGGGGCGCGCCGCGCCTAGACTGAACGCGCCATCACAAGGGGGCTGGACATGACATCGAGGTTGCTTGCCGCCGGCGCCGGTTTGCTGCTGCTTGCCGGCGCGGCTCACTCAGCCGAGATCAAGGTGCTGTCCACGCAGGCGACCGAGGACGCCTACAAGGAACTGGTGCCGCAATTCGAGCAGGCCACCGGCCACAAGGTCACGACCGTGTTCACCGGCACGCTCGGCGCCAACAAGCGTCTCGCCGACGGCGAGAGCTACGACATGCTGATCATGTCGAGCGGCTCGATCGACGAATATCTCAAAAGCGGCAAGCTCGCGGCGGGCTCGCGGGTCGACCTCGCCAAGTCGGGCGTCGGCATCGGGGTCAAGGCCGGCGCGCGCAAGCCCGACATCTCCTCGGTCGAGGCGCTGAAGCAGACCATGCTGTCCGCCCTGTCGATCGGCTATTCGACCGGGCCGAGTGGCATCTACATCGTCAGCCTGTTCGAGAAGCTCGGCATCGCCGATCAGGTCAAGGGCAAGCTCAAGCAGACCCCGACCGGCGTGCTCGTCGGCACACTCATCGCCAGCGGCGAAGCCGAAATCGGCGTCCAGCAGGTCAGCGAACTGTCGCACTTCCCGGGCGTCGACTATGTCGGTCCGTTACCGGAGGCGGTGCAGCGCTACACCACCTTCGCAAGCGGCATCGTCGCCGACACCAAGGAGAGCGAAGCTGCCAAGGCGCTGGTCAAGTTCATCACTGCGCCGGCCGCCGCACAGGCCTACAAGAAGCGCGGCATGGAACCCGGGTGACGTCATGGCAGGCGAAGTCAAAGTCCTCTCCTCGATCGCGACCAAGGAGGCCTATCTTGTGCTGGTGCCGCAGTTCGAGCGCGCCAGCGATCAGCAGGTCACGACCACCTGGGCCGGCACCGTCGAGATCATGAAGCGGATTCCGCAGGGCGAGGTGCACGACCTGATCATCGTGTCCAGCACCGAGCTCGACGAACTGATCAAGCAGGGCAAGATCGCGGCCGGCTCGCGCCTCGATATCGCCAAGTCGGGCATCGGCGTCGCGGTGCGCGCCGGCGCGCCGAAGCCCGACATCAGCTCGGCCGAGGCGCTGAAGAAAACCCTGCTCGCGGCCAAAACCGTCGGCTACACCAGCGGACCGAGTGGCGTGTACATGGCCGGTCTGGTCGAGCGCATGGGGATCGCGGCCGAGATCAAGGCCAAGTTTCGCAGCGTGCCCTCCGGCGGCACCATCGGCACCATCGTGGCCGCCGGCGATTGCGAGATCGGGTTCCAGCAGGTGAGCGAGCTGGTCCACATTAAGGGCATCGACTATGTCGGGCCGTTGCCAAAAGACATCCAGCGCATCACGGTGTTTGCAACCGGCGTCCACGCCAACGCCACGAACTCGGACGGTGCGAAAGCGCTGGCGCGGTTTCTGGCGGCGCCCGCAGCCGACGGTGCTATCAAGGCTGCGGGCCTGGAGCGGCCCTGACGATGGTCGCGATGTTGCGCAGCGGGCGCGTCAGCGCGCCGGGCTGCGCGCGTCGGTGAAGGCTGAGACCGGCGCCCCCAGCACCGGCGCCTCTTCGACCGGGGTGACCGCAACCGGCACGCTTTGCGGCCTGCGCGGCCCATGCGGCCGGTGTCGGCGGATGCCGATGAAATCCTGGAACACCGGATTGGCGCGTAGCGCATCGTGGCCGGCCTCGATCACGAAGTCGACCTGGTCGGCCGGCAGCTGAAAGCGCGTGTCCACGGCGTTCAGCGCCTTGGCGCGCTCACCACCGAGCTGATCGAAGGCGACGCGGTTGACGGTGATCTTGAGATCGCGGCAATTCCAGTTCTCCGGGGCCCGCGCACGCTTGCGCAGCTCGGGTGACAGCCCGCAGCGCCAACGGATCAGCTCGGCCTGCCAGTCGCGCATAGTGCGATCGAACGCCGTGAAGCCGGCGTTGACGCTGGCCGCGACCGCGGTGTCGGCCGCCGCCATCACCAGTTCGGTGCCGGTCGGCCCCTCGACGGTCTTGACCCAGTCGCCGGCCGGCCCGCGCCCGGCGTCGACGATGATGACGATCATCTTGCGAAGCTTGACCGCCTGCTCGGGCGACATCGGCTCGAACGGCTGGCGCGCCGACAGCCGCGCGATGGTAAAGCCCGACAAGCCGAAGTTATCGACCAGCCCGCCATCCAGCAGCTTGACGTAGGCGACCGAGCCCTCGTGATAGCGGTATAGCGCGTCGGCAAAATGCTTGAGCATCGGCGCGGCGTTCGGGTCGGTGCGCGCACGCTCGACCCATTCCGGCGGCTTGTCGACGCATTGCCGCGGATACGCCTTGATCACCACCGGAGCAAACACGATCGGCACCGCGGCCGAGGCCGCGACCGCGTCGGCCACCGGATATTGCGCGAGATCGCTACATAGTGCGATGAACGCCGCCTCGCCGAACACGAAGGCGGTGCGGTTGTAGATGTCGGAGGCGTTGATCCAGATGCGCGGTCCCGGCGTCTTGCGGAAATCCGCGAAGGTTGCGCCGTCGTAGAGGTTCTTGCTCAGCCAGCCGGAGAACTTGCTGGCGTCGTTGACGCCGCCGCCCAGCGCTTTGACCAGGTTGATGCCGTCGATGCTGGTCGAGAGGTTTTCCTCGGCGTTGCGCAACAGGAATTGCTCGCGGAAGTCGTCGAGCGCAGCGCGCTTTTTGAGGCCGTAATAGGCGGTCAGCACCGAGCCGCCGGACACGCCCGACACGAACGCCACGCGGTCGAGCAGCGAGTGCGTGCCGGTGCGGCTCGACATCCGTGTGCGGTCAAGCTCCTGCAATACGCCGAACGAAAACGCCGCCGCGCGGGTGCCGCCGCCGGAAAGGGCGAGTCCGACCAGCACGTCGTCGGCTTCGGTCGGATTGGTGCGGCCCGCCGCGAACGCGTCCTCGGCCTTGCCGTCGATCGGTAGATTGAGCGGCGCGTCGCGTGTGCCAAAAGAGCCGCAGCCCGCGAGGCAAGTCGCGAGCGCAACGGCGGACGCAACCGTCCGAACGAGCGGTCTTCGCCGGGTCAATACGCAACCCCCAGGGGCCCCAAACCGGCCCCCTAGAGGGTCTTAACGCCCTCTTAACGACTCTTATCGGCGCCGCCGCGCGATTTCGTCAACAGCAAAAAACTCATTCACCAAGAATGGTTTACGCGTTCCATCCGGCCACAATGTGGTTAACGGCCGGGTTCCTGGAGCAAAGTGCGGGCGATTGCCTGCCATTCGTCCTCGATCGGCCCGGTTGCGGGCTTTTGCCGCGCCTTGCGGTACCAATAGCTGGCGTTGCCGTCGTCGCCCTCGCGCCGGTGCAGATAGGCATGGACCAGCGCCGCCTCGCGCGACGGCTCGTCCATGACGGCGCGGTGCGCCTTGTCCCAGTCGCCTTTGCCGGCCCACCATAGGCCGTGAAGCGCGGCCGACAGCGCCTTGGGCGGAACCGCCTGCGCCAGGCTGCGCTTGAACGCCGCGGGAGTCACGTTCACGCCCACCAGGGTTCCGGCGAAAACCGCCCGGCGGCGTCCTCGATCACCTGGCCCAGCGAGAACAGCATCGCCTCCTCGAACGGCCGGCCGATCAGCTGCAAGCCGAGCGGCAGGCCCTGCGCATCGAGGCCCGCCGGCACGCTGAGCCCCGGCAGGCCCGCCATGTTCACCGTCACCGTGAACACGTCGTTGAGATACATCTCGATCGGATCGGCCTGGCCCTTCTCGCCAACGCCGAAGGCGGCCGACGGCGTCGCCGGCGTCAGCATGGCGTCGATGCCCTTCTGAAAGCAGTCCTCGAAGTCCTTTTTGATCAGCGTGCGAACCTTCTGCGCCCGCACGTAATAGGCGTCGTAGTAACCGGCCGACAGCACATAGGTGCCGATCATGACGCGCCGGCGCACCTCCTTGCCGAAGCCGTCGGCGCGAGTTTTTTCGTACATGCCGGTGACGTCGCGGCCGGGCACGCGCAGGCCGTACCGGACGCCGTCGTAGCGGGCGAGATTGGAGGACGCCTCGGCCGGGTTGACGATGTAATAAGCCGGTAGCGCGTATTTGGTATGCGGCAGTGACACCTCGACCAGCTCGGCGCCGGCTGCTTTCAGCCACGCCCGCCCCTGCTCCCAGAGCTTTTCGATCTCGGGCGACATGCCGTCGACCCGGTACTCCTTCGGGATACCGATCTTCTTGCCTCTCACCGACTGGCCGATCGCGGCCTCGTAGTCAGGCACCGGCACGTCGGCCGAGGTTGTGTCCTTGGCATCGTGGCCGGCCATCGAGCGCAGCAGGATCGCGGCGTCGCGCACCGTGCGCGCAAATGGCCCGGCCTGGTCGAGCGAGGACGCGAACGCCACGATCCCCCAGCGCGAGCAGCGGCCATAGGTCGGCTTGAGGCCGACGATGCCGGTGAACGCCGCGGGCTGGCGGATCGAGCCGCCGGTGTCGGTGCCGGTTGCGCCGGCGCACAGATGCGCCGCGACCGCCGCTGCCGACCCGCCCGACGAGCCGCCCGGCACCAGCGGCGTGTTCGGCGCCCTGGCGTCGCCACGGCGAGATCACCGGTCCCATGAACGAGGTCTCGTTCGAGGAGCCCATGGCGAATTCGTCGTTGTTGGTTTTGCCGAGCAGGATCGCGCCATCGCGCCACAGCTTCGCCGTCACCGTCGACTTGTAGGTCGGCACGAAATTGTCGAGGATGTGCGAGCAGGCGGTGGTGCGCACGCCCTCAGTGCAGAACATGTCCTTGACGGCGAGCGGGATGCCTTCCAGCGGACCCGCGTCGCCCTTGATGATGCGCGCGTCCGACGCCTTCGCCATCGCCAGCGCTCGCTCCGGCGTCTCCAGCACATAGGCGTTGAGCGCGCGCGCCTTCTCGATCGCGGCACTGTGCGCGTCGGCCAGCTCGACGGCGGAGAATTTTTTGGTTTTCAGGCCCGCCCGCGCGTCGGCGAGCGTGAGCGCAATCAGTTCGTTCATTCCGGATCGTCGCACACGAAGCCGGGCTTCGCCGCGATCTTGCCGGACTTCACCGCGACCTCGGCGGGCTGCGTCGCGGTGGCGCCGACCGGCGTCGCGTCATCGCGCTCGGGGATCAGCGTCACCTCGCACTGCCACGGCTGCGCCTTGCGCTTTTCTTCCTCGAGCGCGTCGAGATAGGCGTAGTAGAGCTCCATCTCCTGGCAGGCTAGGCACATTGTCGCTGTCCGTTCCGGCTGTTCAGGTCCTGAAGCATTATCGCACGAGATCCCCGGGTCTCGCTACGCTCGCCCGGGGGTGGTGGAATGAGGTGCAAGCGCGTCATTCCACCACCTTCGGGACAACAAGATAATTGCCTTCGCGGGCCGGCGCGTTACGCAGCACCGCGTCGGCGTCGCCACCGTCGGTGACCCCGTCGGGACGTTTCTTCATCGCCATCGGCGTCACCGAGGTCATTGGCTCGACGCCCGCGACGTCGACCTCGGACAATTGCTCGACGAAGGCCAGGATGGCGTTGAGCTCGCCGCGCAGCGGCTCGACCTCGTCCTCGGCAACCGCCATCCGCGCCAGATGGGCGATGCGGCGGACGGTGTCGGCATCAACGGACATGGACGATCTTGTCGGGCTCTAGCTAGGTTCGCAGGCGGCTATAGCAAAGCCCGGCGGGCCCCGGCAACATCGACCGTTGGCGACCAGCCCCTGACCTACCCGGCCATCCGGCTCATCAGCGCCTGCGCGTCCGCGGCGAGCTTCGCAGTCAACCCGCGCGCCGGCATGGCGCGGCCCAAGGCCGCCGCCTGGCCAGACCACAGCGGCGAGAAGTCGCCCGAGCCCGCCGACTCGGCCTTGGCGCGCAGCGGCAGCAGCGCGCCGGTCGCAAGTGGGAACTCCGGCGCGATCGCGCTGATCGGCCCGACCTCACGGATCACGCGGTTACGAATGCCGCGCGCCGGCCGCCCGGTGATGACGTTGGTGAGAACGGTGCCGTCGTCGGTCGAGTGCAGCAGGGCTTCGCGGTGCGGCGCCGAAATCTTCGATTCCGGGCAATGCAGGTAGGCGCTGCCGACCTGCACGCCGGCGGCGCCGAGCATGAACGCCGCCGCGATGCCGCGGGCGTCGCTAACCGCGCCCGAGGCGATCACCGGCAGCGGCACCGCGTCGACGATCTGCGGAACCAGCGCGAAGGTGCCGACCTGGCTTGCCAGGTCGTCGCCTAAGAACATGCCGCGATGGCCGCCGGCCTCGACGCCCTGGGCGATCACCGCGTCGACGCCACGCTCGGCAAGCCAGCGCGCCTCTGCAACCGTCGTGGCCGAGCTGATGACGCGACAGCCGGCGTCTTTGACGCGCCGCAGCAGCGGCGCCTCGGGCAATCCGAAATGAAAGCTGACGATCTCGGGCTTGATGTCTTCGACCACCTCGCAGAAGGCCATGTCGAACGGGGCGCGGTTGCTGTTTGGAATAGGCGCGGCCGGATCGACCGCGAGCTCGACGTAATAGGGCTTGAGCCGTTCGCGCCAGGCGTGCTCGCGCGCGTTGTTGGGCACCGGCGGCGTGTGGCAGAAAAAGTTGACGTTGACCGGCTTGCCGGCACGCGCACGGAATTGCGCGACCTGCTCGCGCAAGCGCTCAGGCGTGAGCATCGCGCACGGCAGGGAGCCGAGGCCGCCGCCTTGCGCGACCGCAACGGCAAGCTCGACATCCATCGCGCCCGCCATCGGCGCCAGCACGATCGGATGCTCGATCTTGAACAGGTCCATCAAGCGATGATCCGGCCACATGGTTCGATCCTTTGGGCTGCGCTGCAAGCGCCATCCGCTATAGCACCGCGCATTGGCGCGCCGCATTCGCGATTGCCAGAGCCAGCCTTCTCGCACCAAAGAGGGCTTATGAAGGCGGTTGAATTGCCGCGAGTCTCAGCCGATATAGACACTATGGATGCGCCCAATCCATCCGCCACGCCCACCTTCGCCAGTCGCACGCCGCTGCGCATTGGCGGCATCGGCCTGATCGCGCGCGACCTAGAGCGGCTCACCACTTACTATCGCGATCTCCTGGGGCTGGCGGTGCAGGAGCGCAGCGACCGCAAGGCGCGGCTCGGCACCGGCGGCGTGACGCTGATCGAGATCGAGCACCGGCCGGACGCCAAGCCCGACGATCCGGCGACCGCCGGCCTCTACCACACCGCGTTCCTGATGCCGACGCGGGCCGACCACGCGCGTTGGATCCATCACATCGCACGGAACCGCGTGCCGATCAGCGGTGCGTCCGACCACGGCGTCAGCGAAGCTTTCTACCTGGACGACCCCGAGGGCAACGGCATCGAGGTCTACAACGACCGGCCGCGCGAACGCTGGCAGCGCGAGGACGGCCTGATCGTGATGCCGACCAAGCAACTCGACGTCGAGGCGATCCTGCGCGAGGTCGACCCGGCGAACGCCAGTTATCCAGCGGCGCCCGAGGGCTTGCGCATCGGGCACATCCATCTGCGGGTCGGCGACGTCGACAAGGCCGAGGAGTTCTATCGCGGCGCGGTCGGTCTCGAGCTGACGCGGCGCCGCGGCGGCGCGACATTCATGTCGTCGGGCGGCTATCACCACCATGTCGGCGCCAACGTCTGGCACAGCGAGCGCGCCGGCCTGCGCGATCCCGACCGCGCAGGGCTCGCTTGGTTTTCGATCGAGGCTGTGGACCAGAGTGAACTCGACGCCGTCGGCACGCGCCTGAAAGCCGCACAGGCGCCGCTTAGCACCACCGGCAACGGCATCGAGAGCGCCGATCCCTGGGGCACCCGCATCCGGTTCACACCGGCCTGATTGATGCCTGACGTTGCCGAGGTCGCACCCAAGCTTCCGCCGCGCGGCGTGCTGATCGGACTCGATCTCGGCAGCAAAACCATTGGGGTTGCCACCTCGGACGCGGATCGAAAGATCGCTACCGGCGTGGAAACCATCGCTCGGACGAATTTTTCCGCCGACGCCAAGCGCGTGCTCGCGCTTGCAGGCGAACGCGACTGCGTCGGCTTTGTGCTGGGATTGCCTCTCAACATGGACGGCAGTGAAGGACCGCGAGCGCAATCGGCCCGCGCTTTTGCGCGCAATCTAGGCAAGCTCACGCCGCTGCCGATCGCGCTGTGGGACGAGCGGCTTTCCACCGTCGCGGTCGAACGCGAATTGATCGAGGCGGACGTCAGCCGCAAGAAACGCGCCGCGGTGATCGACCAGCACGCCGCGGCCTTCATCCTGCAAGGCGCGCTCGATCGCCTGCAACATTTAAAAAAATGAACGACCGGCTTTCGCCGGCCGCCCATTCGCTGTCGTTCGATGGCTGATTAGTAGTCGCGGCCCTGCAGCGTGCGTTCACGCAACGGACCCGTGTAGTTGCTGTTGTAGCCGCCGTAGTTCGGGCTGTAGCGATAGTTGTCCGAATACGGATAGCTGTAGGTCGGCGCGGCGTAGACCGGCGCGCTGTAGACCGGAGCTGGCGCATACCCATACCCATAGCCCGAGCCGTAGGCGTAGCCCGGATCATACGCATAAGCGTCGTATCCGTAGCCGCCGTAGCCGCCGTAATAGCCGCCGTAGTAGCCGCTGTTGGCCGCAACGGCCGCGCCGGCGATCGCCGCACCTGCCGCCAAGCCAATGCCCGCGGCGACCCACGGGCGGGAGCGCGCTTCGGACGCGGTCATCGAACCAAGCGCCAGAGCGCCGGCAAGGCCCAACACGACGGCGGGCTTGATCAGGGTCTTCATGGCAGTCTCCTCGAGTTTGCTTCGCTTCGGGCGGCAACCGCCCACGCCCCGCGTGCCTGTTGGCCGCGAGTTCGGATCGTCAACGCCGGCTGCATGGCCTGGTTCCGGCAAAAACAGGGATCATGGCCGCAAATGCCACCCCTCCGGACACGATGCCGTGAGCGAATGCGGCGAAATTCTGCCGAGCGCTATTCGGGCAGCGCGCGGCCGAGCAGCAGTGCGACGTCGCCGGCGTCGAGCGCGCTGGTTCCGTAACTGCCGCCGCGTCGTGCGGCGAGGCGCGTGCGCGCGAACAGCTCGGCCACACGCGGCGCGTAGTTTTGCAGCGCCGCGGCTGCAGCGAGTTGCGCCAGCCGTTCGACCGCGACGCGAGCGGTTGCCTCAGCTGCCGGATCGGTGAGGATTTTTCCGATCTCGTCGGCCGCCTCGGCTGCGCCCGGCAGGCCCTGGGCTTCGTGCGCCAACCCGGTGAGCGTGCCACGCGTAGCCTCAGCGTCGCGGCCCGCGGCGCGCAGCACGTCGAGCGCCATGACGTTGCCCGAGCCTTCCCAGATCGCATTGACGGGGGCCTCGCGGTAAAGCCGCGCCAGCGCGCCCGCCTCGACGTAGCCATTGCCGCCCAGGCACTCCATGGCCTCGGTGAGCAGCGCCGACGCGGTCTTGCACACCCAATATTTCACCGCCGGCGTGAGCAGCCGCGCCCGCGCCGTCTCCGCGGCCGCGTCCGGCTGGTCCAACGAGCGGCAAAGCCGCATCACCAGCGCCAGCGCGCCCTCGACCTCGAGCGCCATGTCAGCCAGGACCGCGCGCATCATTGGCTGGCTCGCCAGCGACTTGCCGAACACGCTGCGATGCCGGCAGTGGTGCAGCGCCCGCGCCACGCCCGCGCGCATCATGCCGGCCGACGAGACCGCGCAGTCGATCCGGGTCAATTGCACCATCGACAGGATGGTGCGGATGCCGGCGCCCTCGTCGCCGACGCGCAGGGCGCAGGCGTCGTCGAACTGCACCTCCGACGAGGCGTTCGAGCGGTTGCCGAGCTTGTCCTTGAGCCGCTGCAGGTGCAGCGCGTTGATGCTGCCGTCCGGCCGAAACCGCGGCAGGAAGAAGCAGGTCAGCCCGCCGGCGGCCTGCGCCAACACCAGAAACGCATCGCACATCGGCGCCGACATGAACCACTTGTGGCCGGTGATGCGGTACTCGCCGTTATCCGCGGGCTCGGCTTTGGTGGTGTTGGAGCGGACATCGGTTCCACCTTGCTTCTCGGTCATGCCCATACCGAGTGTGATGCCGATTTTTTCCGGCCAGGGCCGCAGCAACGGATCGTAATGCCGGGATAGAAGCTTCGGCATCAGCATGCGGACCAGCGTGGGCTCGGTCGCAAAGGCCGCGACCGCAGCGCGCGTCATGGTGATCGGGCACATGTGGCCGTTCTCGACCTGCGCCACCATGAAATAGCGCGCGGCGCGCGCCACCTCGGCCGGCGCCGGCGCCCTGGTCGCGCCGGCCTGCCAGGTCGAGGCGTGCAGGCCGGCCGCAACGCTCTCGGCCATGAAGCGGTGATAGGCCGGATGGAATTCGACGCTGTCGCTGCGGCGGCCCTGCGCATCGAAGGCGTGGAGCTTGGGCGGGTTCTCGTTGGCGAGCCGGGCCTGCTCGAACATCGCGGCCGAGCCCCAATGTCGCCCGAAGGACGCCAGCGCCGGAGCGTCGCCACCCGCCCCGTTGGCGGCGACCGCCTCCTGCAACGGCCGGTCCGAGCCGTACAGATCGACGCCCTCATAGGGCGGCGACTGGTTGAACACCGCGTGCGTGTCGGAGCCGGCGGTCATCGGGTTCCCCTGCCGGCAACCTAGCACGGCCATCGGCTGTGGACCGCGCGCCTGCGGCCTTGCCGGCGGCCGCTCACGCGCCTATAGGTTCCGCTTTAATGAACATCGCCCACAAGTCCACGTTCGTGCTCGGCGGTCGACACCTGCTGGGCATCGACGGGCTTTCGTATTCCGACATCGTCGGCCTGCTCGACCTCGCCGAGGAATTCGTCGAGCTCAACCGGCAAATCGAGAAAAAGACCGCGAGCTTGCGCGGCCGAACGCTGATCAACATGTTCTTCGAGGCCTCGACCCGCACCCAGGCGTCATTCGAGCTCGCGGGCAAGCGACTGGGTGCTGACGTCATGAACATGTCGGTGTCCTCGTCCTCGATCCGCAAGGGCGAGACCCTGATCGACACCGCGGTCACGCTCAACGCCATGCATCCCGACATCATCGTGATGCGCCACTACGCATCGGGCGCGGTCGAGCTGCTGTCGCAGAAGGTCGACTGCTCGGTGATCAATGCCGGCGACGGCCAGCATGAGCACCCGACCCAAGCGCTACTCGACGCCCTCACCATTCGTCGCAGGAAGGGCGACATCGCAAACCTGACCGTTGCGATCTGCGGCGACATCCTGCATTCGCGGGTGGCGCGCTCCAACATCATCCTGCTCAACACGCTGGGCGCCCGCGTGCGCGTGGTGGCGCCCTCGACGCTGCTGCCGCCGGGCATTGAGCGTTTCGGCGTCGAGGTCACCCGCGACATGCGCGAGGGCCTTGCCGGCGCTGACATCGTGATGATGTTGCGGCTGCAGCGCGAGCGCATGAACGGCTCGTTTGTGCCGTCGACGCAGGAGTTCTTTGCCTATTTCGGCCTTGATCAGAAGAAGCTCGCCTACGCCAAGCCTGACGCCCTGGTCATGCACCCCGGGCCGATGAACCGCGGTGTCGAGATCGACTCGATCGTCGCCGACGGCGCGCAATCGCTGATCCGCGAACAGGTCGAGATGGGTGTGGCCGTTCGCATGGCGGTGTTAGAGGCGCTATCGCGGAATCTGCCGAATGCGTAGCGCTTCGTCATCGGCGGACGCGCTCGTCCAACCATTGCAGCTCGTTGTCGTCTGCTGGCACCCAAAGCCAAACTGATGTTGTCCGACCGCCGCCCGATCCTGCTCGCCAACGCCCGGATCGTTGATCCTTCGCGCGAGCTTGATTTTCCCGGCGACCTGCTGATCGCCGAGGGTGCGATCCGCGAGGCCAAGCGCGGCATCGGCGCGGCCGGCGTGCCCGAAGGCACCGAGGTCATCGATTGCCGCGGCAAGATCGTCGCCCCCGGGCTGATCGACATGCGGGTCTTCGTCGGCGAGCCCGGCGCCGAGCATCGCGAGACCATCGCCTCCGCAAGCCTGGCCGCGGCGGCCGGCGGCGTCACCACCATCGTCTGCCAACCCGACACCTCGCCTGCCCTCGACGACCCGACCATGATCGACTACGTGCAGCGGCGCGCGCGCGACACCGGCATCGTCCACTTCCAGCCGATGGCCGCGTTGACCAAGGGTCTCAAGGGCGCGGAGATGACCGAAATCGGCCTGCTCAAAGCAGCGGGCGCAGTCGCGTTTTCAAACGGCATGCAAAGCATCACCAGTGCGCGGGTGATGCGCCGCGCGCTGGTCTACGCGCGCGACTTCGACGTGCTGATCGTGCACCATACCGAGGACCCCGACCTGGTCGGCGAAGGCGTGATGAACGAAGGCGAGTTTGCCGCGCGGCTTGGTCTGATCGGCATACCGAAGGCCGCCGAGACCATCATGCTGGAGCGCGACTTGCGGCTGGTCGATCTGACCGCGGGGCGCTACCACGCGGCCTCGATCACCTGCGCGGAATCGCTCGCTGTGCTGCGGCGCGCCAAGGACGCCGGCCTGGCCGTCACCGCCTCGGCGTCGATCAACCATCTGACGCTGAACGAGCTCGACGTCGGCTCCTATCGCACATTTTTCAAGCTGTCGCCGCCGCTCCGCGCCGAGGACGACCGCCGGGCGCTGGTCGATGCGCTTGAATCCGGGCTGATCGATACGGTGATGTCGGATCACAATCCGCAGGACGTGGAGGTCAAGCGGCTGCCGTTCGCCGAGGCTGCGGCGGGCGCCATCGGCATCGAGACGCTGCTGCCGGCGGCGCTACGCCTGGTGCATAACGGCGAAATCAAATTGATGACGCTGCTCAAGGCGCTGTCGACCAAGCCGGCCGAATTGTTGGGCCTGCCCGGCGGCACGTTGCGGCCGGGCTCCCCCGGCGACGTGGTAGTGATCGACACCGAACTGCCCTGGATTCTGGAGCGCGACGAGCTGAAGTCGAAATGCCGCAACACGCCGTTCGACGAGGCCCGCTTGCAGGGCCGCGCCGTGCGTACGCTGGTCGCCGGCCGGACGGTTTACGAATACGTGTGATAGGCTCGCTCGGCCTATGGGCGGGGGAACCCGGTGCCGTTCGCGATCGTGGCGTTTCTGGTCGGCTATTTGTTCGGTTCGATCCCGTTCGGCCTGCTGGTGACCAAGCTCGCCGGCACCGGCGACATCCGCGCCATGGGCTCGGGCAATATCGGCGCCACCAACGTGCTGCGCACCGGCGGCAAGGGCCTAGCGGCAGCAACGTTGATCGGCGACATGCTCAAGGGCACGGCCGCGGTTCTGGCCATGGACAAGCTCGACGGCACCGACGCGGCATTGGTCGCGGGGCTGGGCGTCGTGATCGGCCATGTGTTCCCGGTGTGGCTCCGCTTCAAGGGCGGCAAAGGGGTCGCAACCTACGTTGGCGTACTGATCGCAGTCGCCTGGCCGCTCGCCGCCGTTTACGCCGTGATCTGGATAGCGGTCGCCCTGCTGACGCGCTATTCGTCGCTGGCCGGGCTGGTGGCGGGGGCATTCATGCCGCCGCTGTTGCTCTACACCGTGGGCGGCAAGTCGGCGCTGCTGTTCCTGGTGTTGACCGTACTGATCTTCATCACGCACCGCGCCAACATCGCGCGGCTGCTGGCCGGCAACGAACGCAAGATCGGCGGCGCCTATTAGGCATCATCAATCCTCGGTTGTCATCGGCCGCGCAGTCGCGGCATGCTCGCCCGAAACGGGGGACGGCGTGGCGAGGAATGCAATCGAGACCGGCGTTCGCTTGACGGACGAGCAGCGGCTCGACTGGCTCCGTCTCATCCGGAGCGAAAACGTCGGGCCGCGCACCTTCCGCGCGCTGCTCAATCACTGCGGCGGCGCACGCGCAGCGCTCGACGCGCTGCCCGAGCTTGCCCGTCGTGGCGGCGCCGCCGCACCAGCGCGGATCTGTCCGCGCGATGCTGCCGAGCGCGAGCTTGCCGCATCGCGCAAGCTCGGCGTCACCCTGCTCGCCATTGGCGAGCCCGATTATCCTGCGCGGCTGCGCATGATCGACGATCCGCCGCCGCTGATCGGCGTACGCGGCAAGACCGCCGTGCTGGCGCAGCCGATGGTCGCGTTGGTCGGTTCGCGCAACGCGTCCGCCGCCGGCATCAAATTCGCCGAGCGCATCGCGCGCGAGATCTCCGCAGCCGGTTTCGTCGTGGTCTCGGGGCTGGCACGCGGCATCGACGCCGCCGCGCATCGCTCAAGTCTCGCCGGCGGCACGGTCGCGGTGTTGGCTGGCGGACATGATCACATCTATCCGGCCGAGCACGCGGGCCTGGTCGATCAGATCCTCATGGACGGTACGGCCATCACCGAAATGCCGCTTGGCTGGGAGCCCCGCGCCCGCGATTTCCCACGCCGCAACCGGCTGATCTCCGGGCTGTCGCTCGGCGTGGTGATCGTGGAGGCGGCGCGCCGGTCGGGCTCGCTGATCACCGCGCGCATGGCGCTCGAACAGGGCCGCGAGGTGTTCGCGGTGCCGGGCTCGCCGCTCGATCCGCGCGCCGAAGGCACCAACGACCTGATCAAGCAGGGCGCCACGCTGGTGACCGAAGCCGCCGACGTGCTCGCCGTGCTGCGCCCGATCCTTGGTCAGAAGCCCGACCTGCCGGCCGAGGAGCCGGAGGCGCCGCCGCTGTCCGAGCCGGCCGGCGACGAGCGCGCGCGGATCGTCGCGCTGCTCGGGCCTGTGCCGGTCAGCATCGACGATCTGGTGCGGCTGTCGGGCGCCTCTGCGGCGATCGTGCGAACGGTGCTGCTGGAGCTCGAGATCGCCGGACGGCTGGAGCGCCACGGCGGCGGCATGGTCTCGCTGCTGTAGTCCCGCGATCAATGTTCGGTTGGCGCGGCGCCAAAGTCGAAGGCACAACATACAAAAAGGCGAATGAATTTCAATATACACCTTGCAGTTAGTGTCGCGAGCCATGCGCCGGACGCCGGTTGGAAGCCCCTAAAATGGCCGGTTTTGGCCTTCACGATTTGACAGGCAGACTTGGGTTACCCATGTTCCCGCCGAGTCGGACCGCCGACAGCGCTGCAAATCGCACCGCAAAAACCATCCAACCTATTGGAATTAAATGAAGATTGTCGTTGTTGAATCGCCGGCCAAAGCCAAGACGATCAACAAATATCTTGGCCCCGGCTACGAGGTGCTGGCCTCTTTCGGCCATGTTCGAGACCTGCCGGCCAAGGATGGCTCTGTCGACCCCGATCGTGATTTCCGGATGATCTGGGAGATCGACGACAAGGCCGGCAAGCGTCTGAACGACATCGCCCGGGCCGTCAAAGGCGCCGACAAGCTCATTCTGGCCACCGACCCCGATCGCGAGGGCGAGGCGATTTCCTGGCACGTGCTCGAGGTGCTGAAGGAAAAGCACGCGCTCAAGGCCCAGTCAGTCGAGCGCGTGGTGTTCAACGCCATCACCAAGCAGGCGGTGGCGGACGCCATGAAAAATCCGCGGCAGATCGACGGCGCATTGGTCGATGCCTATCTCGCCCGCCGCGCGCTCGATTACCTGGTGGGTTTCACGCTGTCCCCGGTGCTGTGGCGCAAGCTTCCCGGCGCGCGTTCGGCCGGCCGGGTGCAGTCGGTGGCGCTGCGGCTGGTGTGCGACCGCGAGCTCGAGATCGAGAAATTCGTCAGCAAAGAATACTGGTCGCTGGTCGCCAACCTTGCGACGCCCCGCAACGAGACGTTCCAGGCGCGGCTGGTCGGCGCCGACGGCACGAAGATCCAGCGCCTCGACATCGGCTCGGGCCAGCAGGCGGAAGACTTCAAGCGCGCACTGGAGCAGGCGACGTTTTCGGTCGGCACGGTCGAGGCCAAGCCCGCCAAGCGCCATCCCTATGCGCCGTTCATGACCTCGACGCTGCAGCAGGAGGCGAGCCGCAAGTTCGGCTTTGCGCCGGCCCACACCATGCGCATCGCGCAGCGGCTCTACGAGGGCATGGACGTCGGCGGCGAAACCGTCGGCCTGATCACCTATATGCGCACCGACGGCGTCGATATCGCGCCCGAGGCGATTGCCGCCGCGCGCCGCGTGATCGAGACCGACTACGGCCGTGAATACGTGCCGCCCTCCCCGCGCCAGTACCAATCCAAGGCCAAGAACGCGCAGGAGGCGCATGAAGCGATCCGCCCGACCGACCTCGCCTGCCGGCCGAGAGAGATCAAGAACATCCTCGAACCCGATCAGTATCGGCTCTATGAGCTGATCTGGCTGCGCACCATCGCGAGCCAGATGGAATCCGCTGAGCTCGAGCGCACCACGGTCGACATCGCCGCCAGGGTCGGCAGCCGCAATCTCGAGCTGCGCGCCAACGGCACGGTGGTGAAGTTCGACGGATTTCTCACGCTCTATACCGAAGACCAGGACGACAAGTCCGACGACGAGGATTCAAATCGCCTGCCGCAGATGGCGGCTGGCGAGGCCCTGCAAAAGCGCTCGATCGACGCTAGCCAGCACTTCACCGAGCCGCCGCCGCGCTATTCGGAAGCCTCGCTGGTCAAGCGCATGGAGGAGCTCGGCATCGGCCGGCCCTCGACCTACGCTTCGATCCTTCAGGTGCTGAAGGACCGCGGCTACGTGCGGCTCGACAAGAAGCGGCTGGTGCCTGAGGACAAGGGCCGCGTGCTGGTCGCATTCCTGGAGAATTTCTTCGCGCGCTACGTCGAATACGACTTCACCGCCAACCTGGAAGAGCAGCTCGACCAGATCTCCAACAACGAAATCAACTGGAAAGAGGTGCTGCGCGAGTTCTGGCGCGATTTCACCGCCGCCATCGGCGAGACCAAGGATCTCAGCATCACCCAGGTGATCGATGCGCTCGACGAGATGTTGGCGCCGCACCTGTTCCCGCCGAGCAAGGACGGTAGCGATCCGCGCAAATGCCCGATGTGCGAAAACGGCCGGATTGGGCTGAAGCTCGGCCGGTTCGGCGGTTTCATTGGCTGCTCCAACTATCCGGAATGCAAGTTCACCCGCCAGCTCTCGGTCGGGCCGGACGGCAACGGCGGCGGCATGCGCAAGCTCGGCGAGGACCCCGAGACCAAGCTCGAGGTCACGGTGCGCAGCGGCCGGTTCGGCAGCTATCTGCAACTCGGCGAAGCCACCAAGGACGCGGACGGTGAGGCCGTGAAGCCCAAGCGCGCGAGCCTGCCGAAGGGCGTCTCGCCCGAGGACATCGACCTCGAACGCGCGCTCAAGCTGTTGAGCCTGCCGCGCCAGGTCGGCGCGCACCCCGAGGATGGCGAGCCGATCCTGGCCGGCATCGGCCGCTTCGGCCCCTACGTCAAACATGGCAAGACGTTTGCCAATATCGGTGCCGACGAAGACATCCTGACGATCGGATTGAACCGCGCGGTGACCCTGATCGAGGAAAAGAAGGCCAACCCCGGCAAGGGCCGCCGCTTTGGCGCCGACCCCGGCCGGCAGGTCGGCGAGCATCCACAAAGGGGCGGCATGATCGTCGCCAAGAACGGCCGCTACGGCCCTTACGTGAGCCACGACGGCGTCAATGCCAATCTGCCGGGCGACAAGACACCGGAGACCATTACGCTCGACGAGGCGTCGGCCCTGATCGATGCGCGCGCGGCGCGCGGCGGCGGCTCGACCGCGCGGCGCAAGCGCCCGGCCCGCAAACAGGCCGCACCCGCCAAGCCGCCGGCGGCCAAGCTGCCGGCCGGCAAGCCAAAAAAGCGCGTTGCCGCGAGCGCCGCCAAGGGCGCCCGTAAGACCAAGAGCCCGCCTGCCGCCGAGTGACGCGCTGGCAAAGCGACCGCGCAGCCCTTAAGTATCCAACACCGGAGAGCGCCTTTCGGCGCAGAATTTCATTGTCACGACGCCATCCTCAATCCACTCCGTTTCCCTCCAAGGACGAAATCCTTGCTTTCATCGGCGGTCGCCCGGGCAAGGTCGGCACGCGCGAGATCGCGCGTGCTTTCAATCTCAAGAACGATCGCCGCGTTGAGCTCAAACGCATGCTTCGGGAGCTCGCCGATGAAGGCCGGATCGAGAGTCGAAGGAAGAAGCTGCACCAGCCCGGCGCGCTGCCCGCGGTCACGCTCGCCGACATCATCGGCCGCGACAGCGATGGCGAGCTGCTCGCCACCCCGACCGAATGGAACGAGGAGTTAGGGCCGTTGCCGAAAGTCCGGCTGGCGGCGCCACGCCGCGCGCGGCCTCACGAGGTCGCGGGCGTCGGCGATCGCGCGCTGCTTCGCGTCGAAGAAACCGGCGATGGCGAGGGCGGCGTCCGCTACAGCGGTCGGGTCATCAAGATCGTCGGCAAGGCCAAGACCCGCGTGCTTGGCATTTTCCGTGCGCTGCCGACCGGCGGCGGGCGTCTCGTGCCGATCGACAAAAAGCAGCTTGGCCGCGAGCTTGCGATCGCGCGCGACGCCGCCAAGGACGCCAAGGACGGCGACCTGATCGCGGTCAGTGTCGAGCCGCAGCGCGGCATGGGGCTCGCGACAGCGCGGGTTGAGGAGCGGCTCGGATCGCTCAAGAGCGAGCGCGCCGTCAGCATGATCGCGATCCACGCCCACGACATTCCGCATGTCTTCCCGGTCGCGGCGCTGGCCGAGGCCGATGCCGCGAGATCCGCGGACACAGCCGGCCGGCAAGATTGGCGCAAGCTGCCGCTGGTCACCATCGACCCGGTCGACGCCAAGGATCACGACGACGCCGTCCACGCCGCAGCCGACCCCGATCCGGGCAATCCCGGCGGCCACATCATCACGGTCGCAATCGCCGACGTCGCCCGTTACGTGACGCCCGGCTCGGCGCTCGACCGCGAGGCGCAAAAGCGCGGCAACTCGGTGTATTTCCCGGATCGCGTGGTGCCGATGCTGCCGGAGCGCATTTCCAATGATCTATGCTCGCTGCGCCCGCGCGAGGACCGCGCGGCGCTCGCGGTGCGCATGATCGTCGGCCGCGATGGGCGCAAGCGCTCGCACAGCTTCCACCGCGTGTTGATGAAGTCGGCCGCCAAACTCAATTACGTGCAGGTGCAATCCGCGATCGGCGGCGCGCCGGACGAAGACACCGGCCCCCTGCTCGATGGCGCGCTGCGGCCGCTCTACGCCGCCTATGAGGCGCTCAAGCGGGCGCGCAATGAGCGCGGACCGCTCGATCTCGATCTGCCCGAGCGGAAAATCCTGCTTAAGGCCGACGGCACCGTCGATCGCATCGTCACGCCGGAGCGGCTGGAGTCGCACCGGTTGATCGAGGAGTTCATGATCCTCGCCAATGTGGCGGCGGCCGAGACGCTGGAAAAAGCCCGGCTGCCGCTGATCTATCGCGTGCACGACGAGCCGTCGCTGGAGAAGCTCGAAGCGCTGCGGCAGTTTCTGGCCACGCTGCATATCTCGCTGCCTAAGGCCGGCGCGCTGCGGCCCGAGCAGTTCAATCGTATCCTGCATCAGGTCAAGGGCAATGACGTCGAGGGCTTGGTCAACGAGGTGGTGCTGCGAAGCCAGGCGCAGGCCGAATATTCGGCCGAGAATTACGGGCACTTCGGGCTCAATCTGCGCCGTTACGCGCACTTCACCTCGCCGATCCGCCGCTATGCCGACCTGATCGTGCACCGCGGCCTGATCCGGGCCGGTAATTTCGGTGCCGACGGCCTGCCCGATGCGCAGGACCATGCTGCGCTGTCCGAGATCGCGGCACAGATTTCGGCGGCCGAGCGGCGCGCCATGAAGGCCGAGCGCGAAACCGCCGACCGGTTGATTGCGCACCATCTCGCCGACCGGATCGGCGCCACCTTCGAGGGCCGCATCTCCGGCGTCACCCGCGCCGGCCTGTTCGTCAAGCTCGATGGCACCGGCGCCGACGGGTTCGTCCCGGCCCGCACCATCGGCCACGAGTACTTCCGCTACGAAGAGGCGCTGCACGCCATGGTCGGCAGCCGCAGCGGCGAAACCCATCGGTTGGGCGACCGGGTCACCGTCAAGCTGGTCGAGGCCGCCCCGGTCGCGGGCGCGCTGCGCTTTGAGCTGATGTCCGAAGGCAGGGTCATGACGGGCGCGCAACGCAGGCCGTCCGGGCACGCGCCCGGCAAGCGCCGTCCCGAACGC
The DNA here is from genome assembly GCA_963771745.1 of uncultured Alphaproteobacteria bacterium. Lineage (GTDB taxonomy): Bacteria > Pseudomonadota > Alphaproteobacteria > Rhizobiales > Xanthobacteraceae > Z2-YC6860. Next base: position 979,502 of record CAVYUU010000011.1, on the reverse strand, counting down.
GAAAAGCGCTATCATCGCAAGCGCCGATGAACGACAACCTGCTCCAGCGCTTCACCACCGACGCCCAGCCGGGCTACAAAAATGTGCGGCCGAGGGATGCCGCCACGTTGCTCCTGCTCGATCGCAGCGGCCCCTCCCCAAAGGTGCTGATGGGCCGGCGCCACGAAGGCCATGTCTTCATTCCCAACAAGTTCGTATTCCCCGGCGGCCGGGTCGATCGCGCCGACCGGCTGATGAGCGTCGGCACGCCGCTGCATCCGGACGCTGAGAAGAAGCTCATGCAGAACGTGCGGCGGCCAAGCGCGGCGCAGGCGCGCGGGCTTGCACTGGCCGCCATCCGGGAGACCTTCGAGGAAACCGGGTTGCTGCTCGGCTCAAGGCGGCCTGAGGGCCCGAGAGCGCCAAGCGGGCCTTGGTCGAAATTCGCCGAGGCCAAAATCCATCCCGATCTCGGCAGCGTCCATTTCATCGCCCGCGCCGTCACCCCGCCCCAGCGGCCGCGGCGCTATGACACCCGCTTCTTTACCGCCGACGCCAGCGCCATTGCCGAGCGAGTCGAAGGCATGGTCGGGCCGGATGCCGAGTTGGTCGAGCTGAAATGGATTCCGCTGGCGACCATCAAGGAGCACGTCGAGCTGTTGGTCATCTCGGAGATCGTGCTGAACGACCTGAAGGCCCGGATCGAAGCGGGCTTCGGCCACGATCTGCCGGTTCCGTTCTATCACGTGAAGGGCAAGAAGCGGGTCCGGGACCTGTTGTAGGGCCGGATTTCTTGACTTTGGCGCGCCAGACCTTAGGTTCGCCCCGACACGATTTCACCGTCGAGGTTCGCCATGGCCAAGGCCGTCACCACCAAAATCAAGCTGCTCTCGAGCGCCGACACCGGGTTCTATTACGTCACGCGGAAGAACTCGCGCACGATGACCGAGAAGCTCAAGCTGAAGAAATACGATCCGATCGCGAAGAAACACGTGGAGTTCGTCGAATCCAAGATCAAGTGATCGGCGCGAACGCCGTCACGACAAGGGCGCCTTGCGGCGCCCTTTTTGCTTTTCGATGGCATGGTCGCTGAAGGAGCAAGGTGGCCGGCCGGGCCCGATGTTATGAGGAGGCCACTCGCATCGCTCCCGGCCGACCGAACCCCACGGACTCAGGAGATGCGGCGGACCTGAGCATCCCGCAGGGTTATTTCGGAGAGGAAGCGCCTGAGACCCGACATCAATCTCGGCTGGTGTCGCGCTTCTCGGCTGGTGTCGCGCTTGCCTCTTCGGCTTCACGCTAGCCGCTGGCGCGCGTTGGACGCAACGTTCAAACCCATGATAAACGCCGGATTTCCCGGCAATCCCGCGTCAACCTAAATCGTTATGGTTGACGCGCGCGCGACGTGAAGCCACGCGCAAAATGTGGCGGCAAAAATGGGTCAAACGCGGGGCTTGAGGTATGTCCCGCAGTGGCCTCGCGCCAGGCCGTCACGCCGCGTCGGCCACGACGCGATTTCGGCCGTCGCGCTTGGCGCGATAGAGCGCCTGGTCGGCGCGCTTGAGGATCGAGCCGGCGTTGTCGTCCGCGGTATCGAGCGTCGCGAGCCCGATCGAAATGGTGACCTCGATCGAGCCGCTGCCCTGCTGGATCGAGAACGGCTCGGAGGCGATGCGCCGGCGCAGCCGCTCGGCAACGATCGTGGCGACCGCCATGTCGGTTTCCGGCATGACGATGACGAACTCCTCGCCGCCGTAGCGGCAGGCAAGGTCGATGCCGCGGATCGATTTCTTGATGCGGGTGGCAAACTCGCGCAACACGTCGTCGCCGGCGTCGTGCCCGTGGCCGTCGTTGATCGCCTTGAAATAATCGATGTCGATGACCAGCGCGGTCAGCGGCTTGCCGCGCGCTGCCGCCTGCTCGACCAGCGACGACAGATGGTTCTCCATGTAACGCCGGTTGTACAGGCCGGTGAGCGGATCGGTGATCGCCATCTCGATCGACATCTGCACGTTGTCGCGCAGCCGCTCGGTGTAGCGTTTCTTGCGGATTTGCGTCCGCACACGGGCATGCAGCTCGTTCTTGTCGATCGGCCGCAGCAGGTAATCGTTCACGCCGATCTCCAGACCGCGGATCATGCGGGCGCTGTCGTCGGCCTCGCAGATCGCCACGATCGGAACGTTGCGGGTGCGCTCGAGCGAGCGAAGTTGGCTGCACAGCCGCAGCGCGTCGTGGTTCTCGAGTGCCAGCGATACGATCACCAGATCGTAATTGCCTTCCGCGGCGCGGAACAGTGCATCGCCGGGGTTGTGCTCGACATCGACGGTCTGCTCGCCGGACAGCACGACAGACAACCGCTCGGCGGACGAGGCGCGGTCGTCGACGATCAGGATGCGCCCAAAGCGCCCGGCGTCGTTGATCGCGCCGGCCTCGGCGTTCTTGATGCCGATCTCGCGCGAGGTCACCGCCCGCATGCGCAACTCGTCGGTCATCATCTTGAGGCGGGCAAGCGAGCGCACGCGCGCGATCAGCGCCACGTCCGATACCGGCTTGGTGAGAAAATCGTCGGCGCCGGCCTCGAGCCCCCGCACGCGGTCGGAGGGGTGGTCGAGCGCGGTCACCATCACGACCGGAATGTGATGGGTGGACGGATTGGCCTTGAGCCGGCGGCAAACCTCGAAACCGTCCATGTCCGGCATCATCACGTCGAGCAGGACGATGTCGCATTCGGCCTTTTCGCACTTGGCCAGCGCCTCGACGCCGCTCATCGCGGTGGCGACGTCGAAATACTCAGCCGACAGCCGCGCTTCGAGCAGCTTCACGTTGGCCGGCACATCGTCGACGACGAGAACGCGGGCAGTCACTTAACGCTACTCCTCAGGCGTTGCCGAGAAAATGACGGATGGTCTCGATGAACTTGCCGACCGAGATCGGCTTCGACAGGTAGGCCTCGCAGCCGCCCTCGCGGATGCGCTCCTCGTCGCCGCGCATCGCGAAGGCGGTGACGGCGACCACCGGGATGGTCTTGAGCTGCGGATCGTCCTTCAGCCACTTGGTGACTTCAAGGCCAGAGACCTCCGGCAACTGGATGTCCATCAGCACGAGATCGGGATGGTGCCTGCGGGCGAGATCAAGCGCCTCGATGCCGTTGCGGGTGCCGATGGTGTTGTAGCCGTGCGCTTCCAACAGATCGTGGAAGAGCTTCATGTTGAGTTCGTTGTCCTCCACGATCAGCACCGTCTTGGACATTGGCCGTCCCGCCTTCCCCGCCGCTCTATGGCTTGCGGCGCAAAAGCACGCCGTGCCGAGCGCGCGGCCACGCCCCGGGCATAATGTTTAACAAGCTAGTGAGGAAAGATTACGGAAAGGCAAACGCAGATACGCCGTTTCGGCGCCGGACCGCAGCCGCAATTGTTAACGTGCGGGCGTCAAACGCCGCCGAATCAGCATCAAGTTATCACCAGCTTGCACAGCGTCGGCGCCCACACCCGCCTGCCAGCCTTGCTAAGCTCCCGACACCAAGGTTCCGAGCCATGAAAGGCGATCCAGCACGCGGCAAGGGCGACGGCGCGCGGCACGAAGCGGCCGAGGCGCTGGCCGTTGCGGCGCTCGCCTTCCTCGCGGCCGATCCCGAGCAGCTTGGCGGCTTTCTGGCCGCGACCGGCATCGGCCCGGAGCGGATCAGGGAGGCGGCCCGCGACCCGCATTTCCTCGCCGGCGTGCTCGATCACCTCGCCAGCGACGAGCGGCTGGTGGTGGCATTTGCACGGGCTGAAGGCATCGATCCCGGCGAGATCGGGCGCGCCCGCGCGGCACTCGCCGGTGCCTGGGAACGGGACGTGCCGTGATGGCCGCGTTCTGCCGCGATTGCCTGTCCGACGTGCACGACAGCACGCGCTGTCCGCAATGCCGCTCGCCGCGCATTCTGCGTCACAGCGAGCTCGATACGCTCACCATCGCCCATGTCGATTGCGACGCGTTCTATGCCACCATCGAAAAGCGCGACGACCCGACGCTCGCCGACAAGCCGCTGATCGTCGGTGGCGGCAAGCGCGGCGTCGTCACCACCGCCTGCTACATCGCGCGCATTTTCGGTGTGCATTCGGCGATGCCGATGTTCGAGGCGCGCAGGCTTTGCCCGCACGCCACCATCGTCCGGCCAAACATGGACAAATACGCGGGCGTCAGCCGGCAAGTCCGCAAGCTGATGCTGGAATTGACCCCGCAGGTCGAGCCGCTGTCGATCGACGAGGCGTTCATGGACCTTGCCGGCACCGCGCGGCTGCACCGCATGAGCGCGGCCAAGGTGCTGGCGCGCTTCGCCGCCAAGGTGGAACGCGAGATCGGCATCACGGTCTCGATCGGGCTCGCCGGCAACAAGTTCCTGGCCAAGATCGCCTCCGACCTCGACAAGCCGCGCGGCTTTGCGGTGCTGGGCACCGCCGAGGCCGCCTCGTTCCTCGCCGGCAGGCCGGTGACGCTGATCTATGGCGTCGGCAAGGTCGCAGCCGCCCGCCTCGCCAAGGACGGCTTCCGCATGATCGCCGACCTACAGAAGGCCGAGGAGCGCGACCTGATGCGCCGCTATGGCGCCGAAGGGCAGCGGCTGTGGCGGCTGGCGCGCGGCATCGACGCACGAGCGGTCGACCCGGTGCGCGAGCGAAAGAGCGTATCGGCGGAAAACACCTTCGAGCGCGACATCGCCTCGTTCCGACCGCTGGAGAAGCGGCTGTGGGCAGCCGCCGAGGAGGTGTCCGAGCGGCTGAAGGAGAAGCGCATCGCCGGCTCGACCGTCACGCTCAAGCTCAAGACCGCGGAGTTCCGCATCATTACCCGGGCGCGCTCGCTCGAGAGCCCGACGCAGCTTGCCGACAAGATCTTCGCCGCCGGCCGCGATCTCTTAGCGCGCGAGGTCAATGGTACGCGCTACCGCCTGCTGGGTGTCGGCATGAGCGCGCTGACCGAAGCCGACGACGCCGATCCCGCCGATCTGGTCGATCGCTCGGCCGAACGGCGCGCCGCCGCCGAGCGCGCCATGGACCGGGTGCGCGGCAGGTTCGGCCCGGAGGCCGTGGTCAAGGGTCTGGCGTTCGACGAGGAAGAATAATCCTAGTCCGGGGCAGGCTTGTTCGGGATCATGGTCTACCGGTCGCCTTTGGCCCACGGGAACAGCACGGCGGGGAAATCCGCCGCGTGGCGCGGGCCTCGCGGGCGCGGCTGGTATTCCGGCCGCGGCGTCGGATCGGGCTCCACCACCTTGCGATAGAGGTGCCAGGTCGCGTGCCCCAGCACCGGCAGCACCACCGGCAGGCCGAGAAACATCGGCAGCGAGCCCAAAACCAGCAGCGCCGCGACGATCAAGCCCCACAGCGCCATGGTGCCCGGATTCTCCAGCACCGCGCGCACCGAGGTCGCCAGCGCGACCGCGGCGCCGACGTCGCGGTCGAGCAGCAGCGGAAACGACACCACGCTCAAGATCAGCGCGGCGACCGCGAACAGGAAGCCCACGCCATTGCCGATGATGATCAGATTCCACCCGGCGTGCGTCGTCAGGATGTCGTAGACGAATTGCCCGATCGAGGTCGGCGTCGCGTAGCCAAAGTTGGCCACGTAGATGGCATGCGCGGTCGCGACCCAGATCAGGAACAGCAGCATCAGCAGGACGCCTAAGGCCACGATCGCGCCGATCGAAGGCGAATGCAGCACATCGAGCGCGTCCGCGGCCGCCACCTCGACGCCGGCTTCGCGCCGGCGCGACAGCTCATAGAGGCCGATGGCGGCGACCGGCCCGATCAATGCAAAGCCCGCAGCGAGCGGATAGAACCACGGCAACAGCGCATAGCCGAGCGTCAGCCCGGCCAGCATGATGCCGATGATCGGATACATCACGCAAAGAAACACCGCGTGGCTGGGCATCGCGGAAAAGTCCTGCCAACCCTTCTTGAGCGCGTCGATGAGATCGGCCGCGCCGACGCGGCGGATCGAAAGATGGTCAAGCCGGGTGGCAGCACCGATGAGAATGTGACCCTGGGCCATGGTCGTGCCTCCTTGAACCGTGAGCGGCTCAAACGGTCGCGGCACCGATATGACAAGGCCGTAGCGACGGCTCGTGGTCACGTCGCGCTGCGACCAACGTGACGCAAATCCTATCACCGACGACGAGCTTACCCGTTCACGATTGCGGGACCGTCCGGCGCGGGCGCATCGGCGTCAACGCATTGCGCGCAGGCCGGTTCCAGGATGGCATTTGACGCGGCGCGAGAGGCCGCCCTCACGAGGAAGGTTTTCAGGACAGGGCCTTCACGGGCAAGGCTTGACGTCCTTCATCTCGAACGAGGTCAGTTCGCCGCTGAGCACGAAATCGCCGTAGTCGAGCATCAGCGCACGCGAGACGCCATTCTCGTAGAGCTCGAAGGTTATGGCGTAAACCGGTGTTTGTTCACCAGATTTTTCCTTGCTGTCCTTGCTGGCGCGGTCGAAATAGCTGATCGTCACCGGCCAGCGCTTGAGCGAGCGGAATGCCTGCTGGCTGGCGGTTGCGTCTTCGGGCCGGTGATCGTCCGGCGCAAGCGCGCGGCCGATCACGGTGAGCGTGTCATAAATCTTCTCGCCGTTGTCAGAGCCGTCGTAGACCGCAAGCTCGAGCAGGGTCTTGCCGTCGCGCGCGGCGGCGATGATGCGGCGCACGTGCTCGGTCGGAAACACCAGATCGGTCTTGAGATCGAACGATTTGCCGTCGGGACGGGTCAGCTGCACCGCCACCCCGCCGTTATCCCGCTCGGCCTGGCCGTCGACGGTCTCGCGCAGCTGCTGATCGAAGAAATTCTGCGAATGAAACCGCAACCGCTTGGCCGCGCCCTCCTCCCAGGAGGTGGCGCGCAGGTCGCTCACCGTGACCTTGCCCTCGCCGCTGTCAAGCTCGGACACCTGGCGGAATTGCAGCGCATAGCCCTCGCAGGTGTTGCCAGAGAAATCGTAGAGGATGCGGCCGCGCACCGCCTGCATGGGGCTCTTGCCGCGCGTGTTCGCGAGTTGAAGGTCGTAGACCGCCCGATGCGCTGCCAGCGCGACCGCGCCGCTTTGGGCGCTGGCCGGAATGGGCGGCGAAACCGCGGCGATTGCGGCCGCAGCGAGCATCCATCGAAACGACGCGGCGGGCAAATTCATGAGAATCTCCTTCCAGAGTCGCCCGGCGGCCGACCTTACGGGGCGGCGAAACCCGCCGCAACGTCAGCGGCGCTTGCCAGTGGAACCGCGATCGGCCAAAACTAATCACCAAACAAGACTAATCACCAAACCAGACTGATCACTAAACAAGACTGATCGCCCAGAAAAGACGGCGATTTCATGGGCGTTTTTGTGGGCGTTTTTATGGGCGATAGTGGGCCGTTGCGGACGGACGCGCGCCAACCGATATGAGGCGGCGGGCTGGTGCGAGGAGGACAAGCGATGCCGGGAACGGTTGAGAAGAAGCTTGCGGATCTCGGCATCGTGCTGCCGACGCCGGCGGCGCCGGTTGCCAATTACGCGCCGTTCGTGCGCACCGGCAATTTCATGGTGGTGTCGGGTCAACTTTGTCTGGACGCAGCCGGTAAGCTTGTGGCCAAGGGCCAGCTTGGCGCCGGCGTCTCGATCGAGGACGGCCAGAAGGCGGCGCGCGCCTGCGCGCTCAACTTGCTGGCGCAGATCAAAGCCGCGCTGGGCGATCTCGACAAGATTGCGCGCGTGGTGCGGCTCGGCGGCTTCATCAATTCGGCGCCGGGCTTCGCCGATGGGCCAAAGGTGATGAACGGCGCCTCCGACCTGATGGTGGCGGCGTTCGGCGACAAGGGCCGCCATGCCCGCACCACGGTCGGTGTCTCGGCGCTGCCGCTCGATGCCGCGGTCGAGGTCGAGGCGGCGTTCGAAGTGTCCTGACTGCGCGAGCCAGACGCCAATCATGCGCGACTGGCTGACCGCGCGTCCGATCGCCCATCGCGGGCTGCACGACGCCCCGGCCGGCGTCATCGAAAACACCGCTTCGGCGTTCGCGGCCGCCATCGCGTCCGGCTACGGCATCGAATGCGATATCCAGATCAGCGCCGACGGCGAGGCCATGGTCTATCACGACGATGCGCTCGGCCGCCTGACCGACGGCGCCGGCCCGCTTGCGGCGATGCCGGCCGCGGCGCTCAAGCGCGTCGCGTTCAAGGCCAGCGCGGACCGCATGATCACGCTTGGTGAATTGTGCGAGCTCACCGCCGGCCGCGCGACGCTGGTCATCGAAATCAAGAGCCGGTTTGAAGGCGATCTCCGGCTCGCCGCGCGCGCCGCGGCGGTGCTCGCCGGCTACCCAGGCGCGGCCGCGCTGATGTCGTTCGACCCGGAGCCGATCGCGGCCGTCCGCAGCGCCAACCCGGCGATCGCGCGGGGGCTGATCGGCATGCGGCGCGAGCCGGACGCTCCGGCCGCCAGGGTTTCGGTTGCCCGCTTCGCGCGGCAGGCGCTCGCCGCCGCTCCGCAATTCCTGGCCTATCGGGTGGCCGACCTGACCGACCCGCCACCGGTGATCGCGCGCCGTATTTTCGGCCTGCCGTTGCTCACCTGGACGGTGCGGTCCGCCGCCGAACGCGCCCGCGCTGCCCGGCACGCCGACCAGATGATCTTCGAAGGCTTTCGGCCGCCCTGAGATGCAGCTTGTTCACCGGCGGTGCGTTGGCACTCGCCCGGGAGGCCCTCCCCCGCCACCGGCATGGCCCAGGCACGATCGCCTGCACGCGCGCCGGCTGCAACCCGGTTCCGCCCGGCTGTCATGCCGTTCGGGAGCGCTCGGTGGACGGCAGCCCGAGCGGCTTCCAGATCATCGTCTGCTGAGCGCGCCGGGCCGGCAATTGTTCTGCGGACCGCGCGCGGAACGGCTACACTGGCGGCGCCGGACCGTCCGGAGGCCACGCCGCTTCGATGCCTGAGACTGCCCTTCGTCTTCGCGTCATTCCCGCTATCGCCGAGGTCGCGCCGCAAGCCTGGGACGCGTGCGCCAATCCGGCTGTTCCGGAAGCCGAAGCATCGTCTCAAGAGACCGCCTATAACCCTTTCATTTCCTATGACTTTCTTGATGCCTTGGAGGCTTCCGGCTCGGCCGTTGCGCGGACCGGTTGGCAGCCCCAGCATGTCATCGCCGAGACCGCGGGCGGCGACGTGCTCGGCGCCGTGCCCTGCTATCTGAAATCGCATTCGCGCGGTGAATACGTGTTCGACCGCGGCTGGGCCGAGGCCTACGAGCGGGCCGGCGGCGCGTACTATCCGAAGCTGCAAATTTCGGTGCCCTTCACGCCGGCGACCGGCCGCCGCCTGCTGGTGCGGCCGGGCCAACCGGTGGACAAAATCCGCGACCGGTCTGACCGCCGGTCTGATCGAACTCGGCCGGCGGCACCACGCCTCCTCGGTGCACGTCACCTTCATGCCGCGCGCGGAGTGCGAATTCCTGGCCGAACAAGGTTTTCTGCACCGCACCGACCAGCAGTTTCACTGGGAGAACGCCGGCTACGCCACGTTCGACGCGTTCCTCGAGGCGCTCTCGGCGCGCAAGCGCAAGACCATCCGCCGGGAGCGGCGTGACGCGCTCGCCCCCGGCATCACGGTGCACTGGCTGACCGGCCGGGAGCTGACCGAAGCGGCCTGGGACGTGTTCTTCGAGTTCTATATGGAAACCGGCTCACGCAAGTGGGGCCGGCCGTATCTGACACGCCAGTTCTACACGCTGATCGGCGAGCGGATGGCCGACAAGATCGTGCTGATCATGGCCAAGCGCGCCGGACGCTATATCGCCGGCGCCATCAATTTCATCGGTTCGGACGCGCTCTACGGCCGCCATTGGGGCGCGATCGAGCACCACCCGTTCCTGCATTTCGAGCTGTGCTATTACCAGGCGATCGACTTCGCTATCGCCCACAAGCTTAAGCGCGTCGAGGCCGGCGCCCAGGGCGAGCACAAGCTGGCGCGCGGCTACCTGCCGGTGACCACCCATTCGGCCCATTACATCGCCGATCCGGGCCTGCGGCGGGCGATCGCCGACTATCTGGCGCGCGAGCGCGCCTATGTGGAAGCGGCGGGCGAAGAGCTTGCCGCCGCCGCGCCGTTCCGCAAGGATTTGGTCGAACAGGAACAGGATTGAAGCCTGGAGAGGCCCATGCCGGCTTACGACCCCAACAATATTTTCGCGAAAATCCTGCGTGGCGAATTGCCCTGCTACAAGGTCTACGAGGACGACAAGGCGCTGGCCTTCCTCGACATCATGCCGCGCGCGCCCGGCCACACCCTGGTGCTGCCGAAAGCGCCGGCCCGCAACTTGCTGGACGCCACGCCTGACGATCTCGCCGCCGTCTCACGCGCGGTGCAAAAGGTCGCCAAGGCCGCCATGGCGGTGTTCGGCGCCGACGGCATCACGGTGCAACAGTTCAACGAGAACGCCGGCGGCCAGGTGGTTTTCCACCTCCACGTCCATGTCATCCCGCGCAAGGCCGGTGTGCCGATGAAGCCGCCCGCCACCGAGAAGGAAAAGCCCGAGGTGCTGTCCGACCACGCGCTCAAGCTCGCGGCGGCGCTGAAGGGCTGAGTTCAGGTCGCGAACAGATAGGCGCCCAGGATCACCGCGGCCTCGCCCGCGAGCACGCCGGCGAACACCGAGCGGCGGGCGATCAAGAAGGCGACAAAACCGATCACTAGCGCCGCGATCCGCACCGCGACCGGAATTGTGGCAAGGCCACCGGAGGTGGCGAGCACGAGCTGCGCCAGCACGCCGGCCAGCATCGCGGTGGCGACCGCGCGCACCCAGACGATCACCTGCGAGCGTTCGTCGAGGCCGCGCACCAAAACGAGCCCGAGCAGCCGCCATACCTCGTTAGGCAGAAAGCCGACCAGGATCAGCGCCAGCATCGGGCCAAGCTCGGCGAAGGTCACGCTCACGGCGTTTCCCCGCGCCACCGGTGAACCAGATAAGCAATGCTGCCGGCGATCAGGCCGGTCCACATCAGGTCGAGGCCGATCTTCTGCGCTGCCAGGATCGGCCCGACCACGAGGCCGAGCCCGAACGCCAGCTGGTCCAACAGCATGCGGCTGTTGCGCGCCGAGACGAACAGGATCGCCATCGGCGTGAAGAACAGCAGCGCGGCCGCGAACAGCGGCGGCAGCGCGGCGGCCAGATAATAGCCGAGCGCGCTCGCCGCCGTCGCCGCCAGGATCAGGCAGGTGCCAAGCCCGTTGTAGTAGGCCACGCGCTCCTCGCGCGGCCAGGTCGGCAGCAGCCGCATGCCCTCGACCCAGACGCTGATCGCGGTGTAGTGCATCGGCAGCAGCAGATCGCGCTGACGGATGCCCGGACGATTGAGCAGCGGCAGCAGTGCCGCCACCATCGGCAGCAGCCGCACGCTCGACAGACTGACCGCTAGCGCCACCTCGAACAGCGCCGCGCTGCCAAGCGTCGAGATCAGGATCACCTGGGCAGGCGCGGCCCAGATCAACAGCGTGCAGAGCATCATCCAGGTGACGCTGAAGCCGAATTCGTGGGCGAGCGCGCCGATGCCGGCGTAATTTCCAAGCAGCACATAGAAGAACACCGAGCGCAGCGCGGCGGCAAGTCCGTCGCGGAACACCACCAAGGCCGGGCGCGGTGGATGGTCGGGCGGCGTCATGGAAATGTTGTTCTCTGGCGCACGATCTCGTCCAAAAACCGGTTACCACTTTTCGGGATCATGCGCCGAACACCAAAGCGCCCGCGATCAGCACCGCCTCGCCGACCAGCACGCCGGCGAACGACGAGCGGCGGATTAGCAGGAAGGCCAGGAAACCGATGCCGATGGCGGCGAGCCGCACCGACATCGGCACGCCGGCGAGCGCGCCCGGCGGGATCAGCACGATGCGCGCCACCACCGCCCCGATCAGCGCGGTCGCCACCCCCCTCACCCACAGGATGGTCTCGGAATTCTCATCGAGCCCGCGGCCCATCAGAATCCCAAGCCAACGCCACACCTCGCTCGGCAGGAAGCCGACCAGGATCAGCACCAGATAGGGCTCCATGCCGACGCTCATGCCGGCGCGCTCCAGCTGCGGTGGAGCCGGTGCAGCCCGTAGGCCAATGTGCCGCCGATGATGCCGGTCCACAGCAGATCAAACTCGACGTCGCTGAAGGCCAGCACCGGTCCGACGATGAGGCCGATGCCGAGCGCGGCCTTCTCCAGCAGCAGCCTGGCGTTGCGCGCGCTCGAGGTTAGGAACGAGATCGGCGTGATGAACATCGCCGCCGCGCCGAACACCGCCGGCAGCAGCGCCTGCAGGTAGTAGCCCACCGCGGTGAAGACGACCCCGACCACCAGCAGCGTCCCGCCGCAGCCATTGCAGAACGCGACGCGATGCTCGCGCGGCAGGCCGGGGCCGTGCCGCATAGTCTCGACCCAGACGCTGACCGCCATGAAATGCGCCGGCATGAGCAATTGCCAGGGCCTGGCGCGCGCAGGCTTCACCATCGGCAACAGCGCCACCACGATCGGCAGCAGCCTGACGCTGGACAGCGACACCGCGACAGCGATCTCGATCAGCGAGGTGCCGGCGCCGAGCCCGGTGAGCAGCACGACCTGCGCTGGACCCGCCCATTGCAGCGCGGTCGACAGCATCGCCCAGCCGACCGAGAAGCCGTAGTCGTGGGCGAGTGCGCCGAAACCCACGTAGGTGAAGGCGATGACAAAGGTGAACACCGAGGTCAGGCCGACGCGCACGCCGAACCAAAGCGCGCCGGTCGGGCTCGCGGTCGGCAGCTGTGGCGCGTCGGACATGGCCTTTGGTCACACAGCGGCATGGCGCGCGCAACCGCCTGGAACGCCGCGCCGCGCATGCGCGTGCGGCCTTCCTCGACCGAAGGTCACCCGAGCCTACGCGCGGAAATGGAGCGGCAATGGCCGTCCGGCGAACATCACTCGCCGTTCAGTTGTCGCTCCAAAACCATGCTCCGAGGCCGTGACGTTCACGCCGCGTCGCGGCTTGGCTCGGCGGTTTGGCCGATGACCGCCGCGTCTTCCAGCTGCATGGCGTTGATCAGGTTTTCCACCTCCTGGCGGGCCGTCACATGGGACAACGTCGGACGCGTCCCGAGCGTGGTCTCATCGAGGTCGTCGAACGCCGTGAGCCCGCGCGGGTAGAACTCGCGGAAGATCACGCGCTCGGCCAGACCATCAATGAAGCGGAACTTCAGGGTCTGCGACAGCTCCTGCAGCCCCACGCCGACTAGCCGCTTGTTGCGCGAGCTCAACATCGACAGCCGGTTGCGCAGCACGATCCAATCGGTGACCGGATAACCGGCCAGCCGGCGTTTTTGCAGCGCCTCCGCCACGATTGCGGCGTAGTGGCTTGCACCGGTCACGGCAAAGGTCTCGGGATCAACGGTGCCGAGCACGTCGAAATCGACGAAGCTGTCATTCAGCGGCGTGATTACGGTATCGGCCAAGACATGCGCCTGCCGCATCAGGGCATTGTCGTGGCCGGGCGTATCGATGATCAGGAAGTCGTGGCTCTGCTCCAGCCCGGCAACGGTGTCGGCCAGGGCGTGGGCCGCCGCTGCTTCGTCGCCACGATTGATCACCTCATCGAGACTGAGATGATCGGGCGCTTCAAGCTCGCGGACGCGGCGCTGTGCCCAGGCGCGCCGGTTCTCCAAATAGTGAGTGAAGCTGCGCTGACGCGTATCGAGATCGAGGCTCGCGACGCGCTTGTTGGCTTTGACCAACGCAATCGCAATATGCATTGCCACTGTGGACTTGCCCGATCCACCTTTTTCGTTGCCCAGCACGATTACACGTAGCCGCTGCGCCCGAGTTCCCGCCATGGTGCCCTCGCCGGATTGATGAATCTGTTCGATTGCTAATTGTGTCCGCTAGCAAACTTACTAGTCCTGATTCTCCGATCGCTCTCAAGCAATGACTCGTCGACGCGTGATGAACGCGATCACGCGTCGCACGACACGACGATGGCGTTGCACAACGACAGCGACGTGAGAAATCGCGCCGGTTTTCGATCATGTCATCGGCGAAACGAACATCGTCGCCACAATTGCTCGCGATGCGACATGCAATTGCGGCAATCCGCGCAGGCGGATTGATCGCGACCGTGATCGAAATGTCACGCGTCGCGCCGGCAAGCTTCGTGGCTTTTCGAGGGCGCCTAGACCTTGACCAGCGGCACCTTCGGCACCGTGCCGCCGCGCGGCGGACCGTCGTCTTTCGGGCCGGACGGCTTGCGTCGGACCCGCGGCCGGCGCGGCTTGGCGCGCTTCTCGGGAATTTTCTCGGGCTTCGGCGTCACCGGCCCTTCTAGATATTCGAAGCCGATCTTGTCCTTACCGGCGTCGTCCTTGACCACGATCACGCGCACGTGGCCGCCATTCTTGAGCTTGCCGAACAGCACCTCGTCGGCGAGGCCCTTCTTGATGTGCTCCTGGATCACCCGCGCCATCGGGCGGGCGCCCATCAGCTCGTCGTAGCCGTTGGCGATCAGCCAGCGGGACGCCTCTTCCGAGAGCTCGATCGTGACGTTGCGGTCGGCGAGCTGGGCTTCGAGCTGGAGCACGAACTTCTCGACCACCTTGGCGATGATCTCCGGCGACAGGTGATTGAAGGTGATGATGGCGTCCAGCCGGTTCCTGAACTCCGGCGCGAACAGTCGGTTGATCGCCTCCATGTCGTCGCCCTCGCGCTTTTGGCGCGTGAAGCCATAGGCGGCCTTGGCCATGTCGGAGGCGCCGGCGTTGGTGGTCATGATCAGGATGACGTTGCGGAAGTCGACCTGCTTGCCGTTGTGGTCGGTCAGCTTGCCGTGATCCATGATCTGCAGCAGCACGTTGAACAGGTCGGGGTGCGCCTTCTCGATCTCGTCGAGCAGCAGCACGCAATGCGGGTGCTGATCGACGCCGTCGGTGAGCAGGCCGCCCTGGTCGAAGCCGACATAGCCGGGCGGCGCGCCGATCAACCGCGAGACGGTGTGGCGCTCCATGTATTCCGACATGTCGAAGCGGATCAGGTGCACGCCGAGGCCGGCGGCGAGCTGCTTGGCGACCTCGGTCTTGCCGACGCCGGTCGGGCCCGAGAACAGGTAGCAGCCGATCGGCTTCTCCGGCTCGCGCAGGCCAGCGCGGGCCAGCTTGATCGCCGCGGCCAGCGCCTCGACCGGCTTGTCCTGACCGTAGACCGTGGTTTTCAGAGTCTGCTCGAGATGCTGGAGCACCTCGGCATCGTCCTTCGACACCGTCTTTGGAGGAATCCGCGCCATGGTGGCGATGGTGGTCTCGATCTCCTTGATGCCGATGGTCTTCTTGCGCCGGCTCTCCGGCAGCAGCATCTGGGCCGCGCCCGATTCATCGACCACGTCGATCGCCTTGTCGGGGAGCTTGCGGTCGTGGATGTAGCGGGCCGACAGCTCGACCGCCGCCTTGATGGCGTCGTTGGTGTATTTGAGCTTGTGATAGGCCTCGAAATAGGGCTTGAGCCCCTTCATGATCTCGATGGCGTCGGCGACCGACGGCTCGTTGACGTCGATCTTCTGGAAGCGCCGCACCAGGGCGCGGTCCTTCTCAAAATACTGCCGGTACTCCTTGTAGGTGGTCGAGCCGATGCAGCGCACGTTGCCGGCAGCGAGCGCGGGCTTGAGCAGGTTGGATGCATCCATCGCGCCGCCCGAGGTGGCGCCGGCGCCGATCACGGTGTGGATCTCATCGATGAACATGATCGCGCCTGGATAGGCCTCGATCTCCTTGATCACCTGCTTGAGGCGCTCCTCGAAGTCGCCACGATAGCGGGTGCCGGCCAGCAGCGTGCCCATGTCGAGCGCGAAGATGGTCGCGTTCTTCAGCACGTCCGGCACCTCGCCGTGCACGATGCGGCGGGCCAGGCCCTCGGCGATCGCGGTCTTGCCGACCCCTGCCTCGCCCACGAACAGCGGGTTGTTCTTCTGGCGGCGGCACAGCACTTGTATCGTGCGGTTGATCTCGGGCTCGCGGCCGATCAACGGATCGATCTTGCCTTCCTTCGCCTTCTTGTTGAGGTTGATGCAGTAAGCCTCCAGTGCATCACCTTTTTTCTTCGGCTCGTCGCCCGCCTTGGTCTCCGGCTCCTCGCCCTCGCTGCCACGCACCGGGCGCGACTTCGAAAGCCCCGGCCGCTTGGCGATGCCGTGGCTGATGTAGTTGACCGCGTCGTAGCGCGTCATGTCCTGCTCTTGCAGGAAATAGGCGGCGTGGCTCTCGCGCTCGGCGAAGATCGCCACCAGCACGTTGGCGCCGGTGACCTCCTCGCGGCCGGAGGATTGGACATGGATCACGGCGCGCTGGATCACGCGCTGGAAGCCCGCGGTGGGCTTTGAGTCATCGCCACCTTCGGTGACCAGATTGTCCAGCTCGGACTCCAGATACGAGGCGAGATTGCGCTTGAGCTTCTCCAGATCGACGTTGCAGGCGCGCATCACCGCTGCGGCGTCCTGATCGTCGATCAGCGCCAGCAGCAGGTGTTCGAGCGTGGCGTACTCGTGGTGGCGCTCGTTGGCGACCGCCAACGCGCGGTGCAGGGATTGCTCGAGGCTGCGCGAGAATGTGGGCATCAGAAGCTCATTTCCATTTGTATTGGACGCCCTCCCCAGGGCTTTGGTTCCGTCACTTCTTCTCCATGACGCACTGCAAAGGATGCTGGTGTTTGCGGGCAAAGTCCATGACCTGCGTCACCTTGGTTTCGGCCACTTCGTAGGTATAGACCCCGCATTCACCGATGCCGTGATGATGCACGTGCAGCATGATTTGGGTGGCGGCCTCGCGGTCCTTGTTGAAAAACCGCTCCAGCACGTGAACCACGAACTCCATCGGAGTGTAATCGTCGTTCAGCAGCAGAACCCGGTAGAGGTTGGGCCGCTTGGTCTGCGGTTTGGTCTTGGTGATAACCGCAGTGCCGGGGTTGCCACGCTCACCGCCGCGCTTGCGCTCGTCGTCGCCGGCGAGCCGCGGGAGCGCGGCCGCCCCCGGTCTGAAAACCGCCCGGACGGGGCGGTTTGGGGGGTCGGCAAATCTGGTCAACAATTGGTTCATGGCGGTGCGGCGGCGGCCTCGGACCGCAAAGCGGTCGGTCGGAGGTTAGGTCCCTATTGTCGTCATCATAAAGGCCCACCCGCCGCCCTGCCAGATCGCTGTCTGCGCACCATGCACAGCCTTTGAGCGTCCGGCCGGCGCGGCCGCGCGGCACCTGTCCCAACTTGGACCAAAGATAGGATCGAACGCCCGGAGCGCAATTGCGCGCAATTCGCAGCTGAATTGTCGAAAATTCCAAGCTTTCTCGACATTCAATTTCAAGAATTAAGACCGAAGATCGCGGCAAGTTGAACCCAAATTGTGAAACCGCAACCTCGGGGGTTTCGATGCTGCTCAGCCGCTTCCTGCGGAACCGTGACGCTGGCGTGGCGCCTATGCTGGCACTGCTCGCCTTACCACTGTTCGGCTTTGTCGGCGCCGCAATCGATTTCAGCCGTGCCGCCTCGGTGCGCACCTCGATGCAGGCCGCACTCGATGCCAGCGCCCTGATCATGGCGAAAAGCGCGAAAAATGCCGACGCAACAGTGCTCAACGCGGACGCGACCCAGTACTTCAACGCCAATTTTCAGAATTCAGAGCTCCAAAATCTGAACACGTCGGCCGCCACGTCTTCGACGTCCAGCGGTTATTCCGCGACCCTGGCGGCTTCGGGCTCGATCAAGTCTAAATTTATGGGGTTGTTCGGATTCGCAAACCTCAACGTCGCTGTGCATTCCACCGCGACATCCTACGCCGATGGACTCGGTTGCGTTCTGTCCCTGAACGCCCATGCCAGCGGAGCGGTCACCGGGCAAGGCAGTACCAATGTGGTGCTCAATGGCTGCAGCATGTACGACAACTCCGATCATGCGACGGCGATGGTTGCCGGCGGAACGGCACATCTGACCGCCTTGTCGGTCGGCGTCGTCGGCAACCTGACCGGGACCGAAAACATCACGACAACGGCGGGCATCAGGACCGGCGTCTCGCCGATTACCGATCCCTACGCTTACCACTCATTCCCGGCATTCGGCGGATGCACCGAGAACAATTTCAACGGCAAGAACACGATCACGATCAACCCCGGTGTGTATTGCGGTGGCATTTCGATCAATGCCGGCGCGGTCGTTACCCTCAATTCGGGCATCTATTATCTCGACGGCGGCAACCTGTCGGTCAACGGCGGCGGCACGCTTCAGGGCACCGGCGTGACGCTGGTGTTCACGTCGCAAAACCGCAACGGCTTTGCGACCGCGTCCATCAATGGCAATGCCACCGTCAATTTGACGCCGCCGACCACCGGCGGCACCGCGGGCATTGTCGTGTTCGGAGATCGCCGGATGCCGGTTGGCACCGATTTCAAGTTCAATGGCGGTGCAAATCAGTATCTTGGTGGCGCGATCTATGTCCCGAAAGGAGCCGTCAGTTTTGCCGGTGGCATGGGGACCAGCACGAACTGCACTCAGCTGATCGGGGACACCGTCACGTTCACGGGCAATTCGTCGTTCGCGCTGAATTGCAACGGTTACGGCACCAAACCGTTCAGCCCCCTCATGGTGAAATTGACGTCGTGAAGCCGGAGTAAGCGGCGCGCTTCTCGTCTCCGGAATCCTTCGGCGGGAAGCCGCAGCGCCGGCGTTGCCACGATGCTAGCGCTCGTTGCTCGGCAGGCCCGTCTATTGAGCAGCGTTATTAAATCGATCGCGCCACAAATGCTCGCCAATCTGCGCATCAACAAATGATCGCACACCAGTCGCTGCGGCCGAAACGGCCGCGGCGCATCGTGGTTGACGAGCCGCTAACGGTTTCATCGGTTTTTGAACGTTCGATTGAACGGCCGTTTACGACCCGCCGGGATTTGCCGGCGCGTTGCTTTGGTCCGCGGCATTTGTCGGAGTTTCTGCGATTCATTTTACGCTGTCTTCACACGTCTCATTTACGAATTTGGCCCTGAAACCCCTCGCAAAAGCTTCAAAACAGGACAGAGTGTATGGCCAAGATCGCGTCCATTGAAAACTTGCGTCGGCGCGCCCGCGAATTTCGTGCGGCGAATGGCGCCAACGTCACGCTGACCTTCGCGCTCGCCACCATTCCGATGGTCGGCTTTGTCGGGGCCGCGGTGGACTACAGCCGCGCCAACTCGGTCAAGGCCGCGATGCAGGCAGCCGCGGATTCGACCGCGCTGATGCTGTCGAAGACCGCCAATGGTCTGACCCAGTCAGAGATTCAGACCAAGGCCAACGAATACTTCAAGGCGCTGTTCAACAAGCCCGAAGCGAACGGGCTGACGATCACGGCGACCTATAGCACCGACGGCGGCGGCAAACAGTTCCTGGTCAACGCCTCCAGCAACGTGAAGACCGACTTCATGGGCCTGCTGGGCTTCTCGACCATGAAGGTCGGCGTCGACTCCCAGGTCAAGTGGGGCAATACCCGCCTGCGGGTCGCGCTGGTGCTCGACAACACCGGCTCGATGAACTCTGACGGCAAGATCGACGCGCTCAAGACCGCGACCAAGAACTTGCTGACGCAGCTCAAGACTGCGGCGATCACCCCCGGCGACGTCTATGTGTCGATCGTCCCGTTCGTGAAAGACGTCAATGTTGGCGCAAGCAACTACAACGCGACCTGGATCGATTGGACCGACTGGGATGGCAATGGCGGTAGCTGCTACAATAACGATAAATTCAACGGCAGCCCAAACAGTTACACCTCTAAAAGCGATTGCATCGCAAACGGCAAGTATTGGAAGTCTGCCAGTCCCAGTCACAACACCTGGAATGGTTGCGTGACCGATCGGGGCAACTCGAATGCTCCGAATGCCGGCAACTACGACACCAATGTCAGTGTGCCGGACGTTGGAAACCCCGCGACCTTGTTCGCTGCCGAGCAATACAGCGCGTGTCCGCAACCCGTACTGCCGCTGACCTACGACTGGACGGCATTGAACAATCTGGTCGACAGCTTTGTTGCGAACGGCAACACCAACCAGGCGATCGGACTGGCGCATGGCTGGATGTCGCTGGTCGGCGGCGGCCCCTATCCCACGCCGCCCGCCGAGGAGACGGGCTACAAGTATACGAAGATCATCATCCTGCTCACCGACGGCTTGAACACGCAGAACCGCTGGTATACCGATCAAACCTCGATCGATAACCGCCAGAAGCTGACCTGCGACAACGTCAACACCGCCGGCATCACGCTTTACACCATTCAGGTCAACACTGGCGCCGATCCGACTTCGACGCTGCTGCAGAACTGCGCGGGTAGCCCGGGTAAATATCCGGACGCCAGCAAGTTCTTCCTGCTCACGTCGGCGAGCCAGATGGTCACGACGTTCAAGGAGATCGGGACCAAGCTCTCCAGTCTCCGCATCTCGCAATAACCGCGGATCATCCAAACGACAAAGCCCGGCCTCGCGGCCGGGCTTTTGTTTGCGACGCTTTGCGGAACGGTCTGCTGGATTTTTGGGTGCATGATGTAAGCGGACCGCCAACAAAAAAGCCCGGCCTCTGCGGCCGGGCTTTGAAGACGCAACGCTACGCTTTTTACGACGCAACGCTACATTACGAATTTCACTTCGACTGCGCGGTCTGGGCGATGTAGGCCTCGAACGGCTTGTAAGTCTCCTTGGCGAAATCGGCATAGAGCTCGCCGATCTTGGTCGCCTGGGCGACAAAGCCCTCATACGCGGTCTTGGCGTAGTCGGTCTGGATCTCGATCGCTTTGTCGAGTGACTTGGCGCCGAGCAGCTTCTCCATGACCTTGGTGCTGTCCTCGAACGACTTCTTGGAATAGTCGACGAGTTCCGCGGCGATCGTCTGGCTCGCCTTGGACAGGGCGCCGAACGACTTCATCGTCGCGTCCATGTTGTCTTTGCTCAGCTTCTGCACGTCTTCGAAATTCTTGAACATTGGGTCTCTCTCTGTTCCGCCGCCGCGGAACCCTTGGGGTTTCGTTTGGGGTTTCATCTCGATGGTGCTTGCACCTTGCGCAGCTCAACCGCTCGCATAAGAGGCAATATATTGCACTGCACAAAAAAGGCAAGAGAAATTTTGCGGTGCACTCGAAATCGCCGAAAAGCTGTGGCCAAGGGCCACTTACCCTTGATTCAGTTTAACTTTTTGGCAACCCCATCGCCATAGCTTTGATCGCTGTGTACCGCCAACGCCCGATCGGCCGGCTAGGCGGTGGTCGAGGGCGCGGCAGGCAACCGCGGGCGGGGCCGCCAGCTTGGTCGGTCGCAAACGGGGATGGGATCATGGTACGCGTGCCGGTCGGAGCCTCACGCGGGCTTCGTTGGGGGTGCTTGACCCTTGCCGCAATAGTGGCGCTGCTTGCACTCACCACCGATCCGGCGGATGCGCGTCGGCGCAAGCGCCATGATTTCAAGCGCAGCCACGCCACCGAGAGCTACAGCCCGCCCTACGCCGCCATCGTGGTCGACGCCCGCAACGGCGCGGTACTGCACCAGAGCGCCGCCGATAGCCCCCGCCACCCGGCCTCGCTCACCAAAATCATGACGCTCTATTTGCTGTTCGAGCGCCTCGACAGCGGCCGCATCACGCTCGACACGCCGATGGAGGTGTCGGAGTTCGCTGCGAGCCAGGCGCCGACCAAGCTTGGGCTCAAGCCCGGCAGCACCATTCGGGTCGAGGACGCGATCAAGGGCCTGGTCACCAAGTCGGCCAATGACGCGGCCGTGGTGGTGGCCGAGACGCTCGGCGGCGGCGAAGAGGAATTCGCCCGCGCCATGACGCGCAAGGCGCACGCGCTCGGCATGCGCCACACCGTCTACCGCAATGCTTCCGGTTTGCCGGACGACGAGCAGGTGACCACTGCGCGCGACCAGGCGCTGCTCGGCATCGCGATCCAGGAGCGCTTTCCGAAGCACTACCGGTATTTTTCGCTGGCGAGCTTTGTCTACCGCGGCCGCGCCATGGCCAACCACAACCGGCTGCTCGGACGGGTCGAAGGCGTCGACGGCATCAAGACCGGCTATACGCGGTCGTCGGGCTTCAACCTTGTCACCTCGGTCAAGCGCGGCGCCAAGCGCATCATCGCGGTGGTGCTGGGCGGCCGTTCGGGCCGGGCGCGCGACGCGCGCATGCGCGACCTGATCGACAGCCACATCGCCGGGGCCTCGACCCGCGACACCGTCGTCGCCGTCGCCGAGAAGGCCGAACCCAAGACCGCCGAGGTTGCGCCGCGGCTGGAGCTGGCGACCAAAATTGAATCGGCCGCCAAAGCCGTGCTGGCAGCGGCAGGCTCGACGCCGACGTTGCCGCCCCCACCCCCGGTCAGCGACGCCACCGCAACCATCACCGCTCCGGGCTCGAGCGCGCCGATCACGCCGGTCAAGGTCAAGACCGTGACGGTGAAGCTCGTGCCCCCCAAGCACGCCGTCGCCACCGCAGCCGCAACACCTGTGTCGCCGGCGCCGGCCAAACCCGAGCCCGCGAAGCCCGAGCCGGCGAAGCAGGACGAGGCGGCGGCACCCCCCCTAGCGTTTGCGAGCGCTGGCCCGGGCGTGCTCGGCGCACTGCCCGCCATGGTGGTCGCCGCCAAAGAAGCGGCCGTGCCGGCGGCCAAGGCCGAAGAGGCGCTGATCCCAACCGCCGCTTCCGCCCGCCACAGCATTCGCCACGGCTGGATCGTCCAGGTCGGCGCCTACGAAAGCGAAGCCGAGGCGAAGGAAAAGCTCAGCTCGGCGCAGAGCAAGGCCGCAGCGCTCTTGCAAAGGACCGAGGCCTACACCGAGCGCACCACCCGGGGCGAGAAGACCTACTTCCGCGCGCGCTTCGCGGGTTTCGACCGCGATCGGGCCGAGGCGGTGTGCAAGCGGCTCAAGCGCGAAGACATCGCCTGCATGGCGCTGAAAATCTGATCGCGCCGGCTACTCAGCGCTGGCGGCGCAGCAACAGCTCTTTGGCTTCGTTGATCTGGGCCGCGAGGTAGGTCGAGCCGCCCTGATCGGGGTGTAGCTTCTTCATCAGCGAGCGGTGCGCCTTGCCGATCTCGTTCGCGCTCGCGCCGCGCGGCACGCCCAGGATTTGATAGGCCTCCTCTTCGGTCATCTTGCCGCGCCGCTCCGGCGGCGGGCCGGCGGCGCCACTGGCCGCGCCTTGGGCGCGTTCGCGCCAGCTCGGCTCGCGGCGATCCAAATAGGCTTCCAGCAAGGCGCGGCTGTCGACGTCGACCTCGACCAGCAGGTCGAGCAGCGTGGTGAGATCGAGCGCGTCGAGGGCTGCGCCCGCGTGACGACCGGCCAGCATGCGGCCGCGCATGGCGCCGGTGTCGTGGTCGAGCTCCATCTCGACAAAGCTCGCGCGCACCCGCGAAACCTGGCCGGGCGTCTTCTGCATGCGCTGGAACAGGCTGCTCGACGCAAACGGACCCCAGCCGAGCAGGCCGAGGCCGGCGAGACCGAGCGGGATGGCGACCTCAAGATGGCCGCGCAAGAGCAGGAATGCCGCCACCGCCAATGCCAGAATGCCGCCAGCCGGCCGCACCACCTTCACCAGCACCTTGGGGTCGGCCTTGGAATAGGCGTTGAGCCCCCACAGCAGCAGCACCAGAACCAGGATCACCGAAGATGATGGTCGGCATGGCTATCGGAGCTGCGACAAGAGCTTGACCGCGCCGCCGCCGTCGTGCCGCGCCTTGAGGTTGGCCAGCGCCTTCATGCCGCCGGCGGCATAGGCCGCGACTGCGCGTAGCAGCTCGGCGAGCTGATGCGCGGATCCCGCGTCAAACCGGCAATAGGCGCCGCGCGTCAGCCGCGCGATCTCGCGGAACGCGGGTTCTGCCACCGGATCGTGGCCCTCCTGGAACATGAAGGCCGGCACGCCGAGCAGACCAAGCTGGCCGGCGGCGGCACAAAGATCGTCGATCGGCTCTTCCATGGCGTCGCCCACGAACACCAGCGCCTGCACCTTCTGCTGTTCGTTCTCGCGGCGCGCATGCGCCAGGATTTTTCCGATCTGGGTGTGGCCGCCGCGGCAATCGATGCGCTCCATCAGCGAGCCAAGACCGCGGGCGTCGGACACCCAGCGCGACGAGCGGCATTCGGCGAGCCCGCGGTAATAGACGAGCTGAACATCGAGGCCGCCGATCGCCGCCGTCTCACGGAACATGTCGCCCTGCAGCCGGCAGGCGGTGTCCCATAGCGGCTGCCGGCTCATGGTGGCATCGAGCGCGAAAATCAGCCGTCCGCGCCGACCGGACTGCGCGGTCGGGCCGAGCGAGCGGACCTGTTGCAGGAACGCGTCGACCTCGGCGCGGCCGGAGCCTTTGGCCGGCTCGGAGCGGCCCTCGGTCGAGGCGGGGGTGCGGTCCTTGGTCATGGCGTTTGGCGGCATTCCATCGCCCTATAAGTGCGCCTTCGCGCGCCGGGCGCAATGGCCCAAGGCGCAGCAGAATGTCGCTTGCGGTAACGAATTCCTACTGCGCCAGGATGTCGTGCAGTTCGAGCGGATTGGCCTGCGCCGCGAACCACTCCTGGCGTGCCGCCGCGCGCCGCAGGCCGCGTTCGTCGAGCGGCAGCTTGAGCGCTCCGAGCAGATTGTCGACCTCCTGCCGCGCGGTGACGTGCGACAAGCTCGGCCGCGTGCCGAGCGTGGCCCGATCCAGATCGTCGAGCGCGGTCAGCCCGCGCGGATAGAACTCGCGGAAAATCACCCGCTCGGCAAAGCCGTCGGTGGCGCGGAAGCCGAGCCGCAGCGACAGCTCCTGCAACCCCTCGCCCACCAGGCGCTTGTTGCGCGAGCTGAGCATCGACAGACGATTGCGCAGCACCACCCAGTCGATGGTGGCATGGTCGACCACCCGACGCTGGCGCCGCGCCTCGCGCACCATGTCCGCGAAGTGACTGGTTCCGGTCACCGCGAACGTGACCGGGTCGATGGTGCCGAGCACGTCGAAATCGACAAAGCTGTCGTTGAGCGGCGT
The DNA here is from genome assembly GCA_963771745.1 of uncultured Alphaproteobacteria bacterium. Taxonomy (GTDB): domain Bacteria; phylum Pseudomonadota; class Alphaproteobacteria; order Rhizobiales; family Xanthobacteraceae; genus Z2-YC6860. Next base: position 954,502 of record CAVYUU010000011.1, on the reverse strand, counting down.
GATCAGCGTGTCCGCCATCGAATGCGCAAGCCGCATCAGATAGCTGTCGTTGCCCGGCGTATCGATGACGACGAAATCATGGGTGTGTTCGACCGCGTCGATGGCGGCGGCAAAGCTGTTGAACTCCGCCGCCTCGTTGTCGGCGACCAGCGCGCCGTCGGCGCGCGCGATGCAATAATGCGATGGCATTGCGAGATCGAGCCCGGCGTGTTTGGCCCAGGCGCGGCGGTTATCGATGTAGTGGGTGAAGCTTTGCTGGCGGCAGTCGAGGTCGATCGTGGCGACGCGCTGGCCGGCCTTCAGCAGCGCGACCGCAACATGCATGGCGATTGTCGATTTGCCCGATCCGCCCTTTTCGTTGCCGAGGACGACGCAATAGGCGGAGCGCGGCCGCACGCTACTCTCAACCGACATGGCACCCCTCGCGGGGCCAAGTCACGGAAACTGCCCCCGCTTGCAGGGAAGCTTAGCACGTGTTTTCGATAGGTTTACGACTAACTTGAATCATGGCGCGAACAACCAAAACCGGGCCTGCACCGCGCACCGAACCGACGGTGCTTCGCCTCATTGCCGACCTGCGCGCGGCGGTGGCAAGCGCCCGGCAAGCCGGCAACAAGGTTGCGTTGGTGCCCACCATGGGGGCACTGCATGCCGGGCACTTGGAATTGGTGCGCAGCGCCCGCCACATGGCTGACCATGTGGTGGTGTCGATCTTCGTCAATCCCGCCCAGTTCGGCCCGAACGAGGATTTCTCGACCTATCCGCGGACCTGGGAGGCCGATCTCGCGGCGTTGGCCGAGCTGCGGATCGACGCAATCTGGGCACCAAGCATTGCCACCATGTATCCGGATGGCCTCGACACCCGGGTCGCACCGGGCGGCCCTGCCCTCGCCGGCCTCGAGGACAAGGTCCGCCCGCATTTCTTCGGCGGCGTCTGCACCGTGGTCGCCAAGCTCCTGCTCCAGGTGCAGCCGGACTTTGCCACATTTGGCGAGAAGGACTACCAGCAACTCCAGGTCGTGACCGCGATGGCGCGCGACCTCGACATCCCGGTCAAGATCATCGGCGTGCCGACCGTGCGCGAGCCGGACGGCCTCGCGATGTCGTCGCGCAACGTGTATCTCTCGGCCGAGGAGCGGGCGGCGGCGCCCACGCTTTATCGCGTGCTGCAGGCCTGTGCGGCGCGGCTCAAGGATGGCGGCCCGATTGCCGCAATCCTGGCCGAGGGCCGCCAGGCCATCGAACGGGTCGGATTTGCCGTCGACTATCTTGAGGCGCGGCACGCCGAGACGTTGAAACCGATCGGCTCGCTCGCCGGCGGACCGGTCCGGCTCCTGGTCGCGGCCAAGATCGGCCGCACCCGGCTGATCGACAATATCGGGATTTAAAGCAGACCGAGCTCACGCAACTCGCGGCGCAGCGGCTCCGGCATGTTGGTCGCGCCTCGCGCCACGCGATCGAGATCGGGCGGCGCCTCCTTGACCTCGAGATAACGCCAGCCCTGGAAGGCACGATACGGCCGTGGCCGCACCGGGACACATTTGGGATCGAGCACCAGCCGGCAACGGCCGATGCCGTCCTTGTCCACGAACGGGCGGACATCGAGAATGCGCTCGCGGCAGAGAATTTCGCCGCGGATCACCCAGTAGATCGAGCCGCCGTCGATCAGCTCCTCGGCGCGCTTGGGCACCATGCGGGTGGTGTGGATGCGCTCGGGCTTGCGCACGCCGCGTTTGCGCTGCTCCTTGAGCTTAAGCTTGATCCAGTCCTCGAGGTCTTCGATCGAGTTGGTGCCGACGCTGAGCTTGATCAGGTGAAGCGGCATGTCAGTTCCCATTCACTCTTCGATCGCCTCGATCGTCATCAGAGCCGCACCTTCGGCCACCTGGCCACCGGCGGCAACCGCGAGCGCGCCCACCCGGCCGGCGCGCGGCGCGGTCAGCGTGTGCTCCATCTTCATCGCCTCGATAATGGCCAAACGCTGACCTTTCTCGACCTTGTCGCCCTCCGCGACCAGTAACACCAGAACCTTGCCGTGCATCGGCGCGCGCACCGGTCCTCCGCCATCGGTGGCATCGAGGCCGGCCGCGCCCGCGCTTGCATGGCGCACCACGGTTTGCCGCCCATGGCGCAACACATAGACAGCATCTGCCGCCTCGATCGCCCTGGCATCAAGGGCGGCGGCCACGCCATCCACAGTCACCACCGGCGCCGCTTGACCGTACGTCACCTCCGCGTCGATCGGCTCGCCGTCCACCATTATCGGCAACGGATGGGCGCGGATTCCCGTGAGCTGAAAACCGTCGGCCGCATCCCAGGGCGAAGCCGGTGCATCGGGTTCCCGGTCGAGATGGCGGCGGATGCGGTCATGCTCACGCGCCAGCAGACGGGCGGCGCCGAACGCCGCCGCGGCGTGGTCGGGGCCGCCACCAAGCGCGCCAAGGTGGCGCTCGATGAAGCCGGTGTCGAAGCGTCCCGCCCGGAACTCGGCCGAACGACAAAGACCCGCGAGCAAGGCCAGGTTGGTGTACGGGCCGGCGGCCACGGTTTCCGCAAGCGCCGCGGCGAGCCGTTCGAGCGCCGCCTCGCGGCTCGGCGCATGTGCGATCATTTTTGCGATCATCGGGTCGTAGAACGGCGTGATCGCACTGCCTTGCTCCACCCCGGTGTCGACGCGCACGCCGTGAGGAAATTGCAGCGCCAGCAGCGTTCCGGTCGATGGCAGAAACCCGCGGGCCGGATCTTCGGCGTAAATTCGGGCCTCGATCGCGTGGCCTTGCAGCGGCACCGCGTCCTGCGTCAACGGCAACGGCTCGCCCGCGGCGACCCGGAATTGCCATTCCACGAGGTCGAGGCCGGTAACCGCCTCGGTCACCGGATGCTCGACCTGCAGCCGCGTGTTCATCTCCATGAACCAAAAGCCGCCTGACCGCAGGCCGTGTGAGCCGTCGGCGATGAACTCGACGGTGCCCGCCCCGACATAGCCGACGGCACGCGCGGCCTGCGCCGCGGCTGCGCCCATCGCGGCGCGCAGCTCGGCCGGCAGTCCCGGCGCGGGCGCCTCCTCGATCACCTTCTGGTGCCGGCGCTGCAGCGAGCAGTCGCGCTCGTTGAGATGGATGACGTGGCCATGCTGGTCGGCGAACACCTGCAACTCGATGTGGCGCGGGGCGGCGACATATTTCTCGATCAGCACGCGTGCATCGCCGAACGCGCTCGAGGCCTCGCGCTGCGCGGCCGCGAGTGCCATCTCGAACTCGGCATGCTTGTCGACGCGACGCATGCCTTTGCCGCCGCCGCCCGCCACCGCCTTGATCAGCACCGGGTAGCCAAGCTCGGAGGCTTTCTGCTTGAGCAGCGCCGCGCCTTGCCGCTCGCCGTGATAGCCCGGCACGACCGGTACGCCGGACTGCTCCATCAGCGTCTTGGCACGGTCCTTCAATCCCATGGCGCGGATCGCAGCCGGCGGCGGGCCGACGAACACCACGCCTGCGGCGGCGCAGGCTTCGGCGAATTCCGCGTTCTCGGCGAGAAAGCCATAGCCCGGATGGACGCATTGCGCGCCGGTGCGGCGAGCCACCTCGATCAGGCGATCGATGCGCAGATAGCTGTCGGCTGCGGGCGCCGGCCCGATCGCATGCGCCTCGTCGGATTGCCGCACATGCAGGGCGTCCCGGTCGGCGTCGGAATAAACCGCGATCGTCCGCAGCCCGAGACGCTTGGCGGTGCGCGCGATCCGGCATGCGATCTCGCCGCGATTGGCGATCAGGACGGACGAAAACATGCGCGACGGATTAGCACCGCCGGGGCTCGCTTGTCCCACCGAAGGAGCTTGCAGTCAGCGCTGCCCGGAGGTCTGGGGCGTCGGGGCCGCGGGAGGCGCCGCATTCTGTGGCGGCGGTGGCAGCACCGACATCGGCGGCGGAGATTGCGCCTCGCGCGCGGCATTGTCGCGCGACGTCTGGCGGCGTGAGGGCTGGCTCGGCGGCTTTTTCGCGGGCGCTGCGGCGGGGCGCGGCTCGACCTGCGGTTCGGCCGATCCCGGACCGCTCGGCTCGGTATTCATGATGCTGACCGCGGGAATCGATGCCGCCGAGGGGAATTCGAATTTCTTTGGTGCCGGCACCCCATGCGTCGCGTTGGCTGGTCGCCGCTGGCGGCACGGTCGAGGCGAACGGCGGGGCGGAGGCGCCGGATGGCGGCAGCGCCGCCATGGCTCCGCCGTCGTTCAGATGCCAGGCGTTCGCCCGCAAGCTGACATGGCCGTCGAAGGTCTGCGCCTTCATGTTGGCGAGGATCGGCCCGCTGTTGCGCAAATGCTTGAGGTCGGGGCAACCCGCCGCGGTGCAGCCCCGCGTGGTGAGCACATGCGCCACCAGGCCGAAGCGGTCGGCCTCGAGCGCGCGCCGCATCCGCTCGAACGACGGCTGATAGCCCGGGTCACGCGCGGCGAGCGAGGCGCTCGCCGCCAGCAGCGAAATCCTGGCGTCGACATAGGCCACGGCGATGGCAACCGCCTCGGGCGTTGCAAACAGGGCTTTTTCGCAGGCTAGTTCCACTTCGGGATTGGCCACCGCATCGAGGCAGGCCAAGGCCGATCCCGGTGCGATCGCCCGCGCGGTGAGTTCGGCTGCCCGCATCTCGACGGAACGGCGCAGCGCCGCGTCGTCGCTCCACGGCAGAACAGTCGCGATCAATGCGCCGAGCAACACCAGCGCGCCGCCCGCCAGAATGCCTTTGAGGGTGCCCGAATTCGGCCCGCCGGAATGCGTAAAAGCCAAGCGTGGCAAGCGCCACCACGGCCGCCGCCGTGATGATCACCGCAAGATTCCCGGCCAAAAATTCGAAGCCGGAAGGCGGCTGAAACGAATTCGACATGTCCACGCCACTCAAGCTTCAAAGCCCGACGCCATTATGGCGCAGCGAACCTATTGCGGCCATCGCCAAAGTCAAAGCCGAATGCCGGGCGCCGGGCGCCCGCTTGCGCCACAATCGGCTTGGTTAACGAGCGAGAGCATGATGCCGAAAAAGCCTGCCCGGATTTGATGAGCCTCGCGGGTAAAACGGCCTTGCTGATGTACAGTGGCATGGTTTTCTGCAACCGCTCGGCGTTGCGTTCGGCATGTGGCGATGGCGCCGTCCGAACCATGTTCAGACGCCCCAATCGTCTTTTGTGATTTCGATCCTAGCAGCCAGGGGAACCGCAAGCCCGGGGCGTGCGTTCTTGGCGCGCGGCACTATCCGCCGCAATTGGGGAAAGACAACATGCGTTTGCTGTTGGGAATCATTATCGGCGCGCTGCTCACTGTCAGCGTCGTGTTCATCGCCGACAACTGGACCACCGAACCGAGCAAGACCACCGGCACGGTCGAGCATCGAACCATGGTGAATTGGGACGTGGTCGACGAAAACCTACGCATCGTGCGTCGTCGTGCGCATGAGATGTGGACCAAGCTGTCGCACAAAGTGGCGAGCTGACGGCTTCTTGCCGACGGAACAAAGGATAACGGGCCCCGCCGGGGCCCGTTTCACTCTGACAACCGCCACTTTTCAGCGCTCGCGATCGAGCTGGCTCTCTTTGGCGACGCGCTCGAACGCTTCGCCGGTGCTCTTGATCCGGTATTGATGCTCGTCGCCTTCCGGTGGCAACAGCTTCACAATCTTGAACGAGCCGCTGGCGCCGAACCGGCCAAACGGCCCCGACGTGTAGCGAACGTTTTGGCCAATTGAATATTTATGAGTTTTCAACAAAGCACGCCTCCCCACTATCACCACAGCACCCCAACTGCGGTCGTTCACCGGGCATGAACGACCATTCAGAAAATATAGCAGTTTGGTGGCGAACTTGGTGCGAAAAGTGCACCCAAAGTGCGCCCAAGGAGAGGCTTTATCACCGAGTGTCAGCGTTACGGTAAAAGCGCAATATTTCAATGATCTACGGTGAAATCTTGATGTCTCGTCGAATCCGACGATTGCCCGGCTTTGGTACATTCGGCAAGCCGCTCACAAGCCGCCCAAAATGGCGCACTCACCGCACTGTGATCGCCGATCATGGAGTGGCCGGATTTGCGCCGCCCTGCCGAAACACTGCCAAGGCATCGTTCGCGCACGAGGAGAGGCACCATGAAGCGATTGTACTTCCCGTGTCCGAAAACCGGCGAGGACATCGACGTCGGCATCGACAGCGAGCTTGAGACGCTGCTGCGCATCCGCAATAGCCCGATCCGCGCCCGCTGCCCGGCCTGCGGGGAGCGGCACGAATGGCAGGTGTGCGAAGCGCGGCTGTCCCAGGCTGCCTGATGCTACAGTCAGTGGCGGCGCTGCGCGCGCGGCGTCTCGCGCTCGTGCGCTTCGGGATGCGTGAGCGCGGCGGTGATTTCGGTTTTGGTCAGCGTGGTACCGTCGTCGCCTTCGATCAGCAACGCGACACGGCCGCCGTCGTTGACGTGCCGCGCCCAGCCGAGCGCGTCATCGAGCAAACCGAATTCCTTGTACAACCACCGTTCCTTTTCCAGCGGAGGAACGGCCTCCGTGCCGGGCGGGCCGCTGTAAACTCTGTAGGTCATGACCGATCTCCCACGTGCAAAGATGGCAGAGCCTCCGATTTTCACCGGAGGCTCCCCGCGCCTTGAACGATCGACGGATCGATCGTCGTTGGCACCATTTCAACGTCCCGGGCGTGCGAACGTTCCTACCCGATCGGAATGACTTCTTCGAATCGTCATTCCGACGGTCTGGCCTGGCGCGACGGGAACCGACGGCGGTGGAACCTCTCAGAACGTCTCGACCCAGGGCCGCAGCTCCAACTCCCACGACCAGGCGCTGTGCGGCTGGTGGATGACATGGAGGTAGCTCGCTGCGATCGAGCTCGGGTTGAGCAGGCTTGCGGTCTTGCCGGCGGGCTCCGGCCGGCGCGCGCTCTTGATGCCGCCGTCGATCACGATATGGGCGATGTGAATGCCCTGCGGATGCAGCTCGCGCGCCAAACTCTGGGCAAGGCCGCGCAATGCAAATTTACCCATCGCGAACGCGGCTGACAGCGCATAGCCCTTGACGCTGGCCGACGCGCCGGTGAACACGACGCAGCCGTGCTTCCTCGGCAGCATGCGCTTGACCGCCTGCTGCGCCACCAGAAATCCGCCGAACGCCGACACCATGATCGACTTTTCGACCTCGGCGGGGTCGAGCTCGACCAGCGTCCCGCGGGTGCGATAGCTCGGATTGTAGATGACGATCTCCGGCGCGCCGAAGCCTCCATCGAGATCGGCGAACAGCTTTTCGACGTCGGCGCGCTTGCTGGCGTCGCAGGTGAAGGTCGCCGCGCCGATCTCCTGGGCAAGCTCGGCCAGATCGCCGGTCGAGCGCGCGGCGAGCGCGACTTTGATGCCTTCGGCGTGCAGCACCCGCGCCAGCGCCGCGCTCAGCCCGGAGCCCGCGCCGACGATCAAGGCGGTGTTGTATTTCACATAAGGCATCGCGACCCTCCCACGCGGTTGCAACGCCATTGCCGGGGCGTCGGTCCGGAGACACAATATCCCGAGCCAGTCCCAAAGGTGAACGATGCGTGCGGCCTTCTACGATAAAAACGGACCCGCCCGCGAGGTGTTGTCGGTCGCGGACGTGGACACGCCGCGCCCCGGCGCCGGCGAGGTGCGGGTCAGGCTGAAGGCCTCGGGCGTTAATCCCTCGGACGTCAAATCGCGCGAAGGCCGCACCCGCAAGATCGCCTTCCCGCGCGTGATCCCGCATAGCGACGGCGCGGGCGAGATCGACATGGCCGGCGACGGCGTGCCGGCGCAGCGGCTCGGCGAGCGGGTCTGGACCTGGAACGCGCAGTGGAAGCGGCCGTTCGGCACCTGCGCCGAGTATGTCGTGCTGCCGGCGGCAATGGCGGTGCCGCTGCCGGCCCATGTCGGCTTTGACGCCGGCGCCTGCCTCGGCATTCCGGCGATGACCGCCTATCACGCGGTCGCGGTGGCTGGCGCCGGCAAAGGCAAGACCGTGCTGGTGACCGGCGGCGCCGGCGGCGTCGGTCATTACGCCATCCAGTTCGCCAAGGCGCTGGGCGCAACCGTGCTGACCACAGTGAGCTCGGAGGCCAAGGCCAAGCTCGCACAAGGCGCCGGCGCCGACCACGTCATTGACTACAAGCGCGACGACGTCGCCGAGCGGGTCATGGCGCTGACCAACAAGGCCGGCGTCGATGCCGTGGTCGAAATGGATCTCGCCGCCAATGCCAAGCTCTATCCCGGCCTGTTGCATGGCCGCAGCTCGGTCGTGGTCTATGGCACGGGCAGCGCCGAGGCGCCGATTCCGGCGCAGTTCATGCTGGTCAATGCGATCGCGATCAAGTTCGTGTTCGTCTACGAGCTGACCGCAGAGGAGCGCGCCGCCGCGTTATCCGCGATCACGCGCATGCTCGAAAGCAAGACTCTGATCAACAACGTCGCGCTGTCGATGCCGCTCAACGACATCGTCGCCGCGCACGAGGCCGTCGAACAGGGTCGGGCGATGGGAAATGTCGTGGTGACGTTGTAGCAATGCAATATGAACAGACTTGGGGGAGGACATTCATGTTTCGCTTGCTGGCAATTGCGGCGCTGGCCATGACCGCGCTCGGTCCGTCCAAAGCGCTCGCGCAGAACGCGACGTTTTTCACGGTCACCTATGTCGAGGTCGGGCCGATCCTGGCCAAGGTGGGTGCGGCCACGCTCAAGACCTACAAGGACGCCGCCCGCAAGGACGAAGGCGCCATGAGCCTCGAGGTGCTCCAGCGCATCGACCGGCCGAACCAGTTCGTGGTGCTCGGCGCCTGGGCCGACCAGAAGGCGTTCGACGCCCACGCCAGCGGCGCGAACATGAAAGGACTGAACGAGAAGCTTGGCACCACGGTCGCGGCGCCCTCCGACACCCGCCAGCACAATGGCCTGTCGGTCGCCCCAGCCAAGGCCGGCAAGGACCCGATCTACGTGGTCACCCACGTCGACGTCATCCCGCCGCAAAAGGACAACGGCGTGGCAGCGCTTCAGCAACTCGCCAGCGACAGCCGCAACCACCAGGGCAACCTGCAATTCGACGTCTGGCAGCAGACCAACCGGCCGAACCACTTCACCGTGGTCGAGGCCTGGGCCAACCGCGGTTCGTTCGATGTGCATGAGATGCAGAAGCCGACCCGCGAGTTCCGCAACAAGCTCGCGACCATGACCGGCGCGTTGTACGACGAGCGGCTGTACAAGATGCTCAAATAGCGGGCGCACGCAACGCGACGCTCAACCGGGGCGCGAGACAACAACACGTCTTGTTTCTTGGCGGTCACCAGCATCCGATTAGTGTTGCGCTGACCAGACTGCTCAACTTGAGGCTTTGGCTCATCAATCGCTGACGGGTGATCGGCGACGTGGGGAACCCATTGGCCCGCGCGCGGTTAACCCCGCAACATTCACTATGAGGAGTGAACCATGACGTTCGGTAAAGGTGCGCTGCTATGGCTAATTGGTATTCCGCTGCCGATCATTCTTCTGCTGGCGCTGTTCTGGCGCTGATCGCAGGCGTTCACGACTAGCGCGGTCCGGGGCTGACCCGGACCGCGCCGCGTTTGGCAGCTACGCCGTTGCCTCGTCTGCTGATGCCGTTTCAAAGGGGCTGTCTTCGTTCTCGCGGCATGATTGCGCTCGAGTTATTGTGATTGCCCTCACATCCGAAACACGCCGAACGTCGTCTCCGGGATAGGCGCGTTCAGCGCCGCGGCGAGCGCGAGTGACAGCACTCGCCGCGTCTCGCTCGGCAGGATGATGCCGTCATCCCACAGCCGCGCGGTCGCGTAATACGGATTGCCCTCTTCCTCGTATTGCGCGCGGATCGGCGCCTTGAAGGCCTCCTCGTCGTCCTTGCTCCAGGCTTTGCCCTCGGCCTCGATGTTGTCGCGCCGCACGGTCGCCAGCACCGAGGCCGCCTGCTCGCCGCCCATCACCGAGATGCGCGCGTTTGGCCAGGTGAACAGAAACCGCGGGCCATAGGCGCGGCCGCACATGCCGTAATTGCCGGCGCCGAAGCTGCCGCCGACGATCAGCGTGAGTTTCGGCACCTGCGCGCAGGCCACCGCCATCACCATCTTGGCGCCGTCCTTGGCGATGCCACCGGCCTCGTAGTCGCGGCCGACCATGAAGCCCGAAATGTTCTGCAGGAACAGCAGCGGGATGCGGCGCTGGCAGCAAAGCTCGATGAAATGCGCGGCCTTGAGCGCGCTTTCCGAGAACAGGATGCCATTGTTGGCCAGGATGCCGACCGGCATGCCTGACAGATGCGCGAAGCCGGTGACCAGCGTGGTGCCGTAGAGCGCCTTGAACTCGTCGAACTCGGAGCCGTCGACGATGCGGGCGATGATCTCGCGGGCGTCGTATTGCTTGCGCAGGTCGGCCGGCACGATGCCGTCAAGCTCGGCGACCGGATAGCGCGGCTCGCGCGCCGGGATCAGAGGAATGTCCAGCGTGCGCTTGCGTGTTGAGGTTGGCGACGATCCGCCGCGCAATCGAAAGCGCATGGCCGTCGTCGGACGCCATGTGGTCGGCGACGCCGGACTTGCGCGCATGCACGTCGGCGCCGCCCAGGTCCTCCGCCGACACCACCTCGCCGGTCGCGGCCTTCACCAGCGGCGGGCCGCCGAGAAAGATCGTGCCCTGCCCTTTGACGATGATGGTTTCGTCCGACATTGCCGGCACGTAGGCGCCGCCGGCGGTGCAGGAGCCCATCACCACGGCGACCTGGGGAATGCCCGCGCGCCGACAGCGTCGCCTGGTTGTAGAAGATGCGGCCGAAGTGCTCGCGGTCGGGAAACACCTCGGTCTGGTGCGGCAGGTTGGCGCCGCCGGAATCGACCAGATAGATGCAAGGCAGGCGGTTGTCCCGTGCGATCTCCTGGGCGCGCAGGTGCTTCTTCACCGTCATCGGATAATAGGTGCCGCCCTTGATGGTGGAGTCGTTGCAGACGATCACGCATTCGCGGCCCTCGATCCGGCCGATGCCGGTGATCAGGCCGGCACCATGAATGGCGTCGTCGTACATGCCGAACGCCGCGAGCGGCGACAGTTCGAGGAACGGCGCGCCGGGATCGAGCAGCCGCGTGACCCGGTCGCGGGGCAGTAGTTTCCTTCGCGACAAATGGCGCTCGCGAGCGCGCTCGGGCCCGCCCAGTGCCGCCTCGGCGCGCCGGCGTTGCAGTTCGTCGGCCAGTTCGCGCATGCGCGCCGCATTGGCGGCGAACTCCGCAGTGGCGGTGTCTATGACGGACTCGATCGGCAAGTGTCCCCCTGGTCGCATGTTACGCCGCGACGGTACCAATGAACATTTGGTAAGGGAGGAACCTGTTGGAAAGTTCACCGGAACATCCACTCGCAGCAGGCGTTGCCATAACGACCGACCATGTCGGCCCCGAGGGGGCATCCAAAGGAGAACAGTGATGAAGAAACTGCTGATGGCAACCGTGGCTACGATCGCGCTGACCGCAGGTGGCGCCTGGGCTGCGGAGCCGACCGCCCAAGGCGGTGGCGCGAAAGCCGGTGCTGAAATGAAGGGTCAGGCCGCAGGCGAGATCAAGGGTCAGGCCGCCGGCAAGGCGGAAACTACGGGCTCTGGCGCGGCCGCCAAGTCTGATGCCGACAGCAAGGCCGGCGCCGACATGAAGCCCGGCAGCGCGCCGAAGGCCAGTTCCGACAAGGCGCCGAAGGCAAGTTCCGACAGGGCCAGCTCCGACAAGGCCAAGTCCGAGTTGAAGGCCAATGGCAAGGCCAAGAGCGAGACCACCGGCTCGGGCAGCGAAACCAAGTCCGGCGCCGACGTGAAGGGTGGCGCAAGCTCGAAGAGCCAGACCACCGGCGCGGGCTCCGACAGCAACAAGGCGGCGGAGCCGAAGGCCGACACCAAGAGCCCAACCGGCGCCGCCGGCCGAGCTGGTCAGCCGAGCTCCGGTAGCTCCAGCAATCAGGGCTCGAGCAGCACGACCTCCACAGCCACGACCGGCAGCAACACTGGCGCGGCGGTTTCGCTGACCAACGAGCAGAAGACCAAGATCCGCACCACTGTGATCCAATCCGGCAGCGCGCCGAAGATCGAGCGCAGCCAGATCAACTTCTCGCTCAACGTCGGCACCGTGGTGCCGCGTAGCGTCCGGGTCGTGGCGGTGCCGACGACCCTGGTCGAGATCCATCCGGCGTGGCGTGGCTTCATGTATTTCGTGGTCGGCGATGAGATCATCATCGTCGAGCCGGGTACGCTGAAGATCGTCGCCGTGCTCGCGGTCTGACCGAACAGCATCGCAAAGGTTGAAGGGCGGCCGCAGGGCCGCCCTTCGGCTATACTGACGCCATGTCGCGGCGCGATCAGATCAGCGCGGGACTGCTGGCGTTTCGCCGGCGCGAGCGGCCGGAGGTGCTGCTGGCACATCCCGGCGGTCCGTATTGGGCGCGGCGCGATGCCGGCGCCTGGACCATTCCCAAGGGCCTGGTCGGCGACGACGAGCTGTTGGACGCCGCGGTGCGCGAATTCAACGAGGAAACCGGATTCGCGGCGCGCGGACCGTTCATCCCGCTCAAGCCGGTGAAGCAGAAGAGCGGCAAGACCGTGCACGCCTTCGCCTTCGAAGCGGATTTCGACCCGAGCCAGATGTCGAGCAACCGCTTCGAGATGGAATGGCCGCCGCACTCGGGCCAGCGCCGCAGCTTCCCCGAGGTCGATCGGCTCGGCTGGTTCCGCCTGCCGGAGGCGATGCGGAAAATCATCGCCTATCAGCAGCCGTTTCTGCGGGCTTTGAACGCGGAACTGAAGACCCGGCTGTCGGCGTAAGCCCTGCACGGCCGGGGCTTTCGTCTTGGCGGAGCGCCGGGCGGCAATTACGCCCTAACCTCCTGGCGCTGGAACACCACGTAGCCCACGACGTACAGCAGGATCATGCCGGCGATCAGGCTGACGATCTGCGGCCAGGCCTGCAGGATGCTCTGGTCGAGCGGCAGCGGCGCAGCGATCCGGCCCTGGAATTGGGCCAGCAGCGTGCTGAGCGACTGCGAGTCCGGATTGAGCATCGCCACCACGGCCTCGCCGTAGAGCGTGCCGGGCGATAGCCGCGCCAGGCCTTGCTGCCAGGCGAGCGTGTCGGGCGTCGGCAGCCCGAGCATGGCGAAGCGGATATCCGAAGGCGAAATCACCTCGCCGAACAGCTGCGCCAGCGCCGGCCACAGCAACGACAGGAACAGCCAGACGCCGAGCGACACCAGTGCGGCGGTGGCGGTCGAGCGGAAGATGATGGAGAACAGCATGGCCAGCGCCAGCCAGACCCCGGCATAGGCGATGGTCACCACCAGGAACACCACCAGCCGACCCATCTCCTCGGCGCTCGGCGGGATGCCGAGCCGGAGCAGGCCGAAGCCCATGACCAACAGCCAGAGCGTGATCAGGCAGATGGTGATGGTCGAAAGCCCGGCCAGGAATTTGCCGAACAGCAGCGCGTCGCGGTAGATCGGCTGCGACAGGATGCGCGACAGCGTGCGCCGGTTGTACTCGCCGTTGACCGAGTCAAAGCCGAGCCCGATCGCCATGATCGGCACCAGGATGCTCAGCACCACCATGAACGATAGCAGCGTCTGCCCCGGCGGCGCGAACAGCCGCAGGAACAGGAACGGATCCTCCGCCGTGGTGTTGCGCACCTGCTCGGCGGAAAAATACACCACCGCGCCGCCGAACAGCACGACCAGGAATTCCAGCGCCAGCATACGCACGCTGGTGAGATGGTCGAACAATTCCCGGAAATAGACGACGCTCAGGCCGCGCCAGGGAGAACCTTCACGCCGCATGCTGCACTCCGGTCTGGCTCTGGAAATAACGGTTGTAGATGGCGTCGAGGCTCGGCTCCTCGAACGACAGCCGGCGTAGCGCGCCGCCGGCGTGGACCACTGCTGCGGCGGCCTGCGGCCGCACGTCGCCTTCCGCCAACAGCCGGAAGCGCCCGGGGCCGACGGTTTCGACCGCCTTCACCCCCGGCACGGCCGACAGCGTGGCGGCGAGGTTGGCGCCATCGGCCTCGACCTCGACGTGATAGCCGCCGCCGAGGACCTGGCTCGCCAGCTGCGGCACGGTGCCGATCAAGGCGATGCGGCCGTCGTTGAACAGCGCGACGCGGTCGCAGACGCTCTGCACCCGCTCCAGCAGATGTGACGAAATCAGCACGGCTACGCCGTCGCGCTTGAGCGCGCGGATCATGTCCAGCAGCTCGGCGGTCGCCTGCGGATCGAGGCCGGAGGTCGGCTCGTCCAGGATCGCGATCTCGGCCTGCTTCATCAGGATTTCGGCCAGGCCCAGCCGCTGCCGCATGCCGCGGGAGAACGTGTCGACCTTGTGGTGCTCGACCGCCTCGAGGCCGACGCGCTGGATCGCCGAGGCGATGCGCCGATCGCGCTCGGCGCGCGGAATGCCGATCAGCGCCGCGGTGTAGCTGAGGTTGTCCCTCGCCGTCATGTGGTCGTAGAAGCCGACCGTGTCCGGCAGGTAGCCGATCAGCCGCTTGACCTCGAGCGGCTGGCGCGCCGGATCGTAGCCGAGCACGCTGACGCTGCCGCTGGTGACGTCGGTCAGCCCGAGCATCATCAGGATGGTGGTGGTCTTGCCGGCGCCGTTCGGCCCGAGCAGGCCGAAAATCTCGCCGCGGCCGACCGTGAACGAGACGCCGTTCACGGCCACATTGCCGCCGTAGCGCTTGGTGAGATCACGCGTCTCGATGACGACGTCGCTCATCGCCGGCCGAACCTTGCGACCGCCCCGACCATGATCAGCAAGGCGATGCCGATGACGCCGAGCCCGATGGTGCCCCACATGGTGCCGACGCCAACCGCGACGCGGAACTGGGTCGACGCGGATTCGCCGCGCGAGGCGACGTTGAAGGTCGGCGCATAATCGCCGGCGATCGCCTTCTCCGGCGGGGTCACCAGCGCCTGGACCTCCTTGTTCTGGTTCGGCGCGATGCGGTCGATGGTCTTGGGCTCGAAGGTGACCTTCCAGCCGCTCGGCGCGTTGCCCGACAGTTCGATGTCGTCGGCCGCAGCCGTGCCGGTGTTGGTGATGACGATCGGGATCGAGGCCTCCTTGCCGGCCTCCGCGCGCGCGCTCAACACACCGTCGCGGCCGGCCATCGAGAGCTTGGGCTGGCCGGTGATCTCCAACGCGACGGTGGCGTCGGCGGCGACATCCTCCGCCGAGGCCTTCACGGACACCGGATAGCGGTTGGCGCCGATCGTGCTCGGCGGGCGCACTTTCAGCTTGGCGGTCTTGGACTGGCCAGCCTCGATCGGAATCGAGGATAGCTCCTGGCTGCCGTACTGCTCGGTGAAGCTCGCCTCGAAGTTCTGCGGCGCCTGCGCCGACAAGGCGACCACCAGATTGCGGCCGCTGTCGTTCTTGATGTCGAGCTGATACTCGAAGGTCGACTTCGAGGTGCCGCGCAACGACGGCAGTTGCGGTTTGAGCGTGAGCTTGGCCGGCAAATCCTTGGCAAGCGTCACCGCCATCGGCAGCTTCACTTCGGTGCCCTGTCCTTTGGCGGTCACCGTCAGGTTCTGCGTGCCCATCGGCGCATTCTCCGGCACCTCGATCCGAAGCTGCAGCGAGGTGCTGTCGTTGGTCGCCACCATGGCGGCCGCCACCGGCTGGCCGCCGCCGAGCAGCGCGACGGTCCAGCCCGACGGCGCACCATCGACGTTGATCTCGAACCGCTCCGGCGGCAGCGCGTAATTCCGCAGCCGCAGATTGATGGTGGAGGTCGAGCCGGGCCGCACCGTCACGGCCGGATAATCGGTGAGCAGAAACAGGCCCTTCACGGGCGGCGGCGTTTCCTGCTGCGCAACCGCCGGAACGGCGGATGCAAAAGCAAGCGACAGGGCAGCAAAAAGGGCAGCAAACACTCTCATGGCGATGTCTCCAGGGCCGCAACCAGGCCGCAAATCGTCGAAGGACCGCAGGGGAGCGCTAAGGATTGGGGCCCTGCTCCCCCCGATCATGACCAATCCGTGCAGCAAGAAATGGATTTTTGAAGGATTTGGCAAGTCCAGCGCGTGATTTTGACGCGCCGCAAAGCCGTTAAATTTCAGCCACCCCGGCGCCCGCTTGCCTTGACTTGGGAACCCGCCGACCTGAAACGCCGGGGATTTGGAACGCCGGCGCTCGCGCCCCGTTGGTCCCGTGGAAGGAGATAGCCATGGACCGCGTCGCCATCGTCGCGCTCGGCTGGTTCGCATTTTGGATCGCCCTCGGCTACTCGTCCGGCACCCTGCTGTTTTCAAGTCCCGGGACCGGCACCGTGCTGGGCTTCGGCTTTGCACTGCTTGCAACGCCGGCATGGCCGTGGGTGATGCCGGAAACCATCAACGACTGGATGGACGACCGGCTCGCCTGAAGCCGCAGGTTTCCCCCGATTTGGGCGGAACGGGAACTTTCGCCGCACGTTGTCTCAGCAGGATTGAAGGAGTTCTGCCATGGGACGCGTGGCCCTGGTTGCCGCTTGCTGGTTTGCATTCTGGATGACGCTTGGCTCGGTGGTCGGCGGCCTGACCGGCGGCCCGGGCGGCGGCGTCAGCAACGGCATCTATTTCGGAGCGTTCAACGGCGCCTGGTGGGCGGTGCTCACAAGCTTTGCCTGGCCCTGGATCATGCCGGAGGCCATTGAACGATGGATGGATCGTCGAGAGGAGCCGCAATGAGACAGGAAGGCGGACACATTGTCGAGACGCCGGTGGAAGCACGGGCCGGCTATCTGGACCGGCCGGTGATGAAGGTGCTGGTGGCCAGCACGCTCTTGGTCGTGTTCCTATTCGTGGTGGTCTATTTCGCGCATTTCGCGTGAGCGACCCGTCGCGGGATCGCGGTCAGCGTAACACCGTTGGCCAATCAACCTCGTCCTCGGGCAGCACCCATGGCTCCTTAAGCGCCGCGGCGCGCCAATCCGCCCAGGCCGGCAGCGCCATGATTGCTTCCATATAAGTGCGCGCCGGCGCGCCGACCTCGACATCGTAGGTGTGAAAGCGCGCCACGATCGGCGCATACATGGCGTCGGCTGCGCCGAATGCGCCGAACAGGAACGGCCCGCCTTTGCCGAAACGCGCACGGCTGTCGGCCCACAGCGCTTCGATCCGCCGGACGTTGGCCTTGGTCTCGTCGTTGAGCTCGCGGCGTTTGACCGGCCGCGCCATGTTCATCGGACAGGCGCGGCGCAGCGCCGTGAAGCCCGCGTGCATCTCGGACGAAATGGTGCGAGCGTGGGCGCGGGCGGCGGCATCATCCGGCCAGAGCTTGGCCGCCGGAAATGTCTCGGCGAGATACTCCAGGATCGCCAGCGACTCCCAGACGTGGACGTCGCCGTGGACCAGCGTCGGCACCTTGCCGGTGCCGGAAATCTTCGCCATCCGCGATTTGAAATCGTCGGCGTTGAGCGAGATCACCACGTCGTCGAAGGCGATGCCGGCGACCTTCATGGCGATCCATGGCCGGAATGACCACGACGAGTAGTTCTTGTTGCCGATGACCAGCGTGAGCGGCAATGGCGGCCCCTTGCCTTAAAACAGCTACGAAAGCTTCCAGTCAGAGCGGCGGCGCTGGCAAGCGAATTCTGCTGATGCCGCTATCATCGCCACGAATGGGCGAAGCCGCTAGTCGTCCCTTTGAACCCGAAGTTCGCAACCGAGCTTGCCGCATAAATGCTGCGAACTTCGGGTTCGGGACACTAGCGCGGCGGCACCTTCACGCAGGCCACCACCATCTCGACCCGCGCCGACCCCGGCGATCGGCACAGCGCGCTGTGCTGGGTGGGATAGACCGCGGGCGTCCGACCGACGCCGCAATGGGCGGTCAGCAACACTTCATCCTCGCCGCATCGCACCGTGCAATTGGTGACCGTGCATTCCTCCCGGACAATGCGAATGCCGGGATCGCCCGGCGGCCCGGCCGGGCCGCGCTCACCGCGGGGGCCGGGATCGCCCTTCGGACCGGGCACCGCCGGCGCAGGCTCGGAGACCACCGGTGCCGGGGCGGGGACTTGAGACACCGCGGCCTGCGGCGCCGGCGCGGTGCGCTCGAGGATCAGCCCATAGACGACGATGAAGCCGATCAGGCCGCACGCGCTGAGGATGCCGAGCGCCAGCGCGCCGGGCGACGCCAGCCGCTGCGGCGGGTTCGGAGGGGGGGTCGGGGCCGGTTGATCGGACATTGGACGAACGCTCAATATCAACTTTGGGCGCGAGGCTGACGCAGGCTGGCGCGCCGCCGCGGCGAATTCAGGGCCGATTTGAGGGCTTGGGCGGCGGCGCCTCGACCGGTCCGCCGGCGGTCTTCCAGGCGCCGAAGCCACCACGAATATGGGCCACCGGCTTCAACCCCATGCGCTGGGCGGTCTGGGCCGCCAGCGCCGAGCGCAGGCCGCCGGCGCAGAAGAACACGTAGCGCTTGTCCTCCGCGAATTGCGGCTTGTGGTAGGAGCTCTGCGGATCGATCCAGAATTCCAGCATGCCGCGCGGGCAGTGGAACGCGCCCGGCACCTTGCCGTCGCGCTGCAACTCGCGAATGTCGCGGATGTCCACCAGCACGACGTCGTCGCGGCCGTGGAGCTTGATCGCATCCTCGACCGGCAGCGTCTCGACCTCGCGCTCGGCGGCATCGACCATGGATTTCACGCTGGCGGTGATGTTCTGGGGCATCGACGTCTCCCGACGTGGGAATGGTGGCAGACGCTGCGGCCCGGTCAAGCGCCGCGCCGGCCGGCGGCCTTGCGCCTGCCACCCCATGATGTGAGGCTTCCCGCCGCGCCGCCGAGCGAAGCGAGGGTCCGGCGCGGCTACTTCTTAAGGGTGTTCGCGCTGGCGGCTCGCCTTCGGCTCGCCAGCGCGAAACGGGCTTTGCCATGCCGCTGTTCTCCATCCTCGATCTGGTCGCGCTCGCGTGGTTTCTCTGCGCCTGGGCGGCCTATTCGGTGGCGCTGTCCTCGACCGAGCGGACCAAGCACGGCCTCAATTCCGAGATGAACCGCCACCGGCTGAACTGGATGCGCCAGATGGCCGGGCGCGAGACACGCATGGTGGACACCCAGATCGTGGCGGCGCTGCAAAACGGCACGGCGTTCTTCGCCTCGACGTCGCTGATTGCGGTCGGTGGCGCGCTCACCTTGGTGCGCGCCACCGGCGAGACGCTCGAGGTCGTTGCCGCGCTGCCGTTCGGCGTTAAATCGACCCCGGTGCAGTGGGAGGCCAAGTCGATCGGGCTCGCCGTGATCCTGGTCTATGCGTTTTTCAAGTTCGCGTGGTCCTACCGGCTCTACAACTACGTCGCCATCCTGGTCGGCGCGACACCGTCGGCATCGGAGAAGGATACGCCGGCAGCCAAAGCGCATGTCGAGCGCGTCGGCGCGCTATGCGAGGTTGCTGGTCGGCATTTCAACCGCGGCCAGCGCGCATTCTTCTTCGCGCTCGGCTATCTCGGCTGGTTCATCAGCCCGTGGCTGTTGATGATCACCAGCATCGCGGTCGCAGCGGTGCTGTGGCGCCGCCAGTTCTCGTCGGATTCGCGGCGCGCGCTTATCAGCGAATGAGCGTCGCTCAGGTCAGGACAGATGGAGCAGGATGGTGACCGCGGAACTCAGCACCGCGCCGACGAACGCGGCCGCGAGCGCCAAGGCATCGAACATCCAGACGCGGCCCGGGGCGACGGCCGGCTTTGTCGCTTCGATCTCGATCGACGCAACGTCGGAGTCTTCGGTACGCGACATCGGACCATTCCCCACGCAATGATTTGCACGTGCCCCGTGCCGTCCAGTATCAGCAGCGGATTAAGGAAAAGCTTATGGCCGCATCGCCCGCCGATATCGAAGCCGCCGTGCTCCGCCTGCTGGCGGCGGCCGGCGCCGGGCGCACCGTCAATCCGACCGACGCGGCGCGCGCGCTCGAGCCCGGCCCGAACTGGCACGTGCTGATGCCGGCGGTGCGGCGGGCCGCGGTCGGGCTGGCGCTCGCCGGGCGCTTGGTGATTTACCGCAAGGGCAAGCCGGTTGACCCGAACGACTTCAGAGGCGTCTATCGGCTGGGATTGCCGCGGCAGGATTGGACCGTTTGAGCATGCCCTAAGCCGGACCAGGCAATAGCTCGGTGGTCTTGCCGGTCAGCCAATAGACCACCAGGCCGACCCATTCCTTGATGGCGACGTCGGTGCGCGCCAGGCCGGCCGCCACGGTCGCGACCGGAAACATCAGGTCGATCGCGCCGCGCGTCCGCCAATCCACCGGATAGGCCACGACGTCGAAACCCACACGACGGAAGCAGCCGACCGCGCGCGGCATGTGATGGGCCGAGGTGACCAGAAGCCAGCGCTCGCCGGGCTTGGGCTCGACCAGCGCCTTGGTAAAGGCTGCGTTCTCGGCGGTGTTGAGCGACTTGTCTTCGATCTCGACCCGGCCGCGGGGAATGCCGAAGTTCTCGAACAGCGGCAGCGCGAAATTCGCCTCTCCCGGCCCGCGGTCGATCAGGCTTGGATTGCCGCCGCTGTAGACGATGCGCGCGCGAGGAAAGCGGCGGGCGAGCTCGGCGATCACAATGACGCGCTCGGCCGCCTCGTTGAGCGCGGTTTCGCCGCGCGCTTGCGACAACACCGGGCCGATGGCGCCGCCGAGCACGATAATGCCGTCGGGAGCGTCGGTTAGGCCAACGCGCGAGGGGAACCGCTGTTCGAGCGGCAGGACCAGCGCGTTGCCAAGCGGTGACAGGCCGGCAAGCGCCAGCACCACGACGCCCAGCACCGCCAATCTGCGGCCGGTGCGTGCATAGCGCGTCGCCATCAGCAACAGGCCCATGACCGTCAGCACCAGGACGATGTTCGAGGGAACGGTGAAGAAGCCCAGGGTTTTGGACAGCCAGAAGAACATCGGTGCACTCGCCTGCCCCGGTCAGCCGCGCTTGGTCTTCCAGGCCGCGTAGCGCGCCTTGGCGTCGTCGTTGGGCGGGTAGAGCCCCGGCAGCGGCACGCCGCGCTCGACCTCGCTTACCACCCAGCTCTCATAGCGCTCGTGCTCCTCGCCTTCGTTGGCCACGAAATCAACGAGGTCCTTGGGGATCACCACTGCGCCGTCCTGGTCGGCGACGATCACGTCGTCGGGAAAGATCGCACAGCCGCCGCAGGCGATCGGCTCGCTCCAGCCGACGAAGGTCAGCCCGTTGACCGACGCCGGCGCTGCGGTGCCCTGGCACCAGACCGGCAAATTCGCCGCCAGCACGCCGACCTTGTCACGGATGACGCCGTCGGTGACCAGCGCTGTGACGCCTCTTCGCGCCATCCGCATCACCAGGATGTCGCCGAAGATTCCCGCGGTGGTGACGCCCATGGCGTCAGCAACGGCGACGCAGCCCGCCGGCATCGCCTCGATCGCCGCCCGGGTGGAGATCGGTTTGCCCCAGCTTTCCGGGGTGGCAAGGTCCTCGCGCACCGGCACGAACCGCAGCGTGAAGGCCGGGCCCACCACGCGCTCCTTGTTCGCCGCAAGCGGCATCGCCCCCTTCATCCAGCAATGTCGGATGCCCTTCTTCAGCAGCATGGTGGTGATGGTGGCGGTCGGCACGCGGCGCAGGGTGTCGAACGGGTTCATGGCATCCTCAGGGCCCGGTGGGATTTGCGGCGGGCCTGCGCTAGTGTCGCGATCGGAAGTTCGCCCGAGTTCTCAGGGTGCTCCTGAGCGAACTTCCGAATCAAAGCGACACTAGCAACATTATGATTTTAGTGTCCCTTTGAACCCGAAGTTCGCAATGGAGCTCGCCGCGCAATCGTGCGAACTTCGGGCTCGGGACACTAGCATGGTCTGACGTTCGTCCGGTGAAGGCAACCAATGATGGCAGCCAGCGGCATCATTGCCGTCGACAAGATGGGCACCAAGGTGCTGTTCCTGAATCCGGTCAGCTACCAGACCGAGATGGCGCTCGACGGCTTTCACAAGACCGTGCACGAGCTGCTGGTGGTGCCGGAGAACCGCCGCGCCTATGTGCCGATCTTCGGCGACGGCGTCCACGGCCGCAATCCGAACCCGCAGCATCATCTCTGCGTGTTCGACCTCGACCGGCGCGCGCTGGTCGACACCATCGACCTGCGGCCCTACATCGCCCCGCATACGCTCAAGCTCGGGCCGGACGGGCTGATCTACATCACCTGCGAGAACAGCGCCAAGGTCGTGGTGATCGACCGGGCGACCAACAAAGTGGTCGAGGCGATCGATTCCGGCTCGACCAACGGCCATCGCCTGATCATTTCGCCGGACGGCCAGCGGCTCTACACCGAGAACGAGGAGGACGCCACGGTCTCGGTGATCGACCTGCCCAAACGCCAGCTCCTCGGCAAGATCAAGACGCCGCGCCCGCTCGCCGGCATCGCGATCTCGGCCGACGGCGGCACCGTGGTCGCGGTCGACGACGCCGAGCCGAAGCTCGTGCTGATCGACACGCAGGCCGGCCGCGTCCGCGAGGAGGTCGTGCTCGAGGACGTGCCGAAGGCCGCGCAGATCGCCCGCTACGCGCCCGACAACAGTGTGATCGGCGTCACCAGCCTGAACAGCAACATGGTGAGCCTGATCGACCCGGCGTTCCGCCGGCAGACCGCTATCAAGGTCGGCAATCAGCCGATGGACATGGCCTTCCATGGCGACGAATTGTTCGTCGCCTGCCAGGGCGACGGCTCGGTGCACGTGATCGACGTTCCGGGCCAGAAATGGAAACATAGCTTCCAGGCCGGCAAGGGCTGCGAGTTCGATCGGGTTTTACTAGCAAGATCTGGCTAGTAAGATCTGGCTGGAACCAGAACCGTGCTGGCGCGTTGGTTTGACCGCTTGGCCATAGGAGTGCGCGATGAATTCGCCTTCCAGAGAAACGTCGGATCTGTTCAGCAAGGCCCTGGGCGACGCGGTTCTCCGGATCTGGAGCCGCCTGCCACAGCAGGTGCAGCATGATCTGTTCGAGGAGGCGCTGACCTCCGAATGGGCCGGCCTGCGCGCCCAGCTCGCCACGTTCCTGCACCACAAGCACGCGCGCACGGCGAGCGCGGTCGCCAACCGCGCGATGATCGAGCCCGACAGCCTCGGCGGCTAAAATTTGACTATAGCTTCGTTCCGCGTCGTGCCCGGCGTTATGCCGGGCACGACGTTTTGGCGGCATGGAAAGACGCCGGATCAGCTGACGATGTTGCCGTGCGGGCTTGCGAGTCCGGCGATCTCCTTCATCTCCGCAGGCGTCAGCTTGAAGTCGAAGATCGCCAAATTCTCCTTCAGCCGCTCCGAACGGCTGGTCTTTGGGATGACGACGATGTCCTGCTGGACCAGGAAGCGCAGGCAGACCTGGGCCGCGGTCTTGCCATGCGCTTTGCCGATGCGGCCGAGCACGGCGTCGCCGGCGACCCGGCCGCGCGCCACCGGGCTGTAGGCGGTCACCGTAAGACCGCGCTTCCTGCTCGCCGCGATGGTGGCCGACTGGTCGAAATAGGGATGACATTCGATCTGATTGTTGACCAGCGGCTCGGTCGCAAGCTTGACCGCCTCCTCGACCAGCTTGACGTTGAAGTTCGAGACGCCGACGTGCCGGGCGAGGCCCTCGCGCTTCATCTTGCACAAGGCGCCGACCGTCTCCTTCAGCGGCACGCTCGAATTCGGCCAATGGATCAGCAACAGATCCACATTCGGCAGCTTGAGGTTGGCCAGGCTGCCGTGCGTCGAGCGTTCGAAATCGCGGGCGCGCAGATCGCTCGACCACACCTTGGTGGTGATGAACACCTGATCGCGCGGCGCGCCGGAGGCGCGCAGCCCCTCGCCCACCGCCTCCTCGTTGCCATACATGGCGGCGGTGTCGATGTGGCGGTAGCCGAGTTTGAGCGCCTCCTCGACCATCCGCGCGCAGGCGCGGCCGCGCAGATCCCAGGTGCCGAGCCCAATGAGCGGGATGCGGGCGCCGTGGGATTCGACCGATGGAGCGTTCATGGCCGCCAAAATGCCGCGCCGGCGGCGGACGGGCAAGGGTGGTCAGCGGACCAGGCGGATTTCAACGCCGATGTCGAGATTGCGCCAAGCGCGGTCGGCCGTCATCGCCGGCAGCTTTTCACGCTCCGCCAAAGCGAGGCAGGCGCGATCCCCGAGCGACAGACCGCGCTTGGTCGTAAGAAGACGCAAGGCGCCAGCACGGATCGCCAAGCGATCGTCGAGACTTGCGATCGGCAGGCCGAGAGCACCAAACTGACTTACCGCCTCATCAATAGACCAATCCTTGTCGATGAGCTTTGTCACCACCTCGGTGACATTTGGTGCACAAATGATCGCGGAGGACAGATAGCCCTCCACCACCTCGGCTCCAGGCTCCTGAAACAGCACCGCGAGCACGGCCGATGCATCGAGGACCACCATCACTCACCGCGCGCTGCGGCGGCGCGTCTCTCAGCAATCAATTCATCGACCACGCTGCGCCCGCCGGCGCGCCGCCGATTCTGCTCCTGAATATTCTTCAAGGCGGCTGCCTGACTCTCCAATGTAAGTTTTCCATCCTTGAGCCACCCAAGGATGATATCGCCCTCCGCAAGCCCCATGGCCGCTCGCACGCTCACGGGCAACAGCACACGGCCCTTCGGGCCGAGCTTCAAGACGTACCGAACGGTGCCATCCGGCAACGCCATCGGATCAACCGATGGCGGCGGGGCCGCGCGGTAACTGGTCCCCCGTTCGGCAAAGCGCTTGCTGGATTTCCGCCTCGCCATGACCGAGTGTCCCACTGCTTAATTAGTGACACTAATAGCACTTAGGGACACTTGTCGTCCAGAGGCTTACCCCCGCTTGCTCAGCACCGAAAACGCCACGTCCGGCGCATGATCCAGCAGCTTGAGCAGCGCGCGCGCTGGGCCGCGCGGCTGGCGCTTGCCCTGCTCCCAGTTGCGCACTGTCTCGATCGGCACGCCGATGCGGGCGGCGAACTCGGCCTGGGTCAGCCGGGTCTGCGACCGAATCCTACGGGCGTAGCCGGCGTCGATCTGCGGCGGCCGCCCTGGTTGGACCGACGGCGCGAGGATGCGGCCGTCCGCCTCCAGCGGCGCCGGCGGCAAGGCCTGTTCGCTGCCGTCCGCCAGAATTTCGACCAGCCGTCCGTCCGCCTTCAGCCGCACCCGCATCATGGTCCGCTCCCGTGGTTCACGGGCCGAGCCATGGGCCGATTTGGTTAAAAATAACTTAACGACTGGCAGCCGGCGGCCCGCTCGTTCAATGCGTTGCGGGCCATTGCGCCTGCGCCATTGGCGGATCGGTCATTGGCCGGTAGGCCTCCGGCAGAGTGGGCCAACGGCCGACCCTCACGCGGTCTTGTCGAAAATCTCCCGGCCGATCAGCATGCGGCGGATTTCGCTGGTGCCCGCCCCGATCTCGTAGAGCTTGGCGTCGCGCAGCAGTCGTCCGGTTGGATAGTCGTTGATGTAGCCGTTGCCGCCCAGGCACTGGATGGCGTCAAGCGCTATCGCGGTCGCGCGCTCGGCGGCGTAGAGGATGGCGCCGGCGGCATCCTCGCGGGTGGTGCGGCCGTCGTCGCAGGCGCGCGCCACCGAATACACGTAGGCCTTGGCGGCGTTCATGGTGACGTACATGTCGGCGAGCTTGCCCTGCATGAGCTGGAAGCTGCCGATCGGCTGGCCGAACTGCTTGCGCTCGTGGACATAGGGGATCACCACGTCGAGCGCCGCCTGCATGATACCGAGCGGGCCGGCGGCCAGCACCACGCGCTCGTAGTCGAGGCCCGACATCAGGACGTTGACCCCGCCGCCGACGTTGCCGAGCACGTTGTCGGCCGGCACCTCGCAATCCTCGAATACCAGCTCGCCGGTGTCGGAGCCGCGCATGCCGAGCTTGTCGAGCTTTTGCGCCGTTGAAAAACCCTTCATCCCCTTCTCGACCAGGAAGGCGGTGATGCCGCGCGGGCCGGCATTCGGATCGGTCTTGGCATAGACCACGATGGTCTCGGCCTCCGGGCCGTTGGTGATCCAGAACTTCGAGCCGTTGAGCACGTAGCGGTCGCCCTTTTTTTCAGCGCGGGTCTTCATCGCGACCACGTCGGAGCCGGCGCCCGGCTCCGACATCGCCAGCGCCCCGACGTGCTCGCCCGACAAGAGCTTCGGCAGGTATTTCCGGCGCTGGGCGTCGCTGCCGTTCCTCCGAATCTGGTTGACGCAAAGATTGGAATGGGCGCCGTAGGACAGGCCGACCGAGGCCGAGCCGCGCGAGATTTCCTCCATCGCCACGCAATGGGCGAGGTAGCCCAGGCCGGCGCCGCCGTATTCCTCCTCGACCGTAATGCCATGCAGCCCGAGCGCGCCCATCTGCGGCCACAGATCGCGCGGGAAGGTGTTGGTCTTGTCGATCGCGTCGGCGCGCGGGGTGATCTTGTCCCGGGTGAACGAGCGCGTGGTCTCGCGCAGCATGTCGACGTCTTCGCCGAGCCCGAAATCGAAACCCTGCCAGGCGTTGGGGATCATGCGCGCTCCCTTGGTGCCTTCGCAGGCTACTCTGGCGTCATGCTCTCGCGAAAGCGGGGCAGCCGGTATTCGGCGATCGCCCCGTCGGGCGCTCAGGCCACCGCGGCGCGGCGGGACGGCTGGGCCTCGGCCAACAGCCGGTCGAGCGCCTCGCGCGGCGCCGGACGGGCGAACAGGAAGCCCTGCATCTCCTCGCAACCGGCAAGCCGCAGCAGCACCCGCTGCTCCTCGGTCTCGACGCCCTCGGCCAGCAGGCTCAGGCCCAAGGCGCGGCCGAGCGCGACGATCGCCTGCATCACGGCGCGGCTGTCGGCGTTACGGCCGAGCGGGGCGACGAAGCCGCGGTCGATCTTGAGCTTGTCGAAGCGGAAGCGCTGCAGGTAGCTCAAGCTCGAATAGCCGGTGCCGAAATCGTCGAGCGCAAGCCGCACCCCGAGCGCTTGCAGCGCATCGAGGCGGAGCTTGGCCTCCTCGGCGTTGTCGATCAGCACGCCTTCGGTGACTTCGAGCACCACGCGCGACGGCGTGATCTGGTTTTGCGCCATGACTTCGGCGACCAGTCCGACCATGGCCGGATCGCGCACCTGCACCGGCGACAGATTGACCGAGATGAACAGATCGGGCCAGCGCTTGGCATCCGACAGCGCGCGGCGCAGCACGAACTCGCCGAGCGGGCCCATCAGCCCGCACGCTTCGGCGACCGGTACAAAGTCGCCCGGCGGGATCGGCCCGCGGGCCGGGTGATCCCAGCGCAGCAGCGCCTCGGCGCCGACGATGCGGTTGCCGGCGGCGTCGACGATCGGCTGGTAGTGGACCTTGAAGGCCTGCTCGGCCAGCGCCTTCTTGAGCTCGCGCTCGAGAAACCGGCGGTCGTCGAATTCGACGTCCATCGCCGGCTCGAAATGCGTCACGCCGCCGCGCTGCTTGCGCTTGCCGGCGCGCAGCGCCAGGTCGGTACGGCGGATCAGTTCGTCGCGGGTCAGCGCGTCGCGCGGCGCCTGCGCCAGGCCCACGGTGGCGCCGACCTGCACGATCTGGTCGTTGATCCAGTACGGCCGGGCGAGCGAGCCGACCAGCGCCTCGATCGCCGACCTCGCGCCGGCGGCGTCACGCGCCACCATCAGCACCGCGAACTGGTCGCCGTCGAAGCGTCCACATTGCGCGCCCGGCGGCAGGATGTCGCCAAGCCGCGACGCCAGCGCAATCAGCAGATCGTCGCCGAAGCGCTGGCCGAGCGCGTCGTTGACGTCCTGCAAACCGTCGAGATCGATGAAGGCCAGCGTCACCGCCTCGCCATGCGCGCGCGCAGCCAGAGCGGCATCGATCATCTCGATCATCTTGCGGTGGTTGGGCAGGCCGGTAAGCATGTCCTCGTGCGCCAGCGTCCAGGCGAGCTGCTCGCTCCGCGTCAGACCGCCGAGCGCACGCTGCACCTGCCAGAGCGCGACGCCGGCAAAGCCGATCAGGAACAGGCCGGTCAGCACCAGCAGCGGGCCAAGCTCGCTCATGGCGTTGCTCAGCGAGCGGTCGGGCAGCCAGCTGAACCAGCCGATGATGCGGCCGTGGCCGTCGAGCACGGATTGCAGCTCGCGAACACCCGGCTGCGGCTCCGCCTCGAAGCGTAGATCCTTGAGCCCGGCGACGCGTTCGATGTAGCTGAGGTGACGCGGCTCGATCGCAGCGAAGTTGACACCGGCGTTGCGGACGTCGGCGATGGCGCTGAGCAGCACGGCGCGCCGCTCCAGCGCCTGCCGCTCGTCGGCCTGGCGCACCATGGTGTAGCCGGCGATGGCGCAGAAGAACGCGGCGCTCAGCACGAACAGACCAAACAGCGCCACCAGACGCGGCGCCGCCAGCCGGCGCGTCGGCGCCGGCTGATCGAGAACTGCGATACGCATCATCAACGGCCCGCCCGGCCACCCCTTGGAATTGAAGGGAAGCTAGAGCCGACTGGTTAACGCCGTCTCACTGGCTGCAACCCTCGGCGCTGCCATGCGGGATCGCGTCATCTCAGCCCAAACCACAGGGTGGCGATGCCGAGGAACGAGAAAAATCCGACCACGTCGGTCACCGTGGTGACGAACGGCCCGGAGGCGAGCGCCGGATCGACGCCGAGCCGGATCAGCGCCAGCGGGATGGCGATGCCACCGATGCGCCGCGGCCGCCAGCACGCACACCATGGCGAGCCCGATCACCAGGCCGAGATCGGTGACGTGAAACCAGGCGGCCGCGATGCTGCCCATGATCACCGCAAAGCACAGCCCGTTGATGACCCCGACCAGCAGCTCGCGCCGCACCACCCGCCAGGCGTTGGTGTCGGACAGATCGCGCGTTGCCAGCGCCCGCACCGCCACGGTCATGGTCTGCGTGCCGGCGTTGCCACCCATGCTGGCGACGATCGGCATCAGCACCGCGAGCGCGACCATCTTCTCGATCGAGCCTTCGAACTGCCGGATCACCCAGGACGCCAGCAGCGCGGTGGCGAGATTGGCGAGCAGCCAGGGAAAGCGGCCGCGGGCGATGGTCCACACCGAATCCGACAGCTCCTCGTGCCGGGTGACGCCGCCCAGCGCCTTGATGTCCTCTTCGGCCTCTTCCTCGATGACGTCGACGATGTCGTCGAAGGTCAAGACGCCGACCAGCCGCTCGCCGTCGTCGACCACCGGCGCCGCCACCAGGTTGTAGCGCTCGAAGGTGCGCGCCACCTCCTCCTGGTCCTCGGTCGCGCGCACCCGCCTGCGATCGGGATCCATCAGATCGGCGATCGACACCGGCCGCTTGGTGCGCAGCAGCCGGTCGAGCGCGACCGCGCCCAAAAGCTTGCGCGCGCCATCGACCACGTAGAGCTCGAAGAAGCGGTCCGGCAGGTCGACGGTCTCGCGCATGTGGTCGATGGTGTGGCCGACCGTCCAATCCGGCGGCACGGCGATGAATTCGGTCTGCATCCGGCGCCCGGCGGAGGCCTCCGGATAGTGCAGGATGCGCTCCAGCTCGCCGCGCTCCTGCGCTGGCAATTGCTCGAGGATTTCGGCCTGTTCCTGGGCCGGCAGGTCCTCGAGGATGTAGGCCGCGTCGTCGGATTCGAGCCCGCGGACGCCCTCGGCGATGGCCTTCGGCGTCACCTCTTCGAGGATTTCCTCGCGCACCGCATCGTCGACTTCGGTGAGCGCCGCGATAGTCGAATTCGCGGCCCATCAGCTCGACGAAGGCCGGCCGCAGCTCGGTGTCGAGCGCCTCGATCAGGTCGCCGGTGTCGGCCTCGTGCAGGTCGCCGGCCAGCTGCTGCAACGCCGCCGCGTCGCGGCGCTCGATGCCGGTGCGCACGCGATCGAGGAATTCCGGCCGGACCGCGCCGTCCTCGTCGCGGAACGCCGGCGCGGTCATGTCTTGGTTTTCGAGCATGCCGCTTGGCCGTCGCACAGTTGCGAGGTGGAATTCGGGCGCTTGTACGCCGCGACCTTCGCCGTGGCAATCGCGTCATGGCAATCGCGTCATTGCAATCGCGTCATGGCGATTGCGATCAACCGCCGGCTTGCGAGCCCGGCCGTGATCGGCTCAAGTGCGGCGCATGCTGCGATCGATCTTTGTGCTCGCACTGCTGGTGCTGGCGTTGCGGCCGGCCATGGCGGCTGAATGCCCCGATCATCCCGGCGCGCTCGGCACCGCGCGCGTGCTGGCGATCGATCCGGCGACCACCGGCCCGGTCGGCCGCAAGCAATTCCCCGCAACGCTGCCGCTCGAGCCGAACGAACTGGTGCTGACCTTCGACGACGGCCCCTGGCCCGGGCCGACCGAGCGGGTGCTGGCCGCGCTCAAGCAGGAATGCGTGCGGGCGACCTTCTTCATGCTCGGCCGCAATGCCGCGGCCCATCCGGCGCTGGCCAAGCGCGTCGCAGCCGACGGCCACACCGTTGCCCACCACAGCTACGCGCACAAGCTCCTGAACACCATGCCGCTGCCGCGCGCCGAGGCCGAGATCGATCTCGGCATCGCGGCGGTGGATGCTGCGGCCTATGGCGAGCCGGGCGCCGGCCCGCGCACGCCATTCTTCCGTTTTCCGGGCTTTGCCTCGAGCCCGGCGCTGTTGGCGATGCTGGCCCAGCGCGGCATCGCCGTGTTCGGAGCCGACCTATGGGGGAGCGACTGGAACAGGATGTCGCCTGGCCATCAGCGCGCGCTGCTGATGCAGCGCGTGGCGGCCGCGCGACGCGGCATCGTGCTCCTGCACGACACCCAGCCCCAGACCGCGGCCATGCTTCCGGGTTTCCTGCGCGAGCTCAAGCAGCGCGGCTTTCGCATCGTCCACGTCGAGGCAAAAAAGCCCTGAGGTCCGCAACCGCTCGGCGGCGATGCCGCTTGCTTATGTCAGCGCCACCGTCAACGGATTGTACGAGTAGAGCCAGCGGTTGCGGTCCTCACCCTCGTCGCGGGTGGCGAAGCGCGACCTGATCTCGGCCTCCGACTTCAGATGGAACAGCTCGCGGTTGGCGCTCGATTGCAGCACGATGCGCGCGGTGCGATCGACCCGATTGCGCTGGTAGATCTGCAAGGCCTCCGGGATCGAATCGGTCATGGCGAGCGCCCGCGTCAGCACGGCGCCGTCCTCGATCGCCATCGCCGCGCCCTGGGCCAGATACGGCAGGGTCGGATGTGCGGAATCGCCGAGCAGCGTGACGCGCCGGCTGCTCCATTCGCGGATCGGCGGCCGGTCGAACAGCGACCATTGATAGCACTGGTCCTTATCGGCGGCGTCGATCACGGCCTGTACCATCGGATGCCAGCCGCGGTAATGGTCCTTGAGCTGCTGCCAGGGCAGCTTGATGGTCCAGGACTCCTCGGAAATGTCGTCGGTCTCGACGATGCCGACCCAGTTGAGCAGCGCGCCGCCGCGCAGGAAGTAGCAGACGACGTGGCCTTCCGGCCCGAGGAACAAGGTCATGACCTGCTCGAACAGGCCTTGCGGCAACTTGTCGGCCGGCACCAGGACGCGCCAGGCGACGTCGCCGGTGTAAGTCGCCGGCCCGTCGCCGAACAACTGTCGGCGCACCACTGATTTCAACCCATCGGCGCCGATCAACAGATCGCCGCGTGCCGTCGCACCGTTGGCGAAGTGGAGCTCGACGCCGTCGTCGTGCTCGGTGAATCCGGTGACAGTGTGATCGAGCCGCACGACATCCGGATCGAGCGTCCGCGCGCGGGCGGCGATCACGTCGTGCAGATCGGCGCGGTGCAGCTGCGTGTAGGGTGCGCCGTGCATCCGCAGATGCTCGTCCGACAGCGAGAAGCGCTGGATCACCTCGCCGGTGTCGTGCAGCCGGAACACGTAGGCGCCCGGGCGCACGCCGATTTGCGTGATGGCCTGCTCCAGGCCGAGGTGCCGCAGCACGTGCATGGCGTTGGCGCTGATCTGGATGCCGGCGCCGATTTCGCCGAGCGCCGGGGCCCGCTCGTAAACCTCGACGTGATGGCCGGCCTGCATCAGGCAGGACGCGGCCGTCAGCCCGCCAATGCCAGCGCCGGCGATCAGAATGCGACGTTGCGTCATGGGATGCTTTGCGACGCCTGCGGTTGCGACTGCGGTCCCTGCCCTATCATGCGGCAAAACCACGAACGCGCCCGCCCGGTCGAGCCGATAAGGCGACAGGTATAGAGGTTGGTGCGGTCGGGGAGACTTCGAACTCCCACGCCTTGCGGCGCTAGCACCTCAAGCTAGTGCGTCTACCAGTTCCGCCACGACCGCTCGGGGAGTGGACGCCGTCCGTGCGGCACGGCGTCGAGGCCATGGCGATGTAACAAATTGGGGCAGGCGCGACAAGGGCAGCGCCCGAAACGACCGGCGCAATGGGTCGTGGGTGGGACCTAGCGTCCGTCGGACGTGCGCGGTAGCAACTCCTTGACCTCGACCGCAATGCGGTTGCCTTGCACCACCACCGTGCCCCTGGCGACCGGAAAGTTGTTGGCGAGAATCCGGACCTCGTCGTCCTCGGTGGCGTCGAGCTCGATGATGGCGCCGCGGCCGAGCCGGAGCACCTGGTGGATGGGCATGTCGGTGGTGCCGAGCACCACCTGGATGTCGAGCGAGACCTTTTCGAGGGTGGACATCAGAATCCTTTGCCAAGCGGCCGCAACCAGCCTCAGGTCAACATGGTATGGTGAATGAGTGGTTAATATCCGCACCCTGCCCGACACCGATTTCGATGCGGCGCTGAAGCCCGCGGCCGGCGCGCCGCCGGTGCAATGGCGGATGAGTGGACGGCCGGTGGACTACGAGCGCGCGCTCGCCGAAATGGACGACCGCGTCGCCGCCATCGCCGCCGGCGAGGCGCCCGAACTGGTCTGGCTGCTCGAGCATCCCCCGCTCTACACCGCGGGCACCAGCGCCAAACCGCAGGAGCTGATCGAGGCGCGCTTTCCGGTCCATCGGGTCGGCCGCGGCGGGCAATTCACCTATCACGGGCCCGGCCAGCGCGTGGCCTATGTCATGCTCGACCTCAACCGCAGAAAGCCCGACGTGCGGGCGTTCGTCGCCACGCTCGAGGAGTGGATCATCCGCACGCTGAAGGCCTTCAACGTCCGCGGCGAGCGGCGCGCCGATCGCATCGGGGTCTGGGTGCGCCGACCGGATCAGGGCCGGGGCCGCGAGGACAAGATCGCCGCCGTCGGCATCCGCGTTCGCAAGTGGGTGACGCTGCACGGCATCGCGCTCAACGTCGCGCCGGAGCTTGCGCATTTTTCCGGCATCGTGCCATGCGGCGTATCCGATGCGCGCTATGGCGTCACGAGCCTCGCCGACCTCGGCCATCCGGTGTCGATGGGCGCGGTCGACGCGATGCTGCGGCAAGAGTTCGCCGCGCTGTTCGACCCGTAAATTCCGGAAACAATTCGCGCGCGGCACGTTATCCGATCGCCGGCCGCGGCCGCGGCCGTCATGGTAAATCGACGTTAAGCGTGAGGCACATCATGAGCATTGGCACACGCGGCGGGTTGGCTCTGGCCTTGCTGGCGGCGACGCCTGCGATCGCTGCCGCCGACATCACGATCGCCACGCGGTGGAAGGCGATGAGCGAGTTGGCGCGCGACTGTCTCGGCCACGCCCAGATGGCGATATTCCGCGCCGGCTTCGATCCGAGGGACCCGGGATCGCAGACGATGTCGGGCAAGCGCGGCGACACCATCGCCTCGATCCGCTGCGTGCCGGAGCAGCGAGTGGTCTTTTTTGTGGTAGCCGGGCCGTTCGCCGACACCACGTCGCGCTATCTCGACGATCTCTACGGCCACTTCTGACGGCGGAACATCTTCCCCGATCTAGATCGTCGGCAGTACCGCGAAACCGCGGCCGGTCTGGCACAGCGTCAGATCGTCGGCGCTGGCGGCGCGGCGCTCGATACGCTCGACGCGCGCGCCGGGCGGCCCCTTGCGGCAAAGCTTGACCATGGCGTCGACCGCTTCGGGTGGGCCCGCGAACAGCGCCTCCACGCTGCCGGTGCGGCGGTTGCGCACCCAGCCTTGCAGGTTGAGGCGCAGGGCCTCGTCCTCGACGAACGCGCGATAGCCCACGCCCTGGACGCGGCCGTGGATCACGACATGACAGACGACCTCGGTGCTCACCGGAATTCCCCGATCTTGCGCGCGTCGGCGCCACGCCGTGGCGACCACATTTGCAACGAGTTGATGTAATCCTCGGGCAGCGTCCATTCGCGCGCCGCTGCAACCACCAGCTCGATGTAGCCCGGTTTCGGCCGGCCGTCGCGGCCGGACCGGGCGAGATAGACCAGCGCCGGCCGGCGCCGGCCTTCACATGTCACCGCCAGCGTCGCGGCACGATAGAGACCGCCATCGACGTTTTCCCAGGCGTCGAGCGAGACCCGGTCGCGCGGCGTGATCTGCCACAACACGCCGTGCACCGACGAGCCGCGCCAAGGCTCGACCGAGGCGTAGCCGTCGGTGGTGATGACAAAGCGATGGCCGGGCAGTTCGGCGCGGCCCAGCGCGCGGGCGCCCGGCGCGTAGCGGCGCATCACCGCCCGGCTCATATTGGCACCATAGGCGAAATGCGGCGTCATGACCGGTTGGCGATGCGCGGCCGCGTCGCGGTCCAGAGCGAGAACACCACGGCGATCACGACCGGCACCGCCATCAGGACCAGAAAGCCCGTCATCCAGACTTGCAGCGCGCCAAGATTCGGATCGCCGGTCATCAACGACAGAAAATACAGAACGACAAACAGGTGCAGGATGGTGGCTTCGCGGCCGGCGCCGTCATTGGTCGCGCCGGCCGACGACAGGATCAGCCAGATCAGGATGGTGAACAGCACGACCTCCAGCACATAGACCGCGGCGATGCCGACCGCGAGGCCGCTGCTGCGGCCGGCGTCGCGCAGGCGCAGCGCGTGCAGCCACAGCCAGAGGCCGATCAGCGCGGCCTGCGCCAGCACGAACGGCATCACGCTGAGCCGCGCGGTCACCGGCGGCGACAGCAGCACCTGCGAGCCGAAGCTCAGCGCGTAGACCGCCAGCACGCCGAACAAGAACGGCAGCGGCGCGAGACGGCGAGCTTGCGGGCGCGGCTCGGTCTGAACCATGCGGCGATCCTGGCACGGCGCAAACGTGAAGGCGAGTTCAGGCTCGCGCCGGATTCCAGGTTCGTCTCTTTATTACCTTAGGCGAATTCCATGATCACGGCGTCGACCGCGAGGCTGTCGCCGGGCTTCACCTTGATCGACTTCACCGTGGCGTCGCGCTCGGCGCGCAGCACGTTTTCCATCTTCATCGCCTCGACCACGGCCAGCATGTCGCCGGCCTTGATCTCCTGGCCCTCCTTGACGTCGATCGAGCGCACCAGGCCCGGCATCGGACACAGCAACGCCTTGCCGGTGTCCGGCGCCTGCTTTGCCGGCATCAGCCGCGCCGCGGCGGCTTCGCGCTCGGTGTAGACCAACGCCTGGGTCTCGACGCCGTGATGGGCGAGCCGGAAGCCGTTGGCGACCGGCCGCACCTGCACCGCGATCGCCTCGCCGTCGACCATGCCGCTCCACACCGGCTCGCCGGGCTTCCAGGTCGAAACCAGCACGCGGGCCGGGCCGACGTCGCCCTTGGCGTCGACGACATGGATGGCGATGCCGGAGGTCTCGCGGCCGACATCGAGGGTGATCTCGGCCTCGCCCAGCCGGACCACCCGGCGGCGGTCGCGGACCACCGCGCGGCCGGTCATCTGGCCGGAAATCCGGCGCTTGCGCTCGCCCAGGACATGGTCGATGGCGGCGGCGATGGCCGCGAGCTTTAGCGCCGCCTCGCCGGCCGCCGGTTGTTGCCGAAAGCCGTTAGGGTATTCCTCGGCAATGAAGCCGGTCGAGAGCTTGCCCGCGCGCCAGCGCGGATGCCGCATCAGCGCCGCCAGAAACGGAATGTTGTGGCGGATGCCGTCGATCGCGAAGGCATCGAGCGCGTTGGTCTGCGCGGCGATCGCGGCATCGCGCGTGCGCGCATGCGTGACAAGCTTGGCGATCATCGGATCGTACCAGATCGAAATCTCGCCGCCCTCGGTGACGCCGGTGTCGTTACGCACCGTGACGCCGTCGAGCGACGTCTCGGCCGGCGGGCGGTAGCGCGTCAGCCGGCCGGTCGAGGGCAGGAAGTTGCGATACGGGTCCTCGGCATAGACGCGGCTTTCGACCGCCCAGCCCGTGAGCTTGATGTCGCTCTGCTTGAGCGCGAGCCTCTCGCCGGCGGCGATGCGGATCATCTGCTCGACCAGGTCGATGCCGGTGACAAGCTCGGTGACCGGATGCTCGACCTGCAGCCGCGTGTTCATCTCCAGGAAATAGAAGCTCTTGTCCTGGCCGGCGACGAACTCGACCGTGCCGGCGCTGTCGTAGCCGACCGCCTTGGCGAGCGCGACCGCCTGCTCGCCCATCTTGCGGCGCGTCGCCTCGTCGAGCAGCGGCGACGGCGCCTCCTCGATCACCTTCTGGTTGCGGCGCTGGATCGAGCATTCGCGCTCGCCGAGATGGATGACATTGCCGTGCTTGTCGCCCAGCACCTGGATCTCGACATGGCGCGGATTGACGATGAACTTCTCGATGAACACGCGGTCGTCGCCGAACGACGACTTTGCCTCGGAGCGGGCGCGCGCCAGGCCCTCGGCGACTTCGGCTGCCGAATGCGCGATCCGCATGCCCTTGCCGCCGCCGCCGGCCGAGGCCTTGATCATCACCGGATAACCGATCTGCTCGGCGATCGTCCTGGCCTGCTGCTCGTCGGCGATGACGTCGAGATGGCCCGGCACGGTCGAGACCTTGGCGGCGGCGGCCGCCTTCTTGCTCTCGATCTTGTCGCCCATGGCGGCGATCGCCTTCGGATTGGGGCCGATGAACACGATGCCGGCCGCAGCCAGCGCCATGGCAAATGCCTCGCGCTCGGAGAGAAAGCCGTAGCCGGGATGCACGGCCTCCGCGCCGGTGTCGCGGCAGGCCTGGACGATCTTGTCGATCACCAGATAGCTGTCAGCGGCGGGTGGCGGCCCGATCGCAACCGCCCGGTCCGCCATCTCGACATGCAACGCGTCGCGGTCGGCCTCGGAATAGACCGCGACCGTCTCGATGCCCATCGCTCGCGCGGTGCGGATGATCCGGCAGGCGATCTCGCCCCGGTTGGCGATCAGGATACGCTTGAACATGCCTGCCCTGGCTCAGTCGGTCACGTTGTCTAGCAGCGTTGCAAATCCCATGCTACCGGCGCGGCAATTCCGGCACTGGCGTTTCCCGGCGGTTCAATTCTTTGGAATATCAGTGCCTTATCTCCGCGCCGCCGGCGCCTATATGTCACCCTCGATTGCCTCCGCAAACGCAGCGATGCACACTGCAGCGCGAATTCACCCGGCGTCGGGGGCGGCGTCTATCAGGAGGTTTGCCATGGCTCTTGCGATCAACGACACCGCGCCCGATTTCGAGGCGCAGACCACCGAAGGCAAGATCAAATTCCACGATTGGATCGGCGACAAATGGGCGGTGCTGTTCTCGCACCCCAAGGACTTCACGCCGGTGTGCACCACCGAGCTGGGCTACATGGCCAAGATCAAGCCGGAGTTCGACAAGCGCGGCGTCAAGATCATCGGGCTGTCGGTCGATCCGGTCGACAAGCACTCCGGCTGGGCGGCCGACATCAAGGAGACGCAGGGCTTTGCCCCGAACTATCCGATGATCGGCGACGTCGACTTCAACGTGTCGAAGCTCTACGGCATGCTGCCGGCGGCGGTGTCGGGCGACCCGGCCAAGCGCACCGCGGCCGACAACCAGACCGTCCGCAACGTCTTCGTCATCGGCCCGGACAAGAAGATCAAGCTGATCCTGGTCTATCCGATGACCACCGGCCGCAACTTCGACGAGGTGCTGCGCGTGATCGATTCGCTGCAGCTCACCGCCAAGCACAAGGTCGCCACCCCGGTGAACTGGAAGCACGGCGAGGACGTGATCATCGCGGGCTCGGTGTCGGACGACGACGCCAAGAAGCAATATCCGTCCGGCTGGAAGGCGCCGAAGCCCTATATCCGGATCGTGCCGCAGCCGAAGTAGGCTGTTTCGTCAGCCGAACCACCCGACGATCGGCACCCCCGGTGATCCACCGGTGATCCGGGGGTGCATTTTTCTGCAAGGCCCAACTGATGGCGCCTACTCCTTTGGGCGCAGGTCGTTGATCCGCTTCGCCTTGCCGGCGGAACGCTCGATCGAGCCCGGATCGCCGACCACGACGTCGACGCCAAGCCCGATGGTCGCCCGGATGTGGCCGGTCAGCAGCGCAGCCTGCGCCGCGCGTGAGGCCGGGTCGGTGGCCTGCGCCCGCGCCTCGACCAAGAGCCGCAGCACGTCGAGCCGCTGGTCGCGCCGCAGCTCGATCAGGTAGTGCGGGCTCAAGCCGTCGCAGCGCAAAAGCTGCTCCTCGATCTGAGTCGGGAATACATTGACGCCACGCACGATCATCATGTCGTCGGTACGGCCTGTGACCTTCTCCATGCGCCGCATGCCGCGCGCCGTGCCCGGCAGGAGACGCGTCAGGTCGCCGGTGCGGTAGCGGATCACAGGCATGCCGACCTTGGTCAGCGATGTGAACACCAGCTCGCCGCGCTCGCCGTCCGGCAGCACCCGGCCGGATCCCGGATCGATCACCTCCGGGTAGAAATGGTCCTCCCAGATGTGCAGCCCGTCCTTGGTCTCGATGCACTCGTTCGCGACGCCCGGGCCGATCACCTCCGACAGGCCGTAGATGTCGATGGCATGCATGTCGAACGCATCCTCGATCTCCGCGCGCATCGAATTGGTCCAGGGCTCGGCGCCGAACACGCCGATCTTGAGCGAGGTCTTGCGCGGATCGACGCCCTGGCCGCGGCAAGCGTCGAGGATCGCCAGCATGTAGGACGGTGTCACCGCGATGATGTCCGGCTCGAAATCGACGATCAACTGCACCTGCCGCTCGGTCATGCCGCCCGACACCGGGATCACCGTGCAACCGAGCTTCTCCGCGCCGTAGTGCAAGCCGAGCCCGCCGGTGAACAGGCCGTAGCCGAACGCGACGTGCACCTTCATGCCGGGGCGCGCCCCGCCCGCGCGGAGCGAGCGCGCCATGACATGCGTCCAGGTGTCGAGATCGTCCTGGGTATAGCCCACCACGGTCGGCCGGCCGGTGGTTCCGGACGAGGCGTGGATGCGCACGATCCGCTCGCGCGGCACCGCGAACATTCTGAACGGATAATTGTCGCGCAGGTCGGCCTTCGAGGTGAAGGGGAAGCGCGCCAGGTCGGCCAGCGTCTTCAGGTCGCCGGGCTTGACGCCCGCCCGGTCGAACTTCGCGCGGGTTGCCGGTACGTTGTCGTAGGCATGCTTGAGCGACCATTGCATGCGCTGGAGCTGCAATGCCGTGAGCTCGTCACGCGAGGCTTTCTCGATCGGCTCGAGGCCGTAGGGCGCATAGTTCGTGAGATCGAGCTTCATGGCCGTTTGCGGCTTCGATGGGCGGCGATATCATTTCAGCGGAAGCGCCATCCGTCGAGCCCGCCGGGGACCAAGCAATGCCGCCTGCCAAGAGCGCCGCCCGCGATCACGGATTTGCATTCGCACCCACGGTGGTCGAGCGCGCCGGGATCCCGCCGAAGCTCGCGGTTGAGTGGCTCGACACCATGCCCCGCATTGGCAGGAACTTCCGCGCTGACAGCGCCGCCTGCT
Organism: uncultured Alphaproteobacteria bacterium; assembly: GCA_963771745.1. Classification (GTDB taxonomy): domain Bacteria; phylum Pseudomonadota; class Alphaproteobacteria; order Rhizobiales; family Xanthobacteraceae; genus Z2-YC6860. The sequence continues at coordinate 914,742 of CAVYUU010000011.1, read as the reverse complement.
CAAAATTCTGGGTCGCCGGCGCACGGCTTCTCGCGCGAATGCCGGCCAAGGGGAAGCGCGGCCCGGATCAGATCGCGACCGCGGCTTTCATGCAAATGTGCGAGCGGGAGCTGCGCGAGCGTTATCTCGCGGCGCACGCGGCGACACTCTACGACCGGCTAACCGGTAACCGGAAGAAATTCGTGCGGGTTGCACAACTCGTCCGCGGCGCCGCCAAGCTCGTGCCGGGCCTGGCGCCGACGGACAAGCAACTGGCGGACGAAGCACCGTTGATGCTCAGCGACAAGGAAGGCCGGGAAGTCGACCAGGGCCTGTTCCTCGCCCATGTGCTGGCCGACCCGGGATGCGGGCAGCATCTTTGCCACGCCATGCTGCAACCGCTCCCGGGTTGGCAGGACAAGCTGGCTCGTCTTACGAAAGAAGGATCGGTCGATCTCGGCGGCGCGTTCATTACACGGGTCGACAAGGCGTCGATCGTCGAGATCAGGCGCCCGCGATTCCTCAATGCCATGGATTACGAGTGGCTTTCGGACATCGAGGCCGCGGTCGACCTTGCGATCCTCGATCCGCAGACTCAGATCGCCGTACTGCGCGGCGGCGCGGTCGACAATCCGAAATACCAGCGCGTGTTCTCGTCCGGCATCAATCTGACGCTGCTGTACCAAGGCAAGATCCCGTATCTGTTCTACATCGACCATCTGCTCGGCTTCGAACACAAGATTTTCCGCGGCCTCGCGCGCCCCGACGCCGTGCCGGACGACACCGCGGGTACGACGGCCGAAAAGCCCTGGATCGCGGCGGTCGACAAGTTCGCCATCGGCGGCGGCTGCCAGCATCTGCTGGTGATGGATTACGTGCTGGCCGGGAAAGACGCCTATATGACCTTGCCGGCGCGCAAGGAGGGCATCATCCCGGGCGCCTCCAACATGCGACTGCCGCGCTTCGTGGGGAACGCGGTGGCGCGCCAGGCGATCATGATGGGGCGGCGGCTCGATTGCGACAGCCCGGAAGGGCGCATGATCTGCGACGAGATCGTGCCGCCCGAGCAGATGGATGAGGCGCTGGCCGCGCTGATCGACGCCATGACCAACTCCGGCGTGGTCAGCGCGGTATCGAACCGCCGCGCCTTCCGCATCGGCCAGGAGCCGCTCGATACGTTCCGCCGCTACGTCGCGGTATACGCCCGCGAGCAGGCCTATTGCCATTTCAGCCCGGCGCTGATCGCGAACCTCGAACGCCACTGGAACGCCATGCAACGCAAGGTCTGAGGACGGACCATGAGCGAAATGCCGACCGACCTTGGCTTTGTGCATCGCTTCATTCCGGGGCGCGAGGCCGCCCGCCCGCCGCTCCTGCTGCTGCACGGCACCGGCGGCGACGAGCACGACCTTGTGCCGCTGGCGCAGCGCATTGCCAGCGGTCGAACGATCCTGTCGCCGCGCGGCCGGGTGGACGAGCAGGGCCTGACGCGGTTCTTCCGGCGCTCGCCCGACGGCGTCTGGGACCTCGACGACTTCACGGCGCGCACCGCCGAGCTCGCGGGCTTCGTGCAACGCGCCGGCACGGCCTACCAGCTCGGCAAGCCGATCGCGCTTGGTTATTCCAACGGCGGCAACATCGCGTGGTCGCTGCTGCTCAAGGAGCCTTCACTGCTTGCCGGCGCGATCATCCTGCGCGCCATGCTGCCGTTCGATCCGCGGCCGCTGCCGGACCTGCGCGGCATCCCGGTGCTGCTGATCGCCGGGCGCTACGACGAGCTGATCCCGGTCGATCGCGCCGGCCTGCTCGCCGCGATGCTCGGCGAGGCCGGCGCCGACGTGAGCTACGAGGTGCTGCAAGCCGGCCACGGCCTGACCGAGCAGGACCTTTCGCTTGCCTCGACGTGGCTTGCCGGCCGCTAGGCGCTATGGCAAGCCAACCATCATGAGCGACAAGCCCTCGTCCCGGAATTTCGCGATGCGCCCCGATGAGCAGCCGCCGTTTGCCGGCTTGATGGGCATGATCATCACCCACGTCTCGCCCGAGAAGGTCACCGGCGAAATGCCGGTCACCGCGGAGCTCACCAACCGCAACAAAGTGCTGCACGGCGGCGCGCTGATGGCATTCGCCGACAACCTCGGCGGCACGGCGGCGACCGCGAACCTGCCGGCCGCCGGCGGCTCGACCGCGACGATCGAGAGCAAGACCAATTTCTTTGCGCCGATCCCGCAGGGCGACGTCGCCAAGGCGGAATGCACGCCGCTGCACCGCGGCCGCACCACCACGGTTTGGCAGACCCGCATCACCCGCGGCGACGGCAAGCTCGCCGCGGTGGTGACCCAGACCCAGTTGATGATGCAAAAGCCGGGCAGTTAAAGGATCAAACCATGGATGTGCGTGCGGCGGTGGCGTTCGAGGCGGGCAAGCCGCTTGCGGTCACCCATGTGCAGCTTGAAGGGCCAAAGGCCGGCGAGGTGCTGGTCGAGATCAGGGCCACCGGCATCTGCCACACCGATGAGTTCACCCTGTCCGGCAAGGACCCGGAGGGGCTGTTTCCGGCGATCCTCGGTCATGAGGGCGCCGGCGTCGTGGTCGAGGTCGGACCGGGCGTGGGCTCGGTGAAGAAGGACGACCATGTCATTCCGCTCTACACCCCGGAATGCCGGCAGTGCCCGTCGTGCCTTTCGCGCAAGACCAACCTCTGCACCGCGATCCGCGGCACCCAAGGCCAAGGCGTAATGCCCGACGGCACGTCGCGCTTTTCGCTCGACGGCAAGAAACTCCACCACTACATGGGCTGCTCGACGTTTTCGAACTTCACCGTCCTGCCGGAGATCGCGGTTGCGAAAATCCGCGAGGACGCGCCGTTCGACAAGGTCTGCTACATCGGCTGCGGCGTGACCACCGGCATCGGCGCGGTGCTCAACACCGCCAAGGTGCAGCCGGGCGCCAAGGCCGTGGTGTTCGGGCTCGGCGGCATCGGGCTCAACGTGATCCAGGGGCTGCGGCTTGCCGGCGCCGACATGATCATCGGCGTCGACTTGAACAACGACAAGAAGCAATGGGGTGAGCGCTTCGGCATGACCCACTTCGTCAATCCGAAGGAAATCGGCTCAGACCTGGTGCCCTATATCGTCAACCTGACCAAGACGCCCGCCGACCAGATCGGCGGCGCCGACTACACCTTCGAGTGCGTCGGCAATGTCGAGCTGATGCGCGCCGCGCTGGAGTGCTGCCACCGCGGTTGGGGCGAAAGCATCATCATTGGCGTGGCGCCGGCCGGCGCCGAGATCAAGACCCGGCCGTTTCAGCTGGTGACCGGCCGGGTGTGGAAGGGCACCGCCTTCGGCGGCGCCAGGGGCCGCACCGACGTGCCGAAGATCGTCGACTGGTACATGGACGGCAAGATCGAGATCGACCCGATGATCACCCACGTGATGCCGCTTACCGACATCAACCGCGCCTTCGACCTGATGCACTCGGGCGAAAGCATCCGCAGCGTGGTGGTGTTTTAACGCCCGTCAGCGGGAGCGATGCTTGCGTTTCGACCGGTGCGCGGCCGGTTGCCACTCCGCGGCCCGGGCGCCCCATTGCGGGCTGAAACGCGGATTGTCGTTGCACCAGCCGCGATTGCCGCTGACGACCTCGCGCCGGCAGCTTTCAAAATCATTGAAGTTGCAGATTTCCTTGACGCTGCCGTTCCCGTTGGAAGACACCGCGCAGTAGCGTCCGACGCCGTAGGCCGAGTATTCGGCGCGGCTGTCCGCGGCGCTCAGCAGCAGCGCGGTCCCGGCGATCGCTGCGATCGCAAGTGGGATTCTCAGCGGGATTCTTGGTGCGATTCTTGGCATGTCGGCCTCCATTGGCGGCGGGTCGCCGCGCTCGTCAACAGTCCGGCGCGCCGCCTCCGGAGCGGCGCGTTCACCGCCGCTTCAATGCCGGCGCTGCTTGCGCTTCAGCGGCGCCTCGCCTTGCGCGCCCGCCCATCGCGGATTGTTGCCACAGGTGCCGCGGTTGCCGTTGACCACCTCGAGCCGGCAGGCCTCGAAGCTGTTGAAATGGCAAATTTCCTTGACGGCGCCCTCACCGTTGAAAACCACGGCGCAATAGCGGCCCTCGACGGCCGTGCTTGGGCCGGATCCCAGCAGCGTGGCCCCAACAATTGCGGCAAATGCGAACAGGATTTTCGGCATCGCAGCCTCCAAAAACAGCAAATGCCCCCCATTCCATATACACCGCGGCAGCCCGGCCGATGCCGGCCATGGCAACTTTATTTCGGCGCCGGCGGGGCTTCGGGCTGCGCGATACGCCAGTTCACAAGGGCGACGCCTGCGACGCAAACCGCCATGCCGACCAGCGCCAGCGGCGCCAGCCGCTCGTTGAACAGCGCCCAGGCCATCAGCGCGGTGAACGGCGGCGTCAGATAGAACAGGCTGATGACGCGGGTCGCGGCTTGCCTCCGGATCAGGAAATACAACAGCCAGATCGCCCCGAATGACAGCACGAACACCAGCCAAATGAGCGCGAACACGAACTCGCCGGTCCATTGCACGTTCCGCGTCTCGAAGCCGAACGCCCCGATCGCAAACAGCGTGGCCGCGGCGGCGTATTGCACCAGGAAGCCGGTGCGCCAATCGATGCCGCCGCCAAAGCGCTTCTGGTAGAGCGTGCCGATGGTGATGCCGATCAGCGCGACCGTGGCGCCGACCCACGCGACCGGTGGGAAGGTGCCCGCGGTGCGGTCGTGCACCACCAGATAGACTCCGGCGATGCCGAGCGCGAGGCCGATCCATTGCCGCGGCACCACGCGCTCGCCAAGCAGGCGGTTGGCGAGCGTCGAGGTCAATATCGGTTGCAAGCTCACCACCAGCGCGGCAAAGCCGGCCGGTAATTTGTGATCGATCGACTCGAACACGCCGCCGAGGTAGGCGCCGTGCACCAGCGCGCCCACCACCGCGCTGTGCAGCACGCCCATCCAGGTCGGCCAGGTCGGCCGCGTCAGCGCGATGATCAGCCCGAGCAACGCCACCACCAGCACCATGCGGATGGTGAGGAAGGTCATCGGCTCGGCATAAGGCAGCCCGAACTTGGCGCCGATGAAGCCCGAGGACCACAGTACGACAAACACGGCAGGGGCCGCGAAAACCGCGGCGTCGGCGATGGTAACCTGGGAGATGGTGACCTGGGGTTTGTCCATGGGTTCAACGGTGTAGCCGAAATCGGTTCCACCGTCCGGTTCCCACGGCGCACAACTCCCATCCCCGATCAGGGAACCGGCGCCGTGTTCCATTCGTTGTGTCGGATAGAGACACCAGCCTTGGAGGCGATCATGTCCGATCCGCTGTTCAAAGATCCGCGTTACGATTCACCGCCCTTGCAAGAGGACGAAATCCGGCGCCGCCGCATGAGCGAGATGAACGACTCCAACGCCATGTGGGGCTGGATCGCCGGCGCCGTGGTTTTGGCGCTGGTTCTGGTCTTTGTGTTCGCGCGCGGCCAGAGCACCGACACCACCGCAAGCAACGTCCCGGCGCCACCGGCCACCACCGGCATGGCGCCGCCGGCGAACACCCCGACGACGCCGCCTGCTTCTACGCCGCGGCCGGCGCCGACGACCACCGGCCAGGGCAACGCGCGGTAGAATTGTAGCGTAGGGTTAGCTGAGTACGGCAGCCTCGGCCTTCTGGTCGGGGCTGCCGATGGCTTGCCGCTATGGCTCAAACGCCGGGTCGACGGGCACGCGATAGCCGTTGGCCAGCCGATTGGTTTCGTTGGCCATGCCGGTGACCGCCATGACCTCGCCGAACATGGCGTCGCTCATGCCGGCCTTGCGCGCCGCGGCGGTGTGGCTCGCGATACAATAGGCGCAGCCATTGGTGACGCTGACGGCGAGATAGATCATTTCCTTGGTCAGCGGGTCGAGTGCGCCCGGCGCCATGATTTCCTTGATGCTTTGCCAGGTCCGCTTGAGCGTCGCGGGATCGTTGGCCAGGTATTTCCAGAAGTTGTTGACGTCCTCGACCTTGCGGGTCCGCTTGATATCGTCAAACACCGCCCGGACCTCGGGCGGCGCGTCGCGGTATTCGATCGGCTTTGCCATCGTATGCCCCTTAGTCGCCGGCCTTGACGCCCGACGCCGTGATCACCTTCGCCCATTTCGGGATTTCGGACTTGATATAGGCGCGCAGCTCGTCCGGCGCGCCGTTGACCACGTCGACGCCGAGATCGGTCAGCGCCTTTTTGGTTTGCGCGTCGTCCAAGGTCGAGCGGAGCGCTTGCACCAGCGTCGCCGCCACGGCCTTGGGCAGGTTCGCCGGCGCCACCACCGCATGCCAGGTCGCGGCGTCGAAGCCGGGATAGCCGCTTTCCGCAATGGTCGGCGTGTCCGGGAGCGCCGGCGTGCGCTGCAAGGTCGTCACCGCGATGCCGCGCAGCGCGCCGCTTTGCAGATGCGGTAACAGCGGCGACGGCGGGTTGAAGGCGATCGGCACATGGCCGCCGATCACGCTCTGCAACGCCTGGCCGGTGCCGCGGAACGGCGCATGGGTCATGTCAATCTTGGCCTCGACCTTGAGCAGTTCGCCGGCGAGATGCGCCGGGGTGCCGACGCCGCCCGAGCCAAAGCTGTACTTGTCCGGGTTGGCCTTGAGATGGGCGACGAACTCGGCGAGCGTTCTCGCCGGCAGCGACGGATGCACATAGAGCAGATTGGTCTGGGTGCCGATCAGGCTGATCGGCTCGAAGTCCTTCTCCGGGTCATAGCCCAGGCTCTTGTAAAGACTGACGTTGATGGCGAGCGAGGAGCCGGTCGCGAGCAGGATGGTGTAGCCGTCGGGCGTGGCGCGGGCGACGGCGTTGGCGGCGATGCCGCCGCCGGCGCCGGCCCGGTTCTCCACCACCACCGGCTGCTTGAGCAGCTCTTCCATCCGCTTGGTCAGGATGCGCGCCATGACGTCGCTCGGGCCGCCCGGCGCAAAGCCGATCACCAGGGTGACCGGCTTTACCGGGAACTCGGCCGCCGGCACGGCCGGCATCGCCAGCACCAGGGCCGCGCATCCTGCAAACCACGCCATCAGCCGCTGCATGGGTCATTCTCCCTAGAAATCGAGCCGGTCGCGCACCGCTTCGATGCCGGCCTTGGCGCAGGCCTCGTCGGCCTCGCCGCCCGGCGCGCCCGATACCCCGATACCACCGACCAGCGAGCCAGCCGCCTCGATGATGACACCGCCGCCCAGCACCAACGCGCCGGGGATCTGCCGCATGCCGGCCTGCGGCGTGCCTTCGCGGCTGGCGGCAACGAGTTCGGACGTGTTGCTGCGGAAGCTGACCGCGGTCCAGCCCTTGCCGGTCGCCGAGGCGAGCGTATGGGGGCCCGCGAAGCGATCGCGCAACGCCACTTGCGTCACACCAAAACGATCGACCACCGCCACCGCGACCTGATAACCGCGCTTGCGGCAGTCGGCGAGTGCGGCGCGAGCGAGATCGAGCGCGAGCTCGGGGCTCAGCACCTTCAGCGTCACCAGCGCATCCTGCGCCCGCGCCGGCGCGGACAGCAGCGCCGCGACGGCCACGGCGAGGCAAATTGTTCGAGCGGTCATTGCCCACCCCTGATGGAACGCCATTCAATCACGCTAGTGTCGCATTCGGAAGTTCGCCCGAGTTCTCAGCTCGCTCCCGAGCGAACTTCCTAATCAAAGCGACACTAGCAACCTAATGATTCTAGTGTTCCTTTGAACCCGAAGTTCGCAAACGAGCTTGCCCCGCAACCATGCGAACTTCGGGTTCGGGACACTAGCCGAGCGACGCAAACAGCGGGGATAAGTGTGGGCGAAATCCAAACCGATCATGCACGAGCGCGCCGGGGCGCGCACTATGCATCGTCCTTCCCCCGATCAGGTGTTCCATGCCTCTTCCGCTGTCCGACGACGAAGCCGGCCGTCAGATCCTCGGCATCTTCGTCCGCCACAGGGTGCCGGCGAACGGCACGCTCAAGCGCATCCATTTCTTCGACGTGCGCGATTCCGATTTCCAGCGCGGCATCAACAGCGCGGTGGCAAGACGCTGGATCACCGTGCATCACCGCGACCGTTACTGCTACATCCTGACCGACGAGGGCTACGCCGCCGGGCGGCAGTCGGAAGCGGCGGCGCGCGCCGCCGGCTGATTGGCGGCGAATAGGGAATAGCGAATTGCGGCGCTTCGCTTTTCGCCATTCCCAATCGCGCCCTTCCCTATTCGCCATTCGCTATTCCCTATTCGCCATTCCCTGTGCACCATGGCCGCTCACGCCACGGGGGACAGGCCATGCCCAAGACGCCGGACTATTTCGCCGGAAAGACCATTGTCATCACCGGCGCCGCGAGCGGCATCGGCCGCGCCACCGCGCTGATTTTCGCGCGCGAGGGCGCGAACGTGGTGTGCGCCGACAAGAACGAGGATGGCGCCCGCGAAACCGCATCCCAGGTCAATAGCAAGGGCAGCCAGGCGCTGGCGGTGACCACCGACGTGACCGCGCGCCGGCAGGTCGACGACATGGTCAAGCGCGCGCTCGACGCGTTCGGCAGCGTGCAGTTCCTGTTCAACTCGGCGGGCGCCGCGATCCGCCGCGCCAAGTTCCTGGAGATCGACGACGATCTGCTGCGCAAGACCTTCGATCTCAACGTCAACGGCACGCTTTACAGCATGCAGGCGGTGCTGCCGCACATGCTCAAGAACAAGTTCGGCGTGATCGTCAATGTCGCCAGCATGGCGCACCGCCGCGGCGGGCCGGGCAGCTCGGTGCATTACGCGGCGGCCAAGGGCGCGGTGGTCAGCATGACCATGGGCGTAGCGCGCGAATACGTCTCCCAGGGCATCCGCGCGCTGTCGATCTCGCCCGGGCCGATCAAGACGCCGTTCCAGGACGCTGCCGCCACCTCGCCCGAGCAGTACAAAAGGTTCCTGGACGATATCCCGATGGGCCGCTTCGGCGAGCCGGAGGAGATCGGCGAGCTGGTGCTGTTCATGTGCTCGGACGCCTGTTCGTTCATGACCGCCGATACCGTCTATGTGAACGGCGGCGGCGGCTGGCGCTAACCATTCATTGCCCACCACGGCGGTTCCCGCCGGAACTGACCGCCCCGCCGCGCGTTGTCCCGCGCAACGGGTGTCTGTCATGCCGATTCTGGCGTATTTCGCGGTGGCGGGAACTTTCCTGCTCGGGTTTTTGTTTGTGGCCGACGCCTATCTGCCAGCCGCAACGCCGGCGATCGCCAGCAGCAGCTTCTATGGCCTGCCAGCCAAATACACCGCCGCCAGCGGGCCCCTGACCGCGCCTTCGGCGCCGGAACCCGACATGAATTCGCCGGCGGTGGTCGCCGCCGCGCCCAACCTGACCCCGATCAATGCGCCGTCCCACGCCATGGCACAGGCGGCGAAGCCGAAGCGCAAGGTCGTCGCCCGCAAGCCGCCCGCCGACCACCGCTTCGACCACCGCCACGATAATTACAATCACAATTCCTTCGGCTGGTCGTGGCAGAACGACAACCGCCGCTGGGCCGCGCGCGGCGGCGCGTGGGGTAGCTTCCGCTAGATCCCTCTTTCCGCTGCTATTGCCCCGGCGCGCCGATCGCGACCGGGCGCACCGGCGAGCCCGAGCCGCCTTGCGTGCGCAGCGGCAGGATCATGGTGCACGACAGCCAGACCTTGTCCTTGGCGAGCGCGCCGAGGTTGGCGTTCTGAATGTTGTGGATGCCGGCAACCGCCAGATTGTGATGATGGATCACGAACGGCAGCCCGTCCGGCACGCCGGCCGGCGGCGCGGCTTTGCCTTGCAGCATGCCATCCGGCACCGGGTCGGTGAACGGATTGTCGAGCGCGACCAGCACCACCTTCTTCTGCTCGATCAGCTTGGCGCCGTCGTAAGCCAGCCCCGGCCCCTTGGTGTAATAGAACTTCTCGGTGTCCGGATCTTTCCAGTGATCGCCCCAGCCGGTGTAGACGTAGAGCACGTCACCCGGCTGGATGCCGCGTTTGCCGAGCCCTTGCGCCTTCAGCATCGCCTCGATGTCCCTGGCGGTCACCAGCGCGCCCGGCTCCATCGGCTTGCCCTTGCCGAGATGGCTTTTGGCGTCGAGCAGCACCGCGGTGGTGACGATCGGCGGCGCCTTGTCGATGCCGAGCTTCTGCAACGGCGAATCCGGCCTGGGCTTGACCTGCGATTGCGTGAAGCCGCCGTAATATTTCGCGCCGGCTGACGGAAACTCGCCCTTGCCGTCCCATTTCTCCGGCAGCACGGCGAAATGGCCGAGCGCGTCCATCTGCGTGCCCTGCTGGCCGGGGTCGTCGCTCACCGTCTCATCGGTGTTGAAGGCATGCCGGCTGCCCGGGATGCCGACCGTGGGCTTGGCGTTCTCCTTGTGCGGGGTTGCGAACGGCGACTGCGGCATGGTGTTGGAGCGAATAAACGACAGCTCGTAGGACTTGGCGCGCGGATTGACGAGATGCGGCGCGCAGCGCTTCCAGGTCGCGGGGCCGAGCGTGTTGGCCATGCCGATCTCGTCGCTGGCGGGCCACGCCGAGGCCGGTTGCGCGGACGCAGGTTGCGGCGCGGCGAACAGCGCGCAGGACGCCAGAAAAATGCGGGTGATGCGGGACATGATGATCTCCCCAGGACGGGCCTTGTGAACGGCAGCCGTTGCGGCAGCCAAGTTACCATGGCGACAATTTTCGTCGAACATCCGGCGCATGCCTCATCCCCGCCCGTCCCCACCGTCGCACTCGTCCACCAGGGTGAAGATTTCCCGCGTGCGCGGAATGCCGGACCAGTCGCGATCGAAATCGGCGATCAGCCGCTTCATGGCCTCGGAATTGACCACGCGATCGAACGCGGCCCGGTCGGCGAATTGGTAGGTTGCCTGGTGCACCGACGGGTCGGTCTCACTCCAGAACCGCCAGCCCTTCTCGGCGCCAAACGCCGCCACCGCCTGCGGCAGATGTTCGGTGTGATACCACGCGTCGAACGCCGCCCGCCTGGCGGGGTCGGAAACCGTGGCGCGCACCACGTAGAAGCATTTCGGCATCAGCGTACCTCTCTCTTAGCGCGTGCCTGCGTCCTAACGCATCAGCGTCCGGAACGTGTCGATGAAACGGTCGGCGTCGGCCTCGTCGTTGTAAACATGCGGGCTGATGCGCAGGCGACCGAGCCGCGGCGCGACGTGGACGTTCGCGGCGGCGAGCCGCTGCACCAGTCCGTCCGGCATGCCGTCCGGAAAGCCCAAGCTCAGAATGTGCGGCGCGCGCACGCGCGCATCCGGAAACTCGACCGAGTTGCCGCGCAAGCCGTCGGCGAGCCGCTGCGGTCAGCGCGGCGCAGCGTTCCGCCACCGCCGGCGCGCCCCACTCCGCCATCATCTCCATGCCGATCGAGGCCATCTCCATGGCGATGAAGAAATCGCGTTCCGCCATGTCGAAGCGCCGCGCGCCGGCGACGTAGCCGGTGTCGCGCAGGTAGACGTCCTGCTCGGCGTTGACGGCGCGGCGGCCGGAGCTGGTCTGCTCGAGCGGGATGCCGCCCTGGTGGCGGCTCGCGACATAGAGGAAGGCCCGGCCGTAGGGCCCGAGCAGCCACTTGTATGTCGGGAACACCACAAAGTCGGGATCGAGCGCACGCACGTCGAGCGGCGTCACGCCGACGCTGTGGGTGGCGTCGATCAGGAGCGCCGCGCCTTGGGCGCGCACCGCCGGCGCGACGCGATCGAGGTCCACCGCCCCGCCGTCGGACCAGTGCACCGAGGAGATCGACACCACCGCCAGCGGTGGCGCCTTGAGGCGCTCGATCGCCGCAAGCAGTGCCGCCGTCCAGTCGCCGTCCAGCGGCCGCGGCACGGTCTCGACCCTAAAGCCGCCGGCCTCGGAGCGCGTCAGCCATTCCAGCACCGGCGAGGCATGATCGTCCTGCAGCACCAGCACGCGGGCGCCGGCCGGCACGGTCACGAGCTTGCCCGCGGTGGCGACCCCATAGGCGACCGAGGAGATCAGGGCCACGTCCTCCGGCGCGGCATTGATCAGGCGGGCGGCAGCCTGGCGCGCCCGTTCGTATTGCTGCGCCGCAAAAGCGTTGTCGAGCAGCCACGGCCGGCCCTTGCGCGCCATCGCGTTGCGGCCGGCCTCTTGCGTTGCCAGCGGCAGCGGGCTGTAGGACGCGGCGTTGAGAAAGCAGACCTCGCGCGGGATGTCGAACAGCGCGCGTTGGCAGGGCAGCATGTCCGTTGGTCCTTTCGGCCGGCGCGCTTGCGACACTCGAGGGGCGATCCTCACATTCTATGGGGAGTTTTGCCGTTCCACACCTGGAACCAATCGTGCGGTCCCAAATTTCCTCTGAGCCCGGTGGAGAGTGACGATGGATATCAAGACCGATGACCCGATCCTGCGGCGCGCCTCGCAACAGCCCGACACTGCGACGATGGGAATGTGGCCGCTGTTCGCGATCATGGCCGCGGTCGCCCTGTGCCTGATGGCGTTCGATTCCGGCCGGCCGGTACGGACCGCCTCGACTTCCGCGGCCCCGGGCATCGCGGCCGGAACGTCCGGCCAGGCCCAGTCGCCGACGCAGGTCCGCTAGGTTTTTCTCCGTCAGGCCTTTTCCAACGCCGCGCGTTTTCGCGAGCGAAAAGCCATGACGGGCTATACCAAGGCTTACTGGCGATGGGCGAGCGCCGCCTTTAGATTCCAAGTCGCCGTCCGCAAAAAATCGCGCCCGGGCTTGAACCTCTCGCCGCAGGGCGCGACCAAGGCGCAGCGGTGTCCCGCATCCCGGGGCGCCGAGCAGACATTCATCCGGGAGGATGACCATGATCCGTCACATTGCCCGTGCCGCCATTCTCGCCTGCATCTTCGCCGCGCCTGCGACCGGCAGCGCGGCCGCCCGCACCGTCTATGACGGTGCGTGGAGCCTTTCCATCGTGACGCAACGCGGCGCCTGCGACCGCTACAATTTCCCGGTCCAGATCAACAACGGCCACGTCTCGTTCCCGGGGCTGGTCCGCGCCGGCGGCCGCGTCTCGCCGAAGGGCGGGGTGCATGTGACCGTCGCCGCCATGGGCAAGTCCGCCTCCGGCTCCGGCCGCCTGTCGCTCAGCTCGGGCAGCGGACGCTGGTCCGGCCGCTCCGGCAACGACCGCTGCTCTGGCACCTGGAGCGCGCAGCGGGCGTGAGCGAGGCACAATTTGTCGGGTGGGCATCGCGGAGCGATGCCCACGTGTAACTGGGCACGGCGCGGCGCCTGCACGCTCGAAGCGCCGATCCGGGTGCGCCTTTGCCCACCTACCCCTACCCGCTCAACCGTCAGGATTTGACGAGCCGCCTGGGCGCCACCAGGCGATAGCTGCGCTCGACGATGCGCGCGATCTCGTCCCAATCGGGCTTGCCGTCGAGGCGGACGCCGACCCAACCCTTGTGGCCGACATAGGGCGGCACGTAGAAGCGCCGCGGGTCGGCGTTCACCAGCACGTGCTGGCTGCCGGGTGGCGCCTTGCATGAGAACGTGGTGTCGCCTTCGTCGTCCTCGCGCGCCACCACGAAAATCTTGCCGCGCACGCGGAACGTCGCATCGCCCCAGGTTTCCTGCTCATAGGCTTGCGGCAGCGCGAGGCAGATGCGGCGCAGGCGGGTGAGCGGCTTTAAGGCCATGGCAAAAGCTTACCGAATGCGGCCGCCCGAGTTGTAGCCCGGACGGGCGGCATGCATCATGGGCTGGCAGCGGCTATGAGCGCATGGGCCGCGCCAAGGGATGCGGGACCGACATCGGAATGACGCAGCATCAGCAGCCGCGCTCGACATCGACCTTCGATTACGTGGTGGTCGGCACCGGCGCCGCAGGATCCATCGTCGCCGCTCGCCTGTCGGAAGACCCCGGCGTCACGGTCTGCGCGCTCGAGTCCGGTCCGCCCGACCGGCACCCGTACATTCACATTCCGGCGGGCTTCATCAAGATCATGTTCAATGAAGCCTACACTTGGCAGTTCAAGACCGAGCCGGCGCCCGGCGTCAACGGCCGCTCGGTCATCATGCCGGTCGGCCGCACCGTCGGCGGATCGAGCTCGATCAACGGCATGATCATCAACCGCGGCCAGGCGGACGATTTCAACAACTGGGCGCAGCGCGGCAATCGCGGGCTGGGGCTACGCCGACCTGCTGCCCTACTTCAAGCGGTTCGAGCGCCGGATCGGCGATGGCGACGACCTCTATCGCGGCCGCGACGGCAAGATCCCCGTGACCGACCTCGATTGGCCGCACGAGATCTGCGAAGCGTTCATTGCCGGCGCCGAGGGCCTCGGCATCCCGCGCAACCGCGATTACAACGGCGCGTCGCAGCCCGGCGTCGGCTATCTGCAACGCTCCATCCACCAGGGGCCTGCGCCGCAGCGCCGGCCGGATGTACCTGCTGCCGGCGCAGAAGACGTCCAGGCGGATCGATCTTCGCACCCATGCGCGCGCCTTCAAGATCGTGTTCGAGGGCAAGAAGGCGGTGGCGGTTCGCTACGTCGACGAGCGCAGCCGGACCGTCCATGAGGTGAAGGCCCGCAAGGAGGTGATCGTCAGCGGCGGCACGGTCAACTCGCCGCGGCTGTTGCAGCTCTCCGGCGTCGGCAGCGGCCGCCTTCTGCAAAGCCTCGGTGTCGGACGTGGTGCACGACCTGCCGGCGGTCGGCGAAAATTTCCGCGACCATTGCTCGGTCCGCATCGTGGCGCGGGCGAAGAATTCGCAGCACCATCAACGAGATCACCCGCGGACCGGCGCTTGGTCGGCCAGGTTCTGCGCTGGCTCACCGGCCGGCCGAGCGTGATCGGCGTGAGCCCGTCGCTCTGCCTATTGCTTCTGGAAGTCCGATCCGAACATCAGCGGCGCCGATCTCCAGGTGGTGTTTTCGCCGGCGAGCTACAAGGAGGGCTTCGTCGGCATGCTCGACGACTATCCGGGCATGAGCTGCGGCGTCTGGCAGCATCGGCCCGAGAGCATCGGTTACGTGCGCGCGAAATCGACCGACATCTTCGTCGATCCGGCGATCCAGCCGAATTACCTGTCGCACGAGATCGATCAGCGCGCGCTGGTCGGCGGCATCAAGCTCGCGCGGCGGCTGTTGCAGACGCCGGAACTGTCGCGGTTCGTCGACGCGCGAGACGTTTCCGGGCGACGGCATTCGCACCGACGACGAGATCCTGCATTGGGCCCGCCAATATGGCGGCACGGTCTGGCACCTGATCGGCACCTGCCGGATGGGCCCGGCCACCGACACATCGAGGTGGTGAGCGATCGAGCTCAAGGTCCACGGGCTGGAGAACCTGCGCGTGATCGACGCCTCGGTGATGCCGAGCATGCCGTCGGCCAACACCTATTCGTCCACCATGGTGATCGCCGAGAAGGGCTCCGACCTGATCCGCGGCAAGGCCGCGCCGGCGCCGGCGGTGCTGCCGAGCTAGGCCGCGCCAACGCAGCGCCCATCACACCGGCAAATTGTCGTGCTTCCTCTTGGGCATCTCCACCTGCTTGCCCTTCAGCATGGCCAGCGCGCGGGCGATCCGCCGACGCGTGGCGTGCGGCAGGATCACATCGTCGATATAGCCGCGTTCGGCGGCGATGAACGGCGACAGGAACCGCTCCTCGTATTCCTTGGTGCGCGCCGCGATCTTGTCCTTGTCGCCGATGTCGGCGCGAAAGATGATCTCGACCGCGCCCTTCGCTCCCATCACCGCGATCTGCGCGGTCGGCCAGGCGTAGTTGAGATCGCCGCCGACGTGCTTTGACGCCATCACGTCATAGGCGCCGCCGAACGCCTTGCGGGTGATCACGGTAACCAGCGGCACGGTCGCCTGCGAATAGGCGAACAACAGCTTGGCGCCGTGCTTGATCAGCCCGCCATACTCCTGGTCGGTGCCGGGCAGAAATCCCGGCACGTCGACGAAGGTCACGATCGGGATGTTGAAGGCGTCGCAGAACCGCACGAAGCGCGCGGCCTTGCGGCTGGCGTCGCTGTCGAGCACGCCGGCCAGCACCATCGGCTGGTTCGCGACAAAGCCCACGGTGCGACCGGCGATGCGGCCAAAGCCGATCACCATGTTCTTGGCGAACGCCTCGGACAACTCGAAGAAATCGCCTTCGTCGGCGACCTTCTGGATCAGCTCCTTGATGTCATAGGGCTTGTTCGGGTTGTCGGGGATGAGCGTATCGAGCGATTTCTCCTCGCGCTCGATGTCGTCATGGCTCGGCCATTCCGGCACGCCGGCCTCATTGTTGGCCGGCAGGAAGTCGATCAGCCGGCGCATCTGCAGCAGGCATTCGACGTCGTTGTCGTAGGCGCCGTCGGCGATCGCCGACCTTGTGGTGTGCACGCGCGCGCCGCCCAGTTCCTCGGCGGTGACCACCTCGTTGGTCACGGTCTTCACCACGTCGGGGCCAGTGACGAACATGTAGCTGGTGTCGCGCACCATGAAGATGAAATCGGTCATCGCCGGCGAATAGACGTCGCCACCGGCGCACGGCCCCATGATCACGCTGATCTGCGGGATCACGCCCGAGGCGATGACGTTACGCTTGAACACCTCGCCGTAGCCGCCGAGCGAGGCGACGCCCTCCTGAATGCGCGCGCCGCCGGCGTCGAACAGGCCGATGATCGGGGCGCGCGCCTTCATGGCGGCGTCCTGCACCTTGATGATCTTCTGGGCGTGGGTCTCCGACAGCGAGCCGCCGAACACCGTGAAATCCTTGGCGAACAGGAACACGGTGCGGCCGTTGACCGTGCCCCAGCCGGTTACCACGCCGTCGCCCGGAATTTTGGTCTTGTCGATGCCGAAGTCGGTGGCGCGGTGCTCGACGAACATGTCGAACTCTTCGAACGAGCCCTTGTCGAGCAGAAGCTCGACGCGCTCGCGAGCAGTGAGCTTGCCGCGCTTGTGCTGGGCCTCGATGCGCGCGGCCCCGCCGCCCTCGCGGGCCTTGGCGCGGCGGGCTTCGAGCCTGTCGATGATGTCCTTCATGCCGGGCCTCTGGCGCGATGGCAGGCATGAGCCATACCACAGCGCCGGATTCGGCCGAAGCCGGGCGCTTGCGCTCAATTCATCGCGGCGAGTTGGTGGTAGAGGCCGACCGAATAGATATGCTCGATCAGTGCCTCCGGCGCGCGCAGGCGTGCCGGCCGGTCGATCAGGATGCAGGCCGCGTAGGCCGGGCCGTCGCGGCCGCCGGGGTCGGCCGCCGCCAGCGCTGCCTCGGTGATGGCGCGGCAAAGCCGTCGGCTGAACGGCCGCAGCCACGGATCGCCGTCGGCGAGGCTCACACTGACCAGCATCGAAGCCGCGCGCTTCCAAGTCACGATGCAGGCGGTGCCCTGGCGCAACGTGAGCCACTCGCCGAGCCGGCCGAGCCCGAGCCCCGGCGGCAGCGACTGGCAATCGCCGATGCTCCAGTCACTGTCGGTAAACTCGAGCAGGTTCTTGGGGAAGCCGCTGTTGTCAAAGTAGTTGCGCACCCCGTCCGCCAAGTTGCGGTCGGGGTGCGCCAGATCCTGGCCGGGCGCGAGGCGGAACGGGAACGTTGTCTCCGTCGCTCCGGGCGGTCCCACCACGAAAATTCCAAGCACGTCGAGCCTTTTCGACTGCGTGCTGAGCGACATCGACACGGTGGTTCCGAGGGCGCCCCGCTGCTTCAGACCGGAGCGCTGCGTGCGCCAATCAAGCGACAGCTCGGCATAGGCCGCCGCTGCACCCAGAAGGGCCACGCCCGCCGCCGCCATTCCGATCGTCCATGCGCGTCGCATGCTGCCTGCCCTGCCGAGAGTGTGCCTTGCGGCCGTGACCAAATCCTGGCGCGACGGCAGGGCATGAGCCATACCGCGGCGCCGGATCCGGCCGAAGCTGCCTTCCCCTCCGCGGTTGAGGCCGGATTGCCCAAAGGCCGGGGCTGAGGCATGACAAAGGCCATGTCCGACATTCCGTCCCCGACCAGCAAGGAAGCGCAGGAGGCCCGCCAGAAATCCCTCCAGGAGGCGATGGCCTTGCAGCGAGACGGCAAGCGCGACCTGGCGATGCAGCGCTACGTCGCGATCCTGGCCGAGGATCCGACCAACCAGGATGCGCTGTTCTGCGTCGCGCTGGTCGCCTTGCAGGAGGGCCAGCTCGCCGAGGGCATCAAGGTGATCGAGCGGGCGCTCGCGGTCGGGCCGCCGCAGGCGCGCATGCACAATCTGATGGGCCAGGCCTATCTCCGGCTCAACCAGGACGACCACGCGCTCAAGGCCTTCGACCGCGCCATCGAATGCGAGCCGGGCTTTGCCGACGCCTATGGCAACCGCGCCAACCTTTTGGCGGACATGGGCCGGCTGGACGAAGCGGTCGCGGCCTTCAACCGCGCACTCGAAATCCGCCCGGACAACGCCGAAGACCTCTGCAACCGCGGCACGGTGCTTGCCGACCTCAACCGCCACGGCGAGGCGCTCGCGGACTACGAGCGCGCGCTGATGCTCATGCCCGATCTCGCGCCCGCCCACTTCAACCGCGCCGACATTCTCTTGCGCCTCGGCCGCAACGCCCAGGCCCTCGCCAGCTACGATCAGGCGATCGCGTTACAGCCGAAATTCGCCGACGCCTATGCCAATCGCGGCAGCGTGCTCAAGGCGATGGGCCGCGACGCCGAGGCGCGTGCGAGTTTCGAGCGCGCCGCAGCGCTCGACCCGGCATTCCAAAAGCTGTTGGAGAACGATTGACGCGGAGTTTGGCTCAACGCAGCAGCGACAACACGAGCGTCGCCGCCTGCATCTCGGCGAAATGAAACGCGCGGCGCTCGAGCGCCAGCGCATCGCGGCCCCAGGTGTCCATGTTCCAGTCTTCATCGACATGGGCCGCCGTCCACGCCGCCTCGGGGTCGAGCCGGCCGGCCGCGAGCGCCAGCGCCAGCAGCGCCGAGCCGGTCAGGGTGGTGACGACGTTGAGCGCGCCCAGACGCCAAAGCTCGCGTGGGGTGCCGGCCGCGCTCGGGATCGCCGTGGCCACCGCCGCAACCGCCGCGGCCGGCTGCGCCACATGGGTGACGCCCACGGCCAGCACGAAGCGCGCACCGAACGTCGCGCCGGCCCAGTCCAGCACCGGATCCCAGTGCGCCGCCTGTCGCGCCAGCAATCCATCCGGGCCGGGTGCGCGATAGAACAACAGGTCGGAACCGAGATAGCGCTCGATCTCGGCGCGCACCGACACAGGCGCCGCGCTGACGCGGTCGATGACCGCGTTGGCGAGCCGCGTCAGCGGCATTGCGGCCGGATCGATCCTCTCGCGCTGCGCGTCCCATTCGGCGGTGAGCGCGTCGGCGAGCGCGCGCACCGGCGCCGCTAGCGGACGCCGCGCCGGCGTCCGCACCGGCTTGCCGTCCAGCAGCACGGTGAAGCCGTCGCCGTCGCCGCCCTCGCCCACGCTGACGCGCTGATAGAAGCGGGCACGCCGCGGCGGCCGCATGGCGCGGCGCGTCGCCGCCATCGGGTCGAGCGGCTCCTTCTCGAAAATGTCCTCAAAAATGTCGCGCATGGCTCGGCTCCGCAGACATAGAGCGTGGCTCGGCCGATTTGTGGAAAAAAGCCCCAACAGACCCGAAAACTCCGGCGGCAACGCCGGGGGTTTGGCCTGCGCTTTTATGGCGCGCCCCAGAATATTGTGCAGCGCAGCAAGTCGTGGCCGCACGGATTCCGGGACAGGTCTTGAAATGAACGAAATTCAACAGCTTATTGGCCGCCTGCCATGATGCCCTGCAGCATCCGGCCGCGGCGCTTCACGCTGCTTTGATAAAAAAATCTCTGAGGATCGGGCGTATCCGCGACCATCTGCTATGTACTTGTAACAGGTGGCGTTTGCGAGTTCGGTCCACTAACATTTCGCCGCCGGATTCGGCTGCCAAGGCCGAACCGCGCGGGGGATTGGACCGAAACAACGCTGCGTCACGCTCCTTCGGCCGCATGCGGCCGGGGGGCGCGTCGACGAGGAGTCAATGAAACCAACAAACATTGCGGCGCCTGACTACTTCCACAAAGTGGTCGATTGCCAATGGGCCTGCCCGGCCCACACGCCCGTACCCGAATACATCCGGCTGATCGCGCAGGGTCGCTACGGCGACGCCTACATGGTCAATTGGAAGTCCAACGTGTTCCCGGGGATCCTCGGCCGCACCTGCGACCGGCCGTGCGAGCCGGCATGCCGGCGCGGCCGCATCGAGAAGGAGCCGGTGGCGATCTGCCGCCTGAAGCGCGTCGCCGCCGACTTCAAGGAGGACATCAAGCACCGCCTGCCCAAGCCCGCCGCGCAGAAGAACGGCAAGCGCATCGCGCTCGTTGGCGGCGGCCCGGCATCGCTGACGGTGGCGCGCGACCTCGCGCCGCTTGGCTATCACTGCACGGTGTTCGACCAGGACCCGCAGGCCGGTGGCATGATGCGCTCGCAGATCCCGAAATTCCGGCTGCCGGATTCGGTGATCGACGAGGAATGCGGCTACATCCTCAACCTCGGCATCGAGTTCGTCGGCGGCAAGCGCATCGACAGCCTGAAGGCGCTGCTGGCGCAGAACTACGACGCGATCTTTGTCGGCTCCGGCGCGCCGCGCGGCCGCGAGCTCGAGATTCCCGGCCGCAAGGAGGCGGCGAAGAACATCCACATCGGCATCGATTGGCTGTCGTCGGTGTCGTTCGGCCATACGACGCAGATCGGCAAGCGCGTCATCGTGCTGGGCGGCGGCAACACCGCGATGGACTGCTGCCGCTCCTCGCGCCGTCTCGGCGGCGAGGACGTCAAGGTGATCGTGCGCTCCGGCTTTGAGGAAATGAAGGCGTCCCCCTGGGAAAAGGAGGACGCCATGCACGAGGACATTCCGATCCTCAATTTCCTGGTGCCGAAGGAGTTCACCCACGACAACGGCAAGCTGACCGGCGTGCTGTTCGAGAAGGTCAAGGCCGAATACGACGCCAAGGGCCGGCGCAACCTGGTGCCGACCGGCGAGCCGGATCAGCACGTCCCGGCCGACGACGTGCTGGTGGCGGTGGGCCAGGAGAACGCCTTCCCCTGGATCGAGCGCGACGTCGGCATCGAGTTCGACAAGTGGGACATGCCCAAGGTCGACCCCAAGACCATGGCCTCGACCAACCCGAAGGTGTTCTTCGGCGGCGACAGCGCGTTCGGCCCAAAGAACATCATCTGGGCGGTGGCGCACGGCCACGACGCGGCGCTGTCGATCCACAAGATGCTGTCCGGCGAGGACATCACCGAGCGTCCGCTGCCCGAGGTGGAGATCTCCAGCCAGAAGATGGGCATCCACGAGTGGAGCTACGACAACGACATCTCGAACGACAAGCGCTTCCGGGTGCCGCACCGCGACAAGGTGATCGCGCTGAAGGACATCCGCGCCGAGGTCGAACTCGGCTATGACCCGAAGCTCGCGCTCGGCGAGGCCTATCGCTGCCTCAACTGCGACGTCCAGACGGTGTTCTCGACGCAGCTTTGCATCGAATGCGACGCCTGCGTCGACATCTGCCCGATGGACTGCATCACCTTCACCGCCAACGGCGAAGAGGCCGACCTGCGCACGCGGCTGCAAGCCCCGGCCACGAACCTGACGCAGGATCTCTACGTCGCCGACGGGCTCAAGACCGGCCGCGTCATGGTGAAGGACGAAGACGTCTGCCTGCACTGCGGCCTGTGCGCCGAGCGCTGCCCGACCGGCGCTTGGGACATGCAGAAATACCTCATCGACATGACTCTCGCGGGAACACCATGCCAGTCGCCAGCCCGATCAGCAGCGTAAACGACTTCGTCATCCGTTTCGCCAACGTCAACGGCTCGGGCTCGGCCAGCGCCAACGAGCTGTTCGCCCGCGCGATCCTGCGAATGGGCGTGCCGGTGTCGCCGCGCAACATCTTCCCGTCCAACATCCAGGGCCTGCCGACCTGGTACGAGGTGCGCGTCACCGAAAGCGGCCATCTGGGCGCCCGCGGCGGCACCGACATGATGGTCGCGATGAACCCGCAGACCTGGGACAAGGACGTCGCCTCGATCGAGCCCGGCGGCTACCTGCTGTACGATTCGACCAAGCCGATGCCGGCCTCGAAATTCCGCCAGGACATCACGGTGATCGGCGTGCCGCTGACCGCGATCACCAATTCGACCTATTCCGATCCGCGCCAGCGCCAGCTGTTCAAGAACATCATCTATCTCGGCGCGCTGTCGGCGCTGCTCGAGCTCGACCCCACGGTGATCGAGCAGCTGATCGGCGAGCAATACAAAGGCAAGGAAAAGCTGTTGTCGTCGAACGTGCACGCGCTGCATCTCGGCCGCGACTGGGCATTGAAGAACCTGAAATGCCCGATTGGGCTGCGCATCAGGAAATCCGACAAGGTCGGCGACCGCATCTTCATCGAAGGCAACTCGGCGGCGGCGCTCGGCGCGGTCTACGGCGGCGCCACGGTGTGCGCCTGGTATCCGATCACGCCGTCGTCCTCGCTCGCCGACGCCTTCACCGCCCACTGCCGGCGGCTGCGTCACGACCCCGAAACCAAGAAGGCCAAATACGCGATCATCCAGGGCGAGGACGAGCTCGCTTCGATCGGCATCGTCATCGGCGCCGCCTGGAACGGCGCGCGCGCCTTCACCGCCACCTCCGGCCCCGGCATCTCGCTGATGCAGGAGTTCATCGGCCTCTCCTACTTTGCCGAAATCCCGGCCGTGATCATGGACGTGCAGCGCGCCGGACCCTCGACCGGCATGCCGACCCGCACCCAGCAGTGCGATGTGACGAGCGCGGCCTACGCCTCGCACGGCGACACCAAGCACGTGCTGCTGTTCCCGGAGGATCCGGCCGAGGCGTTCGAATTCGCGGCGCAGGCGTTCGACCTCGCCGACCGCTTGCAGACCACGATCTTCCTGATGCTCGACCTCGACATCGGCATGAATCACCGGCTGAGCCGGCCGCTGCGCTGGGACGAGAACAAGCAATACGACCGCGGCAAGGTGATGACCGCCGAGATGCTGGAAAGCGGCAAGGACTTCGGCCGCTATCTCGACGTCGACGGCGACGGCATACCGTTCCGCACCTATCCGGGCACGCATCCGACCAAGGGCTCGTACTTCACCCGCGGCACCTCGCGCGACCGCTACGCCCGCTACACCGAGGACGGCCCGGCCTACGCCGACAACATGCAGCGGCTGCTGCGCAAGTTCGAGACCGCCAAGGACCTGGTGCCGCGGCCGTTGCAGGCCAACGCCGGTAAGCCGACCAAATACGGCGTGATCTATTACGGCTCGACCGCGCCGGCGATGGACGAGGCGATCGGCATGCTGGAAGCGCGCGGCCACCAGCTCGACCGGCTGCGCATCCGCGCCTTCCCGTTCCACTCCAGCGTGGCGAGCTTCATCGCCGATCACGACTTCGTCTACGTGGTCGAGCAGAACCGCGACGCCCAGATGCGCTCGCTGATCGTCAACGAAAACGGCATCGACCCGGTGCGGCTGGTGCCGATCCTGCACTACGACGGCACGCCGATCACCGCGCGCTTCATTGCCGGCGCGATCGGCGGCCATCTCGATCAGCTCAAGGTCACGCCGCTGCGCAAGGTGGTGTCATAGCGCATCGCCGAACCGCACCAGCCACTAGCAATATCAATGGGTTAGGATTAACTTCAGACCATGACATACATCGCCAAGCCGAAATTCCACCACCCCAGCCTGCCGAAGAACGATCTCGGCTACACCCACCGCGACTACGAGGGGAAAATCTCCACGCTGTGCGCGGGCTGCGGCCACGACTCGATCACCGCCGCGATCATCGAGGCCTGCTTCGAGCTGTCGATCGAGCCGCACCGGGTGGCGAAGATTTCCGGCATCGGCTGCTCGTCCAAAACGCCGGACTATTTCCTCGGCAATTCGCACGGCTTCAACTCGGTGCACGGCCGCATGCCGTCGGTGCTGACCGGCGCCAACCTGGCCAACCGCGACCTGATCTATCTTGGCGTCTCCGGTGACGGCGACAGCGCCTCGATCGGCTTCGGCCAGTTCGCGCATTCGATCCGACGCGGCGTCAACATGACCTATATCGTCGAGAACAACGGCGTCTACGGTTTGACCAAGGGCCAGTTCTCGGCCACCGCCGATCGCGGCTCCAAGTCAAAGCGCGGCGTGACCAACAGCGACAACGCCATCGACCTGGTGGCGATCGCGCTGCAGCTTGGCGCGAGCTTCGTGGCGCGCAGCTTCTCCGGCGACAAGACCCAGCTGGTGCCGCTGATCGAAGCCGCGATCAAGCACCAGGGCGCCTCGTTCATCGACGTGATCAGTCCCTGCGTGGCGTTCAACAACCACACCGGCTCGACCAAGAGCTTCGACTATGTGCGCGAGCACAACGAGACCGTGAACCGGCTCGACGTCATCACCGGGCGCGCGCCGATCACCGTCGATTACGCGCCAGGCACGGTGCAGGTGGTCGAGCAGCACGACGGCACGCGGCTGGCGCTGCGCAAGCTCGACGCCGATTACGACGTGCACGACCGGCTCGCCGCCATGGCGTTCCTGCAAAAGCACGCCGCCAAGGGCCAGGTGGTCACCGGCCTGCTCTACGTCGATCCTGAGGCCGAGGACCTGCACGCCCATCTCAACACCGTGGACGCGCCGCTCAATGCGCTCGAGGCCAAGGACCTGTGCCCCGGCCAGGACGCGCTGGAAAAGATCAACGCCGCGCTGCGGTAACGCCTGAGCCATGGCTTTTCGGCGACGACGCGTTTCACCGCGTCCATGAAATCCACCGCGGTCCATCTTGTTTGCGAGCGTCTTGCCGGTCTCGTGCTCACGAGGCCTGACAGGATCGCCGGCCGGTCGGCTTGCCCGCCCGCGCGGATCACCCTGCGGAATGTCCGAGGACCGCGGCGGAGAGAAACGGATCGTAGGCCGGGAAGCCTGGGTTTATTGATTGGCGCGTTGCCGGATGAACGATTGCAAGTCGTTCGGATTATTGCCGAGCCCCTGCTGCTGCGGAAAATCGTGGATGGCATTGGTAACACGGTCGCTAAAGCTCGGTGCCGACGGCAGCGGCACGGTGGCCGGCCGCGGTACCTGCAACAGCACCGCCGCCGGTGGGCTATTGGGCGAGTTGGGTGCGGGCATCGGCGGCGTAATATAGGTGCTGCTGCCGCGCGGAATCTGGATCGGCCGGTCGGCCTGCCGCGCCGGCTGCTCGATGGCCGGCCGGGTTCGGCGGAAGCCCTGCATGATGATCGGCGTGCCGTCGTAATCGCGGGCGATCGGCGGCGGCTCGGCGCGAACCTTATAGCGTTTCTTCTGGCGCGCCAGCGCGGCGTCGGAGGCCGTCAGCAGCACGGCCGCCGCCAGGCCAATCGCCAAAATGCCAGTCATTCGCGTCGGCATGGCTTCGACCTAGTCCTTCGGCAGGCGCCGCGCCAGCCCCAAGAGCGTCAGCGCGGAGTCGTTCACCAACACGTGAACGGCTACTTGTTTGAGCATGATCCTTTCCGAAAACCGCTACACACTTTTCGGGATCATGCTCTAGTCCTCCGGGGCATCGACGATCGGATCGTAGCGGGTGGCGTCGAACCCCAGCAGATTCCACGACTGCTGCATGTGCGGCGGCAGCGGCGCGGTGACGTCGATCACGCCGCCGCGCGGATGCGGCACCGCGATCCGCCGCGCCAACAGATGCAGGCGGTTCTGGATGCCGCCCGGCAGCTCCCAGTTCTCGATGCGGAAGTATTTCTCGTCGCCCAGGATCGGATGGCCGATGTGCGCCATGTGGGCGCGCAACTGGTGGGTGCGGCCGGTCACCGGCTTGAGCGACAGCCAGGCGAGCTTCTGCGCGGCGGTCTCGACCACCGCATAATAGGTCACGGCGTGGCTCGCCCCCTCCTCGCCGTGGCGCGCGATCCGCATCATGCTTTCATCCTCGCGCTCGTCCTTGGCCAGGAAGGTCGAGACCCGGCCCTGCTTCGGCCGCGGCACGCCCGCGACCATCGCCCAGTAGATCTTGCGCGCCGAGCGCGTGCGGAAGGTCTTGGCGAGGGCAGTCGCGGCAAAGCGGGTCCTGGCGACCAAGAGGCAGCCGGCGGTGTCCTTGTCGAGCCGGTGCACCAGGCGCGGCCGCTGGCCGTCGCGCGAGCTCATGCTGCCGAGCATCCCGTCGATGTGCCGGAACGTGCCGGAGCCGCCTTGCACCGCAAGCCCCATCGGCTTGTTGAGCACCAGCACGTCGTCGTCCTCGTGCAGCGTGATGGACTTGATGAAAGCACGATCCTTCTCGTCCTGGCTGGCGGTATCGCGCGGCTTCGGCGGATCGAGCTTGAGCGGCGGCACGCGGATCGCCTGCCCCTTCTGCAAGCGATCCTTGGGCTCGGCGCGCTTGCCGTTCACCCGCACCTCGCCTTTTCGGATGATGCGCTGGATGTGGGAGAACGACAGGCCGGGATAACGCGCCTCGAAAAAACGGTCGAGCCGCATGCCGTCCTCGTCACCCGAGACGGTGACGGTCTGCACGGCGCTGCCGCCCGGTTTCGGAGCGCCGGAGGCGGGCAGGCCCGGTTCAGGCTTAGTCATTGCGCCATGCGATAGCACCGCATCGGCGGCGGCTCAACCGCGCTCACATCCCTTTGCAAAGGGTCGGCATGGCCGAACCGACCGACGTCGCGAGTGCAGCCGACGGCGCAACGCTTCGATCTCAACGCTGGTAGAGCTGAGGCAGACGGCGCGGCCCGGGATCGACGGGCGCCTCCTCCTTGCGCGTTTGATAGAATTTCAAGACCTCCTGGCAGGTCCTGGTATTCAAGCGCGCAAACTCGTTGCTCAGAGCATCCAGATGGTGTGCCACGATTTGGTGATCGCGCGCGCCGAGAAACAGCAGCGCCGTCGTAGTCTTCCACGAGAAGCCGAGGGCCTTGGTCAAAACCAGCAGCATCTCGCCATCCTTATCGACCAATGCTCGCTCAACGACGTTGACCGGCAGCGAGCACAACAAGGACAGCCCGATCGTGGCCTCCTCGAACTTATGGAAGATGGCGTAGTCAAAAATCTGCTTCTCTTTGAGATGTCCGGATTGATGCTGTTTGAGCACCATCTTCTTTGCGGCAAAAAACTCCTTCGACGCGGGGCCGAATTTTGAATGCAGCGCGCCGGTCGCATCGGCGACCGACGTTTGAATGTGGCGTTGCATCTCAGGACGCTCGCTGGCGAGCTTCCTTTTCACCTCCTCCGACGCCTTTGCGATCAGCTGCTGGAAAAGATGCCGGGGAATGTCCTTACGCAGGCCGATACTCTCGGCGAGAATGGAATCGCCTTCCGAGCGTTTGATCAAATGCAAAAAGCCGGAATTTGAAAAACATGCGCCCACATTGGTTGCGACCGAGTTGACAACCTCTCGATTGCCGCGCGTCACCAGGACGTCCGTCACCTCGTGGCTGACCGAGCTTCGCTTGGAGATCGCCAGCAGATGTTGCTGGCTTTTGGAGCTGGCAGCGGCCACCAAGGTTCGAACGTCCAGCCGCTGGGACTGCCGCAGCACCGGACCTGCGACGTCGATCGAATCGTCCAACGCAAGCTGATTGACGATTTTGACCGGTGCATTGCCGGTGGGGGCCAGTCGCCGAGCGAGCTGGGCGCGTGCCGCCACCTCCAGCTCGTCGGCCAGTCGCTCGATCACCTCGCCGAAGATCCAGATCTGATCATCGGTGTATCGCCCGGCGATCAATAGATCCGTGGCATGCCACAGCGCTTGCTTACAGCTCTCGGGCGAGCCTCGCGAGACGGCCTCATCAAGGCTTTGCAAAAACGACCCTGATTCAGTCATTCGAACCGTCCTTGGGGAGCGCCAAGCAATGCGCTCCGCCGGCCGCCGTCCTGGCCGCCAAGCGCGATACGATTATCCGAAAAGATTAATAATTCCACTTCCGGGCGCATTCAGCGGCTTGCGCACGGATAGAGCGATACCGGGTCGTCCCTTACCGCGGCAATCCCGCTGTCTCCGGACCGCGCGGCGCCGGCGGCACCTCGTCGAGCGAACGGATCCGCCGCAGCTGCGGAAACAGGAGCAGCCAAAGCGCCAGCACCAGGAACACCCCGGCCCCGCCGAGCGCCGCGGCCATCGGCGCGCCGATCAGCGCCGCCACCGCGCCGGCGCGGAAATCGCCGAGATAGTTCGAGGTGCCGGTGAACATGCCGTTGACCGCGCTGACCCGGCCGCGCATCTCGGCCGGCGTCCGCAGTTGCACCAGCGAGAACCGGATCACCACGCTGACCGCGTCGGCCGCGCCCAGCGCCATCAGCGCCACCAGCGAGAGCAGAAGATTGCTCGACAGCGCGAACACCACGGTCGCAAGCCCGAACACCGCAATGACGCCGAACAGCACGCTGCCGACCGGCAGCGTCAACGGCCGGCGGGCGAGCATGACCGACATCACCAGCGCGCCGACCGCGGGCGCGGCGCGCAGCAGGCCCAGCCCCCAGGGACCGGTCTTGAGGATGTCGCGGGCAAAGATCGGAAACAGCGTGCCGGCGCCGGCCAGAAACACCGCGCACATGTCGAGCGCGATGGTGCCGAGGATGACGCGGTCCTTTACGACATAGCGGAAGCCGCCCATCACCGAGCGCAAACTCAGCGGCTCGGCGGAGCGCGGCGGCCGCTCCATGCGGATCATGGCGATGAAACCGGCGCCGACCGCCCAGAGCGCGATGGCGGCGCCATAGACCACCGCGGGGCCGAGCCCGTAGAGCACGCCGCCGAGCACCGGCCCGACGATCTGGCCGGCCTGGTTGGCCGAGGTGAACCAGGCGGTCGCCGCCGGCACCAGCGCGCGCGGCACCAGCGCCGGGATGATCGCCACCATGGTCGGGATCTCGAAGGCACGCGCCGCCCCGACCAGGGCGGTGACCACATAGATCGCCAGCGGATCGAGCCGGCCGGTGGCGGAGCCGATCGCCAGCGCCGCCGCCGCGATCGCCTCGCCGAGCTGGCAGACCAGCAGGATGGCGCGATAGTCGTAGCGGTCGGCGACGTGTCCGACCAGGAGTGTGAGCACGATCATCGGCACGAATTGCGCAAGCCCGATGAGGCCAAGGTCGAGCGCGCTGCCGGTCATCGAATAGAGCTGCCAGCCAATCGCCACCATCAGCATCTGGAACGACACGATCGAGACGATCCGACCGATCCAGTAGAAGACGAAGGCGCGATGGCCGAACACCGTGGGCGCGCCGGCGAGACTCACGAGCAACAACCCGCGGTGCGATCGAAACCCCTGCATCGAGCAGGCTTTCCCGGCCCCGCAAGGGGGCAGGCAAAGTGGCATCGCCGCGCCGTCAGCGTTTTCACTTGCAACGTTGCAGATCCACAGCCTTGGCGCGGTTCCAGGTGACCTTCATGCGGTCACCTTGCGTCGCGAGCGTCACCGGCACGTCGCCCTCGCCCCCGCAATGCACCAGCAGGTAGACCGCGGTGCCGATCTTGTACATCTTGCCGATCCGGCAATAGCCGGCGAACCAGGACAGCGTGGTGTCGGTCGTGACCAGCACCGCGGTCGCGGGCGTGTCGCCGCGGCCGGTGCAGACGTCGGCGCTGACCGCCCAGCGGCCGACGAACAGCTCGACCGCGAGCGCGGGCATGACCAGCCCCAGCCCGATCGCGCCGGCGGCAACCAGCAGCCGCATCAGCCCCCTGCCTTGTCCTTGCGTAGCTTGGCCCAATACTCCAGGCGCTTTCTGATCTCGCGCTCGAAGCCGCGCTCCGGCGGGTCGTAGAAGGTCTGGCGGCCGAGCGCTTCCGGAAAATAATCTTGGCCGGAGAACGCCTCCTCCTGGTCGTGGTCGTAGGCATAGCCGCGGCCGTAGCCCTCGCTCTTCATCAGGTTGGTCGGCGCGTTGAGGATGTGCTTGGGCGGCAACAGCGAGCCCGCCTCCTTGGCGGTGCGCAGCGCCGCGCCATAGGCGGTGTAGGCCGCGTTCGACTTCGGCGCGGTCGCGACATAGAGCACGGCCTGCGCGATCGCAAGCTCACCCTCGGGCGAGCCGAGGAAGTCGTAGGCGTCCTTGGCGGCGTTTGCGACCACCAACGCCTGCGGGTCGGCCAAGCCGATGTCCTCGATCGCCATCCGCACCACCCGGCGCGCGACGTAGAGCGGGTCTTCGCCGGCGTCGAGCATGCGCGCGAGATAATACAGCGCCGCGTCCGGGTCGGAGCCGCGCACCGACTTGTGCAGCGCCGAGATCAGGTTGTAGTGGCCGTCCTGCTTCTTGTCGTAGATCGGCGCGCGCCGCTGCACCACGTTCTGCAGGCCCGCCGCATCGAAGGTCTCGCCCGGCCGCGCCGCGCGCCAGACCTCTTCGGCCAGCGTCAGCGCCGCGCGGCCGTCGCCGTCGGCCATGCGCGCGAGCGCGAGCCGCGCTTCCGGGTCGAGCGGCAACAGCTTGCCCTCGATCGCCTCGGCACGGCTCAGAAGCTTCTCGATCGCCGCGCCATCCAGCGAGCGGAACACCAGCACGCGCGCCCGCGACAGCAGCGGCGCGATCAATTCGAACGATGGATTTTCGGTGGTGGCGCCGACCAGCACGATGGTGCCGTCCTCCATCACCGGCAGGAAGCTGTCCTGCTGCGCGCGGTTGAAGCGGTGGATTTCGTCGACGAACAGCAGCGTGCCCTGGCCGGTCTCGCGCCGCGCGCGGGCGGCTTCGAACACCGCCTTGAGATCATTGACGCCGGAGAAGATCGCGCTGATCTGCTCGAACTTGAGCTTGGTCGCGTTCGCCAGCAGGCGCGCCACCGTGGTCTTGCCGGTGCCGGGCGGGCCCCAGAAGATCAGCGAGCCGAGCGTGCCGGTGTCGAGCATCCTGGTCAGCGCGCCGTTGGGGCCGAGCAGATGATCCTGGCCGACGACGTCGGCCAATTGCTGCGGCCGCAGCTTGTCGGCGAGCGGCCGCGGCGCGTCGGCATCGAGCCCCGCCGCCGCGAACAGGCTCGGCCCGGTGCCGCGCTTGGGGCGAGAGGTCATCCGCCGAACACGGCGGAAATCTGCTGGCCGCCGCGCATCAGCGTGATGCGCCACAGCCGGCTGCCAGCCTTGACGATGCGGTCGAGGTCGCCGGTCTTGCCGATCTTCTGATTGTTGACCGAAACCACGACGTCGCCGCGCTGGAGGCCGACGCTCTGGGCGAGCGTGCCGTCGGCGACATCGAGAACCACCACGCCCTCGGCCGAGGCGTCGAGCTGCAGCTCGTCGGCGAGCGCGGGCGACAGGTTCGCGACCTTGGCGCCAAGGAACGGCGAGCGCGACTGGATGGTGAGTTCGTCGCGCGGTGACTCGGGCGCGGTCTCGAGCGCGATCGGGACCTTGATCTCACGCCCGCCGCGCACCACGCCGAGCTGAATGTTGCCGCCGAGCGGGTGGGTGGTGAAGCGGTAGTTGAAGGCGTTGGGATCGTCCACCGCCTGGCCATCGACCTCAACGATGACGTCACCGGTCCGCAGTCCGGCGCGCGCGGCGGGGCTACCCGCGGTGACGCTGGTCACGACCGAGCCCACCGGTCGCTTGAGATCGAACTCCTTCGACAGCTCCGGGGTGAGCACCTGCAGCCTGGCGCCCAGCCACGGCCGCTTGACCGCCGTGCCGCCGGTCTTGGCCGAGGCCACCACCACCCGCACCATGTTGGCGGGAATCGCAAAGCCCACGCCCTGCGAGCCGCCCGAGCGCGAGAAGATCGCGGTGTTGATGCCGACCATCTTGCCGGCCATGTCGACCAGCGGGCCGCCGGAATTGCCCGGATTGATCGCGGCGTCGGTCTGGACGAAGAACTGGTAGTCGGAGATGCCGACCTGGGTGCGCGCCACCGCCGACACGATGCCGTGGGTCACGGTCTGGCCGACGCCGAACGGGTTGCCGATCGCCAGCACCACGTCGCCGACCTGCAGCTGGTCCGAATTGCTGAAATCGAGAAACGGAAATTTCTCCTTGCCGTCCTTGACCCGCAGCACCGCAAGGTCGGTGCGCGCGTCCTTGAGCACGACGTCGACGGCGAATTCGCGCTTGTCGGCAAGCGAGATCTTGACCTGGTCGGCGCCGTCGATGACGTGGTTGTTGGTCACCACCAGGCCGCCGGCGTCGACGATCACGCCGGAGCCGAGCGAGCGCTGCTCGCGCGGACCGCCGAACTGCGGCCCGAAGAAGCGGCGGAAAAACGGATCGTCCATCAGCGGATTGCGGTTTTCCGTGGTCTTGGCCGCCGAAACCGTCACCACCGCCGGCGTCACCCGCTTGACGATCGGCGCATAGGACATGCGCAGCACTTCGGGCGACGGCGGCACCACGCGATCCTGCGCCCGCGCGCCACCGGCAGGCGCCATAAGCAGCGCGGTCAAAACAAACGCGGCAGGCAGGCTCGGACGTTCAAGCATGGGCGCTCATCCCCGGTCGGCGGGCCCAAGATATAGGCCGCGCCGGGTCCGAGTTGAAGGGCACAGGTTTGCGCTATGCATTCCGCCGTCATGCCGGCTTATGCCCACGTCTTGGCATTCCTACTCCTTCACCGGCAGGGTCCGCAGATAGGCGATCACATCGTTGAGGTCGCTGTCGGTCATCCGGGCGTAATAGCCGTAACCCATCGGCGGCTTCATCGGGCTGCCGTCCTTACGCTTGCCCTCGGTGATGGCGCGCTTGATCTCGGCGTCGGTCCAATCGCCGATGCCGACGGTCTTGCTCGGCGTGATGTTGCGCGACAGCGACGTGCCCCACGGCCCGTGAAATTCGCGGCCGCCCTTGCCGATCTTGTCGAGCTCGAGCCTGCCCTGCGACATGGGCGTGTGACATTCCAGGCAGTGGCCGATCGAGACCAGGTAGAAGCCGTGCTTGATCTTGTCGCCCATGTCGGCGGCCGCCATCGGCTTCTCGGTGCCGGGAAAACGATGCAGGCTGAACGGCTGCTTATAGATCGGATCCGGCACTTTGTTGCTGACCGACTTCAACGATTGCAAGTAGGCGACGATGGCGTCGGCATCGCCGGGGGTGAGGATCGCGTAGAAATCCGACGGCATGATCGGGGCCAGCGGCACGCCGTTCGGCCGCACGCCGTCGATGATGCTTTTCTTGATCTCGGCTGCGCTCCAGTTGCCGATGCCGGTGTTCTTATCGGGCGTGATGTTCGGTGCCGTGACATCGAACGGCGGCTCGTCGAAGCGAAGTCCGCCGGAAAAATCCTTGCCGGCGATGGCGGCGGGCGGGCCCTTGGGGCTGTGGCAATTGCCGCAAGTCATGATGGTGTTGACCAGATAATCGCCACGCTGCACGGCATCCTGCGCCGACGCCGTCGCCGACAGTGCAACCACCGCCATCAAGCCCAAAGTCCACCGCGTCATTCCAATGCTCCCAGGTTGAGACTCAAATCCAATCTAACCGTCCGGTGAAAACGCGCCAAACATTTCATGCCGGTTGCACACCGTCATGCGGACATGGAACAGGAGCGATTGCCCGCGGCGTCCCGGGTTCCGGGGTTCGCACGCTTGCGGCGTCTACCGCGCCGTCGCAGCGGACATGACCGCGACCATCTCGCGATAGCCGCGGCGCTTGGCGTGGTCGAGGGCGGTGATGCCGTCGCGGTCGGCGATGCCGACGTTGGCGCCGGCCGCCACCAGGTGCCGCACGATCTCGGTGTGGGCAGCGCCGCCATCACCCAAGACCACCGCCTCCAGCAGCGCGGTCCAGCCGAGATTGTTGATGTGGTCCTTGTCGATGGCGGTTGCGAGCAGAAGCTTCACCGCCTCGACGTGACCGTGATGCGCGGCCGGGATCAGCGCCGTGCCGCGGTAGCGGTTGGTGTCGCGGACATCGGCGCCCGCCGCCAGTGTCATTTTGAGAATTTCGATGCGGCCCTCGGCGGCGGCGTAGAGGAACGGCGTGTCCTGGATGAAATCCTTGGCGTTGACGTCGGCGCCCTCCTGAATCAGGAAGCGGGCGACCTCGACCTGGTTGCGTTGGGTGGCGGCGAGCAGCGCCGAACGGCCGCGCTGGTCACGCGCGTTGATACGGGCGCCGGCAAGGAGCTGCCGCACCAGGACCAGCTCGCCGCGCTCGGCGGCCACAATCAGTTCGCGCTCGCGTTCGTTCGCCTGCTGCGCCATGGCGGGACCGGCGGCCATCAAAAACAAAAGGGCGGCCACCGCCGCCCTTGCTATGGATGACGACGCCATGACGCGCCTCAGGCGGCCGCGGTGGCTTCGTCCTCGACCTTCTTTTCGTGCACCGGCCCGGAATCGAGGCCCTTGGCGGCCTCGTCGCGATCGACAAATTCGATCACCGCGACCGGCGCATTGTCGCCGTAGCGGTAGCCGGCCTTGAGCACTCGGGTGTAGCCGCCCTTGCGCTCCTTGTAACGGGGGCCGAGCACGTCAAACAGCTTCTTGACCATGGCGACGTCGCGGATCTGCGAGATTGCCTGCCGACGCGCGTGCAAGTCGCCGCGCTTGCCGAGCGTGATCAGCTTTTCCACCACCGGCCGCAGCTCCTTGGCCTTGGGCAGCGTGGTGGTGATCTGCTCGTGCTTGATCAGCGCCGCGCACATGTTGGCGAACATCGCCTTGCGATGCTCCGGCTTCTTGCCGAGCTTGCGATAGGCAATTCCATGCGGCACGTTCGTCTCCTTGGCAGGGATCGGGCATCAGGAACCGGGCATCAGGGGTCCTGACCCCTGATGCCTGATGCCTGACGCCCGTCAGTAGTGGTCCTCGAAGCGCTTGGCCAGCTCCTCGATGTTCTCGGGCGGCCAGCCGGGCACTTCCATGCCGAGGTGCAGGCCCATCTGCGCCAGCACCTCTTTGATCTCGTTGAGCGACTTTCTGCCGAAGTTCGGGGTCCGCAGCATCTCGGCCTCGGTCTTCTGCACCAGGTCGCCGATGTAGACGATGTTGTCGTTCTTGAGACAATTGGCCGAGCGGACGCTGAGCTCGAGCTCGTCGACCTTCTTGAGGAACGCCGGGTTGAACGCGAGGTCGGGGATCGCCTCCGCCGCCTGTTCCTTCCGAGGCTCCTCGAAGTTGACGAACACGTTGAGCTGGTCTTGCAGGATGCGCGCCGCATAGGCCAGCGCGTCCTCCGGCGAAACCGCGCCATTGGTCTCGATCGCCATGGTCAGCTTGTCGTAGTCGAGGATCTGACCCTCGCGGGTGTTCTCGACCTTGTAGGACACCTTGCGCACCGGCGAATACAGGCTGTCGACCGGGATCAGGCCGATCGGCGCGTCCTCCGGGCGATTGCGCTCGGCCGGGATGTAGCCCTTGCCGGTCGCGACCGTGAACTCCATGCGGATCTCGGCGCCCTCGTCCAGCGTGCACAGCACGAGATCCGGGTTGAGCACCACGATATCGCCGACGGTCTGGATGTCGCCGGCGGTGACGGTGCCGGGGCCGGACTTCTTAACCACCATGCGCTTGGGGCCTTCGCCCTGCATCTTGATGGCGATGTCCTTGATGTTGAGCACGATGTCGGTGACGTCCTCGCGCACGCCCGCGATCGAGGAGAACTCGTGCAGCACGCCGTCGATGTGCACCGACTGCACGGCAGCGCCCTGCAGCGACGACAGCAGAATGCGCCGCAGCGCATTGCCGAGTGTGACGCCGAAGCCGCGTTCGAGCGGCTCGGCCACCAAGGTCGCCGTCCGCTTCGGGTCGGCGCCGAGCGCCACCTGAAGCTTGTTCGGCCTGATCAATTCCTGCCAATTCTTCTGGATCACGTTTGCACCCATCGCATTGAGTGGCGCGCTGTTGCGCGGCGCATCCCACCCCGCCCCGTGGGAAGTCTCGGCGGCGGCCGACGGCATGTCCGTCGGCCGGATGTAGGAGTCGGTCATACGCGGCGACGCTTTCTCGGCCTGCAGCCGTTATGCGGGATCGGTGTTACGTCCCTGATTGAAGTGATGGTGAAACCCGCAGCCTGCAGCGCACGCAGCGCCGATTCCCGTCCCGAGCCCGGCCCCGCGACCTCGACCTCGAGCGTGCGCATCCCGTGCTCGGAAGCTTTCTTCGCCGCATCCTCGGCGGCGATCTGGGCGGCATAGGGCGTCGATTTGCGCGAGCCCTTGAAGCCCATGGTGCCGGCCGACGACCAGGCGATGGTGTTGCCCTGGGCGTCGGTGATGGTGATCATGGTGTTGTTGAACGAGGCGTTCACATGCGCGACGCCCGACGCGATATTCTTCCGCTCGCGTCGACGGACGCGTGCGGTGGCAGTGGCTTCTTTACCCATTCACGATCCTTTCGCAGCCGACAATCCGAGAGCCGAGCGGTGCTCCACCTCAGGTCGGCGTCGGCGTCTTCTTCCTGCCCGCGATGGCCTTGGCCGGTCCCTTGCGGGTGCGGGCGTTGGTGTGGGTGCGCTGGCCGCGGACCGGCAGGCCCTTGCGATGACGCAACCCGCGATAGCAGCCGAGATCCATCAGCCGCTTGATGTTCATGGCGACCTCGCGCCGCAGATCGCCCTCGACGATGTAGTCGCGGTCGATCACTTCGCGGATCTGCAGCACCTCCTGGTCGGTGAGCTGCGACACCCGCCGCTCCTGCGGGATGTGGACCTTCTCCACAATGTCCTTGGCATTCTTCTGCCCGATGCCGTGGATGTATTGGAGCGCAATGACAACGCGCTTGTTGGTCGGGATGTTCACGCCTGCGATACGAGCCACTGCTTCACTCCTGTTCCGGCCGGCTCCGGTGCGCCCGGCCGTTTGCTGCATCATCCCGGCAGGGCGGTGCAAGCAATAACGCGACGCCCTCCCCTGGCTTCCGGGGCCGGCATCGTTCGAACTGTGTCCGACTGGATACCCCGGTTATTAAGGGATTCTTCCTCATTTCGTCAACCTCCGCGCGCGCGCTGATTTGCGGCTTTTTTGCCGGTTTCCGGCAGGCTTGCGGGCGGCGGGCTTGGCAGCGGCCTTGGGTGCCGCCTTGGATGCCACCTTGGCGGCTGCCTGGCGGCGCGGGGCGGCCTTCGGCGGCTTGCCCTCGGCCAGGCGCTTGTCGCCCCTGCGGGGCTCGTTGCCCCTGCGAGGCTCGTTGTGGGGCTTGCTGGAGGCCTTCCGGGCGGGCTTGGCCTTGTGGACAACCGGTCGAAACGCTGCATCGGCCAGCGCCCGCCCGATGGCGGCGCCGACGTCGGAGATCGAGGCCATGCCGTCGACCGTGCGCAAAGAGCCCTGGCCGCGGTAATAATCCACCAGCGGGGCAGTCTGGGCCTGGTAGGCGGTCAGGCGCTGCTTGAGAACCTCGGGATTATCGTCCGCCCGCAGCGGCTCGCCGCGGAGCTTCATCTGCTCGACCCGATTCTCGATTCGCCGCAACAGGATGTCGGGATCGACCTTGAGCTCGACCACGGCATCAAGCCGCTGCCCCTTCTTGGCCAGTATCTGGTCAAGCGCCTCGGCCTGCGGCACCGTGCGGGGGAAGCCGTCGAGGATGAAGCCGCGCCGAGCATCGGGCTGCTCGATGCGGTCGCCGACGATCGCAACCACCACGTCGTCGGGCACGAGCTCGCCGCGCGCCATGATGTCCTTGGCCTTGAGCCCGATCGGGGTGCCGGCAGCAACCGCCGAGCGCAGCATGTCGCCGGTCGAGAGCTGAGCGATTTCGTACCTGGCAACCAGCTCTTTGGCCTGCGTCCCCTTGCCGGCCCCGGGCGGGCCGAGCAACACAACCCTCATCGCCTGCGCCCCCGCAGCTTCGACCGCTTGATCAGCCCCTCATATTGATGGGCCAACAGATAGCCCTGGATCTGCGCCACCGTGTCCATGGTGACGCTGACCACGATCAACAGCGAGGTGCCGCCGAAATAGAACGGCACCGCCGCATACGAGATCAGGATTT
The DNA here is from genome assembly GCA_963771745.1 of uncultured Alphaproteobacteria bacterium. Taxonomy (GTDB): domain Bacteria; phylum Pseudomonadota; class Alphaproteobacteria; order Rhizobiales; family Xanthobacteraceae; genus Z2-YC6860. Next base: position 876,884 of record CAVYUU010000011.1, on the reverse strand, counting down.
CCGGAATCAAACACACGATCGCAAGATAGGCAGCACCAACCACGGTGATGCGGCTCAGCACATAGTCGATGTACTCCGCGGTGCGCTCGCCCGGCCGGATGCCGGGTATGAAGCCGCCATGCTTCTTGAGATTGTCCGCCGTCTCGGTCGGGTTGAACACGATCGCCGTATAGAAGAAGGCGAAGAACACGATCATCGCGACGTACAGGATCAGGAACAACGGCCGGCCATGACCGAGCTGGGTGGTGATGGTGACGAACCATTCCGGCCCCTGGCCGGCGTTGAAGTTCGCCACCGTGGTCGGCAGCAGCAGCAGCGAGGAGGCGAAAATCGGCGGGATCACGCCCGAGGTGTTGAGCTTGAGCGGCAGGTGCGAGGATTGGCCCTCGAACATGCGGTTGCCGACCTGGCGCTTGGGATACTGGATCAGCAGCCTGCGCTGGGCGCGCTCCATGAACACGATGAAGGCGATGACCACCACCGCCATCACGACCACGACCAGGATCAGGCCGGTCGAAAGCGCGCCTTGCCGGCCCAGTTCCAGCATGCCGGCGATCGCCGACGGCAGTTCGGCGACGATGCCCGCCATGATGATCAGCGAGATGCCGTTGCCGATGCCGCGCGCGGTAATCTGCTCGCCGAGCCACATCAGGAACATGGTGCCGCCGGTGAGCGTGATCGCGGTCGAGAGCCGGAAGAACAGGCCGGGATCGCTGACCACGCCGCCGGCGCCTTCGAGCCCGATCGAAATGCCGTAGGCCTGGAACGCCGCCAGCACGACGGTGAGGTAGCGCGTGTACTGGTTGATGACCTTGCGGCCCTGCTCACCCTCTTTCTTAAGTTGTTCAAGCGTCGGCGAAACCGTGGTCATCAACTGGATGATGATCGAGGCCGAAATGTACGGCATGATGTTGAGCGCAAAGATCGCCATGCGGTGGATGCCGCCGCCGGCGAACATGTTGAACATGCCGAGAATGCCGCCGGCCTGCGACTTGAAGATCTGGTCCCAGGCGGTGGGATCGATGCCAGGCAGCGGGATGTAGGTGCCGAACCGGTAGACCAGCAGCGCGCCGAGCGTGAACCAGATGCGCTTCTTGAGCTCCTCGGCCTTGGCCAGCGCCGAAAAGTTCAGATTGGCTGCCAGTTGTTCCGCTGCAGAGACCATCGAGAGCTCCCTTCCCGCCGTCGCCCCGCTTGATATGGGGATCAGGCGGCCTTTTCGCCCTCTTCACGCTTTGGCGCCAGAATCTTGACCGAGCCGCCGGCCTTTTCGACCGCGGCGACCGCCGATTTGGAAGCGCCGTAGACCTCGAAATTGACCTTGGCCTTGAGCTCGCCATTGCCCAGAAGCCGCACCCCGTCCTTGGCGCGGCGCAGCAGCCCGGCCTTGACCAGCGCGGCCGCATCGACCGCGGCAGCAGCGTCCAGGAGGTTGGCGTCGATCGCCGCCTGCACCTTGCCGAGGTTCACCTCGTTGAGCCGCAGCGCGAACTTGACGTTCTTGAACCCGCGCTTGGGCAGCCGGCGGTGCAGCGGCATCTGGCCGCCCTCGAAGCCCTTGATCCGCACGCCGGAGCGCGCGGTCTGGCCCTTGCCGCCGCGGCCGCCGGTCTTGCCGGCACCCGAACCGATGCCGCGCCCGATGCGGAAGCGCTTCTTGCGCGAGCCGGGGCGCGGGGCGATCTCATTGAGCTTCATCGCCGCTTCTCCTTACTTTCCATCCACCACGCGCACGATGTGCCGCACCTTGTGGATCATGCCGCGCGTCATCGGCGTGTCCGGCAGGTCGCGCGTGCGCCCGATCTTGTTCAAGCCGAGCCCGATCAACGTCTCGCGCTGGTCGTGGTGGCGCCGCATCGCGCTGCCGGTCTGTCTGACCTTGATGGTTTTGGGTTGGCTCGCCATGGCACCTCTCAATCGGTCGCGGCTTCGCTGTCGGCGCCTTGCCGGCGCGCCTGCAAGGTCGAGACCTTGATGCCGCGCCGCGCCGCCACCGACCGCGGCGAATCCTGATGCTTGAGCGCGTCGAAGGTCGCCCGCACCACGTTGTAGGGGTTGGACGAGCCGAGCGACTTCGCCACCACGTCCTGCATGCCGAGGGTTTCGAACACGGCGCGCATCGGACCGCCGGCGATGATGCCGGTGCCCGGGGGCGCCGCGCGCAGGAACACCTTGCCGGCGCCGTGGCGGCCCGCAACGTCGTGGTGCAACGTGCGGCCTTCGCGCAGCGGCACCCGCGTGACATTGCGCTTGGCGGCGTCGGTCGCCTTGCGGATCGCCTCGGGCACCTCGCGCGCCTTACCGTGGCCGAAGCCGACGCGGCCCTTCTGATCGCCGACGATCACCAGCGCCGCGAAGCCGAAGCGCCGACCGCCCTTCACCACCTTGGCGACGCGGTTGATGTGGACGAGCTTGTCGACGAACTCGCTCGGCTCGCGGTCACCGCCGCGGTCTCGGCCGCCTTCGCGCTCTCGTCTGGGTTCACGTGCCATGTCGCTGTTCTTTCATTCGTTCAAAAACTGAGCCCGCCCTCGCGCGCGGCGTCGGCCAACGCCTTGACGCGCCCGTGGTAGAGATAGCCGCCGCGATCGAACACCACCTGCTTGACGCCCTTCTCGATCGCCCGCTGGGCGACGAGCTTGCCGACCGCCTTGGCGGCATCGACATTGGCGCCGGTCTTCAGGCTGCCGCGCATGTCCTTCTCGACCGAGGACGCCGCGGCCACCGTGACGCCTTTGACGTCGTCGATCACCTGCGCGTAGATGTGCTTGGACGAGCGGAACACCGACAGGCGCGCGCGCCCGGCGGCGCCGAGCTTGACAGCCCGCCGCACGGTCGCCTTGCGGCGCAGGGTCCGATCCTTGACAGTCGCCATAGTCTGCTCCGTTAGCCCTTCGGGCTCCCGTTACTTCTTCTTGCCTTCCTTGCGGAAAATGTACTCGCCGGCGTACTTCACGCCCTTGCCCTTGTAGGGCTCCGGCGGCCGGTAGCTGCGGATTTCAGCGGCCACTTGGCCGACCAGCTGCTTGTCGGCGCCGGTGATGGTGATCTCGGTCGGCTTCGGCGTCGCAATCGTGATGCCGGTCGGGATCGGATACGCCACGTCGTGGCTCAAGCCGACCTGAAGCTGCAGATTCTTGCCCTGCACCGCCGCGCGGTAGCCGACGCCGCTGATTTCGAGCTTTTCCTCATAGCCCTTGGTGACGCCCACGATCAGGTTCGAGATCAGCGTGCGCGAGGTGCCCCATTGGGAGCGCGCGCGCTTGGTCTCGAAGCGCGGATCGACCTTGATCTCGCCCTGGTCCATCTTGGCCTCGACGTCGTCGTGCAACACCAGCTGCAAGGTGCCTTTCGGGCCCTTGATCTGCACGGTCTGGCCCTGGATGTTGGCGTTGACGCCAGAGGGCACAGCGACCGCTTTCTTGCCGATACGGGACATGACTTGTTCCTCGCTCAACTCTTTAGTTTGAGCATGATCTTTTCCGAAAACCGCTGCACACTTTTCGGGATCATGCTCTAGAACACCGTGCAGAGCACTTCGCCGCCGACATTGGCGTCGCGTGCGTCGTGGTCGGCCATCACGCCCTTGGGCGTCGACAGGATCGCAAGCCCGAGGCCGTTGTTGATGCGCGGCAGGTTCCTGACCGCGACATAGACGCGGCGGCCGGGCTTCGACACCCGCGAGATCTCGCGGATCACCGGCTCGTTGTCGAAATACTTCAGTTCGATCTCGAGCTCCTTGCGGCCGTCCTTATGCTCGACGCTGGAATAGCCGCGGATGAAGCCTTCGTTCTTGAGCACCTCGAGCACGCTGACGCGCAGCCGCGAGCCCGGGGTCGAGACCTTGGGCTTCTTGCGCATCTGCGCGTTGTTGATGCGCGCGATCAGATCGCCGATCGGATCGTTCAATTGCATGCGATCCTCCTCACCAGCTCGACTTCACAAGGCCCGGGATCAGGCCCTTGGAACCGAGCTCGCGCAGCGCGATCCGGCTGAGCTTGTGCTTGCGGTAGAAGCCGCGCGGGCGGCCGGTCATTTCACAGCGGTTGCGGATGCGGGTTGCCGACGAGTTGCGCGGCATCTCGGCGAGCTTGAGCGTGGCCGCAAACCGCTCCTCCATCGGCTTCTTCTTGTCGTTCGCAATCGCCTTCAACCGCGCCCGGCGGCCGGAAAACTGCTTCGACATCCTCCGTCGCCGGTTGTTCTTTTCGACCATGCTCTTCTTAGCCATCGAGTTCTCCTGGTGATCCGCGTTTGAGGGATTGTCCTTTGCGGACTTGCCCTCACTGCCGGAACGGGAAGTTGAATGCGGTGAGCAATGCGCGCGCCTCGTTGTCGTTGCGCGCCGTGGTGCACACCGTGATGTCCATGCCCCAGACGTCGGCCGCCTTGTCGTAGTCGATCTCGGGGAAAATGATGTGCTCCTTGATGCCGAGCGAATAATTGCCGCGGCCGTCGAAGCTTTGCGGATTGAGCCCGCGGAAGTCGCGCACCCGCGGCAGCGCGATGTTCACCAGGCGGTCGAGGAATTCGTACATCCGCGTCTTGCGCAACGTGACCTTGCAGCCGATCGGCTGGCCGTCGCGCAGCTTGTAGGTGGCGATCGACTTGCGCGACTTGGTGATGACGGCCTTCTGGCCGACGATCAGCGACAGGTCGGCGGCGGCCTGCTCGACCTTCTTGCGATCGGCGACGCCCTCGCCGATGCCCATGTTGAGTACGATCTTGGTGACGCGCGGCACCTGCATCGGATTCTTGTAGCCGAACTGCTCGGTCATCGCCTTGCGGATGACCTGGTCGAAATGCGTGCGCAGCCGCGGCGTGACGCGCTCCTCGGGCTCGCGCGGCTTCTTCTCGGCCGGCGCGCCCTTCTTGGCGGCGCGCGCCTTGGCGGCCTCCGCCTTCTCGGCGCGCGCTGCCGCCTCGGGCGACCGATCGACCTTCGGAGCGCGCTCGGGCTTGGATTCCTTGGCGCCCTTGTCGCCGTCTTTCTCTTTGTCAGCCATCGATCTCGACTCCAGAACGCTTGGCAAAGCGAATGAGCTTGCGGTCGTCGCCGGTACCGACCGACTTGAAGCCGACGCGGGTCGGCTTGCCGTCCTTGGGATCGGCGAGCGCCACGTTGGACAGATGGATCGGCAGCTCCTTCGACACGATGCCGCCCTCCTGCTGCGCGGTCTGCTTCTGGTGGCGCTTGACCATGTTGACGCCGCGCACCAGCACGCGCTCGACGCGCGGCTGGACTTCGACCACCTCGCCGGTGCGGCCCTTGTCGCGGCCGGACAGCACGACGACCTTGTCGCCCTTTCTGATCTTGGCCGCCATCACAGCACCTCCGGGGCGAGCGAGATGATCTTCATGTGGTTCTTGGCCCGCAATTCGCGCGGCACCGGCCCGAAGATGCGGGTGCCGACCGGCTCGTTCTGCGGATTGATCAGCACCGCGGCGTTGCGGTCGAAGCGGATTACCGAGCCGTCCGGGCGCCGGATATCCTTGCGGATGCGCACCACCACGGCGCGCATGACTTCGCCCTTCTTGACGCGGCCGCGCGGGATCGCCTCCTTGACCGAGACGACGATCACGTCGCCGACCGTGGCGTATTTGCGCTTCGAGCCGCCCAGCACCTTGATGCACATGACGCGGCGCGCGCCGGAATTGTCCGCCACGTCAAGGTTGGTTTGCATCTGGATCATGAGGCGCCTCGCATTACTTCACGGGTCTTTTGTCGTCAGCTCGCTTTGGCGCTCGCGCCGGCATCGGATTTTTCGGCCTTCGCCCGGGACTTGCGTCCGCGCTTCTCCGATTCGACCTCGATCGGCCCCTCGGTCTTGGCGCGCTTCTCGCCGCGGATCACCTGCCAGCGCTTGAGCTTGGAGATCGGACGGTGTTCCTCGATCCAAACCAGGTCGCCGACCGAATATTCGTTGTTTTCGTCGTGGGCGTGGAACTTGTTGGAGCGGCGCACCGTCTTGCCCATCTCGGGATGGGCGAAACGGCGCTCGACGCGGACAATCACGGTCTTGTCCTGCTTGTCGCTGACCACCACGCCCTGCATCGTTCGCTTCGGCATAGATCCCTCTTAACTCTTCGACTTGGCTTTCGCCTTGGGCCTGGCTTTCGCCTTGGGCGCGGATTTGGCACGGGCGCGCGACGCGCGCTTGGGCTTGTCGGCGGCCGCGGCAGGCGCTGTCGCCTGGTCCTGCTGTCCTGCCCGCTTCTGGCGGGCGACGGTCAACAGCCGCGCGATATCGCGACGGACCTCGCGCACCCGCGAGGTGTTCTCGAGCTGCCCGGTCGCCCGCTGAAAGCGCAGGTTGAACTGCTCCTTCTTGAGCTTGAGCACCTCGTCGTCGAGCTGGTCGACGGTCATGACACGCGCATCGGCGGCTTTCATGGCACTGTCCTCGGCTTAAGCCGCGATGCGCGCGACGAAACGGGTTTTGATCGGCAGCTTGGCGGCGGCCAGCGTGAGCGCCTCGCGGGCGGTATCGATCGACACGCCGTCGACCTCGAACAGGATGCGGCCGGGCTTGACCCGGCAGACCCAGAGCTCGACCGCGCCCTTGCCCGAGCCCATGCGCACCTCGAGCGGCTTCTTGGTGACCGGCACGTCCGGGTAGACCCGGATCCACACCTGCCCGGAGCGCTTCATGTGGCGCGTCAGCGCGCGGCGCGCCGCCTCGATCTGGCGCGCGGTAACGCGCTCCGGCTCGATCGCCTTGAGCCCGTACTGCCCGAACGCCAAATCCTTGGCGCTGGTGGCAAGCCCATGGATGCGTCCCTTGTGCGCCTTGCGGAACTTGGTGCGCGTCGGTTGCAACATAACGAAACCTCTTCCCGTTCCTTCTCGTGCGCCTTAGCCGTCGCGCCTGGGCCGGCCGGCCTCGGCCTCGGCGAGCCGCTTATCCTGCGCCATGGAATCGTGCTCCATGATCTCGCCCTTGAAGATCCAGACCTTGACGCCGCAGGTGCCGTAGGTGGTGAACGCGGTGGCGACACCGTAATCGACGTCGGCGCGCAACGTGTGCAGCGGCACGCGGCCCTCGCGGTACCACTCCATGCGCGCGATTTCGGCGCCGCCGAGACGGCCCGAGCAGTTGATGCGGATGCCCTCCGCGCCAAGCCGCATCGCCGACTGCACGGCGCGCTTCATGGCGCGGCGGAACGCGACGCGGCGCTCGAGCTGCTGGGCGATCGATTCGGCGACCAATGTGGCGTCGAGCTCGGGCTTGCGGATTTCCACGATGTTGATGACGACGTCGCTCTCGGTCAGCTTGGCGACCGACTTGCGCAGCTTCTCGATGTCGGCGCCTTTCTTGCCGATCACCACGCCAGGGCGCGCCGAGTGGATGGTGACGCGGCACTTCTTGTGCGGCCGCTCGATCACCACCTTGGACACCGCCGCCTGCTTGAGCGCCGTCATGAGATCGTCGCGGATCTTCATGTCCTCGTGCAGCAGCGTGCCGTACTCGTTCTTGCCGGCGTACCAGCGCGAGTCCCAGGTGCGGTTGATGCCGAGCCGCAAGCCGACTGGATTGACCTTCTGACCCATCTCGTTCTCCTCAAGCCGCCTTGCTCTCGACCTGACGCACGACGATCGTCAGGTTCGCGAACGGCTTTAAAATTCGTCCCATCCGGCCGCGGCCGCGGGCGTGGAAGCGCTTGATCACCAGCGCCTTGCCGACATGCGCCTCGGCGACGATCAGCTCGTCGACGTCGAGGTCGTGGTTGTTCTCGGCGTTGGCAATCGCCGATTCCAGGCACTTCTTGACGTCGCCGGCGATCCGCTTCTGCGAGAACGTCAGGTCCGCAAGCGCGGTCGCAACCTTCTTGCCGCGGATCAATTGCGCGACCAGATTGAGCTTCTGCGGGGACACCCGCAGCATGCGGGCGACCGCCTTGGCCTCGTTGTCGGGGAGGTCTCGTTCGCGTGCGCGCTTGCCCATGACCCTGTCCTCGCAGCCTTATCGTGCCGGCGGCGCCGCGGCCGGTGTCGCAGGGGCGGCACCCGGCGCAGCCGCCGCGCCTGGAGCGGCCGCGCCTTCCGCGCCCGGCACGCCTGCTATGCGCTTGGCCTTGCGGTCCGAGGTGTGGCCGTAGAACGAGCGCGTCGGCGAGAACTCGCCGAACTTGTGGCCGACCATTTCCTCGGTGACCATCACCGGAATGTGCTTCTGGCCGTTGTAGACGCCGAAGGTCAGGCCGACGAACTGCGGCAGGATGGTGGAGCGGCGGCTCCAGATCCTGATCATCTCATGGCGCCCGGACGACCGCGCGGCCTCTGCCTTCTTGAGCAGGTAGCCGTCGACGAACGGGCCTTTCCAAATCGAACGTCCCATGATCGCGATCCTTACGATGTCTTCTTGCGAGCGTGACGGCTCAGCATGATGAATTTCTCGGTGGACTTGTTCTTGCGGGTCTTCTTGCCCTTGGTCGGGAAGCCCCAGGGCGAGACCGGATGGCCGCCGCCGTTGGTGCGGCCGCCGTGCGGATGATCGACCGGGTTCATCGAGATGCCGCGGTTGTGCGGCATGCGGCCCTTCCAGCGCTGCCGGCCGGCCTTGCCGATCGTGGTGTTCATGTTGTCCGGGTTCGACACCGCGCCGACTGTCGCGAGGCACTGGCCATGCACCAGGCGCTGCTCGGTCGAGTTCAGGCGCAGGATGACGTACTCGCCGTCGCGGCCGACGATCTGCGCATAGGTGCCGGCCGAGCGCGCGAGCTGGCCGCCCTTGCCGATCTTGAGCTCGACGTTGTGCACGATCGTGCCGACCGGCATGTTGCCGAGCGGCATGGCGTTGCCTGGCTTGATGTCGACCTGCTCGCCCGCGACGATGACGTCGCCGGCCGACAGCCGCTGCGGCGCGAGGATGTAGCACAGCTCGCCGTCCGGATACTTCACCAGCGCGATGAAGCCGGTGCGGTTCGGATCGTATTCGATGCGCTCGACGGTCGCGGGCTCGTCGCGCCGGGTGCGCTTGAAGTCGATCTTGCGAAACGCCTGCTTGTGGCCGCCGCCGCGGAAGCGGCTGGTGATGCGGCCGTGGTTGTTGCGGCCGCCGGTCGAGTTCTGGCCTTCGACCAGCGTCTTCACCGGCTTGCCGCGATAGAGGCCGGTGCGGTCGACGATGACCAGGTGCCGCTGGCTTGGCGTCGTTGGCTTGTATGTCTTGAGTGCCATGTTCGCCTCTTACAGACCGGTGGTCACGTCGATGCGGTGACCCTCTTCCAGCGTCACCACGGCGCGCTTGGAATCTCCCAGTTCGCCCGGGCGGCCCTTGAACACGCGGACCTTGCCCTTGCGGATCAGCGTGTTGACGCGCTTGACCTTGACGTCAAACAGCTTCTCGACCGCCTCCTTGATCTGCGGCTTGGTGGCGTTGCGCGCGACCTTGAACACGACCTTGTTGTGCTCGGACGCGGTCGTCGCCTTTTCGGTGATCACCGGCGCGATCAGGATGTCGTAATGGCGCGGATCGTTGGTGCTCATTTGAAGCGCGCCTCCAGCGCATCGACCGCGGCCTTGGTCAGCACCAGCGTGCCCCGGCGCATGATGTCGTAGACGTTGATGCCCTGAATCGGCAGCACGTCGACGTTCGGGATGTTGCGCGCGGCGGCGCGGAAGCCCTGCTCGATCTCGGCGCCGTCGATGATCAGCGTGCTGCTCCAGCCGCGCTTCTCGAACTGCGAGGCGAGCCCCTTGGTCTTGGCGTCCTTCACGGTGGCCTTCTCGATCACCACGATGCCGCCGTCCTTGGCCTTGGCCGACAGCGCGTGCTTGAGCGCCAGCACGCGCACCTTCTTGGGCAGGCCGATCTCATGGCTGCGCACCACCGGGCCGAAGGCGCGGCCGCCGCCGCGGAACTGCGGCACGCGCGCCGAGCCATGGCGGGCGCCGCCGGTGCCCTTCTGGGCGTACATCTTCTTGCCGGTGCGCCAGATTTCGGCGCGGTTCTTGACCTTGTGGGTGCCGGCGCGGCGCTTGGCGAGCTGCCAGACCACGCAGCGCTGGATGAGGTCGGCGCGCGGCTCAAGCCCGAAGATCGCGTCGGACAGCGTGACCGACCCCGCGGCCTTGCCGTCGATCGTGATGACCTTCAGTTCCATGTCACGCGCCTCCCTGCGGAGCGGCGGCGGGCGCGGCTTCGGCGGTCGGCGGGGCCGCAGTTGCCGCCTCAGCGGCCGGCGCGGTCTCGGCCGGCGCCTTGAACTTGCCGGGCTTGGGCGCCTCCTTGGGCAGCGCCTTCTTGACCGCATCGCGCACGGTGATCCAACCGCCTTTGACGCCGGGCACGGCGCCCTCGATCAGGATCAGGCCGCGCTCGACGTCGGTTTGCATGACGCGCAGGTTGAGCGTGGTGACGCGCTCGACGCCCAATTGACCGGGCATCTTCTTGTTCTTGAAGGTCCTGCCGGGGTCCTGGCGGCCGCCGGTGGAGCCGATCGAGCGGTGCGAGACCGACACGCCGTGCGAGGCGCGCAGGCCAGCGAAATTCCAGCGCTTCATGCCGCCGGCAAAGCCCTTGCCGGTGGAGGTGCCGGTGACGTCGACGAACTGGCCGACCACGAAATGGTCGGCCGTGATCTCGGCGCCGACCGGAATGAGCCCATCGTCGCTCACGCGGAATTCCGCGAGCTTGCGCTTGGGCTCGACCTTGGCGACCGCGAAGCGGCCGCGCTCGGCCTTGCTGACGTTCTTGACCTTGCGGGTGCCGGCGCCGAGCTGCAGCGCGACGTAGCCGTCCTTCTCCTTGCTGCGGTGCGCGATCACCTGGCATTGCGCAAGCCGCAGCACCGTGACCGGCACGTGCTCGCCGGCCTCGGTGAACAGGCGGGTCATTCCGACCTTCTGTGCGATCACGCCTGAGCGCATTGTCGTTTCCTCATCGTCCTTTGGCTCAGAGCTTGATCTCGACGTCGACGCCGGCGGCGAGGTCGAGCTTCATCAGCGCGTCCACCGTCTGCGGCGTCGGATCGACGATGTCCAAGAGGCGCTTGTGGGTGCGCATCTCGAACTGCTCGCGGCTCTTCTTGTCGACGTGCGGCGACCGGTTGACCGTAAACTTCTCGATCTTGGTCGGCAGCGGGATCGGCCCACGCACCTGCGCGCCGGTGCGCTTGGCGGTGTTGACGATCTCCCGCGTCGACGCATCGAGGATGCGGTGGTCGAACGCCTTGAGCCGGATCCGTATGTTCTGGCCGTTCATTGTCGTCTCTTTTGCCTGTCATGCCCGGCCCAGTGCCGGGCATCCACGACGTGTTGCTCTGCCTTAAAACGTGGATGGCCGGGGCAAGCCCGGCCATGACACCTTGTGTTCACTCGGTGATGGTGACGACGACGCCGGCACCGACGGTCTTGCCGCCCTCGCGGATGGCGAAGCGTTGCTTCTCCTCCATCGCGATCGGGGTGACGAGCTCGACGTCCATCGACACGTTGTCGCCCGGCATCACCATCTCGGTGCCCTGCGGCAGCGTGCACTGCCCGGTCACGTCGGTGGTGCGGAAGTAGAACTGCGGCCGGTAGTTGGTGAAGAACGGCGTGTGACGGCCACCCTCCTCCTTGGTCAGGATGTAGGCCTCGGCCTTGAACTTCTTGTGCGGCTTGACCGAGCCCGGCTTGCACAGCACCTGGCCGCGCTCGACCGCGTCCTTGTCGATGCCGCGCAGCAGGCAACCGACGTTGTCGCCGGCCAGGCCCTCGTCGAGCAGCTTGCGGAACATCTCGACGCCGGTGACCACCGACTTCTGGGTGTCGCGCAGGCCGACAATCTCGACTTCCTCGCCGACCTTGATCTTGCCGCGCTCGATGCGGCCGGTCACCACGGTGCCGCGGCCGGAGATCGAGAACACGTCTTCGATCGGCATCAGGAACGGCTGATCGATCGGGCGCTGCGGCAGCGGGATGAAGGTGTCGAGCGCGTCGTAGAGCTTGATGATCGCCTCGTCGGCGGTCTCGCCCTTTTCGCCGTTCAGCGCCTTGATCGCCGCGCCGCGGATCACCGGCACCTTGTCGCCGGGGAACTGGTACTTGGTGAGCAGCTCGCGGACCTCGAGCTCGACGAGGTCGAGCAGCTCGGGATCGTCGACGACGTCCACCTTGTTCAGGAACACCACGATCTGCGGCACGCCGACCTGGCGGGCGAGCAGGATGTGTTCGCGGGTCTGCGGCATCGGGCCGTCGGCGGCCGACACCACCAGGATCGCGCCGTCCATCTGGGCGGCGCCGGTGATCATGTTCTTCACGTAGTCGGCGTGGCCCGGGCAATCGACGTGGGCGTAATGCCGCTTGTCGGTCGAATATTCGACGTGACTCGTCGCAATGGTCAGGATCTTGGTCGGATCGCGCCGGCCCTGACTTTCCGAGGCCTTGGCGACCTGGTCGTAGGACACGAAGCTCTTCGACCAGCCCTTGTCGGCCGACACCTTGGTCAGCGCCGCGGTGAGCGTCGTCTTGCCATGATCGACGTGTCCGATCGTGCCGACGTTGCAGTGGGGCTTCTCGCGATTGAATTTCTCTTTGGCCATGGTCGTCTCCCGGTCTCTCCGGCGCGGTTAGTGTTTATGTACGGCGGTCAGGCGTACTTCGCCTGAACCTCCTGTGCGACGTTCTGCGGTACTTGCTCGTAGTGATCGAACTGCATGGTGAATGTGGCGCGCCCCTGACTCATGGAACGCAGGTTGTTGACATAGGAGAACATGTTGGCGAGCGGCACCATCGCGGTGATGACGTTGGCGTTGCCGCGCATGTCCTGGCCCTGGATCTGGCCGCGCCGCGAATTGAGGTCGCCGATGACGGAGCCGGTGTAGTCCTCCGGCGTCACCACCTCGACCTTCATGATCGGCTCGAGCAGGACGGACTTGCCCTCCTGCAAGGCCTCGCGCAGCGCCGCGCGCGACGCGATCTCGAAGGCCAGCGCCGAGGAATCGACGTCGTGATAGGCGCCGTCGATCAGCGAAACCTTGAGGTCGACCACCGGGAAGCCGGCGAGCACGCCTGAGCCGAGCACGGACTCGAGGCCCTTCTCGACGCCCGGCACGTATTCCTTCGGCACGGTGCCGCCGACCACCTCGTTTTCGAACACGAAACCGGTCCCGGGCGGCAGCGGCTCGGCAACGATCTTGACTCGGGCGAACTGGCCGGAGCCGCCGGTCTGCTTCTTGTGGACGTAGTCCTTGGTGACCTTGCGCGTGATCTTTTCGCGATAGGCCACCTGCGGCGCGCCGATGTTGGCCTCGACCTTGTAGCTGCGCTTGAGGATGTCGACCTTGATGTCGAGGTGCAGCTCGCCCATGCCCTTGATGATGGTCTGGCCGCTCTCGGGGTCGGTGGTGACGCGAAACGACGGATCCTCGGCCACGAGCTTCGCCAGCGCCACGCCGAGCTTCTCCTGGTCGGCCTTGGTCTTCGGCTCGATCGCGATCTCGATCACCGGATCGGGGAATTCCATCTTCTCCAGGATCACCGGCTTCTGCGGATCGCACAGCGTGTCGCCGGTGCGGGTGTCCTTCAGCCCCGCCAGCGCGACGATGTCGCCGGCATAGGCTTCCTTGATGTCCTCGCGGTTGTTGGCGTGCATCAGCAACATGCGGCCGATGCGCTCCTTGCGATCTTTCGTGGAATTGATCACGCCAGTGCCGCTCGACAGCGTGCCCGAATAGATGCGGCAGAACGTGATGGTGCCGACGAAGGGGTCGTCCATGATCTTGAACGCCAACAGCGACATCGGCTCCTTGTCGTCGGGCTTGCGCTCGACCTCGTTGCCCTTGAGATCGATGCCCTTGATCGCCGGCACGTCGAGCGGCGACGGCAGGTAGTCGACCACGGCGTCGAGCAGCGGCTGCACGCCCTTGTTCTTGAACGCCGAACCGCACAACACCGGAAAGAACGCGCCGGTGACCACGGCCTTGCGGATCAACCGCTTGAGCGTCGCCTCGTCGGGCATCTTGCCTTCGAGGTAATCGGTCATCGCCGCGTCATCGAGCTCGACCGCGGCTTCGATCATTTTCTCGCGATATTCCTTGGCCTGCTCGAGCATGTCGGCAGGGATGTCGATGTCGTGATACTTGGCGCCGAGCAACTCGTCGTCCCAGACCACGCCCTTCATGCGCACCAGATCGATCAGGCCCTTGAACTGGCTTTCAGCGCCGATCGGAAGCTGGATCGCGATCGGCTTGGCGCCGAGGCGGTCGACGATGTCTTTCAGACACTGGAAGAAGTCCGCGCCGATCTTGTCCATCTTGTTGGCGAACACGATGCGCGGCACCTTGTACTTGTCGCCCTGGCGCCAGACCGTCTCGGTCTGCGGCTCAACGCCCTGGTTGCTGTCGAGCACGCACACCGCGCCGTCGAGCACGCGCAGCGAGCGCTCCACCTCGATGGTGAAATCGACGTGTCCGGGGGTGTCGATGATGTTGAGCCGCTTCTCTTTCCAGAACGCGGTGGTCGCGGCCGAGGTGATGGTGATGCCGCGCTCCTGCTCCTGCTCCATGAAGTCCATGGTCGCGGCGCCTTCGTGCACCTCGCCCATCTTGTGGCTCTTGCCGGTGTAAAAGAGGATCCGCTCCGTGGTCGTGGTTTTTCCGGCATCGATGTGGGCCATGATGCCGAAGTTGCGGTAGTCCTCGATTTTGTGGCTGCGGGGCATTGTGTCCGTATGTCCTTCGGGTTTCGTTGTCCGACAATCACCAGCGATAGTGCGAGAAGGCCCGGTTGGCCTCCGCCATGCGGTGGGTGTCCTCACGCTTCTTGACGGCGTTCCCCCTGTTATTGGATGCATCGAGCAGCTCGGCCGAGAGCCGCTCGGTCATGGTCTTTTCACTGCGCTCGCGCGCCGCCGCGATGATCCAGCGAATGCCGAGCGCCTGGCGGCGCGAGGTGCGAACCTCGACCGGCACCTGGTAGGTGGCGCCGCCGACACGGCGGGAGCGCACCTCGATCGACGGCATCACGTTGTCGAGCGCCTGCTCGAACACCTTGAGCGGATCGGCCTTGGCCTTGGTCTCGATGGTGTCGAGCGCGCCGTAGACAATGGTCTCGGCGACCGACTTCTTGCCCTCGTACATGATCGAATTCATGAACTTGGACACGATCAGGTTTCCGTACTTTGCGTCCGGATTGATCTCGCGCTTCTCGGCACTGTGACGGCGTGACATGCGGTGTCTCTATGTCTCTGTCTCGGTATGCCTCTCGAGTTCCCCGGGTTTCGCTTCACTCACCCGGGGATCTGCGCAAAGAGGCCGAATTATTTCGGCCTCTTTGCTCCGTATTTCGACCTGCGCTGCTTGCGGTTCTTGACGCCTTGAGTGTCGAGCACGCCGCGCAGGATGTGGTAGCGCACGCCCGGCAGGTCTTTCACGCGGCCGCCGCGGATCATCACCACCGAGTGCTCTTGCAGGTTATGGCCCTCGCCCGGGATGTAGCCGATCACCTCGAAACCGTTGGTCAGCCGCACCTTGGCGACCTTGCGCAGCGCCGAGTTCGGCTTCTTTGGCGTCGTGGTGTAGACGCGCGTGCAGACGCCGCGCTTCTGCGGGCTCTGCTGGAGCGCCGGCACCTTTTTCTTCGCCTTCTGCACCACCCGCGGCTTGCGGATCAGCTGATTGATGGTCGGCATCGCTTGCCCTAATCCCGCGCGCGACGGTTCGCGCATGACTTGTCGACGTGACTTGTCGACATGATTTGCGGCCCGGACCCGCGCGCAAAACGAAATCGCGCCATCCGCCCCGGCGGCGGAGGACGCTTTGCGGTCCAGAGGACCGCGGCGCCATAGCACCGCGATCGTGCACCTGTGGTCTGACAATCGTTCGACGTCAGAGGCAGCGTCTGAGCTTCATTCGTCGAGGCTCGGAGCGCTCCATCCGCAGCCAATAAAGATCAGTGATCTAAATGGTTTAGCGGGGTTCGGAAGCAGGCCGTTCCGACTGGCGAAGCTCACCGCCTGCCGAAAGTCCGGCGTATGTATCGGCGCAGGCCCGGAGTGTCAAGGTGAAAGGGCCGAAATCATTGGCGTTTCCGGCGGCGGCGGCCTCCGCGACCGAGGAAATTCAGCAATTCGGCACGTGTGTGTTAGACATCCACGATGCAGACGGCAATGACCGGGAACAAGGCGGCGTGAGCGGCGCGAATTCGTTTCATTTGGTGCTGATTAAGCCGTCGCATTACGACGACGACGGCTATCCCATTCAATGGCTGCGGTCGGCAATTCCCTCCAATACCCTCGCAGCCCTGCACGGCCTGGCACAGGACGCCCAGCGCCGCCAGCTGTTCGGCCCGGACGTCGCCATCGCTCTCGACGCCTATGACGAGACCAACCGCCGGATCCGGCCGGACCGGATCGTCCGGCAAATCCGCCGGTCGGGCGGCCGCGCCCTGATCGCGCTGGTCGGGGTGCAGACCAACCAGTTCCCGCGCGCCGTCGATCTTGCCCGGCCGTTCCTGGCGGCCGGAATCCCAGTCTGCATCGGCGGTTTCCACGTCTCCGGCTGCATCGCCATGCTGCCGGAGCTGCCCAAGGAGATCCGCGCGGCGCAGGAGCTCGGCATTTCGCTGTTTGCCGGCGAGGCCGAGGACGGCCGGTTCGACCAGGTGCTGCGCGACGCCTGGAACGGCAAGCTTGCCCCGCTCTACAACTTCATGAACGACCTGCCGGCGCTGGAAGGCTCGCCCGCGCCGATGCTGCCGCGCCAGGTGGTGCGGCGGACCATGGGCGCGCTGTCGAGCATCGACCTCGGCCGCGGCTGCCCGTACCAGTGCTCGTTCTGCACCATCATCAACGTGCAAGGCCGCAAGAGCCGGGTGCGCTCGGCCGACGATCTCGAGCGGGTGGTGCGCGAAAATTACGCCGAGGGCATCAAGCGCTTCTTCATCACCGACGACAATCTCGCCCGCAACGGCATGTGGGAGCAGCTGTTCGACCGCATGATCAAGATGAAGGTCGACGAAGGGATGGACATCGGCTTCACCATCCAGGTCGACACGCTGGCGCACAAGATCCCGAACTTCATCGAAAAGGCCACCAAGGGCGGCGCGCGACGCATCTTCATCGGGATGGAGAACATCAATCCCGACAACCTGATCGGCGCCAAGAAGCGCCAGAACAAGATCACCGACTACCGCGCCATGCTGCAAAAATGGGGCGACCACGGCGCGCTGACCTGCGCGGGCTACATCATCGGCTTCCCCGGCGACACCAAGGAATCGATCCTGCGCGACGTCGCGATCATCCAGCGCGAGTTGCCGGTCGACATCCTGGAGTTCTTCGTGCTGACCCCGCTGCCCGGCTCGGAAGACCACAAGGTGGCCTGGGGCAAGGGCGTCTGGATGGACGCCGACCTCAACAAGTTCGACCTCAACCACCGCGTTTCGCACCATCCCAAGATGTCCGACGTCGAATGGGACGAGGCCTATCACGCCGCCTGGGCCGCGTATTACACGCCCGAGCACGCCCGCACGGTGCTGCGCCGGGTCGCGACCAACCGGCCGGCAATGCTGAACTCGATCGCCTCGACCTTGCTCTGGTTCAACACCATGATCCCGATCGAGGGCGTGCACCCGCTCGAGGCCGGCGTGCTGCGGCTGAAGTTCCGCCGCGACCGCCGGCCGGGCCTGCCGATCGAAAGCCCGCTCGCCTTCTACCCGCGGCTTTGGCGCGAGACCGCGCACAAGCTCGGGCAATACTGGTCGGTCTACCGGATGCTGCGCGCCGCCGTGAAGGCGGTGAAGGCCGACCCGAACCGCGCGGCCTACACCGACATCGCCATCACCCCGCAGGTCGAGAGCGAATTCGACTCGCTCGACCTCTATCACGCCACCCTCGGCGGCGAGGCGGCGCTCGCCCGCAAGCGGCGCGACGACGCGATCCGCGCCGGCGTTCACAGTCACGACGCGCACAGTCACGACGCGCCGCCGGTCGCCGGCACGCCGCCACCACCGGCCGGCACGCTCGCCCCCGCCAATCCCTGAAACGAAAAGGCCGCCGTGAGGCGGCCTTTCCATATGTCGTAAGCGGTTGCGGCTATTCGGCCGCCGGCAACGGTGCCGGCTGCTCGAGTGCCGGGGCCGCCGCGGCCTCAGCGGCCTTCGCCGCCTCTTCCTTGGCGCGCTCCTGCTCCTCGAGGATGAGCGTGTCGCGCTTGGTCGCAACCTCGCGCAGCCGGTTCATCATGGCGCCGGTGCCGGCCGGAATGAGCCGGCCGACGATGACGTTCTCCTTGAGCCCGTCGAGCGTGTCGGCCTTGCCGTTGACGGCGGCCTCGGTGAGCACGCGGGTGGTCTCCTGGAACGACGCCGCCGAGATGAACGAGCGGGTTTGCAGCGACGCCTTGGTGATGCCGAGCAGGATCGGGTGCGCGGTCGCGGACTTCTTGCCCTCGGCCACGAACTTGGCGTTGAGCTCGTCGAACTCGAGCTTGTCCATCTGCTCGCCCTGGATCATGTCGGTCTCGCCGACGTTGTCGACCTCGACCTTCTGCAGCATCTGGCGAACGATCACCTCGATGTGCTTGTCGTTGATCGACACGCCTTGCAGCCGGTAGACCTCCTGGATCTCGTTGACCAGGTAGTTCGCCAGCTCCTCGACGCCCTTGATCGCCAGGATGTCGTGCGGCGCCGGGTTGCCTTCGACGATGTAATCGCCCTTTTCGATCAAGTCGCCGTCCTGCAGATGGATGTGCTTGCCCTTCGGGATCAGATACTCGAACGGCTCGGCGTCCTTGTCGTTCGTGATGATGTTGATCCGCCGCTTGTTCTTGTAGTCGCGGCCGAACTGCACCGTGCCCGAAGCCTCGGCGATGACCGCGGCCTCCTTCGGCCGCCGCGCCTCGAACAGCTCCGCCACCCGCGGCAGACCGCCGGTGATGTCGCGCGTCTTGGCGCTTTCGGTCGGGATGCGGGCGATGACGTCGCCGGCCTTGACGTGCTCGCCGGTGTCGACCGACAGGATGGCGTCGACCGCAAGCATGTAGCGGGCGTCGCCGCCGCGCGCGAGCTTGAGGATCTTGCCGTCCTTGCCCTTGATCACGATCGCAGGCCGCAGGTCGGCGGCCCGCGTCGAGGTCCGCCAATCGGTGACCACGCGCTTGGCGATGCCGGTCGAACTCGTCGACGGTTTCCGACATCGACTGGCCTTCGACCAGGTCTTCGAAGGCGATGGTGCCTTCCGCCTCGGTCAGGATCGGCCGCGTATAGGGATCCCACTCGGCGATGCGGGAGCCGCGCTTGATCTCCTGGCCGTCCTCGACGCGCATGCGCGCGCCGTTCTGGATGCGGTGCACGGCGCGTTCGGTGCCGTCGGGATCGACCACGGCGATCACGATGTTGCGGCCCATGGCGATCCACTCGTCTTCGGAGTTCTTGACGACGGCGTTCTTGCCCTTGGTCTTGACCTTGATCTTGCCGTCGAAGTTCGAACTCGATGAACGACTGCTCGGAAATCTGCGCAGCGCCGCCGATGTGGAACGTCCGCATGGTGAGCTGGGTGCCCGGCTCGCCGATCGATTGGGCGGCGATCACGCCGACCGCTTCGCCCATGTTGACCGGCGTGCCGCGGGCGAGATCGCGCCCATAGCAAGCCCCGCACACGCCGTTGATGTTCTCGCAGGTGAGCACCGAACGGATGCGCAGCTCCTGAGCGTTGGCGGCGACGATCGCCTCGACCTCCGGCTCGCCGAGCAGCGTGTTGCGCTTGACGATGGTCTTGCCGGTCGAGGGATCCTTGACATCCTCGGCCGTGGTGCGCCCGAGGATGCGGGTGGCGAGCGAGGCGACCACGGTGCCGGCGTCGATGATGGCGCGCACCTTGATGCCGGCCTTGGTGCCGCAATCCTCGGAGGTGATGATGCAATCCTGCGCGACGTCGACCAGACGGCGCGTCAGATAGCCCGAGTTCGCGGTCTTGAGCGCGGTGTCGGCCAGACCCTTGCGGGCGCCGTGCGTCGAGTTGAAGTACTCGAGCACCGACAGCCCTTCCTTGAAGTTCGAGATGATCGGGCTCTCGATGATCTCGCCCGAGGGCTTGGCCATCAGGCCGCGCATGCCGGCGAGCTGGCGCATCTGCGCGGGCGAGCCGCGCGCGCCGGAGTGCGCCATCATGTAGATCGAGTTGACCTGGGCCTCGCGGCCGTCGACGCCTTTCTTGACCGCCGAGATTTCCTTCATCATCGCGTCGGCGATCTGGTCGGTGGACTTCGACCACGCGTCGACGACCTTGTTGTACTTCTCGCCCTGGGTGATCAGGCCGTCGTTGTACTGCTGCTCGAAATCCTTGGCGAGCTGGCGGGTCTCGTCGACGATCTTCCACTTGGCCTGCGGCACCACCATGTCGTCCTTGCCGAACGAGATGCCGGCCTTGAACGCGTGGTGGAAGCCCAGCGCCATGATGCGGTCGCAGAAGATCACCGTCTCCTTCTGCCCGCAGTGGCGGTAGACCGTGTCGATCATGCTGGAGATTTCGCGCTTGGTCATGAGCTTGTTCACGACGTCGAACGGAACCTTCACCGACTTCGGCAACACCTCGCTCAACAGCGCGCGACCGGGCGTGGTCTCGTACCAGGTGTGGACCGGCTCGCCCTTTTCGTCGACGCCCTGCCAGCGATACTTGATCTTGCTGTGCAGGCCGACGATGTGCTCGTGCAGCGCGTGCTCGACCTCGGTGAGGTCGCGGTAGAAGCCGCGCACCACGTTCTGCTTCTTCGGGTCCTTCTTGAGCTCGTCGTTCTTGTGCAGCTCGAGCTTCCATTCGCCCGGACCGCCCTCGGCCATGATCGTGAGGTAATAGAGGCCGAGCACGATGTCCTGCGACGGCACGATGATCGGCGAGCCGTTGGCGGGATGCAGGATGTTGTTGGTCGACATCATCAGCACGCGCGCTTCGAGCTGCGCTTCGAGCGACAGCGGCACGTGCACGGCCATCTGGTCGCCGTCGAAGTCGGCGTTGAACGCGGCGCAGACCAGCGGGTGCAGCTGGATCGCCTTGCCCTCGATCAGCACCGGCTCGAACGCCTGGATGCCGAGGCGGTGCAGCGTCGGCGCGCGGTTGAGCAGCACCGGATGCTCGCGGATCACCTCGTCGAGGATGTCCCAAACCTCCGGCTTCTCCTTCTCGACCAGCTTCTTGGCCTGCTTCACCGTGGTGGACAGGCCCTTGGCGTCGAGCCGCGAGTAGATGAACGGCTTGAACAGCTCGAGCGCCATCTTCTTCGGCAAGCCGCATTGGTGCAGCTTGAGCTCAGGCCCGACCACGATCACCGAGCGGCCGGAATAGTCGACGCGCTTGCCGAGCAGGTTCTGGCGGAACCGGCCCTGCTTGCCCTTGAGCATGTCGGCGAGCGACTTCAGCGGCCGCTTGTTGGCGCCGGTGATGACGCGGCCGCGCCGGCCGTTGTCGAACAGCGCGTCGACCGCCTCCTGCAGCATCCGCTTCTCGTTGCGGATGATGATGTCGGGCGCGCGCAGCTCGATCAGCCGCTTCAGGCGGTTGTTGCGGTTGATGACGCGGCGGTAGAGATCGTTCAGATCGGACGTGGCGAAGCGGCCGCCGTCGAGCGGCACCAGCGGGCGCAGGTCCGGCGGGATCACCGGCACCTGGGTCAGGATCATCCATTCCGGCTTGTTGCCGGACTGGGTGAAGGCCTCGATCAGCTTCAGCCGCTTGGCAAGCTTCTTCGGCTTGAGCTCGGAGGTCGACTTCCGCGATCTCCTTGCGCAGATCGGTCGCCATCTTCTCCAGGTCGAGCGCCTTGAGCATCTCGCGGATCGCTTCCGCGCCGATCAGCGCGGTGAAGCTGTCGCCGCCGAACTCGTCCTGCGCCTTGAGGTACTCCTCCTCGCTGAGCAGCTGGCGGTCCTGCAGCGGGGTCAGGCCCGGCTCGAGCACGACGTAGTATTCGAAGTACAGAATCCGCTCGAGGTCCTTCAGCGTCATGTCGAGCAGGAGCCCGATGCGCGACGGCAGCGACTTCAGGAACCAGATGTGCGCGACCGGCGCCGCGAGCTCGATATGGCCCATGCGCTCGCGCCGCACGCGGCTGAGCGTCACCTCGACCGAGCACTTCTCGCAGATGATGCCCTTGTACTTCATGCGCTTGTACTTGCCGCACAAGCACTCGTAGTCCTTGATCGGCCCGAAGATGCGCGCGCAGAACAGGCCGTCGCGTTCGGGCTTGAAGGTGCGGTAGTTGATGGTCTCCGGCTTTTTGATCTCGCCGTAGGACCAGGACAGAATCTTCTCCGGGCTCGCGATCGAAATCCGGATCTGGTCGAAGACCTGCGCCGGGACCTGCGGGCTGAAAAGATTCATGATTTCTTGGTTCATCGTCTTCTCCGCTTGCCGACCGTGTCGGCCGCTGTCTCAATTCCAGTTTGCCGTCAGCCGCTTCGCTCCGCAGAGCGATGACGGCTGCGGGAGCGGCGCCCTCGCCGCTCCCCTCGCTTCACTCCGCCGCTTCCGCCGTGCCGTCGGCACGCTGCTGCTTGGAGTTGTGCAGGTCGACGTTGAGGCCGAGCGAGCGCATCTCCTTGACCAGCACGTTGAAGCTTTCCGGGATGCCGGCTTCGAAGGTGTCGTCGCCGCGCACGATCGCCTCGTAGACCTTGGTGCGGCCGGCGACGTCGTCCGACTTCACCGTCAGCATCTCCTGCAGCGTGTACGCCGCGCCGTAGGCCTCCAGCGCCCAGACCTCCATTTCGCCGAAGCGCTGGCCGCCGAACTGCGCCTTGCCGCCCAGCGGCTGCTGGGTGACGAGGCTGTAGGGGCCGATGGAGCGGGCGTGGATCTTGTCGTCCACCAGGTGGTGCAGCTTGAGCATGTAGATGTAGCCGACCGTCACCTTGCGATCGAACGCCTCGCCGGTGCGCCCGTCGTAGACGCGTCGACCTGGCCGGAATGGTCGAGGCCGGCGAGATCGAGCATGTGCTCGATGTCGGCCTCCTTGGCGCCGTCGAACACCGGCGTCGCAATCGGCACGCCGTGCTGCAGGTTGTTGCCGAGCTCGACCAGGGCGTCCTCGCCCAGCGACTTGATGGTCTCGTCGTCGCCGTAGACCTTCTTGAGGATGTCCTTCAGCGGCTTGGTGTCGCCCTTGCCGTTGTAGATCTCGACCGCCTGGCCGATCTTGAGGCCCGAGGCCCGCGCAGGCCCAGCCCAGATGGGTTTCCAGGATCTGGCCGACGTTCATGCGGCTCGGCACGCCGAGCGGATTGAGCACGATGTCGACCGGCGTGCCGTCGGCCAGGAACGGCATGTCCTCCGCCGGCACGATCTTCGACACCACGCCCTTGTTGCCGTGGCGGCCGGCCATCTTGTCGCCGGGCTGGATCTTGCGCTTCACCGCGACGAAGACCTTGACCATCTTCATCACGCCGGGCGGCAGCTCGTCGCCGCGCTGCAGCTTCTCGACCTTGTCGAGGAAGCGCTGCTCGAGGCCCTTCTTGCTCTCGTCGTACTGCTTGCGCATGGCCTCGATCTCGGCCATCAGCTTGTCGTTCGGCGAGGCGAACTGCCACCATTGCGCGCGCGGGTATTCCTCCAGCACGGCCTTGGTGATCTTGGAGTCCTTCTTGAAGCCCTTCGGGCCCGCGATGCCCTGCCGGCCCTCCAGCTGATCCGCCAGACGGCCGTAGACGTTGCGGTCGAGGATCGCCTGCTCGTCGTCGCGGTCCTTGGCGAGCCGCTCGATCTCCTCGCGCTCGATCGCGAGCGCGCGCTCGTCCTTCTCGACGCCGTGGCGGTTGAACACCCGCACCTCGACGACGGTGCCCTGCACGCCCGGCGGCACGCGCAACGAGGTGTCGCGCACGTCGGACGCCTTCTCGCCGAAGATCGCGCGCAGCAGCTTTTCTTCCGGCGTCATCGGGCTTTCGCCCTTCGGCGTGATCTTGCCGCACAGGATGTCGCCGGCGCGCACCTCCGCGCCGATATAGACGATGCCCGCCTCGTCGAGGTTCTTCAGCGCCTCTTCCGAGACGTTCGGGATGTCGCGGGTGATTTCCTCCGGGCCCAGCTTGGTGTCGCGGGCCATCACCTCGAACTCCTCGATGTGGATCGACGTGAACACGTCGTCCTTCACGATGCGTTCGGAGAGCAGGATGGAATCCTCGAAGTTGTAGCCGTTCCAGGGCATGAACGCGACCAGCACGTTGCGCCCGAGCGCGAGCTCGCCGAAGTCGGTGGACGGGCCGTCGGCGATGATGTCGCCGCGCCGCACGTGATCGCCCACCTTCACCAGCGGACGCTGGTTGATGCAGGTGTTCTGGTTGGAGCGCTGGAACTTCATCAGCCGGTAGATGTCGACGCCGGGCTTGGCCGGATCGGACTCGCCGGTGGCGCGGATGACGATACGGGTGGCGTCCACCTGATCGACCGTGCCGGTGCGGCGCGCCGCGATCGCGGCGCCTGAATCGCGAGCCACCACGCCTTCCATGCCGGTGCCGACGAACGGCGCCTCGGCGCGGACCAGCGGCACCGCCTGACGCTGCATGTTGGAGCCCATCAGCGCGCGGTTGGCGTCGTCGTTCTCCAGGAACGGAATCAGCGCCGCCGCCACCGACACGAGCTGCTTCGGCGACACGTCCATGTAGTCGACCTTCTCGCGCGGCACCATCAGCACGTCGCCGGCGTGTCGGCACACGATCAGGTCTTCGGTGAAGCGGCCGCGGCCGTCGATCTGCGCATTGGCCTGCGCGACGGTGTAGCGGCCCTCCTCCATCGCCGACAGATACGTCACCTCGTCGGTGACGCGGCCGTCCTTGACCTTGCGATACGGGGTCTCGACGAAGCCGTATTTGTTCACCCGCGCGTAGGTCGCGAGCGAATTGATCAGGCCGATGTTCGGCCCTTCCGGCGTCTCGATCGGGCAGATGCGGCCATAATGGGTCGGGTGCACGTCGCGCACCTCGAAGCCGGCGCGCTCGCGGGTCAGACCGCCCGGGCCGAGCGCGGACAAGCGTCGCTTGTGCGTGATCTCGGACAGCGGGTTGGTCTGGTCCATGAACTGGCTGAGCTGCGAGGAGCCGAAGAACTCGCGCACCGCGGCGGCCGCGGGCTTGGCGTTGATCAGGTCCTGCGGCATGACGGTGTCGATATCGACCGACGACATGCGCTCCTTGATGGCGCGCTCCATGCGCAGCAAGCCGATGCGGTACTGGTTCTCCATCAGCTCGCCGACCGAACGCACCCGGCGGTTGCCGAGATGGTCGATGTCGTCGATCTCGCCCTTGCCGTCGCGCAGGTCGACCAGCGTGCGGATCACCGCGAGGATGTCTTCCTTGCGCAGGATGCGCATAGTGTCGGGCGCGTCGAGGTCGAGCCGCATGTTCATTTTGACGCGGCCGACCGCGGACAGGTCGTAACGCTCCGAATCGAAGAACAGCGATTGGAACATCGACTGCGCGGTGTCGAGCGTCGGCGGCTCGCCCGGGCGCATGACGCGGTAAATGTCGAACAGCGCGTCGTCGCGCGTCATGTTCTTGTCGACCGCGAGCGTGTTGCGGATGTAAGCGCCGACGTTGACGTGATCGATGTCGAGGATCGGGATGTCCTTGTAGCCGGCCTCGTTGAGGATCTTCAGCGTCTTCTCGGTGATCTCCTCGCCGGCCTCGGCGTAGATCTCGCCGGTCTTGGCGTTGACCAGGTCCTCGCCGATGTAATGACCGAGCAACTCGTCGTCGGTCATGCGCAGCGCTTTCAGCCCCTTCTCGGCGAGCTGGCGGGCCTGGCGCACGGTGATCTTCTGGCCGGCCTCGACCACGGTGCGGCCGGTGTCGGCGTCGACCAGATTGTTGACGGCCTTGTAGCCGCGCAGGCGGTTGGCATCGAACGGCACGCGCCAGCCGTCCTTCTGCCGCTTGTAGGGCACCTGCTTGTAGAAGGTGTTGAGGATTTCCTCGCCGTCGAGGCCGAGCGCGAACATCAGCGACGTCACCGGAATCTTCCGGCGCCGGTCGATGCGCGCATAAACGATGT
Organism: uncultured Alphaproteobacteria bacterium; assembly: GCA_963771745.1. Taxonomy (GTDB): domain Bacteria; phylum Pseudomonadota; class Alphaproteobacteria; order Rhizobiales; family Xanthobacteraceae; genus Z2-YC6860. The sequence continues at coordinate 850,926 of CAVYUU010000011.1, read as the reverse complement.
CTTTGGCGTCAAACTCGATGTCGAGCCAGGAGCCGCGATACGGGATGATGCGCGCCGCGAACAGCAGCTTGCCCGAGGAATGGGTCTTGCCCTTGTCGTGGTCGAAGAACACGCCGGGCGAGCGGTGCATCTGGCTGACGATCACGCGTTCGGTGCCGTTGACGATGAACGTGCCGTTGTTGGTCATCAACGGGATGTCGCCCATGTAGACATCCTGCTCCTTGATGTCCTTCACGGAGCGGGCGCCGGTCTCTTCGTCGACATCGAACACGATCAGCCGCAGCTTCACCTTGAGCGGCGCGGCATAGGTCATGCCGCGCTGGCGGCACTCGTCGACGTCGTACTTCGGCGGATCGAATTCGTAGGCGACGAAATCGAGCTGCGAGGTGTTGGAGAAGTCGCGGATCGGAAACACCGACTTGAAGACGGCCTGCAGCCCCTCGTCGGAGCGGCCGCCGGGTGGATCCTTGACCATCAGGAACTGGTCATACGATGCCTTCTGAACCTCGATGAGGTTCGGCATCTCTGCGACTTCCTGGATTTTTCCGAAAAACTTTCTAACGCGCTTGCGACCTGTAAACGTCTGCGCCATCGTGCCTCTCTGTTGTCGTCCGGCAGTCTTTAAGTTCATGAGCAGCCGGGACGACTCTCCAGAAAGCCGCAATCCATCGCGACTATCGGGACAGGCGTACGGACGCCCTTCTTAGACGATTCGGGGTTCCCGAACCGCCGCCGTGCCCTGCCGCTGCGCGGCAAAGACGGTGATTCCAGGGCCTTGGCCCCGAAATCACCGATTTTTGTTCAAGACCCCCGCATATCGTGATGGTCGCGGGGAATCGCAACCTTTCGTCCTCGTTCGGACCGGGCCTGCGTCCGGTCGCTTCTGTCCTGTCTGGATCCCCGGGTCTCGCTTCGCTCGCCCGGGGATTTCGCTGAAGTAAGCTGCGCTTACTTCAGCTCAACCTTGGCGCCAGCCTTCTCGAGCTGGGCCTTGACCTTCTCTGCCTCTTCCTTGTTCACGCCTTCCTTGACCGCCTTGGGCGCGGCTTCGACCAGGTCCTTGGCCTCCTTCAGCCCGAGGCCCGTCAGCGCACGGACCTCCTTGATGACCTCGATCTTCTTCTCGCCGGCCGCGGTCAGCATGACCGTGAACTCGGTCTTCTCTTCCACCGGAGCGGCGGCAGCGCCCGGAGCGGCCGCGACCGCAACCGCTGCGGCGGCCGTGACGCCCCACTTCTCTTCCAGCATCTTGGCGAGCTCGGCGGCCTCGAGCACCGTGAGCTTCGACAGATCGTCGACGATTTTCGACAACTCAGCCATGGATCAGTTCCTTTTTCGGTTCGAACAGTTTGTGTTTGCAGCCTTGGTCAAGCTTGGCTCTTGCTGGCATAGGCATGGACCACGCGGGCGACCTTCGCCGCGGGGGCGTTGATCACCTGGGCGATCTTGGTCGCCGGCGCCTGGATCAGGCCGACGATCTTCGCCCGCAGCTCGTCGAGCGACGGCAAGGCTGCGAGCGCCTTGACGCCGTTCGGATCGAGCGCGGTCTTGCCCATCGCGCCGCCGAGGATCACGAATTTGTCGTGGCCCTTGGCAAAGTCGACGGCGACCTTGGATGCGCCGACCGGATCGTTGGAATAGGCGATCACGGTCGGCCCCTTCAGCAGGGGACCGATGCTGGCGACATCCGTGCCTTCAAGAGCGATCTTGGCGAGGCGGTTCTTGGCGACCTTCACCGTGGTGCCAGCCTGCTTGGCCTGCTTTCGCAGGTTCTGCATCTGGGCCACCGTGAGGCCGGCATAGTGAGCCACGACGACGGAGTTGGCGGTCGTGAAGACCCCCTTCAGTTCCGTCACCTGCTCGGCTTTTGCCGCTCGTTCCACAAGCTCTCTCCGGTTGGTGGCCCGCGTCGCGGAAGGGCGATCAAGCCCAGGACGTCGAGCCGCCGGTTGCGACCTGCCGTCCCGTTCCTCGCGACATGCGGAGACAGGGACGACGTTTGCGTGCCCTGCCCCTGACGCGGCTTGCGCCGCCCCAGGTCCAACGGTTCGAACCGATCTCCGCCCGGTTGGGGCAAAATCGGCCTCACCCGTCTGTGCAGGCTGTCGATTAAGCCGGCTCGCCCATTGCTGGACTTCCGGCGCCTGCAGTCTTGGACAGGACGCGGCTTCTGCCGAAAAACTGCTGTCGTTTCCCGTTCCCTTCAGATGTCCCGGAGGATGTCCAAAAGGAAAAGGTTCCTGACTGCTAGGGTTTCAGAGAAGCGCGCAAAGGCGCGCCGACAAGTAAGGCCGGCACGCCCGTGGGTCCTTATTTAGGACTTTCCGGCGGGTTTGCCAAGTGTTTTCCGCGCTTTCCATCAAGTGCTTTCCTCATCCGCCCGGGCCGCTAAGGTTGCCTGGGATTTGCGTAGCTCTCCGGGAGGCGTCCGATGGCCGATCGTATCTTGGCAACCCATGTCGGCAGCCTGGTGCGGCCCCCGCAACTGGTCGAGTTCCTCAAGCTGATCGAGGCCGGCCAGCCCTACGACAAGCCGGCCTATGAGGCCTGCCTGAAAGCCTCGATCGAGGAGGTCGTGCGCCAGCAGGTCGAGGCCGGCGTCGACATCGTCAGCGACGGCGAGTTCAGCAAGGGCCGCAACTGGGCGTTCTACATCCACGACCGGATCAGCGGCATCAGCACGCGCCAGGCGACGCCCGAGGAGATGAAGGATCCGATGTCGTCGGCCGGCGGCGGCCAGGACATGGCGACGTTTCCGGAGTTCTACGCCGAATACAATCGCAGCACCGGGCTCGGCGCGCGCCTCGGCAAGCGCTTCGTCGTCAACGGCCCGCTGGTCTACAACGACGCCACGGTCAAACGCGACATCGCGACATTGAAGGCGGCCGCCGACCGCGGCCAAGGCGAACGGTGCGTTCCTGCCGGTGGTGGCGCCGGCGAGCGCACTGCCCGGCGCCAAGAACGAGCACTATCCCGACGAGAAGAGCCTGCTGTTCGCGCTCGCCGACTGCCTGCACCAGGAATACCAGGCGATCGTCGACGCCGGCCTGTACGTGCAGATCGACGACGCGTTCCTGCCCTACATGCATGAGCGGATGGTGCCGCCGATGAGCGAGGCGCAATACCGCGCCTGGGCGCAGATGCGGATCGACGCGCTCAACCATGCGCTGCGCGGCATTCCGCTGGAGCGCTCGCGCTATCACATCTGCTGGGGCAGCTGGAACGGCCCGCACGCCTTCGACGTGCCGCTCAAGGACATCGTCGACCTGCTGCTGCAGGTCAACGTCGGCCACTACAGCGTCGAGCAGGCCAACCCGCGCCACGAGCACGAATGGATGGTGTGGCAGAGCGCGAAGCTGCCGCCCGGCAAAAAGCTCATTCCCGGCGTGATCAGCCACGCCACCAACATCGTCGAGCATCCCGAGCTGGTGGCGCAGCGGCTGGTCCGGCTCGCCAATATCGTCGGCCGCGACAATGTGCTGGCCGGCACCGACTGCGGCTTCGCGCAGAGCCCGTTCGCGCAACGCGTTCACCCGAGCATCATGTGGGCGAAGCTGCGCTCGCTGGCGGAAGGCGCGCGGCTCGCGACCGCCGAGCTGTGGGGCAAGAGAAGCGCGGCGTGAGTGAAGCCGTCGCCGCTCGGCCCGCCCTTTCGCCTTGCGATCTCCGCGGCTCTGCCGCTGCGCGCCAACGAAGTCATCGAATGATGCGGAGGAAGCGTCGTGACGAAAAACCACAGGATGATGCTGATCGCCGGATGGCTTCTTGGCGGCACACTTCTGCCAACGCTAGCGATCCCTTCCCTCGCGCAATCCGACTTTCCGTCGCGCCCAATCACCATCATCGTGCCGTTCCCGCCGGGCGGCAGTTCGGATGTGGTGACACGGCTGGTCGCGCAGAAGCTTGGCGAAAACCTCAAGGCCAACGTGGTGATCGACAACCGCGGCGGTGGCGGTGGCGCGCCGGCGGCGATTGCGAGCAAGCAGGCGGCACCCGACGGCTACACGTTGTTCCTCGCCAACAACGGCCTGTTCGCGATCCTGCCGGCACTGACGCCGGACATCCGCTTTGATCCGAACAAGGATTTCCAGCCGATCACTCCGCTGTTTGCATTTCCGAGCGTGCTGGTGGTGCCGCAGGCTTCGCCCGCCAAGAACGTCAAGGAACTCGTCGAGCTCGCGAGGTCGAAGCCGGGCGGCTTGAACTTCGGGTCGCAGGGAGTCGGTTCCGGCGGGCACATCCTGGGCGAGATGCTTCGCCTCAACTCGGGCGCTCCCTTCGTGCATGTGCCCTATCGCGGCGCCGGACCGGCGGTGCAGGATCTGGCCGCCGGCAACATCGATCTGCTGTTCAGCTCGTATGTGTCGGCCATCGGCCAGGTGCAGGCCGGCAAGCTCAAGGTGCTCGGCTGGACCGCGACCAAGCGCTCGCGGGCCTTGCCGGACATACCGACCATGGCAGAAGCTGGCTACCCCGGCACCGAGCTTGAAATCTGGCAGGGCATCGTCGCCCCCCTCGGGATGCCATCGGCGCTGGTGCGCCGGCTGAACGAGGAGTTCGTCAAGGCGGCGCTCGCGCCGGAGGTGGCCGACAAGGCCGCAGCTCAGGGCGTCGACATGACGACCAGCACGCCCGAGGAGTTCGGTAGGCTGATCGCCTCGGACGTCGATCGACTCGGCAAGGTGGTTCGCGACGCCGGGATCAAAGCGCAATAGCCGCAAGGGCGTGATCCCGAACTGGAACCGTTTCGAACATGCCTCGGGCTGACCCGGGGATCATGCTCAAACAAAAATAGGAGAAAGCCATGACGATGAACCGCAGGACGTTCACGAGGCGTCTTGCCGGTTCTCTGCTCGTTCCGCTCGCGCAGCCCGCGCTTGCGCAATCCGACTATCCAACGCGTCCGATCACGCTGCTGGTGCCGTTTCCGCCCGGCGGCAGCGCCGACACCGTGATCCGGCCGGTGGCGCAGAAGGTCGCCGAAGCGCTGAAACAACCGATCGTGATCGACAACCGCCCGGGCGGCGGCGGCAACGTCGCCGCGCTTGCGACCAAGCAGGCGGCGCCCGACGGCTACACGCTGTTCCTCACCAACATGGGCGTGATGGCGGTCAATCCGATGCTGTTCCCGGACCTGCGCTTCGACCCGGTCAAGGATTTCGCGCCGATCACGCCGATCATCTCGTTCCCGCACATCCTGGTGGTGCCGCCCGACAGCCCGGCCAAGACGGTGGCGGAGCTTGCGGCGCTACGCCAAGACCAAGCCCGGCAGCTTGAGCTTCGGCTCGCAGGGCGTGGGCTCGGGCGGCCAGATCCTCGGCGAGATGTTCAGAGCGCGGGTCGACGCGCCGATGGTGCACGTGCCGTTTCGCGGGGCGGCGCCGGCCGCCACCGAGATCATGGCCGGGCGCATCGATTTTCTCTTTACCTCCTACATCTCGATCGGCGAGCAGGCCAAGGCGGGCAAGCTCCGGATCATCGCGATCGGCGGCAAGCAGCGCGTCCGCGAGCATCCCGAAATTCCGACCATGGCGGAGGCCGGCTTCCCCGGTATCGACCTCGAGATGTGGCACGGCATGGTCGGACCCGCAGGCTTGCCTGCGCCGATCGTCAAACGGCTCAACGAGGAATTCAGCAAGGCCGCAGGCGGACCGGACATCCTGCGCATCACGGCGCCGCAGGCGACCGACGTGACGGTGTCCTCGCCGGAAGAATTCGCCAGGCTGATCGCCTCCGACACCGAGCGGCTCGGCAAGGTCATCCGCGACGCCGGCATCAAGGCGCAGTAGACAATTCCGCGGCAGACTGCCGATCCGGGCCAGGACCCGCGCGGGCACCGGACCTGATGCCGATCTGGACGTGCTCGACCTGAGCCCGGTGGACGCGCGAGCGGCTGGATCCCAAACTCAGTACGCGGCGGACGAACTGAAAAGTCCCGGGGCATGGCCCGGGACTTCGTGTTCGCCTTGCGTCGGCGCCTAGTGCTGCGTGCCGCCGGGCTGACGCCGAGCGTCGTCATGTCGACCTTGACGCCCGGGCCCATGGTCGAGGAGATCGCGACGCGGTTGATGTAATGGCCCTTGGCGCCGGCGGGCTTGGCCTTGTTCACGGCGTCCGACGAACGCCTTGATGTTGGCGACCAGATTGTCCTCGGAGAACGAGGCCTTGCCGACGCCGGCCTGCACGATGCCGGCCTTCTCGACGCGGAACTCGACCGAGCCGCCCTTGGCGCCCTTCACCGCATTGGCGACGTCCATGGTGACGGTGCCGACGCGCGGATTGGGCATCAGGCCGCGCGGCCCCAGCACTTTGCCGAGCCGGCCGACCAGGCCCATCATGTCGGGGGTGGCGATGCAGCGGTCGAAGTTGATCTCGCCGGCGTTGACCTTCTCGACCAGGTCCTCGGCGCCGACCACGTCGGCGCCGGCGGCCTTGGCCTCGTCGGCCTTGGCGCCGCGCGCGAACACGCCGACCCGCACCGAGCGGCCGGTGCCGTTCGGCAGGTTGACCACGCCGCGCACCATCTGGTCGGCGTGCTTGGGATCGACGCCGAGATTCATCGCGATCTCGATGGTCTCGTCGAACTTCGCCTTGGCGCGTTCCTTGACCATCTTGACCGCCTCGGGCAGCGGATAGGCCTTGGCCGGATCGACGCCTTCGCGCGCTTTAGCCGTGCGTTTTCCAAGCTTGCTCATGGCCTCACCCCTTGACCTCGATGCCCATGGAACGGGCGGAGCCCTCGACCATGTGCATGGCCGCTTCGATGGTGTCGCAGTTCAAATCCTGCATCTTGGCCTGCGCGATCTCCTTGACCTGCGCCTTGCTGATCGAGCCGGCGATGTCGCGGCCCGGCGTTTTCGAGCCGCTTTCCAGCTTGGCCGCCTTCTTGATGAAGTGCGACATCGGCGGCGTCTTCATCTCGAAGGCGAAGGAGCGGTCGCCGTAGATCGTGATGACGACCGGGATCGGCGCGCCCTTCTCCATCTTCTGGGTGCGGGCGTTGAACGCCTTGCAGAACTCCATGATGTTGAGGCCGCGCTGACCGAGCGCCGGGCCGATCGGCGGCGCCGGATTGGCGGCGCCGGCCGGCACCTGCAATTTCAGGAATCCAGTGACTTTCTTTGCCATGACAGCCACTGGCCTGTTCAGTCGTGGTGCGGATCTTGACGGTTGGCGGCCGCCTCACCTCCCACGACTTGACGGCGGAGACTTAGAGCCTCGGCGCGGTCCTGTCCAGCGGGCCGCCGGCGGGGCGCGCCAGAACACCAGGCTGGTGCCCCGGATGTGGCGGAGCCCAAGCCCGCGGCTTTGCTGCAACGCCTCGAGCGCCCGCGTCACGCCCGGCCAGACGCCGTAGTCGTGCCACAGCACCATGCCGCGCGGCTTTGCCAGCCGCAGCGCGGTGTCGGAATCGGCGCGGACGTATTCCTCGGCGTGCGAGCCGTCGACGAACACCAGCCCGGCCCGCCCGAGATGCGGCGACCAGTCATAGCGCGCGGAATCGCCATAGACTTGCCGGACCCGCCCGGCGTAGTCGCTGAGCGACGCCCGGCACGAGCGCAGGCGCGCGCCCGACTGCGGCTTGTCGGCAAGGCTCCGCTCCGCCTCCTCGATCGCAAAGGCGGTCGCCGCGCCGGCCGGCAGGTCAAGCGTCACCACAATGGTGCGTTCCGGTGCGTTGACCGCGAAGTTCAGCGCGGTGCGGCCGTCGAAGGTGCCGATCTCGATGATTTCGCTGCCGGGTGCCGCGTGCGCCGCCGCGAGCGCCAGCACCGCGAGCTCCGCCAGGTTGACGTTGCCGTGCTGCTGTTGCGTCTCCACCAGGCCGAGGCGCCGCGCCGGCAGCGCCTGCTGCCACGAGATTTGCGGCAGTTGCGTGCGCTGCCGCGATGGCGGCTTGCCGCGCAGCGCGCGGCTCAAGCGGCGGAACGAATGACCAAGCTGCGAGGCCGGCAGATAGGCGTGCAGGGCATAGAGTGCGGTCGCGCGGGCGAGGATCGCTTCGACGCCGGTCACGCGTTCCCCCTTAGAGCATGATCCCGAAAAGTGGGAACCGGTTTTCGGAAAAGATCATGCTCAAACAAGAAACTAGATCGGGATGACAATTCGAAGAAAAGTCATCCCGATCTATGGCCTGCAGAAATCAGAGCTTCTCGACCTGCCCGAACTCCAGCTCGACCGGCGTGGCGCGGCCGAAGATCGAGACCGCAACCTTGACCCGCGAGCGGCCCTCGTCGACCTCCTCGACGGTGCCGTTGAACGAGGCGAACGGGCCGTCGGAGACGCGCACCTGCTCGCCCACCTCGAACGACACCGACGGCTTCGGCCGGTCGATGCCCTCCTGCACCTGGTGCAGGATGCGATCGGCCTCGGCATCCGAGATCGGCATCGGCTTCTTGTCGGTGCCGAGGAAGCCGGTGACCTTCGGCGTGTTCTTGATCAGGTGATAGACCTCGTCGGTCAGGTCCATCTTCACCAGCACGTAGCCCGGAAAGAACTTGCGCTCGGCGTCGACCTTGCGGCCGCGGCGGACCTCGGTGACCTTCTCGGTCGGCACCATGATCTGCTCGAAGTGGTCGGCGAGCCCCCGCTGCTTGGCCTGGTCGCGGATCGACTCCTCGACCTTCTTCTCGAAATTCGAATAGGCGTGGACGATGTACCAGCGTTTGGGCATGAGCTTCGATCGCCTAACCGGCGACCCCAAGGATGAAGGTGATGAAGATGCGGATGATCTGGTCGGCGACCAGGAACAGCACGGACGAGACCGCGACCATGACGAACACCATGGCGGTGGTGATCATGGTCTCGCGCCGCGTCGGCCAGGTGACCTTGTCGGCCTCGGCGCGGACCTCTTGCAGGAACTTGAACGGGCTGATCTTGGCCATGATGACAGCAGTCGATTTCAAATGGGGATGCGCCGCCCAACCTGACAAGGATGGGACCGGCGCCCGGTCCATTTTTGGGGATATGTTCGCCGCGGAAGTCCGTTGCCGGGCCGCAAGCGATGGCGGGTTCCTACTGCCGCGCCGGCACGGCGTCAAGCGAATGCGGAATCTATGCGATGAACCAAATGCTTGCGCAGCACATTAAAAGCGGCACGCAAAGCCTTTCATCCCACAATGCTGGCAGGAGCGGAGGGACTTCGAACCCCCAACCCCCGGTTTTGGAGACCGGTGCTCTAGCCATTGAGCTACGCTCCTGCGGGCCTAAGCGCGGCGGACCATAATTCGCCGGCCCCGCCCAGTCAAAATCGGGTCGATTTCAGGCCTGTTCCACCACCACCGCGCTGCCGTAGGCCAGCACCTCGGTGATGCCGTCGGCGATCTCGTTGGCGTCATAGCGCATGGCGATCACCGCGTTGGCGCCGGCCGAGGCGGCGTGCTCGACCATCAGGTTGAACGCCTCCTCGCGCGCCTTCTCGGCCAGCTCGGTGTAGATCGTGATGTTGCCGCCGAACAGCGACTGGATGCCGGCGCCGATGTTGCCGATCACGCTGCGCGAACGCACGGTCAGCCCGCGTACCACGCCGAGATGGCGCACCACGCGATAGCCGGCCACCTCATTGGTGGTGGTGACGATCATGGCCGGCAGCGGTCTATAATTTCAGTTCTTCATTGGCGCGCTGCTCGCGCCACAGATCGAGCTTCTCCAGCACCGCGCGGTCGGAGTAGCTGAGCAGCACCAGGTCGTCCTTGGCTTCGATCTGCCACCAGGTCCAGTTCGGCGCGACGAAAATGTCGTTCTTGGCGAGCGTATAGGTCTGCTCGCCGACGGTCGCCGTGCCGCTGCCTTCGGCGACCATCACCACGGTCGCCTCGGTCGAGCGATAGGGCGCGGTCTTGAAGCCCTTGGGCAGCAATTGCGCGAAGGTAGCGATGGTCGGCATCACCCAGTCGCCGGTCGCCGGATTGGCGAACTTGAGCTTCAGGCCGTGGCAGACATCCCAGTCGTTGGCCTTGCGCATATTCTCCAGCGCCGTGCGGGTGCGCTCGTAGGGATAGCTGAACACCGGTGAATTGCGCCCGGTCACCGGCTTGAGCGGCAGCATGCCGGAGCCATAGCGCGAGAACGAGTTGTGCGGCGGCCGCGACTGCGGGAACGCACCATCGCCCTCGTACTCGTCCGAGAAGGTCGCGCCGAGATGGTTGACCAGCGGCACGTCAAGGCCGTCGAGCCAGATCATCACGCCGTCGGTGTCCTTGCCGTGATCGTGCCAGCTCCAGGCCGGCGTCACGATGAAGTCGCCGGGCTTCATGTAGGTGCGCTCGCCGTTGACCGCGGTGTAGGCGCCCTCGCCTTCGATGATGAAGCGCAGCGCCGCCTGCGAATGCCGGTGCGCGGGCGCGATCTCGCCGCCCTTGATGAGCTGGATCGCGCACGTGAGCGTATGCGTCGCGCCGTGCTTGAGCGTCGGGTTGTTGAGCACCAGCACCCGGCGGTGCGCCTCGGCGGCGGAAATGACGTCGGCCGCTTCCAGGATGTAAGGCCGCACGTCGCGCTGGTAGCTCCAGTACACCGGCGGGATCTGCGGCGTCGGCTCGCGCCGCACCAGGCGGTTCGCCACCGTCCATAGCGGCGTGATGTTCTTTTCAAGCATGCGAGCCGCAAAGGCCTGCTGGGCTTCGGTCTGGGCTTGCGCCATGGCGTCCTCCTGGGAAGGCGTCGCCCATCATACCGGAGCGGACGGCGGGAATCGAACCCAACCGGTGCGCCCGGATGGCAAGGGAGCCCTTCTCCGAATGGGTGGGTGGACCGGCCGAAACCCTGGCTAGTGTCCCGAACCCGAAGTTCGCATGATTGCGCGGCAAGCTCGTTTGCGAACTTCGGGTCCAAAGGGACACTGAGAATCATGATGTTGCTAGTGTCGCTTTTGATTCGGAAGTTCGCTCAGGAGCGCGCTGGAACTCGGGCGAACTTCCGAATCGCGACACTAGCGCGTCCGCCAGATGAAGGTGGAGGCGGCGAGATAGTTCCAGATCACGCCGAGAATGCCGCCGCGCGAGCCCCGCCACCCACCAGATCGGCTCGTTGCTGAAGATCCATTGGCTGACGCCGATGTTGGCCGAGGCGCCGATCAGGCACACCACATAGAACTGCAGCATGCCGGCCACGAAGCGCCAGCCGTGCAAGCGTTGATCGCCATAGGTGATCAGGTTGTGCAGAACGAAATTGCCGCCGATCGCAACCGCGGTCGCAACGATCTGCGCCCAGGCAAACGACAGGTGCGCCAGCCGGAAGGCCGCGGCGAGCGCGACAAAGTGCACCCCGATCCCGGCCGACCCGATCACGCAGAACAGCACAAAGCGGCCCGACAGCACGTCGTTGGTCGCCTTGGCGAGCAGCAAGCCTATGAAATCGAGCACCACCAGCGCGCCGAGCTTGCTTTCGCCGTGCTGGCGCGCGCCGAAGCGGTACGGCAATTCGGCGATCCGCAACGGCTGGCCGGCGGTCATCATGATGTCGAGCAGGATCTTGAAGCCCTGGCTCGACAGCCGTGGCGCGACGCGCTCGACCAGTTCGCGCTTGAGCATGAAAAATCCGCTCATCGGGTCGCTGACGTGCTGGCTCAACACCGCGCGCCCGAGCCAGGTGGCGAAGCGGCTCATCCAGCCGCGGCCCGCCGACATGCCTTCGGCCGATCCGTCCGGCGACACCCGCGTGGCGATGACGAGGTCGGCCTCGCCGCGCTGCAAGGTCGCGAGCATGGCCGGCAGCAGCTTGTCGTCGTGCTGCAAGTCGGCGTCGATCACCGCAACGATCGGCGATTGGCTCGCCAGCATGCCTTCGAGGCAGGCGCCCGACAGGCCGCGGCGGCCGACCCGGCGGATGCAGCGCACACGTCGGTCGCTGGCGCCGATCTCGCGCGCCGTATCGGCGGTGTGGTCGGGGGAGTCGTCGTCGACCACGATCGCCTCCCAGTTGATGCCGTCCAGCACCTCGCGCAGGCGGCCGATCAGCACCGGGATGTTGTCGCGTTCGTTGTATGTCGGGATGACGATCGTGAGCGCCGGACCCGCCTGCAAAGCCTCGACCGGCCGCTGCAGCTCGGGTCTATTCATCGCGCGCCACCGACGCGGTGCAAATTAGCGCGGTGAAGGGAATCGAACCCTCGTCATAGAAGGCTTCCGAAAGTCTCGCGTCTGTAAGCGGTAGTCTGACAATCGCCCCCTCCGGTCCGCCATTGATCCGAAACGGCTATTTCAAGCTGTCAGAACGGCAAGCGTGCCGTTGCTTACACCAACATCGCCGCCCATCGCCAGCCACGAAAGCAAAGCCGCGCGCGACGGCATCGCCGGCGGGCCCAGAACGGAGGATTCGCTTAGCGATGGGCCGGTCCGAGCGCCGGTCCTACTGAACGCGATGCCGATCCGACGTGGCAGCCGCGGGCGCTTGGCGCACACCGGCCCATGGATCCTTCGCAGGCTTGCGGTCCGGAATGTTCTTGACCGTCTGCCGGTATGCGACGTCGTCTTCAGGCCGCTCCCGATAGAGGTCACGAGAGATGGCCAGAACCGGGCGCGAGCGCGAGTTGGCCACGGCGGCGCCGATGCCCGAACTCACGGAATCACCAGGCAGCACCTGGGCACGGCTGATGCCGGAGACCAGCATGAGAACCAAGACGGCGCCGATCAAGCGGTGCATCGCGTCAACCACGAACGCTGGAGGAGCGGCTTTTCCCAATTGCTTACACTCTATCTCGTCGACCGTCGTCAGGGTATCGAGCGCGGCCTGCTAGCGCCCTGCGTGAAATACGCGTCCTCCGTGGGCGACCTCGGCATGTTTCCCACCTGACGCATATGATTGTCGCTTATTCCCATCCAGCACTCGGATACTTGATTTGGATCAACCGAAGAGCGTGCATACCGGCATATTTCTGAAGCTGGTCGCAAGCTTATCGTTGGCACGACCGAGGCGCACTGATCAGAGCATTCCTGACAGCAATGGTCGCTGCGCGAGTATCGTCGGTTACAAGTGGAGCGTGCCGATGTGGATCCTGATGTACGTCTTCTCCTACTCAGTCAGTCCGGCCGCTACAAGCGACAGGGCGGAATGGAGGCTCCTCCCAACCGTGGTGTTCCAAGAGTTCTCGAATGAAGAGCGCTGCAGGACGGCCAAATCGAAACTTGAGGACAGCTTAAAGGAGGCGGGAGCCAAGCTAAGAAGTGGCTTAGAAGACTTGAAGAGCGTGGGTAAGGCCGACCCAGCGCAGATCATCATTGCCTTTAATGTGGAATGCCTTCCGAAATAAGGTCGGCGGTACGACCGCGGCATCATCCCCTCGACGGAGGCCGACGCGGGAGGCTGCGCTGTCAACGGGCTGGCGTTAGCCTGGCGTTAACTCTTTTTGCTCGCCGAAGCCTGCAGCTGAACCATTGAGAATGTTGGAGCGGGTGAAGGGAATCGAACCCTCGTCATAAGCTTGGAAGGCTTCTGCTCTACCATTGAGCTACACCCGCACGCGCCAGGAATCAGGGATCAGTAGTCAGTAATCAGTGCCGCCTTTTTCTGATTACTGACTACTGATGCCTGATTCCTGAAATTTACAAGCGCCGCTTTGCGAACGCCCGACCAGAACCCGATTTGAGATATTTTTCAAAGGCAAAGGCTTTCGCTTCGTCGGAAAAGGCAATGTAAGTCTTCAGTTTCCAGGGAAGATACTTCGCCGTGTGAGGCACTTCCCCAGCGTTGTGCCGAACAAGACGGGATTTTAGATCATCTGTCACACCGACATAATAACGCTCGTCTGCGCCGGCTGAATTCAAGATGTAGACATATTTCATGAACCTCTGCCTCCAGCCTTCGCGCAAGATGGCTTGCCGAGCCGAAGCGTGCGACAGACAGAACTGGCCCGCCTTCGTTGCTTCGCAACTACGGCGCGACAGCCTTCGCGCAAGCTGGCTTGCCGAGCCGAAGCGCCGAAGGCGCGAAGGCTGGTGGGAGAGGTAGGACTTCGAACCTACGAAGGCTTAGCCAGCGGATTTACAGTCCGCCCCCTTTGCCGCTCGGGACACTCTCCCAAACCGTTGCAGCGCATTGATCCCGAAGGATAAATGGACTTGGCCGGTCAACCAATTGGTCCCCGGTCTTATGGTGAGGGGCCAGCGCGAAGTCAATGGACGGTCCCGTCCGCTGCCGTCAGGATGCCGGCGCCATGCCCTACCCGACCAAAGACCGCGGCCGCGCCGGTACCAAGCCCGGCACCACGCGCCAACAGGCGGAGCGCCGCGAGCGCTTCCAGCGCGCGCAGCGCGAAAGCCTGCGGCCGGGCGGTGACACCGCGATCCTTTACGGCTGGCACCCGGTGACGGCGGCGCTGGCCAACCCGCGGCGGACGCTGCGCAAGCTGCTCGCCACCGACAACGCCGCGCGTAAGCTCGCCGACGAGGGCATCACCGCCGAGGTTGCGCCCGAGATCGTGCGGCCGGACGCGATCGCGGCAAGGCTGCCGCCCGACGCCGTGCACCAGGGGCTTTACGCCGAGGCCGATCCGCTGCCTTCGCCCGCGATCGAGGAGCTTGCGGCCGACGGCCTGGTGCTGGTGCTCGACCAGGTCACCGATCCGCACAATGTCGGCGCGATCTTTCGCTCGGCTGCGGCATTCGCCGCGACCGCGATTGTCACCACCGCGCGGCACAGTCCGGAGGCGACCGGCGTGCTGGCCAAGGCCGCCTCCGGCGCGCTCGAACACGTGGCGCTGGTCACCGTGCAGAATCTCGCGCGCGCGCTCGGCGCCTTGAAGGAGCGCGGCTTCCTGGTGGTCGGGCTCGACGCCGCGCGGCGAACAGGATTTCGCGGCGCTGCCGCTGCGGGCGCCGCTGGCGCTGGTGCTCGGCGCCGAGGGCCGCGGCTTGCGGCAACTGACCCGGGAAACCTGCGACCATCGGGCCCGGCTCGAACTGCCGGGCGCGATCCAGAGCCTGAACGTGTCGAACGCTGCGGCGCTCGCGCTCTATATCGCGCGCACGCGGCTTGGGCGGCGTTGAGCTAATCCTCCCGGTCGAGCCTGATGACCTTGGCGTTGGGCACAACCACATAGGCCGGCGCCGTGCTGCGATAGGGGTGATAGGTGCCCAGCGGCCGATAACCGTACGCGCCATACGGGTGATAGTCGTACGGCCCGCAGTAGTAATAGGGCAGCACAACGCCGGCCTCGCTGATCTGGCATAGCTTCCACGACAGGTCCGGATAGGCTGCCACCACGCCATCATAGGCATCGATCGTGTCCGGCAGGTCGATCACATCATACGGTGCGGATACATACGGCGCGGATCCGAAGAACGGCCGGACGCGCCCACGGAACAGCCGATCGGAATGCGCGGATCGCGCCCGCAACCGCGGGGCGACATCGACGCGACGCGGTGGCGGCAGCAGCGCGCCTGGGCGCCGGTGGTCGACCAGGTGCGGCAGCGGGATGTCACGCGGCTGGGCGCGCGCCGAAATCAGGGGCGCTGGCGTCGATGCACCGAACGCAGCCACGGCCTTGCGAGGATCGGCCGAACTTGGTGTTGAACTTGGCGTTGAACTTGGCGCGGATCGCGCCATGGCTGGCCGATCGTCGCTGGCGTTTTGCGGAGCGATCTCGCGCCGCGTTGGCGCGCGCGGCCGGATCACCTCCGGCGACCTCGCCTCAGGCGTGGTTCGCGTGCTTTCGAGGTTCGTTTGGCTGGCCGGCACAGGCACAGGCATAGCCTGCGGCAGCGGCGGATCGACCACCTCGGGCATCCGGCAGGAATTTTCAAAGCACTCGCGGTCGGCGTGGGCCGGCGCGCAGATCAGCGTTGCGGCGGTGATGAGGATTGCAAAGGCGATGCGGCGGGACATGACGCTCCCTGTTTATGGTTGCCGTTTCGCCGCATCTTTAGTTGCTCGTTCGCCCGCGGTGGCCGCGCGGGGGTTCATGTCTATGCCGGTGTCGTGGCAGCACGATGACCGGCGCGTTGTAAGATTGTGGATCGTGGCTGGTCGCCGGACCGTCGTCAACGTCCGGCGGCAGATATTGTAGGTCGCGCTCGGGCGAACGCATCACCCGCGGCGCGTCATAGACCGGTTGCGGATCGGACGACGTCGACCAGCTGCGCGAAAACGATTCCGGCGGCTCGGGCAGCGCGCGATCGGCCGGCGGCTCGACCTCGCGGCGGCCGCGCGGCGGCGGCCTGCCGTATCGCGGATGGTAGGCGCCGCGCTCGTGATACACATGGTTCGGCAGCAGCGGGCTGCCGCCGATGATGGTGATGGTGCCGTGGCCCGGGCGCGACAGTCCCCAATCGCCCTCGACCACCGCGTAGGAGGCGTCGAGCCCGTTGATCACCACCGGCACGCCGGGCCGGCTCGGGATCACGATCACCGGACCGCTGTCGGCGCGCGCGGGGGCGGCGGCGCCAAGCGCCGCGGCAGCAACCACAAGCAAGGCAATCGAACGCAGCATGGACCGCTCGGCAAACCCGTAATGCACCGGCATTTTAGACGAATTGTCGAAGCGACCGGTGAAACGTCAGGCGGAATTGCCGGATAGGCTTAATTGGCCGCTACCGCGGACGGAATCGAAGCCAACGGCGGCAAAGTCCATTCGCCGCGCAGCGAAATCGCGACCGCTCGCACGTCCAGGCGTTTGGTTAATTCGTCGTGGATGTTGACCGCGGTCACGCGCAGGTAGTTGCGGATCGTCGGCGCATCGGGGCCGCGCAACTTTTCGTGGATCGGCATCAGGTCGACATAGCTCTCCCAGTACGGCTCCGGTACGTCCTTCGCCCATTTCGGCGGGTGCAGCCCGATCAGCCGCAGCCGATGGTCGAGCTCCGAGCGCGAGCGGTGCCAGACATCGGCGTCGAGCGCCGCCGGCAACGGGTAGCGATCGAACACCGCCAGCACCAGCGCGCCGATCGCCTCGACTTGCCGCGGCCGGTCGTCCCCGGCTGCCGGGCGCAGCACGCCTTCCGCCAATTCGGCGACCATGGCAAGACCGATCGGATAAGCCCGCCAGCGCGACACATCGGATGCAGCCTGAAACTCCGGCTCGCGAAACAGCACCTTGGCGTAATGGCCGGCCCGCGCGCGGGCATATTCGTAGATGCCCTTCTGCGTCAGGAACGCGGCACGCTGGTCGATGAATTCGGCCAGCTCCGCGGCGTCGCGGATCGGCGCGGCCCTGCGAAAAATGTCAAACAACCCCATGGCTTGCAGCTCTTCGCCGGCGCTGATGCAAATCGACGCAATACGATGATACGCCGCTGTGATGCAAGAAAACTCAGCTTTATCTTTGGATTAGACCGCACCTATTCGCCAAAAGTCGTATAGGGCCGAAAATTCCGCAATGTTAATTCTTATGGCACGGCTCAAGCCAAAAGCACTGGCGGGCCGTGCGTTCGTTGCGGGGGCAACGCTCAAGCTGGTCGGACGTCCCTCGCCTTCAGACCAGAGACCGGTCCCGCACCGCGGGGCCCGGCACATCGCACAGGGGGTAACCGACCCATGGCTCAGCCCGACAGTAAGGCCAACGAAGAGGCTCACTGGCAGAAGACCACCCGACTGATGCTCACGCATCTCGGGATCTGGCTCTTCTTTGGCTACATCATCCACTTTTTCGTGGTGCCGCTGAACAAGATCGTCATTCCGATCCTCGGCTTCCCGCTCGGCTTCTACATGGCCGCGCAGGGCTCGCTGATCGTGTTCGTCGTCATGCTGTTCGTGTTCGCAAAACAGCAGAACGCGATCGATCGCGAATTCGGCTACGCCGAAGAAGATGAGTGAGGGGGGATCAGATCATGGCCACTCAAACAACCAGCGCTGCCGATGCCTTCTATAAGCAGCTCGGCCGCATGTACGGCACATATACGGGCGGCTTCGTCGCCTTCATCATCCTGCTCGCCATCCTCGAACAGATGGGCGTGCCGAACAAGATTCTCGGCTATTTCTTCGTGTTCTTCACGCTCGCGGTCTACGCCATCATCGGCGTGGCGACGCGGACGGCGCAGGTTTCCGAATATTACGTTGCCGGCCGGCGCGTGCCGGCGTTCTACAACGGCATGGCGACCGGCGCCGACTGGATGTCGGCGGCCTCGTTCGTCGGCATGGCCGGCTCGCTGTTCCTGCTCGGTTATGACGGCCTGGCCTGGGTGCTCGGCTGGACCGGCGGCTTCGTGCTGGTCTCGATCCTGGTCGGCCCGTACCTGCGCAAGTTCGGCGCCTATACGGTGCCCGACTTCCTGTCGTTTCGCTACGGCGGCAACTTCGCCCGCTTCCTCGGCGTCATCGTGCTGGTGTGCTGCTCCTTCACCTACGTGACGGCGCAGATCTACGGCACCGGCCTGATCGCCTCGCGCTTCCTCGGCATGCAGTTCGAACTCGCGGTGTTCGCCGGCCTGGTCGGCATCCTGCTCTGCGCGATGCTGGGCGGCATGCGGGCGGTGACCTGGACGCAGATCGCGCAATACATCGTGCTGATCGTCGCGTATCTGGTGCCGATCATCATCCTGTCGACCCAGCACTACGGCATCCCGATCCCCGAGCTGACCTACGGCAAGGCGATCGCGGAGATCGGGGCCCGGGAAGCACAGCTGGTCAAGGAAGGGCTCGCGGTTCTGTGCAACAAGGACGCCTGTCCGCCGGGAACGCTGCGGCCGCACATCCAACCCTTCATGAACTACACGCCGCTGAACTTCTTCGGCATCATCTTCTGCATGATGGTCGGCACCGCCTCGCTGCCGCACATCCTGATGCGCTACTTCACCACGCCGTCGGTGAAGGAAGCGCGGGATTCGGTGGCGTGGTCGCTGCTGTTCATCTTCCTCTTGTACTTCTCGGCGCCGGCCTATGCGGCGTTCTCGAAGCTCGAGGTCTACACCAACATCATCGGCAGAGACCTGAACGCCATCCGCCCCTGGTTGTTCAACTGGGGCGAGCTCGGGCTGATCCAGATTTGCGGCAAGAATGCCGCCAATCTGGAAGCTGTTCTTGCCGCGTGTAAGGCGATCGCCGGCCATCCCGGCGTGCTGCGATTCCAGGACTTCGTGATCAATACCGACGTGATCGTGCTCTCCACCCCGGAGATCGCGGGCCTGCCGTACGTGATCTCGGGCCTGGTCGCCGCCGGCGGTCTCGCCGCCGCGCTGTCGACCGCCGACGGACTGCTGCTCGCGATCGCCAACGCGCTCTCGCACGACGTCTACTACAAGATGATCCAGCCGTTGCCCGAACAGCGGCGGCACATCGTGCAAGGGACGATCGTCGCTGTCATCATCTTGGCAGTGCTGTGGTTCCTCGGTCAGCCGTTCTGGTTCGGCATTGCTTTGCGCTGGTGGGTGCTGCTCGCCATTGTCGTTCCAGCCGGTGTCGTTGCCCTCTTCTGGGGCAGCGCGACCGAGGTCGGCAAACGTCTGATCATCGCGCGCGTGCTACTGTTCTACGTGGCCTTGTGCTCAGCCGCGCTGGCTGCGACGAGACCGTCGGACATCTTGGCGATGGTCGGCTGGGCGTTCTCGCTCGCCATGGCCGGAAATTTCCCGGCGCTCACGCTCGGCATCTGGTGGAAACGCGCCAACGCAACGGGTGCCATCTGCGGCATCATTGCCGGCTGGGGCATCTGCCTGTTCTACCTGGTGGTCTCCAGGTACTTCCCACAGGCCGGCGTGACCTACTTCGGCATGTCGTCGCTGCTCAACCCGGAGACCGGCCAGGCGCTGATCAATGTCAGCCAGCTCATGGCCGATCCGAAGTGGCTCGCCGATGTGCCGGCGAGCGCCGCGAACCCGATGGCCAACAGGGTCGGCTGGTTCGACCTCAACAACATCAACTGTGGTCTGTTGGGAATGCCGCTCGGCTTCCTGGTGATCTACGTCGTCAGCTTGATGACCAAGGCACCCTCGGCCGAGATGGCGGCCTTCATCGACGAAATCCGCAAACCGCGCGGCCGGACCGTGCTGGAGGAAAAGATCTGACCGGCTCGACCAGTCGGATCGGGAGCGGGGCCTGCGGGCCCCGCTTCTTTTTGCGGGGACATGATCGCGGGTGACGTGACCGCGCGGCGGCAAGGCCCTAGTCTTCCGGTTAATCCTATGCGGACAAGCGAACGGACGGACGGGTGAGCGGCTCATTCCTCGGTCTTTGGTATTTCCACCTGCCGAACTTCATTCTGGCGGCGCTGATGTACACGCTGCTGGGCCGCGCACTGCTCGGCGTGATCGTGCAGCCGGATTCGTCGAACTACATCTGGCGGTTCTTTTGCCGGATCACCGATCCCGTCGTATGGGCAATCGAGCCGGTCACGCCCAAGGCGGCAGCGCCCGTCGTCGTCTGGCTGTTCGGGGTGGTGTGGCTGTTCTGGCTGCGGGTCGGCCTGCTCTATCTGTTCCTGGTCCTGGGCGCAATCCCGCGTACGAGCTGAGCCGCGCCATGCCCCGCCATTTCTACTACATCGGCATCGCCACCTTCGGCATGATCAACGGCCTGTTCAACCAGCTCTGGCTGTTGTTCGCGCTGATCCACGTGCAGATTCTTTCGCCAGCGCTGCTGTTCGGCAGCGTGGCGCTCACCTTGATGTTCTCCTCCTTGATGGTGTCCACGGCGACCATCATCATCGGAGGCATACCGGCCGCCCTCTACGAACGCTGGAGCGGCGCCAAGGACGACTCCACCGAGGTTTCGCTTTGGATCTGGCTCGCCGGCACTGCCGTGCTGACCATCCCCGCGATCGGAAATTTCCTCGACGTGAAACTTTAGCGGCCCTGACGCGATTGTGAGAGCACCGCGCCGCAGCTACGCTGCAAAATCGTCACGGGGCTGGCTGGCCTGATCTTGGAGGCGTCGCCGTGGAGCACATGCGTCGCGTGGCCTATGAGACCGTGCTGCGCGCCTGCGGGTTTGCTTCGCTTGCAATCTTCTGCGTCATGATCGGCATGTCGTTCATGCCGAAGCTGGCATTCCAGACCGGCGGATTTTTCACGACGGTGATGGTTGGAGTCCTGGTCCTGAAGGCCTTCGAGGCGCGCACCAAGGACTACCGCAAGACCGAGATGTGGCTTTATCTGGAGAAGGATCAGCGCCCGCCGGCCGCCTATGCGCAGTGGGCCAGCGCGACCGTGCTGCGCGAAACCTATCTGACGTTTGCTTTGTGGACCTCGGTGGTCTCGATCGCGATGTGGGTGCTTGCGCTGCTGATTTCCTTTTTGCCAATGCTCTCGCCATCGTGATTGCGAGAATCAACAACCGCCTGCGCCGCCGCGCCAGCGCCACCGAACGCCCGAGCTTCCGTCAGCGCTATCAGGCGGCTGAAGCACGGCGCGCGGCGATGATCGAGCGCCTGGAAAGCCTCAACCAGCAGGCCCGCTCGCATCCGGCTCACCGGCGCGCGCTGACGCTGCTGAACGTCACGTTTCGCAAGGCCAAGATCGCGCAGCGCGTGGCGATCCTGCAGTCGGCGCAATGGCTGACCGACGTGCCGGAAACGCTCACATTGATTGTGTGATTTGCACGCTGCAGCGCCGCAATTCGCGGCGGCGGGATTTCACGATTATTCCATAAGTTTCAAACGCCTAGCCCGAGCGATCGCGACTTTCGGCCTACGACCACTGATGCACAGACGCTGCGGTATGCGCGGGCGTATCCCTGCAGTGGGGGCGCGCGGTGAACGGGGCACGTCCGACACGATCAACGATGAGGCGCCAAGCCGCGAAGCCCTGAAGATTGGCAGGAGGAGCAACATGGCTGGACCGCAAGTACCGAAGGATTTTCGGCGAGTGATCGTCGCCGCGGCCGTCGGAAACGTCATCGAGTGGTACGACTTCTATATCTTTGGAAGCTTGGCGGCGGTTCTGGCGGTCAAGTTCTTCGAAAAGAGCCATCCGGTCGCGGCGTTTCTCAGCACGGTCGCGCTGTTCACCGCCGGATTCCTGATCCGTCCGCTCGGCGCATTCCTGTTTGGTTGGTTGGGCGACCGCGTCGGCCGCAAATACACCTTCCTGGTCACGCTCACCGGCATGGGGCTCGGCACCGGATGTATCGGCTTGATTCCGACCTTCGACCAGATCGGCCTGACGGCTGCCATCCTGCTGTTCAGCCTGCGCATGATCCAGGGCCTGTGCCTCGGCGGCGAATATGGCGGCGCCATCACCTATGTGGCCGAGCATGTCTCGGACGAGCGGCGTGGCTACTACACCGGCTGGCTGCAGACCTCGCCGACGCTCGGCATCGTCGTGTCGCTGGCTGTGATCGTCGGTTGCCGCACCTATTACGGGCCCACGGCGTTTGACGATTACGGGTGGCGCGTGCCGTTCCTGGTCTCGTTCCTGCTGGTCGCGATCGCGATCTGGATCCGGCTGCAATTGCAGGAGACGCCGATCTTCCAAGAGATCAGGGCCAAAGGTCAGATGACCAAGAATCCCTGGAAGGAGGCCTTCCTCAGCAGCAACATCAAACTGGTGCTGATCGCCAGCATCATCGTGATCGGCGAAGGCGTGGTCTGGTATTCCGGACAGTTCTGGCCGCTGTTCTTCCTTGGCCAGGGGTCCAAGGTCGACCCACTGACGAGGGATTTGATCGTCGGCGCCGCACTAGTAATCGGGACACCGTCGCTGATCTTCTTTGGCTGGCTGTCCGACATCGTCGGACGAAAGCCGGTGATCCTGGGCGGCTTCCTGTTGGCGGCCCTGACCTACTATCCGCTGTTCCTGTGGCTCCATGCGTCGACCCAGCCCGGCAACATCAACTACGTGGCGGCGATTCTCATCATCGCGATCATGGTCTGCTACGTGGGCATGGTGTACGGCCCGATCGGGGCGTTCCTCGCGGAATACTTCCCCGGCCGCATCCGCTACACGTCGGTGTCGGTGCCGTATCACATCGGCAACGGCTGGGGCGGCGGTCTGGTGCCGTTCATCACAAATGCCGCATTCTTGAGCTCAATGCAGGCCGGCCTCAGCATCAACACTTCCCTCGGCTACGCGCTGATCTATCCGATCGCCGTGCCCGCGGTGTGCTTCGTGCTCGGCGTGTTCCTGATGCCCGAAACCCGCAAGAACAGCATCTGGGCGGAGTTTGAGGGCGGCGGCCGCACCGCCAAACAGCCCGCCTGACAACGGCTCGGCGGGGGGCGGCACACCGCCGCCTCCGCCACAAGCTTTTGGCCCCGCCCATTCGGCGGGGCCTTTTCATTGTGGGATGCGCTTGTTCGACGGGGGCGACGCTGATCGCTCTGCCGAAAGCCTGCGCACCACGCCAGCCATCGCGGGTGGTCGATTGGCGACCTGATCAACGCCGCACTCGCGACGCAGCCGATTGACCCGGTCGTGACCGCACCGGATCGGCGCGGACGATTCACGGTCATCGAAGGTGGACGCAATAATTAGCGCGCCTGTCACCCGCCGGTTGGACAACCGCCAACCGAGCTTACGGCTTGAACGCCGCGACCGTTGATTTAATGCGCTCGCAGACCTGACACTTGAACGTGCGTAGATCGCTGGCGTCGTCAAACTTGGAGAGGCGTACAAGCCACATCGGACTGCCGCAGGTCGGGCAAGGTGGCTGTAGTTCGGACTTAGGCGAGTCTAGGAATGGACTGTTGCTGGCCCACGGCAGCTCCCCTGTCACAGGCGGGAGCACTACCGGTCTCTCAGCCACCGACGCCTGGCGCAGAGCCGCTCCCGGTGATGTTCCCAGTGTGATCTACATCACACCGAGAGTTGAGTGTCGAAAGACATACCCGGATGAGGCCTGTCCTAAGTCCCGGCACTGGTTGTCCCAATTCGAACGTCGGGAAGCGAGGGAACCATCGGAGCCGGTGAAAGTTGGATGGCAATAACCTCTGTGTTCGACTGTTCTCGCCCCGACCTGGACGCCCCCATCGTCCAGGCCGGGGTTTTTTTGGGCCTTGGCCCGCGACACGAGCAAGCCCGCCAGCGCTCATACGCCTTAGATCCTCATCATCTCTGCTTGGAGCAGAAAAAGTTGCGGAGAGCCCATTGCTGAGCCCTCCGCTCGTTCACCTCTGGGAGATGATTACTTGCTCTCGCAGACCTTGATGGTCTTCATTCCCGTCTCCGCTTCGGTGCGAGTTTTGAAGGCCACCGGTCCGACCTGCACCATCGTGGTGGTCGTCGGCTTCTTGTCAACGATCGTGCACTTCTTGGTCGATGCATCCTGCACGACGTAGTACTCAGTCACGGTGGTGCCCTGCGCGAACGCAGGAACCGCGAAGACAGTCGCCACCGCGGCTGCAAAAATAAGGCGAGTCATAGAACGCTCCTTGGGTTTTACCCCCAATCAATAAGATCGGCGTAGGACAAGCGTTCCGCCGCACGCGGCATTCGCAAAAAATATTTCCCGGACAAATGCGCAGCAGCCCGGGGCGCTGTGCTTATAAGCGCACCCGGGCTGCTTGCAGGGTCTCCCCGTCGAGGGACATTCCGTGTCGCTAGTGCACGAGGTGGTTCGTGCCGTCCCTACAACGCGCGCGCTGAGCTTTAGTTGCGCCCTAAATTTTCGTGAGGCTCCCGGTCCCCCACAGGAACTTTCCCAAACGCCATGAACAAAAAGCCCCGCGCGGAAGATGGCAACCGCACGGGGCCGGCAACTCCCAGGTCTGAACGGGGGTCCCGTCTGAGAGCCGCCACCATAATGACGTGCGAGGTGCGTCGGCGGTTCCGACCTGCGCGACAAGTGGCTTAGGGCTGATCCGGAAAGATCTCTCGTAAGCGGTTCAGCAGCTGCTCGATCTTTGGTGGAAGAGGTTCCTTGCAAGCCGGAAACAAGCTCCGCAGCCCTTCCTCGTAGGCAGAGCGGATTGGTTCGCGCTTGGCGTAACTGCCCTGGTCAACACGTTCCATAAAGGGCAAAGCCCGGAAGACGACCCGCGTTCCTTTGGAAACACGAAAATCCAAGATTTATTTGGTCAGCGCCAACGGGCCAGGAGCTTCACGGGTGGAGCATGAGAAAAGCCTAATCGACGCGGGGTGTTGTCAAATCTGCTTTATGTCGGCTTGGCGGACGCCGCAGGCCTAGATGATCGCGCAGCATCTTGCCCTCATAGTCGGACCGGTAGATGCCGCGACGTTGCAATTCCGGGACCACGAGATCGACAAAATCGTCCAGTCCGCCGGGCAGAAACGACGGCTGGACGATAAATCCGTCCGCGGCCTTCGTCTTGAACCAGTGCTCCATCTCGTCGGCGATGCGCGCCGGCGTTCCGATCAGCTGGTATGACCCGCGCGCACCGGAAAACCGCTGGTAGAGTTGACGCACGGTCGGATTTTCGCGGGCGATGACGTCCTTGAGGTTCTGGACTGTCGTTCGCGCGCCCTGATCGGTCACCGGAATCCGGTCGAGCGGAAGCGGCTTATCGAGATCGACATCGCCGATATCGGTATGCAGCTCGGCGCCGAGCAACGCCCGCCCGACGTCAGGATGGATGCTGGCCTGAAGAAATTCGTGCTGCTCCCGCGCTTCCGCTTCGGTCCGGCCGACCACGATGGCCATGCCCGGCATCAGCAGAAGATCGTCCGGAGCACGGCCATATTTCGCCATGCGAGCCTTGATGTCGGCATTGATCGATTGGCACTTTTCACGCGACTGCTCCTGCACGAACACCACGTCGGCGATGCGCGCCGCGGTGTCGCGGCCGACATTCGATGTGCCGGCCTGGACCAGGACGGGATGCCCCTGTGGCGGGCGGCGCATGTTCAATGGCCCCCTGACCGAGAAGAACTTTCCCTTGTGTTCAAGACGATGCATCTTGTCAGGAATGAAATAGCGTCCGCTGGCACGGTCCATGACGAAAGCATCGTCGTCCCAACTGTCCCATAGTCCACGCACAATCTCGACGAATTCGTTGGCGCGTTCATAACGTTCGTCATGGTCGAAATGCTCATCGCGACCGAAATTGCGGCTTGATGCGGCGTTGCCGGTTGTCACCACGTTCCAACCGGCGCGTCCGCCGCTGAGATGGTCGAGCGAGCCGAACCAGCGCGCAAGATTATATGGTTCGCTGTAGCTCGTGCTCGCGGTCGAGACCAGGCCAATGCGGCTTGTCACCGCCGCCATCGCCGACAACAGGGTCAACGGCTCGAAATACGCCACATATTGTGGCCACCGGCCTTGCGCGCGAAGATCGCTTTCGCGGATGGCGAGCGAATTGGCAAGGAAGATCAGATCGAACTTTCCCCGCTCGGCGGTCTGGGCCATTTTCAGGTAATGGCCCGCATTGCTACCGGCATCGATCTGCGAGCGTGGATGCAGCCACGCGGCAACATGGTGGCCCGTGGGATGGAAATGGATCGCGAGACTCATCCGCTGCCTGGCACTGCCCTCGCGCGAGGTGTTCTTGGGATTGCCGGCCATTGTTCGGCTCCTATTTCCCGCACAGCTCCACCAGGCGCGGCTGGTTGAGCGCGTTGCGCTTGTCGAGCTGGTTTAACGGAGATTACGCCCCGGCTTCGATCATCGGACTTTGACCGCCGCAAATCGTTCTTGTCACTTCAATCCAGCTTAACTCCGGTCGCGGCCACGAGCGGTCCCCATTTGGCTTGCTCCGACTTGATATAGGTGACGAATTCGTCGGGCGTGCTGGGAATCAGCACGGCGCCGAGATTGTCGAATTGCCTTTTCAATTCGGGCGACTGCAGCACGGCGACCGTGGTCTTCTGCAATCTGTCAAGCACGTCACGCGGTGTGCCGGCCGGCGCAACAAGGCCATACCAGTTGTCGGAATTCACTCTGGGATAACCCGCTTCGCCGGTCGTGGGCACATCAGGCAGCAGGATGCTGCGTGCTTCGGACGTCGTCGCCAGCGCTTTAAGTTTTCCGGAGTGGACTGACGACGCTATGACCGGCGCATCCGAGATCAGCAATTGAATGTGATTGCCGAGCAGGTCGGTTATGGCCGGCCCGGCGCCGCGGTACGGCACATGGACGAGGTCGATTTTGGCTTCCGTCTTCAACAGCTCGACACCAAGGTGCGTGACCGAGCCGGCGCCAGCGGAGCCAAAATTGATTTTGCCGGGATTGTTGCGGGCGTGGGCGACGAACTCCGGCAAGGTGTTGGCAGCGACAGCCTGGTTCACAACTGCCACTTCGGGCACGCGCACCACCAGCGAAATAAGCGCGAGGTCCTTTTGCCAATCGAACGGCATTTTCGTGACCATGAACGGAATCGCGGAAAGCGCCGCGACGCCCGCAAGGCATAGTGTGTAGCCATCGGGTGGGCTCTTCGCGAGCACGTCGACTCCGGTCAGTCCGCCGGCGCCGGGGCGCGCTTCCACCACGATCTGCTGGCCGAGCTCGACACTCAGGGCGGCTCCCAAGGTGCGGGCATACAGGTCGGTCGCACCGCCGGTGGCAAACGGCACGATCAACTTGATCGGTCTGTTCGGATACGGTTGCGCCAAGGCGGTCGCCGGCGCGAACACGATCGCACAGAACGCGGTGATGAGCGCAAAGATCGATATTCGTCGGTCCATCTTGTCCTGCCTCCGTCCTGTCGGCTGCCATTATATCAGCAAGCTTGAGCCCGCATGAGCACAGCGACATGCGGGACCATCGGTCCCGGATTTCGCGGCCTTCAGGGCCGCTCATCCGGGCACGCGTACTTCCAGAATGCTAAGCTGCGGCGTTACGATATGTCCCACGCCGTTTTTGGAGGCGATATGAGACGACGCGATTTCATTGCGGCGATGGGTGCCGCAGCGGGGTGCTTATCCGCGCCGCACGCGGTGCGGGCGCAGCAGACAACCACACGCACCATCGGTTGGCTTAGCCTCAGATCTGCCGACACCATTACGGAGAAAAACATTCTGGCCGCATTCCGCCAGGGGCTCAATCAAACCGGCTATGTCGAAGGCCGCAATTTGAAAATCGAATTTCGTTTTGGCGATGGCCATCTCTCACACGCTTGCAGCGGAACACGATCGTTGAGGCAACCATGCGTAACATGACCGCTATCGAGATCAAGGCGTTCGTGCCCGCCAAAGACTTTGAGCTGTCCAAACGATTCTATCAGGATCTCGGGTTTACAGTGGCCTGGTCTTCCGAGGACCTGGCGTACATTCGGCATGGCAACACCAGCTTTCTGCTGCAGAAGTTTCAAGAGCCGCCCGACAACTTCATGATGCATCTCCTCGTTCAAGATGTGGATTCCTGGTGGAGCCACGTTCAAGATCAGGACATTGCTGCAAAGTACGGCGTCATGATCGAGCCCGTATCCGATAAGCCGTGGGGCCTGCGCGACTTCGCCATCAGCGATCGAGCTATGTGCTATGGCGCATTGGACAGAATATCGGCTCGAGCCGTGACGCTCACGGCTGATCAGGCGCTTGGTGCGGCCCCGGCGCGCGGGTGCAATGGTCTCTGCCCGAGGGCAGTGCCGACCATAGCGCCCTCCCCCCATAGGCTCCTTTCCCGGAATAGGCCGCCTATGGTGCGGCGCTGAACAGCAGTGACGACATTGTGACAGCGCGCGTTGCTCACCCGCGCGTATGCTTTGCAGGAATTCACATTGGAGGTCAGACCATGCGCGCCATCATCACCTTCGGAGCCCTTGCGCTGTTCGGAGTTGGTCTCGCGTCCCCCGCCAGCGCTCAGATGTGCGGGCCCGGACAGCAAGCCCAAGCATCAAAGCCCGCCCAAGGCGGCATGATGATGTGCGGCGCGATGGGCCAAGCCGCCGACGATCCGATGGCGGATAAGCCCGCGCAGAAGCCTCAGGC
This sequence comes from uncultured Alphaproteobacteria bacterium, assembly GCA_963771745.1. GTDB lineage: Bacteria > Pseudomonadota > Alphaproteobacteria > Rhizobiales > Xanthobacteraceae > Z2-YC6860. The sequence continues at coordinate 822,238 of CAVYUU010000011.1, read as the reverse complement.
CATGGGCATGATGTGCCCTTGCTGCCGCAACATGGCGATGATGGGCGGCGGCACGGGAGGCGGTGGTGGGATGATGCAGCATCACAACATGCCTGGCATGGAGATGCCCAAGCAATGATGATAGCCCGCCGAAGCGCTCTGCTCGGGTTGTCTGCGTTCTTCATCGACGGGCGGGCCAGCCTTGCGGCCGAGCCCACGATAGCAGTCACAAAAGACCCGACCTGCGGCTGTTGCAGCGGGTGGGTTGAGCATCTTCGACAAGCCGGCTTTGTGGTCGAAGTCCGGGACGTGCCTGACGTGAACCGCGTCAAGGCCCGCCTTGGCGTCCCCGCTGACCTATGGGCGTGCCACACGGCGCAAGTGGTTGGCTATGTGATCGAGGGTCACGTTCCGGCGTCAGTGCTTCGGCGCTTCCTTGATGAAAGACCGAAAGCCAAGGGCCTCGCTGTCCGGGGAATGCCGGTCGGCTCGCCGGGCATGGAAGTGGCCGATGTTCCACCCGACGAATATGACGTGGTTCTGTTCGGACCGCAGCGGCGTACCTATGCGCGGTTCAAGGGCGCGGTCGAGCTTTCAAACTGATTGAAGTCGGAATGACCAAGCGCAGGCGGCAGCGCGTTAACTATATTCAGCAAGGTTCATTAACCCAAAAAGGTAAACGCAATTTAACGATTGCAACCAACTTGTTAATTTCACTTCGAGGACAGTTTCCTTGGGATCGAAACGGTCGATCAAGATCAATGGGAGCCCATGCATGATCATCAGGTACGCGATACTTGCGCTGTCGCTCTCCGTGCTTGGCGCGGCTCCGGCATGGGCGCAGCCGGCCCCGAAAGCGACTTACCTCGACAAGCTTATCGACATGACCGAGTTGATCCCGCCGCCGCCGCCGATGACTCTGATGCGTGGAAGGAGGACCTGGCCGGTGTTTTGGAAGCGCAGGAAAACCGCAACGAGATCCAGCTCCGACGCGCGCTCGCCCAAAAAACGCTGACAATCTACCTCTTCACCGATGTGCTTGGGCCAAAGTTCAACGCTCGGAATCTGCCGGTTACAGATGCGTTCTTCGAGAGGATGCAAGGGGACGCGCGCGTGATTCTCGTGCACGCCAAGAACGCTCTGCAGCGGCCGCGTCCGGTTGCGGCCCACAAAGAGGTGGTCGCGCTCGCAGGCACACCTCGGCTGCCGACTGGCTATCCCAGTGGCGGCACCATATTCACCACCAGCACTGCCATTTTGCTGGCGAAGATGATTCCTGAGCAGCGCTTCGAGTTGCACGAACGCAACCGTGAATACGGATCGAACCGGATCATGATCGGTGAACACTTTCCGCGGGACATCCGCGCCGGTGAAATTGCCGCAACTGTGATCGTGCACGCGCTCATGGAAAAGCCTGCGTTCATGCGCGACTTCGAAGCGGCCCGCGCCGAAGTGCGACAGGTGCTGGGTTATCCGCCGGAACCGGAGGCGGTCGGCTCGGTGAAGCCGAAAGAGATTCTGGCTTGACCGCGCCGCTCCGAAGCAGCGGTCATGTCGTCGGCGATCTGGTCGCAACGGGCGATGCCTTGTTCAAGCTGGCTCAATTGGCGCGCAGCGAGGTATTCCTTCAAAGCATGTGTTGATCCGCCGTAACTCTTGCCCAAAAGCGGTCGAGGCCGTGGCGAACACCACGGCCATCGCTACCGCAGCTTTCGGCATTGCGCCCCTCGTCGCTGTGCGTGATTCGAGCTCTATCACCCATGGTTGAGCGACAAATGGGACGCTCAGTCGCCTGTGCAAAAACGGGCCACTCGCGGATTTACAAGGCGGGCCAGCCTCATTCAGAGGGGGTCGAAAGGGGCCGGCACCAAACGATGGTATGGAACGAAAGGCGCACCAATCGGTGCATTTAGGGAATATTGGGTCGCAAAATGGTAGCAAATGCCGTTCGGCAATGTCAGAAAACCCAATAGTGCCGGGTTAGCTCAGCGGTAGAGCAGCGGTTTTGTAAACCGTTGGTCGGGAGTTCAATTCTCTCACCCGGCACCATGCACCAAGTTCGGGGGCCAGCCGCACGTGGACGACACGCACCGATCTGCGCATTTTCGCGTGCCCACTGCGGCAGCGGATCGAGGCCGATCCGAACCGGCCGCGGATCTTGCTGACCGAGCTCGGTGTCGGCGCCTGCTGGCGAATGGGTTCGAGCTGCAGCGGCTCACATGACGCGTCACGCCGCCTGCTCTGGTGCGCGCGACCGAGACCGGACTCCTGCCCTGTCAAGGCAGGCACGTTGAACGCGTGATCTTGATTTCGCGCATACCGCCGTCCTCCGACGGCACGGCCTTGATCTCTTCGCTGCGACGGCATTGCAGCAATGGCGCAGCCACGTAGGTCGGATATGCAATCACCGGTTCGTCATACGGCCCCGACGTGATGAAGCCTCCGAACGCCCCGCGGCCGAAACGGTCGTGATGGCGTCCGTGGAATTTGCGACCGCGGTGCGCGAACGTCTCAAGCGCGAAGGCCCGATGGGTCGGGACGGTTTGGCGCGGGAAAGCTTGCGCCGGAAAGTAAGCTCGGGTCGGCCGCGCCGCCAATCCGCGCCCGCCCGGCCCTGCGGAAGCTTCGCTCGCGAGCAGCAACGTCATGGCCGAGCACGCTATGATGGCGACGACCGCGACCGACCTGATGGTCGCGCCCGCCGCCAAATCAGCCCCACGCTCAGCGCCAGAACCGGCGCGGCCCGTAAACCAGCCCAGAACGATAGCCATAGCGCGCACCGTAGCACCCATAGCGCACACGGTAGCCCATATATGGCCGATAGAATGGGACCGAGTGTGAAATGACACAACCCTGGGTTAAAAAATGTGGATGTGGCACGAATGCTACAGCATCGAGGTCAGAGCGCTGGTAGCGTTCTCCACGGGGGCGGCTCCCGAACCGAGGGGCCGTTATGAAAAAAAGTAGTCCTGCTGCTGGCTGCTATTTCCTTTGGGTTTTTGACCAGTCCTGCGCTGAGCGCCGACATCCCTGCAAGACCGGTCTATAAAGCTCCGGTCGCTGCCCCGGCACCTGCGACGTCGTGGACCGGCTTTTATGTTGGTGGCGAGGTCGGGGGCGGTTGGGCCCACACCGACATTGTTGTGACCACTCCCCCTGGCGGCAACTTTGTCACGGGCGATCCGGCTTTCACCCGGCGATCCGAAAGGTTGGTTGGGAGGCTTGGTCGGTGGCGCGGATTATCAGACAGGTCCTTGGGTATTCGGCATCAAGGGCTCTTACGATTGGGCGGACATTAATGGAGATACGACCACCGTCAGCACCGTCATTCCAGCGCGGGACGTGAATAGCCATGAGCGCTTCAAATGGGTTGCGCATGGTGTTAGGCCGCGTCGGCTACACCGTTTTGCCAGACTTCCTGGTGTACGCGAATGGCGGCTGGGCCTGGGCTGGCCACCGATCAACCTCCGAAACTGTGGTCAGGGCGACTGGCGCTGTCATCTCCACCAGCGAAGGAAGTGAAACGCTGGATGGTTGGACCGTCGGCGTTGGCGGTGAATATCGCGTCTGGCGCAACGCCTCCGTGCTGCTCCAATACAATTACATCGACTTTGGCACGCATGGCGTTACCAGCAATGTTCTCACTGGTGGCAACGCGGGAACAGTGGTCGGCCGTGACCTTTCGGCAAACATGCACCTGCTGAGGTTCGGCGTAAATCTTCGCTTCCCTTGAGTGCTTCTTCGATCGGCTCTTCAGAGGGTCTTCGAACGATTGGCAGTCTCGGCTGAACGCCAGCGAACTCTCGCCTGGTAGAAGAGACGCTTGCTGAAAACTCAAAGGCTCGGCCTGGTCGGCCGAGCCTTTTTATGCCCCATGTCGCCTCGGTCGCCACCGGAGCACCGCGTCCCGCCGAACAGTTCGATTTGTTTGAAGCCGGCGGAATTACCTATGGCCGGCTATCATCTTCGTCGTCCAGTCGGCTTCGGTCATAGCCACGGTCGCGACGGTCGTAATCCCGATCATGCCATCGCGGGCGAAAGTAATCTCCACGCCGGTCCCTGTCGCGCCAGGCTCCGTCGCGCGGACCGCCATCACATCAAAGGGCGACCGCTATCACGATCAAAAGGGCGACCGCTATCACGATCAAACGGGCGCCCATAAGAGGGACCGCGGTCGTAATCTCGGTAGCGCCGGTCGAAATCCCGCCAGCCCTCGCGACGGTAATCTCTGTCCCGCCAGTCACGATCGCCGTCATCATCCCGCCCGAAGCGCCTCGGGCGGTCGGACTCTTGATCACGCCAAGATCGTCGGCGCTCAACATCATCATCACGCGCGACGCGGCGGTCGCGATCATCATCGAAATCCAAAGCGATGCTGCGAGCGCGGCTTGCCGCAGAGAACTCCGCAAACCGGCGCTTTTGGGCCTCGTCAAGGCTTCGGTAAAGCGGCTCCTGCGCATCAGCGACCCGGCTCAAAGCCTCACTCGTTCGGGAAAGAACCCCTGCACGTTGCCGCAACCGCTGCGTCGGATCCGCTGTGGGATTCGGCACCTGTGCCATCGCAACTCGCTCGCGATACACGTTGGCCAACGCGTGCAGCGCGCCTTCGAAAGCAGACCAAAGCTGTTCTTGCTCGGGACTGAGCCTCAACGTCGCCTTCAGGAATGCCAGTCCGTCAGCAAGTCGTCTGTCCGACATTCTGGTTTGCGGCATCGTCGTTGAGGCGGCCCCAGGGCCGGAAGCCCCTTGCCCTGTTTGGGCAGCGCCCTGATCTTGAGCTGAAACGACAGGGGCCAAAACGATAGCGACGAGCGTAGCGCCAACTGCCAGCGCCTTATGCATGACGCGCCTCCTGTGTGCCGGACGAACCACAACGTCCGCGGCATGCCCGCAGTTCCGTTGACGGCGCACGTTAACGCGCGCACGACGGCCCGGGCGTGACTACACGACAGATTGCGGACGCTGGCGCCTGCCTCAGGTGGCACGGTTCGAACAGCCCTATTTACGGCGCTCTGATCCGCAATCCTCACCGTAAGTGGTCATGCCACGAGCGATGTACGTCACGGTGGCATCCATTTGGCGTTTCTGTTCCCGTGGGTATTCCAGCTCGATATGGTGCCAGCGGGTACCCCCGCAGGCCAGATTACTCTTTCGATAGAAAATTTTATCGTTGCGATAGCCAGAAACCGCTATCCAGCTCGTGGCTCGCCGTTGATAAGTGATCTCTTCATCTGATCGATAAGCAATGACATCCATCTCACGATTTAAGGCGGCGCGATTTGCCACCGTCTCTCTCGTGACCATAAGCGAACGTCCATCAGGGGAGACAAATCGTCTGGTCCGCGTTTCAGGATCCGCCAAGTCTTGCCTCCATGCTTGAGGAACCAAGTTTGGGCGGTGTTGCGCTTCAGCCGCAGTGACCGTTGCCAGGGCTATCAATATGAGTAACAGGGCGTGTGTCATCTGAGTGCAACGAACGCAGCGACATTTTGATCCTTCCGGATTTCAAGAACCGACGCTGCTCGCCCGCGCTACCGAGGTGATCGAGTGGCGGTCGAAGCTCGGAACGGCCGAAGCTTGTGCGCCCGTGGTCCAGTCGGGCATCCCGCTGGCAAAGGCTTCGGGCGCCTTGGCAGGTAGTCTCCGCGAACGCGCCGCTGCCAAGCCTTTGGCGCCGCCGATTGGGATGCGCGGCCTTGACCCGCGGGAGTTGCTACGGACGCTTCACAAACCTACCGGTATTGGCGGTAGCCGGTTTCAAATAGACCGAGGCCGCCCAATGAGGCGGCCTACTTGTACTTCACTTTTCGAATCTCGCTGAAATCGCAGTCAGTACATTCGAAGCTGCGGAGGTCAAATCCCGGCTCGTCAGGTTCAATCCGCGTGAGCATCAACGCCGCTCCACATTTTGGGCAGGGCGGGATCTCAAGCGGCCTTGGCTTCGATGTCCTATAGAAAGGTTCGCTCAAGGAAATAACTCACGAACGAGGCAGCCACCAACAATTGAATGGTAGCCCTGAGCACCGGACCCGTCCGTTCGCTAGCCGACATTTCAAAATCAGGCCGCCGCTGATTTCAAAACCGGCCACGGGGGTCAAAACAGCCAGCCACGCCGTGTCGTCGCTTCCGCTGAGACGATAGGGCCGCATAGCGCGTCCTAGGACGCCTGTAGCGGGACCGGAAGCGCACGGCGACGTCGCCCACGGTACATCCGGCACTCCCGCACCTTAGGGTGATGGTTTTGCCCGCAACCGGGGCATTTTATGGTTGTGGGCAAATGGTAGGCCTGCATCAAAGTTTGTTCGGAGAAATGGCCACCTACGATGACCACACCGGTTTCGGGACACGTATATACGAGCCTAACCATTGTCCGTGCATAACTACGAAGGTTGCCTCCGGTTCCTAGCGGACCTCGTAGCTGAGCCCATTTGAGAAAAACAAGAACATTACGCGTCCGGCTTTTCACTTTGCTCGGCTAACTGCCGCATCCGCTCAGCTCTGAGGCGGACCAAGTTTTCGAGCCGACGCGCCTGAGCGTCTCGGTAGTCTTTCCACGCTGCAGGTGCATCGATTTCTTGCTGGGCCCGAGCGGCTTTCGCAATCTGCTTGCGTTCGTGCATAGAAAAGAAACGCAGCCGCGCTTGCGAGGTTCCAGTACTGCCTGCGGGCCGCGAATTTGTCCTCCGTTGCTGGCGGTCAGCCCACCCATTTGGCAGAGTGTAACGGGGTTCACAGCCCGGTGACCTTGTAGGCAACGGCCAAAATCAGAAGGGACACTGCGACTGACACCACGCGAGCAATGGTGCCGCTAACCATCAATTTCATTCCGCAGAATGAAAACTGCAGCTTGTTGGATGCGTCAGCCACGGATTCCTCCATTGAGAATCGGTCGTGCTGACAAGGGGTATGGGGGACAAACTCTTTGTCCCCGTCAAATTCGAGTCCACAGGCGTGGACAGGGGCATGGGTTAAGCTCTCGAAACAAAACAGGATTTAGGTTATCCACGACAATAGAGCGCCCCCTTGGTGCGGGAACGCCCCCACTCATCCTGCCTCCCAAGCCTTTGGGTTGACGTGAATATTCTTGCGCGGGACGACAGTGCTGGGGCGTTTTCATGGAACGATCGTCCTTAATTGTTTGAAATCGCCACACGTAACATATCGTTTTTTGTAAGTGACAAGTCACCACGCTAAGGGACCCACCACCGATCGCATGGACAACCACCGATCATTGCCGAACGACATCGCCGGGCGCTGGCGCGGCACGGTCGTGCTCAAGCGCGACGTGTTCTCCACCGTCGAGCGCGGCCGTTTCGTCACGCCGCAAGGCGAGGTCGACGCTGTGCTGCGGCGGATCGACGGCGTGCCGTGGTGGGCGTTCCTGGTGGCGCGGCATCTGTTCGCGCGCGAGCGCACACGCGCTTGGGCGGGTCGGCGCGCTCGGCATTGCGCCGCCGCTGCTGCACGCCGGATCGCGGCTGCTGGTGCGCGGCTTCATCGACGGAGTTGCGCTGCATCTTGCCAAGCCGCAAGGCGACCTTGCCTATTTCCGCTCGGCCAAGGCCGCGCTGCGCACGCTGCACCGCGCCGGCGTCTGCCACAACGATCTCAACAAGGAGCAGAACTGGCTGCGCGGCGCCGACGGCCGCGCCTACCTCACCGACTTCCAGCTCGCCGCGCGCTTTCGCCGCCGCGGCCTGTTGTTTCGCATCGCCGCCTATGAAGACCTGCGCCACCTGCTCAAGCACAAGCGCCGCTACGCGCCGGACGCGCTGACGCCGGCCGAGCTGCGCGTGCTGGCGCGCAAGAGCTGGCTCACTCGCATCTGGATGGCGACCGGCAAGCAGGTCTATTACGCGGTGACGCGCGGGCTGTTCGGCTTCGTCGATCGCGAGGGCGGCGGCACGCGGCTGGTGCAGGACGCGCCGGCGATCGCGAGGAGGCTCCGCACCCACCCGCAGGTGCGCGACGCCGTGGTGGTGGCGTTCCCCGACCGGCGCATCGGCACCGGGCTTTATGCCTTCGTCGAGGCGCCCGGCGCCTCCGAGAGCGCGTTGCGCGATTTCGTCGGCGCCGAGCTCGGAGCCCGCCGCGCACCGGAGCGGCTGCAGGTGGTCGAGGCCCTGCCGCGCGACGCCACCGGCCGGGTGCACGGCGAAGTGTTGCAGCTCGTCGCCATGAACCAGCTCGACCTGATCGACCCGCTGATTGCGGGCGAGGCCGAACGGGCGACCGTCGCCCGGATCGTCGCCGACCGCCGCAACCTGCGCGACCGCACCGCGTTCTGACGGCGTCTTAACGCAGACCTCTGGCCCGGTCTTGGAAAAGCGCCGCAAGAACCGATCAGACTGGCCGCATACGACCGTCAAGGAGACAGCCATGCGCGCGATCACGCTCGACGAAGCCCTGAAGATCATCCACGCCACATTCGCCGAAGCCAAGCGCCGCAACGCCTATCCGCTCACCGCCGTGCTGCTCGACGCCGGCGGCCGCATGAAGGCGATGATGAAGCAGGACGGCGCCTCGCTGCTGCGCTTCGAAGTGTCCTACGGCAAAGCCTATGCGGCGCTGGCGATGGGCCGCGAGTTGCGCCAGGTGCTGCAAAAGGCCAAGGACAAGCCATTGTTCATGCAGTCGTTCCTGGAGCTCGCCGACGGCCCGATGTTCCTGGAGGGCGGCGGCCAGTTGATCCGCGACAAGGACGGCGAGGTGGTCGGCGCGATCGCCACCACCGGCGACACCAACGAGGTCGACGACCTGTGCGCCATTGCCGGCATTCGCGCCGCGGGCTTCAAGACCGACCACGATTTCAGCGACGCCGACATGCGCCGCCTCAACATCAAGCGCGGCGAACCGGTCGAAGACCCCGAAAAGGCTGCCAAGCCCGCCGCGCGGCTGAAGATTTCCCGCCGCGCCTAGACTCGCCGTCATCTCATCATCACATCGATGCGGCGTACGCGCTCAGGCCCGCAATAAATTCCCGACGTCTATATTCGATCACCTCATCGGCGCTTGCAATCAGTGTTGGCGGCAGGTTGAGGCCCAACGAACGGGCGGTCTTCAGGTTGATGATGAACTCGAACTTGGTCGGCGCCTGCACCGGCAGGTCGGCCGGATTGGCCCCCTTCAGGATGCGGTCGACGTGGGACGCCGAGCGTCGCCACATGTCATTGACGTCGATGCCGTAGGAGGCCAGCCCACCTTGCGCCGGAAAATAGCGATATGGATAGATCGCCGGCATCCGGTGCTGTGCCAGCAAGCGAATGACCAGCTCGCGGTGCAGCGATACCGTGACCGCCGGTACACCAATCAGGCCGGCATTCGGCTCGCGTGCCAGCGCCTCAACGGATCGCTCGAGTTCGGCGGCGTCACGTACGTCCATGCGTATGGGCTTGATACCGTACTGCGGCGCCGAGGCTTCGAACGCCCGCCAGAAGTTCTCCGCCCATGGCTCGGTCCTGACGCTGAACAGCAGGGCCACGCGCTCGATCTTGGGCGAAAACTCCTTGAGCAGCGACAGCCATTTGCCGCCGATCGCATATTCAAAGGCGGTAAAGCCCGTGACGTTGCCGCCGGGCCTTGCCATGCTGTCGACCACGCGGCTGCCAACCGGATCGGCGATGCCGACGAACACGGTCGGGATCGGACGCGACGCCTGCCGCATCATCTGAGCGCCGATCGTGTGGCCGGTCACGATCAGATCGGGGCCAAGCGCGATCAGCTCCTGCAGCGCGCGTCGCAACAGATCCATGTCGTTGCCGATCCAGCGTATGTCGAACTGCAGGTTGCGTCCGGCCGTCCAACCCAAGGCCTGCAAGCCTTCGCGCAGCGCCCTCACGCGCGCCTGCGCATCCTGATCCGTCTCGGACCACGCCACCACCAGGCCGATCCGCCGCATCCGCTCGGTTTGCTGCGCGCGAGCTGCGAGCGGCAGCGCCGCCGCGCTTCCGAGTACGCCAAAAAATTCCCGCCGTTTCATGCCAGCCCCGGATTGAGGAGACCTATCGTACCGGGTCAAGCCGAGGCGTAGAAAGGGGCGTCCGATGGCAAATGCCGATGTCCGAAATGCGTGGCGGAAAGGCTCACAGCCGAGCAAATGTTGTCCGCCTTACCCCCAAGAGCCAGCAAACGACGTCGCCCTGTCGGCTATCGCGCGCCTAAACGAGTGGGTGTAGGATTTCCTATCGAGCCGCTCAGCGGGGACGTGCCGAAATCCCGACATTCACCCGCGGCGTTGATGCCGTCGGCAGGCGTATCTGAATCATCAAGTCGACTTCCGCTTGCGGGCAGCCCGCGGGGCTTTGCCGATCGGCAATTTGGGAGGACGCGATGAAGCTTGACACGACGTCAATTGCTGCATTGGGCAGCGGCCACGGCCGCCATGCCGGCGCTATCCCGGCTCGCCCGCGCGCAGAGCTATCCGACGCGGCCCGTGCACCTGATCGAAGGGTTTGGCGCCGGAGGCGCACCCGACATTGTGGCGCGCTTGATCGGTCAATGGCTGTCGGAGCGGCTCGGACAGTCGATTGTCGTCGAGAACCGCTCCGGCGCGAGTGGCAGCATCGCCACCGAGTTGGTCGTGCGCGCGCCCCCGGACGGTTACACGCTGATGCTCTTGGCCACGGCGAATACGATCAACACCGCGTATTTCAGGCTCAACTTTGACCTGATCCGCGATATCGCGCCGGTCGCGAACATCGTTCGCGTGCCGCTCGTGATGGAGGTTCACCCGTCGGTACCGGCTAAGACCGTTGCGGAATTCATCGCATACGCCAAGGCCAATCCCGGCAAGATCAATTTGGCGTCCGCCGGAATTGCGTCGTTGACCCATATGGGCGGCGAAATGTTCAAGATGATGGCCGGCGTCGATCTGTTTCATGTGCCCTATCGCGGGGCACAAGTCTTTCCGGCAATGCTCTCTGGCGAGGCGCAGGTCTATTTCGGTCCGCTGCTCTCATCGATCGAGTTTATCCGGGCCGGCAAGCTGCGCGCCCTGGCGGTTACCACCGCGACGCGGTCGGATGCGCTGCCGGACGTTCCGACCCTGGCCGAAACCTTGCCGGGCTACGAAGCCAGCGCATGGTTTGGCATCGGCGCCCCAAAAAATACCCCTGCAGAGATCATCGAAAGACTCAACAAGGAGGTCAACGCCAGTCTTGCCGATCCCAAATTCGATCGCGCGGCTTGCCAACCTGGGCGGTACGACGCTGCCAGGCTCGTCCGCCGATTTCGGCAAACTCATCGCTGAAGAGACGAGGAAGTGGGGCAAGGTCGTGTTGGCGGCCAACATCAAGCAGTAGCGATCGCCGTCATGCTGAGGTGCGCGCTGTTGCGCGCCACGTCAGGATCGCCCGCGCGCGTCGATCTTGTCCTGCGTTTTGGTCTCGAAATCGCTGGCGTCATGGCGCTCGTGCAATTGTCCTTCGGGCGGCCCGCTGGCGCGGTTGACCATTCGCCCTCGCTTGACGGCCGGGCGCTCGCCGATTTCCTTCGTCCAGCGCGTCAGGTTTTTATATTCGTGCGTCTGCAGGAACTTGCGCGGGTCGTTGTAGGAAGCGCCGTTCAACATGCCGTTGCCGTACCACGGCCAGATCGCCATATCGGCGATCGTATATTCATCGCCGGCGATGAATCGATTGTCCGCAAGGTGCCGGTCGAGCACATCGAGCAGGCGTTTAACCTCCATTGCAAAACGATCGATGGCGTATTTGATCTTCACCGGAGCATAGGCATAGAAATGCCCGAAGCCGCCGCCGACATAGGGCGTCGAACCCATCTGCCAGAACAGCCAGTTCAACGCCTCGGTGCGCTTGCCGCGATCCTTTGGTAGGAAGGCGCCGAATTTATCCGCCAGGTAGAGCAGGATCGCGCCGGATTCGAACACGCGTCGCGGCGTCTGCTCGCCGTAGTCCATCAGCGCCGGGATTTTGGAATTCGGGTTCACCCCGACAAATCCACTGCCAAACTGGTCGCCTTCACCGATCCGGATCAGCCAAGCGTCATACTCCGCTCCGCCATGACCCGCGGCCAGCAATTCCTCCAGCATGATCGTAACCTTGACGCCATTAGGCGTCGCTAGTGAATAGAGCTGCAACGGATGCTTGCCGCGTGGCAACTCCTTCGTATGCGTCGCACCCGCGATCGGACGATTGACATTGCCATAGCGCCACTTGGGACTGTCGTCTTTCTCCCAGACCCAGACTTCCGGCGGCGTGTATTCAGGTGTTTCAGTCATGTTGGGCTCTCGTGTGTCGCTCGATAGGTTTGCCGAATGGATAGACTGGATTACCGATAGCGCGCAACACCTTGGCGCTTAACTAAACGTCCGCCCTGGGTCGAAAGCAGAAAGGCTTGGCGGGAGCAAATGGTGCCCGCTTTCCACCCCATAGCGACCGAACAGCGGATGTAGTTTTATATCGGCTTCGTGCCAGGTGGAGACATCGCGGCCCCCTTCCGCGAAGACTGGCAGTCCGCATATTCTGAAGTTTTACGACCTACTAATTGGGGGGACCGCCATGAAACTTCCCCGCCGCACATTCTTACATTTGGCCGCCGGCGCTGCCGCGGTGCCAGCGGTATCGAACATCGCGAGGGCGCAAGCCTATCCGACGCGGCCGGTGCGTTGGATCGTTGGCTTTCCCGCCGGCGGCGGAAGCGATGTCCTCGCGCGTCTGCTGGGACAATGGCTGTCGGAACGGCTCGGCCAGCCATTCGTCATCGAGAACCGGCCGGGGGCGGGCACCAATATCGCTACCGAGGTGGTCGTGCGCGCACCCCCGGACGGCTATACGCTGCTCCAAGCCAGCACGCCAGCTGCGATCAACGCGACGCTCTACGACAAGCTCAACTTCAATTTTATCCGCGACATTGCGCCGGTCGCGGGCATCACCCGCGCGATCTACGTCATGGCGGTACAGCCCTCGTTTCCAGCCAAAACGGTTCGTGAGTTCATCGCATATGCCAAAGCCAATCCGGGCAAGATCAACATGGCGTCACCGGGTAATGGGACGGCCCAACATCTATCCGGCGAGCTATTTAAAATGATGGCCGGTGTTAACATGATTCACGTACCCTATCGCGGCGACGCGCCTGCTCTCACTGATCTGCTCGCTGGACAGGTACAACTTTGCTTCTCCGGATTGGTGTCGTCGATCGAGTACATCAGGACCGGAAAGGTGCGTGCGCTGGCGGTGACGGGTGCAAAACCCGTAGAGACCGTGCCGGATATCCCGACGATTGGCGATTTCGTTCCGGGCTACGAGGCCAGCGGGTGGCAGGGAATTGGCGCGCCCAAGGGCACGACGATTGAGATCGTCGAGAAGCTCAACAAGGAGATCAATGCCGCGCTCGCCGATCCCAAGATGAAGCAGCGGCTCCTTGATCTGGGCGGCGTGCCGATGCCACTGACGCCCGCCGCCTTCGGGCAGCTCATCGCAGACGACACCGCAAAGTGGGCGAAGGTGATCCGGGCGGCCAAAATCAAGGCGGAGTGACGCAATCAACTAACAGACGTTCCATAAATCCGGTTCGGCGAAACCCGCCGCAAACTATATGTTTCCGGTCAATTTCAATATCAGCGTCAACATCGCCTCAGTGGCGGTTGAGATCCATCGCGACACGAAACTGAGATCGACGCCTGTCTGCGAGCCCAGAAGCGGCAATAGGATCAGAAGGCCGATCAAGATCGCCATCCCATAACGCTCCAGCCGCGCCAGTGGGACAGCGAGGAAATTCGGAAGCAGTCCGACTGCGATGCGTCCACCATCAAGCGGCGGCAGGGGGAACATGTTGAACACGGCTAATATGACATTGAGGATAATTGCGTTCTTGAGATTTTCAGCGGTCCATTGAACGGCGTTTGCCGGAAGCGTGCCGAGCAAGTGAAAACCAAGCGCAGCGACAACGGCAAGCGCGATGTTTGTTGCTGGTCCCGCTGCGGCCACCAAAACCATGTCGCGACGAGGATTGCGGAGCGCCCTAAAATTCACCGGCACCGGCTTGGCGTATCCAAACAAGAATGGCGATTGGGCTAGCAGCAGCAGTCCCGGCAGAAGAATTGTGCCAAACGGATCGATGTGTTTCAGCGGGTTGAGGGTTACTCGCCCCAGTCGTGAGGCGGTATCGTCTCCAAGCGACCGAGCGACAAATGCGTGGGCGGCCTCATGGAGCGTAATGGCGATGATGGCGGGCAGCAGCCAGATCGAAATCGTGTAGGCCATGTATGCAATCGCAATCTGTTAGCTCTGGTCCGCTCTTACCCCCAGAAGCGGACCTTTTGATGCGGCTATCTGGATGTCCGCTTCGTGCCAGGGGTGGAGATAAGGCGTTCAGTTTGACCTATCGCAATGTCGGCTATGACCTCCGGGGATAGGTTTGGCCACGGTGCCGAAAAATAATGCGCGATAGGCACCACGCACGGTTGGGCAGACCGATGCGCAACCGGCCGCAGCAAGGGATAGCCCTTGCGCTCGAGACAGTCAGTAATCGTTCTCGGCATCATTCGAGGAGCAAGTTACCATGAGCGAAAAAGAGAAAGCAGCGAAAAGTGAAATTCAAATTCTGCGCGATGCCTTCGAAGGCATGAAAGGTCGTCAGCCGAAATCGGATCACGAGCTAAAAGAGTGGCTTGCCACTGACGAAGGCAAGGAGGCAACGATGTTTGCGTCCACGTCTTTTTCGCGCTTTGGCGACACTGGGCACGCTTGAACGACCCTTCGCATTGAGCGGCAAGCTATTGGCGCTGGTCCATGTCCGTTGTGGGTCATGAGGCGACATGGCGGGCCGTGTTTGGCCATGTCCGGTTTACCCCTCAAAGCCGACCATTCAGCGCACGCGTCGACCATGCCGCGTACTCGCAACCGGTTCTTGTTCGACTTGCCGTTTCTCGCCATGAGAGTCGCCACACCCGTTCATAAGGATAAGAACAACGTAATCGCGGCGACATTGACCAGACTGACAAACAAAGCCGATACCAGCGGCAGAATAACGAAAGCATTGGGCGAAGGTCCGTAGCGTTTGGTGATCGCCGTCATGGTTGCGATGGCCGTCGGCGTGGAGCCGAGCGATATGCCGGTGAACCCACCGCTCAGCACCGCAGCCTGATAATCCTTCCCAAGCGCAGGAAAGACCACGAACACGACATATATCGCCGCCAGCAGCGTCTGTGCGCCCACGATAACAAGCAGCGGTCCTGCAAATTTCGTCAAAGTCCAAAGCTGCATGCTCATGAGCGACATGGCGAGGAAGATTGACAGCGAATAGCCTGAAATCAGCTCGAGCGACGCTGTTCGTGCCGGCCAGGGCCAACGGGGAAAGAGTTTCGGAAAAGTATTGGACAGGACCATGCCCATTATCAAACAAGGCACAAACAGCGGCACCTTTATAGCAGTGGCGTTGGAAATCCAGTCGTGCACCAAATAGCCAAGGATGACTGCGATGTTCACCACAAGCATCGCCCGCATCACTCCCATTTTGTCTATTGGGGCTCTGTCGTGTTCCGGCGCGAGCTCGATTGGCGCTGTGTCTGCCGACGAAGGGTGCAGGCCGTGCTTTTCGATAAGGTATTTTGCGATTGGCCCGCCTAGCACGCACGCGATGATCAGCCCGAGCGTTGCCACCGCGATGCCGGTCTCCATCGCCGCCGGAAAATCATGCTCGCTTGCAATGATGGGGGCCCAGGCGATGGTGGTCCCATGGCCCCCGGACAAGGCCAGGGAGCCGATGACCACCCCCGCTGCAGAGGGCATACCGAAGGCGAGCGCGCCAGCGGTGCCGGCGACATTCTGAATGAACACGAACACCGCGGAGACCACACACAGGACGAGCAAGGTCCACCCGCCCGCCAAAAGATCAGCGAGCCGTGCATTGATGCCGACGGTAGCGAAAAAAATCACCAGCAACCGGTCGCGCGTCGTGAGGTCGAAGTCAATTTCGAGGTTGAAAACAAAGTAGATCAACGAAATGACGACGACCGCTATAAACCCTCCGCTCACGGGTTCCGGAATGCTGAAATTTTGCAAAAACTTCACGCGCTGCGTGGTCAGAACGCCGACGAAATAGACCACGATGCCGATTGTGAGCGAC
The DNA here is from genome assembly GCA_963771745.1 of uncultured Alphaproteobacteria bacterium. Classification (GTDB taxonomy): domain Bacteria; phylum Pseudomonadota; class Alphaproteobacteria; order Rhizobiales; family Xanthobacteraceae; genus Z2-YC6860. Next base: position 806,176 of record CAVYUU010000011.1, on the reverse strand, counting down.
AGGAAATCCGGCGCTAGATACCGAGAGACATCGCGAGTCATCGTATTCCTTTCCGCAGCGCGTGGATCAACAGCCGGCTCCTGCAATGACCTGCGTAAGCAGTTCTCGGACATAGTGCCATCCGCCAAATCCACCTGCGCTTACAGAATTATTGAAATAAAGGTCGCTCTCGGCGCGCACGAAATTATCGATCGTCACCGGTACGGCAGTCTGAGCAAATAAAGGCGACGTCGCCCATGTCAGCACGAAAGCAGTGATCGCGATGATTCGCATGGCCATTGCCTTTCGTGTTGCCATCGCTTCGTCCTAACGCATCATCGTTTGATCAGCGGCGGCGGATAGTAGGTGCCGTTTGCCACGCCTTCCGTCGGCCGGTAGAACCGGAACGTGAGGCGATACTTCGATCCTTTCGGCGTCGGCAGCCAGTTGCCGTCGGGCGCGTCGGCGGGCTTCTGATCGGCGAAATAAAGCGTGAGCGAGCCGTCGGGGCCGTATTGCAGTTTCGACTGGTTGTTGATCAGAAACCGGTTGAGCGGATTGGGCAGGACGCGGAAACGGACGCTGTCCACGGCGATCACCGACCAGAAAAAAGTGGCGTACTGGGCAGGCAACTGATCCTTGGGGAACGTCAGCGTGTAGACGTTGTCACCGATCAGTTCGGCCCCGGCCTGGTCCACGCTTCCTCGATAGTAGAGAACCTCCGGCTTGATGTTGGCCCAGATGCCCCCATTGTTGACCAAGGTGCGCGCCAGATAATCGAGGCCGTATTCCCCGACGACACCGGGACGCGCCCACCCATTCTGCACCGTGCCGTGGCCGATGATGGTCCCGGCCTTGCCGAGATCGGCGAAAGCGCGGGTACGGATCACCTGAGCGACATGCGCGCGCTCCACAGGGTCTCTGATGGCTCGCGCGATGGCGCGGGTTTTCTCCTGTAGCGCGTCGAGCCCGACGTTGATGTCTCGCTCGCTGTCGAGTGCGATCTCGGCGGCTTCGAAGGCCTCGACACCCGGCAACGCCTCCAGGTCGAAGATCGGCGTCTTGGGAATGTCTAGAAGCTTCGGTGTGCCCGTCGCGCGGAACCTGAATTGATGCTGCAAGGCGATGGCGGCGTCCGGATCGGAGCCAAGCTCGACCCGGGCGAGCACGCGAGAATATTTCACCGGCAGATCAATGCGGGTCGATCCCTCAGGGATCGCGACGGTTGCGCCACTGAGGCACATGGCGAACTCGCCGAACGGCCGCTTGGGAAAGAGGCGTTCGTTGATGTTGGCAATCGTCTCGCCCCAGCCGTTGAGGAAGTGGACCGTATAGTAGCGGCCCTCGACCTTTGGTACGCTGACGATCGTGCAGCTGCTCTCGTCGACCGCGACCCACGCTTCCGAGTAGGCCACATCAAGATTGGGGTTGGGCCAATCCACCGCGCCAGGCTTGCGATGCACCAGTTCGTTCCACTTGAACCCTTCTTGGAAATCGAGCTGCTGCTGTCGCGTGACCAGCAAGCGGCCTAGCAAATAGATGTAGGCGTTGCCGATGTCCTGATCGGCGATGCGGACCGATGGCGGCTGTGCAATTGCAGGCGCGGCCACCCCGATCAAAGCAAGTGCCCAGAATGCTTTTTTCATGGTCCGCTCCTTGAACGCCGCAATGCGCAGGTCGCGACGAGTTTCAAGACTATGTCCGGAACAAGCGAGCTGGACCGAGGTCCAATAGCAAAGCGTTGCCATGTTTGCTTGGGGTCAAAAGCGGAAAAGCCCAGGGCGAGTACACGGCCCACGGCCCGCGTTTCTTGTTCGAGCCGTGATCCCTCGGATCAGCCCCGCGGGCATGCTTTTCCGAAACTGCTGCACACCCCGGGTCAAGTCCGGGGCAAGTTTTTCCGGGACCATGCTCCAGACCCGCGACGATCCGGTTCCACCGATGGAACCGGAACCGGCCCGCGCTCGTTATTGCAGCCAAAGATGCCGTCGCGACCGCTCGGCGGCGGTCACTGCTCATTTGCTCACAAGGAATTCAACCAAGGAATTCAACCATGTCGCTTGCCATCGGCGTTCTCATCACCTTCCTGGTCGTCATCCTCGTGCTTTATCTCGTCAACATGCTGCCGGTGGACGGCCGGACCCGGCAGATCATCCGCGTCATTGTCATCATCATCGGCGTGCTGTCGCTGCTGCGCTATGTCGGAGCGGGGTTCTAAGCCGTCATGGCCGAAGCGGCCGCCGATGTCGCTGCCAAGCCGCAAGCCAACTGGCTCGAGCGGCGCTTGAGCCTGCAAGCCAGCGACCCGGTGCCGTTTCAGAGCGCCACGTATTTCTGGCGTGTGGCGGCGCTGACCTCCACCATTGTGATGGCCGTGCTGATGTTCGGCGCGTTCCTCTATTTCGCGCGCCCGCTGCTGCTGCCCGTGCTGTGCGCCATCGTGGTCGGCATGACGTTCGGCCCCTATGTCGGATATGTCATCGCGCGCGGCGTGCCGGCGTGGCTGGTGGCGCTGCTGGTCGTGTTGACGCTGATCGCCATCGCCAACATCGCGCTGATCCTGTTGGCCAATCCGGCGGCCGAGATGCTCCGCCGGGTGCCGGAGATCGCGGCTGCTTTCAAGGAAAAGCTGCACGCCTTCGACCAGCCGATCGTGGCGTTCCAGCAGTTGCAGATCGCGCTTGGCGCCGATCCGGACAAGAGCGTCGATCTCAACATGACCAATGTGGCCACGGGCATCCTGACCATCATTACGCCCGCGGCCGTGCAGTTCGTGCTGCAATTCATTCTGTTCATCGGCACCTTGTTCTTCTTCATCATGGGCCGCGCGCAGTTCCGCCGCCACGCCGTCAACTGGTTCTCGACCCGCGACGCTCGGCTGCGCGCGCTCAAAATCCTCAACGACATCGAAAGCAATTTGAGCGGCTACCTGATGGTGGTGACCGCGATCAATCTGTGCCTCGGGCTGGTGGCCATTGCCATGGCCTATCTGCTGGGCCTGCCCTATCCCATGCTCTGGGGCGCGCTGGCGTTCGCCTTGAACTACGTGCCCTACGTCGGGCCGAGCATCGTCTACGTGCTGCTGTTCCTGGCCGGCGTCCTGACCTATCCGACCTTGCTCGGCGCGCTGGTACCGCCGGCGACCTACATGGCGATCACCTTGGTCGAGGGCCACTTTCTCACACCCGCGATCGTCGGCCGGCAGGTTTTGCAGGTCCATCCGCTCGCGATCTTCCTCAGCATTGCGTTCTGGGCCTGGCTGTGGGGTCCGCTTGGCGCGTTCCTGGCGACGCCGATCCTGATCGTGGTGCGTGTCGCGTTCGACCACCTCTATCCGCAGAGCTTCGCCGATCTGCCGGAGTAGGTACTGCTCGCTTCCATGGCCACGCCTGGCTTGGCCATCTTCTTTGAACTGGTCCCGCTCGGCGGATCGAGCCCACGCGGTGCCCACTTGTCGTCCGAGCGGACCGGCCCTGTGGATAAACCGGTTTCGCTGGATAACCCGGCCTGCGCTGCTTGCCGTTGATTATGTTCCTATGTATATGTTCCTACAACCCCGCTCACTCGAGGGCGCCTCCGGAGGCATCCATGGCGGAGCGGGGTGCGGCGCCCGCGCCCCGTGCCTTGCAAGCACGGGGCCCGAGCGGCTCGGGGATCCGCCCTGGGGCAAAACGACCCCACGCGATTCAGTTCGCTACCGATGCCGGCCACGACCAGCGCCAATGCTGGAAACGCGCCGTCAAAGGGAGAGCCCCCCGCAGGCCGTCCAACGCCGTGCGGAGCGCCGAAGGGCGCTGCGTTCCCTTCGCCAAGGGGACGCGCACGCCCGCCAAGGCGTGCAACCTACTGGGGCGCCACTCGGCGCTCCGCCCCTCGATCTTCGAGGGCAACCACCCGCCGTGCCACGGCGGGGAACACGAGACGGCCACCCGCGGGGCCGACCGAGGCCGCGGCGGATTTCGCATGGCTGTTTGACAAAGTGAAATCGGATTTAATCGGAACGCGCGTCAGTCGCGCTTCCCTCGCCCTAGTGACGCACGGCGACGTCGCAGACAAGTTCACGCCGTCTGTCAAGCCGGGCCGCGCGCGAAGCGCAGCGTGAGCCCGGTGAGCCACGTCTTTCGATTACCGCAGCAAGACGTGGATGGCCGGACCAAGCCCGGCCATGACGTGGAGAGGTTGAGCGCGACTGGGAGCGCGCCGAGGCCGCTGCGAGCGCGCCGCCGTTCAGACGTTCTCGTGCAGCACCGCGGTGCGCACGTCGTTCTCGATCATCTTCCAGATGTGATCGACGTAGCGCACGAAGTCCGGGGTGCGCTTGATTTCCAGCGAGCGCGGCCGCGGCAATTCGATCTCGACGCTCTCCTGCAGGCGACCCGGGCGCCGCGCAAACACCAGCACGCGGTCGGCCAGGAACACCGCCTCGTCGATCTGGTGGGTGACGAACAGCACGGTCTTGCGGCCCTGCTCCCAGATGCGCAGCAGCTCGGTCTGCATGATCTCGCGGGTCTGCGCGTCGAGCGAGGCGAACGGCTCGTCCATCAGCAGAATGTCGGGGTCGATCGCGAGCGCGCGGGCGAGATTGACGCGCTGGCGCATGCCGCCGGACAGCTGGCGCGGGTAATAGCCCTCGAAGCCGCCGAGGCCTACCAGCTTGAGCAGATCGAGCGTGCGCTGGCGCTCCTTCTCGCCCAGTCCGCCCGCGACCTCGGGACCGATCAGCGCGTTGCCGAGCACGGTGCGCCAGGGCAGCAGGCTGTCGTTCTGGAACACGAAGCCGCGGCTGCCGCCGGGGCCTTCGAGCGCGCGGTTGTCGAGCAGCACCGTGCCGGAGCTCGCCGGCTCCAGGCCCGCGACGATGCGCAGGAACGTGGTCTTGCCGCAGCCGCTCGGACCAACGACCGCGATGAATTCGCCGGTCTCGACCGCAAGGTCGATGCCGCGCAGCGCTTCGAGCTGGTCGAACCATTTGCTGAGCCCGGTGATTTCCAGCTTGCGCGCCATGGCTATTTCTTCCCGCGCCACTGATCATGCGCTAGTCCCTCGTCCACGGCACGAGCTTGCGCTCGACCCAGCCGAAGCCCGCGGTCATGGCGATGCCGGCGACGGCGAGCACGATCACGCCGGCGAACAGCTCGGGCATGTTGAAGGCGTCGGCGGACTGGCTGATCAGCCGGCCGAGGCCGGCCCGCGAGCCGAACAGCTCGGCCACCACCACCCCGATCAACCCGCGGCCGATGCCGAGCTTCAACCCCGCCAGGATGAACGGCAGCGCCGAAGGCAGCGACACCTTGAAGAAAATCTGCTGCTCGCTGGCGCCGAAGCTCCGCAGCATTTCGATCAACCGCTCGCTGGTGGTGCGCAGCCCCGCCTCGGTGTTGATGGTGACCGGGAACAGCACCAGGAAGATCACCACCAGCACCTTCGACCAGATGCCGATGCCGAGCCACAGGATGAACAGCGGCGCGAGCGCGATGGTCGGGGTGGCGTAGAGGCCGGATATCCAGGGCTGCATCGCCTGCTTGAACGGCACGCTGTTGGCCATGCCGAAGCCGATGGCGATGCCGATTACGCTGGCGATCACGTAGCCGATCGCGAATTCCGCGGCGCTGATGGCGACATGGCGCTCCATCTCGCCGGTGAGCGTCAGCGAATAGATCGCGTGGACGATCTGCGAGGGCGCCGCCAGGAACAACGGGTTGGCGACCAGCACGCGGCTTGCCAATTCCCACACCGCCAGACCGCCGACGACCGACAGCGTGCCGGGGAGATACCTGCTGCTGGCGCGCTCGGCCATGTCAGTCGGACACTTGCGTGATGCCGGGCAGGAACAGCCGCTCGACCGCGAAGTCCTGGGGCACGTCGCCGAGCGACTTGAGCGCATCGACGAGCTTGCCAAGCCGCGATTTGGAGACCTTGCCGGTCGGCTCGAAATAGCGGCCCTTGATCAGGTAATCGTAGGCGCGCTCGACGTCGTCCTGCTTGAGCTTGCTGACCTTGATCAGGATCTGGACGGCCTCGTCGCGGTTGACCGGATCGTACAGCCAGGCGATTGCCTTGGTGTAGATGCGCACCACCTTCTCGAGTGACCTGCTGGTTGGATTTCGCCCAGCCGGTGTTCACCGCGATGCCGGCGAACGGCATGTCGGTGTAGTCGACGGCATTGCCGAGATAGTTGAAGCCCGCCGACTGGGCGTGGAAGTTGAACGGCGGCGTCAGGATCGCGGCATCGACCGCACCAGCCTGCAACGCCGAAAACCGCGCCGAGGTCGCCCCGGCAAACGTCATGTCGAACTCGCCGGGCTTGACGCCGTTCGGCTCGAGCATGCGCTCGACGAAGATGCGGGTGATGTCTTTCGCGCCGCCGACCGAGACCAGCTTGCCCTTGAGCTCGCGCAGATGCTTGATCTCGGGCTTGCCCAACAGCGCATAGGGCGGGATCTGCACCTCGATGCGCAGCAGCGCGAGCGGCGCGCCCTTCTCGATGGCGCGCACCGGATCGACCAGCCCGGAGTTGGTCGAGAAGTTGATCGCGCCGGTCGCAAGCTGCTGGATCACCGCGGCGTTCGACTGCGCGAACACCGGATCGGGGTTGAGGCCTTCGGCTTTGAAAAAGCCCTTCTCGATCGCGACATAGCTCGGCCAGCCGTTCGCCGACGACGAGCCGACCGAGCCGAGCATCACGGTCTGCTGGGCGAACGCCGGCGTGGCCGCCAGCGCACCGGCCACCGCCAGGACTTGGACCGCCAAGACCTGGCCCGCGCGTCGAAGCGTATTCATCGATCGGGCTTTCATCTCAGTCGCTCACCCGCGTCACGCCGGGGAGGATGAAGCGATCCAAGGCTTTGGCGTCGGCCAAATCGCCCAGGTCGCTCATGACCTGGAGCAGCGCCCCAAGCTTGCGCTTCGATACCGTGCCGGTGTCGTCGTAATAGTGCCCCGACCGGTAGAAGTCATAGGATTTCTCGATGTCGCCCGGAGTGATGCTGGATTGCGCGCCGAGGATCGCGACGGCCTCCGCCTTGTTGCGCTCGTCATAGAACCAGGCGATGGCCTTCTGTTGCGCGCTCAAGAGCTTTGCGAGCACGTTGCCATTGTCCGTCGCCCACTTCCGATTGGCAACCGTGGCGCCGAATGGCAGATCGGCCGCATAGTCGACGGTCAGGCCGAGCCGGTTGAAGCCCGCCGCCTCGGCCTGGAAGTTGAACGGCGGCACGATGATCGTGGCGTCGACGGCGCCGCCGAGCAGCGCCGCCGCCCGCGCCTGGGTCGAGCCCGCGAACACCAGATCGTACTCGTCCGGCTTGATGCCGCTCGGTTGCAGCATACGCTCGAGAAAAATGCGTGTGATGTCCTTCGGACCGCCGATCGAGATGGTCTTGCCTTTGAGCCCCTTCATATCCTTGATTGCGGCCTTGGCGACCAGCACGTAGGGCGGCGACTGCGTTTCGATCCGGATCAGCACCACTGGCGCGCCCTTGTCGACGGCGCGGATGATGTCGACCATGCCGGTCGTCATGGTGAGATCGAGCGAACCCGCGGCGAGCTGCTGCACCAGCGTCGCGCTCGATTGCACATGGACGATGTCGACGCCGACCCCCTCGGCGGCATAGAGGCCCTTCTTCATCGCGATGAGAGTCGGCCAGAGATTGGCATTGGCCGATCCGATGTTGCCCATCTTGACCGTATCGGCGGCTTGCGCGATGCCTGCAAGCGGGAGCGTGAGCGCGAACAGAACGCCAGCCGCTGCAATGATGCGTTTGGTCGACATTTCCTTCCCCCCACCCTGCCTCCCCCCGTGGTCAATCGCTCAACTGCGCCACGCCCGGCATCACGAACCGCTCCACATCGGTGGAGCCTTGCAAATCACCCACGTCCTTCAGCGCCGTCAGCAGCGCGCCTAGCTTGGTCTTCGACACCCGGCCGGTGCCCTCGATGAACGGTCGGCTGTGCAGGAAGTCGTAGGTCTGCGTGATAACGTCCGGCTTGAGCTTGCTCGCTTCGACCATGATGTCGATCGCCTCCTGCCGGTTGTTCTTGTCAAGAAAGAACGCCACGCTCTTGTTGTGCACGGCGAGAAAGCGCCGGAGCAGGTCCGGGTTCTTGCTCGCCCAGTTCTTGTTCACCGCACCGCCGGTGAACGGCAGGTCTCTGGCGATAGTCCGCAACCAGACCGAGATTGCTGAAGCCCGCGGCCTCGGCAGCGAAGCTGAACGGCGGCAGCAGGACGGTCGCGTCGATCGCGCCCGATTGCAACGCCTGGAAGCGCGCCGCGGTCGAGCCCGCGAAAACATGATCGACATCGTTCGGCTTCATGTTGTGCGCGACCAGCATGCGATCGAGGTACATCTTGGTGATGCCCTTGGGACCGTCGACCATGACGATCTTGCCCTTGAGGTCCTCGAATTTCTTGTGCTGCGACTTGGCATTGATCGCATACGGCGCAAGCTGCATTTCCAACCGCACGATCGAGATCGGGGCACCTTTGTCGATGGCATTGATCGGATCGGTCAGTCCGGCCGACAGCACCGTGTCGAGCGAGCCCGCGGCAAGCTGCTGGAGCACCGCCCCGCTCGACTGGATGAAGACCAGGTCGAGCTTGATGTTGTCCGCGGCGTAGTAGCCCTTCTTGATGCCGATATGGATCGGCCAATGGGTCGGGCCGGTCGAGCCGACAAGGCCGACCGATGACGATGTCGGTCGCGCGCGCAGGCTGCGCCAGTATCAGCGCAACGCAAAGCAACAAGCCGGCAGCGGCGCGGAACAGCTTGGTCATGGTGTCTCCGACTATGCCGTCTTCTTTTTAGCCGCCGGCGCGGCCTTCATCTGCGCGATGTAGTGTCGCGCGATCTCCGAGCCGGTCGCCTTCCAGACCTTCTTGTGCTTGCAGATGTATTTCAGCGCCTTGTCGAAGGCGCCGATGCGGTGCGGCACGCCGACCAGGTAGGGATGGATGCGCGATCGCCATGACGCGGCCGGACTTCCGCCCTCTTTGTAGAGCACGTCGAACTGGTCGCAGATCATCTGGCCGAAGCCGTCGGCGCTGACGAAGCGCCGCTCGATCGCGGACTTGTCGTTGAGCTGCTGGGTGTAGGGCATGGCGATGATCGAGCGGCCGCCGTCGAGCTGCATTTCATAGGGCTGATCGTCGTTGCACCAGTCGGCCTGGTATTCGACGCCCGCGGCCGCCAGATGGTCGAGCGTGTCCCAGGTCTGCTGCAGGCCGGACGACAGCCAGCCGGTCGGCCGCCTGCCGCGCCGCCTTGCCGATCGTCTCGAGCGTGCGGCGGATGATGTTGATCTCCTCGCCGGGCGGCGCTTCGTTCAAGCGGCGCGTGTTGCTTTCGTTGTGGCCGATCCACTCCCACTTGCGCTTGTTGCCCTCGGCGATGATCTGCGGATGCTCGGCGCACAGGTTGGAGTTGAGCGCGACCGTGCCGCGGATGCCGTAGCGGTCGAGCGTGTCCATGATGCGGAACACGCCGACGCGGTTGCCGTAGTCGCGCTCCGACCACATCACCACGTCGGGAATCTTGCCGTGCCCGCCGTAGCCGCCCGGCCGCTCCTCCAGCGAAAAATATTCGATGTTCGGGATGATCCACAGCGCGACATGGGCGCCGTTCGGCCATTCGAGCTTCGGGCGATCGATGATCGGCGAGTAGGGAAACGGACCGTAGGAGCGCGGCTTCATCGTCAGCTCGCCTTCTTGACCGCGAGGCCGTCGAGATGGGCCACGACCTCGTCGACGTGCATCACGTCGGTGTACTTGTGATGCAGGTCGAACAGATTGACCTTGTGCGAGAGCAGGCTGCGGTCGAAGCAGCACTCCTCCACCAGCACCACGTGGAAACCGTTGGAATAGGCGTCGACCGACGACGCCCGCACGCAGCCCGAGGTGCTTTCGCCGCAGACGATCAGCGTGCGGATGCCGAGCTGGGTCAGATGCGCCATCAGCGGCGTGCCGTAGAAGCCCGAGGCGCGCTGCTTGGTGATCACCACGTCGCCGGGCTGCGGCTTGAACTCGCCCTTGATCGCATAGAGCGCGGGATCGTTCTGCACCCGCTGGCGGCGCGTCGCGGTCACCCGCGACGGCAGGCTGTCGGTCCTGGTGTCCTGCGTGGTGTAGAAAATCGGCATGCCGGCCGCGCGCGCCGCCGCGAACAGCCGCTTGGTCGGTTCGATCGCGGCGTGGGCGTATTCGCCGCAGGAGCTTGGATAGGTCTTGTGCAATTGCGCGACCGGCTTCGGCCCGCCCTGGTACGACAATTCATAGAGATCGATCGCCAGCAGCGCCGGCGACGGCCCGACGAAGGTCCGGCGGGCGTAATGGCTGTAGATGTCGAGCACGTCCGGCGAAACGACGTCCTGCCAGCAATGATTTTCGAAGTCGTCGGCCATCGTGCCCTCCCTTTGCTTGTTCCGCAGCCTAGCCGGGAGTGAACCCCAGCACAATTTGAACTACCATGCGGCATGGCTGCCATGGAGCAGCCGCAGGAAACGCCATGAAAAAACTGACCAGACGCACCCTCATGCTCGGCGCCGCCGCCGCGCCATTCGTCTCCCGCGCCCTGGCGCAGTCGGGCAACGTCACCCGCGTCATCGTGCCGTTCCCGCCGGGCGGCACGGTCGATCCGATCGCGCGGATGGTGCAGCCCGGCCTGCAGCAGAAGCTCGGCACCACCATCATCATCGAGAACAAGCCGGGCGCCTCGGGCAGCATCGGCACCGCGATGGTGGCCAAGGCGCCGCCCGACGGCAGCAATTGGGTGTTCGTGTTCGACACCCATGCGGTCAATCCGTTCCTGCAGAACCTGCCGTTCGACACCGAGAAGGACCTCGATCCGGTGCTGCTGATCGGCACCGCCGCCAATGTGGTGGCGACGCTGCCCAGCAAGCCGTACAAGAATTTCCAGGACGTCATCGCCGCGGCCAAGGCCAAGCCCGACGCCATCACCTATGGCTCGATCGGCAACGGCAGCCTCGGCCATCTCACCATGGTGCTGCTCGGCCAGCGTGCCGGCGTCAAAATGGTGCACGTGCCCTATCGCGGCGGCGGCCCGCTGATGAACGACGCGCTCGCCGGCCACATCGATGTGGCGATCGGCAGCGCGGCGCTGGTCACGCCGCAGGTCCAGGGCGGCAAGCTCGCCGGTCTCGGCCAGTCCGGCGCGCGCCGCAGCGCGGGTCTGCCCGACGTGCCGACCATGATCGAAAGCGGCTTTCCCGGCTTCGAATCCTACGCCTGGTGGGGCGTGTTCACCGCCGGACACACGCCGCGCGCCGATCGTCGACAAGTTCAGCAATGCGCTCGCCGAAACATTGCGCGAACCGACCATCGCCAAGAACATCGAGAACCTGCAGATCACCATGCGGGCCGAAGGCCCCGACGCGCTGCGCACGTTCCTGGCCGAGCAGATGAAGCTCTGGGGACCGGTGGTGCGCGAGCACAACATCAAGGGCGACGCCTAGATCCAACCGACGAGGAGGATTGCCATGACCGAGCTCACCCGCCGCGCCATGCTCGCCGGCACGACCGCAGCCGCAGCGTTGGCCACCACGCCCACGCACGGCGCTGCCCCCGCCTCCGGCAAGCAGGGCCCCGGCGTTTATCGATACAAGATCGGCAGCTACGAGCTGACCGCGCTCTACGACGGCACCTGGTTCCGCAAGATCGACGACAAGTTCGTCAAGAATGCCAGCGGCGACGAGGTCAGCAAGGCGCTTGCCGATTCGTTCCTGCAGCCCGGCATCGTGCCGACCTCATTCACCGCGCTGCTGGTGAACACCGGCGGCAAGCTGGTGCTGATCGACACCGGCACCGCGGGCCAGCTCGGCCCCACCACCGGGCTGATGATGGCGGCGCTCGATGCGGCGGGCGTGCAGCCCGCGCAGATCGACACCATCCTGATCTCGCATTTCCATCCCGACCACATCAACGGCATCAAGGACAAGGACGGCAAGAAGGTGTTCGCCAACGCCGAGATCCAGGTGCCGGCGCCGGAATGGGCGCATTGGATGGACGACGCCACGATGAGCGCCGCGCCGGAGGCGGCGCGGCCGGGGTTCCTCAACGTGCGGCGGATCTTCTCCGACATCGCCGGCGAGGTGAAACGCTACCAGCCGGGTCAGGAGCTGGTGCCCGGCATCACCTCGGTGCCGGCCTTCGGCCACACGCCGGGCCATACCGCGTTCGCCATCGCCTCGGGCAACCAGTCGATGCTGGTGTTGAGCGACACCACCAACCATCCCTGGCTGTTTGCGCGGCGTCCGGAATGGCAGGGCATGTTCGACACCGACGGCGCCATGGCGGTGGAGACGCGCAAGCGCCTGCTCGACCGCGCGGCGGCCGACAAGATGCTGGTGCAGGGCTATCACTTCCCGTTCCCGGCGTCGGGCTACATCGTCAAGGCCGCGCAGCGGCTACGACGTGGTGCCGGTGATGTGGCAGCCGATCTGAGCCGCACCCGCTCCGATCGTGCCGGCTTTCGGCCGGGGCGAAACACCCGGCCGGGACGTCGCCGGATCACCGTGTTCCTTCCTCCCCGGCTCGCGCCGGAGAACCAGCACGGGCCGATGCTCGCCAGCGGGCCATTTTCGGGCGGGCGCGAACTTGGATGTTAATGAATGCCGGCTGTGGCTTTTTGGCTTGCCGCCCAATCGGACCGCGGGGAATGAAGCCGGGCCGGCGGTTGTTCTCCCCTTGTAAACGCCGTTTAATGGCCCGGACGGCGTTGCCGCCGCCGCATGCCTCGAACCCTGGAGAGGACGCCATGGTCCCGCTTCGTCTGACCGCCCTGATTGCCAGCGCCGCCTTCGCACTCGCCGTTGCCGCCCCCAATCGGGCCGGCGCCGTCGACACCAACACCCCGTCGCCCACGCCGCAGAGCTCGCAATCCGGCGACACTTCGAGGCCGGCCGCGAAGTCGAAGAAAAAGAAGGCCGCCAAGAAGGAGAAGAAAGCCGAGCAGCAGTTCATCGACGGCTATCGCGCCGCGCATGCGACGATCTACCAGCGGCACGACTATGCGGCGGGTATCGCGGCGCTCAAAGCGCTCGGCCGCGACGACAATCCCGACGTCGCCAACCTGATCGGCTATTCGAGCCGCAAGCTCGGCCGCTACGACGACGCCAAGACCTGGTACGAGCGCGCGCTCGCCGCCGATCCGGCCCACGCCCGCACCTGGTCGTACTACGGCATGTGGCACGCCGAGCAAGGCAACCTGCTCAAGGCGCGCGACTATCTCGCCAAGGTCGAGACGCTGTGCGGCACCGCCTGCCGCGAATACACCGAGCTCAAGGGCGTGATCGAAGGCACGCGCGTCTACTAGACATCCGTCGCAGTCATCCACGGCCCCCGGCCTGATCGCCGGGGGCTTTCATTTTCCGTCCGGCGTCGGTCTCCGCCAGGAGCCAGCCGAGATAATCGCGCTCGACGCTTTCCAGCGGCAGCACCAGGATCGCCGGCACGTCATAGGAGTGCAGCGCCTTGACCGCGGCCTCGACCTCGCCGGCGAGCGAGGCGCGGGTCTTGATGATCATCACCGCCTCCTCGGCCCGCTCGATCGCGCCCTGCCAGCGGTAGTGCGAAATCATCCCGGGCAGGATGTTGACGCAGGCCGCCAGTCGTCGCTCGACCAGGGCGCGGCCGGCCTGCTCCGCCTCGACAGTCGTGGGCCAAGTCGTATAGACGAACACCACCCGTTCCATCGTTCCTCACCAGGTCGCCCGCGATTTGCGGGCCTTTCGTTCCGGAGCGTCCTTCGCTCATGCTTCGCAAGACACCAAAATATGAGCGGATTGCCTTCGTGGCGAGCCCGGCGCCCGAGGCCGCCCAGGCGCTCAAGCGGCTGGTCAAGCTCTACGGCAACGTCAGCCCGTCGCGGGCCGACGTGGTGGTGGCGCTCGGCGGCGACGGCCTGATGCTGCAAACGCTGCGCAAGGCGATGAAGGCCGGCAGGCCGATCTACGGCATGCACCGCGGCACCATCGGCTTTTTGATGAACGAGTTTCACGAGAAGCACCTGCGGCGAGCGCCTGCAGGCGGCGCAGACCACCGTCATTCACCCGCTGGTCATGCGCGCCCGCGACATCAAGGGCAAGCAGCACGAGCACTACGCCATCAACGAGGTCTCGCTGTTCCGCCAGACCTCCCAGGTGTCACGGCTGGCGATCGCGGTCGACGGCAAGGAGCGGATGCCTGAGCTGATGGCGGACGGCGTGCTGGTGGCCACACCCGCGGGCTCGACCGCTTACAATCTTTCGGCGCAGGGCCCGATCATCCCGATCAATGCCTCGCTGATGGCGCTCACCCCGATCAGCCCGTTCCGGCCGCGGCGCTGGCGCGGCGCGCTGTTGCCCGACAGCGCCCGTGTCACCATCAGCGTGGTCGATCCCGAGCGCCGGCCGGTGGCCGCCGTCGCCGACCATGCCGAGGTGCGTTCGGTGCGCGAGGTCGACATCCGCATGGACCATTCGGTTTCCATGCAGATGCTGTTCGACCCCGACCACAGCCTCGACGAGCGCATCCTGCGCGAGCAGTTCGGTTACTGAGGCCATGGCGCGACGCCCGGCGAAGACCCCGCTCGCGCTCGAAACGTTCGGCCATTTCTTTGTCGGCGGCCGGATCGATCATGCGATCGAGGGCTCGCCGATGGTCGGGCAGATGTACGTGGAATATTTTATTCCGCGCCGGCGCCGCTCGCCGCACCCGATCGTGATGATCCACGGCGGCAGCCAGACCGGCACGAACTTCACCATGACGCCCGATGGCCGCGAAGGCTGGGCGCAGTATTTCCTACGCCGCGGCTACGCGGTCTATGGCGTCGACCAGGTGGCGCGCGGTCGCTCGCCGCATTTCTCGCAATCGCAAGGCGCAGTGCAGACGGCCGATCTCAAGCGCACCGAGCAACGGTTCGTTGCGCCCAAGCGCGACAATCTATGGCCGCAGGCCGCAAAACACCGCCAGTGGCCCGGCAGCGGCGCGCCGGGCGACGCGGCCTTCGATGCGTTCTACGCCACGCAGTTTCCCTCGCTCGACAGCTATCCCAAGCAGCAAGTGCTCAACCGCGACGCCGGCGTGGCGCTGCTCGACCGGATCGGGCCCGCCATCCTGCTGGTGCACTCGCAATCCGGCGCGTTCGCCTGGCCGATCGCGGACGCGCGGCCGAAGCTCGTCAAAGCCATCGTCGCGATCGAGCCGAACGGCCCGCCGGTGTACGAGACCGATCTCAAAGGCCCGCCCGGCTGGTTCGCCGACATCGGCGCGCGCAAGTCCTCGGGCCTTGGCATGGTGCCGCTGACCTATGATCCGCCGCTCAAGCCCGGCGAAGAGCTTGCGTTCGTACGCCAGAACCAGCCCGACGCGCCCGGGCTGGTGCGCGGCTGGCTGCAGGCGGAACCGGCGCGACGATTACCGAATCTCGCCAAGGTGCCAGTCCTGATCCTGGTGGCGGAGGCCTCCTACCATGCGGCCTACGACCACTGCACCGCGGCCTATCTCGCGCAGGCCGGCGTGCCGAATACGTTCGTCCGGTTGGAGAGCCTCGGCATCCGCGGCAACGGCCACATGATGATGCTGGAGAAAAACAGCGATGCCATCGCCGGCGTGATCGAGAACTGGCTGAAAAAGACGTTTGCCAAAAAGCCTCGCCGAACGCAGCGGAAAAAAGGCCGCTGACTCTCGCCGTCTCATCCTCAGGGCGGCCATGCTTCGACACGCGCACGTCGTGCGCTCCTCAGCATCAGGCCGGGAGGAGCCGGCGATCGGGGCGAACGACTCGCTACGCCGCGCGTCGTTTCCTGGCAGCCGGCTTCGCCGCCGGTTTCTTCGGTGCCGATTTCTTCTTCGCCGCCTTCCGCCCCCTGCCCCACAGCTCCTTGCTGGCGATGCGCGCACCCTCGACCAGCGCCGCAAGCTTGGCCCACTGAATGGTCGGATGGACGCGCTGGTAGAACGGCTGCTGCGCGAAGCCGCAGTCGGTGCCGGCGATGACGTTCTCGCGGCCGACGAGCTTGGCGAGCCGCACGATCCGCTCGGCCACCAGCTCGGGATGCTCGACCACGTTGGTGGCGTGGCTGATGACGCCCGGGATCAGCACCGAGCCTTTCGGCAGCTTGACGTCCTGCCAGATGCGCCATTCGTGCTCGTGGCGTGGATTGGCCATTTCCAGCACATAGGCGCCGGCGCGCACGCGCAGGATCAGATCCATAATGTCGCGCGCCGGCACGTCGGTGGTGTGCGGACCGGGCCAGCTGCCCCAGCAGACGTGATAGCGGATCTTCTCGGTCGGAATGCCTTCGGTGGCGCGGTTGACCACGTCCTGATAGAGCCGGACGCGCTTGCGATAGTCCTGGAAGCTCGCGGGCGGCACCATGCGGTCGTAGGTGACAGCGGCGCGTGCGTCGTCGAGCTGCACCAACAGACCATTGTCGACGATCTGCTTGTATTCGACATGCATCGCCTGGCCGATCGCCTCGGCGAGGTCTTCCTCATTTTTGTAATATTCGTTCTTGCGATCCGGGATGACCGACGCCGGCGCCGCGACCGGCAGAAAGCCCTCGACCACCTTCGCGCCCTTGAGCGCCGCCTTGAAATTATCGATGTCCTGCTGGAGCAGCGCCTGGCCGGTGTATTTGATCGGCGCCACTGCAACCGTATCCATCACCGTCTCGACGTGATCGCGGGCGTCGAGCTCCTTGTAGAACTCCGAGAAACGTTCGCGGTCAGCGCCCTTGGTGAACGGGTTGCCGGTGCTCGGATCGAACGGCCGGCGCTGGAAACCCGAGACGCGCTCGATGACGTATTGCGACCAGGAAATGCCCTTGCCGAACTCGCCGTCGCTGATCACGTCGACGCCGACCTCGGCCTGCTGGCGCACCACTTCGGCGACCGTATCCTTGAGGTTCTGGGCGTGCGCGGCCGGGTCGTAGCCTTCGCCCTTCTGCTTGGCGCGCAGATGCCGCCGGATCGATTCCGGACGGATCAGGCTGCCTACGTGGGTGGTCAGGATCCGGTCGGTGCTGCGGTGCATGAAGCTCTCCTCGACGCCTCGGTAACAATCGGCAAAATCGTTATCAGGTCGAGGGTTGCTTGCAAACGCGGCCGGCGTTGGTCCCATCCGGGCCGCGTGGGCAGCCCACCCGCCGGCCGGCGCCCTCAGGCTGCCGGACACCATGCTAAACCGTTCCTTAACGGCGAACCCATAGGTTCCGTGGGCGGTGGGCCGGGGCTGCCCGGATCCTTGCCCCGGTCGTTGCCCCGGTCCTTCGAGGCACCATGGTTCGCATCGATTTCAATCGCCTGCGGTTCCTCGTCATCGACGACAACGCGCACATGCGGCGCATCGTGCGCACGCTGCTGCACGGCTTTGGCGCGCGCGACGTCTACGAGGCCGAGGATGGCGCGGCCGGCCTCGACGCCTTCACCCATTACGTGCCGGACATCGTGCTGACCGACTGGGCGATGCCGATCTTCGACGGCCTCGAACTCACCCAGATGATCCGACAGCCGGGCGCCAACGCCAATCCGTTCGTGCCAATCATCATGGTCACCGGCCACACCGAGAAGGCGCGGGTCACCGCCGCTCGCGACGCCGGCATCACCGAATTCCTGGCCAAGCCGATCTCCGCCAAGGGCCTCTATCAGCGCATCGTCAACGTGGTCGCCAACCCGCGGCCGTTCATCAAGACCAAGACCTATTTCGGGCCGGACCGGCGGCGCAGCATCGTGTCGACCTACGCCGGCCCCGAGCGTCGCAAGGGCGGCAAGGCGGACGTCATCCGCCAGCAGTCGCTGCTCGACAAAGCCAAGTTGCTCGCCTGACCGGAACTGAAGGAAATCTCGGAAAATGTCGTCCAGTTCGAAACCGGCCAAGCCCGACGTCGTGCTCTACGGCGATCACGAGCTGATCACACCGGACACGAAACACCTGCGCAAGATGCTGCGCCCGGCGACCGCCGACGAGCCGGACCCGGTCGCGCGCGCCGAGGCTGCGCTGGCGCAGATCGCCACCGAGTTCGACATCTGGATGAACAAAGAATGCGAGCGCCTCGACGCCGCGCGCCGCAAGGTCAAGGATCGCGGCCTGTCCACCGAAACCAAGCAGGAGCTGTTCCTGGCCGCCCATGACGTGAAGGGCGACTCCTGCACCTTCGGCTATCCCGAGGTGGTGCCGGCCGCCGACAGCCTGTGCCGGCTGCTCGAGCACACGCCCGATCTCGCCAAGATCCCACTCGCGATCGTCGATCAGCACGTCGATGCGGTGCGCGCCATCGTGCGCGAGCATGGGCGCAACGACATCGGCTCGATCGCCGCGGCGCTCACCAGCAAACTCAGGGCCGTGACCGACGAATTCCTGGTGCGCGAGAACCAGGATCGCCCGGAGGTGCTCAAGACGATCCAAAGCCCGTCGATCGCGCCCGTCGAAGGTTTCTAAGCTCGACGATGGGCGCGCCTCAGCGTGACAGCCGTCAGGCGGCGACCGGCTGCCAGTGGTCGCCTGGTTCGATGCGATCGTCGGCCACCAGCTCATCGCAGAACAGCCGCGCCTCCTCGCGGGCGGCCTCGGCGGCGTAGCGGCGCAACAGCGTCAGCAGCGGCTCGATCCCACCGAGCGAATCGACCTCGCAGCCCGTCAGCACTCGCTCGATGATGCGGCGCTTGAGCCTGCTGCCGCCGCCCGGCTCGATCAGGAAGCCGTCCTCGCGCATCGCCCCGAGCGCCTCGCGGAACGCCGGGAACACCGATGACGGCAGGCCGGCCTTGTCATACAGCGCGCGGAAGCTCGCGCCGCGCCGGTCGTGCACAATGCCGGCGACGCGGTTGAGCGGCATCTCAGCCAATTCCGCCAGCGCCTCCTCGAACAGCTTGACGTTGCCCGACAACAGCGCGCGAAGGATCAGCCCAGTCGTGAGCTGGCCGCTGCCGCGCAGGTGGCGGATCAGCGGCCTGACCTCGCCGTCGGCGGTCTCGGCCGCCAGCGCCACGGTCGCCTTCTCGCAAGCCTCGCGGGTGATGCTCTTGGCGCGCTCGGCCGCCAGCCATGCGCGCGATGTGACGAAGTCGGCGAGCGTCTGCGACAGCTTCACCACCAGCGCCTGCCGCGTCGGCACCGGCAGGTCGGCGCGTTCCAGCAGCACGTTGCGGATGGCGGCGAGATGGCCGTAGCGTTCAACGATGCGGTCCAGCGAAAACGGCACGATTTCGGCATAGGTGTTTTCCAGCAGCACCAGGCAGGCCTCGGCGCTGCCGACCTCGGCGATCGCGGCCGACACCGAACACGGCAGGTGGGCGCGGCCGGCGATCGCGCTCTGGCGATCGGACTCGCCGATCGCCACGGCTTCGACCAGATCGGCGTCAAGGAACAGCGGCGAACGCCCCAGCACCGGCGCGGCCACTTCGGGCTGGTCGGCGGCGAGCGCATGCACGATCGTCGGCGGCGCGTGCTCGGAGCTCGCAAAGACTTCGGCGAGCGCAAGCCGGACCAGCGGCGATGGATCGTCCAGCAGCATTGTCATGGCGCCTTCGGCGGCCGCGCGATCGCTGTCGGAAAGATCGGAATAGAGATAGGCGCGCGCCAGCGCGCTGGTGGCTTCGGCCCGTTCGCCGGCCGGCGCAGTACGCAACCATTGCAGGAATTGGCGGACAATCATGGCCAGGACCGATACAGACTCGCCGCAGCAGGAACCGCAGCGTGTCGCAACACTAGCCGCAGAAATTTAAGAAAGTGTTCAGCATAAATGTTCAGGAAGGTTGCCGGCTGGTTAACGATCCGGCGGCCTCAGCCCCGGCGGCGGAACAGTGCGCGGGCGTCGGGCGCCTGGTCCTGGAACAGATCGAGCGTGCCACCCCCGCTCTTGGCGGCAGGCGCGGCCGGCGCGGTGGGCGGCGCCGTCCAAAGCGCGCTGACCATCGGCGCCACTGCGTCAGCCCGCGCGCCGGCGTTGAACAGGCTGCGGAACACCGGCCGCCAATCACTCGACGGCGGCTTGGGCGGAACCGAAAGCCTTGACGCCTCGGCGTAGGTTTCGGCGAGCGCCACCGGATCAGGCATTGCCGCGACCTTTGGGGATGTCTCGGGTGCCGTTACGGTGCTTGCGGGATTGCTGTTGGGCGCGCGGCGTAGCGCTTGCGGGCTGGCCGAGCGCCGCGATCGCCATGGACGCGTTCCTCGGGCCGGCGCGGGCCACGTCATAGCGTCCGACCAGCACGCGATAGACTTCGCTCGCGCTGCGCGCCCGGCCATGCCGGTCGTAGAAAATCGACGGATTGGCCGCCGCGGCGCGTGGGAACGCCTGCGCCGCGGGGGTGAGCGGCTGGGTCTCGGCCAGGTTGATCAGCCGGCCGGCGCCCGCCGAGCCCAGGAAATGCGCGACATAGAGTTCGCCCTCGGTCGGGTCGCGGCCAAGCCGATCCGACAATCGGGCGGCGTTGGCGCGGGTGAAGGCGCCAGCCATCATGGCGTTGGCGGTCGGATCGGATCGCAAATTCATGATGCTGCGATACATCTGCGGATCGGTCACCGCGTATCGCCCCGACGGCAGGCGCGTGATCGCCTCGGCATAGGGGCGATAGCCGAGCGCCGGGCCCTGCTCCTTCAGCGTCGTGAGCCAGGTCTGCTCGATGAATTGAAACAGCCCCCGGGCCGACGAGGTCGCGGCCCCGGCATTGGGGTTGAGATTGGATTCGACCTGGGCGGTGGCGAGCAGATACTTGAAGCCGGCCCCGGTCAGCTGCGCCGCGTGGCGGATGGCCCCGGCGATGGTTGTTGGGCTGCCGGTCGGGTCGACGATCATGGCGTGGCGCCTTGCCGGAAAGCCGTGCCCCGGCAGGCGGACCGTGGGCCAATATGGTAAATGGAATCTTAACGGCCGGCCTGGAGGAGAACACGATGGCCCAGAGCAGCATGGACACGGCGCAACGCCACCCGCGCGGCGGCCTCTACTTCGAGGATTTCGTCACGGGCTCGCTGACCGAGCACCGCTACCGGCGCACGGTGACGCAGATGGACAACATGCTGTTCTCCAACATGACGCTCAACCCGCAGCCGCTGCACATCGACCGGCATTTCTGCGAGCAGGAGACCGAATGGGGCCAGCCGCTGATGAACTCGCTGTTCACGCTCGGCCTGATGATCGGCATCCAGGTGTCCGACATGACGGTTGGCACCACCATCGCCAACCTCGGCATGGACGGCGTGAAATTCCCGCATCCGCTGTTCGAGGGCGACACCATTCATTGCACCACCGAGGTGGTCGGCAAGCGCGAATCGAAATCGCGGCCGGGCGCCGGCATCGTCGAATTCCACCACCGCGCCTACAATCAGGACAACAAGCTGGTCGCCGAATGCCGGCGCAACGCCTTCATCCGGATGCGTCCAAAATAACCAGGCGAAAATCGCCCAAAGGATCGGCCATGCACAAAATCCTGCTTTCGGCCCTTGGACTTTTGCTCGCGTTCGCGGCGACGGCCGCGGCGCAGGATTATCCGAGCAAGGCGGTCCGGCTGATCGTGCCGTTCGCGCCGGGCGGCAGCGTCGACATCGTGGCGCGGCTGGTTGCCGCCAAGCTCAGCGACCGGCTCGGCCAGCAGGTGCTGCCCGACAACCGCGCCGGCGCCAGCGGCATGATTGCGGCCGAACTCGTCGTGAGGGCGCCGCCCGACGGCTACACGTTGCTGCTGATCTCGCTGGCGCACGCGGTCAACCCGTGGATTTACAAGGTCAACTACGATCCGCTGCGGTCGCTCATCCCGGTTGCCGCGCTCGGCAATGGCGCCAGCGCGCTGACCGTGCATCCTTCGGTCCCGGCGCATTCGGTGAAGGAGCTGATCGCGCTCGCCAAGAGCAAGCCCGGCGACTACGCGTTCGCGCATGCCGGCGTCGGCAGCTTCACCCACACCGCCTCGGTTCTGTTCGCGATGATGGCCGGGATCGACGTGGTGCAGGTGCCGTTCAAGGGCGGCGGACCGGCGATGATCGACGTCATGGGCGGCCACAGCCATCTGCTGATGAATTCGTATCTTGCCTCGGTGCCGCATATACGGTCCGGCAAGCTGCGCCCGCTCGGAGTGACTGACACGCAACGCACGCCGCTGCTGCCGGACGTGCCGACGATCGCCGAGGCCGGCGTGCCGGGCTATCAGGCGGCGAACTGGTGGGGGATCGCGGTGCCCGCCGGCACGCCGCAGCCGATCGTGGCCAAGCTCAGCTCGGCCATTGCGGCGGTGCTCAGCTCCGACGATGTGAAAAAGCAGTTCGACTCGGATGGCGCGGTGATCATGCCGCTCGGGCCGGCCGAATTCGCCAAATTCTTCGAGAGCGAATACGAAAAATGGGGCAAGGTCGTCAAAGCGGCCAACATCAAGCCCGAGTAGGCCGATCACCGCTCGTCCTGGCGAACCTCACAGGTCGGTCAGACGTGGATCACGTTGAACAATTGCAAGACCCCGAACAGGATCAGCGCGACCATCACCACGGCGACGCAGTTCTTGAAGATTTCACTTTGTCGATCTGTTTTGCTCGGCATTGGCAGTTCCATTCGAACGAATTGCCGCCCCGAAGGAACAAGCCACAAGAACACTCGCATGTTTCATTAAAAAATGTTCATGCTGGCGCCGGCAGGCTTGCCGCGCGGCAGAGCGATCCGGCCCGCCGCTTGATTCGCCGCTTGGTCCACCCTCAGTCCGGCCCGCTTTCGAGCCTCCGGCAAGTCCGTTACCATTCGCGATGATTGCCGAAACAGTCGATTGGAGATGACAATGCGCAACATGATCATGAGCAAGGCGGCGCCCGGTGGAATGGGCGGCGGCATGCGCTAGCGCGCCCGCTTCAACCATCATGCGCTCGCTCCTGTTCGTTCCCGGCGACAGCCCCAGCAAGCTCGACAAGGGCATGGGCAGCGGCGCCGATGTGCTGCTGCTCGACCTTGAGGATTCGATCGCGCCGCAGCGCAAGGCCGAGGCGCGCGCCACGCACCGCGGCGTTTCTCAAGGCCGCGCGCCAAGCCAAGAACCGGCCGCGCCTGTTCGTCCGCGTCAATGGCTTCGCCACCGGCCTGACCGACGACGACCTCGACGCCGTGGTCGCGGCACAACCCGACGGCATCATGCTGCCCAAGGCCGAGGGCGGCGCCGCCGTCATCCATTGCGACGCCAAAATCACCGCGCGCGAAGCGGTGCACGGCCTGCCCGACGGCGCGCTTGACCTGATCGCGATCGCGACCGAGACCGCGGCGGCGCTGTTCCTCGCCGGCTCCTATGGCGGCGCGAGCAAGCGGCTGAAGGGCCTGACCTGGGGCGCCGAGGACCTGTCGGTCGAGCTTGGCGCGGAAGCCAACCGCGACGCGCAAGGGCATTTTCTCGCGCCCTATCAGCTCGCCCGCAGCCTTTGCCTTGCCGGCGCCGCGGCCGCGCAAGTGCCGGCGCTCGACACGGTCTATGTCGATTTCCGCAACGAGGCGGGGCTGCGCCGCGAATGCGAGGAGGCGCGCCGCGACGGCTTCACCGGCAAGATGGCGATCCATCCGGCGCAGGTTAAGCCGATCAACGAGGTGTTCACGCCGAGCGCGGAAGCGGTGCAGCGGGCGGAGGCGGTGATCGCAGCCTTTGCGCAAAACCCCGACGCCGGCACGGTCGGCATCGGCGGGGTGATGTACGACCGCCCGCACTTGCAGCGCGCCCGGCAGTTGCTGGCGCGGGCAAGGACCGCCGGTTGAAGACGCCTGCTTAGGCTGCGATCAGCTCCTTGATCCGCGGCCAATGCTTAAGCCCGTCGCGGCCGGTGTCGTCGTAGTCGGTCGGCGGATAGTCGGCGATCATCTTGAAGCTCGGCCGCGCCTTGATGCGCTTGAACCAATCGGCGAGACGCGGCCGGCCATCCCACATGCCGGCCAGGCCGAGCCGGTCGATGCGCTCGACATAGGGCGTGATTTCCGCTTCGGCCAGGCTGTACATGTCGGAGGCGAGCCATTCCGTCTTGGCGAGCTGTGCTTCCATCTCGCCGAAGGTCTTCTCGAACACCTTGATGTGATCGCGGAAGAACGGCGTCTCGATGCCCTTCTCGATCAACGCGCGCTGGCGATCGCGCCGCGCCGGGTCCGGCATCTTCATCAGCCGCTCCTCCAGCCCCGCGCCCATCTGCTTCTTGAGCTGCTGGCCGAACGAGATCGCAAAGCTCACGGTTGCGCAGGCCATGTGCAGAATGTCGTCGGGCAGCTTGCACCACAGCCGCATGGTGGCGCGCTCCACCGGATTTTTCGGCGTGAGCGGTGGGTTCGGGAACACCTCGTCGAGGTAGCTGCAGATTACGCTCGATTCAACGATGACGTTGCCGTCATGCACCAGCACCGGCACCACGCCGCGCGGATTCATTTTCTTGAATTCCGGCGTGAGCTGTTCGCCGCGGGCAAGGCTCAGATGGTGGTTGGTCCATGGCACGTTCTTTTCCGCAAGAACGATGCGGACCTTCTGGGCGCAGACCGAAATGTTGTTGTGATAGAGCTCGAGCATCGACTGTACTCCAAGGAGCGTCCCCTGATGGACCATTACAGCACGGCTTTGGGCCCAATGAAATCGCGCGCCGCGGGCGCTCAGCGCTTGCGCTTTGAGAATGCGCCGAGCATGCGGGTGGGCTCGTCGGTCTCGAAGGCGCGCACGAAGGCGTCGATGCCGGCTGCGATCGCCCGCTCGACCGGCAGATTCTCCCATTCGCGGATCAGCTCTTTCTGAATCCGCAACGCATGCCGGCCCGCGGCAAGCAGCGCCGCGATGATCCTGTCCACCTCACCGTCGAGCGCGTCAGGCGCGACCACGCGCTCGACCAGCCCCCAGCGCAACGCGGTGTCGGCGTCGACGGTCTCGCCAAGGAGCAGAAGCTCGCGGGCGCGACCCCAGCCGATCAGCCTGGGAAGCAGCGCCGCCTCAACCACCGACGGAATGCCGACCCTGACCTCCGGCATGCCGAAGCGGGCGCGTTGCGAGGCGACGCGCAGATCGCAGGACGCCGCGACTTCAAGGCCCGCGCCAAGCGCGAAGCCGTCGATCCGCGCGACCACAGGCACCGGCAATTTCCGCAGGCAATCACAGGTGCGATGGACCAGAACGATGTAATCCTTGGCCGAGACCTGGTCGAGCGCGGCCAGCTCATCGATGTTAGCGCCGCCGATGAAGGCTTTGTCGCCGGCGCCCGAGAGCACCAGCGCGCGCAGGTCGTCGCGGCGGCCGAGCGTCTCCACCTGGACGACGAAATTCTCCATCAATGCACGCGTCAGCGTGTTGAGCTTGGCCTCGTTGTGAAGCGTGAGATAGGCGACCGTACCCTGCCCGCTTGGCGCAAGGCGCACGTCGATCCGCGGCGCGTCAGTCATGATCCGGCTTGTCGTAGACCGCCTTCGGATCGAAGGTCTTGCCCGCGTCGCGGAACTCGAGCTTGACCGCGCCGACCTGCCGCAACGGCACCGCCCGGTAGAAGCAGCTCCGCCGGCCGGTGTGGCAGGCGCCCGGCCCGCTCTGCTCGACCTTGATCCAGACCGCGTCCTGGTCGCAGTCCATCCGCATCTCGGTGACGCGCTGGCTGTGGCCGGAGCTCTCGCCCTTCTTCCAGAGCGCGCGGCGCGAGCGCGAATAGTACCAGGCCTCGCCGGTCTCGACGGTGCGCCGCAGCGCCTCGGCGTTCATATGCGCGACCATCAGCACGTCGCCGGTCGCGGCGTCGGTCGCGACGCAGGTCACCAGCCCATCGGCGTCGAACCTCGGCGCGAGCGTGAGGCCTTCCTCGACGTCTGTCGGCTTGCTGGACATGGCGCAGACCCTAGCACAAAAGGCAGCGCCCCACCCTTGCGCAGGGCGGGGCGCGAATAGCTTGCGGCGCAATTAGCGCTGGTTGCCGCGCACCATCGAGATGAAGCGCAACTGCTCGTTCGGATCGTCGCGGAACGCGCCGCGGAATTGCGTGGTCACCGTCAGCGCGCCGGGCTTTTCGACGCCGCGCAACGACATGCAGGTGTGCTCGGCTTCGATCATCACCGCGACGCCGCGCGGCTTCAAGATCTCCTCGATCGCGGTGGCGATCTGAGCGTTCATGTGCTCCTGTGTCTGCAGGCGCCGGCCATAAACATCGACCAGCCGCGCGAGCTTGGACAGCCCGACCACCTTGTCGACCGGCATGTAGGCGACGTGCGCCTTGCCGGTGAATGGCATCATGTGGTGCTCGCAGGCCGAGTTGAAGCGCGATGTCGCGGACCAGCACCAGGTCATCGTAGTTGCCGGTCTCGGAAAACTGCCGCTCCAGCGCCTCGGCCGGCAATTCGCGGTAGCCGCGATACAGCTCTTCATAGGCGCCGACCACGCGCTTGGGCGTATCGAGCAGGCCCTCGCGGGCGGGATTGTCGCCGATGTAGGCGATCAGCGTGCGCACCGCGGCCTCGGCCTGCTCGCGCGATGGACGCGGGCTGACCGGCTCGGGGGCTTTGCTGACGTGCTCGCTTAAAGGCGGATTGGTGCCCTTGGGCCAGGGCTTGACGATGGCGTCCATCGGTCTCTCCGTTCGACCGGCGCCTCGGCTAAGTGCCGGGAACCGGGTGTGTCACCGGGTGGCCGCGTCTTGGGCCCCGTCGCTGCTCGATACGCTGCGAGCATAGCAACGGGGCGACCGGACGCCGCATTCCCAATTCGCATGGCTCCTCAACCGGGGGGAGCCAAGGCCAAGGCGGCACGGAACACTTTCCGTGCCGCCTTGGAGGGCCATATATAGTCGATTACAGGTCGAAAACAATCAACCTTCGGCCGGCCGGGGATAAGGGCTCATGCTCAACGACGTTTACAATCGGCGCATCCTGGAGCTGGCGGCCAACATCCCCAAGCTGGGCCGGCTGCCGAAGCCCGACGCCAGCGCCACCGCACTGTCCAAGCTATGCGGCTCGACCGTCACCGTCGATCTGACGATGGACGGCGACACCGTCACCGACTTCGCCCATGAGGTGAAGGCCTGCGCCTTGGGTCAGGCCTCTTCGTCGATCATGGCGAGCCATGTGGTTGGCTCGAAGGCCGACGAGCTGCGCAAGCTGCGGGATACGGTCCGGAAAATGCTGAAGGAGAACGGCCCGGCGCCCAAGGACGGCAAATGGGCCGATATTGCCGTGCTCGAGCCGGTGCGCGACTACAAGGCCCGCCACGCCTCGACCCTGCTGACCTTCGATGCGGTGGTCGATGCCATCGGCCAGATCGAAGGCAAGCGCCAATCGGCGACAGGCTAGCGATCGGGCGATCTTAGCGCGCGCAGTCGCCGACAGCGCAAGCCGGTCTGCCGCAAGCATCATTTGGCAGAATCTACCCGCTAGCTAGCCACCTTGGCGCAGGTCGCTGCGCGCGGTGTTGCGCAACCGCGCGCGGTTGGCGCAGCTCGCCGCCAGTTGCGGTAGCGCACGCGCGAAGCCGGCGTTGCCAACCCGGATCACCGTCGTGGTGTCGTCGCTGGTGGTCTCGATGGTCATGGAACGGCCGTTTGCCTCGGCAAAGGCCTTGAGCATTTCGGCGGACAGCCGCCCATTGGCAATCGATTCGATCTCCAGCGGCCGGCCGTTCGGGCGCGCCGAAACGATCTTGAGCGGCATCGATTTTCCGCCGAGTGTCATTTCGACCGCGGTCGGGGCCGCAGGCATGCGCCCGGCCTCGGTGCCGCGCCGCTGCTCGACATAGCTCACCACATAGTCGCGGCCGGTGTCGTCGCAGCTCAAGCTCAGCTCGAACGCGCCGATGTCCTCACCCTCGACGGTCAACGGATGGGTGCGGCCGATCTTCGGACGTTCGGCGTGGGCCTGCATCGCCCAGCTTCGCCCGTTGGCGAGCGTCCGCACGCCATTTGCCAGCGTCGCGGTGCTGGTGGATGCGCCCGAATTCACCTCCGGCGCGGCGTCGCCGGTGACGATCTTCATGCCGCGCAATTCCTCGCGCGACAACAGCCGCATCGGCTCCCACGGCGGGATCTTCAGCGCGATCTCGAGCAGGTCGATGCCGCCGCCCATCTCCATCGTGTATTGCGCGAGCCGGCCGATGTCGCGCTGCACCACCACGAGGTCCTCCGCCGAATAATTGGCGGCGGTCGGATCGTCGCGGCGGTCGCCCAGCCAGATCTGGTGCACCATGACGCGGGCCTCGGCCGGCACGCGCCGCTCGATGCCGGCGAGCAGCACAAAGGCGCACATCGATTCGCAATAGGCTTGCGGGGTGAGCCGGGCGCGCTTGCGCGCCGGATCGGAGGACACCGGAACGGTCTTGCCGACCGTCGTGGTCATACCGAGGCGGCGAATAGCGCGACCGAGCGCAAGCGCGCCGAGCACCGAGCCGCCGTCGGAATCGAGCGCGATGGTCAGGCCGTCGAGCTTGTGCTGTTTGGCGAAGCGCCTCGAAGTCGCGCGGCGTATCGGAGGTGATGGCGCCGACCGCCGAGACCCAGGAGCGGCAGTTGCTGCCACAGGCCTGGGCGGGACCTTCGGCCCACACTTCGAATTGCATCGGCAGCGCGCGCGAATCCGCAGCCGCCGCCCCGGTCGCGCCGAAGGCGGGCAACAAACATGCAGCGACCGCGCAAGCGGCGGCTAATCAAATCATCCGTGAACCCCCTGCTTCAGGCGCCGTGCCTGAGCGAAGTTCCCCCCGTGCGCCTGCAATTCGCGAGAGTTCCCCTCGCGTTATGCAACGACGGACCGACTCACGTTGCCGCACTCTGATACGGGGGCCGATTGCGGTCTAGTGCAATTTGGCAACGCATCTTGGCTCTCGTGCACTGCGGTGATGTCTGGCAAAAATGACCTAATGATGGAACGCGCTCATTTACTTTGCGAATTCTGCCCGATCGCGGAAAAGTTCCATGGCTTGGGAACTTCGTCGGATGACCGGGGACAACGGCTTGCTATTGGCCTTGCGGCTTGCGCCGCGCCGCAGCGCGCGGGCGCTGGTCAAGCTCTACCGCTACACGCTGTCGCCTCTGATCGGGTTCCATTGCCGGCACCTGCCCACCTGCTCGGAATACGCCGACACGGCGCTGGACCGCCACGGGCTGTGGGCCGGCGGCTGGATGACGCTGGCGCGCCTGTTGCGCTGCCATCCGTTCGGAACGTCGGGCCTCGACTTTGTGCCGGACGTTCCACCCGGGCGCGCGCGCTGGTATCTGCCCTGGCGTTACGGCCGATGGAAATGGCGTGCCGGGCGCTGACGCCGCCGGCCATCCCTGACCGCGGGATTAGCGCCCTTCTCCACGCCAGCTGCTGCAACTGCGTCGCGGATTCCGCCGAGCCGAATTGCGAAGCCTTCTGATACCAGGCGCGCGCCTGCACGATATCGTCCCTGGCCCCGACCGCGCCCAATTGCTTGAGCACCAGCGGGTCATAGGTCGCGACCAACGCCAAGGCCGCGCGCGCATCGCCGGCTTCGGCGGCACGCAGCAGCAGTTGCGCCGCCGCGATATCGCCGTTGTTCAGATAGGTCTCGCTGCGCTTGAGCGCTTGCCACGCTCGTCGCCTTCGAGGCGACGGATTGCGCGTCGCCGCGCTCTGCATTATTGAGGCGTCACGCTTACCTGCGTTCGTAGGCAGCGAGTGAGCAAGGAGACGAGAATGGTCGCGCTGACCTTTCCCGACGGCGCGCGTCGGGAGTATCCCCCCAACACCACCGGCCTCGACATTGCCAAGGGCATCTCGCCCTCGCTCGCCAAGCGCACCGTCGCGATGGCGCTCGATGGCGCGCTGGCCGACCTGGCCGACCCGATCGAGAAGGACGCCAAGATCGAATTCCTGACGCGCGACGACCCGCGCGCGCTGGAATTGATCCGGCATGACGCCGCCCATGTCATGGCCGAGGCGGTGCAGACGCTGTGGCCCGGCACCCAGGTAACGATCGGCCCGGTGATCGAGAACGGCTTCTTCTACGATTTCTATCGCAACGCGCCGTTCACGCCGGAAGACCTGCCGGCGATCGAGAAGAAGATGCGCGAGATCATCGCGCGCGACAAACCCTTCACCAAGGAGGTGTGGCCGCGCGAGGAGGCCAAGCGCGTGTTCAAGGAGAAGGGCGAGACCTTCAAGGTCGAGCTGGTCGATGCCATTCCGCCCGGCGAACAACTGAAAATCTACCGCCAGGGCGACTGGTTCGATCTCTGTCGCGGCCCGCACATGACCTCGACCGGCAAGATCGGCAACGCTTTCAAATTGCAAAAGGTCGCGGGCGCCTATTGGCGCGGTGACAGCAAGAACCCGATGCTGACCCGCATCTACGGCACCGCCTTCGCCAAGCAGGACGAGCTCGACGCCTATCTGCACCAGCTCGAAGAGGCCGAGAAGCGCGACCACCGCAAGCTCGGCCGCGAGATGGATCTGTTCCACTTCCAGGAGGAAGGCCCGGGCACGGTGTTCTGGCACGCCCACGGCTGGACCATCTTCCAGGAGATCGTCGGCTACATGCGGCGCCGTCTGAAGGGTGACTACCGCGAAGTCAACGCGCCGCAGCTGCTCGACAAGTCGCTGTGGGAGACGTCCGGCCACTGGGGCTGGTTCCGCGAAAACATGTTCATGGCGCAGTCGGCCGGCGAGGAGACCGAGGACGAGCGCGTGTTTGCGATCAAGCCGATGAACTGCCCGGGCCACATCCAGATCTTCAAGCACGGGCTGCGCTCGTACCGCGAGCTGCCGCTGCGCATGGCCGAATTCGGAGTGGTGCATCGCTACGAGCCATCCGGCGCGCTGCATGGCCTGATGCGGGTGCGCGCCTTCACCCAGGACGACGCCCATGTGTTCTGCACCGAGGAGCAGATGGCGGACGAGTGCCTCAAGATCAACGACCTGATCCTTTCGACCTACGCCGACTTTGGCTTCGAGGGCGATCTCACCGTGAAGCTTTCGACACGGCCGGAAAAGCGGGTCGGCTCGGATGCGGCGTGGGACCACGCCGAAGCCATCATGCAGGATGTGCTCAAGCGCATCGAGGCGCAGAGCCACAACCGCCGCATCAAGACCGCGATCAATCCAGGCGAAGGCGCGTTCTACGGGCCGAAGTTCGAATATGTGCTGCGCGACGCCATTGGCCGCGACTGGCAGTGCGGGACCACCCAGGTGGACTTCAACCTGCCGGAGCGTTTCGAGGCCTTCTACATCGCCGCCGACGGCTCGAAGAAGCCGCCGGTGATGATCCACCGCGCCATTTGCGGCTCGATGGAGCGATTTCTCGGCATCCTGCTCGAAAACTACGCCGGCCATCTGCCGCTGTGGCTCGCGCCGGTGCAGGCCGTGATCGCCACCATCACGTCGGACGCCGACGACTACGCCCGCGAGGTGCTGGCGGCCGCGCTGCGGCTCGGGCTGCGAGCGGAAGCCGACCTGCGCAATGAGAAGATCAACTACAAGGTGCGCGAGCATTCGCTCGCCAAAGTGCCGGTGCTGCTGGTGGTCGGCCGCAAGGAGGCGGCCGAGCGCATGGTCTCGATCCGCCGCCTCGGCAAGGAGCAACAGCAGGTGATGCCGCTCGATGCCGCGCTGAAGGCGCTGGCCGACGAAGCGATGCCGCCCGACGTGCGAAGGATCAAGCAAGCGGCGTGAGCCCCTGAACGGTGCCGATGCCCAAAATTCTGCTGCTCACCCGTTATGAACGGCTCGGCGCCAGCAGCCGCGTGCGCTTCCTGCAATTTCTTCCAGCGCTCCAGCGGCAGGGCTTTGAATTCGATGTCGATCCGTTGCTCGACAATGCCCATGTCCGCGCGCTTTACGGCGGCCCGCCGGTCGGCGTTTCGCACTATGCCGGCGCCTATACGCGCCGGCTGCGAGCGCTGCTGCGCCGCCGCCGTTATGATCTGATCTGGCTCGAGAAGGAGGCCTTGCCGTGGGTCCCCGCCACAGTCGAGGCGTTCCTCACCGGCGGCCTGCCCGTTGTCGTCGACTTCGATGACGCCTGGTTCCTGCGCTACGAGCAGAACGCCAATCGCGCTGATCCGGCATCTGATGTCCGGCAAGATCGACGCCGTGATGCGTGCCGCCACGATCGTGGTCGCCGGCAACGACTTCATCGCCGAGCGCGCCCGGCACGCCGGGGCGCGGCGCATCGAGATCGTGCCAAGCGTGATCGATCTCGACCGCTATCCGCCGCCGGCCGCCGCGCCGGCCAGCGGACCAGCGCCCGCTCGTCGCGGGCTGGATCGGCATTCCGCTCAATGCGCACTACCTCGAAGCGCTGGCGGGCGCCCTGCGCGCGGTCGCCGACCGGGTGCGCCTGCACATCGTCGGCGCCGATGCGCCCGCGGCGCTCGCCGGGCTGCCGGTCGAGACATTTCCTTGGACCGAACAGAGCGAAATCAGCCGCATCGGCGCCTTTGACATCGGCTCATGCCGCTCGACGATACGCCGTGGGAGCGCGGCAAGTGCGCCTACAAGCTGTTGCAGGTGATGGCGGCGGGCAAACCGGTGATCGCCTCGCCGGTCGGCGCCAACCGCGCGGCGGTGCGGCACGAGGTCAACGGCCTGCTGGCCGAAACGCCCGAACAATGGACCGCACGCATTCGCGCGGCTGGCGGGCGATCCGGCGCTGCGGCAGCGCATGGGACATGAGGCGCGTCGCACGGTCGAGCGCGATTATTCGCTGGCCGGCACGCTGCCGAAAATCGCCGCGATCCTGCGCGACGCAGCCGCTCAGCCGCTGATCGCCTTGCGATAAAGCTCACCGACCGCGCTGCGCACGGCATCCTCGGTGAACCGATCGAGGAAGCGCCGGTGCGGCGGCCGCCCCGAGGCGGGCACGCAACGCCTGCGTCGCCCGCGAGCCGGTGCAGCGCCTGCGCCGCCGCCGCAACGTCGCCGGGCGGCACCAGCAGGCCCTCGACCTCGTGGCGCACCAGCTCACGACAGCCGACCGCGTCCGTCGTCACGACCGGCCGCCCGCATGCCGCGGCTTCGGTCACGGCGCGCGGCACGCCCTCCCGGTAGCTGCTGAGAAACAATGCGACATGGTGGTCGCGCCACACCGCCGGCACGTCGTCGGTCGCGCCGTGCCAGGCGATGCCGGGCTGCTGCGACCAGCGCCGCAGGTCGGCCTCCGCGATCGACAGCGGATTTTCGGGATCGCGCGCGCCATAGAGATCGAGCTCGACCGGCGCACCCATGCCTTGCGCGATGCGCACCGCTTCGACGGCCGGGGCGATGCCCTTGGGCTTGATCATGCGCGCCACCACCGCGACGCGCAGCGGCGGTGCCGGCGGCTCCGGCATCCGCGGAAACTCCACGGGATCGACGCCGGCGCCAGGCACGATGGTCACGTCCGCGCCCGCCGGCATCCAGCCCAAGCTCGGGCGGGTCTTCGGCGTTCTCGAACAGGAAATGCGTGCGCGGGCCGCGCAGCATCGGCACCACCAGCACGCGCGTCGCGGAGCGCATCAGCCGGTCGCCCGGTCCGTCGCTGATCCAGAGATGGCCAAGCCCGGTCGGCGCCAGCACCAGGCAGCGCGCACCTGCAAGCTTCGCCGGAATGCCGCCGAGGATAATCATGCGCAGCGCGATGCAGTGCACGATGTCGGGCTTTTCCGCGCGCACGATGTCGTAGGCCCGCTTGAGCCCGCGCAGCACCGCAAGCGGCGCCATGCTGCCGCGCCCGATCTCGAACGGGATGACGCGGCAGCCGGCGGCCTCGATCGGCTCGCGATGCGCCCGCACCCGCGCCGCCACCACGACTTCGAAGCCCGCCTCGCGCGCGGCGCGCGCCATTGGTAGAAAATGCGAGACGAAGAACCAGTCTTCGCTGATCAGGAACAGAAGCTTCGGCATCGCCACCCTCAGCGCCGCGCCTCTCGGTATTGACATTTGACCAAAGATTCAATGCTCTCAGCGCGGTTTGCCCGACATGGACCCGTCCGCGCCTTCTGCTTCCGAGCGCACCGCCGCGGCGCCCGCCGTCGACATCGTGATCGTCAACTGGAACGCGGGCGCGCTGTTGCGCGACTGTGTTGCGGCGCTCGATGCGAGCGCCATGGCGCCGAGGCTCAATGTGACGGTCGTTGACAACGCCTCGACCGACGGCTCGGCCGACAACTGCCCGATCGCAGGCTTGCGGCTTTCGGTCATCCGCAACGCCGAGAACCGCGGCTTTGCGGCCGCCTGCAACCAGGGCGCCGCCGCGGGCCACGCCCCGCTTCTGCTGTTCCTCAATCCCGACGCGCGTGTCGAATCCCACGCGATCGCGCAGGCGCTGGATTTCCTGGCGGAGCCCGCGCAAGCCGCCACCGGTATCGTCGGCATCCGCCTGGTCGACCGCCAGGGCCGCACCAGCCGAACCTGCGCACGTCGGCCGACGGTCGCCGCCATGCTGTTGCGCACGTTGTTTCTCGACCGGATCGTGCCGTGGGCCGTGCCGCCGCATTTCATGACCGAATGGGACCATCTCGACACGCGCCCGGTCGATCAGGTCATGGGCGCGTTCCTGATGATCCGCCGCGATCTGTTCGCCCGCGCCGGCGGCTTCGATGAGCGGTTCTTTGTCTATTACGAGGACCTCGATCTGTGCCTGCGGGCGATCGACCACGGCCATGCCGTCATGCATTTCGCGAAAGCCTCCGCGGTGCACGACGGCGGTGGCACGACCAGCCCGGTCAAGGATCGCCGCCTGTTCTATGAGACCACGCAGCCGCGTCCGGTTCATCCACAAGTGGCACGGCATGGCGGCCGCCGGCACGCTGGCCGCGCTCATCGCGCTCATCGAGCTGCCACTGCGCGCTATCGGCATGACGGCGCGCTCGCCGCGCGAAGGCTGGATGGTGCTGCGCGGCGCGGCGCTGTTCTGGCGCAACCTGCCCCGCCTGGTGCGCGAGCTTGCCGCTGCGCCACCGCGCTGAGTTAGCGTTTTTTGGAATGCGCGCGGCGCACGCGGACGCTTCGGGAGGGTGCCGGCAGGCTGACCACGGGCGGATCGAGATAAGGCCCGGGTTTCATAAAACGCTCGGCCGGGCTGTCGATGAAGCGCTCGCGCTCGCGACCCGCCATGTCGCTTGGTGAAATCTTCGGCTGGGCCGCGGCAAGCGACAGGCCCGCGAGCAGCCCGCACAGCGTCAGGATCGCCCGCGTACTCACCGCGCCAGCACCTCGATCTCGCTGTCCACGCCCGGGATGACGGTCAGGTCCTGCTGATAGACCTTGTTGTTGTTGCGCGCGATGATCTTGTATTCGCCCTCGGCAAGGATCATGCGCGGAAACGCACCCTTGGATTCGGTGATCACGTCACCGGCCGGTGACATCACCGCCCAGTCGGTGTTGGCGAGCGCCTCGCCGCCGCGCTTGCTGACAAGTCTGAACATCATCGCGGCCGCGCGATGCGTCACCGTGACGTCGGTGAGCTTGCCCGACTGCACGCGAATGTCGGAGCGCACCACCGCGTTGCCGTCGCCGTATTTCGACAGGATGTAGTAGACGCCCTCCGGCACCAGCACGATGTCGCCGGTGAGCACGCTCGAGGCGATCGGCTGCCGTTCCGCCGGGTCGAACTGGCTGCCCTTGAAGATATCGAACGAAATCTGTGCGGTCGGTATCCGCACGTTGCCGACGCGGCCCTCGATCTTCAGCCCACCGGCCGGAAGCTCGAACACCTCGCGCGCCGCGTCGTTGCGGAGCTGGACCGGCTTCGCCGCGCTGGCAAGGCCGAACGAGACGTGGACGATGTAGCCGCCGACCGGCAGCACGAACACGGGCTGCGCCGAATGGTCCTCCTTGAGCAGCCTGAACACCCCGCTCTGGTCCGGCTTGTCGGCATAAACGCGCCAGTGCAGCCCGCCGCCGATGAAGCCGCCGTCGCGGCCGAAGCGAGCCTGCGCCAGGATCGCGCCCTCGCCCGCGCGCATGTTGGGCACCGGCACCGTCGGCGCCGGCGGCGGACCGAACGGCGATTGCGATTGCGCGGACGCCGCGCCCATGGGGGCGAGCGTGAGCAGCATTGCCGACCATGCAAGTCGGTGCCATCGCTGAAAAAGATGCGGGCGGGCCGGCGTCATGCCGGGCGGTTTTCGACCGAAATCGAGGCGAATTCAAGCCGGGATATGGTTTGTCTCCTTCGGCGGCCTGTGCTACCCGCAGCGCCAGCAAACCACCATGCCGGACGCCATCGATCTCCTGAAAACCCGCCGTTCGGTCAAGCCGATCGAGCTCCAGGGCCCGGGGCCGACCGCGACCGAGCTTGCGACGCTGCTGACCGTCGCCTCGCGCGTGCCCGATCACGGCCGGCTGACGCCGTGGCGGTTCGTGGTGTTCGAAGGCGACGCCCGGCTTGTTGCCGGCGAGAAGATCGCCGAGGTGTTTCGCGCCAATCGTCCCGACGCCACGCCTGAGCAGATCGAGCACGAGCGCAAGCGGCTCGCCCGCGCGCCGATGGTGATCGCCGTCGTCAGCCGCGCCGGCCCGCATGTGAAAATTCCCGAATGGGAGCAGGTGCTCTCGGCTGGCGCCGCCGCAACCAGCCTGGTGTTCGCGTCCTATGCGCTCGGCTTTGCCGCGAGCTGGCTCACCGAGTGGTATGCCTACGACCGCCGGGTGCTCGACGCGCTCGGCATCAAGCCCGAGGAACGCATCGCAGGTTTTGTGCACATCGGCCGGCCGACCAAGCCGGTGGACGATCGAGCGCGGCCGCCGCTCGATCAGATCGTGACGCGCTATGGCGCGTCATAGCGTGCAAGCCTGGGCCTCACCGGCCATGGTTGCGCACGGTTGGAACGCGTCGTAGCCTCGTTGGCGCCCGTGCATCACCACCGATCTAAGGGAGCAAAGCGATGGCACTGCGCAAGTTCATCATTGAGAGGGATATTCCAAAGGTCGGCAGCTTTGAACGCGAGCAACTCCGCGGCGCGGCGGCAAAGTCGAACGAGGTGCTGCATCAGCTCGGGCCCGACATTCAATGGGTCGAGAGCTACGTGGCCGACAACAAGACGTTCTGCGTTTATCTCGCCAAGGACGAGGCAATCATCCGCAAGCACGCCGAGATCAGCGGCTTTCCGGCGACCAAGATCACCGAAGTCAGAAAGATGATCGATCCCACGACCGCCAACACCTGAACGGGCGACGCACCGCCCCCGAGCATCCATGTTCTACGACACCCGCAAGAACGACCACGGCCTGCCGCATAACCCGTTCAAGGCCATCGTCGCGCCGCGCCCGATCGGCTGGATCACGTCGATGAGCGCCAAGGGCGAGATCAATCTCGCGCCCTACTCGTTCTTCAACGGCGTC
This sequence comes from uncultured Alphaproteobacteria bacterium, assembly GCA_963771745.1. Taxonomy (GTDB): domain Bacteria; phylum Pseudomonadota; class Alphaproteobacteria; order Rhizobiales; family Xanthobacteraceae; genus Z2-YC6860. The sequence continues at coordinate 768,964 of CAVYUU010000011.1, read as the reverse complement.
ACCGACAAGCCGCCGATCGTGATGTTCTCCAGCGAAGGACCGAAGGAACTCGGTGGCCTTCGTCGAGGAGACCAAGGAGTTCGTGTGCAGCCTCGCCACCTTCGACCTGCGCGATCAGATGAACGGCACCTCGGCGCCGCTGCCGCGCGGCCAGAGCGAGATGCTGCACACCGGGCTCGAGGCGGCGCCGTCGCGGCTGGTCAGGCCGCCGCGGGTTGCCGCCTCGCCGTGCGCGCTGGAATGCCAATGGCTCAAGACTGTGAGCTTTGATCCGCTCAACGGCCATACCATGGACCGCTATGTGGTGTTCGGGCATGTCGTCGGCGTCCACATCGACGACCGCTTCATCAAGAACGGCCGCCTCGACACCGCCGCGATGCGGCCGATCGCGCGCTGCGGCTATGACGAATATGCGATGGTGGAAACGGTGTTCAAAATGACCCGGCCGCGCGGCGGCGGCTGAGTTCGCACCCCCGCGCAGACGGCTACGGCCCTCAGCCTCCGGCCTTTTCACCATACCGGCGTCGCGATCTTGCCATGTCCTGGCCGAGGGCCGATCATTGCGGCCTCCGGGAGCTGCGTCTTGGTCTTTGAGGTTCCGCGTCAAGGCCGCAACGGGGACCGCGGCGCCGCCGCATCCCCTGGCCCAACGGCGCCCACCAGCGAGCGGCCGACCATCGGGCTTGCGCTCGGCGGCGGCGGCGCGCGCGGCTTCGCCCATATCGGTGTGATCCGGGCGCTGGTCGAACATGGCATCATGCCGGACGTCGTGGTCGGCACCTCGATCGGGGCGGTGGTCGGCGGCTGTTACGCGGCCGGCCGGCTCGACTCTGCTGGCGGACTGGGCGAACCGGCTGACGCGCCGCGGCATCCTGAGCTATCTCGACATCAGCCTGTCCGGCGGTGGCCTGATCGGCGGGGGCCGGCTGGCAGCGCAACTCGAGGCCACGCTCAGCGACACCGCGATCGAAACGCTACCCGTTCGCTTCGCCACGATCACGACCGAGGTCGGCACCGGCCACGAAATCTGGCTGACGCGCGGCCGCCTGGTCGATGCCATGCGCGCGTCTTACGCGTTGCCGGGGATTTTTCCGCCGGTCGCGCTCGACGGCCGCTGGCTGGTAGACGGCGCGCTGGTCAATCCGGTGCCGGTGTCGGCGGCGCGCGTGTTCGGCGCACGCTTGGTGATCGCAATCAACCTCAACTCCGATATTCTCGGCCGCAGCATCACCATGAGCGGCGACAATGCCAGCACCAACGGCGGGGCGCCCGGCGAAGAGCCGCCCGAACGCCGGCGCGGGCTGCGCGCCATGTTCGGCGCCGAACGGGCGCTGAAACGGCAATTCGTCGGCGGCGCGCGGCGTCCGGGCATTCCCACCCTGATGGTGGATGCGTTCAACATCATGCAGGACCGCATCACGCGGGCGCGACTTGCCGGCGATCCGCCGGATGTGATGATCAGCCCGCGGCTCGGGCATGTCGGATGGTTCGATTTCCACCGCGCCCAGGAGGCAATCGACGTCGGCGCGCGCTCGACCGAGCGGGCGTTCGAGCTGATCGACGAGGCGATTGCGGCGCTGTCGCCGCGGCCGGCGACGGTGACGCCGGCCGCGAAATAGTTCGGGTGTCTCAGGCAGTCCGGATATAGTCGCGCAACGGCTGCAGGTCGTGACCTTCCGGCTCATGACCTCGCTCAGCGGCCACTCCGGCGCAGCGCCGCCGCAGGCGCCCGACTCTCGAAAGATGAAAACTTGGTCAGACGGCCATTGGTTCCATCGGATTTGAAAAAGATACTTTGCCCACCAGCCGCTTGAAAATGCGACGCTTCATACGCGTCCGTTTCCCCGAAGATCGCTGCCTCAGCGTCGCGTCGGTCAGCAGCAATGCTTGTCGCACGCCAAATGCCGACGCATCGCCGCGGCACCGCAAGAAATCGCAATTGCGATTTTTCCGCGGGACGCATGGGCTCGGCGCGATCCGACGCCGTGAGCGAGGCGTCTGGCGACGCCCTTGGCGCTCCCCGAGCAAACGCGACACGCTTAAGTTGCCCTCCTTGCCACAGGATAACGCAGCCATGCCAAACATTCCGCGCGCCTTTGCACTCGTCCGGCTCACTCTCTGATCTCCTTCGATCCGTTGAACCCGACGGTCGGGACTTCCACCCCGATCACTGGCTTGACTGCCGGGCAAACGCTGGTCGGCATCGACTTTCGTCCAGCCAACAACCTGCTCTATGGGCTCGGCGTTAATGCAGCCACCGACACAGCAACGCTCTATACCATCTCCGTGCAAACTGGCGTTGCGACGGCGGTCGGATCGCCGATATCGTTCGGCAGTCTTGCCGTCGATCTTCCTTCGGGCGGCTACGGCTTCGACTTCAATTCGACGGTCGACCGTATCCGCGTCACAACCGAAACCGGTGTGAATTTCCGGCTCAATCCAAACAACGGCACGCTTGCCGGCCTCGATGTGATGATCTTGCCCGGCTTTGCAATCACCGGCGCGGCCTACACCAACAATCATCCGAGCATAATCACCGGCGGTCCCACCACGCTGTACGTTCTGGATTCCAATGCCAACTTTCTCAATATTCAGACTAATCCCAATGCCGGCACTCAGGCCTTGGTCGGTCCCACCGGTGTAGATTTCGAGGCCGTGAACGGCTTCGACATCCCGGCGGGCGTCAACGCAACGGCCAGCAACGTCGCGGTGACCGGTCCGGGATTTGCGCTGCTGACGGTTGGCGGCATCACTGGTTTCTACAGCATCAACCTCTCGACCGGCGCCGCCACGTTGGTTGGCAACTTTCTCAACGGCACGACCCCGGCGAGCGGCCTTGCGCTCCAGCTCGATTTCACTGGTATCAACCGCGACGACTTTAACGGCGATGCCAGGGCCGACATTTTCTGGACCACGGACGGCGGCAAGCTCGCGCTGTGGCAGATGAACGGCGTCCAGATCAGCGACGCGGATTTCACACGGCTCGGCGGCTCCGCGGTGGGGCTCCCGGGGCCGGATTGGCATGTCATTGATACGATCGACACCAACAATGACGGCAAGACCGACGTCCTGTGGCGCACCGACGCCGGCAAGCTCGCGGTCTGGCTGATGGACGGCAACGACATCATCGGGGCGGATTTCCTCAAGATCGGCTCGACGGTCATCAACACACCCGGACCGGACTGGCACGCAGTCGGAACGCTCGACGCCAACAGCGATGGCAGGGGCGACATCCTGTGGCGCACAGACTTAGGCGCGCTGGCGATCTGGGAGCTCAACGGCAACCAGATCATCTTCGCGGACTATCTCAAGGCCGGAGCGACACAAGTGGGTGTTCCGGCGGCAGACTGGCATATCGTGGGCGATGGCGATTTCGACGGTGACGGCAAGGGTGGCCTGCTGTGGCGCACGGACGGTGGCGCGCTCGCGACCTGGGAGCTCGACGGCAACCAGATCAAGTCCGCGGCCTTCGTGCAGGCAGGCGCCACCACGGTCGGCGCGCCGGGGTCCAACTGGCACGTGGTCGACGTGGCCGACTTCAATGGCGACGGCAGGAGCGACATCCTGTGGCGCACGGGTCCGGTGACGCCTCCGGGCGGGCTCGAGCCCGGCGGCGGATCGGTCGCAATTTGGCTGATGAACGGCAACCAGATTATCGGCGCCGACTTCACGCGGGTCGGATCCACGATCGTCGGCGCTCCGGGTAACGACTGGCATCTGCTCGGCGCTGACGATCACAATGGCGACGGTAAGGCCGATCTGCTCTGGCGCACGGACTCAGGCGCGCTCGCCGAGTGGCAGATGGACGGCACCCACATCGTCGCCGCGGACTTCATTGCCGCTCCGGCCGCTCCCGATTGGCACGTCTACGAACACCAGTGGGATCTTCTCTGAGCGAGACGGCAGACGGCTCGATCGCCGCGCCATAACTATCGCGCGGTGAAGAAACATGGTCGGCGCACGCTCAACCGAGCGCGCGTTCGACTCGATCGACGACGCTGTTGCGGGCTGCTCGTCGCCGCGGCCGGAGCTGGTAACACCGGCCGCGACATGATTTCGGCAGCTCAGGCGGTCTGGATGTAGTCGCGCAGCGCCGACTGCTCGCGCTCCATCTCCTGGAGGCGATGTTTCACGATGTCGCCGATCGAGACGATGCCGATCAGGCGGCTCTGCTCGACAACCGGCAGATGGCGGAACTTGCCCTCCGTCATCCGCTCCATTACCGAGCTGATCGTGTCAGACTGACTGCAGGTCATGACCTTGCGGGTCATGACCTCGCTCAGCGGCCGCTCCAGCGCAGCAGCGCCGCGCACGGCCAGCTCCTGCACGATGTCGCGCTCCGACAAGATGCCGATGACGCGGTGCTCGGCACCGATCACCACCAGCGCGCCGATCTTGCGTTCCGCCAGCCGTTTGGCGGCGGTGGCGAGACTGGCGTTGGGCTCAATGGTGACAACCTCGCCGCCTTTGGCGGAGAGAATGGTTCTGACGGTCATGCGTCGCTCCCTTCGGTGTTTCCTCAGGTGGCTTCTTTTTGATCACTTTCGCTGGGCGCCGCCGTCCGGCATTCGACTCTGCAGGCGCGGCGCCGGATAACTACTACGGTAGCGAAATAACCCGGCGATTGGGTCAGAGTTCCTGTCGCGATCCAAGCGGTCGCGCATCAGCCATGCAGCGGCTGGTTAACAGCGGGTGGCTGCGCGCCCTTCAATGCAACGTGGGGCCGGGTTCGGCCGGCAACGCGCGGCCAACCGGATCGAACGCGGAAAATAACAACAATCCGGCGAGAAAGCCGCCGACATGGGCCTCCCACGCCACGCTCTGGTTTTCGGCAATGAAATTCCACGAGGCGAGCCCAAAGAAGAAATTCAGTCCAAACCAGACCGCGAGAAACGCCAGCACGCGCGGATTGCGCAAAGCCACGTGGAGCGGCGCCGCCGGCACCCGGTCGGCGCTGGCGCGATCGCCGTGCCACAGGTCGAGCGGCCCGCCTGGCTCGAACGCAAAGCGCGCCGCCGCCGCCATCATGCCGGAGACGCCGGCCGAGGCGCCGATCGTGGGCGCGAGGTCACCGGCGTGCGTCAGCAGATGTGCCAGCGCCCCCGCCGCGATCGTCAACATGAAGAACGTCAGAAATCGCCACGTCCCGAACCGCCGCGCGACCGGGCTCGCAAAGGCGAGCAGCCAGATCGCGTTGATGCCAAGATGGGTCAGATCGGCGTGGACCAGCGCATAGGTTACGAACGTCCAGACCTCGGCGCCCCAACCGCCGGGCAACAGGCCGTCGATGAGCGCGCTCGCCTCGTAGCGTGCCGGCACGAACGCCAAGGTCCAGACCAGCACGCGGTCGAGGTCGTCGGACAGGAGCCACACGCGCACCGCGTGCACCACGCCGAGCGCGACCAGCACGGCAACGACGACCGGCGGGACGTTGAAGATCGGTTGACGTGATTGGACCAAGCGCGCCCCGTTCGATAGCCGCGCCCATGTCACTATGCGAGAGCGGGCGCGCGAGCAAACAAAGAAAGCGGGCAAAAAAAAGGGCAAAGAAAGAGGGAGGGTGTTGCGCCCTCCCTCTTCAGTCACGTCCCCCCACCTCCCGGTGGGTTTCGTCCTGCCCGCCGGTGAGCCGCCGGCAAGCGAAAGCGTGTGGATTGGCGACTCTTATCCCGGCACGGCTGGGGGGCCAAGCGCGAGCCGGAAGTAACGCTAACACCGGACAGCGCGGCCGCGACGCGGCCTTGGCGCGGCAACGGCATGCCGCCTGCTCCACCGCAAGCGCCAACGCCAACTGGCAGTCGGTCTGTCCCGGTCGGGGACACCTCGTTGCGCGCGGGCGAGACAAAGGGGAGCAAAATGAAACACCCGTCCAACCGCGAGCTGTTCGCCTATTGGAACGAGCGCCGTGGCGCGAGACTCGCGCCCGCGCGGGCCGACATCGAGCCCGCCGCGATCCGCCGCGTGCTCGGCGACACGTTTGTGCTCGAACTGGACCTTAACCTGCGCTGTCCGTTCCGCATCGCCGGAACCCGGATCTGCGCGCTGTTCGGCCGCGAGCTCAAGGGCGAGAGCTTCATCGGATTGTGGCAACAGCCCGGCCAGACCGCGCTACGCAAGCTGATCGCCGTCGTCGACGAGGAAAAGACCGGGGTGATCGCCAGCGTCACCGGCGCCACCGCCGACGACAGGCTGCTGCCGGTCAATCTGGAAATGCTGGTGCTGCCGCTCGCGCACTCATCGCGCAAGGAGGCCCGCGTGGTTGGCGCGCTGGCGCCGCTCGAGACGCCCTACTGGCTTGGCGCCAAGCCGATCGGGCCGTTGACGCTCGGCATGTTCCGGCATCTCGGCGAGGCGGTCGAAACGGTGAAGCCGCCGCGGTTCCAGGCCGCCGCCGGCCGCACCCGGCATGGCCTGACGATTTATGACGGCGGCCGCAGCGATTGAGCATAGTGCATTATCCACAATGGCGTCGGATAACGAGCCGTTAACGAAGCATGAATAATCTTGCGGTGATCCGGTGTCGTAGGGAATTGTCGCCGCATGGCACTGCCACAAACCAAACTGTACACCCTGCCGCATTCCCAGGAGCGCCGGCGGCATCAGCGCGTCCGCGTCAACCTGCTCGGCCGCTACATGCTGGCCGACCGCCGCGAGTTCCCCTGTCAGGTCATCAACATGTCGCCCGGCGGCATGGCGTTGATCGCGCCAATCAGCGGCAACGTTGGCGAACGCGTCATCGCCTATGTCGACCATCTCGGCCGCCTGGAAGGCACCGATCGCGCGCCCGTTTAACAATGGCTTTGCCATGACCATCGCGGCGACCGCGCGCAAGCGCGACAAGCTCGCCGCCCAGCTCACCTGGCTCGCCAACCGCAACATCCTCAACCTGCCGGAAGACCGCCGTCACGGCCGTATCGTGCCACGCAATCCGAACGCCCGGCTGATCCTGCCGAACGGGGCCGTCATCAACGTCCGGATCATCGACATTTCGCTGTCGGGCGCCGGCATCGCCACCCAGCAACGGCCCGACGTCGGCAGCCCGGTCACGCTCGGCAAGATCCCCGGCCGCGTGGTCCGCCATCTCGAAGAGGGCTTCGCGATGGAGTTCACCCGCCTCCAGCATCCGGATTCGCTGGAAGACAACGCCGGCGTACAGTAAACGCCGCCTTTCCAGAATTCGTCGCCTGTCCAGCCGCCACACCGGCGGCGCCGCGCGTCTCGATGCGCCCTGACGTTCGCAGCAGCGCTTAACCGTCGCGGCGCCGTACGGCGCGCGCGGTTTGATGGCGCCTGCGCTCGATGGCTTAAAGCTACAATTTTATTCAATTCTGAATATCCGGTATTTGATGAAAATTTTCCGACAATAATGAACAGTATTCGTCCCAGTATTTTACTTGGTTTTCTTCAAAAGAACTGTGGCGGATTAGCGGCAATACAAAAGCTTTGTGGGAAATATGGCCCCAAGAAGACGGGAGAGGGGTCGCGTATGTTGCCGCAGTCGAAAGCCATTTTGGGCACCGCACTGGCGGCCGCCGTGATCGCCCTGCTCGGGGCGGCGGCGGCCGCAGGCGAGCGAGCGGCCCATCCATGTCTCGGTCGGCGACAGCGCCCGGCCGCCGATCGGCTGGGTCGAGTTCTGCAACGAAAATCCGAAGGAATGCACCGCCACGTCGACGCGAGCCGCGCGACGTCGTGCTGATCGCCAAGGTCTGGAAGGACCTGGTGCGGGTCAACAACTGGGTCAACGAAACGCATCAAGCCGGTGACCGACATGGAGCACTGGGGCGTGGTCGAGCGCTGGTCCTATCCCGACGACGGCAAGGGCGACTGCGAGGACTACGTGCTGCTCAAGCGCCGCATGCTGATGCAGGCCGGCTGGCCGCGCGAGGCGCTGCTGATCACCGTGGTGCGCGACAAGAAGGGCGAAGGCCACGCGGTGCTCACGGTCAAGACCGACAAGGGCGACTTCATCCTCGACAACCAGGCGCGAGGATATCCTGCTCTGGTCGGACACCGGCTACCGCTTCGTCAAGCGCCAGTCGCAGACCAATCCCGAATGTCTGGGTTGCGCTCGGCGATCCGCGGCCGGCGATCTCCACCGCGGCTGCATCCGACACGCTGAGCGAACTGAGACACGGAGATACGCGTTCCCGGTCACGTCCCCACCCCTCCCCGTCCCCAGACCGGGTTCGCGCGCGGCCGGCGTCCCCCAACGCCGGCCGCACCTTTTTTAAAGGCCTGCCATGCTCGCGCGACGGAGCGATCCATCAATCGCCGCAAAGCAAGCACACCATGCACCAGGCCGCCGCTTGATCGGCCGGGCAGGCCGCACCCTCGACAACAAAAAGCCCTCGCCCCGCGAGGGCTTTTTGTTGTCGACGCGGGCCGCGTCCGATGCCAAACGTGATCGCCGGATGGGTATCCACGGAGGCACAAGTGAGCAAATACGACCCGCTCCGCGATTACCTCAAGAAACAGACGCGCGACGACTTCGTGCTGACCTTCGAGGAGATCGAGGACATTCTGGGCTTTGCGCTGCCCCGCTCCGCGCAACGCGCGGAATGGTGGGACGAGGCGCCGAGCCCGCAGCATCCGCGCGAGCAGGCCGACGCGATCCGTGACGGCGGCTACGACTCGCGCCGGCTGCCGGAGGGCGGCAAGATGCGGTTCCGCAAGAACTCGGTGTTCGGCTACCGATAGCGCGGCACCCGCCGGCGCGGAGTGTCAGCCGATCCGCTTCAGGCCCTTGGCGTATTGCTGCCAGCGCTTGACGTAGATGTCGGCGCCGCGCGCGATCATCGCCGTCGCCTTGTCGTCGAGCGTGCGGATCACGCGCGCCGGCGAGCCGACGATCAGCGAATTGTCGGGGAAGCTCTTGCCCTCGGTGACCAGCGCGCCGGCGCCGACCAGCGAGTTCTTGCCGATCTTGGAGCCGTTGAGCAGGATCGCGCCCATGCCGATCAGGCTGTTGTCGCCGACCGTGCAGCCGTGCAGCATCACCTTGTGGCCGATCACGCAATTGCTGCCGATCACCATCGGAAAGCCCGGATCGGTGTGCAGCGTGGCGTTGTCCTGGATCTGCGAGCGCTCGCCGATCTCGATCCATTCGTTGTCGCCGCGCAGCACCGCGCCGAACCAGACGCTGGCGTGGCTCTTCAGCCGCACGCGGCCGATCAGCACCGCGGTCTCGGCGACCCAGTAGCGGCCGTCGGCCGGAAATTCCGGCGCCTGTCCGTCGAGCTCGTAGATCGGCATTGCGTCCTCTCCGCTGCAGGAGCGCGACCTTGCCATGTTCGGCGAATGGCGAGGCGAGACGAGCTCAGGCGACCAGATGGCCGATGGCCTGCAGCGCCATCACCACGACGGTGCCGGACATCAGGCTCCAGAAGCCGGCGACGAAGGCGGCGAGCGCGGCAAAGCCGAAGCTGCGGCCCTCGATGCGCCGCGCCGCGGACGGTGTTGCGGATGATGATGAAGGGCGCGGCGAACAGCAGGAACGGCACCGCGGCGAGCGCCTGCGTTGCGCTCGGCCTCGTGCAGCAGGCGGAAGCTCGCCGGCTGCAGGGTCAGCAGCTGATAGCCGCTGGACAACAGGCCCGCGACCGCAAAGCCGATCGCCAGCGCCAGCAGCGAATGCACGGAATCCGACCAGAACAATCGCAAGCACCAACGACTTCAGGCGACATCGACGACAGGCCCCACCGGTACGCAACACCGGAATTTGTCCCAGATCGGCGGGCCGCCCGCCAGCGCATCGTTAAGGAAAGGTTAACGGATGCCGGCGTCCCATGGGGCCGGACGAATTCGAGGACGGAAACCGATGCCGGCTTACGCGGGAACCATCGGGACGCAGGCGGCGGCACGGCGGCGGCATGCTCGGCCGCCTGCTGATGATCGCGCTCGGGCCTGATGGTCGCCGGGCCTCGCCGTGCGCGCCGATCGCCTACATGCTGTGGCCGCACGGCCGGCGCGATCGCGCCCGACGCGCCCTCGCTGCCGATCACCGTCGGCGGCGTGGCGTTCAACGTGCCGCCGGCCGCGATCCGCTTCAAGGTGCAGCGCCGCCCGGGCGCGCAGGCGCGCATCGACCTGAGCTTCGTGTGGCCTTCGCTCGACGCCGCCCGACCCCGGCATCAAGCCGCCGCCGACCGACGCGCCCGACGTCACCGACCGGCTGTTCGTCGACCATCGCGGCGCAGCGACAGCACGCTGCCGCCGGTCGAGCGGCTCAAGGCGATCTATCCGCGCTACGCTCGACGCCGGCGCCGATGGTCGGCGCCGACGGGCTCAGCCTGCAGAGCGTTCCGCGACGGCTCGCCCTACCAGGGCGAGGACCTGATCTTCGATCCGGCGCGCGCCGGAGCGCTTCCTGCTCCGCTGCACCCGCCGGATCGCGGTCGACGCCGGCATGTGCCTGCACGAGCGGCGGATCGGCGGCGCCGACGTCACGGTGCGCTTTCCGCGCGACTGGCTGGCGATTGGCGCAGCGGTCGCCGACGGCATCGACCGCCTGATCGCAGGCTTCCGGCCGCGCCGACGCCGGGCTAAGCTATCCGGCGGACCGCCATCGAGATCGACGTCGAGGATCGGCAGTTCGAAGATGTAGGAGCGGCGGCCCTTTTCGTTTTCGACGAAACAGCACGCCGAGGAATTCCTCGCCGATATAGGCTTCGAGCGAATCCGTTTTCTTCGGCCGCGTCACCACGCGGATGTTCTCGTTGTCGAACTTGGCCCGCAGATAGGCGGTCAGCGCCGGCACCGGCTGAAAGCTCGGGTCGTTGCTGACCTGGATGACCATCCGGAAATTGTAGGACCGGTCGCCGTCCTCGTCGTCGACGGTCAATTCGCCGAGATCGTCCTCGCCGATGAAAACCTCGGCGGTGTCGCCCTTCTTCGGCACCACGCGAATGTTCGGGTTGCCGAACAGCTTGCGCAGATAGGCGTCGAGCTTTTTGACTTCCTCGACGTCCACGGGACCCTCTCCGTTCGACTGGCTGGCGCTCTAACACGGGACAGCCCGGGATCATCAGACACGCCGATTATCCGGGGAACATCTGATCCATGGTGCGCGACGGCTCCTCGCACGGCGCATCGCCGACGACCTTGGCCGGCACGCCCGCGACCGTGACGTTGTTCGGCACCGGCTTGAGCACCACCGAGCCCGCCGCGACCCGCGCGCAACGGCCGATCTCGATATTGCCGATGATCTTGGCGCCGGCGCCGATCAGCACGCCGTCGGCGATCTTCGGATGGCGGTCGCCGTGGTCCTTGCCGGTGCCGCCGAGCGTCACGTCGTGCAGCATCGAGACGTCGTCGCCGATCGTCGCGGTCTCGCCGACCACGAGGCCGGTGGCGTGATCGAGGAAGATGCCGCGGCCGACCTTGGCGGCCGGATGGATGTCGCACTGGAACACCGCCGACGAGCGGCTCTGCAGGTAATAGGCGAAGTCCTTGCGGCCCTTGGTTCCAGAGCCAGTGCGCAAGCCGGTGCGTCTGAATGGCGTGGAAGCCCTTGTAGTAGAGCACCGGCTCGATGAAGCGGTCGGTGGCCGGATCGCGGTCGAACACCGCGACGATGTCGGCGCGGAACACCTCGCCGATCTGCGGCTGGTCCTCCAGCGCATCGGCATAGGCCTGCCGGATCAGTTCGGCCGAGACGTCGGCATGGTCGAGCCGCTCGCTGACCCGATGCACCACCGCGGCCTCCAGCGTGTCGTGGTGCAGGATCGAGGAATAGATGAAGGTGCCGATCTCGGGCTCGCGGCGGACGACGTCCTCGGCCTCGGTCGCGGATCTTGCGCCCACACCGGATCGACCTTCTGGATCGCGCTGGCAGGCTTGGTGTGCTGCTGCGCCATTGATCGCCTCCGAGATGCCCCGACTTGCGGGCCGCCGTTCTAGCACAATTAGGACGACGGCCCGCCGAACGCAATGATCGGAGTGAATTATCATCAGTGAAATCAATCGACTTATGCGGCAGTCTTCAAGCTTCGACAGGAAGCCCTCGATGGCGTTTGCGAACTGATCGTTGCGGTCGCCGGCGACCATGTGGCGGGCGCCGCTGACATCGACATAGCTGGCGTGCGGCACCAGCTTCGAGGAAATCCTTGGCGTGCTCCTCCTGCACCAGTTCGGAGGAGGCGCCGCGCACCAGCAGCGTCGGGATGCGTGATGCTGCTGCGCGGCATCGACCAGCGCCTGCTCGATCTCGCCGGACGCCCGGGCCGATCCGGCGGCTGCCGTCGAGGAACCGCGGGTCCCAATGCCAGCGCCAGCGGCCGTCGGGATGCAGCCGCAGGTTCTTCTTCAGCCCCTCGTGGGAGCGCGGCCGCGGCCGGTGCGGCAGATAGGCGGCGACCGCGTCGGCGGCCTCGGCGATCGAGCCGAAGCCCTCGCTTGGCGTGCGCGCGCATGAAGCCCTGCACCTTGGCGACGCCGTCGAGATCGACCCGCGGCGTGATGTCGACCAGCACCAGCGCCGAGAACACTGCCATGGTCCGGCGGCCGATCCGGCCCGCCCTCCGCCAGCAGCGCCGCGATGCCGCCGAGCGAGGCGCCGACCAGCGACCGGCCGCACGCCGCTGCGCTCGGCCAGCGTATCGGCCAGCACGCGCGCGTCGGCGGCGAAATCGGAGAACGCATAGGCGCCGTCCGCGACCCATTCGGAATCGCCGTGGCCGCGCTGGTCGACCGCGTAGGCGACGCGGCCCAGCCGCGCGATCAGATCGCCGGTCTTCTTCCAGGCGTGGCGGGTCTGGCCGCCGCCGTGCAGCAGCAGCACCGGCGGCCCCTCCTCGCCGTAGACGTCGCCGACCAGCGTGTTGCCGGACGCGCCCTTGAACATCGCGGCCGCCGGCGTGATCTGGACGCGTCATGCGCCGCTCCTCGAGGAACTTCAGCACGCCGGCCTTGAACACCTTGTCGCCGACCGCGAGCATGTGGTCGCGGCCGGGGATCGGCAGCGCCTTGCGCGCTGCGGCATGATCGCGGCCAGCTGCCTCGGCCGAGCCCGCGATCGGGTCCTTGGTGCCGACCGCGATCAGCGCCGGCGACTGCGATCGACGCCGCCTGCTCGCGCGTCAGCACCTGGCGCGAGCCGCGGATGCAGGCGGCGAGCGCGCGGCGGTCCGATTTGGTCTGGTCGGCGAAGGCGCGGAACAGTGCGGCCCTGCGGATCGGTCGACGTCGGCGAGCGACGGCGCCTCCAGCGCATCGGCGATGCTCTCCGGCAAGCCCACGCCGTCGATCAGATGCATGCCGAGCCCGCCGAGCATGACGGAGCGCACCGCGTCCGGATGCTCGAGCGCCAGGAAGGCCGCGATGCGCGCGCCCATCGAATAGCCCATGACGTCGGCGCGCGCGATGCCGAGATGCTCGATCAGCGCGCGCACGTCGCCGGCCATCTTGGCTGGTGTGATAGTCGGCCGGATCGTAGAGCTTGGTCGATTGCGCCGTGGCCGCGGTTGTCGAGCGCGATCACGCGGCGGCCGGCGCGCTTGAGCGTCGCGACCCAGCCCGGCTGCACCCAGTTCACCTCCTTGGTGGAGGCAAAGCCGTGCACCAGCACGATCGGCTCGCCCTCCCCTCATCGAGGTAGGCGAGCTCGACGGAGCCATGTTGGAAGGACGGCATGACCGGCAAGATAGAGACCAGGCGCGCGGGCGGTTCAAGCCCGCGATAGCGCCAGCATCGCCGCGTATTGCGCGGTACAGCCTCGCGCTGCTTCTTGCGCGGCCAGATGGCGCAAGGTCAAGCGCTCGACGCGCGGACTTGGCCGAGGACACCAAGCCCAACAGCGGTCGGCGATCGCGCCCAAGATCCACAGCGCGAGATTGAACGAGTCGCGACCGACAGCAGGATCGCGCCGCGGCCCAGCGTCTTGAGGATCGCGCGGGTCTTGCTGCCCTTCTTCTCGGCAAGCTTGGCGATCCGCGCCACCTCGCGCGGGCCCGCGCGCGAGCTTCAGCCCATCGAGCGCGGCCTGCGTGCCGGCCTTGGCCTGCACGCGGCCGACGTCGCTGACCAGCCGGACGAGCCCGCCGGCCTTCTCGACCTTGACCGCTTCGCGCGCGGCGCGCACCGCCACCGCGGGCTCGGTCAGCGAGGCGCCGGCGCGCCGCAGCGCCGACCAATCGACCGCCTCGCGCAGCGAGCGGCCGACCCATTCCGCCAGGCGCTCGCTGATCCGCGCCGGTCTTGCGCGCGGCCTTGACCGCCGAGAGCCCGATGCGGGCCGGCGCCGCCGCGCCGAAGCGTCGCGTAGGTGCCGGCGGTGATCGCGATGCCGACGCAGGCCAAGCCCAGCACCAGCTCGTCGGCCGGGCCGCCGCTGACGTAGCGGCTGCCCTCGCGCACCGCGTCGCGGATATCGCCGAACACGAACAGATCGCCGAGCGCGGTGCCGGCAAGGCCGACCATGTCGTCCGGCTCGCCGGTGATCAGCCCGCGCGCGAAGCTTTCGGCGGCGCCGGCTGTCGAATTCGCGTAGTCGACCGCGGCAGTGACCTTGCCCGCAAGCTCGGCCGGCACCGGCACGCCGCGTTCCGCGGCAAGATCGAGGAAGCTCTTGGCGAGATCGGCATCGTTGGCCGCCAGCGCCGCCTCGATCTCGCGCTGCGCCACCGTGGCGTCGAACGCCGCGTCGAGCTCGCGGTCGGCAGATCGCGGCCGGATCGTCGGCGGTCGTCAGCAGCATCGTCGGCCTCGATAGGCCGAGCGGCACGCAGACCAGCGCCGCCAGCGCGAACAGGCCGGCGGCCGAGCAAGGCCATGGGCGATGCGTGTCGGAGCCATCCGTCTCCTTTGGCGCGTCCGCGACGGCCGTCGTTGCGCCGGCGTTCGGCGACGACACAACGCCACCGACCGCGGGCCGTTCCGGATCGGTCGCATTGGCGGCGAGCGCGGGCCTGGGTCTCTATGAATTGCGCGGCACGGCGGCTATGGTGCGGCGCCGCAGCGCGAAAAATTCCAGGCGAATCATGGCCGACACGATCGTTCCACATTTCCACAACGATCCGGGCGTCGCCGTGATCGAGATCGGCGCGCGCGAGTTCATGTGCGTCGGCGCCAAGCCGCCGTTCGACCATCCCGCACGTCTTCCTCGATATGGGCGACGACAAGGAAATCATCTGCCCCTATTGCTCGACGCTCTACCGGCACGACCCGGCGCTCGAGCCGCATCGCGGCGCGGCCGCCGGAGTGCGCGCTGACCGAGACGGTCTGACCGGCCGGGCGCGCAGGCCGTGGCGTCTTCGCGCAACATCATCATCGCCGGAGCCGGGATCGGCGGCCTGACCGCAGCGCTGACGCTGGCGCGATCGCGGCTTCCGCGTCGACACTGATCGAACAGGCCGCGCGTCTGGAAGAAACCGGCGCCGGCATCCAGCTTCTCGCCCAATGCCACCCGCATCCTGATCGCGCTCGGGCTTGAACAACGGCTGCGCCGCGACGTCGTTCGCGCCCGCAGGCCGTCGCGATCAAAACCGCAACCGGCGGGCAGACTCACGGCGCGTTGCCGCTCGGCGACGGAGGCCGAACGGCGCTACGGCGCGCCCTATTGGTGCGATCCATCGCGGCGACCTGCAGGCCGCGCTGCTCGAGGCGGTGCACGCCAGCCCCGACATCGTGCTGCGGCTCGGCACGCGGGTCGAGGACTTCGTCCTGCATGCCAACGGCGTCAGCGCCGCCTGCCGGCAAGCCGCCGTCACCGCCGACGAGCACGGCATCGCGCTGATCGGCGCCGACGGGCTGTGGTCCGGCCTGCGGCCGCGGCTCGGCCACCGCGTCCAGCCGGAATTCCAGCAGCGCACCGCCTGGCGTGCGCTGATCGCCGCCGATCGGGTCGAGCCGGAATTCCGCAGCGACGAGGTGCAGCTCTGGCTCGGCAAGGACGCGCACCTGGTCCACTATCCGGTGAAGGGCGGCAAGCTGATCAACATCGTCGCGATCGTCGACGACCAACTGGTCGCAGCAGGGCTGGAGCGCCGACGGCGACCGCGCCGAGCTGCTTGCGCATTTCTCGCCGTGGAACTGGTGCGAGCCGGTGCGCGAATTCCTGTCGCTGCCGGAACGCTGGCTCAAATGGGCGCTGTACGATCTGCCGCCGCTGCGGCGCTGGGGCGACGGCCCCGTCACGCTGCTAGGGGACGCCGCCCACCCGATGCTGCCGTTCCTCGCCCAAGGCGCCGCCATGGCGATCGAGGACGCGGCCGTGCTGGCCGACCGGCTGGCCCGCGATCCCGACGATCCGGCTACGGCCATGCGGCGCTACGAGCGCGCCCGCCGCCGGCGCACCGCGCGGGTGCAGCGCGCGGCCCGCCGCAATGGCGCGGATCTATCACCTGGTCGGCGCCGAGGCGCTGCTGCGCAATCTCGCGCTGCGGGCTGGCCGGCGGACATTTGCTGCTGCGCCGCTACCCATTGGCTCTATGATTGGCGCTTCGCGCCCGCAACGCCGCATCGTCGATGCCCTGCCGGCGCGCGCGTCCGGGCGAGGAATAGGCCGAACGATGTTTCCGACCACCATTGCCGGCAGCCTGCCGAAACCGTCGTGGCTCGCCGAGCCCGACAAGCTCTGGCCGCAATGGCGGCTGTCCGGCGCCGAGCTCGCGGCGGGCAAGCTCGACGCCACGCTGCTCGCGCTCAAGCTGCAGGAGGACGCCGGCATCGACGTGGTCACCGACGGCGAACAGTCGCGCCAGCATTTCGTCCACGGCTTCCTCGAATTCGTCGACGGCATCGATTTCGCCCACAAGGTCGAAATGGGCATCCGCAACAACCGCTACAAAGCGATGGTGCCGACCGTCACCGGCGCGCTCAAGCTCAAGGGCCGCGTCCATGGCAGCGAAGCGCGCCACGCCCGCGCCCACACCGCGCGCAAGCTGAAGATCACCATGCCGGGGCCGATGACCATCATCGACACCATCGCCGACCAGCACTATGGCGACCGCGTGCAAATGGCGTTCGCCTTCGCCGATCTGCTCAACGCCGAGGCGCGCGCGCTCGAACGCGACGGCGTCGACGTCATCCAGTTCGATGAGCCGGCGTTCAACGTCTACATGAAGGAGGTCACGACCTGGGGCATCGAGGCGCTGCACCGCGCGATCGACGGGCTCACCTGCGCCACCGCCGTGCACATCTGCTACGGCTACGGCATCAAGGCCAATATCGACTGGAAGGCGTCGCTCGGCGGCGAGTGGCGGCAATACGAGGAGATCTTCCCGGCGCTGGCGGCGAGCCGGATCGGCGAGGTGTCGGTCGAGTGCATCCATTCCAAGGTGCCGATCGAGCTGCTGTCGCTGCTGCAAGGGCAAGAGACGTCCAGATCGGCGTCATCGATGTCGCCACCGACGCGGTCGAAACGCGCGGAGGAGGTCGCGGCCGCGATCGAGGCGGCGCTCAAGCACGTCCCCAAGGAGCGCCTCGTCGCCGGCACCAATTGCGGCATGGCGCCGATGCGCCGCGACATCGCCACCGCCAAGCTCACCGCGCTCGGCAAGGGCGCGGCGCTGGCGCGCCAGCGGTTCGGCTAGAGCATGATCCCGAAAAGTGGTAGTCGGTTTTCGGAAAGCTGATCCGCAGTGGAATCCGGTTTCGGAAAAGCATGCCCTCGGGCTCGACGCGAGGGGTCATGCTCAATCGAACGAAATACGTCCGTCAGAAAATCGTCCGCCCGCTGGTCCACGGGCTTTGGATCGAGCATTGCTTGTTGGCCGCGGTCCGGGTCAGCTCGTCGATCTCGCCGCGATTTTGCAGATAGTCGGTGCGGTAGACCATCAGGTTGACGACTTCGCCGCCGGCTCCAGTCGAGGCCTGCGCCATCAACCTTTCCAGCTCGGCAACGCGGGCGCGCCGGCTGCGGAGGCTGGTCTCGATCTCCTGGCAGCCGTGCAAATTATATTTTCCGGGCACGACCAGAACCGACTCGACGCTGACATCGCTCATCCCGCTGCATCCGGTGAGCAACGCAAGGCCGGCAGCGCAAAGCAGGCGGCGCGGGGCGAGCACGAAACCCGCCACGCGGCCGATCACGCCTTCGGTGGTTCGAGCGCCCATGGATCCTTTCGGCCGCAACGCAGCCCGCCGCCCGGCGGGTGGCGGATCGGGCAGCCTTAGCGCAGAAAAGTAAAAAAATCCGGGCTCAATCCGGGCATTCTTTGGAACGTGCTTGGCAACGTCTGGGAACGCGGCGCAAGCCGGTTTGGCGTGCATTTCGATGGGCGGAAGCGCGACGCTATGCCATCATTCGGCCTTCAAAGCCGCCCGGAGACCGTCGATGAACAAGATGCCCGACGCCCAGCTTTGCCACATCGGCCTTTATGCCTTCGATCTCGAAACCATGGTCGACTTCTATTCGCGCGTCTTCGGGTTGGTGGTGACCGATCGCGGGCATTCGGGCCGCGGCTTCGACATCGCGTTTCTCAGCCGCGATCCGATCGAGCATCACCAGATCGCCATCGCGTCGGGCCGGCCGAAGGAAGCGCAGCACACCACCATCAACCAGATTTCGTTCCGGGTGCCAGGCCTCGAGGAGCTGCGGCAGTATTATCCCTGGCTGGTGAAGGAGGGCGTGAAGAAGCTCGACCCGCGCAACCACGGCAACGCCTGGAGCATCTATTTCGGCGATCCCGAGGGCAATCGCGTCGAGCTCTATTGCTCGTCGCCCTGGCACGTCAGCCAGCCGTTCGGCGAGCCGCTCGACCTGACCGAGCCGGCCGACGTGATCCGCGCCAAGACCGAGGCCATGGTCAAGCAGGACCCGACCTGCAAGCCGATGGAGGTCTGGATCGCGGAGATGCAGACAGAAGATGGGGCGGCAGAAGGTCGCCTGAGCGGCCGCTCGTCGGTTAAGGCCGGGGGCGCCCAACGGGTTCGGCCCATTTGGTGCGGACCGATGACCGTTCAATGCGCCATCAGCACCGGCAATTCGGCATGCGCCAGGATATGGCTGGTCGCGCCGCCGAAGATCATCTGCCGCAGCCGGCTCTGGGTGTACGCGCCCTTGACCAGGAGATCGCAGCCTTCCGCCGCGGCCGCGCGCAGGATCGCCTCGCCGGTGCCGCGGCCCTCCAGGCCGACCGTCATCAGCTTGGCCGGGATGCCGTTGACCAGGAGATTTTTCAGAAGCTGCTCGGCCGAGGGGCCCGGCACCCCCTGCCCGCCGATGACGTTGAGCACAGTAACGCGGCTGGCCTGGTGCAGCAGCGGCATGGCGAGCGTCGGTGGCGCGCGCCTGCTCGGTGCTGCAATTCCAATGGACCATGATGTTGGTGGCGATCTGCTTCGGCGGCACCGGCGGCGACAGCAGGATCGGCCGGCCGCTTTCGAACAGCCCGGACTCGATCGCGCGGTTGTGCAGGCCGATGGTGTTGGCGTCGGGCCGGCTCAGCACGGTGATATCGAACACGCGGCCGTAGCTGCCGACGAAGCCTTCGCCCTCCGGCGCGTCGTCGAGCCAGCCGAATGACAGGCCGCTCGGCGGCGCCGTTCGAGCGCGGGATCTTGCGCTCCTGCATGAACGATTCAAACAGCTTGCGCGCCTGCGCCGCCTCCTCCAGGCTTTCCTGCCGATACGATTCCAGCGGGATGCTGCCGGCCGGATCAACCGCGACGAACTCGCTGATGCCGAAGCGCAGCGGAAAGCCTTCGATGTAGCTGCCGCAGCTCTGCGCCAGCAGCAGCGCGGTTTCAAGCACTGCCTTCATTCCGTCGTGAGGTTCCATCGGAACCAGAATGGTCTTTCATGCTCATGGCCCGCTCCATGTTCCTAGTCGATTCTTAGCCGGCGGCATCCGCATTCGCCGCAATCAATGCCGTAAGACGCACGCACAACTCCTCTTGGTGCCGACGCCAGGATTCGAACCTGGACGGGGATTTCTCCCCAACGGATTTTAAGTCCGATGCGTCTACCATTCCGCCACGTCGGCACGCCTGCGTTTCTAACATCGCGCGCCGACGCGCCGAAAGCGCATCCCCTGGATCATCCCTTGGATCATCCCTTGCCGGTGTGGCCCCAGACCTCGTCCCAGATTTGTCCGGTCGGATCGGTCACGCGGCCGTCCTTCTCGTAGAACTTGTTCGGCACCTGGAAGATCGCGAGCATCAACCCGCCCTCCGGGCACCAGGCCGAATGGCGGCTGCCGGGCTCGCGCCAGATGAACTCGCCCGCCTTCGCCTCGATGCCTTGCGGCCGGCCCTTCCTTGTCGACCAGGCGGCCTTCCAGCACGTAGGTCTGCTCGATGTTGACGTGCTCATGGTCCGGCAGCACCGCGCCCGGCGCAAAGCGCATCAGCGCGGTCATCAACCCGGTCTTGGGGTCGGCCATCAGCGTCTTGACCTCGCAGCCCGGAAAGCGCGTCGGCTTCCAGTCCATCTCGGCTGGGCTTCACCACATGCGAGTGTTCGTCGAGCGGTGAGCGTCGATCCTTTCGGGGCAATCGCGGCGCCGGCGCTTCCTGACGCAGGCGCTGAGGTTTTGTCCCAGGCGCTCGCCGAAGGCATCGGTCGGCCGGCCTTCGTCATCGAAGAACTTGTTCGGCACCTGCATCATGGCGATGCGTCATGCCGCCCTGCGGCGACCAGGCCGAATGCCGGCTGCCGGGCTCGCGCCAGATAAACTCGCCCTTTTTGACTTCGATGCCCGCGGCCGGGCCTTCCTTGTCGACCAGATGGCCATCGAGCAGGTAGGTCTGCTCGACGCCGACATGTTCGTGGTCGGTCAGCGTGGCGCCCGGGGCAAACTTGAAAAGCGAGGTCATCAGGCCGCTGGCGTCTTTCAGCAGCACCTTCATCTCGCAGCCGGGAAACCGCGTCTTCTGCCATTCCATCTCGGCGGGCCGCACCACGTGCGAATGCTCGTCGGCTGAAATCGCGCTCTTTGGGGTGACGGCGTCCATGGCGATCCTCCGTGGGCGGCGCTGGGATTCGAAGGCCGGCCGCCATGATAGCGCCTCGGCAGCCGGCCAGACGCGCTAGTTCGACGAGCTTGATCTTGGCCTTCTCGATGATGCCCGCGAACTTCCTGGATCTCGGCTGCGACGAAGGCCCTGAACTGCCCGGCGTCATCGGCGCGCGCGACGATGCCCTGCGCGTCCAGCGTCTCGGCGATCTTCGGCTCCTGGCAAGCGTCTTGTTGGCGATCTCGTTGAGCCGCCCGACGATCGGCGCCGGCGTGCCGCCGGTCGCGAACAGCGCGAACCAGTTGAGCAGCTCGTAGCCCTGCAAGCCCCGGCGAGCCCTCCTGCAGCGGCGCGACGTCCGGCAATTGCGGCATGCGCTCGAGCGAGGTCACCGCGACCGCGCGCACCTTGCCGGCCTGGATCAGGCCGCGGCGCGGCGGCCAGGCTGGTGAAGCTCATGGTGACCGCGCCGGTCGCGACGTCGGTCACCGCCGGCGCGGCACCGCGATAGGGCACGTGCAGCACGTCGGTGCCGGCCATGATGTTCATCAGCTCGCCGGCAAGCTGCTGCGGATTGCCGACGCCGGACGACGAGAACGACAGCTTGCCGGCATTGGCCTTGGCGTAGGCGATCAGCTCCTGCGGCGTGCGACCGGCGTGCCGGCGGCCACCACCACGACGCATGGCACGATGCCGACCAGCGCGATCGGCGCAAGCTCGCGCAGCGGATCGTAGGTCATCTTCTCCTTGTAGAGATGGTGGCTGATGGCGATCTCGCCCGAGGTCGCCATCAGCATGCATGTGGCCGTCGGGCGGCGCCTTGGCGACCGCGTTCGCCGCGATCATGCCGGCGGCGCCGGTCCGGTTCTCGACGATCACCGGCTGGCCGAGCGCGTCCTTCATCGGATCGACCAGCAGCCGCGCCGAGATGTCGATGCCGCCGCCGGCGGGAAAGCCCGCGATGATCCGGATGGTCTGCGACGGGTAGGCCTGCGCCAGCGCGCCGCGCGAGGAGCCTGCGAGCACCGTCAGGCTCGCGCCCGCAACCAAGCCGCGTCGTGTCAGCATCGTGGCCTCCGGATTTTCTTACGCGCCGCCCTCGCGGATCGGCGGCAGGAAGGCGAGGCCGGTGTCCCAGGGAAAATAAATCCAGGTGTCCTGCGACACCTCGGTGATGAAGGTGTCGACCATTGGCCGGCCCATCGGCTTGGCGTAGACGGTGGCGAAATGCGCGCCCGGCAGCAGCTCGCGCACCACCTTGGCGGTCTTGCCGGTATCCACCAGATCGTCGACGATCAGCACGCCCTTGCCGCCGAGCTTGAGAATGCTGTCCGCCACGCCCTTGAGCAGCCGCAGCTCGCCCTGCGTGGTGTAGTTGTGGTAGCTCTCGACGCACACCGTCTCGATCAGGCGAACGTTCAGTTCGCGCGCCACGATCGCGGCCGGCACCAGGCCGCCGCGGGTGATCGCGACGATCGCCGTGAACGGCCCGGCCGCGGCGAGCCGCCAGGCGAGCGCGCGGGCGTCGCGATGGAACTGATCCCATGACACCGGAAACGCCTTCTCCGGCAGTGCATGCAGCTTGGCCGTTGGCTGTTGCTCGTTCACGGCGCCCTGCCCCCTCGTGTCGCGCTTCGGAAGTTCGCCCGAGTTCTCAGCTTGCTCCTTAGCGAACTTCCGAAGCAAAGCAACACCAGCAACGTAATGATTCTAGTGTCCCTTTGAACCCGAAGTTCGCAAACGAGCTTGCCGCACAATAATGCGAACTTCGGGTCCGGGACACTAGGCCGACTTGCGCAATCCGGCGCGCACCTGCGCGAGCATCGCCTCGACTGCGGCCTTGGCGGCGGCGAGCTTCTGCGGGTCGCGCGAGCGGACCACAAGATTGGTGTTGGGCCGCCGCCGTCGTCCTGGAACGGATAGCTGCCGATCATCGCTCCGGGATGCGCCTTGGCGATCTCGCCGAGCGGGCCGCCGATGTCGCCCTCGCGGCAATCCGCGCGCACCGTTTCCGACAGCATCTTGATCCCGGTCTTCAGCGTCGGCGCCACCTCGTCGAGCATGGCCTGCATGATCGCCGGCACGCCGGCCATCACATGGACGTTGCCGATGCGAAAGCCGGGCGCCGCCGAAACCTTGTTGAGGATGAGGTCGGCGCCCTTCGGAATGCGCGCCATGCGCAGCCGCGCTTCGTTCAAGTCCTTCTCCGCGATCCGGGTAAGCAGCAGCGCCTTGGCGCGCGGATCGACGTCGATCGACACGCCGAACGCCTTGGCGACGCAATCGGCGGTGATGTCGTCGTGGGTCGGCCCGATGCCGCCGGTGGTGAACACGTAGGTGTAGCGGTGGCGCAGCGCGTCAAGCGCCGCGATGATCTCGTCCTCGATGTCGGCCACCACGCGGACCTCGCGCAGGTCGATGCCGATGTTGGTCAGGTATTCGGCGATGAAGCCGATGTTCTTGTCCTTGGTGCGCCCCGAGAGGATTTCATCGCCGATCACCAGGACGGCGGCGGTGATGATGTCCGATTGGCCTGCCCGCTCACTCATACACCCTCTCCCGCGGCCTGTTCCCGGCCCGCCCGATGCGGCGTTTCCGCCGCAAAATGCTCTACCGCGGCCATTCCCTCCGCTCAAGCCGATCCGGGCTCCGCGGCGCGACAAGTTGTTGGTGGAGGAGCCCCGGCGTTGCTCCTTGGGTGCCGGCATCGCTATAACCGCCCGTCCGGCGGGGTGTTTCGATGACCTATTGCTGCGGCATCCTGGTGCAGGAAGGGCTGGTGATGATCGCGGACACGCGAACCAACGCCGGCCTCGACAACATTTCGACCTTCCGCAAGCTCCACGTGTTCCGCGATCCCGGCCAGCGGGTGATGACGCTCGCCTCCTCGGGCAACCTGTCGATCAGCCAGTCGGTGGTGAGCATGCTCAACGAGGGCATCGAGAACCCGGCGACCGGCGAGATCGAAACCCTGATGAACGCCCCGACCATGTTCCAGGCGGCGCAGCGCATCGGCCATGCCATCCGCCGCGTCCATGACATCGAGGGGCCGGCGCTGGAGGCCGCCGAGGTCAAGTTTGAGGTTGCGTTCCTGTTCGGCGGCCAGATCAAGGGCGAGAAGCTGCGGCTCTACATGATCTATTCGGCCGGCAACTTCATCGAGTGCACCACCGACACGCCTTATTTGCAGATCGGCGAGCACAAGTACGGCAAGCCGATCCTCGACCGCGCCGTGCGCTATGGCATCGATCTTTACGACAGCCTGAAGATCGCGCTGATCTCCATGGACTCCACGCTGCGCTCCAATCTGAGTGTCGGCATGCCGATCGATGTCGCGACGGTGCGGCGCGACGCCTGTGATGCCGAGATGATCTATCGGATCGAGCCCGGCGATCCCTATTTTCATGACCTCAGCGAGCGCTGGTCGGCGGCGTTGCGGGCCGCCCATATCGCCATTCCCCGTCCGCCCTATGTGACTTCCAAGTAGCGGTTCCATCGCGACCGTCGTCATCATTGGCCTTTACCATCGATTAACTCCGCGGCATGAAATGCGACGTTTGCTTCGTTTGACCGCGACCTGTGCGCGTCTCGCAAGCCAATCGCAATTATTGATAACTAGTGTGGCGCGCTCGAGGGAAGCTTCGCGGAGCGCATCGTGTCCGAAGTGGAAACCTCGCAGTTCGGCTGGACGCGAGAGAAGGCCAAGCCCACGGGCTGGGATCGGACGCGGCTTGGCGTGCTGGTCCCGCTTGGCGCCGTGGTTGCAGTCGCGATCGTCTGCATCGTGGTGGCGGCGCTCACCTCGGCGCAGCGCGCCGACGAGGTTGCGGTCGCGCGCGAGCAGGAGCTTTTGACCCGGGCGATCGCCAACCACGGCGAATGGTCGCTGAGCCGCCTCAAGAACGTCGTCGAGTCGGACGTCGCGGTCAGCCCCGGCGACATCGAGCAATCCGCTGGCCTGGTGCAGCCGCGGCTCGCCGCCTGGCTCGGCGCGCTGCTCGACCACAGCTATGTCGCGATCATCAATTCGGCGGACCAGGTCGTCTATTCCCAGGTCGGGCGCGACCGATCGATTCCGCCAGTGACCGGCGCCATCACGCCGGCGCTGCATTCGTTGGTCGATTACCTGCGCGGCCGCGCCCCGACCATTCCCAAGGGCGCGCTCCAATTGGCCACCGGCGATCATTCCGCCAAGCGCGACGCGCTCCATGGATCGGTGTTCCTACAGGGCATCGAAGGCCAGCTCTGCCTCATCACCGTGGTCGCCGTCGAAGCCTCCGGCAGCAACATCCGCAAAGACAGGCCGCCGCCGATCGTGTTGTCGGTGCGCACGGTCGAGCAAACCCTGCTGCGCGCCATCGGCGGCCGTCTCCATCTCGCCAACCTACGCGCCATCGAACGCGGCGCGGCGCCCGCCGGCGACAACGTTTACGAGATTGTTGACGGCGGCAAGCAGCCGATCGCGCGTTTTGCCTGGATGCCGCAGCGGCCAGGCGCCGAAATCCTCCAGTCGGTGGTGCCGTTCATCGGCGTCGCGCTGGCCGGCTTCACGCTGCTCGCGGGCCTCGTTCTGCGCTACATGCGCACCACCGCGGCGACCATTGCCGCCGGCGAGAACCGTCTGCGCTATCTCGCGCTGCACGATCCGCTGTGCGGGCTGCCGAACCGGAATTTCTTCGGCGAGCGGCTCGAAACAGTAATGGCCGAAGTCAACCGCGGCGGTTCGCCGGCCGCCGTGTTCTACATCGACCTCGACCATTTCAAGGACGTCAACGACACGCTCGGCCACCCGATCGGCGACGAGTTGATTCGCAACGTCACGCTGCGGTTGTCGCGCACGCTGCGCGGCGACGATCTGGTCGCACGCCTCGGCGGCGACGAGTTCGCCGTCATCACCACCGCCACCTCGGACGCGGCCGCGCTCCAGGACATCGCCAATCGCATCATCGCCAAGCTATGTGCTCCGTATCTGATCAACGGCCATACCATCGTGATCGGCGCCAGTATCGGCATCGCTGTGATCGATCGTCGCTCCGGCGGCGACGCCGCCGACATCATGCGCTACGCCGACATGGCGCTCTATCGCGCCAAGAACGAAGGGCGCAATCGCGCCTGCATCTATGACGCGGTGATGGACGCCGATCTGTCCCAGCGCAAGCTGGTCGAGCAGGATCTGCGCGAGGCGATCGAGCGCGACGGCCTCAAGGTGCTGTACCAGCCGATCCACAACGCCAGCGGAGAAAAGATCGTCGCCGTCGAAGCGCTGGCACGCTGGCCGCATCCGATCCGCGGCCTGATTTCGCCGACCGAATTCATCCCGATCGCGGAGCATTCGGGGCTGATCATCGCGCTCGGTACCCAGGTGCTGCGGGTCGCCTGCCTCGACGGCAAGGCCTGGCCGGGCATCAGCGTCGCGGTGAACGTGTCGCCGTTGCAGTTCCGGCAGGTCGATTTCGTCGCGGTGGTCGAGCGCATTCTGAACGAAACCGGCTTCGATCCGAAACGGCTCGAGCTCGAACTGACCGAGAGCACGCTGCTCGGCAATGTCGACAACGCGGAAGCCGCGATGCGGCGGCTCAAGGCGCTCGGCGTGCAGCTCGCACTCGACGATTTCGGCACCGGCTACTCCAGCCTGCTCTATCTGCGTCGCTTCCCGTTCGACAAGCTCAAGATCGACCGAAGCTTCGTACTGAGCATCGAGAAGGCGTCCGATGCCGCCGCGATCGTACACGCCATCGTCAGTCTCGGCCGCGGGCTTGGCATGAAGGTGACGGCCGAGGGCGTGGAAACCGCCGAGCAGCATCTATTCCTGCGCGCCGCCGGCGTGCACTGCATGCAAGGTTTCCGCTTCGGCAGGCCGTCCGAGGCGGCGGAGATCGTCAGACGCCTGGCCAACCCCGGCGTCTACCGCAGCATCTCGACCGACGCCGCGGCGGCGCTCGCAAGCTAGTCGATCTTGATGCCCATGGCGGTGACGATCGGCCGCCAGCGCGTCATCTCGCTTTCGACATAGCGCTTGTATTCTGCTGGGCTCAAGGGCGGCTCAAGCTCGAACGTGCCGGAGATCAGCAAGTCCTGGTACGACTTGTCGGCGAGCAGCTTGAGATTGGCGGCCGAAACCGTATCGACCACCTCCTTTGGCACGCCGGTCGGCGCAAACACGCCGATGTAGTTCGGCGCCACCAGGTCCGGGAAGCCCTGCTCGACCGCGGTCGCAAGCTCCGGCCCGGCGGTCACCCGCTTGTGGTGCGTCACCGCCACAACGCGCAGCTTGCCGGCGCGGTGATGCTCCAGAACGATGTTGGTCATGGCCGGCACGATCATCGGGATTTGCCCTGCCAGGAGGTCGGTCAGCGCCGGGCCGGCTCCCCGATACGGCACGTGCGGCAAGTCGGCGATGCCGGCCCGGAGCTTGAACAACTCGCCGGTCAGGTGATTGAGCGAGCCATGGCCAGCCGAGCCGTACGACAGCTTGCCCGGGTTGGCCTTGACGTGGGCGACCAGCTCCTTGAGGTCGTTCGCCGGCACCGAGGGATGAACGACGATCGCAAACGCCGTCACCGCGATCGGTGAGATCGGTTCGAGATCCTTCATCGGATCGAACGTCGGCTTGGTCTTGAGCAGACCTTCGGTGATATGGGTGGTGGCGCCACCGAGCAGCAGCGTGTAGCCATCCGGGCGCTGCCGCGACGCGTAGGCCGCGCCGACGCCACCGCCGGCGCCGCCCATGTTCTCAATCACCACCGTCCCGAACAGGGTCTTGATGCGGTCGGCCCAGGGCCGGCCGATAGTGTCGTAAGCCCCGCCGGGTGGAAATGGCACCACCAGCTTGACCGGACGGTCGGGATATTTCGATTGCGCACGCGCCGTTCCGGGCCATAGCGCGGAACCGGCCGCGAGCCCATAACCCAACAGATCACGCCGATTGATCGCCATGGCATCCCCCTGACGCGGGGCCGCTTCCCCCAGCGGCAAGTTTGCGAGCATTGCCGGGCGCGATCAAGGGTTACGCCGGGGCAATCGGCCATTGCGGCCCGTGTGATCAGGCTCCAGGATGATCAAGGACGTGAGTTTGGAGGACGACATGGCGGACGCACAAAAGGTCGCACTGATCACCGGCGCCGGCACCGGGATCGGCAAGGCGGTGGCGCTGGCGCTGGCCAAGGACGGCTATGCCGTGGTGCTGGCCGGTCGCCGCGCCGACAAGCTCGAGGAGACCGCAAAAGAGGCCGGCAATGCCAAGACGCTTGCGGTGCCGACCGATGTGAGCGACCCGGAATCGATCAGGGCGCTGTTCGCCCGCGCCAAAAAGGAATTCGGCCGGCTCGACCTGTTGTTCAACAACGCCGGCATCGGCGCGCCGGCGGTGCCGATGGAGGAATTGCCGCTGGAAACCTGGAAGAAGGTGGTCGACACCAACCTCACCGGGCTGTTCGTGTGCACCCAGGAGGCCGTCAAGATCATGAAGGCGCAGGAGCCCAAGGGCGGGCGCATCATCAACAACGGCTCTATCTCCGCGCACACGCCGCGGCCTCGTGCCGCCGCCTACACCGCGACCAAGCACGCCGTCACCGGCCTGACCAAGCAGACCGCGCTCGACTGCCGCAACGACAACATTCTGTGCAGCCAGATCGACATCGGCAACGCCGCAACGCCCTTGACCGAGCGCATGGTGCAAGGCCAGGGCGTGTTGCAACCGGACGGCCGCATGATGGTCGAGTCGCGCATGAACGCGGACGACGTCGGCCGGGCGGTGGTCTACATCGCCAACCTGCCGCTCGACACCAACGTGCTTTTCATGACGGTGATGGCGAACGGCATGCCGTTCGTCGGGCGCGGCTGATTGGGCCTATGCGGTGCGGCGCTGGGTCCGCAAGGTCAAATCACCGCGACGCAATCGATTTCGATGTCGAACGGTCCCGGCCACGACGGCACATGCAGGAAGATGCGCGCCGGCTGCTCGACCGGAAAATAACGCGCGTAGGCTTCGTTGAATTTGGCGAAATGTGACGGGTCCGGCGTGCAATAGACGTTGCACTTGACCACCCGTTCGAGCGACGAACCGGCCGCTTCCACGCAGCGCTGCATCTGCGCCAGCACGATGTCGGCCTGCCGCTCGAACGGCAGCCGCCGGATCTCGCCGGTGTCCGGATCGAACGGCGGCAAACCCGACACATAGACGGTTTCATCGGCGACGAGGACCGGACAAATCCGTCCGGCACGGCGGCGTTCGAGATAGGTGGAGATCGGCTCGACCCGGACCGGCAGGCGTTTCATGGCATCCTCCTTGGCGTGATCCGACCGCACCATGGCCGGCGGCCGAACGCTCTGTCATCCGTTGACGGTTCGGCGCGGACCGAACCGCGGTTGCTTGCGAACCGGCGGGCAGCGGCGTAAGCGTTTTCGATGGTTGCCGCCGCAAACATGGTCGAGGTCGCGGCGCTTGTCGGTGACACCGCACGCGCCACCATGCTGGCCGCGCTGATGGGCGGGCAAGCGCTGACCGGCAGCGAGCTAGCGTTCCTCGCCGGCGTGTCGCGGCCGACGGCGAGCGAGCATCTCAGCAAGCTGGTCAACGCGCGGCTCGTCGCCTTCAATAAGAAGCGCCGCCATCACTACTACCGCATCGCCTCGCCGCTGGTCGCCAAGATGCTGGAAAGCATCAAGGCGGTCGCCGCCATCGAGACGCCGCCGCGCTATCAGCCGCGTTCGGCGCGCGAGGATGCGCTCCGCTTTGCGCGCACCTGCTACGACCACCTGGCCGGCAAGCTTGGCGTCGCGATTGCCGACGCCCTGGTCGCCAGAAAATACCTGGTGCTGTCCGACGACGGCGGCGAGGTCACCAGGGCCGGCGGCAAATTCCTCGGCGCGTTCGGCGCCGAGCTCAATCCTGTGCGCAGCCAGCGGATGTTCTGCCGGCCCTGCCTCGACTGGAGCGAGCGCCGCTATCATGTCGCCGGCCACGTCGGCGCCGAAATTTGCCGCCGCTGCCTGGAGCTCGGCTGGCTCGCCCGCAGCCGCGACAGCCGCGCCCTCAAGCTCACGCCGACCGGGCGCGTCGGCCTGCACAAGACCTTCGGCGTCGCCGAGATCTAAACCTGCGTCACACTGATCTTGCCGCCGGCACGCACCGCCTTGAGCGCCTTTACGTCGCCCAGCGCCTTGGCAAAGATATTGCACGGGCTCGCCAGCCGGCACTCGTCGCCCTTGGAGATCGGCGTGCGGCCGAAGCCGATGGCAATTGCCGGACCTTCCGGCCAATAGGCGATCTCGCCGGGCGTAACCACCGCGCGTGCGTCGGCCTCGCGCTTCACCTTGACCGGCACGTCGAAATAGACCTCCTCGCCCCAGGTCATGGCTTCGGCCTCGATCGGCAGCCTGGCGGCGATCGCCTTGGCGGTCGGGGTGTCGAGCAATTCGGCATCGAGCGTGAAAGAGCCGAAATCAAATCGGATGCGCGGCATGGCGATGCCTCCCGGGGTGTCATCATCCGCCGCGGCGGGTGATCCATAATTTCAGAAAACCTGTGGTGACGACTGGATGCCCACCTTTGCACCGCATGACAAGCCCTGATTGGACGGCCCGATTGTGCGATACATAACCCCGGGAGGCGGGGGTCATGCTGCAATTGCAATCGGCCTTGGGCATTGTCGCCGTCGTCGTCTTCGCCTGGGCGATCAGCGAAAACCGCCGCGCGGTGTCGTGGCAGCGCGCCGGCATCGGTGTTGCGGTCACCATCGTGCTGGCCGTGCTGTTCCTGAAGGTGCCGCCGGTCACCGCGGCGTTCGGCTCGGCCAATCATGTGATCGACGCGCTCGCCGCCGCAAGCCGGGCCGGCACCTCGTTCGTGTTCGGCTATGTCGGCGGCGGGCCCCTGCCCTTTGAGTTGAAGTTCCCGGGCAACGAATTCGTGCTGGCGTTCAATGCGCTGCCGATCGTGCTGCTAATGAGCGTGCTGACCACGCTGTTGTTCTACTGGGGCATCCTACCGCCGGTCATCCGCGGTTTTGCCTTCGTGCTCCGCCGCACCATGGGCGTCGGTGGCGCGGTCGGGCTGTCGACCGCCGCCAACATTTTTGTCGGCCATGTCGAGGCGCCGCTGTTCATCCGGCCGTATCTCGCCAAGCTCTCGCGCGGCGAATTGTTCGTGGTGATGACCGGCGGCATGGCCGGGATCGCCGGCACCGTGCTGGTGCTGTACGCCCAGTTTCTCGGACCGGTCATCCAGGACGCGGCCGGCCACCTGATCATCGCCTCCGTGCTGGGGGCGCCGGCCGCCGTGCTGATCGGCCAGATCATCGTGCCGGACGCTGCCGGCGCAGCCACCGACCAGCTCGATCGCGCGGAGCCGGTCGCCGAAAGCACCATGGACGCCATCGCCAGGGGCGCGACCACGGGGCTCGCACTGCTACTCAACATGATCGCCATGCTGATCGTGTTCGTGGCGCTGGTGCATCTTGCCAACGCCATCCTCGGCCTGATTCCACATGTCGCCGGCGCGCCGATCACGCTGCAGCGCATCCTCGGCCTGATCATGGCGCCGGTGTGCTGGCTAATCGGCATTCCCTGGTCGCAGGCGCTAACCGCGGGCGCGCTGATGGGCATCAAGACGGTGCTCAACGAATTGATCGCCTACCTCGACATGGCGCAGCTGCCGGCGGACGCGCTCGATCCGCGCTCGCGGCTGATCATGCTCTACGCCATGTGCGGCTTCGCCAACTTCGGCAGCGTCGGCATCATGATCGGCGGGCTCACCGCGATGGCCCCGGAGCGCCGCAGCGACGTCATCTCGCTCGGCATGAAGTCGATCGTCTCCGGCACGCTCGCGACGCTGTTGATGGGAGCGATCGTCGGATTGCTGCACTAGCCTTTGCGACCCGCACAACCTCACCAAGTCATGCGCGGGCGTGACCAGCGCATTCAAGTCTTGGCTGCAGGGAAATCTGCAAGGAAGACGTGGATGGCGGGGTTTCGCGTTCCGGCCATGACGGATACACTTTGAGCATGGAACACCGCATCGCCGAGCCCTCTCCATCCGTTGCACCGGCCAAGGACGCCGTCCCGGTCGGCTGGCGCGATCTCCGGGAATGGATGGCGCTGATCGAGCGCAACGGCGAATTGCAGCGGATCGCCACGCCGGTCGATGCCGACGAGGAATTGGCCGCCATCACCTACATGGCGACGCGCAACGAGAAGGCACCTGCACTGCTGTTCGAAAACATCGCGGGCGACCGCTCCGGCTCGCGCGTGCTAGCCAACATGCTGGGCGCAAGCAAGCAGCGTTACGCGCTCGCGGTCGGCCTCGACCCGGACCTGTCGATCGCCGAGATGATCGCCGAAACCCGCGCCATTATGAACCGGCGCATCGCACCGGTGCGGATTCCCAAATCCAAGGCGCCGGTCAACGAGGTCGTGCTGCGCGGCGACGACATCGACTTGACACGATTCCCGTCGCCGAAATTCTGGCCGGGCGACGGCGGCCGCTACATCGGCACCGGCGACATCACGCTCACCGCCTCGCCCGACACCGGCCGCATCAACGTCGGCTGCTACCGCCAGATGCTGCATGGGCCGCGCCGCGTCGGGCTGTATTGCTCGCCGGGCAAGCACGGCCTGCTCGATCGCGAAGCGTGGTGGAAGCGCGGCAAGCCCTGCGAGGTGGTCGCGGCCTATGGCATCGACCCGGTGCTGTTCATGCTGGCGGCGCAAGTATTCGGCGCCAAGGAATCCGAATTCGACGTGGCCGGCGGCATGATGGGCCGCGGCATCGAGTTCGCCGACGGCGAAACCGTCAGCCTGCCGATCCCGGCGCGTGCCGAGCTGGTGATCGAAGGCGTGGTGCGCGAAGGCGACGTCGCGCCGGAAGGCCCGCTTGGCGAGTTCACCGGCTATTACGGCCGCGAGCGCTCGCCGCAGCCGGTGATCGAGGTGACCGCGCTGCACATGCGGAAATCGCCGATCCTGACGGCAGCGCTGATGGCGAAATATCCGTCCTGCGAGATCGGCGCCTACTACGCCATCATGCGCTCGGCGCGCATCCTCGACGATCTCGAGCGCATCGGCGTGCCGGGCGTGGTCGGCGCCTACGCACATCCGGCGGCCGCCTCCGGCTGGGGCATCGTCGTGGTGTCGCTGCAACAGCAATACGCCGGGCACGCCGCGCAGGTGCTGGCGCTGACCGCGCAATGCCCGGCCGCGGCCTACTACACCAAGTGGATCATCGCCGTGGATGACGACGTCGACCCGACCGACTGGAATGAGGTGATGTGGGCGCTGTCGACGCGCTGCCATCCGGCCGAGGACATCGACACGCTGCGCACCACCTGGTCGACCGGGCTCGATCCGAGCCAATTCGAAATGGACCTGCGTCCCTATGGCTCCAAGGCACTGATCGATGCCTGCAAGCCGCACCGCCATCTCAAACAATTTCCAGCCACGACGCTGCTGCGCCGCGAGGTCTACGAGCGCGTCGCGGCGCGCTGGGCCGAGCTTGGCTTTGCCGAGCCGCCGCCGAAACTGACGACGTTCCACAAAGATTGATCGTCCGGCACGACCCTCCGCTGGAGGTGACGCGCGCTTGGGGCAAGGTGATCGCTAGTGCAGCTGGAATTCGCCGTTGATGGCTTTCAGCTCAGCGGGCTTGATCAGCTTGCTGTGCGCGACCTGCACCGAATGCAGCGGGCCGTCGAGCTTCTGCATCCAGAACGCCAGGAAGCGCATCAGCTCCGGAAATTTCGGGAACAGGTCGTAGTTCTGCCAGACGTAGGTCTGCAGCAGCCAGGGATGATCCGGCCGGCGATAGAGGATTTGCGCCGTGGTCAGCCCGTAACCATTCAACTGACGCTGGAAGTCACGCGAGGGTAGGTGTTTGAGCGTCATGTCCGAATCTCCAGCCCGGTCCAGTCCAGTGTTCTTGCCTCCCTCGCATTAGACAAGCCAAAAAGGTGAAATAAGTTCCTAATTTCAAGGTATTAGCAGCATTATGGCAGGACTGCTGACAGGCCGGGAAAAAGCTAAATTTTTCTGCTAGCAGTCACCACCGACGAGTGCTAAAAAATCCCCATCGCCCTCTTGATCGAGGGCACTGGCCGCTTATGTCGCGGCCTTGATGGCACCGGCGGGGGAGCACTCCGCAGGAGCAATCTCACCAAAAGATACAATCGATCAACGACTTATGGAGGACACCATGAAGTTTCGTCCGCTTCACGACCGCGTCGTCGTCAAGCGCGTTGACGCCGAGGAAAAGACCAAAGGCGGCATCATCATTCCCGACACCGCCCAGGAAAAACCCTCGCAGGGCGAGGTCATCGCCGTCGGCCCCGGCGGCCGCGACGAGGCCGGTAAACTGATCCCGATCGACATCAAGGTCGGCGACCGCGTGCTGTTCGGCAAATGGTCGGGCACCGAGGTCAAGATCGACGGCCAGGAGCTCCTGATCATGAAGGAGTCCGACATCATGGGCGTGATCGACGAGCCGGTGGCCAAGAAGAAGGCCGCCTGATCCAAATCCTCTCCTCGTCCGAAGGCGCGCCGAACGCGCGCCTCCAAGGACAAGGCCCCGAACTCACAGGACTTAATCGGCCTCATCCTCCGAGACGGCGCCCGCGCCTTCTCAGGATGAGGATCACAACGGAGTAACCACCAATGGCTGCTAAGGAAGTCAAATTCGCAGTCGAGGCGCGCGACAAGATGCTGCGCGGCGTCGACATTCTCAACAATGCGGTGAAGGTGACGCTCGGCCCGAAGGGCCGCAATGTCGTGCTGGACAAGTCGTTCGGCGCCCCCCGCATCACCAAGGACGGCGTCACCGTCGCCAAGGAGATCGAGCTCGAGGACAAGTTCGAGAACATGGGCGCGCAGATGGTGCGCGAGGTCGCATCCAGGACCTCGGATCAGGCCGGCGACGGCACCACCACGGCGACCGTGCTGGCCGCCTCCATCGTCCGCGAAGGCGCCAAGGCGGTTGCCGCTGGCATGAACCCGATGGACCTCAAGCGTGGCGTCGATCTCGCGGTCGAGGCGATCGTCGAGGATCTCAAGAAGAACTCCAAGAAGGTCACCTCCAACGAGGAGATCGCCCAGGTCGGCACGATCTCGGCCAATGGCGACGTCGAGATCGGCAAGTTCCTGGCCGACGCGATGAAGCGGGTCGGCAACGAGGGCGTGATCACGGTCGAAGAGGCCAAGAGCCTCGAGACCGAGCTCGACGTGGTCGAGGGCATGCAGTTCGACCGCGGCTATATCTCGCCGTACTTCATCACCAACGCCGACAAGATGCGCGTTGAGATGGAGGACCCCTACATCCTGATCTACGAGAAGAAGCTCTCCGGCCTGCAAGAGCTGCTGCCGCTGCTCGAGGCGGTGGTGCAGACCGGCAAGCCGCTGCTGATCGTCGCGGAGGAGGTCGAGGGCGAGGCGCTGGCCACGCTGGTGGTCAACAAGCTGCGCGGCGGCCTCAAGGTCGCGGCGGTCAAGGCGCCGGGCTTCGGCGATCGCCGCAAGGCCATGCTGCAGGACATCGCGGTCCTGACGGGCGGCCAGGCGATCAGCGAGGACCTCGGCATCAAGCTCGAGAACGTCACGCTCGCCATGCTCGGCCGCGCCAAGAAGGTGATGATCGACAAGGAGAACACCACGATCGTCAACGGCGCGGGCAAGAAGTCCGACATCGAGGCGCGCATTGCGCAGATCAAGGCGCAGATCGAGGAGACCACATCGGACTACGACCGCGAGAAGCTGCAGGAGCGCCTGGCCAAGCTCGCCGGCGGGGTCGCCGTGATCCGCGTCGGCGGCGCCACCGAGATCGAGGTGAAGGAGCGCAAGGACCGCGTCGATGACGCGCTCCACGCGACCCGCGCCGCGGTCGAGGAAGGCATCCTGCCGGGCGGCGGCGTCGCGCTGTTGCGCGCCTCCGAAGCGCTCAAGCGCATCCGCACCCAGAACGACGACCAGAAGACCGGGGTCGAGATCGTCCGCAAGGCGATCCAGGCGCCGGCTCGCCAGATCGCGCTCAACGCGGGCGAGGACGGCTCGATCGTTGTCGGCAAGATCCTGGAAAAGGATCAGTACGCCTACGGCTATGACGCGCAGGCCGGCGAGTACGGCAACCTGGTGCAGAAGGGCGTGATCGACCCGACCAAGGTCGTGCGCTCGGCAATCCAGGGCGCGGCGTCGGTGGCGGGTCTGCTGATCACCACCGAGGCCATGGTGGCCGAACTGCCGAAGAAGAAGGACGCCATGCCGGCCATGCCGCCGGGCGGCGGGATGGACTTCTAAGTCGTCCGTATCGTCAAGATTGCGAAGGCCCGGGAAACCGGGCCTTCGTCGTTTCAGGGGCGTTTCGTCCGGTCATACGAACCTGGAAATGAAACGACCACATATGAAAAGGTGCGCGTTCATCCGGCGTCACCCGTCCACTGTGGCCGCTTTGACGACGGAACATTGAACTCACCGTCGCCACTTGCGAAGCTCTATGCCATAGCCGTGTGACGTGAACATGACGACGAAATCGGGCCAAATCCGCATCGGCATCGGCGGCTGGACGTTCGAGCCGTGGCGCGGTGTGTTCTATCCGGACGGCCTGCCGCATGCCAAAGAGCTCGGCTACGCCAGCGCGCGGCTGACCTCGATCGAGGTCAACGGCACGTTCTACCGCTCGCAGACGCCGGCGACGTTCCGTAAATGGGCGAGCGAGGTGCCGCCGGGCTTCGTGTTCTCCATCAAGGGGTCGCGGTACGTCACCAACCGCCGCGTGCTCAAGGAGGCCGGCGAATCGATCCAGCGGTTTCTCAAGTCCGGCGTTACCGAGCTCGGCGACAAGCTCGGTCCCCTGCTCTGGCAATTCGCGCCATTCAAGAAATTCGACGAGGCCGACTTCGGCGGATTTCTTGAGCTGCTGCCCGCCACCTTCGACGGCCATCGCTTGCGCCACGTGATCGAGGTGCGGCACGACAGCTTCAAGACGCCGGCCTTCATCGCGCTGCTTCGCAAGTTCGGCATGGCGGCGGTCTACACCGACCACGTCACCTATCCGAACATCGCCGATGTCACGGCCGACTTTGTCTATGCACGGCTGCAACAGGGCGAGGACAACGTGCCGACGGCGTATCCGCCCAAGCAGATCGGCGAGTGGACCGCGCGGCTGAAGCTCTGGGCGCAAGGCAAGGAGCCAACCGACCTGACGCGGGTCGACGCCAAGACCAAGCCGAAGGCCGCGCCGCGCGACGTGTTCGCCTATGTTATCCACGAGGGCAAGATTCGCGCGCCGGCGGCGGCCATGGCGCTGATCGAAAAGCTGAAGGATTGAGCGATGCGCAAAACCAAACCGCCCAAGCGCAAACCTGGCAAGCACAAGCCGGCCAAGCGCAAATCCGCGCCCAAGGTCTTCACCATCGGCTACGAGCAGGCCAAGCCCGACGCCGTCATGGCCGAGCTCAAGCGCGCCAGGGTCAAGCTTCTGGTCGACACCCGCGCGGTCGCGGCGTCCCGCAAGCCCGGCTTTTCCAAGAAACAACTTGCGGCAACCCTCGACGAAAACGGCATCGCCTATCTGCATCTACAAAAGCTCGGCACGCCGGACGACGGCCGGCAGGCGGCGCGCGCCGGCAAGCTCGATACGCTGTGGCGCATCTATGCCAAGCACCTGATGACCCCGGATGCGGTCGAGGCGATGGGCGAGTTGGTCGCCATCGTCCGGTCGGGCGAGGCCGTGTGCCTGCTCTGCTACGAGCGCGATCAGGCCTGCTGTCACAGAAGCCGCATCGCCGAGATCGTCAGCGAGCGCACCGGCGCAAGCGTGGTCGATCTGGTGCCTGCGCTGTTCTAACCCTCAGCACGTCGGTCCGGCCATCAGTCCAGGGTGCGGCGGAAACGCGTCACCGCAATCGCCATGGCAATCAGCATCAGGCCGAACAACGCCAGCGTGTCGAACTGCAGATCGGACAGCGTCGCGCCCTTGAGCATGATCGAACGCACGATGCGGATGTAGTGGGTGAGCGGCAGCCACTCGCTCAGCCACTGCGCCCATTGCGGCATGCCCAGGAACGGGAACACGAAGCCGGACAGCAGCATATTGGGCAGGAAGAACATCATCGCCATCTGCACGGCCTGGAGCTGGTTCTGCGCCAGGGTCGAGAACGTGTAGCCGATCGACAGGTTGGTGGCGATGAACAGGGTCGAGAGCAGCGCCAGCAGCACCAGGTCGCCGTAGATCGGCACCTCGAACAGCAGCACGCCCGCGCCCACGATCAACGCGGCCTGGAAAAACCCGATCAGCACATAGGGTACGATCTTGCCGAGCATGATCTCGAATGGCGTGATCGGCATCGACAACAAGCTCTCCATGGTGCCGCGCTCGATCTCGCGCGTCACCGATAGCGCCGTGAAGATCAACATGGTCAGCGTCAGGATCGTGCCCATCAGCCCCGGCACGATGTTGAGCTGGCTCGAGCCCGCCGGGTTGTAACGCGCATGGGTCCGGATCTCGAACGGCGGCGCGTCGGTATCCGGAATGGCACGATCGTTGCGCAGCGCGGTCAGCAGGATGTTGCTGAGCGCGCCGATCGCGCCCGTGGTCGCCACCGGGTCGGTGGCGTCGGCCGCGATCAGCAGCGCCGGCCGCTCGCCGCGCCGCAGCGCACGCTCGAAGCCGCGCGGGATCTCGATCGCGAACAGAACCTCACCTGAGGCCAGCACGCGATCGAACTCGGCCTCGTTGCGCAGCTGATGGGTGATCCGGAAGTAGCGGGTGTTCTCCAGTGCCTTGAGGATCGAGCGTCCGACGTCGCTTGATTCCTGCAACAGCACGGCGGTCGGCAGACCGCGCGGCTGGGTGTTGATCGCGTAGCCGAACAGCACCAGCTGCATCAGCGGCAACGTGATGATGGTCGCGAACGTGATGCGGTCGCGCCGCAATTGCACGAATTCCTTGCGGATCATGGCGCCGACCCGGCGCCAGAACCCGCCGCCGATCGCTTCGAAGAACGCGCTCATTGCATGTTGTCCCTGGCCTGCCCCATCAGCCCGATGAAGACGTCCTCCAGGGACGGTTCGATCTCCTTCCACGTGAGCTTTGGATCGTTGCGATGTCGCGCCACGACGGCCTCCAGCGCGGCGCGGTCGCGCCCGGAGACATGCAGGCTGATGCCGAACGGCGCGACGCTGTCGAGACCGGGCGCTTTCTCAAGCTCCTCGGCCAGCGCGGTCAGCCCGTCGCCGCTGACGCTGTAGGTCGTCAGCTTCGATTCCTTGATGACCTGTTCGACCGTGCCGTGCGCCAGCAGCTCGCCATAGGCGATATAGGCGATCTCGTGGCAGCGTTCGGCCTCGTCCATGTAGTGGGTCGAGACCAGTGCGGTGAGCCCGCGCGCGGCGAGCGCATGGATCTCGTTCCAGAACTCGCGCCGAGCCTTGGGATCGACGCCGGCGGTCGGCTCGTCGAGCAGCAGCAGCTGAGGATGGGGCAACGTGCAGGCGCCGAGCGCCAGCCGCTGCTTCCAGCCGCCGGACAGCCGGCCGGCGAGCTGGTCCTCGCGGCCGTCGAGGCCGAGATGATCGATCATGGCGCGCGCCGCCTGCGCCGGATTGGGCAAGCCGTAGATGCGCGCCACGAACTCCAGGTTCTCGCGCACCGACAGATCCTGATAGAGGCTGAAGCGCTGGGTCATGTAGCCGACCTGCACCTTGATCTTGTCGGTTTCGGTGCGGATGTCGTAACCGAGGCAGGTGCCGGTGCCTTCGTCGGGTGTAAGCAAACCGCACAGCATGCGGATGGTCGTGGTCTTGCCCGAGCCGTTGGGACCGAGGAAGCCGTAGATCGTGCCGCGCCGAACCTGCATCGACAGGTTCCGCACCACCGCGCGGCCATCGAATTTCTTGGTCAGGCCGTGGACATCGATCACGATGTCGTTTTCGGCACTCACCGTGCGGCCTCCACGAGCTTGACGTCGACCGGCTGGCCGACGCGCAATTCGCCCGGCGTCTCGGTGCGGGCCTCGATCAGGAACACCAGCTTTGAGCGTTCGTCCTGGCTGTAGATCACCGGCGGCGTGAACTCGGACGTGCGGGAGATGAAGGTCACCTTGGCCGGCACCGCGGCCTTGCAGCCGTCGCAATGGATCGTCACGGCACGGCCGAGCGCAATCGTCTGCAACAATGTCTCCGGCACGAAGAAACGGATCTTGATGTTGCCTGGCGGCAGCAACGAGACCACCGGGCGGCCGGCCGGCACCTGCTCGCCCGGCCGGAAGTAGATCTGCTGCACGGCTCCGGTCACCGGGCTCGCCGCCTTGCGGCGCGCCAGCCGCGTCCGCGCGGACGCCAGCCGCGCCTCGGCGGTGCGCAAGTTGGCTTCCGCGTCCTCGACGGCCTTCTGCGTGCCGGCCGCGGTCTTGACCAGTGTCTGCGCCCGTTCGAACGCCTGGCGCGCGTTGGTCAGCGCCGCCTCCGCCATCGCGACATTGTCGCGCTGCAACTCGGAATCGACGCTGAACAGCGGCGCATCCTTCTCGACGGTGTCACCTTCGCGCACCGACAAGGTCTCGACCCGGCCGGCTTCGTCGGGGCCGACGAAAATCAGATCGGCCTCGACCCAGCCCTGGAAGCCGCGGTCGACCTTGTCGGCGCAAGCCGCAAGCGCGAGCACAAGCGCCGTGACCGGAAGCAGGCGGATCATGCGGCGCCCCCGCCGAGCAGAATTTCAAAATGCGCGGTCAGCATGGCGCGTGCGTCGAGCGGCTCGAACCGATCGAACAGGCCGCTCCACAGCAGCGCCACCAGACCGGGCGCGGCCAGAAGCTGCGGAAACCGCACCAGCGCGTCGTGCTTGAGCTCGCCGCGCTCGACCGCCCGCCGCAGCAAGGCGCGCATGGCTCCCATGACGTGCGAAATGACCTCGCGGTAGTAGAACTCCGCGAGCTTGGGAAACCGCGGCCCTTCGGTGATGACCAGCCGGATCACGTCTTTGCGGCGGGTTTCGAAAATCTCGCGGACGAACACCTCGACCAGTTGCGGCGCAAGCCGCCGGACCGGAATCTCAGCCTGCGCGATATGCTCCAGCGCGCCGACCACGGGGCTCAGCTCCAGTCGGATCAGTTCCTGGAACAGCGTCTCCTTGTCGGCGAAGTGCAGATAGATCGTGCCCTTGGCGACGCCGGCGCGACGGGCCACGTCGTCGAGGCGGGTGGCCGCAAAGCCGCGCGCCGCGAATTCTTCGAGCGCTGCAGCGAGGATGGCGCTGCGCCGCTCGGCACTGCGCATGGCACGGGCGCTGCCGCGCGCCGGACCTGCGTGGTGCGGTCTGCTGCGCAGCAATCCTTGGCGCTGGGCGTCTTGCGGATCGGGCCATGCTGATATTTCTAATATGACTGACCGGTCAGTCATATTTAAACCGGGACCCAGCCGCACGCAAGGCAGCCACGGCTATTTCTCTAAACCATTGAGAAGATTTTGATTTTAGACTTAGGTCTGGGCGCCGTCAGGCGCCTTCCAATTCGGCGCGCACCCGGACCAGGGCTTCCGGCGTATCGACGTCGGTCAGCGCCGCATCGTCCGACACCGGCACCTCGGTCACCGCCTCGGGATAGCGGCCGATCAGATGGCGGGCGCCGACATCGCCTTCCAGCGCCATCAGCTCTGGAAAGAAGCGCCGCGCCCACACCACCGGGTTGCCGCGCTTGCCGGCGATGGTCGGCACCACCACCAGCGCGCCGTGCGCGGGGTCGAAGGCGCCGATCAGGCGGTCGATCAAGTCCGCCCGCACCTGCGGCATGTCGCCGAGACACACCACGGCGCCGTCGGCCTCGTCAGGGACCGCCGCAAGGCCGGCCTTGAGCGAGGTCGACAAGCCTTCCGCAAAACCCGGATTGTGCACCAGCCGGACGTCGAGGCCGGACAGCGCCGCCGCGACCTTGTCGCGCTCGTGGCCAGTCACCACGATCAACGGCCGCGCGCGCGAGGCGAGCGCCTGTTCCGCTGCAATGCGAATGAGCGAGCGGCCGCCGATCTCGGCCAGAAGCTTGTTCGGGCCGCCCATCCGGGTGGAGCGTCCGGCGGCCAGGATCACCGCCGCGATGCGCCGGTCCTTCTCGA
Organism: uncultured Alphaproteobacteria bacterium; assembly: GCA_963771745.1. GTDB lineage: Bacteria > Pseudomonadota > Alphaproteobacteria > Rhizobiales > Xanthobacteraceae > Z2-YC6860. Next base: position 726,979 of record CAVYUU010000011.1, on the reverse strand, counting down.
GATCGGGCTCGCTGCGCGGCTGCGGCCGCGTGACGATCTCCATCAACAGGCCGCCAACGCCCAGCCCAGTGACATCCGCGCGCGACACCGGCAGGCCGGCGAGCAGCCGCATCAGCACCCAGTCGAAGCCGTTTTCCTTGGGCGAGCGCGCGCAGCCGGGTGCGCCGAGGATCGGCCGGTCGCGCGCGGCGCCGATCAGCATGAGATTGCCGGGGTCGACCGGCATGCCGAAATGCTCGACGCGCCCGCCGACGGCCTCGACCGCCGCCGGGATCACATCGCGCCGGTCGGCGATTGCCGAGGCGCCGAACACCACGACCAGCTCGGCGCCGGCCTTGAGAACCTCATCGATCGCTTTCGCCAGCGCCTTGGTCTCATGCGGTACGCGGCGCTCGGCGACGATGGTGGCGCCGGCCGGCGCGAGCCGCTCCTGCGTCACCCGCAGCGTCTTTTCGACCACCTTTGCGGCCAGCCCCGGCAGCAGCGTCGAGACCACGCCGATCGCCTTGATCTTGTAGGGCGCGACGCGGATGAACGGCTGTTTCGCCAGCGCCAGCGCATCGTTCAGCGCCACGGCGCTAGTGGCGAAGGGGATGATCTTCACCGTTGCGATCATCTCGCCTTCCACCACCGGCTTGAACGCCGGCAGCGTCGCGAAGGTGATCGCCTCATCGATCCGGTTGAGCCGGTCGATCGCCTCCTTGTCCACCACCAGCACGCCGGGCTGTTGCGCGAAAAGATTGGCGCGGCCGGTGAAGGCGCGTTCGACATGCACTCCCTGCCCGGCCACGGCCTTGGCGATCTCGGCTGCGGCCTTGTCCTCCGAGACGTCGCCCGGCTCGAGGCGTGCCACCACGACGTCCGCGATGCCGGCCGTCTCCAGCGCCGCGACCTCGGCCGGGCCGATCAACGTGCCTTTCTTGAGCACCAGCGCGCCCTGCCGGATCGTGTGGACGGCGGTGGCGCCCTCGGCGTCGCGCGGCGAGACCGGGCCGAACTTCATGGCCGCGCGCTCATGCCGGCTCCTCGCGTAGCCGCTGGGTGATCTCGCCCATGATGGCGACCGCGATCTCGGACGGCGATACCGCGCCGATATCGAGCCCGATCGGCGAGTGGATGCGGCCGATGTCGTTGTCGTTGAAGCCGCGTTCGGCCTTCAGCCGCTCGACGCGGCGGGCGTGGGTCTTCCGCGAGCCAAGCGCGCCGATATAGAAGCAATCGCTTTTCAGCGCGATGGCGAGGCCCGGATCGTCGATCTTAGGATCGTGGGTCAGCGCTACGAACGCGGTGTAATGATCGATGCCGAGCGGCGGCAACGCCACGTCCGGCCATTCGGCGATCACCTTGACGTCGGGAAAGCGCTCGATCGAAGCAAATGCCGTGCGCGGATCGACGATGGTGACGTCGTAGCCGAGCAAATGGCCCATCGGCGCCAGCGCCTGGCTGATGTGCACCGCGCCGGTGATGACGAGCTTGGGCGACGGCACGTGCACGGTGAGGAACACCTTGCCCTCCGGCGTGTCCTCGATGCCGCTCTTGCCCGAGCGCATCCGCTTTTCCAGCAGGTCCTTGAGCGGATCGCCGCGGATATCGGCGGCCTTCACCAGCCGCTGCGCGCCGTTGTCCTGGTTGGTGACGACGATGACGGCGCGGCGCGCCGCGCGCTCTTCGTTCAGCGCTTTCAGGATATCGAGGCGCAAAGAGCTACTCCACCTTCTCGACGAACACCCGGATCTTGCCGCCGCAAGACAGCCCGACCTTCCAGGCGGTCTCGTCGGCGACGCCGAATTCCAGCGTCTTGGGCTTGCCGCTTTCGATCACGTCGATCGCCTCGGTGACCACCGCGCCTTCGACGCAGCCGCCGGACACCGAGCCCAGAAAATTGCCCTGGTCGTCGATCACCAGGTTGGAGCCGACCGGGCGCGGCGCCGAGCCCCAGGTCTCGACCACGGTCGCAAGCGCCACGCCGCGGCCCGCCTTTTTCCAGTCCTCGGCAGCTCTGAGAATGTCTTCGTCCCTTGCCAGCATGATGATGTCTCCGCTGTCTTGAGCCCGTTATATATCACCGAATATTACGCAACCCTAGCCAGCCAGGTTTTCGGGTCGACATGACTGCCATGCCGCGACAGGGCCTGGCACAGGTCGCGCATGGATTCCAGATTGTGGATCGCCCGCAGCTCGTCGACGTGGGGCAGCATCACCTTGATGCCGCGCGCCTTAGCCTCGAAGCCGGAAAACCGCAGCAGCGGATTGAGCCAGATCAGCCGGCGGCAGGAGCGGTGCAGCCGGTCGATCTCGAAGCCGAGCCGTTCGTCGGGATCGCGCTCCAGCCCGTCGGTGAACAGCAGCACCACCGCGCCCTGGGTCAGCACCCGGCGCGACCATTGCTTGTTGAAGACGGCAAACGACGTGGCGATGCGGGTGCCGCCCGACCAATCGAGCACGCTCGCCGAGCAGGCGGCGAGCGCCTCGTCCGGGTCCTTCTCCTTCAGCGCGCGCGTCACGTTGGTCAGCCGCGTGCCGAACAGGAAGGTCGAGACGCGCTTGCGCGCATCCGTCATGGTGTGCAGGAAATGCAGGAACAGCCGGGTGTACTGGCTCATCGAGCCGGAGATGTCGAGCAATGCGACGACCGGCGGCGGCTTGACCTTCCGGCCGCGGTATTTCAGATCGATGACGGCGCCGCCCCCTTTCATGCTGGCGCGCAAGGTGCGGCGGAAATCGATGCGATGGCCGTGCAGATGCGGGGCGAGCCGCCGCGTCTTGACGTCGTCGAAGCTGAACACCAGCCGCTTGATGGCGTCCTTGGCGGCGGCGACCTCGGCCGCCGACATCTGCGCGAAGTCCTTCTTTTCCAGCACCTCGCGGTCGGAGACGGTGAAGCGGGCGTCGAGCTCGATCTCCTGCTTCTCGCGCTCGATCTTCTCGGCGCCCTGGAACAGCGCGTCCAGCACGCGCTGCGAGGCCTGCGGCTCCTCGGCCTGCGGCGGCGCGCCGGTCGCCTCGGGCGACATCATGGCGATCAGCCGCTCCAAGTAGCCGCGCTTGCGGAAGAAGATCTTGAACGCCTGATCGAACAGCACCGAATGCTCGTGCCGCTTCACAAACACCGCGTGCAGCGTCCAGTAGAAATCCTCCTTGGTGCCGACGCCGGCGGCGCGCACCGCGGCCAGCGCATCGAGCACCGTGCCGGGCCCGAGCGGGATGCCGGCGGCACGCAGCGCGCGCGCAAAGTAGACGATGTTCTCGGCGAGCCGGCCTTGCGGATCTTTCATCGCGGCCATCGGGCTCACTCTGCCGCGCGCAGCTCCGCCTGTACCTGGTCGAGCAGCTCCTTGACCTTGCCGCCTTCCAGCCGCGCGATGTCGTCCTGGTATTTCAGCAGCACGCCGAGCGTGTCGGAGACCGTTGCCGGATCGAGCGCCACGGCGTCGAGCTCGCTCAGCGCCGTCGCCCAGTCGAGCGTCTCGGCGACGCCCGGCGACTTGAACAGGTCCTGCTTGCGCAGCGCCTGCACGAAGCCCACCACTTGCTCGCTGAGTTTCTTGCCGACGCCGGGCACCTTGGCGTGCACGATCTCGAGCTCGCGCGCGGCGGTCGGATAGCCGACCCAGTGATAGAGGCAGCGGCGCTTGAGCGCGTCGTGGATCTCGCGGGTGCGGTTCGAGGTGATGACCACGATCGGCGGCCGCTCGGCCTTGATCGTGCCAAGCTCGGGGATGGTGACCTGGAAGTCGGCCAGCACTTCGAGCAGAAAGGCCTCGAACGCTTCGTCGCTGCGGTCGAGCTCGTCGATCAGCAGCACCGGCGCGCCGGCAGGATCGGGTTCGATCGCCTGCAACAGCGGCCGCTTGATCAGGAACCGCTCGGCGAACACATCGTGCTCGATGCGCTCGCGGTCGTGCTCGCCCTCGGCCTCGGCGGCGCGGATCGCGATCATCTGCGCGGCGTAGTTCCACTCATAGACCGAGGAGGCGACGTCGAGGCCTTCGTAGCATTGCAGGCGAATGAGCCGGCGGCCGAGCGTCTGCGCCAGTACCTTGGCGATCTCGGTCTTGCCGACGCCGGCCTCGCCTTCCAGGAAGATCGGCCGGCCCATCTTGAGCGCCAGGAACAGTACGGTCGCGAGCGAGCGATCGGCGAGATAATTGGCCGCCGCCAGCAGCTTCAACGTGTCGTCGATCGAGGCCGGAACGGACCGGGGCTTTTCAACTTTGTTCATGGCTAGCTATTTACTCCGTCACGGCCGGCCTTGTCTCAGCCATCCCGATCGAGCCGGCACAGTGCGTCCCCAAACGAGATGCCCGGCACAAGGCCGGGCATGACGCTGTGCATATGCTGCACGGTAGATATGCGCTCGCAGACCCGTCCGCTATGCCGCGGCGAGCGCCCGGCGCGCCAGCACGGCGATCAGGTGGGCGCGGTATTCGGCGCTGCCGTGGATGTCGGTGTTCATCCCGTCGGCCGGCACCGTCATGCCCTCGATCGACTTCGCGGCAAAGCGCTTCTTGAGCGCCTCCTCGAAGCTCTTGACGCGGAACACGCCGCTGGCGCCGGCGCCGGTGACCGCCACGCGGATGTCGGAGCCGCGCTTGCTCACCAGCACGCCCACCAGGGCAAAGCCCGAGGCCGGGTGCTTGAACTTCTGGTAGGCCGCCTTCTTGGCCAGCGGGAAGCTCACCTTGGTGATGATCTCGTCGGGTTCGAGCGCGGTTTCGAACATGCCCTTGAAGAAATCATCAGCGGCAATCCGCCGCTTGTTAGTGATGATCGTGGCGCCAAGGCCGAGCGCCGCCGCCGGGTAGTCGGCATTGGGATCGTTGTTGGCGAGCGAGCCGCCGATGGTGCCGCGATGGCGCACCGCCGGATCGCCGATCATGCCGGCCACTTCGGCCAGCACCGGCAGCGCTTCCTTCACGGTCTTGGAGGTCGCAACCTCCACATGTCGCGCCATGGCGCCGATCACGATCGACCGGCCCTTGAGCTCGATGGTGTTCAAGCCTTCGATCCGGCCGATGTCGAGAAGTTGCGTGTGCTTGGCGAGCCGCAACTTCATCGCCGGAAGCAGCGAATGGCCGCCCGCCAGGATCTTGGCGTCCGAGTCCTTGGCCAGCATGTTGGCCGCCTGCCGGATCGAGTTCGGGCGTTGATATTTGAATTCGTACATCGACGTCTCCTATTCCTATTCTGCTGCTTTTTGCATTGTGGCGGCCTTGCGGATCGCCGCCCAGACTGCCTGGGGGGTCGCCGGCATGGCCAATTTCTCACTGCCGATCGCATCGGTGATGGCGTTGATCACCGCCGCCGGCGCCGCGATCGCGCCCGCCTCGCCGCAGCCCTTGATGCCGAGCGGGTTGGACGGGCATCTGGTCACGGTTGTGTCGACCTTGAGCTCCGGCAAATGGTCGGCGCGCGGCATGCTGTAGTCCATGAACGAGCCTGACACGAGCTGGCCGTTGCTATCGTAGATCGCGCCTTCCAGCAGAGCCTGGCCGACGCCTTGCGCCACGCCGCCGTGCACCTGGCCCTCGACGATCATCGGATTGATCACGATGCCGAAGTCGTCGACCGCGGTCCAGCCGGCGATCTCGACATGGCCGGTGTCGGGGTCGATCTCGACCTCGCAGATGTGGCAGCCGGCCGGGAAGGTGAAGTTGGTCGGGTCGTAGAACGCGCCCTCCTTCAGGCCCGGCTCGAGCTGGGCGCCGGTGAACTTGTGCGCGATATAGGCGTTGAGCGTCACCTCACCCCACGCCGCCGACTTGTCGGTGCCGACGACGGTGAACTTGCCTTCCTTGAATTCGATGTCGCCCTCGGCCGCCTCCATCATGAAGGCCGCCACCTTCTTGGCCTTGGCCTCGACCTTGTCGAGCGCCTTGACGATCGCGGTCATGCCGACCGCGCCGGAGCGCGAACCGTAGGTGCCCATGCCGAACTGCACCTTGTCGGTGTCGCCATGGACGACGCTTACGGTTTCGATCGGGATGCCGAGCCGTTCGGCGACCAGTTGCGCGAAGGTGGTTTCGTGACCCTGGCCGTGGCTGTGGCAGCCGGTCAGCACCTCGACCGAGCCGGTCGGATTGACCCGCACCTCGGCGGATTCCCAGAGGCCCACGCCCGCGCCAAGCGAGCCGACCGCCTGCGATGGCGCGATGCCGCACGCCTCGATGTAGGTCGAATAGCCGATGCCGCGCAGCTTGCCCAAGCGCGCCGAATCCCGCTTGCGCTTGCCGAAGCCCTTCACGTCGCCGATCTCCTGCGCCTTCTTGAGCGAGGCGTGATAGTTGCCAGCGTCGTAAGTCATGATCACCGGCGTCTGGTGCGGGAATGACTTGATGAAGTTGCGCTTGCGCAGATCGGCGGGGTCGATGCCGAGTTCGCGCGCGCCGACCTCGACCAGCCGCTCGACCACGAAGGTCGCCTCCGGCCGGCCGGCGCCGCGATAGGCATCGACCGGCACGGTGTTGGTATAGACCGCGTCGACCTCGCAATAGATTGCGGCAATGTCGTACTGGCCCGACAGCAGCGTGGCATAGAGATAGGTCGGCACCGACGACGAGAACGTCGACATGTAGGCGCCGAGATTGGCGACCGTGCGCACCTTCAGCCCGGTGATCTTGCCGTCCTGGCCGAACGCCATCTCGGCGCTCGTGACGTGGTCACGGCCGTGCGCGTCGGCAAGGAACGCCTCCGAGCGGTCGCAGGTCCATTTCACCGGGCGGCCGACCTTCTTCGCCGCCCAGAGGCACACCACCTCTTCGGGATAGATGAAAATCTTCGAGCCGAAGCCGCCGCCGACGTCGGGCGCGATCACGCGCAGCTTGTGCTCGGGCGCCATGCCGACAAACGCGGCGATCACCAGCCGGGCGACATGCGGATTCTGCGACGTGTTCCAGAGCGTGAAGTTCTGCGTGCCGCTGTCGTACTCGCCGATCGCAACGCGCGGCTCCATCGCATTGGGCACCAGGCGGTTGTTGACGATGTCGAGCCTGGTGACATGGCTCGCCGACTTGATCGCGGCATCGGCCGCCTTGGCGTCGCCCAGATGCCATTGGTAGATCGTGTTCTTGGGGGCGACCTCGTGGATCGCGGGCGAGGATTGCGCCTTGGCCGGGTCGGTCACCGCGGCCAGCACCTCGTAATCGACGTTGACCTGTTCGGCCGCGTCGCGCGCCTGCGCCAGTGTCTCGGCAACCACCACCGCCACCGGATCGCCGACGTAGCACGCCTTGCCCGACGCGATCGCCGGATGCGCCGACATCTTCATCGGCGAGCCGTCCTTGGAGTGGATCATCCAGCCGCAAATCAGATTGCCGATCTTGTCGCCGGCAAGCTCGGCGCCGGTGAGCACCGCCAGCACGCCCCGCATCGCGGCCGCGGCCTTGGTGTCGACGCGCTTGATCCGGGCGTGGGCGTGGGGCGAGCGAATGAACACGGCACGCGCCTCGCCCGGCCGGCTGATGTCGTCGGTGTACTGACCCTTGCCGGTGACGAAGCGCAGATCTTCCTTGCGACGTACGGATGCGCCGATCCCGGTCGCGGTCATTGGGCCTTCCTCCTCGAGCTCAAGCTTCGATGGAAGTTACGCGGCCTAGGTGCCCTTCATGGCTTTCGCGCCGGCGGCGATCGCCTTGACGATGTTGTGGTAGCCGGTGCAGCGGCAGAGATTGCCGTCAAGCTCGACGCGGATGGTGTGCTCCTCGAGCTCGTTGCCCAGGCGGTTCACCATGTCGACCGCGGTCATCACCATGCCGGGCGTGCAGAAGCCGCATTGCAGTCCATGGTTCTCGCGGAACGCCTCCTGCATCGGATGCAGCGGCCCGTCGGGAGCGGCGAGCCCCTCGATGGTCAGCACGTTGGCGCCATCGGCCTGCAGCGCGAGCGTGGTGCAGGCTTTCACCGCGATACCGTTGAGATGGATGACGCAGGCGCCGCACTGCGAGGTGTCGCAGCCGACGTGGGTGCCCGTGAGCCGCAGGTTCTCGCGCAGGAACTGGACCAGGAGCGTGCGGGGATCGACATCGGCGGTGACGGCTTTGCCGTTCACCGTCATCGAGACGGCAGACATGACATTCCTCCTCAAAACTCGGGTCTAACGGCCCGTTTCCCGCGCCGGAACTCGCCCCCGGCATCCGAAATGGCTCGAAACCGGACGTTTTTCGCTCAATTCCGATCCGAGAACAAGGGCAAGTCTGAACCGCCGGCGCCAGCCCGGTCAAGGCACAACGGCAGGCCCCGGATCGGACAGGCTATTTCACCGCAGCGGCGAATTTGGTGAAGAAGTCGTCGGCCAGCTTCTTGGCGGCGCCATTGACCAGCCGTTGGCCAAGCTGGGCCAGCTTGCCGCCGATCTGCGCCTCGACGTTGTAGGTGAGCAGCGTGCCGCCATCCTTTTCGGTCAATTTCACGACGGCGCCGCCTTTGGCAAAACCGGCAATGCCGCCATCGCCCTCGCCGGAGATCTTGTAGCCGTTGGGCGGATCAAGGTCGGTCAGCCGGACCTTGCCTTTGAAGCGCGCCTTGACCGGGCCGACCCTGTTGGTGGCCACCGCCTGGAATTCATTCTCGCCGAGCCGGTCCAGACTTTCGCAGCCGGGGATGCAGGCCTTGAGCACCTCCGGGTCGTTGAGCTTGGCCCAGACCGTCTCGCGGGGCGCGGCCAGTTGCTGCTCGCCGGACATTGTCATCGCCATCGGTGTTCCTCCGTATCGGCTCGTATAGAGGACTTAAGCCCTGCGGCGGCGCCTGGAAAGGGCGTTTGCGCATGACGCCGTTGCCGACGGCGGACGGGGATTGGCGCAGCCCGTGCCGCACCCTAGAACACTCGGCAAAGAACCGGCCCGACAAACCACCCACGCGAGGAAACCATGCCCGTCGTTCAATCCTTTGATGGCTGCCCAATCAACTACCAAGTCGAAGGCCCGGCCAACGCGCCAGTGCTGATGCTGTGCAACTCGCTCGGCACCAATCTGCATATGTGGGACGACCAGGCCGCGGCCTGGTCGAAGCCATTCCGTCTGGTGCGCTACGACCGTCGCGGCCACGGCCAGTCCGGCGCGCCGAAGGGCGCCTATAGCATGGAGATGCTCGGCCGCGACGCGCTCGCGGTCGCCGACGCCGCCGGCGCCAAGACCTTCAACTGGTGCGGCCTGTCGATGGGCGGCATGGTTGGACAATGGCTCGGCGCCAACGCCCGCGACCGGGTGCAAAAGCTCGTGCTGTCCAACACCCATTACTATTACGCCGACAAGCAGCCGTGGCACGACCGCATCAAGTTTGCGGAGGACAACGGGCTTGAAAAGCTTTCCGGTCCGCAGATGGAGCGCTGGTTCACCAAGGAGTTCCGCGATCGCTCGCCGCAGGCGGTCGGCAAGGTGGTGACGATGTTCACCGCGACCAAGCTCGACGGCTTCCTCGGCTGCTGCCAGGCGGTGCGCGACATGGACTTCCGCGCCTCGACCCCGACCATCACCGCGCCGACGATGGTGATCGTCGGCTCCAAGGACCCGGCGACGCTGCCCGAGTACGGCGAGGCGATCCAGAAGATGGTCAAGGGCGCAAAGCTGGTGTCGATCGAGGCCGCGCATCTCTCCAATATCGAGCAGCCCAAGGCCTATGCTGACGCGGTGCTCAATTTCCTCACGCAGCACTAATTCGGGAGCGTCACGCCATGGACGACAGCGAGCGGCTCAAGCGCGGCGCCGCGATGCGCCGCAAGGTTCTGGGCGATGCCTGGGTCGAGAAGACCGCCGGCAACCGCAATGCGTTCAACGCCGAATGGTTCGACACCATCATCAAGAGCCCGTGGGGCGACATCTGGACGCGGCCGCATTTCGATGAGCGCACGCGCCGCGTGCTGGTGATCGGCACGCTGCTGGCGCTCGGCCGCTGGGACGAATTCCAGTTGCACGTGCGGTCCGCCGTCACGGTCGGCGGATTTTCACCGGACGACATCAAGGAGATCGTCCTGCAGCAGTCGGCCTATTGCGGCGTACCGGCCGGCAACCATGCCATGCGGCTGGCCGAGGCGATCCTGAAGGAGGCCGGCAAGCTGCCGAAATGAACTAGCCTCCCCTGCCCTCGCGAAACTCCTGCGGCGTCATCGCGGTCTGCTTGCGGAAGAAGCGCGCAAAGTGCGAGGCATCGGCGAAGCCGAGATCGTAGGAAATCTCGTGGATCGGCTGGCCGGTGAAAACCAGGGCGCGCTTGGCCTCGGTCAGGACGCGCTGGCGGATCAGGTGGCCGGCGGTCACCCCGCTGACGCGCTTGACGTGATCGTTCAGCCGGTCGGGGGTGATGGCGAGCTTCTCGGCGTAGAAGCCGATCAGGCGCTCCTTGCGGAAATGCTCTTCGACCAGGCGGCAAAGCGCTTCGACCGTGGCGTCGGCGGGCTCAAGCGTCACCACGCCAGTGCGGGCGCGGCTTGCCGCAAGCCGCGCCACTTCGATCGCGATCAGCGCCAGCAGCCCCCGCATCGCCAGCCGGAATCCCTCGCGCGCCAGGAAGCTCTCGTCGTGGAGATCGTTGCAGAGCGCGGCAAGCCGTCTGACCTCGCTCGCTTGGCTGAGCGGGATCACCGGCTCGGCCGCAAGCGCCTTCAGCCGCTTGAGCGCCTCGCCCGAGCGCTCGCCGAGCGCCGCCGCAACGTCTTCGGTGAAGCTCACCACAAAGCCGTCGGTGACGCGCGGTTGAAAGCGGAAGCCGTGGGCGATCGTCGGCGGCACCAGGATCGCCGCCGGCGCGGAGAATTCGAGTGTCGCGGCCTCGAAGGTCATCTCGCCGCCACCGCGCTCGATCAGCAAGATCTGAAACAGATTGCGATGCCGATGCGCGCGGATCAGCCAGTCGTGCGCGGATGAACGCGCGGCGATTGTTTCGACATGGATGAAATCGAACGCCTGATCATCGGGCGGATCGCCGTAGAGATGAAACAGGGGGAGTGCCGTGACAGTCGCCATGCCCAAGACTACGCGAGCGCGACGGCATGTGGAACGCGACGTCGCGATCAACCTGTGCGTTGGACAACTACGTGGAAAAGCAAGACCCCGCCCGAGCCGGGCGGGGCCTGCTGATCATCCAAAGCGATTGAGATCGCTTTACTTATTCTGATTCTGCTGGCCGCCTTGCTGGCCGCCCTGCTGCTGACCGGGCTTCTGCTGACCGCCCTGGCCGCCCTGGTTCTGCTGGTCCTGACGGCCGCCGCCACCCTGCTGCTGCTGACCCGGCTTCTGGTTCGGGTTGTTCTGTTGCTGCTGCTGGTCGCGGTTCGGGTTCTGCTGGTTCATGGTACTTCGCTCCTGGAGTCTCCCCGTCGACAAAAAGAAAACGCGATCGCGCGCCGGTTGGTTCCGGGTGCGAGTCCCACTGACGTTCGCCATGGAACTTCGGTCGACGGAACTTTTGATTCAAACCTGCTTGTAGGCGCGGTCGTGATAGACCAGCGCCGCGCCCGACGGGCCGGAATGGATCGCTTCGACCATGCCGAAATAAATGTCGTGGGACGCCACCGCCTTCACCTCGATGACCCGGCAGTCGAACGCCACCACTGCGGTCATCAGCGCTGGCGCGCCGGTGGACAGATTCTGCCATTGACCGGTGTCGAAGCGCGCCTCGCGCGCCACCTTGGTGCGGCCGGCGAAGATGTCGGCCAGCATTTCGTCGCCGGCGCGCAGCGTGTTGACGCAGAACACGCCGTTGCCCCGCAGGATCGGCGTGCTGTTGGCGCCGCGATTGAGGCAGACCAGCAAGGTCGGCGGCGCGTCCGACACCGAGACCACTGCGGTTGCGGTGAAGCCGGTTCGTCCGCTCGGGCCGTCGGTGGTGATGACATGGACCGCGGCACCGAGCCGGCTCATCGCCTCGCGAAACGACTTCGCCTCCACGCTCTTGGCCGAGGCGACCGCTTCGAAGGCGCCGGCCATGTCGGGGTGTTGGTCCATCCAGCTCATGGCCGCAATCTAGTGGATTCCATCATGGGGCGCGAGCCCAACGGCATTGCCGGGCTATGCATTCCTGCCCGAGCCGTGCGCGATGTCGTCGGGATTGATCCAAGTGTCGCTGGTCCAGCCGTCCTCGTCATAGTCGGCCATGCATTGCTCCGCGAGCGCGATCATGCGGTCGTAAGCGCCGGAGCCCTTGACGTTGAACAGCGCGTGGATGCGGATGTCCTCGTGATTGCCGGCGTAGTTGAACTCGTAGAGCTCGTGGCGACCACCGAACTCGCTGCCGATGGCGTCCCACAGCAGCTTCATGATCTTGATGCGCTCCTTGAACTCGATGCCGTGTGAGCCGCGCACGAAACGCTTCAGGTATGGCTCGATCGCGGGATTGCCGAAATCCTTCACCGACGACGGCAGATAGATCAGTGACGACGCGACGATCTTCTGCACGATCTCGCGGATGCGCGAATAGGCTTCGCCCGCGAACGCGCGATAGGCTGAGCCGGACTGCGAGTTGGGCAGTACGGCGTCGCCGACCCAGGGCATTGGGTTCATCGCCATGGCGTCGGACAGGGCCCAGAACATATTGCGCCAGGCGATCACCTCGCCGAGCAGCGCCTGGTTGCCACGGAACTCGTCGGAGCCGGCCGCGCGCAGCGCCTTGGCGATCAGGCCGACGAGGAAGTCGAGCTTGACCGCGAGCCGCGTGCAGCCCTGGAACTGATAGCCGGCGAGAAAGCCCGAGCGCGGGTAGAACACCTTGACCTTCTCGATGTCGCGGTGGAGCAGCACGTTCTCCCAGGGGATCAGCACGTTATCGAACACGAAGATTGCGTCGTTCTCGTCGAAGCGCGACGACAGCGGATAGTCGAACGGCGTGCCCATGACACCCGCCGTCATCTCGTAGGACGCGCGGCAGATGATCTTCACGCCCGGCGCGTTCATCGGAGCGATGAACATGATCGAGAGATCGGTGTCGCTGATCGGCATCGCGGTCGCGTTCTGGCCCATGAAATTGTAGTGCGTGATGGCGGCCGAGGTGGCCACCACCTTGGCGCCCGACACCACGACTTCCGGCGTCGGTCTCCTTCTGGATGGTGATAAACACGTCCTTGACCTGGTCGGCCGCCTTCATGCGGTCGACCGGCGGGTTGACGATGGCGTGGTTCATGAACAGTACGTGGTTCTGCGAGCGCGCGTACCAATTCCTGGCGTTGTCGGCGAAGCGCTCATAGAACGGCGCATTGGCGCCAAGCGCGTTCATCAGCGAGGCCTTGTAGTCCGGCGAGCGCCCCATCCAGCCGTAGCTCAGCCGCGCCCAGGCCGCGATGGCATCGCGCTGGCCGACCAGGTCATCGCGCGAATGGGCAACCCGGAAGAATTTGTGCGTGACGGTGCCCGCGCCGGTGTCGGTCGGGCAGGTCAGCACGTCCTTCTGCTTGGGATCGTACAGCGCGTCGTAAAGCCGCGCGATCGTCCGCGCGGCGTTGCGGAACGCCGGATGCGTGGTGACGTCGTCGACTCGCTCGCCGTAGATATAGACCTCGCGGCCGTCGCGAAGGCTTTCGAGGTATTCCTTCCCGGTGAATGGCCGCGTCGCGCCGATCACGTCCTCGGGTTTTTGCCGATTCATGGCGGTTCCTTGTGTTGCCGGTCACACCATGCCGTCCCGGCGAATGGCGCGAAAGGCCATTGTCCGAGCGGAAACGTGACGGCGCCGATGCCGTCATGCTAGGTTGCCTTCGATTGCACCGTCCGAGACAGGGGTGGGTTTCATGAGGATCGTGCTGACATCAGCCTTCGCGCTCGCGATTGTCGCCGGGCCGGCGTGGGCTCAGATGGACCCGTTGCAGCTCAAATACGAGTCCGAGCGGCGGGAGCGGATCGAAACCGAAAAGAAGTACAACGAAACCGTCAAGCGGACCCAAACCGGGGCGCCCGAGGTCAAGGCCGATCCCTGGCGCAACATGCGCCCGGCCGAAACCGAAACCAAGCGCAAGGACCGCCCGAACTAATCGCCTTCGTCGCGAAACGGCTGTGTCAGCAGCCGGTCGAGGCGAAGCTCCTTGCGGTCGCGAAACATCGGCAGGCCGATGATCATGCCGCCGTGGCCGGCCGCGGGCTCGCGCCGGTAGGTCCGAAACAACCAGTCCCACCACGGCAGATTGAAGCCGAAATTGCTGTTGTGCTCGGAGCGCTCGACCGAATGATGCACGCGATGCATGTCGGGCGTGACCAGCACAAGCCGCAGCACGCGGTCGAGCCATGCCGGCATTGCGACGTTGGCGTGGTTGAACAACGAGGTGGCGTTGAGCGCTACTTCGAAGATGAACACCGCCACCGGCGGAATGCCGAGCGCCAGCGATGGCGGCGATCTTGATCGCAAGCGAGATCAGAATTTCGAATGGATGGAAGCGCAAGCCGGTGCTGACGTCGATGTCGAGGTCGGCGTGGTGCATGCGGTGCAACCGCCACAGCACCGGCACGTGATGGAACATGACGTGCTGGGCGTAGATCACGAGATCGAGCGCCAGAAACCCAACCAGTGCCGCGACCGAGAGCCGCACATTGAGCCAATGCAGCACGCCCGATGCCGTGGCCGGCGGCGTAGAGCGCGGCGCCGATGGCCGCCGTCGGCAGCAGCAGCCGCACCAGCAGCACGTCGACCGCAACGATGCCGAAATTGGATGGCCAGCGCGCGGCGCGCCCGACCGCGAGCGTCCTTCGCGGCGCGAGCAATTCCCACGCCGCCATCACGGCGAACACCGTCACGGCGAAGCCGAAGCGCAACGCTGGTTCGATCGCCTGCTCCATGCGCGCAGCAATAGACCAAATGCTGGGCAAAAGCAGGAGGCAGCGGCCCGCCAGCGTTGCCCGGCGCTGCCACCCCTGCTAAGCACGAAAATCCGCGTTGCGCAGGAGCGCCGGCGACCTCAACGCGCCCGAGAGAGGCGATGGAATATTTCCTCCAGCAGCTCATCAACGGGGTGACGCTCGGCTCGATCTACGGCCTGATCGCCATCGGCTACACGATGGTCTACGGCATCATCGGCATGATCAACTTCGCCCATGGCGACATCTTCATGGTCGGGGGCTTCATCGCGCTGATCGCATTCCTCGCGCTGGTGGCGATCGGCGTGACCGCGGTGCCGCTCGCGCTGTTTCTGGTGCTGCTGATCGCCATGGCGCTGACCGCGCTCTACGGCTGGGCGGTGGAGCGCGTCGCCTACCGGCCGCTGCGCGGCAGCTTTCGGCTGGCGCCGCTGATTTCGGCCATCGGCATGTCGATCATCCTGCAGAACTACGTGCAGATCGCGCAGGGCGCGCGCGTCAAACCGCTGCCACCGCTGATCACCGGCGACCACACGCTGATCGCCAGCGAAGCGTTCACCGTGCAGATCTCCAACATCCAGATCATCGTGGTGCTGACCACGCTGGTGCTGATGGCGGCGTTTTCCTGGCTGGTGGCGAAGACCCGGCTCGGCCGCGACATGCGCGCCTGCGAGCAGGACCTCAAGATGGCGTCGCTGCTCGGCGTCGACATCGACCGCACCATCTCGCTGACGTTCGTGATCGGGGCTGCGCTCGCCGCCGTCGCCGGCATCATGTACCTGCTCTACTACGGCGTGATCGACTTCTACATCGGCTTCGTCGCCGGCGTGAAAGCCTTCACCGCCGCGGTGCTGGGCGGCATCGGCTCGCTGCCGGGCGCCATGATCGGCGGACTGCTGATCGGGCTGATCGAGACGTTCTGGTCGGCCTACTTCTCGATCGAATACAAAGACGTCGCCGCCTTTTCGATCCTGATCGTGGTGCTGATCTTCCTGCCGACCGGCATCCTCGGCCGGCCGGAGGTCGAGAAGGTGTGAGCGCAAAATGGTGTGGTTGTCGTCGGCAATGCCACGCGCTGTGCCGGGGGAGAGGTAGATGGCTCCATCTACCACACCCGCACCCCGAACGCTCCTCACCAATGCGCTGAAGGACGCGACGCTGTCGGCGCTGGTGGCGTTCGGGCTGTTCTTCTTCATGATCGGATTGCGCGCCGAGCAAGGACTGACCGGGGCGCTCGAGATCACTACGCGGTTTCAGGATTTTGCGATCCTGGTGGCGCTGGTGTTTGCCGGATCGTTCCTTCGCACGCTGATTTTCGGCCGCGGACCCATTCCGCTTGGCCGCGCCTTGCCGGCGTGGTGGCCGGGCCTGATCGAGCACGTCGGCAGGTTCGCGGCGCCGGCGCTACTCATCTTCGCGCTGCTCGTGCCGGTGCTGTTCTACCACAACCGCTATCTGCTCGATCTCGGCATTATGGTCTTGACCTATGTCATGCTCGGCTGGGGGCTGAACATCGTGGTCGGCCTCGCCGGCCTGCTCGATCTCGGTTACGTCGCGTTCTACGCCGTCGGCGCCTATTGCTATGCGCTGCTCGCCACCACCTTCGGCCTGTCGTTTTGGATTTGCCTGCCGCTCGCCGGCATCCTGGCCGCGTTCTGGGGCGTGCTGCTGGGATTTCCGGTGCTGCGCCTGCGTGGCGACTATCTCGCCATCGTCACGCTGGCGTTCGGCGAGATCATCCGCCTGGTGCTGCTCAATTGGCAGAGCGTGACCGGTGGCCCGAACGGCATTCCCTCGATCCCGCGGCCGAGCTTCTTCGGCTTGCCGTTCGCCGACGAGGACGGCGGCTTCGCCGCGACCTTCGGTCTCGAATACTCCACCACCCATCGCGTGGTGTTCCTGTTCTACCTGATCCTCGCGCTCGCGCTGGTGACCAACTGGGTCACCATCCGCGTGCGGCGGCTGCCGATCGGCCGCGCCTGGGAGGCGATGCGCGAGGACGAGATCGCCTGCCGCTCGCTCGGCATCAACACCACGACCACCAAGCTCGCGGCATTCGCCATGGGCGCGATGTTCGGCGGCTTCGCCGGCTCGTTCTTCGCGACGCGCCAGGGCTTCATCAGCCCGGAATCCTTCACGTTCGGCGAGTCCGCGCTGGTGCTGGCGATCGTGGTGCTGGGCGGCATGGGCAGCCAGCTCGGCGTCGCAGTGGCGGCGCTCGCCATGCTCGGCGGGTTCGAGCTGTTCCGCGAGTTCGAGCAATACCGCATGCTGGTGTTCGGCTTCGCCATGGTGGCGATCATGATCTGGCGGCCGCGCGGCCTGGTCGCCACGCGCGAACCATCGCTGACGCTCGGCACGGGCAAGGCGATCGAAGGCTCGTTGGCCGGACCGGGCCGCGCATGACCCAGCATGGCGAGCAAGCCACCCCGATCCTCAGCGTCGAGCGGCTGTCCATGCGCTTCGGCGGCCTGGTCGCAGTCGACGAGCTGTCGTTTGCGGCCAAGTGCCGCGAGATCACCGCGCTGATCGGGCCGAATGGCGCTGGCAAGACCACGGTGTTCAATTGCATCACCGGTTTCTACAAGCCGAGCGCCGGTCTGATCCGCCTGGTGCATCCGGACGGCCGTGCCTTCCTGCTGGAACGGCTGCTGGATTTCCGCATCGCCAAGGTGGCGCGCGTCGCCCGCACATTCCAGAACATCCGGCTGTTCCCCGGCATGACCGCGTTGGAAAATCTCGTGGTCGCGCAGCACAACGTGCTGATGGCCGCATCGGGCTTCACCGTCGCAGGTCTTATCGGGCTTTCGTCGTTTCGCACCGCCGAGCGTGCGGCGGTCGAGCGAGCGCGCTATTGGCTCGACCGCACGCGGCTGATTGGCCGCGCCGACGACGCCGCGGGGGCGCTGGCCTACGGCGAGCAGCGGCGGCTCGAAATCGCGCGCGCCATGTGCACGGATCCGGTACTGCTCTGCCTCGATGAGCCAGCGGCCGGACTCAACGCCCGCGAGAGCGCCGAGCTCAACGAGCTGTTACAGTTCATCCGGCGCGAGCATCAGACTTCGATCCTGCTGATCGAGCACGACATGAGCGTGGTGATGGAAATCTCCGACCACATCGTCGTGCTCGATTACGGCGTGAAAATCGCCGACGGCGCGCCGGACGAGATCCGCAACGACCCCAAGGTGATCGCGGCCTATCTCGGGGTCGAGGACGAAGAGGTGGCCGCGGCCGAAGCAGGGGTCCGGCCGTGAGCTTGTCGAGAATCCTAGGCCCCCTCATCCCAGCCCTCTCCCCAGCGGGGAGAGGGCGCACCGCCGAGCCAGCGGCACGGGCGGAGGGCCTTGTCCCATGACCGCGCCCCTGCTCGCCATCCGCGGCGTCAAGACTTTCTACGGCAATATCGTGGCGCTTAAGGGCGTCGACCTCGACGTCAACGAGGGCGAAATCGTCACCCTGATTGGCGCCAACGGCGCCGGTAAGTCGACGTTGATGATGACGATCTTCGGCTCGCCGCGAGCGCGCGAAGGCTCGATTGCCTTCGACGGCCGCGACATCACGCAGCTGCCGACCCACGAGATCGCCAAGCTCCGCATCGCGCAATCGCCGGAGGGCAGGCGCATCTTCCCGCGCATGACGGTGCTGGAAAACCTGCAAATGGGCGCCACCGTTACCGAGCCGGCGCATTTCGCCGCCGACCTCAAACGCGTCTGCACGCTGTTCCCGCTGCTGGACCGGCGCTTGCACCAACGCGGCGGCACGCTGTCCGGCGGCGAGCAGCAGATGCTGGCGATCGGGCGCGCGCTGATGAGCCGCCCGCGGCTTCTGCTGCTCGACGAGCCGTCGCTCGGGCTCGCGCCGATGCTGGCGAAGCAGATTTTCCGCGCCATCCGCGAGCTGAACGAGCGCGACCGCCTGACCGTGCTGCTGGTCGAGCAGAATGCCTTCCATGCGCTCAGGCTCGCGCACCGCGGCTACGTCATCGTCAACGGCGAGATCACATTATCCGGCCGCGGCGGCGAATTGCTGGAGCGACCGGAGGTGCGCGCGGCCTATCTCGAGGGCGGCCGACGCTGAGCCACAGCCGGCCTTTCTAAAAGGCGTCGCCGACCTGGACCTCGTTCCGCGGCAACAAATGCCAGAGGCGTTGCAGCGCATTCTTCCTCAGATCCGGCGGGCAATCCTCGCGCAGGAAGATCGAAAAATCCGATTCTGAGAGTCAGTCCATCGACATCGGTCGCTTCGAACCGACTCGCAGCTGCCATCGCGCTCATGGCATCCTTGCCGTGCAGCGTAGCGTGTTGTTGCGCGTCCTCAGCGCGACTTGCCGCGCCGGTGGCCAGCAGCAATCCGATAACCGTGAGACCGAAGACGAAACGCAGCCGCTTGATCTGACAAGACATCGCGCGCTCCTCGAAATGCGGGCGGCAGCAGCCGCCCTGGGTGCAACCGGCCATTCGTCGTACGACGCGGGCCGTATGTGTTGGTCGCGCGATCTAGCGCCGCCAGTTCGGTCCCAATGCGGCGGCCGCAATGAAAAATCTCTATGCCAATCCCAAAGTTTTCGGTGCGCTTGATCTCAATCCCGACTGGCGGTGCGTGCGCGACCGTCGCAACAAGTTTCATGAAAAAATTCACGGCTCGTTTGCAATCGTCAAAGCAATGTCGGTATCCGGATACGGAGAGGTCACGGCGCGCGAAAAAGGCGGCCGCAAAGACCGCCTTGCATCGCCGCGTTGTGCTGACGACCTAAGCGCCCCAATACGGCGCGACCCGGTAGTAGTCGTACACGCGCTGGTCGTTCTCGCGCGTCCAGTTCCAGCCGGTGGCCTCGTTATATTTCGGCGCGGCGTCGAGCTGGCGTTGCGTCATGCCGGTGACATAACCACCGAGATTGGTGTCGTATTTCAGCGCCGGCCATGGCACTGGGTAATAATCTTCGCCGATGCCGAGGAAGCCGCCGAAGCTCAGCACCGCATAGGCGACCTTGCCGCTCATCTTGTCGATCATCACGCGTTTGATCTCGCCGATCCGCTCGTTGTCGGCGCCAAAGACCGCTGTTCCTTCAACTTTGTCGCTGCCGATCAACGAAGCGGTTTCCTTGTTCTCAAGCGTGGTCGTGCTTTGCATGATGTGAACCTCTGGGTGGGGCGCCCCCGCGCCTCGGCAATGCCGGACGCCGAGCGATGTTCCCCGGCGCGGCGAAAATGTCGGCTCAGGCCGCGGAAAGTTCGGACAGCCGCGCGGCCTCCGCCGCCGGGCCGATAATCAACGCGCGATGCCACAACCGAAGGTCGGGCGTTTCACGCGGCGACATCTCGAAGTGCTGCATCGGAACCCAGCCCTCGCCCGAGCGCTGCCATACTTCGCCGCCGGTTGAACGCACCAGCACGAGCCCGCCCGCGACGTCCCAGAGGTTCGGCCGCTCGAAGCGCGCGGCGCGCAACAGCCCGGCGGCGACGAAGGCGCATTCGATAGCCGCGGAACCGGTGACCCGCACGTCCCAGGGCGCGACCACAAAGCTCGCGGCGGCGGATGACGACAGGCCGCCGAGTCCTCGGCGCACGTTGGGGTTGGCGGCGTGCGTCACCGGCGCGTGGTCGAAGCAGAGCCCGCCACCGTCGCGAGCGTGATAGACGCCGGCGGTGAGCTTGTGGCTGGTCGAGCACCAGACCGCGCCGACGACCGGCCGGCCGCGGAACAACACGCCGACGGAAGCCGCGAACAGCGGAAAGCCATTGACGAAGTTGGCGGTGCCGTCGATCGGATCGATCGCCCAGACGAAATCGTGATCGCGCCCCGGCCGCTCGTCCATTTCTTCGCCGATGATGTCGTGGTCAGGAAACCGCTCGGCCAGGCGCGCGCGAATCAACACCTCGACGTGGCGGTCGACCTCGGACACCGGGTCGCGCCAGGCCATCTCGCCTTGGGGATCGCCCTTGTAGCGCACCGACAAAAGGCTGCCGAGCGTGGTCACGATCTCGGCGGCAGCGAGGTTAGCCAGCTCGACGGCGGTCCGCTCGATCGCGTCGAGCTCGGCGTCGCCGACCTCCACCATGCGCTTGTGCTCCGCGGTGTCAGCCATGCGTTTTCGCGCTGTTTTTGCCATTTTTCCCGCTCTTGCTGTTGCGGCCGGTATCGCCCTTCTTGCCGCCGCCGTTGGCCTTGGCCGGTACGATCACTTTGATCGTCCCCGCCAGCTCGACAGTGACGAGCTCCGGGTCGTTGGGCGCCGGGATCACACCGTCGTCGATCCGCAGCGGACCGCTTTGCCATCGGAACGAGAGCTTTCGCCCGCGCTTGGCGTGCAGCGGCGAACGCTTCTCATGCGGCGCTTCGAGCCACGCCACGACCTTGTCGCGCTCGGCGGCGCGCACGCACACGACGTTGAGCACGCTATCGCCGGGGTCGGATTTCGGCACCAGTTCGAGGCCCGGGCCGGTGTAGGGGATATTGGCGACCTCGATCGCGACGAACCTGCCGGCCACGGCCTTGCCGTCGAGCTCGAGCCGGTAGTCCAGCGCCTCAGCCTTCTTGAACGCCTGGCGCAGCTCCTTGCGGCCCTGGCGCAGATTGTCCGCGCCGTGCTTCTTATCGGATTCGCTGTCGTTCTCGATGATATAGGCGAGCGGGCCGACGCCCACCGCCTCGACGAATTTGCGGCTGCCCCAGGCGCCAAACGCAAGCCCGATGTCGAGCGACCGCTTGTGTCCGTGGATCCAGCTTTCGGCGAGCTCGTGCAGGGTGCCGGCGATGCCGACTGAGCGCGCGATGTTGTTGGCGTTGCCGAGCGGCACGATGGCGAGCGGCACGTCGCGGCCAACCAGTTGGCAGGCGATCTTGGACACCGTGCCGTCGCCGCCTGCCACCACCACCAGATCGGCGCGCTTGCGCAGCGCCTTTTTCCAGCCCTCGGCCTTGGTGGAGTAATAGCTTGCCGAGAGGCCAGCCAGCTTGCAGGCTGCGATCAGGTCCTTCTTTTTCACCTGACCCTGGCCGGCGCTCGGGTTGTGCATGATCGTCACGCGCATGCAGCACTAACGGCGATGTTCCATTTTCGATCCATGGTGGGGCTAAGTGCCCGCCCCGGCTTGGACAATTGCGATACGCCGGTTACCCTGCAAAACACCGGAGCTGACCATGACGTGGCGATTGCGAGCGGCCCTGGTGCTGGCGTCAGTGCTGATGGTCTCGGCTTCGGCCGCACCGGCGGTGGCCCAGTCCGGCACCATCCGGTTCATCATCGGCACCGCGCCCGGCGGCGCCATCGACCCCTACGCCCGCATCGTGTCCGAGCCGATGGCGAAGGCGCTGCAGCAGACCATCATCGTCGAGTACAAGCCCGGCGCCAACGGCAACAACTCGGCGCAGTTCATCGCCGACCAGCCGGCCGACGGGCAATACGTCTGGATCGGCACCCAGGCGTTCACCGAGATCAACCCCAACGCATTCAAGAACCAGCGCTGGTCGATCGACGATTTCACGCCGTTCATTCGCGGCGTCGAGGCGCCGCTGGTGTTCGCCGTGCATCCGGACGTGCCGGCCAAGACCTTCGCCGAGTTCCTGAAATGGGCGAAGGATAACAAGGGAAAGCTCAGCTATTCGTCGTACCAGCCTGGCACGCCTTCGCATTTCCTCGGCTTTCAACTGAACGAGAAGTTCGACCTCGACCTCACCCACGTGCCCTATCGCGGCTCTGGCCTGCAATCGACCGCACTAGTGGCCGGACACGCGCAATTCGGCTTTGCCCAGGTCAACACCACCGCGCCGCAGGCGCAGGCCGGCAAGCTCCGCATCCTCGCGACCACCGGCCCGACCCGCCACAAGCTCCTGCCCGACGTGCCGACCTTCGCCGAACTGGGCTATCCGGAGTTCACCGCGCGGGTCTGGTTCGGGCTCTTGGTGAAGCGGGGCACGCCCGCCGACATCATCAAGCGTTACACCGATGCGGCGCGGGTCGCCCACGCCGATCCCGAGGTGCGCAGCAAGCTCGAGGCGCAGGGGTTCGACGTGGTCGCCGAAACCGGCCTGCAGCTTCTGCCCAACATCAAGCAGCAGATCGAACGTTGGGGCCGGCTGGTGACGGCCTCGGGCTTCTCCGCCGAGGACCGCGGCAGCACGCGCTAGCTTCCCGATCGATTTCGATGACGAAGTCAAAAATTGCAGTGGTGGGCGCCGGTGCGATCGGCTGCTATTTCGGCGGCATGCTGGCGCGCGCCGGCCATGACGTAACGCTGATCGGCCGCGCGCCGCATGTCGACGCCATCAACAAAAACGGCCTGCTGTTCGAAAGCCTCGGCCGCCAGGAGTGCATCACGGTCGCTGCGACCGATCGTATCGCCGGGGTGGCCGACGCCCGGCTGGTGCTGTTTTGCGTGAAAAGTCCCGACACCGACAGTGCCGCACAGGCCATGGCGCCGCATCTGGCACCGGAAGCCGTCTTGCTCAGCCTGCAGAACGGCGTCGACAACGTCGAGCGCATCCGCGCTCACACCCAGAATCCGGTGTTGCCGGTGCTGGTCTATGCGGCGGCGCAGATGCCGGCTCCGGGATTTGTCCAGCATACCGGTGGCGGCAGCCTGGTGATCGGCCAGACCGCCGAGCATCGCTCCGACCAAAGCCTGCCGCGGGAGATCGCCGCGATTTTCGCGAGCGTCGGTGTGCCGGTGAAAATCTCCGACGACATCGAGGCCGAGCTCTGGTCGAAGCTGGTGATGAATTGCGCCTACAACGCCATTTCGGCGTTGGCGGAAGCCCCATACGCACAGATGGTGGCGATGCCCGAGGTCCGCCGCGTCATGCTCGACGCGATCGCCGAAGCAACTCGTGTCGCCGAAGCCAAAGGCGTCCGCCTGCCCCGCGACATCGCGGACGCCGCGCTAAAGCTTGCGGAGGTAATGCCGGTGACGGTGTCATCGACCGCCCAGGACATCCGGAAGGGCAAGCGGACCGAGATTGACCATCTCAACGGCGCTGTGGTCCGTCACGGCGAGGCGCTCGGCATCGCGACGCCGGTCAATCGCACGCTCAACGCCCTGATCAAGCTTCGCGAGCAGAGCACGCGCAGCCGTGACCCTAGTTTTCGATCTTGATGTTGGCGGCCTTGGCGACGGTGCGCCATTGCTCCAGATCCTTGAGGATGATGTCGCGGTAGGCGTCGCCGGCCAGATAGCTCGCCGGATAGCCCAGCGTCTTCAGGCGCTCGACCACGGCCGGCTCCTTGGCAATCTCGGCCATCTCCTTGCGGATCCGCGCCAGGATCGGTTCCGGGGTCTGCGCCGGCGCGAGCAGGCCGAAGAACACCTGCGTGGTCACCGGCAGGCCGGACTCCTGCAAGGTCGGCACATCGGGCAGCTGCGGGTCGCGCGCCGTGCCCGTGATCGCCAGGACGCGGATGGTGCCGGCTTCGGCCTGCGGTTTCGCGAACGGCACGGTGGTGAGCGACAGATCCACGGTCCCGGCCATCACGGCGTTGAGGGCGGGGCCGAGCCCGCCGAACGGCACGTGCACCATGTCGATCTTGGCGGCGGTGCCGAGCAGCGCGAGGCCCATGTGCGGCGCGCTGCCGGGGCCGGCGCTGCCAAAGTTGAGCTTGCCTGGATTGGCCTTGGCGTAAGCGACCAGCTCGGCGATCGTCTTGATCGGCACCTTGGGATTGAGCGCAATGACGAACGGAATGCGGGTCAGCGAAGCAATGAAGGCGAAATCGTCGGGAATGTGATAGGGCACCGACGGCTTCACCGCCGGCAGCACCGACAGCCCGTCCGATGCCGTCCACAGCAGCGTGGTGCCGTCAGCGGGTGATTTCGCGACCAGGTCGGTGCCGAGCTGCGAGGCCGCGCCGGGCTTGTTCTCGACATAGACCTGCCCGCCCAGGCGCTTGGTCAGCTCCGCCGCAACGAGCCGGCCGAGCAGGTCGTTGCCGGCGCCGGCTGCGAACGGCACCACGATGCGCACCGGGCGCGACGGATAGTCCTGCGCCGACGACGGTCCGGCGGCCGTCAGCCCCAGCGCGATCATGGCGGCGACGATGGCTTTGCGCATCACGTCGTTCTCCCTTTCGGTCTCGATCATGCCCGCCGCGTCGGCAGTGGCACGCGATCGACATGCTCGATCTCGGCCAACAGCAGTTGTTCGATCATACGCGAGCGGGTTTTGGCATGCGCCGGATTATCCCACAGATTGTCGAATTCGCCGGGATCGTCCTGCAAATCGTAGAGCTCGCCCCAGCCGGTGCCATGGAACACGCTGACGCGGTAGCGGCCGTCGATCAGGCTGTGCACCCGCGCCGGCTCTTTGGTGCCGGCGAGCGGCGGCTGGCCGTCGTACTGGATGAGCACGCTGTCGCGCACCGGCCGGCCGCCGTCGACGACCGGCAGAAAGCTCTTGGCCTGCATGCCGGTTGCGGGTTCGATCGCGGCGCGGTCGAGTACGGTCGCGCCGATGTCCATGGTGGAGGCGAGCGCATCGCTCCGCTTGGCTTGGTTGCTGGCCCGCGGGTCGGCCCAGATGAACGGCACCCGCACGATGCTTTGATATTGCTCGGCGCCCTTGAGCATCAGCCGATGATCGCCGAGATGGTCGCCGTGGTCGCTGGTGAACATCACCACGGTGTCGTCGCGCCGCCCGCTGCCATCGAGCGCGGCCAGCACCGCGCCGACCGCGTCGTCTATACAGGCGATCATGCCCGCGGTGAGCGCGCGTGCCTCCTGTGCCTCGCGCGCGGAAACGCCGATGGTGCCCATGCCGGTGAGATTGGCGGTGCCGGCATCGCGCTGCTTGAAGATATTCTGCACCAGCGCGGGCGGCGTCCAGTCGTTGCGGGTGAACGCCTCGGGCACCCTGAACTGTTCGGGCTTGTACAGGTCCCAGTATCGCCCCGGCGGATTGAACGGATGATGCGGGTCCGGGAACGACACCATCAGAAAGAACGGCGCGTCGTCCTTGACCTGTTCGAGATAGGCGCAGGCGCGCTCGCCCAGGAAAGCGGTGGCGTAGAGCTCGGCCGGGATTTGGGTGCGATAGGCCTGCGGCACGCTGTAATCGTGCGGCAGGCTGTTCTTTTGCCCAAGCAGGCGCCTCGCCTTCGGATCGCGGGCGTCGAGCCAGCGGTCATAGTCGGCGCCAGCCTCGTCGCCGTGGGCACGCACCAGCGTCACATGATCGAAGCCGTAGAACGGCGTCTGCACATGCGCGCTCGGCCTGGTCCAGTACTCCGGTGTCTCCTGCTCGTATTTGGCGTCGGCGAGATCGTGGCGCAGCGCCTGCTGCAGCCCCGCCGTCGGCTCGTGGTAGCCGGTGCGCGGCTCGGCGCGCTTGATGATCGGCGGGTGCGGCGTAAAGTTCTGCAAATGGCTCTTGCCGATCAGCGCCGTGCGGTAGCCGGCGTCGCGCAACAGATCGACGAAGGTCACCGCGTTCATCGACAGCGGAATGCCGTTGCTGCG
Source organism: uncultured Alphaproteobacteria bacterium (assembly GCA_963771745.1). Taxonomy (GTDB): domain Bacteria; phylum Pseudomonadota; class Alphaproteobacteria; order Rhizobiales; family Xanthobacteraceae; genus Z2-YC6860. The sequence continues at coordinate 700,761 of CAVYUU010000011.1, read as the reverse complement.
CACGCCATGCACCGACGGCATGCGTCCCGTCATCAGTGACGCACGGTTCGGTTGGCACACCGGGCTTGCGACATAAAACCGGTCGAACGCGGTGCCGCGCGCCGCGATCGAATCGATATGCGGCGTCCTGAGAACCGGATGGCCATAGCAGCCGAGGAAATCGGCGCGGTGCTGATCAGTGATGAACAGGAGAAAATTCGGACGGGACGATTTCGGCATTGCGACGCCTTGGTTCACTCATCGATAATAGCGACCAACCGGCGGATGCATAGCCGGGCGCGAGGAGAATGCGATGTCGACGCGCCGGGATTTCCTCAAACGCACCGCAAGCGGCATCGCGTTCTGCAGCTGCGGGATGCTGGACGCGGCCCATGCGCGAGAGCCCGCGGTCCGCCGCCTGCCGATCACGATCCGCGGCAAGCGCATCAAGACCATCGACGTGCACGCGCACTGCTGGTTTCAGGAGGCGCTCGACCTCATGGGCAGCGACGCCGCCAACGTGCTGCCGCGCACCCGGGTGGTCGATCCCCGCGTGCTCGCGGTCGATGAGCGTATCAAGAGCATGGACGCAATGGCGATCGACATGGAGGTGCTGTCGATCAACCCGTTCTGGTATCGCAAGGACCGCGACACGGCCGCAGCGATCGTCAAAATCCAGAACGAGAAGCTCGCTGAGCTGTGCGCGTCGCGGCCGGAGCGCTTCGCGGCCTACGCTTCGCTCGCACTGCAATTCCCCGATCTCGCGGTAGCGCAGCTCGAACACGCGATGAAGAAGCAAAGCTTGAAGGGCGCCGCGATTGGCGGAACCGTGGCCGGCGAGGACTTCTCGGCTCAGCGCTTCGATCCGGTCTGGGCCAAGGCCGAGGAGCTCGGCGCCGTTCTGTTCATCCATCCGCAGAGCACGCCGCAGCTCGCCGCCCGCTTCAAGGGCAACGGCTGGCTATCGAACACCATCGGCAACCCGCTCGATACCACCATCGCTCTCTCGCACCTGATCTTTGACGGCACGCTCGACAAGTTCCCCGGCCTGAAGATCATTGCCGCCCACGGCGGCGGCTATCTGCCGTCCTACGCGCCGCGCTCCGACCACGCCTGCTTCGTGTCGCCGGACCAGTGCGACCCCAACATCAAGCTGAAGAAGAAGCCGACCGAGTATCTCAACCAGCTGTATTTCGATTCGCTGGTGTTCACGCCCGAGGCGCTGCGCCATCTGGTGGCGCAGGTCGGCGCGAGCCAGATCATGATCGGCAGCGACCATCCGATCCCGTGGCAGCAGCGGCCGGTCGACCATATCTTCGCCACCACGACGCTGAACGACCGCGACAAGGCCGCAATCCTCGGCGGCAACGCCGCGCGGTTGTTCGGAATGAAGACCTGAGCCGGACGGTCTATAAGGCGGCGATGGACGATCTCTACGAATCGGAAACCCTGCTCCAGGTCATCCTGGTCACCGGCCTGATCGGGGGCGGAGCGGCGTTCCTCGCCGGTCGCGCCATCGCCCAGACCTGGCGGCCGTTCTGGCATGCGGTGGCCTATATGCTGCTGCTCGGCGCGGCGGTGCGTTTCGTGCATTTCGCGCTGTTCGAGGCGACGCTGCTGTCGCCCGCCTCCTACGCCGTCGACACGCTCTACCTGCTGCTGGTCGGCGCGCTGGCCTGGCGGATGACCCGCGCCGGCCAGATGGCGAGCCAGTATTATTGGCTTTATGAGCGCACCGGGCCGCTGACCTGGCGGGAGCGCGCGCCAGACGAAGAAATTCCCAGCCGAAACCGCCCGCGACCGTCCACATGACCCGGTGACCGGCCCGCCAAAACCGGACACAATGCCGCGTGGCCCGATTTTTCTGGACGGCCCACGCGGCCGGGGCGACCATGAGAACAGAGGTCCGCAACTCAAGGAGATTGGTATGAAAACGATGTGGCTTGCCGGCCTGGCGCTGTCCGCCGGCCTGGCGTTCGCGGGCACGGCGTCCGCGCAGGACATCACCGTCGGCGTGGCGGGACCCATGACCGGCGCGGAGGCGTCGTTCGGCACCCAGTTGAAGAACGGTGCCGAGGCCGCCATCGCCGACATCAATGCGGCCGGCGGCGTGCTCGGCAAGAAGCTCGCGCTCACAATCGGCGACGACGCCTGCGATCCCAAGCAGGCGCGCGCCGTTGGCGAGAAGTTCGCGAGCCAGAAGCTGCCGTTCGTCGCCGGGCACTATTGCTCGTCGTCGTCGATCCCGGCGTCGGAGGCGTATGCCGACGGCGGCGTCGTGCAGATCACCCCGGCGTCGACCAACCCGACGTTCACCGATCGCAACCTGTGGAACACGTTCCGCGTCTGCGGCCGCGACGACCAGCAGGGCAAGGTCGCCGGCGACTACGTCGCCAAGACCTACAAGGGCAAGAACGTCGCCATCCTGCATGACAAGACGACGTACGGCAAAGGGCTGGCCGACGAGATGAAGAAGGCGCTCAACAAAGCCGGCGCCAAAGAGAAGATGTACGAGGCCTATACCAAGGGCGACAAGGACTTCAACGCGCTGGTGTCCAAGATGAAGGCGGCCGCGATCGACGTGGTCTATGTCGGCGGCTACCACACCGAAGCCGGCCTGATCCTGCGCCAGATGCGCAACCAGGGCATGAAGAGCCAGATGATCTCGGGCGACGCCATCGCCACCAACGAGTTCTGGTCGATCACCGGACCGGCCGGCGAAGGCATGATGTTCACCTTCGGCTCCGACCCGCGCAAGCGCCCGCAGGCGGCGGCGATCGTGAAGAGGTTCAAGGACAAGGGCGTCGATCCGGAGGGCTACACGCTCTACACCTACGCGGCGATGCAGATCTGGGCGGCGGCCGCCAAGAAGGCCAACACCACCGATGGCAAGAAGGTCGCCGAGGCCATCCGCAGCGGCAAGTGGGACACGGTGCTGGGCCCGATCAGCTACGACAAGAAGGGCGACATGACCACGGTCGATTACGTGTTCTATCGCTGGAGCAAGGACGGCAAGTACGACGAGATCCCCGCCGGCAAGGGCTCGTAACCAACCTTACGTCACTGATGAGAGCCCGCCCCGGCAACGGGGCGGGCTTTTCATTGGCGATGCCGACGCGGCCTCAACCGATGCGGCCGAGCACCGGGAACGCTTCCAGCAGCCAGAAGCTGGCGGTCGAGATCCAGCCGGTGAGGAATGCAAGGCCGGTGACCACCAAGAGCCCGCCCATCACCCGTTCGACATGCGCCAGGTGGCGGCGAAAGCGGGCAAGGAATGCCGCGAACGGCTCGATCGCCACCGCGGCCAACAGAAACGGAATGCCGAGCCCCGCGGAATAGACCGCGAGCAGGCTTGCGCCCTTGGTCACCGTCGCCTCCGATGCCGCAACCGCAAGGATCGCGGCCAGGATCGGCCCGATGCAGGGCGTCCAGCCGAACGCGAAGGCAAGCCCCATCGCGTAGGCGCCCCACCGACCGACCGGCCTGGCGACGGCCATACGCTTCTCGCGCTGGAGCAACGCGATCGGGGTGATGCCAAGGAAGTGCAGGCCCATGACGATGATGGCCAGGCCCGCAATGATCGAAAGCTCAAACGACCAGGCGCGGATCAAGGAGCCGACCGCGCTGGCGCTGGCGCCGAGCGCGATGAACACCGTCGAAAAGCCGGCGACGAACAGCAGCGCGGCGAGCACCGTGTCGTGCATCGAGCCGGTCATCGAGCCGGCTTTGGGCTCGCCGTCGGCGATCCGCTCGAGTGAGGTGCCGGCAAGATAGACCAGATACGGCGGCACCAGCGGCAATACGCAGGGGCTCAGAAAGCTCACCAGCCCCGCCAACAGCGCCGCCAGATAGGTCACGTCCGGAGTCATGGCGCCTTGATGCATGGCGCCGCGCGAGTGTGCAAGTTCGCCAGGACCGCTGTCGCAGCGATGTGATACGGAAGTGAAACGCGATCCCCACCCCATCCCTCCCCCTTACAGGGGGAGGGAGGACTCGCAGCGCGGTCTTTCTCCCCCTGAAGGGGGGAGGAATGTGGAGGGGGTTCACTTGAACAAATGAGGTCGCCTTGGCGCGCAATCTCATCACCGACGTAGCGGGCCTCAAGGTCGGCAACGCCGACGATGCCCAGCTCGCCTCCGGCGTCAGCGCGATCGTGTTCGACGAACCCGCCGTCGCCGCGGTCGACGTGCGCGGCGGCGCGCCGGGCACGCGCGAGACCGACCTGCTCGATCCGCACCGCACGGTCGAGCGGATCGACGCCGTTATTTTGTCCGGCGGCTCGGCGTTCGGCCTCGACGCCGCCTCCGGCGTCCAGGCGGCGATGCGCAAGCAGGGCCGCGGCTTCCCGGTCGGCGACATCCGTATTCCGATCGTCAGCGGCGCGGTGCTGTTCGACATGCAAAACGGCGGCGACAAGCATTGGGATCGCTTTCCGCCCTACCGCGACCTGGGCTATGCGGCAACGCAAGCCGCCGGCCTCGATTTCAAGCTCGGCAGCGCCGGCGCGGGCTTTGGCGCGACAACGGTCAATCTCAAGGGCGGGCTCGGCTCGGCCTCGGCCGTCACGCGCGAGGGCCATACGGTCGGAGCGCTGGTCGCAGTCAATGCCTGCGGCAGCGTCACGGTCGGTGCCGGCAAGCAGTTCTGGGCCGCGCCGTTCGAACAGAACCGCGAGTTCGGCGGTCACGGCTTTCCGGCGAGGGTGCCGGCCGAGGCGATGGTTCCGCACGCCAAGGGCCGCGCCGGCGAGAACACCACCATCGCCATGGTCGCGACCGATGCGGCGTTTAGCAAGGCGCAGGCCAAGCAGTTCGCGGTCATGGCCCAGGATGGGCTGGCGCGCGCCATCTATCCGGCACACACCGCGCTCGACGGCGACACCGTGTTCGCGGCGGCGACCGGACGGCGCGAGCTTGGCAATCCGGTCAGCGAATTGACCGAGCTTGGCGCGCTCGCCGCCAATGTGCTGGCTCGCGCGGTGGCCCGTGCCATCTACGAGGCGACAGCGTTGCCGTTTCCCGGCGCCCTGCCCTGCTGGCGCGACAGGTTTGGCTAGACCACAACAGGCTTAGCGCGCGAACCGCTCCGCCGAATAAGGCGCGGGATCGCAATAAGGCACCACCCCGGTCATCATTTCGGCCAGCAGACGACCGCTCGCCGGCCCGAGCGTCAGGCCCCAATGGGCGTGCCCGTAATCGAGCCACAGGCCGGGCTCGCCGGGCGCGCGACCGATCACCGGCCGGGAATCGGCGAAGCAAGGCCGGGAGCCGAGCCACGGCTGCGCCTCGATGCCCTCGCCGAGCGGGAACAGCTCGCGGGCGGCCGGCAGCAGCCGGTTCAACTGCGCTGGCGTCGGGGCCGCGTCGCGGTCGGCGAATTCGGCGCCGGTGGTGAGCCGGATGCCCTGCTCCATCGGCGCGAGGCAATAGCCGTTGTCGGTGTCGACCACCGGCCGGGTGAGACCGGCGTTGCCGGCGGGACGGAAATGGCGGTGATAGCCGCGCTTCCACGCCAGCGGCAGCTTGATGCCCAGCGGGCCGAGCACGTCCGACGACCAGGGTCCAAGTGCAATCACCGCCTGCTTGGCGTCGACCGGACCTTCGTCGGTGTCCACCCGCCAGTGATCGCCGGACCTGTGCAAGGTGCGCGCGTCGCCCTTGAGCATGACGCCGCCGAGCAGGACGAACTGCGCCGCATAGGCCTTGGTCACCGCCAGCGGATTGGACACGCTCGCCGCGTCCGGCCAATGCACGGCGTGGTCGAACACCGGGGCCAGAGACGGCTCGAGCTCGCGCACCTCGACTTCGCTCAGCTCGCGATGGCGCAGGCCAAGGCTGGTGGCCAGATCGCGCTCGCGTTTCGTCGCCTCGAAGCTCGCCTTGGTGCGGTAGAGCTTGATCCAGCCGTCCTTGCGCAGATAGCGCATGGCGCCGGACTGACTCATCAGCGATTCGTGTTCGCTCACCGCATGCGCGAACAGCGGCCGCATCGCTTCGGCAAAGGCCGCGCTGCCGGCCGGCTGCGTGTTGCTCCGATAAGCCAAAAGCCATGGCGTGATCTGCGGCAGAAACGACAAATGATAGTTCGCCTCCGGCGCCTGTTTGAGCGCGATCCGCAGCAGCGCGAGCACGCTGGACGGGAAGGCGTGGGGGAAAAGCGTGTTGCCTTCGATCACGCCGGCGTTGCCGTAGGAGGTTTCCTCGCCCGGCCCGCGCTTGTCCAAAAGCACGACCGAGAGCCCGCGCTTGGCCAGATGAAGCGCCGCCGAGGTGCCGACGATCCCGGCGCCCAGTACGATGACATCGGCTCGCGGCATGGCATTCTCCTCGACGGCCTGGTTCGCGTGGCGCGAAGCAGCGCCGTCCCGCGCCCCTATGTAAGCGACGCCCTCGACGGCCGCCAGCGCGACTGTTATCCCGCCGCCATGGACGTGGTCTCGGGGATTGCCGACCGCTTTGCCGCGGCGCTGGTGTGGCTCGGTCGCCGCGGCACAGTGGCGGTCGCCGCCTCGATCCTGCTCGGGATCGCACTGCCGCCGGTCGGCGCACTGATCCGGCCGTTCTTCGCCGAGACGGTGTTCCTGCTGCTATGCCTTGCCTTCCTGCGCGTCGATCCGGCGGCGTTGCGCACGCAGCTGGCGCGGCCGCGGCTGCTGTTGGCCGCGGCGACCTGGACCATGCTGGTCGTGCCGGTGTTGGCCGGCCTCCTGTTGCATGTCCTCGGCCTTGCCGATCGATCGCCGGCGTTGTTGCTGGCGCTGATGTTCAACACCGCGGCGCCGCCGACCTTCTCGTCGCCCGCGCTCGCGGCGCTGATGGGACTCAACGCCGCGATCACGCTTGCGGTGCTGCTGACCTGCGTGGCGGTGACGCCGTTTTTGGCGCCGGCAATGGTTGCGGCCTTCGTCGGGCCGGCGGCGACCCTGTCGCCGGTCGCGCTGGGCTTGCGCCTCGTGCTGATGCTGGCGGGCGCCGCCTGCATCGCAGCGGCCGTCCGCGCCGCGATGGGCAAGCCCTGGGTCGAACGCCAGGCCGAGCGCATCGATGGGCTCAATGTCATTGTGCTGCTCGCCTTTGCGCTGGCCCTAATGGGGGACGTGCTCGCCAACACCATCGAGCGGCCGATGCTGGTGCTGGGCCTGTTCGCGCTCAGCACGGCGGTGACCTTCGGCCTGAGCGGGCTTACCGCGCTGATGTTTCTGCGAACCGGCCTGGACACCGCAATCCCGCTGGCGCATGCCGCGGGCTCGCGCAACACCGGGCTGATGCTGGCCGCGGCGGCCGGGCTGGTGCCCGAACTGGTCTGGCTCTACGTGGCACTCATCCAGATCCCGATCTACGCGCTGCCGCTAATCACTCGGCCGCTGCTGCGACGGCTGTCCGCGGGCGGTTGACGGAGCGTTGCCCGTCTGCGCTCCGCGTGATACCGACACGCCATGCCGCGCCCGCTCCGCATCGCGCCCTCGATCCTGGCTTCGGACTTCTCGAAGCTCGCCGAGGAGGTGCGCGCGGTCGAAGCCGCTGGCGCCGACTGGATCCACCTCGACGTGATGGACGGCCATTTCGTGCCGGTGATCTCGTTCGGCCCCGACGTGGTCAGGGCGTTGCGCCCGATCACCCAGAAGACGCTCGACGTTCATCTGATGATCGCGCCCTGCGATCCGCATCTCGAAGCCTTCGCCAAAGCCGGCGCCGACATCATCACCGTGCATGTTGAAAGCGGCCCGCACGTGCACCGTTCGCTGCAGGCGATCCGCGCGCTCGGCAAGAAGGCCGGCGTCACCATGAACCCGGCAACGCCGGTCGAGACCATCGAGCACGTCATCGACATCGTCGATCTGATCCTGGTGATGTCGGTCAATCCGGGCTACGGCGGGCAAAAGTTCATTCCGGCCGCCGAGGACAAGCTCCGCCGCGTGGCGGCACTGGTCGCCGGCCGGCCGATCGACATCGAGATCGACGGCGGCGTGACCGCCGACAACGCGGCGCTGGTGACCCGCGCGGGAGCCAACGCGCTGGTCGCGGGCTCCGCCGTGTTCAAGGGCGGCGCCTCCGCCTATCGCTCCAACATCGCGGCGATCCGCCAGGCCGCGGCGCTGGCGCGCGGCGAAGCGGCCTAGACCGCTTCAAACCAAAGCATCGTGTTCAGACGAAAGCGCCCGCCGGAGGGCGGGCGCTTCGCGTTACACCGCGGCGTGGCGGCTTTAAGTTTTCAACGCCGCCAGCACCCGGTCCGGCGTGAACGGCGTGTGCCGCAGACGCACGCCGGTGAGTGCGAAAAAGGCATTCGCAACCGCCGGCGCGATCAGCGGCGTCGACATCTGGCCGGCGCCGGTCGGATGATTGTCGGTCTGGATCAGCTCCACGTGCATCTCCGGCACCTCGTTCATGCGCGGCAGGTGATAGTCGTAGAAGTTCGACTGTTCGACCGCGCCGTCCTTGATCGAGATGCGCTCGCTCATCGTCATGCCGAGACCGTAGACGATGCTGCCTTCGGTCTGCGCCACCACATTGTCCGGCTGGACCGCAACGCCGCAGTCGATGGTGCACCAGAAGTTATGCACCTTGATCTGCCCGTTCGCGCGGTTGAGCGAAATCTCGGCAATGCCGGCAACCTGGCTGCCGGAATAGTCGATGTAGGCCAACCCGAGAGCGCGGCCCTCGCGTTTTCGCCCCCACTCCGCCATCTGCGCCACGCGCTCTACCGCCTTGTGAGCTCGCGGCGTGCCCTTGAGCAGCTCCAGCCGGTAGGCGAGCGGATCGATGCCGCGCTTGTGCGCGACCTCGTCCATGAACGCCTCGGTTGCAAACTTGTTCGCGGTAACGCCGATGCCACGCAGCGGATTGGTGCGGACGCCGGTGTCGCGGTAAAGCTGCTCGACCAACTGGTGCGGCACGTCGTAGCCGCGCAGATCGGTGCCGGCCATCACCATTCCGTCCCGGCCGCCGCCTGCCTGGAAGCGCACGGGATCCATGAACGGCGTGATGCGGTCGGCCGCGACGCGATGCTGCCAGGCGGTGAGCTTGCCCGCGGCGTCGAAGCCGGCGCGCAGATGGTGCGCCGACATCGGACGGAAGCGGCCGTTGTGCACGTCGTCCTCGCGCGTCCACATCACCTTGACGGGCTTTCCGATCTCCTTGGACAGCATCACCGCGTCGACGATGAAGTCGACGTCGCGATTGCCGCGACGGCCGAAGCCGCCGCCCATCAGCAGATCATGCAGTTTCACCTTGTCGCGCGGAATGCCGAGGAGCTTGGCCGGCGCTTCCGTGGCCGTGGTCTGGCTCTGCGTGCCGGCCCAGATCTCGACCGCATCGCCCGCGGGCGACACCGATGCAACCGCGTTCAGCGGCTCCATTTGCGCATGATAGGCGTAGTCGCAGCGATACTCGGCTTCGACCGTGCTTGCGGCTTTCTGAAGCTCGCCACGCGCATTGCCTTGCGCGCTCCAGTCGCGCGCCGGCTGCCTCGGATTGCGGGCATCGGCCGCGAAGGCGTCATGCCCCTTGTCGCTGTCGAAGCCCCAAGCCACGCCGGTCCGGCTCCAGGTGACCGAAGCGGTCAGCGCCTGGCGCGCCGAGAACGCAGCCCATGGCGTTTCGGCCACCACGCCGACGCCGTGCGGCAGCCTGATGACGGCCGTGACGCCGGCCACCGCCTTCGCCTTGGACTCGTCGATCTTGTCCGGGACCGATCCTTCGACCGGCGCCCGCAACACGGCGCCGTACAGCATTCCGGGAACCTGGATGTCGATGCCGTACTGGGCGCTGCCGTTGACCTTGCTCGGCAACTCGACCCGCATCACGTCCTTGCCGATCAAGCGGAAGTCGGCGGGATTCTTGAGCTGGTCAGGCTTGATCTCCGGCGCCTTGGCCGGCACCTCGGCGAAGGCCGCGATGTCGCCATAGCTGAGCTTGCGGCCCGACTTGGCGTGCACCACCAGGCTCGGCTCGGTGGTCAGCTCCTCGACCGGCACGCCGAGCTTACGGGCGGCGTTGTCGAGCAGCACGCGGCGCACCTGCGCGCCCATGGTCCGCAGCGGCCGGTAATAGCTGGTCACCGCGTTGGAGCCCGCGGTGTACATCATGCCGCCGAACCCCGGATTGCCGTAGATCGTCTCCTGCGGCGGGGCCGGCACGATGCGCACCTTGGTCCAGTCGGCGTCGAGCTCCTCGGCGATGATCAGCGGCAGCGAGGTCATCGACCCCTGCCCCATCTCGGTCGCGGCCGACATGATGGTGATCGTGCCATCCGGCGCGATGCTGACCCACGGACTGAGCGTCTGGCCGGTTTTCTCGGCGCCGAGAACGGCGGCGCCGGCGCGGCCGTCGAACGCGATGGCAAACGACAGGCCGGCGGCGCCGATCATCACCTGACGGCGGGAGACTGTTTGATGCTTGATGCGCTGGTTCATGTCACGCCTCCCGGGCGGCGCGCTCGACCGCGCGAACGATGCGTTTATAGGTTCCGCAGCGGCAGATGTTCGTGCTCATGTGCTCGACGATCTGCTCGCGGGTCGGCTTCGGATTGCTTGTTGAGCAGGTCCGCCGCGCTCATGATCTGGCCGGACTGGCAATAGCCGCATTGCGGCACCTGCTCGGCGAGCCAGGCCTTCTGCAGCTTGTGCGATGAATCAGGCGACAGCCCTTCGATGGTGGTGATCGACTTGCCCGCGATCTCCGACACCTGCGTCTGGCAGGAGAACGGCGCGCTTGCCATCGATGTGCACCATGCAGGCGCCGCAAAGCCCGGTGCCGCAGCCGAATTTGGTGCCGGTGAGCTTCAAGCCTTCCCGGATCACCCACAGCAGAGGCGTCGAAGGCGGAGCGTCGGTGGACGCCGCCTTGCCGTTCACAGTGAAGTTCGTGGCCATTGCTTCCTCCCTGAGCCCGTGCGGAGCCAAGGCCGTCGCGGGCCGACATAAATCGCGTTGGAGCACGTCCGGCGCTTGCCGCGCCTGTTGTTCGGGTTTGGACCGACGTCCCCAGATAAATCCCGAACGAAGGAAATGGTAGGCGCATTCCGAAGGGGTTGGAAGCCCGGGTGCCACGGCAAATGCCGCCGTTATTCATCCGACGGCACGACGCAGCGGCGGAGCCGCCTAGTGCCCGCTTCGCATCATTGCGCGGCAAGTATGTTTGCGAACTTGCTGGATGAACCAGTGTGCGGTCGCTGGATTGAGCCGCTCGGACATGCTGAGTTCGGCGAGTTTCGGTGTCGACGTAGCCCTCTGCTCAGATGATTCGCGGCGAGCGCTCTTCGACGTTCGGTAGCGACGAGTTCTCTTAGATATTCGGAGTTTATTGGCGACGATGTCCTTGAAGCGGTCGTGCACCCACGGGGAATCGAGGGTTTCTCCCAGGGCCGCATTCAGCTTGCGGATGATCGGATCGGGCGTGCCCTTGGCGAAAAATAGGCCGAACCAGGTTCGGACATCGAAATCCGAGCAGCCCCTGCTCGGCCGTGCTCGCCAGACCCGGAAGCTCCGGCGAGCGCTTCGGCTGCAGGATGGCGATGCCCTTGACGTTGTTGGCTTCGATCAGCTGCTTGCCGGTCGGGCCCAGTGTGCAGATGTAGTCGTAGCGGCCGGCGATCAGGTCCTGCATCGCCGGCCCGCCGCCGCGATACGGAACATGGGTTACGCCGCTGATGCCAAGCGCCGCATGCAGCAGCTCGCAGAACAAATGGCCGGTCGAGCCGACGCCGGCCGAACCGTTCTTCACCGAATCCCGGTTCGCCTTCACATAGGCCGCGAACTCTTGCAGGCCGCTAACGGGAAAGTCCTTGCGCGCCAGCAGAACGGTCGGCTGATCGCCCATCAAGCCGGCCGGCACGAGGTCGTTTGCGAAACTGTACAGCGGCGCCTTGTAGAGCGTTTGGTTGATGGCATCGGCGGTCGTGCCGATCACCATGGTGTAGCCGTCGGGCGGCGATTTCACGACGCGCGCCGAACCGATCATGCCGCCGGCGCCACCGACATTTTCGACCACGATCTGCTGACCCAGCACTTCGGACAGCCGCTTGGCGATGATCCGCCCGAGCAAGTCCGTACCACCGCCCGCGGCAAACGGAACCACCATCGTTACCGGCCGCTCGGGCCAGCTTTGCGCGGCGGCCGGGACACTGCCTTGGCCGAGCCATGCGGATACCAGGAGTGCGAGCAGTATGGTTGGTTTCATGATTGGTCCCTATCAGCGGATGGTCCAGCATAGGCAGTTGGCCCGACGGCTGTCACGTTCACCGCATTGTCGCACCCGCGCGCGTCCCTCGGATGGCCGCGACAAGCGCGGGCGCTACGGTGTAACGTCAGTGCGGAACAAAAGAGGACAGCCATGGGCGTATTGATCGACGGCCAATGGACCGACGGCGAGCTGCCGCAGGAGACCAGCGAGACCGGGCAATTCAAACGGGTCGACAGCGTCTTTCGCGGCCGCATTACCGCCGACGGCGCATCGGGCTTCAAGGCCGAGCCGGGCCGCTATCACCTGTACGTCGCACACGGCTGCCCGTGGGCGCACCGCACGCTGATCTACCGCGCGCTCAAGAAGCTGGAAGGCTTGATCACGGTTGCCTATTCGATCCCGGGCCTCAAGCAGCAGGGCTGGACGTTCGAGAGCAAGCCGGAGTTTCCGGATTGCCTGCCCGACACCGTCAACGGCTTCCACTACATGCACGAGGCCTATACTGCGACCAATCCGACCTATACCGGCAAGGTGACGGTGCCGACGCTGTGGGACAAGAAGACCAAGAAGATCGTCAACAACGAGTCGTCCGAGATCATCCGGATGCTCAACACCGAGTTCAACGCCATCACCGGCGACCGCACCGACTTCTATCCGCAGGCTTTGCGCGCCGAGATCGACATGGTCAACGAGCGCGTCTATCACAACGTCAACAACGGCGTGTACCGCACCGGCTTCGCCAGGTCGCAGGCCGCCTACGAGGAAGCCTACGACGGGCTGTTTGCGACGCTCGACTGGCTGGAGGAGCGGCTGGCGAAGCAGCGCTATCTGGTCGGCGGCCAGATCACCGAAGCCGATTGGCGGCTGTTTCCGACGCTGGTGCGCTTCGACGTCGCCTATTTCTCGATCTTCAAGTGCAACAAGCAGCGGATCGCCGACTATCCGAACCTGTCGAACTACATGCGCGAGCTCTATCAGGTGCCGGGCGTCGCCGGCACGGTGACGCCGCGCTATTACGTCATCAACTACTATTCGATCCCCAAGGTGAACCCGACCATGATCATCCCGAAGGGGACACCGGTCGACCTCGGCCAGCCGCACGACCGCGCCAGGCTGGCGGCGTAGCAAGCGCGCGATCTCCCAGGATTTCGCGGCCCGGCGCGCCCGCATCGTTGCTGGCGCGCGACGGGGATGCTACGGCATGGCGTGCCTGAGAGAGCCCGATGATCCCGCGCTACAGCCGTCCCGAGATGACCGCGATCTGGTCGCCGCAGACGCGCTTTCGCATCTGGTTCGAGATCGAGGCCCACGCCGCCGACGCCATGGCGGCGCTGGGGATCGTGCCGAAGGCCGCAGCCAAGACAATCTGGGACAAGGGCCGCAAGGCCAAGTTCGACGTCGCCCGGATCGACGAGATCGAGCGCGAGACCAAGCACGACGTCATTGCCTTCCTGACGCATCTGGCCGAGATCGTCGGGCCGGACGCCCGCTTTGTGCACTCGGGCATGACGTCATCGGACATTCTCGACACCTGCTTCAACGTGCAGCTCGTGCGCGCGGCCGACATTCTGACGGCCGACGTCGACAAGCTGCTCAAGGCGCTCAAGCGCCGCGCCTACGAGCATAAAAAGACGCCAACCATCGGGCGCTCGCACGGCATCCATGCCGAGCCCACGACCTTCGGCGTCAAGCTCGCGGTCGCCTATGCGGAGTTTTCACGCGCGCGCGAGCGCCTCGCAGCGGCTCGGAAGGAGGTGGCGACCTGCGCCATTTCGGGAGCGGTCGGCACCTTCGCGCAGGTCGATCCGCGCGTCGAGGAGCACGTCGCCAAGGCCATGGGGCTGGCGGTCGAGCCGGTGTCGACCCAGGTAATCCCGCGCGACCGTCACGCCATGTATTTCGCCACGCTCGGCGTGGTCGCGGCCTCGATCGAGCGGCTCGCGACCGAGATCCGCCATTTGCAGCGCACCGAGGTGCTGGAGGCCGAGGAGTTCTTCTCCGCCGGCCAGAAGGGCTCCTCGTCGATGCCGCACAAACGCAATCCGGTGCTGAGCGAAAACCTCACCGGGCTGGCCCGCATGGTGCGTGCCTACGTCACGCCGGCGCTGGAGAATGTCGCGCTGTGGCACGAGCGCGATATCTCGCATTCCTCGGTCGAGCGCATGATCGGCCCTGACGCGACGGTGACGCTCGATTTCGCGCTCAACCGGCTGGCCGGCGTGATCGACAAGCTTGTGGTCTATCCCGGCAACATGCGGAAGAACCTCGATCGCCTCGGCGGCCTGGTCCACTCGCAGCGCGTGCTGATCGCGCTCACCCAGAAAGGCATGGCGCGCGAGACCGCCTACAAGCTGGTGCAAAAGCACGCCATGGCGGTCTGGAAGGGCAAGGGCGACTTCCTCACCCTGCTCAAGGCCGATCCCAAGGTCCGCAAGGCACTATCGCCGAAGGATCTGCAGGCCTCCTTCGACCTCGGCTACCACTTCAAGCACGTCGACACGATCTTCAAGCGCGTGTTCGGCAAGAGCTGACACTCCGCCATGCGCGGTCGGGCTTGCTCGGGGCGCGATCGGCGCTTGTTGTCAAAGCATCGGGCGGCCTCGTGGTCGCCCGATCGCATTCCGATGGTCCGGTTGCAGCGCCTCACTCGACCGTGACACCGCTCGCCTTGATCGGCACCGCCCACTTCTCGGTCTCATCCTTGACGAGCTTTGCGAGATACTCCGGCGTGGTCTCGTTGCCGGTCGCGATCTCGGCGCCGAGCCCGGCGAGCTTGTCTTTCACCGCCGGCGTGTTGATTGCATCGACCGCGGCCTTGTTCAGGCGGTCGACGATCGGCTTGGGCGCATTCTTCGGCAGGAAGATCGCGTTCCAGGTGTAGGCGATCAGGTCCTTGGTGCCCTGCTCTTCCGCCGTCGGCAGATTCGGTAGGGCCGGTGAACGCGTCGAATTGAAGATCGCGAGCGCGCGGACGGTTCCGCCGTCGATGTGCGGCTTCGCCGTCGAGGAAATCTCGCACATGAAGTCGATGCGCCCGGCCTGCAATTCGCCCATCGCAGGGCCGGTGCCGCGGAACGGGATGTGGGTGATGTTGGTCTTGAGCAGATAGTTGAGCAGCACGCAACCGAGGTGCGTCGCCGAGCCCGGCGCCGGCCGAGCCGAACTGCATCTTGTCTTGGTTCGCCTTGGCGTAGGCGACAAACTCCCTGAAATCCTTCGCCGGCAGGTCCTTGCGCACGGTCAGCACGATCGGCACCTGAGCGAGCAGCGCGACCGGCGTGAAGTCGGTCTGGGAGTTGTAGAGCGGCCGCTTGTACAGCGTCTGGCCCTGGGCATGGGTCCCGACGGTGCCGATCCCGGTGGTGTAACCGTCGGGTTGGGCGTCCGAGACGCGCTTAGAGCCGGTCATGCCACCGGCGCCGCCGACGTTCTCGATCACGACCTGTTGACCGAGCAACTCGCTCATGCGGGCGCCGACGATGCGGCCGAGCACGTCGGTCGGACCGCCGGCGGCGAACGGGATGATCATGGTGACCGGACGGGTCGGATAGTTCTGGGCGGCCGCGGTCGCGGTCAGCCCCACGAGGCCGGCCAGAACGCCGGTCAGGACCTTGAGCATGTCTTCCTCCTGTTGTGACCGACAGTTGGCCCAGGGTCGCGGCGACGGTCAAGCCGCGGACGGGATCAGGCCGCTTGTGGCGTCCCGCAACGCCACGTATGACGGACGGCGGGGAGGTCAAGCCAGCATGACTTCGACACGCATCGCGATCGCAGGCCTGGGCGCCATCGGGCGCGCGGTGGCGCGCCGGCTGACCGACGGCCTGCCGGGCCTGAAGCTCGCCTGCATCGCGACCGGCAACGCCCAAAAGGCCCGCGACTGGCTCAAGCAACAGAACATCGACTGCCCGATCGTCGAGCTCGACGCGTTTCCCGACCATGCCGACCTCGCCATCGAATGCGCGCCGGCCGCCATGCTGGAGCGCATCTGCCGGCCGATGCTGGAGGCCGGCAAGCAGGTGATGGTGCTGTCTTGCGGCGCGCTTTTGCCGCGGCAGGATCTGATCGACCTCGCCAAGGAGCATGGCGGCCGTATCCTGGTGCCGACCGGCGCGCTGCTCGGGCTCGACGCGGTGGCGGCCGCGGCCGAGGGCACGATCCATTCGGTGCGGATGACGACGCGAAAGCCGCCGAACGGTCTAGTCGGCGCGCCCTATCTGGTCACGAACAATATTTCGGTCGAGGGTCTCAACACCGCGAAGCTGGTGTTCAGCGGCACCGCGCGCGAGGCCGCGGCCGGCTTCCCCGCCAACGTCAACGTCGCGGCGGCACTGTCGCTCGCCGGCATCGGGCCCGACCGCACCATGATCGACATCTGGGCCGATCCGGCGGTGACCCGCAATTGCCACTCCATCGAGGTCGATTCCGACAGCGCGCGCTTTACCCTGTCGATCGAGAACATCCCCTCCGAAAATCCCAAGACCGGCAAGAACGTTGCTTTGTCGGTGATCGCGGCGCTGCGCAAGATGCATGCGCCGCTCGCCGTCGGCACGTAACGATCGATGCCGATGCCGGTGCCGCAACCTTCCCCTCACCTGTGAGCAATCCAATGGCCAAGACCGCTGCCAAGAAGTCCGCCAAGCGCCCACCTTATCGCCTGACCGAGATTAACGACGAGCAGATGACCGCGTTGCAACGGGCGCTGCGCGACGCGATCTACGCCGGCCCGCGCGGCGTGCGGAAAAAACTCACCGGCCCATTCCAGATCTGGCTGAACGCGCCCGAGCTTGGCCATATCGCGCAGGCGCTGGGCGCGCACGTGCGCTACAAGACCACGCTGTCGCCGCGGCTGTCGGAGACCGCGATCTGCGCGACGGCGCAAATCTGGAAGGCGCATTACGAATGGCACGCGCACGCGCCGCTGGCCGAGAAGGCCGGCGTCAAGCCGCAGACCATCAAGGAAATCCAGGCCGGCCGTGAGCCGAAGTCGGCCGCCAAGGACGAGCGCGCGATCATCGATTTCGTCCGCGAGCTCTATAAGACCCGCCGCGCCAGCGACAAGACGTATCGGCGCGTGCATTCGTTCCTCGGCGACCAGGGCATGGTCGAATTGGTCGGCATCTGCGGCTATTACGCGATGATCTCGATGACGCTCAACGTGTTTCGCGCCCAGCTCCCGCCGGACGCGCCGCTGCCGTTTGCGGAGCCCGCCTAGAGCTGCAGGGGAGGCTGCAAACGCGACCGATGACGCTGTCCAATTCACCCTATTCGCCGGATCTGCGTGGCTTCATCCAATTCCTGGAGGCGGAGCACCCCGAACAGGTGATCCGGATCAAGCAGCCGGTCGATCCGAAATTCGGCGTCTCAGGCATCCTGGAGCGGCTGGAGCGCGACGAACGATTCCCGCTGGTCATCTTCGAGAACGTGCTGGGATCGCGAATTCCGCTGGTCGCCAACATGCACGCAAGCTTCGAGCGCCTTCGCCTGGCGCTCGGTATGGATGCGGGCGACGTCAAAACCTTCGTCAAGGAATGCGCCGCGCGCCAGGCCCACCCGATCGATCCGGTGATGGTGGCAACCGGCCCGGTGCACGAGGTCGTCACGCTCGGCAAGGAGGTCGACGTCGAGGAACTGCCGATTTGCACCTACCACGAAAAAGACGCCGGCAAGTACATCACCGCGGGGCTTGCGGTGATGCGCGACCCCGAAACCGGTATCAACAACGTCGGCATCTATCGTCACATGGTGCACGACAAGAACCTGCTTGGGGTGCAGCTTTCGGAGACCGCCGACGGCAACATCATCTGGAAGAAATACGAGAAGCGCGGCCTGCCCTGCCCGATCGCCATCGTGATCGGCCATCACCCGGCGTTCTTCATCGGTGCGCTCTGCTTCTCGACGCTCGATTCCGACGAGCTCAAGATCGCGGGCGGCATGCTGCAGCGGCCGGTGCCGCTCCTCCGCTGCAAGACCATCCCGCTCGACGTGCCGGCCGACGCCGAGATCGTGCTGGAATGCGAGATCCGCCCGGTTGAGCGGCGTGCCGAGGCGCCATTCGGCGAGTATCCCGGCACCTATGGCCCGCGCCGGATGAACCCGGTGCTGGAGATCAAAGCGATCACCCGCCGCCGCGACCCGCTCTACCAGAACGCCTTCGTCGGCCACGCCGACAATCTGCTGCTGTCGGGTTTGATCCGCACCTCGTTCATCGAGGAGACCATCAAAATTGCCTGCCCGACCGTGCGCGCGGTCAATGTGCCGCGCGCCGGCCGCTTCCGCTTCATCTGTTACGTGGCGATCGAGAAGATGCAGGAGGGCGAGGCCAAGCTCGCCGCCATGGCGGCTTTTGTCGCGGACCCGTTCCTGAAGTTCGTGGTGGTGGTCGACCACGACGTCGACATCAACAACGACACCGACGTGTTGCACGCCATCGCCACCAGGGTGCGCGCCGATCAGGACACGTTCATGGTGCCCTACGCCAAGGGCTCGCCGCTCGACCCCGCCTCCTACGATCCGGCCGGCGGCTCGAACCTCGTGACCAAGATGGGGATCGACGCCACCCGCAAGAGCAATTACCCCGACGAGATCGCGGTGCCGGGCTACGACGCCATCGACATGGCAAGCTTCATTCCGGGTTACAAGAGCTCGTAGCTCACGACATCCGTCCGGAGGTCCCGGCGTCCGCCGCCGCTCAATGGCCTTGATGCATCCCGCCGTGCTCGGACGGCGTAGTCGTGCCGATTGCCTCGACGACGTATTCGACCTCGACCTTGCCGGCCCGCTCGAACTCGAGCGTGCCCTTGACCCGCTTGCCTTGCTCGAACGGCTGCTTCAGCCCCATGAACATCAGATGATACGAGCCGGGCTTGAGCTCGACGGTCTGGCCGGGCTTGAGCTCGACGCCGTTCGTCACCGGCCGCATCTTCATCACGCCGTTATCCATGGACATTTCATGGATCTCGAATTTGCCGGCGGCGGGCGACGAAAATCCAAGCAGGCGATCGGGCGCAGTGCCCTTGTTGATGATCGTCATGTAGCCGCCGGCAACCGCCGCGCCCTTCGGCGTGGCGCGCGCCCAGGGATGTTTGATCTCGAGCGAACCGGCCTTGTATTCGTGGGCGATGGCCGCGTCGGTCGCAAACGCGAGAATGGCGGCCAGCAACAGCGATTTCATCTGAGTTCTCCAAGTCGATTCCGGCGCGCGCGATGCGCCGCGCCACCTTGCCGCGTTGAGGAAATTCCAATCGGCTCAGGAGAGCGGCGGACCGCGTGGAACCTGCGGCCCGCGCGGCGCAAGCCGCGGCGCCGCCTTGTCCGCCGGCGTCGCACGGCCGAGCACCGCCTGCGGCCGGACCACGATGGCCATGGCAGCGGGCGGCGTCAGCGCCTCGAGGCCGTGTCCCATCGCCGCACAGATCGCGGCGCAGGGATGGTCGTGGCGGGCCGGTGCGCCCGAACCATCGGTATCGTGCGTGCACAGAACGGCGAGCGGGTCGACCGGAGCAGCCAACGCCATCGGCGCGAACGCCGACAGCAACGCCTGTAGGGCCACGGCGTAGGCAGCCATCGATGCGACCACGCCGCGGCGAAGATCGGCCGAATTCATGAATTCTCTATAGTCCGATGCGGTTGCGACCGTCCACACCGGGATCGGCCGGCGGTTCCCGTCAGGCGGGCGCATGCAATCCGTGATAAGATGCGCGCATGAACCGTCGCTCAACGGACAACGCCGCGACCCGGCAGAATTCTGACGAATCGGAAGGCCATGTGCTGCCGTTCCGCCGGCGCGGCGCGTTGTTCGTGCGCCACATCCCGCCGCCGGTGTCCGACCTCAAGGAATACGAGCGCAGGCCGGACGAGCCGGACGACTACCGCCACCGCATGATCATGAACGGCCTGGCGTTCGCCGCGACCGTCGTGCTGATCGTCGCCGGTATCTGGATCGCCGACGTGATGGCGCACATGCGCAAGAATCAGGATTGCGTGCTGATCGGCCGGCCCGGCTGCACACCTGTGGACGTGCCGCCGCGCCAGCGCTGATCAGCCGCCGTTGCGGACAATCCGGACCGGCGCCAGCCCGCTGAAGCCGAGTGCATTCGCCGCGGCCGGTGTCACGTCGATGACCCGCCCCCTGATAAACGGGCCGCGGTCGTTGATCCGCACTGTGACCCGCTTGCCGTTGCGTTGATTGACCACCTCGACCCTTGTGCCGAACGGCAGCGTGCGGTGGGCGGCCGTCATCGAGCGTGGATTGGCACGTTCTCCGCTTGCGGTCTTGGAGCCAGCGTAGGCATAGACCGAAGCGATGCCGCTTTCAGCGTGTCCCGGATGCACGACGGTGAGGCAAAGCACACAAGCCGCGCCAAGCGTTCGAGTGATCATTCCTAGTCTCCGGCAAATGTTGGGACGACGTCGAACCACACGCTCAGCGTGGCGACACCGAGACCATGTCGCGCAAACTCCGTGGCGTTTTGTTGACCAGACGAATCGTCAGCCCGCTAACGCGGCAAGGGCGGCATTGGTTGCAGACATGTCCGCCAACAAAGTGCGCCCGATTTTCGCCCGGGTGGAAATGTCACGCCGGCGGCCGAATCGCCAACCGACCGGGCCAACACGGCCATGGCGGCCGGTCAAACACCCGTGGATGCCGCAAGACCGCCACCATTGAACTGCCCGTTCCAAGTCGCTATACGGGCACCTGCTCTCTCCTGGGGGAAAACCGGGCCGGAACCAATGTCGGTCCCGGCGCCGCGCAGCCACCCGGCGCGGCCTAAAAAGCGTTTCCAAGCGGGGATTTACCGATGTCTTCAACGTTCGACACCGTGGCCAATATCATTGCTGAGACGTGCGACATTTCGCGCGACACGATCAAGCCCGAGAGCCACGCCATCGACGATCTGGGGATCGACAGCCTGGATTTTCTCGACATCGCGTTTGCGATCGACAAGGCGTTCGGTATCAAGATGCCGCTCGAGCAATGGACCCAGGAGGTCAACGAGGGCAAAGCCACCACCGAGCAGTATTTCGTGCTGAAGAACCTGAGCGCCCGCATCGACGAGCTGGTCGC
Organism: uncultured Alphaproteobacteria bacterium; assembly: GCA_963771745.1. Lineage (GTDB taxonomy): Bacteria > Pseudomonadota > Alphaproteobacteria > Rhizobiales > Xanthobacteraceae > Z2-YC6860. The sequence continues at coordinate 679,536 of CAVYUU010000011.1, read as the reverse complement.
CGCCAAAGGATCGTAGTGTCGGGGCCCAATGCGGATTGAGTATTTTCAGCTTATCGACCGGATCATTGCCCTTGATCTTTCCGAACTGACGATCCGCGCCGAAGCGAACGTTCCCCAGACCAACACCATCTTCGAAGGTCACTTTCCAGGCTACCCGTTGATGCCGGGCGTGCTGCTCGTCGAATCCATGGCGCAGACATCGGGCTGGCTGATCATTGCGCGCACCGGCTTCAAACGCGTGGCCTTCCTCGCCGCGCTCAAGGAGGTGAAGCTGCGCAGTTTCGTATTGCCCGGCGCGCGGCTCGAGGTTTCCGCCAAGCTCATCCACGAAGGCTCGGGTTACGCCGTGACCTCGGCCGAAATCAAGAACGCCGGCAAAGTGGTCTGCAACGCCAACATCACGTTCCGCGTCATGGAATTCCCCGCCGGTCAATTCCTGGACAGCATGCGCGAGGTCGCCAAGCGCATCGAGCTGCCGATGGAGACGGCAACCCATGGCTGACGCCGGCCGCGAGGCCTTCATCACCGGCATCGGCATCGTTTCCTGCCTCGGCGAAGGACCGGAGGCGCATTGGCAAGGGCTGAGCTCGGGCAAGCCGCAGGGCGACGCCGCGACGCTCGCGCCCTATGTCATCCACCGCATCACGGCGATCGACTTCGACAAACAGATCCCCAAGAAGGGCGATCAGCGCCAGATGGAGCCCTGGCAGCGTATCGGCACTTATGCCGCCGGCCTTGCACTCGACTCCGCCGGGCTAAAGGGCCAGGCCGAGCTGCTGACGCGCACCGACATGATCGTCGCCGCGGCCGGCGGCGAGCGCGACCTTGCTGTCGACGGCGCGATCCTGAGCGCCTACGGCAAGGTCGAGAACCTCGACCGCTTCGTGAACGAGCGGCTGATGAGCGACCTGCGGCCGACGCTGTTCCTGGCGCAATTGTCCAATCTGCTCGCCGGCAACATCTCGATCGTGCACGGCGTCACCGGCTCCTCGCGTACCTTTATGGGCGAGGAATCCGCCGGCATCGACGCGGTGCGGATCGGACTCGCTCGCATCGCCGCAGGCCAGAGCGACATCGTTCTGGTCGGCGGCAGTTCCAATTGCGAGCGCCCCGACATCATGCTGCTCTACGAGTTCAGCCACTATCCGCTCAAAGATCGCTATGCGCCGGTCTGGCAGCGCGGCCCCAAGGGCGGCGTTGCGCTTGCCTCGCTCGGGGCGTTCCTGGTGATCGAGTCGCGCACCAGCGCCGAGAAACGCGGCGCCAAGCGGCTCGCCCGCCTGAGCGCAGTATTGTCCGACCGCTCGAGGCGCAATGCCGGCGACGTCGAAGCCGCGATGACTCGCATGTGGCAGGCGTTGGGGGTGCCCGACAGTGGCACGGTCATCGTCTCCGGCGCCACCGGTGTCGAGCCCGCCACTGGCGAGGAGCGCGCGTTTCTCGCCCGCCATCCTGACCTTGCCGTGCGCGCCACCGGCAGCTATCTCGGGCACGGGCCGGAGCCGCAATTTGCGATGAACATTGCCCTGGCCGCCGTGGCTCTCGGCCGTGGTACGCTGTTTCAGCCGGGCGACGATTCCGGGGTTGAGCGGCCCACCCAGGGCCCGTTCCAGCGTGTTGTCGTCTCCGCGATCGGCCATTGGCGGGGCGAGGGAATGGCGCTGGTCGAAGCGCCCTGAAGGAGAGCCGCATGAGCTCCGGCAAAGACAGCGCCGATCGCCCCATCGTGGTGGTGACCGGCATGGGTATCGTGACCTCGCTCGGCGCCGGCAAGGCCGAAAACTGGGCCAATTTGACCGCCGGCAAGTCGGGCATTCGTGCCATTAGCCGCTTCGACACCACCGGGCTGAAGACCCGCATTGCCGGCACCATCGATTTCGTGCCGATCGAGCCCTACTCCGCCGTGGCGCTGGCCGACAAGCTCGGCGAGATGGCGGCGGAAGAGGCAGTGACCGAAGCCGGCATCGGCCGGCGCGGCGATTTCCCGGGACCGATGTTCGTCGCGGTTGCGCCGGTCGAGGTCGAATGGCCGCAGCGCTTCGAGATCGCCAAAGCCTCGCGCGCCAACGACAAGATCAACTACGACGACCTGTTGCGCACGGTCTCGGCCGGGCTGCAAAGTCCGGATCTGACGCGGTTCAAAATGAGTTCGATCGCCAACAACTTGGCGGAGCGGTTCGGCACCAAAGGCTCACCGATCTCGCTGTCGACCGCCTGCGCCTCGGGCGCGACGTCTATCCAGCTCGGCGTCGAGGCGATCCGCCGCGGCGAATCCGACGCGGCGCTTTGTATCGGCACGGACGGCACGGTCAATCCGGAATCGCTGATCCGCTTCTCACTGCTGTCGGCACTGTCGACCTCGAACGATCCGCCCGAGGGCGCGGCGAGGCCGTTCGCCAAGAACCGCGATGGCTTCGTCATGGCCGAGGGCGCGGCGGCCGTGGTGCTGGAAAGCCTGCAATCCGCCAAGGCACGCGGCGCTAAGATCCTCGGCGTGCTCGAGGGCTGTGGCGAGATGGCGGATTCCTTTCACCGCACGCGCTCCAGCCCCGACGGCAAGCCGATCATCGGCTGCATCCGCAACGCGCTAGCCGACGCTGGCCTCGCGCCCGAGGACATCGACTACATCAATCCGCACGGCACCGGCACGCCTGAGAACGACAAAATGGAATGCCTGGGCGTGATGTCGGTGTTCGGCGAGCGAGCCAAGACGTTGCCGATCTCATCCAACAAGTCGATGATCGGCCACACCCTGTCGGCGGCCGGCACGGTCGAGGCGGTGTTCACACTGATGACGCTGCAGAACCAGCGCATTCCGCCGACCATCAATTACCAAGTGCCAGATCCGACGATCCCGCTCGACGTAGTGCCGAACCAGGCGCGCGACGCCAACGTACGCCACGCCATCTCCAATTCCTTCGGCTTCGGCGGACAGAACGTCGCGCTGGTGATGGGGCGCGAACCGGCGTGACCGCCACCATTCGCGCGCTGCAACTGGTCGGCGACCGCAAGCTCGAGCTCGCCGAGGTACCGGCGCCGCCGCCGCCCGGCGCGGGCGAGGTCCAGATCGCGATCAAGGCGGTGGCGCTCAATCATCTCGACCTCTGGGGCTTCCGCGGCATGGCGTTTGCCAAGCGCAGGCTACCGCTGATCGTCGGCGCCGAGGCGGCTGGCGAGATCGCGGCCATCGGCGACGGCGTCGCGTCGTTCAAGCCCGGCGACAAAGTGGTGATGTACGGCGCGTTGACCTGCGGCACCTGTCCGGCGTGCCGCGACGGGCGCGACAATCTGTGTGAGAACGTCGGCGGTATCATGGGCTTTCACATCGACGGCTTTGCCAGGGAGCGCATGAATCTGCCGGCGCGCCTGGTGATACCGGTGCCCGACGAGGTGTCGATGCGCGACGCCGCCTGCGCGCCGATCGCGTTCTCGACCGTCGAGCACATGCTGTTCGACAACGCCAAGCTCAAGCCGGGCGAGACCATCCTGGTGCAGGCCGGCGGCTCCGGCATCGGCACGGTCGCGATCAAGATGGCGAAGGCGATCGGCTGCATCGTCATCACCACGGTCGGCGACGACGACAAGGCGGCGAAGGCCAAGGCGCTCGGCGCCGACCACGTCATCAACTATCGCAAGGACCGCTTCGCGACGATTACGCGCAAGCTCACCGGCAAGAAAGGCGTCGACGTCGCCTTCGAGCATGTCGGTGCTGAGACGTTCAACGACTCGCTGCTGTGCCTGAAGCGCGGTGGGCGGCTGGTGACTTGCGGCGCGACCTCGGGACCGACGACCAGCTTGAACCTGATGCAGCTGTTTCAGCAGCAATACAAAATCTTCGGCTCGTTCGGGGCCTCGATGCGCAACATCCGCGACAGCCTCGCCAAGATGGCGAACGGGCTTTCGCCGGTGATCGACACTGAGATCGCGCTGTCCGAGATCGAGCGCGGCCTGGCGCGGCTCGAAAGCCGCCAGGTGTTCGGCAAGATCGTGGTCCACTTCTAGAGCCTGTCGCGATGTCGGCTTTTGGCACAACGGTTGCACGAAGCCTCAAGCACATCGGCGACGCCGTCTTGAGCGGGCTTGCGATTGCCGCGCTCAAAGCCATCCGGCTGATCAATCCGGACACGGTATCCAACCTCGGCGGCTGGGTGATGCGCCGGATCGGCCCGCTGCTGCGCGAACATCGCATCGGGCGCGACAATCTCCGGGCTGCATTTCCGGAAAAGTCGGACGCGGAAATCGAGCGGATTCTACAGGGTGTCTGGGAGAATCTGGGCCGTGTCGGCGCCGAATTTGCCCACATCGACAAACTGTGGGACTGGGACCCGGCCCGTCCCACGACCGGACGGATCATGGATCTCGGTGTGCCCTTTGCGATTGCCCGTCGATCGATCGCGACCGGCAAACCGATGCTGTGCTTCGCGGCCCATCTCGCCAATTGGGAAATGCCCGCGGTCGTCTGCCACAAGCTTGGAATCAAATCGGCCGTGCTCTATCGACGGCCCAATCTGTCCGCGGTGGCGGATGCGGTGGTTGATATCCGCAAGGGCTGCATGGGAACGCTCGTCCCGGCAGGCCTCAGCGCGCCGCTGAAGCTTGCAGAGGCCATGCAGGACAACAGCCAGATCGGCTTGCTGGTCGATCAGTATTACGTGCGCGGCGTGCCGGTAAGGTTCTTTGGCCGGACCACCATGGCCAATCCGCTGCTGGCGCGGCTGGCGCGTCAACACGAGTGCATCATTCATGGCATCCGCGCGATTCGCCATCCGGGCAATCGTTTCGAGATCACGGTGACGGAGCCGATTGCTCCGGTCCGCGACGCCGAAGGCCAGATCGACGTTCAGGGCACCATGCAGGCGATCACCGACGTGGTCGAAAGCTGGGTGCGTGAGCATCCCGAGCAATGGCTCTGGTTGCACCGGCGCTGGCGGGACGAATAATTCAGCGGCCGGTTTTGACCTTGGTCCACAGCCGCGTGACCAGGCGCTGGGTGCGCTGGTCGCGCGCGGCGATGGTGTAGAGCGTCGCCATGGTGGCGGCGTCCGGATAGACTGTGCGGTCGTCCAGCACCGCTTTGTCGATCAGCCGCTGGCTCGCGAGATTGCCGTTGGCATAGCCCAGGAAATTCGAGTTCTTGGCGGCGACCTCCGGCCGCAGCATGTATTCGATGAAGGCGTGCGCCTCGTTCGGATGCGGCGCATCCTTCGGGATCGCGAAGTTGTCGAACCACATTTGCGCGCCGCCCTTGGGGATGGCGTAGCCGATGGCGACGCCGTTCTTGGCCTCCGCGGCACGCTTCTGCGCCTGCTTGACGTCGCCCGACCAGCCGAGCACGAGACAGATCTCGCCGGATGCCAGCGCGTTGAGATATTCCGACGAATGGAACTTGCGCACGCTCGGCCGGAGCTTGGCCAGGAGATTGGCGGCGGCGTCGAGTTCGTTGCCGTCCTTGGAATTCGGATTGAGGCCGAGATAATGCAGCGCGGCGGTCATGACATCTTCGGGAGAATCGAGCATGTCGACGCCACAGCCCTTGAAGCGGGCGAGGCTCTCCGGCTTGAACACGACGTCCCACGAGGCCATCGCCGCCTCGATCGGGCCGTCCGGCTTGACGATGTCGCGGGCCTTCTTGACGTTGTAACCGATGCCGGTCGTGCCCCACATGTAGTTGACGGCGTGCTCGTTGCCCGGATCGTAGGCGGCAAGCTTGCGCGCGATCTCAGGCCAGACGTTGCCGAGATTACTGAGCTTCGACTTGTCGAGCTTTTGAAACACGCCGGCGCTGATCTGGCGTTGCAGGAAATAGGCGGTCGGCGCCACCACGTCGTAGCCCGACCTGCCGGCCAGAAGCTTGGTTTCCAGAGTTTCGTTGGCGTCGAACGTATCGTACCTGACCGCAATGCCGGTTTCTTTGCTGAACGCTTCGATCACCGTCGGCTCGACGTAATCCGACCAGTTGTAGACGTTGACGGTGCGCGACTGGCCCGAGGTCGGGGCGTGCAGACCGGCGGCCAACAGCAGCAGCGCCAGGAGGCCCGATGCGAGGCGGCCGATGCGCGACGCATGACGTTCAGCTTTCGGTCGGCAGCCCGGCCGCCTTCCAGGCGAGCAGGCCGCCGGCCAGATGCGCGTCATAGGGCAGGCCGTGCGCCTGCGCCACCTGCGAGGCGGTGACCGAACGCCGGCCGGACCGACACACGAACACCACCTGCCGGCCTTGCGGATCGGGAATTTGCTCCACGTCGAACGCCGACAGCGGCACGATCACCGCGTCCGGATAGCGCTCGAGCGCGGTCTCGTTCGGCTCACGCACGTCGACCAGAAGCATCTTGCCCTCGGTCAGGCCGCGCGCAACCTCTTCGGGCGTCAGATCGCGAACCGGCGGCTCGCTGGGCTCGGACATGGCGTTGGCTCTCCCTCTGGCGTGCGGGCGCGATGTTATACACCAATGGCGGACACCGTCACGCCAACTGCTCCGGTCATTCAAATCGTGACCTGGGTTCCGACCTCGACCACCCGCTCGGTAGGAATCTGGAAATAGTCGGTGGCATCATTGGCGCTGCGTGCCAGTCGCAATGAACAGCCGGTCCTGCCAGCGCGGCATGCCGGAATGCGCTGCTGGCTTGAGCGCGCGGCGCGACAGAAAGAACGAGGTCGACATGATGTCGAACTGCCAGCCGTGCTTGCGCGCAATGGCCAGCGCCTTCGGCACGTTTGGCGATTCCATGAAGCCGAAGCGCAGCCGCACCCGCGAGAACGTCTCGCCAATCGGCTCGATCTGCACCCGCTCGGCCGGATCGATGCGCGGCTGCGGCGCGGTCTCGATGGTGAGGATGACGTTGTTCTCGTGCAGCACCTTGTAGTGCTTGAGGCTGTGCATCATCGCGGTCGGCGCACAGCGAGGGATCGCTGGTCAGGAACACCGCGGTGCCCGGCACGCGCTGCGGCGGCTTTTTCTCCAGCGTCGCGACCAGCGGATCGAGCGGCACTTCGGTCTTGCGGGTCTTTTCGAACAGCAGCCGGCTGCCGCGGCGCCACGTGTACATCATCACCATGATCAGGGCGCCGAGCGCGAGCGGCATCCAGCCGCCCTCGAAGACCTTCAGGAGGTTGGCGCCGAGGAAGGTGAGATCGATCAGCAGGAACGGCGCGATCAGACGCGAGCGCCGCCCAGAGCGGCCAGCGCCAGTCCGCGAAAGATCACCGACGATCGCCATCAACGCGGTCACCACCATGGTGCCGGTGACGGCGATGCCATAGGCCGAAGCCAGCGCGCTCGATGAACGGAACAGCACGACCAGCAGCAGCACGCCGACGAGCAGCAGCAGCGTTCACCCGCGGCATGTAGATCTGGCCGACCTGGGTTTCCGAGGTGTGGCGGATTTCGAACCGCGGCAGCAGTCCAAGCTGGATCGCCTGCTGCGTCAGCGAATAGGCGCCGGTGATGACCGCCTGGCTGGCGATCACGGTGGCGACGGTGGCGAGCGCCACCATCGGCAGCAGCGCCCAGTCAGGGTAAAGCAGGAAGAACGGATTCTCGATCGCCTTCGGGTTGGCAAGCACCAGCGCGCCCTGCCCGAAATAGTTCAGCGCTAGCGCCGGCAGCACCACGGCGATCCAGGCGGCCTGGATCGGCCTGCGGCCAAAATGTCCGAGATCGGCATAAAGCGCCTCCGCGCCGGTCACCGCCAGGAACACCGCGCCGAGCGTGAACAGGCCGACCATGCCATGGCTCGCCAGAAAGTGGACGCCGTGGAGCGGATTGATCGCGGCGAGCACGCTCGGGTCGGCCGCGATATGCCAGACACCGGCCACGGCAATGGCGATGAACCAGATCAGCGTGATGGGACCGAAAAAAGCCGCAACCCTGGCCGTGCCGCGCGATTGCACGGCAAACAGCGCGATCAGGATCACCACAGTGAGCGGCACGACATAGGGATCGAAGGCCGGGGTGACGATCTTCAGTCCTTCGACCGCCGACAGCACCGACAGCGCCGGCGTGATCACGGCGTCGCCGTAGAACAGCGCGCCGCTGATGATTCCGAGCAGCACCAGCGTGCCAGTGCTCTTACCGATGGCATGCTGCGCCAAGCGCCATCAGCGCGAGCGTGCCGCCCTCGCCCTTGTTGTCGGCGCGCAGCAGGATCACGACGTATTTGAGCGTGACGACGACGATCAGCGCCCACAGGATCAGCGACAGCACGCCAAGCACGGCCGCGCGCGTCGGCACGCCGTCGGCACCGACCGCGGCCGTCACCGCCTCGCGCAGCGCGTAGAGCGGGCTGGTGCCGATGTCGCCGTACACCACGCCGATGCTGCCGAGCGTCAGCAGCCAGAACGCGTTGCGGGTCTTGCCACCGCCGCGAGGCAAGGCGCCGGCGGTGAGTGAGCGTTGATGTCGGGGTCATGGGATGACTTCGCGGTGGCGAAAGACAGGTCAGTATTGCTGCGCTGCAACAAATCTGGATCGGCGCTTATATAGGCCCGGCCGCGAACCCAGCCTAGGCCGCGCGCACAGTCCAGCCATGCGGGAAAAAACGTTACCGGCGGCGACCATGTCCAGGCCGGTTGCAGCACAGAAATCAAAATAACTTCAAATGTTTAGAATAGACGTCAGACGGTGACCTCAGACGGTGACCTGGGTCCCGACCTCCACCACCCGCCCGGTCGGGATCTGGAAGAAGTCGGTGGCGTCCGAGGCGCTCTTGGCAAGGCCGATGAACAGCCGGTCCTGCCAGCGCGGCATGCCGGAATGCGCCGCCGGCTTGAGCGAGCGGCGCGACAGGAAGAACGACGTCGACATGATGTCGAAATGCCAGCCCTGCTTGCCGCGCGATGGCCAGCGCCTTCGGCACGTTCGGCGTTTCCATGTAGCCGAACCTCAGCGCCACCTTGGCTGAAATGCTCCGACACCGGCGTGATGGTGACGCGTTCGTCCTCGCGCACGCGCGGCGTGTCCGCGGTGATGATGGTGAGGATCACGTTGTGCTCGTGCAGCACCTTGTTGTGCTTGAGATTGTGCAGCAGCGCGGTCGGCGCGAAATCGGGATCGCTGGTGAGGAACACCGCGGTGCCCGGCACGATGTGCGGCGGCTTCTTCTCCAGGCTGTGCAGCAGCGCGTCGAGCGGCACCTCGGTCTTGCGCGTCTTGTTGGCGAGGATGCGCGTGCCGCGCCGCCAGGTCAGGATCAGCAGCACCATGCGCGACGCCGAACAGCAGCGGCACCCAGGCGCCTTCGAGCAGCTTCGAGCAGGTTGGCGGAGAAGAACGTCGACATCGACGACGACCAGCGGCACCATCAGCAGCGCCGCCTTCCAGGCCGGCCAGCCCCACAGCCGCCAGATCACGATGAACCCCAGGACGCCGTCGACCACCATGGTGGTGGCGACCGCGATGCCATAGGCCGAGGCGAGCGAGCTCGAGGTGCGGAACAGACCGACCAGCAGCAGCACGCCGATCAGCAGCGAGGTGTTGACGCGCGGCAGGTAGATCTGCCCGGAATACTCCGCCGAGGTGTGGACGATGGCGAGCCGCGGCAGCAGGCCGAGTTGGATCGCCTGTCGCACCAGCGAGTAGGCGCCGGTGATCACCGCCTGGCTCGCGATCACGGTGGCGGCGGTGGCGAGCACGACCAGTCGGCAGCAGCAGCGCCTCCGGCACCAAGCGATAGAACGGATTTTCGATCGCCGACGGGATGCGCCAGCACGAGCGCACCCTGCCCGAAATAGTTGATCAGCAGCGCCGGCAGCACGAGACCCAGCCAGGCGGTGTGGATCGGCTTTCGTCCGAAGTGGCCGAGATCGGCATACAGCGCCTCGCCGCCGGTGACCGCGAGGAACACCGCGCCAAGCGTGACCAGGCCGATTTGGCCGTGCGTCGACACGAAGCTTATCGCATAGGCCGGATTGATCGCCGCGAACACGGCAAGATCGTCGCGCAGGTGCATCATGCCGGCGACGGCGATCGTGACGAACCAGATCACCATCACCGGACCGAAGAAGGCAGCGACCCGCGCGGTGCCGCGCCGCTGCACCGCGAACAGCGCGATCAGGATCAGCACCGTGAGCGGCATCACGTAATGCTCGAGCGCCGGCGTCACCAGCGCGAGCCCTTCCACCGCCGACAGCACCGAGATCGCCGGCGTGATGACCGAATCGCCGAGAAACATCGCGGCGCCGATGATGCCGAGCAGCAGCACCAGCGGCGTGCGCCGCCCGAGCGCGCGGGCGGCGAGCGCCGTGAGCGACAGCGTGCCGCCCTCGCCGTTGTTGTCGGCCCGCAGCAGCACCAGCACATATTTGATGGTGACGACGATGATCAGCGCCCACACGATCATCGAAAGCACGCCGAGCACGGTGTCGCGGGTCACCGGACCGCTTTCCGAGGCCGCCACCACCGCGACGCGAAAGGCGTACAGCGGGCTCGTGCCGATGTCGCCATAGACCACGCCGACGCTGCCGAGCGTGAGCGCCCAGAAACCCGCGCCAGAATGGGTTTCGGCGGCCGCCGGAGCAGGCTGGCGGCCGGATTCGGCTGCAATTTCAGTCATGGAACCGGGCTTCGCCGTCGCTGCGCCGCAAGGTCAGAGGGGCGCGGTTATACACCGCCGCGCTGAAAACAACAGCGCCCGCGCCGTCCCTGTTCCAGATGGGGACAAGTCTAAAATCAGGGCTTGAGATTGACCGGGATGGGCGGCGCTTCACGCAGCAGCGTGATGGTCACGCGGCGATTGGACGCCACGAACGGATCGTCCGGGAACAGCGGTTGGGTGTCGGCGCGGCCGGCGACCATGAAAAAGTTCGCCGACGGCATGCCCTCCTCCTCCAGGATCTTGCGGACCGAATTGGCGCGGTCGGCCGACAGTTCCCAAGGTCCATAACCCGGCGACCCGGCCTGCTTGGTCGCCGACGTGTGGCCCGCGATCGAGACGCGGTAAGGCAGCGGCTTGAGCTGGCCCGCAATCCGCTGCACCAGCAGCCGCGTGCGCTCGTAGGGCTCCTTCGAGCCTTCCGGAAACATCGAGCGTCCGTTCTGATCCATGATCTCGATGTTGAGACCCTGCTTGGTCTCCTCGATCATGACGTGCTTCGAGAGCTCGGCAATCTCCGGCATGTCCTGCAGCGCCTGCCGGAGCGAGGCCGAAGCGAGCGCGAAATGGCCGTCGTTGTCGAGCCGGGCGCCGTGGCTGCTGTGGCGGCTCTTCTCGTCCGGGCTCGGCGTCGGCGATGCGTCCTCGGGCCGGATCTTTTCGGCGTTCTTCAGCTTCGGCCGCGTCGGCAGGCCGTCGATCTCGATCAGGCCGGAATAGCGGATCGCGGACTGCACGCCGAAGGCCTCCCGCATCGAGCCGGCGACGATCTGCAGCTTTTTCTGCGTCCTGGGTCGAGAACGCGACCAACATCACGAAGAAAGCAACCAGGAGGCCCATCAGATCGGCGAAGGTGACGAACCAGCCGTGGCCGCCACCGCCGTGGCCTGCTGCTTTTTTCTTGGCCATGCTCGCCGTCCGCCGCTACGTCCGCCGCCGGTTCAGGCCGGCGCCGGCGCCGCTGCTTCGTCATCCTCTGCGACCTCGGCGTGCCGATGGTGCTCCGGCAGGTAGGCGAGCAGCATTTCGCGCACCAACGTCGGGCTCTTGGCGTCGCGGATCATCAGCACGCCGTCGAGGATCAGCGTGCGGTTGGTCTCTTCGTCGTGCAGCTTCAATTGCAGCTTGTCGGCGATCGGCAGACAGAACAGGTTGGCTAGCGCCGCGCCATAGAACGTGGCGAGCAGCGCCACCGCCATGTAGGGACCGAGCTTGGAAGGGTCGGTCATGTTGGCGAACATCTGAACCATGCCGATCAGCGTGCCGACCATGCCGAAGGCCGGCGCGCAATCGCCGATCGCGCGATAGAGTTTCTGGCCTTCGTCGAGATGGGTGAGGAAATTGTCGCGGTCGCGTTCGAGGTTGTCGCGGATGAAGCTGGTGTCGTAGCCGTCCGCCACGAACCGCATGCCGGTGGCCAGGAACGGATCCTCGATGTTCTCCTTTTCGAGCCCGATCGGACCTTGCTTGCGGGCGACCTCGGCGAGCCGCGCGATCTCGTCGACCAGTTCCCGCGCCGACCAGCGGCGCATGGTGAAGGCGTATTTCATGCCGAGCGGCAGGCCGTGGAAGATGCTGGAAAGCGGAAAGCGGATCAGGGTTGCGGCGGTCGCACCACCGAAAATGACGATGAACGCGTGCATGTCGACGAACATGCGTAGATCGCCGCCCATCAGGATGAGCGCGACCAGGACAATGCCACCGAAGACGAGGCCTAGGCCTGTCGAAATATCCATCACGCACTCCAACCCACAAACTGGGCGCGACCCGATGTGGCCTGAGCGGACCCTAGCGGCGCGGGCTTAAGGACGTGTAAAGGCTAACGGTCCGTCACCAGGCGGGGTGCGGCGCCGCCGGGCTTCCAGCGGCCGGCGCGCTGCGCTATCCACTCGTTAACGATTGGTTGACGGCCGCCCTGCTTGAACGGCCCTGGACATGGTTGGGAGGTACGGATGCGCGAGATCGGCCACTTTGTCGGCGGCAAGCAAGTCAAAGGCACCTCCGGGCGGCAGGGCGACGTGTTCAACCCCAACACCGGCGAGGTGCAGGCCAAGGTCGCCTTCGCCAGCAAGTCCGAGGTCGAAAACGCCATCGCCAACGCCGCAGCAGCCCAGCCGGCCTGGGCCGCGACCAATCCGCAGCGGCGCGCGCGGGTGATGTTCAAGTTCCTGGAGCTGGTGCAGAGCGAATACGACGACCTGGCGCGGCTGCTGTCGTCCGAGCACGGCAAGACCTTTGTCGACTCCAAGGGCGACATTCAGCGCGGCCTGGAGGTGGTCGAGTTCGCCTGCGGCGTTCCGCATCTGATGAAGGGCGAATTCACCGACAACGCCGGCCCCGGGATCGACCTGTTTTCGCTGCGCCAGCCGCTCGGCGTCGTCGCCGGTATCACACCATTCAATTTCCCGGCCATGATCCCGCTGTGGAAGTGCGCGCCCGCCATCGCTTGCGGCAACGCCTTCATCCTCAAGCCGTCCGAGCGCGATCCATCCGTGCCGATGCGGATCGCCGAGTTGTTCGTCAAGGCCGGCCTGCCCGAAGGCATCCTCAACGTCGTCAATGGCGACAAGGAGGCGGTCGACGCGATCCTCACCGATCCGCGCGTCCAGGCGGTCGGCTTCGTCGGCTCCTCGGCCATTGCCGAATACATCTATTCGACCGGCTGCGCCCACGGCAAACGCGTGCAGTGCTTCGGCGGCGCCAAGAACCATATGATCGTGATGCCGGACGCCGACATGGACCAGGCGGTCGACGCCTTGGTCGGCGCGGGCTACGGCTCGGCCGGCGAGCGCTGCATGGCGGTGTCGGTGGCGGTCCCGGTCGGCCAGAACACCGCCGACGCGCTGATGAAAAAGCTCGTGCCGCGCGTCGAGAATCTCAAGATCGGCCCGTCCACCGACAGCAATGCCGACTACGGCCCGCTGGTGACGCGCGCCCATCTCAACAAGGTGAAGGACTACGTCGATCTCGGCGTCAAGGAAGGCGCCAAGCTGGTGGTCGATGGCCGCGCCTTCAAACTGCAAGGCTATGAGAACGGCAATTTCATGGGCGGCTGCCTGTTCGACGAGGTCAAGCCCAACATGCGCATCTACAAGGAAGAGATTTTCGGGCCTGTGCTCTCGGTGGTGCGCGCCAAGGATTACGAAGAGGCGGTGCGGCTGCCATCCGAATGCGAATACGGCAACGGCGTCGCGATTTTCACCCGCGACGGCGACACCGCGCGCGACTTCACCAGCCGCGTCCAGGTCGGCATGGTCGGCGTGAACTTCGCGATTCCAGTGCCGCTGTCGTACTACACGTTCGGCGGCTGGAAGCGCTCCGGCTTTGGCGATCTCAATCAGCACGGACCGGATTCGATCCGCTTCTACACCAAGACCAAGACGGTGACCGCGCGCTGGCCGTCCGGCACCAAGGAAGGCGCCGAGTTCGTCATTCCAACGATGAAATGACCATGCACGTCCTCAGCACATCCGCGCTCGCGTTCGCCGGCCTTGCGCTGGCGAGCTGCGGCGGTGGAATGTCGTTGTCGGGCTCGGGCAACGCGCCGCAGGCGGCGCCGCCGCCGGCGGTCAGCATGGCCGGGCGCTGGCTGCTAAGCTCGCCGGGACGCGGCCAATGTCACATGACCTTTGGCGGCGACGCCACCGGCGGCCTGGAAGGCACGATCCGGCCGGAGGGCGGCTGTCCCGGAAAACTCTTCACCAGCCGCAAGTGGACCTTCGAACAAGGCAGTCTGGTGATGCGCGACCACAACGGCCAGCCGCTGGCGCAACTGTCCGACAACGGCGGCAATTTCGACGGCAGGGCAACCTCCGGCGAGCCGGTCGCGCTGACGCGCTGAAGGCTGGGCAGGAGCCTCTCCGCGTCGATCAGCGCTATCCATCAAATTCATTCCTAAAATCCATTTCTCCGAACGCTGCCCCCGTGATCTGCTGTGGAACGGCCACGGGGGACAGCCATGCCCGAATACCAGCTCTATTGCTTCGCGCAGTCCGGCAACGCCTATCGCGCGGCGCTGATGCTCAACCTGATCGGCGCCGACTGGCAGCCGGTCTATGTCGATTTCTTCCGCGGCGGCGAGACCCGCACGCCCAAGTACCGCGCCGAGGTCAACGAAATGGGCGAGGTGCCGGTGCTGGTGCACGGCAGGAAGAAGCTGAGCCAGTCGGGCGTGATCCTGACCTATCTCTCGGACATCACCGGCAAGTTCAAGCCGCAAGGCGAGGATGAGCGGTTGGAGGCATTGCGCTGGATCATCTTCGACAACCAGAAGGTCAACGGCTACCTCGGGCCCTATCGATTTCTCAAGAACTTCGCCAAGCCCGCCGGCGATCCCGCGGTGATGACATTCCTCAAAGGCCGCATCGACGGCAATCTCGCCATTCTCGACAAGCGGCTCGCCGGCCGCAGCTGGATGCTCGGCGATCGGCCGACCATCGCGGATGTTTCGCTGTGCGCTTACCTTTACTATCCGGCGGAGGAATTCGGCTTCGACATTCCTGGCACGCACAAGAATGTCGGCGCCTGGCTCGATCGCATCAAAGCGCTGCCCGGCTGGAAGCATCCCTACGAGCTGATGCCCGGCCACCCGCCACAGCTCTGAAAGGCCCGATCAGCGCGCGGTCAGGCCGCCGTCGATGACGAATTCGGCGCCGGTCACGAACGCGGATTCGTCCGACAAGAGATAGACGCAGAGCCCGGCGACCTCGGCGGCTGTGCCCATGCGGCCGAGCGGAATGTCCCGGAGCACCCGCTCACGAGCTTTGTCGGGCGCGGCGGTCTGGCCGAGCAGGCCGTCGACCATCGGCCCATCCAGGAACGCCGGGTGGATCGAATTGCAGCGCACCTTGGGATCGAGGCGCGCGCCGTGCAGCGCGACCGACTTGCTGAGCAGCCGCACCCCGCCCTTGGAGGCGTTGTAGGCGGCGAGATTGTGCCCGCCGACCAGGCCCGACACCGACGACACGTTGACGATCGAGCCGCCGCCGCGCTTGAGCAAGGTGAGCCCGTGCTTGCAGCCCAGGAATGTGCCGTCGAGATTGACGGCGAGGATGCGCCGCCAACTCGCAAGATCGGTATCTTCGATATTGCCGAAGGCGGCGATGCCGGCAGCATTGACCAGGCCGTCGAGGCGGCCGTGCATGCGGCCGATCTCCGCGATCACGCGCAGCCAATCAAGCTCGGCCGTCACATCGAGCGCAAACCCGGCGCCGGGACGCCCGGCCAAATCGCTGGTGATGGCGATTCCGCCTTCGACCGTCACCGCTGCGGCGACCGCCTTGCCGACTGCGCCCGACGCGCCCGTGATCAGAACGATCTTGTCGGTCAGCCGGTCCATACCGCCCCTCGTCTAGCGAGGCTTGTCGTGGTGGCCGTGGGGATGGTGGCCATGGTCATGATCATGGTCATGGCCGTGGTCGTGATGATGACCATGCTGATGGTCGTGGTGGTGGTGTCGTGACCATGATGATGATGGTCGTGGTGGTGCTGGTGCTCGGCGGTAACCGCGTAGGCGCCGCCTTCGGGCTCGAACGGCGCGTCGATCGCAACGAGCTTCGCGCCTAAGCCTTCCAGCAGCGCTTCGATCGCCGGATCGCGCTTGAGCCGCAAACGCCGATCGAGCACCTGGACCGGCACGTGACGGTCGCCGAGATGCCAGGCCAGCCGAGCAAGTGCTGCAAGGTCCGCAGCGCGCGCCTCGATCAGCGGCTCGGGCTCGGCCACCACCTCGACCATGGCGCCGTCGTCGAGCAGCAGCGCATCATCGGTGCGAAGCCGCACCGGTTCGGCGAGGTCGAGCTCGACGCAGGTGCCTTTGACGCCGAACACGAAGCCCTTGTGCGCCTGGCGCTGCGCGTAGGGCAGGATCAGCGTGTCGAAGACGGCGGAGCCCTGCCGCTCGGCGGCCGGTACAACGCGTGTGGCGCGGGGCATGCGATGATCCAGGAAATGCGCGCCGGGGCGGCGCCTCAGTTGAGACGGGTCGGGCGATCCGGCTCATCGGTCGGGCGCAACGGTGGCGCCTCCGGCGATGGCGGAGCGGCGGGGCTCGATGCCGATGCGCCGGCTGAAACCGCCATGGTGTCCTTGCGCTGGTACTCACGGTAGGACAGCCAGCCGAGCGGCAGGCAGGCGAGATAGCAGAACGTGCCGACGGTCAGCACCCACCACGGATAGGCCAGCAGCAGCGCAAAGAATAGCACCACCAGCACGAACACCGGCAGCACCATGTCCGGCGGCACGCGCTTGCCGACCCGCTTGCCGGAAAACACCGGCAGCTGCGACACCATCAGGAACGCGATCGCAAGCGTGTAGAGCAGCGTCACGGTCGCCGCGACCTTCGGCACGCCGAGCAGATTGAGATAGATCGGCAGCATGACGATGATGGCGCCGGCCGGCGCCGGCACGCCGGTGAAGAAATTTCCACTCCACAGCGGCCGGTTCGGATCGTCGCTCATCACGTTAAAGCGGGCGAGACGCAGCGCGCCGCAGATCGCAAACACCAGTGCCGCGATCCAGCCGACGTTGCCGTATTCGAACAGGCCCCATTTGTAGAGGATCAGCGCCGGCGCGCAGCCGAAGTTGACGAAATCGGCAAGGCTGTCGAGCTCGGCGCCAAAGCGCGACTGGCCCTTGATCAGGCGTGCGACGCGACCGTCGATGCCGTCGAGCGCGGCCGCGAACACGATCGCCGCCAGCGCCCATTCGAGCTTCTCCTCGAAGCCGAGCCGGATCGCGGTCAGCCCCGCGCAGATCGCCAGCAGCGTGATGACGTTCGGCACCAGCGTGCGGACCGGGATGGCGCGAAAGCGCTGGCGCCGGGCTTCCAGGCGGTCGCGGTTGAGCGGCGAGAAGGTCATGGCCTCAATATAGCGTTTTGCCACCCGCCTCGCCACGCCACGCGGCCAACGGCGTTAACGATCAGCTCACCCGGTGGCTGCGGCCCACGTCGGCCGCGGCAAAGTCAGCAAGCACGGTTTCGCCGGCGATCGCGGTCTGGCCCTCGGCGACCAGCGGGCGCACGCCCTCCGGCAGGTAAACGTCGACGCGCGATCCGAACCGGATCATGCCGATGCGGTCGCCGGCCGCGACGGTCTGGCCCTCGCGGACGAACGGCACGATGCGCCGCGCGATCAGGCCCGCGATCTGCACCACGCCAATGGCCGCGCGGCCGCTCGCAATCAGCAGCGCGTTGCGCTCGTTATCTTCGCTGGCCTTGTCGAGGTCGGCATTGAGAAAGGCGCCCTTGCGATAGACCATGCGCTCGATCCGGCCGGTCACCGGACTACGGTTCACGTGACAGTCGAACACGCTCATGAAGATCGAGATGCGCGGCAGCGGGCGCTCGCTAAGCCGCAGCTCCGGGGGCGGCAGGGCGTTGACCACCTGACTAATGCGGCCATCGGCCGGCGCGACCACAAGTCCCTCGCGCACTGGCGTCACCCGCACCGGATCGCGAAAGAAATAGGCGCACCAGGCGGTCGCCACCACACCGAGCCAGCCGAGCGGTGTCCATAGCCAGAACAGCACCAGGCTCACCAGCGCAAATCCGCCGATGAACGGATAGCCCTCGGGGTGGATGGGCGCGATCTGCGAACGGATGGAATTGATGATGGACATCAGGTGCCGCGAGCACGCTTTCCCCTCGCCCCGTAGGGGAGAGGGTGGCGCGTTTGGCGCGCCGGGGGAGCCATCAAATTACTCCGCCGCGGCGGCAGGCGCGAGGTCCTCGGGGACCGGCGGCGGATTGCGGTTGGGCGCAGCGGGATCGTCAGCCACGCGGGCGAGCTTCTCGCGCGCCTCCTCGGCCTCGCGTTGCCGGTTCCACATGCTGGCGTAGAGTCCATCCTGCCGCAGCAGATCGTGGTGCGCGCCGCGCTCGACGATCCGCCCCTCGTCGAGCACGATGATCTCGTCGGCGCCGATGATGGTCGAGAGCCGGTGGGCGATGACCAGCGTGGTGCGGTTCTTCGACACGCGTTCGAGCGCGTCCTGGATGTCCTTTTCGGTGTGGCTGTCAAGCGCCGAGGTCGCCTCGTCGAGCAGCAGGATCGGCGGGCTTTTCAGGATCGTGCGGGCGATCGCGACGCGTTGCTTCTCGCCACCCGAGAGCTTCAGCCCGCGCTCGCCCACCTCGGTCTCGTAACCGTGCGGCGACTTGCGGATGAAGTCGTCGATCTGCGCCAGGCGCGCGGCCTCCTCGATCTCGGTGTCATTCGCTGCCCAGCGGCCGTAACGGATGTTGTAGCGGATGGTGTCGTTGAACAGCACGGTGTCCTGCGGGACCATGCCGATAGCGCCGCGCAGCGATTTCTGCGTCACGTCGCGGATGTCCTGGCCGTCGATCAGAATGCGGCCGCCGCTGACGTCGTAGAATCGGAAGATCAGCCGCGAGATCGTCGACTTCCCGGCACCGGACGGACCGACAATGGCGATGGTCTTGCCGGCCGGCACTTCGAAGCTCACGCCCTTGAGGATCGGCCGCGCCGCTTCATAGGCGAAGCGGACGTCGTCGAACCGGATGCTGCCGGCGCTGACCTTGAGCGGCTTGGCGTCCGGTCGGTCGACGATCTCGGGCGGCCGCTGCAAGATCGAAAACATGGTCTCGATGTCGACTGTCGCCTGCTTGATCTCGCGATAGACCATGCCCATGAAATTGAGCGGCTGGTAGAGCTGGATCATCATGGCGTTGATCATGACGAAATCGCCGACCGTGTTGGTGCCCTGCGTCACGCCGTTGGCGCACAGCACCATGACGGCCACGAGGCCGAGCGTGAACAGGAACGCCTGGCCGGCGTTGAGCACGTTGAGCGACACGTAGGATTTCACGCTGTTGGTTTCGTAGCGCTCCATCGAGCGGTCGTAGCGCCGCGTCTCGCGCTCCTCGGCGACGAAATATTTCACCGTCTCGTAGTTGAGCAGCGAGTTGATCGCCTTGGTATTGGCGTCGTTGTCGCTGTCGTTCATGCGGCGACGAATGTTGATGCGCCATTCGGTCGCGATATAGGTGAACCACATGTAGAGCGCGACCGTGATCAGGATCACCACCACATACCGCCAGTCGAACTGGTAGAGCAGCACGCCGACGATCAGTGCGACCTCGACGATGGTCGGCAGCAACTGCAGGATCACCATGCGCACGATGGTCTCGATCGCGTTCCTTCCACGCTCGAGCACCCGCGTCAGCCCGCCGGTCTTGCGCTCGAGATGAAAGCGCAGCGACAGCTGGTGCATATGCTCGAAGGTCAGGATCGCGAGGCGGCGGACCGCGTGCATGGCGACCTTGGCGAACACGCCGTCGCGCAATTGGGTTAGCCCTGCCATCAGGGCGCGCATGAAGCCATAGGCGAGCGTCATCGCGACCGGGGCCGCGATCGCCCAGGTGAGCCAGGATTGCGCCGCGACCGGTGCGCTGCCCTGCCCGGCCAGCGCATCGACGGCCCATTTGAAGGTGAACGGAACCGCCACGGTTGCAAGCTTGGCGACGAACAGCAGCACGGTCGCCAGCAGCACGCGGCCTTGTAGATCGCGGCGGTCGGACGGCCAGATGTAGGGCCACAGCCGGATCAGCGTGCGAAACAGCGCGCCGCCGTCGGCGGAGACCTCACGCTTCATTCTCTCCGCCGGACGAATTGGTGAGTCCATGGGTCCCGGTCAATGGCCGCGCGGGGCGCGTCGGCCAGCCTTCATATAGGGGATTCTGGCGCGCAAAACATCGACGCTGTGGCGTTTTCCCGCTAGATCGGGATCATGCTTGAACAGCATTCGCCGCGCCGCATGCCTATATTCGGACGATCATGAGCACGCTTCGGCGAATTTGCGTCTACTGCGGCTCGGGGCCGGGGTCGGATCCGGCGTTTGCCGCGGCGGCGCGCCGGTTCGGACAGATCCTGGCGGAGCAACGCATCGGCCTGGTCTATGGCGGCGGCGCGGTCGGGCTGATGGGCGAATTGTCGGGCGCGGTGCTCGACCATGGCGGCGAGGCAATCGGCGTCATCCCGAAGTTTCTGGTCAAACGCGAGCACGCCCGCGAACGCGGCAAGGTCATGATCACCGCCGACATGCACGAGCGCAAGCAGCGCATGTTCGAGCTGGCCGACGCCTTCGTCGCGCTGCCCGGCGGCATCGGCACGCTGGAAGAGCTGGTCGAGCAGATGACCTGGGCTCAGCTCGGCCGCCATCGCAAGCCGATCCTGCTCGCCAACATCAAGAAATTCTGGGACCCGCTGTGCGCGCTGCTCGACCACATGGCCGAGCTGCAGTTCATCCGCGCCGGGCTCGAGATCAAATACCTGGTCACCGAGCGGGTGGATGACATCGTGCCGCTGCTGACCAAGGAGATCGAACGCATCACCGAAGCCGACAAGGCCATGGTGCCCGACGTGGCGGGCAAGGTCTGAGCGCCATCACGGCGGCGTCAGCCGGTAGCTGCCATCGCTCGACGGCTTGCTGTTGAGAGCGGCGTCGGCGATCTCCTGCGCGATGCGCGCCGCGATCGGCAGCCGATAGTGCAGGCCGTCCCAATAATTGGCATCCTCACGCGTCAGCGCCGACGCGATCCACCAGTCGATGATTGTGGCCCGATGCTTGCGGCCGACCGCCGCGATGCGCGCCTTGCATTCGGCTTCGAGCGCGGCCTCGCGCGTGCCAGGCCAAGCCTGGGCGGAGACATGGAGCGGCATGTAGGCCAGGATCGTGCGGCTCGACGGCGGCAATTTGGCGAGCGTCGCATCGAGCCAGGCCACCGCGGGGAATTGCGCCGCGCGCAGCTCTTCAGCTGGCAGCGGCGGCGGCGAAAGCTCCGGCAGAGCCTGCTGGCCGCGGCTGCCCCACAGACCGTATCGCGCCCGCGCAAGATCGTAATCCGATTCCGGCGGGGTGAAGATTTCGTAGCCGTCGAAGCGCACCCGCTCCGGGTAGAGACCAAGCTTGTAGCCGATCAGCCGGACGGCAATTTCCGCGGTCGCGGCATTGAACAGGTGGGGGTAGTCATTCCAGGGATTGTCGTCATACATCCATTCCGGGAACCCATAGGCGGTGCGGTTGCGATCGGCGTTCGGGTCGCACCACACGCTGTCGAGGCCGATGATCACGACCTTCGGCGCTCCGACCGCGCGCCGGAACAGATCGATCATGGTGACCTGCTCGAAGGCGCGCATGGCATTCATCGCCAGATTGGCAAAACGGGCGTTGAACGGCTTGTCGAGCGATTGCGGATCGAGCAGGCGCGACGTCGAAGAGCCGATGATCAGGGAATTGTAGCGCCCGCTGCGCGCGATCTGCGGGTACATGTGGCGCTGGTTGATGCTGACGATGCGCCGGTCGATCGGCAGCGAGAACGCTACCACGTTGTACGGATCGATCAGCACGATGAACAGACCGACCAGCGCAGCGCCGCCGGCGAAGACGCCGAGCAACAGCGCGACAAAGCGGCGCCACGCTTGGTCTTGCTCCATGCCGGTCGGTCGAGGCGCCTCGGACACGACCGATCCCTAGAACTGGAAATAGATGAAGTTGACCGGCGCGCCCTGCCCGGCCTCGAGCAAACAATAGATCGCCAGCGCGCCCGCGGTCGCGGCGACCGCGGGATGCGGGCGCAGCAGTCCGTCCTTGATCTCGTGCGCCGACGGAATCAGCACCGAGGCGAGCGCAGCCAGGATCAGCAGCTTGTACTCCTGCAACACGCCGCCGAAGCCGGTCCCGCCCGCGAGCGATAGCATGATCGAGCCCGCCGTGCCGAAGCTCGACGCCCGGAACACCACCCAGCCGGCGATGACGAACAGCATGGTCACCAGCCAAGCCGCAGGCACCGGCAGCGGACGGTGGAGCTGCTGCCAGCCGCGGCAAACGATCAGGCCCAAGCCATGCCACAGGCCCCAGGCCACGTAGGTCCAGCCGGCGCCGTGCCAAAGTCCGCACAGGCCCATGGTGCCGAGCGTCGCCAGCACGTAGCGCCATGCGCCGTGGCGGCTACCGCCGAGCGGAATGTAGAGGTAGTCGCGCAAGAAATTCGACAGCGAGATATGCCAGCGCCGCCAGAAGTCGCGGATATCGGTGGCAAGATAGGGCCTGCGGAAGTTCTCCGGCAGCACCACGCCGAAAATCAGCGCGCTGCCGATCGCCATCTCGGTATAGGCGGAGAAATCCAGAAACAATTGAAACGTGAACGCCAGCACGGCGGTCCAGGCCTCGCCGAAGTCGAGCGCGCGCGTCGCGGCCTGCGCAAACAAGGGGTCGGCCACGGTGCCGAGCCGGTCGGCGATCAGAAGCTTTTTCGCCATGCCGACGACGAAGATCACGAGGCCGATGCCAATGCGCTGCCAGACGCCGCTGCGCCGCGGATCGGCGGCAAATTGCGGCACAAGCTCGTTATGGCGCACGATCGGGCCGGCGATCAGATGCGGGTAGAGCAGCACGAACAGCGCAAACGGCCGGTATGGATAGAGCGGCGCGTCGCCGCGCATGCGGTCGACCAGGTAGGAGATCAACTGGAACGAAAAGAAGCTGATGCCGATCGGCAGGATGATGTTGGCGCGCGGCAGGGTCAGGCCGCTCATGCTCTCGAAACTGGCGAGCAGAAAATCGGTGTACTTGAAGGTCGCAAGCGAAGCGAGATTGAGCACGACGCCGACGACAAGCAGCTCTCGCCGCCCGGTGCGCTGATGCGCGGCAGCGAGGAGCCAGGTCGCGGTGATCTGCGCGACCGGCAGAATGACAAAGCGCGCATCCCACCAGCCATAAAAAATCAGCGAGGCGGCGATCAGCAGCCATTGCCGCACCGCCACAGAATCCGCGGTCGCGTAATAGAGCGCGGCCGCGAGCGGCAGGAACGCCAGCACGTAGAATTGAGTTTGAAACAGCATGCAGCGACCCGGCCCCCTGTTTCGGGGATCGGCCGGAGGCCGTCAAGCCCGCGTCAATTGCGACTGTTGGTGAAGGTGACGGCCTCGATGCGATTGCCTTCGGGATCGCGCACGAAGGCGGCGTAATAGCCGGCGGTGTATTCCGGGCGCGGCCCCGGCGCACCGTCGGAGATGCCGCCGGCCTGCAAAGCCGCGGCGTAGAACGCGTCGACCGCCTGGGTATCCGGCGCGCGCAGCGCGACATGCGCGCCGCTTGCGGCATCGACCGCCATCATGGCGCGGCGCTCGTTGAGCCAGAACTCCGGGTGTTTCTTGCCAAAGCCGATGGTGGCCGGTCGCACGATCATCCGGCGATAGCCGAGCGGCGCGAGCACGGCGTCATAGAACTGGCCGCAGCCGGCAAGATCGCGCACCGCAATGGAAACGTGGTCGATCATCTACGGCTGCCGCGGTTGGCCGGCGTCGGTGGCGTCGCGGCCGTGGATCATGCGCGCGACATTGGCCTCGGCCGCCGCCGCCTCGCAGGCCGCGCATGGCCGCGACGACGAATAGAGCACGGCAGCCAGCGAGGTCGCGCCGGCCGAGCCGCGCCTGCGCCTCCCGCATTGCCTCACGCTCGGCGTGCGCGGTCGCGTCCTTCAGCAGCACCACCCGGCTCGGACCGAAGCCCAGGATGCGTCCGTTCATCACCAACACGGCGCCGTAGGCCTGATCGCCGGCCCGGACCGCCTCGTCTTTCATCCGGAACGCGGCATCGATGAACGGCCGGTGCGCGGCCGGGGTGGCCTTGGCGCACAGCGGCACAACGGCGGCAGCCGAGGCCAGCAGCATTGCACGTCGCGTGAGCATTGCCATGGCTGCAGCTTACGCCGGAGCGCCCGACCTGACGAGCTTATAGACGATCGAATCCATCAGCGCCTGGAACGAGGCGTCAATGATGTTGGCCGACACGCCGACCGTGGTCCAATGCTCGCCGGTTTCGTCCTCGCTCTCGATCAGCACCCGGGTCACCGCTGCCGTGCCGGAGTTGAGGATCCGCACACGATAGTCGATCAGGTTCAGCCCCTTGATGAAGTCCTGATACTTGCCGAGGTCCTTGCGCAGCGCCACGTCGAGCGCGTTGACCGGGCCGTTGCCTTCGGCGGCGTTGATCAGCATCTCGTTGCCGATCTTGACCTTCACCACCGCGGTGGTGAGCATCTCGTTGCCATTGCCGTTCTTGCCGCGCTGCTCGACCTTGACGTCGAAATAGGTCACGTCAAAGAATTTCGGCACCGTGCCGAGCATGCGGCGCGCCAGCAGCTCGAACGACGCGTCGGCGGCCTCGTAGGCGTAGCCGATGGCCTCGCGTTCCTTGACCTCCTCCAGCAGGCGGATGAGCCGCGGATCGTTCTTGTCGACCTTGAGCCCGATGCGGTCGAGCTCGGCCAGCACGTTGGAGCGGCCGGCCTGGTCCGACACCAGAAGCTTGCGGCGGTTGCCGACCGTCTCGGGCGCGACGTGCTCGTAGGTCGCGGGCTCCTTCATGATCGCCGAGGCATGGATCCCGGCCTTGGTGGCAAAGGCGCTCTCGCCGACGTAAGGCGCGTGGCGGTTGGACGCGCGGTTGAGCCGCTCGTCGAGCTCATGGGAGACGTGCTTGAGCCCAGTCATGGCGTCGTCCGACACACCGATCTCGAACGCCTCGCAGAATTCCGGCTTGAGCTTCAGCGTCGGGATGATCGAGATGAGATTGGCGTTGCCGCAGCGCTCGCCCAGGCCGTTGAGCGTGCCCTGGATCTGGCGGGCGCCGGCGCGGACCGCGGCGAACGAGTTGGCCACCGCCTGCTCGGTGTCGTTATGGGCGTGGATGCCGACGTGGTCGCCGGGAACGACCTTGACCACCGCCGCCACGATTGCCTCGACCTCGTGCGGCAGCGTGCCGCCGTTGGTGTCGCACAGCACCACCCAGCGCGCGCCCTCGGCGTAAGCGGTGCGCGCGCAGTCAAGCGCGTAAGCCGGATTGGCCTTGTAGCCGTCGAAGAAGTGTTCGCAGTCGAGCAGCACCTCGCGGCCTTTGGCCTTGGCGGCGCGGACGCTGTCGCGGATCGACGCCAGGTTTTCCTCGAGCGTGGTCTCGAGCGCGACGCGGACGTGATAGTCCCAGGATTTCGCGACAAAGCAGATCGCCTTGGCGTTGGCGTCGAGCAGCGCGGCGAGGCCGGTGTCGTTCGAGGTCGATCGGCCGGGTCGCCGCGTCATGCCGAAGGCGGTGAACGTGGTGCGCAGCGCGCGCGGCTTGGAAAACAGCTCGGTGTCGACCGGATTGGCGCCCGGATAGCCGCCCTCGACATAGTCGATGCCGAGTTCGTCGAGCATGGCGATGATGGCGAGCTTGTCGGACAGCGTGAAATCGACGCCGTTGGTCTGCGCGCCGTCGCGCAGCGTGGTGTCGAACAGATAGAGACGCTCTTTGCTCATGACGCGTCCCCTTTGCCGGCGAGCTTCTTCTTCATGGTGGTGTTGCTCAGCCATTCGTTGCCGACCGACACCGAGTTGCGCTGCTCGGCGGAAAAGCCGCGATGCGCGAAGAACTCGCGCGCGGTGTCGCTCGCCTCGACCGAAAGATGCGGCGTGCCGCGCGCGGCCGACAGCTTCTCGACCGCGTCGTAGAGCACGGCGCCGACGCCGCGGCCGGCGACCGCCGGGTGCACGTAGAACAGATCGATGTTGGTCGGCCTGTCGAGCGAGACGAAGCCGATCGGCGAGCCCTCCATGGTGGCGATCAGCGTCAGATGCTTGCCGAGCCGCGCGGCGAACGCCTTCGAGGTCGTCGGCGGCCGACGCCCAGGCCTCCTGCTGCGCCGGGTTGTAGTCGTCCTGCGTCAACTCCTCGATCGCGGCGCGGAAGATGTCGGCAAGCAGCGGCGCGTCCTGCGGCAGGAACGGCCGCAGCTTGATTTGCGGATTGGCGCGCACCGTCATCGCGCGATCTCCCAAGTGGTACCGTCCTTGGAATCCTTCAGCACAATGCCCATGGCGGCGAGCTCGTCGCGGATGCGGTCGGCCTCTGCGAAGTTCTTGCCTTGCGGGCGCGCCCGTTTCGAGCGTCGATCCGAGCTTTCGATGTCATCGTGGTCGGTCACACCGGACGCGGCAGCATGCTTCGCTTGCGCGACGTTTCGCGCTCTTCGCGACGCGGAAATTCCGCAGAATTGCCGCAGCGTGCCCGCCAGTCGACCTGCCGGCCGAGTCGCGCGTTTTCCAGAGACCGTGCATCTCCGGTAATCGGCCTTTTGGCGTGTTGAGGTCGTCGCAATAGCGGCGTCAAGAACACACTGACGCTCGAGCGCATCTTCGGATCAGCTTCCGTCGAGGCCGGCACCGTACCAATCCACAATGTCTTCTGCGGCCTCTTCAAGCCCTTCACGGTCCAGTCGATCGGCTGCCGGTAATGCGTGCGCAGCATATTGAAGCGCAGCACCTCGCCCGGCCAGATCCGCGAGCAAGTTCGCGGATAGTGATGAAGTTGCCGCCGACTTCGCCATCTTCTCGCCTTCGACCTGCAAGAAGCCGTTGTGCATCCAGAAATTCGCCATCACCTTGGTATGGAACGCGCAGCGCGTTTGCGCGATCTCGTTCTCGTGGTGCGGGAACACGAGATCGATGCCGCCGCCGTGGATGTCGAAGGTCTCGCCGAGATGCTTCCAGGCCATGGCCGAGCATTCGATGTGCCAGCCGGGCCGCCCCGGCGTCGTGATGCCGGCGGGCGACGGCCATGCCGGCTCGCCGGGCTTTGACGGCTTCCACAGCACGAAGTCCATCGGCGTCGCGCTTGTAGGGCGCGACTTCGACGCGGGCGCCGGCGATCATATCGTCGAGCGAGCGCTTGGACAGCTTGCCGTAGTTCGGCATCTTCTTGACTTCAAACAGCACGTGGTCCTCGGCCACATAGGCACAGCCGTGGGCGACCAGCCGCTCGATCAGCGCCTTCATCTCGTCGATATGCTCGGTCGCACGCGGCTCGACGGTCGGCGGCAGGCAGCCGAGCGCCGCAACGTCGTCCTGGAAGTTCCGGTAGGTCTCTTCGGTCAGTTCGCGGATGTCGACGCCGCGCTCGGCCGCGCGCGCGTTGATCTTGTCGTCGACGTCGGTGATGTTGCGCACATAGCTGACGTGCTCGGCGCCATAGATGTGGCGCAGCAGCCGGTACAGCACGTCAAACACGATCACCGGCCGCGCGTTGCCGATGTGGGCGAAGTCGTAGACCGTCGGCCCGCACACGTACATGCGCACGCGCTCGCGATCGAGCGGCACGAAGGTCCGCTTGTCGCGCGTCAGCGTATCGTAGAGCTTGAGTTCCATGGACCTCAGACGTTCCCGGGCCTGCTGGCCGGGCGTCTTACAAGGTCTCGATCAGGAGAAAAGACGGCCGCAGCCAGCGTTTGCGCTAGCCAATAATCTCGCGGCAAATGCCGCAGATTCTGTTAAGGCCATTCATGGCCGCGGACAATGGTCCAAGGCCCCTGCTCCGTCAAGAGCCACCCACCGTCGCTGCCGCCCTCGCGGACGCAACATTTTCTATGCGCCGGAGGCTCTGCCCGCTTGGCCACCGCGCGCTGCCGCTGGCCGCGTTGGGTTAACGAGCCCTTAAAAAGATTGGCTTACAAACATTGGGTGATTTCAAAGGGTTATTTCGAACACGGGCGGTTTGGACTAATGATAGGCTAAAGGTCAAACTTGCTTCGAGCTTTTCCGCCCGCCGACCGCGCCGACGCTCTGAGGCGCGCTCTCTTCGGTCGCGAAGCACTCAAACCCGCGCAGGACTTTGGCCGCCGCCTCAGGCCCGCGCTCGCGCCAGATGCGGGCGGCCTCGGCCGCGATCTTGCGGCCCCAGGCGCGCTCGGCTTGGGCGAGAAATTGCTCGAATTCGGTCGTGTCGTCCTCCTGTGCTTTTCGCGCGGGAGGTGAGCATTCCTACACCGAACCGATCCACTCAGATCGGCCAAACGGAAACCTTTCTAGCCCGAGCAATTGAGGCTCGGGCCCATTACCACGACACATGCTCTCGCAAACCATGGCTGCTCGAAGTGCCATGATGGGAAAGTCCTTCGGCCGGACAATTTTTCGAAGATCGATTTCGTATTGTTGATTGCAACCGGCACACAAAATCCTGAGCCACGGACGGCCAGCACGAAATGCTGCTTCCAGGGTCGGGCTGAATTGCGGTCGTTTACCGATCCCTAATTCCTAATTCCACTTGCCAATGATCGATATGGCTTGAGCATTCCGTGCGGCTTCCTGCCTCGCCGTCAGGATAGCAATACGCATTCGCTCAAGGCGTGCACCGGATTTATGGGACATAGGTTGAGCCTGCCGACTTAATCGGAGTACTTGTTTCAAACTCTCAAACCGTCGATGCGCAATATTCTGCAGAAGCACTTCGCCAGATCGCGTGTGAAGGTAGGAAGTCGAACTGCGACAGCCCAAATCCCTAAAATGGTGACCTGCTGTTAAGTCGCTATCCAATCTCACGTAGGGTGCGTATTTCGGCTTCGCTGCTATAGTCAATGAGCTGGGGCGCGCCGAGTTGAGCCAGCACAGCAAAGTGCTCCAAGGCCTTCATCCGTCGCAGGTTGTTGATCTGCGCAGGTCCGCCTAGTGCGAGTGCCGGAACGAAACCGTAACACTCGCCTAGTTCCAACTCTCCAAGTCGGTCGAGAGCTCTTTCAAACAGGGGGGCGCCTGAATAATCGAAGAAATCAGTCGTATCATCAGCAATGGAATGAAGCGCGTCCGCAATTGCTTTATCGTCATTTTGCGCCAATGGCGGCTCAATCATATCCGCCTGCGCAGTCAACAGCGGTAAATCGATGCGAAGCATTTTGTTCTTTTCGCTCCACAGGAAAACCTCGGCAAAGGCCGTAAATCCAAAAATGTGTGTTGCATCCTTCGTAAAATCCACGTCGTTCCTACAAATGAGTTCTGCGACCGGGCGGTAGTGGTCCGGCCGGCAAAATTGGAATTTTCCGCGCCGCCAAATGCCGATTCCGTACTCGATCCAGAAATCAATCAAAGAGTTGGGCAACTGTCCCCGAAATGTCGCGGCGAGTTCCCGAGAAATCGAGATCGCGGTCGAGGGCGCACCAAATTCCTCGACCAGGTCATGAAAGTCTTTGTTTTGCATACTGTTCCCTCAGCATATTTTAAGAATAACGTCCATTTTCTCTCCGTTCTTGGCAGCCTCTTCTGAGATGTCCTTAAGCTTGTCCGCTCGTATCTTGCCCTCCTTTCCTTTTGCATTTTCGGTTATGTCCTTTAGTACCCATTGCCCCCCGATCCGTTCATTGGGCTTGCTATCGCCAAGACCAGAAATGCCTTCTTCCGTCCGGTCGCCGCCAGCTCGCTGATCCAACCCGTGAGTAACTTGTCTCCCCGTCAGAACGGGTTTTGCCGAGTCTTTGGCTAATTGCTTGGCACTTGTCCGTGCCTCCTCTTCCGGTACCCCCTCTTCCTTTAAAGCTTCTTCTATTTCCTGACGAAGTCTCTTCTCGTACCCTCTCCGGTACCTTTTTCGAACGTTTGGGTCGTCCGGGTCTCTCCCGACTTTGTCGTACTCCGCCATGTTGCGGAGGATGTCCTCCGGCTTCATTTTGTTTATTGTATCCTGCTGCTCTTTCAGTTGTCGTTCAAACTCCTTAATCTGATCCGCATTAAAGCCCTTGGGAGCATCGAAGCAGATGGTGCGTGGTGTTGAGCCTTTACGCGACGTCGTTGGGATGCCGGTCTTGAGCCCGAAGTTGTCTCTTATTTCCGGTCGCGCTTGCACCGCCCTGGCCCGATAGGACGGCTTCCGTTCCGGCTTCTTCCCCTCTGCCGCCGAACTCGCGGTCCGCGTCGCGCCGTGCGCGATCATCGCAATAAAGGTCTGCACGCCAAGGGTCGTCACGACCGCGGCGAGCAGCTTTGCCGCTTCCTCCAGTTGCTTTTCCTCGGTCGCCTGAACCGTCAATTCGAGCGAACGATAAAGAGTCTCGGCGGTGTCAACGATTCCGGTTTCAAGGAACGCGACCCCGGATATCGTTAGCAGCGAATCGACGATGAATTCGATGCCGTGCAGGTGCGAGCCGGCCCACACCGCAAACACGCCAATGGTCGTAACCTGCAGCTCCGAGGTGGAGAATTTCCAAAAGTCGCCTCGCATCGCGGGCGGCAAATACGGCGGCGCACGACGCAGCACCTGTTCGATGCGTCGCTCGGCCGACAAGATCCGCACCTCATAAGTCGGCGGCGCAATGTCAGTTGCTATCGGCGCAGTCGCGGCCAGACGCAAGGCGGCCAGCGGCGGAGCGCCGATCGCCTCGCCCCTCGGATTCAAAGCCAAATGCTTCGGCGCGGCCGTGCTCGGGTTCGTGACATGCGCTGGCGGCGGTCCCGTGAAAGGCGGCATTTTTTGTATCGGCCCGCCCGACACTAGTTTGGCAGCCACGTGCGACGTGTTGAGCGCTGGTTTGGTGAACACGACAAACGCTGCCAGCGGACCATTCACGGTCATCCGCGCCACTCGATCGATCAGTTGGCGATCATTGATGACGTTGACCCGATAGGATTCGGAATGCCAATGCGCCCAGAAACGGCGAAGGCGATCGAGCGCGGTCGAACTGGTGTGCGCCAGCAACAGAAGTCTGCGGACCTCGTCTTCGCTATCGAGACAGTGCATCGACGCACCGGCGCGAGCGCGGCACGGTGATCGATGATCAAATCGCCGGTTGGAAAATGAAGCCGCAGCATGAATGACCGCACATCTTAAACGGCGTTGCCAGTATCATTCGCCGAGCGATCCACGTCAACTTCGGCTCGGTCGGGTAGGGACATCGAATCGTTCAACGGCCGGATGCGTGACGAGCTTCTCAATGAGAGCCTGTTCATGGATCTCGATCAGGCCCGCAAGCTCATCGGCGCCTGGGCAACCGATACAACACCGCGAGGCCGCACTTCTCGCTCGGATACAAAACGCCGGCGGCTTATGCCGGTACACTCACCGCGCCGAAGGGCGTAACATTGGCCGAGGCTCTAACTGCTGCTGGATGAAAGTTCAGTGGCAGGTCATCAGTTTCCGACCTGATTCGAACTCGCTATCAATCTTAAAACAGCAGCGTCGCTTGGCATCGTCATCCCGCCAACTTTGCTCACCCGCGCCGACGAGGCGATCGAATAGGGCTTTTTTTCTGCGGTCCAATTTGGTGGCTAAGGGCACATCGCCGACATGAAAGGATGTCGCTTGTCTGGTCGCGATCGGAGGAATAGCGGACGTCTCGGAAACGGGTCAGAAATGACGCGATTGATCCAAAGCGGACGTCGACCGGATTAAATTTCCGCGCCGCAAATAGCTAACAGCCCCATTCCGTCCATCCGAATTTCCTGCTTTGCTTCGCTGATTGCGAAGCCAATTTGGCGTGGTCCTGCGCCCGTGGGGAAGGCAATGCGACGGCGCGAATTCATCGCGGGAGTTGCTGGATCGACGGCGGCGTGGCCGCTCGTCACGAACGCGCAGCAATCGGCGATACCGGTGATCGGGTATTTGAGCCACGGGTCGTCCACGGAGTCCGACACTTTCCGGCTGACCGGCCTCCGACGTGGTTTGAACGAGGCCGGCTACGTCGAAGGCCGACACTTTGTGATCGAATACCGTTGGGCGGGAAACCAAGCTGACCGACTATCGGCGTTGGTGGTCGATCTGGTCCAACTTCGACCGGCTGTGATCGTCACAGCCGGGTTGCTTCCCACTCGCACGGCCAAGGCTGCAACCACCAGCATCCCGGTCGTGTTCGTTGTCGCCCAAGACCCTGTGCAGTTTGGGTTTGTGGAAAGCCTCAATCGACCGGGAGGCAACCTGACGGGCGTCAACACATTCAGCGGTGAGCTCGGAGCCAAGGGGCTCGCACAGTTGCACGAGTTGGTGCCCAGCGCGGGGACAATTAGCTTTCTTGAAAATCCGAATAATCCAGTATTTGCGGCTTATTACGAGAGAGAGGTGTTGGCCGCGGCCTCTGTCATCGGGCTAAAAATTCAGATATTGAAAGCAGGCACCGACCGCGAGATCGACGCCGCCTTCATGAGCCTACCCCAAGCTCGACCCACGGGCTTCCGATCGCGACGGGGGCGGTGTCGTGAACCGACCCCCGTCATCCTTCAGTATGCTGCTTTCGAGACATACAAGGCGGCGGGAGTTCATCGCTGGGCTGGGTGGCGCGGGGGTATGGCCGCTCGCCGGGCGTGCGCAGGAGCGCGAGAGGATGCGGCGTATCGGCGTGCTCGTGCCCGCCACCGCGGACGATGCGGAATATCAGGCCCGCATCGGAGCCTTCCTGCAGGAGCTGGCGAAATTGGGCTGGACCATCGGCCGCAATGTGCGGATCGATACCCGCTGGGCCACGGCCAACATCGCCGAAATACGCCGACACGCAGCGGAACTAGCCGCGCTCGCGCCCGACGTTGTCTTGGCTCATGGCTCCGGGGCCGTGCGGGGCGTTGCAGCAGGCTACCCGCACCGTGCCTATCGTGTTCCCGATCGCCGGCGATCCAGTCGGTGCCGGTCTGGTCGACAGCCTGGCGCGGCCTGGGCGGCAACGCCACCGGTTTCTTGGAATTCGAATACAGCGTTGGCGGAAAATGGCTGGAATTGCTCAAAGAGATCGCGCCAGGCGTGACGCGAGTGGCGGTCCTTCGGGACCCCGCGGTAGGCTCCGGAACCGGCCAGTTTGCCGCCATCCAGGCCACGGCGCCGTCGCTCAGGGTGGAAGTCAGTCCGATCAATATGCTGCGCGACGTCAGCGAGATCGAGCGCGCCGTCGCGGCTTTCGCGCGCGCTCCGAATGGCGGTCTGATCGTGACGGCGGGCGCCAGGACGTACCTTCATCGCAACCTGATCGTCACGCTTGCGGCCCGGCACAAGCTGCCCGCGATCTACAACGAGCGCTCCTTCGTCGCCGCCGGCGGCGGGCTCATCTCCTATGGGCCCGATTTCGTCGACCAATACCGGCGCGCAGCGACTTACGTCGATCGGATCCTCAAAGGCGAGAAACCTATGGACCTGCCGGTGCAGGCGCCCACCAAGTTTGATCTGGTGATCAACCTCAAGACTGCTA
Source organism: uncultured Alphaproteobacteria bacterium (assembly GCA_963771745.1). Classification (GTDB taxonomy): domain Bacteria; phylum Pseudomonadota; class Alphaproteobacteria; order Rhizobiales; family Xanthobacteraceae; genus Z2-YC6860. Next base: position 645,957 of record CAVYUU010000011.1, on the reverse strand, counting down.
AGGCGCTTGGCCTCACCATACCGCCGACCCTGCTCGCGCGCGCCGACGAGGTGATCGAGTGAGAATACCGTGTCCCAAACTAATCACGATCCAAATAGCACTGCTCGTTGCTACGCTCGCAGGACCGTTATCCGTGAGTGCGGCAGCTCAACCCCAGGAAGCGCCACCAAATACCACTTCAAACTCCGCAACAACGTTAAGTCCCGAACTCCTGCGCGAGCTCGCACCTAAAAAACGCGCTCAAAAGCAAAGGCGAGAGGCCTGCGAGAGGGAAGCTGCTTACCAAAAACTACACCTTGCCAAGCGTTGGCGTTTTATTCGGCAATGCATAAGGGCATAGCGCCTCCGCGCCCCATCGTGGCCTCCAAGCGAGCTACGGTCCAACCAATCTTGGCTTTTGGCGAGGTCTTCCCAAGCCGCAGCCATCCGCAGGCATCAGGTCTGAACGGGCTCGCTAGTTACGGCTTCACTATTGCCAGCATTGCAGGATCGGCGTTACTCAAGCCGAAGGCTAAGAAGACGAAGCGTCGGGATTGAGTTATGTATCACTTATCACCGGCACCGATGCTATTGGCCGTTCAGAGCCCCACCGGAGCCTTGTGAATGGCGTCTGGGCATGGGCCGAACGCGGTTCCAGTCTGCCTTGAAGCTCCGACGCGCGTTCGACGGATTTAGCGTTGCCAATTAAATCCTCCGTTAAGTCTTCCAGCTAGCTTTACGGCATGGGTAAAAAGCTTAAGCGTGAAGTCCGGAGGCGACGTTCTATTTCCGCGTGGATCACGGTCGAGGGCTCTTTCGTCAAAAGAGAATGCCAATTAGTCGACGTCTCAAAGACAGGGGCTAAGATAGTACTTGATTGGGCCACTGACCTCCCAACTCGCTTTTTGCTAAACCGCATCCCAAACTCTGCGGATAACACGGTGTGTGACGTAATGTGGCGACGCGGAAGAATTTTTGGAATTAAGTTTGTTCGGTGAACCGGTTCTCATCAAACTGAATTGAGACGACCTAATGTTAGGCCGGCGGCTCAAACTTGGCCGGGGTTAGTCTGGCGCTTCATGCCTTCTGGCCGCGAACCCCCTGGAACAACGCCAAAATATTTACCGTTTTGCTGACGCCGCCGTAACGTGTAACGGTGTCTCAAGTAGTCGCAGGCTTTACGGTCTTCTATACGGCTCAAGAAGACCCGCCGCCCGCCTGTCGGCGAAGATGCTCGCAGTACCGGCGGACGCTATCTGCAAGTGGAAATAGCCGGGCAGAGCTGCGTTCGATGATGCCGGCCTTCGCCAGGTCGTAGATGATCTTGGGCGACACTCCAAAACAGAGCGCCAGGGTGGTGGACGAGACCGCCGGAAGCGGCGCCTCACCATTGGTGTGTTTCTCTTCGATCCTGTTCATTCGACCTCGCGGTGGCAAGTAATCCTAGAGATATCCGCGTCTCGTCATCACCCTTCGCCGCCTACGCCGAGAAATCGACGCTCGAACTGCGTACCCAAGGAAAAAGCCGATGAATGCGCCTGCAATCAACGCCGGGATGACGTAGGGGAGTAAATCCTGCTGCATTGACCCGTAATGCACCCGGAACTCTTTCGTTCCATGGCGCATGCCTTGCCTTGGATTCCGAACGGGTGGATAAGGCAAACTGAGGGATAGGGGGCGGCGACAATGCAAATCGCGATAGCGTGGCTGTGGGCAACGACGCTAATCGGCACCACGGTGCCGACGTTTGCGGCGGCGTTTGTCGCATTTATTACCATCGGATTCGCGCTTGGTTGGACCGCCGCGGGGCACGAGAGAGGCGAGTTCTGAAGTGCCCGGTTAATGACTGGGATACGCGCTTCGATCGGAGTGGCTAGCCGCCCTGGGCATCAGGTTACGCGGCCATCCTCGAATACGATCAGCCTAGCCTCTGGTCGCACGGTCCAAAACCTCGACGAAGTCTTTTGGGTGTCGGCTTTTGAGATAGCGAGCCGCGTCATATGCCGCTTTACTCCCGGACATCGGCCCTTCCAGATTGTTGGCCGAGCTAAATGGTTTCGTTCACAGAAACGGAACGCATTCAGTGACAAACGAGCACTGGAGTTTTTGTGTGCGTCAGCACCTTGTTTGTCACGCTGCCGAGCAGCACCGCGGATAGTCCGCTGCGCCCATGCGACGCCATGACGATAAGATCGCAGCCCTTGTCCTTGGCCGCCGCGATGATGGCTTGATAGGGTTGCTCGTGTTCCACTTGAATGGTTTCGCAGGACACGCCGGCTACCTTGGCTGCCTCCGCCGCGCGATTCAGCACACTTGTGGCGTGTTTCTTGATCTGCTCGGCATGCTTGGCAAATTCTTCAGTCATCTGCCGCACTCTCGATTCTCGAACATCGAACACGTTGAACGGCGCCTCGACGACGATCACGGACACCTTGGCTCCCACGGATTTCGCTAGCGACAATCCGTTCGTCACCGCATGCTCCGCTAGCTCCGAACCGTCGGTTGGGATGAGAATATGCCGGTACATGTTCCACCTCTCGATTGCTAAACATGCGGCCAATATAGGCTTGCAGAGCGCGCGGACCGACACTAATCCGTCGCGGCCAACGCCAATCCGTTCTTCGTCCCACTCCGCAAGAATAGCATGCCCTATTGACGGCTTCTCGAGGGCGGCATCGGCGGTATCAGCGGATTAACCTGACCAAGTAACCTTAGCGCTTCCGGGTGGAACTACGCGGCGACTAGGGCGTGGACTCAGGGCCAGTGCATCGGGGTCGCGCTCGCCCTTCGTCTCGATTTCGATGACGGCTGCGGCGATCGGGCCGGTTGTAGCCGCATATGAAAGAGGCCGCCAACTGCGGCGGCTTACCAGAAAGAATGCCCCGCCACTACGATGGGGTCGCAGGGCGGGGCTGGGGCTTGGGGTATATGCGAATGAACAACGCGCAAACCGCGATCTAGTTCCGTTGGCAAAGCCGCCCTAGCTCAACGGTGGCAGCACTGCCTTGGCGTCACAGACTTGGCATTCGAAATAAAGCTTGTCCTTGGATAGGTCGCCGGGCACTGGGTGCTGCACATCGACCAGCCACATTGGCAACCCGCAATGCGGGCATGGCGGCTGCAAGATCGTTTTGCGTGAATCAGAAACAGAATGAAACTGTGCCATGGCACGTGTCTACGTTCCCGTGGGCGGCATAATACCGACGCGGAATTGGCGTCTGTCAGCCACCTGACACACCAAACCCGGCCGCTGTGGATTTCACCGACCAAAATCGATTGTCAAAAGACATACCGCGTCGCAACAAGCGGCATTGCTACCGTCGCAACATCATTGGAGCTACCGCCGCGCCGCACGCCACCCAACTACCGTTGTTCAATCCGATGGGCCGACGCCGTCGCGTACCATGCGCCGCCGCCGTCTTCCCGATGGGGATGAACTGGCAGCACAGGCTTCACATCCGCCATGCGTTGGAGTTTCTGAGTCTGGCGTCACCGTCGCCCCAGGCTTCATTGAGCCGTGCCTGCCGACCGAGGGCACCAGTGCCGGTGGGGCCTAGATCGATTTAGGCTGATTTATGAGTACACGGCCTAGCGACGCAGCGAGGGCGGTGCCTCAGACGCCAAACCAGAGTTGTCCGAAAACTCCCCGGATTGTACGTCTTGATCCATTTCCCATGTTGACGAGCATCGACATGTAAAGGCGTTGATCCTTCAAGACAAACTCGACATTGAATTGTTTGCCGGCCATGGGGCCTGTCAGGCTCGATCTCCAGTTGCCCATACCGGTGACCTTAATCGAGCCGTCCTTCTCTCCCGCAACGACGGTTGCCACCCATCCGTTGTTGGCGGTAACGGTCAACGTAGAGCCGTGTTGATCGATTGAAATCCGGCATTTTTGACAGGCGCCAGCGTTGGATTCAATTTGTTGCCAGTCTCCGGCAATGCCTTCATCCCCGCGCGCAGGGAATGTCCAAACGACCATAAAAGTGGCGAGAGCGATGAAGAACGACCGGCGCATGCTCTAATCAATCACAATGTTTGCGCCATTCCAAAAAATGTGCGGCCATCTAAAGGTCGAATGCTGTTTGAGGACGAGCCCAATCCAGGCCGCCAAAGTTGCGTCCGGACGAGAACGCCTTCCAATCCTAAGCGAACATCGCCTTCTCTGCAGAAATTCGACCGACCAAAACCAGGGCGTTTCCTTCGGGGCGGCAGTAGCCTTGAAAATCCGACCGTCGGGAAGCTTGCGACCGTCAGGCGCCGTATAGAAGACCGTGAAATCGGGCTGCGTGAATTTGTTAGGAACGATCGTCAGCGTCATGCCCTGGTCTCCGAACTTACCGGATCAGGCTCGTCATCCAATAAATCATTGCGGAGAATTTTTCCGGATAAAGAATCCAAAAGATGGCAAGCACCAGCGGCACGAGAACGAGTAGCCAATCTCGCATGAAGGCCGCCCCCTTCACTATGGCATTAGAATATGCGGCCAGGGCGGTGCGAGTTGCACTTACCGCATTCGTTCCCGCTCAAACGCCTCTTTGATCCTCATCATGGCAGGATGCGTTGGATTTTTGATCTTGAGCCAGCTCTTTGATGGGCCGGGGCGATAGGGCATATCGACGCGCTTTGAGACGATGCCTTCCAACCCAAGCTTGCAGGCGTGTTCGAAGATGCGCCCGCCATCGCCTTCGAGGTGTTCGACGTACTCGATCCCGTCGCGCGGCCTTGCAAGCAATCTAGCGAGCCGCTTTTTGCGCTCAGCCAGAGGCTTCGCCCGATAGTCCTCGCCGTTTAATTCCAGCAGATCGAAGGCGCAAAGCCGCACGGTATCGTCAAAGCAATTGCTCCAAAGCTTGTCGAAGTCGTGCATGCCGTTCGTGAAGCACATGGCCTCGCCGTCGAGCACCACTGAGGTCGCTCGCAATCTGTAGAGCGCCTCGGCAATGAGCGGATATTTCCTGCTCCAGTCATAGCCCTGCTTGGTGTAGAGGCGCACGCGGCCGTCTACCTTCCGCGCCATGAGCCGGTAGCCGTCGTGCTTGACCTCATGAACCCACTGCTCGCCTGAGGGAGCCTTCATCGCCCTGGTGGGGAGGCAGGGCATATACATACGCAACACGGAGCGAAAATAGATTTTTGAATTGCAAATGCAAGCGACCGCCACCGGAACTTATCGGACTCTTCGAGCGTCATTCACGCAAGCGTTCCAGCTATCTAGACCGACTGGGAGTTGCCTTCCCGCGCGTGCCGCCCCCCCCGGGCCGCGCGGGGTTCCTTTCGAGAAACCCAGCAGCTTTTGGAGAGGACCTTGGTGATGAGTAAGTCAACGGCTGTGCTTGTTTTCTGGATGATGCTTTTTTCTGAGGCCGCTTATGCAGAAATGCTCGGCCATCCTGGCGGGTGCCCCCGACGAGCATTCTGTGGGTGCGGTGCCTCGGTTCACTTATTTGGCCATCCCGTTCGTGGTCTATTCCTCTCATCCAATTGGCTAAAGTTTCCTCGTTCCGCCCCCGGATACAACAAGGTTGCCGTGAGGCGCGGGCATGTGTTCGTTCTCAAGCAGCACATCGGTGGCACAACTTGGCTGGTCTATGATGCGAACAGCGGTGGGCGCGGCACGAGATTGCACCCGCGTTCGATCGCTGGTTACACGATCGTCAGTCCTAACGGGGGGCCGGGCTGACATTTGAAAACTTTGCGCTGCGGCAAGCCGTGTTGTCCAAAAAATGGATATGGCTCCGATCTCGCGGCCGTCATAACATTTGTGCCATCGGAGCGCGGCATGTCACTACGCACACCAGGGAAGAATCCGCCCGGAGCCGGGAGCGAGCCTGAGCTTGAGGAACCCAAGCTCAGCAAGCCATCGCGCGAGCGTATGCGTAAGGTCGAAAGTCCCCCGACGGCACCTGCCTTTGATGCGGACGTGTACTTAGTTCTTGACGATTTCGGCACAATCGGCCGCGCATATCGTGAAGCAGACGAAACGCAAACCGATCGGGAGACTGTCATCCAGTATTTCCTGGCAGGTGAGTACAACAATCCGGTGCGCGTGGTGTGTTTCAATACTGCTCAGGGTTCGTCGCGTGATGCGACGCTCGAAATCGTCCAAGAAATTCAAGAACGGGCAAGCCGGCACGGGCTCGAACTTTCCCGCGGCCTCCGCGACTTCATCGAGTACGAAATTGCTAGGGAAAAGCGCCGAGAGGCAGCAACCTTCCGCGCCGTGAGCCGGTAGCCATCCTGCTTTATCTCACGAATCCACTGCTCGCCCGAGGGAGCCTTCATCGCCCTGGTGGGGAGGCAGGGCAATGTACGCAGCACGGAGCGTAAATAAGCGGTGCTCAATTAACGTTACCCGCACTCTGATTTCATTGTCCAAAAAACTGACGTGGCATCAGGCGTGCGACCATCATAAAATTTCTGCCTTCGGAGTTGTTCCCCAAAACTCTCCGATGCTTCCACCACGCGAGACCCCGGCGCGTCCCCGCTCCGGGGTCTTTGCTTTGCACGATGCGCAGCCAGGGTAGGTGCCGGCCCTCGGCCGGCTAAACCGAACCGCCGTAAGGCCGCCTCAGTTTGCGGCTTCTTCTCTAACTCGCTTTGAGAGTGGTGGCCCACGCAACGACGAATCGTGGCTCGAAGCCTATGATTAGGGTTGCTCTATTCGGCGTTATAATTGGGATCCTGGTGGGTTCGATCGTTTTCGTCGCGGGTCGGCTGATCGATCTCGCCGAAACGCCAAACGAGGCCATCACCAGCCGTTTCCCCGAAGGATGGGGGTCCGCTCCGGTCGGCGAATACGAGAAGCCTCTGGCTTGGCCTTCCGCAATGGCGCAGATGTCGACCGCGGAGTTCGTTGCGGCGGTGACTGCGGTCGAGCGGCTGCGTCCGCGGCCACGGCCCCCGCAGCCTGCCGACGCGGTGTTCAACGACGCGCAAATTGCAAGCATAAAGGATCGGCTCGAACTGAGCGAGGAGCAGAAGCCGTCCTGGCAGGCGGTAGAAGCGTCGTTGCGTGAAGTTGTGTGGGATCGAAGCGGCGGCGTTATTCGTACAAGGCTAGAACCGCGCAGCCTCGAGCGATTGAAGCAGGCCGCAGCGCCTTTCGTGCCCACGCTCAGCGCCAAGCAGCGGTCCAAGATCGAAGCGCTCGCCAATATCGTCGGACTGCGGCTCAACGGCGAGGGTCGCTGAGACCCCTGCTGATTTCCTCAATGTGGATGGAGCGACCGAGAGATGAGCGATCGAAAGCGATCACCAGCACAAGGCGCGGCGGTATTTAAAGGGGGTGAAGCGGACATGGCCGCCACCAATCCCGGTTTTAGGCCACACGGCCATCCTCAAAAACGATCAGCTTGGCCCTAGTCGCGCGGTCGAAAACCTCGACGAAGTCTTTTGGATGTCTGCTTTTGAGATAGCGAGCTGCGTCATATGCAGCTTCCCGCTGGTCCCGGAAAGTTCTGACCACGCCATTGATTATGATGTCGAAGCCTTCGTTCCCGGGCATTTTAAGGCTGGTGGCCACTGTGAATTGGCACGTCGGTGGAGGTACACGAGGGAACGCTGCTAGGCCTGTAACGGTTTTAGATATCCGTCGGTGGGACAGACTACGGTGCCGCAAATGGCAAAGGAACCCGCACGCGACTATCGCCTACAGGTCGAACTCTCAACTGAGGAGATCGCGGCCATCGAGGGCTTCCGTTTTGGCGGGCGCTATCCGACCAGGGCGGCAGCGGTGCGCGAACTGCTACGGAGAGGATTGGCGGACGCCGAAAAGGACTCGCCGCCAACCCACTGACTAAGGCCCGCCGAGCTGCCCAACCTATCGCCGCAGCGCTGGCGGCCACTGAATTGGCACGTCAGCAGATTCCCAACAGCGTTTCCAAGCCGCCTTCGCGGTTTCCAAATCCTCACAGTGCCCCTGATGTGGTGGGACGCGATTGCCGCGCTGGTGGAAATTCGACCGACCAAAACCAGGGCGTTTCCTTCGGGGCGGCTGTAGCTTGGAAAATCCGACCGACTGGAAGCTTGCGGCCGTCAGGAGCGGTATAGAAGACCGTGAAATCGGGCTGCGTGAATTTGTTAGGCAGCGATCGACAGCGTCATCGCCTTACCGCATTCGTTCCCGCTCAAACGCCTCTTTGATCCTCATCATAGCAGGATGCTTTGGGTTTTTGATCTTCAGCCAGCTCTTTGATGGCCCGAGCAGGAGCTTGCCGCGGCCGATTGAAGGGCGTTGATTTTGTTATCATCTCGCCAGTAAGCTCGACACTTGGTACCGCTGGAAGGATGGGACAATGGTGAACCATGCTTGGCGTCGTGCCTCCCATTCATTGGTGATTTTGTTCGTTGCTGGCCTTTGCCTGTTGTGGGCAGGTGACACGAGGGCACAATCCGCCCTGCCGAGCGCGGAAGAGCCACTACTGGCCGAACCAGGCGATTGGGCTGCTGACTTTAATCAGGCCATCATCGCGTGTTATCGAGGGTCTATGCAGGCATGTGACTCAATTTGGTTAAGCAACCGGGTCCTGATTAACTCCTGGTTAGGCCAATACGGACGAACGTGCGGGGGTCGCGTCAATCTCCGCGAAATGAGACGTTCGGGCCACAACTGTCGAACAGCCTTCCCCGGTAACGAATAGCAACAAATCACCGGGCTGCGCGCCCTTTAGGATTCGTGCCGGGTACGCGCCACTAATGCGATCACCTCGTCATCGCTGAGCAACATCGCCCTTCGAGCCGCGGTGAACGAGCGACGCGATCTTATCGGCAATCTGAAGCACCTAACTCCCTAGCTTTCGCAATATCTCGATTCCCTGTCGTGTCGTTGCTTCGCAGTTTCGCAGTTCCTCGACCGCAAAAAGCGGACGCCCTTTTTGGGTCCAGTCGGATGGTTTCGTCATAGTCTGTAATGGCGCGGTAGTAGTCGCCTTTTTTCAAATAAACGTTCGCTCGGTTATTTAACCAACGAGGGTCGGGGGCGACGGCGGTTTGTCGCGCGAGTTCGAATGGCTTCGGAGAAATCGGCGATGGCTTCGTCTTGGCTGCCTTTTTCTAAATAAGCGAGGCCCCGGTTGTTGAAAGCACTGGGGTAGTTGGGGGTGAGTTGAATGGCTTCGGTGCAATCGGCTATCGCTAGGTCAAAGTATTTGCTTTTAAGATAAGTCAAGCAACGATCGTAAAAGGCGACTTGGCTCTTGGGATTAAGTCTAATTGCCTCATTGAAGTGGCCTATAGCTTTATTAAGGTCGCCCGCCGCGCCAGCCGCCTCGCCTTCTTTCATCGCTTCTGAGTAACGTGATGAAGCCTCCGCCGCCGCTCGCCTGCGCTCCTCCTCCGCCTTGAGAGCAGCGAGGCGCTGCCTCTCGGCCTCCTCCCTGCGCTTTGCTTCTGCCTGCTCCTCCCTCGCCTGTCGTTCCTGTTCTGCTGCGAGCCGTTGTCGCTCAGCCTCGTCGGCCTTGCGCTTCTCTTCGGCCGCGGCTGCCGTTCTTGCTGCCTGGCGTTCCTGCTCTGCCTTCGCCTGGCGTTCCTGCTCCGCCTGAACCTCGGCCTCTCCTTGTTGCACGGTTTTTTCTGCCGTCGTCAGGGTAGGCTGAATGAATGCATAGCTTCCCCATCCGATGAGGAGCAGCACCACTGCCGCGACTCCGGCTATCGCTCCCGCGCGCCGCTGGCGCGGTTGGGTCGCCTTCTTACCGAGCGCCTCCCGCTTTCCTGGGACTAGCGTCTCGCGCATTCTTGCGACCAGCGTGTCGGCATCCCGGTGAAATTGAGTGTTGCGCACCTCGATGGCGTTGCGTCGCACGAGTGGCCTTATAGGCTCAGGCAGCTTGTCTGCCTTTGGCATCCGAGCGTTATCGACCAAGACCGGGATGACTCGGATGTCGCGGGCAAGCGCCGCCGCAATTTCGATCGTCACAAAATCGTCTGGGTTATCCAGTCGGCGCGCGCCGCCCTCGTCCTTTGCATCCAGCCAATTGGGGCCGATGACAACGAGAAAGACACGGCACGCAGCGACTTGGCTGTTTAGATCCGCTACGAAGTCGACCCCGACCGGAATGTCGTCGACATCCATGAAGATGTTTTCTGCGCCGAACGCATCCGCCAGCCGATCGTGCAACCGACCGGCGGTGCCGATTGAGTCTTCTCGGCGGTAATTGATGAAAATCTTATCAGCCATCGCCTGCCCGGCCCCGCACTGAAAGACATTCAATTCTAGCGCAGGACCGGTCAAAGCACTATGAGCTTGCTCACATAGGCCAATGCGAGCCCTGAAGCCGCCGACGCAACCAACGAATCGCTTTGCCCGGCCAGGCCAATACGCTCGGCGCGCGGGAGCATTGAGTGGCGCGATCCGCTTGAACAACGCGGCGGCTTCGTCCTGGCCTGTATGGGCCTGTGCGCAGCCGCTGCGTCTCATGGGGCTCCTGTTCTAGGTTTCCATTCGCAGCGGTCGTTCCGATACATCGGGCGGGCTAGGAGTTGATCTATTTGCAACCCGAACGCTCGATTATGGGGCGCGATTGCCCAGCGAACATGCTAGGGTCTTCCCCACCCCAACAGATGGAGCCGACAATGGCAGGCGTCTTCTTTCCACGTGGCATAAGCCATGCCGTCTCTTCTCTGATAGATGTCGCGCCCCCCGCTACCCCACCTGGTGTGCCGATCCCGTACCCCAACATTGCACATTTTGAAAATCCACCCGGTGTTGAGGTGCTCCGCGCGCTGTTCGAACCCGACATCGATGTGATCGGGATTGCGCCACACACCAATTCATTCGCGGGATGGTGGACCGCTCGGCACCAAGCGGACCTTCCTTGGTCGGTGAGCCACCAACCCGTTTAGGTTACGCGCCGTCCTCAAAAACGATCAGCTTAGCCCTGGTCGCGCGGTCGAAAACCTCGACGAAGTCTTTTGGGTGTCGGGCTTTAAGATAGCGAGCCGCGTCATATGCCGCTTCCCGCTGGTCTCGGAATGTTCTGACCACGCCATTGATTATGATATCGAAGCCTTCGTTCCCGAGCATTAGTCTGCCTTTGGTGCGGCTACTGGATAGGCACGTCGGCGGATTCAGTTCCAAGCCGCCCTTGCGGTTTCCAAGTCTTCACAGTGGCTTTGATGTGGCGAGGCCCCATGGTGCGGCAGCCTTAAACGGTGTTCAATCGCCATAGGGGCGACGATCCTTTTGTGGAGAGAGGCCATGCAGGCTCTCACGCTAATGATCGTCTACGTGCTTGCTTTGATCACGATACAATTCCTCGGCTTCGTAGTCAGTCGTTTGGTCGACTACGAATTTCCGACGCTCGGCCTGATGACGTTCCTAATCCTGTTTCTTGGAGCCTTCGGGCTCGCATGGCCTGTTGCTGTGCGTATCGCTGAACTTCTGATCCGCCGTGCCGGAAACGTTATCGAGACGGAGCAAAGCGGCGGTGCTAGGCGACAAGACCATATACGAACAAAGTCGCGGACCTCAAGGCGGACAGACCGCCAGCGTGTCGCCAGTGCTGCCGATCTGCCGCGGTACCGAGTGCGAGCACATAGGCGCGAGCGTCATGCAGGGTCCGTAACTCGCGGCCGTGCTTGTCCTTGAGCGGGTGAGCAAGCTTGCGTTTCCAGTTCATCCTCATCGGGGAGACGGCGCGCCGAGACGGCGCGCAGCTCCCTCAGTTGGGGGCCTCATCCTTTACTAGTCGCGCCAGGGGGAGGCCGTTGATGAATAGATCATTGTTTGCTGCGGTGCGTTTTTGCTCGTTAGTCGAGTGCACCTTTTAGCCCCTCCGGGATGTTCCCTTCGCATTGCTTTGACGGCTACTAAAGTGCCGTTTGAACTCGATAGGATACGTCTCCCCTCCTCGGGGCAGGACATGAAGCGGCGTATCACGACATTTGGGAAAGCGACTAAGGCGCCTAGTCGTAAGACCGCGAAAAGCGATTCCGCGCGACCTTGCACGCGCCGTCGCCATTCGGCAGATGTTGATCTGCTGGAACAGCTTGAGGTTGCCAAACGCGAGTTACGCGAGGCCCGCGAGCAGCAGGCCGCGACCAGCGAAGTGCTGCGTGTCATCTCAAGTTCGCCTGGCGAGTTGGAGCGGGTGTTCGAGGCCATGTTGGCGAACGCCGTGCGGATTTGCGAAGCCAAATTCGGCACGCTCTATCTCAGCGAGGGCGACGGCTTCCGAGCCGTAGCAATGCACAACGCGCCGACCGCCTACCGCGAAGCGCGCCAGCGTGGTCTCGTGCGTCTGCCCGCCGAAAGCAGCTCCGGCCGCGCTGCTAGAACAAAGCAAGTGTGTCAGGTTGTCGATATCAAAGCGGAGCCGGGCTACATCGCGGGCGATCCATTCCTGGTTACGGCTGTCAAATTGGCCGGCTTTCGGACCGTGGTCTCCGTCCCAGTGCTCAAGGACAATAAACTGGTTGGCGTCATCAGCATTTACCGCCAGGAGGTCCGCCCCTTCACCGACAAGCAGATCGAGTTGGTGACGAACTTCGCCGCACAGGCGGTGATCGCCATCGAGAACGCGCGGCTGTTCAACGAGCTGCGCCAGCGCACCGACGATCTCAGCAAATCGCTGGAGCAGCAGACCGCCACAGCCGAGGTGCTCAAGGTCATCATCCAGCTCGCCGGGCGAGCTTGAGCCTGTGTTCCAGGCGATGCTGGAGAATGCGACCCGCATCTGCGAGGCCAAGTTCGGCACTTGTTCTCGCTACGACGGAAGGCGTTCCAGTGGCTGCGCATATGGGGCGCCGCCGGCCTGGCCGAGTATCATGCGCGCGCCCGGTCGTTCCGATCCGGCCCGACGCAGACCCGCTCAGCCGCCTGCTGGCGACGAAGCAGGTCGTGCACATCGGCCGACATCGGATGAACAGGCCTATTTCGAGCGCGATCCGCGCCCGTCAGCCGCCGAGATCGGCGGGCGCACGCACCGTCGTCGCGCGTGCCGATGCTCAAGGACGGCGAGCTGGTCGGCGCTATCAACATCTACCGCCAGGAGGTCCGCCCTTCACCGACAAGCAGATCGAGCTGGTGCAGAACTTCGCCGCCCAGGCCGTCATCGCCATCGAGAACACGCGGCTGCTGAACGAGCTGCGCAGAATCGCTGGAGCAGCAGACCGCGACCTCCGAGGTATTGAAGGTCATCAGCCAGTTCACCTGGCGACCTGGAACCGGTGTTCCAGACATGCTGGACGAACGCGACACGCGTCTGTGCGAGGCCGATTCGGCAGCTCTGTTGCTGCATCGAGAACGACGACTTGGCCGATCGGTGCGCTGCAGGTATGTCGGAGGCCGTCCGCATCAAGCATTATCGTCGACGCGCAGCTAAGCCACCGCAGGCCTGGTGCGCCCTTCGGACCGCATGATTCGCACCAAGGCAAGTCATCGCATATCCACGATTGCTGGACACGCCGACCAGGCATGGCGAATACGCCGGTAGTGCGCGCTGGCGCGGCGCTCCTCATCGGCGTGCCGATGCTCAAGGACGGCGAAGTTGATCGGCGCCATCGCCATTTATCGCCAGGAAGTCCGCCCGTTCACCGACAAGCAGATCGAGCTGGTGCAGAACTTCGCCGCGCAGGCCGTCATCGCGATCGAGAACACGCGGCTGCTCAACGAGCTGCGCAGCGCACCGACGATCTCACCGAGTCGCTGGAGCAGCAGACCGCGACCGCCGACGTGCTCAAGGTCATCAGCCGCTCGACCTTCGATCTGCAGACCGTGCTTGATACACTGGTCGAAGTCGGCGGCGCGGCTTTGCGCGGCCGATATCGCTCCAGTCATCCGGCTCCACCGAGATGGCACTTCTATCATCGTCTGGCAAGCCTACGGCTATCCTGCCGAGCACATGCGCGATACATGCAGAAACCATCCGTTCAGCCCGGAGCGCGAGAGTCGGTCGTCGGCCGGGTGCTGTTGGAAGGCAAAGTCGTTCACATCGCCGACGTACAGACCGACCCGGAATACACATACCTGCAAGCGCCAGCGGGTCGACTGGCTATCGGCACCGGCCTCGGCGTGCCGCTGCTGCGCGAAGGCAGCGCCGATTGGCATCTTTGCTGTTGACGCAGCACAACGGTCGAACCGTTCACGGACCAAGCAGATCGAGCTGGCTCACGACCTTCGCCGACCAGGCGGTGATCGCGATCGAGAACGTGCGGCTGTTCGACGAAATCCAGGACAAGAGCCGCCAGCTCGCCGAGGCGAGCCAGCACAAGTCGCAGTTCCTCGCCAACATGAGCCACGAGCTGCGCACGCCGCTCAACGCCATCCTGGGCTACACCGAGCTGATCGCCGACGGCGTCTACGGCGCACCGCCCGAGAAGATGCAGGCCGTGCTCAAGCGGGTCGAGAGCAACGGCAAGCACCTGCTCGGCCTGATCAACGCGGTGCTCGACCTCTCCAAGATCGAGGCCGGCCAGCTCACCCTTGATCTTGCCGATTACTCGCTCGGCGACGTGACCCAGACCGTCTACAGCGCCGTCGAGGCACTGGCGATCGACAAGAAGCTTGCGTTCAAGGCCGACGTGGCGCCGGACCTGCCCGCGCGGCCGCGGCGACGAGCGCCGCCTGGCGCAGGTGCTGCTCAACCTGGTCGGCAACGCGATCAAGTTCACCGATGCCGGCGAAGTGGTCGATCACGGCAGCGGCCAGCAACGGCTCTTTCAACGTCGTCGGTGCGCGACACCGGCCCCGGCATCTCGGCCGCCGATCAGGCCAAGCTGTTCCAGGAATTCCAGCAGGCCGACAACTCGATCACCAAAAAGAAAGGCGGAACCGGGCTTGGGCTCGCCATCTCCAAGCGCATCATCGAGATGCATGGCGGACGAATTTGGGTCGAGTCGCATCTCGGGAAGGGCTCGACCTTTGCGTTCACTATTCCCGTCGTTGCCGAAAAGCAGGTGACCAGCCATGAGCAAATGCATTCTGGTGGTCGAGGACCAGGAGGATAACCGGCAAATCTTGCGCGATCTGCTCGGCAGTGCCGGTTATCAATTGGTCGAGGCTGAGAACGGCGAAGAGGCGCTGAAGGCGCTTGCGCGTCAGCGCCCAGACTTGATCTTGATGGATATCCAGCTGCCGATCATGGACGGCTACGAGACGACGCGCCGGATCAGGGCCAACGGCGATCTCAAATCAATCCCGATCATTGCGGTGACGTCCTACGCATCTGGCTGGTGATGACGCGAAGGCGTTGGCGGCGGGGTGCGACGGCTATGTCACCAAGCCGTACAGCCCTCAGGCAGTTGTTGGCAAAGGTCAGGGAGTATCTGGGCTGACATCACGCTTGGGCGCGAGGTTGCGAGCTACTCAACCGGCACCGATCAAATCGTGCTGCGATGGCTATCCGGCGTGGTCGGTGGCCCGGGCTGGCAATGCGACGGTGCGATTTCATTCCGGGGATTGCTGATTCGCTGTAGCCTGACGCGCAAGAGCCGGTTTCAGCCTCTATCAAAGTACTTGTTTGAATCGCTACGATGCCACCTCCTTTGCCTAAGGCCGGAGGCGCGGACATGAAGCGGCGGGAATTCATTCTTGGCAGCGCGGCGGCGGCGTGGCCGCTTGCGGCGCGGGCGCAACAAGCCCCCGGCAAATTGCCGCGGATCGGCTTTATGCAGGCCAACCTGAATGAAAACGTCGCGGCATTCATGCAGGGCTTGCGCGACGCCGGATACATCGACGGGCAGACGGCGATCGTTGAAGCGCGTCATTACGGAACGATGCTCGACCGTGTCGACGAAATCGCGAGCGAGCTGGTGGCCCTCAAGTGCGATGTCATCTGCGCGGCCGCCCCCTACGCGATCCGGGCGGCCATGCGAGCAACCAGCACGATTCCAATTGTCGGGATCGACCTAGAAAGCGATCCTGTTGCGAGCGGCTGGGCCAGAAGTCTCGGTCGTCCTGGCGGACACTTTACGGGGTTATTCCTCGATCTTCCGGAGCTTGGCGGCAAGCAGATCGAACTTTTGAAGGAAGCTATCCCGACGTTTTCGCGTCTGGGGGTGCTTTGGGATTCCACGGTCGGAGCGGTCCAGTTTCGTGCCACAGAAGCCGCCGCGCGTATGGCCGGAATCAGTCTGCAATCGCTGCCAATTCAGCGCCCGGAGGATTTCAAGGCGGCATTCGACAGCGCCGCCCGCGAACGGCTTCAAGGCATTATTATCCTTTCTTCTCCGATCATCCTTGGTCAGCGCACGCAGATCGCCGATCTGGCGCTTGGCAATCGCCAGCCGACGATCAGCCTTTTCACTCTGTTTCCGAAGTCTGGTGGGTTGATGGCTTATGGCCCGAATCTGCCGGACATGTACAAGCGCGCGGGGAACTACGTCGATCGGATTCTGAAGGGTGCAAAGGCCGGCGAGCTGCCCATCGAGCGGCCCAGCAGAGTTCGAGCTTGTGATCAATCTCAAGACCGCCAAGGCGCTTGGCCTGAAGATCCCGCAGACGCTGCTGCGCGCCGACGAGGTGATCGAGTGAGGCGGCGCCATTTCATCAGGCTGCTCGCCGGGCCGGCGGTGTGGCCGCTCGCGGCGCGGGCGCAGCAGGCGGGGTGCCCGTGGTCGGCTTGCTGAGCCCCAAGCGGCGCCCGGCGATGGCCGCGCGGATCGCGGAATTTCTTCGGGTCTAGCGAAACGAAGTTTGAGCCGGGCCGCAATGCCGCGGTCGAGTATCGGTGGGCGCGAGGGCCGATACGACCGCTCAAACCGCTCGCGGAAGATTTGGTCCGCCGCAGGTCGCCGTGATTGTCACACCCGCAGCATCCGCGCTTGCGCGCGAAGGCAGCGACCTCGACGATTCCGATCGTATTTCAATGTGGCGGCGATCCGGTCGGTTCGGGCTTGTCGCAAGCATGAACCGGCCGGGCGGAAATGTTACCGGCGTGAGCATGTTCAGCAGCCGGCTCGAGGCGAAGCGCCTGGAGCTGCTCCGCGAAATGGTCCCCAAGAGCCACATTGATCGGCGTCCTGATCACTCCCGACAATGCCGCGCCGCGCTCCATTCGGCGGAGGTGGAGGAGCGCCGCCCGTGCCCTCGGCTTGCGGGTGGATGTCCGCACGCGTGCCCCGCGCGGAGATCGAGCCGCATTCGACGGCCTCGAGCGGGCGGCGCGCGATGCGGTGATGTCCGCCGCCGATCCGCTTCTTGCCAGTCAGCGCCAGCGGCAGATCGCGCTGGCAGCAAGCATCAGTTGCCCGCGATCTATTCGTGGCCGGACTTTGTCGAAGCCGGCGGCCTGATGAGCTACGGAACCGACATCACGGAGCATATCGCCAGGACGGCGTTATGTCGGCCGATTCTGAAAGGCGAGAAACCCGCCGACCTACCGGTCATGCAGCCGACCAAGTTCGAGCTGGTCATCAATCTCAAGACCGCCAAGGCGCTCGGCCTCGCAGTACCACCATCGCTGCTCGCCCGCGCCGACGAGGTGATCGAATGAGCCCGCAATCCATTTCGGAGGTTCTGAAATCCGTGTTCGACGCCTTTAATGCGCACGATCTTGATCGGATCATGAGCTATTTCAGTGAGGATTGCGTGTTGGAGATGCCGCGCGGCCCCGATCCGTGGGGCCGTCGCTACGTCGGCGCCGCCGCGGTCAAGGAAGCTTTGCGCTCGCGCTTTGTCGGGATTCCCGATGTGTCCTACTCCGAGGACAGCCATTTCGTGGCCGGCAACATGGGCATGTCGCAGTGGACATTGCGCGGCACATCTACAAAAGGCGACCGCATCGAAGTGCGCGGCTGCGACTTCTATACCTTCCGCGACGGTAAGATCGTCAAGAAGGATTCGTTCTGGAAGATTAGGGAGCCTTGAGCGGGCCTAGCATGAGGCGGCGGGAATTTCTCGGGTTTTTCGGAAGCGCGGCAGCCGCGGGATGGCCGCTCGCCGCGCGCGCACAACAGCCGGCAAAGCTGGCCACGATCGGATACTTGGGCGCGAATACGCCTTCGGCCGAGGGCCACTCGGCTCGCTGCTTTTGTGCAACGGCTGCGCGAACTCGGCTGGATCGAGGGTCGCACTATCGCGATCGAGGTTCGCTGGGCCGAGGGGCGCAACGAGCGCTTCGCCGAGATCGCGGCCGAGTTCGTCCGGCTCAAGGTCGATGTCATTGTCACGGCGGGAACCGCGGCGATCGTCGCAGCAAAGCAGGCGACGTCGACTATCCCGATCGTATTTGCGGTGGCGGGCGACCCGGTCGGCACCGGTCTGGTCGCGAGCCTGGCGCGACCGGGCGGCAACGTCACCGGCCTGTCGATCCAGCAGACCGATCTTGCCGGCAAGCGGCTCGAAATTTTGCGCGAGGTTGTTCCCGGTCTTCGCCGATTGGCGATTTTGGCCAATGTCGGCAGTCCCGTCGCCGTGCTGGAGATGCGCGAGGTTGAGGCAGCAGCCCGCACGCTCGGCCTTGAGGTCGTCACATCCGAAATCCGGCGAGCGGAGGATATCGCGCCCGCCTTCGAGGCGCTCAAGGGCCGCGCGGACGCACTCTATGTCTGTGCCGACCCGCTCGTTAATCACCAACCGGATTCGCATCAGCACCTTGGCGCTGGGCGCGCGACTGCCGACGATGTACGGACAACGGGAGAACGTCGAAGCGGGAGGTCTGATGTCCTATGGGCCAAACTTCCCGGACCTGTACCGGCGCGCCGCCGACTATGTCGACAAGATTTTGCGCGGGACGAAGCCAGCCGACATCCCGGTCGAGCAGCCGACCAAATTCGATCTCGTGGTCAACCTGACCACCGCCAAGGCGCTCGGCCTTACCGTGCCGCGGACGCTGCTCGCCCGCGCCGACGAGGTGATCGAATGAGGCGGCGCGAGTTCATCACGCTCTCGGCGGCGCGGCAGCGCTGGCCGCTCGCGGCGCGGGCGCAGCAGTCGGCGATGCCGATGGTCGGATTCTGGCGTGCCGTGTCGGCCGGCGACAGTTGCGTGCCCGCATTTGGCGGCGTTTCGCAAGGGGCTCAGCGAAATGGGCTATGCCGACGGTCAGAACGTGTCGATCGAATATCCGTTGGGCGGAAGGACGGCCCGAACGGCTTCCCGAGCTAGCCGCCGATCTTGTCGCGGGACCTCATTGTCATCGCGACGCCGGGGAACAGTTTTTCACTCCCGCCAGGCTGCGACTGGGACGATCCCAATCGTGTTTGTGCGTTCCCGGATCCAGTGAAATTGGTCTGGTCGAAAATCTTGCGCGCCCTGGCGGTAATATAACCGGAGTTATCTTTTTCACGATTGAGATCGTTGCGAATCGGCCTGGACTACTGCGTGAGATGGTTCCCGCGCTAACCGGATGGCCGTTCTGTGGATCCGGCGGTGTCAGAGATCGGCCTACATGGATGAGTCGGCCGAACCGGCGCGCGATCGGTCATGCAAGTCAGAGTTCTTTGGTGCCAGCAATATTGACGAGATCGAAGTGCATCGCATTTGTGTCCATGGGAAGCCGAACGGCGCGTATTCGTGCTCCCGGGCGCGTTACTTCAACTCCGGCGCGACCAACTCGCCACGCTGGCGTCTCGTTATCAGATTCCGGCGATTTATTCAGTCCGGATTATGTCGTTGCCGGCGGCCTTATGACGCTATGGGCCGAGCATCACGGACATGTTTCGTCGGGTTGGCGTCTACACCGGCGCGTCTTGCAGGGCGAAAAGCCAGCGGATCTGCCTGTCCTACAACCTACCAATTCGAGTCGGTTATTAATGTTGGCACCGCTAAGGCTCTCGGACTCGAGTACCCACCTCAATGCAATCCTCGCGCGACGAGGTGATCGAATGAGGAAGCGAGAGTTCCTCACATCGCTGAGACGCTGGTACTGAACCTTAGCGAATGACGCCTTAGCCCCTTCCAGGTTGTTAGTTCAAGCCGCTACGATGCCGTCTCCGGCCTTGAGGCAAGCATGACGCGGCGTGGAACGACAACTGACAAGGCGAGTAAGAAAGGGCGTGGTAAGGCTCTAAAGCCAAAGAGACGGACTGCGTCAGCCGCCTCTAGAAATAGCCGCTCGCGAATGCTCCTCGCTGAGGCGTTGGAGCGAGAAACCGCGACTTCGGAAGTACTTAAGATCATCGCTAGTTCCCCGGGCAACTTGCAGGCGGTGTTCGAAGCCATCGTCAACAGCGGGCGTAAGTTGTTTTCAGGGGCGGCAGTCAGCATAGCCCTTCCGGATGGAGGCATGGTGAAAGCCGCGGCCGTTGCCGAGTCAGACCCCCTGCGTGCGCAAGCGTGGTTGCGCCGGTTCCCATTTCCGCTCACGCGGGAGTACATGCACAGCATCGCTATCCTCGATGCCAAGATCGTCGACATTCCCGAAGTCCAGAACGCACCGTCGGAATTCGCCGCAGGCAGCCGCAATTTCCTCGCGAGCGGCTATCGGGCAATTACGATCATGCCGCTGTTGTGTGGCGACGTGGCCATAGGCGTGCTCAGCGTCGTTCGCCAGGAACCGGGTCCACTTTCCGACAAACAACTCACGCTGCTACACAACTTCGCCGCACAAGCCGTCATCGCGATCGAGAACACGCGCCTGCTCAACGAGCTGCGCCAGCGCACCGACGATCTTAGTGAATCGCTGGAGCAACAGACCGCGACGTCCGAGGTGCTGGGTGTCATCTCCAGTTCGCCCGGCGACCTTGCGCCGGTGTTCCAAGCGATGCTGCGGAATTCCATGAGGATCTGTGAGGCGAAGTTCGGCCAGATGTTCCTGGCAGAGAACGATACCGCCCGCATGGTGGCGCATCTCGGCATCCCGGATGAACTGGCGCGGTCCGATCTTGGACGAGGGAGCTTTCACCCAACTCCTGGCGGTCCGCTTGCGCAGGTTATGCGTACGCGCGCGCTTGTGCATGTGCCGGACTTGGCGTGCCTGTATCCCGAATATCCGCCGGTGAAGTTGGGGGAGCGCGCTCCTTCGCCGCGGTGCCAATGCTTCGAGACGGCGAGTTGGTGGGTGCGATCACCATCTACCGCATGGAAGTCCGACCGTTTTCGGGGAAGCAGATCGCGCTGCTTACCAATTTCGCCGCGCAGGCCGTGATCGCGATCGAGAACACGCGGCTGCTCAATGAATTACGGGAGTCCCTGGAACAACAGACTGCGACTAGCGAGGTATTGAGCGTTATAAGCCGCTCTCCGACGGATGCCCGGCCGGTATTCGATGCAATTGCTGAAAGTGCCAGCGCGTCTCTGTAATGCCGTGTTCACAGTGGTCTGGCTCTACGATGGCGACCTTCTTCATTATGCATCGAGTCACAATTTTACGCCCCAAGTTCTTGATCAGATTAAAAAGACATATCCGAAGCGGCCCGACCGGTCCTTGGCTGCAGGACGTGCGATATTAGACGGCACGATCGCGCACGTGCCCGATATGTTGGCGGACCCCTTTTATGCTCACGAGATGGCTATGGCCGGGAATTGGAGGGCCTCGATAGCCGTTCCCATGTTGCGCGACGGCAAATCGGTCGGTGCCATTTCCGTCGGCAAGGCCGAAGCCGGTCCTTTTACAGAGAGGCAGATCGAGTGCTGACGACTTTCGCCGACCAAGCCGTGATCGCTATCGAAAACATGCGGCTGTTTGTCGACGTGCGAAGCGTACCGACGATCTTTCTGAGGCGCTGGAGCAGCAGACTGCGACATCGGAGGTGCTGCAGGTCATCTCCAGCTCGCCGGGCGAATTGGCAGCCGGTCTTCGAGGCTATGTTGGGGAACGCCACTCGCATTTGCGAGGCCACGTTCGGTATTCTGTTCCGCTTCGAAGGCGGCGCTACGCAAGCGGTTGCAGGCTCGGCATCCCGCCGGGGTTTGCCGACTTTCTGAAGCGCGGGCCACAGTCATCCGGGGCCGCTCAATCCCATCGCCCGAGTGATCGCGAATAAGCAAGTCGCTGCATATCTCCGATTATCGCGCCGACCCAGCGCTATCTGGAGCGTGATCCGCTCGCCGTGGCCGCCGTCGAGCTTGGCGGTTTTCGGACTGCTTCTCGTTGTACCGATGCTGAAAGAGGATGAGCTGATCGGCGCGATCGGCATCTTCCGCCAGGAGGTGCGGCCGTTCACCGACAAGCAGATCGAGTTGGTCCAGAACTTTGCCGCGCAGGCCGTCATCGCCATCGAGAACACGCGGCTGCTCAACGAGCTGCGCCATCGCACCGACGATCTGAGCGAATCGCTCAGCAGCAGACCGCCACAGCCGAAGTACTGAAGGTCATCAGCCGCTCCACGTTCGACTTGCAGATCGGTACTTGACATTTTGATCAAGATCGGCAGCGCGCCTGTGTGACGCGGATATGGGCGCCATCGCCAGACAGGGGGCGAGCGTACTATCACGTCGGCCGCCCATGATTTTCCCTCGGGTTCGATGAATTTCTGGAAAGCGTCCCGCATGAATGCGCACGCGGGACAGTGATCAGGCCGGACGTTTCTGGAAGGCGAAACACGTTCAAATTGCCGATGTACTGGCGGATCCCGAATACGTGTTCTCGCAGTGCCAGCAGAAACCAACGACTGTCAAATTTCGGACCGTTGTAGGCGTGCCCCTTTTGCGGGAGGGCAGCCCCATCGGGGTCATCGTTTTGCTGCGAGTGACTGTGTTGCCCTTTACTGACAAGCAGATCCAACTGGTTACCACCTTCGCCGACCAAGCGGTCATCGCCATCGAGAACGTTCGCCTGTTCGACGAAATCCAGGACAAGAGCCGGCAGCTTGCCGAGGCAAGCCAGCACAAGTCGCAGTTTCTCGCCAACATGAGCCACGAGCTGCGCACCCCGCTCAACGCCATTCTGGGCTACACCGAACTGATTTCGGACGGCGTATACGGCCCACCGCCGGAGAAGATGACGGCTGTCCTCAAGCGGGTCGAGAGCAACGGCAAGCACCTGCTGGGCCTGATCAACGCGGTGCTTGACCTTTCCAAGATCGAGGCCGGCCAGCTTGTGCTCGACCTGACCGACTACTCATTCAAGGATGTCGTGCAGACCGTCTGCAGCTGCGGTCGAGGCATTGGCGGCCGACAAGAAGCTCGCGCTGAAGGCGGAGGTGTCCGCAGACCTGCCGCGCGGCTCGCGGCGACGAGCGCCGGTTGACCCAAGTGCTGCTCAATCTCATGGGCAATGCCATCAAGTTCACCGATGCCGGCGAGGTGATCGTCAAGGCCAGCGCCGAGCAACGGGACGTTCAACGTGTCGGTGCGCGACACCGGCCCCGGCATCTCGCCCGCCGATCAGGCCAAGCTGTTCCAGGAATTCCAGCAGGCCGACAATTCGATTACCCGAAAGAAGGGCGGCACCGGCCTCGGCCTGGCAATCTCCAAGCGCATTATCGAGATGCACGGCGGAAGGATTTGGGTGGAGTCGGAGCTGGGGCGGGGCTCGACATTCGCCTTCACATTGCCCGTCATGGTCCAGCAACCAAGTACACGACGTGACAAGTAAGCTGCGGTCGCATCGATATTCTGCTGTATTTTCAGTGATGCGGTTGGATCTCAGTTCCTCTCCCTGGGCAAGTTAGAGGGCTACAAATTCAGAGACCGTTGGATCCCATTTCCTCTCCCTCCGCCAGTCCCTCTGGCGGCCACGATCTCCGCGGAGATTGTGGCGTTGAAACACAATAACCGCGAGCTTGTGAAAAAACCTCCGCGCTGCGCAGCGCACGCGGGCGGCCTCGCGCAGGCGGTCGCGCTGACGGCGCCGATTGAGCGAGATCCAGGCTGAAGAAACCGAGGCCCGCGACGCGCTCGACGAAGCACGGAGAAAGGCGCGCGAGACGGTTGAAAACGCAGAAGGCCGCTGAAATTATCGAGGCTGCGAATGCAAAAGCAAGCGACGCCGCCGACCAAGAGGCCACCACGTGCAAGCGGCTCGCAACGACGCGCGCCGAGCTGAGAGAAGTTGAGACGCGATTGGCCAGCGCAAGGCAAGAGCTGGCGGCCGTCAAAGCTAAATTCGGCGAGATCTAATGGCGGCGGTTGCCCCAGTCGTTCTTAAAGCTTCCGAGCAATCAATTCGACGGGCGCAATGCGGCCATTTGAAATATTATCGATCATATTCTGCACTTTTTCTGGCGTGCTCTTGCCCATCAGAACATGCAGGCCAAGCGGTGGTGGCCCGCCAGCGGCCGCTGTCTTGGCTCGCAAGTCCGCGAAAAAGGCAAGGGCAAAGTCGCGTCTGTTCCGCTCAGCAATGACGGTAAACCCTGCTTCCTGGAGTGCTTTCTTGTACCGCTCTGGTTCTGCCACCGCACTCAAGTCGGCGGTTGTTGCCCACGGAACGGGATAGGTAAGCTCGCCAAGCCCGGTTCGCATCACGTCGTAGATTCCAAAGGAGGAACGAGGCCGCAACACGCGCGCGACCTCCGAGGCCAATTTTTCCTTGTCTTCGATGTTCATGCCGACATGCAGCATGTAGGCGCCGTCGAAGCTTCTTTCGGCAAATGGCATCGAGAGCGCGCTACCTTGATGCAAGGATATGCGTTGATCGAGCCCAACCCACTTGCACAGAGCATTGCCCGTTTCGATGTATTCAGCGGTCAGGTCTATGCCGGTGACCTGGCTCCCGTATCGGCTGGCGACAAAACGTGCAGCACCGCCGAGGCCGCATCCAACGTCGAGAACATGCATCTGAGCAGAGAACCCGACCTGATCGAGAAATTCCTCGGACGCCCTACGCCCGCCGATATGAAACTCGTCGACTGGAGCAAGATCATCGATCGTTATGCTATCTGCCGCCTTGCCCAGCGCGACGATGCCAGCACGGATCGCCTCAGTAAGACCCCCGTGGGTGTAGTGCCTAGATACGTCGGCTTGCACTGGCATCGTGCACCTCCGCAAAGGATGAAAGCATCATCAGCCCTGCGACTGTTACCCGCAAAGGACTCCCGGCGCCGGTAAGCATATCGAGACCGAATTGGCAGGCAAAGCCTTCATCAAAGCTCGGCTGGAGCAACGGCATGTCGCTCCGGACACCGTAATGCGCGGTCAGGCGGACTTCCGCGCTGATTTGCGAACTGGACTACCCGCGATTTGCCGCTGATCTTGTGATGCGTTGGGCGCTCGGCGAGCAGCATCACTCCCGACTTCAAGCGAGACAGGAGCTTTCCGGCGAGGCGGTTGTCGTGTGCCTCACCGGCCGTCAGCGCGAGCCGAACCGGCAGGCCATTGGTATCGACCAGCGCATGAATCTTGCTGGTCAGTCCACCTCGCGACCGCCCCATCGACTGTCGCCGATTTCGTGTGATGCACGCCCCATGCTGATGTACGCGAACGATAGATGTGTCGATCATCTGCACAGCGGCATCATGGGCGTCCGCCATTGCGCTCATGAGCTTGGCCCATACGCCCGCCCGGCGCCACCGAACGAAGCGATTGTAGCAGGTCGTGTACGGACCAAAGTTGCTCGGGAGATCACGCCATGGCGCGCCAGATCGCAAGACCCAGAAGATGCCATTGAGGACGCGGCGGTCATTCACTCGTGGCACGCCGCGCGGCTTGTTGGGCAGCATCGGCTTGATGGCAATCCATTCGTCGTTGGAGAGTTCGTAGCGCATGATTCGGCCCCCTCGGTCAGGGCTTGAATCACGGCTCGGCAGTCAGGCTCAACGGGGCTGCTACCGACGGCGATTTGGTTGCGATCCGCCCAGAAGCGGACGCATTATGCTCACTTTGAGGTTTGTCGAGTCTGACCCGGAGCGGACCTGGGAGCCGGCTCGCGGCGCGGGATCACTGCCTCCAAGGCGCCGAGCCAAATCGTTCGACGAGAAAATTAAGGAAAATGCTCAGCTTGGGGAGGCGGTGGCGTCCGGGCGCATAGACCGCTGACAAAGGAACCAGCTCGCGCTTGTGAACGTCCGTTAACAAGGGGACCAGCCGTCTGCTGCGGATCGCCTCCCCCACGATGACATCGGCAAGCCGAACGATCCCGACGCCGTCGAGCGCCAGTTGCAACGCGGCCTCGCCATTGTCGCTCGTGACCCGCGCCACCATCTTCAGCGACTCGGTGCCATCGCGCGTATGAAACAGCCATGGGCTCGATGGAACGGCAACAATGCAGACATGCTTCGCGAGATCTGCCGGTTTGCGAGGCTCGCCGCATCTCTCAAGATAAGAGGGTGCGGCGCAGATAATACGCTCGAACTCGGCAAATTTCTGCGCGTGTAACGACACTTCATTGATTTGACCGGCGCGGATCGCGATGTCAGCATGCGCGGTGATCAAGTCCACGGCGCAATCGGCAAACGACAGTTCAACCTCGATTTCGGAATAGCGCTGGAGAAAGTCTGGCAGTGCCGGAACGAGCTGGTGCATGCCAAATGCATTGCTGGTATTGATTCTTCAAGTCGGCCCCGGGGGGCGCCGCAGTAATACGCCGGTTCCAACGGCGATATTGGAGGGCCCCCCCATCGTTTGTTTTTTCTTCACCCGAACCTTTTTTGTTACGATTTAGCAAAACGACGGCACGGGGCGGTTTCCGGTCCCATCGCCTTTGACTTCACAAGGCCCCCCGCCACTCTCGCGAATTGAAACCGCCCGTAACCCAAACCGCCGCAAAAGAACCTTCAACGCAGCCCGCAATGCCGGTATCGCTGCCACGCCAATCTCAGCACGAAGCGTCACGATGAAGGTCGGTCGGCGAGTAGCCGCGAGCCCGTCAGGGCGCCTGCATTGACCGCGTCCTTTGAGACGTTGTTGTTCTTCGCAACCGCACGTCTCGGGCGGTCGAAAGTCGCCGCCGCAGAACAGGCACATCTTCGCGCCTGCCGCTTTTTCATTTTCTGCATCGCCGAATTGGTCCACGCACTCGGGATGCAGGTGCATCGTCTCACCTGCCAGCGAACACTCGAGGACATCGCCGCCGCGTCCGCAGTGCGCGCAAGGGTGCTTCACTTCGCCCCTTTGAGGTGGCAAGTGCGCTACCTGCGCTACTGCGCTACTTGCGCGGTCGGGTAGCGGCGTAGCGGTGGTAGCGCTGTTGTCGGGTGGCGGGGGCGGAAGGTATCGGACCCAATTGTCGTGCAAGTCCGAGCGGGTGTAGCCCTTGGCGACGGAGCCCCCGATCTTGAGGTTCTTTGATTTGATTCCGTATTCCTTGAGCCGGCGCGCAATTCCCCGCTCATTCAAGGGCTTGCCCTTAATGTCACCCCAAGGTGCTTCCTCCAAGTCGACGAGCTTGGCGAGGATGGTCTTGGTCGACAACTGCTCGTGGTCGGCGAACACCAGCTTCAAGTCGGCGAGCAACCGAACGCCCAGGGAGGGGTCCCGCTCCTTTGCCGCTACCGTGAGCGCTACCGCTGCCTCCCGTGCGCGCTCGGGCCAGTCGCCGCCGATGGCGTCGGCCACCGCTACCAACGGCTCCCAAAGGTCGGCATCCCGATCCTGGATCTCGGCGGGCAGCTCGGGCCAGGTGATGACGTCGGAGGGGAACCTCGACCCCCACACTTCGATCATTGCGCGAACGCTGTCACCGTCTGTTACGTGGATACGGCGACGGAATGGTTCCACTTCTTCACCGGCGTGGCGGCGGCGCATCCGGACGACAACGGACCGGGTTAAGATCGTATCGGGCAACCATCCCAGGCCGGCCAGCGCCACCGCGGCGTAGGCCGGGATCTCCTCCGTCATCACCGTCTTGCCATGCACGACACAGCGGCCAGCAACAGCACCGCGACGGTGGCCGGCATTCAGCAACCCGCGTATTTCCTCGTTGTCCTTTGCCTTCGGCCCAAAGACGGTGTCGATCTCGTCGAACAGGATCGTCACACCCTCCTCGGAGCCGACCTTCCTGAACAAGTACGCGGGCGAGACGTTCACCGCCGACACCGGGTTGGGCACCAGGAGTTCCGTCACCTCCATCGCGCGCGTCTTGCCGCTGGCTGGTTCCGGGCTCAGGAACGCGATGCGGGGCGTCGACTCCCAGACGTGCATCAGGTGCGTGTGAATAATCCAGAGCGCGTGTGCGACTTGCGCATTCTCGGTTGGATAGACGACGAACCGACCCAGAAATTTGTAGAGGGCCTCGACCATTCGCTGACCCTGCCGTTCATCGTGCTGAAGTGCGAGCGCGTCGAGATCGTCGTTGGTGTTGTTCATGCCGCTGCCCTCCGCCGGGTGGGCGGACGCTTGCGCATGCAGGACGCGACAAACTCGTCAGAGCAGTGGCATGGGACAATGGCCCAGGAACGTGGGAACGAGACCGTTGAACGCCTCGTCGAGCGTGATCTCGCCTTGGCGCAGCAAATAGTCGCGGGCGGCTGCTCGAGCGAGAAAGACCGCGCGCATGTCCGCCCAAACGCGGTCTTGCAGGTCGTCTGACGTGGGCTTAGAAGGTGCGCGCCGCTCGCCGGCGGCATCTTCCCGGACCTCGATCTCGGTCGCCGCCGAGTCGGGGTCCGCGCCGTTCTGAGAAGGACACCGTTAGGCGACCGCGCCGGCCTTCGTCCCGGTCGGAGCGACGGCGGGCAGTTCCGATGTGCTGCGCACGGGCGCGGTGGTATTGTCCCGCGCGTACTCGTCGAGATATTCCGTCGTGTAGAGCGGGGTGCGCTTTACCTTGTGGAAACGGGGCCCTTTGCCCGTGACCGCCAGCTTGGCCAGATAATCCGGGAATGCTTGATTTGATGCCGCTCGTGCAGGTAGGCAGATGCCTCGGCGCGGCGCATCGGTCGGTTGTTGGTTTCCATGAACGTCTCCGTTTGGTTGGCGGAGACCGGCAACGCGAAACCCTAGGTCAACAAAAGACAGGCCGGTCAATGCCGGCACCCATTAAGTACGTTTGTTTCCTGAGCGCCACAAATTCGTGACGTTACTCGTCGCAATGCGCTTTCACAGAGGCGGCGACTTTCTGAAAGTGGCCCAACCCGGCACGTCTCCAGGGAAAGCTTTATCGAACCGAAGCCACGCGCGGCGAACCGTATGGTAGGAAACCCCGGCTTTTTTGGCGACGGCATCGATCGCAAAATCCGGCTTGTTGCCTTGCAGTATCAGGCGGCGCACGTTCATGCCGTGAACCATCCATTTGGAATGATAGCCGGCTAAGTCAGACCCCTTGATCCGAAGTGCGCGCATGATGCGAGGTCCGGCGTCCTTACCGCCACGCTCGGCGGCGGCGTCGCTGGCGATCTGTAAAACTCCCCGAGCGCACAGATCGAAATATCGCAAGACCCATTCCGCCGGCGGCGCTTTAACGACGCGAGCAAACGAGTATGCAGCCCAGGCATGTATTGCGTTGTTGGTCGCGATGAATTGTCGCCTCTCGCTTTCGACGAAATCGGAATTGGTCTCGATTGCTTCGCGGGCGGCCATCACTTAGCCCCCTTCGCCAACGGCGTGACCGTGGCCACAAGCGCACCCGCGGCAGCGGCTATCCCGGCGATCGCGGGGGCGGCGGCACGCTCGGCAAGGTCGGCACGCGCCTTGTCGGCGAAATGGAGATAGCGGGTCGTCGTCGACATCTGCCGATGTCCGAGCGACGTCATAAGCTGTGCCGCCTGTGCGCCGTCGACCGCGAGCAAGGTCGCCATGCTGTGCCGCAGTCCATGCGTGCCCATAGCCAAGCCCGCTTCCGCGCGTACAGCCGTCCATGGCTTCTGCACGGCAATTGGGCCCCCCGCCCCCTTAGACGGCTTAAATACGTAGTCGGCTGGTTCGCCTTCCGGTTGGCGTGCAATGATTTCTTGCACTGCCGCTGGCATGTTGATGATTCGAGGCTTCCACGTTTTATGGCCAGTCTTGTGCTGCTTCCGCTGCAAAACGATGCGGCGATTTTTTAGGTCCACGTCGCGCCAGCGCAGGTGTCGAATTTCGCCTAGACGGGCCCCCGTGAGCGCAATTACCCGGATGGCGTCGGCAACACGCGGGCGCAGGCGAAGCTCCGCCTCCATGGTCGCCAAAGCGGAGAACAGTCGGGCATATTCTGTAGCATCGAGTACCGCCTCCCGCTCATTGTCCTGCCCAAAGTCCACGCCTTCGGTCGGGTCACGCGGAATTAGCTTCTCGGCCACAGCCCAGGTGAACGCCGCTCGCAGCAGGCGGCAGGCATACCGCGCCGCACCCTCCCCGCCGGTGACACGCGCCAGTCCCCGTGGCCCGGTCTTAACGACAATCGCGGTCTTGCCGTCTCGGATCGAGGCGAACGCCCGCCGGATGTCGTCCTGCCCAAGTTTTTCCACCAAGCGGCGGCCAAGCAGGGGCTTCAAGTGCCGCTCGATCTGCCCGCGGCCAGTCCTTTGAGTGCTGCCGGCTTTCTCCGCATACCTGGCGCTGGCCATGTAGAGATCGAGCAGCGCCTCGACCGTCAGGGCATCGCGAGCGGCACGCTTGTCTTCCAACGGGTCGCCGCCGTCTTTGACCTTGCGCGCCATGCGCTCGGCGAGGTCGCGTGCGTCAGTCGGCGTGAGCGTGCCAACCTTCCCGATGGTAGCGCGGCGTGTGCGTCCCTGCGGCGTGCGGTATTGAAAAACAAATGACTTCGTGCCCGTCGGCAACGTCAGCAGGCCAAAGCCTGGCAGTGTGCGATCCCACGCGAACACCGGTTTGTTGCCCGGCGTCGCTGCATCAACGACACGCTTTGAAATTCGCATGTGTGCCGCTCCCGTGTAAGCGCCATGTAAGCAGACGGCGGTAATTCGAGGTAATTCCAGCCCTGACCATTCCCGCGACGGTAAGCGATTTTTTGCTTGTGAGACAAGGAGAAGGCAGCAGTTATCCAGCACAAGTAAGCAAGAGTAACCCCCATGGCGTTCCCTTCACACGGGAGAGGTCGCAGGTTCAATCCCTGCAGCGCCCACCATTTATATCTCTTTACATCCCCACGCCTTTTGGGCCGTCCCCTTCGGCGGGCAGCGCTAGTCACGCCCATTTCCAGTTTCCGCGCGAATGAAGCCTCGCGGCTCAATCGAGGCGCTGCTTGTACGGCGGCAGCGGCTTTGCGATCGCGAGGAAGCGAGTGACATCGCCCGCGAGGAAATCGCCCCCGTGGCGTTCCAGCCGCCGGGCGGCTTCGCGCACCTGTTCGAGCTGGGTGCGCTGGCGCCTTCCTCCTACCGGCGCGGGCCGTTCGTTCGCCGGCACGAGATCGATCTCGGACAAGAAACGGCCGTTGTGCTCGAGCGTGACGCTTGCCATCGTCCCGTGACCTTCGCCGGCGACCACGACGAAGCGGCCGCCGGCACCGAACCAGATCTGGAATGCATCGCGATGCCGGTGTGCCGGCGCGGTGATCTCCTGTACGCCGTACCGGCCGAGGAACGCGAACGCCTCCCGCACGGTCGCGGCAAATTCTTCGAGCGAAGGCGGCGCGCTTACCACGGACTTCCCCGCGATCGGACTGCGTGATTTCGTTCGGCGGCGATCGTCAGCGTTCTGGGTCCAGGACGATTTGAAGGCCGGGACAATCTCCTTCGAACATTTTGCGGCAGGGATCGATTGCCTCGTGCGCAATATCTCAGATACCGGTCGGCATCACCATACAGTAAGGTCGCGGAGTAATGTCCGCTCAGTGCTGACTTCTCAGCGGGCTTCGCGCTCATCCGCCCACGCGCCGGCCTTGCGCAACCAACCGCGCTCTCGTCCGATTCACGTTGTCAAACAGCCATGCGAAATCCGCCGCGGCCTTTAGTCGGCGCCGCGGTGGCCGTCGTGTCTCCCGCCTTGGCACGGCGGGCGTTTCCCCTCGCAAAGATCGAGGGGCGGAGCGCCGATTGGCGCCACCTGCAGTGTGCACGCCTTGGCGGGCGTGCGCGCCCCTTTGGCGAAGGGACGCTGCGCCCATCGGCGCTCCGCGCGGCGGTTTACGGTCTCCGGGTCGCGCTCCCGCTGACCGCGCGTTTCCAGCATTTGCGCTGAGCGTGGCTATCATCACGGTAGCGAACGGATCGCGTGAGGGTCGTAGTGCCCCCGGGGCGAGCCCGTGCCGCCCGAGGCGCCGTGCTTGCGAGGCACGGGGGCGCGGGCGCCGCACCCCGCTCCGCCTACGGCGCAACCGGTGGCGCCCTCGAGTGAACGGGGTTGTAGGAACGAATACCTTGGGAAAATAGTCATGTCAAGCGCAGCCGTGTCAGTCCACACGTTATCCAGAAGCTGCAAACAACACGTGGGGTTGTCTTTGGCTCCTCACGGCCAGAAGATGCCGCGGCATGCTTCGCCTGCCCGACAAGCTGTTCGTAGCCCTGAGCCTGGTGCTGATCGCTATGATGGCGCTTCAGCTCAGGGTCGCGGTGGCGGCGCTGCTGGGCGCATTTGTCTGCGGATCGATCTATGTGTTCGCCGGCATGCTGCCGTCCGCCAACGAGGAATTCTGGCGGCGGATCTTCACGACGGTTTTTCTCGCCCTGGTGTGCTCGTCCCTGGTCCTGATTTTGCCCGGCACGTTTGGCCCACTCGCCCACCGCCGCGACGTTCAAGAGGTCGCGCTGATCGTTGCGGCGCTGCTTCCGGTCACGGCGATTTGCTATGAGATCGTTCGAACGCCGCGGGTGATCCAGAGCATTCTTCGGCTCTGGCAACGCTGAGCCGGCGAGCCGAAGGACCGGCGCTTAGAATCCAATCGACGGTTCGGCTTTGGCGCGCGACCGAGGCTTCTCGCTTTTGATCTCGCGCTGCTCGGCCGCGACCGCCTTCGGTGGCGGCAGCGGCGCGCTATAGGCCTTCAGCGCGCCGACCGCGATGGCAAAAGCGAAAAGCGTTTCCAAAGCGAATCCCCCACTCCTCGTGCGCCATCATTCGCAACCATTGCGGCGGCATTTGGCCCGCGCCTTGCCCAACATTGGGGACAGGCCGTAAGTTGGTTTTCAGATTCGCTTGCCCTGCAACGCCTGCCACAATCCGGAGCCTTTGCAATGCCGCCGCGAATTCGCGCCGTCTGCCTCGGCCTCGCCGCCCTGCTTGTGACCATCGACATCGCGCAAGCCCAACTGGACGAGCGGCAGCAGATGCTGAGCGGCGGCGCGCCACGCAACCGGTCGTTCAATTTGTTCGGCTTCACCGGTTCCGATGTGTCGCGCACCCGCGTGAGCTTCGCCAGCAACCACAGACCCGGCACCATTGTCATCAACACCGCCGAGCGGCGGCTTTATCTGGTGCAGGACGGCGGCATCGCGCTGCGTTACGCCATCGGGGTCGGACGCGTCGGCTTCACCTGGAAGGGCGTCCGCAAGGTCACCGAAAAGAAGGAATGGCCGGGCTGGACCCCGCCGCCGCAGATGCACGCCCGGGTGCGCGGCCTGCCGGCGCACATGCCCGGCGGCATCGACAATCCGCTTGGCGCGCGGGCGCTCTACCTCGGCGGTACGCTCTATCGCATCCATGGCTCGAACGATCCCGACACCATCGGCCAGGCGGTGTCGTCTGGCTGCTTCCGCCTGACCAACGACGACATCAAGGACCTGTACGACCGGGTCGCGGTCGGCACCACGGTGATCGTGCAATAGAGCATGATCCCGAAAAGTGTGTAGCGGTTTTCGGAAAAGCATGCCCTCGGGCTTGACCCGAGGGATCATGCTCAAACAAAGCTAGTCAATGCCGCGCCGCCGGCTCCCGGCTCAGGCCCTTGCTCGCAAGCTCGTCGAGGTAATCCTGCCACTTGTGCGCGCGCTCATGGCCGAGCGTCAGCAGGTAATCCCAACTGTAGATGCCGGTGGAATGCAGATCGTCGAACACCAGCCGCACCGCGTAATTGCCGATCGGATGCACTTCGAGGATCGCGACCTGGCGCTTGCCGGGCACGGTCTTGCGCTCCTCGGGCGAATGGCCCTGCACCTCGGCACTCGGGCTCATGACCCGCAGGTATTCGGCGTCGAGCGCGAACTGCTCGCCGCTGTCGAACGTCACGGTCAGGACCTTGCGGTCCTTGGCGAGCCGCAACTCGGTCGGCCAGGGCTGGCTGGGCGCGCCTGCGGCCATTTCGATCTCCCAAAAGCTCAATCCGCCCTTATATATAGCAGCAAGCGGAAGCCGGAACGCCGGGTCGCGGACCCTGCCAATCCAAGCTATTGTCCCCTCGGACCGATATGACCATGAACGTTGCCGTCCCCATGCTCGACCTCGCGCCCCGTCCCGCCCCGCTGGTGGACCCGTTCGCACGCGCGATCACCTATCTGCGGGTGTCGGTGACCGATCGCTGCGATTTCCGCTGCGTCTACTGCATGTCCGAGCACATGTCGTTTCTGCCGAAAGCCGACCTGCTGACGCTTGAAGAGCTTGATCGGCTGTGTTCGGCGTTTGTCGACAAGGGCGTGCGCAAGCTTCGGCTGACCGGCGGCGAGCCATTGGTCAGGCGCGGCATCATGACGCTATTCACCTCGCTGTCGCGGCACCTGCGCTCGGGCGCGCTCGACGAACTGACGCTGACCAGCAATGGCTCGCAGCTCACGCGCTATGCCGCCGAATTGAAGGCCTGCGGCGTGGAGCGCATCAACGTGTCGCTCGACACGCTCGATCCCGACAAGTTCCGGGCGATCACCCGCTGGGGCGAGCTCGACAAGGTGCTCGCCGGCATCGACGCGGCGCAGGCGGCCGGCCTCAAGATCAAGATCAACGCTGTCGCGCTCAAGGGCGTCAACGAGGACGAGCTTGCCGGGCTCATCGCTTGGGCCCATGGCCGCGGCATGGATCTGACCATCATCGAGGTGATGCCACTCGGCGATATCGGCGAAGAGCGGCTGGCGCAATACGTGCCGCTGTCGATGGTCCGCGCCCGGTTGTCGGAGCGGTTCACGCTCGAGGACATCGACCATCGCACCGGCGGGCCGGCGCGCTATGTGCAAGTCAAGGAGACCGGCGGCCGGCTCGGCTTCATCACCCCGCTGACGCACAACTTCTGCGAATCCTGCAATCGCGTCCGCATCACCTGCACCGGTACGCTCTACATGTGCCTTGGCCAGGAGGACGCCGCCGATCTGCGTTCGCCGTTGCGCGCCTCGGAATCGAACGATGCCCTCTACCGGGCGATCGACGAGGCCATCACCCGCAAGCCCAAGGGCCACGACTTCGTCATCGACCGACGCCACAAGCGCCCGGCGCTTTCCCGCCACATGAGCGTGACCGGCGGCTAGTGTCGCGCTTCGGAAGTTCGCCCGAGTGCTCGGCTTGCTCCTGAGCGAACTTCCGAAGCAAAGCGACACTAGCAAAATAATGATTCTAGTGTCCCTTTGAACCCGAAGTTCGCAAACGAGCTTGCTGCACAATGATGCGAACTTCGGGTTCGGGACACTAGGCCGGGTTTCGCGGCGAGCCGCCGAGGAGCACGTCCCACCATGACCGGGAATCAGCGCGGCATTGTCGCCATCGTTGGCTGCATGACGGCGTACACCGGCAATGACGTGCTGGTGAAGCAGATCCTGCTGCAGCACTATCCGGTCGGCGAAACGATCTTTTTGCGCGGCATGATCAGCGCGCTGCTGATCGGCGGCTTCGTGGTTGCGCTCGGCCATGCACCGCAGATGCGCGCCGCGATGAGCCGTCTGCTGGCGGCGCGGTCGGTGTGCGACGGACTGTCCACCGCCTGTTTCATTGCGGCGCTGGCGCAAATGCCGTTGGCCAATATCGCCGCCGTGTTGCAGATCGGTCCGCTGCTGATCACCGTGCTGTCGGTGCTGTTCTTCCGCGAGGTGGTCGGCTGGCGGCGCTGGACCGCGATCGGCGTGGGATTTTTCGGCGCGCTTCTGGTGATCAAGCCGCTGCCGTCGACGTTCGACATCTGGGCGGTCATCGGCGCCGGCTCGGCGCTGTTTGCGGCGCTGCGCGAAATGCAGAACCGGAGCATCGACCGCGCCGTGCCCACCCTGGTGATCGCGTTCTGGGGCGCGGTCGCCATCACCGCGTTCGGCACGCTGTTCGCCTTCAGCGAGGACTGGCGGCTGTTCGAGCTCAGCGACCTGATCCGGCTGTTTGTCGCCTCGATGTTCGTCGGCATCGCCATCTATCTGATGGCGCTCGCCTTCCGCGACGTCGATCTCTCGGTGGTGGCGCCGTTCCGGTACAGCTATCTGATCACCTCCGCGGTCGCCGGCTTTCTGGTGTTCGGCGAATGGCCCGACGGCTGGACGGTGGCGGGTGCGGCCCTGATCGTGGCCAGCGGCATCTACCTGCTGCATCGCGAGGCGGTGCGCCGGCGACAATTGACCGCCAAAATCACGCCCGCCCTCTAAATCGGCCGCAAAACCCCGCCAAACAAGCGGGCCCTTCGACCAAGTTTCAATTGACGGGCGCACGACGCTTCAGATTAGCTGGCAACACCCGCCGGGGCGCCGCCGCGACCGGGCGGTGGGGGGATGCGTTAAGCGGCTCGCCCGGCGGGCCGCTCGGGGGGAATTGGGCTTGGACGCTGCGCTCAGGTTCAGCCGCGCGATCGATGCCATGAACTATCGGTTCGGCATCGTCGCGAACTATCTTGTGTTGTTTTCCGCCCTGCTCAGCGCGGCCAACGCCGGCTTCCGCTACGGCATCAACGGGCTGATCGACATCAGCCGCGAATATCATTTCCTGTCCGGCATCCAGGTACTGATCAACTGGTACGGCAACAACTCGAACTCATTTCTGGAAGCGCAATGGTACATGTTCGCCGCCATGGTGATGTTCGGGGCCGCTTGGACATTGAAGGTCAACGAGCATGTACGCGTCGATCTGGTCTACGGCATGGTCAGCGACCGGGCGCGGATCTGGATCGATCTGCTCGGCGGCCTGCTTCTTCCTGCTGCCGATGTGCATCGTGCTGACTTATTTCACCTGGCCGTGGTTCGTCGATTCCTGGCTCAACAATGAGGTCTCGACCAACGCCGGCGGACTGATGCGCTGGCCGGTGAAGCTCGTCCTGCCGGTCGGCTTCGTCCTGGTCGGGCTGCAAGGCATTTCCGAAATCATCAAGTGCGTCGCGGCAATGACGGTGCCCGGCTACAAGCGCGAGCACGCCTACGAGAAGCCGATGCAATGATCGATTTCGTCACCCACAATATGGCGCCGCTGATGTTCGCCGGCATGATGCTGTTCATGCTGATCGGCTATCCGGCGTCGTTCTCGCTCGCCGCCGTCGGCCTGTTCTTCGGATTCATCGGCATCGAGCTCGGCCTGATCCGGGCAGACTTTCTCGGCAACCTGACCTTTCAGCTGTTCGCCATCGTTTCCAACGACCTGCTGCTCGCGATCCCGTTCTTCACCCTGATGGGCACGATCCTCGAACGTTGCGGCCTGACAGAGGATCTGCTCGAGGGCTTTGGTCAGTTGTTCGGCCCGATGCGTGGTGGCTTGTCCTACGCGGTCATCCTGGTCGGCGCCGTGCTCGGCGCCATCACCGGCACGGTGGCGGCCTCGGTCATCGCCATGGGCATCATCTCGCTGCCGGTGATGATGCGCTACGGCTATTCGGTCCGTCACACCACCGGCGTGATCGCCGCCTCCGGCACCATCACTCAGCTCATCCCGCCGTCGCTGGTGCTGGTGGTGCTCGCCGACCAGCTCGGCAAGTCGGTCGGCGACATGTATCTCGGCGCCGTCGGCCCGAGCTTCATCCAGGTCGGGCTGTTCGTGCTCTATGTCATGATCTTGAGCGTGTGGCGCCCGCAGGACGTGCCGGCGTTGCCACCTGAGGCGCGCACCTTGCGCGGCTGGGCGCTGGCCTGGCGCTGCATTCGCGGCATGGTGCCCTCGATCATCCTGATTTTCCTGGTGCTCGGCACGATCTTCCTCGGCCTTGCGACGCCGACCGAAGCCGGCGCGATGGGCGTGGTCGGCGGCTTCGTGCTGGCATGGCTCAACCGCCGGCTGACCTGGGACCTGGTCTACCAGGCGATGTCGTCGACCATGCGCATCACCGCGTTTGTCGTGTTCATCCTGATCGGCGCGCGCGTCTTCAGCCTGGTGTTCCAGGGCGTCGGCGGCAAGGAGTGGATCGAGCACCTGCTGACCACGCTGCCGGGCGGCGTGGTCGGGTTCCTCACCTTCGTCAACCTCTTCGTGTTCGTGATCGCGTTCTTCCTCGACTTCTTCGAGATCGCCTTCATCATCATTCCGATGCTGGCGCCGGCGGCCGAGAAGCTCGGCATCGACCTGATCTGGTTCGGTGTGCTGATCGGCGCCAATGTGCAGACCAGCTTCATGCACCCGCCCTTTGGATTTGCCTTGTTCTACATACGAGGTATCGCGCCGCCCTCGGTGAAGAGTTCCGATATCTACATCGGCGCCATCCCCTGGGTGGTGCTGCAGGTCATCCTGGTGGCGATCTTGATCATCTGGCCGCAGACGGTGACTTTCCTGCTCGATAAGCCGCCCGTGGTCGATCAAAACATGATCGAGCAGCAATTGCGAAACCTGCCCGGCATGGAATTGCCGCCGCCGACGCTCGATCTCAGCCCGTCGCCGCAGAACCGATAGGCGGCACTCCGTCAAAAAAAGCAAAGGCCCCGGAGAACGATCTCCGGGGCCCGCCTTTTCGTCCGATGCAATTCGGTCCGTCAGGTCCGCGTGCGCATGCGGATCATGAAATTATCGAAGCCGCCCTCGGCGACCTGCATCCACAGATACGAGTTGCTGCGGAACGCCACCAGGCTGTCGTACATCCGCTTGAACATCGGGTTGGTCTTCGCCAGATCGGCATAGATATCATGCGCGGCCTTGTAGCAGGCCTCCATGACGTCCTGCGGGAAATGCCGCAGCTGCGCGCCGCCGGACAGCAGACGCTTGAGCGCCGGCGGGTTGAGGTAGTCGTAGCGCGCCAGCACCCACTCCCAGGCCTCGCCCGAGGCGGCGTGAATCGCCGCCTGGTACGGCTTCGGCAGCTCGTTCCACTTGGCGAGGTTCATGATGTTATGGGGCTGGCCGCAGCCTTCCCACCAGCCCGGATAGTAGTAGAACTTCGCGACCTTGTAGAAGCCGAGCTTCTCGTCGTCATAGGGGCCGACCCACTCGGCGGCGTCGAGCGTGCCCTTTTCCAGCGCCGGATAGATGTCGGGCGCGGCGAGCTGCTGCGGCACCAGGCCGATCTTCGACATGATGGTGCCGGCAAATCCGCCGATCCGCATCTTGAGGCCCGACATGTCGCCGAGATTCCTGATCTCCTTCCGGAACCAGCCGCCCATCTGGGCGCCGGTGTTGGCCGCCGGTATGCCGTAGCAATTGTAGTTCTTGCCGAGCAGCTCGTTCATCAGATCGGTGCCGCCGGCGAAGCGCTGCCAGGCGTTGATCTGGCGGGCGTTGAGGCCAAACGGCAACGCCGTGCCGAACGTCAGCGCCGGGTCCTTGCCCCAATAATAGTAGAGCGCGGTGTTGCCCATCTCGACGTTGCCGGCCTGCACGGCGTCGAGCACCTGCAGGCCGGGCACGATCTCGCCCGCGGCAAACACCTGGATCTGGAATTGGTTGTCGGTGATTTCGGCGACGCGCTTGGCGAAGTGCTCGCAGCCGCCATAGAGCGTATCGAGCGACTTCGGCCAGCTTGCCGTCAACCGCCATTTGATTTCCGGCATCGACTGGGCCACAGCAGGCGCAGCCACCGCCGAGGCGGCCACTCCGACGCCCGCTGTCTTCAGGAATTCACGACGCTTCATGGCGTTCTCCCTCGTGCACTGTTGTCCGGCGCGATGTCCCCTCCCGCCGATGATGGGCCAAGGCTACGAGAAATCAGGCCCCGGCGGAATGGGGATTCCGCCGGGGCCGCAACATTTCAAAGCTTGGCCGGAGCCTCAGGCGCGCGGCCGGGTGCGGATCATGAAGGTGTCGTAGGTGTATTCGGCCACCTGCCACCACAAGTACTCGTCATTGCGGAAGGCAACGAGGTTGTCCCAGATTTTCTTGAAATCGGCATTGGTGGCCGAGATTTCGGCATAGACCTCGTTGGCGGCCTTCAGGCAGGCCTCCATCACCGGGGTCGGGAACGGCCTGAGCTGGGTGCCTGCGGCCAACAGCCGCTTGAGCGCCTGCGGGTTCTGCGCGTCATACTTTGCCGTCATCCATGCGTTTGTCGCATCGGCCGCGGTGCGGGCGATCGATTTGTAGACAGGCGGCAGCGCATTCCACTTTTCGAGATTGGTGAAGAGGTGAATTTGCGTGCCGCCCTCCCACCAGCCTGGGTAGTAGTAGAACTTCGCCACCTTGTAGAAGCCGAGCTTCTCGTCGTCGTAAGGCCCGACCCATTCGGCGCCGTCGATCGTGCCCTTCTCAAGTGCCGGATAGATGTCGCCACCGGGAATTTGCTGCGCCACCACGCCGAGCTTGCCGAGCACGCGGCCGGCGAAGCCGCCCATGCGGAATTTCAAACCCTGGAGGTCGTCGACACTCTTGATCTCCTTGCGAAACCAGCCGCCCATCTGCGCGCCGGTGTTGCCGACCGGCAGCGCATAGATGTTGTACTTCTTGTAGAAGTCGTTCATCTGCGCGATGCCGTCGTGGTGATATTGCCAAGCGTTCTGCATGCGCGTGTTCGGACCGAACGGCGCCGAGCACGGCAGCGCGAATGTCATGTCCTTGCCAAGGAAGTAATAGGACGCGGTCTCGCACATCTCGACCGTGCCGGCTTGCACCGCGTCGGCGGCCTGGAACGGCGGCACGATCTCACCGGCGGCGAACACCTGAAGCTGGAACTTGTTGTCGGTCGCCTCGCCCACCATCTTGGCGAACACCTCGGCGCCGCCGTGCAGTGTGTCGAGCGATTTCGGAAAGCTCGTGGTCAACCGCCATTTCAATTCCGGCATCGACTGCGCGATGGCCGGGGCCGCAATCGCGGTCGAGGCGGCGACGCCCGCGCCCGCCGCCTGCAAAAATTCACGACGCTTCATAACGTTTCCCTTCTGCTTTGGGATCGCCTTATTCACCCGGACCACCGCGCCGCCCAAATGCGATCGGCGGCTCATTTTAGGAGAGATGCTCGCCGCAGGACAATGGCAAAGCCCATCATCCGGGCTCCTGCGACGCTGCGCCCCAATCCCCTCGCGAGACAAGGTTGCGCGAGACAAGGCTGCGCCAGACAAGCCTTCGCTAGCGCGGCGATGGCACGCGTGAGTGATCTGCGGCGGGCCACAGCGCAAGCAGCCCCGCCAGCGCCACGAACCAGGCGAACGGCCGCACCATCCAGATCGCATGCAACAGCGTGTGGCTGAGGAACACCAGGCTCCAGACCGGCATGACCAGCGCGGAAACCGATAGCAGCGCGAGCCGCATGCGGCTTGTCGGGTCGGTCGAGCTTCGCAGCCCGCGGATCAACAGCACGACGGTCGCACCAAAGGCCAGACCGATGATCACCATGCCGGCGACGGGCGAGCCATAACCGATCACGAATGTCGCATAACCAAGCCGTGCAAGCATGTAGAGCACCGACAAGCCCCAACTGTGCCCGATCGCTGCAACGTCGATGCCCAACGAGGCCACCCAGGCGAGTTCGTGCGCAGGTAGAGCCGAGATTGGGCCGGCGCCGAGACGCGTGGCGAACGCCGCGCGGAAATCCGCAAGCGCATTGGGGTCGAGCAGCAGCGTGACCAAAGCGAGCTTGCAGGCAAAGCTGACAAGGATCGCCAACATGAAGATGACGCTGCCGTGCCAGGCGCGGCGCAGCAATGCAGTCGCGTCGGCGGGACCATCGAGCGCGACGACGCCGAGCAGCAACGCAAGCCCAAACGGAATGCCGCCGGTCAGAAGTTCGAAAGCGGCCGTCGCAACACCGAACCAGGCAACAGCCGTCGCGAATTTCGGCTCCGGCGCATGCGCCAGTCCATGGTGGTAGGCCATGGCCAGAAAGCCCGCGAGCACCAGGTCGGACAGGCTGAACGAAAAGTAGATGCCGAACAGCCACAGACCGTCGAACAGCAGCAGCATGGCGGCGATTGCCGCAAAGCCGCGGTCGCGCCAGGCGCCTGGTGCGCGGCCGCGGTGCGCCGCTGGAATGAGCACCAGCAACAAGACGACGACATTGAGCAGCAGCGTGACCAGGCCCAATGCGTCCGGCGGCATCACCGCCAAGCCAAACGCCGCAAGCACGCGTTGGCCGAACAGGTAGCGGTGATAATAGATCGCCGCCGGGTCGGAATGCGCGGGGCGCTCGAGCGCCGCGATCAGCTGCAGGCAGGTCGGAATGGTCGGCTCGCCGGACCGAGCCTGCGGCAATGCGTCGGCCGGCGGAATACGCGCCGATATCGTCTCCGCGGTGCGGCTTGGGTAGTCCTGCAAAAACATCGCCAGCACCAGGCAATCGTTGCCGCCGCTGCGCGGGATGGCCCGGCCGCTCCAGGCTGCCCAGCTTTGGCGAAACGCCTGCCTGGCGTTGGCGCTCTCGAGCTTTGCCGCGATGCCATGCCGGTCGACGAATGTCGACGCATAGGACAAAGCGAAAAACACCGCGACCGCGACAGTGGCCGCGAGCAAGGCGCGAACATAAAGTCCGCCCGATTGGACCAGAACGTTGCGGGCGATCGAGGAGAGCAACCGAAAATCCTTACGGTTTCTCAAGCCTCGATGACGATCTTGGGCGCTGGCTTGGCGCCAGCGCCGGAGCCGAGTTGATCGCGCACCCGCTCGGCGATGGCACGGTAGGCCGCCGCGTGCGGGCCGTCCGGCTGGGTTGCAACGATCGGCAGGCCGGCGTCCGAGGTTTCGCGGATCGAGATGTCGAGCGGCACCTCGCCGAGAAACGGCACGCCAAGCCGCTCGGCTTCGTGCCGCGCGCCGCCGTGGCCGAAAATGTCGGAGCGCGTGCCGCAATGCGGGCAGATGAAGGTGCTCATGTTCTCGACGATGCCGAGCACCGGCACGTTGACACGGCGGAACATCGCAATGCCGCGCCGCGCGTCGATCAGCGCCAGATCTTGCGGCGTCGAGACGATGACCGCGCCCCTAAGCGGCACTTGCTGCGCCATGGTGAGTTGGGCGTCGCCAGTGCCGGGCGGCATGTCGACTACCATGACATCGAGCGTGCCCCACTCGACTTCACGCAACATCTGGGTCAAAGCCGACATCACCATCGGCCCCCGCCAGATCATCGGCGTCTCTTCCTCGATCAGGAACCCGATCGACATCACCGTCAGGCCATGGCGGCTGATCGG
Organism: uncultured Alphaproteobacteria bacterium; assembly: GCA_963771745.1. Classification (GTDB taxonomy): domain Bacteria; phylum Pseudomonadota; class Alphaproteobacteria; order Rhizobiales; family Xanthobacteraceae; genus Z2-YC6860. Next base: position 602,982 of record CAVYUU010000011.1, on the reverse strand, counting down.
CTTGAGCCTGGTGCCGCCGATGGTCTGCGGCTTTTCGCGGATCGCCAGCAGCTTGGGCAGCGACGGCCCATAGATGTCGGCGTCGAGCACGCCGACCTTCATGCCGAGATCGCGCAATCCCAGCGCCAGATTGACCGCGGTGGTCGATTTGCCGACGCCGCCCTTGCCCGAGGCAACTGCGATGATCGAGGCCACGCCCGGCACGCCGGCCGGCCCGCCTGGCCCGGGCCGCGCCCGCGCGGCTTGCGATGTTGCTGGGCACCGGAGATGTTGCGGGCGCCGGTCGCGTCGCGCCGCCGCCCCTGCGCTCGGCGGTCAACGCGACCATGGCCGACTGCACGCCGGCGATCGCTTTCACGACCTGTTCGGCGTGCTTTCGCACCGGCTCCCAGGCCTGCACCGCCGCGGCATCCACGCTGATCGAGAAAAACACCTTGCCATCGCTCGCCACGATGTCGGACAGCGTGCCGGTTTTGGGCAACGGCGTGCCGTCGGGCCCCGCGACCTGGCTCAGCGCTGCAAGCACATCGTCTTTGGTGACCGGCATGGATGGCCTTTGAGATTTGGCCGTCACCATAGTGGCGCGGGCGCTATGGTCAACGCCGCCCTCGCGCGATATTGATCCCGGCAAAGCGCGCCGCGTTGCCGAAGGGGAACCAATGCGGCCGCCGAACGGGAGGACAGAATGGCGAAAGTGGCGTTTCTGGGTTTAGGCGTCATGGGCTATCCGATGGCCGGTCACCTCAAGACCAAGGGCGGCCACGACGTCACCGTCTACAACCGCAGCGCCGCGAAGGCCGACAAGTGGGTGACGCAGTTCGGCGGCAAGAAGGCCACAACGCCGAAGGACGCCGCCGCCGGTCAGGACTTCGTGATGATGTGCGTCGGCAACGACAACGACGTGCGCGAGGTGGCGCTCGGCGCCAACGGCGCGTTTCATGCCGTGGCGAAAGGCGCGGTGTTCGTCGATCACACCACCGCCTCCGCCGAGATCGCCCGCACCCTCCATAAGGAAGCCAAGTCTCGCGGCTTCGACTTTATCGATGCGCCGGTGTCGGGCGGACAAGCCGGCGCCGAGAACGGCGTGCTCACCGTGATGTGCGGCGGCGATGCCGCGCCGTACGGGCGCGCCGAACAAGTGATCGCGGCGTATGCGCGCATGTGCAAGCTCTTGGGCGACAGCGGTTCGGGGCAACTGGCCAAGATGGTCAATCAGATCTGCATCGCCGGACTGGTGCAGGGTTTGGCCGAAGGCATTCATTTCGCCAAGAAGGCCGGCCTCGACATCGAGGCGCTGATCGCCACCATCTCAAAGGGCGCAGCCCAGTCCTGGCAGATGGAGAACCGCTACAAGACCATGATGGCAGGCAAGTACGACTTCGGCTTCGCCGTCGACTGGATGCGCAAGGACTTGTCGATCTGCGTCGCCGAAGCGCGGCGTAACGGCGCCAACCTGCCGATCGCCGCCCTGATCGACCAGTTCTACGCCGAGGTGCAGAAGATGGGCGGCGGACGCTGGGACACCTCGGCGCTATTGGCGCGGCTGGATCGCTGACGGTAGCGCCGTTGATCAGAGCATGATCCCGAAAAGTGGAAACCGGTTTTCGGAAAAGCATGCCCTCGGGCTTGACCCGAGGGATCATGCTCAAACAAGAAAACTAGATCGGGATGACAATTCGAAGAAAAGTCATCCCGATCTAGCGCCTGATGCCAGTGCTGGTGTTGGGCGTATGGCCAGTGGAGCTGCCACCCGGTCGGCCGCCGCTGCCGCCATAACCACCGCCGCCAAAGCCTCGGCCGCCGAAGCCTCCGATGCCGATGCCAATGCCGATCGGCGGGCCGCTCGAGACCGGTACCACCTCGTCCTCGACCGGCGCCGAGTTGCGACGGGCGCTGCGGGTCGACTTCGATTTCTTGTCGGGCTTGGTCTCGGCGCGGCGGGTCGGCGGGGCGCTGCAATTGCAGGTCGCGGCGACCTGCAGCCCGAGCGCCGCCGGATCGTTGCCGGCGAGCAGCGAGCGCGTGGCTGCTCGCATCATCAGGCCTTGCGCCATGGCTGCCATGTCGCTGCCGCCATATTTCGCCAGGAAGTACCGGTAGGAGGCGACCGAGTTGGCCGTCGTCGCCGTGTACCAAGCCAACATTTCCTGCCGGCGGTCGGTGATGACGCGCACCCGCGTGGCGTTCGGCGCCGACGGATAAAGCACCAGGAATTCGCGGTAGGCTTCGACATTGTCCTCCCGCACCACCAGCTCATAGGCTTGCTGCGGCGACAACCCGCGCAACTGCTTCTTCCAATAGGCCGAGCGCGTTGCCGGCTTGTCGGAAGTCTTGTCGGGATCGGTTTTGATAGCGACCTGGACTGGAGCCGGCGGTTGATCGGCGCCGGCTGGGAAAAATGAAACGTTGCTGGTGAGTGACAACACCTCCCAGGGCGTCTGCCGGCCGGCCGTGGCGGTGTGCACGGCGAGCCGCACATTCTTGAACGTCTGCTCGACCGGCACACCAGGCTGCCGCGCTGCTGCAATGAACGCCGTGGTGAACGGGCTGTTGGCGCCCTGCCCGTCCGAAGCCGAGCTACCGGGCGAGGTCGAATAGGCTACCACCGAGCCGACCGGCGCATTGACCATAGCAAGACCGCGCCCCACGGTTTTTCTGATGTCTTCGAACGGATTGTTGCGGCAAGCATCGAGGATGACGATGCGCGCCTTGGTCGGCACGGCTTCGAGCGCATTCATCAAATCGTCGAACCGCACCGCCTGCAGCGCAACCTCGGCCTCGTTCTTGAGCCGGGCGTCGACCGGAAGCAGGAAGTTCTCCCCGCCGACCTGCACGCCGTGGCCGGCGTAGTACACTACGGCAATGGTATCTTGGCCTTTTGCGGCAACCCTTGCGGCGAAATCGCCGATCGTGCGGCGCATCTCGCCCTGCGTGAGGTCGGCGGCCGGAACCACCTCAAAGCCCGCGCCGATCAGCAATTCGGCCACCGCCTTGGCATCGTTGCTGGGATTGGTCAGCGCCGGCACCGACTGATACGCCGAATTACCGATGACAAGCGCGAGACGGTTTTCCGCCAACGCCACGTCACAAACCGCAAGCGCGGCACCCGACACGATTGTGAGGAGGATGGAACGACATGACATGAGAGCCTCCCTCGGTCATGGCGATCGGATCGTTGATCCCCAGATCATGACACTTCTTCCGCCATCGCGCCACGTATCGCCGCGCCCACGGCGGGTGGCCTGGCGGGGATAATTGCTGACAAAGGGCCGGAATCGCGCGCCAGTCGACTGGGTAGGGACGCATTCCTGTTGCCATGGTGGCGGGTGACCGATCCCTGGGACGGCATGATCAGCCGCATCAGCCGCGCCACCTGGATACCGGCAAGGCCGTGGTTATGGACGCCGGTATTCACAAGACGGATGTCAAGTATGACGAAATCATCGACATGAGTTTCGTCGAGAGCGCCAAGACGTGATAGCTTTCGACAATCGGCCAGCAGCCCTGGGAGGAAAAATCAATGTCCGAACCGATCTGGAATCAGTTTCTCACCGAACGTGACAAGGCGGTGTTCGGAACGTCCGGCTATGGCGCGCGCCAAGGTTTCGGCAAGCGTCCGGCGCTGCTGATCATCGACGTGAACTATGCGTTCTGCGACGAACGGCCGATGCCGATCCTGGAGTCGATCAAGCGCTGGCGCAACTCCTGCGGCGAGGACGCCTGGGTGGCGATGCCCTATCTCAAGTCACTGATCGAGAAGGCGCACGACAAGGGTATCCCGGTGATCTACACCACCGGCGTGCGCCGCGCCGACAACTGGGACAACGGCAGCTGGGGCTGGAAGAACAGCCGCTCCGATGAGGACAGCAGCACTCGGCCGCAGACCAACGTCGACGGCAACGAGATCGTGGCCGAAATCGCGCCCGGCCCCCAGGACATCGTGATCTACAAGCAGAAGCCGTCCGGCTTTTTCGGCACCAATATGACGAGCTATCTCACGCTGCTCGGCTGCGACAGCGTGATCGTCACCGGCACTACCACGTCTGGCTGCGTGCGCGCGACCGTGCTCGACGCCTTCAGCCTCAACTATCGCATCTCGCTCGCTGAAGAAGGCTGCTTCGATCGCTCGCAGGCGAGCCATGCCATCAATCTGTGCGACATGAACGCCAAATACGCCGACGTGGTGAAAACCTCCGAGGTGCTGGAGTTCTTCGACACGCTGCCGAGCAACCAATTCGACCTGCCGACCGGGTCGCCGGCCGAGCCGCATCCGTCCAAGCGCTGAACGATCGGAACCTCTGATGACGCGCCGGGCCTGCGCCCGGCGCGTTTTCGTTACCCGCATACCACCTGGCCGTTGACCATCTTCGGGGTCTTGCCGGGTGGGCAAGCTGGCGGCTTGGCCCCCGCGGGCGGCGCGGCCGGGCGCGGCGGAGCCGCAGCAGGCGGTGGCGGCGGCGCTGCGACGCGCGGCGGCGGCGGTGCTGGCGGCGGCGTGGGCCTGGCTACAGGCGGCGGGCCCGGCGGCGGAGGCGGCGGTCTGCTTGCGACCGGAGGCGGCGGCGGTGGCCTGCTCGCAGCCGGCGGCGGCCCAGGCGGTGGCCCCGGTGGCTTGGCTGCCGGCGGCGGACCTGGCGGCCTGCTTGCGACTGGAGGCGGAGGCGGGGGCGCCCTGCTCGCAGCCGGTGGCGGACCCGGTGGCGGACCCGAAGGCTTGGCTGCCGGCGGCGAACTGGGCGGCCTGCTCGCTGTCGGCGGCGGAGTTCCGGGCGGCGGGCCCGGTGGCTTGCCTGCGGCCGGGGGCGGTCCACTGCGCGGTGGCCCCAGCGGCGCGCTCGCGGTTGGCGGCGGTGCGGCAGGCGGCAAACCCTGCGGCCGGCTCGCAGCCGGACCCTGGCCTCCTGGCTGCGGCGCCGGCGGCGCCGGCGGCGCGCTCGCGGTCGGCGGCGGTGCCGCAGGCGGCAAACCCTGCGGCCGGCTCGCAGCCGGACCTTGGCCCCCCGGCGGCGGGCCGGGCGGTTTGCTCGCGGTTGGCGGCGGCGGAGCCGGCGCCAACGCCGGCGGCTTGCTCGCCGTCGGAGGCGGCCCCGGCGGCGCGGTGGCCGTCGGCGGTGGAGCGGCGGGCAATCCAGCCGGCCGACCGGGCACGGGCGCACCGCCTTGCGGTGGAGCAATGGTGCTGGGCGCCGTGACGGTGCCTTGCGGCGGACCTTGGCGCGGCGCCGGCGCGAGCCGCGGCACCGCCGGGATCGGCGCCTGCAGCGCCGGCAGCGCGCCTCGGCCCTGACGCTGAGCCGGTGGCGGCAAGCTCACCAGATACGCGGGTGGCGGACGCATTAGAAGCCGCGGCGGCGGTGGCCCGACCCGATGGATCGGCCGGTACTCGCGCGGCTCGTTGCGCAGCGCCAGCGGCAGACCGGCCAGCCCGAGCATTGCAAATCCCGCCGGCGGCGCGAGCGGCGCCGACAACCGGCGCAGCCGGCGCTCGGCGTCATAGACATAGATGCCGCGGGGATAGCGCTGCCGATACGTCCAGTACGCTTGCGGCGTGTTGATCTGGAGCGCGCGCATCCAGACCAGCGCTTCGCGCCGGGCGCGGATCATTGCCCAGACTCGCTCCGAATAGGGACTGTCCGGATAAGCGTCGACGAATTCGACATAGCGATCGAGCTGGTCGGTTTCGATCGCCAGCGCGTAGGCTTCGTCGGCACCCAGCGCGCGCATCGGCCGCGCCACGCGCGGCGGCGGTGGCGGCGGCAGCGCCGCGGTCGCTGCGTCGGGCGGCACCAGCTCGATCAGCTCGCCGAGATTGGACACATGCCACGGCGTCTGCTGGCCTTGGGTTGAAAGATGCGTGCGGCTGCGGATGTGGGTGAATGCGGTGTTGAGATCGACGCCGGGCGCGCGCAGCATCTCGGCGATCGCCGTCGCGTAGGCGCCGTAGGGCCCCGGCCCGTCCGGCGCGACCGTGCCGGGCCCCGAGGAATAAGCAATCAACAGGCCTTGCGGCGCTTCGAGCGCCTCCAGGCCCGGCGCCAACCCCCTGCCCTGCGGCCGAAACGGCAACGGGCGCGCGGCGTCGATCATGACAACCTTGGCGCGCGCCGGCGAATCCACCAGCGGCCGCAGCAGATCGTTCAATCGCACGCCTTCGATCGGAATGTCGCTTTCGCGCGCGAGTCGCGCGTCGGTGCCGAGCAGATAGTTCTCACCCTCGAACGACAATGCGTTGCCGGAGAAGTACACGAAGGCCAGCGCATCGGGACCGGCGGCATCGACCTTGGCGATGAACTCGCGAAATACCCGCAGCATGTCGGGCTGGCTCAAGTCGCCGCCTTCGATGATCTCGAAGCCGATGCTGCGCAGCGTCTCGGCCACGAGGCCGGCGTCGTTGAGCGCCGTCGGCAGCGCGCCCGGCGCATAGGCCGCATTGCCGACGACCAGCGCGATGCGCGGCTCGGTCTGCTGGGCGGTGGACTGGGCCGCAATGGCAAAACTCACCGCGCAGAGCACGAGCAACAAGATCCGGCGAAGCATGGACGTCCCCTTTAGCCGGCCGCGGCTTGCGGCCGATCACGCGGCAAAAGAATGCGACATGAGAATCAAGTCAAACTGTAGCGGATCGGCGGCGAAATCGTCACGCGATTGCGGCTGAACGTCCGTTCAGCCGGCCAAACCACGGATTCCGGACGATCAGATTTCGAGCACGAGTCCATCTTCGGCCACAAGCAGGCCTTGCGCGCGCGCCTCTTCGGTGCGCGCCAGCATGGTCGGGTTCATGTGGGTGAGCATGATCCGCCGCGCGCGCAACCTTTCGCGGTTCTGCCTCAAGCGGGCGAAGCTCATGTGGCCGGGCAGGTCACGCGAATAATCGTAGCATTCGAGAATGAACAGATCGGCGCCGTCGGCGATGCCGACCAGCGCATCGGTCCATTCCGTGTCGCCGGAATAACTCAAAGTCTTACCGCCGCGGGTCAGGCGCACCGCGGTCGAGGGGGCGCCGGACTGGTGGATCACCTCGACGGTGCGGATGGCAAACCCGAGCGCCTCGTCCGGCGCGCCGGGCGCGATCTCGGCGACCTGCAACGGAAAACGCCAGGCGTTGCGGCTCGAGCGCGGAAACAACACCTCGCAGGCGGCGTCGAGACGCTCGCGCGTGCCGGGCGGCCCGACAATGGTCAGCGGGCGTTCGCGGCGCTGATGGAATTGCCAGTCGAGCAGCAGAAACGGCAGTGCGCCGAAATGATCGCCGTGCAGATGGCTCAAGATCACGCCGTCGATGGCGTTGAGCTCGACGTTGCGCGTCTTCAACGCGACCGACGATGAGGCGCCGCAATCGAGCAGGATGGTTTTTGCGTCCGCCTCAACCATGAAGCAGGTGTTGAAGCGGCCGCCCGACCCGAACGCGTCGCCACAGCCGATGACGGTGAGCCGCATCGTCACGCTTGCGCGCTCGGCCGCGCCGACACTTCGGCATGCCAGCGTTTGATGTTGGCCATGCCGTCGGGCACCGCAAGCTTGGCCGGTTTCATGAAATCGACCGAGATCATCGCGGTGATGTCGGCGACGCTGTAACGGTCGCCGGCAATGTAGCGGCGGTTCGTCAGCGCGGCGTCGAGCAGGCCGAGAAATTCCATCACCCGCGGCTTGTTCGCCTCCGCCCAGGCCGGCACCTGCGGCACCTCCATCGCAGCCATGGCGGGGTGCGCGTTACGGAAGATGTGCGAAATCGGCGCCAGCAGATGGAATTCCACCCGCCGCTCCCACATCTCGACGATCGCCGCCTCCTTCGGCCCAATCCCGAACAGCGGCGGTTCGGGCTTTTGCGCCTCGAAATAGCGGCAGATGGCGATCAATTCCGAAATCACCGTGCCGTCGTCGAGCTCGAGCGCGGGCACGCGCTGCACCGGATTGATCGCGGCATAGGCCGGAGTTTTGTGCGCCATTTTCCCGAGATCAACCGGTTCGAGCGGGACGGTGATGCCCTTCTCGGCGAGAAAGACCCGCACCCGTCGGGGATTTGGCGCCCGGCCGCCGTCATAAAGCTTCATGCATCACCTGTTGTTAACCATAGGATTTGCAGCGTGCTTAAGCGCGCCCTTAAGGATTATGCGCGAGTTTAGCCCGATTTTCCGTGTTGGTGGCGTCCCCGTGAGCGGCTCCGAAGAACGCGACATCCCGATGCCGAGCGAAAAGCCGCTCGCCAAACGGCGCCGGCTCGCGGCCGCGCGCGTCCGCGAGGCGCGCGAGCGGCTGACCTCGACCACCGGCACAAGCGTCGCCTTCGATTATGAATTGCTGCGCCAGTTTGCCGAAAACCGCCTGTCCGCTTCGCTGGTGATCGTGCTGCTGGTCGGCACCGTCGGCTTCCTGTCGAGTGTCTGGACCGGCGCGGTGATGGCCGGCGCCTGGACCGCGGCCGTGCTGATCATCCATGCGGTCATCGTCACCAAATGCCGGCAGTTCCTGTCGGAGGCGCCCGACACCCGCGATCTGCGACGCTGGCGCCTGCGCTTCATCATCCTCGACCTGCTTTATGGCCTCGCCTGGATGTACAACCTCGTGCACCCGATCGGTCAGGACGAGGGCTCCAACACCTTCATGCTGTTCGTGATGCTGCTGGTGGTCGCAGTGTCGAGCATGCTGGCGTCGAGCTTGCCGATTGCGGTGCTTGCCGCAACCGTGCCGGTCACGTTTGCGGTGGCGCTGAACTTCGCGCTGCAAGGCGACCTGCACAATTACATCCTCGCCATCATGGCGATCGCGGCGCAAGGCTATTTCACGCTGCTCGCCCACCGCCTCTATTCGGCCGGACTGGCCACGTTGGTCGCCCGCGCCGAGAAGGACGCACTGATCGGCGAGCTCGAACAGGCCAAAGCGGTATCAGACGAGGCGCGGCGGCGCGCCGAAGGCGCCAACATCGCGAAGTCGCAATTCCTGGCGCAGATGAGCCATGAGCTGCGCACCCCGCTCAACGCCATTCTCGGATTCTCCGAGGTGATGAAGAACGAGGTGTTCGGCGAACATCACGTCGCGGCTTACAAGGACTATTCCAACGACATCCACAACTCCGGCCAGCACCTGCTCAACCTGATCAACGAAATCCTCGACCTCTCCCGCATCGAAGCGGGCCGCTATGAGCTCAATGAGGAGCCGGTGTCGCTCACCGCCGTGGTGGAGGATTGCCACCATCTTCTGATGCTGCGCGCCAAAAACCGCGGCGTCACTATCCATGAGGTATTCGAGGTCGATCTGCCGCGGCTTTGGGCGGACGAGCGGGCGCTACGGCAGATCTGCCTGAACCTTCTGTCCAATGCGATCAAATTCACGCCGGCGGGCGGCGAAGTGTGGCTCAAGGTCGGCTGGACCGCGGCCGGCGGCCAGTACATGAGCGTGAAGGACACTGGCCCGGGCATTCCCGAAGAGGAAATCTCGGTCGTGCTGTCGAAGTTCGGGCAGGGATCGAATGCGATCAAATCGGCCGAGCAAGGCACCGGCCTCGGTCTGCCGATCGCCAAGAATCTGGTCGATCTGCACAACGGCACCTTTACGCTGAAATCAAAGGTGCGGATCGGCACCGAGCTGATTGCGACCTTTCCACCCGAGCGCGTTATGGCGGCGCTGCCGCCGCTCGCCGAGCCGACGCCGCCGATCCAGCCGCAAGCGCCGGCGCCCGAGCCGGCGTCGTTCCGGCAAACCACGCGCTCGATCCTGCAACGGCTGCGCGGTTAGAGATGACCCCGAAAAAGCCTGCCCCGCACTTGATGCGGGGTGGGAACCGGTGTTCGGGATCGTGCTCCAACAAGAAACCAGATCGGGATGACGATTCGAAGAAAAGTCATGCCGACTAGGCGGCTTTCCGGCCCTTTCGAAAACCAGTCCCACTTTGCGGGATCATGCTCTATGGTGAGCGGCCACGTTGATTCCGGTCATGGCGCCAATCCTTTCGCCTTGTGAGAAAATCTGCATCGTCGATCCGGCGTCCGGGCTTTGTCGGGGCTGCGGGCGCAGCTTGCGCGAAATCGAGTCATGGACGGCGTATAGCGATGCCGAGCGCAACCGCGTGATGAACGAGCTGCCGGGCCGGCTCGCAGCCATGCAGGCGGCCCCGCCCGCCGCCAAGCCGATAGGGTGATCGCCGTGCGCCGCCTGCTCTGGGTCCTGCTGATCGGTCTCGGGCTCGCGCTGGTCGTCATGCTGGCGGCAAGCGATCAGGACAAGCTCGCCGGCCTTGCCGGCCGCGATTTCGGCTCGCTGGCCTATCATCTGGCGCTGGTGGTGTTCATCGGCGGCACGGTGTTGGTGCTGTTCCGCGAAAAGCTGTCAAAGGCGATCGAGGCCGCGCTGTTCTGGGTGCTGGTCGGGTTTGTCCTGGTGTTTGCCTACACCTATCGCGTCGAGCTTCGCGCCGTCAGCGAGCGGGTGCTGGCCGAATTGATCCCGGGCCGCGCCTCGCAACGCGCGGTACGCACGGTGGAGATCGTGCGCGGCCGCGCCGGCGACTTCCAGGTGGCGGCGCAGATCAACGGCTCGCGCATCGCGATGGTGCTCGACACCGGCGCGAGCGCGGTCGTGCTGACGCAAGAGGCCGCCAAGACCGCCGGCCTGCCGCTTCAGGTGCTGACCTATACGGTGAACGTCGACACCGCCAACGGCCGCGCCCGCGCCGCCGCCGTCACGCTCGATCGGGTCGTGGTCGGCGATATTGTCGAGCGCGCCGTGCCGGCGCTGATCGCACAGCCGGGCCAGCTCAAGACCAGCCTGCTCGGCATGAGCTTCCTCAACCGGCTGGAAAGCTGGGAGGTGCGCGGCGACAAGCTGATGATGCGCGGCACGCCTTAGCATGGCCACGCTCAACCACGACTACCCGGTCCTGATCGAGCCGGTCGCGTCGGAAGATGGCGGCGGTTTCAGGGCGCGGGTGCCGGATTTGCCGGGCTGCGTCTGCGAAGCCGAAACCGCCGCGGAAGCGCTCGCCCACATTCCAGATGCCATCACAAAATGGATCATCGACGCACGCCGGCGTGGGCGGACAATTCCCCCGCCCGCGCGTTCGCGCGTAACAGCCGCGTGGACCTCAGAGTAGACTTGCGACAAACCGCGCCGCGACCAAAAGCAGAAAGCAGCCGAAACCGATCTCGAGCTGCCGCTTGGACAGCCGGTGGGCGAGCAACGCGCCGTAGGGCGCGGTGAAGCTCGACACCGGCGCCATGATGGCGGTGCCGATCAGCGACACGTAGCCGATCGAGAGCGGCGGCAGCAGCGCCATTTTGGGCCAGCCCGCGATCATCAGCCCGATGGTCCCCGCGATGGTGATCGGCACGCCGAGGCCTGCCGACGTCGCGACGGCGTTGTGCATCGGCTTGCCGTAAAGCGTCTGGATCATGTTGGAGATCGAGCCGCCGCCAACGCCCATCAGGGACGAGGTGATGCCGATCAGAAAACCGAAGCCGAACATGGCGGGGCGGCCGGGCAGATCGTCGGCAATCCGCCACGTTGTCACGACCAAACAGCAGCTTGATCGCGATCACGGTGACCACCGTCATGAACACCAGCTTGAACAGCGCGCTCGGCGCCACATAGGCAATCGCGGCACCGGCCGCGACGCCGACCACCGACGGCACCGCCCATTGCCGCAGCACGTCTTGCAGCACGGCACCTTTGGCGCGGTGGGTGAGATAAGCGCGGATGCTGGTCGGGATGATGATCGCCATCGAGGTGCCGACGCAGAGCTGCATGCGCACCTCTTCGGGCACGCCGAGGATGCGGAAAACCTCGTACAGCACCGGCACGATGATGGCGCCGCCGCCGATGCCGAACAGGCCAGCGAGGATGCCGGTGGCGACGCCCGCGACCAGCACGGCCGCGACCAGCAGCGCGATCTCGCCGAGCGAAACCCCCAGCATGGCAATACCTGGAAATATTAGGCCGCGGCGGTGTGCGCCATTTCAGCCGGGCTGTCCATCACCAGCGCGAGCGCTTCTGCCAGAACCGCGGCGCATGCACCGGGCTTGACCGCGGCGGTTGCAAGGTGCCGCCGGAACGCGCGCGCTCCTGGCACCGCGTGGAACAGCCCGTGCAAATGCCGAGTGATGGAATGCAGGCGCACGCCGCGACCAAGCTCGCGTTCGATGTAAGGCGTCAGCGCCTGCGCGGCCTCTCTTGCTGAGGCAAACGGCGCGGCCGCGCCGAACACCAGCGGATCGACGGCGAGCAGCCGCCACGGCTCCTGATAGGCCGCGCGGCCCATCATCGCGCCGTCAAGTCGCGGCCGACAGGCTTGCGCAGCCTCGACCGTGGCAATGCCGCCGTTCAGCACGATCGGTAGACGCGGATGCGCGGCCTTCAGGCGAAACACGACGTCGTAATCGAGCGGCGGAATATCGCGGTTCTCGCGCGGCGACAGGCCCTTGAGCCAGGCCTTGCGGGCGTGCACGATCAGCGCATCGGCGCCCGCCGCCTCGACCGCCGCAGTGAAGGTTTCGAGCGCCACCTCGGGATCCTGCTGGTCGATGCCGATGCGGCATTTCACTGTCACCGGGATGTCGACGGTGGCTTTCATGGCGGCGACGCAGTCGCCGACCAGCGCTGGCTCCGCCATCAGACAGGCGCCGAAGCGGCCCTCCTGCACGCGATCGGACGGGCAGCCGACATTGAGATTGATCTCGTCGTAGCCGAAGTCGGCGCCGATCCGCGCGCAGCTTGCCAACGCCCTGGGACCGCTGCCGCCGAGCTGCAAGGCCACCGGATGTTCGGCCGGGTCGAAGCCGATCAGCCGTGCGCGGTCACCGTGCAGCACCGCGCCAGTGGTGACCATTTCGGTGTAGATCAGCGCACGGCGCGTCAGCAGGCGATGGAAAAACCGGCAATGCCGGTCGGTCCATTCCATCATTGGCGCAATGCAAAATCGCCACTGAGCCACTTTGGGGGATATTTTAGACATTTCAGTCATATAAGCTCATTTTTCCAGTCATACCGGGCCTGCGAATTACACCTCGTTTCAGCTCATTTTCGTTCATTTCCGGAACAGCAGTACGCTTGAAACGGACCGCAGGCTACGCCCCGCGGCCCCGTTACTATGTCGGCCCGCACGTTTACTGGTACCAGCCAGCACAAGAGATAAGGTTCCAAATCCGCGGTCAGCCAAGGGGGACACAAGCTCGCCCGCGCCGCCTCGGCGGCGGCTACGTCTTAAGAGCAGAACAGCACAAGTGGCGCTGATTGGGTCGATGCCGTAACGAAAGCGGATCGACATCGGCGCGTTTGATCTAAGTCAATTTGATCAATTGGTAAATTGCGCATCATTCGTCTGAATTCAACCTGAGGAGAACAACATGCTCGCGTATCGTATTTCCGGATCGATCGTGGCCGCTTTCATAGTGTTCGCGTTCGCCAGCGCGCCAGCCGCTGCGGCCAAGATGTCTTACGAACAAGCCTTTGCGAAGTGCAAGCAGGAGCTTGATGCCACAGGAGTTCTTTGGCGTGAACACAGACGCGAAGGCGCGATCGACTGCCGGCGGAGCATGCATGAAGAAATACGGATTCCGGCTCAAGAAGGGCGCGATGTAGTTCGCCGAAGGCCGCGGGCTTCGACGCCGATCCCGTAGGTCCACGACGCATTCACAACGTACCGCAGGTCGCACAACGACGGCGTATTCGACGCTTACGCGCCGGAGATTGTGCGTCGTCGGAAGTCCGGGATCATGACCGGTCTGTCCGATGCCTACGGCCGCGGCCGCATTATCGGCGACTATCGCCGCGTTGCACCCTACGGCGCGGACCAACTTCGCGAAGCCAAGAAAGCCGGGCGCGCGCAAATCGATGACATGTGGCCGACCGACGATGTGATCCGCATGCGCAAGGAGCTGGCCGAGCAGCTCCGCGCGTTCTAAGGACCTCGCATCGATGGCGAAGCTCCCAGAGCTAAAGACCCACGCATGAAATGGATTGCGACAGCTCTGCTTGCATCCGGATTAGCTCTAACCGCAGCAGACGCCGAAGCGGCGGGGCGCAAAGCGAGCGGCACGCCAAAAGCGAAACCCAACCGCGTCGATATCAGTTACGTAGAGCCGTCATCGGCAGATTTTCAATCGCTGTATAAGCTACTCAAAGAGCATCGGGCACTTGAGAAAATCCGGGATATCCTAAAACCGTTGCGTCTACCGCATCGGCTGCTGCTACAGGTCAGAGGCTGCGAAGGCATTTCCAACGCCTGGTCCGACGAAGAATCCGTTACGGTCTGCTACGAGTATCTTGACGACATCTGGAAGAAAGCACCCGAACACACGACCCCGGCCGGCATAGCTCCGGTTGATACGCTGATCGGCCCGCTCGTGGACGTGTTCTTGCACGAAGCCGGTCATGCCACATTTGCTGCCCTGCGAATTCCGATCTTCGGTCGGGAGGAAGACGCCGCCGACCTGTTTTCGGCATACATCATGTTGAAGTTTGGCAGGGAGGAGGCGCGCCGACTGATCTTGGGTAGCGCGTATCAGTACAAGGGAGACTTATCGTCTCCGACGGTAATGGTGGAGCAGCAGAAGTTCGCCGACGAGCACGGCACGCCGGCACAACGCTTCTTTAATCTCCTGTGTGTGGCTTACGGAGCAGATCCGAAGCTATTTGCAGACGTTGTTGAAAAGGGCTTCTTGCCACAAGATCGTGCAGCAGGCTGCGAGCGCGAACACGCTCAAACCTCGCATGCATTTGACACCCTGATTGGTCCGCATATCGATAGACGCATCGCGCGGACGCTTCACAAGCGCTGGCTGCCCCCCATCACGACGAGGCCGACGCGATGGCGTCCGTCGTGATCCGCATTAGGGCGGCGATCCAGCGGGCGCACGGTCTCGTCTGGGTGTCGGAGACCGGCGTTCTACATCGGATGGTGTGGCGTAGCTCAGGGCGCTGGTCGAAGCGGGGCAGATCGCGAGTTCGGAGGCTGTGACGCAGCCAAGCTGGCCTGCATCGCTGCGGAGCTTCGCTTCAAGCTGAAGAAGAACGGCGTCCGCGACAGCCTGGTGCGAAAGCCGGCAGTGCATCGTCTCGCGCGCCGCGAACGTTCCGCACTCGGCGAGTTTGTTAACAGGCGCGCCGCCAAGGCACAGGTCGAAGTAGGCGCATGATCGCTTGCATGACTCTGTACCGGCTTCGATATCGGACCACATGCGCAGAAACTCGGGGGAGGAGAGGATGGAAGGAAGGTCGGCACCGGGCAACTGACCCACGGTCATGTCGCCGTAGCGCGGATCGGTCAGGCCCGCGAGCTCCGGTGAAAACGTGTAGAGTCCGCCGCGCGACGAAACCGACAGGAAACCGAACGGCTCGTTTTGGGAGTTGCGCGCAAGCCGACCGAACTGCGAATGCCGCAGGGCCTCGAGCAATTCGCGTTGTTCGCGCACCAGCAGCGGCGGATCGGCCGTCGCGGCGCGCTCAAGCAGCCGCCCGAAGAACATGCGGAATTTTGCGTCCACGCCCTGCTGTTCCAGGCTCGAACGGCGGTGAACGCCCTCGATTTCCTCGATATTGAAGCCAACATCGCGGATATCTTCCGAGAGAAAGAAGTCCACCAGTTCGTCGGCAGCGGCCAGCGTATCGGCTGCGACCACGCAGATCACATGGAACGGCACGCCGTTCCGCCGCAGGGTCTCGATACCCTTCATGACGCGAGCATGCGTTCCCTTCCCCGACCGAGTCACCCGTCGCAGATCGTGGATGCGCGCCGGACCATCGAGGCTCACGCCCACACGCACACCGTTTTCGCGGAAAAATGCACACCACTCGTCGGTCACGAGCATCGCATTGGTCTGAACGGAGTGCGGAATGTGCGCACCCTCGGGCGCGGCGCGGCGCACCGTGGCGAACGCCTGCCGGTACCAGTCGATCGGCACGACCAACGGCTCGCCCGCATGCCAGACAATCGTGAAGTCAGGCGCAGGAAGCGCGTGCCTGTACACGAAGGCAACGGCCGCCTCGACAATCTCCAGCGGCATCCGGTGCCGGTCACTGCGCGCCGGAAGATAGCAATAGTCGCAGTCGATATTGCAGAACGGCGTCGACTGGAGGATCAGCAACCTTGTCCGGCCGGCGCAATCTGCGGCCGTGACGGTGGTCATCTATTCCGCCAGTTCGAGAAATTGCGGAACTGGGCCAGCCGGTCGCCGTTCTCCGCCGCTCCGTGCGGCGGACGCGCCTCAGGCAAAGTCGCGAGATAGGCCTCGCGGATCGAGGCAAGACGCTCGATCGGCGCGGGCGGCGGTGCGGGCTTCGCCGCCGCAATGTCCGGCAGCCCCAGCACGGCCGTGACCGCCGCGGTGGAAATCGTCGAAAGCAGCAATCCCGTGCTACGTTTCATCGGCGCCCTCCACTTACTGACCGGGCCAGCCTGGAACTCGCACTTTATCACAGTCTAGCTGCTTGCAGGAGTCCGAATAAGAAGCCTTCGCCATTTTGGCCGGATCGCCAATCCCCTTCCAACGTTCCACCAGCAGATTTTGCATCGCCTTCATGCCTACCAGATAGCGCCATACCTGGTCGTTGGTGTCCTTCATCCAGAGTGAGTTGTCCCAGACCGCCGCCGCAACGATCCTCGAGGAACTGTGCCGGAACGCAACACGCGCCGAGCTGCGCTCCGGGTCAAGCGGATTGTAATGCAGGCTAATCGCCGTTTCGCACACGGCGGGCGTCTCGGGACGAAGACATCCCTGGTAGTCCGCCGTGAGAAAGTGATCGATACCGTCGAAGGAGATCGGCCCCATCTCGCAGCGACTGACCTTCGCTAGCCCACCCGTCTGACTGCGCGTTTCCGGCGTGTCGAACTCGCACTTCACGAGATCGTGCGGCAATCCGGTCTCCACCAGCTCCGGGTCCACCAAACCGGTGCTGGTCCATAACAGCGCGGCCTTGTTTTCCCCCAGCGCGATCGTGAATCCGGCGCGGCTGCCGCTGCGGAACGAGTTAATCACCCTGCCGCCGTCTCGGACCGCGCTGTTCAATCGCTGATATTCCTCGCTGAGAGTTTCGACATTCGACCACGTCTGGCGGGTTTGCGGCAAGCGGCCCTCCTTCAGCTCGGCGTGCCAGTCGTCATCCCCGGACGGCCGGCGCGCCGTTCTGATCCATTGAAGCCGCTGGATAACGGGTGGCTCCGCGACCTGATGTTCCGGAAGCGGGCGCCATATCAAGAACCAGTTGGCGTCTTTCGACAGGCATACCAGTACCCCCGGCTCGAGCCGCCGCCCCCTAAGGTTGGATGACTCCAGCTCGCGAAACTCGTCGCTGGACACCCGCCGTATCGGACGCATGTGGATGATCCTGACGCCTTCGGACAACTCGGCGCGCAACGCCAGCCCCAGACTTCCGGATTCGTCGGCAACGAGATACCTGACCTCCATCTCCGGATCGGTCACGGCGCAGTCCGCCGGGGCGGCATTAAGCGCCGCCAACTCCGGATTGGCGCTGGCGTTGTCGACAAGCTTGACCGAGACGTCGGACAGTATGTTGCGCGTGCTCCGGTCAAGCTGGCGCAGCGAGGTTCGATAGACCCGAGTGGCTTCCGGCATTTGCGGCGCAGGGGGCTGCTGCTCGGCACCGGGAGCCGGCAGGTCGGCGGCGCCACGGATCACCCGCTGGGCCTTCAGGGTATCGACCGCGGCGCCAACAGCCATATCAAGCGCGGCCGTGGTTAGGGCTACCTGCAGCGTGGCATAAACCTCGCGATCCTCGACGAGATCGCGAGGTAAGCCGTCCGGAGGCGTTGCCGTGGCCTCCGCCTGTAGCCGGAAGAAGCGGAACTGCTTATTGAGCTGCTCAGCTTGCTCGTTGAGCCCTTTCAGCTCGTCATTGAGAGCCTGCGCTTGCTTGTTGAGCCCTGCGAGCTCGGCGGCGATCCAGAAGAAGTAGATCAAGGCTACAACGACGACCAACATGGCTCCGGCGCCGTACATCGCTATCGTGCGCGGCCGGTCGCGCGCACCATGCCGGTAAAGGCTAGCGTCATCGATCGTTTTCTTGACTTCGCCAATGCGCGCGTCGACGGAATATGCGACGGCACCGGTCCCGGAAGTCGCAACGTCGGTCCGCGCCAGCATCTGCCGCGCCCACTGTTCGCTGAATGCGCTGGTCGGGCCCAGCATGTCCTGCAAATCCTTGCTGGTTTCGTCGCCGGCGATCTGATCCGCCCGCTGAAGATTCTCGACAAGAATCCAGTCCATAGCGCGTTTCCAGAACTGCTCCGAAACGCCGGCCTTCTGGCCGGCTTGCCGCCGCTCGGAAATTCTCCGGTCGACGCCGGCGAGCCGGTCCACCCGCCGCCGGGTGTCCTTGAGCCAGTTTGCATACCGCTTCCAACCGCGGATCAGCGCCTCATGATTGACATCGTAGCTCCGCCCGACGTTGACGAGCGCAGCCCGCTGGAAAACGTCGAAAGCCACTCGCAGGACTTCTCGATACTTTTCGCGGTCCTGTGGCCTGCGCTCGCACGGACCCGAAGCCGCCAGCATCTGATCGAGCGTGGCGAAATCGCGAACCACATTGCCGCGATCGTCGAGCTGGGCGAGGCAACAGAATGCGACGCGCATCAATTCCCGGATCGCGTCCTTGCCGATTTCCTTGGCTTTTTTCTCGCCCGCATCGACCGCGCGCCGCAGGACATCGTCGGCCTGCGCATTGAGCGTGCCGGTCAGCGGACGTTCCGGCGCCGTCCACCCGGGCACCGCCTGGAGATCCTCCAGATCAATCTGCAACGGGGCGCTGGGGTCCTCGGCGGCCTGCCAGCGTTCGATCGCCTGGTCCCAGACGAGCGGCAGCAGATGCTGCATCAGCGGCAGTTGATCCGCCGGATGGGGAAGCACATCGCGCCCTTCGTCGAACACTTGAAGCAGCCGTGCCAGCGATCGCCGCGTATAGGGTCCTGTCTCCGGGTCCCCCGGATCGAGGTCCCACGATCTCAGCACGCGCCGCGCCGGCCCGACGATGGCCTGCTCGATATTGCGTCCGCCGATCAGGTCGACGAGATAGAGCGAGCTGTTGACGACTTCGGTGATGCCGAGGAATTCCGAGCAGCGGTGCAGCTCCTCGCTCCGCATGGTTACGATGAGGAACAGGTTGTGTGGCCGGTAGGCGTGAATGCTGTTGATCAGCGACATGACCATGTCGCGGCCGGCCGCTTCGACCTTCGGCTTGAAAACCTCCTCGAACTGGTCGATCAGCAGGAGCAGATTCGGCGCGCCGGCGACCGCGCCGCCCGACAGGCCCTCGTCCAGCTTGCGCAGGCGCTCCTCGACAAAATCGAACAGCGCCGCAACGTCGACGACATTGCCCTCAAGCAGGATATCCCGCAGCCTGTCCCGGCACTTGTCCTGAAACTCTGTGTCAGGCGCATCGAGCTCGCATTCCAGTTCGAACACCACCCTGAGAACGCTCATGCGGCGGCGGCGTTCCTTGAGCGGATCGATCGCGCGGTCCTGCCCCGCCGAGCCATCGGCATCGCCGGTTTGGGGGACGGCGAGGATCGGCATGATGAGCTGAGCAAGAATGGCGTCGAACAGCTCGCTCACCGGATCGAGCTTCGGCCGGAACTCCACCACGTACCAGGCGCCGACGCGGTCGGTGATCGGTGTCGTGCTGTTGAGCTTGGGAACGAGACCGGCGCGCACCAGCGACGACTTGCCGGACCCGGACCCGCCAAGCACGACAATGATATTGTGCTTCGCGAGCAGGTCGCGCAGATCGTGGATCTGCGAATCGCGCCCGTAGAACAGGTCCGCCTCGATCGGCCGGAAGCTGCGCAGACCGGGATAGGGACAGACCTCCAGCGCGGCGGGCTGCACGCCATCGGCATCGTGGACGCTGTGCCAACAGGCGAGGAATTCCCGCTTGGCGGTCACGCAGCGGTCCTGGCCAAATGCCGCGCGGTCGTTCATAGCACTCGCTGCTCCGGCTGGCGCCGGGCCAAAACCTCCGCAGCCTCACGCAATCGCTCGACGTTGGCCGGGTCCGGCACATAAGTTCCCCTGTCCTTATTCTTGAACATGCGGAGCAGGTGCCAGTTTCCCACGCGCGTCTCGCGGCTGAATTGCAACCACGGAAACAGTTCGGGATTTCGGAACAACACGGCGACGCGCACCAGCGGCGCGTTCTCGGCCCGCTTGGCCGCCAGTGTCTGATCGATGACGCGATCGATCTCGCGAAAGCGCTCGATCGTCGCCTGCCTTGAGCCGGGAGTCGTACGCATATCGTGAGCCGCAATCACTGTCGGCGAATTCTGGTCGACGGACTTGATCACGTCGATCAACTGGTCGTAGCCGAACGGCGCAGTGTCCGGATGCAATGGCGGCATGTCATTGGTCATGGCTTCCGCCAGCACGTGCTCGATTGCCGTGCGGCGCACCGAATTCTCGAGGTCGCCTTTGGCCGCTGGATCCTCGTAGTGCACCACCGCGCCTGACGAGTCGTTGATGCGCAGGAGCTTCGCCAGCCAGCGTGCGAATTCCGGCGGCTGCTCTGCGCTCACGTAGAGCGTTGGACCGCCGGCCTGCGGCGGCTTCCACTCCGGACCGTTCGGGCGCCATAGAACCTTCGGGCAATTCAGCAGCGGCCGTACGGCTTCGCTTTCATCGTCGAACTCGAAGCCAAAGCTGCTCTTCAACTGGGATGTCAGTTGGCCGTCGATGTCGGTCGCATTCGATTGGGGCTCGTCCAGGATTGTGCGAACGAACACCGGCCGTGTTGCCAGGATCGTCACCGGCCGCTTCCCTGCCGTGCGCCAACCATCCGGCCACCGCTCGTGCGGCACCTCGCGGCCCTCCAGTTCCTTGACCAGTTCATCGGCGGCCATAGTCCCCTTGGGTACCGGAACAACCCTCGGCTCGCCCAGAACGATGACGGCGCCCGGCGCAGGACCGGAATCGGGCGGCGGTGCTGGTGGCGGGTCCAGGCCGGGCTCGACGCCGACGCCGTCAAAGTAGTCGCGCAGAGCCTTGCCGATGCCGGCGAGCGGGCCGTCGGCGGGGGCCTCGTTGCGATTTCTGCTGTCCGACAAATCCGCGACAATCAGGCATTCGTGACAGCGACGATCGAGCGCGTTCTGCCGCTGCGCGACCCAGTCACGGCTTTCCTGATCGCGGATCAGCGCCAGCACGCGCCGCGACGGGACTTTGCCATCGGGGCCCAGCACCAAGCGGGCAAAGGCGCGATCGAATTCGCCGATGCCGTCGCCGATACTTCTGTAGTGCTTGGAGACGAACGCGACGAACAATCTCGCGTCGTCGATCTCGCGCATGACGCCGGAGATGCTATCCTTCGATTGCTTGCGGCGCATCAGCGTGTCGATGGCGACGTAGGGTTTCAGAGGTGCAAACGCGTCACCGTCGCCGTTGAGATGTTTCTTCCATGAGCTGTCGATCTCGATCGAGCTGAATATGACCGTCAGGCTGCGGGGATCGACCACTGCAAGCAGTGTGTCGCGCACCTGGATGAACTCGCCATAGATGTCGGCTCTGCCTTTGCGCGCTTCGGCGAGCGCCTCGCATAGGGTAACCAGCCATCCTTCGCGGTAGGAGACATCGATGAGACTGCCGACGCGTTCCTCGTAGTCGTCGCCATCTGCAACGTTGCGGGCGCGCCAGTTGTTGATCCGTAGAATTCTGTCGAGCTCTTGGCGAACAAAACCCGCCAGAATCGCTTGCGACAATCTATCCCAGAGCTTGCCATCCAAATCGCGAGGCATGTTTACCCCCGGAATCGGCTCACTGATGCTCCAGTCGAACGATCTGCAGTGGCTCCGTCACCGCTCTGACAATGCCGTTGCACCGCGCGATAGTAAACGATGATGCGGCCGGTCGTATGTGCGCTTTCACACAACTGCGCCGCAGCGTCTCGGGCAAAGTGCATTGGCTTGCCACGCGGAAATTATAGCGCAATCATGCGTTTCGGCCAAAGGCGCGGCCGGTTCCCGTGGAAGGGAACCGCGGTTCCACGCGCGGATGCGCATAGCTGACTGCTGAATTTGCTCACCGGGGCGGCAGAATACGATAGGCATTTTAGTAACCACGTTTGAACTGGAAAATCGGCGATGTCGCTCTCTGGCCAGCAGTTCAAGGCGCTGCAAAACGGCCTGATCGCCGCGTTCGATCACAACAGCCTTACCCAGATGCTCCGGTTTGAACTGGATAAGAAACTCGGCGTGATTGCCGGGGGCGACGAGATGGAGACGCTGGTCTTCAACCTGATCGATCGCGCCGAACGGGAAGGTTGGGTACTCGATCTGCTGCGCGCGGCGCGGGTCACCAACCCGCGCAATGCGGTGCTGCACGAGGCGGCCGACACACTGTCGCTCTCCAGCACGCGCGAGCTGAAGCCCGCGGCGCTGAACTTTGAGAAGGTCGTGCGAGAAGGCGTTCCGTTTCTCGATCCTGCAGGATTTCGTTCCAGGCTCGGTCAGCTCGAGCTTCAGGTCTGCTCGGTGGAGATCGACGGCGTGGGCCAGGGTAGCGGCCTACTGGTGGGGCCCGGCCACGTCCTGACCAACCAGCACGTGGTGGCGGGCGCTGCGGCCAATACGACGATCGCCTGCCGGTTCGATTTCGCAGCCTCCGGGGACGACGGCGTTATCAACCAGGGCATCGTGGTGAAGGCATCGGGCGGCGCGCTCGATGCAAGCCCGCCGAGCGGCAACGACCCGAATCTGACCAATGGCAATCCCACCGCCGACGAACTGGACTATGCGGTGCTGCGCCTTGAGCGCGACATCGGCCAGGAGCCCGCGGGTACGGGAAAAAATCGCGGCGCTCCGGTGCGGAGCTGGACGCAGCTTGCCGCGGGCGCAATCGGCAAGGGCGACCCGATTCTGGTGCTGCAGCACCCGCAGAATCCGGTGACCTGGAGTCTCGAACCGCTCAAGCTGACGATCGGTCGCGCGCTCGACGTGGTCGGCGACGGTCTGCGGCTCCGCCATGACGCCAATACATTGCCTGGTTCGTCGGGCTCGCCATGCTTTTCGGCGTCGCTGGCGCTGGTCGCGCTGCATCATGCCGGCGGCGATTCACGCTATGAGAAGGCCGATTACAACCAGGCCATCCCGATTGCAAAAATCATCGGCCGGCTCGAGCGCCGCGGCATCGAGCCGTTCTGGAAGGACGCGCCGCCGAAGTGAAGGCGGCGTGTAACCCGTTCGAAGCGCTGACGTGACGATCTGACAGCTGCAGGGAGGATCGTTTCATCCTGTCTGTCTGATCTGAGATAGGTCCGGAGGCGCTAATTCTGCCCGAACGCCTGCGGTTTGGCCCCGGACACGGGCCTATCTCTCTCAGATGTGCCGAAGGCCGCTATAACTGGAATGCAACGACGGCACATTCCACCGACTTTAAAGCTTGGGCCGAAATGGTAAGCGTCGGATTTGCCGCTAACGCACCTGGAATGACCGAACCATCGACGATGAACAGGCCACCATGTACGGCCGTAGGATCGGTGGCTTTCTTGCTGCCGTCGTACACCTGTCCCCATTCATGGACCACTCCTTCGCGCATCGTGGGGACGGATCCGACAGCCGCCGAGCGGATGAGTGACGATGAGTGTTTTCCTATTGAAAATAGGTTCGAGACCTGGCTATGCGGTGATACAAACGAGAATACAACCCGAACGGATGCTGTAACTCTTATTTTTCCCAAAGGTTTGCTGCGGAATTGATATTCTTGACTCTCAGTAGTCACGTGTATTTCAGTTAAATTCAACGCGTCGATAACCCCAGACCTCCTTATTGCAATCTGGTTGCCGAAGCCGTCTAAGCTTGCAGCGACCTTCGCGGAGGATCCTCATGGCCGGTCGCGATCAGCAAAACCTCAAACAGTATATCGACATGCTCAAGCGCGCCCATGGTGGCGTCGAACCGTTGCTCAAAGTTGCGAGAGAGGCGACATCCCCCGGCGCGGGATTGGAAAGTCTCCGTCCCGACACGGCACGCGCCGGGCTTGAGGCTATCGAAAAAAACCGCGAGCTGCCTCCGCCGCAATACTTTGGGCTGGAGGCGCTGATTGCGGAAGAGATTCGCCCAGCCTTCGAAATCCTTAACGGAAGCTTTGCGGCTCCGCATCCGCTCTGGACCAAGCTCACGTCCGATCCCGTTCTAAAATCGCGAATTGAAACGGCGATTCCTTCGGTCGGCCGCATCGAGCTGCCCGGTAATAACCGCTATCCGTATGGCGGCACGGGTTTCGTGGTTGGCAAGAACCTGATCATGACCAACCGCCATGTTGCCGAGATTTTTACGGTGGGTCTCGGCAATCGCAGGCTCAAATTTATCACTGGCGCCAAAGCCGGAATTGATTTTTTGCGCGAGAAGGGCGGCCGTAACGGCCAGACGCTTGCGGTGAAAAATATTCTAATGATCCATCCCTACTGGGATCTCTCGATCCTTGAGGTCGAAGGGCTTCCCGCCGAACATCCACAAGTGAAGCTGTCGCTGACAGATGCACGGCAGCTACCGGTCGGTCACGAGGTCTTTGTCATTGGCTACCCAGCCTATGATCCGCGTAATCCAGCCGATGCGCAGCAAAAGCTTTTCGAGGGCGTCTACGGTATCAAACGGCTGCAGCCAGGGGCGTTGCACGGCGCGGGCGAGACGGCGAGCTTTGGCAAACTCGTGCATGCCACGACGCACGACTGTTCCACGCTCGGCGGTAATTCTGGCAGTGGAGTGTTCGATCTTTCGAATGGCGAAGTTTTGGCCTTGCATTTCGGAGGTCAGTACCACCAGGCAAATTTCGGCGTGCCGACGTTTGAAATGGCGCGCGACAGCCGGATAGTGGACTTAGGCGTTTCGTTTTCTGGCAATGCGCCTGGTGATCCGAACGGTTGGTCCGATTGGTGGCAACGCGCCGATGAAGGATCGAACGAACAAGCGCCGATTGACGATGCGCAGGCGCCGCCAATCAACGCGTCGGCTACGAGCCATAATGCGGATTTGCGATCGAACATTGATGGTACCGTGTCTATCGAAGTGCCGCTCCGCATCACCGTTTCTCTTGATGTGCCGATGCTCGGGGGTATTGCGGTCCGCCCAAGGCGGGAAGCCGTCGTTACAAGCGGCCTTGAAGCTCTACGGATGCCTTTCCACGACACTGACTACGCGTCCCGAAAGGGCTACGACGCGCTGTTCCTGAACAGTCCGCAAGCAATGCCTCCAATTGAAGTACCCATGCCCGCGGCAACAGACACGTCAGTGCTCGCGCGGCTGTCGGGTGGCGGGACTGTGCTGCACTATCAGAATTTCTCGATTTGTATGCATGCGAAGCGACGATTGGCGCTGTTCACAGCATCCAACGTGACGGGAGAGGCAAAACTCCGAAGGCCGGAGCTCGGTCGCGACTACACGCGGAAAGGCCTCGGTGGGCTCGGAAAAAATGACCAGGAGCGATGGTTCCCAGATTCACGTTTGGATGACGAGTTTCAGCTGCCAGATGTGTTCTTTAACAAAGATCGCACCGCCTTTGATAAGGGACATATCGTTCGCCGAGATGACGTGGCCTGGGGTGAAACTTATGAGGCGCTACGCCGCGCTAATGGTGATACCTATCATGTCACGAACTGCTCGCCCCAAGTCGCATCGTTCAATCGATCGAACCTCGGTGATGACAATTGGGGAAACTTGGAAAATCACGTTCTTTCGGAAGCAGCAAGCGAGCGGCTTTGCGTTTTCGCCGGCCCCGTGCTCGACCCATCGGATCAGGTATTCGTCGGGGTCGGCGGTGCAGGGTCGGTCGTGCGAGCCAGGATTCCAACTCGCTTTTGGAAGCTGATTGTTTCACGCGTGGAGGGCGGCATCGCAGTATACGCTTTCGTGCTTGGGCAAGACCTGGAGGATGTCGAATGGGAGTTTGCAGTACCCGATGAGTTCGTCCCAGCGCTCTATCCTGTTACGGACCTTCAAGACATCGCCGGTGTGAAATTTGATCGATCGATTGTGGATGCCGATCAGTACGAAACATCACGGGGTGCCGAAGTTGCACGTCGCGCCGGCGCAAGGCCGAAGCGAAAGACTTGATGAGTGACGACTGAAACGCGAAGCGATCACGGGCGTATTGGCTCGGAGGGTGAACCATACAAAATCAGCCAACCGCAAATCGGGCCCTCTGTGACGTTCGGTAGCGGCGCATAGTGCAGATAGCGTTGACGGGGGCGAAGAGGAGGGAGCGGTCATGGCGGTCGTAATTCGGCGTAGCGTGTGGTCGTTGCCTCCTGGTGACCAAACGTTGGATTGGTACCGCAAGGCGGTTGCGCAACTGATCACGAGACCGCCGAGCGATCCAAGCAGTTGGCGCTACCTTGCTGCCATCCACGGCGTTCCCATTAATATGTCGGTTCCATCATCGGCAAACGGCTTTTGGGATCAATGCCAACACCAGAGCTGGTTCTTTCTGCCCTGGCATAGAGGTTATGTCGCAAGCTTCGAAGCAGTGGTCGCAAAGACAATTATTGAGCTTGGTGGACCCGATGGCTGGGCCCTGCCGTACTGGAACTACAGCGAAGATTTAGCTAGCAATCCCAACGCCCGGCTTATGCCACCCGATTTTTTCAATCGGCTGCTGCCTAACGGCAGCCCAAATCATCTGTGGTCGCGACGGGCGCAGGTGCAAAATGGCGACTTCAATTTGGACAACAGCGTGGTGACGCTCGGCGCGTTGCAGCTGCAAGACTTTGCCAACGCAACACCGGGCGCACCGTCCGGCTTCGGTGGTCCGGTGACGGGATTTCATACCGGAGGGGGCGACAATGGTGCGCTCGAAAACCTGCCGCACAATCGCGTCCACGTACGCATCGGTGGTCAGAACGGATTTATGAGCGACCCCGCTACGGCGGCGCTCGATCCGATTTTTTGGCTGCATCATTGCAACATTGATCGCCTTTGGGAGGTCTGGCGAAATCAAGGGCCGCAGTTCCGTAATCCCAGCAGCGCGCAATGGCTGACGAACGTGTCCTTCGCCATGCACGACGCCAATCGAAATGCGATCTCCTTTGTTTGTCGCGACATGCTCGACACCACGCGAGTGATGCACGGCTACCGCTATGATACAGTGCCGGTCGCGCAGGAAGCGCCCAGCGAAGAGGCAATGGAACTCGTCATGGCTCTCGGTCCCAGCCCGGAACTCGCAGGTGCTAGTGAAGGCCCGGTGCCGCTTGAAAGTGATGTCACACGAGCTACGGTTTCGCTCCGACCACAATTCGCTTCCCGGTCCGCACTTGAAACGACGCGGCCGGGGCCGCGCCGGATCTATCTCAATCTCGAAAATATCACCGGGACGGGCGTCCCCGGCGATTTCAAAGTTTACATCGACATGCCCAACGACACTCAGCCTCCGGCTCTTGCCGGCATCATGACGACGTTCGGTTTAGAACGGGCGAGCGACCCCAACCGCCGGCATGGCGGCAGTGGTCTAAGCCAGGTGTTCGAGATCACCGAATTGGCTGACCAGCTTGGGCTTACTCAAGGCGCAGTCTCCCAATTGCACGTGAGTTTTGTCCGCGATGCTGTGCCGCTAGCCGAGAACGCGGTCCCGCAAGGGCTGGAAGAATACGTGCAGCCGCCCCGGCGAGATTCAGCAATCCGCGTCGGTCGCATCAGCCTCTTCTACGACTGACGGCGATGCAAGCTCAGGCCATTTGCGCGATACGAGCAGGTGCGCCGTTATTGACGCCTGCTGCAACCCATGGCCTTCGCTCAGCAGCGTTCCGCTGGTGCGTGGCGCCAGCGATGATTGCGTGGTTCATGCTCGCAGTTCTGTCCGGCGTCACGTCTGAGCGGTCGCTTTGTCTTGCGCCCCGCGCGACCGTCACAGATAGCTTATTGGCATACGTACTCGCCGGGTTTGCGACGGTTGAGCCAATAAAGATGGCCGGCGAGTGGGCTCTGATGATAGTGGCAATGATGTGCCCACTGGTCATACCGCACGTCGGTCATGTCGCAGCACGCAGTTTCGCTGATCAGCAAAATTCGGTCGCGGGCGTCTTCTTAGGTGGATACGCGGCGGTTTGGTTCGCCGCCGCTGCTGCCGCAAGCATAATCCTGATTTCAATCCATGCTCTACTCGAGTTCCTGTCATTGGGATCTGTTGCCGGTCTGATAGGTTGCCTGATCGCGGCGACTTGGCAGATTTCTGCAGTAAAGCGACGTGCACTTAATCGCTGCCATGGTACGTTGCCATTACGAGCATTTGGCTCGGCTGCCATTCGCGACGCGCTCCAATTTGGAATCATCCAGGGTGGGCGATGCGTCGCTTCTTGTATTCCAGTAATGGTTCTACCGCTTCTCGCAGGGCTAGGCTTTGGAACGATGATCGTTTTGTTCGCGATTCTTCTGGCCGAGCGTGCCCGTCACACACCGCAATTTCACGTCTCCGCAATCGTGCTTGTCTTGCTCGGCTTGTTGTCCGTTGGCACATGATCCTGAGGCGATCCGCCCGCGACCAACAAATCGCCCGAGCAGCTGGCGCGGCCGCTGCGATTGCGCGGCGTTGAGCATTATTGGCGGGATTGGCCCCGAGATCCGCGACGCCATTGCCGCGGCCGTCGCGCCGCTCAAAGAGAGGATCGCGCCGCCGCGAGCTTGTGGGTATGGGCGGCGAGCAAGAGGCGTTCGGGCGCATGGCGAGCGTGTTGGCCGAGGCGGTCGCCGTAATTAGGCCGGACGATGTTTCGTGCGAGATAGACCTCGCGTCAGATGGCACCGCCAGGTTTCGGTTTCGGGCGTATCGCAAATGATGGGCAAGCCGACACCGGACCCGGTGTTACTCGCGAGGCTTGAGGCCGTCGAGCGCGTCGCGAACGGCTTGCGCGAACGGGTCATCAATGCTTCGGACCGTGCGAACGACTGCAGCGCACGCCGGGCTCAGCTTCATGCGCTCGCGTTTCATGCAGACGACGATGCGCTCGACGTTGGGGATGTCGCTGCTGCAAAGCCGCAAAACATCCGGTGTGCAAGCGGAACGTTCCTCGACAGTCGCGGCCGCGCTCGGGGTGACATAGCTCGCTACGAGGATGGCGATGCAGGCCGACGCGACACGGCTGCGCAGCGAGAAGCGGTTGAAAAACAGGCCGTTGGCGGTGGTGATCATGGCTCTGCCCCTTCGATTTAGCGCCGTCGGGTGGCGGCCTCTCATCGGTGTGACGGGTCGTACCGGCAGATCGTTAACAGAGCCCCTCCATATGTGGTTGCATGCTACCGTTCATCTTGGACCTTTGAAGTGCGAAGGTCACACCGCAGCCATACCGAAAACCCCATTCGCTCGCTGGCCGTCTTGCGATTTCGGAAGCCGAAACGCTCGTTGGAACCGTCGTAAACCTTAGGATTGTAGCCGCAGCATTTCGCCAGAAGCGAGCCGAATTGGCCGCGCATCATAGCTAAACGCGTCTGCGCGTTTGTATTGCTCAGAATGGGCCCATGATTCTTGCGCCCGCGGGACTGTCGTGAAGAACCCATCGATCCTTTCGCGCGTGACTTCGATCGTCTCAAAGCCGTGACGGTCGTCGATTCCGGCCACCAGCGAGACGCCGGTTTCACTGTCTCTATGACCTGGCTCGGCGTATAACGCATGGAGATGCCAATACCCTCCATTGCCAATGACTAGAAACGGAATCGTTTTCGTCCCTGTAGTTTTCTCGATGCGCTGAAAGTTGTGGACATGCGCCGTCAAAATGAGATTCGGGACGCGCCGACTGTAATTAACTGCATCTGCCAGTTCTCTCGCCATCACAGGACTTCCACTGTGCTGGTTGTCGAATGAAAACACTGGATGATGCATCGCGAGAATGAGGGCTTTATCGGCTGGTGCTTCGCTAAGTTGATCGCGAAACCACCGTCGCTGATCGGAATCGATCTGCCCTCCTTCGGGTACGTTCGTGTACAAGCCGATGAAATAGGCGAACGGCGTATCTAGGGCCCAATAAACATGAGGTTGGCACATCGCCATCCGTTGCGTGTCCATCGCCTCCTTTGTGTAGGTGCCGACCTCGGCACAAAAATTCCGTTCAAAGCCTACTAACGAGCGATCATTTCCTAAGCTGGTTGCTCCATCATGGTTGCCGGCAATCGCGAAGATCGGAGCCGGATAATGTTCGTATGGATCGTAAAACTGGTCAAAATATCTGCTGACTTCGCCCGAGTAATAAACGACATCGCCGAGATGATAGAAAAACGACGCTGGCTTCAGGTTATTAGCAAACGACCGCTCCATTCCTTGGGCGACCAGCGTTTGGACCTCTGGACTTTTCACACCGCCCGTATCCCCGGCTACGTGAAACACCAGCCGACCTGACGCATTGATTTGATTGATCGCCTGTGCTCCGAGAATGTCCTCCAAATCGAGTCGATACGGATAAGGCCTGCGAGGTTGGAATGGTATTGGCTCGAATGAAGCCCGCGCAGCACCTGGTAAGCTTTCAGCGCCACTTATAGAACTCGATTGATCTAATCCGGCGAGTGGCCCGCCAGATGGGCGAGGTCTATAGAAACTCATTGGCATCGCGTACTCCATAGGACTGTCGCTCCAAAGGCGGCGACAACCTTGCCAGCATCGCTGCTAACGAGTGGCGCCGGCTATGGTGCCCGGGCGCAGCTTGAACGAATTGCACCGCAAAAAGAAGGATTTAGAACTGTGCCGTCCTTACCGCCTCCTCGCCGGAAATTGAGATTGATGCCTGCCCGGCTCCAAGTCGACGCATGACCTCCACATTTAATTCAGGGTTTGCAAACAGCTCATTGAGTGTCATGACTTTTTCATCGACACCCGTCCACCGCATCAGCGTATGAAACCCAGGACGATTGTTGAAATACCCTGTCGGAAGGACTTGTCCGTGCTGGTCCAGATCCGGAACAATGCCGCCAGTCGGACCAACCCTGCCGCGGACGATTTGGGCGGGGTCTTCAGCTTCTAACCGCATCATGGTCATCGCACGTCCAACGCCGTCAATGTGCGGGACGAGCATACCGAGCTCTGCGATTTGGTGGTCGAGTAAACGCTTGATGGCCTCGTCGCGCGTCACCTCTCCCGTCATGTCGAGCCAGCGCGTTCCCGCCACAATCTCGGACTTATTCTGGTCCTTCAATGCTTCGCGCAGTGCTGGTTCAAGCCGGTAGGCTTCGTGAGGCCTGAGGATGACTGCATCCGTCCACGCGAACGCCGCGCGCTCGACGGGTGAATATTTCTCCGCGTGCTTATTGGCTTCGTGGAGATACAAAAGCTTTTCGGTGCACTCCGTTAGCGCCCGTTCGGTCGCGCGCTGCGCATCGGCGTCGGTCATTTCCGGCCGTCTGAAACCTCCGCCGCCATACCGCCGGAGGAACTCATTGTAGGCAAACACCGTGTGGTGTTCCAAACCATACCGCGAGCGGTTGAGGCGGTAGACCTTCAGGATCAGCAGCTCCTTGAGTATCCGGTCGACGAAGCCGGCCACGAGCACACCGTTTCTCGTCTGGTCCTCGTTGAACATGAGAGCTAGCGAGTATAGGACCTCCTCCCGACCCGCATCTGGCAGATACTGCAGCGCACATACTAGGCTGCCCGGGGAGTGCGCGCCGCGGCCCCAAGCCCACGACCCTACGCTCTGGCCACCTTGGGTTATGCCGAAGTCGCGATCGTTGTCTACTTCGTAGGACGTCAGTGAGATGCGTGCTCCTTTCAATGGGGCGGGCCCAACTTTTACGCGGCCAGCAACAATCGCGTCGGTCGGCGGAATGACGGCGGGTGGTACGATCTCACCGATCCCGTTCGATCCTGCCCCGAGGAGACCGTTGAGCTTCTGAATGAACTCAGCGGGATATGGCTGAAGGGCGTCGTCCATCGGGCCCTCGTCGGGGATATTCAAAGCGGAAAACATGCCGGTCAGGGCGACGAACTGCATACTGAGAAAGCAAAGCTCGACGAACTGGCTATCAATCTTCCGCGCGAGAAGTTCCCTAGGCATCGTGGTCGGAACGCCATCTGCGGCTCTTCGCGCGACCGTATCCGCTTCGTTGGCTGATCTGCCATCGACAAGCGCTCGGGCTCTGGCTTCACGCGCGGCGCGAAGCTGAAGGAATGGACGCTCTATGGATGCATAAACGTTCTGGTCATAATCACCAAAAGCAGCACGGAACTCTGCGAGATCCTGATCGCTGTAAGACTGCGGATCCGTGGCGAACTTATTTGCGAGAATCAACGCTGCGCGTTCATGGCGATCAAAGACACCCGCCGTCGACGGGGCGTCGAGGTGCAGCATCTTCTGTGCCATTTTTTCCTGAGCCGTTCTTTCAGGGCCGGTGCGATAAACAATGGCGGAACGCATGCCCAACAAGGCATGATGCGTCGTCGTGTACCAGGCTCTCCGCCGCTGGGCGATCGCATTGATTACAAGCTCCTTCGTCACGCGGTCGACGAATCCCGATATTTGAACACCGTTTCGGAACGAGGGCGTGTCGAAGATGAGACTGGTGGAATAATCAAGCTGTTTTTCCAATACTCCAGGAATTTGGACAAGGTATTTCCCGAGATTGTTAGGTACTGCTCCAGGATTGGGAAAAAGCTGCGCCGCCCAAGTCCACTCGGCGCGTGCCTCGTTGCCCCGCACCCAATTCCGGTTCGGTGACTTCAAGTCCGCGTCTTGAAGAAGGAATGGACTGTCTTTGGACATAGGGAGCGATGCGGGAGGTCGGCCATCTTGACTCCGCAGCTGGACACCCGACGGCCTCGTGACGGCCTGAGCATTGGCCGACGAAGGGTTGAATAGAAATAGCGAAGACGGAGATGCCAGCGTCACAAAGGGGAACAGACCGATCGCCTTCCTGCGTGTAAACAGAGCCATTAAATCCTCCTCTGACATGACGAGCCCCCCTTCACTGCGGCGTGCGGAGTTCGCGGGAACCAGCCGCCGCCCTTATCTGGCTTCTCGACAGCAGTGCGGCTCGCGCTCGTATCGACATCGGAGTCCTTCCACAGGACTAAGGACCGGCGAAGTAGAGTTCTCGAGATATTTGGGCGTGCCTGGACGGTAGTAGCGACTTTTCCATGAGTTGTTCGGGACAAGGAATGATCGGGCGCTTTCCGGGCCCGTTGCAGCCCGCGCGCGTGCAAGGCCGCGGAACTGGAAATGGTTAAACAGGCGCATGAACTCCGACAAATAAAGGTCAGCGACGCGCTTATCTCCTCTGATGACTAACATGTTCTCATCGTTCTTACGCGTCGATGCGTCGCTGAAGTTTGCCGAGCCCGTTATCAGCAATGGATCCTCTCCCAGCGGATCAATGATCATGTATTTCGTATGGATGTATTTGACGTGAGTGTTCAGTCCAGTGAGCTGCTCGGCCATCCAGCGTTCGAATTCGTTTTCTGGCAAGATATTGGCGACCGCCACCTCGTTGAGGGAAGGGGTATTGAGCCGCTCTAAATCCTTGTCGGCGCTTTCCAACAGAACGTAGCGAAGATACGATTTGGGCTGCTCTAGCACTTCTTCGAAAAGATCGTTGACACCAAACGCCGCGGTGAGAAACACCGCGGTTTTCGCTTCGTCCATTCGTTGCGAATACCACCTCAGCATGTCTAGATTTGATCGTGGGCTGAACACCGTTCCTATGCCCTTCGCAGGAAGCGACTTCGGGATGGGGAAAATCTCCTCGTTCCAGGGCCGGATATCTTTCATTTCCGGATCTTTTTCCAGCTCCTTCCAATATTCGAGATAGGCCGCCGCGACCTCCTTATTCCTTACGATATGCCCGCAGTTCGAGTGTCCAAAGATCCCTCCATCAGTGAAATTCGTTGATCCCGTCCAGACCTCGATGGGCTCTCCCTTGTGGAGCAGGACGACGAACTTGTTATGGGAAATAGCACTGGGACTTTGGGTTCGCGGAATAACGAGATGCTCAATCTTCGCTTCGCGGATCGCGTCCCAATTATTGTCGGCTGGGCCGCTGGTCTTCACCCGCGCATCAAAGACAACTTTGACATCGGCTTCCGACTCGGCAGCCTTCCTCAACGCGTTCAGGACAGCGCCCTGCTGGAGCTCGTAAGCGGCGACACGTAGGCCCCAATCAGGCCCATTGGCCTTGTGGATGAAATCCAACATGGCGCGGAAGAGGCCGCGTGACAGCCAGCGGAATGCCTCGCGATTGGGTACCTGGGCGGGGCGGCGATCACCAAATCTTCGCACGTAGGCCTGGGACCCGGCGACGCCCCGGTTAAAGTAGACGGCGTGTTGTCCTTGATCCTCTTTCTCGGTCGCGATGCGAACTTCAACGGTTTCGGCCGGGCGTAGCGACCCGGGCTCGCCGCGCATTGCCACAATCCGATACGTATACTGATGACCATACCGCGTCGTGAAATCGCCCCAAAAAAAACCCTGGATCGGATGGTGCTCGGTCGAAACTAAGCCTTCCTGCACCGGAACATCGGGAAATACTTTGAGTGCATGCAACCACGCGCGCGTATCGTCACGCCCGTGCTCAATTCGCTCTATGGCAAAGCCGAGTACACCCGCACTTGCAGCTTCGTCCATATCGATGCCGAGAAGAATTACGTAGGCACCGGCGATTGCGTGCACAGAAAGCGGTCCCGTCTTGTTGTAGGCCCGCATTGACAACCCCCTCAAACCCGTTTCGGTTGATCATATGCGTCGAAGGCTTGCGCAAGCTGTGCCCCTTCCTCGGTACCGCCGTCCAACTTCCAGAGGAGCCAGTCGTCATTCGGCCCGAGTTTCTGTAAGTGGCGGTCCCATTTGGACGGCAGCTTCTGGTTGATCCCTTCCAGGAACGGCAGAAGCGGCTTACGCGGCGGGTTTTTTTCCTCCCGCTCGTCCATGGCCACGCGCTCCCAGTTGAATTGCTCCTGATACAGCGCGAACCCGAAACCGTCGAAGAAGTGCTCTCCGCCAATCAATGGCATGTACCACAAGCTCGGTGATCCACTGGGATTTTCTTTGATTGGGACGTCGCTTTCGAGCTGCTTTAGTAAATCAGCGCCGTCATTGTCGCCTCTTTTAGCGAAGTGATCGCGCAATTTGGCGAGGGCCGTAAATTGAATTGGCGGACTGACGAACAACACGGGCTTCCGCTGCTGCCGACATAGAATGATCTCATGCGGAGTGCCCACGCTGTATACGTTGGTAGGAACGTACGCGACAACGAAGTCGCTCGTATCCACCATGCGCAGATCCATGTGTAGCGCAGGCCAAAAACCGTCGGCACAGTTTGCGCGAACTTTGGCGCCTTTCTCTGAGGGCTCGAAGCTCCATTGCTCGCGCAGCTTGGTCGTTGTTTCGTCCTCGCGTCCGTACTCCTTGAGGCCGAAAATCTCGGGTTTGAACCAGGGATCAAATACTGTGACCCCGAATTCCCGGAGAAACTCGCTCACCCGGTTGCGCCAGCCGAACGTCTTCTCGGCTTCACGCGACGCAACAAAATCCATTGGTCCCGAAAGGTATACACGCGCATCTCGTAGCAGGTTGGGCTTTCCCAGCTTCCCCATTGGTGTCACTCCTTCCGAATTTGCTGACCCCCGTCTGATCCCGGCGCTACACGCGGGGAAACTGCAGGTTCACGAAGTCTCCTTGAGTGTTCAGGGAGATTCCTGCGTATGGCTCCGTCAGGTCGGGTGGCACGCGCAGCCGTCGGGCGCCGGATGCCCAAACAGCATCGGCCAGCCCTTCGAAGTATGAAACCGGCTCAGAAAGCGGCGCCGGCGCGTGATCCCACCAAACAATCCAATCGCCCGTCGCACATAAAATGGCGGCGTCGAGCGACTTCGGCTCTTGTTGCACGCGCCGAGCCGTTTTGGCGATGCTATCAAGGAAAACATCTGATGGTGTGATCGTCTTCCGAGTTCCGACGAACAGCCGGGTGCCGCCGGCCTGCCAATCAACCGAGCGCTCGAAAAGGTTATATGGCTGGTCAGCGGTGACTTGGTCGCGTTCGAGCAAGAGCGGGAAACCGCTGCGGCTGGCCGCCATGTCGAAGGCAAGCTCGTGCAGCTCGCTGTATGCCCGTCCGCCGATGCAGCGCTTTGCCTCGTGATAGCACTCCTGCGTGCGGTAGAAAACGAGCGCGACCTCGTCTGGAAGCGGATGGCCACTCAACTTCGGCAAGACGGCGGGAAGGTACGCGGTGAGCCCATACAGCCGTTGCATTTGGACCGTGACAGGCATGAACAGCTGTTCGAGGCGCTGCACGAACGCGTCCCGCCGAGTGTCGGCCTTCTTACGGCCTCGGAAGACACGGACCGAGTTGGCAGGTACAGGCCGCGGCACGTACCGGCCCTGATTGGTGGCCTGTGCCCTCGTGTCGTCCGCCACGCCTAAAAGCTGTCGCCAGCCGCGGACCAGCAGCTCATCGAGTGCTGTCAGCGCAGACTTTGCAGCCTCGCCGCCGCTCGCGACAACGTTCCTAGTAGACGTTTCTAACTCGCGGGCGAGGCCGGCGTGCGACTCGCGCATTCGGCTCGACAGAAATCCCCCCTGAATGATCGCATGCATGCGCCGCACTCCGAACTCGGTTGGCTCGTTTTCGGCGGCCAGGCGGGGGTCTCGTTCGAACTGGGTGGTGACGGCCATCTTGGCCGCGGTACTGGACGTGCTGAAAATGCCAAACACGCGTCGTCGGGCCAGATCGAACGCCTGCGGCGCGGTAATGCCCCCAGACCACAGGATCTTGACTCCCAACACCTGGCTATACTCGCTAAGATTCTCGATCTGATCGGGAGTGAGCACCCCGTCAGGGCTATCGCTTGCCTGCACCAGCTTGCGCGGGTTCACGCGGTCGGGGGCGTCGAACAGAACGGTCGTGGCGCCGGCTCCCCGAGCGACCTTCAGCCATCGACGGGCGGCCACTTCGCATTGCGCCACGTCGATTACCTCTGTAGCAGTCACCAGCGGCGTATCTACATAGAACGCCGGGATTGCCGTCCACCCGGTCGTCCATCGAGTGATTAACTCGATCACCTGCCCTTGCTCTTCGAGCGTGAGGGGGAGAAGGCCGTATTTGCCGGCGTCAAACCCGTTG
Organism: uncultured Alphaproteobacteria bacterium; assembly: GCA_963771745.1. Classification (GTDB taxonomy): domain Bacteria; phylum Pseudomonadota; class Alphaproteobacteria; order Rhizobiales; family Xanthobacteraceae; genus Z2-YC6860. The sequence continues at coordinate 565,970 of CAVYUU010000011.1, read as the reverse complement.
ACCCGAGCCGCATCCAGTCCGGTCCAGATAGTCCGCGCTGCCGAGTTGACGTCTACTTGGTATCGCGGCGTCAAGCGCACACCGCGCGCTGTCGCGAATTTTAGCAACCGGTTCAACGCCGGGATGCTGAGAACATTGAGCAGCCCTTGGGCACCCCACCGCTGGCGGGCGTAAGCAAGTTGGGCGCCGTCAATCGCGACCTCCCCAACTCCGAGGTCGGCAGCTGCGGCAGTAATCGCCTCGATTTGCTTTAGCTGTTCGTCGGTGGCGATCTCCTCCTTGAAGGAGACGAGCACCGATAGGTGGTGGGCGCTGGCAGGACCGATCTGCCCTTTCTTCCGGGCGTCATTCAATTTCCCGACAAGAGCAGCAAGCTGCGTGAAATCCGCCCCGGGGTCGAGACGCAGGCGGACCGTCAGGGGCCGCGGTCGGCGGTCGGGGGTGTCGAGGAAGGGCTGAAACGCAGCGATGACGTCTTCCACGGATTTCTGCAGCGCCGGGAACTCGGGCAGTTGCCCGGTCAGCCGAACGTTGACGCGCGTGCCGACGTTGGTGGTCAGGAGGAGCCGTCCCGCAGCGGCGGCCGAGAGCGTACCGTACTCGGGCGGCCCAATGGGGACCTCGCCGGCGCTGGTCATTCGTTCCCCATCAAGGATGACACCGAGCCGGAAGGGGCTCGACGCGCCCGCAGCTGCTTTCGCCGACGAGAGCGCCGCGTCCAGGATGAGCGGGCCAGCGCTTCCTTCATCACTGACGGCGAACAGTGGCCCATACTGATCGCTATCGTACTCTGCCAAAAGCTCCTTAGACATCGGTCGTTGAGGTCGCCACATCGCCGCTGTCATGACCCACCTGTTACCCATCTGGTCGGTTGAACCCACCGCTCAGGCCTTTTCGTGCAGCTCCATCATTTCGAACGGCTCCAGTTCCGGTCCCCGCTGCTACGATCCATGCCGACGAGCTTCGCTGCACTGAGCGCCACAGCCGCGGCGGTTACCCGAACCGATGTCCCATCATACGCCGGTGCAGACGATCAAGGCCGGTGCTCACATACCGTTCCCCTCCGGTGATGACGAGGAAGATAATGGGGAGATGCACCGACCACGAGAATCCACCTGTTCGCCGTTTGCCAGCCACAGATAGCAAAATGTAAGTGCAGGACGCGACCGTGCGTCCGAGTGTGAACTATCTTACGCGCGATGGGAAGCCTGCTACAGATCGTCCGAGGCGCCGCACTGACCAAGGTGAACCGCAAATAGTTTGAGTGGAACTAATTTTTATCAAGTTGACGGCTGGCGTTATGTTTCCGTAAGCCGAAATAATTACGATAGTCTGCGTTCATCGGCGACAGGGAAGGAGCGCATGAGCTTTCCGCTGACGCGCGGATGATCGAAAAATGGCGGGCGGGGCTCATGAGTCTTCCGCCATTTTTAAGCTGGACGCCGCGCCTGATGCGGCGATGCCTTGGCTATCGTTTCGCGAAACCGAACGACATCAATGCCCCGCTAGTGTCACGAACCAGGAACTAAGATTTCGCTACACCCATCCGATGATGGCTGCTCTGTTTGCCGGTCTCCCAAGGAAATAGGAGAAGCTTATGATAACCTGGACGCATGTTCAAAAGGTTGATGGCACGAATCTCGAGAGCGTTGGTGGCAAGAATGTCGAGACGCAGAGCAATTTGTCACTCGGAAATTTCGAATGGGCTGTAGCTTGGTTGGCTTCAATAGGCTCATTTGGCTCATTTCTTGTGAGCCTAGCACAGGCTTTTGGCTTGTGGCATTGACCGCGGCTTGTCGTGCGCGCTGAGGCTGAGGCAATCACCACGTATACGTACCGTCCCGGTGCCGGCGTAGGTGGTGCGCGGCTTGCGAACTCGCCATCCGCCTTGGCGCATTGTAAAGGCCTCTTTTAGGCCACCTTCCCCGCGGCGTGGCTTTAGGGCAGCTGGCCGCTGAAAATCTCCGCCCCGTCCGGCAGATGCACGCGCTCGATCAGGCTGGAGCCATTGAACTCCAGCGTCAGAAAGCCGTGCGGCCCGAACTTGTCCTCCTCATTCTTTACCAGCGGATTGCGTCCATCGAGCACAAGGCAACCTGGCGCATTGAAGTTTTGGCCAAGCCGTTTCCAGGTGATGTCCTTGAGACTGCGATCCGTCGGAGCGTTAATCACCTCGGACTTTCGTGGTGCAGGAATGCCGCCATGGCCGATACAGCGGCCGAGCAATCCGGACTTCGGATGCTTGTCGTAGATGATGCATTCGTGTTCGTGTCCCCAATACCAAGCGGTGATCGCCTGTTTTTGCAGAAGCTCGGCAAGTGCACTCTGCAAATTGGGCCCTTGGCGATCGAGTTGTGAAAATGGCTGATGGTGGGAGAGCAGAACGAGCTTTCGCTGTCCGGCCTTTTGCGCAATCGATTTCAGCCAAGTCACCTGCTGACTATCGAGCGCGTGATTGGTATGCGCCGTGTCGAGCCCGACCAGCAGCCAATGGGTGTTTTGGATGGCAAAATAGCTCGATGGCTGCTTGAACGCTGGCAGTATGTCATCAAAGTACGCATAGCCACCGGAATACATTTCATGATTGCCATTGAGTGCACGGCTCACTTTGCCGGCACTGATCGGCCAGGCATCGAGGAAACGCTGCTTAACCTCGGTCTTGGTGCCCGAGTAATAGATGTCGCCGAGATGCAATAACAGCTCGTAGCCGCCAATTTTCTTGATAGACGCGGCGGAGACAGGGGCACCATAGAGGTTGGTGCCCCAATCCCCGACGACAGCGACGCGTCCGGCGTCGGCGAGCGTGCCGATCTTGTCGTCTGGCGGCCGCACGATCGGATGCCACTTCGTCTTATCGATGTGGTCGAACGTACTGCGAAGCCAGCCCCACAGGTCACCGCCGGTAAGGCCCTCGCCGAACTGAGCTTCGATTCCGCCCGCTGGCAGCGGCAGACCCGCATCGCCACCCTCGGCGATGCGACTCTGTATCATCGAGGCGTCGCGATCCTGGACGGTGATCAGCACCTCAGAGCCGCTCCTTGCAGTCTCGCGCTGAATCTTGTCAATGATGTCGTTGTAGCGATTGATGTCGCGCTGTTTCGCCGGATCGGATTCCGGCAACCTCGGCGATTCCACGCCAGCGCCGCCGAGCAACGTACGCAGCGTAACCACCAGTGTGACATCGGTCTTGGACGGAGGCTGAGCCACCGTGCCCTCCTCACTCTGCCCCACCGGGCGCCAAGCAAGACAATCTTAGGTCGCGAGCTCGAATAGTTGCAAGGATCGCCTCTAGAGTGTACCCGCGTCAAAATGGCGAGGCGGGAAAAATATGACGTGCGTAGACATCCCACAGCTTGCCGAGGAACAACTTGCCGAAACGAGTTAATCCGGCGACGCGATCTTCCGACGTCCGTCCTTCGACACGAAATGTCGTCAACTGATGAAGAAAATCGAGCATGTGAATACGGATGATTCCCGCGGCGAGAACGGTCGCACCGCCGTCGGCGTCCACACCCACATGACCGCGGAGAATGCGCGTAAAGAGCGTCGTTGTCGCAGTCCAAACGTCCTCGCCGCCATCGCCCCGCACGTCTTTGAACCCCAATAAGGTGATCGGTTTGTTATTTTGGTCAGTAAAAAACAAACGGTAATACATGGCTTTTCGATTGGGCCGCTCGGCGTCAACCAGCAGATTGAACACGCCTTGTAAGATCGGCCGCTCACCGCCATAAGCGGGACAGAGCACCACCCCGCTCGCTGATGCCTCGTGCTGCGGACTTGTTACAAAACGATCGACATCATCGACAGCAATCTGCAATCGAACGGCCGTATCGATTGCTTCGGCCTCGCCTTTTCGATAGCCCCGGTCATAGTCGGTTTCACCTGGGGCGATGAAGCCTTTCATAACCTCGGCAAAAGAAAGCGAGGTACGATCAGTCGCCCGTTGCAAACCACCGTGGTCCGGCAACGGCGTCAAGGCGATGTTCTGCTCGGCGCACCAGTTTCGGGCTGCTTGCACCCCGGCATTCACAGCTTCCGCGACCCGATCCGCGCCCACGTTGATGAGATAGTTCAGCGCCACCTCGGCACGCAAGATTTTGAGTTCGATCCGGCGGCCAAATTCTCCAGATTTGCCGGCTTGTATTGCCGCGTTGTTTGCATCAATCCGATCGCGGATCTGGCGCAAACGTCCATTGGCAGCCGCCTCGATAATTTGGAAATAATTGGCGACAAATCCATCTTCCCAAGTGCCCAGTTCGCTTACCGTCCAGATAACCCAGATTTCGTCGGCACCACGCCGGATCGCCTCCTCAACATTCCCATCTGTGACATAAACAGCATCAATATAGACATCGCCGTCGAGGATAACGGGCGGGAACCACATCGGTAACGACACCGAGGCGCAGAGTCTGTCCTCATCCATAGCCGCCGCCTCGATAATTTCGAGGCGGTGCTTGCTGAAGTTGTAAACATTGAAGGTGACGGCATGTTTGGAGGCTCGGATCTGCGGCCAATTAAGCCGCCAACCTCGGAAAACCTTGTTCCGATAATTGTCGAGCGTGAATAGCGATCGCGCAAAGAATAGCCGCTCGTATTGCGCCCAGTTAAAGCTCAGACCTTCGATCGGCGCCAGCGCTCGCCAATTGTCGGCGATCTGCCGGCCGCTCATGCCTTGGGCGTACATGGCGAGATTGAAGCAACCGCCGCTCGCGCCGTCGGCGTGATCGAACTTGATGTTTGCTTCGTCCAGCCAAACCTGAAGAACTCCAGCCTGAAATGCCACCTTCAGCCCGCCGCCAGCCATGATCAGCGATCGGCGCATGGATAGCCTCCCCTCAGTCAGCGTGTTCGTTCGAGCTTGCAGGCCATGGATGTCATCTCGCGCCTTCCACGATGTTGGCAGCGATGTGCTCGGCGAGTGCCGCAATGGTGCGCGATGGATTGACACCGAGCGGTCGTGGCACGATGGCGCCGTCAGCGACCCATAGGCCGGCGTGGCCGAATACTCTGCCGCGATGATCGACCACGCCGGTTTCAATCGTATCAGCCATGCCGCATCCGCCAAGCGGATGCGGCGTGACGAGCTCGCGAAACAACGTCCACGTTGGCGGCACCAGAACTCGACCTCCGGTCAGATCCGACAGCCGCCTATGCATGGCGATAATGCTCTCGATGACGGCGGTCGAAGCCTTTGGATCCCAATCCAAGTGAAGTTCGCCGCCGGCCGAAAACGCAGTCCCTGTGGTCAGCTTCAAGGTGCCATTGCCAGCGTCGATGCCTTGCGCAAACCACAGCATCAACGCCCGTGAAGGATCGGCCAGGCGTAACAGCGCTTGCAGCTCGCTGAGCAGCAATTTGCCTTTGAAGCTCGTTGATGGATCGGCAGCTTTGTGAAGCGCGTAGGCAAACGCCAGATTCGGTACGCCGCCGTCTTGAATCCAAAACCGCTGGCCACCCTCGCTGCCATCCTCAAAATCGATGGCAGCGGTGATGGTTGGGCCGTTTGATGCTTGGACGTCGCGAGCCAGATACACGGTAGGAGTAAGAAAATCGCCGTTGCTGCTCCAGCCGCGTCCTAGTGCCGCACTAACGTTTGGCAAAGTGCCGTGGATGTTTCGATTGCGCAGCAACAGTTCCGTTGACGAGAGTGAGCCTGCCGCTAGCACCACCGTGCCGGCGATCTCTGCCCCAGCCATCCGTTCGCCATTTTTCAACTCTGCGAAGTGCACCTGATATCGGCCGTCTGATAGCGGTTCAATTGTGTCGACCAGGTGCAAGGCTCGCACGTCGGCATGATGCTTGTTTTCAGCGACGTACAGGTAATTGCGGTCCAAGGTGTTCTTGGCGTGGACGTCGCAACCGATATCGCAATTGCCTAAATGTACGCACGTGCCTTGCTGCGCTCCGTGAATATTTGTCGACATTACCGAGCCGGCCGTGCCCTTGGCAAAGTCCTTGTCATAGGTCCAATTGGGGTCGAAGTTGACAGCAAGATCGAGCTGGCGAAAGCGATCGGCAAAGCCAGCTGCGGTCGCGGCGTCTTTCACGAGCTTGGTGCGTTCGGTCCATTGTTTTTGCGGAAGTGGTCGTATGTTCATCCACTCCGCGACCCGGTCATAGTGAGGTTTGAGGGCCTCGTAAGTGATCGCTGCAGGCCAACCCGTCGCAAAGGCACTGGGCGGCGCTTCGCAGGACACGTTGGCATAGATCAATGAGCCGCCACCAACTCCCGCTCCTTGAGCAACCGACACGCCGGGAAACGAGCGCAGATCAAGCCACCCGTTATGCAGTTCCGGCCGCTCATGGCTCCACAGCCACGGATCGTCAGCTCGGCGGGGAAAGTTTCGGTTGTCCCATCGGCGCCCGCGTTCAAGGACCAACACGGACATGCCGGCCTCCGCCAGCCGGCAAGCGGTTACCGCACCTCCGAACCCGCTACCAATCACAATGGCATCGAATGCCATTGCTTTCTCCCCTGCCGCTCAACGAGCGCAGACGCCGCCTCCATTATGGCGACGGTCATATTTTATCGGTTGTGTGACCAGCATGATCTTCCAACCCACAACCGAAGTCGTCACTTGCGCCCTTCTTGATCATCAAGTGTTACTCGGATAGCAAGCGATAGAAGGAATAGCATGAAACGATCTTATTTCTCTCAAGATTTCATCGCGATTGCACGAGGGTGACCGCGGAAGACTTCGGCAATGAGTTGTTGGACGTCGCCGCCGTGATGATCAAGGTGGTTGGATCCAGAACCTGAAGTTAGCGTGTCTCGTCAATGGGGCCCGCAGTCGGCCCCGGCGGCGTCCAGTTTTCGGAGACGCTGCTGCGGCCGGAGACGGACGCAGACCTCAACGTCTGGCTCGCGCTGCTTGGACTTCTCAAGTTAGGGCCTCGGCCGCCCCGCTCCACACCGGATCAATCGCAGCGCGCCACCATGCCGCCATCGACGATGATCTCGGTGCCGGTGACGAAGCGCGCCTCGTCGGACGCCAGGAACAGCGCGGCGTTGGCGGTGTCGCGGCCGTCGCCCATGAACCCCAACGGGATGCGCGCGACCCGCGATTGCAGAAGCTTCTCGACGTCACCGCCGGTGCGCTGTTTGGCCAGCCGCGCCTCGACCATCGGCGTGTGCAACTGGCCCGGCACCACGGTGTTCACGCGAATGCCCTTGTTGGCGTATTGCACGGCGACGACGCGCGACAACTGGATCACGCCGGCTTTCGAGGCGGCGTAGCCGACCTGCGGCGAGCCGGTCCAGCGCAGCCCGGAGGTCGACGCCAGATTGATGATCGCGCCGCCGCCCTTGGCGCTCCATCACCGGCAGCACGTGCTTGCAGGCCAGGAACACGCTCTTCAGGTTGTGGTTCATCTGGCCGTCCCAGGCCTCTTCGGAGAGCTCCACCGGGCCGCCCGCCGCCGAGCCGCCGACGTTGTTGACCAGCACGTCGATCCGCCCGAAGGCCGCGAGGCAGGCATCGATCATCGATTTGACCGACGTGCCGTCGGTCACGTTGCAGGTGTGCGGCTTGATCGTGCCGCCGAACTCGGCGACGTGCGCCAGCGTCTCGGTCATCGCCTCGGCGTCGCGGTCGACGGCGAACACCTTGGCGCCTTCGCGCGCGAACAACACGGCGGTGGCGCGGCCGTTGCCCCAGCCCGGCCCGACGCAGCCAGCGCCGGTCACCAGCGCAACCTTGTCCTGCAAACGCCCCGGCATGGCCAAGGCCACCCGCGCTACTGCGAACCCGCGAGGCCGAGCCGCTTCACCAGCGAGCTCCACTTTTCGGTTTCCGACTTGATGTAGCGCACAGTCTCCGCAGTCGACAGCGGGTCGATTGGGATCAGACCGAGGTCGGAAAGCTTTTTCTGCATCTCCGGGTCGGACATGATGCGCTTCAACTCGGCATTCAGCTTTTCAACGATCGGCGCCGGCGTTTTGGCGGGCGCCAGCAGAGCGTGCCATGACACGGTTTCAAAATCTGGCGCGTTGGCCGCTTCCGCCATTGGCGGAACGCTCGGATGCGCCGGCAGACGCTGGGTGGAGGAAACCGCGAGCGCGCGCACCTTGCCGTCGCGGATCAACGCCAACGACGCGCCCGCCTCCGCAAACGACAGGCTCGACATGGCCGGCCGCGACATCGCCGACGGCCTGTGGCGTGGCGCGATAGGGGACATGCGTCATCTTCAGACCGAATTGATGGTTCATCAATTCCATCGACAGGTATGGCAGCCCGCCGGTGCCTGGCGAACTGTAGTTCAGCGGTGTCGGGCTGTTCTTGGCGTATTCAATCAGTTCGGGAACGGTTTTGACCGGCAGATCGGGATTGATGATCAGGATGAACGGCGATTTGAGATAGACCGTTATGGGTGCGAGATCGCGCTCCGGATCGTAGGAGATCTGCTTGTAAACCGTCGGATTGATCGATAATGCCGAGCTCGTCGCCACCAACAGCGTGTAGCCATCAGGCGCCGCATTTGCCACGGCAGCCGTTCCCAACATGGTGCCGGCGCCCGGCTTGTTCTCGATCACCACGGGCTTGCCCAGGCTCTGCGACAGCTTGTCGGCATAAAGCCGCGCAATGACGTCCATGCCGGTGCCCGGCCGACAGCGTGCACCACGATGGTGATCGGCCGCGTCGGGTAATCTTGCGCCTGCGCGCTCGGATAGAAGCCAAACGCCAGCAGCGAAAGCGCCAACACGGCGCAGCGTGACACAAATCCTGCCAAGTTATCCTCCCGAATTCCGCGCTCTCGCGGGCGCTTTTTGCAACTCATTCCGATTGTCGTTGGCAAGCTTAGGTGGGCAGCCGTACGCGAACAAGACGCTTTGCGTTGGCCTCGCGGGGCATTATCTGCTGATCTCGCGAGCAAGGCGCCAAGAGTCGCGGATGCGAAGCGAAAAAGAAAAGGTCGCGCTCGGATCGATCGTAGCCTCCGGCGGGCTGACGGTGGCGAAGGCCATCGTCGGTGTGCTCACCGGTTCGCTTGCGATCCTGTCCGAGGCAGCGCATTCGCTGATCGACTTCGGCGCCACGCTGATGACCTATTTCGCCGTCCGCATCTCCGGCAAGCCCGCCGACGAGGAGCACCATTACGGCCACGGCAAGGTCGAGAGCGTGGCGGCGCTGGCCGAAACGGCGTTGCTGTTCGTTCTGTCGGGGGTGGTGATCTGGGAGGCGACGCAACGGCTCTGGAGCGGCCACGGCCACGCGGTCGAGGCCACCGCCGCCGCCTTCGCGGTGATCATTGTTTCGATCGTGGTCGATTTCTTTCGCGCGCGGCTGCTCTATCGCGTGGCTAGCGAGACCGCGAGCGAAGCGCTGGAGGCCGATGCGCTGCATTTCGGCTCCGACATGTGGTCGTCGCTCGCGGTGCTGGTCGGGCTCGGCGGCGTCGCCTTCGGCTTCGCCTGGGCGGACTCGGCCGCGGCGATGGTGGTCGCGCTGTTCGTCTGCCTGGCCGGCTGGCGGCTCGGCCGCCGCACCATCGAGACGCTGACCGACACCGCGCCGGCGGGCTCCGCCGCCGCCATCCGACGGATCGCGGCGCGCGTGCGCGGCGTGGTGGCGGTCGACGGCGTGCGGGTGCGGCCAGTCGGCGACAAGCTGTTCGTCGAGGTCGTGGTGGCGGTAAGCCGCACCTTGCCGCTCGACCGGGTCGAGGCGTTGAAAGCGGAGGTCGCGCAGGCGATCCGGGCGGAAATGCCGCGCGCCGAGGTCGGCGTCGACGCCGCGCCGCGCGCCCTCGACAGCGAGACCGTGCAGGAGCGCGTCATGGTGATCGCGCGCAACCAGGGCCTCGCCGTGCATCACGTCACCGTGCACGACATTCGCGGCACGCTTTCGGTTTCACTCGATCTCGAGGTCGATCGCAAGCTTGCGCTCGGCGCGGCGCACGACATCGCCGATGCCCTGGAAGCCGCGTTGCGCGAGGAGCTCGGCCCCAAGGTCGAGGTCGAGACCCATATCGAGCCGCTGCAGCCGCCGGAGGCCGCCGGGCGCGAGGCACCGCCGGAGCGGGTGCGCGCGGTCGAGATCACGCTGGCCGAGATCGCGGCCGAAGGCGGCATGATCCGCGACGTGCACAGTGTGCGGGTGCGCGAGACCGACGAAGGCGAAATCGTCAACTTTCACTGCTATGTCGACCCCGCGCTGACGGTGCAGGCGGTGCACGAGAAAGTCGACGAGGTCGAGCGCACGTTGCGCCGCCGCTCACCCTCGATCAAGCGGGTGATCGGCCACGCCGAGCCGCGCTGACGCTACACGCTTGAGCATGATCCCCCGGGTCTAGCCAGAGGGCATGCTTTTCCGAAAACCGCTGCACACTTTTTCGGGATCATGCTCTAGATCCCGCCTCCTTGAACACCTGCGTCAGATTGGCGGTCTCGTCGCTGATGATCTTGTCGAACGCCGCCGGCGTGTCGCTCATTGGCGATGACGAACTGCGCCTTCGATCTTGGCCTTCATTTCCGGCGTCTTGAGCGCATCCGCCCAATCCTTGCGTGATCTTGTCGAGCGATCGTTGCGGCATGCCGCGCGGCGCCATCAGGCCGAACCAGGAGTTGTAGACGAACGGCAAGTCCGGCCTCGGTGAAGGTCGGCACGTTCGGCAGTGTCGGGAATGCGCTTGGCGGTCGCGGCCGCGATCGCCACCACCTTGCCGGCATCCGACTGCTCCTTGGCGAGATTGACCGGCGCGAAATACATCTGCACGTCGCTGCGGATCACCGCCGTGACCGCGTCGGGCGCGCTCTTGAACGGCACGTGCACGATGTTGATCGCCAGCCGCCTTGCGGAACAAGGCGCCGGCGATGAACGTGGTGCTGGCGAGGCCCGGCGAGGAGAAATTGAGCTTGCCGGGCTGCTCCTTGGCCTAGGCGATGACCTCCTTCAAGGTCTTGGCCCGGGCGTCTCGGGGTTGAGTGATCAGATACAGCGGCGCGGAACGATGCGGGTGATGCCGGCGAAATCCTTCACCGGATCGACTGGCAGCGTCTTGCTGACCAGGCCCGCAACGGTGTGGCCGTTCGAGGTCAACATCAGCGTGTAGCCGTCCGGCGTCGCCTTGCCGACGCGCCGCGGTCCCCGCAAGTCCCGGCCGATTTTCGACGATGACCTGCTGGTTCCACTTCTTGCCCATATCGTCGGCGAGATGCGCGCCAGATGTCGGTCACAGAGCCGGCGCCGAACGGCACCACGATGGTCACGCGCTGTGTAGGCCAATTCTGCGCCGATGCCGGCATGCCGGCGGCGATCAGCGCCACAACGGCCAATCCGAGCTGAAGAATTTTTTTCATCGCCTTCCTCCTCAATTCGATCATTTGGCGAGCGCGGCGACGCCGGCTTTGGCGCGCGTGCCCTTTTGTGCCACCACCTCGTCGAGAACTCCTACCAAAATCCTTCAGCATCACGGCAGCGGCATTACGCCCCGGCCCGCCCGAGATCGAGCCGCCGGGATGCGTGGTCGAGCCGGTCTGGTAGAGACCCGGGATCGGCATGCGATGCTGCGCCCAGCCGGCAGCCGGCCGCAAGGCGCCAGCCTGCGCCGCGTTCTGGGCGCCGCCGTGACACGAACCCTGCCAGTTGTGCGGATTGCGCCGCTCCAGATCGAGCGGACTTTCCACCACGCGGGCCAAGATCTTGTCGTCGCTGAGATTTGGCGAAAAGCGCCGAAGCCAGTTCAGGTTCGCCTCGGCGACCTCGTTCTTGATGTTGTCCCAGTGCGCCGGCCCCTCTTTGAGATGATAGGGCTGGGTGCCGATGATCTTGATGGTGTGATGGCCGGGCGGTGCTTGCGTTGGATCGCCGATCGAGGGGCTGACCGCGAGCAGTACCGGCTCCTCGGTATTGGCAACCCCGCAAGCGAAGTCATAGCCCATGCGCAACGCCCGCGTTGGCGTCGAAAGCATGGCGCAAGCGATTGGGGTGATGCTGCCGCCGTCGCCCGCAAACGTCATCGGCGCCTTGGTTGCATAGTGCGAGACGAACAGCGTCGGCCCGCCCTGGTAGGTCGCCACGCCATCCACGAAGTCGTCGGCCCAGGCCGCGCGCGGCGCCATGTCGATCAGATGCTTGACGTGGATGGTCGAGAGCACCGCCTGCTCGGCGCGGTAACTGGTGCCGTCGGCGCATTCGACGCCGGTGCAGCGGCCGTTCTCCACGATCAGGCGCTCGACCGTCTTGCCGGTCAGCGCCACCCCGCCATGGTCCTCGATCAGCCTCGCCAGGATTTCGGTCAACACGCCCGAGCCGCCCTTCGGAATGCACCAGCTCCAGCGCTGCCGGCCCCAGACCAGCGAATAGGCCAGCCGTCCGGTCATCGGCCATTCCGGCGGCGTCACGGTCTGGAACGCCATCCACAGCATGAAGCAGCGGCAATGATCGTCCTCGAAATTGTCGCGGATGATCTCCCAGGCCGACTGTGCCTGGCGCCGCAGCCATTTGCGGCCGTCGGGATGCTCGGCCAGGCGATCGTTGATCGGCTTGCCGAAGCCCACTGGCGTGTAGGACACCGCGTCAAACAGCGGCTTGATCGCGTCGTATTCGCCGATCATGCGGCGGTAAGTGGCGGCGTCATTCTTGGAGAATTTCGCGAACTGGGCAACCGTGCGCTCGATGTCGTGGTACTGCGTCAGGTAGCTGGCGTCGAGGAACGGCGCGTGGCAGACGATCTCGGGCTGGATGTATTCGAGACCATAGTCGGCGGCGAGCCCGAGCTCGTCGTTCCGCATCATCGGACTGTCTTGCAGGATGACATGAGCGGTGCCGCAGGAATCGTGGCGGAAGCCCGGAAGCGTCAGCTCCTCGGTGATGACGTTGCCGCCCAGCACCGGGCGGCCCTCCAGCACCAGGCAGCGGTATCCGGCCTTGGCGAGATAGGCCGCGGCCACCAGGCTGTTGTGGCCGGCGCCGGCCACCACAACGTCAAATCGATCGGGCATGCTCCATCAATCCCATGAATCATCATGGCCGGGCAACGGCGCCCGGCCATGACCGCACCGCAAAGGGGGCAGCTTTTCGATCACCTCAGATGCGCTTGTCGGGTACGTTGGCGGCCTTGTAGTTGCGGGCCTGCGCCTCGCGGGCAAGTTTCGCGACCTTGTTCATGTCGACGCCGACGAGCTTGCCGCCCCGCTTTACGACCTTGCCGGCGATCAGCACCGTGTCAACGTTCTGCGAGGTCATGCTGGTGACGACCGCGCCGACCGCGTTGTTGATCGGCATGGTGTTGAGCAGGTCGGTGCGCAGCATGATGACGTCGGCGTCCTTGCCGGGCGTCAGCGTGCCGCACCGCTTTTCAAGGCCATTGGCGCGCGCGCCTTCGACGGTCGCGAACTCCAGTACCTCGCGCACCGTGAGGAACTTGCCGGCTTCCTTCTGGCCGGCGAGGCGCCTGGCCCACACCTCGTTCTTCTGCAGCGAGAATACGGTTCGCATCTGGGTGAAGAAGTCATTCGGCACTGAGGTCTCGACGTCAACGCTGAGCGATGGCCGGATTCCCAGATCGATGGCTTTCTGGGTTGGCGGATTGCCGTGGCCCATCAGCGTCTCGACATAGCCGGCGATCGAGATCGTGCCGCCGGTGTCCTTGATCAGCTTCCACTCGGTGTCGTTGAGCGTGCAGCAGTGGATGTAGGTGGTGTCGTCTTTGAGCCCGTTCAGGGCGTTGAGCTTCTCCAGCAGCGCGCTGCGGCCGAACTCGCCGACACCAACGTGGATGCTGATGCGCGCGCCCACGTCGCGCGCAGCCTTGAACTGCGCAAATGTTGCTTCCGGCGTGCCGCCAAGGGCCGCCAGATAGAGCGTGACGAGTTGATCGTCGCTGGAGAAATATTGCTTGCGCAGCCGCGCGATGTCGCCGGGATATTTGGCGGTGGTAATTTCCATGACCCGGCCGGTCTCGTTCTGGCCGGCGCCATAGGCGAACACCGCCCGTACGCCCGAGTCCTTTAGTCCTTTGATGCAGGCGTCGGTGTGTGCGGGCGAATTCCCGATGTGTGACCAGTCGAGCACGCAGGTCACGCCCGAATTGATCGCGCCAAGCGCGCTGATGTAGTCGGCGGCATAGACGTCGTCGGGCGTCATCTTGGCGCCGAACGTGCGCTGCACGACGTTGCGGTAGTCTTCCAGCGAGCCGTCCGGCAGCACGTTGCGCAGGAAGCCCTGCCACATATGCCGGTGGGTGTCGACGAAGCCCGGCATGACGATGGTCTTCGAGGCGTCGATCACCTGCGCGTTGGGCGCGCTGATGTTCGGCCTGACCGCCGAAATTTTCTTGCCTTCGATCAGCACATCGGCCTGCTCGAAGTCGCCGACGGCCTTGTCGAGCGACAGCACGCAGCCGCCCTTGAGCAGGATCGGGCGGCCGGACGCCGCCGCCTGGGCCTGGGCCTGATCGGCGGCACCTGCCGCGATCACCGGCGCGGCAGCGACGCCTGCCGCGGTGGTGCAAAGGAATTGCCGACGCGACAGAGCGCTTTTCGGCGCGCAGCACGGACAACCTGAATTGAACACGTGTGTCACAGGAACCTCCCCGGTCAGTGTTTTGTTGCACCCATGCTATGCCGCCGGCGGTCCGCGATCTAGCAACGTGACTTTGCCCACCGGGGCATGCATAGATCGCGTCCCACCCCTGATGGGCTAGATCGGGATGACTTTCCTTCGAATCGTCATCCCGACCTAGTTTCTTGTTTGAGCATGATCTTTTCCGAAAACCGCTTCACACTTTTCGGGATCATGCTCTACTGAACGCCACATGATGCGTACCGAAGAGCACCGTCCCGTCCGCCTGTCCGAGTACCGGCCGCCCGATTGGCTGGTCGAAACCGTCGATCTCGACGTCCGCCTGCATGCGACGCGGACGCCGGTGCGCGCGACCCTCAAGCTCAAGCCCAATCCCACCGGCGCGCCGGCGCCGCTGGTACTCGACGGCGATGGGCTCAATCTCGTCGCGTTGCGCCTTGATGGGCAGCCGCTCGCGGCCGACCGCTATGTCGCGACGCCGGACCGCCTGACCATCGCACAACCGCCGCGCGGGCCGTTCACGCTCGAGATCGAGACGCTGGTCGATCCGTCCGCCAACACCCAGCTCTCCGGTCTCTACCGCTCGAGCAACACCTATTGCACCCAGTGCGAGGCCGAAGGCTTCCGCCGCATCACCTATTTCCCCGACCGTCCCGACGTGATGGCGGTCTACACCACGCGCATCGAGGCCGACCGGGCCGAAGCGCCGGTGCTGCTCGCCAACGGCAATTTGCGCGAGCGCGGCGACCTGCCTGGCGGACGGCATTTTGCCGTCTGGCAGGATCCGTGGCCGAAACCCGCCTATCTGTTCGCGCTGGTCGGCGGCAAGCTCGCGGCGTTCGAGGACCGGTTCGTCACCCGGTCGGGACGCGAGGTGGCGCTTCGTATCTATGTCGAGCCCGGCAAAGAGGACCGCTGCGGCTACGCCATGGACTCGCTGAAGCGCGCCATGCGCTGGGACGAGCAGGCGTTCGGCCGTGAATACGATCTCGACGTGTTCATGATCGTCGCCGTGTCCGACTTCAACATGGGCGCCATGGAGAACAAGGGCCTCAACGTCTTCAACGACAAATATGTGCTGGCCTCGCCCACGACCGCAACCGACGGCGATTTCGTCTCGATCGAGGCGATCATCGCCCACGAGTACTTCCATAACTGGACCGGCAACCGCATCACCTGCCGCGATTGGTTCCAGCTCTGTCTGAAGGAAGGCCTCACCGTCTATCGCGATCAGGAGTTCACCTCCGATCAGCGCTCGCGCGTCGTGGCGCGGATCGGTGACGTGCGCGGCTTGCGCGCCCATCAGTTCGTCGAGGACGCATGCCCCCTCGCCCATCCGGTGCGGCCCGAGCTCTATCGCGAGATCAACAACTTCTACACATCGACCGTCTACGAAAAGGGCGCCGAGGTGGTGCGCATGATCGCCACCTTGCTCGGCAAGGATCTGTTCCGCAAAGGCATGGACCTTTATTTCGAGCGCCACGACGGCGAGGCCGCGACCGTCGAGCAGTTCGTGCAATGCTTCGCCGATGTCAGCGGCCGCGACCTCACGCAGTTCAAGCGCTGGTATTCACAGGCCGGCACGCCGGAGGTCGTGGCCTCGGGCCACTACGACGCCAACGCCAAGACCTATCGTCTCGACCTCGCCCAGACCATCGCACCAACCCCTGGCCAGCCGGTCAAGGAACCGATGGTCATCCCGCTTGCGACCGGTCTGGTCGGCCGCGACGGACGCGATCTGCCGCTCAAGCTTGCCGACGGTCAGGTCATCGAGCGCGGCGTGCTGGTGCTCGACAAGGCCGCGCAAAGCTTTGTCTTCACCGGCATAGCCGAACGGCCGGTGCTGTCCACCAACCGCAACTTCTCGGCACCGATCAAGCTCGTCGCCGAACTTGCGGCCGACGACCTGCGGCTGATGGCGGCGCGCGACGCCGATCCGTTCAACCGCTGGCAAGCGGTACAGACTCTGGCCGGCGCACTGCTGGTCGGCAATGTGGCGCGGCTGCGCGCCGGCCAGGATCCCGACGTCGACGAGGGCCTGCTCGACGCGCTCTCGGCGATCCTCGCCGACCGCAGCCTCGAGCCCGCATTCGTCGCCGAGGCGCTGGTGCCGCCGACCGAAGCCGACATTGCCCGCGAGATCGGCCACGACGTCGATCCCGACGCCATTTTCCGCGCGCGCGCGGCGCTCCGCACGCTGATCGGGCTGCATCTCAACGCCGCGCTGACCGCGGCCTATGAGAGCCTGGCGGACAACGGCCCCTACAGTCCCGACGCCGTCAGCGCCGGCCGGCGCATGCTCAAGAACGTCTGTCTCGATCTGCTGGCGGCGACCCAGGAGGGATACGCCATTCGCCTTGCGGCGAAGCAATATCAGGCGGCCGACAACATGACCGACCGCATGGCGGCGCTTGGCACGCTGTCGTTGCATGACGTGCCGGAGCGCAAGGCCGCGTTCGATGACTTCTACCAGCGCTACCGAGACGAGCCGCTGATCATCGACAAATGGTTCGCCTTGCAGGCCATGACCCCCGATCCGGCGACGCTCGACCGGGTGCAGGCGCTGACCGAGCATCCGGCGTTCTCGATGGCCAACCCCAATCGGGTGCGTTCGTTGATCGGCTCGTTCGCGCAAGGCAACCACACCCAGTTCAACCGGACCGACGGTCTGGGTTACGAGTTCGTCGCCGACCGCATTCTCGCGCTCGATCCGGCGAACCCGCAGGTCGCTTCGCGCATGACCACGGCGTTCAAGAGCTGGCGCGTGCTGGAGCCCGCGCGGCGTACCCGCGCCGAGGCGGCGCTGCGCCGGATTGCCGCCGCGAAAACGCTGTCGCGCGACGTCGGCGACATCGTGCAGCGTGCGCTGGCCGACACTTGAATGGCAGCGGATTTTCCGGTGCAGGATTTATCGCGTTGAAATGACTCCGAAATCCGATTTTGGCACGAAACAGTCGCCACGAATTTTCCTGTTGAGACGTTAACCAAAAATATTGACTTCGGACTCTCGACAAGAGTCGCGCCATCGATCTCGAATAGCGGGTGATTCGGGGCGATACGGCACGTCGCTTCCGCGCGTGGTTCAGGGGATCATCCAGCACGGGGACGGGGCATGGCACGCGCCGATGTGGCGAGTGCGTCCGCGCATTCGGATTCGATCAAGGGTCTGGCGCAATCGATCGCCAAGCCGGCATACCGCCGCCTGCTGACCGCGGAGCCGGCGCTGCGCCGCGCGGTGCCGGCCCTGATCATCGCCTTCCTGCTAACCATCGGCGTAGGCGCCATCGTGCAGGTGCTCGACCACCGCCGCCAGGCGATATCCGAGGCGATCCACGACATCGATAACGTCGCCGACTTCGTTTCCGAGCGCTTCGACCGATTGGCGAACGCGGAAGGCGGCGACAGCACGCGGCGCGATCTGCTGGAACGCGCAATGTCGGTGCGCGCCATCGCGTTCGGCCGCCGCATCCTACTGAGCAACGCCGACGGCGTCATCACCGCGACTGCGCCGGCCGGCGGCCCGATCGGCGAGCGATTGCTCGAGGTGATTGGCGACACTCAGCCACTGACCATCCTCGGCGCCAGCGCCGGCGTGCTCGAGATCACGCTGGGGGACGGCAGCCGGGCGCTGGCGACCGTGCGCACGCTCGCCCAAGGGCGGGGACAGCTGACGGTGTTCCAGGTGCTGAGCGACGCGCTCGCGCCGTGGCGTTCCGATACGACGCTGACGGTGACGCTCTCGGCCACCACCGGCTTTGTGCTGCTGATCCTGGGCTTCGCCTTCCACTGGCAGGCGACGCGGGCGCGCGAGGCCGACGTGATCTACGACACCGTGCGCAGCCGGATCGACACCGCGCTCAACCGCGGCCGCTGCGGCCTTTGGGATTGGGACCTGGCGCGTGGCCGCATCTTCTGGTCGCATTCGATGTTTGCGATCCTAGGCCTGCCGGCGCGTGACGACCTACTGACCTTCGGCGAGGTCAGCCGGCTGGTGCATCCACAGGACATCGAGCTCTACGAGGTCGCAGCCCAGCTCGCCGACGCCAAGGCGAGCGCCATCGACCACGAGTTCCGCATGCATCACGCCAGCGGCAAGTGGGTCTGGCTGCGCGCCCGTTGCGAATTGGTGCGCCAGCCCAACGACAGCGGCGTGCACCTGATCGGCATCGCGGTCGACGTCACCGAGCAGAAGACACTGGTCGAGCGCACCGCCGCCGCCGACCTCCGCTTGCGCGACGCCATCGAAACGATCCCGGAAGCCTTCGTGCTGTGGGACAACGAGAACCGCCTGGTGCTGTGCAATTCCAATTTCCAGGATTTGCACAACCTGCCGGACCGCGCGGTGATGCCGGGCACACCCTACGAGGACGTGGTCGAGGCTGGACGCAAGCACGCGATCCGTTCCAAGCTTGCGAGCGAGGACAAGAACGTGCCCGGTGCGCGCACCTTCGAAGCCGAGCTCGACGACGGCCATTGGCTGCAGATCAGCGAGCGCCGCACCAAGGATGGCGGCTATGTCTCGGTCGGCACCGACATCACCCCGCTCAAGCGGCACGAGACCAAGCTGGTCGACAGCGAGCAGCGCCTGCTCGCGACCGTCACCGATCTTCGTCAGTCGCAGCAGAAGCTCGAGTTCCAGGCCCGGCAGCTGGCCGAACTCGCCCAGAGCGCCGAGGAGGCCAACCAGGCCAAGTCCAAGTTCCTGGCCAACATGAGCCACGAGCTGCGCACGCCGCTCAATGCCATCATCGGCTTCTCCGAAATCATGGAGTCGGGGATGTTCGGCGCGCTCGGCGCCAGCAAATACCACGAGTATTGCCGCGACATTCACCGCAGCGGCCTCTACCTGCTCGACGTCATCAACGACATCCTCGACATGTCGAAGATCGAGGCCGGCCGCTTCAAGCTCGATCTGGAGGACATCGAGCTCGACAGCGAATTGGCCGACGCGTTACGGGTAATCACCGGCCGCGCCCACGAGAAGCGCCTGAAGGTCACCTCCAAGATCGCGCCCAACATCCGCTTTCGGGCCGACCGTCGCGCGTTCAAGCAGATCGCGCTCAATCTTCTGTCCAACGCAGTCAAGTTCACGCCGGAAACGGGCTGCATCACGTTACGGGGGCGGATCTCGCGCGGCGTCGTCGTCATCGGCATCCAGGATTCTGGTATCGGCATCGCGCGCGAAGCGCTGCAAAAGCTCGGACGGCCGTTCGAGCAGGTCGAAAGCCAGCTCACCAAGACCCATCACGGCTCGGGCCTGGGCCTCGCTATCGCCAAATCGCTGGTCGAGCTGCATGGCGGCGAAATGCGCATCCGCTCGGCGCTCGGACAAGGCACCACCGTGGTGGTGCGCTGGCCGATCAACGGCCGGGCCGGCGCGTTCGGACCCGCCGGCACGGGCGCCGCGGTTTCGCAGGCAAGCGCCGCGACGATTTCTGGGGGGTGATGTCGGTGGGATCGGCGCCCGTGTCGCCAACGGGTGCCGATCCGTTCCGCCCCGCAAATCGGACGCAGCAGCTCAAACTTTTCGGCCGTTGTGGAGCAAAGCGCCGCCGCCGTAGTCTGCGGCTATGACAGCAGCCTTCGCGTGGCACCGCGCATTCGGTGCATCCGTCGTTCTCGCAATTCTCAGCCTCGGCCCGGCCGTTCAGGCGCAGACCTGGCCGGACCGGCCGATCAAGCTCCTGGTTCCGTTCGCCGCCGGCGGCAACATTGACGTCACCGGCCGCCTGATGGCGGCGCGGCTGTCTCAGTCGCTCGGCCAGCAAATGGTGGTCGAGAACCGCGTCGGCGGCGGCGGCATCATCGCCATGGAGGCGGTTCAGCGTGCCGCACCCGACGGCAATACGCTGTTGTGGGCGAGCACCAACGTCATGGCCATCGTGCCGGCCACGACCAAGGTGAAATACGACCCGGTCAAGGACTTCGCCCCGATCAGCGAGCTTGGTTCGAGCCCGCAGGTCCTCCTGGTCCACGCCAAAGTGCCGGCGAAGACCGTTGCCGAGTTCGTCGCTTATGCCAAGACGCAGCCCGCCCCGCTCTCCTATGGCGGCGGCGGCGGGCCCGGCAGCGCCAGCAATTTGATCATGGCGCTGTTCATGCATCGCGCCGAGATCAAGATGACAAGCATCAGCTACCGCGGCACCGCGCCGGCGTTGACCGATCTCATCGCCGGCCACATCCCGGTAACCTTCGTGCCGATCTCGGAGGCGGTGGCGCAAGCCACCAATCCCAACATCCGAATCCTGGCGGTGTCGAGCGGGACGCGCTCCCAGCGCCTGCCGGACGTGCCGTCGATTGCGGAAACCTATCCCGGCTACAACGCCGTGTCGTGGACCGGCATGCTGGCGCCAGGGGGCACGCCGAAGCCGATCATCGACCGGCTTGCCGGCGAAATGGCGCGCGCCGGACAGGATCCGAAATTCATCGAGCAGCTTCACACCAACGGCATCGAACCCGCGATCGAAGGCCCGGAGAAATTTGCCGCCTTCATCGCCGCCGAAATCCCGAACTGGGCCAAAGCGGTGGACATCGCCGGCGTCAAGCTCGAGCAGTAGCAAAGTCCATTGCAGACCCCGCGAACGGGTTCGGCCCGCTTGAACCGGGCCCGACGTCAGCGGCGATTCCGAATCCCTATTGCATCGAAATGTTGGCGTCGCGGATCACCTGGCCCCAGCGGGTGAGCTCGCGTCGCATCCAGACGTCGAACTCCTCGGGCGTGCTGGCGACCGGATCGAAGCCCATGCCGGCGAGCTTCTCGCGGGTGTCCGACATGGCCATCACCTTGATGACCTCGCGATAAAGCAGGTCGATCACCGGCTTCGGCGTGCCCGAAGGCACCACAAAGCCGTTGATGATGTCGGCCGGCAGATCGTAGCCGGACGCCTCCGCCATGGTCGGCACCTCGGGCAGCGCGGACGCCCGCTTGCTGCTGAACAAGGCGAGCGCGCGCAGGTTGCCGCCGCGCACATAGGTCACGCCGGTCGGCAGCGCCGGCACCCCGAGCGGCACGTGGCCACCGACCGTGGCCGCCGTCGCAGGCCCGCCGCCGTTGAACGGCACATGCGTGATGTCGAGGCCGAAGGTGAGCTTGAACAATTCGCCGGCGAGATGGGCAGGCGTGCCGCGGCCGGCCGAGGCGAAGCTGAATTTTCCGGGACTGGCCTTGGCCAGCGCGATCAGCTCGTTGACGTTCTGCGCCGGCACCGAGGGATGCACCGTCAGCAGATGCGGCGACGAGCACAACAGCGATATCGGCGCAAAATCCTTGTCGGGATCGTAGGGAATTTTTGGATAGAGACCGACATTGGTGACGAGATTGCTGGTGGCGGCAAGGATGGTGTAGCCGTCCGGCGCAGCGCGCGCGGCGGTGCCCATGGCGATGTTGCCGCCGCCGCCGCCGATGTTCTCGACATAGAACGACTGGCCAAGACGTTCCGTGAGCTTGGCCGCGACCAGGCGCGCGGTGATGTCGCCCTGCCCGCCCGGCCCGGTGGTGACGATGACGCGCACCGGCCTGCTCGGATAGGTCTGGGCGCGGCTGCGCCCTCCTGCCACGGCGGTGAGCCCGGTTGCAGCAAGACATTGCAGAACCTTGCGGCGGGCGAGCATGGCGCGAACTCCTGGGCTCGCCCAAGCATACACGACGGTCAAGGCCAATGCGCAGACGAGGACCGCATGGCGCATATCCGAGACGCGACATGTTGGCTCAAGCTCGAGGGCATGCTTTTCCGAAAACCGATTTCCCACCCCGGATCAAGTCCGGGGCAGGCTTTTTCGGGATCATGCTTTTTCTTGGAGCATAGATCTTTTCCGAAAACCGGTTCCCACTTTTCGGGATCATGCTCTAACCCGCGCCCAGGATTCGGTTGAAGCTCGCGCGCACCTTCTGTTGGGTTTCCTTCAGATGGGCGTCGAGCGTGGCGAAGTTGGGCAGGTCGGCCGCGCGGCACAGCAGGCCGAGCAGCCCCGCCCCTGCCGTCTTCGGATCGAACGGGCCGGATAGGCACAGCCGCAGGATCTGCGTCAGATTGTGATAAAGCCGCGCCGCCGGCCGCAGCACGTCGGCGTCCTCGGCCGGCAACAGGCCGAGCCGCCACGCCTTGTCGAGCACGCGCGCCGTCGTGGCGTCGAGAATGTCCGGCTGTTCGGCCGCGTGTACGAGCTGAAGATATTGCGCGATGAACTCCAGGTCGATCAGGCCGCCGGCCGCGTATTTGAGATCCCACCGCACGTCGTCGCCCTTTTCCTTGGCGATCGCCTGCCGCATCTCCACCACGTCGGCCGCGACCGTCGCCGCGTCGCGCTTGCGGCAGAGCACGTTGCGGATCACCGCTTCGACCCGGGCGGCAAAGGCCGGCGAGCCCGCCACCGGCCGCGCCCGGGTCAGCGCCATGTGCTCCCAGGTCCAGGCCTCGGTGTCCTGGTAGCTCGCAAACGCCGCGAGGCTGGTCGCGACCGGACCGGAGCGGCCGGACGGCCGCAGCCGCATGTCGACCTGGTAGAGCGCCCCGTAGTTGGTCGGCGATGATAGCGCGCTGATCAAGCGCTGGGTAAGCCGTGCGAAATATTGCGCGCCGTAGAGCGGCCGCGCTCCGGTCGACTGCGGGTGCTCCGGGTCGAAGTCATAGACCATGATCAGGTCGAGATCGGAAGTCGCAGTCATCTCGCGCCCTCCGAGCTTGCCGAGCGCGAGCAGCGCGATCTCCTGGCCGCGGATGCGGCCATGCGCCTGCGCGAACAGGTCCTCGACGTTGCGGCACAGCGCGCGGATCACGACATCGGCGAGCCGGGCGAACGCCTCCGCCGCCTGCTCCGCCGACACGGTCCCGGACAGGATGCGCGCGCCGATCAGGAACATATGCTCCTGGCTGAACAGCCGCAGTCGGTCGAGATGGTCCTCGTAGGACTGCGCCTCGCCGAGCGTGCGACGAAGCTCGGCATCGAGCTTGGCCTCGTCCGGCAGCGCCCCGAAGAAGGTCGGCTCGAGCAGCGCATCCATCGCTTCCGGACGGCGGGCCAGGATATCGGCAAGCCGCGGCGCGGTGCCCAGCGTCAACGCCACCAGCGTCACCAGGTCGGGGTTTTGCCGGAGCAGCGAGAACAGACGGCCGCCCCGGCGCACGCCACCGACGAATTGATCGAAGGCAGTGAGTGCCGCATCGGGGTTTTCCGAATGCGCCAACCGGTCGAGCAGCACCGGCAGCAGCTCGGAAAATTGCGCGCGGGCGAATTCGCTGCGGAACGCCGGCCCGGAGCCGGCAAGCCAGCGTCGGACGGTCGCCGAAACCTCCAGTGGCTGCCGGAAGCCCATGGCCCCGAGGCGGTTGAGGGTGTCGCGGTCGTCGGCGTTTAAGGGAAACGTCAGCGCCGGCTGATCGCCGCGCGCCGCGGTGTCCTCGAACAGCCGCACATAGTGCCGCTGCACCTTCCGCAGATGGTCGAGCAGCGCCTCGGCCAACGCGTCGCGATCCTTGAAGCCGGCAAAGCGCGCGAAGCGCTCCAAGTCCTCGCGCTCCGACGGCAAGGTGTGAGTTTGGTCGTCGGCCACCATCTGCAGCCGGTGCTCGATGGTGCGGAGAAAACAATAGGCCGCGGCAAGCTCGTCGCGGGCGGCGGCGTCGATCCAGCCGCCGGCCGCCAGCGCGTCGAGCGTCGCGAGCGTGTCGCGGCCGCGCAGCTCCGGATGGCGCCCGCCGGCGATCAGCTGCTGGGTCTGCGCGAAAAATTCGATCTCACGGATGCCGCCGCGGCCGAGCTTGATGTTGTGGCCCTCGACCGCGATGTCCTGGTGGCCGCGGAAGGCATGGATTTGCCGTTTCATCGCCTCGATGTCGGCAACCGCAGCGTAGTCGAGATACTTCCGCCAGATGAACGGGCCGAGCTGGCGCAGGATTGTGTCGCCAGCGGCGACGTCACCCGCGCAGACGCGCGCCTTGATCAGCGCCGCGCGCTCCCAATTCTGGCCAACGCTGCCGTAGTAGTTGAGCGCGGCCTCGGTCGAGACCGCGATCTGGGTCGAGGCCGGATCGGGGCGAAGCCGCAGGTCGACGCGGAACACGTAACCGTCGGCCGTGCGCTCCTGCAGGAGGCGCACCAGCCCGCGAGTGATCCGCACCTGGATGGCCGCGGCCTCGTCCTTGTCCAGGAGCGCCGGCGCGTCCGGGTCGTAGAACACGATCAGGTCGATGTCGCTCGAATAGTTCAGTTCGAAGGCGCCCATCTTGCCCATTGCGAGCACGATCAAGCCGCTGCCCTGCTCCGGCCGGGCCGCATCGGTTGGCTTGAGGCGGCCGCGGCTTGCGGCTTCGC
Source organism: uncultured Alphaproteobacteria bacterium (assembly GCA_963771745.1). Classification (GTDB taxonomy): domain Bacteria; phylum Pseudomonadota; class Alphaproteobacteria; order Rhizobiales; family Xanthobacteraceae; genus Z2-YC6860. Next base: position 541,134 of record CAVYUU010000011.1, on the reverse strand, counting down.
GCAGCAGGAACCGCACCGCGGCACCGACCGCGGTGTCGGCAAGCTCGGTCAGGGCGCGGGTCGTCTGCATCACCGGCCAGACGCCCCCGACGTCGGCGAGCGCGATCAGCAGCGCTGCCTCCGCCTTCATGCGGCGGAGCGCGCGCATCGCCGCCTCCTCGCTCTTTGCCGCGCCGACCGCCTTTGCGGTCGTGGTCAGCACATTCCGAAGATGCGTGTCGGGATCGGCATCAAGGACGGCGAGCAGCCGGTCTAGCTCGGACGTCGCCAGCTCCCACAGAAACGGCGAGCCTTCGGCCAGGCCGGCGAGCAGGTCTGCGAGCTTGCGGAAGGCGCCGATCCGGCGCTTGAGCGCCTTGCCGGCAGGGCTGCGGCCGATCTCGCCGAGCCATGCAGCGACCCGAGCACGCGCCTCGCCGGGCGCGCTCAGGCGCGGCGCCTGCACGATCGCAGCAGCCAGCGACCGATCGGGCTTGCCGGCGGGTTTGCGCTTTTTCGTCGCGGTTCGCGCCATGGTTCCGACCGCGCCGCCCGCGGCCATCCTGATCTGTCGGAGGCGTTGTAAGGCCGCCGCTGGCCGGCACAAGGCTTGGCGAAAGGCTAGTGTGCCGAACCCGAAGTTCGCATGATTGCGCGGCAAGCTCATTTGCGAACTTCGGGTTCAAAGGGACACTAGAATCATTAGGTTGCTAGTGTCGCTTTGATTCGGAAGTTCGCTAAGGAGCACGCTGAGAACTCGGGCGAACTTCCGAATCAGCGACACTAGCCCGGATGCGGCAATTGCGGACCGACGCGCGGCAGCAACAGGGTCGCCTTCAGCCCCGGCTCGTTGTTTTCCAGCCGAAGCTCGCCGCCATGCAAATGCGCCACCGCCGAGGCGAGGCTCAGCCCCAGGCCAGACCCCGGTTCCGAGCGGCTTTGCTCAAGCCGCACGAACCGCTCGATCACGCGGCCGCGATCGACCTCCGGGATGCCCGGCCCGTGGTCCGACACGGTCAGAACGATGCGGTCGCCGTCGGCGCCGGCCTTGACCACGATCTCGGCCGGCGTGCCGTTGTTCGCCGCGCGCTCGCGGCCTGCGTATTTGATGGCGTTGTCGACCAGATTGGCGAGCGCCTGGGTGACCAGCTCGCGATTGCCGCGCGCCGGCGCTGCGGCGTCGGCCTCGACCTTGAGCGTGATACCCTTCTCGTCGGCCAGCGGATCGTACAGCTCGCCGACCCCGCGGGCGATCTCGGCGGCGTCGAAATCGCTCATCGGCGTGCTGGCTTGGCCGGACTCCGCGCGTGCGATCATCAACAGCGCGTTGAAGGTGCGGATCAGCTCGTCGGATTCCTCCATTGTCGCTTCCAGCGCCGCGCGGTAACCGCGGCTATCCTTGCCGGCGCGCAACGCCTCTTCGGCGCGATTGCGAAGCCGGGTCAACGGCGTCTTGAGGTCATGGGCGATGTTGTCGGAGACCTCCTTGAAGCCCCGCATCAGCGCCTCGATCCGCTCCAGCATGGCGTTGAGATTGACCGCCAGACGATCGAGCTCGTCCTCGGAGCCTGTGACCGGCAGGCGTCCCGATAGATTGCCCGCCATGATGGTGCGGGTGGTCTCGGTCATGGCGTCGACCCGGCGCAGCACGCGGCGAGCGACGAAAAAACCGCCGGCAAGCCCGAAAATGACGACCACAGCGATCGACCATTGCCCGGCGGCAACAATGACGTCGTAGAGCCGTTCGCGCTCCTCGAGATCGCGGCCGACCAGCAGCCGGAAGCCGCCGGGAAGCTGATAGACCCGCACCAGCGCGTGGTGCTCGGTGCCTTCGGCATCGTCCAGCCGCCGATAGACCGTCTCGGTCCAGCCGGAGTGTTCCAGCACGCCCTCGCCGAGCAAGCCGACGTTGCCGGCAAGGCCGTCGCCGGAGAACGTCGTGACGAGATAGAGACTCGACCCCGGCCGGCGCGCGCGCGCATCGATGACGAACACCAGCCGCCGGATACCGCCCTGGCTGTACTGCTCGGTCAGGCCGCTGATTTCGGCGTCGACCATCCGGGTGATCTGCTCAGTGATCAGCCGGCGCGTGTTCCAGGCGAAATATCCGAGCAGGATGGCGGCAAACAGCGCGAACACCGTCAGATAGACCAGCGTCAGCTTGAACGCGGTGGTGTTGAACAGCTTGCCGAGCGCGTTCATCCGCGGCCACGGCAGCCATTGCAGCGTGGCGAGCCGCCGCCATTGGTCGCGCCAGGCGAGCGGCGGCGAGGACTGCGCCGCAGGCAGTTGCTGCTGCGTCACCGGGACCAGTTCATTTGTCACGGATCATGTATCCCGCGCCGCGGATGGTGTGCAGCAGCGGCTGCGCAAACCCCTTGTCGATCTTGGAGCGCAGCCGGGAGATGTGCACGTCGATCACGTTGGTCTGCGGATCGAAGTGATAGTCCCAGACGTTTTCGAGCAGCATGGTTCGGGTCACCACCTGACCGGCATGCTTCATCAGGTACTCCAGCAGGCGGAACTCGCGCGGCTGAAGATCAAGCTCCTCCTTGCCGCGGGCGACGCGATGCGACAGCCGGTCGAGCTCGAGGTCGGCGACGCGATAGACCGTCTCTTCGCCACGGCGGCCGCTGCGGCGCGCCAGCACCTCCACCCGCGCCAGCAGTTCGGAGAATGAATACGGCTTGGGCAGGTAATCGTCGCCGCCGGCGCGCAGGCCTTTGACCCGGTCATCGACCTGGCCGAGCGCCGAGAGGATCAGCACCGGCGTTTCGACGCCTTTGGCGCGCAGTTCGCCAATGACCGAAAGCCCGTCCTTTTTCGGCAGCATGCGATCGACGATCAGGACGTCGTAGGGCCGGTCCAGAGCCAGAGCCAACCCCTCCTCACCGTCCGGCGCCTGATCGGCGACATGGCCGACCTCGCGGAACGCTCGGGCAATGTAGTCGGCCGCGTCGCGGTCATCTTCGACGATGAGAAGGCGCATGTCGCTCCGGGTTTTCTTCGTTCAGGCCATGGGCCCTGATCGGCAACACGCTCCGCAATGGTGCCGGAGCACGGTTGAGCTGGGAATTCCGGCCGCGTTTTTCCAGCACCGCCCCATTTTAGCGGAAATCGCGCGCCTGTCTGGCCCCCACAGCCGGCCCCAAAATAGAGCGAGGGGCGGCGGATCGCTCCGCCGCCCCTCGACCATCCTCGCTCCCGGCGGGGGCGACGGTTGCCGGTAAACGAAGACGGTATCAGCGGGGACGGGCCTGAGCCCGTCCCCCGGGTTCGCTCTGCCGGCGGGGGCGACGAATGCCGACAAAACGGCCCCGAACTCTCCGCGCGTGGTTCGAACCGAGGTCCGGGCCACACGGGTTATCTCTGCTCAGGCACGGCCGAGCGGTATCGCCACGAACCGCGTCCCTTGCTCCGACTTCACGCGCAACAAAACGCTTCGCTTGCCGTCAGCGCGGGCGCCGCGCAACGCGCGTCGCACCTCCGCCGGCGTCGCGACCGTCTTGCCGCCAACCTCGAGAATGACGTCGCCCGGCTTGAAGCCGAAATCAGCCGACGGGCTTGATGGATCGACTTCGGTCACCACCACGCCGGGCTCCTTGCCGGCGGGCGCCAGCGACAGGCCCAGATTGCTACCGTCGCCGCGGCCTTCACGATCCGGCATTTCGCGCTCGGCACGCGCATCGCGCACATTCGGCAGTTCGCCGAGCGTCACGCTGATGATCTTGCGCTCGCCCTTGCGGACAATGCCAAGCTTGACGCTCGCGCCGGGCGGCATGCCGCTGATCTTGCGGGCGAGGTCGCGAGCATCGAGCACCGGCTTGTCGTCCACGGTGGCGATCACGTCGCCGGCCTCGACGCCGGCCTTCACCGCCGGGCCATCCTTTTGCGGGTCCGCGACCAGTGCGCCGCCGGGGGTCTTCAGCCCGAGGCTTTCAGCAATCTCCGGCGTCACCGGCTGGATCTGCACGCCGATCCAACCACGGGTCACCGAGCCCTTGTCCTTGAGCTGGGCGACGACGCTTTTCACCGTTTCGGATGGAATGGCGAAGGCGATGCCGACCGAACCGCCGGACGGCGAGAAGATCGCGGTGTTGACCCCGATCACGCTGCCTTCGGTGTTGAACGTCGGCCCACCGGAATTGCCGCGGTTGACCGGCGCGTCGATCTGCAGGAAATCGTCATAAGGACCGGCGCCGATATCGCGGCCGCGGGCCGAGACGATGCCGGCGGTGACGGTGCCGCCGAGGCCGAACGGATTGCCGACCGCAAGCACCCAATCGCCGACGCGCGGCGACTTGTCCGCGAGATTGACATAGGGGAAGCTGCCGCCGTCGATCTTGATCAGCGCGAGATCGGTGCGCGGATCGGTGCCCACCACCTTGGCGGCGTGGGTCTTGCCGTCATCGGTCGCCACCTCGACGGTCGAGGCTTTCTCGACCACGTGATTGTTGGTGACGGCGTAGCCGTCCTGGGAGATCAGGAAGCCCGAGCCTTGCGCGGTGCCGAACTGCCGGCCGCGCGCGACCGCCCGGCACGCCGTCGGGTCCGCCGAAGCGGCGGAAGAAGCGCTCCATCGGCGAGTCCTTCGGGAACGGCAACTCGTCGTCGCCGGACACCTGTGGGGCGGCGGCAACCTTGACGCGCACCGAGATCACCGCGGGCTTGACCCTCTCGACAACGTCGGCAAAGCCGGTCGGCTGCGCCAGGTGCCGCGCCTCTTGCGACAGGTTCTGCGCCAGTGCGCGTGTCGTGTCAGGCGAAAGCGGCGGCGCCACCAACAAGCCACCGACGCCAAGGACCGCGGCGGTGGCGAGAATGGCGAGACGGCGGGTGCGAAGCACGCCTGGTTTCGGGTGGTCATTGCGAAGCATGGTGATGCTGGCGCCTCGAACGGACAGCGGAGTGCTCGGTCACAAGATGGGAGCGCCCGCCTTACCGGCGCGTGGCGGCGAGATTAAAGTTTGGTAAGGTTGCGAGGCCTGGAGCTTGGCAAAAGCCTAAGCTTTTTAAGGGCTTGCAAGCCATTCCTGGAAGGCGAGCTTTTGCCAGCGGCTAACGGTGTGGAACAGTCCGGCTCACTGCGAGCGATTGCGCCGTAAGCCGCGCGCATCCTCGGGCGCCGCACAGTAGCTCAGCGATGGTCGGATGGCTCGAGCAATTCGGCGATGCGCCGCTGCTCGTCTGGACTGAGCGCCGCCGGTGCGGGCGCGGCGGCCTCGTCCCGGCGTCGGCGCAAGAATGCGATCACGGCGAATACGCCGGCGAGCACGATGGCAAACGGCGCAAGCCAGAGCAGCGCCGTGTGAGCGGTCAGCCGCGGCTTGAGCAGCACGAAGTCGCCATAGCGCGCGGTCAGGAAATCCAGCACCTCGGCGTCGCTGTCGCCGGCGACAAGCCGCTCGCGCACCAGGACGCGCAGGTCGCGCGCCAGCGGCGCGTCGGAATCGTCGATCGACTGGTTCTGGCACACCATGCAGCGCAGCTCCTTTGACAGGTTGCGCGCCCGCGCTTCGAGGCCGGCATTCGGCAGGATTTCGTCGGGCTGCACCGCGAGCGCCGGCGCCGCGGTCGACAGCGCCGCCGCGATCACCATGATCCGTAGCAGCTCCCAGGAAGCGGCGCATGGCGGCTCACTCCGCCGGCTGCATCGCCGACTTCGCGGCGGGCCTGGGCGCGCCGACGCGGAGCCGCCGGTCGGACAACGACAGCAAGCCGCCGAGCACCATGACGACGGCGCCGAGCCAGATCAGCAGCACCAGCGGTTTGTGGTAGAGCCGAACCGCGATCGAGCCATCGGGATTGGGGTCGCCAAGCGAAAGATAGAGTTGGCTGAACCCTCGGGTCAGCAGCGCTGCCTCGGTGGTCGAGCTCTGCCGCGACGGGAAGCTTCGCTTGGACGGTTCCATGGTGCCGATCACCCCGCCATCAGCCCGGACGGTGAAGCGCGCCAGGAGCTCGCGATAATTCGGGCCCTGGCGGTCGATCAAGCCTTCGAACGTCAAGTCGTAGGAGCGTAGCGACACGACCTCCGCGGGCTTGAGCGCGACGATACGCTCGTCGCCCCAAGTCGAGGCGCAAACGATGCCCAAAAGCGACACGCCGAGGCCGAAATGCGCGATCGCCGTTCCGAAGGCCGAGCGCGGCAATCCGCGCGCGCGCGACAGCGCGACCGATGGCGCAACCCGCCAGATGCCGATGCGCTCGCCGAGATCGGTGACGGCGCCCGCCATCGCAAACACCGCAAGCCCGATGCCGAACGGCGCCAGCACCGGGCCGCCCTGCAGCACCGCAAGAACGATCGCGATCACGATGATGGCGATGGCGGCGGCGCCGATCAGCCGCTGCGCTGCGCTGTAAAGATCGCCGCGCTTCCAGGCGAGCAGCGGGCCAAACGGCACCGCGAGCAACAGCGGCACGAACAACGGGCCGAAGGTGAGATTGAAAAACGGCGCGCCGACCGAGATCTTCTCGCCGGTCAGCGCTTCGAGCGCGAGCGGATAGAGCGTGCCGATAAACACGCTGCTGCAAGCCGCGGTGAGGAACAGGTTGTTGAAGACCAGCGCGCCTTCGCGCGAAATCGGCGCGAACAGGCCGCCCTGCTTGAGCGCCGGCGCCCGCCAGGCGTAAAGCGCAAGCCCGCCGCCGATGAACAGAATAAGGATCGCAAGAATGAACACGCCGCGGGTCGGGTCGCTCGCGAATGTATGCACCGAGGTCAGAACGCCCGAGCGCACCAGGAAGGTGCCGATCAGCGACAGCGAGAACGCCAGGATCGCCAGCAGGATGGTCCAGACCTTGAGCGCGTTGCGCTTTTCCATCACCACAGCGGAATGCAACAGCGCGGTTGCGACGATCCAGGGCATCAGCGAGGCGTTCTCGACCGGATCCCAGAACCAGAAGCCGCCCCAGCCGAGCTCGTAATAGGCCCAATACGAGCCCATCGCGATGCCGAGCGTCAGCGCCATCCAGGCCGCCAGCGTCCACGGCCTCACCCAACGCGCCCAGGCGGCGTCGATGCGGCCCTCGATCAAGGCCGCGATCGCAAACGAGAACGAGATCGAGCAGCCGACATAGCCGAGATAGAGCAGCGGCGGATGCACCGCGAGCCCGATGTCCTGGAGGATCGGATTGAGGTCGCGCCCCTCGTACGGCGCTTGCGGCAGACGCAGGAACGGGTTCGAGGTGCCGAGAATGAACAGATAGAACGCCGCGGCGATCCACGATTGCACCGCCAGCACGTTGGCTTTCAAGGTGGCCGGCAGGTTACCGCCGAAGGCCGCGACCAGCGCGCCGAACAGCGCCAGGATCAGGACCCAGAGCAGCATCGAGCCCTCGTGGTTCCCCCACACGCTGGTGAACTTGTAGACCAGCGGCATCGCCGAGTGCGAATTCTCGAACACGTTGGCGACCGAGAAATCCGACGTGACATAGCAGGCGGTCAGGGCGGCAAAGGCCGTCGCCACCAACGCGAACTGCGCCAGCGCGGTCGGCCCCGCCACGCCGATCAACACCGGGTCGGAGCGCCTGGCCCCGACGATTGGCACGACCGATTGGATCAACGCCATGCCGAGCGCCAGCACCAACGCGTAATGGCCGATCTCAGCGATCATTTCTTCTTCTCGTAATCGTCCTTCCAATGGCCTTGCTTCTTGAGCGCGTCGGCCACCTCGCGGGGCATATATTTCTCGTCGTGCTTGGCCAGCACGGCATCGGCCTTGAACACGCCGCCCTGCTCGAGCGCGCCTTCGGCGATCACGCCCTGCCCTTCGCGGAACAGGTCAGGCAGCACGCCCTGATAGCTCACCGGGATCGCGCTCTTTCCGTCGGTGACTTCGAAGCGCACCATCAGTTGCTCGCCGCGTTGCACGGTTCCAGGCTTGACCAGCCCGCCCAGCCGGATGCGGGTGCCGACCGCGACGTGCTTCTCGACCACGTCGCTCGGCGAATTGAAAAATACGATCGAATCCTTGAGCGCGCTCAGCACCAGCGCTGCGGCGAGCGCCAGAACGCCCAGGCTCGAACCGATCAGAATGAGGCGGCGCTGCTTGCGGGTCATGATGGGACCATGCCTAGTGTCGCGGTTCGGAAGTTCGCCGATTGCTCGGCTTGCTCCGAAGCGAACTTCCGAGCCTACGTCTAGTGTCCCTTTGGACCCGAAGTTCGCAAGGCGCCTGCTGCAATCGTCGAACTTCGGGTCCGGACCGCCTTCCAGCCCGAGACCTCGATCAGCTCGTCCAACCGCCGAAGCTTGTCCGGCTCGCCAGCCAGCGCACGGCGGGCGTCGGCCACGGCGCCGCGCGCCTTGTCCTTGTCGCCCAGCACCATATAGGCGCGAACAAGCCGCAGCCATCCCTCGACGTCGGAGCCATCCTGCTGGCAGCCGCTCGGCAAGCCGCGCCACCATGCCGCGCACCATCTCGGCTTGCTGCTCGGGCGCAAGCTTGCCGGCCGCCGCAATGTCGTCGGCGGTCGGACCGGGCGGCGGCGCATTCGGATCGATGCGCGCCAACGATTCGCGCACAAAGCCGATCCAGCCGGCACCCGGCGGCGCGCCGGCGAGCAGGCTCCGCCAGACCTCCGCCGCTTCGTTGGGGCGCCCGTCCTGCTCGGCGGCAAGGCCCAGGAAGTAGCGCGCGCGGTAATCGCTGTCATCGAGGCGAACCGCCCGCTCGAATGCCTGCCGCGCTTCGGCCGTGACGATGCCGTTGGCGGCGACGGTCAGGGCCTCGCCGAGATCGGCCTCGCGCTCCGAATTTGGCCCGAGCAGGCGCAGCGCGTTGCGCCGCGCCTTCACCGCGTCGTCGTAGCGGCCAAGCCGCATATAGACCGGGCCGAGCACCTCCCAGCCGCGGCCGTCTTGCGGGTTCTGCTCCAGATGCGACTCGACCCGGCCGACCAGTTCGGCGATCGGGCGTTGCTCCGGCGGCGCCTGGCCGCGTTCGGCCTGCGGCTGCCCCGGCAATTGCGGCGAGCCGAGCGCGAGATAGAGCCCGGCGGCGCCGAGCGGCAGCAGCACCCAGGCGGCCAGCGCGACCGCGCGGCGACGCCAGAGCGCGCCTGCGGCTGGCGCCGGCGCGACCGCATCCGCCGCCGCGATCAACCGGCGCGAGACTTCGACGCGGGCCGCCTCCGCCTCGCGCTCGCCGATCAAGCCGTTCGCCCGGTCGCGGTCGATCTCGTCGAGCTGGTCGCGATAGACCGCGATGTCGCTGCCCGCCCGCAACGGCGCACGCCGTGACAGCGGCCACAGCACGCAAAAGATCGCGCCCGCGGTCATCAGCGCCAGGACAAGCCAAAGCATCATGGCGCAGGGTTTACATCACGGGGGCACAGCGAGCAAAATGCCTGACAGCAAGATCTAAGGAGATGCCCATGATCGTTGCCATCGTGACGTTCAAGCTGCCGAAGCCCACTACGGTCGCCGAGATCACCAAAACCTTTCAAACCACGGCGCCCCGCTACCAGGGCCTGAAGGGTTTGCTGCGCAAGAACTATTGGCTGAGCGAGGACGGCTGTCGCGCCGGCGGGATTTATCTCTGGGAAACGCGGGCCGACGCCGAGCGCGTCTACTCCGCCGAGTGGCAAAAGATGGTCACCGACAAGTACGGTACTCCGCCCAGCATCGAGTATTTACATGCGCCGGTGATGGTCGATAACCGCGAGGGCACGATCAGCGTCGCGGCCTGAGCATCAGGCTCGCGCCGCCGTCTTGCGTTCGCCGTGCGACGTCATGTCGGCAGCCTTGGCGAACAACGACGCATATTCCTCGCCGAACACCTTGGCGCAGAAGCGCACCGCAGCATCGACCTGCGACTGACGGAATGCGCGCTCGCCGCCGGTCGATTGCCGCAGCGCATCGAGCAGCGCGTTCGTGCCGGCCTCGAGCGACTTCTGCAAGTCGTTGAACACGCGTTGGGTAATTTCGTTGATGGCGAGCTCGCCGGCGTAATTCCGACAGGTCACCACAAAGCCGATCAGGGATTCAACCTCGGCCACCTCGTCGGCGTCGAGCTTGCTGCCGGGTGATATGTCCTTCGAAGGCTTCGGCCGGATCAGGCGCCGGACGCGGCCCGACATCAGCTCGATCTCGGCCGTCAGCATCCGGGACATTCCAGCGCGAAGCGCGATCACCTGCTTGCCCCAGGCGGATTCCGCCGGCAGATCGAGCTCCGAGCGAATCCCGCGAAGCGCATCGTGGATTTCCTTGAGCAGCGCCGACACCGCGATGCCGCGGCCGCTCTTGAGATCACCGGTGAGCTCTCGAACCCGCCGCTCGATCTCGTCGAGCACGATGTTGACGGCAACCGCATAGGGCGTCTCGGCGATGCGGATGGCATTGTCGCTGCTTGCTGCCTTGACTGCGAGCCGGACCAACTGCCAAGGCGCCGCCAGGCGACTCATCACCAGCACGAGCGAATAGAGGAACAGGTCGGACTTGGCGCCGAGCGGCGCGTCGATCAGCGCTTTCACCCCTTCCAGCATCGGGCCCTGCAGCGCACTGATATGACCTGGCAGCTGCGTGCCGAGCATGGCCAGGCCGTCGCGGGCGTCCAGGATGCCGCGCAAGGCCTGCACGTCGTCCATCGCCCACGGAGTGCCGAGCTGCACGGCGAGCCGTCGGCGCTCCCTGTCGTCCTTGATACCGTCCAGCATCTGCTGGATGCGGCGGACCACGCGGTCCTGGAACACCCGCGCCAGATGTTCGACCTTGTCGGAGGCGCCGGCCAGCAACGCCTGCTCGACCTGTTCGGAATAGCTCCGTGCATCCTCGGGCATCAGCGTATTGCTGAGCCACGACCAGATCGGCTCGAGGGTGGCGCGCGCGATGCGGCCGCGATGCCTATGGTCGGGCGTATCATCGACCAGAAACGACTCGAGCGGCTGGAAGAACATCCGGGCCGGATCGCCGAAACGCGCCGTCTTGCTGTTGCCTTCGCGCAAGCTGCGCCGAAGCTCGGCCAGCACGATTTCGGCGCCCGCCGGATTGTCGCCGCTGAGCAGCTTGCGCTCGAGCTCTGAAATCAGCAAAGCCCTCGCGCCGGGCTTCAAGTCCCGGAGAAAGCCCCGCAATTTCTCAATGGTGATCTGACCCTGGCCGGTCATTCCGGCACCACTCACACAAAACCCCGGTGCTTGATAACGTGCTGTTATTAAGAACTCGTTAGGGCTGCTGGGCCGCCGTTGAGATTGCGTTAACCCGCAATGCGCCCGGTGCTGAAGACAAGGAGCAAGACGATGGCCGAGGAACGTTGGATCGACGTCGGCGCGAGCGACGAATTGTCGAAAGTGCCGCTGCGGCGCATCACCGCGAACGATCGCGAGCTTGCCATCTCGTTTCAGAACGGCCAGTTCGGCGTCGTGTCCAACACCTGCAACCATGTCGGCGGGCCGCTGGGCGACGGCCGGCTCGACGGCGATTACATCACCTGTCCCTGGCACAATTGGAAATTCCACCGCTGCAGCGGCAAGGGCGAGCCGGGCTTCGAGGAGGATGCCGTCCCCGCCTATGCGGTGAAGGTCGAGAGCGGCCGCGTTCTGGTCGACATGGCCTCGGCCACCAGGCGCACGCGCAAGCCGCACGCACCGCATCCGCTGGCGCGCAGGATCGAGCGCGCCGCCGGGCCGATCCGCGTGGCCGGCATTTCGACCTCGCCGATGGACGAAGCCAACCCGCGGTTTTCCGGCTCGGACCATCTGCTTCGCCAGGCGCTCGACTGCCTGCGCCGCAACACGGCGCCGAAAGCCAACTGATCCGGCTGAGCGAACTGAAGTTCCGCGCCTGCGAAGGCTACTACTCCAAGGCGGCGCGGGCCTGCACCTGGCCGTGCTCGATCACGCAGATGGACGACGCCGACCAGATGGACCGCGTCTACGAAGCGCTGGTGCATTGGGCCGACGCCATCATCGTCGGCACGCCGATCCGCTGGGGCGCGGCCTCATCGCTCTATTTCAAGATGGCGGAACGGCTCAACTGCGTGCAGAACGCCATTACCGTCCGCAACCAAGTACTGATCCGCAACAAGGTCGCAGGCTTCATCATCGTCGGCGGCCAGGACAACATCCAGGGCGTCGCCGGCCAGATGCTGGGCTTCTTCTCCGAGCTCGGTTTCGTCTTTCCGCAGTTTCCTTATGTCGCGCATTCGCGCGGCTGGTCGAGCGAGGACATGGAACGGAACGTCGAGATCGTGCGCGAATCGAAGGAGCTGGCCGAGGGCGCTGCAATGCTGGCCAAGCGCTGCATCGATCTTGCGCAGCATCTGATCGCGCGCGACGAAGCGCCGACCTCGATCGAGCGCGGCGGACGCAAAGCCCATACGCTGGAGATGGAGAAGCCGAGCTCGCTGCGGCGAGCAGGGCTAGGTCCGGCCATCCCGATCTAGGCCGTTTCGCGCAAGCGCTTGAGGATCGGGCCCGCCGCCTCCACCACGCGCTCGATGATGACGCGACCGTGGTCGGCCGATGCCGCCCGCGCGTCGCCGATGACGCCGGCTTCGGCGATACGGCGATCGTCGCTGCTCCAGGCAAAGCTCGCCGCAGGATCGAGGATCAGCGCGCGGACGGCGTCGCCGTCCGGCGGAGCCTTGAGCGTTGCGATCGCCTCGCGCCGCACCAGCTCCGGCGCCAGCGCGAGCATCACCGAGGTCTCGTCCTTGCCGGCATGAATTTCCGGTGCGGCTGCGACCGGTCACCGGGCTGATCAGCGCACCGATGTGCAGCGTGCAGAGATTGAGGCCGAACTCCGCAGCGCAGCTCGCGGCCGAGCGCCTCGAGCATGCCGCGGTTGCCGCCGTGGCCGTTGACGATCATGAGATTGCGCGCTGGCAGCGAGCGCGCGATCTCGCGCGCCAGGTCGCGCAATTGCGCGGTCATGCCCGCGACCGACAACGACAGCGTGCCGGAAGCCCAGGCGTGTTCGTAGGACAGGCCGATGGCGAAGGCCGGCAGTTGCCACAGGTCGTAGGCTTCGCCCCAGCGCTCGACGATGCGGCGCGTGAAGGCCTCGGCCAGGACGGTGTCGGTGTTGAGCGGCAGGTGCGGCCCGTGCTGCTCCATCGAGCCCATCGGCAGGCACAGGACCGACGCCGCGCGGAGCGAGGAGGCAATCTCCTGGAAGGTCAGCTCGCCGATGACGCGAGTGTTTGCCGGTCTCGCCATCGGATCAGCCGCTCACCATCCGCATCAGCACGCGGTCCTTGCGGACAAAATGATGGTACAGCGCGCCGGCGATGTGGGCGCAGATCATCAACGCCATCAGGATACCGAGGAAGCGGTGCGCGACGAACAGCCTTTCGGAAAAGGCGCGGTCCTCCGGCCAGATCGGCGGAATCTCGAACAGCCAAAAGAACAGCACCGGCGCGCGATAGGCCGAGGTCGCGATCCATCCGACGAACGGTTGCACGACCAGCAGGGCATAAAGCCCCCAGTGGGTGGCGTGGGCGGCGAACTGCTGGATCGCCGGCACGTCGGCCGGCAGCGGCGGCGCCGGATGGCCGAGCCGATACAGCAGGCGCACGATCACGATCGGAATGAGCAGCGCGCCGATCGACCGGTGCAGATGGTAGAGCGTGTCTTGCGCAGCGCCGAAGTCGGCGTTGGCCATCGCGATACCAATCGGAATCATCGTGAGCACCAGCGCCGCGGTCACCCAATGCAGGGTGCGAGCGGCGAGCGAATATCCCGGCGCGATGTCATTGGCCATCGGCTGGCTGCCCCTTCAGCCTGGCCGCGCCGACGTCAGGGCGCGAGCCGTGCCTCGTCCTCGACCTTTGCGATCTGCTCAGGCTCTTCCGCCAGCGCCGCGATCACATGGCCGAGCTGATGGCCGGCGCGAGCCGCCTTGGCCGTGAGGTAGCGGCGGTTGTCGGCGTTGATCGGCGTTTCGATCGGCATGCGGCCGGCGATCTCGATGCCGGCCTTGGCCAGACCTTCAAGCTTGGCTGGATTGTTGGTCAGCAACACCACGCGCGTGCAGCCGAGCATTTGCAGCATACGCACCGCCACGCCGTAGTCGCGTTCGTCGTCATTGAAGCCGAGCGTGGTGTTGGCGTCCACGGTGTCGAGACCGGCGTCCTGCAGTTTGTAGGTTCGCATCTTGTTGGCAAGCCCGACGCCGCGGCCTTCCTGCGCGAGATAAAGGATGATGCCGCCGCCAATCTCCTGCAGCCGCGCCAGCGCCAGCCGCAGTTGATCGCCGCAGTCGCAGCGGCGCGAGCCGAACACGTCACCGGTCAGGCACGCCGAATGGATGCGCACCGGCACCGGCTTGGACAAGTCCGGCGTGCCGACGATGACCGCCACCGGGTCGTCGCCAAGCGCATCGCGGAACACCACGAAGCGCGTGCGCTCGCCCGAGTTGAGCGGCACATAGGCTTCGCCGGCGATGCTGAGCGCATGCGCCGCGTCGGCGCGAAAGCGCATGACGGCTTTGGCCTGGACCGTGATGGGACGGGGATCGAAGGCGGATGCGATGGTAGGGGTGGTGTCGGCGACCAGCACGGCCGGCAACACCTGCGCAAGCTTGACCAGATCGATGGCGGCCATCGCTTCGGCGCTGGCAGGCTTGGAGGCAAACGCGTGGTCGGACTTGGCGTCGGCAACCAACGCCATGATCGTGCCGACGTCGACCTCGGAGGCGATCTCGATGGCGACCGGCGCGTCGGTGTCGATCCCGAGCGAGCGAGCACGTCGCCCGGTCAGCACCAGGCGTGGCGACTTCGGGGCGCACAGCGCCCGGAATGCGATCAACCGCTTGCTGTCGAGGCCTTCGACCGGAAGGCAGAGCAGCGTCCTGTCGTCCCCGCTGAGGATCACCGGCCGGCCGGCGCGAAATTCCGCAAGGCCTCGGCCGACACCAACGTGTTCCCGGGTTCCAAAGAGGGTGGAACCAGCGTCGCCCCCACCATTACGCATTGATTACTTCCACTCCCTGACGCTCCCCAGCGTCTCTTGCCAACACCGCACCGGTGCGCCCATTCCTGCTACCGCTGGCGCGGTCGCGCTTGGACGCGTTCCGTGGCAAGTTATTATGACAAGATAAAGTTCCATAGTCTCGCGCCTTGCGCACGGGGGGCCTGGAAATTCAAGGGGTTGCCTCGGTCGGGCAGGCCCCGGACGGTGCCAAAACGCAGCCAAAATATGGATTCCTGGACCCCGGTTCCCCAAGCCTTTCGGGCCTTAGCCAACCCCCTGCCGAAGCCTTGGGAGGAGATGTTCGGGCCGCTTCGGGCCGGCGGTCCTGATGGCCTGGTGGTCATCGCCCAGATCGGCCAATCGCTCGATGGCCGGGTCGCCACCGCCTCCGGCCATTCCCATTACATCAATGGACCGGCCGGCCTTGCCCATCTGCACCGGCTGCGCGCGCTGGTCGATGCCGTGGTGATCGGGGTTGGCACGGCGCTGGCCGACAACCCGCAACTCACGGTCCGCCGGGTGTCCGGCCCCCAACCGGCACGGGTGGTGATCGATCCGGCCGGCCGGCTGCCATCCGGCGCGAAGCTGCTGGCCGCGGACGGCGTCCGCCGGCTGGTCGTGACCGCGAGCGGCGCCCGCCCGCCGTTGCCGGCCGACATCGAGATCGTCGAACTGCCGAAAACCGGCGGACAGATCGCCCCGGCCGCGATCCTGGTGGCGCTCGCCAAGCTCGGCCTGCGACGCGTGCTGATCGAAGGCGGCGCCGACACCGTGTCGCGTTTTCTTGCCGCGCACTGCCTCGACCGGCTGCACATCATGGTCGCGCCGATCATCCTCGGCTCCGGCCGCAGCGCGTTTTCACTGCCACCGATCGAGCGAGTCGACGAAGCGCTGCTGACGCCGATCCGCGTGCACCGGCTCGACGACGAGGTGCTGATCGATTGCGACCTGTCCGCTCAGCGCGTGCCGGTCGGCCTCGCGAACAAATCGACATGACCGACGCGGATGGTTGAACGGCCGGCGGTCACCAGATCGCGACGGCGCGTCAACCATCCGACCGCGTCGGCGAGCGCAAGGCCGCCGACCTCGCGCGCCGCGGCAGCCCAACCCGACAGCGTCTGCATCTGGATTTCGCGGTCCGCCGGACCGAACAGCCAATCCGCCTCGCCGCGCACAACCGAATAGCCGAGCGCCTCGAAACGCGAGACCGCCGTAGACGCCGCGGCAGGCCCAAGCGCCGGGCCAAAGCCTTTGTCGGTGCGCTGATGCGTGTTCACCGCCGCAACCACGGCGGCGTCACCGGCATCAGCAGGGGTCGAGCTCGATCCGGCCGTCATAGGACAGCGCGGCATAGAGCGGCAAACGGCGGGCGCCGGCCTCGACCGCGAGCCGCTCAAGCCATTCGTCCGACACCAGGTCAAGCAGCGCCGACGTGGCAATCAGATCGATGGCGCCATCGAGGGCTGCTTCGAGGTCATGGGCGAGATCGACCGGCACGGTCGTGACGGTGACACGGGGCGCGATCGCCCGCGGCACGCGCGCCAGCAGGCTCAGATCGTTGTCCGCCATTCGCCAATTCTGCCGCGCCTTGATGCGCGGGCTGAGCGCGCGCAGGTTCGAACCGGTGCCGCAGGCAAGATCGACGATACCGAGCGACGGCTTGTCGCTGACCGCCGCCGCCATGGCGTCCATCACCGCGGCATTGCGCGCGCGACGGTCGTAGGGCTCGCGCAGCGCCAGCCATTCGGCGGAAAAACTCATGCTACCGCCTCGATCGCGGCGGCAAACAGCCTGGCGGAGTCCTGCCAGGTCGGCAGCGTCTTCGCAGCCTGCCGCGCACCCGCCGCGAGCCACTCCCGCTCCTTGCGGTTCTCGATCAGCATCCGCAGCGTGCGGGCGAGCGCCTTGACGTCATTCGGCTCGACCAGGATGCCCGCACTTGGCGGCACCGTGTCGGGAACGGCGCCGGCAGTGGTGCCGACGATCGGCAGGCCGCGCGCCAGGGCCTCGGCATAGGCCATGCCATAGCCTTCGAAGCGCGACGCCAGCACGAATAAATCGGCATCGGCGTAGAGCGCATCGAGACGGTCGCGCTCGACCGCGCCCAGCACCTCGACGCGGCCGGCAAGCCCGTGACGCGCGATGTCGGTGTCGAGCTGCGCTGCTGCCGTTTGATCGCGAGTGCGGTCGCCGGCGATGGTCAATCGCCATGGCAGGCTTGCGAGCGGCGCCAGCGCCTCGATCAGCACATCGAAGCCCTTGCGCGGCACCACCGCCCCGATCGAGATGAGCCGAAGCGTGCCGTCAGCGCTGCCACGCGCCATCGTGCCGCGATCGGTGCCCGGACAGGCCACGGTAATGAGGTCGAGCGGGACATCGTAGTCCTCGGTCAACAGCGTGGCGGTCGATGGGCTGGTCACGATCACGCCGTGCGTCGAAGCCAGAGCATCGCGTTCGCTTTTCATCAGCGCTTCCGCATCGGCGGGCGGGAGCCCGGTTTCAAAGGCGAGCGGATGATGCACCAGTGCAATGAGCGGATTTCGCTCGCGCAGTTCACCCGCAGCCTCGGGCAGGACACCAAACGCGAGCCCATCGACCACGATCGGACAGCGCTCCGGCGCAGCCGCAAGCTTGCCGCCCGCCGCGGCCTTGGCTTCCGCACCGGGACGCGGGAAGCCACCGCCGAGATCGATCACGTCAACCTGCCAGCCGAGCGCTTGCAATTCGGCGATCATGCGGCGGTCGTAGGCGTAGCCGCCGGTCGGCGTCGCAAGATCGCCCGGCACCGCGAACGCAACGCGCTTCACCACAAGGGCGCCTCGTAGCAGGCGCGCGCCACGTGCGATTCCAGGATTGTGACGCGGATCGCCTTGAGCTCACGGCCATCGCGGCCGAGTTCGCCGGCACGCGCGGCGTCCGCGAGCGCATCAAAAATGTGCTTGGTGAGGAATTCGGTCGTGGTGTTCTTGCCCTTGAATTCGGCCACGTCGTCGAGATTGCGATAGTTCAGCGGCTTGAGCACCGCCTTCAGCGCCTCGTGGGCGCGGCCGATGTCGACCACGATGCCGTTGTCATCGAGTGTGTCAGCGAGAAACGCCGCGTCCACCACGAAGGTCGCGCCGTGCAGCGCCTGCGCCGGCCCAAACACCGCGCCGCGGAACGAGTGGGCAATCATGATGTGGTCGCGAACCTCGACTGCGAACACGAAGAGCCCTCATGGATAGGAGATGAGCTGGCAGAGTACGCCGCTCTGGGGCTTTAGGATATCGGAAATCTGTGCCGGCAACTCGTCGAAGGTGATGGCCGGCGCAAGCAGCGCGTCGAGATGCGGATGTGCGGTGAGCTTGATCGCCGCGTCGAGCCGCATGCGATGCGTCCAGGTTTGCCGATGCGAAGGCGCGACCTGGCCGACCTGGCTCGAAAGCAGCTTGAGGCGGCGGCTGTGAAAGGCGCCGCCGAGCGGCACCGCAACGACGCCGGAGCCGTACCAGCTCAGCTCGATGATCGTGGCCTCGGCGGCGGCGGCGTTGAGCGCGGTGGTCAGGCCGGCGGCGGTGGCGCTCGCATGAAACACGAAGTCGCAGTCGGCGGGGGCGTTGTCGGGCAGCGCGAAATTGACGCCGAGCGCGCGCGCCAATTCGGCGCGCTGCGGATTGATGTCGACCAGCGTGACCTCGGCGTCCTCGATTCGCGCGCAGATGAACGCCACCAGCGCGCCGACCACGCCGGCGCCGATGACGGCGATGCGGCCATAAGGCCCGGGCGTCGCATCCCATGTCGCGTTGAGCGCGGTTTCCATGTTGGCGGCGAGCGCCGCGCGCGACAGCGGGATGTCCTCGTGCACCGGGGCTGCGGCCTCGGCCGGCACGTCGAAGCGGGTCTGGTGGGGATGCAGCACGAACACGTTGCGGCCGAGCAGTTCCGGCGGCCCGGCCTCGACCTTTCCGACCGTGGCGTAGCCGTATTTCACCGGAAACGGGAAGTTGCCGGCCATGAATGGCGCACGCATGCGCTGGAATTCGCCGACCGGCACGCGGCCGGCCGCGATCAGCGACTCGGTACCGCGGCTGACTGCGCCGTAGAGCGCGCGCACCCGGACCTGGCCATCGCCGAGCGCGCCGAGCTTTTCCTGGCGGATTTCCACCCGGCCCGGCCCGACATACCAGAGCGCCTGCGCCACATCGCTATCGCCCGCCACACCGGCTCCTTGCGTTGGACTTTGGCCCCCGCCGAAAGCTATATCCTGCACGGGCCGAGGGGATAGGAAAGTTACGTCGCGTGACCGCAGGCACAACCCAGATTTTATCGCTAACTGACGGTTCTGACGGCAGAATTGTCGGACGGCGGGCGCTGTTTGCGGCGCTCGTTGCGTCAACCATGGCAGCCTTGCTGGTGCTCGCGGCGATCGCGCTGTCAGCCGGCGGGTTCGGGCCGGCCGACGCGCTGCTGCTGGTGCTGTTCGCGCTTACCCTGCCCTGGTCGGTGATCGGATTTTGGAACGCGACCATCGGCTTTTTCATCATGCGCTTTGCGCGCGATCCGATCGCTCTCGTGGTACCGGGCGTCGCGCGGGTGCGCGACGGCGAGCCGATCACGGCCTCCACCGCGCTCACGATCTTCGTGCGCAACGAGCGGCCGGACCGGGTGATCCGCAATCTCGACGCCATGATGCGCGAGCTGGCCGCGGCCGGCGCGGCCGGGCATATCCATCTCTATGTCCTGAGCGACACCAGCCAGGACGAGATTGCGGCGCTTGAGGAAGCCGGCTTCGCGTCGCTCGCCGAACAATGGCGCGGCCGCTTTCCGGTGATCTACCGTCGGCGCAGCACCAACACCGGCTTCAAGGCCGGCAACTTCTGGGACTTCTGCCAGCGCTGGGGGCATCAGCACGAATTCGCGGTCACGCTCGACACCGACAGCTTCATGACCGCGGCCGCGATCCTGCGTCTTATCCGCATCATGCAAGCCAACCCGCGGCTCGGCATCTTGCAAGGCCTGGTCGTCGGACTGCCTTCGACCAGCGCGTTCGCGCGCATCTTCCAGTTCGGCATGCGGCTTGGCATGCGTTCATGGACCATCGGCAGCGCCTGGTGGCAGGCCGACTGCGGTCCCTATTGGGGCCACAACGCCGCGATCCGGCTGGCGCCGTTCATCGAGTATTGCCACATCCCGCCGCTGCCCGGCGATGGCGTCTTGGCGGGCCACGTGCTCAGTCACGATCAGGTCGAGGCCGCGCTGATGCGGCGCGCCGGCTACGAGGTGCGGGTGCTGCCCGAAGACGATCTCGGCTGGGAGGAAAACCCGCCGACGCTGATCGAGTTCATCCGCCGCGACCAGCGCTGGTGTCATGGCAATCTGCAATACGGCCATTTCCTGGTGATGCCGGGCATGAAATTCGTCAGCCGGTTTCAGCTCGGCTTCGCCATGCTGATGTTCCTGGGCTCGCCGGCCTGGATCGGACTGCTTTTGGTCGGCACGCTTGCGCTTGCGGTCGCGCCCTCGCCGGCTGATTTCATTCGGCCCGACGCCGGTTATGCACTGCTCGCGATCATCCTGGTCATGTGGTTCGCGCCCAAGATCGCGACCGTGATCGACGTCCTGACGCGACGCAGCCTGCGCCGCGCCTTCGGCGGCAGCGCGCGCTTCCTGGTGAGCGTCGTCACCGAAACGCTGTTCTTCATCCTGTTGTCGCCGATCATGTGGGTCTGCCACACGCTGTTCATCGCCGGCGTGCCGTTCGGCCGCGTCATCGGCTGGATCGGCCAGGTGCGCGACGATCACACCGTGTCGTGGTCGCAATCGCTGCGTCAGCTATGGCCGCATACGGCCCTGGGCGTTGCTCCGCTCATCGTGCTCGCGGCCACCCATCCGAGCGCCATCCCCTACGCGCTGCTGCTCGCCGGCGGACCCGCGCTATCGATCCCGCTCGCGGTCGTCACCGCCATGCCTGCGGTCGGCACCGCGCTGGCGCGCATCGGCATCGGCCGACTGCCGGAGGAGACCGCACCGCCCGACGCGTTGACCGCGCTGGCGCTGCCCGCGGTCGCTGCCGCGACGCGACCGGTCTAGCGTCGTGCTGGAACGCCTTCGCACCGTGCGCGGGGTGTGGCGTTCGCTCGGCATCTACTACGGCTGGCACCAACGCCACCGCGCCGGGGCCATGGACGAACTGCACCGGCGCTTCGTCAAGCGCGGCGACCTGGTGTTCGACATTGGCGCCCACGTCGGCGATCGTATCGCCTCGTTTCGCCGGATCGGCGCCCGGGTGGTGGCGGTCGAGCCGCAGCCCGCCCTCGCCACCGCCATCAGCATGTTCTACCAACGCGGATTGTTCTCGCATTTTCCCAGCGGCAATGTTTTTGTCGAGCGCAAGGCCATCGGCCGCAAGGTCGGCGAGGTCCGATTGATGATCAACACCGACAACCCGACCGTCACCACTGCGTCCGACGCCTTCATTCATGCGGCGCAGGATGCGCCCGGCTGGCAAGGTCAGCATTGGGACAAGTCGATCCGCGTGCCGATGACGACGCTCGACGCGCTGATCGACGCGCACGGCCTCCCGGCCTTCATCAAGATCGACGTGGAGGGGTATGAAGAAGAGGCGCTGATGGGCCTGACCCAGCCGGTGGCGGCGCTGTCGTTCGAGTTCACCACCATCCAGCGCGATATCGCGCGCGCCTGTATCGACCGTTGCGCCATGCTCGGCTTGACGCGGTTCAATGCGGCGATCGGCGAAACCCAGGAGCTGGGTGACTGGCGCTCCGGCGAGGTGATGCGCCGCTGGATCGACGACCTGCCGCACCATGCCAACTCCGGAGACATCTATGCGCTACGCCCGTGACGTGCTTTTCGCGCTGGCGTTGCTCGGCGCGCCGACGGCGCAGGCGGCCGATGCGCTCGCGGTCGACGTGATCAATGCCAGCGAGCCGACGCTCTGCGCCGAGAAGGACAACGTTTATCTGAAGCTGCAATCGGGCGAGGCCCGCCGTTTTACGGTCGCGGCCACGCATCCGGCTTATGTCGGCACCATCGTCCAGGACCGCTGGGCGCCGGATTTCACTCATTGCGACATGTCGAATGATCCTTCGTTCAAGTTCGAGAAGCGCCGGCTGACGATCTACGAGACCGAGGAATGGTGGCTGGTCGGCCTGACCTTCCCGAGCTTCTGGCGCGGCAACCAGGTGCCGGTGCGCGTCGGCAATCGCGTTGAGACCGGCTTCCACCTGCTGCAATTGTGGACCTGGCGCGACGGGCGCGCTGACGAGGTGCTGGTGCTCTATCCGGCCGACGGCTATTGGCGGGCCCGGCCGTTGCCGCCACAAAACCTGCGTTGGAGCGCCTACGGCTCCTCGTTCCTGGTTGGCCCGGTGGAGACCGCCGGCCGGCCGTTCGTCGATATCCGCGATGTGGCGTTCGATCCTGCGACGCGCACGTTCACGCTCAACTTCACGCGCGGCGGCAGCGCGACCTTGCGCCTCGACAAGCTCGACCAGGACCGGCTTCAGCTCGACGTGACGCTTGGCGCCCCGATCGCGGCGGACCGCCCGTTCGCGGCGCTACGCTCGATGTTCGTTACCGAGGGCAATGCGGATGTCGCCCATGTCGGCGTGCGGATCAAGGACGGACAGTCCTGGACCCAGACGCCGGTGATGGATTTCAAGCGCGGCAGTGCGGCCGAACTTTGGGCCGGCCGCCTCGCGCCCTCCCGTCACAACACCAGCGCGCCCGACATGGTGTTCGGCAATTTCAGCGCGGCTCCGCGCTGAGCCCATGATCGACATTGCAAGCGGCCACGCCAAGCTCGACGCCTTTCTCGCCGACGGATACCTGCGCGTTCGCGGCATGTCCTCGCGCTTTGCCGCCGCGATCTGCGGGCACGCCATCGGACGGCAGAGCGAGCTCGGCATCACCGGCGACATCCTCGAAATTGGCACCTTCGAGGGCCGTTTCTTCATCGCGATGGCGCTGCTGCTCGAACCGGGCGAGCATGCGCTCGGCATCGACGTCTTCAATTGGCCGGACCAAGGCGTCCACGGCCGCTTCCTGAAAAATTGCGCCGACGCCGGCCTGCAAGCCGGCCGCTATACGGCGTGGAAGGTGGACACGCTGACGACCAACGCCTCCGAGCTACGCGCCCGGCTGCCGCGCGGCGTCGCCCGCTTCGTCCATATCGACGGCGAGCACGACCCGCAGCATCTTCGCAACGACCTGGAGTTGGCGCATGCGGTGCTGCATCCGGACGGCATCATCGCGCTCGACGACATGCTGCACCCCGGCTACCCGACGCTGATCACCTCGGTGCTCGATTATCTTGAACGGCATCCGCAGATGCGGGTGTTCTGCATCGTCGACCGGGAAAGCATCACGGCGGCGGCGAAATTCCTGATCTGCCGCATCGAGCGGGCCGCCCACTACGAGAGCGCCTTGATGCGAACCTATGCGCGCTTCCACTACGTGCTGGGCGCCGACGTCATGGGCCATTTCACGCTGGTGCTGACGCCCGACCCGACGCTGCCCGAGATCGACTAGAGCATGATCCCGAAAAGTGGGAACCGTTTTCGAAAAGATCATGCTCAGACAAAAGCCGATCGAGTCAATTGACACGATTTAGGGAGATCGACTAGGCCGCGCTTGCGCCGGCCAGCGATCATTCGCCGAGCTCCAGCGAACGCGCCGGCGAACGGGTGAAATGTAAAGCGCACGACGTGCTTGCCGGGCGGCACGACCACCGCGCGGAACAGCACGTTGGCCTTGAGGATGTCCGCGGCACCCCGTCGACGCTCGCCCGCCACCATGGATGCCAGATGTCGTTGAGCACCAGCACGCCGCCGCCCGGCGCTTCGACGTCGATAGCGATATCGGTATTGCGATAATGGGCGATGCGGGCGGTGCCGCCGCCGCTGCTTGGCGTGAAGCCCGCCGGCGGGCGCTGCAACAGCACGGCGCGGCGCGGATCGACGTCCGGCCAACCGCCACCGCGGATCAGATCGTCGAAATCGGCTTGCCGCCATTGCGTCACCAACAACACCCGAGGCAGCGCGCGGGGGTTCTCATAGACATAGGCGTTTTTGGTCCGCGCGATAAAATTGAGATCGTTGGGCCTGAGCGATGGATCGATCCGTTCGATCGGCACGCCGGTGGCAATAAAGCGGACGCCGAACAGGTCTTCCAGCACCGACCGATAGGATGGCATCAGCGGCGTGAACTGCCGCTGGTCGGCGCTGGCAACCGTGTCGGCTGCCGCGGTCGCGCGCACGAAATCCGAAAGTCGCAGCGGATTGTGCCCGAACAGATGATCGAAGTTGTGGATCAGCCCGATGTTCGGCCAATGATAGGCGATGCCGATCAGCTCGACGCGATCGCGGCGGTCGGGGGCGGCCGCCGATCGCAAGCTCGACTTGAGCAGCGTGACCGTGTCATCGGTGGTGTCGGGCCGCAGCGCATCGAACATCGCGGGCGGCAGCCCCGTCGATTGATTCGGCGCGTTGTTCCAGGCGAAATCCGCCATGGTGAACGCCACGAGCAGGGCTGCCGCGCCCCATGCGCTGAAACGCGCAACGCGGCGCGCCAGCGCCAGCACGGCGATCGCAGCGGCGATAAAGCCCATCCCCCAGACGATCGGATAGAACGCGCTTTCAAACGTGCCGACCACGAGCGCGAGGCCCACGGCGGCGCCGACAAAGACCAGCGCCAGCGCAATCTCCGCGGCGCGCTGCGGCGCGCGGGCGGCGGGCATCGTGCCGTTGAGGCTGCGGTGCACGAGATAGCCGGCAATCATCGCCAGCAGCGCGCACAGCACGAAGGTGGCGTCCGCCGGCCTGCGGTAGAGCATCACGCCCGGCAGCAACTCGTACATCAGATAAAATGCCGGCGTGTACCAGCCGAGCGCGTACAGCAGGCAGAGCACCATCGCGACGGTGAAGAAACGGATGTCGCGAGCCCACAATAGGCCGCGCGCCACGCCGAAGCCCAACAGCGCCACGATGATCAGCGCGCCGCAATAAATCTGTCCCATGTTCTGCGCAACGTAGAGGCCGGTCTGGCCGAACGCGCGGTGCCAGGGAAAGCCCGGCGGTCCCCAGAACTCGCGCTGAAAATCGGAGGCCCCGAACACGTCGGCGAAGGCGAGCATCAGCAGGTTGGCGGGATGCAGCGAGCCGCGACCGGCCGCCTCGTAGCCGATCTCCGGCCGGTTGGAATCCATGGCGAGCAGCGCGGTCAACGTCACCGGTACCGCGATGATGATGAGGCCGACGATGCCGCCGGCCATCAACGGCTTGATGCTGGCGAGGAAGCGCCCCCGCCACCCCTCGCCGAACCAGTGCCAAACGACGTAGCCGATCAGCACGTAGATCTCGAGCAGCGCCACCTGGTCGCGGCCGAGCACGATGAAAGCCGCAAACACGCCCGCGACCGCGCCGACCTGCCATGAGTTGCGTTCGAGCGCACGCGCCAGCATCCACAGTGCGAGCGGCAGGAACACCAGGCTTTCGATCTGGCCGACGTGCTGGATACGCGAGGCGGCCGAACCGCCGAACGAAAACGCCAGCGCCGCGACCAGCGCGCCGCCGACGTGCCAACCGCGGTCGCGGAAGAACAGGATCACGCCGAGCCCGCCCGAAAACAGCAGCGCAAACACCATGGCGTCGGCAAGCCGCGGGCTCGGAGCCGGGTCGAGCAGCGCCACGGCAAAATAGAAGGGCGAGAAGATCAGCGATTGCGGATCGGCAATCTGCGGCCAGCCGGCGAACACGTTGGACGTCCAGAACGGCGACTGGCCGGCGGAAAGCGAGCGGGCGAGGAAGACGAGCTGCGGATAGAACTGCGATTTGGCGTCATAGGGAATGGCAACCCTTCCCAAAAGCCAGGGCGAGGCGAGCCCGAGAAACGCGATGGCATAGAGGCCGACAGCCCGCCAAAGCGGAAAGCGCGCCTGTATTGGAAGCGGCCCCGGCATGTCCCCGACCCCGAGCCGTTCTCAAGTGCGCGCGGCCCGCTGCTGCGCCGTTTTATAACGGAAACGGGCGGCTTGCGCCGCCCGTGCAAATTGCCGCGTGGCCCGGATCAGGCCGCTTCCCAGACCCCATCGGCATTGCGGCAGGCCGTCCCGCGTTCGGTCTGCGGCTTGCCGTCAAAATAGATCGTGTGGGTGTATGGCCGGCACTTCATGCCCTGCTGCTGATTGACCGGGCCGGGCACCACCGAGCCGTAACGGCCGGAGTCGGGATTGCGCCAAGCGACCGGCGCGCCGGAGGGACCGCTTTCGAGCGCCTGCACCTGCGCCGCATAGGCGCGGCGCTTGTCCTCGTCGTCCATCGCGGCGCCGATGCGGTTGCCGATCAGGCCGCCGATCGCGGCGCCCGCGATCGTTCCCGCGGCACGGTTGCCGGCCGAGCCGCCGATGGCGTTGCCGAGCAAGGCGCCGGCGCCGGCGCCGACCAGCGTGCCGCCGACCTCCTTCGGACCGGAATCCGCCGAGCATGCCGCCAAAGCCGCGCCAAGCAGCGCGACTGCCGAGATTTTGAAGATCATCGCCCTACCCTCGTGGGATCGCGGCGCTGCCCAGTTGAGCATGATCTTTTCCGAAAACCGGTTCCCACTTTTCGGGATCATGCTCTAGCGCAGCCACCGCGTGACGGCCAAACGCCGCCGCCCGCAGGCAGTGAGACCGGCGATTGGGGCAAATCTCCGGCTGCCGCGATGACCTGCCCACATCGACGCGCAAGTCCTTGCCCACGCTGGAAAAACCACGGTCATGCGGCTAACGTTCAAGGCGCCGGAGCGCGATCCTGCGACGGCTGGCGCAAGCCAAAGCCCTCGGGAGTCCGTCATGCAGCACAGCGAGAAGCGCATCCTCACCACTCACGCCGGTTCGCTGCCGCGGCCGCCCGACATGGCCGAGATGCTGGTCGCCAAGGCGCAGGGCCAGTCGATCGATGAGACGGCGCGCGCGGCGCAACTGCCGCTCGCGGTCAAGGACATCGTACAAAAGCAGATCGAGTTCGGCATCGACATCATCGATGACGGCGAATACTCGAAGCCGAGTTTCGTCACCTACGTGAGCGAGCGGCTGGGCGGCTACGAGGTCGACAAGGCTGCGCCGGCGCGCGTCGCCTGGGCCGGCTCGCGCGAGGCGCTGTCGTTTCCGGAATTCTATGCCCAGAGCAGCGCTGGCTCGCGCGGCATCCGCATGGTCTGCACCGGTCCTGTCACCTACAAAGGCTACGAGCTGGTGCAGCGCGACATCGCCAACCTGAAGGCCGCGATCGGCAGCGCCAAGGTCGAGGCGTTCATTCCGGCGATCTCGCCCGCCAACATCGAAGACTGGATGCGCAACGCCTATTACGACAAGCCGGAGGACTATCTGTTCGCCATCGCCGACGCGATGCGCGAGGAATACAAGGCGATCGTCGAGGCGGGCTTCCTGCTGCAAATCGACGATCCGCGGCTGGTGTCCTACTACCTGGTCAATCCCAAGGCCAGCATTGCCGAGTGCCGCAAGTGGGCGGCGGTCCGCGTCGAAGCGCTCAATCACGCGCTACGCGGCATCCCGCCGGACCGGGTCCGCCATCACACCTGCTACGGCATCAACATGGGGCCGCGGGTGCATGACATGGAGGTCAAGCACCTGCTCGACATCATTCTGAAGATCAACGCCGGCGCCTATTCGTTCGAGGCGGCCAACCCACGGCATGAGCATGAGTGGAAGATCTGGGGCAGCGCCAAGTTGCCGAAAGACAAGGTGCTAATTCCGGGCGTGATCAGCCATTCGACCGTGCTGGTCGAGCATCCTGAGCTGGTGGCCGAGCGGATCGGTCGGTTCGCGCAGATGGTTGGCAAGGAACGAGTGATTGCCGGCTCGGACTGTGGCTTCGCGACCTTCGCGGGCTCCAAGGAGGTCCACCCGAGCATCGTCTGGGCCAAGCTTCAGGCGCTCAGCGAAGGCGCGCGGCTGGCGAGCCGGGAGTTGTGGCGCAAGGGCGGAAAGAAGGCGGCAAAACGCAAGGCGTCGCCGCGGGCGAAGAAATAGAGCATTTCTTATTTGAGCATGATCCCTCGGGTCGAGCCCGAGGGCATGCTTTTCCGAAAACCGCTACACACCCCGGATCAAGTCCGGGGCAGGCTTTTTCGGGATCATGCTCTAATCACCCCGCCGGCAGCACCAATTCCGCGCGCAGACCGCCGATCGGCGCGGTGCCGAGATTGAGCGCGCCGCCGTAGAGGCGGGCAAGCTCGACGACGATGGAAAGGCCGAGCCCGGAGCCGGGCTTGCTCTCGTCGAGCCGCTGGCCGCGGCGCGCCACCTGCTCGCGTTGCGCGGGCGTGAGCCCGGGCCCATCGTCGTCGACCACCAGGCGGACGGTTTCGCGGCCCGGCTCCGGCTGCTCGGACAGCACCTCGATCGAGACGCGCGAGTTCGCCCATTTGCAGGCGTTGTCCACCAAATTGCCGACCATCTCCTCCAGGTCCTGGCGCTCGCCGCGGAAGCGCGGCTGCGCCTGCAGGTCGAGATCGATCGCCAGCTCCTTGCCGTGATGGGTCTTTGCCATGGTGCGGGTCAGCGCCTGCACCACCGGCACGACCTCGGTGATGGTGCCGACCACCGCGACGCGGGCCGCGATGCGGGCGCGCTCGAGATGGCGCGTCACCTGGTCGCGCATGATATCGGTCTGTTCCTTGACCTTGGCGGCAAGCGGATCGTCGGCGCGCCCGGCGGCCTCGTTCACCATTACCGATAGCGGCGTCTTCAGCGCATGGGCGAGATTGCCGACGTGGGTGCGGGCGCGCTCGACGATCTCGCGGTTGGCATCGATCAGCGCATTGGTCTCGCGCGCCAGCGGGGCAATCTCGACCGGGAACGAGCCTTCGAGCTTCTCGGCGCGGCCGGAGCGGATGGCGGCGAGGCCACGCGAAATGCGGTTGAGCGGGGCAAGGCCGAAGCGCACCTGGAACAGCGTGGTTAGCACCAGCACCACCGCCAGCACCACAAAGGTCGTGATGATGGCGCGATTGAAGGCCGAGATTTCATCGTCGAGCTCGGCGGCGTCGCCGGCGACGCCGACCATAAACCGGCCTTCCTCGCCAAGGTCGATGTTGCGCTCGACCAGTCGGAGCCGCTGGTCCTCCGGCCCCTGCACATAGCTCTTGCGGCTGCCGTCGGGATCGGGTCCGGCCTGCTGCTCGGCGACATGCGGCAGCGTGCGATCCCAGAGCGAGCGCGACGAGGTCACCTCGGGCTTGCCTCGATCGAGCCGCGCCACCTGCCAGTACCAGCCCGACAACGGCAATTCGAACAGCGGCTCGCCGAGCATCTGGCCGGTCTTCTCGATCGGGATATCGGGCGAGGCAATGTCGGCGATCAAGGTCTTGAGGTAGACGCCAAGCCGGCGGTCGAAGGCGCGCTCGACCGAATCGCGATACAGGCCGGACAGCACAAAGCCCGTAACCAGCAGGATCAGGACCGTCCACACCGTGGCCGACAGAAACAGGCGCAGCGCGAGCGAATTAGCGCGCATGGGGCGTGCGCACCGGCGTCACACGTTGGGCGGGGTGAGAAGATAGCCAAGCCCGCGCACGGTCTGGATGATGTCGACGCCGAGCTTCTTGCGGATGCGGCCGACGAACACTTCGATGGTGTTGCTGTCGCGGTCGAAATCCTGGTCGTAGAGGTGCTCGACCAATTCGGTGCGCGACACCACGCGGCCGGCGTGATGCATCAGGTAGGACAGCAGCCGGTATTCGTGGGAGGTGAGCTTGACCGGATTGCCGTCGACCGCGATGCGACCGGTGCGGGTGTCGAGCCGGACCGGCCCGCAGTTGAGCTCGCTCTTGGCGTGGCCGGCGGAGCGGCGCAGCAGCGCCCGGATGCGCGCCAGCACCTCTTCGAGATGGAACGGCTTGGCGACATAATCGTCGGCGCCGGCGTCGAAGCCCTGGACCTTGTCGCTCCAGCGGTCGCGCGCGGTCAGCATCAGCACCGGCATGGCGCGGCCCGCCCGCCGCCAGGACTCCAGCACCGAGATGCCGTCCATCTTCGGCAGGCCGATGTCGAGGATCACGGCGTCATAAGGCTCGGTTTCGCCGAGATAATGGCCTTCCTCGCCGTCAAAGGCGCGGTCGACCACATAACCGGCATCGGTCAGCGCCGTGGCAAGCTGCCGGTTGAGGTCCGGATCGTCCTCGATCACGAGGAGACGCAAGGCAATCATCCCGCTCAGCGCGCGTCGACGACCTTTCCACTGGTCGCGTCGACGGTCGTGTGCGTCACCTTGCCATTCCGCGCAAGCACTGTCAGCACATAGACGAGGCCGTTCGGCTCGCGGCAAAGCCGGGCCTTGACCACCTCCCGGGCGCCGTGGCCGCGCACCGAGCCGCGCGCCGATCGGATGGCGTCGGCGAGCGTGACCGCCTGGCCGTTGGCGATCGCGGCGCGCTGCTCGGCCTTGCTCAGGCAGGCGTGTTGCTCGTCGGCGCTGGCGGTTGTCGGCAGCACCAGGCTGAGCAGGACGGCGGCGAGAGCGGCGGTACGGGTCATGGCTGCGGTCATAAGAATTGGCCGGTGAACCGTGGATGAACGATCTATCACGTCTTCTTGACCGCCGCTGTAATCATTTGGCCGATTCGCGTTCGACCCGTGGCATAGGCGCCAACTGCGCCGAAACGCGCGCCGAAATGCGCCACCAGCAAGGCAGATGGATCGCAAAGCCGTCGCAGCCGGCATCCTGGCCGCGCCGAAGCGCTCGACGACGCCCTGCGTTGACAAAACCGACCCGAGCGGGCTGAAACGGTGCAACATGCGCCGCCCTGCCCTCGCGCTCGTTCCGTTGCTCGCGCTGTCGGCGTCGGCTGCCGCCCTGGTCGGCGGGGCGCGCGAAATCGCCGACTCCAAGACGCAGCCCGAGGTAATGTTCGTCGGCTCGCGCGGCAACTTCTGCACCGGCACCGCAATCGCGCGCGACCTCGTGCTGACCGCGGCGCATTGCGTGCTGGCCGGCGCCGACTACAAGCTGGTCGAGCTCGGCGCCGACAAGACCAAGCCGATCCTGAGGGACACCGCCGGCGTCGCGCGCCATCCGCAGTTCAATCTCAAGACCATGCTCGCGCACCGCGCCACCGCCGACGTCGCCCTGATCAAGCTCGCAGCACCGCTCAATGTGGCGCCGCGGCCGCTGCACCCGTCGCGCCCGCGGGTCGCCGTGGGCGAGCGCTTTGTCGTGCACGGCTACGGCGTGACGGCGCGCGGCGACGGCAACAGCGCGGCAACGCTGCGCAAGGCCGTGCTCGCCGCCACCGGCCAGCCCGGCAATCTGCAGCTTCGCCTGGTCGATCCCGCGACCGGCAACACGCGCGCCGGGCTCGGCGCCTGCACCGGCGATTCCGGCGCGCCGGTCTACCAGGAGACGGCCTCGGGCCTCGCCGTGATCGGCGTGGTGAGCTGGTCGACCGGCCCGAACGGCGATGATGGTTGCGGCGGGCTGACCGGCGTCACGCCGATCGAGCTTTACCGTGGCTGGATCGTCGAGCAGGCACGAAAGATGGGGAACGTGATCGGGCCCTAACGGAGAAGTTTCCTAGCAGCGCCACGCGCATTTTTTGCCGCGGCCGCAACTCACAGGACTTACGAACGTTATCAGGCGGGGGATTATGCCGTCGGTTTCAGAACGGCGGCCTTCCGTTATCGCATAGAGCCCGGCTCGACCGTGCGCGTCCGGCGCGCGACGATCGCGCCGTGCGAATCGATGGCGCTTGGCATCCAAAAAACTGTACACGCGGCCGTGTTTGGCAGGGCTGGAACCCGAACGGCAACGACCTCGTTATCGCGTCAGCAGAGTGGGAGACACCGGAGGAGTGCTCCATGGCGAAGGTCGTCGTGCAGTGCCAATACACCGGGCATTACATCTTCACCGGTGTCGATGCCCATTCAGCGTCGATCATCGCCGGCGGGCATGTGCATTGTCCCTACTGCGACACCGATCACGTCTGGACGTGCAGCGACGCCCGCCCGGAGCGGAGCGACCGGTCTAGGCCGCTGGTGCGCCAAGCGAGCTAGATCTCGTTTCAGTCGTTGCTGCCAGCGTTCGCCGTCATGCCCGGCCCCGGATCAAGTCCGGGGCCGATCCTGTATCGCGCGTCCCCGTGTGGTTGACGCGGTCACAATGTCCCTGGTCCAAATCGGATATTTTGCCGCATTCCCGACAGCGACACGCCACATTGGCCTGCCTCAATGGTTGCGGGCCGGGGCGTGTCGAGTGGGGACAATCGATGACGACCGATGTGTTGAGTTACCGCCAATACGCCGCCGACTGCCTGCGCCAGGCGCAGGACGAGGTTACGCCAGGCGGCCGGACGATCATGCTCAATGTTGCGCTCGCCTGGCTGCGGCTCGCGCAGCAAAAGGAGACCGCAATCGGGAGCGTGCCGGACCAGCCGGTCGAGGCGCACGCGCCGGCGCCGGCGGGCTAGACCGCGGCGATCGCCTCGACCTCCAGCAGAAAATTCGGGTTCGCCAGTCCGCGCAGCACGCAGAGCGTGCTGCCGGGCGGGTTGTCGCCGAAATAGTCGGTCAGGATGCGGCGCGCCTTGGGGACGTCGTGCGGGTTGCAGATGTAGATCGTGACCTTGGTCACGTCGGCGAACCTGGCGCCGCCGGCAGCCAGCGCGTTCTCGAGATTCTTCATCACCATCTTGGTCTGCGCCTCGAAGTCGTCCGGCGGCAGCACCCGGCCGTCGACGTCGGCCGCCACCTGCCCCGCGCAGAACACCAGCTTCTGCGCGCCCTCAACCGTCACCACGTGGGCGTAATTGGTGAATGGTTTGGAAATGGTGCTCGGGTTGGTGCGCGTAATCTTGGCCATGACTTCTCTCCTCCTCGCTAGTACAGGACGCTTGGCAGCCAGAGCGCGAGCGACGGCACGAAAATCAGCAGCCCCACCAGCACGAAATCGGCCGCCAGGAACGGCAGCGTGCCCAGGTAGATGCGCATCACCGGAATCTCGGGATGCTGCGCCTGGATGACGAACACCGTCATGCCGGTCGGCGGGCTGATCAGTCCGATGGTGCACATCACGGTGACGAAAATACCGAACCAGATGCCATCGTAGCCGATGCTGTTGATCAGCGGCAGCGTCACCGGCGTGGTGATCAGGATCGTGCTGACCTCGTCGAGGAACGTGCCGAGCAGGATGTAGAGCGCCATCACCGCCATCACGATCCAGAACGGCGACAGGCCGAAGCTTTTCGCCCATTGCGTCAGCTCGTTCGGGAACTGGGTCAGCACGATGAAGCGCGAGAAGATGAAGGCGCCGACCACGATGAAGAAGATCGCGGCGGTGGTGTAGACCGTCTCCAGCAGGCAGTCGATCAGACCGCGCCAGCCCATCGCGCCGGTGCCGAACGCGATCAGGATCGCGGCAAACGCCGCCATGGCGGCGGCCTCGGTCGGCGAGAACCAGCCGAGATAGATGCCGAACACCGCGAAGAAGAACAGCACGCCGAGCTTCCACATGCCGAGCGAGGCGGTGAGCCGGACCTTGAACGGCATCGACGCCACCTTGGGAATCCACTGCGGCTTCAGCCAGGCGACGATCCAGACCGCGACCACGTAGAGCCCCGCCAGGACAAAGCCCGGAATGAACGCCGCCGCGTAAAGCTTGACCAGCGATTGCTCGGCGACGATGGCGTAGATCGCGATCAGCACCGAGGGCGGGATCAGCACGTCGAGCGTGCCGGCCGAGGCAACCGCGCCAGCTGCGAACGCCGGGTCGTAGCCGTGCCGCCGCATCTCCGGGATCGCCACCCGCGAGAACGTCGCGGCGGTCGCGATCGAGGAGCCGCAGATCGCGCCAAACAGCGCGCAGGCGCCGATGGTGGCGTTGGCGAGCGCGCCCCGGATGCCGGAAAATACCGCGTTGCAGGCCTGGAACAGCTCGGTCGCCATGTTGCCGCGCGCCGCCACCGCGCCCATCAGGATGAACAGCGGAATGACCGAGAGCGAATAGGCGCTGGCGAGCTGATAGGGCACGAGACCCAGCATCTTCAGCGCCCGTGGCCAGCCGTCGATCGCCGCATAGCCGAGCAGGCCCGCGGTCGCGAGCGCAACCGCAATCGGCACGCGAACGAAAATCAGCACCAGCAGCAGAGCCACGCCGAGCATGCCGATCGCGGCGATCGTCATGGCCGGTCCTTCGACATGACGTCGCGGCGGAGCGCCATCGCAAGCGCTGCCAGACCCGCGCCGATGACACCCACCAGCAGCGCCAGCCAGTGCCAGAAGCGCGGCAGGCCGAGATCGGCGGTGACGTCGTTGAACTCCAGGCTGTCGCGCGCGGCGATCAGCCCCTGCCAGGCCATCGCGGCCAGGATCACCACCGCCAGCAGCTCGGAGGCGCGCTTGAGCCAAGGCACCGCCCGCGGCGCGTAATCGTCGATGGCGTTGACCATGATGTTTTCGTCGCGCAGAAACACGCAGGGCAGCGCGATGAAGAACGTGCCGGCGAGCAACAGCTCGACCAACTCATAGACGCCGCGGATCGGCCAGTTGAATGCGGCCCGCAGCACGACATCGCCGACCGTGAGCAGCAGCATGGCGGCGAGCAACGCCGCGGCCAGCAAGCCGCAGGCCCTGGAAATGCGATCCCGCCAGCGGATCACGGCTTGCAAGCCCCCGGCATCATTCCGGGGCGCGCCCTACCCGCAACTGGAGTCCGGATCGCCACCATAACGCATCGAAGACGCGCGTAAACGCGCTTATGGCGGCGTCCGGAATGACGACGGAAAGCACCCGCTAGTTCCAGAAATTCTTCGAGGTCTTGGCGTGCTTGTCGGCGAGTGCCTTCATCATGTCGTGGACCGCGCGCGCCGGCGCGCCCTTGCCGTCCAACTCCTTGAGATGGTTGTCGGCCACCTGGGCGCCGATCCTGCGGAACTTGGCGTTTTCGTCGGCCGACAGTTTGATCGCCTCGCCGCCGCCGTCGATGATCAGCTTCTTGCCGACGACGTCGAGGCCGTCCCAGGCTTCGCCGACCTCCTTCTCCACGCCGATCATCGATTTGGTGACCAGCGCCTGCAGGTCGGGCGGCAGCTTGTTCCAGAAATCTTGGTTCATCGCGACCGCAAAGCTTGACACGTAGGAATACATCTCGGTCGAATACTTCACCACGCCGGCCATCTTGAACGCGATACCGGCACCGCCGTAGTCGATGAAGGTGCCGTCGATCGTGCCCTTCTGAAGCTGCTCGACCTGTTCGGTCGCCAGCACGCCGACCGGCGTGCCGCCGAGCGCAGCAACGAATTCGCGGATTGTCGGCGAAGCGAAGCGCAGTCGCATGCCCTTCATGTCATCGGTGGTGCGGATCGCCTTCTTGGTGGTGTGCACATTGCCGGGTTGATGCGTCAGCAGCAGCAGCACCTTGACGCCGCGATGCTCGGCATCGAGGTATTTCGCGCGCAGCTCCGGATCGTTGAGCACCTTGGTGCCGATCTCGGACGAGCCGACCAGATAGGGCAGATGCGAGACCTCGGTCAGCGGAAAGCGCCCCGGCGTCGCGCCATGCAGGAACCAGGCGACGTCGGCCTGCCCGGTGCGCGCCAGGTCGTAATGCTGCTGCATCGGACCCATCTGCGAGCCCGGGAAGCGCTTGACCGCGATGCGCCCGCCGGAATCCTGCTCGAGCTTGTTCGCCCACTTGATCAGCCATTGCGACATGGCGTGCTGATCGCCGACGAAATAGGCGAGCTTGAGCTCGATCGGCTGCTGCGGTGGCGGGCCCGGCATGGAGCGCCAGCGCGAGCGCGGCCGACAGCAGGCCCAGTGTCCTGATCATGGCTTGTCCTCCTGGAGGTTCATGACAGCTAGGCTGCCAAAACCCGTGCATCGCGGCAATGGCGTGGGACGTTGCGCCGACGTCAGCGTGGGCCGATAATCCCGTCGATCCAGGGAGGCGTCCCATGAACGAACGCGTCAACCCCAGCGTGGCACGGCCGGTGATCTCGCAGCGCGCCGGCGTCACGACGCGCCGCGTCGGCGTCAACCTCGGCGCCGAGATTTCCGGCGTCGATCTGCGCCAGCCGCTGTCGGAAGCGCAATTTGCCGCGATCGAGACGGCGCTGGTGGAGAACGAGCTGATCATCTTCCGCAACCAGGACATCACCTCCGAGCAGCTGATGGCCTTTGGCCGCCGCTTCGGCGAGCTGACCGTACATCCGTTCGCCCCGAACGAAGGCAAGAACGCACCCGAGCTGATCAAATTCAGGAACGACGAGACCACGCCGCCGTTCGGCACCGACGTCTGGCATTCCGACGAGACGTTCCGCGCCGAGCCGCCGATGGCAACCATGCTGTGCGCCAAGGAGGTGCCGGCGGTCGGCGGCGACACCATGTTCGTCAGCATGTCGGCGGCCTATGACGGCCTGAGCGACCGCATGCAACAGCTGATCTCCGGGCTCTACGCCATCCACGACATGAAGCCGTTCCGGCCGTTGTTCGGCCAGAGCCTGGAGGAGCGCAAGAAGCTCCAGCACTTCGAGCTGCAATACCCGCCGCAGCTTCACCCGGTGGTGCGCATTCACCCGGTGTCGGGCCGCAAGGTGCTGTTCGTCAATCCGCAGTTCACGCTCGGTATCGAAGGCATGGAGGAAACGCGAAAGCCGCGCGCTGCTGACCACCCTGTTTCAACAGGCCAACATTCCGGAATACCAGTTCCGCCACCACTGGGAGCCGCACACCATCGCGGTGTGGGACAACCGCTCGACCCAGCACTACGCGGTGCACGACTATTATCCGCAGCGCCGCTACATGGAGCGCGTCACCATCAAGGGCGGTCCGGTCACCGGCCTCGAGCGCGCCGATCCGGCGAGCATCCGGCGGGCGAAATACGTGGCGCCGAAGGGCGTCGACATCCACGGCGGCCACAAGCCGCATTGAGGCTCCGTCACTCCGCCTTCAATCCCGTGGCCCGCACGATCGGCCACCACTTGTCGATCTCGGCCTTGTGGTATTCGGCAAGCGCGCCCGGCGTCTGCCGGCCGCGCGGGAACACGTCGTGACCGACGGCGGACAGCCGCTGCTTGACGCCCTCGTCGCCCAGCGCCCGCATCACCGCGGCGTTGAGCTTGCCGATCTGCTCCTTCGGCGTGCCCTTGGGCGCCCACATGGCGTGCCAATAGGACACGTAGAGACCCGGCACGCCCGATTCGTCGATCGACGGAACATCGGGTAGCGCCGCCCAGCGCTCCTTGGACATCACCGCATAGGCGCGGATGGTGCCGGCCTGCACCGGACCGAGCGCGTTCGCCGCCTGATCGAGCATCAGGTCGACGCGGCCCGCCGCCATGTCCTGCACCGCCGGTCCGCCGCCGCGGTACGGAACGAAGCGAAGCTTGGTGCCGATCTCGTTCTGGAAGTAGATCGACGAGACCTGCGCGCCGCCGGCCGCGCCGACGGTCGCGGCCGTGGCCTTGTCCGGATTGGCCCGCAGCCAGGCGACCAACTCCTTGACGTCGCTTCGCCGGGAAATCCTTGCGCGCGATGATCAGCTGCGGCGTGATGGTGAGCAGCGCGATCGGCTCGAAATCGGTCCGCACGTCGTACGGCAGCGCATAGGTCACCGCGTTGACGACATGGGTGCTCCATTGGCCGATGCCGATGGTGTAGCCATCAGGCTCGGCGCGCGCGAGCTTGCCGACGCCAAGGTTGCCGCCGGCGCCGGCAATGTTCTCGATCACCACCGGCTGGCCCAGCGCCTCGCGCATCGGCTCGGCGATGATGCGGGCGATGGTGTCGAGCGGCCCGCCGGCCGGGAATGGCGCGATCAGCGTGATCGGCCGCGACGGGTAGCTCTGCGCCGAAGCGTTCGCGATGCCGGCAACCAGCGCGATGATTGTCGCAACCAACGGTTTCGTCACGTTCGGGCTCCCTTTGCGCATCACGACAGCAGCAGTCGACATCCTTTACTCCCGTGAAAAGGGGAGGAAACAGGTCGGGGTCGTACTATAAGCCTACAGGCAATCCTGGTTGGCGGGAGCGGTGAATGGCGGTGCGGAACGGACAACAATTCATCGACGGCCTTCGGCGCAATCCACGCGAAGTCTGGGCCGCCGGCCGGCGCATCACCAATGTCGCCGATGACCCGCTGTTCGCGCGGCCGGCTCGCGCCATCGCCGATCTTTACGATCTGCAAGTCTCCCCCAATAACCGCGACGCCATGATCTGCCAAGACGATGGCACGACCTTCGGCATGTCGTTCCTCATCCCGCGCAGCCAGGGCGACCTGGTACGCCGGCGGCTTGCGATGACGGTTTGGGCCGAGGCGAGCTTCGGCCTGCTCGGCCGCTCGCCGGATTTCCTCAACACCGTACTGATGGCCTGGGCCGAGAATGCCGATTTCTTCGGCCAGCGCGGTGCGCAATTCGCCGACAATGTCCGCAGCTACTACAAGCATTGCCGCGAGCGTGACCTGTTCGCCACTCACGCGATCGTCAATCCGCAGACCGACCGCTCGCGCCCCTCGCACGAGCAGGCTGACCAGTTCGCGCATCTCGGTGTGGTCGAGGAAACCAAGGACGGCCTGATCGTGCGCGGCGCCAAGATGCTCGCCACCCACGGCCCGACGGCCGACGAGCTGCTGGTCTATCCAGAGCCCGGCATCCGCGAGGGCTCGGATCGCTATGTCCTGGCGTTCGGCATTCCCTGCGCCACCAAGGGCCTGAAATTCATTTGCCGCGAGCCGTTCGACGACGGCGGCCAGAAGGCCTTCGACCATCCGCTCGGGTCGCGGTTCGAGGAGCCCGATGCGGTCTGCGTGTTCGACGACGTGCTGATCCCATGGGATCGAGTTTTCCTCTATGGCGACGTCAAGATGGGCAACGCGTTATTTGCGGAGGCGAGCATCCGCAACAACACCGGGCATCAGACCGCGGTGCGCGGGCTCGCCAAGTGCCAGCTCATGGTCGGCATTGTGGTCGCGCTGACGCGCGCTGTGAAATCGGACGTTCATCTGCATGTTCAACAGCAGCTCGGCGAATGCCTCGCCTATCTGCCCCTGATCGAGGGCGCGATCATCCTGTCCGAGCAACAAGCCGAACCGACCGGGCGTGGCGCCATCCGCCCGGCGTACCAGCCGTTGCAGGCGCTGCGCCTGCTGCTGCCGAAATTCTATGAGCGCATGGTGCAGGTGACACAGACGCTTGCCGCCGGCGGCTTGCTGATCAGCCCGACCGAGGCCGACCTGCGCTCCGAGGTCGGTCCCGACATCGCCCGCTATTACAAGGGCGCCGGCGTCGAGGCCGAGGAGCGCATCCGCTTGTTCAAGCTCGCCTGGGACGCCACCGGCACCCAGTTCGGCCAGCGCATGCTGCATTATGAGCGCTATTACGCTGGCGACCCGGTGCGCGTCAGCGCCGCCTACCACGCGGCCTATGACATCGCGCCCCTGCTCGCGATGGTGCAGCGCGCGCTGAAGGCTGCAGGCTAGGGCGTGGATTCAGCAACGTGCAGCCATAACCAGATCGACGCAAGCTGATTGCAGGCAGATCATTGGCGTCATCGGACTCGCCGCCGAATTATCTCATGCTTTCCGGTTCCAATGCCTAGTGTGGCGTGCTGCAATGAAGTGGCCCTACTTTGGAGGGACGATGCGACGGCGCGATTTCATCGCGGGAATTGCGGGGTCGGCCGCAGCATGGCCGCGGGCCGTGCATGCGCAGCAAAGCGCGAAAGTTCCCCGGATAGGGTTTCTGCGGCTTGGCCCCCCGTCGTCAAGCGCTGGTCGCGTCAAAGCACTGCAAACCGGCTTACGCGAACTCGGCTATGTTGAGGGCAAAAATATTGCCATCGAATTCCGCTGGGCGGAAACGGTCGAGCAGTTGTCTAAGTTTGCCGCCGAGTTGGTCCGCATCAATGTTGACATCATATTCGCGACATCTTCGACCGAAGTTGGGATTGTCCAACAGCTGACCAAAACGATCCCCATCGTGTTCGCGACCCATGCCGACCCGGTCGGCATCGGTCACGTGGCGAGTCTCTCCCATCCCGGCGGGAACATTACCGGATTGTCGATGCTGGAGACAGAATTGACCGCAAAGGCACTGCAAGTATTGAAGGAAGTTCTGCCACACGCCACTCGCTTTGGCGTGTTCTTTACCCCTACGGCACCCTCGCACGCTCCGTTCTTGCAAGTCGCCGAAGCCGTTGGCGCAAAGCTTAAAGTCGCGATGCATAAGGTGCCGGTGCAATCCGTCGACGATTTCGATGCAGCATTTGCGACGATGGCGCGAGAGCGTGACG
This sequence comes from uncultured Alphaproteobacteria bacterium, assembly GCA_963771745.1. Taxonomy (GTDB): domain Bacteria; phylum Pseudomonadota; class Alphaproteobacteria; order Rhizobiales; family Xanthobacteraceae; genus Z2-YC6860. The sequence goes on along the minus strand of CAVYUU010000011.1, from coordinate 500,957 downwards.
ACGGCATATTGGTCCACGGAGCATCGCTCACTGGAGCTCATAGTGGACGCCTCGCGGAACTCACATTAAAGCACCGGTTGCCGACAATGTTCATGATCAGGGCCAATGTCGAGGCAGGCGGAACTCTTGTGCTACGGGCCGGACCTCCTCGATCTCACGCGGCGCGCTGCAATCTACATCGACAAGATCCTAAAGGGTGCGAAACCGGCCGACCTGCCGGTCGAGCAAGCGACAAAGTTCGAGCTTGTGATCAACAATAGGACCGCAAAGGCGATCGGGCTGACGATTCCGGAATCATTTCTCCTGCGTGCCGACGAGGTCATTGAATAGCTGGGTTGATGTGTGTTCCTGGCACATCTCCGAAATAAATCCATGTCCGCTTTCCTGCTGCTATCGGGGTATAGCGGGCAAATTGATGAGTTCACGCCTTACCTCCCGAAACGCCAAAAAACAACGCCGCCCGCAACGGGCGGGCGGCGTGCACGCGTTAAATCTTTTCGGCGATTACTCGATCACCTCGACGACGCGCTGCTCATCCGGATCGACGATCAGAACCTCGTCGCCGCGCGTCAGGTAGCGATAGCGCCTGACCTCCGGCACTTCGCTAACGACTCGTTCCGGGAATTCGCAAACACGAACCGTCGTCGGAAACGGTATGACCAGGAAGAACTCGAGCCGCTGCTCGTAGTGGCAGACCGGCTCCTGCAGCACCGTCTCACGGATGATGGTCCGCTGCTGCGGCAGCAGCCGGATGCGCTCGCCGGAGGGCGCCGAACCGGTCGTGGTTCGGGCCTCGGCACGCGCCACCGAACGCTCATCGGAGAGCGGGATCATCGTCGCGATTCTGCGGTTGCTCGGCTCGATGATGACGACCTCGTCATCGACCACGACGAACTTGTGGCCTCGGAAGCCTGGATAGATGTCGACGATGTCGACCGGGACGTCATACAGGCGGATCGAGCTTGGCACGATCGCCCCGATCGAAACCGACAGTCGCGACCGCGACAGTGCCGGTACGTTCAGCCGGTCGATCCGCGCGGCGAATCGGGTGCTCGCGCGGATTCGCTGCTCGTTCGAGAGCACGATCGAGCCGCGCGCCGTGTCTTGACGCCGGTCAGCGAGAACGCGGCGGTCGCGTTCGGACCGAAGCGAGTCATTGGCACGCCTCGACGCGGTCGCCCGGTCTTCGCGCGATTGGCCGGTGGTGGTGCGTACGCGATCCGGCATGCGGTTACTGCTGGCGCGACCGCGCTGGTCAAAGTCGTGGCGCGCGTCGCGGGCCTGATTGCGCTGCATCCGGTCGCCTGCGTCGCGGCGTGGCCGGTCGCCCAAGCGTTCGCGAGCTTGATTCGACCTCAACCGTTCGGCTTGACCGGGGCTCGTACCCTCTTTCTGCGCGCGGGCGTCGGACGCGCCGCGTTGCATCTGATTGGCTCCGCTTGAGGCGGCCCGGTTTGGGCCAGCTTGGCCGCCAGTCTGGCTTGGAGCGATCTGGCTTGAGCTTCGCTGGCTTCGCGGCAGGGCGCGGTTCCGCTGCTCGTTGGCTGCGGGCGGTGCAGATTGCTGCGACTGGTTGGCCCCAGGCATCCGTTCACGTGGGTTGTCCTGCGCCTGGACCGTTGCAAGGCCGAAGGCGAGCGACGCCGCTGCGGCCGAGGTTAAAAGGAGCCTTCTCATGGTTCCACTCCGTTGAGTTCCCCCTCTTGCACCGTTTGGCGGCACTGGGGGAAAACACCAAAGCGGAACTCAAGTTCCGGCCATTGAGCCGGCGCCCGAACCAAGGAACTCATCCATGAAGCGGAGCGAGCATCGCATCCTCACCACCCACGTCGGCAGCCTGTCGCGGCCGGCCGATCTGCTGGCGTCGTTTCGTGCTCGCGCCGAGGGCACAGGCGGAGTCGGCGCACGCCGCCACCCTCGCCTCCGCCGTGGCCGGTGTCGTCAGGCGGCAGCGCGACACCGGCATCGACATCATCAACGACGGTGAATTCGGCAAGCCGGCCAGTCAGACCTACGACTACGCCCCGTGGTGGAACTACGCCTTCGAGCGCCTCAACGGCTTCAGTGCGCCGGACACGATTCCGGCGTCCGAGCACAAGAAGTCGAGTGTCGCCGATCTCGCGCTGACCAGCTTCGGCAACCGCCGCGATTGGAAGCGGTTCGGCGAGTTCTACCAGGACCAGTCGAGTGGGCTGATCGGTAGCGCGCCGACGCGCCGCACCCGCCGTCCGGTCTGCACCGGGCCGATCCGCTACAAGGGCCAGGCCCAGACCAAGGCCGACATCGACAACCTGAAGCAGGCGATGGCCGCAAACGGCATCGAGGAAGGCTTTATGACTTCGGTCGCGCCGGCGAGCTTTGCCCGCGCCGAGGACCTGCACTATCGGACCGAGGAGGATTTCGTCGTCGGCGCCGCCGAGGCGATGCGCGAGGAATACCAGGCGATCGTCGACGCGGGCCTGATCCTGCAAATCGACGACCCGAGCCTTTCCGACAACTGGGATATGATCAATCCGGAGCCGCCGCTCGCCGAATACAAGAAATTCGCGCTGGTCCGCATCGAAGCGCTCAACCATGCGCTGCGCGGCCTGCCGGAGGATCGCATCCGCTATCACATCTGCTGGGGCAGTTGGCACGGCCCGCACACCACTGACATTCCGCTCGCCGACATCCTCGACGTGATGCTGCGCGTCAGAGCCGGCGCCTATTCGGTCGAGGCCGGCAACGTCCGCCACGAGCACGAGTGGCGGGTCTGGCAGGACGGCGCGCTGCCGGACGGCAAGCTGCTGATCCCGGGCGTCGTCAGCCACGCCACCAATGTGGTGGAGCATCCGCGCCTGGTCGCTGACCGGATCGTCAAATACGCGGAGGTAGCCGGACGCGAGAACGTCATCGCCTCGACCGACTGCGGCCTGGGCGGCCGCATCCATCCGCAGATCGCCTGGGCCAAGCTCGAGGCTTTGACCGAGGGCGCCACTATCGCCAGCAAGGAGCTGTGGCGGTAAGTCGGGTTTTGTCGGCGCGAGCCCTATAAACTCTCAGAGCGTTACCGCCGCAAAATTCCGCCGAGCGCACCGCGCACGATGGCGCGGCCGACGGTGCCGCCGACCGAGCCGCCGAGCGACTTGCCGAGGTCGCCCACCACCTTGCCAGCCACCCGCGTCGTCACCGAACGCGTGATCTCGCGCGCCATGACCTGGCCGGTCGACAGCCGCTGGCCGCGCGGCCGGTTGGTGCCGAAAATGCCGCCCAGCAATGAGCCGAGCCCGCCGAGCAGGCCGCCGCCCTCCGGCACCGGCGCGCCCTGCGCGGTGCCGCCCGGCGCGTTCGGGTCCTGCATCCGCTTCTGCAATATTTCGAAGGCCGATTCCGCATCCACCGCGCGTGTCGTACTTGCCCTTGATCGGGCTCTTTACGATCACCGCCTTGCGCTCCTCCGGCGTCAGCACGCCGAGCCGCGCCGACGGCGGGCGGATCATGGCGCGGTCGACCACCGCCGGCACGCCGTTGCCCTCCAGGAACGACACCAGCGCCTCGCCCTTGCCGAGCTCGGTGATCACCTGCTCGGTGTTGAGCTTGGGGTTGGGGCGGAAGGTCTGCGCCGCGGCGCGCACCGCGCGTTGGTCGCGCGGCGTGAACGCGCGCAGCGCGTGCTGCACGCGGTTGCCGAGCTGCGCCAGCACCGTTTCCGGCACGTCGAGCGGGTTCTGCGTCACGAAATAGACGCCGACGCCCTTGGAGCGGATCAGCCGCACCACCTGCTCGATCTTCTCCAGCAGCGCCTTGGGCGCGTCGTTGAACAGCAGATGCGCCTCGTCGAAGAAGAACACGAGCTTCGGCTTGTCGAGATCGCCGACCTCGGGCATCTCCTCGAACAGTTCCGACATCAGCCAGAGCAGGAAGGTCGCGTAGAGCCGCGGGCTCTGCATCAGCTTGTCGGCCGCCAGGATGTTGACGATGCCGCGGCCGTCGCGATCGTTCTGCATCAGGTCCTGGATGTCGAGCGCGGGCTCGCCGAAGAACTTCGGTGCGCCCTGCTGCTCCAGCACCAGCAGCTGGCGCTGGATGGTGCCGACGGTCGCGGGCGACACGTTGCCGTATTGCTCCTGGAGCTCGGCCGCGTGGTCGGCGACGAAGGCGAGCATCGCCCGCAGGTCCTTGAGGTCGAGCAGCGCCAGCGCCTGCTCGTCGGCGACGCGGAAGGCGATGTTGAGCACGCCCTCCTGGGTGTCGTTGAGGTCCATCATGCGCGACAGCAGCAGCGGCCCCATCTCGGCGATGGTGGCGCGGATCGGGTGGCCCTGCTCGCCGAACACGTCCCAGAACATCGACCGGGAACTCGTCGGGCTGGTAATCGAAGCCCATCTGCTTGGCGCGCTCGACGAAGGCGGGCTTGGCCTCGCCGGCCGCAGCGATGCCGGAGAGATCGCCCTTGATGTCGGCGGCAAACACCGGCACGCCGGCGCGCGAGAAGCCTTCGGCCAGCACCTGCAAGGTGACGGTCTTGCCGGTGCCGGTCGCGCCGGTGATCAGCCCGTGGCGGTTGCCGAAGGCGAGCGCCAGCGCCTGCGCCTTCTCGCCCTTGCCGATGAACAATGTCTTGCCGTCATCCGCCATGGCAGCCCCATTTCCCCCATTCGCCGGTCTGCTTGTCCATGCGCCCGCCAACGTGGCGGGCGCGTGTTGGCCGGGGCCCATCAGCCCCCATGTGAATCCATGCAACTTTGCGCACGGTCCTGACTGGGGTCAGCTGCCGACCGCGTCGGTCGTGCACTTCTTTTCGTGGCTGGTCTTGGCGGCGCCGGCGAGCTTCATGTCTTTCGAGGTCTTCGCGCAGGCCGCCTTGGCGTCCTTCTCGCACTTGGTCATGAACGACTTCAGCGCAGCGCCGGCGAGCTTCTTGTCGGCTGCATCGCTTTTGCACGTGGCCCATGCCGGCCCGGCAAGAAACGTCAGGGCAACAATCAAAGTGAGCTTCTTCATGGGACCCTCCTTGTTGAGTTTTCCCGGGACCAGTTTAGCGCGTTCGCCCGGGCGATTTCATCCACTTGTGGGCGGGTTACGGCAAAACGGCAAAGCCGCCTGCAAGCCCGGCTAGAACCGCTGCGCGCCGGGAAATGCCGCCAGCGCCGCCTTGGCAACCTCTTTGTCCTGCTCGCCGGTGCCCGAGCCGACACCGATGCCGCCGATCACATGGCCGTCGACAATCACCGGCAGCCCGCCCGGCAGGTTGATGCGCTTGCCCTCGGTGGCAATGGCGAGCTTGAGGTCGATGCCGGCGGCGATATCGCCGGTCGCAACGCCATAGGACGCCGCGGTCTGCGCCTTGCGCAGCGCGGTATCGACAGAAAGCGCAAACGCGCCGTCCATGCGGGCGAAGGCCAGCAGATGGCCGCCGGCGTCGACCACGCAGATGCATTGCGGCACGTTCATGTCGCGCGCCTTGGCCATCGCGGCTTGCAAGAGTTTCATGGCGCCGTCGATGGTGAGCTTGAGCGACGCTGCGGTGTCGGGCATGGCTTCATCCTTTTCTCTGCTTGGAAGGGAGCGCGCAAGCCCGCAGTGGGGCTGCGTTCATGATGGTCGCGAAATCTGGTTGACGTGATAGCCGGCGGTCTTCTGGTAGTCCTCGACGATCGCCTTCATCTCATCCTGGCTGATGACATCCTCGAGCCGTTCGAAGCGCTTGTCGCCGGTGCGCTGCTCGACCAGGTCGACCAGCAGATTGGGCGGCGCGGTACGGTTCTGCACGACGATCTTGCTGGTCACGGGCAGCCGCTCGGCCTCATAGGCGCGTAGCGCCGCGACCGGCTCGGGCTCGCCCTTGAGCAGTCGCGCGAGCGCCACCGCGTCGAGGATCGACTGCGCGCCGCCGTTGCCGCCCTGCGGATACATCGGATGCGCCGCGTCGCCCAGCAGCGTGACGCGGTCGAAGCTCCAGCGCGGCAGCGGATCGCGGTCGACCATCGGATAGGACAGGATCTGATTGGCGCCGCGGATCAGCGCCGGCACGTCCATCCAGTCGAACACCCACTGCTGATAGACCGGGAAGAAGTCCTCCAGCCGCCCCGGCTTGTTCCAGTCGACCGGCACCGCCACGTCGCGCTCGACCTCGCAGACCCAATTGACCAGCTGGTTGCCCTTGCCGTCATAGTTGTTGCGCAGCGGATAGATGATGATGGTGGAGTGCCGCGCGCCGATGCGGGCCATGCTGGCCCCGGTCAGTAGCGGCTTGATGGTCGTGGTGCCGCGCCAAAGATTGATGCCGCGGAAGCAGAACGGCCCTTCGTTCGGATAGAACTGCGCGCGCACCGCCGAATGCACGCCGTCGCAGGCGATCAGCAGGTCGGCTTGCTGCGACGGCAGCGCGTTGCCTTCCGGGCTGACGAAATGCGCGGTGACGCGATTGCCGCTTTGCTCGATGCCGGTGCAGCGATGACCGGTGTGGAAGTTTGCCGTGCCGATCCGCTGATAAACCGCGCCGAGCAGCACGCGTTGCAGGTCGGAGCGCAGCAGCGAGACATGCGGCCACAGATGCCCGGCCGCCCTGCCGTAGGGCATGCGGTAGACCAGCTGGCCGTGGCGGGTGAAGAACGCATAGTCCTGGGGCTGGCAGGAGGTCGCGACCAGCGCGTCCTCAAGCCCGAGCGCGCTCATCTCCTTCATGGCATGGGAGCCGAGGTTGATGCCGACGCCGAGCGCGCGCATTTCGGCCGCGGCCTCGAACACCCGGACGCGATGGCCTGCGCCGGAAGCATGCAGCGTCAGCGCGAGCGTAAGCCCGCCGATGCCGCCGCCGATGATGATGATGTCCATCCGTCTTCTGCCCTGGCCCATCATAGTCGAATGGTTGCCAACGTGACGAAAATGCCGTTGTGCCGGACGCCCGACAGAGCCGATAGGGGCTGCCATGGGGCTGCCTATATGCGGCTGGATTGCCGCAGGCCGATTGCAAGTGCTGGGCCGGAAAACTATCGTGGCGCCCCGTAAAGCCCGCGATTACACGGCAGCGGGCTGGGCAATGTCGGCCGAGCGGCCGACGCGCAAGGGGCGGGTTCAATGCCGCACGAAAGCCTGGACAAGGTCGCGCTGCTTCGCCCGATCGAGCCCAAGGAGCTCTCTGCGTTGGAGCGCCGCTGCCAGTGGCGGCACGCCAAGGCCAAGGAATGGCTGATCGAGCGCGACGACGTCGGCACCGAAATCTTTTTCCTGACCAGCGGCGTCGTGCGCGTGCTGATCACGCCGTCACCCGACCGCGAGGTGATTCTCGCCGACATCAACGCCGGCGGCTATTTCGGCGAGATGGCCGCGATCGATGGGCAACCCCGCTCGGCTGGCATCCTGGCCATTACCGACGCCACCATCGCGGTGATGTCGGCCCCGGTGTTCCGCGACGTGCTGCGCGGCCATCCTGACATCAGCGAGCAATTGCTCAAGCAGCTGGTCGGGCGCATCCGCACGCTCGATCAGCGGATCAACGAATTCAGCTCGATGGACGTCAAGCACCGCATCTACGCCGAGCTGCTGCGGCGGTCGCGGCCCGACCCAAACGACGAACGTCAGGCTTTGGTGTCGCCGCCGCCGGTGCATTCCGACATTGCGGCGCGGGTCAGCACCCGGCGCGAGATGGTGGCGCGCGAACTGAAGGCGCTCGAGCGCGCCGGCCTGTTGGTGAAGCGGCGGGGTGCGTTCGTGATCACCAACGTGCCCGAAATGGTCCGCATGGTTCAGAGCGACTAGTGTCGCGATTTCGGAAGTTCGCCTGAGTTCTCAGCTTGCTCCTGCAGCGAACTTCCGAAGCAAAGCGACACTAGCAACATTATGATTCTCAGTGTCCCTTTGAACCCGAAGTTCGCAAATGAGCTTGCCGCGCGATCGTGCGAACTTCGGGTTCGGGACACTAGCGCGCGAGCGGCTCAACCGAACGGTGCGATCCGGTGGATCAGCCGAATTAGGGCCCTGGCCTAGTGCAGCGCCGTGGCGGCGACCTGCAACGCCTTGGCGGCCTGGCTGTTGTTGATCAGCGAAACGCCGATCGCCGCAAAGAACGCCACCCACAGCCCGCTCACGCCGGTTTCGACCGCTTCGAGGTCCGAGCGCACGGCCAGGTGGCCGGACCGGTCGGCGTGGCGCTCGGCGACATAGGCCGGGCCGACGACGCTGAAGAACCGGGTCGGGCTGTTCGCGGTGGTGAAGGACATGACGGCCTCCTGCTTGGATCGTGGTGTGAGCATGATCCCCGCGACGCGCCATGGTGAAGTGCGAAACGTCACACGTCGATGATTATCGATGTGAAACAACAACTTATAAGATTACTCCCAAGCACCGGATCGCGGACGATGTCGGGGACGGGGTCCTGCCAATGAACGGGGCTCCGACTCGGCGCTCACCCGGTGTTTTCATCATTTGCATCTCGTCATTTCATGACGAAGCCTGCGAACTCGATCATCCGGGTCGCGCCGCCGCTGGTCACCAGCGAGATTGCCGCGAGCGCGAGGTAGAACACCAGCCAGATGCCGGCCACACCGGTTTCCGGCTGCGGGTTCTCCGGCGGATGCACCGCGTGGGGAGCCGTCGTCGCGCTGCTCCGGCACGAAGGCCGGGCCGACGACGGAAAACAGCGGGCTGGAAGTCTTCGGATGCGGCTCGGTGTTGGGGGACATGGAGGCCTCCCTTGTTCGATGTCATCACCAACCTGGATCCGCGCCGCACGCGCTTGAAGTGCCAAACATCACAACGCTAGCTCCGGCACGTCGCATCCGTGCGAAACGTCACAGCGCACCCCGCCGATATGGTCCGGAATGAAGCAGGCGCTGCGCATTAGCTTTGGCGCGCAAGCCTTGGGCCGCAGGCCTTGGCGCCCAAGCCTTGCGGCGGCCGCCAAGCGAGCCGCCGGCATCTTGAATTTTACCGGTTTTCCCGCCATCTCCTGCGCGGTCGAACCAGCCTGGATGATCGCCTGCCATGACCGATACCGCCGGGGTTAAGCCCGAGAGCCATGCGTTCGAGGCCGATGTCGCCAAGCTGCTGCAGCTGATGGTGCATTCGGTCTATTCCGATAAAGAGATTTTCCTGCGCGAGCTGATCTCCAACGCCGCCGACGCCTGCGAGCGGCTGCGCTACGAGGCGATCGCCGAGCCCGCCCTGCTCGGCGACGACCCCAAGCCGCGCATCACGCTCGGCATCGACGCCGACGCCCGCACGCTCACGGTCGAGGACAACGGCATCGGCATGAGCCGCGACGAGATGGTCGAGGCGCTCGGCACCATCGCCCGCTCCGGCACGCGCGCCTTTGTCGAGCGGCTGGCAGGCGAGCAAGGACGGCGACGGCGCGACGCCTGATCGGCCAGTTCGGCGTCGGCTTCTATTCGGCCTTCATGGTGGCGGACCAGGTCGAGGTGATCTCGCGCCGCGCCGGCAGCGCCGACGCCTGGCGCTGGTCGTCGGACGGCAAGGGCACGTTCACGGTCGCGCCCGGCCGCCCCGGAGGCGGCACCAGCGCGCGGCACCCGCGTGATCCTGCATCTGATGGAGGACGCCAAGTCCTACACCGAGCGCTTCAACATCGACCGCATCGTCACCGCGCAATCCGGCCACGTGCCGGTGCCGATCGCGATCGTCGACAAGCCCGGCGCCGAGCCGGCCGAGATCGCCGATGGCGCGGCGCTGTGGACCAAGCCGAAGTCGGAGATCGAGGCCGCGGACTACACCGACTTCTACCGCGGCATTGCCGGCCAGTTCGACGAACCGGCGCTGACCGTGCACTACCGCGCCGAGGGCCGCCACGAGTTCACCGCGCTGTCGTTCGTGCCGGGCGCGCGGCCGTTCGACCTGTTCGATCCGCACCGCAAGGGCCGCGTCAAGCTCTACGTCAAGCGCGTGTTCATCACCGACGACGCCGAAATCCTGCCGCGCTACCTGCGTTTCGTGCGCGGGCTGGTCGATTCCGCCGACCTGCCGCTCAACATCTCGCGCGAGATGATCCAGGAAAGCCCGCTGCTCGCCGCCATCAAGAAGAACGTGCTGGGCCGCGTGCTCGGCGATCTCGGCAAGCTCGCCGACAGCGACGCCGAGGCCTACGGCAAGCTCTGGGACGAGTTCGGCTCGGTGCTCAAGGAGGGCATCTACGAGGACCACGAGCGGCGCGACGAGCTGCTGGCGCTGGCGCGCTTTCGCACCACCGCCTCGCCCGAGCCGCGGCGCACGCTCAAGGACTATGTGGCGGCGATGAAGCCCGAGCCAGGACGCGATCTATTACATCGCCGGCGAGGAATTGGCCCGGCTCGAAGCCTCGCCCAACCTGGAAGGCTTCCGCGCCCGCGGCATCGAGGTGCTGCTGCTGTCCGATCTGGTCGACAGCCTGTGGACCAGCATGTGGCCACGCTTCGGCGACAAGCCATTCAAGTCGGTGACGCAGGGCGCGCCGGACCTCGCCAAGATCCCGCTGCTCGACGCCAAGGATGCGCCGGCGCCCGAAGCGAGCCCCGCCGTGACCGGCTTCCTCGCCTTCGTCAAAGCCGCGCTCGGCGACGCCGTCTCCGACGTGCGCGCCTCCGAGCGGCTGACCGACAGCGCGGTCTGCCTGGTGGCCGGCGAAGGCGGCGCCGACCGATCGCTGGAAAAGCTGCTCGCCGGCTCCGGCCGGGTGGTGTCGGTGACGCAAGCCGGTGCTGGAGATCAACCCGCGCCACAGCCTGGTGATGGCGCTGGCCGAGCTCGGCGACGACGAGACCGCGTTCAAGGACGACGCCGCGCATCTGCTGTTCGACGAGGCGCGCGTGCTCGACGGCGAGCGCCCGAGCGACGCGCGCGCCTTCTCCGACCGCCTGGCGCGGCTGATCAGCCGCGGGCTCGGCAAGAGTTAGTTCAAGCCTGAGACGTGCCACGGCCGCGTTAGGGCTTCAGCAGCACCTTGCCGATCACCTGCCGCGCCTCGATCATTTCATGCGCGCGGCGGGCGTCCTTCAGCGGCAGCCGGGCGTGGATCAGCGGCCGGATCTGGCCCGCACCGAGCTTGCCGACCAGATCGCGCATCGACTGCGCCCGCAGCGCGGGCTGGTCGTCGAGCGTGTGCATGGTGAAGACGCGTAGCGCGCCGCTATTGAGATAGCCCGCGCCCTGCTCCAGGCCGGACACCACATCCGGCGCCATGCCGCCCTGCAGCCGGCCGTACGACACCAGCAGGCCGAACGGCGCCAGCATGGCGAGATAGCGCGCGAGCGAAGGCCCGCCGGCCGCGTCGAGGATCAGGTCGACGCCGGTGCCGCCGGTGATGTCGGCGACCCGCGCGGCGACGTCCTCGCGGCTGTGGTCGATGACGTGATCGGCGCCGTAGGCCTTCAGCGCGCGCGCCTTGTCCGGCGTGCCGACCAGCGCGATCGCGGTCATGCCGGCAAGCCGCGCCAGCTCGACCGCGGCACTGCCGAGCCCGCCCGACGCCTGGCCGATCAGCGCGGTCTGTCCCGGCGCACCGCGGGTCGCGGTGTGCAGGAGGTGCCATGCCACCTGGTAGTTGGACAGGCAGGCCGCCGCCTCGAGATCGGTCTGTGGCGGCAGAGCGAACGGCGCGCGCTCGGGCACCGCGATGTATTCGGCGTAGCAGCCGGCGCGCACCGGCAGTTCGCGCGCGCTGATGAACACCTTCTGACCGAGCGCCAGGGTCGATGCCTCGGCGCCGCGTTCGACCACCGTGCCGGTCATCTCGATGCCGGGGATCGCCGGCAGCGGCGGCATCCATTGATAGGCGCCCCGCCGCACCAGCAGCTCCGGCCGGCTGACGCCGATGGTGTCGGCCTTGACCAGCACCTCGCCGGGCTTTGGCCGCGGCGTCGGCACCTCGACATAGTCGAGCACGGACGGATCGCCGGTCCGTGTCAGCAGGATGGCTTTCATGAGGGGCCCGTGGTCGGCGCAAGCTTATCGCTGCGCCGCCGCGGGCGACACCCGCGGCCTTATTTCCCGTCGCGCGCGATCGGCGACGCCCCGCCAATCCCGAAGTCGCTCGATTTCGTCCCGAAGGCCGCCTGATCGTAGCCCTCAGCGGCCAGCCCGCGCCTCAACAATTCGCGCACCGCCGACGCCCTGCTGGGCATCCGCTGCTTGAATTGGAAGTCGTCGAGTATGACCAATTCATCAGGCGTCAGCATGAGTTGCAGCCGTTCGCCACGCATGAGGCGCGCCATTTCTCCCTCCTGTGTTTCGCGCTTCTTACGCTCTCCAAGTCATTTACCCCTAGTACGCCCTTCCTGTCATTTAAATATTTTAAGCTGCTTACTCAATTTCCCCAAAGAGATTTTGTTCCATCGTCGGCGCATTGCCAGCCGAACCAGCCGTTGGCGCAATGTAAGTCATTGATTTTAAACAAAGAATTTCGATTTTGGGCTTGTCAGAAGGGCTGGTTCGTGAGCAAAATGGCGGCATGAAACAGCAGCCCAAAACCCGACGCTCCGCCGCCCAGGCTCAAGCGCTTGCCGCCCTGGCGTGCCCAGCATGCGAACTCTGTGCCAAGCCGACTCGGTTTGTCGGGCTTGAGAGCATCTCCGACAACCAACACGCCGACCTCTGCACCTATGAGTGCAACGAGTGCGGGCACATGCAGGCTAACGTCGTTACGCGCGACGGAGATCGAAACGGTGCGTCGAGGCCTCACGCGTTAAACGCCTGAGCGCGCGCGGCGACTCCGACAGCGATCCGGATTGGACCGAGGACGGCGTCAACGCGCCGTCCTCATGTTTTGGCCTGTGCGCCAGAGCCTGATTGCTTTTTTGATTGAAGACCTGCAACGCCGACCGCCGCCGGATGTTAGGCGGCTGTGGAGATGTGCGCCGCCGCCGCCAATTTCGAGCGCAACACCTGCCGGGATTGGGCTAGTTTGACGCCCGCAACGAGCATCGCGCGATGCAAACCTCGATCGCAACCGTATCGCTGAGCGGCGGGCTGGCCGAGAAGCTCGAGGCGATCGCGGCCGCGGGCTTTTCCGGCGTCGAGATTTTCGAAAGCGACCTGCTATCGTTCAACGGCACGCCGCAGGACGTCGCTCGCCTGGTTGCCTCGCTCGGCCTCAAGATCGTTACCTTTCAGCCGTTCCGCGATTTCGAAGGCATGCCGGAGCCGCAACGGAGCCGGACCTTCGCCCGCGCCGAGCGCAAGTTCGACCTGATGGGCGAGCTCGGCTGCGACCTGATGATGATCTGCAGCAACGTCGCGCCCGACTCGCTGGGCGGCATCGATCGCGCCGCCGCCGACTTCCACGATCTCGGCGAGCGCGCCAAAAAACGCGGCCTCCGCGTAGGCTTCGAGGCGCTGGCCTGGGGCCGCCATATCAGCGACTACCGCGACGCCTGGGAGGTGGTGCGCCGCGCCGACCATCCGGCGGTCGGGTTGACGCTCGACAGCTTCCACATCTTCGCCCGCAAGACTGAGCTGAAGGCGATCCGCTCGATCCCGCGCGACAAGATCGCGCTGGTGCAGCTCGCCGACGCGCCCTGGCTCGAGATGGATGTGATCAACTGGAGCCGCCACTTCCGCTGCTTCCCCGGCCAGGGCGAGTTCCCGCTGCTCGATTTCATGGATGCGGTGCTGGCGACCGGCTATCAGGGCCTGCTCTCGCTGGAAATCTTCAACGATCAGTTCCGCGCCGGCTCGCCGCGCGGTGTCGCCCTCGACGGCCAGCGCTCGCTGATCTACCTGCTCGACCAGTTGCGCGGCCACGCCGGCATGCCGGCCGATGCCGCGCCGCAGATGCCGCCGCGCGCGCGCTGCCTCGGAGTCGAGTTCCTGGAATTCGCTGCCGATGAGCCGGCGGCGAGCGAGCTCGCCCGGCTGTTCACCGGGCTGGGCTTCCGCAAGACCGGCGAGCATCGCTCCAAGGCCGTCACCCACTGGTCGCAGGGCGCGATCAACCTCGTGCTCAACTCCGACCAGGAGGGCTTTGCCCACTCCTACCAGATCAGCCACGGCGCCTCGGTCTGCGCCATGTGTCTCAAGCTCGACAGCGCCAGCTCAGCGCTCGACCGCGCCGAGAAGCTGCGCGACACGCCGTTCCGCCAGGCGGTCGGCCCGGGCGAGCTGGAAATCCCGGCGGTGCGCGGGCTCGGCGGCAGCCTCGTCTATTTCGTCGATCCCGGCAGCGAGCTCGGCCGGCTGTGGGACATCGACTTCCGGCGTCCGGCGCAGCCGGCCGGCAACGGCAACGTCGGCCTGGTCGCCATCGACCACATTTCGCAGTCGATGCATTACGAGGAAATGCTGTCGTGGCTGCTGTTCTACACGGCGCTGCTCGACGTCAAGACCAACGCCGCAGCTCGACGTCATCGATCCGGGCGGCATCGTCCGCAGCCAGGTGGTGCAGAGCCCGGATGGGGCGCTGCGTATCGCGCTCAACGCCTCGCAGAGCCAGCAGACGCTGTCGTCGCGCTTCCTCACCGAGTATTTCGGCTCCGGCGTGCAGCACATCGCGTTTGCAAGCCGCGACATCGTTGCGACCGTGAAGCGGCTGCGCCAGAACGGCGTCACCATGCTGCCGATCCCCGAAAACTATTATGACGACCTCGAGGCGCGTATCGACCTGCCGCGCGAACGGCTCGACCTGCTGCGCGCCCACGACATCCTGTACGACCGCGACGATTCCGGCGAATATCTGCAGGCCTACACCTCGAATATCGGCGGTCTGTTCTTTTTCGAGATCGTCGAGCGCCGCGGCTACCAAGGCTTTGGCGCGGTCAACGCGCCGATCCGACTCGCGGCCCAGGCGCGATTGTCGAGCGGCGCAGGTGCCGTGCGCCTGGCGGGATAGGGCACGGCAAGACGACCCGGTAGCAGTGGTTCGACCGCTATTTGCCTGCAGGGCTTTTTGGCCCGACGCGAGCCATTTCTGTGCTGTGACTTTGCGCACTTCACGAGAGGTCGCATCCGGCGGAACCTCCCACCATGGCTTGAAGGGAGGACGTCATGCGCATCCCCCGCAGTCCGCGTCAACATCAGTCGATTTTCGGCGATGGTTTTGTATCGGAGCAGCACGCCGATGCCGCCGACCGTCACCTTCCGCTGCCGGAAAAGCCGATCGTCAGCTTTCGCGACGCCACCAGCGCAATCCGAGGCGCCATGTTCGCCGAGGTCGTGAATGCGCTGCGGACCGCGCTGTCGCTGCGGCGATCCGCGTCCTGACGTTGATCCTTTGCGGATCGAGCAGTGCGAAGCCGCTAGTGTCCCGAACCCGAAGTTCGCACGATTGGGCGGCAAGCTCTTTTGCGAACTTCGGGTTCAAAGGGACACTAGAATCATAATGTTGCTAGTGTCGCTTTGATTCGGAAGTTCGCTCAGGAGCGCGCTGAGAACTCGGGCGAACTTCCGAATCGCGACACTAGCGCCGCTCTACAGCGCCGCGACCCGGCGATGCAGATCGAGCACATCGTCGATGGTTTCGGGCGTGGCGCGCCGCAAGCCCGGATGGGTGGGTGCTTGGCCTTCGGTCGTGGACTTGATCGCCTGCAATCCCATTTCGCGGCGCTGGGCTTCGTAACCGCCGGAAACCGGTGGGTGCCCCAACCCGCAGAACGTGGCAACGCCGAAATCAGACACCACGGCCTCCGCCAGGGCGACACGACGCCTGGCGCCTTCCAGACCGTCCGCGAGATTGATCAGGCCAAGGATCAACTTGGTCTCGGGATGAAGCGTCAGCGCCTTGAATGGCGCGTAGTGCTCCGGCTTGTCGTGCTCCGGGATCACCGGAATGTGGATGTAGCCGATCGGCCGGCGGATGCGCTGCGATAGCGCGTTCGCGGTATCGACCAGGACGGCATTGTCCTGGCCGCTGTCCGGCCAATGGTGCCAGATCGAGCAGATGTGGAAGCCAAGCTCGACCGCGGGCGGAATCTTGTTGGCAAGAGCGGCGACCGAATCCGCCATCTGGCTTTGCGTCCAGTAGAACGTCGACTGGATCGGCGTGTCGAATGCTTCGGGACGACGAAGATATTCCTCCTTCTCGGCTTCCATCGCGACGTCGAGATGGATGGTGAGGTCATCCGCTGGGATCGCAGCGAGGATGTCTTCGATTTCGGCCCACAGCGCTGCGCTCGCGATCGGCAGAAGTTCAGCTGCATCCATCTGGACGCCGAAGCAGGTGGTCCCCGGTCCCGCCATCGTCACCTGCATCCGGGTGCCCGCGGGAATCGTGCCCTCGTCGCGCAGACGCTTGAATTCGGCGTAAGACGCCGCCGCGTTCTTCGCATAGCCGTATGGCCCGAGCTTGAGATCAGTTGGCTTTGCATCGGGCTTCAGCCGGTAGATCGGCACGCCCGAGGCCGCCCGGCCGTTGAGCTTTGCGATCGCCACCTGATGCAGCGCCGGGTTCATCGCATGCGAACGCCAGACATTGCGCAGCCAGCCCATCATCTCGCCGTCGGGAATGCGCGGCGCAAGAGTGCCGAGATGTTCGGCGACGGCCGTGAAAACCTTCGAGACCGGCCGAAGTGGGATGCTCCCGATCAGCAGCACTTGTCGCGGCGTGCCAGCCATCGCGCGCACTCTATTGCGGCTGGATGTCGAGTTCGACGACGAGCTTCTTCCAGCGGTCCTGCTCGGCTTGGATGAACTCGGCGGTCGATTGCGGGGTGCCGGCGCCATTGGTCGCAAGGCCGAGATTCTTCAGCTTCGGCGGCAGGTCGGCGGTCTTCAGGAACGCATCGATCTCCTTGTTCATGCGATCGACGATCGGCTGCGGCGTGCCGATAGGCGCCATCACCGCAAACCAGCCCTCGATGCGGAAATCAGGCAGCGTCTCGGCGATCGTCGAAACATGCTCGAGGCCCGGGAAACGCCGGTCGGAGCTGATTGCGACCATGCGGAGCTTGCCGCCCGCCACCATTCCCTGCACTGCGCCGATCGAGCTGATCATCAGTTGCGTCGTGCCGGCGGCGGTGTCCTGCAGCATCTGCGGCGTCGACTTGTACGGCACCTGCACCCAGTCGACACCGCCGCGCTTGCCCAGCAATTGTCCGATCACCACCGCATAGCCGCTGGACGTGTCGACACCGTACGACAGCTTGCCCGGATTGGCCTTCGAATACGCGATCAGATCGGGAATGGCCTTGATCGGAATATCGGGATTGACCGACACCGCGAACGGCGAGCTATCGCAGACCATCGCGACCGGCGCGAAATCCCGCAGCGGCACGTAGGGCACCGACTTGTAGAGGTACATGTTCGACGACAGCGACGACGCCGGCCCGAATAGGAATGTGTAGCCGTCCGGCGCGGCTCGCGCTGCGGCCTGCGCTCCGATCATGCCGGCGGCGCCCGGCACGTTCTCGACGAATACCTGTTGGCCAAGTTGGCGCGATAGGCCCTCGCTCATCATGCGCGCCATGATGTCGGTGGCGAGCCCCGGCCCGGTCGATACGATCAGCTTGATCGAGCGGGTCGGCCACGCTTGCGCGCTGGCTTGGTCCGAAACGACCAGCATAGCGCCGGCGACAACCACAGCGCCCGCAAGCAGTACTCGCGTCAAATGCTTCATCATATTTCCCGACCGATGGTCGACTTGGACCATAGCGCTATTCGCATTGCATTGCAGGCGTGGCGCTTCGGGCGCAATGCCTACTCCGCCGGCACCGGCCGCTGCGGCGGGTCGGCCGGCGGCACCACGCTGCCGCGCAGCGGGCGCTCCTCCATGAGGAGGAGCGCGACAAGGCTGATGGCAAGGAAGATCCACGCCGCCAGGAACACCCAGCGGAACACGAAGGCGACGTCGTGACCGCCGGCCGCGGAAACCGTCGCGATCACCGAGACCGCGCGGCCGGAGCGCTCCGGCGCGACGCCGAGCCCCGCCAGCAGGATCGCGCCCAGCACCGCCACCACGAAGGCCGAGGCGAGCGAGCGGAAGAAATTGAGCGCGCCCATGGCGATGCCGACCTGGTGGTGCGGCACCGCGTTCTGGATCGACACGGTGGTGACCGGAAACACCAGGCCGACCGCGGTGCCGACCACCGACAGCACCACGATCACCGTGGAGAGCGACTGGTCGGGCCGCCAGATCAGCAGCACCAGCGAGGCGAGCGCGCAAATCAGCCCGATCACCGGCGCGCGCTTGTAGTGCTTCCAGTACAGCATGGCCTGGCCGGCGAGCAGCGAGCCCGGCGTGGTCAGCGCGATCGGAATCAGCGCCACGCCCGACTCGGTCGCGCTGAGCTTGTGCACCACCTCGAAATAGAGCGGCACGATGATGGTGAGCCCGATCTGCACGCCCATGGCGAGCGAGGCCGAGGTGGTGCCCCAGCGCATCACCGGGTTGTTCAGCACGGTGAGCGGCAGGAATGGCTCGGGCGCGCGCAGCCAGTCGCCAGCCGAACAGCGCGGACAGCACGAACGACAGCCCGATCAGGCCCAGGATCTGCGGCGAGCTCCAGGAGAATTGCGTACCGCCCCAGGTCAGCGCCAGCAGCAACGGGATGGCCGAACCCATCATCAGGCCGGCGCCCAGTATGTCGAGCTTATGGCGGCGGTCGTGGCGTGGGATGCGCTTGAGATGGATGTAGGTGAGCAGCGCCGCGCCGATGGCGAGCGGCACGTTGAGCCAGAAGATCAGCGACCAGTGCAGATGCTCGGCGAGCGCGCCGCCGAGCACCGGGCCGGCGACGCCCGAGGTCACCCACACCACGCCCATATAGGCCTGGTAGCGGCCGCGCTCACGCGGCGCCACCACGTCGGCGATCACCGACTGGCAGAGCGGCAGGATGCCGCCGCCGCCGATGCCCTGCAGGCCGCGGCCGAGGATCAGCATCGTCATGTTGGGAGCGGCCGCGCACATCGCCGAGCCGACCATGAACAGGCCGATGGCGACCAGGATCATGGCGCGCCGGCCGAAGATGTCGGAGAGCTTGCCGTAGAGCGGCGCGACCGCCGTCGATGTCAAAAGATAGGCGGTGACGATCCAGCTCAGGTTCTCGAAATCGGCGAAATGTCGGCCGATGGTCGGCAAGGCCGTGGCGATGATGGTCTGGTTCAGCGCCGCGAGAAACGCCGCCAGCATCAGGCCGAAAAAGATGGTGCGGACCTCGGCGTGGCTCATCGCACCGCGCGCAGGTGCCGCGACGGCCGCCGTGGCGGGCTGCTTGGAAGCACCGCGTTCCGGCCTGCGCCTGCGCCGGACGCTCCATCGCACGCGGGCGCGCGCTCGCGCCGCCACTCTCGAAATATTCATCGCCGGAAACGATTTTCGATCATCATGCTGCCCGCAACATCGGCCCGCGGGCGGCCGATTTCAACGCCCGCCGGTGCGGGGCAGCTATGAGCGAACGCCGTCATTTGGGACGGATTCGGACGCCTAGACCACCGGGGACTTGCGCGCCGGCCCGCGCAGCGGCCGCTCCTTGATCACCGCGACAGCGATCAGCCCGAGCGCGAGGAAGCCTGCGGCGGCGGCGAAGATCACGCGGAACAGTTCGGCGAAATCGGCGGCGCCACGCGCGCCGCCGCGCAGCAGATCGAGGGTGAGCCCATGGCCGCCGGCGTCGAAGCCGCCAAGCAGGATGGTGCCGAACGCCGCGACGATGATGGTGCCGCCGAGCTGGCGGGCGAAGTTGAGCGCGCCGGTCGCGGTGCCGAGCGCCTGCGGCCGCACCGTGTTCTGCACGATGGTGGTGGTGACCGGATACATCACGCCGAGGCCGGCGCCACCGATGGTCAGCAGCACGCAGACCTCGATCAGCGAAAGCCCCGCAGGCTTGAGCGCGAACGCCACCAGCATGATCAGGCCGAGCACGAGGCCCGTCGAGCGGCACGCGCTTGTAATGGGCGGTCGCGACCATCAGCCGGCCGGCCGCAAATGAGCCCAAGGTGGCGGCGGCGAGGAATACGATCAGCGCGGTGCCCGAGCCGCTCGGCGAGAATCCCAGCACCAGCTCGAAATAGAGCGGCAGGAAGATCGACAGCCCGATGACAACGCCGACCGAAAAGAACCCGGCCGCCGTCACCGCCCCGATGATCGGCTCGCGCAGCACGTCGAGCGGCACAAACGGCTCTGGCGCGTGCAACAGCCGCACCGCAAACGCCGCCCACAGCACGACCGCAGCGGCGAGCAGTCCGAGGATCGGCGCCGACGACCAGGGATAGCGCGTGCCGCCCCAGGTCATCGCCAGCATCAGCGCGAGCGCTGCCGCGACCATCAGGCCGGCGCCCGCGACGTCGAGCGAATGCGGCCGGTCGTTCCGCGGCAGCTTCTTCAAGGCGCGGTCGGTCATCCACAGCGCGGCGAGGCCGAGCGGCAGGTTGATCCAGAAGATCATGGTCCAGTGCACATAGTCGGTCAGCACGCCGCCCAGCACCGGGCCCGCGATGCTCGCCACCAGGAACATGATCGAGGTGTAGCTCTGGTAGCGCGCCCGCTCCATCGGCGACACCATGTCGCCGATGATAATGTGAGCGAGCGGCAGGATGCCGCCGCCGCCGATGCCTTGCAGCGCACGGGCGGCGATCAGCGCCGGCATGTTGGGCGCGAGCGCGCAGGCCGCTGAGCCGACCAGGAAGATCGCGATGGCGCCGAGCATCATACGCCGCCGGCCGTAGATGTCGGAGAGCTTGCCGAACAGCGGGGTGACCGCGGTGTTGGCGAGCAGATAGGCGGTCACCACCCAGCTCAGGTTCTCGACGTCGCCCAGCATCCGCCCGATGGTCGGCAGCGCCGGAGCCACGATGGTCTGCTCCAGCGCGGAGAGGAACATCGCGAGCAGGATGCCGACCATGATGGCGCGGATCGCGGAATGGTCGAGCGGCGCGGTCGGCGCTGCGTCAGACTTCGCCGTTTGATCTGCTGGCATGGGATCAGCCCGTCATGACCGGGCCCGGGGCCGGGGCATGACGGCGGTGGGGTTTTCCGGCGCCCGCACCATGCCGGAGTGCGCGGAAAATTCAAAGGCTACGGATGCGGGGCAGATGCGCGCAACCGTGCCACGCTCTCGGTGCATTCCTGTGCAAGTTTGAATCTAGGGTTGGCGCGACTAACCGCGCGCGCCTTTAGGCCAGCGCAGCGGCCAGCTCACGATGTAATCCTCGAGCTTGGAGTCCGGCACGTTCTCCTCGCTGTCGGCGACCTTGCCGCGGACTGAAACGCCGGCCTGGTGCACGGTCTCGGGGTCGCCGGACACCAGCGGATGCCACCAGTATAAATCCTTGCCGTCGGCGACGAGGCGATAGGCGCAGGTCGGCGGCAGCCAGGAGATGCGGTTGATGTTGCGCGGCGAGAGCGTGACGCAGTCCTTCACCTTCTCCGAGCGGTTTTGGTAATCGGTGCAGCGGCAGGCGGTGCTGTCGAGCAGCCGGCAGCCGACGTTGGTGTAGAAGGTGCGGTCGCTGCCGTCCTCCTGCAGCTTGTTCAGGCAGCAACGGCCGCAGCCGTCGCATAGGCTCTCCCATTCCTCGCGCGTCATGTCCTTCATGGCCTTGCGCCGCCAGAACGGCAGCTCGCCGTCGGGATCCAGGGCGGTCGCGGGCTTGGGGAATGGGGCGGTCATGGGCTCTGAATATCAGTATCGAAGGCGGGTGCCACACCCTCATCTCCGCTATTGCGGGCGGGCAGCGCGCTCGGAAAGGTGTAAATTCGATTCTACCTCCTGCATCTTACCCCCCTCCCCAAGCCTCCCCCACAAGAGCCTATCGCAGGGCGGGCCGCGCCAGCGGCGCGACGCGGTGGCGGGAGGGAGCGCACTGGTGCAGGGGGTAAGGGAGCAATCTTGGTTATCGGCGATTTCTGGGGACACCCCCCTTACCGGAAATAAGGCAAACCGCTGATTTTCCCCCGAAATCCATTCACCCTGTGGCCCGGCAGCCATAGATGGCCGCCCCACCTTGGTCTAAAAGTTACGGGAAAGCTGAGACTCTACCCCCCAGGCCCTCGAGGCCGGGGTTGATCTCGATCCGGATGGATCGAGGGCGAGGTGGCGTTGCGCGAGCTCTATCCCGATCCCGAGGGTGACTGGACGGCCAGGATCAAGCGCTTCCTGCTCGACTCGGACGCGCGCTTCGACAACTTCCTGTTCCAGAGCGGCCGCTGGGCGCGCGAAATCTGGGAGCGGTTTTCCATGTTCATGGACCGCTTCCACGTCGCCGGCTGGCGGCGCTGGGTGTTCGTCGAGCCGTTCTCGGAATGCGCCTCGCTCGGCGCCGGCGGCCTGGTCGTCATGCTGGCGCTCGCCCTACCGGCGTTCCGCGAGACCGCCGACGACGACTGGCTGAAGAAGTCCGAGCTCGCGGTCACCTTCCTCGACCGCTACGGCAACGAGATCGGCAGCCGCGGCATCCGCCACAACGATTCGATCCCGCTCGAGGAATTCCCCGACCACCTGATCAAGGCGACGCTCGCGACCGAGGACCGGCGGTTCTACGAGCACTTCGGCATCGACTTCCCCGGCCTGGCCCGCGCCATGCTGACCAACGCGCGCGCCGGCGGCGTGGTGCAGGGCGGCTCCTCGATCACCCAGCAGCTCGCCAAGAACCTGTTCCTGACCAACGAGCGCACGCTCGAGCGCAAGATCAAGGAGGCATTCCTCGCCACCTGGCTTGAGGTGCGGCTGTCGAAGAACGAGATCCTCAAGCTCTATCTCGACCGCGCCTATCTCGGCGGCGGCGCGTTCGGGGTCGATGCCGCGGCGCAGTTCTATTTCAACAAATCGGCGCGCGACGTGAACCTCGCCGAAGCGGCGATGCTTGCCGGCCTGTTCAAGGCGCCGGCGAAGTTCGCGCCGCACATCAACCTGCCGGCCGCCCGCGCCCGCGCCAACGTCGTGCTCGACAACCTGGTCGAGGCCGGCATGATGACCGAGGGCCAGGTGTTCGGCGCGCGGCGCAATCCCGCGACCTCGCTCGATCGCCGCGACGACCGTTCGCCGAACTATTTCCTCGACTGGGCGTTCGACGAGATGAAGAAGCTCGTCAGCACGTTCCCGAAATCGATGAACGAGCGCGTGTTCCTGGTGCGCACCTCGCTCGACACCGGGTTGCAGCACGCGGCCGAGATCGCGGTGGAGAATTCACTCCGCCAATACGGCCGCGACTACCATGCGAGCCAGGCCGCCGCGGTGGTGGCCGATCTCGACGGCGCGGTGCGCGCCCTGGTCGGCGGCCGCGACTACACTGCAAGCCAGTTCAATCGCGCGACCGACGCGCTGCGACAGCCCGGCTCCTCGTTCAAGCCCTATGTCTATGCCGCCGCCCTGATGAACGGCATGAAGGTCAACTCGATTGTGGTCGATGGCCCGGTCTGCATCGGCAACTGGTGCCCGCACAATTACTCGGGCGGCTACGCCGGCTCGATGACGCTGACCGACGCGCTGAAGCGCTCGATCAACACCATCGCGGTCAAGCTGTCGATCGCGATCGGCAAGGGCAACCCCAAGGCCGGCCGCGCCAAGATCATTGCGCTGGCCCGCGCCATGGGGCTCCGCACGCCGCTGACCGACACGCCGTCGCTGCCGATCGGCGCCGGCGAGGTCACCGTGCTCGACCACACGGTGGCCTATGCGACGTTTCCGAACGCCGGCAAGGCGGTTACCGCGCATGCGCTGCTGGAGGTGCGGACCGCGACCGGCGAGATGGTCTGGCGGTTCGACCGCGACGGTCCCAAGCCGCGCCAGGTGATGCCGGTCCAGGTCGCGCACGATATGAACATGATGATGAACAAGGTGGCCGAGGAAGGCACCGGCCGTCGCGCCCTGATCAACGGCGTGCGCATCGCCGGCAAGACCGGCACCACCAACGCCTATCGCGACGCCTGGTTCGTCGCGTATTCCGGCAACATGGTCGGCGGCGTGTGGATCGGCAACGACGACTACAGCTCGACCAACCGTATGACCGGCGGCTCGTTGCCGGCGATGACCTGGCAGGCGATCATGAGCTATGCCCACCAGGGCGTCGAGCTGCGGCCGATCCCGGGGCTGGGCCCCAACCCGGCGCCGGTCGCCACCCCGCAGACCCAGGCCGTCGCGTCCGCCGGCGACCGCCCGCCGCGGCCAACGCTGCTCACCCAGCGCGGCGCCGAGACGCTGATCCGGATCGAACGCATCATGGATGAGGCCGGCCGCAAGCTCGTGGCGGCCGGCGGCACTGTGTCCGAGCTGCCGGCCGATCCGTCGGCACCGCCGGTGACCGACTCCTTCGCATCGGCCGCGGGCAGCGCGCCGGCGCGCGCGGTGCGCAAGAACTAGCGCACGATTGTTGCAAAAGCCCGTGCGCCGCAAAAGCGCCCGACCTATGATCTGCCTCATTGAACGGCGGCACGGCTTGGCCCGCCGCAAGCATCGTCCCTTCCGACCGGATCGATCGTGCGTTTGCTCCTTGGATCGTTGCTCGCTCTCCTGATCGCGGCCGTGGTCGGCCTCGGCACCACATGGGTGATGCTGACCCGGGTGTCGGCGTTCGGCGCGATCCAGATCGGCGCCTGGACCGCCTGGCCGAAAACCGGCACGCGCGATATCGACCCCTACGCGCGGGCAGCGATCGCGCGCAGCGGCGAGCTGCCGGTGGGATCCGGCGACGGCGTCGCGTTCTATGCCCGCGCCGATGACGGCGGCCGCCCGCTCGACGGGCGCTGCGACGTGCTGGTCAGCGGCATCACCCCGCAAGCGCGGTTCTGGACCATCACGCTGTACGACACGCAGGGACGCCTGGTCGGCAACTCGATCGACCGTCAGGGCTTCACCAGCCAGGAGATCGTGCGGCACGCCGACGGCAATTTCGATATCATCGCCGCGCCGCGGGCGCGGCCGGGCAACTGGCTGCCGACCAACGGCATCGACAGCTTCGTCCTGGTGCTGCGCCTCTACGATTCTCCGGTCGGCGTGGCGACGCGGGTGGCCCGCGAGGTGCCGATGCCCGCGATCAGCACGCGGGCCTGTCCCACGAGCGCCCCGTCATGATCCGCCTGCTGCTCTGGGTGCTGTCCGGCGCGCTGTTGGGCGGGATCGTGCATCTCGTGGCGGTGTTGCTGCTGCCGCAAACCGCGACGCTCGACGCGTATTCGCGGCTCGCCCCGATCACGCCAGTCAACACCGTGACCTTGGTGCCGCAACCATCGCCGCAGAGCGAGGTGATGCCGTTCATGGACCCGGCCTTCGCCACCGCCGTGTGCCGCTACGATCTGGCCAGCGGCCCGCTCAAGCTCACCGCGCCGGTCAGCGCCGCCTATACGTCGGTGTCGTTCTACACGCGCCACGGCGTCGCCTATTACGCCATCAACGACCGCGCCGCGGGCCGCAGGATCATCGAGCTCGATTTGATGACCACCGCGCAACGCAACGAGATGCCGGAGGAGGAGGACGTCACCGCCGCCGACCGGCTGATCGTGGAATTGCCGACGCCAACCGGGCTGATCGTGCTGCATGCGCTGGCACCCGAAGCCGGGCTGATGCCGATGGCCGAGAGCGCCCTGGCGCGGGCGAAATGCCAGCCGCTGCCGCAATAGTGGTGATTTAAGCGCTGCCGGCGATGCGCTGCTGCAGCAGCGTGAGCGCGCGCTCGGCCTCGACCGAAACTGGCGCCGGCGCAGCAATCACCAGCCGCTCGAGCGCAATGCGGTAGGACTGGCAGCGCTCCGCCATCGAGCCCTGCACCCAACGCACGATTGCGCGATTTTCCTTGATGCGCTGGAGCGTGTTGAGGCGTTCCTCCTCGGTCGGACGGGAGACATAGGCCGCGAGCGCGTGCTCGCGCTTGCGATCCATGTCGGCGACATAGTGCGCCGTGGCGGTGAACGGTTCGATCCGTATCACGTCGTTGCGGATGTCCTCGATCAGCTTGTTGTAGCGCGCAGTCTGCGACCGGTACGCGGTCTGGAACAGATGCGAGGCATATTGGGACCGATCCGGATACGGCCACGGCCGGATCGTGAGATCGAGCTCGCCCAGCACGCTGTACCACTTGTTGCGATCATACGGCGGCTCGATCAGCGGATAGGCCAGATCGCGCAGCCGGCGCTCTTCGTCGGTCAGTTGGTGCTGCCAGGTCAGCAGGCTGGTTTTGCGCGTCGCCGCCGGCCCAAGCCAGGCGTGGGTGTCATCCTTGACGCCGGTGTATCGCATGCGGCCGAAATCGCCGGTCGCT
Organism: uncultured Alphaproteobacteria bacterium; assembly: GCA_963771745.1. GTDB lineage: Bacteria > Pseudomonadota > Alphaproteobacteria > Rhizobiales > Xanthobacteraceae > Z2-YC6860. The sequence continues at coordinate 474,869 of CAVYUU010000011.1, read as the reverse complement.
CCACAACCGGCGAGCAGGCCGAGCCAGGCTGCGGTCGCGAAAGCCGTCAGCGCCCGGCGCATCGCCGCTCGCGATCCGAACTCACCGCGAGCTGCGTCGCCGCCTGCGGCGGCCCGGCGTATCGCTGCCTCGGTTGGACACACCGTCCGACGGCTCATCGGGATTCCGCTCGATGCGCACCACCGGCAGGATGATCACGCTTGCAGGCTCGGAATTGGCGTCGACATAACGTCCACCGCCCAACGACCGGTGCCCTTCTGGAAATTGCACCACGATTCCCATGCCCCTCCTCCTCCAGCGGTCGCTCGGGCTTCTGCCCCGCTGTCTGTCGGTCGCTTCTGCACGGCCGTCGGATTGGTCGACTCTGCGATTAAGGACTCGGATGGTTAACGGTCCGCTAACGGAGCGCGGAGTAAGTTTGTCAAATGCAAATTTTCCGCGCCCGTGCGGGTGAGCCATGATCGACGTGTCGACGATGCCCAACCTGCAGAGCCTGGTGGAGCTCGCCAACCGCGACGGCGTCGACATCCGGCCGACCCTGCTGCGGGTGATGACCGACCTCTATGTGCAGAAGCCGACGCACTCCGCCGACGAGGAACGACACTACACCGAGCTGGCGCTTCGCCTGATCGATCTGGTCGATCGGCGGACCCGTTCGATCGTCGCGGAAAAAATCGCGGGCTACGCCAACGCGCCAGCCGCGGTGCGCCGGCGGCTGTTGCGCGAGGCAATCGCGGTCGACCCCGCCGTGCCGGCCGCGGCGGCGCTGCCATCCGCCGGCCAAGGCTCCGCCGCCGCCGAATTGAACGAGCTGTTCTTTGCCGCCAGCGCGGACGACCGCCGGCTGATCCTGCTCAACCTGCCCTATGCGCCGCTGCGGCCGGCATCGCCGGTGCCGCCGGCGATCGCGAGCGAATCGATCCATCGGCTGGAGGCCGCGGCGCTCGGCCACAACAGCGAGGTGTTCGCCCGCGAGCTCGAGCGCACGCTCGGCATCTCACGCGAGACCGGCGCGCCGCGTGTTCGACGACCCGTCGGGCGAGCCGATCGTGGTGGCGGCGGTCGTGCTCGGAATGAAAGCTGCGGTGCTGCAACGGATCCTGCTTTGCCTCAACCCGGCAATCAGCCAGTCGGTGCAACGGGTCTACGAGCTGGCGCTGCTGTACGAGGAAATCGAGCCCGCGGCGGCGCTTCGCCTGGTCGCGATTTGGCAGGCGAGCCACCCGGCGCAAAAAGGCAAGCCTGCCGCCCACCAGCCGCAGCTTTGGCAAAGCGCGCGGGAGGCGGCCGCAACGCCGGCAGCGCGACCGAAAATCCGCTCGGACGAGCACGTCCCGACGCGTCGGGCCGACGGCGCGTAATCTGCAGGCGTCATCCGGCCGCGCGCCGCCGGCGCCTGGACGATGGCCGATGGTCAAGCCACCACGGTATCCAGGAAATTCCGGCCGGCGCGATCCTCGACTTCGACGATCCAGATGTCGGGGTCGAATTTGAGCTGACGCGACAAATACGCCTCGGCGTCGGCGTCCGGCGCCGGCGTGTTCTTCATCGCGCGTACGAACGCACGATCCGCCGGCCGCGCCTCGTCGAAGGCGGTCTGCGGCGCCGGGCCGAACACCTCGGCGGTGCCATCGAGGCGGGACACCTTGATGAACACCGCGCCCGCCTCTTCGGCGCCGCGCCGACGCAGCACGGCCGGCGCGCCTTCGATCTGACAGCGGCGGATGTAGGCCGCGACCCATATGCCGGATTTCAGTCGCACGATGGTCCCGGAGCGCAGCGGAAGGCCGCGAGACACAATCCTTAGAGCATGATCCCGAAAAGTGGAATTGCCGGCGCCCAAAACGTCGATGTCGAACGCTCGAAGCCGGCTACCACTCCAGCGGTCGCCCGGTCATGGCCGCCAGATCGCGCACCAGTTGCTCGGACACCTGCCCGGTCACCGGCCGCTTGCGGGCGCGCTCGAAGCGCTCGATGGCGGAGCGGGTCTGCGGATCGTGCGCTCCGGTTGGCTGGATCGGGCCATAGCCGAATTCGGCGAGCGCGCGTTGGATCGCGACCAGCCGCTTGTTCGGCGCCAGCAATTGCGCGATCGGGTCGGCGCGGTTGTTGGCGACCGGCGCCGCCTTGACGTTCGACCGCGTGATCGCGGTGAGCAGCGCCTCGTTCGGCTCGGCCGAAGCGCGTAGCCCCGCCGCCTGCTCGAAATCGCGGATCGCTGTATCGGTCTTGGGACCGTAGACCCCATCGGTCGCGCCGTCGTAGAAGCCGCGCTTGGCCAATTCGCGCTGGATCTCGGCCAACAGATCGGCGCGCGGACGGGTACTCGACGGCACCTCGATCTTGGCATCGCCGGGCTTTTGCTGCGGCAGCAAGGACGAGACCGAGCCGAACGCCGGCGACAGGATCGGCGCCGGCTTGTTGGCAAAGATCGGCGCCGGATGCGGGCCCGACTGCATGAACAGCGCGTTGACCAGGATCGCGATTGCAGCCGCGCCGGCGATGGCGCCGGCGATCGAGTTGCGCGAGCGCGGCAACATCCACCGCAGCACCACGGGCAGCGCGCGCAGCACCAACGGCAAGCGCAAGGTACGCCGTCCGGCCAAACCATCGTCGTTCACTCGTGCTGTCCCAGCCCGCATGGCGCCTACGCGGTTTTCTTGATGAGCGTTTCGACCGCGGCGCTGACGCGGTCGAAGGCCGGATGCGCCACGTTCTGCGGCTTGCGCGGCGGGCGTGCAGCTTCGCAATCGAGCGGCAGCCGGACGCGCACGCGCGTGCCCTCGCCCAGCCGGCTGGCAATGTCGACCTCGCCGCCGTGCAGCGCCACCAGGCCCTGCACGATCGAGAGCCCGAGCCCAGTGCCATCGTGGCGGCGGTTGTAGGCACCGCGCGCCTGGAAGAACGGCCGGCCGACTCGCGGCAGATCGTCGGCGCTGATGCCAACACCGGTGTCCTCGACCGTGATCACAAGGCCGCCCAGCTCGGCCTTGGCCGCGATCGTGACCCGGCCGCCGCGGTCGGTGAACTTCAGGGCATTGGACAGAAGATTGATCAGGATCTGCTTGAAGGCGCGCTTGTCGGCGACGATCTCCGGCAGCTCGTCGGGCAGCCGCATGACCAGCTCGAGCCCCTGCTCGCGGGCCTTGAGCGCCAGCAGGTCGCAGCAGCCGCTGACCACCGGCGCCGGCGCAAACGGCTCGGGCGAAATCTCGAAGTCGCCGGTCTCCATCTTCGACATGTCGAGGATGCCGTTGACGACCGACAGCAGGTGGATGCCGGAATCGTTGATCAGATGCGCATATTCGAGCCGGCGGGCGGCGTCGAGCCGCATCTTCTGCTCGTTCATCAGCATGTCCGAGAAGCCGATGATGGCGTTAAGCGGCGTGCGCAGCTCGTGGCTCATGTTGGCGAGAAACTTCACCTTGGCGGCATTGGCGCGGTCGGCTTCGGCGCGGGCGTCGTCGAGCGCCTGCTCCTGAAGCTTGCGGCGGGTGACGTCGCGCATGACGGCGACCACCTCGCGGTCTTCAGCGCCGGCATCGCCATTGCTGCGATCAAGCGGCCGGCACCGCATTTCGACCCAGATGAATTGCGTCCGGTTGACTGGATCGTCGCTGTCGGCAATCGGCGCGTCGCGCCGCACCCGGAACTCGACCGAGCGCGCTTCGCCGGTCGCCGCCGCATCCGCCAACGCCGTGAGATAGGCCGGCCGGTCCGCGACATGCACGCGGTCGAACAGGCGGTGGCCGTGCAGCTCGCCGACCTTGGCGCCGAACAGCATCTCGGCCGCCGGCGACAAGAACAGCACAGCGCCGTTGCGGCCGTGCCGGGTGATGACATCGGTCATGTTGCGCGCCAGCAGTTGGTAGCGGTCCTCCTCGGCGTACAGCAGCCAGAAGCTCGTGCGCGCCAGCGATTCGGCGCCGAGCGCGAGCCCGGTGGCATAAAGCGCTGCCGAAATGATGCCGAGCGCGGCCAGCGCGCCGGCCTCGGTGCTGGACGATCCCGGCGCCGGCAGCATGTTCTGCACGCCAAGCACCAGCAGCAGTCCGGCCGCGACCAACGCAAAGGTCGAGGCCAGCGCCACCACGCGACGCGAGGCCGATAGCGCGGCCTCGAGCGGCACGATCACCAGCCAGATCGCGGCGAAAGAGCCGATGCCGCCGGTGTAGGCGGCAACCGCAGTGACCAGGCCCGACAACGCCAGCGACGACAGCACATGCGCGCTTTCATATTGGCCGGTGCGCGACAGATAATAGGCGGTGAGGATCGGCAGAATCAGCCAGGCGAACACCAGCACTTCGAGTGCGCCGGGTGCGCCGCGCAAGGCGATGTAGATCGGGAGCGCCGCCAGCGCCACGACGCTGCCAAGCAGGCGCGGCGCGATGAACGCGCGATGCCGCGAGGCGGTCAATGCATCGCGCTGCGCCGACGGATGCACCAGCGCATCGATATAGTCGCGGATCGGCTTGAGCAGGCCCACGTCTTTTCCGACACACGCCCGGCTTTTGCGGACGCGCTCCCTTGATTGCGCGAGATCGTGTCAGACCGCACTTAAACGAGTGCTAAAGCGCCGGCCGCCGAAATGCGGCGGTCGCGCCAGGCCACGCGGTCATGGTGAACAGGCGGTTGAAGCGCTCGATTGCGGGCCGTACGAGCGCGCGCCGCTGAGCGATTCGGTGCGGAAAATCGCGGGTTTTCAGCGTCAATCAATTCCTAAGCAAACGATTCGAATTTTCCGAAAATTCCCGCGGCATTCGCTTTGAATGTGGGCAAAAACCCGAACTGCCTCTTCAGCCCTCCCTGTTAGCCTGTGTGATGCGGCGAGGTCATCAGCGCCGCCAACAAGCGTTGTAGCGGCGTCCAAGCAAGACGTTCGAAACGGCACAGGCAGGGTCATGTTCTTTCTGTTGCGGGTGGCGTTCTGGATCATCGTCGCGCTGGCGCTGCTGCCAACCGGCAGCTCGCAGCACGGCGCCCAGGCCGCCAAGCTCGGAACCACCGACGCGGTGGTCGCGGCGGGCGCAGCGGTCTCCGACATGAGCAATTTCTGCGAGCGCCAGCCGGAGGCATGCAAGGTCGGCGCCCAGGCCGCGGCCGTGATCGGCCAGCGCGCCCAGGCCGGCGCCAAGATGGTCTATGAGTTCATCAGCGACCGCGTGGTGCGCGGCGACGGCGATCGCGACGCCCCGACCGGTTCGGTGGTCAAATCGGCGGCGGCCGTACCGGGCTCGCAAAGCACGCTCACGCCGGCCGACCTGGAGCCAGCTTGGCAAGGCCCGCCGGTCCGCACCGAAACCGTGCCGCTGCCGCGTCCTCGCAAGGGTCCGCCCAAAGCCTAGGGCTGCACCTGGCTCCGGGCTCCGCTGGACTTCAGGCCGCTGGCGCCTCCGCACGATCGGGACTGGTTTTTCCTTCGACCTCGCTCGCCGTCCACCCTATATATCAGCCATGACGGACCGCAGTCGCGCGACGGCAGAGGCTATGTCGATCAACGAGATCGTCGAGAATTTCTCGCTGCTGGAGGAGTGGGACGACCGCTACCGCTATCTGATCGAGCTTGGCCGTGCGCTACCGCCGCTGCCCGACACCGCGCGCACCGACGCCAACAAGGTGCAGGGTTGCGCGAGCCAGGTGTGGCTTGCGACCTCGATCAAGCCGAACGGCGCGGCCGGCCCGCTGCTCGATTTTGAGGGCGACAGCGACGCTCACATCGTGCGCGGGCTGATCGCCATACTGTTCGCGCTGTTCTCCGGCAAAGGCGCAAAAGACATTCTGTCGACCGACGCCGTCGCGCTGTTCGAGAAGCTCGGCCTGCGCGAGCATCTCACCCCGCAGCGCTCCAACGGCTTCCGCTCCATGGTCGAGCGCATCCGGCGCGACGCCAATGCCGCGTTGTCGATTCCGGCGGCAGCGGGAAGCCGGCGCTAACGGCGGCGACGACGCTGCTGGCCGAGCCCCATCTGCTTGGCGAGTTGCGAGCGCGCGGCGGCGTAGTTCGGCGCCACCATTGGATAGTCGGCGGGCAGCCCCCATTTCTCGCGGTACTGCTCAGGCGTGATGCCGTATTGCGTGCGCAGGTGGCGCTTGAGCGACTTGAATTTCTTGCCGTCTTCGAGACAGACGATGAAATCGGGATTGATCGACCGCTTCACCGGCACCGCGGGCTTCAGCGGCTCGGACGACGCGCCGGCCTGTCCGCTGGAGACGCGCAGCAGCGCGCCGTGCACCTGATTGATCAGCGCCGGGATGTCGGACGAGGCGACGGTGTTGTTGCTGACATAGGCGGAGACGATCTCGGCCGTCAGCCCGATGAAATCGGTGTTGGCTGCGTTGTCGCTCATGATCCAGCGCGCCTCCTCGGCACGGTTGATCGTCCGCAGATCGAATCAAAGACGTATCGCAAGCATTTATAGAATTTTGCTGGTCCGCCAGCAAGAAGACCTGAAGAGCCATAGAAGAACGCCCGCGAATAGTGCCGAATTGCCACGATCTATAGCAATGCTACAGATTTCATTTCTGCAACGCGCGCACCGACCAGGGGACGGCGCGCGGGTCGCGGCATCATCGCAGGTTGTCAGCTTTGCTTTTCGAGGTGCGCGCGCAGCGCATCGACCGAGGCGAACTTCACGGTGCCCTGCGGCAGTTCCGCTTCGATCGAGCCATCGGCGTAGAGCGTATAGGGCATGCCGTCGATCACCCCGGATTTCAGGATCGCCGGCCCGCGCGGCTCGGGAGGCGGCCGCGGCGTGACCGGACGGCTCTCGCGCGGCCGCACCGGCAGCGGCGGCAGCGGCATTTCCGGTTCGCGCCTTACGGACTCTTCGCGCCTGGCGGGTTCGGCCGCCGGCGGTGGCACGCCGCGGTCAGGCCAGACCAGATCGAAATCGTCCTTGTTCTTCGGCGGCTCGACCTGCGGGGCGGCGCGCGGCATCAATTGTTCGGCGCGCGGTGCTGCCGCGCCGCGGCTCTGCGACCAAGTCCTCGGCTCGAGCGACGGCTCGACCACGGGCGTTGGCGCCGGGCGGAGCGACGGGCGCGGCTGCGGCGCTGCGTCGTCTTCCAGCGCCTGTGCGTCAGGCGGGGCGGCTGCAGGCGGCGGCACCGCAGTGGCAGGCCCGACCTTGGGCTTGGCACGCAGCCAATCGAGCGGACCGGGCGGCGGGGCGGCGGAGCGGCGGCGGGCGGCACGCGAGGCTCGGGCGGACTGGGCTCGGGCGCTTCGACCGGACGGGGCGGCGCCACGGCGGGGGCTGCTTTGATGGTCGCCGACGCGGTCGGTTCGGCCGCTTCAGCCGCCTTGGCCGGCGCACGCACCACCGCTCGCGTGTTGAGCGCTTCGACGATTCGGCGCAATTGACCGACGGCGGCGGCCAGTCCGATCAGGATCAAACCGGTCGCGACCGCGATCGTGCCCGCCACGATCAGGGTGTTGCCAAGGCTGAAAGCGTTGATCGGAATGCCGAATCCGATCGTTATAAAGCCGGCCGCAAGGACCAGAAGGCCCACTGCCAACAAAACAATAGCCATCGAGTTTCCGTCCCCCACCCTGCGCGAACGGCGGCCACACTTATTACGAAATTGTGACTGTCTTCCGAGCCTTACGCAAGAACGGCAAGCTATTTAGCTATGCCAAAATCAAGGTTTGATTAACACCGTTGGGCGGAACCGGACGGATCCGATTGACATGAGGCCGTATGGCCGTCCGGGCGTGCCCTTGCCGGCGCCGCCATAATGAGGGAACTATCCGTCCGGGGTGCCGTTTGCACCCGCAGGGTTTCATGACATCCCAGTCGTTTCGTATTCCGAGGAGGACGTCCGATGGCTTTTGAGCTGCCCAACCTGCCCTACCCCCACGATGCGCTCGCCCCCCATATGTCGCGCGAAACGCTGGAGTTTCACCACGACAAGCACCACCAAGCCTACGTCACCAACGGCAACAACCTGCTCAAAGGCACCGAGTGGGAGAACAAGCCGCTGGAGGAGATCGTCAAGGGCTCGCATGGCAAGAACGCCGGCTTGTTCAACAATGCCGGCCAGCACTACAACCACCTGCATTTCTGGAAATGGATGAAGCCGGGCGGCGGCGGCGACAAGATCCCGGGCGCGCTCAAGGCCAAGATCGACAGCGATCTCGGCGGCGTCGCCAAGGCCAAGGAGGATTTCATCCAGGCCGGCGTGACCCAGTTCGGCTCGGGTTGGTCCTGGATTGCGGTGAAAGACGGCAAGCTTGTCATCGACAAGACGCCGAACGGCGAAAGCCCACTGATCAAGGGCGCCAAGCCGATCCTCGGCTGCGATGTCTGGGAGCACTCCTATTACATCGACTATCGCAACCGCCGGCCGGATTACCTCAAGGCGTTCTGGGAGAACCTGATCAACTGGGACTACGTCAACGAGATGTTCCAGGGCGCCAGCAAATAGGGCTGCCGCGTTCATCGATCATGGCGAAAATCATGGCGAGCGGGGCCTTGCGGCCCCGCTTCGCATTTTCAGCAGAGGGGTAAACTGCACGCCATGAACCCGGCGCGCGCTGTTCTGCAACCCTGGCCCGACCGGCTCGCGATCGTCGTGCTGGCGGTCGTCGCGCTGGGCGCCGGGCTGACGTTCCGCGACTACGGGCTCGGCTGGGACGATTACACGCACGCCCAGTACGGCGAGCTACTGCTCAAGCTCTACGGTTCTGGTTTCCGCGACACGCGCGCGCTCGGCTTCGTCAATCTCTACCTCTATGGCGGCGGCTTCGACATGGCCGCGGCGCTGCTCGACAAGGTCCTGCCGTTCGGACTGTTCGAGACGCGGCGCCTGCTGGGCGCCGCGATCGGGCTGATCGGGCTCGCGGCCACCTGGCGGATCGGCCGCCGCATCGGCGGGCCGCTCGCAGGCTTGATCGCGCTGGTGCTGCTCGCGACCTGCCCGCTTTACTACGGTCACATGTTCATCAACCCGAAGGACGCGCCGTTTGCCGCAGCCATGGCGATCTTCCTGCTCGGGCTCGTTCGGCTGATCGAGCAATATCCGAAGCCCTCCTCCACCACGATCGTCCTGGTCGGCCTCGGCTTCGGCCTGTCAATCGGTTCGCGCATCATGGCGGGCTTCGGCGTCGTCGAAGCGCTGTTTGCGCTCGCTCTGCTGTTCGGGCTTGAAGCCCACATCGACGGGGCGCGCGCCGCAACGGCGCGGCTCGGCCGCCTGCTGCTGATGCTGCTGCCGGCCGCCGTCCTCGCCTACGCCGTGATGGCGTTGCTGTGGCCCTGGAGCGTGGCCAACCCGTTCAATCCGATCATTGCCATCGAAATCTTTTCGCGCTTCTTCGAAAAGCCCTGGCAGGAGCTGTTCGCCGGCCAATTGCACGAGCCGCTTGATATGCCGCGGAGCTACGTGCCGACGTTGCTGGCGGTCAAGCTGCCGGAGCTGTTCACGATCCTGGCGTTGGCGGGCGTGCTGCATGCGCTCGTCGTCACGGTACGGCCCGCCGCCACGCCGCAGCGCCGCGCGATTCATTTTGCTCTGGCGCTCGCCGCAATCCTGCCGATTGCCGTGACGGTAATCACCCGCCCCGCGATGTACAACGGCGTCCGGCATTTTGTGTTCGTGCTGCCGCCGCTCGCGATAGCCGGCGGTCTTGCCGGCAGCCTGATGATCGAGCGCGCGATGGCTTTCGGCCGCGTCGCGCTGGCGCTGGTCGTCGTGGTCCTGCTCGCCGGCTTGGCGCTGCCGGTGATCAACATGGCGCGGCTTCACCCTTACGAATATGCGTCGTTCAACACCATCGCGGGCGGCGTTGGCGCGGCGCGCGAGCGCTACATGCTGGATTACTGGGGGCTCGCGTTCAAACAGGCGGGCGAGGCGTTGCGCGAGCGGCTCGCCGCCACGCGGCGAGGCGCCGCCGGCGGGCCGCAAGTGGAAGGTCGCGGTCTGCGGCCCGCATCCGCCGGCGCGGATCGCGCTTGGCGACGACTTCGAGCCGACGTGGGATACCAGGGGCGCCGATTTTGCACTCAGCCTTGGCACCTTCTATTGCGCGCAACTCGACGCCCCGGTGCTGGCCGATATCGTGCGCGACGGCGTGAGCTTCGCGCGCGCCTACGACCTGCGCGGCCGCAGTGTCGAGAGCCTGTTCACCGTTCCGCCGGTGCAGCAGAACTAGCAGCACGAAGGCCACCGCTAAAGCCGGCAGCAGGGCGCGCTAGCGGATGGTTTTCATTCAACCGGCATGCGCATAGGCCCAGTAAAGCTCCCGCGCCTTGCGGTAGACCGGGCCTGGCTGCAACGAGCGTTCGCCAATGCGGATGACCGGCTGCTGCTTCGATGCGTTGCCGGTAGCGAAAATCTCGTCGGCGCCCTCGAAATCGCGGTAGTGCAACACGGTCTCGACGACCGTCACACCGGCGTCGCGCAGCAATTTGATGGTCCGTAACCGGGTGATGCCGGCGAGGAAGGTGCCGTTGGGGATCGGCGTATACACCACGCCGTCCTTGGCCATGAATACGTTGGAGTTGGCAAGCTCGGCGACATTGCCCGCCACGTCGCAGACGATGCAGTTGTCAAACCCGCGCGACTTCGCCTCGAACATGGCGCGGGCGTTGTTCGGGTAGAGGCAGCCGGCCTTGGCGTCGACCGGCGCGGTTTCGATCGTCGGGCGCCGAAACGGCGACAGCGTGATCGAGAAGCCTTCCGGCTTGCGCATCGGGGTTTCATAGAGCGCGAGACACCAGCGGGTCGATTCCGGGTCCGGCGGCAGCGCCATCGGACCGGCGCGCTCGGCCCAGTACATCGGCCGCACGTAGAGCGGCGTTTGCGGCGCGAACCGTTTCATCCCCTCGCGGGTCAGTTCGACCCAGCGCTCGGTCGGCACCAGCGGTTTGAGAAACATGGTCTTGGCCGAGGCGTTGACCCGCGCGCAGTGCAGGTCGAGGTCCGGCGCAACGCCTTCGAACACGCGGGCGCCGTCGAACACCGAGGAGCCGAGCCAGATCGCATGCGTGCGCACGCCCCAGAGCGGCACGTTGCCCTCGCGCCATTCGCCATCGAAGAACGTCCAGGTTTGCGACCACGCCGCCGCCATCGATCACTCCAACCTTGCCTTCGCATCCGCCCAGGCTGGCGCAGTGTGCCATATACTCCTCGTCGACGGGACCATAGGCCCGCCGGCCGCAATCGGCCCATGACAAATATCGATTGGATGCATTCCATGGCCCGAGCCCCTGCCGTCACCGTGTTCGATGCCTATGGCACGCTGTTCGATGTCAACGCCGCCATCGCCCACCACCGAGCGGCCGCGGGACCTGACGCGGACCGCTTCTCCGACATCTGGCGGGCCAAGCAGCTTGAGTACACCTGGACCGGAACGCTGGCCGGCCGCTATACCGACTTCTGGACGCTGACGCAGCAGGCGCTGGATTACACTTTCATGCGCATGCCCTCGGTGGACCGGCGTTTACACTCCGACCTGCTCGATGCGTATCTGAAGCTCGACGCCTTTCCCGACGCGCGGCAGGTACTGGCCGAGCTGAAGCGGCGGGGTGAGCGCACCGCAATCCTGTCGAACGGCTCGCCCGCGATGCTGGCCTCGGCGGTTGAGGCCGCCGGCATGGCCCACGATCTCGACGCCGTGCTCTCGGTTGATGCGGTCAAGATGTACAAGCCGCGGCCCGAGGTCTATGCGCTCGTCACTGCGCGCTTCAAGGTCGAGCCGTCGGAGGTGACCTTTGTATCGTCGAACCGCTGGGATGCGATGGGTGCCACCGCCTTCGGTTTTCGCGCGATCTGGGTGAACCGCTCCAGGGCGCCGGATGAGTACGGCGACCTGCCGCCGGCCGCAACGGTCGCGGACCTGCGCGGGCTGCTGACGCTGCCGCGCTAAACTTTATTTCGGCAGATCGCTTTTGCAGGAGTTGGGTGCCTGGCGCCACTCATCCCACCAGAAGCCGCACTTCGAGCAGCCGCCGAGCGCAAGCCCGAAGGTCAAGAGGCAGGTCACGATGGTCAGCCGTTTGAGCACGCGCACGCCTTTACGATCGGACCACTCTAGAAGACGCCAAAACCGTTGACGAGCCGTTTAGCCCGAGATCATGCTGGTCGCCCGGAACCACAAACCAAGACAATCCGGCGATTTTTGGGGGAGGACACCATGATGCGCATGGCTTTGGCCGCGGCCACAGCGGCAACGATGCTGGCTGGCCCCGCGAATGCCGCCGAGGTCACGCTGCTGTGCTCCAATGCGCTGAAGTCGGTGATGGAGGATCTGGCGCCCCGGTTCGAGAAGGCCAGCGGCCACAAGCTTTCAATCGTCTATGGTTCGACCGGCGCGCTGAAGGCCCGGATCGACAAGGGAGAAGGCTTCGACCTCGCCATTTTCGGCGCCGGCGCGATCGACGGCCTGATCAAGGACGGCAAGCTCGCCAGCCGCTCCGAGGTCGCAAGCTCCGGGATGGGTGTGGCCATCCGCAAGGGCGCGCCGAAGCCCGACCTGTCTTCGACCGAGGCGTTCAAGCGCACCGTGCTGAACGCCAAATCAATCGCGTTCAGCGAAGAAGGCGTCACCGGCGTCTATGTCAAAGGCCTGTTCCAGCGCCTCGGCATCGCCGATGAGATGAAGTCAAAAACCTTGCACGGACGCGGCGCAGAGATGGTGGCCGAAGGCAAGGCGGAGCTGGGGATCACCCAGATCAGCGAGATCCTGCCGGTGGCGGGCGCAGACGTGGCCGGCCCGCTGCCGCGGGAGGTTCAACAAGTCACCGCCTTTCCGGCGGCCGTTGGCACGGCGGCCAAGGAACCGGATGCAGCCCGGGCGCTGCTGAAGTATCTCGCGACGCCTGAGGCCGCTGCGGTGATGAAGTCCAAGGGCCTTGAGCCGCCGGCCTGAGCGGGACACGGGCTGACGCCGTCAAGCCGCCAGCGCGTGCAGGATCCGCGCCCAGCTTCGGATGCCCTTGTGGAATGAGGTCAGGTCGAACTTCTCGTTCGGGGAATGCACCCGGTCGTCGTCGAGGGCAAACCCGACCATCAGCGAATCCATGCCGAGCACCGACTTGAAGTCGCCGACGATCGGGATCGAGCCGCCGGCGCCGATGGTCACCGCCGTCTTGCCCCATTCCGCCGCCAGCGCGCCGCGTGCCTTGTCGAGCGCCGGGTTGTCGAACGGCAATTGGATGGCCGGCGAGTTGGCGAAATTGGCGAATTCCACCGTGCAATCGATCGGCAGCCGCGCCTTGACGAAGGCGCGGAACGCCTCGCGGATGGCCTTGGGGTCCTGTCGTCCCACCAGGCGGAACGAGACCTTCGCAGACGCCTTGCCAGGAATGACGGTTTTGGCCCCTTCCCCGGTGTAGCCGCCGACAATGCCGTTGATTTCGGCGGTCGGCCGGGTCGCGATCTGCTCGATCAGCATGCGATCCTTCTCGCCGGCAGGCGCCTTCAGCCCGACCTGGCCGAGAAACTGCTCGGGCGTGAGCTTGAGCGCCGCAAGCTCGGACTTGATGCTCGGCGGCAGTTCGTCGACACCGTCGTAGAAGCCAGGGATGGTGATGCGGCCCTGATCATCGTGCATTGCAGCGAGGATTCGGCTTAGAACCCGGATCGGATTCTGCGCCGCCCCGCCGAAAAGACCGGAATGCAGGTCGCGATCGGCGCAAGTCAGTCGAATTTCCTCGAAAACCAGTCCGCGCAGCGATGTCGTGATCGCCGGCGTCTTCGAATCCCACATGCCGGTGTCGCAGATCAGCGCGAGATCGAGTTTGAACTCGTCGGCATGGTCACGAACGAAACCGAATAGATTCTTGGAGCCGCACTCCTCCTCGCCTTCGATCATCATGGTGATCGGCAGCGGCAACGAACCGGTCACCGATTTATAGGCCCGGCAGGCCTCGACGAAAGTCATAGCCTGCCCCTTGTCGTCGCAGGCGCCGCGAGCGACGATGATCTTGCGACCGCCCGGCAGGGTTTCGATCCGTGGCTCGAACGGCGGATGGGTCCAGAGATCGAGCGGATCGACCGGCTGCACATCGTAATGACCATAAAACAGCACGCGCGGCGCCTTGCCGTTCGACGATCCGTTGCCGGCCTTACCGATCACCACCGGATGACCCTGGGTCGGCCGTATCTCGGTGGCAAAGCCGATGCTGTTGAGATCGGCGGCGACATGCTCGGCGGCGGCGCGGCAGGAATCCTTGAACGCCGGATCGGTCGAAATCGATTGGATGCGCAGCAGTGCGAACAGGCGTTGCAGGCTTGCGTCGAGATCGCGATCGATCCGGTCGAGCACAGCGTCGAGATCACTCATGAGAAGCTCCGATGACGGGCGCTCCGGCGAAGCCATGTATGGCCAAACGCCGGGGCCGATGGGCGACTGGATTACCCTACATCATCTTGACGCCATTGAGGAAATTTGAGCGCGCCAAACCGGAGGAATAGCGCAAGAAATAGGCGGCAAAATCAGCGGAAATCGGCTCTCTGGCCGCAGCGCCCGGCCGACCAGAGCGCGCCAGTCTTCGACCTTCACCAACACCATCGACAGCATCCCCGACGCTGAAGCGCTTCGGCGCCTGCGGCCGGTCAGCTGTCAATCCGTGTTCAAGATATTTTCTGCGCCGAGATTTTGCGATGACGCATTTATCGTCAACACAAAAGTTTTTATCGTTCGCATTCGCGCGTCGGCGTCGTGTCTCGCATATGCGGGATACGCACACGGTACATTTTCGCGCGGTGCGTTCGTGAATTTCGCTACTGCGCGCGCGATGAGTTCCAAGCAACACCGACGCCGCGGCGATGACCAAGCCGTTTGGATTGCGCCCACGCCAAATGAATGTCGTGTCAAGCGGTGAAACGCGCTGTGACCTTCGAGCAACGGAGAAAATGATTTCCAGCGAATGTCCGTCAATCCTGAAGGAGCGGACGGTAGACGCCTTGTGTTCCTCCGTCGCAGTGCTAATGATTGTGGCAATCCGCCGTCAGCGCGGTTGAGGGCGTGGGGCCATGAACGAGTTGCTCGACCGTCTTGTCGCCAACGTCGGCGTGGATCGCGCCGTGGCCGAGAAAGCGGTTGGCATCATCTTGGCCTTCCTGCTGAGCGAAGGTCCTGCTGACAAGGTCCAAGCACTGATCGACCAGATGCCCGGAGCGGAAGCCATGATGAAGGCATCGGGCACGGGAGGCTTCGGCATGGGCGGCATCATGGGCGTTGGCACGAAATTGATGGCGGCGGGCCTCGGCATGGATCAGATGCAAGCCGTGACCCGCGAGATCATCGCCTACTCCCGCGAAAAGGTTGGTGAAGATGCCGTCGGCGAGATCGTGGGCTCGATCCCGGGTCTCGCTCAGTTTGTTTGATGGGACGGGCTTGTTGACTGAAGGCGGAGTGCACTGAGAGGCCATGTCCTATTCGATCAACGACATTGCGGGCATTGGACCGGACTACGCCGAGCGGCTGCGGGCGGTCGGCATCCGCACCACCGCACGCCTGCTCGATGCCGCCAGGAATCCGAAGGGCCGCAAGCAGCTGGCCGCCAAGACCGGGCTCGATGAGAAACGCATCCTAGGCTGGGCCAACCTGGCCGACCGGATGCGGATCAAGGGGGTCGGCGAGGATTACGCCGGCCTGCTGCAGGCCGCCGGCGTCGACACCGTCAAAGAGCTCAAATACCGCAATCCCGCCAAGCTCGCGCGCGCCATGGCCGAGGCCAACGCCAAGCGCAAACTGGTGCGGGTTTTGCCCTCGGACCAGGCGATTCAGCGCTGGATCGACCAGGCCAAGCGCCTGCAACTCAAAATCACCTATTAAACGGCCCTATAATCGGCCGAGCGCCCGCCGGGTGGGCGCTTGACACATGGGTGCACGGCGCGCAAAGCGACTCGGCCATGACGGTCACGGACGGCCCACATTCACCTTGGGAAGTCGGCATGCAGGGCGCCGCGCCCGGCATTCTGAGCCGTCTGCTGGCGGACCACCGCCCGGTCATCATGGGCATCCTCAACGTCACGCCGGACTCGTTTTCCGACGGCGGGCAGTTCATCGATCCGGCGAGCGCCATTGAGCACGCGCGCCGCATGATCGCGGAAGGCGCCCACGTCATCGACGTCGGAGGGGAATCGACGCGGCCCTACGCCGGCGCCAAATCCGCCACGCTCGAGGAGGAGCTCGGCCGGCTGCACCCGGTGCTGCCGGCCCTGATCGAGCTCGGCGTACCGATTTCGATCGACACCATGAAACCCGAGGTGGCGCTCTGGGCCGTGGGCGTCGGCGCGCACATGATCAACGACGTCTGGGGCTTGCAGCGCGACGCCAACATGGCGCGGGTCGCCGCTGAAAACGGCGTGCCGGTCGTGATCATGCACAACCGCTACAAGGCCGACCCGACCATCAACATCATCTCCGACATCAACGCCTTCTTCACCCACTCGATCGACATCGCGATCCGGGCCGGCATCTCGCGGGACGGCATCGTGCTCGACCCCGGCATCGGCTTTGGCAAGACCCCCGAGCAGAGCATGCAGGCGATCGCCCGGCTCGACGCCTTCAAGAGGTTCGGCATGCCGATCCTGGTTGGCGCCTCGCGCAAGCGGTTCATCAACGAGATTTCGCCGTCCGACCCGACGCAGCGGCTGGGCGGCTCCATTGCCGCCCACACCATGGCGTTTCTCAACGGCGCGGCCATCATCCGGACCCATGACGTCGCCGATACGCTGCAAGCCATGCGGATCGCCGCCGCGCTGCGGGACATGCGATGACCGACCATGTTTTCGTCACCGGGCTGGCGTTGCATGCCTATCACGGCGTCATGCAGCATGAGGCCAAGGTCGGGCAGACCTTCAAGCTGGATCTCACCCTCGACCTCGACCTCGCCGAGGCGTCCCACACCGACAAGCTGATGCACACCGTCGGCTACGACCAGGTGGTCGAGGTCGCGAGCAAGGCGTTCTGCGCCCGTCGCTACCGGCTGGTCGAGGCGGCAGCCGGCGCGGTCGCGGAGGCTGTGCTCGACCGGTTTCCACAGGTTGCAGCAATCCGCGTTACGATCCACAAGCCGCATGCTCCGATCGCCGCGACCTTCGACGACGTCGGCGTGGCGATCGAACGCGCCCGGCGCAGTCCGCGCAATGGCTGAGGCGCTGCTGGCGCTCGGCGGCAACGTCGGCGACGTTCGCAGAACCCTCGACCGTGCCGTCGCGGCGCTGTGCGATGGCGCCGAGCTGCGGCTGGTGGCCCGCTCCTCTGACTATCGGACGCCGCCCTGGGGCGTCGAGGATCAGCCGCCGTTCATCAATTGCGCCATCGTCGCCGCCACCGATCTTGCGCCGCCGGCCCTGCTCGATCGGGCGCAGCGGATCGAGCGCCAATTCGGCCGCGACCGGCCGCGGGAGCGGCGCTGGGGCCCGCGGCCATTGGACATCGACCTGATCGCCTATGACGACGTCACGCTCGACACTCCGGAGCTGACGCTGCCGCACCCGCGCGTGTTCGAGCGCGCCTTTGTGCTGGTCCCGCTGGCCGAGATCGCGCCACAGCGGCGGATCGCGGGCACGCGCATCATTGATGCCTTGGCCAAGGTCGATCAGGCGGGGATCGAGAGGTTACCGCCGCGGTAACGGCCATTACTTCTTCTTGAACCCGTATTCGGCCCACCGCTTGTCCACGAAGTCCCAGTCCTGCTTCTCTGGCCTGACCATCGGCGGGTAGCGTTTGCCGCCGTAGTTCTCCTCGGGCTCGAAGTCGAGGTTGACGGTGGCGTCGATCAGCACGCGGGTCCATTTGCCGGTGCCGTACAGCGCGGTGTTGCGGTATTTCAGCCGGGTGCTCGGATCGAGCGCCGAGCCGAAGGTGCCGGGATAGAACACGATATCGTCCTCGGCAGCGTTGACCCGATAGGCAAAGGCCCAATCGAGCGCGCCGTAGTCGTGGATGTCGATGTCCTCGTCGACCACCCAGATGTGCTTGTAGCGCAGGTGCGCAGCGTTGGAGCCCCAGATCGCCGCGGCGGCCTGCTTGGCCTGGCCGCGGTAGGTCTGGCGGAGCTGGATCATCAGGGTGGTGCCGTTGTTGGCCGGCGGGCAATGCACGTCGGTGATGCCCGGCACGCCTGAGCGCTCCAAAATGTTCCAGGCCAATGCCGCGCGCTGCACCGAGCTCATGATCGAGTTCTCGTTCAGCATCTTGGGCATGGTGCCTTCCAGCGTGCCGCGCATGATCGGGTTGTTGCGATGCGTGATGCAGGTCACCCGCACCTTGTGCTTGGGCGCCTGGTCGCCGCCGAAATAGCCGGTGTATTCGCCGAATGGCCCTTCCATCTCGAAGGTCGCGGGATCAGGCGAGATATAGCCTTCGATCACGATCTCGGCCGAGGCCGGCACCTGCAGCGGCACGGTCTCGCAATCGACCAGCTCCACGGGCGCGCCGCGGATCGCGCCCATCACGTCGTATTCCGACACGTCGGGCGGGATCGGTGACGACGCCGCAAACGGCATGCACGGCTCCCAGCCGTAAATGAAGGCGACCGGCATCTCCTGGTTCTGGTCGGCATGCTTTTGCATGTCCTGGCCCCAGTTCTGCGGGCGCCACAGCAGCACCGGAATGGTGTTCTTCTGTCCGATCATGCCGCGGTAGATGCCGACATTCATGCGGCCGGACACCGGGTCGCGGGTCACCGAGCCCTGCATGGTGTTGATATAGCGACCGCCGTCCAGGCGATGCCATTTCGGCACCGGAAATTCATAGAGATCGATGTCGTCACCCTTGATGATGTTCTCCTTGACCGGTCCGGTCTTGACCGTGACCGGCGGCACGCGGCTGGCATAGGCCTTGCGCGCGCACCGCACCAATTCGGTAATAGAGGCGTCCTTGGGCAGGCCGAACATCATGGCGACCCGCGAATAGTTCGATAGCCCGCCGGTGAACATAGCGCCACATCGCGTGGTGTTCTTGTTGTAGTCCTTGATGTTGGAGAACAGCAGCGCCGGCCCGTCCCCGTTGCCGAACACGCGCCGCGTGATGGTGCCAAGCTCGCAATCCCAATCGACCTCGGTGTCGATCTGGTGCAGCTCGCCCTCCTTGCGGAGCGCCTCGATCCAACCGCGCAAATCACCGAACTGCACCATCGACGGTCCTCTCTCTAGGCAGAACGGCCGAATGCCGGTCGCCAAACATGATCGTTTGGCACGAATTGGCCCTCGTTCGCCATGGTCAATTTGCCGGGGCCGCGCTGGCCCGGCGCCGCACATTCGTCCTAGGATCGAAGCCTGCCCAATGTGAAAGCGCCCCCATGAAATTCGCGCATTTCTCCCATGTCTGGGGCAAGCCCGGCATGACCGCCCACCAGCGCTACGAGGAGCTCTGGCGCGAGCTCGAGCTGTGCGACGAGCTCGGCTTCGATTTCAGCTTCTGCGTCGAGCACCATTTCCGTCCCGACGAAAGCTGGATGTCGTCGCCGTCGCTCTACGCCGTCGGCGGCGGGGCGCGCACCAAGCGGCTGCGGGTCGGCGCCATGGGCTATGTCGTGCCGCTGCATCATCCGCTCCGGCTCGCCGAGGAAATCGCCATCGTCGACCAGATGCTGGGCGGCCGCTTCGAATGCGGCCTGGTGCCCGGGATTTCGCCCGGCTACTTCACGCCGTTCGGCATCGACTACAATTTCCGCAAGTCGCCGACCTTCGAGTTCGTGCACTACATGCGCGCGGCCTATGGCGAACAGCAGCCGTTCGCGTTCCACGGCGACAACCACAAGACCGACAGCGCGGTGCTCGCGGTGCAGCCGGTGCAAAAGCCGCACCCGCCGCTCTGGATGATGAGCCGCGATCCGCCAACCCTCGAATTCTGCGCCAAGAACGGCGTCAACACCGGCTATTTCATCAGCTTCCCGCGCCACGAGGCCGGACCGCGCTACCGGAAATTCCTCGACGACTGGACCAGGCAAGGCCACGGCCGCAAGCCGAACATCGCCTATTCCACCGTGGTCTATGTCGATGAGACCGACCAGAAGGCGCTCGACGTGGCGCTGTTTCGAGCGAGCCGCGCCTACGAGGGCCTGTTGCCGCTCGGCGCGCCCGGCGAGAGCTTCGAAAGCCGGCTCGGCAAGCAGATGGCGCGCTTTGCCGCGCGCGGCGAGCCCGGCGCCGGGGTGATCATGTCGAACATCTTCAACCCCGATTTCATCATGGAGCACGAGCTGGTGTTTCTCGGCTCGCCCAAGACGGTCGCGACCAAGCTCCGCAAAGCGGCCGAGACCGGCATGTTCAACACCTTCATGGGTGAGTTCAACTTCGCCGACCTGCCCGAGGCCGACCTGATGCGCTCGATCCGGCTGTTCGGCGAGCAGGTGATGCCGGCGTTGCGCGACTACGAACCGTTTTGAGCTCGGCAGCGGGTCACTTCATCGCCTCGCCGATCCTGTCGACAACCGAGGCCGGCAGGCCGAGCGTCTCCTGCACGATGGCGTCCATCTCCTCGCCGGTCGCCGGATCGAGCATCAGCTTGCGCTTGTCCGCCGCTGCGATGAACTCCGGGTCGGCCAGCATAGCGGCGAACGCCTTGCGCAACGCTATGAGCCGCTCGGCCGGCACGCCAGGCGTGGTCAGGATCGAGCGGCCGATGTCGCCGGTGCCGGCGACCGCGCGAAGCACCGCGCGGTCCTCCTCGCTGCTGCCAAGCTCCGGCAGCGCCGGCGCGTTCGGCAACAGCCGATGCCGTTTCAGCGAGCACTGGTAGAGGATCACCGCCTCGGCGTTGTTCACCCAGCCCGGGTGAGTCGCCAGCATTCCCGGCAGTCCATAGGCGCCGACGATGTCGACCTCGCCGCGCTCCAGGGCGAGGATGATGTCGGCGGTGCCCTTGTAGCCGCGCACCAGCTTGAACCGGGCGCCGGCATGCGCGATCAGCGCCGACGGAAACATCACGGTGGTCGAGCCGCCGCCCGAGGCGCCGACCGAATATTCCCGCTTGCGCACGTCGTCGAACGCCCTGATGCCGCTTTTGGGCAGCGCCACGCCGGTGTCGATGTTGGTCACCGCGCGGCCGAGATAGTGAAAGCGCGTGATGTCGAGCCGCGCATCGCGCTTGACCAGGCTGTCGAGCGCAAGCGTCTGGGTCAGCACGCCCAGCACCGTGCCGTCCTTGGGCGCGGCGTCGGCCATGTAATAGGCCGCGGCGAAGCTGCCGGCGCCCGGCATGTTCTGGGGCACGATGGTGGGATTGCCCGGCAGGTGCCGTGGCAGGAATTCCGCCACCAGCCGCCCATAGAGGTCGTAGCCGCCGCCCGGCCCGTAGCCGATCAGCATGCGCAGTGTCTTGCCGCGATAGAAATCCTCGACCGCGTCGGCCCTGGCCTGCGGCGCCGCAAGCAGCATGGCGAACACGGCCAGCAATGCCCGGAAGCGCTTCATAGCTCGCGCAGCGCCTTGTTCCGCCACAGCGCCCACGGCCGCGCCGAGGCACTCAGCATGGCGTCGTTGCTGGTGAGCGCCTCGGCCTTGGTCATGAAATTGATCGGTCCGCCGATGGTGATGGCGGCGAGCTGCTGGCGGGCGTTGACCTCGGTGTAATAGGCGCGGAACACGGCATTGGGCAGCGACGGCGCGACCACCGAATTGCCGTGACCGCGCATCAGCACCACGGCGGCGTCCTTGCCGAGCGTGCGCGCGAGCTCCTTGCCGAGCTTTGGCGTCAGGATCATCAGGTCGGTGCCGTGGCCGTCGTGCTTGCGGATTTCGAACAGCGGCGCGCCAAGCCCGAGGAAGCCCGCGTTGTGCAGGAGCGGGCGAAGCTTCGCTTTGGTGACGGTGAACGGCACCACCGTCGGCGAATGGCTGTGCACCACCGCGTTGACGTCCGGCCGCGCCTTGTAGATCTCGCCGTGGATGAAGCGCTCGCGGTAGAGCAGCGTGCCCTCGTCGTCGGGATGCACCGGCTGGCTGTCGAGGTCGAGCGCCAGGACGTCGGAAGCCACAATCGACTCCGGCGCAATCGAGCGCGACACCAGGTAGCGCTTCGGATTTTTCGGATCGCGGACGCTGACATGGCCGAAGGCGTCGAGCACGCCGACCCGCGCCAGCGTGCGGTTGGCGGCCACCAGATCGTCGATCAGCGCGCGATCGACTGCGGCCACGGAGGCCGACAATCCAAGGGGTGCTGGTTGGCTCATCTTTGGCGTCCCACGGCGTGTCGTAGCAACTGGGCGACCGCCGCTCAATACTTCGCCGCCGGCGCATTGGCGCTCGCACGCAACCGTGGCATTTTGAGCCATGGCCGACGACCTTGCCCTCGCCGCCGAATTTCCATCCGCAAGCCGCGAGGATTGGCTGGAGCTCGTGCGCGCAGTACTCAAGGACCGGCCGTTCGAGCGGCTGATCGCCAAGACTTATGACGGCATCGCCATCGAACCGCTCTACACCCGCGCAGCCGGCGCGCGGCCGGTGACCGGCCGCAGCGGCGCCTGGCAGATCATGGCCCGGGTTGACCACCCCGATCCGGCGGCGGCCAACGCGGAGGCGCTGCACGAGCTGGAGAACGGCGCGACCGGGCTCACGTTGGTGTTCACGGGCTCGGCCGGCGCCTATGGCTACGGCCTGCCGGGCGACGCCGCATCGGTCGAGCGCGCGCTGCAAGGCATCCACCTCAACGCCATATCGATCGAATTGCAGACCGCCGAGCCATCGCGAGAGGCCGCCGATCACGTCGCGACGCTCGTCAAGGCGCGCGGACATCGCCCCGATGCGGTCGACATCCGCTTCGGCCACGACGCCATCGGCGCGCATTCGCTCACCGGCACCCTACCGATCCCCTATCGCGACCTGATGCCGCGCTTTGCCGAGCACGTCGGCGCTTTGGCCAAGCTCGGCTTCAATCGTCCGCTCACCGCGGCCGACGGCCGCATCGTCCACAACGCCGGCGGCTCGGAGGCGCAGGAGCTTGCCTATGTGCTCGCGGTTGCGGTCGCCTATCTGCGTGCGCTGGAAGGCGCCGGCACGCCCCTTGAAGCGGCGCGAAGCATGATCGAATTCCGCCTTGCCGCCGACGCCGATCAGTTCCTCACCGTCGCCAAGTTCCGCGCGCTGCGGCTGCTGTGGGCCCGTGTCGAGCAGGCCTGCGGGCTCGCGCCCAAACCGGCGTTCGTCTCGGCCGAGACCGCCTGGCGGACTATGACCCGACGCGATCCGCACGTGAACATGCTGCGCGCCACCATCGCGGCGTTCTCCGCCGGCATCGGCGGCGCCGATGCGTTGAGCGTACTGCCGTTTACCGCGGCGCTTGGGCTATCGGACCGCTTTGCGCGCCGGATCGCGCGCAACACCCAGCTCCTGCTGCTTGAGGAATCGAACGTCGCCAAGGTTGCCGACCCGGCGGCAGGCTCCGGCGGCATCGAAGACCTGACGGAAAAGCTCTGCCGGGCCGCCTGGGCGCTGTTCCGGGAGATCGAGGGCGCGGGCGGCGCACCGGCTGCGCTGGAGCGCGGGCTCCTTCAGGACAAGATCGCCAAGGTGCGCGCCGAGCACGAGGCCGCGATCGCGCTGCGCAAGGATATGCTGATCGGCACCAGCGATTATCCGTTGCTGTCCGAGGCACCGGCGAACGTGCTGTCAGCGACCCCGGTCGCAATCCCCCCTCCCGCCGCCGCGATCACCTATCCGGCGTTGAAGCCGATCCGTCTCGCGCTGCCGTTCGAGCAACTGCGCGACGCCTCAGACCGCATTCTGGCAAAGACCGGAGCGCGGCCAGGAACTCTTCCTTGCCAATCTCGGCACGCTCGCCGAATTTACCGCGCGCGCGACCTTCGCCAAGAATTTCTTCGAGGCCGGCGGCATCGAGGCGATGACCAGCGACGATTACGCGAGCCGCGATCAGATGGTTGCCGCGTTCAAATCCTCCGGCGCGATGCTCGCCTGCCTGTGCTCCTCGGACGCGGTGTATGAGCGCGAGGCGGTCGATGCCGCCAAAGCGTTGAAAGCAGCTGGCGCGACCGACGTTTATCTCGCCGGCCGGCCCAAAGACCAAGATACGCTTCGCGCCGCCGGCGTTGGTGCCTTCATCTTTGCGGGCTGCGATGCGCTGGCGGTGTTGCGCGCCGCCCATTCCCGGATTGCCAGCTAGCGCCGGAAGCCGCAGACTGCCGTTATCAATGTCAATGCCGGAACCGCCGCATGACCAATCCCAACAAGCCGCTCGGCTGGCGCAAGCGCATCGGCGTGCTGAGTCCGACCGTGATGGAAACCGCCTGCCATGATTTTCATCGCATGGCGCCCGATGGCGTCTCGATTTGCGCCATCACCTCCAACGTCGAGCACTGGAACAACGAGAACTTCAAGCAGGCGGTGATCGATCCGCTGGTGCATCTCGCGAAATATCTCGCCTCCCGCGATGTCGACTACATCATGCACTGCGGAATGCCGGTCGTAACGTTGCGCGGCAAGGGGTTCGAAGACGAGATCGTCAAGATCATCACCGACGCGACCGGCCTGCCGGCATCGACCAGCATCCGCTCGGCAATCCGCGCGCTCGGCCATCTCCACATCAAGAACGTGGTCGTGGTGTCGCCCTATCCGCAGGAGCTGCATCAGTCGGCTTTGACCTTCCTGAAGGCGAGCGGCTTCAACATCGCTGCCGAACACACCGAAGACGTGGTATTCAAGCGCCTGCAGGACGTCACCCCGGCGCACATCGCCGCCACCGCCAAGCGCGTGCTGGCGCAAGCGACCAAGGCCGACGGCATCTACGTTCCCTGCAACCAATGGGCGGCGGCCGAAGCCGCACCGATCATCGAAGCCGAATGCGGTGTACCGGTGGTGAGCGGCGCGCATGCCGACCACTGGGAGGCGTTCCGCACGCTCGGCGTCAACGATCCGCTGCCGGGCAACGGCCGGCTGATGGAAAGCCTGCGCGCCAGCGATCGGCCGGCGATCGCAGGCGGCGCGCGCATGAGGATGCCATGAGAGCGATCCGCGCCACGGCCGCCGCGATCTCTGCGATTTTCGGCGATCCTGCCGGTCGCGGACGCATCGGCGCAGGACTTCCCCACCAAGCCGGTGCGCTTCGTCGTGCCCTATGCCGCCGGCGGCAGCGGCGACCTGTTGGCGCGGCTGCTCGGCGACAAGCTCGCCAAGCTCTGGGGCCAACAAGTCGTGGTCGACAACAAGCCGGGCGCCGGCGGGCTGATCGGCACCGAGGCCGCGGCACGCGCCGAGCCCGATGGCTACACCATTTATCTGGCGACCGACGGCCCTATCACCATCGCGCCGAGCTTGCACAAGAAGCCGCTGCCCTACGACTGGAAGCGCGATTTCCAGCCGCTGTCGCTGATGGCGGTGGGCTATCAGATCCTGCTGACCAGCCCGAAGCTTGCAGCGAGCAATCTCAAGGAGTTCATCGCGCTCGCCAAGAGCGACCCAGGCAAATACAACTTCGCCTCGATCGGCGTCGGCAGCGCGCCGCACATGAGCGCCGAGTATTTCCTGTCGCTCGCCGGGCTCAAGCTTACCCACGTGCCCTATCGGGGCTCCTCGCAGCAAGCCATCGCCGCGCTGATTTCCGGCGACGTCGAGATGTTCGTGGTCGGCACCTCGACCGCGGTGCCGTTCGTGAAGGCCGCAACGGTGCGCGGCCTCGCCGTCACCGCGCCGAAGCGGCTCGACAGCCTGCCTGACACGCCGACCTTTGCCGAACAGGGATTGCCGGCGATGGACTACAGCATCTGGTTTGCGGTGCTGGCGCCGAGCGCAACGCCGCCGGCGATCGCCAAGCGGCTGCGCGATGGCATCGCCGCCGCGGTCGCCGATCCGGATTACGCGCAGACACTGCACGCACGCGGGTTTGAAGCGGTGTCGAGCACGCCGGAGCAGCTGGCGGCGTTTCTCGACAAGGACTATCTGCGATCCAAGGTCTTGATCGAGACGTTGGGCTTGAAGGTCGATTGATTCCAGACGAGCGAACACGATGCCTAATACTTTTTCGGCCGTACCGATGACCGGCACCGCGGCCTCCATCGGCCACAACTTCGAGCTGTCTTTGCGGCCTCTCCCGCCGCGCCTTTCTCTCCGGGGCGATGGCGACCGCAGCCCTCGTCGGCAGGGCGACGGCGCAGCCCGCGCCGCGACGGATCGATGTACATCACCACATGCTGCCGCCGAACTACATTCAAAGCCGGCTGGCGGCGGGCACCACGCCCGGCACCAGCGGCATCAGCGCCTGGACGCCCGCGCGTACGCTTGCCGAAATGGACAAGAATGGCGTCGCCACCGCCGTCCTGTCGCTATCGCAGCCCGGCGTGCGGTTCGACGACGTCGAGGGCACGCGCTCGATGCTGCGCTATTGCAACGATTACGGCGCGCAGCTCGTGCGCGACCATCCCGGTCGGTTCGGCCTATTTGCGACGCTGCCGCTCGCCGACATCGACGGCAGCCTGCGCGAGCTGGAATACGCCTTCGACGTGCTCAAGGCCGACGGCGTCGGTTTGCTCACCAGCTACGGCACCCGCTATCCCGGCCACGCGCACTTCGAGCCGGTGTTCGCCGAGCTCAATCGGCGCAAGGCCGTAGCCTTTTTCCACCCCAATATGGCGGCTTGCTGCGCCGGCATCCTCCCGGACGTGCCCGGTCCAACCATCGAATACCAGTTCAATACCGCCCGCACGATCACCAACCTGCTGTTCACCGGCACGCTCAATCGCTTCCCCGACATCAAATACATCTTCTGCCATTCCGGCGGCGCCATGACGCCGCAGATGGCGCGCATTGTGCGTCACGCCGAGGAGAACAAAACAATCGCCGAGCGATTGCCGAATGGCGCCTTGGCCGAGATCAAGAAGCTCTATTACGACTGCGCCCAGGCGACCGGCCCGCACAATCTCGGCGCGCTCAAGAGTTTCGCGCCGATGTCGCAGATCATGTTCGGCAGCGACTACCCATTCGTGCATGTGGCCGAGACGCTCGACCCGCTGCTCAAGTTCGGGCTGAGCGAGGCCGAGCTCGGCGCGGTGACGCGCGACAATGCGCTGGCGCTGTTCCCGCGTCTCAAGACGACGTGATCACCATGCCAGATCGACAGATGACCGGCGGCTGTCAGTGCGGCCGCGTGCGCTATGCGCTTACCGCCGCGCCGCACGACGTGTCGGTCTGCCATTGCCGGATGTGCCAGAAGGCGGTCGGTGGCCCGTTCGTGGCATTGGCGCTGGTCCATGCCGACGAGTTGACCTGGACGCGCGGCCGGCCGGGCAATACCGCTCCTCGACCATCGCGACGCGGCTGTTCTGCACGGATTGCGGCACGCCGCTTGCCTACGTCAACGATGATAGCGGTGACATCGAACTGACCACCGGCAGCTTCGACCAACCGGCGCGCGCCGTGCCGAGTGTGCCACCGGCACAAGCCGTCTGCCCGGATCGACGCATTGCCATCGCTGCCCGCTCGACGACCGAGGAGCTTTATGCGATGCGAAAGCCGCGCCGGATCATTTCGTTCCAGCATCCCGATCACGACACGCCGCCGAACTGGGCGCCGCCAGCAGGCGACCCGGGATAGAGCACACCACCGATCCCCCGGTAGATGCCGCTGAACTCGCACGCGATCCCAGCGGCGGCGCGCCGCCCTGTCGGACGCGACCGCGCTGCCCGCCCGTGGTAGATTTGGCGCCATGAGCAGGATTTCAAATTTCGCCGGAATTGAGTTCGCCGATGCGCCGGTCGCATCGCCGCGGCCGCCGAGCCCTGGCTCACGCCGGAAGGCATCGCGGTCAAGCCCGTTTACGGCCCGGACGACCTCAAGGGCATCGACTTTCTCGACACCTGGCCTGGCATCGCGCCCTACCTGCGCGGCCCCTACCCGACCATGTACGTCACCCAGCCGTGGACCATCCGGCAATACGCCGGCTTCTCCACCGCCGAGGATTCCAACGCCTTCTATCGACGCAACCTCGCGGCCGGCCAGAAGGGCCTATCGATCGCCTTCGATCTCGCCACCCACCGCGGCTACGACTCCGACCATCCGCGAGTTGTGGGCGACGTCGGCATGGCCGGCGTCGCGATCGATTCGATCTACGACATGCGCACGCTGTTCTCGGGCATCCCGCTCGACCGGATGACGGTGTCGATGACCATGAACGGCGCGGTGCTGCCGATCATGGCGCTTTACATCGTCGCGGCCGAAGAACAAGGCGTGCCGCCGGAAAAGCTCGCCGGCACGATCCAGAACGACATCCTCAAAGAGTTCATGGTGCGCAACACCTACATCTACCCGCCGGAACCAAGCCTGCGCATCATCTCCGACATTTTTGCCTACACCTCGGCGCACATGCCGAAGTTCAACTCGATATCGATCTCCGGCTATCACATGCAGGAGGCCGGCGCGACGCAGGACCTCGAGCTCGCCTATACGCTGGCCAACGGCGTCGAATACGTCCGCGCCGGCGTCAAGGCCGGCCTGGACATCGACCGCTTTGCCCCCCGCCTGTCGTTCTTCTGGGCGATCGGCATGAACTTCTTCATGGAGGTCGCCAAGCTCCGCGCCGCCCGCCTGCTATGGTCCAAGCTGATCAAGCCGTTCGACCCGAAGGATGCGCGCTCGTTGTCGCTGCGCGCCCATTGCCAGACCTCCGGCTGGTCGCTTGCCGCGCAAGATGTGTTCAACAACGTAGCGCGCACCTGCATCGAGGCGATGGCGGCGACGCAGGGCCACACCCAGTCGCTGCACACCAATGCGCTCGACGAAGCGCTGGCGCTGCCGACCGACTTCTCGGCCCGGATCGCGCGCAACACCCAGATCGTGCTGGCGCAGGAAAGCGGCACCACCCGCATCGCCGATCCCTGGGGCGGCTCGTTCTACGTCGAGCGGCTGACCGAGCAGCTGGCGCGCAAGGCCTGGGGCCACATCCAGGAGGTCGAGGCGCTGGGCGGCATGGCCAAGGCGATCGAGGCCGGCATTCCGAAGCTCCGCATCGAGGAGGCCTCGGCCAAGACCCAGGCGCGCATCGACGCCGGCCAGCAGTCGGTGATCGGCGTCAACAAACACCGCCCGGAGAGCGAGGCGCCGATCGACGTGCTGAAGGTCGACAACTCCGCGGTCCGAGAGCTTCAGATCGACAAGCTGTCACGGCTCAAGCGCGACCGCGACCCGGCACAGCTCAAGGCCGCGCTCGACGCGCTGACCCGCACCGCCTCAGGCGGCAACGGCAACCTGCTGGCGCTCGCGGTCGACGCCGCGCGCGCCAAGGCCACGGTCGGCGAGATTTCGTCGGCGCTGGAGAAGGTCTGGGGCCGCCACCGCGCCGAGATCAAATCCATCACCGGCGTGTTCAAGCGGGAGGTCGGCATGAGCGACGCCATGGCGCGGGTGCAGGCGCTGGTGCAGGCCTTCGAGACCGACGAGGGCCGCCGGCCGCGCATCCTGGTCGCCAAGATCGGCCAGGACGGCCACGATCGCGGCCAGAAGGTGATCGCCTCGGCCTTCGCCGATCTCGGCTTCGACGTCGACATCGGACCGCTGTTTGCGACGCCGGCCGAGGCCGCGCGCCAGGCGATCGAAAACGACGTGCATATCCTCGGCGTGTCGTCGCTCGCCGCCGCGCATCTTACCCTGGTGCCCGAGCTCAAGGCCGAGCTTGAGAAGGGCGGCCGACCCGACATCATGATCGTGGTCGGCGGCGTGGTGCCGCCACAGGACTACGACGCGCTGCGCAAGGCCGGCGCCGAAGCGATCTTCCCGCCCGGCACGGTGATCGCGGAAGCGGCCGAGAAACTGCTCAAGACGCTCAACAAGCGGCTAGGCCACACCAGCGAAGCGGCGGAGTAGCGGACCGTCATGCAGCCCCGCCAAGGTTGTTGGCTGGGCGCCCCGACCGACCAGAACGCCGTGCTGATGTCGACGCTGCCCCGAGCCTAGTTCTGCCCGGTGGTCACCGGCTTGATCTCGATATGCGGCCGGCCACGCGCGTCGATCACCTCGCGCGCGTACTTCACCATCGTGTCGGCGACGACGGAATGGCCCTCCGCGGTCGGATGCATCGCGCCGCTGTAGAGCGCAGCGTAGGCCGGCTGCAGGATGTCGAACAGCGAAATGCCTTCGCGGTGGGTGTTGGCGGTGAGGAACGCATCGTTCGGCGTGCGGACCAGCCGCCAGTGCGGCCCGTACGGCAACGCGTAGGCCGGGTTGAACGGCTTGAATTCGTCGGTCGCCGGCGACTTGCGCGGCATCGCCATGTTGATGCCGTCGATCATCGCGCTGCGCGGATCGCGGGCGCAGATGCCGCGCTTGGCGAACTTGGCCTGATGCTCCGTCACCAGCGTGAACCCGGTGCCCCGGCCGGTCGCAAGCCCTGCCGGGCAATTCCTGCCGCGGCCGCTGCCGGAGATGCATTCCATCCGGTTGACGAAATCTTGGAAGAACGTCGCGGTCTCGGCCAGACGCTCCTGGCTGAGCTTGAGCCTGGGATGCACGTCCATGCCCAGCACCGGCTGGCTGCCGCACAGCTTGCCGTTCTCGTCGTACTGGATCGGCTCGTAGGCGTTCTCCACGACGCGGCCCGGCTCAACGCCGAAGCCATCCTGCAGCGCGTCCTTGACCGCCTTCATGCGCTTGTCGAACACGCCGAGATAGGTGCGCGCGATCTGTGGCGGATAGCGCAGCTCATTGCCGACCAGCCTTGCGATCGGGGCCAGATCAGAGGCGCTTTCGGTGATCGAGTAGGCCACCAGCCCGCCAAAACCCACGTCGTTGCCGCCGATCGACAGCAGCACGACATCGGGCGTGCGCTTGCGCCGCTCGGGCGGGCACCAACGCTTCGTCAGCGCGGTCATCGCGATCGCGGTGCTGCCGTGCTTGTACGTCGGGATGGTGTATTGCGCGCTGCGCGAAAGGCCCGCGGCGCCGCCTTGGCAGATCAGATTCGCTGAGCTGATCGAATTGCGGCCGCACGGTCGCGGACGCACCCTCGCGCGAAGGCATTTCCAGGAACAGGCCGGGGCCGACCTCGGCGCCCGAGCAGGCGAGCGACACCAGCGTGACCGCGCGATGCCGGTTCTCGAGCGCGAGCTGGATGCCGACGCGGAACGGATAGCCGTATTGCGAACGGTGGCAGTCGCGCGCTGAACCAGCGCGCTTGGCGCTGCTCGAAGCTCTCGCGGAATTCGCGCGAGCCGGCTTTGAAATAGAGCTGCTTCTCCTCGTCGGCCAGCAGGCGGCGCGGCAGCACCTTCGGATTGATGGCGGGATCGGCCGCGGCGACGCTGTAGGAGGTCGCGACGTTCTGCTTGCGGACGGCGAACTCCTCGCGCTGCATCTGCGGATCGTACAGCGTCTCGCGCACCGCGCTGAAGGTCACCGGCCGGTCCGGATTGCTTTCGCCGGAGGCGAATGAATTGCCGAGCGCCACGATGAACACGTCATCGACCATCACTTCGGGATCCGAAAGCTCGGTGCCGTTCGGAAGCTTGACCGTGACGGTGACGCCGGACTTGGTCCGGTCCGCGCATAAGGCACGCGCGCGATCGTGAGCTTGCTCTTGCAGGCAAGCTTGCGGCTCTCGCGCTTGCCGCCGGCCGCGCGCGGCTGCCACTGCCATTGGCATTCGCCGGCGCCCGCCTCCGCGAGCCGCTCGGGCGAAAGGCCGATCTGCACGGTGTGGGCCTCGGGGAGGATGTAATCCTCTTTCGCGCGTGCCCCAGGAGTACTTGCGGTCGCATTGGCCGGGATAGCGCCGCGGATTGCCGCTGGTCTCGTAACAGACCGCGGCGAGCGTCTGCGCCGCCCAGCCGAGCCGCGACTGCTGGAAGCGCGGGCCGGCGGTGGCGCCGCACTTGTCGGGCGAGGAGCGGTCCTTGCAATCGGGATCGTTCAGCCGCCGCTCGGTCCGCCAGATGATGTCGGCGGGTTGCGGCTTGCTGGCATCGCCGCGCACCGCCTTGTAGGCCGCCTCATGCAGCGCGAAGGCTTGCGGGGTCTTGAACAACCGGAACGGGTTTTCGACCTCCCAGACCAGGTCGGCGCCGGACGCCGGAGGTGGCGCCGACGACACTCAACAGCGACGCTGACGCCAATGCGATCAGTCGTGAACGCATACACTACCCCCCAAGGCCGCGCCGTTCGGGACGGCTTTTGCCGTCTCTTGGATCGCGGGCGGCCGCTATCAGGCTCCTGCCTAACACGGCAATTTCGCGAAAGGCTCATCGCAATCAGCACAATTTTATCTATCCTGCCGATAGTCTGCCCCGGCTTCTGGTAAAGCCCTGGAAAATCAATGAGCAAGGTCAGCAGTGCCAGGACCCGTGCAGGCGCGTCGGCCCGATCGGCTGGGTTGCCGCACATATTCGGCCCATGGCCGAAGTCGTTCAGCGCGCTTAGCGTGACATGACCGCAATGGCCGCCACCCCCGACGTCATCGCCCTCGCCCGCCAGGTCCGCTCCGGCGACCGCGCGACGCTGGCGCGCGCCATTACGCTGATCGAGAGCCGGCGCGCCGACCATCAGAACAAGGCGCATCAGCTCGTGCAGGAGCTGTTGCCGTCGACCGGCGCGGCGATGCGGGTCGGCATCACCGGCGCTCCCGGTGTCGGCAAGTCGCTGACCATCGACACGCTCGGCAGCCACCTGACCGACCAGGGCCATCGGGTCGCGGTGCTCGCGGTCGATCCGTCCTCGACCCGCAGCGGCGGCTCGATCCTCGGCGACAAGACGCGGATGGCGCGGCTTGCGACCGACCCGAACGCATTCGTGCGCCCCTCGCCGTCCTCCGGCACGCTCGGCGGCGTCGCCGCCAAGACCCGCGAGAGCATGCTGCTGTGCGAAGCCTCGGGCTATGACGTGATCCTGGTCGAGACCGTGGGCATCGGCCAATCGGAAACCGCGGTCGCCGATATGACCGATTTCTTCCTCGCGCTGATGCTGCCCGGTGCCGGCGATGAGTTGCAGGGCATCAAGAAAGGCCTGGTCGAACTCGCCGACATGATCGCGATCAACAAGGCCGACGGCGACAATATCGAGCGCGCCCAGCGCGCGGCGGCCGAATACCGCGCGGCGCTGCATATCCTCACCCCGCGGTCACCGACCTGGACGCCGCCGGTTGTCACCTACTCCGCGGTCACGGGCACCGGCATCGCGGACCTCTGGTCGCACGTGCGCGAGCACCGGCAACGCATGACGAAATCGGGCGAGCTTGCCGCGCGACGACGCGAGCAGCAGGTGAAATGGCTGCACGACATGCTCGAACAGCGCATGTTCGCGCGGCTTCGATCCGACGCAAGCCTGCGCGCCAAGCTCAGGCAGGCCGAGGCCGCCGTCGCCGACGGCCGGCTCGCGGCGACGCTGGCGGTCGAACAGATCGCCGGCGCGCTTGGGCTCTAGATCGGATCACGTTCCAGACGACGGAACCGCGGGCGCCTCGACTATTCTG
This sequence comes from uncultured Alphaproteobacteria bacterium, assembly GCA_963771745.1. Taxonomy (GTDB): domain Bacteria; phylum Pseudomonadota; class Alphaproteobacteria; order Rhizobiales; family Xanthobacteraceae; genus Z2-YC6860. Next base: position 441,508 of record CAVYUU010000011.1, on the reverse strand, counting down.
CCGATATCCCAATGATTTGCCGAACAGCGGCGGCGCGTCGGCCCTAATTGCTTCACGATTGCTTAAACTAATCACAGCTATCGTCCGTGAGATCGGAGGCGGATGTTCCAGCCCCGGACGAGCACCGCCATGCCGCCAGCCGAAAAGCGTAAGACCTTGCGCAGACCGGTCCGCTATCCGGCCAGGATCGAGCCCGACGACGGTTCTGGTTTGATCCCGTGTGAATTGTGCGACGCTTCGCGGGAAGGCGCGCAGCTTCATAGCGACAATCCGAACGGCATCCCGGACGAGTTCACCCTGGTGCTGGGCTATGACGGCACGGCGCGCCGGCGCTGCAAGGTGATCTGGCGATCCGATTCCGACATCGGCGTGGAGTTCGTGAAACTGCCGCGCGCGGCTGCGCAGCCACGCTCCAGGACCGCGCGGCCTGTCGGCAACGCCGAATCCGACGACACGTTCGACCTCGATTCGCTGCCTCCGCGCTAAACCTCCATTCCTGGACCGCCCGCGATCTCATTGCGGCACAGCAGCGGTGTTAACCACGCCGCAAGTGCCTCGATTTGTGCCATTGCGGCACGCCGGCGCTGGCCCGGGAATTGAACGTCCTGCTCCACATCCCATCGGAGCCGGATCATGGATCTCGATCGCCGCCGCCTGATTGTGCTGTCCGCATTGACCGGGGCGGTGCCAACCGCAACGTTGGCGACACCCGTTGGCGCTGCGCCACTTGCCACACTCGGCGTCGATGCCACCACGCTTGGTGTCCGCGCCGGCGGCGGCGCCGATCAAAGCGCCATGCTGCAATCGGCGATCGACCGGACCGCCGGTGCCCGCGTGCCGCTGATGCTCGGCCCGGGCGAATACCGCGTCAGCGGGCTCACGCTGCCGAGCGGCAGCCAGATCGTCGGCGTGCGCGGCGCCACTCGACTGGTGTTCACCGGCGGCGTTGCGATGATCACGGCACGCGGTGCCGATCACCTGACGCTTGCCGGCCTAGTGTTCGATGGCGCGGACCAGCCGCAACCGGACAACAGCGCCCTGCTCTATTTCTCGCAATGTAGCGACCTTCGCATCGCGGAATGCGAGGTGCTGGCGGCGAGCCGCACCGCCATCCTGCTCGAACAGGTCGACGGCATGGTGTCCGGCAACACCGTGAGCAAGACCGGCGACGTCGCGATCTTCTCGCGCGACGCGCGCGGCCTGGTCATCCAGGGCAACACCGTGCGCGGCGCCGGCAATGGCGGCATTTTGGTCCACCGCTCGCAGAAGGGCGACGACGGCACGCTGGTGGTCGACAACCGGATCGAGGACGTCGCCAACACGCGCGGCGGCTCCGGCCAGTACGGCAACGCCATCAACGTGTTCCGCGCTGCCGGCGTGATCGTGCGCGGCAACCGCATCAGCCGGGCTTCGTTCTCGGCGGTGCGCGGCAACGCCGCGTCGAATCTGCAGGTCGTCGGCAACACCGCGACCGACATCGGCGAGGTCGCGATCTACTCCGAATTCGGCTTCGAAGGCGCGGTCATCGCCAACAACACCGTCGACGGCGCCGCGCTGGGCATCGTCGCCTGCAACCTCAACGAAGGCGGCCGGCTCGCCGTGGTGCAGGGCAATCTGATCCGCAATCTCAAGCCCAAGCGCCCGGCCGGTACCGATCCGGGCGATAGCGCGGGCGTCGGCATCGTGGTCGAGGGTGACGCCTCGGTGACTGGCAACGTGATCGAGAATGCGCCGACTGCCGGCATCAGCATCGGCTGGGGCTCCTTCATGCGCGACGTGTCGGTGGTGGGCAATGTGGTGCGCACCGCGCGCATCGGCATCTCGGTGTCGGTCACCAACGGCGCGGGCACCGCGATCATCACCGGCAACCTGATCGCCGGCACCAAGGGCGGTGCGATCGTCGGCATGGATCACGCCAAGGCCGTGACCGGCGACCTGATGCAGGAACCCCAGCGCTACGCCAACCTCCAGATCAGCGGCAACCGGGTGCGATAACGCCGACGGCCTCGCGCCGGCCAAGCGCCGTGTGCTAGCATTCGCCTCGGCAATGGCCGGGGGTTGGAATGTCAGTGAGTGCAGATGCGGTTGCAAGCCGGTCGGGCTTGTCCGGCGAAAGCATCATCCAGCAAATCAAGGCGAGCGGGGTCGAGTTCGTCATCTCGGTGCCCGACATCACCACCAGCGAGGGCCTGCTGCGGCCGCTCGCCAAGCTGCAGAGCCCGCGGCTGATCCGCATCTGCAAGGAGGACGAGGGCGTCGGCATCTGCGCCGGCCTCGCCCACACCGGCAAGCGCGCGCTGCTGCTGATCCAGCAGACCGGCATGCTCGACTCGATCAACGCCATCCGCGGCGTCGCGGTCGAATACTCGCTGCCGATCTGCATGATGGTCGGCCTGCTCGAAAAGGAGGTCGGCGTGCCGCCGCGGCAATCCAAGCGCTATGGCGTGCGCATCGTCGAGCCGATCCTCGACGCCATGGGCATCGACTATCATGAGATCGAGCAGCAGGATGACGTCGCGAAAATCCGGCCCGCGATCGACGCAGCCTATGCGCAGAGCAAGCCGACCGTGGTGCTGATCGGACAGAGGCCCCAATGACCATGCGACGCGACCAGTGCCTGAAGGCGATCGCGCGCCATGTCGACGACACCGACATCGTGCTGCCGGTCTATTCCACCGCGTTCGACTGGATCGATATCCGGCCGAACCCGCTCAACTATCTGGCCCACGGCGCGATGGGGCTCGCGTCCTCGCACGCGCTCGGCCTGGCGCTCGGCCGGCCGGACAAGAAGGTGATCGTGCTCGACGGCGACGGCAGCCTGTTGATGAACATCGGCACGCTGGTGACCACCGCGGAGGCGGCGCCGAAGAATCTCTTTCACTTCGTTTGCGAGAACGGCACCTACGAGGCCAACGGCGCGCACCCGATCCCGGGGCGCGGCAAGGTCAGCTTCGCGGGACTGGCGCGCTCGGCTGGCTACAACAGCGTGCACGAATTCGCCGACCTGAAGATCTTCGAGCAGCAGGTCGGCGCGATCCTGGCCGAACAGGGGCCGGTTTTCATCACCCTCAAGGTCGAGCCGGCCGGACCCCAGGAGCGCGACTATAGCCGTCTGCACGGCCCGCAGGTGCGGCAGGCCTTCAAGGACGCGATCAAAGCCGGTTGAGATTGGCGTCTCGCCACCGAACCAGAAGACCGCGATCCAGCGGTGGTGGCCGATCATCATGGACGGCCTGCCACCGATCAAGCCCTAGCGGCCGCCCGCAAAGGCAAAAGCCCCAGCCGAAACCGGGGCTTTTGCTGACCAGCAGAATCCGTTGAACCAGCAGACTTACGGCTTCTGCGGCGCCGAAGTGACCGGCCTCTCGACCGCCGGTGTGTTCATCGCGGTCTGCGTGTCATTGCTGGACATCGAGGCGGCGAAGATCAGCCCGCCGCACAGCAGCAGCAGCACCGCGACCGCAGCCCATTGCACGCGGCTGTCGTACTCACGCAGCGACTCGTGGGGAAAGTTCGGATCGTGTTGCATGTCACGCATGGTAAGCCTCCGTTGGCCAACCTTTGGCTGAGCTAAAAACGGCCTGACAGGCGATTTCGTTCCGTCTGGCTTTTGCCTTTGAATCCAATGAAATAGCTGCCACTTGGCAGGTTCCTGCATGGCTGGAGTTGCCCGAAAAACTGGCAGGCGGGCGTGCGGCCGCTAGATTTGCCGGTCGACCGGAGACAACGATGGGCCAACAGTTGCGCGGAGCCGATATCGTCGCCCGCTCGCTCAAGCGGCTCGGCTGCGAGCGCGTGTTCACGCTTTCCGGCAATCACATCATGTCGCTGTTCGACGCGGCGCTCGACGCCGGCCTCGACCTGGTCCACGTCCGCCACGAGGCCGCGGCCGTGCACATGGCCGACGCCCACGGCCGCCTCACCGGCCAGCCCGGCGTCGCCATGGTGACCGGCGGGCCGGGCCATGCCAACGCGGTCGGCGCGCTGTTCACGGCGCTGAGCGCCGAGTCGCCGATGGTGCTGCTGTCCGGCCACGCCGCGACCTGGGAACTCGGCCGCGGCGGCTTTCAGGAAATCCGCCAGGCCGAGATGGCAGCGCCGGTCTGCAAGGCATCGTGGATGGCGAAATCGACCGCCGAGCTAGGCCGTGAAGTGGGCGAGGCGATGCGCATCGCGGCCTTCGGCCGGCCCGGACCCGTACATCTGAGCCTGCCGTCCGACGTACTGGAGCAGCGGCTTCCGGACGAGACGCATCGTCTGGCCGCAACGCACCATCAGCCACGGTCCGCCGCTTTCGGAGGCCGACGCCGATGCGATCCTCGCCGCCGTGGCCAAAGCGAAGCGGCCGATCGTGCTGGCGGGTCCCCAGCTCTCTAGCCTTGGCGGCCGAGCGTTGCTGAAACGGCTCGAGGCGGTGATCGGGGCGCCGGCCGTGGTGATGGAAAGCCCGCGCGGCATCGCCGACGCTACGCTCGGCGCTTTTCCCGATCTAATCGGTCGTGCCGACCTGATCGTTCTGCTCGGCAAGGCACTCGATTTCACCACCAAGTGGCTGTCGGGTCATGCGTTCGATCCCGAGCTGCGCGTCGTCGCCATCGACCCCGATCCGGCGCTGCTGCAACGCGCAAAGGCGGAAAAAGGCGAGCGCCTGCTGGTGGCCTGCCAGGCCGACCCGGGCAGCGCGACCGGCATGCTGATCGCGCGCGCGGTTGAACGCGACGATGACGTATGGCTCGAGCAAGCGCGCACCGCCCTCGACAGCCGGCCTGTCGAATGGGCCGACATCGCCTCCAGCACAGCCGGCCGGCTGCACCCGGCGGAGGTGTTTCGCGCGCTACGCCCCTTCATTGAGCGCGATCCCGAGACCGTGCTGATCTGCGACGGCGGCGAGTTCGCGCAATGGGCGCAAAGCATGCTGCCGGTCCGCCGCCGCATGATCAACGGCGTCGCCGGCGCGATCGGCGCGTCGCTGTCATTTGCGCTGTCGGCGCGGTTGCTTGAGCCGCGCGCGCCGATTTTTGCGGTGCTGGGCGACGGCACCATCGGCTTCCACATCGCCGAGTTCGAAACCGCAGTGCGGCGCGGGCTGCCGTTCGTCGCCATCCTCGGCAACGATGCACGCTGGAACGCCGAGAGCCAGATTCAATTGCGCGAGTACGGCGCGAACCGCATGCACGGCTGTGAGCTGTTACCCGCGCGCTACGACCGGGTGGTCGAGGCGCTCGGCGGCCACGGCGAGCACGTCGAGCGCGCCGCCGACCTGCCCGGCGCGATCGAGCGCGCGCTGACGAGCGGCAAGCCCGCCTGCATCAACATCATGATCGAGAGCATCGCGGCGCCGGTAATCAGGACCTGATTCGCGCCTCGCGAAACGACACCAGGCGACGTTCGGTCTCGTCCCACAGCACCAGGCGGACGCAGCGAAAGCTCTGCAGCAGCGTCAGCCGGCCGACGTTATTCAGTTCCGGGTGCTCGCGCAGCGCACGAGGCAGCCGGTAGTAGGGAATGCGGCTGCACAGGTGATGGACATGATGCATGCCGATATTCGCCGTGAACCAGCGTAGGACCGGCGGCAGGTCGTAATACGAGCTGCCATGCAGCGCGGCGTGGTGCCGGTTCCAGTCTGCATCCTTCTCCCAGGTCGTAAACTCGAACTGATGCTGCACGTAGAACAGCCAGACGCCGATCGAGGCCGCGAGCAGCATGATCGGCAGGTGGACGAGCAGGAATGCCTTGACGCCGATCAGCCAGATCAGCGTGGCGACGACCAGCGCGATCGAAAGGTTGGTCGCCATGGTGCTGAACCAAGGCCGCCAGCCGCCACGCGTCAGCCCGAACGGGAGCCGCTGCTGCACCAGAAACAGATACGCAGGCCCGATCCCGAACAAGACGGCCGGATGCCGGTACAGCCGATAGCGCAGCCTGCCCCAGAACGAACGGGCCCGATATTCGCGGACCGTCAAGGTGTCGATGTCGCCGAAACCGCGGCGGTCGAGATTGCCGGAGCCGGCATGGTGCAAGGCGTGCGTCCGCTGCCAGAAATGATAAGGCGTCAAGGTCAACACGCCGATGACGCGGCCAACCCAATCGTTGATCGGGCGTTGGCGGAAAAACGAACCGTGACCGCAATCGTGCTGGATCATGAACAGCCGCACCAGGAAGCCGGCGGCCAGCAGAGCAAGCAACAGCGAAATCCAATAGCCGAGATCGAGCGTCGCCCAGATCAGGACCCACAGGCCGACGAGCGGCCCGATGGTGATCGCGATCTCGACGATGCCGCGGCCGTTGCTGGGTTGCCGGTAGCGCGCAAGAATCTGCGTCCAGGCGCGCGCATCCGAGAAATCAGGGGTGGAATGCGCGCGGCTATGACGGCTGTTCAATGCGGATTCCTTTGATCTGGGTGGAAGCGAACTCGCGCTGCTGACGTCGATGCTTGGCAGCGCACTATGTCAGATAGATGACATATACGGATTCCGCGTGATTGACCACCCCGTTGGCAAAAAAAAGCGTGACGGCGATTGGTCGCGGCCGTCGCGCTCTTGTCAGGTTTCGCTATGCGATCAATTGGCGGGCGTACCGCGCTTCAGCGGATAGGCAGCGCTCTCATAAAGGTAGCGGATCTCGTCCACGCCGAACCGCGCCTCATCGACTTCGAGGCAGGAACCCAACAGCACCGCGGCCGGAATTTCCTCCACCGCGAAGCGCAGCGCTTCGGCTGCGGTGTCGAAGCGCTTGTAGGTGACGCGGCCTTTGCCTTTCTTGATGCGGCTCGGAAACAATTCCGCCGGCGCACCGTAGTCGAACCCGTTGAGGTCACGAACCTGCTTTTGCGATTGGTCGCGCACGCGGTTAAGTGACTGGGTATCGTGCGGCATCGAATCCTCCTGACGTCCCGGAACATCCGCAGTCGGCTTTCCGGACTTCGGCCGATGCCGGGGCATCGGCGTATATCGTCGATTTGCAGAAATCTGAAACGTGCGCGCCGCAAGTGGCGGGGCGAAGCGGCCCAGTTGTCCGGCCAAATATCGATATGAATATGTAGGCGCGAAACGGGGCCATTGCAAGGCGCGAGGCGCTGCGGTCGAGTTCGCAACCCGCGAGGATCCGTCGATTTTCACGCCAGCAAACGGATTCCGCCACCGTCAAAATCATCGTAGTGTCGCCCGATTGCGGCGGCGCACGCCGCCTGCCGGGAGGGAGTGAGCGATGTTTCAGTTCAAGACATTGAAATGGTCGCGGCGGGCGCCTGCCGGCAAAGACGACGCCTGCATCGGCCTGGTCACGCTCGCCCGACCAGACGCGCTCAACGCCATCGACGTGCGCATGCGGGTCGAGCTCGATCTCATGCTCGACCAGATTCGCCGCGACGACACGCTGCGGGTGGTGGTCCTCACCGGCGAGGGCCGCGGCTTCTCTGCCGGCGGCGATTTGCGCAGCGAAGCGGCACCGCTCGGCGCGCTCGACGACGAGCACGATTTCGGCGACTTCGGCGCTTACAAAGAGCTCGCCAACTACTTCTTCAACGATCTCCGCCACGTCGTGATCCAGCGTGCCATCCGCAAGCTGGAAGAGCTGCAGCAGATTACCATCGCCGCGATCAATGGCCCCGCGGTCGGCATCGGGCTCGAGCTCGCCACCGCCTGCGACATTCGCTACGCCTCCGACAAGGCGCGGCTTGGCGAGGTCGCGGTGCCCGCGGGCTTTGTGCCCGAGTCGGGTGGCGCGCGTAATCTGCCGAAGCTGGTCGGTGTCGGCCGCGCCATGGAGATGATCCTCACCGGCGAGATCATCGACGCCGCCGAGGCGCAACGCATCGGCCTGGTCGAACGGGTCTATCCGCACGACAAGCTGATGGACGAGGTGTTCGCGATCGCCGGCAAGATCGCATCGGCGCCGTTCCTCTCGGTGCGCCACGCCAAGGCGCTGGTGCGACGCTACTGGGATCACAACAAGAATGCCGAAGGTGCGCAGGCCGAGCTCGACGCGGTGATGGAGATCACCCGCACCGCCGACTGCCGCGAGGGCATTCGCGCCTTCCTCGACAAGCGGCCGCCGTCCTACCGCGGGCCGACTTACGAGGGTTGACGTGAACCTGGCTGAAATTGCGCTGCGGCCCGGCCGCGCGCCGGAACGCGCCGACCATCCGGCGTTCCGCACCGCCCATGGTCCGGTCAGCAACGCGGCGTTTCAGCAGATGGTCGCGGCATTGGTGGCCGACCTTCTGCAATCCGGCATCAAGCCCGGCGACAAGATCCTCTTTCGCATGACCAATTCGGCCGAATTCGCGGCGGCCTTTCTGGCGTGCCTATGGATCGGCGCTACTCCGGTGCTGCAGAACTCGCAGCTTGGCCGCAGCGAGCTCGCCCACATCATGGATGTCTCGCAGCCGGCGATGATCTGGCTCGCCGACCAGATGCGCGACGATGCCGCGACCGAAGGGCTTGCCGCGGGCGTGCCGCGCAGGATCGTGGCCACGCGTTCATCCGCCGCGGCCCTGCCCGCGCCGTTCGACACCACGCGCGACGCGGAGGCCTTCATCGTGTTCACGTCCGGCACCACCGGCAAGCCCAAGGGCGTGGTGCATGCCCACCGCTGGCTCGAGGCGCTGGGCGATTCAAACCGCGCCCGCGTGCCGCCACAGCGGGGCGATGTCATCCTGGCCACTGGCGAATGGAGCTTCATCAGCGCGCTCGGCCACAATGTGCTGTTTCCGCTGCGCAACGGCACCACCGGCTCCATCATGGAGGATCGCGCCGCGCCCGAGCGCATCCTGCAGACCATCGAGCGCGACCGCGTCACGCTGCTGCACTCGGTCGCAACCCTCTACCGGCGTATTCTCGGTACGCCCGGCATCGAGCGGCGCTTCGACCTCGCCTCGCTGCGCGGCGCCAACTCCACCGGCGAGCCGCTGGAGGATTCGGTGCGCCGCGAATGGCAGGCGCGCTTCGGCTGCCCGATCTGGGAGCATTACGGCATCTCCGAAGCGCAGATGGTAATCGGCGACGGCCCCGGCATCGAGAAGCGCGAGGCCTCGACCGGCAAACCGTGGGGCGCGCGCGTCGCGATCGTCGATGATGCGCTGAAGCCCGTGCCCGGCGGCGAGATCGGCACGCTCGCTTTCGGCGCTGAATATCCCGGTTTTTTCCTTGGCTACCTCGGTGACGAGGCAACCACGCGCGCGACGCTACGCGGCGGTTATTTCGTCACCAGCGATCTCGCGCGCATGGATGCCGACGGCTACGTCTTCATCGTCGGTCGCGCCGACGATTGCTTCAAGAGCAAGGGCGTGCTGATCGCGCCGCGCGAATTGGAGGATGCGATCCTCGGGCTTGGCGAGTTCGAGGAGGCTTGCGTGTTCCCAATCCCCGATCGCGAGATCGGTAACCGTATCGGCGCGGCGCTGGTGGCGCGGCCTGGCGCCGCACCGGCCGATGCAACAACGCTGGCGAAAAAGCTAGCCGGCCGCATCGCGCCGTTCAAGCTGCCGCATCGCGTGGTGCTGCTGCCGCAGCTGCCGAAGAACGCCAACGGCAAGACCCAGCGCAGCCAGGTCGCACACCTGGCGCTCGCCGAGGCGGACCGGCTCAGCGAGAAGGTTCTGCAGGACGCCGCTCACAAGCTTCAGGATTGAGGCCGACCGCTAGTCCCTGCTGAACGCCTGTTTGGCGCGAGTGACCACCGCCGGCGAAACCGCGGAAACCTTCGTTATCAAAGCCGCCACGTCCTCGCCGCTCATCGGCGAAATGTCGATACTCGCCTTGCTAGCCTCGGCGAGGAACTGTTCATCCTTCATCACCCGCATCAACGCATCGCGCAGCGCCTTGGTGCGCGCCGGTGGCTGGCCGGGCGGCGACACATAGGGACGCCCAAGCGCCTGCGCGCCGAAGATCAGGTCGAACACTTTGCGATCCTCGTCGCTCTTGGCGTAGCGCTCGACACTCGGAATGCCTTTGAGCTCGTCCTGCGGCGGGCCACTGAGCTGGATGACCGGCTTGAACGCACCGGACTTGTACTCGTCGGCCCAGAACGATTTGATCGTCGACAGCGGCAGCCCACAGATGCCTTGCACCTCGCCGCGGTTCATCGCGAGCTTGACGTCGGCCGAGCCCTTGTAGCCGTAGACCACCTTCAGCTTCGCGCCGATCAGGTTCTTGACCGCTTGCGCGAACGTGCCGAGCGGGCCGGTGGCGCCGGTCGCGCCGAAAATCGCCTCCTTGGTGAGAAGCTCTTCGAAATTGGCGATGCCAGAGGCTTGCGTGACCCCGCACAGCCCGGTGCTCACCTCGAGGCTGCCGATCCAGTTGAGCTTGGCCGGGTCGTACTGCGCCTTGTCGTTGCCGAACACCGGCTCGAACGCCACCGTGTGCACGAAGGTGGCCATCACGGTGCCGTCCTTGGGCGCGACATTGGCCAGCCAATTGACCGCGGTGATGCCGCTTGCGCCCACCATGTTCTGCACGATCACTGTGGGATTGCCCGGGATGTACCGGCTCAGATGTGGCGCGATCGCGCGGGCGTAGATGTCGAACCCGGTCCCAACCTGGTGGCCGACCACGATCGACACGGTCTTGCCCTTATAGAAGTCGGCGATTTCGTCCGCCGCTACGGAATGGGCGAAGGCGAACAGCGCCAGCACGGCGCCGGCCGCGCGGACATGGCGAACGGATAGCATGACGTGTCCTCGTGTCGCGGCTGGATGCCGGACCGGCCGATCATAACGGCAGGTCATTGCGCCATCACCGCGTCGGTTGGCCGCAACTCACCCACCGCGATTCCATTCCAGTTTCGCAGTGTGGGCCGTACGAACGGCTCCAGCGCCGCGCGGTCATTCGGCAGCAATTGCGCGAGCGTCGCCGCCAATATCACTTCGGCAGCCCGGCTCGCGCCATCGTCGCATTTGGCCGCGATGCCGAGCCCCTGTTCCGGCAGCGCCGCGCAGAACACGCCTTCCGCGCCGGTTTTAACGAACAGCCGCACGCCGAAGCGTTTCATGATCTCGGTGCAGAAGCGCCCGGTGCCGGCGACGTGCCAGGGATGCGCGGCGCAGGCGGCGCGCAACCGCGCGGCCGCCCTGGCCCGTCCCGCCGCCATGCCTGCACCGCTGCCGAAGCGCGCGAACGCCTTGGCCAAGGCGTCGAGCGGCAGCGCCCAGGTCGGCACCGAGCAACCGTCGACCGCGCAGACGTCCTCGCCGATAGTCGCGCCGCCGAGACTTTCCAGCACGGCTTTGACCTCGCGTTGCACCGGATGCGTGGGCTCGACATAGGTGCCACGATCGGCATCGAGTGCGCAGGCGGTGCAGAGAAAGCCGGCGTGCTTGCCGGAGCAATTGTTGTGCAGCGCGCCTGCCACCCCGCCGGTTCGCGCCAGCGCCTGCGCCGCGGTTTGATTGATCGGCCAGTGCGCGCCGCATTTCAACGCCGAGGCATCGAGCCCGGCGCGCTGCAGCATTTTTGTCGCGGTGGCGAGTGTGCCCGGGCTCACCCGAATGCGAGGCACAGGCCAGCGCCAATTCCTCGTCCGCAAGGGCGAACCGGTCGGCCGCCCCGCTCTCGATCAACGGCAGCGCCTGCAACGCCTTGATCGCCGAGCGCGGATAGATCGGCCGCTCGGTATCGCCCAGCACCAACACGGACCGGCCGTCGGCATCCACCACCGCGACTGCGCCACGATGCCGGCTCTCGACCAGCCGGCCGCGCAGCGCCTCGACCAGGACCGGATTACTCATTGTTAATGCGACGTCCCGCCGGCTTGCCAAAATTCAGTCTCGAACCACTTATACGCCACTGTCATGGGCGCTTCCCTGGAGACTTCCGTGCCATCCCGCCGACGCTTGCGACGGCCGCTGTGGCTCGCCTTCCTCGCCATCTTCCTGGCCCCGGTGCTGATCGGCGCGGGCGAACTGGCCTATCACGGCGGACCGACCCATTGGAGCAACTGGGATCGCTCGGTGACGAGCGACCTGCCGCCGGCGGCTGGGCATCCGGAGGCGCGCATCATGGTCATGTCGGGACGCACCCGCGGCTGGAAGGGCGTGGTCTCGGTTCACAGCTGGGTCGTGGTCAAGGGCGAGAACGAGCGGACGTGGCGGCGTTACGACGTCGCCGGCTGGGGCGACCCGGTGCGGATGAACTGGTGGCCGCCGGATCTTTGGTTCGGCGAACACGGCCGCGTCATCCTCGACATCAAGGGCGCGCAGGCGCAGGCGCTGATCCCGCGCATTGACACGGCGATCAAGAATTACCGCTACGTCCACGCCGGCGACTATCGCATCTGGCCCGGACCGAACAGCAACACCTTCGTCGCCGCAGTGCTGCGCGCGATCCCGGAGGCCGGCGTCGTGTTGCCCCCGAACGCGATCGGGCGCGACTTCCGCCCCTGGCCCTATCTCGGCCTGACCGATAGCGGCACCGGCATCGAGGTCAACCTGTGGGGCATGCTCGGCCTCAAGCTCGCCTGGGTCGAAGGCATCGAGATCAATGTGCTGGGCCTGGTCGCGGGCCTCGACGTGCGGGAGCCCGGCGTCAAGCTGCCAGGCTTCGGGCGTATCGGTTTCGACGGATTCACCGCCGACGCCGCTCCGCGGCACAAGCGCTAGCCGCGCAATCCGAGCAGAAGCTCACGGCGATTTGCACGCCGGCGAGGTGACGCCAGCGCCCGCCTCTGCCATGTTGCGCCGATGCACGACACCGGTCCGTTGTTGGAGAAAATCCCGTTCCCGGCGATCCGGCGCGGCCGGCTCGACACGCTGCAGGTCAACGTCGGCTATCGTTGCAATCAGTCGTGCGTTCACTGCCACGTCGGCGCAAGCCCGCACCGCACCGAAGAGATGCCGGGCGAGATCGTCGACACGGTGCTGACGTTTCTGGCACGACGACGGATTACCACCCTCGATATCACCGGCGGCGCGCCGGAGTTGAACCCGCATTTCCGCAAGCTGGTGAGCGCTGCGCGCAACATGGGCGCGCGGGTGATGGATCGCTGCAACTTGACGATCCTGGAGGTGCCCGGCCAGGACGACCTCGCGGAGTTCCTCGCCGGCGAGCAGGTCGAGATCGTCGCATCGATGCCCTGCTATCTGGAGGACAACGTCGATCGCCAGCGCGGTAAGGGCGTGTTCGATGGCTCGATCCGCGGCCTGCAGCGCCTCAACGCGCTGGGCTATGGCCGCGACGGCTCGGGCCTCATCCTCAACCTGGTTTACAACCCGCAAGGTCCGTCGCTGCCGCCGCCGCAAGCGGCGCTCGAAGCCGATTACAAGCGCATCCTCGGCGAACGTTATGGTGTCGTGTTCAACCGCCTCTACACGCTGGCCAACATGCCGATCCAGCGCTTCGGTTCGATGCTGATCTCCCAGGGCGAGTTCGACCGCTATCTCGACATGCTCAGGCACGCCCATCTCGACGCCAACCTCGACGGCGTGATGTGCCGCAATCTCATTTCGGTTGATTGGCGCGGCTTCGTCTACGACTGCGACTTCAACCAGATGCTCGACCTGCCGATGCAGCGGAACGGCGCCAGCCAGGTGCATCTGTCCGATCTGCTCGACGCCGACGTTGCAGACAACCCGATCCGCGTCGCCGGCCATTGCTTTGGCTGCACCGCCGGCCAAGGCTCGAGCTGCGGTGGCGCGCTGACGACACCCCAGGGTGACGGATCGATGGTCGACGCGGTGGCCTGAGATGCCGTCGCTCTCCATCATCATCCCGACATTGAACGAGGCCGATGGCATCGCGGCTACGCTGAACGCGCTGGCGCCGTTTCGGGCGCGCGGCGCCGAGGTGATCGTCGCCGATGGCGGCAGCAGCGACCGCACCGTGGAGCTGGCGCGCGCCCTTGCCGACCGGGTGATCGCGGGGCCGCGCGGCCGCGGCGCGCAGATGAATGCCGGCGCGGCGTTGGCAAAGGGCGACGGGTTGCTGTTCCTGCATGCCGATACGACGCTGCCGCCAGATGCCGACCGGCTGATACTGCAAGGCTTGCGGGACCGGGCGTGGGGGCGCTTCGACGTGTGGATCGCGGGCCGGCATCCGCTGCTCGTCGTCGTGGCGAAGCTGATCAACTGGCGCTCGCGCCTCACCGGCATCGCCACCGGCGACCAGGCGATGTTCGCGACCCGGCGCGCGTTCGACCAGGCCGGCGGTTTCCCCGACATCCCGCTGATGGAGGACGTGGCGCTGAGCAAGCGCCTCAAGCGCATCGGCCGCCCGCTCTGCCTGTCGGCACGCGCGGTCACGTCAGGTCGGCGCTGGGACGAGGGCGGCGTGCTCCGCACCATGCTGCTGATGTGGCGGCTGCGGCTTTGCTATGTCCTCGGCGACGAGCCCGCGGCACTCGCCCGGCGCTATGGCTATGTCCCGCGCGATGGTTGAACCGACGGCGATCGCCATCCTGGCCAAGGCGCCGATCGCGGGAGGGGTCAAGTCGCGATTGATCTCGGCGTTGGGCGCCGAGGGCGCGGCATTGCTCGCCGCGCGCATGATCGACCACACGGTCGACACTGCTTGCGCCGCAGCGCTCGGACCGGTCGTCCTTTGGGCAGCGCCCGATCCGACGCATCGGCAATTTCAAATGCTGCGGCAACAGCACGAAATCACGCTCGGCTGCCAGCCGGACGGCGATCTCGGCGCTCGCATGCACGCCGCCGTTGTCGCGGCCGGCGCACCGGTGTTGGTCGTTGGCGCCGATTGCCCGGCGCTGACCGTCGAGCACCTTGGCGCGGCGGCGCGGGCTCTACGAGAACACGACGCCGTCGTCATTCCAGCCGAAGACGGCGGCTACGTCCTGATCGGATTGCGCAAGCCCGCGCCGCTCCTGTTCACCGATATGGCGTGGAGCGCGTCGTCGGTGATGGCCGAAACCCGGCAGCGGCTCAGGGCGCTCGGTCTGACCTGGCGTGAGCTCGCACCGCTCTGGGACGTCGATCGGCCGGAGGACGTGGCGCGCCTGCGCCGCGCGGCCATCCTCGAGATTTCTTAGGCGAACCGCAGCAACACCAACCCACAGACGATCATCGCTGCCGCGATGACGCGGGCGGCACGCAGCGGCTCGCCGAGGAAAAGCACCGCGATCAGCGCGCCGAACAGCACGCTGGTCTCGCGCAACGCCGCCACGATCGCGATCGGCGCAACCGACATCGCCCAGGTCGCGATCGTGTAGGAAATCACGGCCAGCGCGCCGCCGCCGAGCCCGATCTTCCAATAAGGCACCATTGCCGGAAGGACGGCCTTGCCGCGCCGCGCCAACGCGTACAGCACCACGGTCGGCGCGATGCCGACGAACAGCACAAGCGTGTAGCTCGCGGCCCGGCCCGGCCCGGCGGCGCGCACACCGATGCCGTCCACCACCGAATAGGCGCAGATCGAGATCGCGGTGGCGAGCGCGAAGCCGACCGCCTGCCTGTCGAGCTTGGCCAGATCGCGCCCGCCCCGCAGCGAAAGCAGCAGCACGCCAAAGGCCAGCAGCACAATGCCGCCCCAGCCGAAGAGGCCGAGCTGCTCGCCGACGAACAGCGTGGTCATGGTCGCGGTCATCAGCGGCGCCGCGCCGCGCGCGATCGGATAGACCTGGCCGAGGTCGCCGGTGCGATAGCTTTCGATCAGGCCGGCAAAATAGAAGATGTGGATCACGATCGATGCGATAAGCCACGGCCAAGCGGCGGCCGCCGGCAAGCCCGACCAGGCGATCGCCGGCAGCGCGACCAGGCCGGCGCCAAGCGCGATCAACACCGTGGTGGCGAGCGGATCGAGCGTGCTTTTGATGCTGGCGTTCCAGCCGGCGTGGCAGGCAGCAGCGAACAGCACGGCGAGGAAGACGAAGGGGTCCATCAAACCGCCCGTCGCCGGACCGGGCGCAGCGCGCCGATCATCGCAGCGCGCCTTTTCGCTCCGCCAGCCCGCGGTCGAAATCGAGCACCGCCTGCAGCAGCACCTGCGCGCCGGCTGTGCATTGTTCCTTGGAGGAGAACTCGGCCTCGTTGTGGCTGATGCCGCCGCGGCAGGGCACGAAGATCATCGCGGTCGGCGCCACCCGCGACACATAGGCCGCGTCGTGCCCCGCGCCCGAGACGATATCGCGCGCGCTGAAACCGGCAAGCTTGGCCGCGCGGCGGACCGACGCGACGCAATCGGGATGAAAGCGCACCTCCGGCTGGTCCCAGATCTTCTGCATCTCGATGGCCAGGCCAAGAGGGCCGCAAGTATCGGTGAGCGCGGCGGTGAAGTCGGACTCCATCGAGTTGAGCACCCGGCCGTCCGGATGGCGCAGGTCGACGCATAGGAACACCTCGCCCGGCACCACGTTGCGCGAATTCGGCCGGTTCTCGAGGAGCCCGACGGTGCCGACGCCCGGCGCATGGCCCCGGCCGATGGCGTCGACCGCCTCGATCAGACGCGCGGCGCCGAGCAGCGCATTCTTGCGCAGATGCATCGGAGTCGTGCCGGTGTGGGCATCCTGCCCGGTGATGGTCACCTCGTACCAGCGCATCGCTTGTACGCCGGTGACGACGCCGATATCGCGGCCCTCGGACTCCAGGATCGGCCCCTGCTCGATATGCAGTTCGAAGAACGCCGATAGCGGATGCTCGCCGCAGCGCTCGGTACCGCGATAGCCGATCCCGTCCAGCGCTGCGCCGAACGTCATACCGGCGCGGTCCTGACCGCGCATGCCGCCCAATCGCGCTCGAACACCTTGGCGAAGACGCCGGACGCAACCATCGCCGGCGCAAACCGCGAGCCCTCCTCGTTGGTCCAGTTCACCACCTCGATCGGCGCGTAGGTCTCATAGCCGGCTTCGTGCAGCGTGCGCAGCGCCTCGAGCGCGGCCAGCACACCCAGCACGCCGTCGAACTTGCCGCCGGTCGGCTGGGTGTCGAGATGGCTGCCGAATGCGATCGGCGGCACGTCGGCGCTGCCGCGCCGGCGCGCGAACATCGCGCCCATGTCGTCAATGGTGACGCGGCAGCCCAGCGCCTCGGCCTTGGCCCTGAACCAATCGCGCACCTGCCGGTCGAGATCGGTCAGCGTCAGCCGGCAGATGCCGCCCTTCGGGGTGCCGCCAATGGCGGCGGTCTCCATCAGCTCGCCCCACAGCCGCTCGCCGTTGATCGCGAGGTTTTGCATTGGGTGGCGCTAGGCCCGCGCGCGTTGCGCGGCGGGGGCCCAGAGCTTCGGCGCAACGCGTTGATATTGCGGCACGCGCGGCACCTCGTCGCCCAGCGCTTGCGCGGCGTGCCAGCCCCAGCGCGGATCGTTGAGGATGGCGCGCGCCATCGCCACCATATCGGCCTTGCCTTCGGTCACCACCGCCTCGGCCTGTTCAGGCGTCACGATCAGACCGACGACGCGGGTGGCGATACCGACTTCGCGCTTGATCCGTTCGGCGATCGGCACGTTGTAGCCGGGCGTGGTCGGGTTGCGAGTGTCGGCGGTCACGCCGCCTGACGACACGTCGATGTAGTCGAGCCCCTCGGCCTTGAGCGCCTTGGCGTAGATCACCGCGTCGTCGGTCGAAAGCCCGTCGTCGCGCCAGTCATTGCCGGTGATGCGCACGCCGAGCGCGATGGTCTTCGGCACCACCGCACGCACCGCCTGTGCGATCTCGCGGCCGAGCCGCATGCGGTTCTCCAGCGCGCCGCCGTATTGGTCGGTGCGCTTGTTGGAGACCGGCGACAGGAACGAATGCGCCAGATAACCGTGGGCGTAGTGCAGCTCGATCGCGTCGAAGCCGATCCGCACCGCGCGCTTGGCGGAGTTGACAAAGGCCGTGCGCACGCGCGCGATGTCGTCCAGGGTGGCTTCGCGCGGCACATGCCAGTTGCCCCCGAACGGGATCGCCGACGGCGCGATCGTCTGCCACGGGTCATCCTCGGGCTTGAGCGGGCCGCCGCCCTCCCAGGGCCGCTGCGCCGAGGCCTTGCGGCCGGCGTGCGCGATCTGGATGCCGAGCTTGGCGGTGCCGTGGCGGCGGCAGTGCGCGACCACCCGTGCCATCGCCGCCTCGTTGTCGTCGGAATAAAGCCCGGTGCAGCCGTGGGTGATGCGGCCGTGCCGCTCCACATGCGTCGCCTCGACGATGACCAGGTCGGCACCGCAATTGGCCAGCATGCCGAGATGACCGAGGTGCCAGTCGTTGGCGCAGCCGTCGTCGGCGCTGTACTGGCACATCGGCGACACCACGATGCGGTTGGCGAGTTCGACGGGGCCGAGCTTGAAGGGGGAGAACAACGCGGACATTGGATTCCTGATTGCTGATTGAAAATCGGAGGCGATCATAAAGAGCCGATGCGCCGCGGCAAGCTCTCTCCTCGGGTCGTCGCCCGAAGCTGACGGCTATGGCAGCCGCAGCACCGCCAGCGCCAGCGCCTGAGCCCGCGGCACCAGCGTCTCGATCTCGAGATATTCGTCCGGCGAATGCGCGCGGCCGCCGACCGGACCGACTGCGCAGATGGTCGGCGCGCCGGTCGCGGCTGCAAAGCCGGAATCGGCGCAGCCGCCGGTGAACAGCGCCTTGATGTCGTTGCCGAGGCCGGTGTCCTTCAGGCAAGCGGCATAATGCTCGAACAGCGCCTTGCCGCTTTCGCCCTCGACCAGCGGCAGGAATTCGCCGGTGATTTCGAGCTTGGCGCTGGTTCCCGGCACGAAGCTCCTCGCCATGATCGCCTCGACCTTGGCCATGGTGGCGGCGCGGTCAGCCGGCGTGATGAAGCGCAGATCGACCTCGCCGCGCGCCCAGGGCGCGACGGTGTTGACGGTCTGGCCGCCGGAGACGACCCCGACGTTGAGCGTGATGCCCTTGTCCGGCTGGCTCAACCCATGCAACGCCAGCGTCTTGTGGGCGAGCTCGTTGATCGCGCTGATGCCTTGCTCGAAGTTTGCGCCCGAATGCGCGGCCTTGCCGGTGATGTCGAAGCGCATGAACACGCCGCCTTTTCGTCCGGTGACGGCGGCGCCCGGCGCACGGCCAGGCTCGGAGTTGAACACTGCGCGCGCGGCGCGGGCATGAGCCTCGATCACGGTTCGCGAGAACGGCGAACCGATCTCCTCGTCGCCGGTGAACAGTGCAGTGACCGGCGCCGGCGCGCCGCCGAATTTCTTGATCGCCGACAGCACGAAGCAGTTCAACACCAGGCCGGACTTCATGTCGGAGACGCCCGGTCCATAGGCGCGGTCGCCTTCGATCTTGAACGGCCGGCGCGTTGGCTCGCCCTTGGGAAACACGGTGTCGCGATGGCCCATGAGCAGGATCGGCCGGTTCGACAACGGGCCGGAGTCCTGCGCCACGGTCGCGGAGATCGCGTCGCCGAACTTGCTGTCAGGGGTCACTTCGCTGGCGATGCCGTTGCCATCGAGGAAGGCCCGGATATGCCGGCCGACCGCATCGACGCCCGGCTTGTCGTAGCTGCCGCTGTCGGTGTTCACCAGCGTGCCGAGCAGCGCAATCATCCCGTCGCGCTGGCCGGCGAGCCAGTCGAGGATTTGCTGCTCGCGACCGTTCCGTTCCGACGCCATGCGGGCCACCCATGATTGTCCGGCCAGCACATTAGACCATCGCCCGATGGAATGGCATCGGCTCCGGCCGTTTGGACGGAATCGTGGCGCTGAGTGCGGCCGGCTAGGCGGCGGATTCGGCCAATTCCGCGAGCTCCTCGGGCCTCGGCGCAATGACCGCCCAGCGATCGGCGATCGCGATGGCCTGGTGCATCGCGTCCAGGAACTCATGGTGGATGTAATAGCGATTCCAGCGGCCGCTTTCGTAGAGCGCGAAGAAATGGTCGCGCCGCTGTTCGGCCAGCGTCCGCCACTTGAGCGCGACACGTTGCATTTTGATGTTGGCCGGCTTCATGGTTTCGGGCATCGCTTCCGCGCGCGGAACGGGGCACGTGAATAACCGATCCCCCATCGTGATCCCAGCCGACGCGCAGCCTGAATGAGCGATCGTTAGCGGCGAACAACGCGCGGGCAACGCGCGCGTGCGCGATCACACGCGGTCCCACGCTTATGCACAGGCTTGTTCACAATGCGTGCGATGCGGCGCGCTGGCCGCAGGCAACACAACGGAGAAAAATTCAACAGGCCGCAGCCGGGGTTGCGAGCGAATCATCCGGCGCAAAAATGCCATCGGCCGGTCGACGCCGGACCGGCCGAAGCAACGGTGGATATGTCGGCGCGACCGGCTGGCCGCTAGCCCTTGATCGACAGCACGCCCTCGATTTCGACCGAAATCTGATTCGGCAGCGAGCCCATGCCGACCGCCGAGCGCGCATGCTTGCCGTTCTCGCCGAATACCTCGACGAACAAGTCAGACATGCCGTTGGCGACCTTGGGATGGTCCTTGAAGTCTGGAACCGCGTTCACCATGCAGAGCATCTTGAGCACGGTGTCGACACGGTCGAGCGAGCCCAGCGCCATGCGCGTGGCGGACAGGAGTTGGAGCCCGATGATGCGGGCGCGCTTGTAGCCCTCGTCGACTGTGACCTCGGCACCGACCTTGCCGGTCAGCATCTTGCCATCGGCGGCGCGCGGCCCCTGCCCGGCCAGAAACAACAGATTGCCGGCGACGCGGTACGGCAGATAGTTCGCAACCGGCGCCGGCACGTCCGGCAGCGTAATGCCAAGCTGTTTCAGGCGGGCCTCTGCGCTCATGGATGCTTTTCCTCCGGTTCGATGTTTTCCTGGTGAGTATTCAAGAGCTGACCGAGCGGGACAAGCCCGGCCAGGACGAAAAGCCGTCGCGCCGATCACAGTCGGATGCGCAGCAGATGGGCGAGCTCGCCGACGACGCCGCGCCGGAACAACAGAACGCACAGCACGAAGATTACGCCCTGGATCACCGTGACCCATTGTCCGACCTGCGCCAGATAGGTCTGCATGGCGATGATGATGAACGCGCCGGCGACCGGGCCGAACACGGTGCCGAGCCCGCCGACCAACGCCATCAGCACGACTTCACCCGACATCGGCCAGTCGACGTCGGTGAGCGAAGCGATCTGCAGCACGATCGCCTTGGTCGAGCCCGCCAGGCCCGCCAGCGTCGCCGACAGCACGAAAGCCACGAGCTTGTAGCGGTCGGTCTTGTAGCCAAGCGAGATCGCGCGCGCCTCGTTCTCACGGATCGCCTTGAGCACCTCGCCGAACGGCGAGTTGATGATGCGGTAGATCAGCAGGAAGCCCGCGAGGAAAATGACCAGCACGGTGACGTACATGTTGAACTGACCGGACAGGTCGATCAGGCCGAACAGCCGGCCGCGCGGCACCGCCTGGATGCCGTCCTCACCGCCGGTGAATTTCGCCTGCAAGGCGAAGAAGAACATCATCTGCGCCAGCGCCAGCGTGATCATCGCGAAGTAGATGCCTTGCCGGCGGATGGCGAGCGAGCCTGCGACGATGCCGAGCACGGCCGCGGTCGCAGTGCCGGTCAGGATGGCAAGCTCCGGCGGGAAGCCCCAGACCTTCGCCGAGTGCGCGGCCAGATAGCTCGCCCAGCCGAAATAGAGCGCGTGGCCGAACGACAGCAGCCCGCCATACCCGATCAGCAGATTGAAGGCGCAAGCAAACAGCGCAAAGCACAGGGCCTGCATCAGGAACAGCGGGTAGATGAAGAATGGCGCAATGATCAGCGCCGCCACCATCACCAGGAAGGCTGTGACCTCGCTCCAACTGGCGTCGCGGGCGGCGGGGATCGAGGCCTGGACCGGGTCGGCCATGTCAGGCCCTCCGCCCGAACAGGCCGGCCGGCCGCACCAGCAGCACGATCGCCATGATGATGAAGATCACGGTGTTGGAGGCCTCCGGAAAGAACACCTTGGTCAGGCCTTCGATCACGCCGAGGCCGAAGCCGGTGACGATAGCGCCCATGATCGAGCCCATACCGCCGATCACCACAACCGCGAACACCACAATGATCAGCGAGGAACCCATCTGCGGGCTGACGTTGTAGATTGGCGCGGCCATCACGCCGGCGAAGGCCGCGAGCGCCACCCCGAACCCGTAGGTGAGCGTGATCATGCGCGGCACGTTGATGCCGAAGGCGCGCACCAGGGTCGGATTCTCGGTCGCTGCGCGCAAATACGCGCCGAGCCGCGTGCGCTCGATTACGAACCAGGTGGCAAGACAGACCGCGAGCGAGGCGACGATCACCCAGGCGCGGTAATTCGGCAGGAACATGAAGCCAAGGTTGCGACCGCCTTGCAGCGTTTCCGGCACGCTGTAGGGCAGGCCCGCCGAGCCGTAATAGTTGCGCGCCACGCCTTCGATGATCAGCGCCAAGCCGAAGGTCAGCAGCAGACCGTAGAGGTGGTCGAGCTTGTAGAGCCATTGCAGGAAGGCGCGCTCGATCAGCATGCCGGTGATGCCCACCATCATCGGGGCGATGATCAGCGCCCACCAATAGCCGATACCGACGTGTTGCAGCAGCAGATAGGCCGCGAACGCGCCCATCATGTACTGGGCGCCGTGCGTGAAATTGATGATGTTGAGCATGCCGAAGATGACGGCAAGCCCGAGGCTCAGCAGGGCGTAGAACGAGCCGTTGATCAGCCCGATCAGGAGCTGGCTGAACAGCGCGTTGGAGGGGATGCCGAAGATTTCGAACATGCGGTGACGCCGGCTTGCGGGCTTGTGTGTCCCGGGCGCAGCGCGGCACCACGAAGGTGGAGCGCTGCAGACCCGGGACCCAGCTTTCTTTCCAACCAGGGCCCCGGATCAGCGGTGCAGCGCACCGCCTCCGGGACGCACAATCGGGCGTTAGCCGCTGACCAGCGGGCAGCCGCCGTCCTTGAGCGACCGGAACGCTTCGCTCGCCGGGATCGTGGCACGCAGATGATAGAAGTCGCCCGGGTGCTTGGATTCCGCCGGCTTCTTCACCTCGAGCAGATAGGCGTCGTGCACCTTGCGGCCGTCGGCGCGGATCGTGCCCTTGCCGAACAGCGGATCGTCGGTTGGCATCGACTTCATCTTGGCGATCACGGCCTTGCCGTCGGCCGCGCTCTTGAGCTCGGCAACCGCCTTCAGATAGTGCGTCACGCCGGAATAGACGCCGGCCTGCACCATGGTCGGAAACTTGCCTGGCCGCTCGCCCTGCCAGCGCTTGGTCCAGGCGCGGTTGGCATCGTTCATGTCCCAGTACCAGGTCTCGGTCAGCGTCAGGCCCTGCGCGGTGGCAAGGCCCATGGCGTTCACGTCGCTGGCAAACACCAGAAGGCCGGCGAACTTCTGCCCGCCCCGTACGATGCCGAACTCGGCACCGGCTTTGATCGAGTTGATGGTGTCGCCGCCGGCGTTGGCGAGGCCAATGATCTTGGCTTTCGAGGTCTGCGCCTGCAGCAGGAACGACGAGAAGTCATTGGTGTTGAGCGGATGACGGACCTTGCCGAGGACCTTGCCGCCGTTGGCTTCCACCGCTGCCGCGGTGTCGCGTTCGAGCGCATGACCGAAGGCATAGTCGGCGGTCAGGAAGAACCAGCTGTCGCCGCCGGTCTTGACCAGCGCCTTGCCGGTGCCGTTGGCCAGCATCCAGGTGTCGTAGGTCCAGTGGATGGTGTTGGCATTGCACTTGGGACCTGTGAGATCGGAGGCCGCGGCTCCCGAGACGATGAACGCCTTGTTTTTGGTGGCCGCGATCTGGCTCACCGCCAGCGCCACGCCGGAGTTCGGCACGTCGATGACGAGATCGACGTTCTCGGTGTCGTACCATTTGTTGACCACGCCGGAGCCGACGTCGGCCTTGTTCTGGTGGTCGGCGCTGACCAGATCGACCTTCACGTTCGGATTGTTCTTGGTGAAGTCGGCGATCGCGAGCTTGGCGGCGGCGGTCGAGCCCGGTCCGCCAATGTCGGAATAGAGGCTCGACATGTCGCTCATGACGCCGATTTTCACGTTGACCTGCTGGGCCTCGGCGGAGCCGGCGGCCAGGGCGACCGCGATCGCGGTCAGGCTCACAAGACTTTTCATCACTCTCCTCCTGTTATCGAGCGCACCGGAGTACGGCACATTCGTTCAAACTCCAAGGTAATCGTGCAGCTTGTCGAGATTGGCATTGAGTTCCGCATTGTCGAAGCCTTCGACGACGCGGCCATGCTCCATCACATAATAGCGGTCGGCGACGGTGGAGGCGAACCGGAAGTTCTGCTCCACCAGCAGGATGGTGAAACCTTGCTGCTTCAGCGTTCGGATCGTCTTGCCAATCTGCTGGATAATGACCGGCGCCAGTCCCTCGGTCGGTTCGTCGAGCAGCAGCAGCCGCGCGCCGGTGCGCAGAATGCGGGCGATCGCCAGCATCTGCTGCTCGCCGCCGGACAGCTTGGTTCCTTGGCTCGAGCCGAGCCGCTCCTTCAGATTCGGGAACAGGCTGAAAATGCCATCGAGCGACAGCCCGCCCGGCCGCACCTGCGGTGGCAGCAGCAGATTTTCCTCGACGTTGAGACTCGCGAAGATGCCGCGCTCCTCGGGACAGATGGCGATGCCGGCGCGGGCGATGTCGTTGGAGGCGGCATCGATCAGCTCGCGGCCTTCGAAACACACCGAGCCGGCGCGCTGCAGCACGATCCCCATGATCGATTTCAGCGTCGTGGTCTTGCCGGCGCCATTCCGTCCGAGCAGCGTCACCACCTCGCCCGGCCGCACGTCGAAGTTCACGCCATGCAGGATGTGCGACTCGCCGTACCAGGCTTGCAAATCCTTCACCGCGAGCAGCGGCGCCGTGCCGTCAAGCATGGCCCACCCCCATGTAGGCCTCTCGCACCTCGGGATTGCTTGACACCGCGGCGTAGTCGCCTTCCGCCAGCACGCGTCCGCGCGTCAGCACGGTGATACGCTGGCAGAGATTTTCGACCACCGACAGATTGTGCTCGACCATCAGCACGGTGCGGTCGGCGGCGACGCGTTTGATCAGCGCCGCGATCCGGTCGATGTCCTCGTGGCCCATGCCGGCAGTCGGCTCGTCGAGCAGCAGCATTTCCGGCTCGAGCGCGAGCGTGGTCGCGATCTCGAGCGCACGCTTGCGCCCGTAGGGCAGCTCCACGGCCGTCGTGTCGGCGACGTCGCTCAAGCCGACGTCGGCAATCAGCGAGTGCGCGCGATCGTTGAACGCATCGAGCACGCGGCGCGAGCGCCAGAAATCGAACGAGCCGCCACGCTGCCGCTGCAGCGCGATCCGCACGTTTTCCAGAACGGTCAGATGCGGAAACACCGCCGAGATCTGGAATGAGCGCACCATGCCGAGCCGCGCCACCTCGGCCGGCGGCAGCGCCGTGATGTCCTGACCCTTGTAGACGATGCGACCGTGGGTCGGTTGCAGAAACTTGGTCAGCAGGTTGAAGCAGGTGGTCTTGCCGGCGCCGTTCGGTCCGATCAGCGCGTGAATGGTGCCGCGCTCAACCTTGAGGCTCACGCCGTTCACCGCCACGAAGCCCGCGAACTCCTTGGTCAAGTCCGCCGTTTCGAGAATGTACTCGGCCATACGCCCCGCAACCTCTGATCGGAGGCCCATTTAGGGCGGCCGGCCGGGGTCCGTCCAGGCCCACGAAAGTCGACATTGTCGCGTGTGCGCAGCCTAAAAATTAACCCGCCCGGATGGGGACCATCCGGGCGGGCCTTTGAGACCGACGCGAGGGGAAGGCGGGGGGCGTGCGCGCCGGCCAAAGCTCTTGGAAGCCGCTCAGTTGTACCGGCAGACCTTGACGTTGCCGATGAAGTTACCGAACGCGTCGTAGCGGGCCCGCCAGGCGCACGAGCGATAGCCGTCGACATAGACCGGTTCGGCGTAGGCGTTGGCGACCGAGCCCGCGACGATCGCGGTGCCGATGGCGGCGCCGGCGAGACCCCAACCCCAGCCGCGATGGCCGGCCTGGGCTTCGGTGGTGGGCAACGCAACGGTGGCTGCCAGCGTCAGGGCGGCAAGCGCCGCGGCGAATTTGGTCTTGGTGGTCATTGCGGTCTCCCGTGGGAATGAGGGTGGGCGGATATCGCCCCGTTCATGATCCTTGGTCGCGTCGCCCGTCGGAAAGGTTCAAGCCCCGTAACACGTTGTTTCAGCGATGGAAAATCGCGCGTGGAGCATATGCATGGCGACCGAAAACGGCTTCGGAAGCACCGTGTCGCCACCAGGGGCTGTTCTGCCAATCGTTACTGCGCCGAGAGTTTGGGCACGTCCTGCGGGCCGGCCGCGGCGTTGGCTTCGAGCGCCCTGATCGCCTGGTAGGCGTCAACCAAGCCCGCGCCGTACTCGTTGTCGCGGCCGCGCGGCCCCAAATCCTTCGCGGTCTGCTCCAGGATCCGGCGCATCGCTTCGGGGCGCAGCCCCGGCGCGCGCTGCAACAGCAGCGCCGCGACGCCACTGACATGGGCCGCGGCAAACGACGTGCCCGAGGTCACCTGATAGTTGCTGTTGGGAGCCGGCACCAGGATGTCGACGCCGGGCGCCGCCACCGCAATGTGGGAACCGATGTTGGCGGCTTTGAAGATGTTGTCCTTGGCGTCGGTCGCCGACACCGCGATCACGTTCGGATCGGCGGCGGGATACTGCGGGCCGGACGCCGGGCCGAGATTGCCCGAGGCCGCGATCAGCACGATGCCGAGCTGCCGCGCGCCGGCCAGATGCCGCGCCATCGCCGGGTCGGTCGGGCCGTTGAAACTCATGTTGATGACGCGCGCGCCATGGGTCGCGGCATATTCCACGCCCTTCAGCACCGCGAAGCTCGTCGCTTCCGCGCTGGCGCCATAGGCGCCGAAGGCGCGGATCGCCAGGATGCGGGCCGCGGGCGCGGCGCCGAGCAGCCGGGCATTGGCCGCGATCGCGCCGGCGATGCCGGTGCCGTGCTGGTGCGCCGCCTCGGACTTGCCAAGCGCGTCGTAGGAGCCGGCGATCACGCCTTGCAGTTCGGGATGGTCAAGATCGATGCCGGAATTGATCACCGCGATCAGAATCTTGTCGCCGGTCGCGAGCTCATGGGCTTCGCGCAAATTCAGCTTGCCGAGCGCGTATTGGGCGGGATCGCCGCGTAACGGCCGCGCCGCCGCGGTTGCGACCGCAGGCGTCGGCGTGATTCTGGACTCGTCGGAGCCTATCCCGGTCGATTGCGAAGCTTGGTAATAGTAATTGGGCTGGCCGGCGCGCAGCATCGCCTCGTTGCCGAGCCGCACCAGCGTGGCGCGCACCGAGCGGGCGCCGAAGATGCGCGCGCGGATCAAGGTCGAGTTGGACAGCGTGAAACGCTGCGCCTCGATCTGGCGAAGCCCGTTGCGCGCCAGCAATTGCGCAATGCCCTGCGGCGGCAAGTCGTTGGCAAATTCGAGCACGACCTCGTCTTCGACAAAGCGCCGCTCGTTGCCGGGCGGAATGTTGATGCCGCCGCGACCGCCGGGCGGGCCGGAGATATTCTGCTGCTGCGGCGTGTTCGGCGGCGTGCCTGCGCCGGACGGACCGAGCGTGCCGATCACGACCCCGGTGCCGATGGCCGGCCCGATCGGTCCGATCCCCGGTGGATAGGGGCGATGCGGCGGGCGATGGCCGGGCGGCCGCTTGCCGGTGCCCGTCGCGGCCGGGCGGCGTGCGGGCGTCGGAGACCGCGCTCTTACCCTTGCTCCAGCGGCTGGCGGTGCTGTTCGGCGTAACCTTGAACTTCTGGACGCTCTGCGTCCGCGACATCATCGGCGCGCGCGGTCCCATCATGCGGAATCCGCCTCCGCCGCCGCGGAACGCCGCCTCCGAGGCGCTGGTGGCGGCAACAACGGCCGCGATGGCGAAGCCGCCGATGACGAGGCTCAGGGATGTCTTTGACCGCATGATCGACCTCCAGGCGGCATGGATCGCGGGGACCGTCGCAACGGCCCCCAGTAGCAGACGAACCAAAGGGTCGAGGCGTTACGGCTGCGCAGTCGGGACAGTGAAGCCGACCACCGAGTTGCCGGCCATTTTCTTGACGACCGCGGAAAGCTCGTCCTGCGACAGCTTGGTCGAGGCCACGCGCAACCTGAACATGCCGGTCCCCTCGGACGGGCCGCCGACCACCGAGGCCTTGTGGTCCTCGAGGAACTTGGTGATGTCGGCGGCGCTGGCCTGCGGATTGAACCGGATCAGTACAAAGGAGCCGTCTCCGAAGTTTTCGGTCTGGGGATAGGACGCAACGTCGAAGACCGCCGGCGCCTTCCTTGACGAACACGCCGGCTAGAATGCCCGCCTGCAACACGATGGCGAACGCGGCCGCGGTCGCGCCATAGGCCAGCGTGCGCGGCGAGAAGCCGGTGACGAAATCGGTGAGCCAGGCGGTCAGGCTGAACGACGCCTTCGGCTTGCGCGCCGGCTCGGCGTCGATCTTGGCGAACAGCTGCTGCATCGCACGCGCCGACGGAGCGCCCAGCGTCTCGTTGAGGCGGATGGTTTCGCCCAGCTCTTCGCGGACCATTTCGTAGCGGGCGGCGAGTTCGTTGTCGTTGGCCAGCGCCTGCTCGACGCGGGCGGCGTCGCGGCGATTGAGCGTGCCGGCGGCATGCCACGGCAGGAGGAGCTCGACGTCCTCCGGAAGCTCCTGCGCTTCTTTGATCTTCGTGTTCATGGCCAACCTCGTTCAATTCCTCGAGCCTTCAAAAGCTCAGCTAGTTTTTTACGCGCGTAGAACATTCGGGTCTTCACAGTCGCTTCCGGGATCCCGACGATTTCGGCCACCTCTTCGACCGATTTCTCGTGGTAGTAGACCAGATCGATGATCTCCCGGTGCTCGGCTGTTAGCAAAGTCAAACACTGCTTGATGACTTCGCCAGTCTCCTTCTTCGCCAGTGTCACGTCGGGGGTGTCCGAGGTGTCCTCGATCGCCTCCGCCGTCTCTTCATCCAGTTCCTGCTCGGGCTTGCGCCTGAGCGCCGACAAGGCCTTGAAACGGGCGATCGCAAGGAGCCAGGTCGAAACTTGCGACCTTCCCTCGAACCGCCCGGCTTGCCGCCAGACATCGAGGAACACCTCGCTGATCAGGTCCTCTGCCGTGGCCTCTTCACGCACCAGCCGCAGCACGAACCTGAAAACCCGCACATGGTGCCGTGCAAACAACACTTGCATGGCAAGCCGGTCGCCGTTTGCGACCCGTCCAATCAGGACTTCGTCCGAAGTGGCGGTGGTCGCTGACAAATCGGCTCTCGTGAGGTTAGTCGCCGGCAGGACGGATTCGGTTCAAATCCGACGCAATGTCCTCCTAAACCCCTGGTTCTGCAAGCGAAAATTGTCGCTCCAGGGGGTCGCGAAGGGCTACTATATGCCGCTATGGCGGCTACCCTCCAGACGATTGATACCCTCAACGCGTTACAGCCCTCCGGCTTTGTCGGGGAACTGGCCGAGGTGTTCGAACATGCCCCCTGGGTGGCCGAGGCCGCCGCCGCTGGCCGCCCCTACCCCACCGTAACCGCGTTGCATGACGCCATGATGGGCGTGGTCCGCGCCGCACCGCCGGACCGCCAGCATGCCTTCATTGCCGGCCATCCCGAGCTCGGCAGCCGGGTGCAGCGCGCCGAGTTGACCGATCATTCCCAGACCGAACAAGGCAGCCTCGGTCTCGATCGGCTCAGCGCTGAAGAGTTCGAGCGCTTCAGTCGGCTCAACGCCGCCTATCGCAAGACATTCGGCTTTCCGTTCATCATCTGCGTGCGCCGGCACACGCGGGATTCGATCCTGGCGCAATTCGAGCGCCGGCTCAGAAACGACATCGCAAGCCGAACGCGTCGCAGCACTCGCGCGAGATCGGCTTGATCACCCGGCTGCGGCTGGTCGCCAAGGTCGACGGACCGGGCAAGCCCTCGACCACCGGCCGGCTCTCGACCCATGTGCTCGACCTCAGCACCGGCCGGCCGGCTGCCGGCGTCGTCATCACGTTGCACGAAATCGGCGCAAGCGCCCGCGGGCTGCTGCGCGAGACCGTCACCAATGCCGACGGCCGCACCGACGCGCCGCTGATTTCGGACGAGCCGCTGCGCATCGGCACGTATGAGCTGTCGTTTGGGGTGGGCGCGTATTTCGGCCAACAATCGTTCCTCGACACCGTGCCGATCCGCTTTGCAATCGCCGAGCCCGAGGGCCACTATCACGTGCCATTGCTCGTGACACCGTGGAGCTATACGACTTATCGTGGAAGCTGACGCCAACAGCCAAGGACCAAGCCCGTGATCGATTTGTACACCTGGACGACGCCGAACGGCCGCAAGATCTCCATCGCGCTGGAAGAGATGGGCCTGCCCTACACGGTGCATGCGGTGGACATCGGCAAGGACGAGCAGTTCAAGCCCGAGTTTCTCAAGATCAGCCCGAACAATCGCATCCCGGCGATCGTCGACCGCGACAACGGCCTTTCGCTGATGGAGTCAGGCGCGATCCTGATCTATCTCGCCGACAAGTGCGGCAAGCTTTTGCCGAAGTCAGGTGAGGCGCGCTACCGCACCATCGAATGGCTGATGTGGCAGATGGGCGGCCCGGGCCCGATGCTCGGCCAGGTCCACCACTTCGTGAAATACAACAAGGGCAAGGCGCCCTACGCCGAGGAGCGCTACACCAAGGAGGCGCACCGGCTCTATGGCGTGATGAACAAGCGGCTTGCCGACCACCAATATCTCGCCGACCAGTATTCGATCGCCGACATCGCGGTGTGGCCGTGGATCTCCCGCTACGAGTGGCAGGAGATCGACATGAAGCAATATCCCAACGTCCACCGCTGGTATCTCGACATCGCCAAGAAACCGGCGACCCAGAAGGGCTACAAGGTGCCCAAGGACGTCGGCGAGGTGCCGATCCCGAAGTGACGGCCGTGGCGGCGGTCGACGTCGCGGCGATTGCAGCCGAAGCGTTGGCGGCGATCGACGGCGGCCGGCAAATCCCGTTGTTCTCGGCGCGCCATCCGGGCTTCTCGCTCGATGACGCGGCGCGCGCCGGCGCCGCCATGCGGCAGGCGCGGTTGGCGCGCGGCGAAACCGCGATCGGCCGCAAGATCGGCTTCACCAACCGCACCATCTGGGCCGAATACGACGTGTTCGCACCCAACTGGGGCACCATGTACGACCGCACGGTGCGCAATCTCGCCGACATTGGCGGCGCGTTTTCGCTCGCAGGCTTGGCGGAGCCTCGCATCGAGCCCGAGATCGTGTTCGGCCTTGGCGCGACCGCCAACGCCCGAGATGAACGATGCGAGCCTGCTGGCGACCCTCGACTGGGTGGCGCATGGCTTCGAGATCGTACAGTCGCCGTTTGCGAACTGGAAATTCTCGCCTGCAGACACGGTGGTGGCCAACGCCTTGCATGGCGCGCTGCTGATCGGCCCTCGCGTTCCGGTCGCAGGCAGCGCCGATCGATGGCTGAACACGCTTTCGGCGTTCGAGATCGATCTGAAACGCAACGGCGCCGTCATGGATCATGGCCGCGCCGCCAACGTGCTCGACGGGCCGCTGAACGCGCTGCGCCATCTGGTCGAGCTGCTGGCGGCCGAGCACGACAATCCGCCGCTCGCCGCCGGCGAGATCGTCACCACCGGCACGCTCACTCGCGCGCTGCCGGTCGCGCCGGGCGAAACCTGGACGACCGAGCTGTTCGGCGTCGCGTTGCCAGGCCTTTCGGTGCGCATGACCTAGGATCCCCGCAGCTCGCCAAGGCCCGATAAGCAACCCGCCACGATCGCGAGGGAGCCATGCGGCCGTTCCACTTGCTCCCGTCCCGACGCTAGGCCAGAAATCCCCCTGCACATGCTGCCCTCCCGCACATTCCACTACGGCTGGATCATCGTCGGCGTCACATGCCTGGCGCTGCTGACCGGCGCGGGCGTGCGCTCGACGCCCGGCATCCTGATGGTGCCGCTCGAGCAGGAATTCCACTGGTCGCGCGCCACCATCGCGCTTGCCGTGTCGATCAACCTGATCCTTTACGGCTGCATCGGGCCGTTCGCCGCCGCGATCATGGAGCGGTTCGGCATCCGGCGCTCGGTGATGTGCGCGCTGGCTGTGGTCGCCTGCGGCGTCGCCTCGACCTCACTGATGCAATACGAATGGCAGCTCATCCTGATGTGGGGCTTCGTGGTCGGCAGCGGCACCGGCTTCCTCGCCACCGTGCTGGCCGCGGTCATTGCCGCGCGCTGGTTCACGGCGCGGCGCGGGCTGGTGGTCGGCATCCTCAGCGGCGGCTCGGCGACCGGGCAATTGCTGTTCCTGCCGGTGATGGCCAACATCACCGCGGCCTACGGCTGGCGCACCACGGTGATCGCCATCGCCTGCGTCGCGTTCACCGTGCTGCCGATCATCGCGCTGTTCTTGCGCGACCGACCGTCCGACATGGGCCTGATGCCCTATGGCGAGACCGGCGAGCCCAAGCCCACGCCAGCGCCGAAAGGCAATCCATTAGTGCTGGCATTCGGCACGCTGCGCGAGGCAATGCGCGTGCGCGACTTCTGGCTGCTGGCCGGCACCTATTTCGCCTGCGGTGCCTCGACCAACGGGCTGATCGGCACCCACCTGATCCCGGCCTGCATCGACAACGGTTTTTCCGAAGTCGCCGGCGCGACGCTGCTCGCCACCATGGGCGTGTTCAATTTCATCGGCACCACCAGCGCCGGCTGGTTGGCTGACCGCTTCGACAACCGCGTGCTGCTCTGCATCTATTACGGGCTGCGCGGCCTGTCGCTGCTGATCCTGCCCTACGCGTTCGTCAACTTCTACATCCTGTCGCTGTTTGCCGTTTTCTACGGACTCGACTGGTTTGCGACCGTCTCACCGACTGTACGGCTGATCACCAACACGTTCGGCCGCGACAAGGCCGGCATGGTCTATGGCTGGGTGTTCACCGCGCACCAGCTGGGCGGCGCGTCGGCGGCGTTCTTCGGCGGCTTGCTGCGCGAGAGCTTCGGCGGCTATCTCGAGGCGTTCATCATCTCAGGGCTGCTCTGTCTCGCCGCGGCGATCGCGGCGCTGTTCATCGGCGGTTCGCGCATCGCGCCGGAGCCGGCCCCGCCTGCGGCTGCCGCCAAGGCGGCGTAGATACTACGCGGCATCCGCCGGCCGCAGCTCCGAGCGATCTCGGCGCCCTGCTCCCGCTCGACCACCGCAATGTCATACTGACTCTGCAGATTGAGCCTGGCGATTCGCGCATCAGGACCATCGCAGCCCGCGTCGAGCCCGGACATGACAGCCCAAGCGTGAGGCCGCCATGCCCGCCTTCATCTGCAACACCTGCGGAACGCAATACGCGCCGAGCGAGAAGCCGCCGGCCAATTGCCCGATCTGCGACGACGAGCGGCAGTATGTCACGCCGGCCGGCCAGAGCTGGACCACGCTGCCGGCGCTGCAGGCGAGGAGCTACAACGCCTGGCGCGAGCTTGAGCCGAACCTGATCTCGATCGTCACCTTCCCGGCGTTCGGCATCGGCCAGCGCGCGCAGCTGCTGCGCACGCCGCACGGCAATATCCTGTGGGACTGCATCGCGCTGATCGATCGCGCCACCATCGAGCTGATCAACGCCATGGGCGGCATCAAGGGCATCGCGATCTCGCACCCGCACTATTACACGACCATGGCCGAGTGGAGCCAAGCGTTCGGCGTTCCGGTCCATTTGCACGCCGCCGACCGCAAATGGATCATGCGCGACGATCCCGGCATCAAGCTCTGGCAGGGCGAGACCAAGGAGCTGCTTCCCGGCGTCACGCTGATCTGCGCGGGCGGTCATTATCCCGGCGGCACGGTGCTGCATTGGGCGGCCGGCGCCGGCGGCAAGGGCGCGCTGCTCTCCGGCGACATCGTGCAGGTGGTGCAGGACAACAAGTCGGTGAGCTTCATGTGGAGCTTCCCGAACCTCATCCCGCTGTCGGGGCCGCGCGTCGAGGGCGTGGTCAAGGCGGTCAAGCCTTATGAGTTCGATCGCGTCCACGGCGCCTTCATGGACCGCACCATCTGGTCGGACGGCAAGGGCGTGGTCGAGCGTTCGGCCGCGCGCTATCTTAAGATCATCCGCGGCGACGGCTCGTACGAATTACAATAAGGGCCGCGCCTCGCTGGGAAGGACTGGCCATGAAGACAACCCTGACATTGTTGGGCGCGGCCGGCATCGCGCTGACGTCGGCGGGCGCCGCCGCGCAATCGCCCAAGGTCGGCGATCCGCCCGAGGCCAAGAATATGCGCCTCGTCGGCAGCAACGACCTGCAGGCGCGCAGCGCCTATCAGCCGACCATCCACAAGCAGGGCGACCGCACTATCGCCTACATCGGTCACCACGGCGGCACGCCGGAGGTGCCCAAGCCGCTCAATCCGATCACCAACCAGGCCGAATTCAACGGCACCTCGATCGTCGACGTCACCGACCCGACCAAGCCGAAGTATCTGTTCCACCTGCCCGGCCAGGAGGGCCATTTCGAGCGAGGCGGCGCGCAGATGACGCGGGTCTGCGACGGCAAGAGCCTGCCGAAGGGTGACGCCGGCGCGGTCTATCTGCTGCGCAGCTTCGGCGGGCGCGGGCACGAGATCTGGAACGTGGCGGATCCGTCGGCGCCCAAGCTGGTGTCGCGGCCAAGTTGGGATCTGAAGGACACCCACAAGAGCTTCTGGGAGTGCGACACCGGCATCGCCTATCTGGTTTCCGGCGTCGAAGGCTGGCGCTCGCGCCGCATGACCGAAGTGTTCGATTTGAGCGACCCGGCCAACCCGGTAAAGATCCGCGACTTCGGCCTGGTCGGCCAGGAGCCCGGCGCGACCGGCACGGTGCCGACCGACCTGCATGGTCCGATTTCGGCCGGCGTCGAGCGCAATCGCGTCTATTTCGGCTACGGCACCAACAAGGGCGGCGTGGTGCAGATCGTCGATCGCGACAAGCTGATCAAAGGACCGAAGGAGCCGACGGTCGAGAACTTGCGCTACCCGATCGTACGACAGATCGAGCTGCTGCCGATCACCGGCGCGCACACCACCGTGCCGTTGCTCGGCGTGTCGGTAGCCGAATTCGCCAAGGACAAGGACGGCAAGATCCGCGACTTTGTCATGATCGTAAACGAGCAGATCCTGAACGAATGCCAGGAGCCGCGGCAGATGGTCTATTTCATGGACGTGACCATCGAGCAGCGGCCGATGGTGGTGTCGAACTTCAACGTGCCGGAGTCGCCCGGCAACCACTGCGCGCGCGGCGGCCGGTTCGGCGCGCATTCGTCGAACGAAAGCACCGCGCCGGTGTTCCACAAGAAGGTGGCGTTCTTCACCTGGTTCAACGGCGGAGTGCGCGCGGTCGACATCCGCGATCCCTATCAGCCGAAAGAGATCGGCTCCTTCATCCCCTCAATCACCGAGGCCACCGACAAGCGCTGCATCAAGGTCGACGGCCAGGACCGTTGCAAGATCGCGATCCAGAGTAACAATATTGAGACCGACGATCGCGGCTATATCTACGTGGTCGACCGCGCCAACACCGGTTTGCACATCCTGGAGCTGACCGGCGAGGCGCGAAAAGTCGCGGGCCAGCCGGAGCGCTAGAGCATGATCCCGAAAAGTGTGTAGCGGTTTTCGGAAAAGCATGCCCTCGGGCTTCACCCGGGGGATCATGCTCAAACTAACGTAGCGCGCCAAGCGCGGCCGCGAGCGCGGCGTCCAGATATTGCCGCACGTAGGCGCCCTGGTCGTGGGCGGCGAGGATCTTGTGCGCGGGCGCGAGCGCCGCCAGGAATTTGTAGGTGTGCCAATGCGCCATCGCCGGCAGCAGCGGCAGCGACGGAATGAACGGCTCCGGAAACATCGAGGTGTAGAAATACGGCTCGTCGCAATATTCGTCACCCGGGCAATAGCCGAGCCCCATGCTGCGGCCGCGGCCGAGATCGACCAGGCAATGCAGGTCGAAGTGGTGCGGCCAGCAGCGCACCGGCGGCGCCTTGAGCTTGCGCGCCGAAAGCGCCTTTTGCACATCGCTCAGCACCGCATGGGCGTTGGCGTACCAGACAGCGTGCCCGGCGAACGCTTCGCGGAGCTCGTCAAGCGAATAGCGCGCACCGGTCGAGATCGCGTGAAACGGCATGTCGTAGGGCGAAGGCGCATCGAGCTTGCCCACCACGAGATTGCGCGCGGCGATGTGGCCGCCGAGCCAGGTCCGCACCTCGGCGTCGGCGCGACCGTCGAGCGACAATTGCTGCGGATGCGCGTCAAGAAAAGCCAGCGTGAGATCGGCGACGCGCAGGCCCAACCGCGAGCCGTCCGGCAGCGGATGGGTCGACGAGTCCCCCGAACGCGTCGTCCCAGCCGAGGTTGGTGTGGCCGTCGTGCGGCCGCGGCGGGATATAGGCGCGCGCCGCGCGCGCTAACCATTGCGCCGCGTAATGCGCCTGCAACCGCGCGTCGTGCAGAAAATAAAAGCTCAGGCGCGGGACGGTTTGCCAGGGCATCGGCCACCTTTAGTCGAGCAACGGCACCATACCCGCGCGCAGATAATTCACAAGGCTACGACTTGAACCGCTTCGCCAGCGCGTCGGCGTTCTTCGCCAGCAGCCCGAGGTCGGCGCCGACTGCGACGAAGGTGTAGCCCCACAGGATGAATTTCTTCGCCTCGTCCTCGTTGGGTGTCAGGATTCCTGCGGGCTTGCCGACCTTTTTCAGCCGCTTCACCGCGTCTTCCAAGGCGGCCTGTACTTCGGGGTGGCCCCAGTTGCCGATGTGGCCGAACGAGGCGGACAGATCATTGGGGCCGATGAACACGCCGTCGATGCCATCGACCGACGCGATCGCCTCGATCTGATCAAGCGCGCTCTTGGTCTCGACCTGCACCAGGACGCAGATCTCGCTGGCGGCGTTCTTCAGATAGTCCTGCACCCGGCCGTAGCGGCTGGCGCGGCCGGAGCCGGTGATGCCGCGCATGCCTTGCGGCGGATAGCGCGTCCACTCGACCGCGCGCCTGGCCTCCTCCGGCGTCTGCACGAACGGCAGCAATAGCGTCTGCGCGCCGATATCGAGGGTGCGCTTGATCAGCACCATGTCGTTCCAGGCCGGCCGCACCACGCACGACGCGGTGCCGGCCTGCGTGGCCTGCAATTGCGCCAGGATGTCCGGCACTTCGTTTGGCGAATGCTCGGTGTCGAGCAGCAGCCAGTCGAAGCCCGAGTGCGACACGATCTCGGCTGCGATCGGGTTGCACAGGCTGCACCACAGCCCGATCTGCAATTGACCCTGGGCGATGGCGTGCTTGAAGGCGTTGCGCGGCATGTCCATGGTCATTCGGTCCTATCGGCTCGTCACCCGTCTACACGAACTGCACCGCAATCCCGCCCAACGGACCGAAGTCGCCGTGCACGGTGTCGCCCTTGGCGGCGAACACCACGCGGGTGAACGAGCCCGCCAGCACCACGTGGCCGGGCTCGAGCGGCGTGCCCATGGTGCCGACCTTGTTAGCGAGCCAGGCCACGCCCATCGCCGGATGGCCGAGCACGCCCGCTGCCACGCCGGTCTCCTCGATTTCCGAATTCTTGTACATGATGCCGCCGACCCAGCGCAGATCGACGTCCATCGGCCGCACCGGCCGGCCGCCCATGACGATGCCGGCGGCAGCGCCGTTGTCGGCGACCGTGTCGAAAATCTTGCGCGGGTCCTGCACCCGCGCGTCGACGATCTCGAGCGCCGGCACCACGTAGTCGGTCGCCGCCAGCACGTCGGTCAGGCCGATGCCCGGCCCCATCAGCCGCTTGCCAAGCACGAAGGCGAGCTCGACCTCGATGCGCGGCCGGCAGAAGCTC
Source organism: uncultured Alphaproteobacteria bacterium (assembly GCA_963771745.1). Classification (GTDB taxonomy): domain Bacteria; phylum Pseudomonadota; class Alphaproteobacteria; order Rhizobiales; family Xanthobacteraceae; genus Z2-YC6860. The sequence continues at coordinate 403,803 of CAVYUU010000011.1, read as the reverse complement.
GCGTGCGGCAGCTTGGCGCCATCCGGGATGATCATGTCGTCGTGCAGGTAGCCGAAGTCCGGCTCGTCGATGTTCGACGAGCGCTGCATCGCCTTGGAGGTCAGCCCGACCTTGTGGCCGACGAGCTTGCGCCCGGCCGCCACCATGCGTTTGTGCACGATGGTCGAGATCGTATAGGCGTCCTCGATGGTGATGCCGGGATAGGTGGTGGAGAGCTGCACCGCCTGCTTCTTGGTCTTGTGCGCCTCCATCAGGATGTCGGCGGCCTTGTTGCGATCGGCTTCGGACAGCATGGATAGGACCTCCCCGGTTTCGGGTCGATCCTGCAACGGCCGTCGATGCAAAAGCAATCGGCGCGGACCGGCCTATCGCGCGATCGCCGTGAGAAAATCGCTAGCGCTTGGCCGGAAGCTTACGATTGATCGCACGGACCAGCCGGGCGGTCGGCCGCCGCATCACTGGCACGTCCTGCGCCATGACGGCGAGGCCAAGCGGCACCATCCAGAAGCCCAAGATCGGCATGAAGCCGAGCACGCCGCCGACGGTGAGCGCCACGCCCGCCGGAATCCGATAGCGCGCGGCCTCCGGCGCGCGCACCTTGCGCATCGCCCGCGCCGCGCCGTCCGGCAGGCGCTCCAGCAAGCGATCCATCTCTTCGTCGAGGTCCGGCGGCTCGCTCATGCGGCTGGCAGCCCTGGCAACGCTACTTGGTGGCGTTACTTGGCAGCGTTACTTGGCAACGTTACTCGGCAGCGTTACTTGGCCGCCCCGACGATTTTGGCGCATGCCTCGGCCACGGCCGGATTGTTCGACGAATTATTGCCGGGGAATTTGGCCCAGCCGCCCTGTACGATGAAGGTGATCTGGTCCGATGAGCTGGCCTTCATCAGCGCGACCTTATTTTTCGTCGCGTCGACCGCGTGCTCAAAATTATCCGCGCAAATCGGCGCCAGCGCCTCGATGACAGCGGAGCTGGCACTGCGCTTGGCCATCTCCTTGGCCGTGCTATCGAACGTCCAGCCAAATCCGCTGAAACCCGCGAACGCCGTGATCGCTCCACCGAGCACGGCACCGAGCATGATGCGCATCAATGATTTTTCGTCCAGCATCGTCGAAGTCGAATCCGTCATGACATTTCCTTTGGATGGGCTGCGTTGCCGCGAGGCCGCCGACACCCGGATGGGTCCCGGTCGAAAGGTTGCTTGAAGGCCCGGCCGCCTTGAAATGGCGTTTCGGTCGGCCCCATCAAGCACGAGATCGCGGCAAATGTCGATTGACCGGATGCCTTTCCTGTTTCTTGCTGTTTGCTAGCATTGCCAACAATTGCGACCTCGGGAGGATCTCATGACACGCTGGGCGACGCTGGTACTTTGTTTTTTCGGGATTGCAGCAGTTCAAACTGGCGGGCCGGCCGTCGGCCAAGCCGCCGGACCAGACGGCTGGATCACGCTGTTCGACGGCAAGAATCTTGACCAGTGGCAAGGCGACGGCACCGCCACGTTCAAGATCACGGACGGTGCGGTCGAAGCCGTCGACAAGAAAGACCCCAAGGCGGTCGCGTCGTATCTGGTCTCCAAGCAGAGCTTCAAGGACTTCGAGCTCCGCGCCGAGTTCTGGGTCAGCGACGACGCCAACAGCGGCATTTACTTCCGCTGCACCGATCCAGCCCAAATCAGCGGCAAGACCGCCTACGAGGCCAACATCTTCGACACCAGGCCGGATCCGACCTACGGCACCGGTGCGATCCCCGATATCGCCAAGGCTGCGACCGTGCTCAAGACCGGCGGCAAGTGGAATACCTATGAGGTCACCGCCAAGGGTCCGAAGTTCACCCTGGTCCTTAATGGCGTGAAGACGGTAGACGGCGCCGAGGACGCAAAATTCCCCGCCGGACCGATCGCACTTCAGTTCGGCAAGGGCACGGTGAAATTCCGCAAGATCGAGATCAAGCCGCTGTAGGTCTTGGCGGCAGCGGGCCGGAGCTCATCGCGAGGCCACGCGCTTCAAGGCCGTTGTGGCCTTGTGCTTGCGCGCGACAGCAAGCTTGATAGTCCCTTGCTTTCGGCCGGCGGCGTGAAACGGGCGGGTGGTGGCCTGAGCCAGGGCCGCCCTCGCTTCCTCGCAGCGCGAAAAAAGCGGCATGGCGGACTGCGCCGCCGCACTGTGTCGCCGCGCCCATTGCTCGGCGGTGCGTCCGGTGATGTTGCGCACGTACTGACGCGTTTCCGCCGGCAGCTTGCCGCGTCGCGCCATCCAATCCAGCACGCGCTTTGGCCCAGCGTTGTAGGCCGCGGCGGCAAGCCCCAAGTTGCCGAACTGCGACCGCAACTGCGATAGCACCTTCCCGGAAGCGCGCAGCGACTGGATCGGATCGAACGGGTCGTTCAGGCCGTTGGCGGCGGCCACGCGCGGCATGAACTGTGCGATGCCCTGCGCCCCGGCCGGACTGACCGCACCGGGCTTGAAGCCGCTTTCCTGCTGAATGAGGTTGGCAAAAAACGGCACCGGCAGGTCGTGTGTCTTGGCGACCGCGGCGGCGGTGCTGCACAACTCGCGTCTTGAAAACTGCGCTCCGGCTCAGCCGCGTCCGGCGCAATCGTCTCCTCAGACGCGTCGGGCCTTGCAAAGCCCTCTTGCGGCAGCGTCTCGGCTCCGAACAGCGCGTTGAGCGCCAAGTCGGGTGCCGGATAGCTTGCCAAGACAAAGGGGCCGACGGCCGCTGCAGCTTGCGGATGCGGCTCCTGCCATTTCTGACGATCGTCAGATGTGTTGATCGGACAAGCAACGCAAAGCGCCGCGCAGACAAGCATCAACCGCATGCCGGATGGCCCCCGCGGACGCATGCGCGCGCCCGCCCCCTGTCATATTTTTTAAGGAAGAGTCCCCTTCCCTGTGAGCCGGGGATGCCGGGCAATCGCGACCACAATGTGGACGGAACGGGGCTTACAGGCGGCGGCCCACAAAAATCGCGCACGGGACAAGGCTTTCCGGCGACAAAGTTCCATCTGCCGGCGGGACCTTTAGGAAAATATGCTAAAATAGCGCTCCGATGAGCTTCGACACCATCATCAGCGGCGGAACGGTCGCGACCGCGGCCGACACGTTCGCCTGTGATGTCGGCATCAGCGGCGGAAAGATTGCGGCGCTCGGCGACACGCTCGGCGACGCCAAGGAGATCGTCGACGCCCGCGGCAAGCTTGTCCTGCCTGGCGGCATCGACAGCCACGTGCATCTGGCGCAGCCGTCCGGCCCCGGCATCGTCATGGCCGATGACTTCGCCTCCGGCACCCGCGCCGCGGCGTTCGGCGGCAACACCATGGTGCTGCCGTTCGCCATGCAGCAGAAGGGCGAAAGCCTGCGCGAGGTGGTCAAGCAGTACCACGCCAAGGCCGACGGCCGCTGCTATGTCGACGTGTCGTTTCATCTGATCATCGCCGACGCCACCGACCGCGTGCTCGGCCAGGAGCTGCCGGCGCTGGTCGACGACGGCTACACCTCGTTCAAGGTGTTCATGACCTACGAGGGTCTGGCGCTGTCCGATCTCGAAATGCTCAACGTCATGAGCGTGGCGCGCGAAACCGGCGCGCTGGTCATGGTGCACGCCGAGAACTACGACGCCATCCGCTTTCTCACCGACCGCCTGGAGCGTGCCGGCAAGACCGCGCCGCATCACCATGCCGCCTCGCGGCCGATCCCGGTCGAGCGCGAGGCGACGCACCGCGCCATTTCATTGGCGGAGATCGTCGACGTGCCGATCATGATCGTGCATGTCTCCAACCGCGAGGCGATGGAGGAGATCCGGCGCGCCCAGCAGCGCGGCCTGAAGATCTACGGCGAAACCTGCCCGCAATATCTGGTGCTGACCGCGAAGGACCTGGAAGGCCTCAACATGGAGGGCGCCAAATACGTCTGCTCGCCGCCGCCGCGCGATCATGCCAGCCAGGTGGCGTGCTGGGAGGGCTTGCAGCAGGGCGTGTTCGCGCTGTTCTCCTCCGATCACTGCCCGTTCCGCTACGACGAGAAAGGCAAGCTCGCGCCGAAGGGCCGCACCTCGTTCCGCTGGGTGCCCAACGGCATTCCCGGCGTCGAGACGCGGCTGCCGATCCTGTTCTCCGAAGGCGTCGGCAAGGGCCGCATCACGCTCAACCAATTCGTTGCCTTGACCGCGACCAATCACGCCAAGACTTACGGCCTCTATCCGAACAAAGGCACGATCGCGGTCGGGAGCGACGCCGATATCGCGATCTGGGACGCCGAGCGCGCGGTCACTGTCACGCAGGCGCTGATGCACGGCGGCACCGACTACACGCCCTACGAGGGCATCAAGGTTAAGGGTTGGCCAGTGTCGACCATGGTGCGCGGCCAATTCGTGGTGCGCGACGGCACGCTGGTCGGCCGCGAGGGCGCGGGCCAATACGTGCCGCGCGCAAAATCCCCGTTGGCAAAGCCTCGTGGAACCCAGTGATCGGTGTCCCGTCCGCGTTTCATGCCGCTTTCCGGCCACGGATTGCACCAACAATTTCGCAATTCTGCCAAGCTGAAGTCACGCCGCAGGGTCAATTCATCGCGCTCCATTGCGAGGGGACGTGCGACATGACGTTTCGAGCCACGGCCTGCGGCGCGGCACTGCTTGTTTGTCTGGTCGCGCCGACGGCGGAGGCCGCCACCTGCGACGGCGCACCTTGCCCGCCGGCCCGGCTGAGCAAGACATCGAAGCCGCTTCAGCTCGGACAGTTCATGCGGACCGCCGCCAAACCGTCCACCCGCACCGCCAAGCCTGCCACGCGCGTGGCCAAACCTGTCACGCATGCGGTCAAGGCCAGCCCTGGCAAGATTTTGGGCAAGCAACACCGGGCTTTGGTGCTGCGCAAGCGCATCGCGCCGCCGGCTGAAGCCGAGACGCCGCTGCCGACCGAGGCGGCCGCCGCGTTCGCGTCGCAGCACGATCCTGACGTGCGTGTGGTGGCGGCCGATGAGCTCAATGACATCGATCTCGCGGCGGAACCTGCCGTGCCCGAGACCAACGGCACGGCACCAAGCGAAGCAATCGCGCTGCGGTTCGCCGATGCAACGAACTACACCGTTGCCGACCGCCCGGTCGACGAGCGTGCATCGCCTGCACGCGCGTCCGAACCGACCGGCGCGGCGACGCCCGATGACCGGCCGGGCCCGAGCTGGATTGAACGGTTCTGGGCTGGCTGGCGCGCCTTGTTCAACTGACAATCACCGCGACATGGTCTCGAGCTCGCGGAACGGCTGATAGGCCGCGTCCTTGCACTGCCCGCGCGGGTTGTCGAGGATCTGATCCGCGCGACCGTCGCGGAACAGCACAATGGTTTCCTTGCTGCCGGCGTATTGACCGTTGCTCTTGCGCGCGTTGTAGCGCAGGCAAACCGTGGTGCGGCTGACGCCGTCGAGCGTACGCAGCCCAGGCTCGGAGATGTAGGCATCGCGCACATTGGTCGGATCGTTGAGATACGACCGCATCATCGCGATGATTTCGGTGCGGTGGTTGGTCGGCGCGGTGGTAAAGGCGACCTCGTTGCGGTCACGGGCCGCCATCCAGTCGCTGTTGCAGCCGGCAAGAACCAAGACCATGGCAACGGCCAGCCCGTGCCAACTGGCAAATCGAACAACTCCATGCATCACGACCGGCACTCGCCTGGCAAATTTCCGGGCCGAGTTTGCACCGGGAGAAGACGACGCGCCAGCCATCCCTTGAACCGGCGTTCGATCGCGATGCCGGCCAAGGCGAGCCGCAAAAGCCATTCGCTGGCGCCCGCGCAGACTCTCCACTACCATCGCCGCCTCGCTTCCGAGGCACGAAATTTGATAGACCTTTTCCGCGTTGCCTGTCGTGCCGTCACGGCGGCCAAAAACGGCCCAACCATCTACCAGCTTTGCGATCCGCTGTTGCGAGGACCGGGCGGCGGCGACCAACACCTGCGCCAGTTCTACAAGATCGCGATCCGCAACCCGCCGCTGACGGCGTTGCTGGCGCGCGCCGGCGTGCCGCAATTGCGGGATGAAACCCGCCGGCAGGCCTTGCAACAGGCGATCATCGCGGCGCGCGACGAAGCGTCCCCCGATTGGCATGCCGTCGGCCGGCCGCTGGCCGCCCTGCTCGACGACTATCCGCAGCAGCATCCGAGAGCGCCGACGGAGAACCGCACCGGCGCGGCCGGTCTCGCGCGACGAAATCGACACCATCATCCGCGCCTGCGCGGCCCATCTGCACCGTTCATTCGCGCGAAACGGCTTCATCCCGGGCTATGCGTCGTTCAATCTGACCGGCGATCCGGATGTTCGCGGCGCCGATCTGCTGGTCGCACTGCAAGGGCTCAATGCCCGCAACTACAAGAACTCCACATTGCTGTTCAACCTCGTCCGTGTGTTCATCGCGGCTTCGCCTGCGGTGGGGTTGTTCAACCGATCCGGGACCGGCATGGCCGAACAGATGTGGATGCCGGGCCAGATCCGGCACCGCTCGGCCTACTACGACGCGTTTTTTGCCGAAGCCCTGATGGATTTCCTCGGCAGCGGCTTGGCCGCGCCGCCGGAAGCAGCAGCGGCGCGCCGCACCATCGATCGCCTGATCGGGTTCTGCTTGCGCGAGAGCCGCGAACGTGTTCACGACCGGGACGGCAAACCATTCGACGTGATCACCGCCATCGCCCCCCAGCCGCACGTGCGGATCAATCGATTTTTCGCGCGCGTCAAGACCGATCTCGGTTTCAGCATCTACGTCCCCGACTGCGACACCACCGCCTGCTCGTTCTCGGCGGCCGCGCGATCCGGATCGCAGGAACCCGTGCTGGATCAGCCGCTGATCGACTTTTACGCCGGATACCAGGTCGGCCAGCGCGACTGCCGCGCCATGCTAACGGTGCCGATCAATGACACCATCGAGTTCGACGGCGCGATCCTGACCTGGATCGAAAACCTCGACGGCGTCCGTCCATTCGGCAACGACGTCGATCCGACGCTGAACCTCGACGTGCTCGACGCCTGCTTCCGCCATTGCGAGCGTTGGCGCATCACGCAAACGCCGGAGCGCCTGGCGACCGTGCAACGAATCATCCGGTTCCAGAAAAGCCTCGTGGAGCAGCGGCGCGTTCACAAACCCGCGTTCGCACATCTACTATCTGCCGGAGCTCTACTGCGCCTATGTCGGGCGCTGTTACACCGCGTTGCGCGTTCTGCCGCGTCCGGTTCAGCAAGCGCTCGACCCGGACGACAGCTTTGGATCGATGCGGCGCCGCGTGCTCGAATACGTTTGCGACGACCTGATCACCGCGGAGATGAACCCATTCGACGCCGCGCTTGCCTTGCTCGCGCTCGCCAAGCTTGGCGCGGAGCCCGCGTCGTTTGCGTCGGCCTTGTCCTGTCTCGCCGACGGTTTCGGCGAGGGCGGCTGGCGAGCGCCTTTCAAAGCCTACGAATGGAACAAGATGAAGACGCCGACCCGCATCGTGGTCGGCGGGCCGGAGGTGACGTCGGCATTCGTGCTGTCGGCCTTGGTCCATGCGCGCCGCGCCATGACCGCAGTCGGCTCCGGACCGCGCCTTAGAGCATTATCCCGAAAAGTGGGAACGGTTCGGAAAAAGCATGCCCTCGAGCTTGAGCCGAGGGATCGTGCTCAAACGAGGTCCGGCTATTTCTTGGCAGCCGGCCCAGTCGACAGCACCGGCCGAACCCGGTCGCCTTCGCGCACGAAGGCGCCGGCCCGCACCACCACCAGATCACCGGCCGAAAGCCCATCGCGGATCTCGACCTCGCCCTCGCCCATCAATCCAACCGTGACTTGGCGGGTTTCAATGCGCTCGTTGCCGACCACCACCGCTACGATGGCGCTGTCCTGACCGTACAGCACCGCCGACAGCGGGATCGCGACGCCGCACTTCTGTCCCATGCTGATCAGGCCGCGGGCAAACGTGCCCGAGCGCAAGCGCGCGTCCTTGCCAATGAAAATGCGGACCTGTCCGGTCTGGGTCATGCCGTCGACGGTGGCAGCGATCAGCCGGACCTTGCCCGCCACTTCGCCGACCCCGATGACGTTGATCTTGGCAGCCTGGCCGGCGGTGAGGCTGGGGAGGTGCTTGGCGGACAGTTGCGCCAACAATTCGAACTCGCCACGGGCAACGATCTGAAACAGTGGATCGGCCCGCGTCGAAGCCATGGCGCCGATCACCGCCGCAGCCTTCAAAATGATGCCTTCGCTAGGCGCACGGACGTCGGCCGGTCCGGTGCCGTCCGGCGCGGTGAGCTGTGCCAGCACCTGGCCCGACGACACGTTGTCGCCGACCTCGGCGTTGACCGACGCAACCTGCAATCCTTCGCGGTCGGGCCGCACCAGGACCTCTTCGCGCGGCACCAGGACGCCGGTGAACGCAATGGTTTCGTTGAAGCAGCGCTGCTTGGCTTTTTCCACCGTGACGGCGGCGCCGGTATATTGACCGGGCGCGTTCGGCTCGGCCGTGGACGCCGGCGTGACAGCCATCAGCACGGCGGCACTGGCTGCGGCCGCTTGCAACGCCAGGGTCTTGATCAACATCGGCTCATCATCCGCTGGCAACGGAGCGGTTTTTCCAATGACCGCCGCATCGAAGCTTATGGGTTTGCGCGGCGGCGGCCAAGGCCGCGCCTGGAAGGTCGCTGACAGCGCTCACCGCCGAAGCATCTCGCGCATCATGTCACGAAGCTGGTTCGGCGTGTCCTCCTTCCGGGGCTGCGTGTCCTGCGGCTGGGGTTGCGTGCTGGGCTGCGACGGTGGCGAAGGCGTGCCGCCGAACAGGGCCTCGAAGCCCTTGATCATCGAGCCGGCCGGACCGGATTGCCCGCCCGACCCCAGCAGTCCTGACCCCAACTCCTTCAGCTTGCCGAACGCCGCCTCCGGATTGTCCAGGATGCCCGCGATCTCCGGGTAAATCCGCCGGCAGCGCCAGGCTGGCGATCATCACCGAAAAGGCCATCGTGTGTTTGAGGTTGGGGGACATGGCGCTCGCTCCGATGTTGGCTTGATCACGTCGGATTGCTCGTGACCGTCACCAATAAGACGAGGCATGGGATAGGACCGTTATAGCAGCGCGTGCCGCGCGCGGTCGACGGCCAAGCCGTTCTGCCTTAAGTGCTTGTTACAGCTTCTGGATTTATCGAGGCGCCGTTGGGCCGGGAGGAAACCGCTAGGGCTTGATGCCATAGCCGGCAAACTCGTCGGCGATCTGGGCGTCAATGGCCTTGGCGGCTGAGATGTCGGCATTGCCGCCGGCGGTGTTGCCGGTCCGAAGCTTCGCAATGCCGCGACCGTAAAGCGACGACGCCTTGCGCGCCTGCAGCTTCAGAGCTTCGTCATAGTCAGGGATGGCGTTACGCGGCGTGCCGATCTTCAGCTTCACGAAACCGCGGCTGTCCAGGCCGTCGGCGTAATTGGGTTTTAGCCGCAACGCCTCATCGCAGTCCTTCAGCGCTGCCGTCAGATCGTCCAGCATGGCGCGCACCCAGCAGCGGTTGTTGAGCGCTTCGGCATCGCGCGGGTTGAGCCGGATGATCTCGTCGAAATCCTTTTCCGCGCGCGGAAAGTCATTGTTGCTGGCGTAGAGCTGTCCGCGCCGGTAAAGCGACGCGGTGTCTCTCGGATTGTCATCGAGCTTTTTGTTCAACTCCCGGATCGCCGCGGTTTCCGGCGGCGGCGAAGCCGGAGGCGGTCGCGCTACGGACGGAGCCGTGGACACCGCCGGTGGTGGCGACGTCGCGGCGGGCGGCGGCGCAAGCTCGGGAATGACCGGGTCCATCTTGGGGATGACGATCGGCTTGCTCTCGGGGGCCGCTGGCGGCGAAATCGGCGGGGCCGATGCGACGGCAGGCGGCCGCGACGGGCTTGCCGGGGAGCGCAGCGAGAACGAGAAGTCCGAGGTCAAGAGCGAAGAAAACCAGGGCACTTGCTTGCCCTGAGACGCCCGGTTCACGGCGACCTGAGTTCGCTTGAAGACGTCGTCGCCGGTCAGCCCCGGCGTCCGCAATTCCTTGATCAGCTCTCGCACGAATAGGCGCTGGTCGGTGTTGGTATCGCTGATCGCGGTGCCCGGCGCCGCCGAATACATCACCAGGGAGCCATTCGGGGGGACAACCGGAGCAAGACCCGCGGCCACTGGGCGGACGCGGCGCTCAAGCGCGCTCCTTCGCGACGCATCAAGAACCGCGATCTGAACGCTGGCGCCCCGCGAATTCATCTCCTTGAGGATCGTTTCCAGGCTGATGCCGTCGCGCCGGACGTCGGCTTCGACCCAGATCTGGCCGTCAACAGGAAGCAGATAGCTCTGCCGCGCCGACTGGATGGCGTATCCGCTGAAGAACACCATCGCGACCGAGCCGGATTTGATCTTGCCATAGAAGCGGCCGAACGCCCGCAACATCCCGTCTTTGGTCAAGTTCTCGGCAAGCTCGACGTCGAAGCCAAGTTCGCCGCGCTTGAGCTCTTCGGCGAGCGCGCGGGCGTCGGCGATCGGGTCCTTCAGGGGCACATCGGCGTCGGGATACTTGGCGTTGCCGATGATCAACGCCACACGGGCCGACGAGCTGCTCTGCGCCAAGGCATAGCCGCCCGGAAGCGCCAGCACGAACGACAACAGACCAATAACAAGAATACGCGTAATCATGCCGCCCGACCACGTATAAACCCGCGCGAACGCTGAGAATTATAGTGTTTTTGCCTGATTGGCAAACACGGCAGCGTGGTGGCGCTTTACGCCGCTAATTGAGTTTTCCAATACTATCGAGCCTTCGCCCGCGCCGCGCCGACCCGGCTTGATCGGGCACCGAGAAACTGGCCGATGCCTGCCGGATTGCCCGCTTCCGCCCAAGCCGCCGACCTGTCGGACCTCGAGCTGGTCGATCGGTTGATCCGCGGCAGCCGGGGCGCCTTCGAACAGTTCTACCAGCGGCACAACCGCCGGCGCAGCGGTTGCCGCCACGATTGCGGTTGGCCTGTTCGGTGTTCTGACGTCGCGCGACCACGCCCCTTCCGCGCAGAGGATTCAGGTCGCCATGGTGACGCTCGACGATCGCCGGGTGCTGTCGGGCGCACCGCAATACCGCAGCCTTCGAAGCGACGGCACGGCGCCGGCCGACGCCGGCTTCCGTGACATCGATATCCCGGCCGACGTGCTACGGCGCGCGATCGCGAGCGTGGACGGCGTCGACAGCGGCAAGCCGGCCGATCAATTGATGGTGTACCTGCCGTCGCCGCCCAAGTCGGCCGAACCGGCCGCGCCAATCCGCATCGTCATCGACTCGGTGATTTCCGAGCGGCTGACTGGCGAATGGACCGGGCGAATGATCGTGCCGGTTCGCGCCTACGACCTCGACGACACCCGCATGCGGGCGACGCGCGAAAGCCTGCAAGCGCCGGCCGGGACGGTTCTCCTGACAGTCAGGCGATAGCCGGTCGGACAGGGTAGCGGCAGCCGGTCGTTCTTCCTAGAATGCCGCAAGGCCAACCCGATCGGTCGGTTGGTCGAAAACAAACACAGATCAAGGCAATTCAATCGAAATCGCCGATCCGGACAGGATGAAACCAACCATCGGGGAGAGGAATCCATGTCTGCTGGTTTCAAATATGCGGTTGCATGCGGGGCCTTGACCGCCGGCTTGGCGCTGTCAACGGGTCAGGCAACGGCTGCGGAGAAGGTGTCGTCGGACGCCATCATCAACGCGCTGACGCCGAAGAAGCCGCTCACCCGCAGCCTGTCAGCGTCACCCGCCGAACAGGCCAAGGAAGCTGAGACCAAGAAATTTGTCGATACGCTGCGCAACCGGACGACGCGTTCGCTGTCGTCAAACGAGCGCGATCAGATCGCGACCATCGCGCAGGAGAAGCCGCGGATCGACCTCGAGATCAAGTTCGAGTTCAACTCGGCGCAGATTTCGCGCAGCGCGATGCCGGACATGGAAGCGCTCGGCAAGGCACTTTCCGACCCCTCGCTCAAGGGCAGCTCGATCGTGCTAGCCGGCCACACCGACGTGGTCGGGCGCGATGACGTCAACCAGGACCTGTCGGAGCGGCGGGCTGATGCGGTCAAACAGTTCTTGATCGACAAGTATCGTCTGGCGCCCGAGAACCTGGTGACCGCCGGCTATGGCAAGACCCGGCTTAAGGACAAGGCAAATCCGCGGGCCGCCGAAAACCGCCGCGTCGAAATCGTCAATATGGTTCCAAAGTAACGGCGCCCGGCAGGCGCTGATGGCATCCCATCGGCGGCAGACCGTGGCGCGCTTGCGACAATTCATGTCTGGCCACCCGATGAAATGCACCTCTGCCGCGATCGGCTTTGCGATCGGGTTTGCCGTCGCCGCATCCCAGCCGGATGGGGCGCTCGCACAATCGGACGACGCGGCCGGCGCCGTGGTGGTCGTGGTGCGAGCGACCAGCGGCTGCTTTTCCGACACATTGCGGGTGAGCGGCGTGGTCGTTCCTCGCCGCATGGCGGTCGTGAATGTGCCCGACGAGGGCTACAAGATCACCGAGGTCTCGGCCGCCGAAGGCAGCCAGGTCACCGCCGGCCAAGTCCTCGCGCAACTGACGCGATCGTCGCAAGGCGGCGGACAGGTTGGCGGGGCGTCCGGCGGCTCCCGGCCCGGATCCACGAACTTGACGCTCCGCGCTCCGCTCAGGGGACTTATCACGCGCAGCACCGCCAAGATCGGCGCCATGGCGTCGCCGCAGTCGGAGCCGCTGTTTCAGATCTTGGTCGGCAACGAGCTCGAACTTCAGGTCGAAGTGCCGAGCATTCACGTCCCCAAGCTGCAAGCCGGCGAAACCGCGCGCATCTCGATCGACGGCGGGGTCGAGCTGCCCGGCCGCATCCGTCTGGTGGCGCCTGACGTCGATGAGAAAACCCAGCTCGGTCGGGCCCGCCTGTCGGTGGCGGCGGATTCGTCGCTGCGGATCGGCATGTTCGGCCGCGCCGTCATCGACGCCAGCCGGAGTTGCGGCGTCAGGATCCCGCGCGCGGCTGTGGATTATCGAGCCGAGGGCACCACGGTGCAGGTGGTGCGTGGCCGTGTCATCGAAGACCGCCGCGTCGTGGTCGGGCTGCTCTCCGAGGATAGCGCCGAAATCCGCGACGGCGTCAAAGAGGGCGACGTTGTCGTCGCCCACGCCGGCACGTCGCTGTACGACGGCGACAAGGTCAAGCCGATGATGGCGGGCGACATCGAGCAGACCAGGGGAATTCGCTGATGGCGCTGAACATCTCCGCCTGGTCGATCCGTCAGCCGCTGCCGTCGATCGTGCATGTCGATCGTGCTTCTGATCCTCGGCTGGATGAGCTTCAAGGCGCTGCCGATCACCCGGCTGCCGAACGCCGATATTCCGGTGGTCTCCGTGGTCGTCGCCCAGTTCGGGGCGGCCCCGGCGGAACTCGAGGCCCAGGTCACCAAGCTGATCGAGGACGGCGTCTCGGGCGTCGAGGGCGCCCGGCATATTTTGTCGACGATCACCGACGGGCTGTCGGTCACCACCATCCAGTTCCGGCTGGAGATCAACACCGACCGCGCGCTGAACGACGTCAAGGACGCCGTCACGCGCGTCCGCAGCAGGCTGCCGCAGAACATCAACGAGCCGCTGATTCAGCGCGTCGACGTGGTCGGGCTGCCCGATCGTCACCTATGCCGCCGTATCGCCCGGCAGCACGCCGGAACAGCTATCGTTCTATGTCGACGACGTGGTCAAGCGCGCGCTGCAAGGCGTGCGCGGCGTATCCCAGGTCGAGCGCATCGGCGGCGTCGACCGCGAGATTCAAGTCGCCCTCGATCCGGATCGCGTGCAGGCGGTCGGCCTGACCGCCGTCAATGTCAGCGAAATCCTGCGCGGCACCAACATCGATCTCGCAGGCGGCCGCGCGGAAATCGGCGCGCGCGATCAGGCGATCCGGACGCTCGCCGGCGCCAGGACGCTCAATGAGCTGGCCGGTGCCACCATCAGCCTGCCGACCGGCGGCACGGTTCGGCTCGATGACCTGGGCCGCGTGACCGACACCGTCGCCGATCGGCGCACCTTCGCGCGCTGGAACGGCGAGCCGGTGGTGGCGTTCGGCATCCGGCGCTCGAAGGGCGCGAGCGACGTGGTGGTCGCGGCCGCGGTTGAAAAGAAGATCGAGGAGCTGCAAAAGGCACGACCGGACATCGATCTCAGGCTGATCGACACCTCGGTCGAGTTCACCAAGGGTAACTATCACGCGGCGATCAGTACGCTGTTCGAAGGCGCGGCGCTCGCCGTCATCATCGTATTCCTGTTCCTGCGCAACATCCGCGCCACGCTGATCGTGGCGATCTCGCTGCCGCTGTCGATCTTCCCGGCGTTCTGGGTGATGGACATGCTGGGGTTTTCGCTCAATCTGGTCAGCTTTCTTGCGATCACGCTCAGCACCGGCATCCTGGTCGACGACGCGATCGTCGAAATCGAAAACATCGAACGCCACATGCGGATGGGCAAGTCGGCCTACCGCGCATCGCTCGAGGCGGCCGACGAGATCGGCCTCGCCGTCATCGCCATCAGCCTGACCATCGTCGCGATCTTCGTGCCGGCAAGCTTCATGCCGGGCATCGCCGGGCAATTCTTCAAGCAGTTCGGCATCACCGTGTCGGTGCAGGTGCTGTTCTCGCTGCTGGCGGCGCGTCTGGTGACGCCGATGCTCGCGGCCTATTTCCTGCGCTCGCATTCGCACGAGGAGCCGCCGCCCGGCCGGGTGCTGCGCGCCTACACCCGGCTCGTGACCTGGTCGGTGCGGCACTATTTCATCACCGTCGTCGTCGGCCTGGTGATTTTTGCGGCCTCGATCTGGAGCACCACGCTGCTGTCGCAGGGTTTCCTTCCCGCCCAGGATACAGGGCGCTCGCTGCTTGCAGTCGAGTTGCCGCCCGGCTCGCGGCTGTCCGACACCGAAAAGGTGACCGAGGAAATCGTCGCCATGCTGCGCAGCCGTCCGGAGGTGGTCAACGTGTTCGTCGATGGCGGACGGTCGCCGCAAGGAACCCGGGAGGTCCGCCGCGCCTCGGTGATCATCAACTACACCAACAAGAGCAAGCGAAGTATTTCGCAGCGGGAGCTGGAGCTGTTCATCGGCACCAAGCTCGATGACATGCCCGACATCCGTTATTGGTTCGTCGACGACAATGGTCTGCGCGCGATCTCGCTGGTCGTGACCGGCGCCGACACCGCGACCGTGGCAAACGTCGCCAGCGAGCTTGCGAGCCAGATGCGACGCATCCCGTTGCTCGCCAATGTGGTGGCCGACACCGCGCTCGACCGGCCCGAGCTTCGCATCCTGCCGCGTATGGATCTGGCCATTCGCTACGGCGTCTCGACCGAAAGCCTGTCCCGTTCGATCCGGGTCGCCACCATCGGCGACGTCGAGCCCGCGCTCGCCAAGTTCGACACCGGCGACCGCCAGGTCCCGGTCCGCGTGCAATTGACCGACGAGGCTCGCACCGACATCCAGAGACTCGAGCAGATGCGGGTGCCGATGGGACGCGGCGGCGACCTGCCGCTGTCGTTGATCGCCGACATCAAGCTCGGCCAAGGTCCGACCAGCATCAACCGCTACGACCGCGAGCGCCAGGCGACCGTCGCCTCCGACCTCGTCCGGCAATTCGGCGCTCGGCGACGCGATGAAGGAGATCTACGCGCTGCCGGTGATGAAGAGCCTGCCCAAGGGCATCAGCGTCAAGCAATCCGGCGACGCCGAAAGCCTGCAAGAGCTGGCGGACGGCTTTGCCACCGCGATGACCGCCGGCCTGATGATGGTCTATGCCGTGCTGGTCATGCTGTTCGGCACGTTCCTGCAGCCGATCACCATCCTGTTCTCGCTGCCGCTGTCGATTGGCGGCGCGATCGGGGCGCTGCTGATCACCGGCAAGCAGCTCACGACGCCGGTGTGGATCGGCATGCTGATGCTGATGGGCATCGTCACCAAGAACGCGATCATGCTGGTCGACTTCGCGATCAATTCGATCCGGGAGGGCATGGAGCGCGACGCCGCCGTCGTCGACGCCGGCCAGAAGCGCGCCCGGCCGATCATCATGACCACCATTGCGATGGTCGCCGGCATGATGCCGAGCGCGCTGAGCTTCGGCGCCGGCGGCGAGTTCCGCTCGCCGATGGCGCTCGCCGTGATCGGCGGACTGGTGTTCTCGACCGTGCTGTCGCTGGTGTTCGTGCCGGCCATGTTCGCGCTGATGGATGACGCCTCGCGGGTGTCCTGGCGGCTTGGACAACGCTTCATCGGCTTCCGCGGCGAAGAGGACACCGCGCCTGGCCACCCCGCCGAGCCGGCCGCCCGGCATTAGCCGGCGGCACCCAGGCCGTCGGCCCGTTGAAATCAAACAGATAATTGCGGACCTCGGCTGCCATCCGGGCTGCTGTAACGATTCCCATCGGCGACCCGTCAGTACCGGTGAATGCGCGCCATTCGGCGGCACAAATCGAACGGGGCAGACCCATGACCACCATCGGCAAAAGCTGGTTTTCCAGACGGTTCGCGCTGCGCACCCGCGTCGCTTCGGCCTGCATCGCCATGACGCTGGCGGGCTACGCCAGCCCCAGCGCAGCGGCGACCGCCGAGGAGCGCGCCGCCTGCACGCCGGACGTGTTCCGTCTCTGCAGCAGCGACATCCCCAACGTCGAGCGCATCGTCGCGTGCATGAAGCGCGAGCGTTCGAAGCTGAGCCCGACCTGCGCGGCGGTGTTTCGCCCGCAAACAGTCCAGGCGTCCCGCGACTAGCAAGCTTGCGAACCATCTTGGGATCCCACTACCGCCCGGAACTGCTCTCGGCCCCAGCTGCCCGCTATCCGCTTGATCCTTCTGGTTATAAGTCGGAAAATTCATGAAGAAAGCACAACCCGGTTCTTCTCCGCTGTTGCGGACTGGGGGATCGTTTGCGGACGGCCGGACTTGGCCTGACGGGATCGCTTATGGCGCGAGGGATTGACGCGATCGACAAGCTCGTTGGCAAAAACATTCGCATTTTCCGGCTGGCAAAAAAGCTGTCGCAGACCGAGCTTGGCAATTCCGTTGGGGTGACATTTCAGCAGATCCAAAAATACGAAAACGGCACCAATCGCGTCGGGTCCGGCCGGCTGGCCAAAGTTGCGCAAGCGCTGAACGTGCCGATCGCGCGCATGTTCAACAACGACGTCGAAGGCAAGGACGGCGAGATCCGTGGCGAGATGGTCACCGATCTGCTGTCGGAGCCCCACGCCATCCAGATGTTGAAGGCGTTTTCGGCGATCACGGATCACAACGTCCGCCGCCGCATCGTGTCGCTGGTCGAAAGCCTGGGCAGCAAGCGATAACGCCACGGCGACACGCGCTTATGGGCGACGGTGCATCGTAGTCGGTTCAGCGCCAGGCGCTGGAACGGCTCGACCCCGTCTCGCTCATTTGCAGGAGCGCCAGCAGCCCCTCAAGCAGTTTGATCGGCGACGGCGGGCAGCCGCGAATATGCAGATCGACCGGGACCACATCCGAAACGCCTCCGACGCAGGCATAGCTGCCCGCGAAAATTCCGCCATCGAGCGCACAAGCGCCGACCGCGACCACCCATTTCGGATCGGGCGTAGCGTTATAGGTTCGGACCAAGGCCTCGCGCATGTTGCGGGTGACCGGCCCGGTGACCATCAATACGTCGGCATGGCGCGGCGAGGCGACGAAACGCAGGCCGAAGCGCTCGAGGTCGTAGAACGCATTACTGAGCGCATGAATTTCCAGCTCGCAACCGTTGCAAGAGCCGGCGTCAACCTGGCGGATCGACAGCGAGCGCCCGAGCCGGACGCGCGCCGCGCGATCCACGCTTTGGGCAAGCTCGGCAAGCGCAGCCTCGCCGGGCGCAGGCGGCGGCTCCGTGAGCGCGCCGTGGGTCAGGCCTTCGAACAGCGTCTTGCGCATGGCTGAACTCTACAGATCGTGTCCCGAATACGAGCAATTGAACGATTTGTTGCAGAGCGGAAAGTCGGCAACGATGTTGCCCTCGATCGCTGCTTCCAACAGTGGCCACTGAAACCACGACGCATCGCGCATGTGGCAGCGCGCGATCCGGCCGCTGCCGTCGAGCCGCAACCAAACCAAGACATCGCCGCGGAAGGCTTCCACGAATGCCAAACCTTCGCCGCTCCGGCCTGCGGACGAGATCGCCATCATCGTCTCGCCGGACGGCAGCCGGGCCAGGAGCTGGCCGATCAGCGACAAGCTCTGCTCCACTTCGCGGATCCGGATCCACACCCGCGCATTGACGTCGCCCGCCTCCAGCGTCGGTACATCGAAGGTGAGATCGCCGTAGGGTGCGTAGGCGAGTGCACGGCGCGCGTCGAATGCGCGTCCCGAGGCGCGTCCGACATAGCCGCCGGCGCCAAACTGCCGCGCGTAGTCCGGCCGCACGATGCCCGTGGTCACGGTACGGTCCTGCAGCGAAGCGGTGTTGTCGTAGAGCTCGATCAGTGTCGGGAACACGCGGCCTGCTTCAGCGAGCAGCGCCTGTACCTGCGCGATGCCGCTTGCGGCGATGTCGCGCGCAACACCACCCGGCACGATCGTGTCCATCATCAGCCGGTGGCCAAAGCAAGCCTCGGCTGCCCGCAAGGTGCGCTCGCGCAAGATGCCGCATTGCGCATGCATCAGCGAGAACGAGGCGTCGTTGCAGATCGCGCCGATGTCGCCGAAATGATTGGCAAGCCGTTCCAGCTCCGCCATGAGCGCGCGGAGAGATCGGGCGCGTGGCGGTGCGCTCGCCTGCAGCGCCGCTTCGGCGGCGAGCGCAAATGCGTAGGCATAAGCCACCGCGCTGTCGCCGGAGGTGCGGCAGGCGAGCATCGCGCTGTTCTCGAGCGTGGCGCCGGCCATCAACGATTCGATGCCCTTGTGGACATAGCCGAGCCGCTGCTCCAGCCGCACGACGTGCTCGCCGTTGGCCGTAAAGCGGAAGTGCCCCGGTTCGATGATGCCGGCATGCACCGGACCGACCGGGATCTGGTGCAGCGCTTCGCCCTCCACCGGCAGGAATGTGTAGGGAGCTGGCGGCTGCGCAGCCTGCCTTTTTCCCAGCGGGTGACGAACGTCCCAGAAGCCGAGATCGAGCCAGGGCCGCTGGTCCGGCGTACCGAGTGCCTGAAGGCCGAACAGGTCGTGGATTGTACGCTCCAGACGCATCGCCGGCGGATGGTGTGCCGCAACGCTCGGATAAGTTCCGTCGCTCGCGGGATAGCTGATGACGGCGATATCGCAGGAATGCTCGTCCAGCAGCGCCATGTGCACGTCCGCAACGTCGCCCCACAGGCCGAGCAGCGTGCAGCGGCCTCCGGCCAGCCAATCGATCGCCTCGCTGCCAGCCGTCAGGCCCGACGATGGCGCGCGGCCACGGCCGGTGCGCATCGACGGTCGCGATGTGCGGGATACTGTCGAGCAGGGCCATGGCGCTATCCCAGGAGTTTCGCAACGTTCTGGAAGCCCGTGACCAGGGCCGGCGGCATGTAGATGCCGATGACGAACACGATGGCGAGATGCGCGAACATCGGCACGTAGGAGGCTTGCGCCGGCGCGGTCGGCCCACGCGGCTCGCCGAACGCAATCGTGTTGAGCCGCAGGAACAGGCCGCCGAGCGCGACCAGGATGCCGAGCGCGAGCAGGATCGCAAGCCACGGCTGCCGAGCGAAGGTCGAGCTCACCACCAGGAACTCGCTCATGAAGATGCCGAGCGGCGGCAAGCCGGCGATGGCGACGACGCCGAGCACCAATCCCCATCCGAGCACCGGATTGGTCACCGTCAATCCGCCGATATCGGCGATGCGTTGCGTGCCCTTGACCTGCGCGATATGGCCGACGGCGAAGAAGATCGCCGACTTGGTCAGCGAATGCATGGTCATATGCAGCAGGCCGGCAAAATTGGCGAGCGGGCCGCCCATGCCGAAGGCGAACACGATGATGCCCATGTGTTCGATCGAGGAATAGGCGAACATGCGTTTGATATCGCGGCGGCGGTACAGCATGAAGGCCGCGAACACGCATGAGATCAGGCCCATGGTGACCATCAGCGGACCGGGCGCGATCGCCGCCGGATTAAGCGCCAGCAGCATCTTGAAGCGCAGCAGCGCGTAGAGCGCGACGTTCAGCAGCAGCCCCGACAGCACCGCCGAGATCGGCGTCGGGCCTTCGGCATGCGCGTCGGGCAGCCAGGCGTGCAACGGTGCGAGCCCCACCTTGGTGCCGTAGCCGAGCAGCAGGAACACGAAGGCGACATTGAGCAGCGCCGGATCGAAACGCGCGGCATGCTGCACCAGCACAGTCCAAACCATGGCGGTCAGCCCCTCGCCCACCACCGGCCGCGCCGCCATGTAGACCAGGATGGTACCAAACAACGCGAGCGCGATACCGACGCTGCCGAGGATGAAGTATTTCCAGGCCGCCTCCAGAGCTTCGTGGGTGCGGTAGATGCCGACCATCAGCACCGTGGTCAGCGTCGCGAGCTCGATCGCGACCCACATCAAACCGATGTTGTTCGCCACCAGCGCGAGATTCATCGCGAACATCAGCGTCTGATACATGGCGTGATAGAACCGCACGGTCGTGGGCGTGAGCCGTCCGATCTCAATCTCGTGGCCGATGTAGCTCGCGCTGAACACGCTGGTGGTAAAGCCAACAAAGGTGGTCAGGATGATGAAAACCTTGTTGAGGTCGTCGACCAGCAGATAAGGCCCGGTTTTGGGCTCGACGAAGAACAGCGACACCGCGATTGCGAACGTCAGCAAGGTTGCGAGCATGTTGAGCCGCGCGGTCAGCCGGTAGCTGGGAAGCGCCGCGAGCGCAGCCGCCGCGACGACAGGAACAACCAGAACACCGGCGAGCGGGTCGAAGGTCATTGCCGTTCTCCGCGGAAACGATCAAGCGCCTGAACGTCAACGGTGTCGAAACGCTCGCGAATGCGGAACAGGAAAATGCCAATGACAATGAAGGCGATCAGCACCGAGAACGCGACGCTGATCTCGACCACCAGCGGCATGCCCTTGGCGCCGGTCGCCGCCAGCACCAGCCCGTTCTCCAACGACATGAAGCCAACCACCTGGCTCACGGCGTTGCGGCGCGTCACCATCATCAGCAGACCGAGCAGCACGACCGCGAGCGCAAAGGCCAGGTCTTCCCGAGCCAGCGGATCAGCCTCTGCGGTGACGCGCAACATCACCACCAGGGACAGCGCGACCAGCCCCATGCCGAGCAGCATGGTCGGGCCGACTCCGACGACGGTCTCGATCTCGCGATGGATACCAAGCCGCACGATGATCCGGTGCAGTGCGACGGGGATGACGATCGCCTTGAACGCCAGGGCGATCGCCGCCGTCAGATAGAGATGAGGCGCGTCCTGCACGAAGGCTTGCCAGGCGACCGATGCGGCCAGCACCGCGGCATGCAGTGCGAAAACGTTGAGTAGCGCGTAGAGCCGGCTTTGATAAAGCTGCATGAAGCTCACCAGCACCAGCGAGCCGGCGAGCATGTGGGCGATGTCGAAGGTGATGCCGCGCATGCTCAAAGGCTCCGCGACACGAACAGCAGCAGCGTGGCGAGCAGGCCGAGCATCAGGGCCGCGCCAAGGAACGCCGGCACCCGGAACACGCGCATCTTGGCGATGGATGTTTCGAACACGGCGAGCAGCACGCCGCCCGCCGCGAGCTTGGCCATGTAGGATCCGACGCCGATCGCGACCGCTTCCACGCTCGACGGCGGTATCGCCATACCCCAAGGCACGAACAGGCAGGCGATCACCGAGACGTAAAGCAGTAGCTTGAGCTCGGACGACAGGTCGATCAGCGCCAAATGGCGGCCGGAATACTCCAGCACCATCGCCTCGTGCACCATCGTCAATTCAAGGTGGGTCGC
Source organism: uncultured Alphaproteobacteria bacterium (assembly GCA_963771745.1). Lineage (GTDB taxonomy): Bacteria > Pseudomonadota > Alphaproteobacteria > Rhizobiales > Xanthobacteraceae > Z2-YC6860. The sequence goes on along the minus strand of CAVYUU010000011.1, from coordinate 381,886 downwards.
CGGGTTGTCGACCGGAATGCGCGCGTTCTCGGCGATCGCGACCATGATCAGGGCGATCAGCGCCAGGCCGAGCGACACCCGCAATCCGACCTCGGACGACAGCATGTAGGCCGCCATGGTGGAGAGTTGCGTCGAGCCGGCCACCAGCGCGACCGTGAACACGATCATCAGCATGGCCGGCTCCGCGAGCGAGGCGATCATGACCTCGCGGCTCGATCCGATGCCGCCGAAGCTCGTGCCGACGTCAAGACCGGCAAGCGCCTGGAAAAACCGCGCGCTGCCGAGCAGCGCGATGATGGCGATCAGGTCCGCCGACCAGGAAAACATCAGGCCACCACGGAACGTCGGCACCAGCGACGCCGCCACCCAGATGCCGGCGAAAACGATGTAAGGGATGACGCGGAACAGCCACGACGCATTTTCGGCAAGCACCACCTCCTTGCGCATCAGCCGGATCAGATCGCGGTACGGCTGCAATAGCGGCGGTCCTTGCCGGCGCAGCAGGCGCGCCTTCACCTTGCGCACGAAGCCGGTGAGCAGCGGCGCCAGCATGAGCACCAGCAGCATCTGCGCGCCCTGAAAGGTGAGATCGCGGATCAAGGCCATATCGCCAACATCAGCAGCAGGAGCACCAGCACCGCGAACACCAGGGTGAGATAGCGGCGGATGGTGAGGAATTGCAGGACATTGAGCCGCTCCGCGGTGGTGCCGACCAAAGCTGCAATCGGCGCGTAGCCGATGTCCCAGATCAGGTCCCGCAGTTCGACCGTCAACCGCGCCGGCGCAAGCGTGCCCGGCGGCGGCATCTCGCCGATCTCGCGCGCACGGAACAAAGCCGTGCCATAAACACGGCGGATCGGCTGGGCGAAGCTCGACGCGGTGTATTGCGTGTCGGGTCTCGGATCCGGATAGCCGCAGTCCCAGGCCGGCGCACGTCGCAATTTGTCGGACGCCAGCCGATGAATAGCGAATGCGGCGATCGAACCGGACAGCATCACAAAGATGAAGACCAGCAGCCCGTTGTAGGAGCTGCGGCTTTCCGCGATCGGCACGATGGTGAGCCATTCGACCCCGGTCTGGTGCGGCATGCTCACGCCGACGAGCGCCTTGCTCACCGGCGCCAGCGCGTCGATGAATATTCCGGGCAGAATGCCCGCGACCAGGCAGAGCGCGGCGAGAAAGAACATCGCGGCGAGCGACAGGCCATCGGTCTCGCGTGCCTTGGCGGCCGCGGCGGTGCGGGCGCGGCCGAGGAAGCTCACGCCAAAGGCCTTGACGAAACAGGCCGCGGCCAGCGCCGCCGACAGCGCCAACAGCGCGCCGACCGCGGGCACCAGGAATTTCAAGCCCCAGGACGGCAGTTGCGGGCTCAGCAGGATGGCCTGGAAGGTGAGCCATTCCGACACGAAGCCGTTGAGCGGCGGCAGCGCCGAGATCGCCACGCAACCGACCAGGAACGCGAAGGCGGTCTGCGGCATGCGGTGGATCAGGCCGCCGAGATGCTCCATGTCGCGCTCGCCGGTGGCGTTGAGCACCGCGCCGGCGCCGAAGAACAACAGGCTCTTGAAGATCGAATGATTGAAGACGTGCAGCAATCCGGCCGTGAGTGCGAGCGCCGCGGCCACCTCCATGCCATGGGCTTTGAAGGCGAGCGCAAGGCCAAGCCCGATGAAGATGATGCCGATGTTTTCCACCGTGTGATAGGCGAGCAGACGCTTGAGATCGTGCTGCATCAGCGCGTAGAGCACGCCCATCACGGCGGTGAGACCGCCCGCCGCGAGCACCAGCATGCTCCACCACCAGACCGGCGGGCCGAGCAGATCGAGTGCAATACGGACAAAACCGTAGACCGCGACCTTGGTCATCACGCCGCTCATCAGCGCAGACACGTGGCTGGGCGCAGCGGGATGGGCGAGCGGCAGCCAGGCGTGCAGCGGCACCACGCCGGCTTTCGAGCCGGCACCGACCAGCGCGAGGATCAGCACCAGCGCCGCCGCTCCAGCCGACGGCTGCGAGGCGCGGATCGCGTCGAAGCCATAGTCACCGGCGCCACCGGCCAGCAATCCGAAAGCGAGCAGCAGCGACAGCGTGCCGAAGCCCGCCATCAGCAGATAGACGTAACCAGCGCGGATGTTTTCGCGGTCCTGGTGGTGCGCGATCACCAGCGCCCACGAGGTAAGCGACATGAATTCCCATGCCGCCAGAAAGCTGAAGGCGTCGTCTGCAAGCACAACCAGGTTCATGCCGGCGAGATACGCCGGATAGAACGGCAAGACGCGCTGCGGCGAGTGCTCGTGTCGGCCATAGCCAAGCGCAAACAGGCTAGCTGCTGCGCAACCCAGGTTGACCACCACCAGGAAGAACGCCGCCAGCGCATCGATGCGGAAATGCGCACCAAGCCACGGCAGCCCGAACGGCAAGATGACGGCCGGCAGGCTTGACGGCGCGAATAAAGAGAACAGCGCGATGACGCAGAGGATCAGCGTGATGATCAGACTTGCGCCATAGATCACGTCGTTGGCGCGCCGCGAGGCACCGAGCGCGACCGCGATAGCGGGCAGGATCACCAATGCCGCCACGCCGTAGAGCGCGTAGACCACCATCAGCGTCTCCGCCGTCCCGAAAACAGGACTTGCAACGAACGAGGTTCGCAGCCGCTCATTTGAGCCGAACCCCACGGCCGCCGCCGCTGCTGGTCGCGCCTTCGCCGATCAATTCGATGCCGCTGGCGGCCAGCGCTTCGACCAGCTTCATCAGCGAGTCCACGTTGCCGCGGATGACGCCGTCGCTCGCTTCCATGCGCTGGATGGTCGGCAGCGACAGGCCGCAGCGCTGCGCGAGATCGCGCTGATCAATGCCGAGCAGAGCCCGGGCGGCGCGCAATTGAGCAGCAGTGATCACGGAAATCGGTTCCAGCCAGGACGCTGGCTATCATGCATGGCGCATCTATATTGATATCTCAAGCATCAAATAGACGGTCTTGTGCATAAGTATCGTTTTGGACTGAAGCCCGCCCGTCACCCGGGCACGTGGACCCAAAGATCGACCTGCACGCGCGCGCCGGGGATTGGCAGCCACGGCACCTCGGTCGCCGACAGCGGCAACGGTGCGTGATCCATCGCCTCGTCCCAGACTTCGATCGCAGCCGGCAGGTCGGACAGATCGGTATGGAACTGCTGGATGCGCACGGCGTTGCGCAGCGACGTGCCGGCGGAGCGGCAGATCGCCTCCGCCTGCCGGATGATGGAACGCAGCTCGGCCTTGACCGGAATTCCGTAGAACGGCTGGCGCGCATCGACGCGCGCCTCGTCGATCAGGCGTCCGCCCTCCACCGCCATCAGTCCCGACAGGAACAGAAGATCGCCGGCCTTGATCGCCGACACCCAGCCGTCGAATGCCGGCGGCTCCGGGCCGCGGATCACCTCGCGCTTGGTCTTGCCCTTGGTCGCGAGCGAGATGGTGTTGATCTCGATGCGCAGATCGTTGATGGCGAAACCGGGCTTGGCGGTGGCGATGATCGTGGTGGCCGGCGGGCTCTTGAAATAGGACAGCCAGACCTCGTTGAAGCCCGGCACGTCCTCGCGATCGCTGAGATAGACCTGCGCCTTGACCACGCTGTCGAGGCTCGCGCCCGCGCCTTCGAGGCACGAGGTCAGCTTGCGCTTGATGATGAAGTCGGTTTCGAGCTTGATCGGCCACTGCCGCCACAGCGCGCGCGGATGGCGCACCTCCGGGTCGAGCGGCCCCTCGCCGTTCTTGCGCGCCTCGCCGGTCTGCCCGGGCACGAAACGGAAATCGCCGGCGCTGAGCGCCGGGCTGTAGCCCGAGACCGGAGATATGTCGTAGCTCGGCTTGAACGTCTCGTGCTTCACCTTCAGACCGGAGCCGGGAACGGCTGCCATCACCTGGATCTCGATGGTCTGCCCGGTGCGCGAAAATCGCTGGTGCAGATTCGACGTCGAGGGCGGGATGTTCTTGCCGAACACCTCGTGGCGGACCTCGTGATACGGATGCATGGCCCGCTCGGTCGTGTAGTACTGATCGACCCGCACCACATCGGCAATGCCGGCACCGACCGTCGCCAGCACCTCCTTGACGTTGCGGTAGATGCGCCGCGACTTCGCGCTTGTACTGCGACTCCCCGTTCAGCGGCCGCTCCGCCTGCACGACCTCGGGCGCCAGGCCGTTGACGTAGTCGGTGCCGGCCTGGCCGGAGGCAAACACCCAGCGCCCGGCACGCATGCCGCGCGCCAGCCGCGCGGCGGTGTGCGGGATCGGAACCGGCAGCAGCGGCTCGACCGATATTCGATCCGCCGCCGATGGCCTGTTCCTGCCGGACGCCGTGACCCGTGACGGTCGCTTCATGGTCGCTCCTCGTGCAGCGCTGCTCGATCAGCGATCATGGTGATGAGCGACCGGCTCGCGCGCAAGTGCCAAACGCGCATGACGCCTGCGCGCAAATGCGCAGCAGCTCGCAACACGGCTGCGCTTGACAGAGCCTTTACGGATTCTCGACACTTGCGCATGGGTTGCCGCACAAATCGAACCGGCAAATGAGCGCTGCCATGACAGTGGCGCGTGCGACGCCGACGGCGCGTCCGCGCCGTCGCCGAGCGCCGTGATCTCGATCAGCCGCGTCGGCCACGTCTTCCGCACCAAGGGGCGGCGCGTGCAGGCGCTGCTCGAAACCGATCTGCTGATTCACGACCGCGAATTCCTCACCATCGTCGGGCCGTCGGGATGCGGCAAGTCGACGCTTGATGAACCTGATCGTTGGGCTGTTCCCGGCCTCGACCGGCGAGATCCTTTATCGCGGGCAAGCGGCAAGCCGGCGTCAACCGCGCCATCGGCTATGTCACGCAGGCCGACAATCTTTATCCGTGGCGCACGCTGCGCAAGAACATCGAGTTTCCGCTCGAGCTGCGCGGCGTTCCGGCGCGCCGAGCGGCGCGAGCGCGTCGCAGCACCTGATCCAGCGCGTCGGGCTTGCCGGGTTCGAGGACATCCTATCCGCATGAGCTGTCGGGCGGCATGCGCCAGCGCGCCAACATCATCCGCACGCTGGCCTATGAGCCCGAAGTCATCCTGATGGATGAGCCGTTCGGCCCGCTCGATGCCCAGACCCGGCTGATCCTGCAGAACCAGCTGCTCGAGCTCTGGCAAGAGGAGCGCAAGACCATCATTTTCATCACCCACGATCTCGGCGAGGCGGTCGCGCTCGCCGACCGCGTGGTCGTGATGTCGGCGCGGCCGGGGCGCATCAAGACCATCGCGCCGGTGCCGATCCCGCGGCCGCGCGACCTGTTCGAGATCCACACCGACGAGCGCTTCCGCGAGACCTATCGCGCGCTGTGGGTGAGCCTCGAGGAAGAGGTCAAGAAGGGAGCCGCGCTGTGGCAACCGCAGACCTGAACCCGCGCGTGTCGGCGCTGCCGCCCGGCGCCGCCAACGTCGAGGACGACTCAAGGCCTGGGCAGCCGAGGAGCGGCGCGCCAAGTGGAAGCTGATGATCGTCCGCGTGCTGCTTGCCATCGCGCTGCTGTCGGTCTGGGAATACGGCACCGACCGCTGGTTCGACGCGCTGTGGTTCTCGAGCCCGCTGCGGATCGGCCGGCACTTTCTGAGCTGGATGCAGGACGACCTGCTGGAGCCATCTCATCATCACGCTGCGCGAGACGTTCATCGGCTACACCTGCGGCACGCTGCTCGGCATCGCGTTCGGCACGCTGCTGGCGCGGTTTCAGTTCCTCGGCAAGGTGCTCGACCCGTTCATCCTCGCGCTCAACGGCATCCCGCGCATTGCGCTCGCGCCGCTGTTCATCATCTGGTTCGGCATCGGCGAGCCGTCGAAGATCGTGCTGGCCGGCATGCTGTCGTTCTTCCTTTGCTTCTACGCCACGCTATCGGGGCTGCGCAGCGTCGATGCCGCCTATATCTCGATCGCCCGCGTGATGGGCGCGAACGATCGGCAGACCTTCTTCAAGGTCGTGCTGCCGGCGGCCTCGCCCTGGATCATCACCGCGATGAAGGTCAGCGTGCCGTTCGCGCTGGTCGGCGCCATCGTCGGCGAGTTCATGGCGGCGACCGCGGGGCTCGGCTTCAAGATCCAGCTCTACACCGCGCAATTCGACACCACCGGCGCGGTCACCGGCGTGCTGGTGCTGATGGTCGTGGTCATCATGTTCAACACCGGCCTCAACCGGCTCGAGCAGCACGTGCTGCGCTGGCGCCCGGACAATTCCGCGGCCGGCAGCTCCGAAGTTCAATGATGAGGAGATCTCAGCATGACTGAGCAACGCCGCAGCAACAATGTTTCACGCCGTGGCTTCGCGCTCGGCACAGCTTCGCTCGCCGTAATCGGCGCGCCCGCGATCGTGCGCGCCCAAGGGTTGACCAAGGTGAAGATCACCCAGCCCTCGGAATGCCTGAGCTACATGCCGATCTACCTTGGCCGGGCCAAGGACTTCTTCAAGGAGGCCGGCATCGATCTCCAGCTGGTCGTGACGCGCGGCGACGGTCCCGGACGTGCAGGCCCTGATGGCGAAGGAGGTCGAGTTCGTGGCGACCCCGCCGCATCATCTCTACACGTTGTATCTTCAGAACCGGAAGCTGCTCGGCATCGCCGGCATTCTCGGCCGCTGCGGCATCAACATGGTGATCTCCAAGGAGGCCGCCGCCGAGCGCGGGTGTCGACGAGAACTCGCCGTTCGAAAAGAAGCTCGCGGCGGTCAAGGGTCTGACGTTCGGCGTCTCGACCCCCGGCTCGCTCACCTACAACATGGGCCTCTATTACATCCTGCGCGCCGGCCTGAAGCCGCAGGACGACGCCAAGGTGGTGGGCACCGGCGTCGGCACGGCGGCGCTCGCCGCCATGAGCAACAAGATCGCAAACGCGTCGATGTTCCCCTCGCCGACCGCTGACGAGGCCGTCCATCGCGGCTTCGCGCACATGGCTGATCAACAACACCCGCGGCCAGGATCCCGATCTCAAGGAATTCCTGCACGCCGTGATCTACGTGCGGCCCGACTATCTCAGCGAGAACACCGATCTGTGCAAACGCATGGTCGGCGCGATCGTGAAGAGCGCCGACCTGGATCAAGTCGAACCCGGTCGATGAGGTCGCCAAGGCGATGCGGCCGTTCTTCGCGTCGCTCGACGAGGCGGTCTATCTCAGCGCGCTCACCAACGTGCGCGAGGCCGTCATCGGCAACGGCCGGATGACCGCGGCGGGCTCGGACGCCTATCAGAAGGTGCTGATCCAGACCGGCCACCTCAAAGTCGCCGGTCGCGTTCGACGCCGTATTCACCAACCAATACCTGCCGGGCTGAAGCGCGGCGTTCAACGCAAAGGGTACTGCCATGGGCGCGATCGAAGACAAGATCAAGGCGATGGGCTATTCGCTGCCCGAGCCGTTCAAGTTCCCGAAGCCGAACCGGACCGGCTGCGTCGTGGTCGGCTCGATCATCTACGCCTCCGGCCACGGCCGGAACATGGGCGGTCCCGGCGTCAAAGCCCAAGGCAAGGTCGGACGCGAACTCACCATCGAGGAGGGCTATGCCACCGCGCGCGCGGTCGCGCTTTCGATGCTGGCGAGCCTCAAGCAGGAGCTGGGCGACCTCGACCGCGTCAAACGCGTCATCCGGCTGTACGGCATGGTCAACGTCGCGGCCGGTTTCGACCGCATGCCGGAGGTGATCGACGGCGCGTCGGACTTCTTCTACGAGGTGTTCGGCCCGAAGAACGGGCAGCACGCACGCACTGCGGTCGGCCTCGCCGAGCTGCCGCACGGCATTCCGGTCGAGATCAATGGCGAGTTCGAGCTCAAGACCTGAGGGAAAGCATGATCAAGTCGATGAACCGGCCCTCGGCAGCCGTGCTGGGCGTGATGCTCGCATGGCTTCTCTCGGAACCTTGCGCGGCTGAGAGCCCAATTCGAATTTCCGTGCCCTCGACCCAGATCACGGGTTTCTGCATGGGCATCCGCATCGCCCGGCACCCGAATTTCCCGGGGCCCATGAAAAAATATAATTTGAGTTTTGATGACCTGACCATGCCCATTCCGCAAGTTCCGGTGAACGTCTCGAACAACCAGATCGACATCGGCGAATGCAGCGGCATCTCCACGATCCTCAACGCCTGGAACAAGGGCGCCAAGAATATGATCGTCTTTGCCTTCGGGTCGCGGCTTCCGGTCTACCAGCTCGTGGCTTCGCCCGAGATCAAGAGGCTCGCTGATCTCAAGGGCAAGATCATCGGCTCCCCAGGCATCCAATCGGCCGGGGCCGAGGCGGTCGAGATGATCCTCAAGCGCGGCGCGAATTTGCTGCCGCAACGCGACTACGACCTTATCACCGTGGGCGCCGGCGCCGCCACGATGGCGGCGCTGCTGGCGAAGAAGATCGACGCGATCCCGTACTTCCCGCCGTTCACCTACGAACTGGAGAAGCGCGGATACCCGCCGCTGGCCGATGCGGTGACGTACATTCCGCAATATGTCACCGGAACGCATGTCGCGAGCCGCTCGTGGGCCGAAGCCAACCGCGCTCAATTCGTCCGTCTGCTCAAGGCGATGATCGAAACCGGCGACTGGCTGAAGGATCCCGCCAACGAAAAGGCGGTGGTGCAGTGGTTCGCCGACAACGTCGCCGCCGGCGGGCCGGACAAGCTCGAGCCGCAGTTTGCGCAGAAGATGTACGACTTCTACATCAAGGACAAACGCCTGTCGTTTGACGGCTACGCCCCGGAATCAGCGGCGCGCGCCAACATCGCGATCCTCAAGGAGCGGGGCCATCTCCAGGACTCCGAGGTTCCTCCGCTCGGACAGGTCTTCGACTTCTCGTATTTGAATCAGGCGCTGCGCGAACTCGGCCGGCCCGAGGTCCCCGAGTACGGCAAGTAATGACATGCCGCGCGGGCGGTCCGATCAGGCAGCAGGCGTCCGGCGGACCATCAACGCCGATTTGCCCGACTGAACCACGGCACCATGCTGGTTGATGACTTCGAAGCCGCGCTGCACGATTCCGCGGTCCGGCTTGCTGGTGGTGCGCTTGTCGACAAACACCATCTTCACCTTCAAAGTATCGCCGATGAAGATCGGATGCTTGAACGACCAATCCTCGATCGACAGCATGCCGAGCGTGGTGTCGGCGAACATGCTCCAGCGGCTGATCGCTCCTGTCACGTAGATCAAGCCGTAGACCCCGCCGACAATGCGCTGCCCGAACGGCGACTGCGCCGCGAATTCGGCGTCGCAATGCAGCGGATTCCAGTCCCCGGACAGCATGCAGACCATGGTCAGATCGGCCTCGGTCACGGTCCGGCCTGGACTGATGAATTCCTCGCCGAGCACGACATCCTCGTAGAACAGACTGGTCATTGGCCTGCCGCCCTCTTCCTCGACGGCAACCGGCGTCCGAACACCTTTTCCCGGTCCCAGGCACCATCGTTCTTCATGCCGCGCAGAATATGGCGTTCGACCTCCCGCTTGGCGGTCGAGCGCGGCAGCGCCGGCAGGAGCTCGATGAAGCGCGGGACCTTGAACGCCGCCATGCGTTCGGCGCACCAGAGCACGAGCTCGGCCGGGTCGAGCGCCGTCGAAGATTCCGGAACGACGAACAGTTTCACGTCCTCCTCACCGATTTCAGATGGCACGCCAACCACCGCGATCTCCTTCAGGCCCGGATACTGACTGATGATGCTTTCGAGCTCATAGGCGGAGATATTCTCGCCCCGCCGTCGCAGCCAATGCGCCTCGCGGCCACGGAAATAGAGATAGCCGTCGTCGTCGAGGAAGCCGAGATCTCCGGTGTGCAGCCAAAGATCGCGCATCACCCGCAACGTGCCGCTCTCGTTGTTGTGGTAACCGAGCATGAACGTGCACGGCACCTTGGGTCGCAGCACGATCTCGCCCATTTGATGCGGCGCAAGCTGTTGCCCGAGCGGATCGACGATGCCGATGTCCACCCAATGCGACTGGCGCCCGTTCGAATCCGGCTTGGGCGAGCCGATTGTGTTGTAGACGATCATCGCGCCGCTCGCCTCGGTCAGGGCATAGACGTTCACCACCTCGATGCCGAACCGGCGCGAGAATTCGGCCGGAATTCCCTCCGGCAGTTGTCCGGCGATGCCTAGGCAAACTCGCACGCCATGGTTCCGGTCGGAACGTTTGGGCTCTTGCCGACACAGCAATGTCAGGATCACACCGATCGGATTGATGATCGTGGCCCGGCTGTCGCGCACCCGCTGCCAATAGTTGCTCAGGCTGAAGCTGCGATCGATGGTCGAGCACATGCCCGCCATCATCGGGCCAAGCACCGAAATGGTAAGACCACCGGCGTGGAACAGCGGCGAGACGCTGAAATGTCGATCGGCCGGGCTGGCGCGCATGGCTTCGCCGTAGCGCATGCCGCCGCAGATCATTGCGAAATGAGGCAGCACGACGCCTTTGGGCAATCCCGTTGTTCCCCCGGTGTAGATGATCGCCGCCGGATCCGACGGCTGCAGGTCGACCGGGCGATAGCCATGGTTCGCATCGAGCAATCGCTCGAAAGGCTCCCATCCCGCAGGCGGCGGTCCGCCGATCAGGTAGCGTCCCGCTGGTAGCGCCCGAGCCAAAGCCGGATCGCTCACCCGATCCAAATGTTCGGCATCGACAATCAAGAGCGCCGGCGCCGCGTCCTGGATCGTGTAAGCGAGATCCTCTCCAACAAGCCCGGTGTTGATCGGAACCCAGATGCCGCCCGCCATCACCACGCCAAACCACGTCAGCAGTGCCTCGTGGCGGTTTCCCATCAGGCTGCAAACACGGTCGCCCGCGTTCAGCCCGCACGTCTGCAGGTTGGCGGCCAAGCAACGCGCCAGCGTCGCGATCTCGCGATAGGTCAAAAAGCGGCCATCGATCTCAATGCCGCTTTGGCCAGGCGCCGTCGCCACGACGCCGTCAACCAGCGCCGGCAGCGTCTGCCAGGGCGCCTCGACGCCGGCGACTTTGATCCGATTGAGCGGGTCAGAGCTTTTCGTCAACGAACTGCTTTCCCAAAACGCTGCGTGCCGTCCGCGTCGGCGATTGCACCCGGCCAGGGCATTCTTATAGCCTGCACGGTGCAAAAAATCGCCGGGAGTGGCCGTGACCGAGCATGTCCTGCTGCCGCGCTGGAGCGTGGATACCAAGCCGTATTGGGATGCCCTGCACCGTCGTGAATTGCTCTATCAGCAGTGCGAAGCCTGCGGGGAAACCGTATTCCACCCGCGCGGCCTATGCCCCTATTGCCTGAGCGACCGGCTGAGCTGGCGCAAATCGGCCGGGCACGGGACAATCTATTCCTTCACCGTCCAGCACGTGCATAGCGCACCCGCATGGCGCGCCAAGATGCCGATCGCGCTCGGAATTGTCGCGGTCGACGAGGGCTATCACATGTTCGCCCAATTGCTCGCCGACGATCTCGACACGCTGCAAATCGGACTTCCCGTCGCCGTCGTGTTTGACAAGGTGTCCGAGGAATTGGTGCTGCCGAAATTCCGCGTGCAGAAGGCGCAACAATGAAGAAGAACGAACTCCGCGCCAAGGCGGCGATCGTCGGCTTCGGCGACAGCTATTGCGGCAAGACCGAGCGCAAGACCGCGCTTCGCCTCGCCACCGAAGCGATGCGCGATGCACTGCGCGATGCGAATCTCGACAAGAACAAGATCGACGGCGTGCTGACCGGGCGCGCGCCGGCGTCCGATCGACGGCTGCAGTGGAACAATATCTTCTGCGCCTACGCCAAGCTCAATCCGACCTACAGTTCGGAAATCACCATCCACGCCGCCGGGATGAATTCCATGCTGAAACACGCGGCGATGGCGGTGACCTCCGGCGTTGCCGAGTTCGTGCTGTGTGTCGGTGCCGACTCGGACGCGCTGGTCCTCGACAAGATCCAGACGGTGCCTGAGATCGATGCCGACCCCGAATTCGAATTGCCTTACGGCACTATCATTCCATCGCTCTATGCGCTGGTGGCCCGCCGCCTCATGCATGAATACGGCATCACCGAAGAACACATGTCGGCGGTGGCCGTGCAATGCCAGAATTGGGCGGTGCACCACCCGCATGCGACGAAGGGGCCGAAGGGGCCCATCACCATCGATCAGGTGCGGGCTTCGCCGATGATCTGCTCGCCGCTGCGCCTGTGGCACTGCGCAATCTGGGGCCCGAACGGAACCGGGGGCGCCCTCATTGTCACCACCGCCGAAAACGCCCGCGCGATGACGGAAAATCCCATCTACATTCTGGGTGCCGGCGAATGCGAGACCCATGAATACATCACCGACCGGCTGGCGCTGCGCAGCAGCCGGCTCGACCTCGGCACGCTGCCGAACATCACCACCACCGGCTGCAAGATCGCGGGCGAGCTGGCGTTCGAAATGGCCGGAATCAGGCGCAACGAGATCGACATCGTCCAGACCGCTTCCAACTTCGCGCATATCGAACTGATTGCGCTGGCCGAGCTGGGCTTCGCCGCCAAGCGGGAGGTGGGAGAGTTCGTCATGTCGGGCGCGACCGACATCGGCGGGCGCCTGCCGACCAACACCAACGGCGGTTGGCTGTCGTTCGGTCAACCCGGCGTTTCGTGCGTGATGGACAGTATCGTCGAAGCGATGCGTCAGTTGCGCGGCCAGGCGCTGGGCAAGCAGATCGAGAACGTCAACACCGCGCTGGTCCAAAGCGTCGGCGGCATGACAGCATGCAACAGCGTCACCATTCTCTCGAAGCAGCATTGATGACGGCGACAGGCGGGTAACATCGTGGTCCGCGATATCTGTCTCGGAGATGCCGTCGACGCCGCGGCGGAGCGCTGGGGCGATGCCACCGGATGGATTTTCAACGACCTGCGCGTCTCGTTCCGCGACATGCGCGATCGGTCGGAGGCGTTTGCGCGCGGCCTGCTGGCGCAGGGCATTACCAAAGGCGATGTGGTCGCGATCTGGACGTCAAACCGCCCGGAGTTTGCCTATTGCCTGATGGGCTGCGCCAAGATCGGCGCCATACTGGTCGCCATCAACACGCGATCCCGGGTGTTCGAGGCCGAGCATTTGCTCAGTCACAGCGGCGCAAAGATCCTGTTCCGGCTCGACCGCTTCCTGAAGATGGATTTTCGAGCGATCCTTCAGGAGGCGTGCGGCGACGACGCGATCGCATCGGACGGCACGGTTCGGAGCAGCAAATTCCCCGAGCTCCGCAAAGTGATCGGGCTTGGCGAAGCAGCCGCCCCGGGCTCGTATCCGCTGGCAGAGTTCTTGCGAGGCGGCGAGACGGTTTCCATTGAGAATTTGCGCGCGGCGCAGAACAACCTGCGTTGGAATGAGCCGGTGGTGCTGCAATATACCTCTGGCACGACGGCGCGCCCGAAAGGCGCGTTATGCAATCATCGCTACGCGTGCAATTTCGGGGTGGGCACGGTACGGCGGCTCAAAATCAGTCCCGGCGAGAAAATCCTCAACACCCAACCGTTTTATCACAATGGCGGTGCATTCGGCGCGGTCTGCGTGCCGCTGAGCACCGGGCATTGCTCGGTGATGCCGGAGTACTACGAGGCCGAGCGCGTGCTCGCCCTGATCGAACGTGAGCGCTGCGTGGCGCGGACCGGGTTCGGCGCCATGTATGTCATGGAAATGGATCACCCGCGTTTCCGCGAGTACGACCTCTCCAGCCTGCGGGCCGGGTGGTGCATCGCCACGCCGGAAATCATCAAGCGGGCGCAAGCTGAAATGGGCATTCCAGCGCTGCTGCAGATCTACGGCGCGACCGAAGGCGGCGGCACGGCCGGACACGTCGAAGATCCCGCCGACAAACAGATTCACAGCTGCGGCCGCGCCGCCGAAGGCGTCGAATTGCAGATCGTCGATCCGCTGACGGGGCAATCGCTGCCGTCCGGCGCGCCCGGCGAAATCGTTGTTCGCGGCTGGTGGCAAATGAACGGCTACCTCAATGATCCCGATGCGACAGCTGCCGTGCTTGATCCGAACGGTTGGTTGCACACCGGCGACCGCGGCTATCTGGATGACCAGGGCTATCTGTTTTTCCTTGGGCGCATCAAGAACATGCTGAAGGTCGGCGGCGAAAACGTCGCGGCCGAGGAGGTCGAAGCCATGCTCATGCTGCACCCCAAGGTGAAAATGGCCTTGGTGATCGGCGCACCGGACGAACGGTTGCAGGAGGTCGTGATGGCGATTGTCGAGCTGCAGCCGGGAGTGAGCGCGACCGAGCAGGAGCTCGTTGATTTCTGCGCCACGCGAATGGCGAACTTCCGTGTGCCAAGGCACGTGAGATTTATCAAGGAATGGCCGCTCACCGGTAGCGGCAAGATTGAACGGCATATCGTCAAGGAGAACTTCCTCAAGGACGCTGCCGCAACGGCTTAGGCCGCATCACCGAAACGGCAACCGTTCGATATCGAGTTCGGCGTTCACGATCTGCTTGTGGGCGCGGTCAAGCCATGGCTGCAGCTTGGCAACGCGCGCGGAGATGTCCGCAAAATCCTTCCGGAAACCCGGCATCACGGCTTTCACCGCCTCGTAGATCGTCGTCTCGTCGACGCTTGTGAGCTTTCGATCGCGGACGACCACCGCGCCGTTTACCAGGACCGTTCGCACGCCGCGCCCCGCTTCGATGTGCACGAGCTGGCGCGCGACGCTGTTCATCGGCGACCAGCTTGGATCGTTCATGTCGATCAAGGTCAGATCGGCCTTGAAGCCCGCGGCGATCCTGCCAATCGCGTGGCCGAGCCGCGCGCCTTCGGCGCCGGCCTCGGTCGCGGAGCGGATCGCCGCGGCCGCCTGCGGCGGGCCCGGGATCGGGTCGCTGACGGCCGCCAGCAGCGCGAACAGCTTCATCGCGACAAACATGTTCTGGGCGTCCGAGCAGCTGCAATTGTCGCAGCCAAGGCCGATGCGAACACCGGCATCCTGCAGCATTCGGATCGGCGGAATGCCGCACTTCATTTTCAAATTGCCCTGCGGATTGAGCACCACGCCCGCGCCATGCTCCGCCAGCAGCTCGATCTCCTCGCGCGACAGCCAGACGCTGTGCGCGAAGTTCAGCCTGGGATCGAGACACGCCCTCTTCGGCAAGACGCCGGATCAGCAGGCCGCTGTATTCCGGCAAGGTCAGCCGCGCCTGCAGCGCCATGCCGCGCGATTCATAAATGTGGGTATAGACCGGAATGTCGTACCGCCGGGCCAGCTCCATGGTCCGCTGCATCAGTGCGGGCGAGCAGCGCTCCGGGGCCGATGGCCCCAAAGCCCAGGACACCAGCGGCCTCGGCGCGGCCTTCAGCCGCGTGGCCTCGAAGTGGCCGATCAGGTCGAGCTTGCGCTCGGGCTCTGCGGCCGTCGACAGCAGCGGGTGCAGCTCCTCCGGAAACGTGTCCTTCCAGAACGGGATGGTCTCAATGCCCTTGCGGTCGGCGTATTGCAACGCAAAGACAACGCGGATTCCGACCTTCTCGTAGGCCGCCATCACCGCGTCCATGTGACGATCCTCGTAAGGATAGAGCGTCAGCATGTCCTGGATCGTGGTCATCCCCGACCGCAAGCACTCAAGCGCGCCGAGCAAGGTGCGCGCATAGATCTCCTCGACCGATCGCGGCGGATATTGCGGCGGCAAGGCGTAGAGCCGCCACGATTCAAGCGGCACCTCCTCGAGCGTGCCCTTCGCCAGCACGTCATGGGAGTGGTAGTGCGCGTTGACGAAACCGGGCAGCACAAGATGATCGCGCGCGTCGATCACTTCGACCGCTGAACGGCCGTGCAATGGATATTCATCCGCGATGCCGGCGATGTGTCGCCTGCGATCGCAATGTCGACGCAGGGCGGCTGGTGCCAGTCCGAATCGGGGGTGAGCGCCCGGCCGCCCTTGATCAGCAACGTGGTTCCGGCCGGAAGATTGTCTTCGGACATGACTCGCCCTCACAAGGTGACGGCCGCGCGGCAGAATTGGCCGGATGGAAATGATGGGGATACCCGGCAAAAGCTTCCGGGGATCAGTCCACCTTGGCCCCGGAGAACTTGACGACCTTGCCCCACCTCTCGGTTTCGACGGCGATGGCTTTGCCGAAATCGGCGGCCGATCCGCCAACCGCCGTCATGCCCAAATCTGCAAGCCGCGCTTTGGCTGCGGGATCGGCGAGGATCGTGTTGATCTCCTTGTTGAGCCGGTCGACGATTATAGCGGGCGTGTTTCGCGCAGCACCCACACCGTACAGCTGAGCGGCCTCGTAGCCCGGAACCTGTTCGCCGATCGCGGGAATATCGGCGAGCGCGTCGGAGCGCTTGGCCGTTGTCACCCCGAGAACCCGCAATTGGTCCTGCCTGATGTGCCCGATCGTCGCTGACAACGGCGAAAAATACAGATGCGCCTGGCCGCCAAGCACTCCGGTGAGCGCGGGGCCAGCGCCGCGATAAGGCACGTGCACCATGTCGACGCCCGCCAGCATCTTGAACATTTCGCCGGAAATGTGCGACGGCGCGCCGTTGCCGCCCGACGCCATGGTGACCTTGCCCGGATTGGCCTTGGCGTAGGCAATGAACTCCGCCAGCGACTTCGCAGGAACCGACGGATGCACCACCATGGCGTTGGGTTCGGCGGTGAGCAGCACGACCGGTTCGATGTCGCGCGCGAAGTTGAACTTGAGATTGCTATAAAGCGTCGCGTTGATGAAATTTGCCCCGGTGGTGAACAGCAGCGTGTAGCCGTCGGGGGGCGAGTTCACCACCGCTTCGGTTGCGATGTTGGTGCCGGCACCTGCGCGATTTTCGATGACGAACTGCTGACCGAGCCGTTCCGACAGCCATTGTCCCATCAGCCGCGCCAGAATGTCCGTCGATCCACCGGGCGCAAAACCAACGATCAGGTGCACCGGGCGCGTTGGATAGGCCTGTGCCGCTGCAATGCGGAACAGCGTTGGCAGTGCGGCAACACCCGTTGCCAAACGCACAAAAGCTCGGCGGGAACGATTCATCGTGTGTTATCCTTGAAGTGCCCGCGACTGGCTAAGCGCGGCCCAGATTGCGTACGCGGACACCAAGCTACACAAGTTGCCAGGGGACTCGGAAGCCCCGGACAGGGATTCCGCGAATCGGCGGCCGATGATCCCCGGCCAACGGCTGGAATTTCGATGGTCCAGGCCTATATGTTGTGTCTGACAATCCTAATCGGTATTGTCGTGTTGCGAGGCTAGTGCTCGCACCGGTTACTTCTTCTTGTTGGCGATGTTGGCCCGTCGTTTCGGCGGGCCGTCGCCTTTTCGGGGAAAGCGTGCGATGACGCGCTCCAACCGTACGGACCATATCAGGCTGACCTCGCACGGAGCGAGGGGAGCGAAGCTTCGCTTTCCCATCCATTGGGGCGCAGCGACCGCGCGCGAGCGCGGCCCGATCATCGGCACCGTATCGCGGCCGCAAGAGCGAAATGTCATCGGCAGCCATGGCGGCTCGTACGCGGTTTATCGCGCGCTCGCGGTCTCGTCGGGCGCGCTCGACCCGATCCGCCGTCCCGATCTGACCAACACCCATCCGGCCGCGACAATCGGGCCATTTCCACAGTGGACGGACCCGCAGCGTATCGTGTCGCTCGACCCGTGGGGCCATCTGGTCGCCGAGACCTTCAGCGCCGAAATCGCGGAAGGCACCGACATCCGACCGAGCATCGCAATCACCAAGGCGCGCCTCGATCTGCCGGAAATCCAGGCCGCGGTCGCGGCCGGGCGGCTCACCAACGACGGCGCTGTCGTGCATGCCAACGGCAGCGTCTCGGTGGTCAAGGTCGCCGTCGATCCGGTGTGGTATCTGCCGGGCATCGCAACGCGGTTCGGCACGACCGAATCGAATTTGCGGCGCGCGCTGTTCGAACAGACCGCCAGCATGTTCCCGGAGCTGGTGACGCGGCCCGACCTGCAGGTCTTCCTGCCGCCGATCGGCGGCATCACCGTCTATCTGTTCGGCGACGTCGCCAAGCTGCCGGACCACCGGACGCAGATCACCTGCCGGGTCCACGACGAATGCAACGGCTCCGACGTTTTTGGTTCGGATATTTGCACGTGCCGGCCCTATTTGATCCACGGTATCGAGGAATGTGCCCGCGCCGGTCAGTTGGGCGGCCTCGGCGTCATCATCTACAATCGAAAGGAAGGCCGGGCGCTTGGCGAGGTCACCAAGTTCCTGGTGTACAACGCGCGCAAGCGCCAAGAGGGCGGCGATTCCGCCGCCCAGTATTTTGAACGCACCGAATGCGTCGCGGGTGTTCAAGATGCCCGGTTCCAGCAGCTCATGCCAGATATTGTGCATTGGCTTGGTCTAAAGCGGATCGACCGGTTCGTGTCGATGAGCGACATGAAACACGACGCGCTGACCAGCCAGGGAGTCGAAATCGTCAATCGGATTCCGATCCCTAATGAGCTGGTGCCCGCCGATGCGCAGGTGGAAATTGCCGCCAAGAAAGCGGCCGGATATTACAGCTCTGAGCCGACGACTCCCGATGATTTGAAGGATTCGATCGGCCGCGCTCTCGAAAAGTACTGAGCCTGGTTCCGGTGGTGGTCCGTGACGCCCGATGCAACCGCTGCGTATTCGCTGTTAAGCGCGCAAGCGGTCCGCGATCGAGCTCATCGGATGCTCGCCATGGGACTTGACGATAAGCTGCCGCACTTTCGTATCGACCTGCAGCGACTCGACGCGGCAACCGATCTGGTCCAGGCGACAACGCTAAAGAATTATCCAACGCTCGACATCCCGTTTCATTCACGCTGGCGCCATTTCGTCGTCGATGGCCAGGATCGTTGGGCAGCCGCGACCAAATCGAAGACTTGGAATTCCGCGCAACGCGCGCGCGCCGAATTCGATCTTGCGATCATCAGCGTCCTGCTCGACGCAGGAGCCGGCGCCCATTGGCGGTACCGGGATCCGATCACTGGAACCAGCATCGGCCGGTCCGAAGGACTGGCGCTCGCGAGCCTGGCGATGTTCCTCGGCGGCGCTTTTTCATCGAACCCCGATGAACCGCAGCGTGCCGATGCGCAGGCGCTTGTGCAATTGTCGCTCGACCAGCTTCGCGCTGGGTTTCAGGTGTCGGACAGCAATCCGCTCGACGGGATCGAAGGTCGCCTCAATCTGCTGCGGGCTCTCGGCAACGCCGTCGTCACCATGCCGGCAATCTTCGGGGCCGAGGATTCGCCGCGGCCGGGCGGCCTGTTCGATCGTCTTGCGGTGCTCGCCAGCAATGGCTCGATCGCCGCACCGACAATCCTCGCTGAGCTGCTGCATCATTTGAGGTCGATTTGGCCCTCGCGGCTCATGCTGGGAGGCATCCCGCTCGGCGATTGCTGGAAACACCCGGCAATCGCCGCCGCCGACGCGACCGACGGCTTTGTGCCGCTGCACAAGCTTTCACAATGGCTGGCGTATTCGCTTATTGAGCCGTTGCAAACCGCCGGCATCTTGGTCACCGACATCGATGGCCTGACGGGACTGGCCGAATATCGCAACGGCGGGCTTTTTGTCGACACCGGCGTGGTGGCGTTCCGCAATCCATCGGATTCAGGGCGCGACCACGATGTTGCTTCCGACCTGGTGGTCGAATGGCGCGCATTGACCGTCGCCCTGCTCGACCGGCTCGCGGACAGCTTGCGTCGGCGGCTGGGACTGGATGCCAAATCGCTGCCGCTGGCTAAGGTCCTCGAAGGCGGGACCTGGTCGGCCGGCCGCTCGATCGCGCGCGAGCGACGGGCCAACGGGTCTCCGCCCATCAAGGTCGTGAGCGACGGCACCGTGTTCTGACGTGAGGGGAAAATCCATGGAAGGCGTCACGATTGCCGATCATCCGCTGGTGCAACACAAGCTCACGCTGATCCGCGACAAAGACATTTCGACCAAGTCGTTTCGCCAGCTTCTCAAGGAAATTGGCATGCTGCTTTGCTATGAGGTGACGCGAGACCTCCCTCTGACCGAAGTCGAAATCGAAACACCGCTGGCGACGATGAAGTCGCCGCGGATCGCCGGCAAGAAACTGGTGTTCGCTCCGGTATTGCGCGCCGGCGTGACGTTCGCCGACGGCATGCTGGATCTCGTGCCGGCAGCGCGGGTCGCTCATATCGGGCTCTATCGCGATCCCGAAACCCATGTCGCCGTCGAGTATTTTTTCAAGGCGCCCTCTGATCTGCATGAAAGACTGGTCATTATCGTGTCCCCGGTTGTCGCGACCGGCAATGCGGCGGTGGCGGCGATCGACCGCATGAAGGAGCACGGCGCGCAGGACATCAGGCTGGTGTGCCTGCTCGGCTCCCCGCAAGGCTTCGACCGAGTGCGAGGGGTCCATCCCGATGTCCGGATCTGGACGGCGGCGATCGACCAGGGGCTGGACGACAATGCCTTTATCCTGCCCGGCCTTGGCGACGCCGGCGACCGGGCCTACGGCACCAAATAGCTTGTCGGCCGATGGCGGCGGTTTCCACCCCGGATCAAGTCCGGGGCAGGCTTTTCGGGATCATGCTTTAAGCAGACCACGGCAGCAGCAGGATCTTGCCGATGGTGCCGCGGCCTTCGATGGCGCGGTGGGCCTGTGCCGCATCCGCCAGCGCGAAGGTGCTGTCGATGCGGGGTTTGAGCTCGCCGGCCGCGAGCCATCGCAGCACGTCGTCGCCGCGCTGCCGCTGCTCCTCCGGCGTCGCAGCATAGGCGTTGAGTCCCGTCCGCGTCAGATAGACCGAGCCCGCCATCAGCAATTTCCGGACGTCGAGTGGCGGCACGAGGCCACTTGCCTCGCCGTAGAGCGCGAGCAATCCGCGCGGCCGCAGGCAGGCGAGGCTTTGCTCGAAGGTGTCCAGGCCGACGGCGTCATAGACCACGTCAACGCCGCGACCGCCGGTCGCACGCTTGGCGAGATCGACCAGGTCGCTATTGCCATAGATCGCCACATGATCGGCGCCGTTGCCCGCCGCGACCTCGGCCTTCGCCGCCGTCGAGACGGCGGCGATCACCGTCGCGCCGCGCATCTTGGCGATCCGGGTCAGCAGCAGACCCACGCCGCCCGCCGCCGAATGGATGACGCAGCTCTCGCCCGGTGCGAGTGCATGGGTCGAGCAGGCGAGGTAATGCGCAGTCATGCCCTGGAACAACGTCGCCGCCGCGGCCTCGCAGCTCACCTCGGCGGGCAGTGCAAACACCTGGCCAGCGGCGATGATCTTCCAGCGCGCATAGGAGCCGCCGGACAGCACCCAAGCGACGCGATCGCCGATCTTGAAGCCGGTCACGGCGGGCCCGACTTCGCGGACCACGCCGGCGCCTTCGTTGCCCAAGGCGAGCGGCAGCGGCTGCTTGTAGAGCCCGCTGCGAAGCTGGGTGTCGAAGAAATTCACGCCGGCGGCGCGAACCTCAATCAGCAGTTGATCGGGCTGCAGCGGCTCCAGCGGGAGCTCGTCGAGCCTGAGACAGTCCGGGCCGCCGTGCTGATGGACCCGGATAACCGCATTGCTAGTCATGATCATCGCGCCGCGTCTGTGCGGGATGATGTGAGGCGCAAATGCAATGCCGGTCAAGCACGGCCGACGCGCGTGCATTGTATCCATGGCATGTCCTTTGCATAATGTGTGGCCGGAGAGCTTCCGCCGCCAAGGCCGATGCCGCAGGACCCGATGCAATCCGTGTCTGCCGCCGCAGCTTCGCCTGAGACCGATGCCGAACGGGCTTCGGCGCTGATCCTCGCGCGCGGGCTGTCGAAAACCTACGTCACTGCATCCGGCGCGGTAACAGCGCTCAAGAACCTCAACTTCGAGATTTACGACGGCGAGTTCGTCTCGGTCGTCGGCCAAAGCGGCTGCGGAAAATCGACGCTGCTGAAGGTGCTGGCTGGGCTCCTGCCCTACACCGCCGGATCGGTCGAGCTGAACGGCAAGCCGTTGCGCGGGCCGACGCCGCAAGCCGCGGTGGTCTTCCAATCGCCGGTCCTGCTGCCGTGGCGGACCGTGCTCGACAACGTGCTGCTGCCGATCGAATTCCGCAAGCTGCCGATGGCGAACTACCGGCAGAGCGCGACCGATCTGCTGGCGATGGTCGGCTTGAGCGAATTTGCGCAGCGCTATCCGTTCGAGCTGTCGGGCGGCATGCAGCAGCGCGCCGCGATCGTTCGCGCGCTGGTGCAGGACCCGCGCTTGCTGCTGATGGACGAGCCGTTCGGCGCGCTCGATGCGATGACGCGCGAGCAGATGAATCTCGAGCTGTTGCGGATCTGGAGCCAGAGCCGCAAGACGGTGATCTTCATCACCCATTCCATCGCCGAGGCGATCTTCCTCTCCGACCGGGTGATCGCAATGACCGCCCGGCCCGGCACCATCGCCGACGTCATCACCATCGATCTGCCGCGCCCGCGCGACCTTTCGGTCATCAACACCGAGCGCTTCGGTCGATACGCCGCGAAGCTCCGCTCGCTGCTGGACGCCGAGGGAGGAGCGTTCTGATGGCGGTCCAGGCCGTGGACAGAACCGTCGAGCCAGCCGCGCCGGCACGCGAGACGCGGCCGGGCGTGCTGCGGCGTTACCCGCAGTTCACGATTTCGCCCGCGATTCTGGTGGCGCTGGTCGCGGCATGGTGGCTCGCGACCGACGTGCTCCGCGTGCCGGCCTACATCGTGCCGCCGCCGCAAGACGTGCTTCGTGCCGCGATCGCCGGCTTGAGCCGCTGGCCATGGGAGAAGGCGAGCTATTGGTACCATGCCGGCGTCACCGTCTGGGAAGCCGTGCTCGGCTTCGCGATCGGCTCGGCGCTGGGCGCGCTGCTCGGCCTCGTGCTGTCGCATTGGCCGATCCTCGGCAAGAGCTGGTATCCCTACATCGTCGGCTTCCAGTCGCTGCCCAAGGTCGCGCTCGCGCCGCTCATGGTGGTGTGGTTCGGCTTCGGCATCGAGGGCAAGGTGTTCATCACCGCCATCATCACGTTCTTCCCCGTGCTGGTGAACATGATGGCCGGCTATCAGGCGGTCGAGCCCGAGCGCATCGAGCTGGCGCGCTCCTGCAACGCGAGCGAGCTGCATCTGCTCACCAAGATCATCATCCCGAGCTGCCTGCCGTTCCTGTTCGCGGGTCTCGGCGTCGCCTCGGTGCTGTCGATCCTCGGCGCGGTGGTCGGCGAGTTCGTCGGCGCCAGCGCCGGCCTTGGAATGCTGCTGATGCAGTACAATCAGGCGATGGAGATCTCGCCGATGTTCGCGGTCATTGTGCTGCTGGCCGTGATCGGTTTTCTGATGAACTACGCCGTCAGCCTGATCGAGCGCCGCTACTGCTTCTGGGCGCAGCGGGGCAATGCAGCGGCGCAATTGATTGGGACTGAACGCTAACCGCGGAGACCTGCCATGCTCACCCGACTGTACCGTGTCACATTCGCACTGACGCTCGCCGCCGGCGCGGCCTGGCTGGTTGATTGACGGCGTCGCCGCGCAATCGCTCAAGAAGATGACGCTGGTGCAGATGCACCCGAACATGGGCGTCGGCGAAGAGGTGTTTCTCTATGCCGTGCCCAAGCGCCTCGGCTATTTCGCCGCGGAAGGTCTCGACGTCGACATCCAGAACTCTCAGACCGGCATGATCTCGGCGCAGGTGCTGCAGTCCAACAACGCCCAGGTCGGCACCACCGCGGCCGCGGCGATCATGACCGTGCGCGAACAGAATGGCGATCTGGTCTCGTTCTTCAACCTCAAGCGCAATGCCGGGACTTTCCTCGTCGTCCTGAAGGACTCGCCGATCCAGAAGCTCGAAGACCTCAAGGGCAAGACCGTCGGCGCGCCCTCGTTCGGCGCCGGCGGCGGATTGGGTCTGAAGCAGAACCTGAGCGAAATCGGCATCACGCCCGAGCAGTACACCGGCATTTCGACCGGTGCCGGGCCTTCGGCGATCGCGGCGCTGCGCAGCGGCCAGATCGACGCCCTGGTGATGTGGGATGCCATGCTGGCCGCCGCCGAGAACACCGGGCTGGCGCTGCGCACCGTCAACATTCCACTCGAGGACGGTCAGGTCGGGACAACGCTCGCGGTCCGGAAATCCTATGCCAATACAAATCCGAAGGACGTTGCGGGCTACTGCCGCGCCATGACCAAGGGCCTGTTGTTCACGGCGACCAACCCGACCGCGGCCATCCGCATATTCTGGGAGGAGTTCCCGACCACCAAACCGACCAACCTGGACGATGCCACCGCGCTCAAGAACAACGTGCATATCATGAACCGCTTCCTCGAAAAGGCGCTGCAAGGTCAACCGGAGGGCGCCCGTCTCGGCGAATTCATCAAGCCGAATTGGCAGAACACCCACGCTGCCTTCGTCAAGCTCGGCACGCTGAAGGGAACCGAAGCGCCGGCCGATTCCTACACCGAGCAATTCATCGCGGCCTGCAACGACTTCGACCGCGCCGCAATCGTGGCGCAGGCGAAGGCCATGAATTAGCGCCGGGCTGTGCTGAACGCAAACGTAAGCGCGCGGCAGGCCCCGCCGGGACCGCGGATTGATCGGCAATCCGGCGGCCCCTAGTATTGCCGACATGCCGCGACTGCCGGCCGCTGCCGGCAGTGACTTGAAGACGGCAACGACGGGAGGACGTCACATGACCAGAATTTCGGCTGCCATCGCACTCGGCGCTGCGCTGATCGCGGGCGCGGCATCGCCCGCGGTTGCAAAGCTCAACTCGTGCGACGGTCCGATCGTGCTCGGCACGACCATTTCGGTCACCGGCATCAACTCATCGCTCGCCGGCCGCTGGGACAAGATGACCGAGATGTTCGAGCGCGAGTTCAACAAGACCGGCGGCGTCTTCCTCAGCTCCTGCAACAAGAAATTGCCGATCAAGTTCGTGTACTACGACGATCAGAGCGTGGCCGCGACCGCGGTCAGCCTCTACGAGAAGCTCGCGACCGTCGACAACATCGACCTGTTCGTCGGCCCCGACTGGTCGTCGCACGGATTCCCGGTCTCGCAGGTGTTCGAGAAGTACAAAATCCCGAGCGTGATGTCGAACGTCGCGACACCGAAAATCTATGAGAGCGGCTTCAAGTACATCGCCGGCATGGCGCTCGACGCCCGCACTTGGTCGAAAAACTACTTCGACATGCTGAGCAAGATGAACCCGCAGCCCAAATCCATCTTCTGGATCGTGCAGGACAATCTCGTTACCAAGGCGGTGCACGAGACCAACATCCAATATGCCGAGAAGATCGGCCTCAAGACCGTCGGCACCGAGGTCTTCGCCGGCGCCACGCGAAATTTCCAGGGCCCCATCCTGAAGATAAAAGCAGCGCAGCCGGACATCATCTTCATCTCCTCGTTCGACGCGGTCTCCGTGCCGCTGATTCAGCAGATGCGCCAGCTTCAGGTCAAAGCCATGGACGTGCATCACATCATGGCGAACGGCTCGCTCGCACGTCAGGCGGACCTCGAGGGCGTCACCGGCGAAGTCTATTGGCACGAAGCCCTCGGCGGGCCGTATGCGGAGTTGGCGCGCGACGTGCTGAAAGCTGCCGACATCAAGCTGTTCGACTATCTGTGGACCATGGGCCGCATGGATGCCTATCTGGTGATGATCCAGGCAATCGAGCGGGCCGGCGCGGTGGACCGCGAGAAGATCGCGGCCGAGCTGCGCAAACCAGGAGCGAAGTGGAAGCGCCCGGGTGGTGAATTCGAGTTCAGCGAAGGCGGGCTCTCGCAGATCGTCTCCTACACCCATCAGATGCAGAAGGGTGAACCAGTCGTGGTGTGGCCGGCCGACCAGGCGACCGGCAAGATGATCTGGCCATCGCCGAGCTGGAAGTGATGGCGTTCACCACGCCGAGGTGTCGCGCCTGACGGGCGCGACACCCACCCAGCATCTCGGCCGTTCGCCGGCATGACAACGATTATCATCCAGTTGTTGATTGGCGGCATCCTGCTGGGTGGGCTCTATGCGCTGGTCGCGTTCGGACTGTCGCTGATCTACGGCGTCGTGCGCGTGCTCAACTTCGCCCATGGCACGCTGCTCGCGATCGCCGGGATCGCCGCGAGCGTCATGTTCGCGGCATGGGGGCTCAACCCCGTCCTGATCGCCATCCTCCTGTTCCCGATCTTCTTCGGCTTCGGCTGGCTGATGTACGTCTACCTGCTCGATCCGCTGAAGAGCCGGAACCCGATGCAAGCCACGGTCGGCACCGTGCTGGTGACGGTCGGCCTGCTGCTGATCATCAGCGATATCGCGGCGCTGCTCGCCGGCCCGACCTCGGTCAACATCCGGCTGCCGGTCGACGTGTTCATCCTGCAAGGCATCATCGTCTCGACCACCGACGTCTACATCCTCGTCGGCATTGCTGCGCTGACGCTTGCGTTGCACCTCATCCTGACGCGGACCTGGTTCGGTCGGGCGGTGCGCTCGGTGACGCAGGACGCCACGGGGGCGCGCATCTGCGGCGTCCGGGCCGGCGCAATCCATGCGGCGACCGTGGCCTTCGGCTCCGCCATCGTCGCAATCGCAGGCGTGCTTTACGTGCTGAATTACCCGGTCAATCCCTATGAAGGCTTCGGGCTGACGGTCAAGGCGTTCACCATCATCATCCTGGGCGGCATCGGCAACCTGCCGGGCGCCTTGCTCGCTGGCATTTTCCTCGGCGTTGCCGAAGCCCTCACCGGCTTCTTCTGGACCTCCGATTGGGCGCCGGGACTAAGCATCTTCCTGTTGCTGGTGATCCTGATCGTGTTCCCGCAGGGCTTCCTGTCACGGAAGGCAACATGAACGGGCAGCGCCTGGGCCGCCTGTTCATTGCGGCGATTTTGATCGCGGCGGCGCTCGTCCCGGTGTTCGGCGGCGCCTACCTCACAACCTTCCTGTTCACCCTGCTGTACGCCTATATCGTCGCGCAAAGCTGGGACTGGCTGCACGGCGAGGCTGGCTACGTCAACCTCGGCCACTACATCTACTTCGGCATCGGCGCCTATGCGTTTGCGCTGGCCAACGTGAACGGCATTCCGGTCGTCCTGAGCTTTCTGTTCGCAGCGCTCTTTACCGGCTTGATGGGCGCGCTGCTGAGCTTCCCCTTGTTCCGGTTGCGCGGCGACTATTTCGCATTCGCCACGCTCTCGCTGATTCCGTTGTTTGAGCTGTTGGCCTCGAACCTGGTGCCCATCACGCGCGGTGCCGACGGCATCCTGTTGCCGCCGTCCACCGCCATGGTGCACGGCATCGACGTCAAGATGTACGCCTACTACGTTACGCTCGCTGCATCGGTGGGCGTGTTCGTGATCAGCATCTGGATGAGCCGCACGCCGTTCGGCTACGCGCTCAAGGCTATCCGCAACGACGAGCAAGCGGCCGAGGTGGTCGGCATCCGGATCTTTCCGATCAAGTTGCAGGCCATGGCCTACGGCGCGATGGCCGCGGCGATCGCCGGCGCGGCCTATATTTGGTCGTTCCGCTACATCGACCCGCGCACCGTGTTCGGGCTCGACGTTGCGCTTATTCCGATCGCCATGGCTCTGCTCGGCGGCTCTGGCCTGCTCTGGGGCCCGCTGATCGGCACGGTCCTGCTATCGGTCGGGGTGCAGCTTCTCATCCTCAACATGACGATGCTGCAGTTCACCATCATCGGGCTGGCGATCCTGCTGATCGGCCGCTTCATGCCGGGCGGCCTGCTGCGCGCCAGCTGGATACAGCGCGTTCCTTTGCTTGCCCCGCTCGGCCACGAGCATCACGAGCGGATCGCGAGCGCAGGCGTTGCGACTGCCGCCGCCACGGACGGACTGCCGCTCACGAAATCGACGCCAGACCGCTCGCGCGTCCTGCTCGAGACGCGCGACCTCACGATGGCGTTCGGCGGAAATGTCGCCGTCAATCGCGTGAACCTCTCAATCAAGGAAGGAGAGATCGTCGGCCTGATCGGCCCCAATGGTT
The DNA here is from genome assembly GCA_963771745.1 of uncultured Alphaproteobacteria bacterium. Lineage (GTDB taxonomy): Bacteria > Pseudomonadota > Alphaproteobacteria > Rhizobiales > Xanthobacteraceae > Z2-YC6860. The sequence continues at coordinate 353,963 of CAVYUU010000011.1, read as the reverse complement.
CCGGCAAGACCACGCTGTTCAATTGCCTGTCCAAGGTATTTGAGCCGGTCGATGGTGACATTGTGTTCGCCGGCGAAAGTCTGCGGGGCAAGCGGAGGGATACGGTTTCTCAACTCGGTATTGGCCGGACCTACCAAATTCCGCGGCCGTTCGGTGACCTCACCGTGCAGGAAAATGTGGCCATGCCGATGATGTTCCGCGGCGCGAACAGCCTTGCAAGGCCGGAGGCGCTGGTCGAGGCGGCGCGCTTTGCCGCTTACGCGGGTTTGCGCGGCAAGCTCAACGAGCGGGCCGACCGCTTGACTTTGCAACAGCGCAAGGCGGTCGAATTCGCTCGCGCGCTGGCCTGCCGCCCGCGCCTCCTGCTGGTCGACGAGGTGGCATCCGGGCTGACCCAAGCCGAGGTGCGACACTTCGTCGAGAGCATCCGCGAGGTGCGCGACACGTATGGCGTCACCGTGGTCTGGGTCGAGCACATCATTTCCGCTCTGACCCAGGTGGTCGACCGCCTGGTCGTGCTCCAGCAAGGCTCGATCATTGCGGATGGCTTGCCGAATGTGGTTCTCAAGGATGACAACGTGCTGAAGACCTATTTCGGCGCCGCGCCGAAGGAGCGGGTGTGATGCTCGCGATCTCGAACCTTGCGGTCGATCATGGTGAACTGAGGGCGCTCTGGGACGTGAGCTTTCGCGTCGAGCAAGGCGAGCGCGTGGCCCTGCTCGGGGCCAATGGCGCCGGAAAATCGACGACGCTCGGCGCCATCATCGGCCTCTATCGCCCGGTCGGCGGGACGATTTCTTACGTGGGGAACTCGATCGGCGGGCGCGACCCCGCCGACAATGTCGAGGACGGCATCGCCCTTGTGCCCGAAGGCCGGCGGCTGTTCCCGGAAATGACCGTCCGCGAAAATCTGGAGATGGGCGCTTATGTCCGCGGCAAGCGCGGCAGCGTCCGCGACGCGATCGAACGTTGCTACGCGCTGTTCCCAGTGCTCAAAGAGAAAGCCGGCCAACCGGCGGCTCAACTTTCGGGTGGCCAACAGCAGATGGTGGCCATCGGGCGGGCCTTGATGTCCGGTCCCAAGCTGTTGTTGCTCGATGAACCATTCCTTGGGGTCGCTCCAATCATCATCGAGGAGGTCATTGCAGCACTACGCCGTCTATCCGACGAAGGAGTTACGTTGCTCCTGGTCGAGCAGAACATTCATCGCGCCATGGATTTCGTGGCGCGCGCTTATGTGATCGAAAACGGGCGGACCGTGCTGGAAGGCACCCGGGAAACGCTGCTGGGCGATCCGAACTTCTCCAATAAGTTTCTCGGCCTCGAATAGGTCAAGGCCAGCGATCCGCGCTGGAAGGCATGCAACCGACGCAGGCCGGACGTATCCATCGCAGTCGCTGCAATAACGCCGCACATCCGGGGCAGCGTTTGCTATGCTCATGGTGGCTCGCGACCGACGTGCTCCGCGCGTCTCGGTGAATTCATCAAGCCGAATTGGCAGAACACCCAGGCCGCCTTCGTCAAGCTCGGCACACTGAAAGGCACCGAGGCCCCGGCCAACTCTTATACCGAGCAGTTCATCGCGGCTTGTAACGACTTCGACCGCGCGGCCATCGTGGCGCAGGCAAAGGGCATGAGTTGATAACAAGACGCGCGGAAGCGCCAGCCGCAAATCCGCGGCACCCCCCGACAGAAGCGCGGATTGATCGGCGGTCCTGCAGCCTCGCGCTTTGCAGCTCGCTTGCTGACGCCAACGCCCCTCATTCAAGTGGCGAGGTTCTCGCGAAGCGTCCGGCCCGTATAGGCCGTTCGGAAGCGGCCGCGGCGCTGCAGCTCCGGCACCAGCAGATCGACGATATTGTGCAGCATTTCGATCTGTTCGGCCTGCGAATGGCGGAGCATGAAGCCGCCGCGACTGCCCGATCCTTCGAATCTTTCCTCCAGGTAGTCCGCGATCTGCGCGGCGGTGCCGGCAACCGTGGTGGCGTAGCTGGTCGCCGTCTTCAGGCCATGTTCGAAGAATTCCTCGAGCGTGATCTCGCCATCGTCGCCGATGGTTTGCGCGAGCTGGGCCACGAAGCCGACGGGCGAGGCGTTGGCGGCCACGATGCGCTCGTTGAGCTCGCGCAGCGTGAACCGCGGCGGCAGCGTCGACATGTCGAAACCGGTGTTGTGGGAGAGCCAGGCGCCGACCGCCTCGCGCGGCACGCGGTCGATGAGGCGTTCCTTCATCGCCTTGGCCTCGGCCTCAGTTTCGCCCACCATGATCTGTGTCGACCAGATGATCCCGACCTTCTCGGGGTCGCGGCCTGCGGCCCGCAAGGCCGCGTCTACCTCGGCGCGCTGCTTGGCCATGGCCGGGATCGGCTTGCGTGCACCGAAGATGTGATCGACAAACCGCACCGCCGTGCGCGTGCCGCGCGGCGAGCCGCCGGCCTGGATGAGCACCGGGACGATCTGCGGCGACGGCGGCACGCTCAGCGGGCCCTTCACCTTGAAGAAGCGACCGACGTGATTGATCGCGCGCACCTTGGCCGGGTTGGCAACCAGGCCGGTCTCGCGATTCCATTCGAAGGCGTCGGGCTCCACGCTCGCCCACAGTGCCCGGCAGACGTCCATAAACTCGTCCATGCGGTCGTAGCGCTGGCCGTGCTCCATCAGTTCGTCGAAGCCGTAGTTCTGGGCGTCTGCCTTGCGTTGCGAGGTGATGACATTGAACGCGATGCGTCCGTTGGTGAGGTGGTCGAGCGAGTTCAACAGGCGGGCGACATAGAACGGATGCATGAAGGTGGTCGCGTAGGTGAGGCCGAAGCCGACATGGCTGGTCACCCGCGACATGGCCGCGATCCAGGGACTCATGTCCATGCGCGGCCAGGCCACGCCATAGCGAACCGCGTCCTCGATCGAACCCTTCCATGTGTTCGGAATCCCGGTGCTGTCGCCGAAGAAGATCAGGTCGATCAGCCCGCGCTCCGCGACCCGGGCGATATCCTCGAACAGCCCGATATCAGGATAATGGCGACCGACCCGCGCGCCCGCTTCGCGCCAGGTCGTCTCGACCTGGGTCCACGACACGTCAATCGCCAGATGCATCTGCGCCTTCATGGCGTCGCTTCCGGCCGGGTGAGTTGGAAACGTGCTGGCCGCATGGATGGCCTTCCCGATCCGCTATTCAACCGCGGACGCGGCATTCAAATGCTGCCGGACTTCGCGTGTGAACTGCACGAACGCCGGCTTCGCGGCAGGCGTCGCCATTGGCGTGCCGCTGGCATTCGGCATCGCCAGCTCCCGCGCGTCCGGTGCGCGCCCGCACGCGGCAACGCTGCAGCGGGGGATTGGTCCGGTGAGCTCGGTTGTGGCGCCACCGTTCATGTCCTCGTGCAAGTTGCCTTCGGCACTGGGAACTCGCGCTATGGCTCGGCCCTCGAAGGGTGTCAATCGTACCTGTTCAAGCAGGCTCTTTGGAAGGGTCCAAGATGCCGCGATGCGGCTTCAATCACGAAGCGACACCGCCGTGCGCCGCTGGCGCGGGGCATGACGGTCATCTAGCATCTCAGGATCTCGGCTCGATCGCCATGTCCCAATCCGACATCATTCATCTCGCGGCAGACCTGTCGTTTCTGCACACCGACTATCTCTGGCGGATGCCCGGCTCCTGGGTCGGCTACGACTACTACAGCACGTCCGATTTCTACGAGGACATCGCCCGCATCGCCCAGCGTGGCGTGATGGATATGCTGTTCTTCGGCGATACCGGCGGCACGCCCGAGGACTATGGCGGCAGCTATGAAGCAGGGCGTCCGCTACGGCGCCAAATGGCCTCGGCATGACATGGCGCCGATGATCCCGCTCATGGCCAAAGCCGCGCCCGGCGTGGGCTTCGCCATCACCATGTCGACGACCTATCACCATCCGTTCTATGTCGCGCGCTTCTTCAATGCGCTTGGATCATGTCACGCGCGGACGCATCGCCTGGAATGCCGTCACGTCCGCTTACAAGAATGAAGCCGCGAACTACGGCTTCGACGTCATGATGGAGCACGACGAGCGTTACGAGCGCGCGCAGGAATTTCTGGCGGTTACTCGCAAGCTATGGGACAGCGTCGAGAAGGACGCACTGGTCGTCGATCGCGAGAAGGGCATATTTGCGGACCCTGCCAAGGTGCACCGGATCGATCATCGCGGACGCTATTTCAATGTGCGCGGTCCGCTGCCGGCGTTGCCGTCGCCTCAGCAACGCCCCGTCATCATCCAGGCGGGTCTCTCCGGTCCCGGCATGGATTTGGCTGCGACCTACGCGGACATGCAATTCAGCACGCGCCGCACGATTGCGAGCATGAAACAGCATCGCGAGGCGCTTGATGCGAAGCTTGCCCAGGTCGGCCGCAAGCCGCGTGACGTGGGCATTCTCTGGTCGATCCGCATCCAAGTTGCCGAATCCGATGCCGATGCGAAGCAAAAGGAGCGGCGTTATCTCGAGTTCGATCCGGCCGGAGGCCGGCCTGGTCGAAATGTCGGCGCAATACAATGTCGATTTTTCCAAGGCGCGCCCCGGCATGCGGCTCACCGATTTTGCTGACGAAGTACGGGCACAGAAGGGCAATTACGGAAGCTTCGACGAGCTTCTCAAGACAACCGATCCATCGCAGACTGTCGAGGAATTCGGCCGCCGGTTCCTGGTCGACCGGATTCTGGTGGCTGCCGGTACGCCCAAGACCATCGTCGACAAGCTGGAGGAGATGCATGTCGCGTCAGGCTCCAACGGCGGATTCATCCTCGGCCGCGGCTATTCGGCGATGGACAACATTCGCGAATTCGTCGAGTTCGTCGTGCCGGAGCTGCAACGACGCGGTCTGTCCAGAAAGAAATATGCTGGCGCCACCCTTCGCGAAAATCTGAACTAGCAGCGGCGTGCTGTACCGGGCTAAACCGATAGCTGATAGAGTCAGAAGAGATCGTTCGCAACGGAGGGCATCGACATGATGGTTCAGACGGCGCCGGAGCGAGAGCCGCATTTCGTGATCACGATGAAAGAACACTTGGACCTGTGCGGCCAGCTGGCGCGGGCCTATGGCAATGACCGCTTCGAAAGCCTGCGGCCTTACCCGGAGGTTCTCTACGTCGTCGACAACCACGACCGCGGCTGGGACGACTACGACCGCAATCCTGGGATCGATCCAAGCAACGGCCTGCCCTACCTGATGTCGCGCACGCCGGCCCTGGAGTCGGTCAAGACGAACCGCGGATCGCCGGACTTCAACGAGGCGCACCATCCCTATTGCGGGCTGCTTTCAAGCATGCACACGTGGGGTTTGTACAACAAGCGGTATGGCTTCACGCAATTCGTGGTGCGGACCAGGAATACGGTCTCTATTCAGGTCGCCGATCCCAATCGCCCGATGGTCGACAAGATGCTGGCGGACGAGGTCGCGCGCCAAGGGCGCCTCAAAGCGGAGCTGGCCAAGAACGAAGCGACGCGGCCATGGGTTGAAGAGAACCGCGTGTTCCAGAACTACAAGCAGCTCACGTTCTTCGACACGCTCTCGCTCTACTTCCACCTTTATCATGCCAGCGAGCGCGGCGAAGAAGTCTACATCCACGTACCGATGACCGCAGACAGCGACAGCAACGTCACGGTCAAGAAGGTCAGCGACCAGGTCTACAGCCTCGACCCGTTTCCGTTTGCCGGCGATACGCTCAAGCTGACCTGCCGCGGCCGCTATGCTCGTCCGTTCGCGAACGACTTTCCGGCCGACAAGGTCGGGGCCGCGCTCGCGAGCATGCCGACCGACACCCAGACCTACCAGCTCGTACCGGCGCGCTGAGGGTCGGACTGCGTCGGACGGCCCCATGGACCGGACCGATACGGCGCGGCAATACCGAAGCGACCGAAATAGCATCGATAGCCTGCAAAGGGGGCACCGTGATGCGCATGCCGAGTTTCATTCGAGCACTGGTATGCGTCGCATCCACGCTGCTTGCTCTACCGGCGAGCGCAGACACCTGGCCGGCGCGGCCGATCACGCTGATCTGTCCGTTCGGCGCCGGCGGCGCGCCCGACATTATCGCGCGCTTCGTGGCGCAGGAGCTCAGCGACAAGCTCGGCCAGAGAGTGGTTGTCGAAAACCGCACCGGCGCCAGTGGCAATATCGGCGCCGCTGCGGTCGCCAAGTCGGCGCCGGACGGCTACACGCTCCTGCTCGGCACGCCGAGCCCGATCGTGATCAACAAGCTGATCGAGGGCACCAAGCAATCGTTCGATCCTGATACCGAGCTGACGCCGATCATCGTCATCGGCGGATCGGCATCGATCATGGTCACGTCACCCAAATCCTCGGCAACCACGCTGCAGTCCCTGATCGCGGCTGCCAAGGCCAAGCCGGGCGGCATGAATGCCGGTGTCCCCGGTCTCGGCACCAGCAGCCATCTTGCGATGGAACTGTTCATGCGGCTGACCGACACCAAGTTCACCGTGGTGCCCTATCGCGGCACACCGCCGCTCGCCGACGTCCTGAGCGGACAAATCGACGTCGCCATCACGCCGACGATCGCCTACATCTCCCTGATCAACGAGGGACAGCTTCGCCCCCTCGCCGTCACCAGCCCAGAGCGCTCGGGACTGGCCCCAAACGTTCCGACGCTGGATGAGCTCGGGCTCAAGGGCTACGAAGCGACCACGTGGTACGTCGTCATGGCCGCGACCGGAACGCCTCCAGCGATCGTCGATCGCATCAACGAACTCGTCAACGCGTACCTGAGGGCCGAGAACGGCCAGAAGATGCTCAAGCAGTTCGACGTTGCCGCCATTGGAGGAACACCGAAAGCGGCGAAGGAGTACCTGCTCGGCGAGGTCGACAAGTGGCGACCGATCGTCAAGGCCGCCGATTTTAAGATGCCACAATGAAACGCTTTATCCCGAGCGCGGCTTCGATAGGACGACCGACCCTTCGCGCCTTCACTATGAGGATGGAGACGATCATGCGCACTCCGCCGTTGCGCCGGCTTGGACCAGCATGCGCCGCTGCGATTGTCGTGCTGGTGGCTCCCTTACCGTCGTTGGCGCAGTCATGGCCCGCCCGGCCGATCACGATGGTCGTTCCGTTCCCGGCCGGCGGCGCACCCGATATCGTCGCGCGCTTTCTTTCCGAGGACCTCGGACAAAGGCTCGGTCAACGAGTTGTGGTTGAGAATCGCACCGGGGCAAGCGGGAATATTGGCGCCCTGACCGTCGCGAAAGCCCCGCCTGATGGCTACACGATCATGCTGGCGACACCCTATCCGATCGGATTGAACAAGCTCATGTCGAGCGACTTGAAGTTCGATCCGGAGCAGGACTTTGCGCCGATCGTTTTGGTCGGCAAGTCGCCGCAAATCTTCGTCTCGGGGCCGTCCTTGCCGGCAAAGAATCTCAAGGAGGTCATTGCCTATGCCGCAGCCAATCCGGGCAAGCTGAACGTCGGGATTCCAGGAATTGGCACCACCAGCCACATCGCGTTGGAGTATCTTTTGAACGTGAGCGGCACGCGGGTGACCACCGTGACTTATCGCGGATCGCCTCCGCCGACCGATATCATCGGCGGGCAGATCGATATCGGCGTGGGCCTTGTGACGGGTTATGTCGGGATGGTGCAGAGCGGCGGGCTTCACGCCCTCGCCGTGACAAGCAAGGAGCGGTCCCAGCACTTGCCCGACACACCGACCGCAGAGGAGTTGGGCTTTCCGAATTTCGAGGCGACGGCGTGGTACGTCCTTGCCGCGCCGACCGGAACGCCCCCGGAGGTCATCCAAAAGCTCAATGCCGCGACCAATGACTATATTCGCAGCGAGAAGGGCAAGAAGCAGTTCTTCACGGTCGATTTGCAGGCCGGTGGCGGAAGCCCGGAACAGGCGAAGGCCTTCGTCGACAGCGAGATCGTCAAGTGGGGCCCGTTGATCAAGAAGGTCAATATTCGCATGTGATGCGTGGCTAGCGGCCGCCGAGACATTCCGGTTGGGAACGGCTGCCTTCTCCGCTCCGCCCCTGTTGCTTGACAGGGGAGCAAGCGGTTTCCATCATCGCGCAAACACGGAGGAATTTGTCGTGTCGAGCACCGCCGCCGCTTCAAACATCAAAATTGGCGAGCTGGTCCTGGCGGATCGCGTTCATGGTCGGCTCTATCACGATGCCGACCTGTTCCAGCGCGAAATGATCGACATCTTCCAGAAGGTCTGGGTCTATCTCGGGCACGAAAGCGAAGTTCCGAACAACGGCGACTACGTTCGACGGCAGATCGGCCTGCAACCGGTTGTCGTCGTGCGCGGCAAGGACGGCCAAGTTCGCGTCTTCTTCAACCGCTGCCGGCATCGGGCCAATCTCGTGTGCAACCACGAGCGCGGCAACGAGCAGGTGTTCCGCTGCCCGTACCACGGCTGGACCTACTCGAACCAAGGTGAGTTGATCGCGCCGACCTTCGACGAGGCCTACGAGCACGGGCTGCGCAACGACGAGTTCGGGCTGACCCCCGCCCCGCGCATGCAGAGCTATCGCGGCCTCATTTTCGCGAGCGCCGTCGCCGGACGGCATCAGCCTCGACCAGCATCTGGGCGGCGCGAAGGAATTCCTCGATCGGATCATCGATCGGTCTCCCGTGGGCGAGATCGAGCTCAGCGCCGGAACGCAAAAGATGCGCTACCTGGCGAACTGGAAGATGCTTCCGGAGAACTCGCTCGAGGGCGGCTATCACGGCCACTTCATCCACAAGTTCGCGTTCGACCTGTTCGACAGCCGGTCCGGCCGCAACCGCATGGAGCTGGATGAGGAGTTGACCCGCTACCTGCCCGGAGGTCACATGGTCGAGGACTTCCGGCACGTGAAATACCGCCCGCGCCAGGAGCCGAGCCCGGCGCGCAAGGCCTATGTCGAGATGCTGGTCAAGACCTACGGCGCCGAGCGGATGGAAGAGCTGACGTTTGGCCGCGCGCCGATTCTGTTCGTGTTTCCCAACCTGATGTTCGTGCAGACCCACATCCGCCGGCTGCACCCGGTCAGTGTCGATGAAACGCACGTCTATTATCAGCCGGCGCTGCTGAAGGGCGTGCCGCCGGAGATCAATCACGAGATCATCCGGAGCCACGAGACGAGCTTCGGGCCGGCCGGGTTCCTGTCTCCCGACGACATCGAGGTGATGGAGCGCAACCAGATCGGCCTTCGGGCCAGGGGCAACGAATGGCTGTTTATCGGCCGCGGCATCCATCGCGAGAACAAGCTGCCCGACGGCAGCACGGTCGGTCATGACATGGACGAAAACCAGCTTCGCGGGCTGTGGCGGCACTACGCTCACTTGATGAGCCACGCCTGAGACCCGCGCGATGATGTCCGATTCCGACATCGAGAAATTTCTGTTTCGCGAAGCCCGTCTGATGGACGAGCACCGCTACGAGGAATGGCTGGCGCTGTGGACTGGGGACGCCGTGTACTGGGTCCCTTGCGGGCATGAAGACACCGACCCGTTGCGTCAGGTCTCGATCATCTTCGACAACCGGGCCAAACTCGGCGATCGCGTGGCGCGACTGCAAAGCGGCAGCGTGATGGCGCAGGATCCGAAGCCGCGGATGCGTCGCGTGATTTCAAATGTCGAGGTCGAGCGGGCGGGCGAGCGCGAAGCCACCGTCGGGTCGAACTTCGTTCTGGTCCAGGCGCGCGGCGGCGCGCAGTTCACCTGGTGCGGCAGGTCGATCCACAAGCTTCGCGAGCAGGATGGCGGCATCAAGATCGCTCACAAGAAGGTCATGCTGGTGAACAGCGAGCAGGAAATGCCCGTCCTGCAATTTCTCATCTGAAAGAGTTCGAGCGGAAATCATATGGCACTGAAAACCAGGGCAGCGGTCACAATCGGGCCGCGCAAGATCGAGATGCGGGAAATTCCGGTGCCGGAGACCAACGAGGACACCGGCTTGGTCCGGATCGAGCTGACCGGCGTCTGCGGCGTCGATTGGCCGGCCTTCAACGGCTCAAGGCCCGATCGGTTCAAGACGCCGATCATCCAGGGCCACGAGATCGTCGGCCGCATCGAGCGCATCGGCGCCAAGGCCTCGCGCCGGTGGGACGTCAAGGACGGCGACCGTGTCGTACTGGAGGAATACGCCCCGTGCGGCCATTGCCAGTACTGTCTGTCCGGCCACTATTATCTCTGCGGCGGCAAGATGATGGAGAAGATGTACGGCTTCACATCGCTCGACGTCGGGACGGGCCTGTGGGGCGGCTTCAGCGAGGTCGTCTACCTCGATCCTCAGGCGCTCATTCACAAAATCTCCGACAGCGTCCCAGCCGAGGTCGCCCCGCTCTATCTTGCCATCGCGAACGGCATCCGCTGGGTGCAGGGCGAAGGCCAGATCGGGATCGGCGACACCGTGGTCATCCTGGGCCCGGGGCAGCTCGGCCTGTCCTGCGTCGTCGCCGCGAAGGAAGCCGGCGCCGCCTGCATCATCGTCACCGGTCGCGAGCGCGACGCCAGGCGCATGGAGCTCGCGCGCGAGCTTGGCGCGCACCACACCATCGACATCGACAACGAGGACGATGTGGTCCAGCGCGTCTCCGACCTGACCCAGGGGCGCATGGCGGATGCCGTCATCAACGTGACCTCGTCATCGCCGACCGCGATCCAGCAGGCCGTCGAGCTTGTCAGGATTCGCGGCATCATCGTCATGGCGGGCGGCGCGCTGAAGCCGGCCGAGGGCTTCTATCCGGACATGATCACGACCAAGGAGATCACCGTCAAAGGAGTGCGCGGCCGGACGGCGAAAGAGCTGAAAAAGGCGCTGCGTCTCATCGAGTCCGGCAAGTATCCGCTGCACAAGTTATCGACCCACAAGTTCTCGATCGAGGAAACCGAAAAGGCCCTGTTGACCATCGGCGGCGAAGGCGAGCGTGGCGCGATCCACATTTCCGTGGTCAACCGCTTCAAATGATCCGTGAGCAGGACGGCGAATGGCCAAGCTCGACGTGACGGTGGATAAGGGCAAGTGCCAGGGCTACGGCGCATGCATAAAAGTCGCGCCCGAGGTGTTTCGTTTGAACGCCGGCAACCAGGCCGAGCCGGGTGATCCGACAGCCGCCCCGGACGAGGTCGTGCTGAAGGCGGCGCGCTCTTGTCCGTATCGCGCGGTGACCGTTGTCGAAGCGGACACCGGGGCACAACTGATCCCGCGCGTCAGAGCAAAGACGTGAGGTTGGCCGCTGGATGGCGGGCTTGGTAGTCTTGCTCAGGATGGCGTGGATTTTCGTTTTGGCCACGCCGAGGGCGGCGCTGCCGGTTCCGGAGCGTCGCAACTGAACCCGACCGACGGTTCGGGTTTCACCTCCGCGACATCATCCTCCACCGCCTCGGCAACCATCTTGCGCGGAAACGCAGAGCTTTTGCGCAAATTAAGGAGGCTGTCGCCTTCGAGGCAGTAGATGCACATGCCGCCACATCGCCCAGCGGTTGAGTGATTGCTCATCGAAGATAGGCGAGACGCGCTGACTCGTAAATCCCGGCAACAGAATGAAGCGAGCCTATTTGACTGTGGCAGGCTGACCGGTTGGCAACGTACGATCGCAATGACATGCTGCCCGCTCATGTCGAACGCTCGTCGTTATTGGGGTCGTTGCAATGTTTCGAATTTGGGTTCCCGATCTGGATTCGCCTTCATACTTCGTGGCGATCGCCGCCGTTGAATTGGGCTTCTTCAAGCAGGAAGGCATCGAAATCGAGTTTGTCTACAACACCAAAGAGGGCCCCGAGCTCATGCTCGCGGGCAAGGTGGACTTCATCGGCGGCCCCGCCTACGCGGCCACCCGAACGTTCCCCGCATGGAAGGGCGCGAAGCTGCTCTGCGCGCTGGCGCAGCACTCCTATTGGTTCATGGCCGTGCGCAAGTCGCTCGACATCAAGCGCGGCGATCTTCAAGCCTTGAAGGGGCTTCGGATTTCCGCCGCCGTGTCGTGGCCGGGCATGGGGCTGCGTTACATGCTCGCCGACGCGGGCCTCGATCTCGAACGAGACAACATTCAGCTCGTCCCTCCCCCGCCGCCTTATGGTGACAAGGGATTTCTGGCGAGGAACGGCATCGACACGATCCTCAACAATACGGCGGATGCCTACTGGGGCAATGGCATGCGAATTGCCCTCGGTGAAAGCATGGGTATCGCGAAGCTGCATCTCGATCTTAGGCGCGGAGACGGCCCTCCGGGCGCGCGGCGCTACAATTTCGCGGCGCTGACGACGACCGACCGTGTCGTCAACGACCATCCGCAGGTGGCGGCGGGCGCGGTCAGGGCGATTGTGAAGGCACAGAAAGCACTGAAGGCAAATCCGTCGCTCGCCGGCGATATCGGCAGGCGGCTGTTCCCGGCCGACGAGGCGGAGTTGATCACCGGTCTCATCGAACGCGATGCGCCGTTCTATGACGCGACGATATCCCGCGACGCGGTCGATGGCCTGATGGAATTTGCGAAGGGCTTCGGCCTGGTCAAGGAACCCGTGCCTTACGACCAACTGGTCGCGACCAAACTCAGTCCCTTGTGGGCCCAATGAGTGCGATGCGAGGAGCGACGGTCCTTGCGCTGGGACTGTTGTGCGGCGGATGGCTGACGGCCGCCAAGGCTGACAAGGTCGCGACATTCTACGCCGGCAAGCAGATCACTTTCATTGCCCCGACCAGCGCTGGCGGCGGCTTCGATCTCTATTCGCGGCTGTTCGCCGAAAGCTTTCGCAAGTTCATCCCCGGGCAGCCACCCATTGTCGTGCAGAACATGCCCGGTGCGGGCGGCATGCGCGCCGCGGGTTACGTGTTCAACGTCGCGCCCAAGGATGGCACCGTCATCGGCATGCCGCTGGCGAACATTCCGCTTTCCGAAGCCCTCGAACCGAACGTGGCACGATACCAATCGGCGAAGTTCAGCTGGATCGGCACGATCACGCCGGAAACCGACGTGCTCGGGGTTTGGCGAAACACCGGCGTCGCCAGCCTCGATGAGGCACGCCAGAAAGAATTGGCCATTGGCGCTACCAGCAAGCTCGGCCTGCTGGCGCTGAACGTCAATCTCAGCAACGCGCTGCTCGGCACCAAGTTCAAGGTCGTGCTGGGCTATCCGTCCGGCAACGAAGTCAACATGGCGATGGAGACCGGCGAGGTCCAGGGCCGCACCAATCAATGGACCAGCTGGAAAAGCCAACGCCCGGATTGGATCAGGGACAACAGGTTGAACTTTCTGCTGCAGATCGGCCCGCGCGAGGCGGAGCTGCCGCAGGTTCCTGCGTTCCTCGAACTGGTCAAGACGCCGAGAGAGCAGGCCATGGTGCGCCTACTGCAAAGCAACCAGATTGTTGGGCGCTCGGTCTATGGGCCGCCCGAAATCCCGGCCGAGCGCCTGGCCGCGCTGCGGGATGCGTTCGACAAGACGATGCGCGACCCGGAGTTCATGGCGCGCATGAATGCCGTTGGTCTTACCGTCCAGCCATTGGCCGGCTTAGCTCTCGAGCAGGAGATATCCCGCTCGATGGAGAATGTCGGAGAAGCGGCACGCGACCTCGGGCAGGCACTGAAGCTCTAGCCGCAATCTCCTTATGTCCGGGCCGCGAGCGCGGCCTTCACCCGGTCGGGCGTCATCGGATATTGCCGCAGCCGCACGCCGGTCGCGTCATAGAAGGCGTTGGCGATCGCGGCCGTGGTCGCGCCCATCACCTCTTCGCCCGCGCCGGACGACGGCTCGTCGAGGCGCTGCACCACGACCGGCACGACGTCGGGATGCTCGCCGAAGCGCAGCACCGGATATGACATCCAGTCGAGGCTGGTGACGCCCTCCTTGTCGAACAGCACCTCCTCCTTGAGGGTGCGGCTTGTCGCCTGGATCATCTGACCCATGATCTGCGCTTCGACCGCCGCCGGATTGACGATCTGGCCGGCGTCGAGCGCGCCGAACAGGCGTTTGGCGACGATCACGCCGGTTCGTTTGTTCACCTCGATGTCGGCCACCGCCGCCCCATAGGAGACATGGTGCGTGCCGAGCCCGATGCCGCGCCCGGTCACGACGTCGCCGCTGCCAAGCGCCGAGCCTGAGAGCTTGGGCGTCCAGGCCGCAGCCTGCGCGGCCGCGTTGAGCACGCCGAGCCAGCGCGCATCGCCGATGTTCTTCCTTCGGAATTCCAGCGGATCCATCTTGGCCGCGACCGCAAGCTCGTCGATGGTCTGCTCGGACGCAAACGCAAACGACAGATCGAGCGGCGAGCGAAGCGGCGCGCCCTTGAGCAGCCCGACCATCGGCACCATGTGGCTGACCACGCGGCGATCGGCGACCTGATACATCGAACCGGTGCTCATGCGGTTGACCGGGATCGACATCGGGCCGGTGGTGCGCTCCTTCGGCGGCGTATTGAGCACGAGTTCGTGCGTCGTCTCGTTGATCAGCCAGCCGTGCTGCCAGCCGTGGTATTCGTAGGCCACGAGCTTGCCGTTGGCATCGATGCCGGCGCGCACGTCGGCGAGGTGCGCCGGGCCGTAGTCGTCCCAGCCATGCTCGTCGGAGCGCATGAACTGCACGCGCACCGGCTTGCCAACCGCCTGCGACATCACGGCCGCGGCTTGGGCCGCGTCCTCGTAGCAGCTCCGACCGAAGGTGCCCGAGCCTTCGACATATTGCACGCGCACCTTGCTGACCGGCAGGCCCAGCACTTCCGCCAGCATGTCGCGCGAGTTGTAGATGTCCTGGGTCGAGGACATCACCAGCGCGCCGTTCGGGCCGACGTCGCCGATCGCGCAGTTTGGACCGAACGGCGCGTGCGACTGGTAGGGACAGTAGTAGGTCGCAGACGAGACGTGCGCCGCCTTTGCGAACGCCTTGTCGGCATCGCCCCAGTTCACGATGGTGACGTCCGAGGTCTTCGCCGCGCGCATCCGGGTGAACAGGTCGGCGTTGCCCGGCAGCGCACTCGTCTCCTGCCAGGTCACCTTCAGCGCGCGCGCCGCGCGGATAGCGTCCCACTCGTTCTCCGCCACCACGCCGACGAAGTCGCCCTTGCGCACGATGCGCGCCGGGATGTCCTTGATCGAAGACTCGTCGATCGCCACCGGCTTGGCGCCGACCCCATAGGCGCGCTGGCCGCGCGGCCGGACCACGCGGCCATGCAACATGCCGGGCACGCGCACGTGCTGCATGTGGGTGTACTTGCCGGCCGCCTTGTCGGGGATGTCGACGCGCGGCACGTTGGTGCCGACCACCTTGTAGCGCGTGATCGCCTTCTGCGGCGCAGTGCCGGTGAATTTTACGTTGAACGGCTTGTCGCCGAGCAGCGCGCCGTAGGAGACCGACTGGGTCGGATGGCCGTCGATCGACACGACGCCTTTGTTGACCACGAGGCTGCCGATCTGCATGCCGAGCCTGGTCGAGGCGAGCCCCAACAGCGCCCGCCGTGCCTCGGCTGCCGCAGCGCGGATTTGCGGTCCGCCGCGCTCGATCGAGGAGCTCGAAGTGGTAGCGCCCTGGTTGGTGGTCACGTTGGTGTCGAGCTGGACCGACCGCACCTGGCTCATGTCGAGATCGAGCTCTTCGGCCGCGATCTGCAGCAGGCCGGTGGTGTTGCCCTGGCCGAATTCGCCCTTGCCGATGTAGACGGTGGCGGTGTTGTCGGCATGGATCGCGATCCAGGTGTCGATCGCGTTCATGTCGAAGGGGCCGGCGACATCGCCGCGCGCGGCAAGCGCGACGCTGGCCGGCACGCCGGCCATGCTGAAGCCGACAATCAGCGCGCCGCCACCCTTGAGCAGGTCGCGCCGCGAGAAATTCAGATCGGTCTGATGCGCGTTCATCGGACCTCTCCTGCCATGCGGCTGGACGCGAGCTGGATTGCCTTCATGACCCGCGGATAGGTGCCGCAGCGGCAGAGGTGGCCATCCATATGGGCACGAATTTGCGCCTCGGTCGGCTTCGGGTTATTGGCCAGAAGCTCGGAGCCCTTGATGGTCATGCCGTTGTAGCAATAGCCGCACTGGGGCGCCTGCACGTCGATGAACGCCTGTTGCAAGGGATGCATCGCCGGCGCTTGGGCTAGTCCCTTCTGCCGAGCATAGAGCGCGGGCAGGCCTTCCAGCGTGGTCAGCGCCCGGCCTTGGACGTCGGCGACCGGCGTGATGCAGGAACGGATCTCGACGCCGTCCAGCAGCACTGAGCACGAGCCGCATTGCGCAAGCCCGCAGCCGAACCGCGGGCCCTTCAGGTTGAGCTCGTTCATCAACACGTAAAGCAACGGCGTGTCCGGTCTGGCGCTGACCGTCCGGGACGTTCCATTCACGGTGATCTGGTAATCCATGGCCGCCTCCCTGGGGACGGCTTCGGACATGCCGTCCAAATCGTTGCAACGACGCTATCCAAGCGACCATGCCGAGGCAATGGGCATGTCCCTTCCTCGTGACGCTTCCTTTGAACTCACGAGAGCGTTGATGGATCGGTCACGCGATCGGAAACACGCGCGGCATGTGACCATGCGCCCGCCACGGACGACCTTGACAAGCATCCAGGGCAAACGGACTATTTGCCGACCACGAATTGGCGGATCGCATCCTTCGATGCCGTTTCACGGCCGACGGACCTGTCGCAACGGCGGGACATCCCACCGCCTCGGAACACTCGCTGCACATATCATTCGACCGCATTTGCCTCGCCCGCTGCCCTCACGCGAAAAACGGAGCACGCACATGATCACCAGATCGAATTGGCTTCGGCTTGCCGCGATCGCCGCGGCCGCCGCATGTCTCGGCGGGCCGGCATTGGCACAGGGCACGATCAAGATCGGCGAGCTCAACAGCTACAAGGCTCAGCCGGCCTTTCTCGATCCCTACAAGAAAGGCTGGGAGCTGGCGGTCGAGGAGATCAACGCCAAGGGCGGCGTGCTCGGTCGCAAGATCGAGGTGATCTCGCGCGATGACGGCGCCAATCCGGGCGATGCCGTCCGCGTTGCGAATGAGCTCGTGACCCGCGAAGGCGTCAACATCATCGCCGGCACCTTCCTCTCGCACATCGGCCTCGCCGTCACCGAATTTGCCGGCAAGGAAAAGGTGTTCTTCCTCGCCGCCGAACCGCTGACCGACAAGATCACCTGGCAGAACGGCAACCGCTACACGTTCCGGCTGCGGCCTTCGACCTACATGCAGGTCGCGATGCTGATGCCGCATGCGGTCGCCGCCAAGAAGAAGCGCTGGGCGCTGATCTATCCGAATTTCGAGTACGGCCAGTCGGCCGCGGCATGGTTCAAGGACATGCTGAAGAAGGCGCAGCCCGACGTCGAGTTCGTGACCGAGCAGGCGCCGCCGCTCGGCCGCGTCGAGGCCGGCACCGTGGTGCAGGCGATCGACGATGCCAAGCCCGACGGCATCTTCAACGTGCTGTTCGGACCGGACCTCGCCAAGCTCGTGCGCGAAGGCACCACGCGCGGCAGCTTCAAGAATCGCACCGTCGTCAGCCTGCTCTCCGGCGAGCCGGAATATCTCGATCCGCTCAAGGACGAGGCGCCGGTCGGCTGGATCGTCACCGGCTATCCGTGGGAGGAGATCAACACGCCCGGCCACAAGGCGTTCCTGGACGCCTACCGCAAGCGCTGGAACGACTATCCGCGGCTCGGTTCGATCGTCGGCTACGACACCATGAAGTCGCTCGCGGCCGGCATCGCCAAGGCGGGCTCGACCGACACCGAGAAGCTGATCGCGGCGTTCCGCGGACTGAAGGTCGAAGGCGGCCGTTCGGGCCGTTCGAATATCCGCGCCAGCGACCATCAGGCCACGGTCGGCGCCTATGTCGGCAAGATCGCGCTCAAGGACGGCAAGGGCACGATGTCGGACTTCAACTATGTCGACGGTGGCAAGGTGCTGCCGTCCGATGAGGAGGTGAGGAAGCTGCGTCCGGCCGAAGCGATGAACTGAAGCCACGGCCTCGGCTCGATCCTTCTCCGATCGGAGAGGGATCCGAGCGGGCCGTGCATGCGCTTCCCGCGCTGGCGTCAACAAGCCCGGGCTGTGACCCGGGCTGCATCGTCCCATGAGTCCTTGAAGCCTTCCTCTTCCAGGCGCTGAACGGACTCGCCGCCGGCCTCGGGCCTGTTCTTCGTGGGCGCCGGACTGTCGCTGATCTTCGGCGTCACCCGCATCATCAATATCGCCCACGGCTCGTTCTACATGCTGGGCCTCTATCTGGCCTACACGTTCGCGACCAAGATCGGCGGGGCGCTGGGCTTCTGGGGCGGCATCGTCGCGGCCGGGCTGGTGGTCGCCGCGGTCGGCGCGCTGATCGAGATCGTGCTGCTGCGGCGGATCTACCAGGCGCCCGAGCTGTTCCAGCTGCTCGCGACCTTCGCGCTGGTGCTGGTCATCAACGACGCGGCGCTGTGTGCTCTGGGGCCCCGAAGACCTGCTCGGACCGCGCGCGCCGGGGCTGCGCGGCTCGGTCGAGATTCTCGGCCGCAACTTCCCAGCTTACGACCTGTTCCTGATCGTCGTCGGGCCTGCTGGTGCTGCTGCTGCTGCATCTCATGCTGGCCAAGACCCGGTTCGGACGGCTGATCCGCGCCGCCACCCAGGACCGCGAGATGGTCGGCGCGCTCGGCGTCAACCAGGCGCTGCTGTTCACCGTCGTGTTCGCGCTGCGGCGCGTTGCTCGCCGGCCTCGGCGGCGCGCTGCAGGTGGCGCGCGAGCCGGCCAATCTCTCGCTCGACCTGATCGTGATCGGCGAAGCCTTCGTGGTCGTGGTGGTCGGCGGCATGGGCTCGATTCCCGGCGCCTTTCTCGCCGCGATCATCATCGCCGAGGTCAAGGCGCTGTGCATCGGCATTGGCGTGGTGCATTTCGGCGGCATTCACCGTCAACTTCTCGAAGCTCACGCTGGTCGCCGAATTCCTGGTGATGGCGGTGGTGCTGATCGCGCGGCCCTACGGCCTGCTCGGACGGCCGCAGGGCGCGGTGCGCAGCCCGGGCGAGGCCGAAGACCCGATCCGCGCCGCGACGCTGCCGCTGAAGCTCGCTCGGCGCCGTGGTTCTGCTCGCGCTGCTCGCTGCTGCCGCTCGCCGCCAAGACGCTCGCCTTACGCGCTGGTGCTCGGCATCGACGTGCTGATCGCGATCCTGTTCGCGACATCGCTGCATTTCATCATGGGCCCGGGCGGCATGCATTCGTTCGGACATGCCGCCTATTTCGGCCTCGGCGCCTATGGCGCGGCGCTGATGGTCAAGTTCCTGGGCGCCCCCATGGGAGTGGCGCTGCTGGTCGCGCCGGCGCTGGCGTTCGCTGGGCGCGCTGCTGTTCGGCTGGTTCGCGGTGCGGCTGTCCGGCGTCTATCTCGCGATGCTGACGCTCGCCTTTGCGCAGATCGTCTGGTCGATCGTGTTCCAATGGGAGGACGTCACCGGCGGCTCCAACGGCATTCTCGGCATCTGGCCGACAGGCGCCGTTCGACAGCCGCACCGCCTTTTATCTGCTGACGCTGGCGCTGGTCGTCGCGGGCGTGCTGCTGCTGCGCCGCATCCTGTTCGCGCCGTTCGGCTATGCGATGCGCGCCGGCCGCGACTCGCCGCTGCGCGCCGAGGCGATCGGCATCGACGTCAAGCGCGTGCACTGGATCGGCTTTGCGATCGCCGGCGCCGTTCTGCGGCGTCGCGGGCGGACTGTTCGCCTTGCCAAGGGCTCGATCTCGCCGGAGATCATCGCGGTCGGCGCGCTCGATCGACGGCATGGTGATGGTGCTGCTCGGCGGCCTGCAGACGCTGACCGGCCCGATCGTCGGCGCCTCGGTGTTCGCCGTCCTGCAGGACACCATCATGCGCCAGACCGAATTCTGGCGCGCGCTGCTCGGCGGCATCATCCTGCTGCTGGTGCTGGCGTTCCCGGGCGGCATCGTCGGCGCCATCGGCAAGTGGTTCGCGGCGCGGAAGAGCGGCGCCATGAGCGTCCTGTCGATCCGCAACCTATCGAAGGCGTTCGGCGGCGTGCACGCGGTCGACAACGTCAGCTTCGATCGTCGGCGAGGGCGAATTCCTGGCGCTGATCGGCCCGAACGGCGCCGGCAAATCGACCTGCTTCAACATGATCAACGGCCAGCTTGCAGCCGGACAGCGGCGAAATCCGGTTTCGGGGACAGAGCATCGTCGGGCCTGCGGCCGCGCGACATCTGGCGCCTCGGCGTCGGCCGCACCTTCCAGATCGCCGCGACCTTCGGCTCGATGACGGTCGCCGAGAATGTGCAGATGGCGCTGATTTCCCATGCCGGCGAGACCTACCGGGCGTGGCGGCCGGCCGCCGCGCATCACCGCGCAGCGCGCGCTCGAACTGCTGCAGCAGGTCGGCATGGCCGACGCGGCCGACCGCGCCTGCCGCGAGCTCGCCTATGGCGACGTCAAGCGCGTCGAGCTCGCGATCGCGCTCGCCAACGAGCCGCGCCTGCTGCTGATGGACGAGCCGACCGCCGGCATGGCGCCGCGCGAGCGCAACGAGCTGATCGCGCTGGTCAAGAAGCTCGTGGTCGAGCGCGGGATTTCGGTGCTGTTCACCGAGCATTCCATGGACGTGGTGTTCGCCTATGCCGACCGCATCCTGGTGCTGGCGCGCGGCATGCTGATCGCCGACGGCACGGCCGAGAGCATCCGCGACAATCCCGAGGTCCAGCAGGTCTATCTCGGCACCGGCAAGACCTACGCCGGAGGCCGCGCGATGAGCGAGCCCATGCTCGAGGTCACCGGGCTGAACGCGTGGTACGGCGCGGCGCACATCCTGTTCGATCTGTCGTTTCACGTCGGCCGCGGCGAGGTGGTTGCGCTGATGGGGCGCAACGGCGCCGGCAAGTCGACGACGATCAAGGCCCTGATGGCGCTGATGGCCCGGCGCACCGGCACGGTCCGTTTCTGCGGCGAGGACATTTCCAGGCTCCGGCCGTTCGAGATCGCGCGGCGCGGGCTCGGCTTCGTGCCCGAGGACCGCCGCATCTTCTCCGACCTGACCGTGCTCGAAAACCTCGATATCGGCCGGCAGCCGCCGCGCCGCTTCCCGGATGGCCGGCCGGCGCCGTCCTGGACGCCGGAAAAGCTGTTCGCGATCTTTCCCAATCTCGGCCGCATGACCGACCGGCTCGGCGCGCATATGAGCGGCGGCGAGCAGCAGATGCTGACGGTCGCGCGCACCTTGATGGGCAATCCGCTGCTGGTGCGCTCGACGAGCCGTCCGAGGGCGTCGCGCCGGTGATCGTCGAGGAAATGGCCAAGACCATCGTCGAGCTGAAGAAGCAAGGACTGTCGGTCCTGCTGTCGGAGCAGAACATCCACTTCGCCGAGCTGGTCTCCGACCGCGCCTATGTGCTGGAGAAGGGACAATTGCAATGGGAAGGCCGCATGGCCGACCTCGCCCACGACAGCGCGGCGCAGCGCAGCTATCTGTCGGTGTGAGTGCGGCGGCAGCTTCAGCGACCCGCCCGCTTCAGGATGTCCCGCAGCCGCTGCGGCGTCACCGGCAGCTTCGTGATCGCGCCCGGCGATGCCGATGGCGTCGTCGATGGCGGAGGCGATGGCGGCGCCCACCGGATTGGCGCCGCCCTCGCCGGCACCCTTGACGCCGAGCGGATTGAGCGGGCTCGGCGCGTCTTCGGTGATCAGGACATCGAGCGTGCGGCACCTCGCGCGCGGTCGGCATCAGGTAGTCGGCGAAGCTGACCGACAGCGGCTCGCCGCGCTCGTCGTAGACGAACTCCTCGAACAGCGCGCCGCCGAGCCCCTGAGCAAAACCGCCGGCGATCTGGCCTTCGACCAGCATCGGATTGACCGCCCGGCCGACATCGTAGGCGACGAGATAGCGCTCGATCGCAACGCGCGCCGGTGTGCCGATCGACCCGCAGCACCGCGATGTGAACGCCGTAGGGATAATTCATGTGGTCGGTGTAGAACCAGCCTTCGGCCGTCAGCCCCGGCGGACGGCCGCCGCGCAGCTTCGAGGCCGGCTCGAGCGCCTTGGCGACCTCGCCCAGCGTCATCGACGGGCCGGCCGCAGCGCCTTTGCGCACGATCTTGCCGTCGACGATGTCGAGCGCGTCCGGTGACTGCTGCAGCAATTCCGCCGCGACCTCGATGGCTTTGCTGCGCAGCTCGCACGCCGCGAGCCGCGCCGCCTCGCCGGTCATCACCGTCACGCGCGATGCGAAGGCGCCCTGACCGAACGCGATGCGGTCGGTGCGGCCGTGGATGACCCGGACGCGCCGATAGTCGACGCCGAGCGCATCGGCGCAGATCTGCGCCACCACCGTCTCGACGCCCTGCCCGACCGAAGCCGCACCGGTCACCACCTCGACCAGACCGGAGCGTGTCGACGGCGATCCGCACGCCTTCGAACGGGCCGAGCCCGCTCTTCTCGACGAAGATCGCCAACGCCGGCGCCGACATATTCGCCGCCGGCGCGGCGCTTGCGAAGTTCGTCCTGCAACGCATTCCAGCCGACCGCGTCCAGCGCCTTGTCGAGCAGGCCGGCGTAGTCGCCGGAATCGAGCACGATGTCGGTCCCGAGCGTCGCCAGCGGCCGCGTATAGGGCATCTCCTCCTTGGCAAGCAGATTGCGCCGGCGGACCTCGACGCGATCGATGCCGAGCCGTCGCCGCGATCGCATCCATCAGGCGCTCGCGCACGAACGTGCTCTCGTAGCGGCCGGGCGCCCGGTAGGTGCCGCCGGGCGTCTTGTTGGTCAGGCGGACGTGGCCGACGGCGCGATAGGCCGGCACCCGATAAGGCCCCGGCAGCATGCCGGCGGTGAGGTCGGGGACCGTGGCGGCGTGCGTGCGCACATAGCCGCCCTGGTCGTGGAAGAATTCGTCGTCGATCCCCAGAATGCGGCCCGCGCTGTCGACGGCGGCGCGGATGCGTGTGATGCTGCTGGCGCGAATGGTTGGCGGCGATCAGGTGCTCGCGGCGATCCTCGATCCATTTCACCGGCCGGCCGAGCCGCAGCGCCGCGGCACAGACCAGCACATCCTCGGGATAGAGCTCGCCGCGGATGCCGAAGCCGCCGCCGACGTGGCCCTGGATCAGATGCACGGTCGAAGGATCGCGGCCGAGCATGCGCGCGATGTTGTCGCGATTCCAATGCGGCACCTTGGCCGCGCCGTGCATTTCGAGCACGTCGTTGGCGGCGTCGTAACGCCCGATCGCGCCGCGCGTTTCCATCGGCACGCCCGAATGCCGGCCGATCGACAGCTCGAGCTCCACCACCGCATGCGCATCGCGGAACGCCGCAGCGAGGTCGCCGTAGGATTTCTCCACGATCGCCGGCTCGGTCGAGCGGCCGTCCTCGAACTCGCCGGGGGCGCATCGTTGCGTCGAGAATGACCGGCAGCTCTTCGATCTCGACCTTGACCAGTTCGGCGGCGTCTTCGGCAAGGTACGGATCGGTGGCAAAGACGGCCGCGACCGGATCGCCGACATAGCGAACCCGCTGCCGCGCCAGGATGGTTTGGCGATAGGGCGTCAGGCCCTCGATCCGCGTGAGCCGAAAATCGATCGGCGGAATGTCGGCGATGTCGGCAAAGGTCCAGACCGCGACGACGCCGGGCAGCGCCAGCGCCGGCTGGGTATCGATGCCGACAATGCGGCCATGCGCGAATGCGGAACGCACCACCCGCATGTGCAGCATGTGAGGAAACACCACATCGGCGGCGAAGCGGCCTTGGCCGGTCACCAGCGGACCGTCCTCCAGACGCGGCACCGAACGGCCGACGAAGGTCATCTCACGCCTGCGCCCGGGCCAGCGCGGGGCGCAACGCGGCGCGGATGCGCTGCGGAGTGGCCGGAAACACGTCGATGGAAACGCCGAACGGCGCGAGCGCGTCGTTGATCGCGTTGACCACCGCGGCCGGCGGTCCGATCGCTCCGCCCTCGCCCAGTCCCTTGGCCTTGGTGATGGACGCCTCGGTCAGCGTCTCGAGATGGTGGATTTCGATCGGAGGGACCTCGCGCGCCGTCGGCTGCATATAGTCCGCCAGCGTGGCGGTCAGGATATTGCCGGTCTCGTCGTAGAGGATCTCCTCGAACAGCGCATTGGCGATGCCCTGGGCGACGCCGCCGTGAATCTGTCCGTCGACGATCATCGGATTGATCAGGCGCCCGGCATCTTCCGCGACCAGATATTTCTCGAAAATCACGCGCCCGGTCTCGATGTCCACCTCGACCATCGCGATGTGGCAGGCGTTGGAGAACGTGCCGGGCGGATCGTAGGTCGCGCTTTCGGTAATGCCCGGCGTGATCTCGCCACCGAACCGATGCGTCTGGTGATAGGCGGCGCGCGCCAGCGTCGCAATCGCGATGGTGCGGTCGGTTCCCGCCACCCGCGCGACATCGGGTTCGAGCACGATGTCCTTGGGCGAGGCTTCGAGCAGATGGCCCGCCATCTTCGTCAGCTTCGCGCGCACCTTTTGCGCCGCCATCAGCGAGGCGCCGCCGGCGATCACCAGCGAGCGGCTGGCAAAGGTGCCCCAGCCATAGGGCGTGCGGTCGGTGTCGCCGTGCACGACCTTGATGCGATCCGGCGTGGTGCCGAGTTCGTCGGCGATGATCTGCGACAGCGTGGTGCGCAGCCCCTGGCCGTGCGGGGACGCGCCGATGCGCGCCTCGATGAAGCCGGAAGGGTCCATCGTGATCTCGACCGTCTCCCAGCCGGGCGTCACCTCCATTCCTCGCGCGGCGAAAGCGGGCGTGCCGTAGCCGGTGCGCTCGGAGAACGTCGAGATGCCAAATCCCAGATAGCGTCCCTCGGCCCGCAGCTTCGCCTGGCGGGCGCGAAAACTCGGCACGTCGGCCGCCTTGACCGCGGCTTCCATCGTTTCCAGATAGGTCGCTTCGTCGAACACCAGACCCATCGGCGAGGTGTGGGGAAACTTCCGGATCAGGTTGCGGCGGCGAATTTCGATCGGATCGATGCCGAAGGCCGCCGCCGCCTTGTCCATCAGCCGCTCGATGGTGAACGTGATCACCGGACGGGACACGCCGCGGTACGGCGCCATCGGACAGGTGTTGGTGACGACGGCGCGCGAGACGCAGGCGTATTCGCTGACGAGATAGGGGCCGGGCATTTCCGCCATGGCCATCAGCGGTTCGACCCCGCAGGTCGTCGGATAGCACGAATAGGCGCCGACGTTGGCCAGGATGTCGGCCGACAGCGCGCCCAGGCGTCCTTGCTCATCGAACATCCCCTCCAGCGAGATGTACTGGTCGCGGCTATGGAAGCACGCGATGAGATTTTCGCGCCGGTCCTCGATCCAGGCGACCGACGTCCTGAGCTTGCGCGCGAGCCAGGTCACGACGACGAATTCAGGCCCCAGCGACATCTTCTGGCCGAAGCCGCCGCCGACATCGGGCGCGATGACCCGCAATTCCGATTCCGGCATGCCGATCAGTTCGGCGATGATGGTGCGCATCGCATGCGGCATCTGGGTGGCGCAATTGAGCGTCACGCGTTGGTCCGCCGGGTCCCATGCCGCATGCGCCGCGCGGGTCTCCAGCGGCAGCGCATTCTGCCGGCCGGAGCGGATTTCGACCTTGACGCGCCGGTGCGCCGCTGCCGCTTTGGCGTCGAAGCCGGCAGTCTTGACCCGGCCTTCGACCACCACGTTCGACGGCGCATCGCCATGCACTTTGCGGGCGCCGGACGCGAGCGCATGCGCGGGCATCGACAACCGGCGCCGTTTCCTCGATCTGGACCAGCACCTCGATCCGCGATGTCCTCCGCCTCCTCCCGCGTCGCCGCAACGACCACCGCGACCGGCTCGCCGACGAAGCGCACCACGTCCTTGGCAAGGATCGGCTGGCTGATCGGCACGTAATTGAACTTGTGCAGCATCGGCCGGATCGGCTTCACACCGGCCAGATCGGCGGCGGTGAACACCATCGCGCCCTCCGGCGCGGTGACGCTCACGATCCGCCCCGATGCAACCGGGCTTCGCACGAAGCGCACCCAGCGCGCGGCCGGAAGGTCGCTGGTGAACCGGCCCTGCCCGGTCACCAGCGTCGGGTCCTCGACTCGGCGGATCGAGCGGCCGACCCAGCTCGTACCGGCGTCGACTTTCGCGTGGACTGCTCATGCTGTGATCAACGCGCCGCCAGTCCGCGCGCCTCTTTGGCGGCAGCCCGCACCGCCTTGATGATGTTCTGATACCCGGTACAGCGGCATAGATTGGATGAGAGAACATCGACGATCTCGTCGTCGGTGATGTCCGGGTGCTTTTCCAGGACATTCACCGCCAGCATCAGAAAGCCGGGCGTGCAGAAGCCGCATTGCAGCGCATGATGGGCAATGAATGCATTTTGCAGCGGATGCAGATTGCCGCCCTGCGCCAGCCCCTCGACCGTCCGGATTCGCCGGCCCTGCGCCTGGACCGCGAACATCAGGCAAGAGCGGACCGCATCATCGCCCACGATGACCGTGCACGCCCCGCAAATTCCATGTTCGCAGCCGACATGGGTGCCGGTCTGTCCGCAATCCTCTCGGATCGCGTCGGCCAGCGTCCGTCTCGGCTCGACCTGGATCGCGTGATCGCGACCGTTGATGTTGAGCGTGATCTCAATCTTCTTGGTCATCGGTTGACAATCCGATGGTCATGGCGAGCCGATGAGCGATCACGCGGCGGTTTGCTCCAAAGCGCGCCACGTCACGATGCGGACCAGATCGCGCCGATACTCTGCGCTCGTCATCGCATCCTCCATCGGATCGACGCCAGACGCAGCAACATCGGCAGCGGCGGTGAAGCTCTCCGGATTTGCCGGACGACCGGCCAGCGATTTTTCCGCGTCCGCCATCCGCCTGGGATGCGGCTCGGCGCCGCCGATTGCGACCCGCGGCTCGACGATCTTTCCATCTCGCAAGCGAAACATCGTCAGCGCCATGGCGATGGCGAAATCGCCGGCCCGGCGATTGAATTCGTAGAAACCGAAACGGCTGTCGGCGGGCAGCAGCGGCAAGCGCACCTCGGCCAGCAACTCGTCCTCGGCCAACGACGTCGTCATGATCCCTTGGAAGAAATCCTTGGCCGGGATGATGCGGGTGCCGCGCGCGCTCCTTGCGACCATTTCCGCGCCAAGGCAGACCGCGACGGTACACCACTCCGACGCAGGATCGGCGTTGGCAATGCTGCCGCAGAATGTGCCACGCGCACGAATGGGATAATGCGCGATGTGCCGAACGACGCTCGACAGGAGCTTGCCGAGTGGGCCATCGACCACCGGACGATGGAACGCCGCGTGCCGAACGCAGGCGCCAATGCAAAGCCTGTCGCCCTCCACCTCCAGCCGATTGAGCGCATCGACCCCGTTGATATCGACCAGGTGCGTCGGCCGGGCCAGTCGAAAGGCCATGGTCGGAACCAGACTCTGCCCGCCGGCCAAGATGCGCCCTTCCTGCGGCGCAACCTCAGCCAGAATGGCAAGCGTTTCCTCAATCGTCCGGGGCGCGTGGTATTCGAAAGGAGCGGACTTCATGGTGGATCCAATTCGAGTTTGACCTCGAGCGGCGGATCGTGAGGCACCCGCGACTGAGCGACAACGCACGAAGTGATACATGCATTGGGGGTCAAGTAAAGCAGGCAGCACCGAGGGCTTTGCCCAATGCCGTGACGCCGACGGACCGCGATCAGCCGTACGGTGTGCGCGACCTGACCGTCGGTATTCCCTGTTGGTCTGACGCGAAAGCACGTCGGGCTGTATGCGCGCCAACTCGTGGACGCCTATTCAAACGGAATTCACGTTACGATCCCGGAGAAGCGCGCACATTCAACCACCACGATAAGTGGACGGTGCATGCGCACTAAAACATTCGGCCAGACGTTCCCCTGGTGGCGTTCAATACAGGGCGGGCTCTAGGCCCGGCCTGCCGGGGGCCACCATCAGATTGGCTCCGCCATCTGGCTGCCTTCCACCCATCGTCGTCGACGCGATAGTGACCACGGCGATAAAGAGCAACAGTAGGATGGCGAACACGCCATGGCTGACTGAGCCGCAAAGCAATGAGCGCGGCGTTGTGGGCGCAGATGATCTGAGTTGAATATTTTTCATGAGCGTCTCCATCCGCTGGAAACGCCCGTAGTAAAGATCAAAACTGAGTGCAGGATGAAGTGCGAATAGTCACAGCTCGACAGCCGCATTATGGAATTGCCGCTGAACTCGTTAACGCGGCGCGTGGCTTTCGCCACTCCGAGCTCGACTATCCACTCCACGATCGTGACCGTGACGACTTGCGGGCGCATCTGCTTCAATCAACAGAAAATTAACCTCAGCGATGCAGGCGAACCGGTTTGCGCGACATGACCGCCAGCATGCAAAAAACGCACCAACGCCACGGCCTTCGCGGGTACATAAGCGGGGAGTCATGTAAAGCAGAGCAATGCCGAGGCGACGTCAGATTTCAACGACCTCGCGTTCTGCCGATGAATCGATTCATGCCGATATTTTCTTTCCACATCTGCCGATGCGCATCGAGCATATAAGGCAAAGCTCTGGTGCGTGACTCGACCACGGCGTCGTAGTCGGCGATGAAATGCCGCATCAGGTCGGCGACCTCGCGGCGCAGCGCGTCCTCGTCAATCGTGATGAGCTTCCGATCCTCGATCACGACGCGTCCATCGACGATGACGGTCGTCCACGCCGCGGCCCGATTCCGTGTAGACCAGCTGACGCGCCGCGCTGTTGTAGGGCAGATAGGCGGTGTCTTTCAGGTCGATGAGGATCAAGTCGGCCTTGTACCCGGGCTTGATCGCGCCAAGACATCCGGCGAGACCAGCGGTGCGCGCGTTGCCGAGGGTGGCGTGGCGAAGCACCTCATGAGCGAGCGCGGGGCCGGGCTCCGGCTCGCTCACCGCGGCCAACAGACAGAACAGCTTCATCGCCTGAAAAACGTTCTGCACGTCGCTGCCGCTGCAATTGTCGCAACCCAGTCCCAGCCGGACGCCGGCCTCGCGCAGATCGCACACCGGCGCAATCCCGCTCTTGAGCTTCATGTTGCTGAGATGGTTGAGAACGATGCCGGCATCGGCCGCGGCCATGCGATCCATCTCGCCGCGCGAGATCCATACGCTGTGGACGATATTGAGACGCGGGCCGAGCAATCCGTTGTGCTCCAGATAGCTGATCAGCGAGCCGTCGTGGGCGCCAAACTGCTCGCGCGCGATCAAAGCCTGGCCGCGCGTTTCATAGACATGGGTGTAGACCGCGAGATCATGCTTGTGAGCAAGATCGGCACATCCTTGCAGCATCTTTGGCGTGCAGCGTTGCGGGGCGAACGGAGCGACCGCCCAATGCAAGGTGCCGGCCGCCGGATGTCTGTTGAACTGATGCTCGAGATAGTCGAGCTGGTCGCGCACCGGCCGGCCTGTGGTTCCCAGCATCTCCTGCACGTCGGCCGGCAGGCTGTCTTTGTTGCGGACCATGGCGATCGGCGGGATATCCCAGACCATGGGCGAGAACACGACGCGAATTCCGGCGTCGCGATAGGCCTTGACGACGACGTCGGTGCTCGGCTCATCCAGCGGGACGAGCCCCAGCATGTCCTGCACGGTGGTGATACCGCACCGTAACGATTCAACGGCGCCGACCAGGGTGCGGGCGCGCAGCTCCTCCTTGCTGCGATTGGCGCCCATCGGCAGGGTGTAGAGCAGCCACATTTCCAGCGGCAGCTCCTCGAACATGCCGCGGCATAACGTGTCGTGGGAATGATAGTGCGCGTTGATAAGACCGGGCACCACCAGCCGGTCGCGCGCATCGATGATTTCCACGCCATCGCTGGCAAGGTCGGGGCCAATCGCGACGATGTTGCCGCCTTCGATCAGAATGTCGGCCACCGGCGGCTTATGCACATTGCCATCGTGGTCGTAGACCTGGCCGCCTCGAACCAAGAGCCGTTTTGGATCCGCCATTGCCTTTGCCTCTGCTGGCCAGCTTTGCGCCGGCAGCAGCTTATCGCTGCAAAAGAATGTCAAACAGGCGGTAAGGTGGTTTCACGGCATCGCTGTAGCCAAAGCCGGCCACGCGACCGAGCGACGCGCATCATTTGCGGTCCTCGACATCGGTGCAATTCTGCGTTTAGCTGGCGTGCAATGACGCCGATGGTCATCAGTCGCAACTTGCAAGCAAGCCGTTTTTCGCAAGGAGTCGAAATGCTTACGACAATCTTGTCGCGCAGGGTCGTTCCAGCCATCGTGGCGATGGGTCTCGCTGCTGCGTTCACCAGCGAGCCGGCTTTTGCTCAAGACGTTATCAAGGTGGGCGCGCCATTGCCTCTCACCGGTGCGGTGTCTCCGGAGGGGCTGAAGCAGAAACGCGGCTACGACATCTGGGCCGAGGCGGCCAACGCCAAGGGCGGCATCAAGGCCGGCGGCAAGACCTACAAGGTCGAGATCGTCTACACCGACTATGCCTCGAATACGCCGCGCGCGGTGCAGTCCGCGGAACGGATGATCACCGAAGACAAGGTGCAATTCCTGTTCGCGCCGTTCGGCTCGGGCGCCACCAAGGCGGCGAGCGCCGTCTCGGAGAAATACAGCATTCCGATGCTCGCGCCGTCGGCCTCCTCGGCGGAGATATTCGACCAGGGCTTCAAGTACATCTTCTCGACGCTGACCGGAAACGAGACGGTGTCGGTGCCGATCGCCAAGCTCGTGACGGCGAAGAACAAGGACATCAAGCGCGTCGCCATCCTGGCTCGCAACGACCTCTTCCCGTTGGCCGTCGCGCAGGAGTTCGAGAAGGCGGTGAAGGCGCAAGGGCTCGAAGTGGTGACGTCCGAGCGCTATGCCATCGGCACGATGGATCATTCCGCCGCGATCACGCAGATGCGCGCCGCGCGTCCCGACTGGGTGTACGCTTCCGGGTATATCAACGACCTGATGCTGATCCGCAGGCAGATGAACGACCTTGGCCTCAAGGCGCAGGTCATCACCCTGATCGCCGGCCCGGCCTATCAGGAGTTCGCCAAGACGGTCGGCCCGCTGGCGGAGAACATCACCACCATGTCGTGGTGGCATCCGGCGGTCCGCTACAAAGGCAAGGACATTTTCGGCTCCACCGAAGCATTCAACGCGGCATGGGAGAAGAAGTACGGCGGCGAGGCCGACTATATCGAGGCCGGCTCGGCGGCGTGCGGCGCAATCCTGCAAATGGCAATCGAAGCTGCGGGCTCGGTGGAGCCGGCGAAGGTGCGTGACGCGATCGCGGCAATCAATGCCGAGACGTTCTATGGCCCGGTCAAGTTCGCCGCGGGCGGCCAGATCAACTCGCTGCAGCCGCCGGTGCTACAGCTGGTCGGCGGCAAGCCGGTCGTGCTCTGGCCCGATGCGATCAAGTCGGGCGAGCTGCGCTTCTTGCCGAAATGATTTAGGCCTGCGCGGCGGATCGTTCTGCCGCGCAGGCGCCCCGCCGGACTGCACAAATCCGACGGCAAGAGCTCATGATCTATCTACAGATCGCGGCGAACGGCCTGGTCCTCGGCGGGCTCTACGCCTGCATCGCCGTCGGCTTCTCGCTGGTCTGGGGCGTGCTCAACGTCATCAACATCCTGCACGGCACGTTCATCGTGCTCGGCTCCTACGTCGCCTATTTCGCCTATGTTCACGCCGGCATTCATCCGTTCGTTTCGATCGTTATCGCGGGCGCGGTGCTTTATGCGCTCGGCCACGTCCTGCAGGCCGCGATCATCAATCGCGTCGTCACAGCGCCGGTCCTGATCACGCTCACGCTGACGTTTGGTCTCGATCTCATTCTCAACAACGCGATGCTGGTCGCGTTCACCGCGGACTACCGGGCGGTCACGCTGGCGCATCCGCTCGGATCGATTGAGATCGGGCCGGTATTCCTGCCCGGCGACCGCGTTGCGGCGATGGCGCTCGCGCTGTTGCTTACGGTGCTGCTCTATCGCCTGCTGCGCGACAGCACCATCGGGCGCGCCATTGTCGCCGTGCGCATGGACCGCGACGCCGCGGCGCTGATGGGCGTCGATGTCAAGCATATCAATGCGGTGACGTTCGCCATCGGCGCCTTCATGGCCGGCGCCGCTGGCGCGCTGCTCAGCATCATTTTTCCGATCTCGCCGCTGAACAGCTCGGTGTTCCTCGGCAAGGCGTTCGTGGTTTGCGTGCTCGGCGGGCTCGGCAGCGTACCCGGCGCGATGGTTGGCGGCCTGGTGCTCGGCATCATCGAAAGCTTCGGCTCGTACTGGTTCGGGCCCGAGCATGCGGTCACGCTGTCGTTCGGGCTGTTGCTCGTCCTGCTGTTCGTGCGTCCAAGTGGGCTGCTCGGCAGACGGGGCTACGAATGAGAAGCTGGCTCGCCCTGCTCGTCATCGCGCTGGTGCTCGCGAGCTTGCCGCTCGCGGAAAACAATTACCTGCTTCGGATTGCGACCACCGTATGCATGTACGCGGTGATGGCGCAATCGTGGAACTTCATCGGCGGGCTTGCGGGATATCCCTCGTTCGCCACCGCCGCTTTCTTCGGCTTCGGCGCCTACACCTCGGCGATCCTGCAGAATCACGGCGCGCCGCTTGTCCTCGCCTGGGGCTGCGCCGGTCTCGCGGCGCTGGTGTTCGCGGCATTCCTCGGCGGCGCAATCCTGCATCTGCGCGGCCATTATTTCGCGATTGCCAGCCTGATCGTCGCCGAGATGCTCCGCGAGATCGTCAACACCATGCCGGGCACCGGCGGCGGCAAGGGCATGAACCTGCCGATCTTGAAGATTTCGGTCGCAGCGCAGGCGCAGTTCTTTTTCTACGCCATGCTCGCGCTTGCTGTCCTCTGCACGGCGGCGGCGATCATCATCCACCGCAGCAAGCTCGGGTTCGGGCTGCGCTGCATCCAGCAGAATGAGGACGCCGCGAGCATCCTGGGCGTCAACACCTATGCCTACAAGACCGCGGCCTTTTCGCTATCCGCCGTGTTCGTCGGCATCGCCGGTGCGATCTACGCCTCCTGGGTCCATTACATCGAGCCGCCCGACGTGTTCGACGTGCTGCTCGCCATCAAGCCGCTGGTCATGGTGCTCTTGGGCGGGCTTGGCACGATCTTCGGCCCGGCGCTCGGCGCAGTCATCCTTCTCACCTTCGAGGAATTGGTGTGGCGGAATTTCCTCACCATTCACGCGGCGGCGCTCGGCCTCATCATTGTCGTGCTGGTGCTGTTTCTGCCCAACGGCATTCTGTCGCTGATCCGCGAGCGATTTCCTCGCAACGAGCGCGCGAAATGACGGCGCTCCTGACCCTCGATGGCGTGTCGCGGCGGTTCGGCGGGCTCAACGCGGTCGATGGCGTGAGCCTTACCGATCGACCAGGGCGAGATCGTGGGCCTGATCGGGCCGAACGGCGCCGGCAAGACGACGCTCATCAACCTCATCACCGGCGTCTATCCGGCAACCAGCGGCCGCGTGCGTTTCGAGAACCACGACATCACGCGCATGAAGCCCTACCAGATCGCCCGGCTTGGCCTCGCCCGTACGTTCCAGATCGTGCAGCCGTTTCCAAGGATGACCGTCGTCGAGAACGTTGCGGCAGGCGCCCTGTTCTGCGGACACGCCGGCAACGTCCGCGAGGCGGAAACGATCGCTCGCGAGCACTTGGCGTTTACCGGCCTTGATGACCTGGCTGATCGGCCGGCGGCATCGCTGACGCTGGCGCGGCGCAAGCGCCTGGAGCTCGCCAAGAGCCTCGCCATGCGGCCCCGCCTGCTCATGCTGGACGAGGTCAATGCCGGACTCAACCCGACCGAAATCGAGGAAGCGCTCGGCATCATCCGCAAGATTGCGGAGCAAGGCGTCACCATCATCGTCATCGAACACGTGATGAAGGTCGTGCTCTCGATTTCCCACCGCGTGGCCGTCCTGCACCACGGCCAATTGATCGCGCAGGGCGAGCCACGCGCCATCATCAGCGACAAGAGCGTCATCGAGGCCTATCTCGGCGCGAAGTATGCAGCCGCGAAACCGGGGAGCCGGCCTTGAGCGCCGCGCCAAAACTTTCGGTTACCAACCTGCAAGCCGGCTACGGCGACGTGCAGGTGCTGTGGGACATGAGTCTCGAGGTCGGCACGGGCGAGCTTGTCTGTATCATCGGCTCCAATGGCGCCGGCAAGACCACATTGATGCGCTGCCTCTCCGGACTCCTGAGGCCGGCCGCGGGTGCCATCGCGGTCGACGGCAAGCCGATGTCCCAGGCTCTGCCGGCCGATTTCGTGCGCGCCGGCATCGCCCACGTGCCCGAAGGCCGCCGCTTGTTTTCGGCCATGAGTGTCCACGACAATCTCCTGATGGGTGCGTATCTGCGGACTGACAAGGACGGCATCGCCGCCGATCTGGAGCGCGTCTACGCGACGTTCCCGATCCTCGCCGAACGGCAGAAGCAGGACGCCGGCACGCTGTCGGGCGGCGAGCAGCAGATGTGCGCGATCGGGCGCGGCCTGATGGCAGCGCCGAGCCTGCTTCTGATCGACGAGCTGTCGCTCGGACTTGCGCCCCGCGTGGTGGAGGAGTTGTCCGCAACCTTGCGAACGGTGAACAAGAGCGGCGTCGCGATCCTGCTGGTCGAGCAGGACGTGATCAATGCTCTGGAGCTTGCCGACCGCGCCTATGTGGTCGATCATGGCCGTGTCACCAAGACGGGCCCCGCCATGAACCTCGCCGACGACCCCGCCATCCGCGAAGCCTACATGGGCCTGGCGTAGCCGCCGCACGGGAAAACGAAGGTCATGGCAGCGCTTCCATTCGAGCCCGGCGGCTATCGCTTCGTCAAAGGGGTGTTCCAATATTCAGCCGGCGTCGCTGCCATGCCGGGATATCGCATCGTGCGCGTGCAATTCCGCCGGCCGGTTCCGCTCGACGACGGATTTAGGCGCATCGAGCGGATCATCAGCGCGGCCGGGCGTCCGCTGACGGC
The DNA here is from genome assembly GCA_963771745.1 of uncultured Alphaproteobacteria bacterium. Classification (GTDB taxonomy): domain Bacteria; phylum Pseudomonadota; class Alphaproteobacteria; order Rhizobiales; family Xanthobacteraceae; genus Z2-YC6860. The sequence continues at coordinate 319,035 of CAVYUU010000011.1, read as the reverse complement.
ATTCTGCGCCTGCGAGCTTCGATCCCCTGCCCCGTTTACCGAAAGCGGTTTTGCTGCGTTCAACAAGGTCTATGTCGGCACGCTGGAGCGCTGGAAGATTTTCGACGGCGTCACCAACCCGGTCGCCAGGAGCAATGTCTGCCCGGCCATCGATCCGCCCTCCGAACCGTCGCTTTCACGCATTCGCCTACACCGAATCCGCGCCGGACGCGGAGCCTTCGTTCATCGTCGCGGGCAGCGGCGAGGCGCCGGAGGGCCGGAGCAATTACCGCGATCACATCGTTCGGCTCGGGGACGTCACTCCTGCGGGTCTTCGCGACAAGGCGCGCTTCGTGCTCGGCGAAATGGAACGCCGCATGACGGAACTGGGTTTCGACTGGCAGGACACGACGGCGACGCAGCTCTATACCGTCCACGATATCCATGGGTTTTTCGCGGATGAAATCGTCCGCCGCGGGGCGGCGCGGGCCGGCCTGACATGGCACTACAACCGCCCGCCGGTGGTCGACCTCGAATACGAAATGGATTGCCGGAGCGTCGCAATCGAGCGCATCGCATCATGAAGGCCAGGAATTTTCGCTACATCAGGCCGGCTTCGCTTGCGCACGCCTACCAGATCCTGGCGGATACGGGCAGCGACGCCGTGCCGGTGGCCGGCGGCCAAAGCCTGCTGGCCGGGTTGAACATGCGCCTGTCCGCACCGAAGCTTCTGGTCGACATCGGCGACCTCAAGGAGCTGACCGGCCAGTCGCAGACCGGCGGCGGAGTCCGTCTGGGCGCGCTGACGCGCCATGCCGAACTGCTCCGGTCCGACCTGGTCAGGAAGCACCTGCCCCTGCTGAGCCAAGCGGCTCCGCACATCGGCCATATCGCGATCCGCAACCGCGGCACGCTGGGCGGCAGCCTCGCCTATGCCGATCCGGCAGCGGAATTGCCGGCATGCGCCGTGGCGCTTGGGGCAACGCTGGTGTTGGGCAGCCTCGCGGGCGAACGCGAGGTGAAGGCCGAGGATTTCTTCAAGGGATTGTTCGAGACCGACCTGCGGCCGGGTGAGTTGATCGTCGCGGTAAAATTTCCGGTGACCGCGGCAGGAACGTCGACAGGCTTCGCCGAACTGTCGCGCCGGCACGGCGATTTCGCGCTGGTGGGGCTTGCTGCGACGGTCGCGATGCAGCACGGCCGGATCGACAACGCCAGGCTGGTCTATTTCGGCTGTGTCGACCGCGCCAAGGTGGCGCGAGCGGCTTCCGCCGCTGTTGCCGGAGCGAGCGTGCCGCTGCGCGACAGCGCAGCGTTCGATGGCGCCATTTCTCAGGACCTCACTCCCGACGATACGCCCGGGCTTCGGGCCGACACCAAGCTGCACATGGCGAAAGTTCTCACGCGCCGCGTCCTCAACTCCTTATCGGAAAAAGCCGCATGACCAAGCTCGATCTCATCGGCGACGAGGACGTCGCGATCGAAGCGACACTCAATGGCAAGCCGCTGAAGCGGCGCGTGAAGGCGCGTCAGCATCTGGCTGACTTTCTGCGCCAGGAGCTCGAGCTGACTGGCACGCACCTGGGCTGCGAGCACGGCATTTGCGGCGCCTGCACGGTTCTGGTCGACGGCCATACGGTGCGGGGCTGCCTGACCCTGGCGGCGCAGATTTCCGGCAAGTCGGTGGAAACCATCGAGGGCCTGACCGAAAGCGGCAAGCTTGCCGAGCTGCAAAAGGAATTCATCGAGCGCAACGCCTCGCAATGCGGATTCTGCTCGTCGGGTATGCTGCTGACCGCTTACGAGCTCATATCCAGCGGCGAAACACTGTCGCGTGCGCAAATTCGCGAAGCCCTGTCCGGCAACATGTGCCGCTGCACCGGATATCACGCCATCATCGACGCGGTCGAAGCAGTGAGCGCCAAGGCCGCCGCGACCAGCGCGGGAGGGCGTTCGTAGTGTCCGACCGCCCCCGCGTCATCCACCGGTATCGGCGCGCGCATCCCGCGGCGCGAATTGAAGCGGCTGGTCAGCGGCCACGGCCGTTATATCGACGACATCAAGCTGCCGCGCATGCTGCACGCCTGTTTCGTGCGGAGCCCGCATGCCCATGCCAAAATCGCATCAATTGACGTCGAGACCGCGAAACGCGCACCGGGCGTTGTCGCGGTTCTCGCCGCCGCCGACATCAATCCCAGATGCGAGCCTTTTGTCGGCATCGCGCTGCATCGGCCGGGGCACCGCTCGGCGCCGCAGTCGTTGCTGGCGGCGGACCGCGCCGTCTGGCAAGGCCAGCCCGTCGCCATCGTGGTCGCCGAGAGCCGGGCCGAGGCGGAGGACGCAGCCGAGCTCGTGGCCGTCGAATGGGAACCGCTGCCTGTGGTGGCCGACCAGATGCAGGCCATCGCGCCGGCGACGCCCCCGATCCATCCCGAGCTGCCAGACAATGTCGCGTTCGATTTCGCCCTGGAGAAGGGTGAACCGGCCAAAGCCTTTGCCGAAGCCGATTTCGTCATCGAAGAAGAGCTTCGCTTCGAGCGCCAGATGGCGATGACGCTGGAGGCCCGCGGCCTGATCGCCGACTTCGATCCGAGCGAGGGTTCGCTCACCGTCATCCACGCCCATCAGTCGCCGTTTCAGATGCAGGACGTCTTCAGCCGCCACCTGCACATCCCGGAGCATAAGGTCCGCGTGATCGCGCCGGATATCGGCGGCGGCTTCGGCATGAAGCTGAACATCTACGCCGACGAGATAGCAACGGTCGTGGCAAGCATGGTGCTCGGCCGCCCGGTCAAGTTCTGCGTCGACCGGCTGGAGTCCTTCGTGTCCGACGCGCAAGCGCGCGACCATCGCATCAAGTGCCGCATCGCGCTGAAGAACACCGGCGAAATCACCGCCATGGAAATGGACGACATCGGCGCGGTCGGCGCCTATGGCATGCCGCTGCGCTTCAATGTCGCCGAAGGCATGATGGCGATCACGATCATGGGCGCGCCATACAGCTTCGAGAACTACAAAGCCCGCACCCGCAGCGTCTACGTCAATAAGAACCTGATCGGCATGTATCGCGGTGTCGGCATGCCGCTCGCATGCATCGCCACGGAACTGCTGACCGACTGGGCCGCGGACAAGCTCGGCATCGATACGGTCGAGTTCAAGCGCCGCACCTATCGTCCGAAGTCTTCGCTGCCCTGCGTCACGCCCGGCGGCCAGCGACTCGAAACCGTCTCATTCCACGAATGTCTCGAAAAGCTGGTTTCGCTCATCGATTATCAGGCGTTACGAAATGAGCAGCGGGAATTGCGCGACCGCGGGGTTTTTCGCGGGATCGGCATCGCGACATTCTGCGAACAGACCGCTTACGGGCCACCCTATTATGGCCCCTCCGGCGCACCGATCTCGACGCAGGATGGCTGCACCATGCGCCTTGAACCATCAGGTTCGATTCGGTGCATCACCAGCCTGACCGACCAGGGCCAAGGCACGCTCACCAGCATCGCGCAAATCGTCGCTTCGAGCGTCGGCGTATCGATCGATAATGTCAGCGTGGTCGGAGGCGACAGCTCGATCTCGCCTTTTGGCGGCGGCGCTTGGGCCTCGCGCGGCACCGCGATCGGCGGCGAAGCAGCGCTTCGAGCCGGCACGATGCTCAAGGAGAACATTCTCGCCTTGGCCGGCGCGGTGACCCAGACGCCGCCCGAGGCGCTCGACATCGTGGATGGCCAGGTCATCAACGCCAAGACCGGACAGAGCCGTGATCAGCCTCGCCGACGTCGGCCGCATCGGATACTTCCGGCAGGATACCCTGCCGAAGGACTTTGACGTGCAGCTTTCGGTGAGCGCGAGCTTCGTTGGCAACGACAAAATGTACTACATGGCCAACGGCGTGCAGGCGAGCTACGTCGAAGTCGACTGCGACACCGGCTTCATCCGGGTGCTCGGCCAGTGGGCGGTCGACGATTGCGGCCGCATCATCAATCCGCTGCAGGTGGACGAGCAGGTGCGCGGCGGCATCGTGCAGGGTATCGGTGCGGCGCTGTTCGAGGAATGCATCTACAGCGACGATGCCAATCTGCTGAACGGCACGATGGCCGATTATCTCGTGCCGATGGCTCATGAGATGCCGGATATCGTGGTCGGCCATGTCGAGACGCCGGAGGCCTCGACCAAGCTCGGCGCCAAGGGCATCGGCGAGGCCGGCCTGATCGGCGCCATGGGCTCGGTCTGGGTCGCGGTCAACGATGCACTGAAGCCGCATGGCGCCAAGATACTGCACCAGCCGTTCACGCCCGAGCGCGTTCTCGATTCGCTCGCTCGCGCTCGCGCGTCTCGCGCACAGCGGTAGCACGCGCTCGTCGACGACCCTCGGCACCCGTACGGCCTGACCCGACCACGCGGGATTCAAACCGATTCCAGTCCAGAACTGGTCTTTGAAATTCCGCGAGATTTGGTGCCATTTCGGGCGGATTCGCCTCCCGGCGATTGTCGAATTGCAGCGCCGTGTGACAGCAATCAAACGACCTATAGAATGTCGTCATGCGGCAATTGCTGAGCCTTCATCCCGATTCGCCTTCCTTCGCAGCAGCACATATCGAAGTGGAGGTCGCGCGTCCGCACGCCGATCATTTGTTGTTGTCCTATACCGTGACCGGCAAAATTGACGACATCCGCATGCCCCCTGTCACGACGGCCACGCGCGGCGACGAGCTTTGGCGGCATACCTGCTTCGAAGCCTTTGTCCGCGCATCCTCGGGCGCCGAGTATTATGAATTCAACCTCGCACCTTCGACGCAATGGGCGGCCTATCGATTCACCAGTCATCGAAGCGGGATGTGTGTCGCGCCTGAGATCACCGCGATACCAATCGAGACGCAATCGAGCCCCGACCGCTACACATTGCAGGCCTTGCTGGAGCTGGATCGCTTGTCGGGTTTGCGGCGCAGCGCTTTGTGGCGGCTCGGCCTGTCAGCGTTGATCGAAGACACCAGCGGCCGCAAGTCATATTGGGCATTGGCGCACCCACCTGGTAAACCCGACTTTCATCATACCGATTGCTTTAGCCACGAGTTTTCTCCGGGCGCTCAACCATGAAGTTTGGCATCGATCGACTCATCGCCGAACCCGCCTTGCGCGCGGCTCTCGCGGGCAAGCGCGTCGCATTGCTCGCGCATCCCGCTTCCGTGACCGAAGACCTGACGCATACGCTAGATGCGCTGGCGGCCTGCAGCGACGTGAAGATCAGCGCCGCCTTCGGCCCGCAGCATGGCCTGCGCGGCGACAAGCAAGACAACATGATCGAGTTGCCGGACTTCAACGATCCGGTGCATGGCATCCCGGTCTTTAGCCTTTACGGAAAAGTACGCAGGCCGACGAATGCGATGATGGATGCATTCGATGTGATCTTGGTCGATCTGCAGGATTTGGGATGTCGAATCTATACGTTCATCACGACGCTGCGTTACGTTTTGGAAGCGGCAGCGCAGCACCACAAGGCTGTCTGGGTCCTGGATCGACCCAACCCTGTGGGGCGTCCTGTCGAAGGTTTGACGCTCCGCGCCGGCTGGGAAAGCTTTGTCGGTGCAGGACCGTTGCCGATGCGTCATGGGCTCACGCTCGGCGAGCTGGGTCTCTGGTTCATCCGAACGCTCAAGCTCGACGTCGAGTATCGGATCATCGAGATGCAGGATTGGCAGCCCAATGCCGCGGCGGGCTTCGGTTGGCCGTTGGGCGAACGCCCATGGATCAACCCCAGTCCCAACGCGCCGAACTTGTGGATGGCACGCGCCTATGCGGGGACCGTGATGCTGGAGGGCACGACGCTCTCGGAAGGACGCGGCACCACGCGGCCGCTGGAACTGTTCGGCGCTCCCGATATCGATGCGCGGGCCGTCATGACGGAAATGCAAACCCTTGCGCCGCGGTGGCTTGATGGTTGCACGCCTGCGCGAGTGCTGGTTCGAGCCCACGTTTCACAAACACGCGGGCCAGCTTTGCCACGGCGTGCAGATCCACACGGAAGGTCCCGGCTACGATCACCAGGCATTCAAGCCCTGGCGCATCCAGGCGCTCGCCTTCAAGGCGATTCGGCGTTTGTACCCGGAGTATCCGCTGTGGCGGGATTTCCCCTACGAGTATGAGAGCGGCAGGCTCGCCATCGACGTGATCAACGGCAGCCCGTTGTTGCGCGAATGGGTCGACGACCCGTCGGCGGCACCGCACGATCTGGATGCGCTGGCGCGTGCGGATGAGCAGGCCTGGTCGAGCCAGCGGCAGGACCACGTGCGCTATTGACGTTTCGAGGACGCAGGCCGCTCCTCCATATCGCCATCGAGCCAAGTCGCCACGACACTCAGCTCCGGAGTGAGGGCAACGATATCGGCGCGAGCTCCTGGCGCCAGCACTCCCCGCTCGTTGTCGAGGCCGAGAAAGCGCGCGGGCGTCAGTGAAGCTGAGCGTAGCGCATCCTCCAGGGGAAGCTCGGCCAGCCTGACCGCATTGCGCACCGCCGAGGCCATATCCAGGTGCGCGCCGGCCAAGGTGCCCTCTTCCGTCGTGAGCCGTCCGTCGGTCAGCTTGACAGTTCTGCCGACCAGTTCGAAACGATCCAGGGATGTCCCAACGGTCGGCATGGCATCGGTGACCAGGGCAATCCGGTCGGAGCTCTTGGCCGCAAACGCCGCCCGGATCGATACCGGATCGACATGCACCCCATCGACGATGAGGCCAGCCGTCAACCTTTGCTCTGCCAGCGCCGTACCGATGATCCCCGGGTCACGCGCACTCAATGGCGGCATGGCATTGAACAGGTGGGTCACGCCGGTTGCGCCATCGGCGACCGCCTGCGTCACAACGGCCGCCGGCGCCTCGCTGTGACCGATCGAAATCCGCACACCCGCGGAGGCCAATTTCCGGACGAAGCCTGCCGGAACGCATTCGGGCGCCAGCGTGACCAGTGACCTGCCGATGCGGGCGAGTTCGCACAATTCCTCCAAGTCGCCCGCACCAGGTTGCGCGATCCGATCGGGCCGGTGGACACCCGGACGCCGCGGACTGATGAACGGGCCTTCCAGATGCAGGCCGAGGACTCCGTCTTGGCCGGCGATCGAGCGAGCCGCCGCGACTGCGGTTCGCATCCGCGCAGGTGTATCGGTGATGAAGGTTGGCAGGCAGCCGGTCGTGCCAAAGCGACGGTGCGCCCGGGCTATGGCGCGCATGCCGTCGGCCGTCGGTTGATCGTTCAGGAGAACGCCGCCACCCCCGTTGACCTGCAGATCGATGAAGCCGGGAGCCAGGAAGGAGCCCGCCGGAAGACGTGTCTGCGGCCAATCGGGAGGAACGTCGCCCCACCGCGCCAGTCCAACGATGCGCCCCTGCCCGATGAGCACCGCGGCTTCGGCATGCCAGCGGTGACCGTCAAAAACCCGATCCGCCAGGACGGCATGCCCCTCGGCGATTGAAGGATTGTTCCGACCAGGGCTCATCTCGGTCCATACGGGCTGGATTGGTAGGACGACCAACCCAATCTAAGTTATAGGACGCCGAATCCCTAAGGGCATCACCCGCGGATCACGTGGCCGCTTGTGACGGGATGATGCACCGAAACCGGTGCGGCTGGTCGCAACGCAGCGTCGGTTTTCGCTATCGCCCTTCAGGCGACGAAAGAGAAAGCAAGATGGACCGGTTGGTCATTCGTGGCGGCAGACGCATTGAGGGCTCGGTCCAGATCTGCGGAGCCAAGAATGCAGCCCTGCCGCAGATTGCCGCGGCGCTGCTGAGCTCCGAACGGCTGGAAATGGGCAACGTTCCCGAAGTGACCGACGTCAACTCCATGCTCGCCCTGATGCGGGAGTTCGGCGTGGTTGCCAATCGCGGTCCCGGGCGAACGCTGGTGCTGGACGCCCGCGAAGCCCGCAACGCTCAGGCGCCCTATGACATGGTGCGCCGCATGCGCGCCAGCATTCTGGTTCTGGGTCCGCTGCTCGCCCGCTTCGGCTCTGCGCGCGTATCCATGCCGGGAGGATGCGCGATCGGTGCGCGTCCGATCGACTTGCACCTCAAGGCACTGGAGGCGCTCGGGGCCGACGTCGACATGGAGTCCGGTTACATTCACGCGCGGACCAAAGGCGACGGGCTGCGCGGTGGCCGCGTCGTGTTGTCCTCGCCATCCGTCGGGGCGACCGAGACAGCCTTGATGGCGACGGCGCTGGCTCGGGGTGAAAGCGAAATCTTGAACGCAGCGCGCGATCCCGAAGTCTGCGACCTCGCGCTCTGCCTGGTGGCGATGGGCGCGCGCATTCAGGGTGTCGGAACGCACCATATTCTGGTGCAGGGAGTTGATGCGCTGCATCGCGCGCGCCACGATCTCATAACCGACCGAGTCGAGGCCGGAACCTATGCCATCGCCGCCGCGATCACCGGAGGTCATCTTGAGATCCTCGGCGCCCATCTCGAGCACCTCGGCTCTGTCGGTGCGGTCCTGGAAAGCGCCGGCGTTCAGATCTGGCCGACCGATCGCGGGTTGATGGTTGTCCGCTCCGGTCCCCTACAGGCCATCGACGTGGCGACAGAGCCTTATCCCGGCTTTCCCACCGATCTGCAGGCGCAGTTCATGGCGTTGATGACCATCGCACCGGGCGCATCGGTCATCCGTGAGACCGTGTTCGAAAGCCGTTTCATGCACGTGCCCGAGCTCGGACGGCTCGGTGCCAATATCGCCCTGCAAGGCTCGACGGCGCTGGTGCGAGGCGTCGAGCGGCTGCATGGCGCCGAAGTGATGGCCACCGACTTGCGCGCATCGGTGAGCCTGGTCCTCGCCGCTCTGGTCGCGGAAGGCGAAACGACGGTCAACCGGGTGTACCATCTCGATCGCGGGTATGAGTTGCTCGACCGCAAGCTGGTGCAGTGCGGTGCCGATATCGAGCGGGTCGCGGGATGACGGCAGCGTCACAACCTGGTCCGCTGTTCGTCGGCGTTGATGGTGGCGGCACGGGTTGCCGTGCGCGCATCGAGGACGCAGAGGGATGCTTGCTTGGAACCGGCATTGCCGGTCCCGCTGCGCTGCGTTTGGGAGTCGACCGCGCGCTTGTCGAAGTGGAAAAGGCCTGCCGTGCGGCACTCGAGGAAGCCGGCCTCGATGCCAACGCGCTCCGTTCCATGCATGCTGCCGTGGGGCTTGCCGGGGTCGGCCGCAAAGGGGCGCATGAAGAGCTCATGACGCAGCCGCATCCGTTTCGCTCCGTCGTTTACGCCCATGACGCGACGATCGCCTGCATCGGCGCGCATGGCGCCAAAGACGGTGGCATCGTCATCGTCGGAACCGGCAGCGTCGGCTTTGCGGTTGTCGGTGAGCGCGAGATCAGGGTCGGCGGCTATGGCTTTCCCATATCCGACGAGGGCAGCGGCGCCGATCTCGGGCTGCACGCCATCCGCCTGGCATTGCGGGCCTATGATGAGCGCGCCGTCGGCACCAGCCTAACGCGCGACGTGATGATGCGCTTTCACAACGATCCGTTCGAGGCTGTTGCCTGGATGGATCGCGCCACCGGCACGGAGTATGCGACCTTCGCCCCGCTGGTGATGCGCCATGCCGATGCCGGAGATCCGGTGGCGCGCCGGATCGTGCGGGACGCCGCGGAGCAGATCGACGAATTGGTGCGCCGGCTGTCCGAATGCGGCGCTTCCCGCGTCGCCCTGCTCGGCGGACTCGCATCCTCGATGCAGCCGTGGCTGGCCCCGGACGTCCAGCGCCGGCTGGTTCCGGTCGAGGGCGATGCGGTGGATGGTGCGCTGCGTCTCGCCCGGCGTGCCGCGACGGAGACCTAGCGCGCGAGGCGACGCATGGAATGGACCGCGATTACAAACCTAACCGAGACAGGGTCATGCCCACAGAGCAAATGAGCCCACGCTACGTCGAGCTCGATTCCTGGTCGGCAGCCGAGATGATCGCGGCCATGTATGAGGGGCAGCTTGCCGCAGCAGCCGCCGTTCGCGGCGCGCTTGGCGCGATCGCCGCGGCCGTCGAGGACGCCGTGCCGGCCCTCGAGCGAGGCGGACGTATCGTCTACGTCGGAGCCGGCACGTCCGGGCGCATCGGCGTGCAGGACGGGAGCGAGTTATCGCCCACCTATAACTGGCCAGCCGATCGCGTTGTGTTTGCCATCGCGGGCGGGCTTGGCGCGCTGGTCAAGAGCGCCGAGCAAGCCGAGGACGACGAGGCGACCGGCGCGCAGGCCATGGCGGACGCCAAAATCGCCGCCAACGACGTCGTCATCGGGGTGGCGGCGAGCGGCACGACTCCCTTTACGGTCGGCGCCTTGCGCGCAGCCAATAAGTCGGGTGCGGTGACAATCGCCGTCGCCAACAATCCAGGCGCACCGCTATTCGACGTCGCGCGCCATCGCATCCTGGTCGACACCGGCAGCGAAGTGATCGCCGGTTCAACCCGGATGAAGGCCGGCACCGCCCACAAGATCGTGCTCAACCTGTTCTCGACCGCCGTGATGGTGAGGATGGGCCGTGTCTATCGCGGGTTGATGGTGGACATGCGGGCGCGGAACGCCAAATTGCGACGGCGTGCAGAAGCCATGGTCAGCGAAATCGTTCGCTGTCCGGAACGCGACGCGGCGCGCTATCTCGAACAGGCCGACGGCGACGTAAAGACAGCGGTCCTGCTCGGCTTCGGACTGGACCGTAGCGAGGCCACGCAGCTGCTGCAGCGCCATGGCGGCAATCTGCGATCCGCCATCAACGAGTCCACGCGCGACGATGGCTGAACCGCCTGCCGAAAGCGCGATGGCCCGCGAGACCGCCGAAATACCGATGGCGGCCGAGCGACTTCTCGGGCGCACCGACGTGTTCGCGGCAATCGTCGACCGGATCGAACAGGCCAAGCCGCGCATCGTCATCTTTTGCGGCCGTGGCAGCTCGGGTCATGTCGGCGTCTATCTGCGCTACCTTTTCGAAACGCGACTGGGCGTGCTGGTATCCGCCGCAGCACCATCCGTCGTGACGGCCTATCAGCGGCCTCCGGACATGCGCGACGCCCTGTTCATCGTGGTGTCGCAGTCAGGCCGCAGTCCCGATCTCGTCACTGCCACGCAGGTGGCGCGCCAGTCCGGCGCGCTGACGCTTGCCATCGTCAATGACGAAAGCTCCCCCGCAGCCGCCGCGTCCGAACTGGTCTTGCCGATCGGCGCGGGACACGAACAGGCCATCGCGGCGACCAAAACCGTGGCGCTGTCGATGATCGCGGGGGCCCAGTTGGTGGCAACGCTGGCGCGCGATGACGAGTTGAACGACGGCATGCGGCGTCTTCCGCAGCGATTGTCCGGCGCGCTGGCGTGCGACTGGTCGGCCTGGTCCGACAGCGCAGCGGGCGCCGCAGCGGCCTTTGTGGTTGGACGGGGATATGGCCTCGGTTGCGTCCGCGAGATCGCGCTGAAGGTGTGCGAAATCCTGCGGGTCCCAACGCTCGGTTACAGCGCGGCCGAGCTGCGACACGGCCCACGCGCATCGATCACGCCGGCAACTCCGGTGCTGGTGTTGCGACAGAACGACCCGGCGGCAGCCGCCATCGACGACCTCGTCCGCGACCTGGACCACGCCGGTGAAAGAATGTTCACCGCTGGCGGCGCGGCGGGGACGCTGCCCTGGATCGGTGACGGTCACCCAGCATGCGACCCCGTTCTCATGCTCATCCCCGCCTATCGCGCAATCGAGGTGGCGGCACGTCGGCGAGGCCTCGATCCCGACAATCCGCCCCATCTGAGCAAAGTGACTCGGACACTATGACGCCGGGCATGGTCGAAGCCGCGCGATCGTGTTCTCCCCAGTCATCGCGCATCCTCCCACTATTCCGCTTCAATACCAGCCGCTGCGATCACCTTTACTCTTTGTCGTGACGCACCATCGCGTGGCCGGTCACAATTGCCAATACCGAGCCCACATCGTCGGGGACGGTGTCGCCGCGCCAGACGATGTATCGATCAGGCCGGACCAGGATGAGAGCGCGGCCGTAGAGCTCGCGCGCCTCCGGCATCGGCACATCGAGCAGCGTGAGCGGGATGCCCTCCTTCGCCGCCGATTTCTCGAACGCGTCTGTTTTCAGCTTGCTGCCACCAAGCCGCAGCAACGTGAAACCCCTGCCGAAACGGTCATACAGCGAGCTTCCCATGGTGCGCTCGGCGTCGAGCCAGAGATGCGGTGCCCGCCCCCCCGGCAGGCCGCTTGGGACGTATTCATCGTAGGTGGTCGGAAAGACGTCTGCGGGCGGATTGCCATCCGGAATGATGATCGGCGAGCCATCGTAACGTCCACCGATCTGCACGCCGGCGGCGTCGACGTGCTCCGGCCGGCAAAAATGGTTCTTGCGGATATAGGTCATTTGCGACGCCTTCGCGCGCGCGGCATGACCGGCTGGACCCTCGTCCTCAATGTCGTCAGGCACGACAGCGTCGTGCATCAAGGATGCATATTTGCGCGAAGCGCCGGTGTTGCGGTGGGCCGGCGGGCTTGCGCTCCGCTTGGTAAGAATCGAGCAACCGCTCGCCGCCCCAACCCTGCAAGACCGCCGCCAGTTTCCAGGCCAGGTTATGGCTGTCTTCGATGCCAGTGTTCATGCCGAAGCCGCCGGTCGGGGTGAACAGATGCGCGGCGTCGCCTGCGATCATGATGCGCCCGGCCTTATAGCGTTCGGCGACGAGCGCCTGGCCGGCGCTCCACGGGTAGTGGCCGATGATCTCGACCGGGATGTCTTCGCCAATGGCGGCTTTGACCCACGCGGCCACCTCGTTTCTGTCCACGTCCGTCCGCCCACTTTTGGGCTTGATCAGCATCATGAATTCGTCGGCGCCATTCAGCGTGATCAGGACGCCGCGCGTATTGGGATCGGGATTGACCGCCCAGTACATCCAGGCGCGTCGATGTCCGAGGAATTTCGGATAGAGATCCGGTATCCGCATGTGAATTGAAAAGAACTGACCGGACCAATAGGCATCCTTTTTCTGCACATCGCCCTCGTATTCGATGCCGAGGGTCTTTCTGATGAACCCGCGCGCGCCGTCGCAGCCGACCGCATACTCGGCGGTCCAGGTCATGTTCCTTGCCGCTGACGGTGTCGCGGGCGTTGACGCGGACGTTGGTTTCATCCTGCGTGAACCACTGCGCTTCCCATCCGAACCGCACATCGACGTTCGGCGCGTCGCGAGCCTTTTGCAGAAGGAAGCGTTCCACGAACATCTGATTGACGTGGAACATCGGCTCGGGGAATTGATCGGTTACCGGCATGTCGCGGCGCATCGCCACGCGCTCAAGTCCGCTCGGCATCGAGAAGCGGAAAATCTCGTGCTTGCTGAGACGCGTGAAATACGCCTGGTCGAACGGATGATCGCGCGGCAGCCCCAATTCCCGCACCTGATCGGAGAAGCCGAGTTGCCGGTAGATTTCCATCGTCCGTGCGTTCTGGCCGTTGCCCTTGGGGTGCCAGCGCTCGTTCGGCTCGGTGTTGATGATCGTTGATTTGACACCGTAGAAGTCGAGCAGCAGCGCCAGCACGAGGCCGACCGGCCCGCCGCCGACGATGACGACCTGGGCATCGAGCTCCTTGATCCGCGCCATCAGTGCCGCTACGCCGTCAAAGTCGGCATCCGACGGGGCAGGCATGCGACCGCAATCAGGATCAGCAAGGTAACACCGCACAACATGCGAAACAACATGTCGAAACCCCACTGCTCGTAGACGAATGCGATCAGCGGCAAAGAGGCGGCCAGCGCCGTGAAACTAACCACATACCGCACGCCATAGACGCGGGCACGCGCCGGACCCGCGGCAAGCTTGCCGATCATGTAATCATTGATCGGAATCTGGCCAAAGGCGCCAAGCATAAACCCCAACGCAACCGCAAGCGCCCAGCCGTCGTGCAGTCCGGCCATCAATCCAAAGAAGACAACCTGTATCGCAGCGGCCCCTATGAAAACCTGCCGCGGACCAATGCGATCAAGCAGGCTCCCGACGATGAGCTGGGCAAAGGATGCGATCACGAACACCACGAAGGCAAACGCACCGACCATTGAGGCAAGGTCGATACGACCCGGAACGCCAAGCGATCCCAACAGCTGCGCAGATTTCGCAACGATGCCTTGCAGGCGTTCATCGAATATTTTTGGCAATGCAAAGGTTGTCGCCTGAAAGACGATGCTGGAGACGGCGGCCGTGAAGAAAACGATCAAGGAAATCCGCAACAGCAGGCGACCCGCGCGTCGACGAACTCCCCGTCGTCGAGGTCGCAACCGTTGCGCCGACGGGCTCTTTCTCGTCCTGATCCGTCCAGCAGAGCGCTGCGTAACAAAGCCCGATCAGAATGGAGATGGCGCCCGGGACGACGAACGCCGCGCGCCAGCCACTGTTGTCAATGAGATACCCGGTCAGCAACGCGGCGCACGCGACTCCCAGATTGCCCCAGACACCGTTAACGGCAATGCGCATCCCGGTATTTTTCCATCGCTGAGTGACCATCGCCAAGCCGACCGGGTGATAGATCGCCGCCAAGACGCCGATGACGAACAGGCCAACTCCGATCTGCAAAGGCGTCCGCGAAAATCCGGTAGCGATCGAAGCGACGCCAATCCCGATGAAGAACACGCACATCATGCCTTGGCGGCTCCACCGGTCGGCGAGCCAGCCGGCGGGATACGAACACAAACCAAAGGCAAAAAAGCCCGGCGTGGCATAGCCGACTAATTCGCCGTAGCTCAGATTCCATTCCCGCGCGAGCGCAAGCGCCGCCGCGGTTGCAAATATCAGCATGAACAGGTGATCGAGGAAGTGCCCGATATTCAGGAAAAGAAAATGGAGACTATCGCGTTTCATCATGCACCGCGCGGAGGCATCAGCTTTGTTGCATTGTATAACATCGTCGTCACTCGTGATGACGATTATCGCAGGATTTTTTGTAATCAAGGCCGCGTGCGCCCGGGCGCGCCAGACAGCTGGGGCTGGTCCGCGGATTGGCAACACCCCATTGACACATAAAATCAAGATCAGGCGGCAGCCGTCATGCCAATTGCAGTCGTGAAGATTGCCCGCGTAAACTGGGCAGGCGAAAGGTTGCGAGGCCTAAGGGGTGGACCGCGGCCCGCTGGGGAGAGTGCAATGCAAATGAAGCGTTATTGGCTCGTCGCCGTAATATTGGCGGTCACCTTTGCCGCATGCGCCACCGATCGGATGGCCCATGCACAGAACTATCCAGCACGGCCGGTCAAGCTGATCGTGCCCTACGCGCCGGGCGGTCCCAACGACCTTGTCGCTCGCCTGCTGGCGCAGAAGCTTCAGGAAGCGCTCGGCGGCAACTTCTTCGTCGAGAATCTGCCGGGCGGTGGCGGCACCATCGGCACCGGCAACGCGGCGAATGCTGCGCCGGACGGCTATACGCTGCTCGTTGCCAACCAGGACATCATCATTCAGCCGATCATCAGGGCCAAGGTGCCGTACGATCCGTTCAAGAGCTTTGCGCCGCTCAGCTTGGTGGCGTCGGGACCGGAGCTGGTCACGGTGAATTCTTCTCTGCCCGTCAAGGACATGAAGGAGCTGATCGTGCTGCTCAAAGCCAATCCGGGCAAGTACAGCTACGCTTCACCGGGTTACGGCACCATGCCGCATATCGCCGGCGAATGGCTGTACCGACTCGATAACGCGATCGACATTACCCACGTGCCATTCCAAGGCGCCGCGCCCGCGATCCAATCGGTGCTGTCAGGCCAAACTCCGGTGTTTCAAATCGTAATCCCGGTGGTGCGGCCGCATATCGCCCAAGGCAGCATCCGCGCGCTGGCGGTCGCCGACACCAAGCGTTCGCACTTCTTCCCCGATGTGCCGACGCTCGCGGAGCAGGGTATTATTGGCCACGAGGTCAGCTTTTGGATGGGCGTATTCGCGCGGGCCGATACGCCGCAAGCTATTCTCGACCTGCTGCAAGCCCAGGTTAGCCGCATCATGCAACTGCCCGATATCAAGCAGCGGATCGACACCCTGGGCTTCGAACCTCGACACAGCACGGCGGCAGAACTTGCCGCACTCCTGAACAGCGAAACGGAAAAGTGGTCAAAGGTGGTGCGCGAGACCAAGATCAAGATCGATTAAATCGACAACGGGACACTTCCCGGTTGACGCCCATATTTGAATTCCGCCCCCGCTCGGCGTTCACGCCAACGGAGCGGGGCAGTACCAATCTCATCGGGCGATGGCCGCGTCAGGTCGGCTTGCCCCCCGACACCAGACATTCGGCGCACAGGCTGGCACGCAGCTTTGCGTCATGAGCAATCCTCAGCCAGGTTCACGCCATCCACCTCCTTGGCGTTGGCAAGCAGCGAGGGCTTGATTCAAGGCGACAGCGAATATCGGCCATCGGCGGCGAGGCATTCGGCCTCCGGAAGCCCCAGCTCCTTCTTGATGATGTTGGTGCCCAGCACCATCGAGACCATCTTGTATCCGGCATGCCGACGTCCCATGCCTTCGCGACCCATGCCGCAGTCCGACGAAATGATCAGCCGTTCCGGCTCGATGTACTTGAGCGCTTCACGGATCAGCGCCGCGACCTGTTCCGGCCGCTCCACCTGCAAGGTCCGGTGGTCGACCACGCCGATGACGACCTTCTTCTCCTTGATGATTTGCCCGATCGCCTTGAGATCGCCGGTGCCGACCGAGCAGGTCTCGAATGTCAGTGCGTCGGCGTCGACCGTGTTGAGCGCCTCCAACGTCGGCTGATAGCTTTGAACCTGATCCCAAATTCTCTGCTGACAAGGATTGCCCCAGCAGGTGTGGCACCAGACTTCGGTCTTGGCGCGCAGTCCTTTGGTGGTGTTGTTGAATACTTTGACGAGGTCGTCGACGTCGAGCTTGCCGAATGCCTTGCCGCGCGCGGGAACCGAATGGATCATCGGTTCCTCCATTTGGATCACCTGGCATCCGGCGTCGGCAAGCTGGTTGAGCTCGCCATTGAGGACATTGCTGAAGGCCCAGGTGCGCTCCACCGGGTCCTTGTAGTATTCGTCCTCGACTGACGCCGCCAAAAGCTCGGGCAGAATGGTGCCGAACTTGACCGGCCGCTTGGTCATACGCTGGGCCGTCTTCCACAGCGCGGCATACTGCAAGTCGCCCGCGCCGACCGGTCCGACAACCCGCGGCAGCACGCGCGCTTCGACAACATCATGAAGAATATGGCCACGCGGAAACGCCGCGCCGCCTCCGGCATAGACCACCGGCTTGGCCTTCTCCGCGAATCCCGACATTTGCCTGACGGGATAGCTTTGCCAGCTCATCCCGCCGACCTCTTCGTCGTAATGCGCGTCGCCGTCGGTGCAGATGTCGATCCCGGCGACCTCCTGCGCGCGCAGATGTGAGCTCACCGCGTCTTCGTACTGTTCGCGGAAACGCGAATTGACCATCGCCTCGAGAAAACTTCGGCGCCCCAAGGCCGCGGTGTACCAGTGCGGGCGCGGCAACGATCCGATGATCGACGTGGGAAGCACGATATTGGAGGAACCCTTGAACATTGAACCTGACCTCGTTTGCGTTGCAGGAAGTTCGTTAGGCGCGGTTGACGGCGATGGCGCGCCGTTGCGCGATCTGCCAGGGTGTGAGTAGCCGCTCGACCACCGACAGCAGGACGTAGAGCACAAGACCTTCGATGCTCAGCACGATCAGGCTCGCCAATCCAAGCGCCCCGTCGAGCAGGCCGTTCGCCACCATGATCACGTATCCCAGACCGGCATTGGAGGCCATGAACTCCGCGACCACGGCACCTACCACGGCGTAGGTCATCGCAATCTTCGCGCCAACGAACATGTGCGGCAGCGCCGATGGCAGCTCGAAATGCGTGAACAGCCGCCAACGCCCGACATGCATCGAACGCGCAAGGTCGAGCACGTCGGCGTCAAGCGATCGAAAGCCAATGTAGGAATTGATCAGCATCGGTAGGAACGAAATCAACACCGCGATGACCACCTTCGGCAGCAGGCCGAGGCCAAGCCACAGAAAAAGAATCGGAGCAATCGCAATCTGCGGCGTGATCTGAACGAAGATCAGCACTGGCATCAGGATTTTGCCGGACCGCGGGTAGAAGTGCAGAGCCGCGGCGCCGACAACGCCTGCGGCGCTGGCCGCAAGAAAACTGAGCACGATCTCGTAGCCGGTGATCCACGCGTGCGTCGCCAGCGAATTCCAGTCGTTGAAAATTCGGAGGGCAACGGTGACGAAAGGCGGCAGCAAGTAATCTGGCGGCGACCAGATCCAGACCACCAATTCCCAAAGCAGGATGAATGTCATGAGTCCCATGAAAGGCAGGCTCATGTTTAAGGTCGCGCGCCAGGTCGGGTTCAACGCGTGCATTGATGTCCCATCAGCCGGGCAAGACGCAGGAGGCAGTCAAGTCAATCATCGGGCCGTTGCCCAACTTGAGACAGACTTCACCAAGCGGGCAAGCCGGTGAAGTGCTACGGTCGCGCGCGAAATCGTTCCACCGACCAAACGCATTGACAAGCCTTTATTTCACGCGTGCAATCCGCACGCGAGGGAAAGGGTCGACGTCGTCCGGCCAGTGCATTGGCACGTGCGAAATTTCGGTCTGCTCAGTTCATGACAAGCATGCAAAGCCGCAATGGTCAGGGCCGATGGCTCGTGCCGACGAGGACGGCTTTGCGAGTCGTCGCCTATGTCGTCGTGTTCGGCCTGGTCTGGGAAATAGCGACCGTGCTGTTGCAGCCGCCGGACTATCTGTTGCCGCCATTGCACAGTGTGCTGGCCTACTGTTTTGCCCAGTGGCAGGTCATGCTCAAGCACGCCGGCGTGACCGCACACGAAACCCTGCTCGGATTTGGCGCCGCGGTCGCGGGGGGCATCGCCGTCGCGTTCGTATTGGACCGCTTTCCGCGCGTCGCCATGATCCTTTGGCCCTCGGTGCTGTTTGCCCAGATCACCCCAAAGGTCGCGATTGCACCGCTGCTACTGCTGTGGCTCGGATTTGGCATCGAATCGAAAGTCCTGATCGCATTCCTGATCTCGTTCTTTCCGATCCTCATCAATGCCTATGCCGGTTTCCAGTCGATCGATGAGGAAGCCTCGGAACTCGCACGATCGATGGGGGTGAGAGGTTTGCGGTACTTCGTCCGGTTCCAGTTTCCACACGCGTTGCCGCGGATTTTCAGCGGCGCGCGGATCGCCATCAATTTTGCGCTGGTCGGCGCGGTGGTCGGCGAGTTCGTCGGATCGGATCAGGGGCTCGGCAATCTCATCATCCTCGCGGCGCGATTGCTCAACTCGCCGCTGATGTTCAGCACGATCATTGCGCTGATGGCGATGGGCGCGCTGTTCTACTTCTCGGTGGGCCTGTTCGAGCGCTGGATGATCCCGTGGCACGTCAGCTATCGTCGCACCCTGCAAGCTGGCAAGATCGGCCTGCAAGATGCGTGACAGCCCAATGACCGGTCCTGCCAAACCGATCCTCACGATCGCAGGCGTGCGGCAGAGATTTACCGCGCGAAGCGGTGAGATTGTCGCCGCGCTCGACAACATCAACCTGGAGATCACGGCGGGTGAATTCGTCGCCTTTGTCGGCATCAGCGGCTGCGGCAAGACTACGCTGTTGAAAATCGTCGGCGGCCTGACGATACCCACGCAGGGCGACGTCATCTACAAAGGCGAACGCGTCACCGGGCCGGTCAAGGACCTCGGCATCGTATTTCAGAAGCCCGTCCTGCTGGAGTGGCGCACGGTGCTTGCCAACATCACATTGCAGACCAGCATGCGCGATCTCGGCAGCGTCGCCGAGCAGCGCCGTCTCGCCGAAGAGCTGCTCGATCGCGTTGGTTTGGCCGGTTACGGCGACCGCTATCCGTGGGAGCTTTCCGGCGGGCAACAGCAGCGCGTGTCGCTGTGCCGCGCCCTGGTCCACAAACCGGGCCTGCTCTTGATGGACGAACCGTTCGGCGCATTGGACGCCCTGACCCGCGAGCAGCTTCAGCGCGATCTCGAGCGGATGTGGCTGGCGGAGAAGCCGACGGTGCTGTTCGTCACCCACGATGTCGGCGAGGCGGTGTGCCTGGCGGACCGCGTCGTCGTGCTGGCCGGAAACCCTGGCACCGTCGTTGCCAACATCCGGATCGGGGTCGGGCGGGCGCGGGGTGCCGATCTGCTCAACAATCCGCAGTTGCAGGCTTGCGCCAAAGAGGTGCGATCGGTTTTGTTGCCGCAGGAGGCCAAGACCGGAGCGGTCCTTACGATGACAGGCTAGTATCGGGAAAATTCCAAAGACAGGGAGGAAGGGCGATGACTCCAATCAGGAAAAGCATGAGATCGGCACGTGCCAAGTTGATCGGCGGGCTGTTGGCGGTGATCGCCACCGCCACGGGCGCCGCCGCACAAGGCACGCCGACACTCGAGCCGGTTACCTTGCGGCTGGGCTGGACCTATATCGGCGGTTTCTCGCCGCTCTATCTCGGCGTGGAGAAAGGCTTCTTCCGGGAGCAAGGCATCGATCTGAAGATACTGGAGGGCAAGGGCACGGTGCCCTCGGCCGCGACGGTCGCGAACGGCTCCGACGATTTCGGCTATTTCGATATCGGCTCGGTAAGTCTCCTGATCGACAAGGGGCTCGCGGTGCGTGGCATCGCGCAAATTCGGCAAAAGACCGGTGCGGCGTACATTTCGATGAAAAAAACCGGCATCGATCGCCCGGAGAAGATCGTCGGTCATTCAGTGGCCTTGACCCCGGGCGCCTCCACCACCCAGTTGTTCGCGGGCTTCGTCGCCGCCAACAAGCTCGACATGTCCAAGATCAAGCAGGAGGGGCTCGACCCCAGCATCTTTGTCAAGGCACTGATCGCCGGCCAGGTTGACGCCATTCTCAGCTACTATGACTCGTCGGGGCTTGCGATCGAGAACCAGGGGCATGAAGTCAACATGCTTCTGTTCGCCGATTATGGCGTCAACATTCTCGACTACGGCATCGCGACCAGCGTGAACATGATGAACAGGAAGCCCGATCTGGTGAAACGCTTCGTCGCCGCCGCGGTGAAGAGCTTCACCTACGGCAGCGAGCACGTCGACGAAGCCGTGCAGGTCGGCAAGGCGCGTTTCCCGGAATTCGATACCAAGCTTGCGGCCAAGCAGCTCGCATTTCAGAAGACGCTGTATGGCGATGCGCTCAAGGCGGGAAAGCCGATCGGCTGGATCGAAGCAGCGACCTGGCAAAACTCGCTCAACGTGCTCAAGCAATACTCGGGCCTGAAGAACACCGATCCGTCGGCCTACTACACCAACGACTTCATCGCGGTGGGCAAGCCCTAGGACCGCGTGAACCGGAGCAGCGGCCAGAATCGATCGGCAACAAGGGTTATCACGGTCTCTTCGTTAGGAACTGCGCTGCGTGGCGTGGCTCGCGAACAGCGAAACATGGCACGACACCTGCTGCGTCTTCGCTGGCCGAAAGCCCTGGCACGCAACAAGGCATTGCCGGTCCGATAGAGTTGCGGCTGATCCATGTCTCGTGATTGATATCAAGCACGGCATGGTCGTCGACTTGCACGGGCGAAGGGCGGGAAACATGAGTGCGTCCAGAGAAAGCGGCTTGTCCCACCATTCGCTGCGCTTTGGCATGTTCATGGGGCCATTCCATGCCACCAATCTCGATCCCACCTACGCCCTCGAACGGGATCTACAGCTTGTGACGCTGTTGGATCGGCTAGGCTTCGACGAGGCGTGGATCGGCGAGCATCATTCCGGAGGCTTCGAGATCATCGCGGCTCCTGAAGTCTTTATTGCCGCAGCAGCGGAGCGCACGAAGCACATCAGGCTGGGCACGGGCGTGAAATCGCTGCCCTATCATCATCCGTTCATCGTGGCCGAAACGATGGCGCAGCTTGATCACATGACGCGCGGCCGCGTGATGTTTGGTGCCGGGCCGGGTGCTCTGCCATCGGACTCCAAGATGTTTGGTCTTGCGCCGGTCGATCTGCGTCCGCGCATGGACGAGGCGCTCGATTGCATCGTCGCGTTGCTGCGCGGTGAGACGGTTACCAAAAAAACCAGCTGGTTCGAGCTGTGCGAGGCGCGGCTGTCCGTCGGTTGCTATTCAAAGCCGATGATGGAGATTGCGATTGCGTCTGTCCGCTCGCCGGCCGGCGCGGTGGCGGCGGGACGGCACGGGGCCGGCCTGATGGTGTTGTCTGGCGTCGACGACGCCTCCCTGAAGCATCATGTTTCCAACTGGAACATCTACCAAGAAACATGCGGCCGTCACGGCCATGCCGCTGACCGCTCGCGCTGGCAGTTTACGGTGCAGATGCACATCGCGGAAAGCCGCGAGCAGGCGCGCAAGGATGTGGAGTACGGCCTCGAAAAATGGATCGGCTATGCCAACGACATCGTACCCGCGCCCAATCCTCCACCGCGCGGGCTCGCCGATCCGGTGAGCTGGATGCTGGAAAACGAGCGCGCGATCATCGGTACGCCGGACGATGCAGTGGAGAAGATCGAGCACATGCTTGAGGTCACCGGCGGCTTTGGCGGCGTCCTCGTGTTCGCGCAGGACTGGGCCAATTGGCAGGCGACGCAGCGAAGCCTCGAATTGATCGCCGAGGAGGTACGGCCGAAGCTTCGCGGCAGCAACATGTTGCGGCAGGCGAGCTACGATCGCAACGCGCCGATCCAGGATGCCAATCGCGCATTGGCCCGGGCCGGTACGGAAGAAGCATTGGCGCGGTTTGAGGCGATGAAGGCGCGGGGGTAGCGGCGTGCTCCGCGCAGACGTTTGCCAGGGGGCACGTGCATTTGTTCAGGAGAGGATGAATGGGACAGCTCGTCAACGGGAAATGGAGCGCCGAGAATGTCCTCGCCCAACACGATGATCGAGGACTTTATTTCAAGCGCGATTCCGTTTTCCGCGACCGCATCAGCAACGAGGCCCAGTCCGAGTTTCCCGCCGAGCCCGGCAGATATCATCTTTACTGCGCCGTTGCGTGCCCGTGGGCGCATCGCGCAACGTTGATGCGCACGCTCAAAAGGCTCGAGCCGTTCGTGACGCTGACCGACACCTTTCAAGAGCCTGGTGGCCAGGGATGGTCATTCGGGGAAGCGGGCCACATCGTGCCCGGCACCGATCGGCGCGTGCGATGGCTGCATGAGCTCTACACCATCGGCGATCCGACTTGCACGACTCGTGTGACGGTTCCGACGCTTTGGGACGCCAAGACACGCCGCGTCGTCAATAATGAATCCTCCGAAATCATTCGGATGTTCAACACGGCATTTTCCGGCATCGCGGAGCCGTCGCCGGACTACTACCCTGAGGCGCTACGCCCCAAGATCGATGCAACGAATGCACTCGTCCTCAAAGGCGTGAACCATGCCGTCAATGGCTGCGGCTACTCGATCTCACAGGAGGCCTACGACAGTTCCGTCAAGCTCCTGTTCGGGACGCTGGACAGCCTGGAGCAGCGGCTTTCGGAGCAACGCTATTTGTGCGGCGACGTCGACACCGAGGCAGACTGGCGGCTGTTTCCGAGCCTGGTGCGTTTCGACCCATGCTATTATGTCGGCTACAAGTGCAACCTGCGTCGTCTTGATGAGTACCCCAATCTGTCGAACTACCTTCGAGACCTCTACCAGACGCCGGGCATAGCGGACGTCTGCGACGTCGCCGGCATGAAACAGGGCGTTTTCAGCAAGGCTGGCCCGGTCGGCTCGAACGGCATCATCCCTGTCGGCCCCATCGCCGACTATTCAAGGCCGCATGATCGCAGCCGTTTCGCGCGGCGCAATTGAAATTCCAGTGTGACGCTTTCGGGCGCCGCCCGCGGTCGGCGAGACAGCCCCTCGCCTCTTAGGCTACCCCTGCCCGCGGGACGACGGTGGCGCGGTCAAATCATTGCCGTCTCGACTTCGCGGGCGCGGCCAGTATGGTGACGCACACACTCCTGCATCCTGCCACCCGCCCATGCCAATGGATCTTCCGGACATCCCCGTCGCGCGGCGCGTGCCGCACAGCGTCACGCATCATGGCGTCACCATCGAAGACCCTTACGCTTGGCTTCACGATCCCGCCTACCCGCAGGTCAACGACCCGAACGTGCTCGGCTATCTCGACGAGGAGAACGCCTATTTCGAAGCGGCGATGAAGCCGTGTCGAGGGCTCATCGACACGCTGTTCGCCGAAATGAAAGGCCGGGTGAAGGACGACGATGCCAGCGTGCCGCAAAAGGACGACGCATTCGTTTATTGGAATGCCTTCGATCCCGGCGCTGAATATCGCAAGTGGTACAGGCGGCCGGCTGGCGGGAGCCCCGATGCCGTCATCCTTGACGAACCGGCGCTCGCGAAAGCTCACGAATATTTCCGGCTCGGCGGCCACGCCATCAGCCCGGACGGCCGCCTGCTCGCCTATGCCGTAGACACCGACGGCTCCGAACGCTTCGTTCTGAAGGTGCGCGATCTCGAAACCGGCGCGGAGCTTCCCGACCTGATCGAGAACTGGCGCTACGGTCTGGTCTGGGCGGCGGACTCCAGGAGTTTTCTCTACACAGACGCCGACGAGCACTGGCGGTCAAAGACCGTCTGGCACCACCGACTTGGCGATCAGCAGTCGGCGGATCGTGCCATCTACCGAGAGCCGGACGAGAAATTTGGCGTGTCGATCGGCCGCTCCCAATCGCGGGCCTTTGCACTCATCACCACCGGCGATCATGCGACGAACGAGGTCTATTTGCTGCCGATGGACGACTTCGCGGCAACGCCGGTGCTGGTATCGCCCCGCAGAACGGACCGGAAGTACAACGTCGACGAGCGCGAGGGCACGCTCTATATCCACGTCAACGACACGCATCCCAATTTTCGGGTGGTGACGGCACCGGTGTCAAAGCCCGGTGACTGGACCGAGCTGATCGCGGGCGACGATCGCCACTATATCCAATCGGTCACGACCTTCGAGAATCTGCTGGTCGTCGAGGAACGCGTGGACGGCCTGTCGCAGATCCGACTCCGCGACTACGCCAGCGGCGCAGAACGCTACATCGCGTTCCCAGAGGCGAGCTTCGTTGCCGCGCTGTCCCACAATCCCGAGTATTGCGTCGACCGACTGCGTATAGGCTACGAATCGATGGTGTCGCCCAACACGGTCTACGACTACCACATCGCCGACGACCGACTGGAGACACTGAAGGTACGGGAAATTCCCAGCGGCTACGATGCGTCGAGGTATGCGAGCGAACGCCTGATGGCTCCGTCGCGGGACGGCACGCTGATTCCCGTTTCGGTCGTCTATCGCAGGGATTTCGTGAAGGATGGGTCCCGGCCGCTGCACATCCAGGGTTATGGCGCCTACGGCTACGCCTA
This sequence comes from uncultured Alphaproteobacteria bacterium, assembly GCA_963771745.1. Lineage (GTDB taxonomy): Bacteria > Pseudomonadota > Alphaproteobacteria > Rhizobiales > Xanthobacteraceae > Z2-YC6860. The sequence goes on along the minus strand of CAVYUU010000011.1, from coordinate 293,679 downwards.
TCCGCCCGGCTTCTCGGCAAACCGTCTGTCGCTGCTGGACCGCGGCTTCGCCTGTGCCATCGCGCATATCCGCGGCGGCGACGACCTCGGTTATCGTTGGTATCTCGACGGCAAGCTGGAGAAACGCACCAATACATTCAACGATTTCGTCGACGTCACGCGCTTCCTGATCGCCCAGGGCTTCACCGCACGTGGGCGCGTCACCGCGGCAGGCGGCTCCGCCGGCGGCGAACTGATGGGCGCGATCGTCAACCAGGCGCCGGAGCTTTATGGCGCGGTTGCCGCGCACGTTCCGTTCGTGGATGTGCTCAACACCATGCTTGACGGGACGCTACCGCTGACACCCGGCGAGTGGTCCGAATGGGGCAATCCCATCGAGGACAAGAGGGCGTTCGACTTTATCCGCAGCTACAGCCCCTACGATAACGTGACCGCGCAGGCCTACCCGCCGATGCTGGTGACGGCGGGGCTCAGCGATCCGCGGGTTACCTACTGGGAGCCGGCGAAATGGGTGGCGAAGCTGCGCGCCACCAAGACCGACAGGAATCTTCTGCTGCTCAAGACAAACATGGGCGCCGGCCATGGAGGCAAGTCGGGCCGCTACGTTTCTCTCGAAGAAACCGCAGAAGAGTACGCCTTTCTGATCTCTCAAGTGCTGGGCTGAGGGAGGCGATGATTGCGGTTCTCTCGCGGCCCTCACGCCTGAATGCGGCATCGATGGATGCTGTGAGGCACTGCCGCTATTCCAGAATGAATAGATCAAGCTGACGACCGAATAGGCCGGAGCGCAACTGACAGCCAATTAACGAGGACAAGGTTTTCGGTCCACACACGCCCAAATCCCATTGATAGACTGATCGAACTCAAGACGAAGCAGTAAAACAGACCTCGATCGAAGCGGAGATAAACCGATGATGCAGCCGCTCATCTTGGCTTTTGCGGCGGTTCTGGCGCTCGTGCCTGTTCCGGCATGGTCGCAGAGCTGGCCGGCGCGCTCGATCACGCTTGTCGTTCCTTTCCCGGCGGGCAGCGCTACCGATACGATCGGCCGCCTTATCGCGGACCGGTTATCGAAGCGGCTTGGTCAATCGGTGGTGATCGACAACCGTGTGGGTGGCGCCAGTATGGTCGGCACCGCTTCCGTCGCCAGGTCGGAAGCGGACGGCTACACGCTGCTGTTCGGCACGAACAGCGCGCTCGTGATCCTGCCGATCCTGCAACGTGCCACGATGACATTCGATCCGGTCCGCGACTTAAGCCCGATCGGGATCGTCGCGGCGCTGCCAAACATTCTCATCGTAAGTCCAAAACTGCCCGTAAGCTCCGTAAGCGAGTTGATCCAGCACGCCAAAGCCAATCCAGGAAAGCTCTCCTTCGCGTCTAGCGGGTCCGGAACGATCACTCACCTGATCGGCGAATTGTTCAAAGCCCGTGCCGGAATCGATGCCGTCCATGTCCCTTATCGGGCGGGCGTGCAGGCCGCCCCTGATCTGATCGAAGGACGAATGGATTACCTGTTCGACAATATCCTCTGGTCCTTGCCGATGATCCGTGAAGGCAAGCTGAAAGGTCTCGGTATCACCAAGCTGACCCGATCGCCGCTTGCGCCGGACATTCCGACGATCGCGGAATCGGGCGTACCAGGTTTCGAGGGTTTCAGCTGGGTCTCAATGCTTGCTCCGGCGAGCGTCCCTGCCGCCGTCACCGAACGCCTGAGCAGCGAACTCTCTGCGATCGTCGCAGATCCGAGCGTGATCGCAGAACTCGCCAAATTCGGCGCGGAAGCAACAACGCCCAGCCCGAACGGCATGCGCCAGGTGATCGCCGAGGACACCGCGCGCTGGAGCGCAATCATTCGCGATGCCAACATCAAGGTGCAGCCATGAGCTTTCGGTCGATCCTGAAAACCGAAGGCTTCCTCACCCTGCCGGGCGCTCATGACGCGATCAGCGCGCGATTGATCCAGCAGGCCGGTTTCAAGGCCTATTTCATAGGAGGTTTCCCGCTCATTGGCGCGCGCTTTGGTCTGCCGGACGTAGGCCTTGCGACGCTAGGCGAGATCAGCACCGCGGTCCGCGACATACTTTCGGCCTGCGACCTTCCCGTCATGGTGGACGGGGACAACGGCTACGGCGACACCAAGACACTGGTGCATACGCTCCATACCTACGAACGTCTTGGCGTCACTGCGCTGATGTTCGAAGACCAGGTCGCCCCGAAGCGCTGCGGTCACATCGCCGGCAAGGATGTGATCCCGATGGACCGGATGGAAGCCAATATCCGCGCAGCGGTCCAGAACCGCATGAACCCGGAAACCTTCATCCTTGCCCGTACCGATGCACGCGATGTGACCGGGCTCGATGACGCATTCAGACGGGCGGAGCGCTATCTCGCTGCCGGCGCGGATGGACTGTTCATCGAGTCTCCGCACAACATTGAAGAACTGACGCTGATCGGACGGACCTTCGATGTTCCGCAGATGGCGAACATGCTCGAAGGCGGCCGCACCCCGGTTCTCAAGCCGTCTGAACTCATCGAGCTTGGCTTCGGGATGGGCGTGTACGGAATTTCGCTGCTGCTGCATTCGGTGCGGACCATGCAGGGAATCCTGTCGAAGCTGAAGGCGGATGATCTGAGCTTCATCGGCAAGGGCGCAGGCTTCGATGAATTCAAATCGATTGTGGGATTCGAGAGGTGGGCTTCGATCGAAGGCAGGCAGCGTGATAACAGTGGACGGTAGTGCGCGCCGCTATGGCTAAACCGGCCTCCGCCGAATAAACCAGAGATGGTCGAAATTGGCTGCCACGTCGGCTTTTGAACCCGGAGCGGGTGTGGGCTCGGATTGAAAGCGGTTGCCGCCGGCCGTCAGAATGAGATCGGTGAGCTGCCTGCCGGGCATCTGAACCAACCGCGCGGCGGAGCGTTGTACCTGAGTAAGGGGCGGCTGCGAATTTGCAAACAAGCACCTGATTCCATGAATTCAAATCCAAGCGCCGCGCCGATTGCGACAGCTTCGGCCGACACCATCCTCGAAGCCCCGTTCTATATTCCGGCGACCGGTCCGGCGAGCCGCCCGCGCCGTTCGTTAAAATCGGACGACACGTTCATTGTGGTCGACAGCTACGGCGATTGCGGCGCCAGCGCCGGCGGACCGGATGGCCTGTTTCACTGCGACACCCGCTTCCTGTCGCGACTCGAGCTCACCATCAACGAGCTGCAGCCGCTGCTACTCGGATCGAACGTCCGCGATGACAACACGCTCCTGACCGTCGACCTGACCAACCCGGACATGTTCGCCGACGGCCGGCTGGTGCTGCACAAGGACACCCTGCACATCGTGCGCACAATCTTCCTATGGCGGGGCACGGCCTATCAGCGGCTCGCGGTACGCAACCACGGCAGCCTTCCGGTGGATTTGCGGCTGCAGATCGGGTTCGGCAGCGATTTCGCCGACGTGTTCGAGGTGCGCGGCACCCTCCGCAATCGGCGCGGTGTGCTGACGCCTGCGCGAATCGGATCCGATCAGGCAGTTTTGAGCTATCAGGGACTCGATGGACGAATACGCCGTACGACGCTGTCGTTCGATCCGCCACCCACCAGGCTCAGCCGCGACCTCGCCAGCTACGATCTGACGCTTGCGTCGGGCGAGGCAAGCCGCGGCTTCATGGCCATCACTTGCGACGCGTTGGAGCCAAGGCCGCTTGCCTTCCACCGGGCGTTGCGCACAGCGAATCGCGAACGGCGCGCCGTCACTTCTGGAATGACGACGATCGAGACCTCGAACAATCTGTTCAACGAGGTGCTGTGCCGCTCGGCCGCCGACCTTGCCATTCTCAGCACCCGCACGCCCGAGGGGCGATATCCGTACGCCGGTATTCCCTGGTATTCGACCACATTCGGGCGCGACGGCCTGATTACCGCGATGCAAATGCTGTGGTGCAACCCCGGCGTCGCGCGCGGCGTGTTGGCCCGCCTCGCGGCCTACCAAGCTACAGCCAACGATTCGGCGGCCGATGCACAGCCTGGCAAGATCCTGCATGAGATGCGTTCGGGCGAAATGGCGGCGCTGCGCGAGGTGCCGTTCGGGCTTTACTACGGCAGCGTTGATGCGACGCCGTTGTTCGTCCTGCTTGCGGGCCTGTATGCCGAGCGAACCGGCGACATGTCGACCATTGCCGCGTTGTGGCCCGCCATCGAGGCCGCGCTCGGCTGGATCGACGGCCCGGGCGATCCGGATAGCGACGGCTTCGTCGAGTACCAGCGCGCTACCGACCAGGGCCTGATGAACCAGGGCTGGAAGGATTCCTTCGATGCGATCTTCCATGCCGACGGCAGCCTCGCCGAAGGCAACGTGGCGCTCGCCGAGGTGCAGGGCTACGTGTATGCGGCCAAGCACGCGGCGGCGCGTTGCGCGCGCCGGCTCGGACGTGAGGAACAGGCGAACAAACTCCAATCCGAGGCCAACCGGCTCGCCGAGCGCTTCGAGGCCGCGTTCTGGTGCCCGGAGCTCGAGACCTACGCGCTGGCGCTCGATGGCGAAAAAAAGCCCTGCCGGACCCGGACCTCGAACGCCGGACAGGTGCTGTTCAGCGGCATCGCGCGTGCCGAGCGCGCGGCCAAAGTGGCCGAGGGGCTGCTCGGACCGCAGTTCTTCTCCGGCTGGGGCATCCGGACCGTGGCCAAGGGTGAAGCACGCTATAACCCGATGTCATATCACAACGGCTCGATCTGGCCGCACGACAACGCCTTGATCGCGCTCGGCTTCGCCCGCTACGGCTTGAAGCGAGCGGTGACGCAGACCTTCAAAGGTCTGTTCGATGCGGCAACCTATATGGACCTCAGGCGCCTTCCGGAGCTGTTTTGCGGCTTCCAGCGCCAGCGCGGCCGCGGACCCACGCTCTATCCCGTCGCCTGCGCGCCGCAGGCTTGGGCCAGCGCCACGCCATTCAGCCTGATCGAGGCGTCGCTCGGACTCGAATTCGATCCCGAACACGGCGAAATTCGTCTGCGAAATCCGCGGCTGCCTTCGTTTCTCGACGAGATCCGGCTGCGGAACCTGCAGTTGGACGACGCCACCGTCGACCTCAAGATTTGGCGGCATCACGACGAGGTCGCGCTGGATATCTCGCGCTCGCGCGGAACAATCCAGATTTCCGCCGTGTTTTCGCCCTGACCGCGGCGGTGTACCGGGTCCTTTCGCGGCACGCCGAACAGCCCCCCTTTGCGGGAACAACGGCTAGCAGTCCAAGTTGATGTTGGGGCTGCGGGCCATCGCGGGAGGGTCTCATGCGCCGACATATGTTCACGAAACTGACGGCGAGTTTTATTTCGCTGTCCGCGGTTGTGATCCTGGCGGTTTGGATGTCGCCGTTGCTGACCGCGGCGGAACGGCCCCAGCCCCCGCCGTCACAGGAAACTACCGGGCTTGCGCCATCCGAGCCAGCGCCAGCACGTGCCGGGCGTCGTGCGCCAAATGAGAGGCAGAATTCCAGTCAGGCTGAGCCCGCGGCATCCGCTGATCCCGCCGGCAAGCCGCCCATCATCGTGCTCTACACCAGCGAGGTCGGCGGCGTTCTCGGTCGGCCGGTGCGCAGCGCCGCCAATGAAAGCATGGGCCGCATCATCGACATCATCGTCGATCAAACGGGCATCCCGCGCGCCGCAGTGATCGATTTCGGCGGGTTCCTCGGCGTCGGCAGCCGCAAGATCGCGGTCGATTGGAACGCGCTGCTGTTCGCGCTGAAAGATGAGCGCAGCAACATCACTGTCGAATTCACGCGGGATCAGGTCAAGACCGCGCCTGAATACCAGGAGGGAAAGCCGATCACCGTTATCGGCTCAATGAATGATTCTGATGGATCTCGCCTCAGCTTAGTGTCGCCGGAGCGTTAATCTGCCTGCGAAGCCGATCCAGCGTGCGATCGACGAACCCGATGAAGATACGCCGTCACGGCCAAGCAGCGGCGATCGGGTGCTGTCGCTTGTGCCTCGTCAACCGGCCACCGACGAACCGCCGCCAGCGCCGTCCAAACGCAGCCTTCGCGGGCTCGACTGGTTCGTGTTTTGTGTCGCCGACGTCCAAACCGGCTTCGGCCCGTTCGTCGCGGTCTACCTGACAACGGAGAAATGGACCCAGGTCGACATCGGATTGGTGCTGTCGGTTGCGGGTCTGGTCGCGCTGGTCGGGCAGGTGCCGGGCGGCACGCTGGTCGACATCGCCCGCTCCGAACGGCTGGTCGCGGGCCTCGCGATCGGAGCTATCAGCGCGAGCGCACTGATCTATGCGGGCTGGCCGATCTTTCCGGCGGTGCTGGCAGCGGCCGTCCTTCATGCCGCGGCGAGCTGCGTGCTCGGGCCGGCGATGGCCGCGATCAGCCTCGGCCTCGTCGGACACGCTGCGATCGGCGAGCGGTTCGGCCGCAACGCCCGCTTTGCCTCCATCGGAAATAGCCTAGCGGCCGCCGCGATGGGGGCTTGCGGCTATTTTCTCTCGGCACGCGCGGTGTTCATCGTCACCGCCATTCTTCTCGTGCCAGCGCTCCTCGCGCTCCGCATGATCTCGTCACGCGAGATCAACGTCGAGCGGTCTCATGGCGGCGTGCCAAAACCGGCGGCCCGGAACACGATCTCGTTCCGACATCTGCTGCGGCACCGCCCGCTGCTGATCCTCGGCTGCTGTCTGGCCCTGTTCCATCTCGCCAACGCCGCCATGCTGCCGCTGATGGGAAGCGTGTTGACGACACGCTCCAGCGAGTGGGCGACGGCCCTGATCGCGGCCTGTATCGTCGTGCCGCCACTTATTGTCGCGGCGATCGCGCCATGGGTGGGACGGCAATCCAATGTCTGGGGCCGCCGTCCCCTGTTGCTGCTGGGATTTGCCGCGTTGCCGATCCGCGGCTTGCTGTTTGCAACGGTGAGCGAGCCCTATCTGCTGGTTGTGGTGCAACTCCTGGATGGATTGACCGCGGCCGTGCTTGGCGTGCTGGTGCCGCTGATGATCGCCGACCTCACCCGCGGCAGCGGCCGGTTCAACTCCGCGCAAGGCATTATCGGAATGATGGTCGGCATCGGCGCGTCGGGCAGCCCCACGTTGGCCGGCTACCTCGCTGATTATGCCGGCAGCCGCGCGGCGTTTCTTGGCCTCACCGCCATCGCGGTCGCGGCCTTCGTCGCCGTGCTGGTCTTGATGCGCGAGACGCGGCCGCAACACGAGTCATAGTGATAGTCATCTTCGCTCCGTCGCCGCGAGAGCGAGCGACGGCGACTGATCGACCACCAGTTTCAGATGTGGCTGGGTGCCTTCGATCATGCTGCGGTAGACCGCGAGATAATCCTGCGCCATGCGGCGCGCCGTGAAGCGCTGCTCGAAGTGCTTGCGGATTTTGTCCCGCGACAATTGCGGCAGGCGATCGACCGCGCCGATTGCGCCCTTTTCGTCCTCTACGATGAAGCCCGTCACCTCCTCGTCGATCACCTCGGGCACCGAGCCACGGTTGAACGCGATTACCGGCGTGCCGCAAGCCATAGCCTCGATCATGACAAGGCCGAATGGCTCCGGCCAATCGATCGGAACCAGCAGGACGATCGCGCCGCTGAGAAATTCCGACTTTTGCTCGTCGGTGATTTCGCCGATGTATTCGACGTTGCGCCCGTCGATCAGCGGCTTGATCTTGCTGTCGTAGTATTCCTGGTCGACCCGATCGACCTTTGCCGCGATCTTCAGCGGAACACCGCATTGCCGGGCGATCTGGATCGCCCGGTCGCAACCCTTCTCCGGTGCGATCCTGCCCAGGAAGGCGAAATATTCCGGCCGCACCGGTTGTGGGCGCAGCAAGTTCTCCGGCAGGCCGTGATGGATGGTGCGCACCCAGCCGGCGTGGGGTATCGGCCGCCGCTGCGCATCGGAGATCGAGACCAGCGGCACCGATGCGAAGGTCGCAAACAGCGGCTGGTGCTCCGGCAGATCGAGACGGCCATGCAACGTCGTCAGGAATGGCGTCGATTGCCGGGAAAACAGCGAAAACGGGTAATAGTCCAGGTGGAAATGCAGGAAATCGAACTCATCGGCCCGCTGCCGGACCCGCTCGAGCATCAGCATATGCAAGGCGTTCGGATCGCGGATCGAGCCATCGAGCCGCAGCGCTCGCGGCCACGGCGCATCGAGGTTGGCGGACGTTCGTGAATCGCCGCTGGCGAACAGCGTGACCTCGTGACCGAGCGCCACCAATTCCTCGACCAGCCAATGAACCACACGCTCTGTGCCACCGTACAGTTTGGGCGGGATGGCTTCGGTCAGCGGCGCGATGTGAGCGATGTGCATCGGAAGCGTACTCCGGGTTTTTGAATTGCAGGGACGCTAGTGGCAGGACACACCAAACCTTACAGCTAGCGCGATGATAACCTCGCGCAAGAAACAGACTTGGAAATTTATTTTTCGATCGGGTCGGAACTTTCGTAGCCCTTCATCGTCGTTGTCAGACGTGGTGAAGGCATTCGGTGTGCCCCTCGGCATATATTCGGCACGTAACGGTCGCGAAGCGGTCACACTCGAGAGGAAATCGGCGTCCTGCAGCGCCGTTATGTGCAGGAGCGCCGTCGACGCGGATCACACCTAATGAACATCTCGCCTCGCCACCCCTCGCCCCATGCTGTCAACCGCCCGCTTCTGTTCATATGGCACTACATTCGGCAACGGCCGCTCTCCCATGCCACGATTTTGGCGGCAGTGCTCGCCGCGGTCACTTGTTCTGTCAGCACGCAATATGGCGTGAAGAGCTTGATTGATGCGCTGTCACACGTCGCCGGCGCGATGACCGCGTGGAACGCCTTCTTTGTTTTGATGGCGCTGATCGCCGGCGATACGCTGCTGTGGCGGCTGGCCGGCTGGATCGCAAGCTTCACGTTCGTCGGCGTCACCGGCGACCTGCGCCGTGACCTGTTCCGTCACCTGACGGGGCATTCTCACGGCTATTTCGCGGATCGACTGCCTGGCACGTTGAGCGCCCGCATCACGGCGACCTCCAACGCCATCTACACCGTGGAGAACATGTTCATCTGGAACGTGTTGCCGCCGTGCGCAGCAACCGTGGCGGCGATTTCATTGCTGCTGACCGTGAGCATTCCGATGGCGGCCGGATTGGCCTGTGTCGCCGGCGTCATGGTGATCGTGATGTTCCGAAAGGCTGCGGCCGGCCGGCCGCTGCATCACGACTTCGCTGACAAGGCTGCCGCCATCGACGGTGAAATGGTCGATGTCATCAGCAACATGCCCGTGGTCAATGCTTTCGGCGGCCAACCGCAGGAGCATCGCCGCTTTGACTCCGTCATCGACCGTGAGCTGACCGCCCGGCAGCGCAGCCTGTTCTATCTCGAGAAATTGCGCATTTTTCACGCGGTGGTAACCATCATCTTGACCGTCGGCCTGCTGGCCTGGGCGATCGAGCTCTGGCAGCGCGGCTCTGCGACCACCGGCGACGTCGTACTGGCGGCAACGCTCGGACTTTCCATCCTGCACGCCACCCGGGATCTGGCGGTTGCGCTGGTGGATGCGACGCAACACCTGGCGCGGCTAGCCGAGGCGCTGCCAACGTTGCTGGTACCGCACGAGTTGCAAGACCATCCGAAGGCCACGGTCCTGGTCAAGCGCGGCGCGCGGGTCGTCTTCGAGAACGTATCGTTCCGGTATCCCGACGGGCACAAGGTGTTCGGCCGCTTCAGTTTGCTTGTCGAACGCGGTCAGCGCGTCGGCATTATGGGCCAATCGGGCGCCGGCAAATCGACGCTCTTCAGCCTGCTGCAACGGCACTACGATCTGCAGGGCGGCCGTATCCTGATCGACGGCCAGGACATATCGACGGTGACCCAGGAGAGCTTGCGGGACGCCATCGCCGTGGTGCCACAGGATATCCTGCTGTTTCATCGATCAGTGATGGAAAACATCCGCTACGGCCGGCCGAACGCGTCCGATGACATGGTTCTGGCAGCCGCGGTCACCGCGCGATGCGATTTCATCGAAAATCTGCCGAACGGGTTTGAAACCATCGTCGGCGATCGTGGCGTGAAGCTGTCAGGTGGGCAGCGCCAGCGTATCGCCATTGCGCGCGCGTTCCTGAAGAACGCCCCGCTGATCCTGCTGGACGAGGCGACCTCCGCGCTCGACAGCGAGTCCGAAGAGGCGATCCGCGAAGCGCTCGGCTTGCTGATGCGAGGCAGAACGGTCATCGCCATTGCGCACAGGCTTTCGACCTTTCGCAGCTTCGACCGCGTGGCCGTGGTTGGCGAAGGCCAGGTCTTCGAGGACGGCTCGCCGGATCAATTGATGCGGCGCGACGGGCCGTATCGCCGCCTGGTCCAGCGCGAGATGAACCGACTGTCGCGTAGCGCTGCATGACTGTTGCGCATGATCGTTGCGCTAGTCAAAGACAACGCTCACAGTGCGCTGATCCACACAAGCCGCCCGTCGCCCCATCAAGCGCATCGGAGCGGGGGAGTTCATTGGACACTCACTAGTCAGTGTCAGTGGGCCGAAATGCCTCTTGTTTTTTCTGTCCACCTTGGTCGCCTTGCTGGCGGCCCTGTCCGGGCTGCTGGCTCTGCTGCCCAGGCGCTGGTTTCTGACCTTGCTGTTGCTGGCCACCTTGCGAGTGATCACCTTGCTGCTGTTGCGCCTGTTTCAATTCCTCTTTTTTCTGCCGGTTCATTGGCTTTCCTCCGTGCTTCCCGTTGTAACGATAACGCTACATTGCACGACGAGGTTCCGGCGGCTGTCCCGGCCTGCGTCGCACATGAACCGCAAGTGCGGCACACTCAGGTGGTTGTTCCCAACTGGCCCGTTCCGGGGGGCGCCAGCGAACCTGGGTTCCTCCCTTCGTTCTCAGTTCAAAGGCTCGATGTCCGGCTGATCCAGTCCCCAAGCTGGCTTATTGGCTCAGCGCAGTGGATAATTCAGCCATGATGCCGCGGCATTCGAATAGACCGGGAACCTCTTGCCGACAGCCGCATCTAGAGTACCGAATAGTCCGGGAACCTCTTCCCGACAGCTGCATCTAAGCAAGGAGTAAAGGAACACTCCATGATACAACCACGAGCCAAACGGGCGTCTCCCGCAGTTTTGGACGACGCTGAACTGGCGCGGCGCGCGCTTGCTCGCGATCCCGATGCGTTTCGGACGATCATGCAGCGACACAACCGCCGCCTCTATCGCATCGCGCGCAGTGTCCTGCGGAACAGCACCGAGGCCGAAGATGCCGTTCAAGAGGCCTATGTCTCCGCCTTCGCCCATCTCGCGAGCTATCGCGGCGAGTTGAGTCTGTCTGCCTGGCTTGCTCGCATCACCATGAATGAAGCCCTTGGCCGGTTGCGACGCCAGCGTTCTACCGTGGACATTGCAACACTGGAGGAAACGCGAACCGAAGCTGAGATCATTCAGTTTCCACTATTGGCACAGAACGACGATCCGGAACGAACGATGGCGCAGCGGCAAATTCTTCAACTTGTCGAGCAGGCAACCGACAATCTGCCGGATGCCTATCGCCTGGTGTTCGTTACGCGGGTGATCGAGGGGATGAGCGTCGAGGAAACGGCGGAGCTTCTCGGCATCAAGCCGGAAACCGTCAAGACCCGGCTGCACCGGGCGCGGCAACTCGTCCGCGACCAATTGGACAAGCAGATCGGTCCGGTCCTGATGGATGCGTTTCCGTTTGCCGGCCGGCGTTGCGAGCGCATGACCGGTGTCGTGATGAAGCGGCTCGGCCTTTCCGAATAATTTCCGGAACCCTTCACCTCGCGATTCATCTCAGTGTTGTCACGTCTACAACGGCCGGTACCGCCTTCCTGCGGCGGCGAGAGGAAACATTGCCATGACTTCTAATGTGCACGCCCTTGAGCAGATCAGAGCTCTGCACCAATCGGGCAAGCCGGACCGTGACGAGGTCGAAGCCGCAGTGCGAACCATCCTTCGATGGACGGGTGAGAACCCGGATCGCGAGGGTTTGATCGAAACGCCTGCTCGTGTGACCCGCGCGCTGGAGGAGTCCTTCGTGGGCTACGCCCAGGATCCGGCTGCGATTCTGCAGAAATCGTTCTGCGAAACCGAAGGCTATGACGGGATGATCGTGCTCCGGGGAGTTCGGCTTCGAGAGCCATTGTGAGCATCACATGGCCCCGATCATTGGGCGGGCGTGGGTGGCATACGTCCCGAGCGGCCGCGTGGTCGGTATCAGCAAGCTCGCCCGGGTGGTCGAAATCTATTCCAAGCGGCTGCAGATTCAGGAGCGGTTGACCGCGCAGATCGCTAACGCGATCGACGACGTACTCAAGCCGCGCGGTGTCGGCGTCGTCATCAAAGCGTCGCATCACTGCATGACCACGCGCGGCGTGCATAAGCCTGACAGCGACCTTGTCACGAGCCGCATGCTCGGCTCGTTCCGCGACAATCAGGAGCTGCGGCAGGAATTTCTCAGCATGACGGCCTGACAACCAGGGAAAAAGGTAATGGCACAGGAACCAGCTCCGCCCAGCGGCCCTGATCTTACGCAAGGCGTCGCGTGGGCCGATCTCGTCGACGGCAAGCTTGTGGGGCACGTCGGCAACGAAGAGGTGCTGTTGGTGCACAGCGGTTTCGAGCTGTTTGCCATCGGTGCACATTGCAGCCATTACCACGCGCCTCTCGCCGATGGGATCGTGGCGGGACAAAGCGTGCGGTGTCCCTGGCATCATGCCTGCTTCGATCTGCGCAGCGGCGAGGCGGTGCGCGCCCCGGCCTTCAGCCCCCTCGACTGCTGGAACGTCGAGCAGCACGACGGCCGGATTTTCGTCAAGGAAAAGCGCGAGCGGGTTAAGCCACCCGCCTCGCCAATCGCCAGGCCGCCCAAGAAAATTGTCATTGTCGGGGGCGGCGCAGCTGGCTTTGCGGCGGCCGAAATGCTGCGGCGTCGCGGCTTCGATGGCAGCGTTCTCATGCTGAGCCAGGACACGGCGGCGCCGGTCGACCGACCCAACCTGTCCAAGGACTATCTTGCCGGTAGCGCGCCCGAGGATTGGCTGGCGCTGCGCTCGGACGAATTCTACACCGACAACGATATCGAACTGCGGCTCAACACCAAAGTCCTGAGCATCGACACCAACACTCGCCAGGTCACGGTCGCTGGCGGCAAAAGCCTGCCCTACGACCGATTGCTGCTGGCCACAGGAGCCAGGCCGGTGCAACTGTCGATCCCGGGCGCCAGTCTACCTCATGTTCATACGCTGCGTTCGCTCGCCGATTGCTGCGCCATCATCGACGCGGCCAAGGGCGCGCGCCGCGCCGTTGTGATTGGGGCAAGCTTCATCGGATTGGAAGCCGCCGCAGCGCTTCGCGCCCGCGACATCGAAGTTCATGTGGTGGCGCCGGAGCAGCGGCCGATGGAACGCGTGCTGGGCTGGCAAATGGGTGATTTCGTGCGGGCGTTGCACGAAGAGCATGGCGTTGTTTTCCATCTTCAGAACACCGTGACGGCTATCACTGGACGTCGCGTGGCGCTCGAAACTGGTGAGACCCTCGATGCCGATCTCGTCGTCGTCGGTGTGGGCGTACGGCCACGTCTCGCATTGGCCGAGCAGGCCGGTCTTGTGATGGACCGCGGCGTATTGGTCGACGCCTATCTCGAGACGAGCGCTCGCGGTGTTTACGCCGCCGGCGATATCGCTCGTTGGCCTGATCCGCATTCCGGCGACAACATCCGGGTCGAGCATTGGGTGGTGGCCGAGCGCCAAGGCCAGACTGCTGCATGCAACATGCTGGGAATGAACCAGAGATTCGACGCAGTGCCGTTCTTCTGGAGCCAGCATTACGACGTGCCCATCAACTACGTCGGCCATGCCGAACAATGGGACGAGATATCGATTGATGGCGATATCAAGTCGAAGGATTGCCTGCTGCGATACAAAAAGGACGGTCGCGTGCTCGCCGTCGCGTCGATATACCGCGACGCCGAAAACCTCAAAGCCGAACTCGCAATGGAGCAACACGCCGCGAATGATCTCCGGGAACCTCTCCGATCGCCCGCCATCTAAGGGATGGCAACACGCTGACGACGTTCCTCGTCAGTTCACGCTGGTCACGGAGAGACCCATGTTCCCTCGATTGAGCGCGGCGATTGCAGCGATTTGTCTTGTCGGAGGAGGCGCGTTCGCGCAGAGCGTGGCAAAGCCTACTGATCCACAGATCGCCCACATTGCCTACACGGCGGGCGTGGTCGATGTGGCCGCCGCTAGGCAGGCGTTGGCGAGATCCAAGAACAAGGATGTCCGCGCATTCGCGCAAGATATGATGCGGGATCATGAAGCGGTGAACAAGCAGGCGGCGGAGCTGGTCAAGCGGCTGAATGTGAAGCCGGAGGATAACGACACGAGCCGTGCACTGATCAAACACGCCTCCGACAAGCAGGTCGAACTGTCAAAGCTTTCGGGCGGGGCATTCGATCGCGCCTACATCGCCAGCGAACTTGCCTTTCACAGGACTGCCACCAGCGCGTTGCAAACGCTGCTGATCCCATCAGCGAGCAATGCCGAGCTCAGGAGCCTGTTAGAGACCCGACTCAAGGTGTTCCGAAGCCACGAGCAACATGCCGAACTCGTCGCCCTGGCCTTGAAATAACGAGCTTCGCATGTCGTCGGGGTGGCACGTCATCGCGTATCCGTGATTGTACCGGCAATGAATGCTGTCTCGGCGGCGCGCAGCGGGCGCACCAAAGCGACTGAGTGACTGTCCACTCAGTGCCTGATCGGACTCATTCTCCTGCAGACCGGTCGTCAACTTGGGAATATTCGCACTCCCTGACTGACCTACGATTATGAGTATGCGCGCAATCGACTACCCACCGGAGCTATCGCTCGGACAGCAATTTCCGCAACGCCGGATAATCGATCTTAGATCGATGTCTCCGATCTAGCGGGATGGATTTTACCCAAACAACACACACAGGACCAATTTGGTCTGCCCTTTTCTGCCAAGTCGGCCCCATCTCAGGGTCACCTTCGACTGCGAGCATCGCTTTTCCACCGATCCCAACCAACGAGGCACGCACGACTCGAGGCCAATAACGCGCTGCAGCTTCGATGCCAAATGGAAATAGCCCGCCCACCTGCCCGTCGAAACGGCCGAGTCAGCCAGACCCGCCCGCTCTCATCACGCCGCCCGGCGTCGCCGGAGCGGTGCCAAATGATGCCATCGCGGACAAGCTTGGTGGTGCGGTCCTCGGCGGGATCAAGATAACCCTTGTTGACGTGTTCACCCGTAACGATGATCTCGTGATTGGAAATCTCCAACCGGATGGCCGGGACCGGCAATCCGGCCAATAAGCCCCCGCCACCGCGCATCGCGCGCCAATCGACGTCGCCGATGTCGCGAACGTGCTGATGCGCGATCGGCTCGGCCTCGGTCGAGCCATAGACCGAAACGATATCGGCGTTTGGCAGCCGCGCTGACAAGCTGTTCCAGGAGATCTGGGAACACCGGCCCGCCGCCGGTGAAGATGGCGTCAAGACCGCCAATGGGCGGGCCACTCGCCAACGTTTCGCAGATTGAAGGTGGAATCAGCGCGCGCGTCACGCGCTGGCGGGCGATTTGTCCAGTGATGACAGCAGCGTCCGCTGCATCATGGTGGCGGACGTCCCATTGCGGCAGCACCGAGGTGACGCCGAGCCCGAGGTTGGCCAGAACGAACACCGGGAACGCGACAAGGTCGGTCTCGTCGTCGCGGCCGGGCTTGAGCAGGTCGGCGACACAGGCGTTCTGCTGCGGCGAGAAAGCCGTGGCTGCGCACGATGGTCTTGGGACGGCCGGTCGAGCCGCTGGTGAACGAGATCAACGCTGCATGTTCGGCGCCGACGGATTCCAGTTCATCGCTTCTGGGACCAGAATTGGCGGGAGAAATCGTCAGCGGAATGGCGCTCAGCGCGGGCGCGGCATAGCGCAGCGCACGATACCACCCGGTGGCGAGAAAAGCTTTGGGCCGGGTCGCCGCCGCGGCGTAGCGCAAGCCCTTGAAGCCGAGCGCTGGCTCTGGGAACACGACCACGGCGCCGAGCCGCCACAGTGCAATCAAGCACACATAGAGCGTCAGACCGAGCGGCATCGCCAGCAGAACTCGGTCGCCGGCGACGATCCCTTTGCGCTTCCAGACTGCGGCAACGCGCCCCGATTGAAGCAAGCAGTTCGTCGTAGCTCACCGTCGCGCCATCAGCCGCAACGATGGCGGTGCGCGCTCCGCGCTTTGACGCTTCGGCCATGAATGGCAGTAGCAGGTTCATCGCATCACGCCAGACGCCGACCCATCAGGGCGTAGCGGCGGAACACGCGTCCAGCATGGCGTCCGCTGCGTTCGAGCGAGGTGTTGTCCACGTGCATCAGCGCGTGGATCGTTTCGGTAAAGCCGTGATCGCGCGCGGTGCGATGGAATGTATCGGCGAGCAGCCGGCCGACCCCGCGCCTGGCGCTGGCATAGGTCTTCAGGATCGCGCTGCGGGGCCTCTCGCCTTCCACCCGGTTGGGCAAGCCCGAACAGAAAGCCCACCAGCGTCCCCGATCGGATCATGTGCGAACAAGCACGAATGCCGGCTCGATCGCTGGCAGTACCGGCTCGTAGAGTTTGAAAAAGTCTGCTTTGGTGATCGGCTTGAAGAAGGCATTGCGGCTAAACGCGGCGGCCGACATGTCGAACAGGCGGCCGATCAACACATCGGCGTCGCGCCCATCCCAGGGCGTCACGGTCACGCCATCGATCCGTACGGCGCCCTCTTGCCCAATCGCCGCATCAAGCGGCGCGCGGGTCGAAACGTAATGCGAAATCGGCGTAAAGCCCGCGGCCTCGAACGCCGCCTGGTCGTGCGCTCCGCTCACCGGCTCCAGGAGGAATGGCGGCGAGTTGTCGGTTTCCGCCACTAGCCGGTAGCGGTGCCAGGTGTCGCCGTCCATCGGGCCGATCATCGCCTCGAAGCCTTCGGCTTTCAGCGCTTCCGCGGCCCGCCCCAACAGCCTCGCGCCCGTAACAGCGCTGTCGCAATGGAAGGCGCCGATGGCTGCAGTTCGCTGGCCGTCCCATGACGGCGCGTCGCGAAACAACCGACAGGCTGCGCCGTCGATCGCGTAATGGTCGGGTACGTTGCTCATGGCAGGAACGCGGTGGTGAACAGCGCGAGCGGGACCGGCAAGGCGAGTGCCAGCGCGCGCGGCGCGCGGTAGCGATCGAGCAAGCCGGGCCAGAAGACAGGCACGGCCAGGCAAAGCGCGAAGCTCGCGGCGACCCACGGCCAGAGCATGCCGTGCCACTGCGAGTGCATTGGATTCCAGTTGGCGATCACGAGCATCGCGGCGAACAGAATCGCGGTAGCGACCGCCACGAGTGCGAGGTAGCGACTGCCGGCAAGCGCGACGAAGCACGAGCGCGGCGCCGGCGAACGTCAGATTGTATAGGTTGAGGGCATTCTTCGCGGTCGAACTCGCCGACGAACAGCCAGAACAGCGCCACGCACCGCGACTGCGGCGAGAAAATCGAGATCGGGATAGGCGCTCTGGCAAGGCCGCAGCCGTCGCGCCGCGAGATGAGCGAACATCGCCACCACCGGCAGGATGGCGTTGTGCGGCGCCGTCACGGCGCAGATCAGAAACACCAGCACGGTGTAGCTGCGCACCGCGTGACTGGAGCAGGCGCAGCACCGGCGCCAACAGCAGGATGCCGCAGAGCACGACCACGAAGGTTGTCGTCAGGAGCAGCAACTGGAGCGGCTGCGTCTCCAGATGACTTGCCAGGAACAGGTGGATGCCGACCGGGACGAACAGATTGTCGAAGCCGCGCCAGGAATCGGCCTCCACCAGCGCGCCGAAGGCCGCGATCACGAGCGAGAGCAGCACCACGTTGACCCGCCCGATGTCGGTCATCAGCAGCAGCACCATGCCCAGGATCCAGGTCACCATGAAGAACATCGCCACGCCTTCGAGGCTTTTGGTGCCGGCCTCGACCGCGAAATGCTTGCGCCCATAGCGCGTCCCGATCAGCGCGGCGGCGGCATCCGAGAGCGTCAGCACCGCGATCGGCAGCACGTAGAGCACGATCTTGCCGACCGAGAAATAGAAGATGAAACCCACCGATAGCGCCAGCAGGAGCTCGCCGTAGGACTTGCGCTCGACGCCGTGCAGGGTCGTGCCGAGACCGGTGTTGGCGAAGCGCGGCAGCCGCAGCACCAGCAGCACAAGCGCCGCGAGCGCGGCCAGCACCAGCACCGGCCAGGGCTCGGAGAAGGTGAACGGCAACGTCAGCGCATAGATCCCGGTCGCCACATGGACGCACTTGCGCTGCAGCTCCGCCGACCAGAGCGTAGCGGTGGCCGAGGAATCTCACGATCGCCATGATGACAAGCAGCATCGCCACGGAAGCGACGATCAGGCCAAGTTGCGCGGGCGTGCTCACGGCACGACCTCCTCGACCACGAAGTCGGAATAGAAGAACGCCTTGTCCATTGCCTTGCCGCGCTCCTCCGCGTCGATCACGCGGCGGACGCGGCCGGCGAAGCGCGGCGGCACGCGCCGCGGCACCATCATGTTCCAATAGACCAGCCGCGCGCCGGAATTGCAGGCGCCGAGGACGCTGCCGTAGACGCTCTCGAACGTCTGTGGTGTCATGTATTCGAAGATGTCGGACAGGTTGAAGCCGTCCGCCTCGCTCGCCGGTCGACACGAAGGTTTCGAGCGCGCCGTGCCGGATGTCGAGCCGGTCGAGCCGGCCGCGGATGGTGTCGAAATGCTCCGGCCGCCAGGCAGCGGCAGCGCCGCGCCGTGCCGTGCCTTTAGAATCCAGTGCAGATAGGGATTTTCGGCCGGATCGAGATCGACGCAGGCGTGCACGGTGCGGCGCGCAACATGGTCGGCGACGCTGCCCTCGACATGATCGAAGAAGGCCGGATCGCGGCCGAGCCGGCCCATGGTGAAGCGCGAGAAGAACAGTTGCAGCAGCAGGCGCCAGCGCCAGGTGTTCCAGCGCTCGCGCATAAAGATTTCCCGCTCGGCGCGTGGCCGCGACATGAGGACGGCATCGACCGTCCCGCGCGCCGTGCACCAGCGGCAGGACATATTGGCGGAAAATGCGGAAATAGCGCTCGAACTTGCCGACGCCGCCGAGCCCGTGGCGAATCACGGCCGCGCGCCGCGCGGCCCAGAACGCCTTGCGACGACGGCGCTAGTCTCCTGACCACGCGGTCGAGCAATTCGCCGCGTCGGTCAGACGGACGCGAGCCCATCAGCTCGAGGAAAGCTGCATGATCGAGCAGGCGATACATCGCCATGCGGATGACAAGGCATTCGATCTGCGCCGCCGAAAGGTCGACCACCACGACCGCGCCGGATCGAGCGTGAGCATGGCGAGCGCGTTGTCGCCGGCCGAGCAGATCGAGACCAGCGTTGCGCCCGGCTTGCTCGCGAGCCCGGCCAGCAGCACGTCGGCGTCCTCCCAAAGCTGGGCGTAGCGGATGTCTTCGAAGCTCGCCTTGCCGGCGATTTCGGAGTCAGCCATCGCACTTCCTCACCGTGCCGGCGGCGCCGTCGACCTCGATCTCCTCGCCGGTCGCGATCCAGTTCATGGCGCCCTTCAGGCCGACCACGCAGGGAATGCCGAGTTCGCGCGCCACGATGGCGGAATGCGACAGCAGGCTGCCGCGCTCGACCACGATGGCCGAGGCGTTGGCGAACACCGCGATCCAGCCGGGATCGGTGTGGCGCGCGACCAGGATTTCGCCGCGCGCCAGACTCTCGTTGCGCGGGTCGCGCACCACGCGCGCGCGGGCGCGTACCACGCCGGCGCGAGCAGCCGGTGGCGCGTCGCGTCCGTTCGTAGACCGCGATCGGTCGCGGGCGCGGCCTGCTGCTGATAGCTGAGACAGATGGCGGCGCCGATCACGCTCATGCGCTCGGGCGGGTCGGGCCGCTGCTGCCGCTTCCGCCATCTCGGCCTTGCGCGCAGCGGCGATGGACTTTCAGATCGGCGCTGACGCCGAAGCCTTCGATCGGCGCCCAGCACTTCGGAGACGGTGAGGAAGAAGATGTCGCGCGGCTCCTCGATCAGGCCATGGGCGTGGAGCTGTCGCCCGATGGCCACGAAGATGCGCCGCGCCTGGCCGAACATCCGGGTGCGCTCGAAGCGCAGATTCTCGCGGTCGCGCACCCGCGCCTTGGCCAGCCGCCAGCACGCCGCGCACGATAGCGCGCTTGAACGGCCGGCCGGCGAATAACACGTCGATGGCATCGCGCAGCGACCGGCAGGCCCCGTAGCCTTCGCGAGCCATTTGCGCCGCGGCCGCGATCGCCATCAGCAGCGGCCGCGGATCCTCGGCAAGCGTGATGCTTTCGAGCTTCAGCTCCTCGGTGCAGCGGTCGCCGAATTTGGCGAGGTAGCCTTCGACCTCGCGCGCCAGCGCCGGATGCCGCGCCAGCGCTGCGCGCGTCGCCCGCGGCCAGTGCCGCGACAACCTCCGGATCGTCGGCAGCCAGCACGCCCATCCGCGCGATGCGCTGCGCCGGCTCGGCCGAGACGATGTCGCCCTGGCCGATCATGACGTCGTTGTGCAGCTCGAGACCCGCCTGTCCGGCCCAGCGCTCGAGCAGCTTGCGGGAGGAGCCGAACGCCATCATGCAGAGGAAATCGTTGACCAGCGGCGCGTCCCAGCGCTCGAGCAGCTCCGCTTCGATCCGGCGATACTCCGCGGCGAGCGCGGTGAGCGGCATGGCGTCGATCGCGGTGCTACTGCTGCGCAACGCGCGTTGAGCCGCTGCGTAGAAGGCTCTGCTTGGTGCGCCGCAAGTCGCAAGCGCCGCGCGGACAAGACCCCATGCGGTCCGCCGATGCGGCCGTATTCGCGCAGCCGCGCCCAGCCCGTGGCGGGCTTCGGCCCGATGCTGTCGGCGATCAGCGGCCGGCAGCGGCTCGCCCACGCCCATCATGGTTTCCATGTAGGCGCGATTGATGGCAAAGCCGGGCAGCAGCGCCAGCGCGCGGTACCAGTTGACCAGATTGTAGTAGACGCGGCCGTCGACGCGGCCGAGCATGTTCTCGAACACCGCGCCGTGCACGCGGATGGTCGTCGTCGCTGACGCCGAGCAGCGCAACGAAGGTGCGATAGACCCGGGCGTAGACATATTGCGCGAAGCTGTAGGTCAGCGGCGAGACCAGGCCGGGATAGCTCTCGACGATGTTGGAGTTGTCGAAGATGGTCAGCGTCGCGTCGGCGATCGCGGCCGCGCGCAGCGCGGTGGTGATCGGCCGCGCCTGCAGCAGGAACAGCCGCTCGCCCTCGAAGGCCCATTCGATGTCCTGCGGCGACCGCCTTGCGCCTGCTCGACCTTGACGGCCAGCGCCGCGAGCGCCGCGAGATCGGCGGCGTGAGCACGCCGTCGGCAGGCGCCGAGAGCACGGCCCGCTCGCCCGGTCGATGACGTAATCGTCGCCGTCGGCTTCGCCGCCGACCAGCCGGTCGCCGAGGCCTGCGACCGCCGAGATCACGATCCGGTCGCGCCGGCCGCTCACCGGATCGGCGGAAAACGCGACGCCGGCCGCACGCGCCTTGACCAGCCGCTGCACGATCACGGCGGGCGCGCCGCCTGCCGGATCGAGCCCGCGCGAGACGCGATAGGCGCGCACGCTGTCGGTGTTGCCGGAGCGCCAGACTTCGACGGCAGCGGCCTCCACGCCTTCGGCTGCGATTTTCGAGCAGCGAGAGAAACTGGCCGGCGTGGGAATGGCTCGCGCCGTCCTCCTCGCGCGCCGAGGAGCGCACCGCGAACGGGCCCGGACCGAGCGCCGCCATATGCGCGGCGAGCAGCGCTCGCGCCTCAGGACGTAGGCCGGCATCGGTGAACGCCTCCGGCGTGACGACGAAGAACGGCGGCACGTCGAAGCCCGCGCGCATCAGCGCGCCAAGCGCCGCTGCCTTGCCGCCGACCTGACTGACGTCACGTGCTTCATGGCCGGGAGGACGAAAGCGCTCACGGTATCACCAGCGCAGCGCGACGGGGACGAAGCCCGCCGCGCCATAGCAGATCAGCACCCACAGCCCGGACATCGTGTCGATATAGCGTCTGCGCCGGCCCTTCGGGCGAGCGCACGAAGAGCCACGCGCAGCTCAAGCAGGCCGCTAGCCCCAGGCCTCCGACAACTCCGACGCCGACCAACGCGCGCGAGCTGCCGAACGCCGCGCCGACACCAAGCAGGAAGACGAAGGCCGCAACAACGGTCGCGCACCACAACAACGTTGCCCGGCGCGGACCCAAGCAGCAGCGGAATAGGTCTCCACGCCGGGCCGTTCGCGGCTCGGCGATAGATCTTGCGGCCGATCTCGAGCACGCAGCCATTCAAGAAGCTCAGCACCAGGAACAGCCAGAGCGCGCCGGGCGGATGTCCGCTCGCCGTCAGCCATTCGCACGCCGTCACGAACAGGTCGATCAGCGGCATGATCAGCATGTGCGAGACGAGATAGAGGAAGGGCCGCGCCTTCAGCCATTGCGGCGCGAAGAACTCCGCCGTCATCAGCGCCATCCAGAGCCACACCAGCGCGAGCGGTGCGACAAGCCGCGGATCGAGCGCGAACGTCGCTGCAAGTGCAACCGGAATTGCCGCGACCGCGATGCCGACGATCAGGCGCAAGACTGACAAGCCCGCGCGGAATCGGCCGCTCCGGCCGGTAGCGCCGGTCGTCCTCGACATCCTTGATCTCGTCGCAGGCGCGCAGCTGGAAGAAGAAAATGAGCGTGACGACAAAAGCCACAATGTAGGCCGGCCAAGACGGCAGCGGACGCCCGGCGAGATGGGCGGACACGTTGATGCTGGCGGCGCTGAACGCCGCCAGCAGCAGAGCGGTTCGCCCCAGCGGAAACCGCTCGCGCTGATAGATCCAGAGGCGATGCAGGACGGGAAGCGAAGCCTCTTCGGCGACGGCCGACATCAGCGGTGCCGCGCAAGCTTGCGATGCGCGCGAGTGAAATGGCCGGCAGCGATCGCGCCGATGATGGAGATCTCGCCGCACAGGCAGAG
The DNA here is from genome assembly GCA_963771745.1 of uncultured Alphaproteobacteria bacterium. Taxonomy (GTDB): domain Bacteria; phylum Pseudomonadota; class Alphaproteobacteria; order Rhizobiales; family Xanthobacteraceae; genus Z2-YC6860. Next base: position 270,625 of record CAVYUU010000011.1, on the reverse strand, counting down.
CGCAGCCGACCACCTCGGCGAGCGCCGCGGCCTTGCCGTCGCCGTGAAGCCCGATCAGACGCAGGGCCGCCGCCTGGCTCGGCAGCGCGGTGCCGCCGCCGACCGAGCCGACCAGCACGTTGGGCAGCGTGACGGAGACGAACAGATCGCCGCCGCGCCGTTCCATGCGGGTGAAGCCGATGGCGGATTCGGAAACGCAGGCCGCGTCCTGGCCGGTGGCGATGTAGAAGGCGGCCAAGCCCGTTGGCATAGTGCCCCTGCGCGCCGAGCTGGCCGCTCAGCATGGCGCCGAGACCCGCCATGCAGGCGTAGTCCATCATGCGTTCGACGCTGGTATGCAGGGCCTGCTCGATCAGCGCGGATGGAATCGTGACGGAGGCGGTAACCTTGCGGCCACGGCCGGTGATCAGGCCGAGATAGGTGCTCTTCTTGTCGCCGGAGAAATTGGCTTCGATGAACCAGTGCAGCGGCTGCACCGGGCAATGCGCTTCGATGTGGCGGCAGAGCGCTTCGGTTGCGATCGTCACCATGTTCTGGCCGGAGGCGTCGCCGGTCGTGTAGCGGCAGAGCAGGAAGACGATGTCGTTGTCCATCATCGGCTCGAGCGAAACGAGCTTGCCGTACCGGGTGGTCGACTCCGCTGCCGCCTTGAGGTCGTCGCACGAGCGCGCCACCCATTCGACGAACAGCCCGGCCTCGATCAGGCTTGCGAACTTGAAGCCGGGGCTGCGCAGCACGCCCTCGGCCAGCATGGCCGCGCTCGCGCCGCCGGCGCAGGATACGATTTCGGCGCCGCGCGCGTAGGAGGCGACCAGCGCCGCTTCGGTGGTCGCGAGCGGTACATAGAAGTCGCCATGTGGCGTTGAGCCCATTGATGCGCAACGGGCCGATGACTCCGACCGGCACCTTCACGGTGCCGATCATGTTCTCGATGTTGGCGCCATAGCTCTCAGCCGCGGCCAGGGTATCGGGGTCGGCCAAAAGTCGCTCGTCGTTCGCGCTGCCCGCGCCTGCGTCTTGCAAGTTGCGCCAAAGCGAACCGATCGAAGTGCGGTCAGAAACCCGCGCACCACGCAAGACTGGAGCACGCGGCTGGTGTGGACGAGCATTCAGCCGCTCACGCGCCTCCGTTGCGCTGAACGCGGCGCGGAGACGATCAAGCATGTGATCGACTTGATGCGAAATAATGGACATGCGCCAAGCCTGTCTTCGACAGCTTGCGCGAACTTACATACTTCCGGTTGCGGCGGCGTTAAGGACGCATCACGCATCCGATTGTTTTTTGGCGCGTGTATGCCACCACACTGCGGAGCAACCGTAGTCGCTTGGATAGGAATTTCGTTAACCGTTTTGGCAAGCGGCGGCCGGGGCGCGATGGTCTGGTTGCCAAAATCAACGGCGGGACTGGCTATGCGGCCAAATTTTCCATCAACGTCCGCCCTTCATACGAGGAGCGGTAGCGGCCCCGGCGTTGGAGTTCAGGCACGAGGAAGTCGACGACATCGAGATAATCGCGTGGCGACTTGGTGGGATGTTCGATCATGAAGCCGCCACGGCTGCCGGTCGCCTCGAATTCCTCTTCGAGGTGATCGGCCACCTGCGTCGCGGTGCCAGCAATGGTCTTGTCGTAGCCGGTCGCGATCTTCATCGCTTCGCGGAAGAACTCTTCGCGCGTGAATTCCAGGTCGGAATTACCACCAAACGCCATACGGTGGATGAGCGTGACGGGCGATGCGTTGCCGGCAGCGATCTCGGCGTTCAGATCGCTCAACTTGAACCGAGCCGGCAGCTTGGAGAAATCATAGCCGGTGTGACCGGATAAGAACGCGCCTGCGCCTTCGATCGGGATGGCGGTGAGGAGTTGTTCTCGACGCCGCTTTGCCTCCGCCTCGGTCTCGGCGACAACAAGGATGACCTCCCACAAGATTCCAACCTTATTTGGGTCGCGACCCTTCGCCTTCAGCTCAACGTCGAGGTCGTTGCGATGCTTGATCTTCAGCGGCGTCGGCTTGCCGGCGCCAAACACCAGGTCGGCAAAATGCGCTGACGCTCGGATGCCCCGCGGCGAGCCGCCGGCTTGGATCAGCACCGGTCCGATTTGTGGCGAGGGCACGCAAGCGAGGGGGCCTTTTACCTTGAAGAAGGGCCCCGAGTGGTCGATCGCCTTCACCTTGCGCGGATCCTCGATGACAACGCCAGTCTCTCGGTTCCAGACGAAGGCGTCTGGCTCGATGCTCGCCCACAGCGCCTTACAGACGTCAATGAACTCCTCCATGCGGTCGTAACGGGAGTTATGCTCCATCAACTCGTCGAAACCGAAATTGGCGGCAGCGGCTTTGCTGGACGAGGCGACCACGTTGAACGCCATGCGACCGTTGGTGATGTGATCCAGCGAGTTAAGAAGTCTCGCCACGTAGTAAGGATGCATATAGGTGGAGGAATAGGTCAGCCCGAATCCGACGTGCTTGGTCTCTTGTGACAGCACGGCAATGATCGGGCTCACGTCATGGCGCGGGAAGCCAATGCCCCACCGCACCGATTCCTCGAAGGAACCGCGCCAGCTCGCCGGGATACCGGGGGTGTCGCCGAAGAAAATCATGTCGACAAGGCCGCGCTCGGCGATGCTCGCGATCTCGCGGTAAATGCTGAGGTCAGGATAGGTTCGACCGCCCCAAGATCCTGGCAGGCGCCAGCGCCCCTCCAAATGCGTCCAGGACACGTCGAACGCGAGGTGGATTTTTGGCTTCATGGCTGAACGTCCACGACGGGTGATACAAGGGAAGCATCGATGCGCCCAGGCGGAAAAGCAAATCCAAAATCATGCCATTGCAGGCAGGCCTTCGTGCTCGAGCATTGGAGGCTCGTTGTCCGGCTGATCCAGTCCGGCATCCCCAAGGCCGCATACAGTTTCTTGGCAAGGCGCGCACCGGCTTGCAGCACCGCTTCGGACTCGGCGACGTCGAAAATCGCTCATAGTTGTGCGATTTTCTAAGCGTTTGGCCAACCTCATCACGGAGGCTCGAACCGGTCGACAAGCCGTTCGGACCGAAAGTGTACCCATGTCTCCGGAATGAAACGTGACCCATGTGGTCGGAATAGACCCGCACTGGCTGGCTGGCGACGCAGTGTGGGTCGAACCTGTCTCCGACCAACTTCCCTGCTTATCAGGGAATTTAACAGGGAATTTCGCCAGAAAGCAGCCGTTTAAGACGATGACCGGAGTAGATCGCGGGCATCTTCCGAGACTTACGTTCGAATTCCCTACTCACAGGATCAGGGAATTTCGAGTCGATAACAGGGAATCGTTTTCAACTAACAGGGAACGTTATTGCCAAAAAGCGTCCGGCAATCTCAGTGAATTGGAATTGCCGTCGGCAAATAACTACAGCCGCTCTAATTCGGCATTCAATGCTTCTCCCCCGAATTGCTGGTTCATCTTCGCCGCGCTGCCGCACGTCCGATTTGAGAGGACCGGACGTGGCCAAAATGCGCCGCCATGTCGCCTAATGGCTCACTCTGATATCGGCCAGCATCTTATGTTGCAGCAGCGAAGCCGTTGCAGGCCCCCTATCCAAGCACGCGTTTGAAGCGCACGATCCTGTTCGCCGAGCGGGTGAGGCGGCGGGAATTTCTTGGTGTTGCGGCAGCCGCGTGGCCGTTCGTCCCACACGCGCAGCAACCGACGATGCCGGTGGCCGGCCTGCTCAGCATTCGCACCTTCTTATGAATAGCCAATTGGTCGGGGCGTTCCGCCGCGGGCTTGCAGAGAACGGCTGCGCGGAGGGCCGTAATATCACCGTCGAATACAGCAGCGGCGCCGGCGACCAATATGACCAGTTGCCGGCATTGGCAGCCGAGCTCACGCGGCGCCCGGTGCTCATGACGTCGGCGGCGATCGACAGCGCTTACAGCCAAGGCTGCGACCTCCATTCCGACGGTGTCCGCGGAAACAGTTTACCGAAGAGGAACTGGCTAACCCGACTTTCGCACTTGTTGCCATCAACGGCGCTAACCGACTTAACATTGGCTTTCGCACAATACCTGGCAGCCATCAGGCGCGACGGAGGGCTGCCGAATAGTATTTTGGTGACCGGACGGTATGAGCTCAAGTAGAGTGATCCGGTAGTGAAAATTAGTTGTATAGTTTCACCCATGAAAGCCGTCGCACCCGCTGAGATCATCCCGCGCCCCCCCGATCGACGCGCTGCCATGGGAGAAGCTTTCGGTCGCACTGGTCGACATCCTTGGCGGCATGCAGCAGACCGTCACCGTAGACGAGCTAAAGCGCGCCGACGCGGCGCTGGGCGATTCCTATCGCGGCCTGTCTGCCTTCGAGCGCCTGGCGCAGACGGCAGTCAACGTGCTGATCGCGAAGGGGCTGGTGGACGAGGGCGATCTGCGGGTACGCATGGCACGCCTCGCTGTCACGCTGGCGGGCGACAAGGACCGCGCGCACCCCAAAGCACGGTTTTCCAACGCTGGGGTCAACGACATCGGCGGGCTGCCGGGCGGGCCGATCGACCGGCGCCACCACGAGGCGGCGGACTGGGAGAAGCTCCTCGTCACGCTCAGCGCCCTGCTTTCCAGGAAGCGACTTCGCACCGTGCACGAAACACGTCGCGCGGTCGAGGAGTTGGGCGATGACTATAATCGCCTAGCCTATTTCGAGCGCTCGGCGCAGGCGATGGCGAATCTTCTGTACGAAAAGGGCGTGTTGAACCGGGATGAGGTGGCTGCGCGCATGGACACGATCCGCCGGAGACTGACGCAAATGACCGCCGGTCCGGACCTTTCCCGTGCCCGTCCGCACGATCTCGGCGGCCAGCCCGCCGGCCCGGTCGACCGGGCCGAGCATGAGGCCGAGCCATGGCAGAACCTCGTGACGGCGCTGATGTACCTCTTGCGCGACCACTGCCACCTGGCAAAAACTGACGAGATGCGCCGCGCCATCGAGGACATGAAACCCGAAGACTACCGGCGGCTCGGCTATTTCGATAAGTGGGCGGTCGGCATCTCGATGCTGGTGGTGGAGAAGGGCTTGATGACCCCTGACGAGATACAAGCGGCGCATCGGCGACATATCCGCGCGCCTTGAGGCGAAACCATGAGGCGACCAAACGACGTGGGCGGCCTTCCCGCCGGCCCGCTCGGCCCGCGCGGTCATGAGCCTGAGCCGTGGGAGCGTCTGCTCACCGCGATGGTCTCGACCGTCGGCCCCGCCAAAGCAAAGATCAATTGCATCGACGAATTCCGCCGGGCGCGCGAGGACCTGGAGCCGAGCTTCTACAACTCGTTGACCTATTTCGAGCTGTGGACGCATGGCTTCATCAACCTTATGCAGGAGAAAGGCGTGCTGACCCGCGCCGAGGTCGAGGCGCGCGCCGCCGAGATCAAGGACAGGCTGAAGAGGACCGCATGAGCGAGGTCGCCAACGCGAAATTTGCCCCGGGCGATAAGGTGCGCATCGCCACCGCCAATCCTCCCGGCCATCGCCGCGTGCCGGTCTATGCGCGTGGGCGCGAGGGAATTATCGAGCGCATCTGCGGCGCCTTCCCGAATCCCGAGGAACTGGCCTACGGGTTCGACGGGCTGCCGAAGCGTCCGCTCTACCGCGTGCGCATCCGCCAGACCGACATCTGGCCCGGCTACAAGGGCAGCGACAAGGACGTGCTCGAGCTCGAGATCTACGAGCATTGGCTGGAAAAGGCTTGAGGAGACCAAAATGGCCACCGATCCGCACGATCATCACGATCACGATCATCACGGCCATGATCACGACCATCATCACGGCCACAACCACCCGCACGATCCCATCGAGGTGACCGAGGGTGCGGGCGAGTACGAGATCATGGTCCACGCGATCAAGGAACTCTTGATCGAGAAGGGCGTGATCAAAGGCGAGGACATCCGCAAGACCTTGGAGTTCATGGACACGCGCACGCCGGCGCTCGGCGCCAAGGTGGTGGCGCGCGCCTGGGCCGACCCGGAGTTCAAGAAGCGCCTCCTGGCCAACGGCACAGCCGCGGTCGCCGAGATGGGCATCCCGATGGGAGACGCCGAGCTGATCGTGGTCGAGAACAGCAAGGACGTGCACAACGTCATCGTTTGCACGCTGTGCTCGTGCTATCCCCGCACCGTGCTCGGCCTGCCGCCCGACTGGTACAAGAGCCGCAACTACCGCTCGCGCGTCGTGGTCGAGCCGCGCGCCGTGCTCAAGGAGTTCGGCACCGAGCTGCCCGACTCGGTGGCCCTTCGCACCCACGATTCCAACGCCGATATGCGCTACCTCGTGCTGCCCGAACGCCCTGCGGGCACCGAGGGCTGGTCGCAAGAGCAGCTCGCCGCCATCGTCACCCGTGACTGCATGGTCGGCGTTGCCTTCCCGAAAGCGGCGTAGCCCAGACTCCTATCCAGGTTTTGGCAACGACATCCAGCTGGCGGCCTGTTGGGCCATGCGCGGCGCAAGTTCTACGAGGTTTCAGGAGGCGACTGGTTCTCCCGTCGCGGCCGAAGCACTCGTACGCATCGCCAACCTCTATGCGATCGAGGCAAGCATACGAGGCCAAACAACCGACACACCGCAGAGTGCGCGGAGTGCCACACCGCCCCGCGGCCTGGCCGATGCGCTCCGCTATGCGCTGACCCGCTGGAGCGCCCTTCGCCTATTCCTCGACGATGAGCGTATCGAACTCACAACACGGTCGAGCCTGCCGTCCGCCCATCCCGCTTGGCGGTAAGCACCATCTATTCGCCTGCCTTGCGCGACGTGGGTTGGTTGCGCCCATTTGGACGCGCGTATAGCCTTACGTGGAAATCTGGAACGAGTTCTTATGAATGCGGGAGCATCGCATCATGTCGGAGGGACGTGCCAGTAGCCGGTCGCCTGTTCTCTGGAGCAGAGCCCAATTCCTAAAAGTTACTCTCGGGACGGTGTGTACGGCAGCCGTGGTGGGCGTTGCACGGGCGCAGAACGAGCCGGTCGTGCGGATTGCGGCGTCCCGCGGAATTGTATCTGCTCCCATCTGGAACGTCTCGAACCATGCCTCACGATATGGGTTCAGCGTGCAAATGTCGGTGCTTTTCACCTACGCTGACCAGCAGCGAGCAGCGCAGAACAATCAAACCGAATTGGCCACCACAGGAATCAACAATCCGGCCATCATCGCTGACCAAGGCATTACAAACCTCCGATACATTGCCGGTCAGCAGTTCGGCGGTCAGAACCTGATTCTTCGCAAAGGCGTGACGGCCGACACGTGGAAAGCGTTGGAAGGCAAAACAATCGGTGTGGTGCCCGGAACGTATGCGCGGGTGCTTTTTCTGGTCGCAGCGCAAGAGGGCGGTGCTGACCTCGAAAAGATCAAGATTGTAAACGTCTCTGTGGGAGCGACGGCGCTTGAAGCGCTGCGCAAGGGCGACATCGATGGATTTGTGCTGTTCGCGCCCATGACCGACCAGGTCGTGGTGGAGGGCATCGGGTATTATCCGCCGAAGTTGGATATTGGCGCCTGTTCCTTGGGGCCGGCCAATGGCGGCATGTTGGCGAGCACGACCTTCCTCGCCAATAAGGAGCTGGCGCTCAATTTCATGAAGGCCTATGTCGCCAGCATTCATGAAATGCAGAACGAAGTAGCTTTCATCAGGGTTGCCACACAGTTGGCCGGTATCAAGCAGGACGTGGCTCAGAAATCATTCCGAAACCTGTATCTTGAGCGAAACCATCGACGTGAATGCGATCACGGCGGCAGCGAACTTAGGTCCACGCTTTGGTTACACGAGATCGGACGTTGTAGATAAGGTGGCGGCCCTGATCGATTTTGGACCTCTTATGACCGCCACCGGCAAAACGCAGGCTCAATTGACCGGTACACCACCGGCTGCCCAGAAGCTGGTCCGTCGATGAGGACATGACGCAGACTTCACTCTCGGAGCCCCTGCGACACGGGACGGCCGGGTCGAGCAAGGCATTTTGAACAAGACAGAGGCGCGACTTGGAACAAGATTTGGCGCTTTGTGCGTCGAATTGCGCTGCCCGCGGCAATCCTCATCGCCTGGGAGGTCGTAACCGCAGCGGGCTGGGTGTCAAGCGCGTCACTGCCATCGCCGACAGCCGTCGTCATCGCTTGGTGGGATTGGATTTTCGGGCCGCGTCACGCACTGGCCTGGTATTCGGGCACTTGGGGCGCTTATGTCCTCATGAGCGTGGAACGGGTTGCAATCGGATTCGCGATCGCCTCAGCCGCTGGCATTTCATTGGGGGTCTCATCGGCTGGTATTCCGCGATGGAGGACTTTTGTGACGGAGTGATCAACTTTCTGCGCGCCGTACCGATGACCGCTTGGGTGCCGTTTGCAGTGTTTCTTTTCGGTATCCACGAATCAGCGGCGATTTTCCTGATCGCTTTCGGCTCGTTTTTTCCCATCGTCGTGAACGTTGCAGCGGGGGCGCGTCAGACGCCGCGCACCCTGATTCGTGCGGCGCGCATGCTCGGAACACCTCCGCGAAAGCTGCTCTTGCGCGTGGTGCTGCCCGCTGCGCTTCCCGGCGATCTTCACTGGCCTTCGAGTTGGACTCGGTTTGGCGTGGGTGCTTGTGATCGTTGCAGAGATGCTCGCCGTGCAGGGTGGTCTCGGTTACGCGCTCTGGTCTGCCTACCAGTTCAGCCGGCTTGATTTGATCCTTGCCGCCATCGTCAGCGTGGGTGGCCTTGGCTTGGCGTCGGATCGGCTCATCTCTTTGCTGGCGCGGAGAATTCTGCGCTGGCAGACCGGGAGCACAGGACAATGAACAGCGTGCAGCCGTTCATCGCCTTTCGAAATGTCCATAAGAGCTACCGTGATGCCCGGGAAGGTCGCGTTGTGCACGCGATCGAGGACGTTTCGCTGGATATTGAGCGTGGTGAATTCGTCACGGTCATCGGACCGAGTGGCTGCGGTAAAACCACACTGCTCAACATTTTGGCTGGTTTTGAGCAGCCGAGTGCCGGCCAGGTTCTGCTCGAAGGTCAGCCCATCGACCGTCCGGGAGCCGACCGCGGCGTTGTGTTCCAAGAGTACGCGCTTTTTCCGTGGCTGACGCTGCGGCAGAACGTGGAGTACGGCCCGCGTGAACGAGGCACCCGGGCCTCGCTTATTCGGGAGCTCACTGATCGTACACTGGGCATGATGGGGCTCGTGGGCGCTGAGAATAGGTACCCCCACGAGCTTTCTGGTGGCATGCGGCAGCGAGCAGCGCTGGCGCGCGTATTGGTCAACGACCCAAAAATCCTTTTGATGGACGAACCTTTTGCCGCCCTTGACGCGCAGACGCGTGCCCGGTTGCAGCGGGAGGTCGCCGGACTGTGGATTGAGACCCGCAAGACGGTATTTTTCGTTACACACAGCGTCGAAGAGGCGGTGCTGTTGGGAGACCGCGTTGTCGCCATGACCGCGCACCCCGGTAGATTGAAGGCCGATGTACGGATCGCGCTGCCTCGACCGAGGGATCCGACCTCACCACCGTTCAATGATTACCGGCGAGCTCTAGAAAAGCTTCTTACCGAGGAAATCACCGCTGAAACAACGATGGTCGGCAGCCTCTAGACACGCGGACCGATAGGAACATTGCGGAGAGATCCGAAATGTCAGTTGCCGGCAAGAATAACAAGAGACGCACGCGGGTCATTACACCTGATGTCCGGACTGGCGCTCATAATCTGGGGCCGACAAAGTATGAGTTGGTGATCAATTTGAAGACCGCCAAGGCGTGCTCGCGGAACGCGGGGTGATTCCAGAGGCGTGACGGCACATCAATCGGCGCGCTCGATCGCCAGATTACTTGGCCGCTCACCTCGACGGTGAGCCGGGAAATACGCCGCAAACTATCAACCACTGCTGTGTCGATGTCGCTCACGGGCATGTTCGAATTAGGACTTTTATTCAGCCAATAGACGTGGGCCGCGCTGGGTTTTTCAGATAGTCAAAAAGTTGGGACGCGGCCCCAGTTGATGACGCGAAAACGTGCAGGCCAACCACGTCACTTGAGCGTTTATTTCAAAGGGGAGAGAGAGGTTTCACGTATCCACATGATTACCTCTGAACAATGCAAAGCCTACGTAGAGGAATGCCGCGAGTTGGGGTCCGCGCGAAACATGTCAAACCGACGCGCCACCGCGATCATGGCCATCTGCCGCGCCTGGATCACGCTCTCGCATGAGGTCGCCCGCTACGAGATTGTTCTAAAAGACGAAGATGTTCTAGAAGACGAAGACTAGTGGCGGGCCTCCCAATTCTCCGGCACCTTTGCCGAGGTCAGCAGAGAAAAGCTGGAGAATGCCCATGCTGGCAAACTCGGAGGTCCCGAAACGAAAATAGAGAGACCGGACTGGCTGGCTGGGGCGCCTGGATTCGAACCAGGGAATGCCGGAATCAAAATCCGGTGCCTTACCACTTGGCTACGCCCCAACGCGCGCTCCGTATAGCGGCGGCGGCGCGGCAGTTCAACGAAAGCCTGTGCGGCGGCCAAGCCTGGCCGGCTATATCTTGCCGTAGCCGCGGACCGTCTGCCGCTGGATGCTCGGATTGGCGACCTTGTCAGAGATGTGGATGTTTCAGACCTCAGCCACGTCCTGGGCCGCATAGACCTCGAACAGCGGCTTGAACTGCCTCAAGTCGTTGACGCAGCAGGTCGCCGGACTAGGATCACAACCATGACCTACCGCGCGCCGGTTGCCGACATCGCATTCACGCTCAAGCATGGCGCGGGACTCGCAGCCCACCTTGGCGCAGGGCGATGGCATCGGCGCCGACGACATCGACGCCGTGCTGACCGAAGCCGGCCGGTTCGCAACCGAAGTGATCGCGCCGCTGAACAGCGTCGGCGACCGCCACGGCACGCCGTTCAAGGACGGCGCGGTCGCAACGGCGCCCGGCTGGAAGGCGGCCTATCGCGATTGGGCCGCGGCCGGCTGGGGCGCGGTCTCGCTGCCGGTCGAATGGGGCGGCCAGGCGCTGCCGCATGCGCTCAACGCCGCCTGCATCGAAATGTGGAACTCCGCTTCGATGGCGTTTGGCATCGGACCGGTGCTGACCATGGGCGCGGCCGAAGCGGTGGCGACGTTCGGATCGGACGAACTCAAGCGCACTTACCTGCGCAAGCTCGTATCCGGCGAATGGATGGGCACGATGGAGCTGACCGAGCCGCAGGCCGGCTCCGACGTCGGCGCGTTGCGCACCAAGGCCGAGCGCGCGGGCGACGGCAGCTACCGCATCACCGGGCAGAAGATCTTCATCACCTACGGCGAGCACGACCTGACCGACAACATCATCCATTTCGTATTGGCGCGACTGCCCGATGCGCCACCCGGCAACCGCGGCATCTCGCTGTTCCTGGTGCCGAAGTTCCTGGTGAAGGCAGACGGCTCGCTGGGCGAGCGCAACGACCTGCGCGCCCATTCGATCGAGCACAAGCTCGGCATCCATGGCTCGCCGACCTGCACCATGGTCTACGGCGACCACGGCGGCGCGGTCGGCTATCTCGTCGGTGAGGAGAACCGCGGCCTCGCCTGCATGTTCACCATGATGAACCTCGCCCGCCTTGCGGTCGGCCTGCAAGGCGTCGGCATCGCCGAGCGCGCCACCCAGCAGGCCCTGCAATACGCCCGCGAGCGCAAGCAGGGCCGCGCCGCCGGCGCGACCGCGGCCGGCTCGAGCGCGATCATCGAGCACCCCGACGTCAAGCGCATGCTGATGACCATGCGCGCGCTGACGCGGGCCGCGCGATGCATCTGCTACGCCACCGCCGGCGCGATCGACCGCAGCCATGGCGACGGCGACGCCGCGGAGCGCGCGGACGAGCGCGCCGCCCTGCTGACGCCGGTCGCCAAGGCATTCTCCACCGACATCGGCGTCGAGGTCGCTTCGCTCGGCATCCAGGTGCACGGCGGCATGGGGTACATCGAGGAGACCGGCGCGGCGCAGCACCTGCGCGACGCACGGATCGCCGCGATCTACGAGGGCACCAACGGCATCCAGGCGCTCGACCTGGTCAGCCGCAAGCTGCCGCTCAACGGCGGCGATGCGGTGCGCAGCTATCTCGAAGAGCTGCGGCGCACGGTGGACGCGGTCAATGCCGTCAACGATCCGGCCTTCGGCTGGACCGGCACGCGGCTTGCCGACGCGGTCGACAGCCTCGATCGCGCCACCGAATGGCTGCTTGGCCAGATCGATAAGGCGCCGCAAGCGGCCTTCGCCGGTGCCGCGCCCTATCTCCGGCTGTTCGGCAGCACGGCCGGCGGCTGCATGCTCGCCGATGAAGCGCTCGCCGCCATTCGGCTCGCCAACGGCGATCCGGCGGCGCGCATCGCATTGGCGCGGTTCTTTGCCGAAAACATCGCAGTGCAGGCACCCGGGCTGGAGCGCACGGTCACCGAGGGCGCTGACAGCGTCAACGCCGCCGGCGCGGCGCTGGCTGGCTAGAGCATGATCCCGAAAAGTGTGCAGCGGTTTTCGGAAAAGATCATGCTCAAACAAGGGTCCGCGCCATGAACGATCTCGTCATCGTCCGCGACCAAGGCCATGTCCGCGTCGTGCGGATGAACCGTCCGGACAAGAAGAACGCGCTGACCGGGTCGATGTATCAATCCATGGCGCATGCCATCGAACGGGCGGAGCAAGATCGCGTCCGGTGCGTCGTCATCGTGGGGGCGCCTGGCGCTTTCACCGCGGGCAACGATCTGACGGAGTTCCTGGCCGCGGCGAAGGCCGGAAGGCTCGACCATCATGCTGTCACGTTTCTCAAGGCGCTGGCGCGCTCGACCGTGCCGCTGGTAGCGGGCGTGCAAGGCGTTGCGGTCGGAGTCGGCACCACGATGCTGATGCACTGCGACTACGTCGTTGCAGGCTCCGACGCGCGGTTCTCGACGCCATTCGTACGGCTCGGCCTGGTGCCCGAGGCGGCCTCAAGCCTGCTCGCGCCGCGCCTGATGGGGCATCGGCGCGCGTTCGCCATGCTGGTGATGGGCCGCGAGCTCGATGCCGCTGCCGCCGTGGCCTGTGGCCTTGCCAATGTCGCGGTCGCGCCGGACCAGGTCGACGCCGACGCGCTCAAGGCGGGAAGCGAGATCGCCGCGCTGTCGCCCGAGGCCGTCGCCGCGTCGCGCAATCTCATGCGCGGCTCGGCCGACGAGATCGTCGCGCGCATCGACCAGGAGGTCGGCCTGTTCGACCAGCGCTTGCGGTCACCTGAGGCCCGCGCAGCCTTCGAGGCGTTTCTTGCGCGCAAATCGTGAATCAGGCGCCGAAACTGTCAGCGACGCTGACGCCAGCGCTCGACCGTGAGATTCAGGTGATGCTCGCCTTGGCAAGCGCGTCCGGCCTCGCCGTCGCAAGCGGCGCGTGCTTGTGCGTCAGCTCGGCCACCTTCTTGAGGTGATCGATCGCGGCCTTCGCGCCGGACGTTTTGGTCAGATAATCGAACGTCTCTTCGTCGGCATCGTCAATCACCGGCGTCAGCGCCCGATCCATGTACCGGTGCCGGTCCGGATCACGCTCGATGCTCCGCTTGACCTTGAACAGCCACCAACCGGTCCGGATGAATTGGGCGTTGCGCAGCACCAGATCGCGGATGTGCTGCGTGTAGATGGTCCAGACGCTTTCGCGCGGCAAGCCGGGCCGCCGCTCGTCCGGATGCTTCAGGCGGATCAGCCCGCTCTGCAACGGATGAATCCTCTCGATCTGCATCTGCGAGGAGAAGTGCACCAGAACCTTCGCCAGGCCCAGCAACGGAATATTGGTGACCGCGGCGCGCTTGAGCAGCGTCTCCATATGCTCGCGGCTGTAATAGAGCGTCCACGATTCTTCATAGCTGTCCTGGAGCTGCTGCCGGGTCATCTTGGGATGGTCGGTGACCGCGTGCTCAAGGTCGTATTTGTTGAGGTCCGGGTCCATGTCGGTGCCTTTGCCCCACAGCACCTTGTGATCCTCGGAGCCGGGCAGCGGCGTCAGGATGAAGGGCTCCAGCATGTCGAGCGGCAACTCGCGCTGGATGATGCCGATGTCGCGCCGGATCGATTCCGGCGTGTCGCCGGGGAAGCCCAGGATGTAGCCCGCAAAGATCATGATGCCTTGCGCCTTCCAGGCCAGCATCATCTTGCGGTATTCGGTGATCTTGTTCTGCTTCTTCTTGGCGGCGGCGAGGTTGTCCGGGTTGATGTTCTCAAGCCCGATGAACACCCGCGTGACCCCCGCCCGCTTCGCCTTCTCGATGAAACGCGGAATCTTGTGACACATGGTGTCGACTTGAATGACCATGCCGATCGGGATCTTGTCGACCTCGCGCAGCATGATGAGCCGGTCGAAGATCGCCTCCCAATCCTTGTTGCGCGCAAAATTGTCGTCGGTGATGAAGAAGCGCCTGATTTTTTGCGCCCAGTTGTCGCGAATGATCTTCTCGATGTCGTCGGGCGTCCGGTGGCGCGACTTGCGGCCCTGCACGTTGATGATGGTGCAGAACGAGCACTGGAACGGACAGCCGCGGCCGGCGTCGAAGCTGGTGTTGTTGCCGAGCGTCCGCCGCACGAACTCGCGCGGCAGGAACGGGCCCGGCGTGCCGTCGATGCCGGGCAAATCCTTCATGTAGTTGTAGAGCGGCTGCATCCGCCCCGCGGCGGCGTCTTGGATGAAATCGTCGAACCGGCCTTCCGCCTCGCCCGCGAACAGCGAGATGCCGAGCTCCCGGGCGCGGTCGAGCTCGATCGCAGTGCCGTCGAGCATCGACAGGCAGCCGGAGACATGAAAGCCGCCGATCGCCACCGGCACGCCGGCCGCGCGGAACGGCCGCGCGATATCGAGGGCGCGCGGGTACTGGTTCGATTGCACGCCAACCAGGGCCAGCAACCCGAAATTGCCGTGCTTGCGGAAGCGGCGGATCAATTTGGGGATGTTGACCCGCGTGTTGGGCTCGTCGATCACGTCGATGTCGATCGCGACATCGGAGCCCAGCACCTGCCGCCGCGCCGAGTCGAGCGCCAACGCATAGACCGCCGCCAGCGAGTTGGAGGGAATCATGGCGCGCCACCAGCGGATGACGTAGCCGTCATCATGGTAGTGCGAGGGCTTCAGCAAGATCAGCTGAAACCGGCGCTGCGAGCTAATTTTTCGAAACACCGCCATTTTCCGTTGCGAATGGCGAACGTATCACGGCCGCGCCCCGGCAACAAATTGACGCGGAATTGGCTCGAAGAGCGACGTCCGGGGCGCTCACGGGGTCCGGTTGTTGGTAAAGTCGGGTGCGATCGGGAATGAACCGGGTGAGCCGCGAGGGTCAGCATGTCGCTCAAGGGCAAGACGCTATTCATCACCGGCGCTTCGCGCGGCATCGGGCTTGCAATTGCGCTGAAATGCGCGCGCGACGGCGCCAACATCGCCATTGCAGCGAAAACCGCGACGCCCCATCCCAAGCTCGAAGGCACGATCTACACCGCGGCCGATGAGATCGAGCAGGCCGGCGGCCGCGCCCTGCCGCTCGCGGTCGACGTCCGCGACGAGGCCGCGGTGAAGGACGCGATCGACAAGACCGTTGCAACCTTCGGCGGCCTCGACATCGTGGTCAACAACGCCAGCGCGGTTTCGCGCACGCCCGTCGCCGAAACCGACATGAAACGTTACGACCTGATGCAGGCGATCAACACCCGCGGCACGTTCATGGTGTCGAAATACGCCATCCCGCATCTCGAGCAGGCGGCGAACCCGCACATCCTGATGAACTCGCCGCCGCTCGACATGAAGGAGAAGTGGTTCGCCGGCACGACGGGATATTCGATCGCCAAGTTCGGCATGAGTTTGGTGGCGCTCGGACTGGCCGGCGAGCTTCGGGACAAGGGTATCGCGGTCAACGCGCTCTGGCCGCGGGTCACCATCGCGACCGCCGCGATCAAGAACCTGCTCGGCGGCGACCGTGTGATGCGCATGTCGCGCACGCCCGACATCATGGCGGACGCGGCCTATGCGATCTTTCACAAGCCGGCGAAGAGCTTCACCGGGCATTTCCTGATCGACGACACGTTCCTGGCGGGCGAAGGCGTCACCGACTTCGAGCGCTATCGCGCCATGCCAGGCGAGCCGCTCGCCGGCACCTTCTTCGTGCCGGACCAACCGGCGCCGCCACCCGGCGTCAGCGTGACCGGCAAAAGATGGGAGTGAGCGCCCTTTCCTCGCGGCCCGTGGCGGCCTATGTGTCGGTCAGCACAAGGATCGGTTGAACGATGTCGACGCTTCTGATCACCCATCCTGCTTCGCTCAACCACCTCAACGCGCCGGGCCATCCCGAGCGGCCGGAACGGCTGCGCGCGATCGAGAGCATTCTCGAACAGGAGCGGTTTCAGCCGCTGGTCCGCGAGCAGGCGCCGGCCGCCGCACTCGAAACGGTCGCGCTGTGTCATCCCATGAGCTACGTCGAGGCGATCCGCGACGCGGCGCCCAAGCAAGGCCTGGTGCAGCTCGACGCCGACACCTCGATGTCGCCCGGCAGCTTCGAAGCCGCGCTGCGGGCGGTCGGCGCCGCAACGCGCGCGGTCGATGAAGTCGTGACCAAGAAAGCCGACAACGTGTTCTGCGCCATGCGACCGCCCGGCCACCACACCGAGCGGGCGCGGCCGATGGGCTTCTGCATCTTCAACCAGGCGGCGATCGCGGCGCGCTATGCGCAAAAAAAGCACGGTCTCGGTCGCGTGGCGGTGATGGACTTCGACGTGCATCACGGTAACGGTACGCAGGACATCTTCTGGTCCGATCCGACGCTGATGTACTGCTCTACCCATCAGATGCCGCTCTATCCCGGCACCGGCGCGGTGACCGAGCGCGGCGATCACGACAACATTGTCAATGCGCCGTTGCGTCCGGGCGACGGCGGCGAGCAGTTCCGCGCCGCCATGGAGGAGCGCATCCTGCCGCGTCTGTCCGCATTCGGCCCGGAGCTGATTATCATCTCTGCCGGGTTCGATGCCCACGCGCGCGACCCGCTCGCCAATCTGCAATTCACCGACGCGGACTTCGGCTGGGCGACCCGGAAGATCATGGAGGTGGCCGATAAGCGGGCGCAGGGCCGCGTGGTGTCGGTGCTGGAGGGCGGCTACGACCTCGAGGGCCTGTCGCAATCGACCGCCGCCCATGTCGTCGCGCTGATGCGCGGATGAGGTTAGGATGGGTGGTTGCGACTCACGCCCGACAGGTTAGCCATGGCCGACACCAGCCCCACCGACATCAAAAAACTGACCTTCGAGCGAGCCATCGAGGAGCTGGAAACGATCGTCAAGCGGCTCGAAGAGGGCAAAGTTCCGCTTGAAGAATCGGTTGCGATCTACGAGCGCGGCGAAGCGCTCAAGCGCCGCTGCGAGGAACTGCTCCGGCAGGCCGAGGCCAGGGTCGAGAAGATCACCTTGGACGCCTCGGGCAAGCCCGCGGGCACCGAACCACTGGATGTGAAATAGCCAGCCCCGCAACCCACGGTCCCCTGCCAGCAACATCTGTGCCAAAACGGCTCGCTATTCTGCCTTTAGAGGACGTTTTTTCGCGTGAAATGCCCGGAACCAAGCCGAGACCGGGTTAATTTTCAAAGCATTGGTTGAAATGCCCAGGCCTTCCTAACTATTGTAGGGGGTTGTGGGGGACCCTCGGGGCGTGAGACAGCGTTTCGGCCTGTCTGTCCTCAGTTTGCGCGGAGAAGTTAGTGACTCAGACGTCTAAGACCCCATTGCTCGACCAAATCCATCATCCACAGGATTTGCGCAAGCTTCGTGAAAATCAGCTCCGGCAGGTCGCCGATGAGTTGCGGATCGAGACAATCGACGCAGTGGCCGTCACTGGCGGCCATCTTGGCGCCGGCCTTGGCGTGGTGGAACTCACCGTCGCCCTGCACTACGTGTTCGATACCCCCCAGGACCGCCTGATCTGGGACGTCGGCCACCAGGCCTATCCGCACAAGATCATCACCGGCCGCCGCGACCGCATCCGCACATTGCGGATGGGCAACGGCCTGTCCGGCTTCACCAAGCGCGCCGAGAGCGAATACGACCCGTTCGGCGCCGCCCATTCGTCGACCTCGATCTCGTCGGCGGTCGGCATGGCGGTGGCTCGCGATCTCGACGGTAAGAAGAACAACGTCGTTGCCGTGATCGGCGATGGTGCGTTGTCCGCCGGCATGGCCTACGAGGCGATGAACAACGCCGGCGCGATGAATTCGCGGCTGATCGTCATCCTCAACGACAACAACATGTCGATCGCCCCACCGGTCGGCGCGATGGCCGGTTATCTGGCGCGCCTATTCTCGGGACGGGCATATCGGTCGTGGCGCGAGTTCCAGCGCCAGCTCGCCAAGAAGCTGCCCAAGGCGCTCGAAATCGGCGCGATCCGCGCCGAGGAGTTCGCCCGCGGCATGCTGACGGGCGGCACCTTGTTCGAAGAGCTCGGGTTCTATTACGTCGGCCCGATCGACGGTCACAATCTCGATCAATTACTGCCGGTTCTCAAGAACGTGCGCGACAGCCAGACCGGTCCGATCCTGGTGCATTGCCGGACGCAGAAGGGCAAGGGTTACGCGCCGGCCGAGAATTCGGCCGACAAGTACCACGGCGTGGTCAAGTTCGACGTCGCGACCGGCGTCCAGGCCAAGGCCAAGTCGAATGCGCCGGCCTACCAAAAGGTGTTCGGCGAAAGCCTGATCAAAGAGGCGCAGAAGGACGACAAGATCATCGGCATTACCGCAGCGATGCCATCCGGCACCGGCATCGACCTGTTCCAGAAGGTGTTCCCGCAGCGCACATTCGACGTCGGCATCGCCGAGCAGCATGCCGTCACCTTCGCGGCAGGCCTTGCGACCGAGGGCTACAAGCCGTTCTGCGCGATCTATTCGACCTTCCTGCAACGCGGCTATGACCAGGTGGTGCACGACGTCGCGATCCAGCGGCTACCGGTGCGCTTTGCCATGGACCGCGCCGGCCTGGTCGGCGCCGACGGCCCAACCCACGCGGGCTCCTTCGATCTCGCCTATCTCGGCTGCCTGCCGGGCTTCATCATCATGGCGGCCGGCGACGAGGCCGACCTGGTGCACATGGTGGCGACCCAGGTCGCAATTAACGATCGACCATCGGCGTTGCGCTATCCGCGTGGCGAAGGCGTCGGCACCGAGATGCCGGCCGAGGGCAAGCCGCTCGAGATCGGCAAAGGCCGGATCATGCGCGAAGGCACCAAGGTCGCTTTGCTTTCGCTCGGCACCCGCCTGTCCGAATGCCTCAAGGCCGCCGAGGAGCTGGCCTCCTTCGGCCTGTCCACCACCGTGGCGGATGCCCGCTTCGCCAAGCCGATTGACACCGATTTGGTGCTCCGACTCGCCAACGAGCACGAGGTGCTGATCACGGTCGAGGAAGGCGCGATCGGCGGTTTTGCTGCGCAGGTGTACCAGACGCTGTCCGATCACGGCGCGCTCGACCGCGGCCTGAAGGTTCGCTCGATGATCTTGCCGGACATCTTCATCGACCAGGACTCGCCGGCGGCGATGTACGCCAAGGCCGGACTCGACACCAAAGGCATCGTCAAGAAGGTGTTCGAGGCGCTCGGCAAAGACGTGGCCGTCGGGACCGTCAAGCTCGCCTGATGCCGCTTCCTTGACGGAGCGGCTGCTCATCACCAGGCTTGCCCACCGCGGCGACGGCGTGGCCGACACGCCGGCGGGGCCGCTGTTCGTCCCCTACACGCTGCCCGGCGAAACCGTCGAGGTCGAACGCGTCGCGGGCCATCCGGATCGCCGCCATCTGCTGCGGGTCGAGCATGCGAGCCCGGAACGAATAGCGCCGGTCTGCCCACACTTCGGAACTTGCGGCGGCTGCGCGGTCCAGCATTGGCAGATCGACCGCTACCGCGATTGGAAGCGCGGTCTGGTCGTGGCCGCGCTCGCGCAAGCCGGCCTCGACGCGCCGGTGGGTGAGTTGATCGACGGCTACGGCCAAGGCCGCCGCCGCGCCACGTTTCATGCAAGACGCAGCGCGCGTGACGTGGTGGAGGTCGGCTTTGCCGCGTTGCGGGCGCACCACATCGTCGGGATCGACCACTGCCCGGTGCTGGCGCCCTCGCTCGACGGTGCGATTACCGCGGCCTGGTCGATCGCCGAGTCGCTCAGGCCGCAGGATAAGCCGCTGGATATCCAGGCCACCGCCACCGACGGCGGCATCGATATCGACGTCCGCGGCTCGGGCGCCCTGCCCGCCGCGCGCATGGCTATCTTGGCGCGACTGGCGGACGCCCACCGGCTGTCGCGGATCACCCGGCATGGCGAGCTGATCGCCCAGCGTCTACCCCCGACCGTGATGATCGGGCGCGCTCGCGTCACCTTGCCGCCCGGTTCGTTCCTGCAAGCGACCGTGGCCGGCGAGGAAACGTTGGCGCGGTTGGTGCAACAGCATATCGGCGCGGCAAAAAACGTGGCCGATCTGTTCTGTGGTGTTGGGCCGTTTGCGCTGCGGCTGGCCGAACGCATGCGGATCAGCGCCTTCGATGACGATGCCGGCGCGATTGCCGCGCTGAAGCAGGCGGCGGGCGCGACGATGGGCTTGAAGCCGGTGGAGACGGCAGCGCGCGACCTGTTCCGGCGGCCGCTGGTCGCTCCCGAGCTCAAACGCTTCGACGCGGCGGTGTTCGACCCGCCCCGACAGGGCGCGGAGGCGCAAGCGCGCGAGCTCGCCAACAGTGCGATTCCGGTCGTGGTCGCGGTGTCGTGTCATCCGGCAACGTTTGCGCGCGACGCGCGCCTGCTGATCGACGGCGGCTATCGCATTACGGCGGTCACCCCGGTCGACCAGTTCCGCCATTCGGCCCATGTCGAGATTGTGGCGCGGTTCGAGCGTTAGGTCGGATAAATTTTCTTCGAATCGTTATCCCGACCTAGTCTCCTATTTGAGCATGGATCCCTCGGGTCGAGCCCGGGGGCATGCTTTTCCGAAAAATGCTGCACACCCCGGATCAAGTCCCGGGCAGGCTTTTTCGGGATCATGCTCTGCCTTCGTCAGATTTCCTCGTTGAGCGCCTCAAACGACGCGCGCGCGAGTTCGGCCTGCTCGGCGACCGGCGCCTGCCGCATCTCCATTTCGCCGAGGCGGGCCGAGTTCTCGACCACCATGCGGCAGCGCTGGTAGCGCCGCGTCATGAACGCTTCGAAGGCCTGTTCGAGTGACGATGTGGCTTGCAACAGCTCGGTCAGAACCAGCGCATCTTCCAGTGCCAACGCCGCGCCCGAGGCAAGATGCGGCGTGGTGGCGTGGGCGGCGTCGCCAATCAGCATGGCCCGACCGCGATGCCAGGGCGGCGCTAGCAGCAGCACCTCCAGCGGCCGGTAGTTGATCCGCGACGATGCGCCAAGGCCGTCGCGGACCGCGCCGAGCGCGCCGCCGAAGCCGCGCAGCTGCTCAGCCAGCAGCTCCGGCCAGCGCTCTTCCGGCATGCGCGGATTGTCCGGCGCGTGCTGCAACAGGAACAGATACATCTCGTCGCGTGACACCGGCGTGATACCGGCTTTCACGGTGCCGCCGATGGTGACATGCGCGCAGTCGATCTCGGGCGGCCGAGCCACCACTGCCCGCCAGCATCCCTGGCCGGTGAAGGCCGGCTTGGGCGCGGCCGGAAACAGCATGTCGCGAGTGCGCGAGTGCACGCCGTCGGCGCCGACCACAAGATCGTAGCTCGCCTGCGAGCCGTCGGCGAACGCCACCGCAACCGCGGCGTCACTCTGCGTGAGCCTAGCGACGCCTGCGCCGAGGCGCACCGCCGCGCCGGATGCGCGCGTGGCCTCGGACAGGATCCGGTGCAGCACCGGCCGCAGGATGCCACCGCCGTTCGGAATGCGCGGCCCGAGCGGCTGGCCGCTGACGCGCGAGGCCAAGATCACATGGCCCTGCGCGTCGCAAATCCGTGTCGCGTTGTAGCAGTAACTCTCGGCCACGACGCGGTCGAGCAGGCCGAGCCGGTCGAACGCGCGCAGCGCGGGGCCCGTGATGGTGATGCCTGCGCCGGTGACACGCCAATCTGGGTCGATTTCGACGATCTCGGCCGCGATACCGGCGCGGCCAAGCCCGATCGCGAGCGCCATGCCGGCGATCCCGCCGCCGACGATCAAAACACGCACAGTGCCCCACCGGATTGCTGCCGGCCGTCGACGAGCGAAGCGAAGCCGTCCGTCGGATCACCATGTCCGGCGGTGACGAGCTTCGCGTCCGAGCGGGTCAAAGCGCTAATTGCCCCAGCGCTCCTGCCACAATCGCTCGCCGATCGTGCAGGACACGCGGGGCTTGTCGCTCGCCACGGGCACGACCCGCCGCTCCGGCGTGCGGCCGGCGATTTCCAGCACGAGCTTGGTGCGGATCGCGTCTTTGAACTGATCGCGCTCACGAATTGGGATCACGAACGCGCCCGGGCCGCCGATCACGCAATCCTCGTAATAGATGTCGAGGTTTTCGATATCCAGCGTGCCCGGATTGGGTCGCTTGAGCATGATCGGCAGGCCGTTGATGGTGATGCCCTTGGCCAGCACCTCGTCGCGGGTGAGCGTCACCGGCGGCCCGTTATTGTTGACGCCGTCGCCGGAAATATCGACCACCCGGCGCACGCCGCGGTAGCCGCTGCCCTCGAACAACGGCATCGCGAACAGCATCGCGCCCGAGATCGAGGTGCGCGAGGCGCGCGTGTAGCGTGCGCGCCCGATGTCGGCGGCAAAGGCATCGGCCGTCTCCGGACCGTCGATCACGCGCCAGGGCACGATGATCTGGCGGTGGTGCATGCCGGCCCATTCGAAATAGGTCATGGCGATGCGGCCGTGCATGCCCTGACTGACCGCATGCATGAACTCGCGCGAGGTGATCGCGGCCATGTAGCCCTCGCGTTGCAGCGCCTGCTCCTCCGGATCCATCGAATAGGAGACATCGACCGCGAGCGCGACTTCGACATCGACCGCCATGGCGTCCGATGCGCCGCGCTGCGCAAGCTGCTGCGGGGCGCGGGGCGCGGCAAATCCGAGGCCCGCGAACGCGGCCACGACCAACGCCACGGCGACGATGATGTTGCGCATTCGCATGCCACCTCCTGTCGGGTCCGGCGCGGCCACTTTTAAGACGTGTTCGCGCTGGTGTCGCGGTTCGGAAGTTCGCCCGATTTCTCGGCTTGCTCAGAAGCGAACTTCCGAACCAAAGCGACACTAGCAATTTCATGGTTCTAGTGTCCCTTTGGACCCGAAGTTCGCAAAGGCGCCTGCTGAGCAACCGTGCGAACTTCGGGTCCGGGACACTAGCCGCTCGCCTTCGGCTCGCCAGCGCGAACCGCGCGCGATGGTGGCATGGCCGAGGCGCGCGGAAAAGTGGTGGCGGGTGGTTATCCTTCGACGGCTTCAGTATCGGTGATCTCGATGCCGAAGCCCGCGAGACCGACATAGGTCATCTTGCTGGACGCCAACAGCCGGATCGAGGAGATGCCGAGGTCGCGCAGGATTTGCGCGCCGAGGCCGACCTCGCGCCATTGCCGGGTGCGCGCGGCCTCGGACCCGGTGTCGCTCGAAGGAATCGCCGCGGTCGGCACGCCGGCCGCGCCGTCGCGCAGGAACACCAGCACGCCCCGGCCTTCCTGCTTGAACCGTTGCAGCGCCGCATGCACCGGATTGGCGCCGCCGAAAACGTCACGCAGGATGTCGGCGCGATGCAGCCGGGCGAGCACGTTCTTGCCGTCGCCGATCTTGCCGTGGATCACCGCCATGTGGTGGACCGCGTCGAACGGGGTGACGTAGGCATAGCCCTTCAGCACGCCGATCTCGCTTTTGACCGGGAATTCGGCCACCCGCTTGACCAGCTTTTCCCGCGCCTGCCGGTAGGCGATCAGGTCGGCAATGGAAATCTGCCGGAGCTTGTGGCGCTCGGCAAATGCGGTGACGCCGGGCCCGCGCATCACCGTGCCGTCGTCGTTCATCAGCTCCGACAACACGCCGACCGGCGCGACGCCGGCGAGTCGGCAGAGATCGATGCAAGCCTCGGTGTGGCCGGAGCGCATCAGCACCCCGCCCTCCTTGGCGACCAGTGGGAAGACGTGCCCCGGCCGCACAAAGTCGGTGGCACCGCTGTTGCCATTGGCGAGCGCGCGCACGGTGTTGTTGCGCTCCTCGGCCGAGATGCCGGTGGTGAGCCCGTGGCGAACATCGACCGAGACGGTGAAGGCGGTGCCAAGCGGCGCGTCATTGGCCGCCACCATGGGGTCGAGGTGCAGGCGGCGCGCCTCTTCGGCCGATACCGGGGCGCAGACGATGCCCGAGGTGTGGCGGATGACGAAGGCCATCTTTTCCGGGGTACACAGCGCGGCCGCGACGAACAAGTCGCCTTCGTTCTCGCGGTCGTCGTCGTCGGTCACCACGATGATTTCCCCGCGAGCAAACGCGGCAACTGCGGTTTCGACGCGCTCGTGGGTCTCAATCACCGACATTCCCCGATTTACGATTTTTGCTCTACGCCGCGTTCTTGCAAGGGCCACGGCGGCGTGGCGCCGACCTGGCCGCGCTGACGCAGATAATGATCAGCGATCACGCATGCCAGCATCGCCTCGCCGATCGGCACGGCGCGGATGCCGACGCACGGATCGTGGCGGCCCTTGGTGACGACCTCGGTTTCCCGGCCGTAACGGTCGACGGTCCGCCGCGGCGTGAGGATCGACGACGTCGGCTTCACCGCAAAGCGCGCCACGATCGGCTGCCCGGTCGAAATCCCGCCCAGGATGCCGCCGGCGTTGTTGGACAGAAATCGCGGCCGGCCGTCGTTGCCCATGCGCATTTCGTCAGCGTTAGCCTCGCCCGACAGCGCTGCTGCGGCAAATCCGGCGCCGATCTCGACGCCCTTGACGGCGTTGATCCCCATCAGCGCACCGGCGATGTCGCCATCGAGCTTGCCGTAAACCGGCGCGCCGAGGCCGGGCGGCACGCCGTCGGCCACCACCTCGATCACCGCGCCGACCGACGAGCCGCGCTTACGCACCGCATCGAGCTCATCGGCGAAGGCCGCGGCCGACTTGGCGTCGGGACAAAAGAACGGATTGTTGTCGACCTCCGCCCAATCCCAGCGCGCGCGGTCGATCGCCTGCGAGCCAAGCTGGATCAGCGCCGCGCGCACTTGCAGGCCCGGCACGATTTTGCGCGCGACTGCTCCGGCCGCCACCCGCATGGCGGTTTCGCGCGCCGAGGCGCGGCCGCCGCCGCGATAATCATGCAGCCCGTATTTGGCGTCGTAGGTGTAGCCGGCGTGGCCGGGCCGGTAGGTATCCTTGATGTCGGAATAATCCTTCGATCGCTGATCGACGTTCTCGATCAGCATGGCGATCGGCGTGCCGGTGGTGACCTGCCGGCCGGAAGCCGGGTCGGCGAACACGCCCGAGATGATCTTGACCGTGTCCGGCTCCTGCCGCTGAGTGGTGAAGCGCGACTGTCCGGGCCGGCGCTTGTCGAGATAGGGCTGGATGTCGGCCTCGCTGAGCGCAATGCCGGGCGGGCAGCCGTCGACCACGCAGCCGATCGCGGTCCCATGGCTTTCACCAAAGGTCGTGACCCGAAACATATGGCCGAAGGTATTGAATGACATAGCAGTTCCGCGTGGACCGGTGTGGTAGCCCGCGTCCGATCCGCGGTCAAAGCTAGCGCCGCGAAATGAATGGCCATTCAGATGCCTGAACGGCGATTAATGGGAACCTGAATGTCTGTTAAGCTACGGAAATAAAAGGGTTTTTTCGATTTTTCATTTGCGCGCTGTGGCCCGCTGTGCAATGCTTGTGGCACGGTCAGGGACGAAGTGCCCAAGGGGCCGCGAAGGTCCGCAACGTTCACTCAACGCCCCGACCGAGGATCAACTCTCAACCGAAGGATGGCAGCCATGGCAAAGATGAAGAAGAAGAAGAAGGCTAGCAAGGCGGCGAAGAAAGGGTAAAGCAAGCCAAGCCACGAACCATCGTGGCGTGCTTGATTACCAAGCCGTTTCGCGAAACATCATGTGTTTCGCATCAGCGGCCGGACGAAAGTCCGGCCGCTGTCATTTCCGAAGACTTTTTCGGCCGGACGAAAGTCCGGCCGCTGTCATTTCCGAAGACTTTTTCGGCCGGGCGAAAGTCCGGCCGCTGTCATTTCCGAAGACTTTTCGGCCGGACGAAAGTCCGGCCGTCTCATTTGTGGCGCGTTCACGCATGGCGCGCCATGCGGCCGTTCTCGAACACATAGACGACGCCCTGCTGGATGTCGCCCATCGACGCGGCCTCCGGCCGCGCCATGCCGAGATGGGCAATCAGCGCGCGGCACACGCCGCCATGTGCCGACACCACGGTGGCGCGCTCGACGCTTTGGTACCAAGCCTGCACCCGCACTTCGAGCTGCGCATAGCTCTCCCCGCCGGGCAGCACGAAACCCCATTTGTCGCGCTCGCGCGCGGCCAACGCGTTAGCCTCCCGGGTCTTCAACTCGGCGAAGGTGAAGCCCTCCCAGCGCCCGAATGACATTTCCATCAGGCGAACGTCGGTGCGATAGCGGATCGGATCGAGGCCGAGTTCGGCCCGCATCAGCTCCATGGTTTCGCGCGCGCGCCCGAGCGGGCTCGAGAGGTAGTCGAACTCGGCCGCCGGCCGCCCGTCGCGCAGCAGCAGCTCGTTCAGGATGACGCCGCAACGCTGCGCCTGCGAACGGCCGAGCGCATTGAGCGGAATGTCATGCTGGCCCTGGAGCCTGCGCTCCCGGTTCCAGTCGGTTTCACCGTGGCGGACGAAATAGACGATGGGCCGAGACATGCGGTTGGGCCGACGCTGATGCGGCCTCACTCCTTGGCAACCGTAATGTCGATGTCAGGCGCCTCGGGGTGCTTCATTCCGATGGTGTGATAGCCGGCATCGACGTGAAGGATTTCGGCGGTGACGCCGCGCGACAGGTCGGACAGCAGATACACCGCGGCATCGCCGACGTCCTCGACCGACACATTGCGGCGCAGCGGCGCGTTCTGCTCATTCCATTTCAGGATGTAGCGAAAGTCGCCGATACCGGCCGCGGCCAGCGTCTTGATCGGACCGGACGAGATGGCATTGACCCGGATTTTCTTGCTGCCGAGATCGGCCGCAAGATAGCGCACCGACGCTTCGAGCGCGGCCTTGGCGACGCCCATGACGTTGTAGTGCGGAATCCACTTCTCGGCGCCGTAATAGGTCAGCGTCAGCATCGACCCGCCATTGGGCATCAGCATTTCGGCGCGCTGGGCGATGGCGGTGAACGAATAGCAAGAGATCAGCAGCGTGCTGCTGAAGTTCTCCTGCGTGGTGTCGACGTAACGGCCTTCGAGCTGGGCCTTGTCGGAAAATGCGATGGCATGCACCACGAAATCGAGCGTCCCGAAATGCCGCTTCGCCTCTGCAAACACCGCATCGATGGTCGAGGAATGCGCGACGTCGCAATGGCCGAGCAGGCGCGCACCGATCTCCTGCGCCAGCGGCTCGACGCGCTTCCTGAGGGCATCGCCTTGATAGGTAAGGCCGAGCTCCGCCCCATGGGCGTGGCAGGCCCGCGCGATGCCCCATGCGAGTGACCGGTTGTTGGCGACGCCCAAGATCAGGCCGCGCTTGCCGCGCATGAGACCGGGGGCGTCCGCCATGACCCTCCTCACCCGCCGGGATCCGGCCGATGACCTCCTATGGCATAGGCGGCCGGCGGCCTTCAAGCGAGCGGCCGGCCAGCACCGGCGCAGCGTTAATGCGCATGGCGCGCCGGCGCTTTTGCCTCATCTAATCACCTTCACCGAACGGAATATGTAGCGAATAAGCGGTGTTGGTCGTGACGAAGCGGCGGCATTGCGGGCACAATTGCGCGCGAGTTGTGGTTCGAGGAGATCGGGTGGGCACGTTTCACCAGGATATCGAGGTTGCGATCCCGGCCCTGCGCCGCTATGCGCGGGCGCTGACCCGCGACGCCGAGACTGCCGACGATCTGGTGCAGGACACGCTGGTCCGGGCGCTCCGCTCCGAGCATCTGTTTCACGGCGGCGACGTGCGCAGCTGGCTCTACACCATCCTGACCAATCTCAACCGCAATCGCCTGCGCTCGCTGGCGCGCCGGCCGACCTTGACGCCGATCGAAGACAACGACGCGCCCGACGCCGCGGGCCCCGAGGCCGGCGGACGCGACATCGAGCGCGCGCTCGCGATGCTGGTCGACGAACAACGCAGTGCGCTGCTTCTGGTCGTGCTCGAAGGACTGACCTACCGCGAAGTCGCCGAGATTCAAGGCGTGCCGATCGGCACGGTGATGTCGCGTCTTGCGCGCGCTCGCGTTCAAATCAGGGCTTATCTCGATGGCGGGCGCCCGGCGCTCCGTCGCATCAAATAACAAGAAGGATCACGTCATGACTGACAACAACACGCCTGTGACCCAAGACGAGCTGCACGTCTATGTCGACGGCGAATTGCCGGCCGACCGGCGTGAGGCCGTCGAGGCGTGGCTGTCCAGCCACCCAGACGATGCCGCCCGCGTCGCGGCCTGGCGGGCCCAGGCCGAAGCCATTCGCGCCCGCTACCGCAGCGTCGTGAACGAGCCGGTCCCGGACCGGCTGGCGCTCAACCGGATCATGCGCAAGCAGCGCTCCTGGGGCACGTTCGCCGCCGCCGCGGCGGTTGCGGCATTCGTGGTCGGCGGCGTCGCCGGCTGGGTGGCGCGCGGCGCCTCCGCTGCAGCCCCGAGCACCGTCGAGCTGTTCACCGCCGACGCGCTCGGCGCCCACAGGCTCTACATCGGCGAGGTCCGCCATCCGATCGAGGTCAAGGCCGAAGAAGCCCACCTACTGCCGTGGCTGTCGCGCCGCGTCGGCACCACGCTGCGCGCGCCCGATCTCGGCGTGTTCGGGCTCAAGCTGCTGGGCGGACGGCTGTTGCCCGGCATCGTCGGACCGGCGGCGCTGTTCATGTACGAGGGCGCCAACGGCGAGCGCTTCACGATCTACTGCTCGCGGCTCGACGCGGCACGGACCGCGTTCCGCTACGACGCCACCGACAACTTCGGCTCGGTGCATTGGATCGAGGGCAGCTACGCCTGGGCGGTGAGCGGGCCGAAGGAAAAGGAGCGGCTCAAGGCAGTAGCGAGCGCGGCCTACGATCAGCTCGAGAGCCGACCGCCGCCGGCGCGCAGCTCGTCCAATCAGCTCATATCGCGACGCGGATCGTAGGGCGTCTGCTCGCGCCATTTGCGCATCAGCTCCTCGAGCTCGCCGTCGGCGCGCTCGGGCAGCACGATGCGCACGGTGGCGTAGAGGTCGCCGGCGCCGTCCTTGGACGGCAGGCCCTTGCCCTTGATGCGGAAGGTCCGGCCCGAACTGGTGCCGGCCGGGATCGCGATCTCCACCGCGCCATCGAGCGTCGGCGCGCGCACCCGGCCGCCGAGCACCGCCTCGTAGAGCGAGATCGGCAATTCCAGCCGCAGGTCGGCGCCGACGCGCTCGAACAGCGCATGAGGCGCGATTGAAACCGTGATCAGGGCGTCGCCGACCGCGCCGCCCGGCCCCGGCAGCCCCTGCCCCTTCAGCCGGATGGTCTGGCCGTCGGCGAGACCGGCCGGGATTTTGACATCGATCTCCTTGCCGGTCGGCAGTTGTACGCGCCGCGACGTGCCGGTCGCTGCCTCTGGCAGCGTGATGGTCACCGAGCCGGTGACATCGCGGCCGTGGGCCTCCGAGCCAATGTCTTCCGGCTCGAATTGCGAGCGCCGGGAGCCGCCGGCTGCAGCGCCGCCGAACATCTCCTTCAGAATGTCGTCGATGCCGCCGCCGCGAAAGCCGCCGCCGG
The DNA here is from genome assembly GCA_963771745.1 of uncultured Alphaproteobacteria bacterium. Classification (GTDB taxonomy): domain Bacteria; phylum Pseudomonadota; class Alphaproteobacteria; order Rhizobiales; family Xanthobacteraceae; genus Z2-YC6860. The sequence continues at coordinate 240,782 of CAVYUU010000011.1, read as the reverse complement.
CCCCGCGCCGGCCGCCGCGCTGAAATCCGTCCGGACCCCAGGTGAAGGTTTCGAAACCACCCTCCTGGCCGAATCCGCCAGGTCCGCCGGGACCGCCGCGGCCACCGAAGCCCTGGAAGCGCGGTTTGCCCTCGGCGTCGATCTCGCCGCGATCGAACGCCTTGCGCTTATCGTCGTCGCCGACGATTTCATAGGCGGCGTTCAGCTCGGCGAATTTGGTCGCAGCCTTCTTGTCCTGCTTGTTGGCGTCGGGATGCAATTTCTTGGCAAGCCGGCGGAACGCGCTTTTGATCGCCGCCGGGCTCGCATTCTTCTGCACCCCCAGGATTTCGTAGGGGTCGCGCATCCAAGACATCTCCGGTCAAGTGCCCCGTCGCCGCGCGCCTACGCGGCCGGCCCGCCTCACATTTTGTCCCTAATGTGGTGTCGATTGGGCGCGCCTGCAACAACCGATCAGGATCGCGTCCAGGGCCGGAGGTTCTTGACCTCCCACTTGCCCTTGTGCGGGCGGCAGGCCTCGCCTTGGTACCAGGCCTCGGCGCCTTGCCGCACATAGCTCGCCAGGAAGTCATGGCAGATGTTGCCGTCGCGCGCATAGGCCGAGGCGATCGGGGTGACGGTGCCGCGCGCGCCGCTGTTTGGATTTTCCCACGGCACGCTAACGTCTCTCTTGCTGCCATGGCCAAGCACCTCGACGATGGCGAGGCGCGCGAACACCAGATCGGTTTCCGAAGCCGCGCCGGACACGCCCTTGGCGGACGCCGGCGGCGAGCCGGCTGCCCCGGTGGTCTCGTCGCCGTCGAGCGCCAGCGCACGCGCCTCGGTCTGGGCACGCGCCTCGTCGCTCTTGCCGCTGAACATCGAGCCGAACTGGCCGGACACCGCGCAGCCGCCAACCGCCAGCGTCAGCGCCGCCACGCGCGATCAGCCGTAGGCTTGCCAACGCGGTTCCACTATAAGAAAGCGGCCGGAACGCCTGACGAACCGGGCCAGACATACGGGTACCCCGCGACATGTCCGATACGGCCCCGATAGAACACCCAACTCGGTTAACGGTTGGTGATTTCACCGCTTCCGACGACCCGCTGCGGCTATTCGCCCAGTGGCTCGATGAGGCCACCCAGAGCGAGCCGGCCGACGCCAACGCCATGGCGCTCGCCACGGTCGACCAGACCGGGCTGCCCAACGTGCGGATGGTGCTGCTGAAGGGCTTCGACGAGCGCGGGCTCGTGTTCTACACCAACATGGACAGCCAGAAGGGCCAGGAGCTCGCTCGCAACCCAAAGGCCGCGCTGCTATTTCACTGGAAATCCCGCGCCCGGCAAATCCGCCTGCGCGGCCCAGTCGAGGTGGTGTCTGACGCCGAGGCCGACGCCTATTTCGCCAGCCGCGCGCGGTTGGCGCAGATCGGCGCCTGGGCGAGCAAGCAGTCGTCTGAGCTCGAGACCCGGCTGGCGTTCGAAAAGGCGATTGCGCGCTACACCGCCAAGTTCGCGATCGGCCGCGTGCCGCGGCCGCAGCACTGGTCCGGCTACCGGCTCTATCCGCTGGCGATCGAGTTCTGGGAGGACCGCCCGTTCCGCTTGCACGACCGCGTCGAGTTCCGCCGCGCGCTGCGCGGTGCGCCCTGGAGCAAGACGCGGCTGTATCCGTGAGCTAAGGTGATCGTCGGGTCCGCCATGCCGACCACACCGCACACCACCAACCAGCCGCCGCGCCGCGCTTTGCTTCTGACCGGCGCGAGCCGCGGCATCGGCCACGCCACCGTGAAGCGGTTCTCGGCCGCTGGCTGGCGCGTCATCACCTGCTCGCGCCACCCGTTCCCGGAGAACTGCCCGTGGGAGGGCGGACGCGACGACCACATCCAGGTCGACCTCGCCAATCCCGACAACACTCGCCACGCCATCGACGAGATCAAGCAGCGGCTGCCGGACGGCGAGCTGCACGCGCTGGTCAACAACGCGGCGATCTCGCCCAAGACCGAAGCTGGCGCGCGGCTGTCATCGATCGACACTACGCTCGACGTCTGGCAGCAGGTATTCCAGGTGAACTTCTTCGCGCCATTCATGCTGGCGCGCGGGCTGATCGACGAGCTCAAGGCGACCAAGGGCTCGGTGGTCAACGTCACCTCGATCGCCGGTTCGCGAGTGCATCCATTCGCGGGCTCGGCTTACGGCACTTCAAAGGCCGCGCTTGCAGCGCTGACCCGCGAGATGGCCGCCGACTTCGGCCCGCTCGGCATCCGCGTCAACGCCATCGCGCCGGGTGAGATCGACACCGCGATCCTGTCGCCCGGCACCGAGACCATCATCCCGCACATCCCGCTGCACCGCCTCGGCACACCCGACGAAGTGGCGAAAATCATCTACGTATTGTGCACCGAGACCGGCTCCTACGTGAACGGCGCCGAGATCCATATCAACGGGGGCCAACACGTATAAGGGGGCCAACACGTATAATTATTGAATCAAGATCGACGATCAGTTTGCCAACGGACTTCAGAGAGCCTTTTCAGAATTCAGCCAGATTGGCGGTAGCACCATATAGGGGGCTACCATGCGAGAATGGTTGTTTGGTTTGACGCCGGCTGTGCTGCTGATCTATTTGGCGTTCAACCCGGCCCAGGGCCAGCAATTGCTCGTCGTCGCGATGGCCTATCTGCGCTGAGCGGGCGTAAATCCGCCGGACAGAGCGCCGGGCCGCGAAGGTCCCGACGCCGCTACAGCCATTTCCGCCATTTGAAGAAATAATATGGCAGCACAGCTGCCGCGAGCATCAGCACAATCGCCATCGGATAGCCGTAGCTCCAGTCGAGCTCCGGCATGTGCCTGAAGTTCATGCCGTAAAGCGAGGCGACCAGCGTCGGCGGCATGAACACTACGGCCGCGACTCGAAAAGATCTTGATGACGTTGTTCTGCTCGATCTGCACCACGCCGAGCATGGCGTCGAGCAGGAAGGTGATCTTGTTGCTAAGATAGGTGGCGTGATCGGACAGCGACAGCACGTCGCGCTGCATGGCCTGTAATTGCAGGCGGACGTCCTTGCTCCAGCGCATGCCCTCGGCCTCGTTGGCGAGGAACAGCAGCAGCCGGCCGATCGACACCAGGCTCTCGCGCACCTTGGAGGTCAGGTCGCCCTTGCTGCCGATCGCCTTGAGGATGTCCTTGTAGGACAGCGATTGGCCCTCGCCATTGCCGGGCTCGAAAATGTCGTGCGAGACGCGATCAACCTCCAAGCCGATCCGCTCGAGAATGTCGGCGGCGCGGTCGATTACCGCGTCCAGCAGGTCGAGCAGCACGGTTTCGCCAGTGACATGGGCCGGGCAATTGCGCGCGAGCTTGTTGCCGACCAGCGTGAACGGGCGCGGCTCGTCATAGCGCACCGTGACGAGGCGATGGCCGAGCAGGATGAAGGTCACCGCCGTGGTCTTGGGCGTGGCGGTGTCGGAGTTGCACATCAACGTCGCGGTCATGAACCGCGCGTGATGCTCGACGTAGAGGCGGCTCGAGACCTCGATCTCCTGCATTTCCTCGCGGGTCGGGACCTCGACGCCGATCAGGCGTTCGACCACCTTATCTTCGCCGGGCACAGGATTGACCAGATCGATCCAGACCGCGCTCTCGGGCAGCCCGTCGCCCGGCGCGACCACGCGCCGTTCGAGCGTGTTACCGCTCGGGACGTAGGCTGTCAGCATGCGCCACCCCGATATCCTGCCCCGGAGGTGTCCTGCCGGCGCTGGCGGGGCGGGCGGCCGAACCCGCCAGTCATGGCCCGATCGCCGCGATCCCGCAAGACAAAACGGCGGGCGCACGCGATCCCGATGGGGGCCGGTGTCTCATGACAGCACCGGCGCCCGACACGCCGATGACAAAGCGACGGCCGCATGACTGCGGCCGTCGCGAGCATGTTGCCGATGGCAGGCTTCGGGCTGCGCGGCTTCCGCCGACAGCGCCGCAGGACAGCTAGACTGCGAACTCGCTGAACCTCTGATCGAACTGCGGCACAACCGGCGCATAGGCCGGGTTCTTGCCGTCGCCCGCGTAACGCACCGCGGCGGCGACAGCCAGAATGCCGATCTTGCCGTAGCGATAATCGAGGTTGGTTTGCTCGCGCCGCCCCTCGGTTTGGGTCAGTTCTTGGTTTGCGTGCGAGTCATTCTTCAAGGTCATTCCAATCTCCACTCGTGTCTTTTTCCCGTACCGCCCGTCATGCGCGGTGAAGGCGGCAGAAATGGGCTTCAAATCGTGTCCTATCGCGGCATTTCGGCACCGTTTGCGACGTCGATCAGGCCGAAAACCTTCGCTTTTCATGCAGATCCGATGGATTTGCATCGGCGCATTAAAAAATCAGCATGGTAAACCCCTGCTTAACGCCTTGGGCCGACAATGCCGTGACAGCAGCGGGAATACGGTTGAAATACCGGCCGCAGTGGGCCTGAGGCATTCTTGCAACAGGTCCACAGTGGTATGCGCCGGAACCCGTAAGTCGCCTGGAAAGATAGACGGTTTTATCGTTTAACAGCGAGTGGAATGGTCGGGGTGAGTAGCATGGAAACTGGGAAGGGCATCCACAAGCGGGGCCTGGCTCTCCTGGCGTTGGGGCTGGGCGTAATGCTTTCGGGCTGCATCCAGGCGACGGTTGAGCCGGCGTCGGATGCAAACCTCACGCCGCGCGACCGCAAGCTGCTCGCCAATCCGCCCTACGCCAAGGCGACCATCCCCGAGGCTTATCTCCGACACATCGTCGATTTTCACCGCAAGGAAGCGCCCGGCACCATCGTGGTCGATCCGGATGCACGCTATCTCTATTACGTAATGCCGAAGGGCCAGGCGATCCGCTACGGCGTGACCGTCGGCGAGGATGCGCTGGTGTTCTCCGGCGTCGCCAAGGTCGGTCGCATGGAAGAATGGCCGGCCTGGGTGCCGACCGCCGACATCAAGAGGCGGCTCGGCAACATTCCGGATTTTGTCGGCCCTGGCCCGCACAATCCGCTGGGCGCGCGCGGGCTCTACCTGTTCACCGGCAACCGCGACACGCTCTACCGGATTCACGGCACCAACCAACCGGAATACATCGGCTCGGCGATCTCGTCGGGCTGCATCCGCATGACCAACGAGGACGTCATCGACCTGTACAAGCGGGTCAAGCTCGGAACGCCGGTCGTGGTGCTGGCACCAAGCCAGGGTGATTCGCCGCTCAACCCGCGCATGGCGCGAGGCGTAGTCGGCGCCAATCAAAACTGATCGACGTCTGCGACATTCGAGCGGCGCCGGGTTTTACCCCGGCGCCGTTTTTCATCGGCGTCGCGCGCTTTCCGTCGCCCGCTGTGCGTCGCGCAAGGCCGCGGGTTTTGGCGGCGGCAGCGGCACCTGCGCCGCGGCGACGGTCGGGGCATGAACGTCCCACTGGCAGAGCCGATAGCCGCGATTGCGCTCGGCGCGGTCGAGATGGATGTGCTCGTTGTGATAGGCGTCCGAGCCTGGGCCGAGCACCGTGGTAAAAAAGCGACAGGCGGCCTCGCGCATTCGCGCACGAAACGACTCCGGCACCGCCGCGCTAGTCAGCTCGTAAGTGGTCCGGTTGACAAGTGTGACCGCGCCGATGTCGATCGCATTGGCGCGCGCATGCTCCGACAGCTTGCCGGCCTGCTCGCGATTGCGGTTGCGGCAGCTATAGGCGTCGGCGGTCGTGACCGACAACAGCGGCGCGCCAAGCTCGGCCGCCGCCGGGCCGACCTCGCTGCGCACAAACTGCGCAACGGCCTCCGCCATGGCGCAGCGCAGCGTCGCCGGCGGGCTGAGCGTGACGCGCGAGCGGTCCGGCATGAGCACTGCGTCGAGCCTGACGAGGTCGTCGCCGCCACATTGGCCCGGCCCAGTGATCGCAGGCAGCGGCGCAAAAATGGCCAAGGCTTTCAGCCTCAGCATGCACTCCGACGGCTCGGCCGGCGCCATCGCCGCTGGTGCAGGCCGGGGCACGTTGGGCGGCGGCTCGGCGCGGCCTGTGCGCAGTTCCACCGCCAGCAGGAACAGCGCGGCGAGGCAACCGGCGTGGCGAGCTTGCGGCGACACCATCAAACCTCACGTCGCGCCCGCATTCAGCGCGAGGCGCCTCCTTCAACGCGAAAGGCCGGACCCGGTTCGGCCTGTCCCGGCACATAGCCTAGCGCGCGGGCAGCCTGCGCCAGTTCGCAACCTTCACAATAGCGCGCGTCCTTATAGTCGATCCAGTTGTGGGCATAGATTCGCACGGCAGCGATGCCGTAGCGCTCCTGCAAGAAGCGCACGAACACCAGCCAGGCGGCACGCTGCTCCGCGGTCGGCGGCCTTCGCACGTCGGGAAAGTTTCCGACAAATTCGATGCCGATCGAATTGGCCTTGGTCACCTTGCCGTGGGTCACTGAATTGTCGATATACTTGTTGTCGTTCCTGTTGGCGCCGTCGCCGTGGGTGGTGACGACGGTTTCTGGCGTCGCCCAATAGACCGTGCCGTCGGTCTCCATCCACAGCGTGACCCCGCGCAGCGACGGGTTGCGCGCCTGCCGCTCGGCCATGGCGCGCGCCGAGCCGGCCGGCCCTTCAGTCTGGTGCACGATGATGTTCCGCCACGGCGCCAGCGCCGGGTTGCCGAGTGGCGCCAGATAAACGATCCGCACGCCCGGGACTTGCGGCATGCCGGCGCTGCGGGCGAGGCTCGCGAACTCGCTCTGCGCCGGCGCAGGCGAGATAGCGGCCAGCGAAACGGCGGCGCCGGCCAGGATGACGATGGACAGCGGCCTGGCGAATCGTGTGCCAATCGGCATTGTTTGCTTTCCGTACCGCCGTGAAGGCTCGCGACCGCCCAAGAACCTAAACAAGGACTGTTCCGGTCTCAATCGGGATGCTGGCCGATGCCGCAATTGGACGTGGTCGTGGTCGGGCTTGGTGCGATCGGCAGCGCCGCGCTGTACGAGCTGACGCGCCGCGGCTTCCGTGCCGTCGGCATCGAACGCCATGCGCCCGGTCATGACCTCGGCTCGTCACATGGCGAGACCCGGATCATCCGGCTCGGCTATTTCGAGCACCCGTCCTATGTGCCGCTGCTGAAGCGCAGCTACGAGCTGTGGCGCGAGCTCGAGGCGGCTTCCGGCCGCCGGCTGATGCGCATCACCGGCATCGCCGAGATCGGACCATCGTTCGGCCGGCTGGTGGCCGGCACGCTCGCGGCCGCGGGTGAGCACAACCTGCCGCACGAGATCCTGGACGCGGCGGAATGCATGCGGCGGTTCCCGCCGTTTCGCATTCCGTCCGACTACGTCGCGGTGCTTCAGCCCGACGGCGGCTTCCTCGCCGCCGAGGCCAGCGTCGAGGCGATGATTGCGTTGGCGCGCACCGAACGGGCCGACATCAGGACCGGCGTCAGCGTGCTCTCGGTCGTGCCGCACGGCTTGGGCGTGCGGGTCGCGACCAGCGACGGCGAAATCGAAGCGCGCGCCGCCATTGTCGCCGCCGGCGCCTGGCTCAAGGATCTGTTACCCGACCTGCCGGCGCCGCTGCGGGCTACGCGCGAGGTGATGGCTTGGTTCAAGCCCCCGGATGCGTCGCCGTTCGATCCCCGCCGATTTCCGGTGTTTATCCTGGAGAGCCGCCACGGTATGCACTACGGCTTCCCGGCAACGCCGGCGGGCCTGGTCAAGATCGCCAAGCACCATCATCGCGACGAGACCGTCTATCCCGACGAGCCGCGGCGGCCGGTGTCGCAGGTCGACGAGGCACTGATCCGCCCGGCGCTCGCCGATCACATCCCGATGGCGAACGGCCCGCTCGCCGCCGCCAAGACCTGCCTCTACACCTTGACGCCGGACCACGATTTCATCATCGACCGGCTGCCGGAGGCGCCGCAGATCGTGATCGCCTCGCCCTGCTCCGGCCACGGCTTCAAGTTCGCCCCGGTGATCGGTGAAGTCTTGGCCGATCTCGCACTCGAAGGCGGCACGGCGCATGACATCAGCCGGTTTCGGCTGTCGCGGTTTGGTTGATGCCGCAAGAATCGCCGCCGGCCGCAGACGACGCATTTGCGCGAACCGGTGAGCTCTCGCTGCCGCGTCCGAGCGCCGACGCCGTCGCGCGCGACGTCAACACCGGCCTTTACCACGGAGCGGCGACACGCCGGCTTGCACTTTGCTTCCTATTGTCGCGGTACGATAATGCACTGCATTGAAAAATGCTTGGCTGCCGAAATGAGTTGGTGGCGCTCGATCGCAAAGACCGTCCTGTTTGCCCTGGCTTGCGCGGCTGGTTTGGTCGCGTCGCCGGCGGCGGCGCAACCCTATCCGTCGCGGCCGGTGCGTCTGGTCGTCGCACTGCCGGCCGGCACCGCCGCCGACATCACCGCGCGTCTGGTCGGCGCCCGGATGGGCGAAACGCTCGGACAGCAATTCATCATCGAGAACAGGCCCGGCGGCGGATCGAGCCTCGGCGCCGCAGCCGCCGCCCGCGCGCCCGCGGACGGCTACACGCTGTTCGTCGCGACCATCACCAACGTCATCAACGCGACGATGAATCCTGAGTCTGCCATTCGACTTCGCCAAGGATTTCGCAGCGGTCGTGCTGCTCACCACCACGCCGACGATCCTGGTCGTGCATCCGTCACTTGGCGTAAAGACCGTCGCGGAATTCGTTGCGCGCGCCAGGTCGGAGCCTAATGCAATATCGTTCGGCTCGAGCGGCCCGAACACCACCACGCATCTCGCCATCGAGCTGCTCAAGAAAACCGCCGACGTGCAGGTCACCCACATCCCCTATTCGGGAAGCCCGCAGGCGGTCACCAATCTGCTCGCCGGACACATTCAGGCACTGTTCGCGCCGGCTTCGACGGTTCTGGAGCACGCCCGCGTCGGCGCGCTGGTGGCGCTGGCCTCGACCGAAGGCAAGCGGACCGCGCTCGCACCCAACCTGCCGACCATGATCGAAGCCGGCTTCCCGGACTTCTCGGTCAGCCTATGGACCGGGCTGGTGGCTCCGACCGGCACGCCGCGCGAACTGATCGACAAGGTCGCCCAGGCGGGCAACGAGGCCATTCGATCGCGAGAGGTCATCAACGGCCTGAAATCGTTCGGCATCGACATGGTCGGCGGTTCGCCCGATCAGTTTGCCCAATACATCGACCAGGAGATGCGGCGGTGGAACGGCGTCGTGACCGCCGCTGGGCTGCGAAAATGACGGCCCGCCCCGGCGGCCGGTGCGCTCACGATTCGGTAATCGCCATCAAATCCATCTCGATCAGGAAGCCTGGCCGCGACAGTCGGGTGACCCCGATCAACGTGCTGCCGGTGGTCGCGACCCGATGGCCGTCGATGTTGATGGTTGGGTCCTTCAGCATGTTGATGTGAGCGTCCATGTCGAGGGTAAAGGTGCGCCGGTACACGACGTCGTTCCAGGTCGCGCCCGCCGCCTTGAGCTGGATGCTCAGGTTTTCGATCACCTTGAGGTATTGCGCCTTGTAGTCGCCGGGAAACACCGCCTCGTAATTCTTGTCCGACGGCGTTTGGCCGGCGATGAAAATGAATTTGCACGGCCCCTTCACCGTGACGATGCGGGTGAAAGACGGGTGTTGGTAAAGTTCCGGCGGGTTGATGTATTCCCGTTCCACAGCACTTGCTCCCTCACGATTGCAAGTCGCGCGTCATCATCCTGCGACCAGCCGTACCGGCGCCGCCGGCACGCAGGTGGCGCCGAGTTGCCGCGACAGCCGGTCCGCGGCGGCAAGCAGCACTGGCTTGGTGTGCGCCAGGTTATCGTCCTGCGTCCCGATCAGCGTCAGCGCGGCGGTGACGCTGTTGGTGATGTCGAAGATCGGCGCACTCATGGTCGCAAAGCCGGACACCAGCGCGGTATCGCTGGCGACCCGGTTCGCGCGGATGGCCGCGCCGAGCTTCTCGACATCCTGCATGGTGCGCAGCCCGGCCTTGGCAGCGGCGCCGTCGGGCACGGCGAGCTCGGCCTCGATGATCGAGTGCGTGTATCGGCGGTCGAGGTAGGCCAAGAATATCCGGCCGTTGTTCGATGACAGGAGCGGCAGCACCGAGCCGACCCGCATCACCGCGAACTGCATTTGATGGCTCTCGACCCGGCGGACAATGGTCGGTCCTTGATTGCCCCAGACCGTCAACGACACGGTCAGATTGAGGTTGTCGCGCAGCTCGAGCATCGTGGCTTCCGAGATCGACACCGCGCTGAGGTGGCGCATCGCGGCAAAGCCTAGCTCCAGCGCCAGCGGGCCCAAGCGGTAGCGGCCGTTGGCCGAATCCCTGGCCACCAGTCCGGCGCGCACGAAACTTGCGAGATATTTGTGCGCCCGGCTGGGCGTCATTTCGGCCGACTTGGCCAAATCGGTCAGCGTGATCGCCTCGACCGAACGCGCCACCGCCGCCAGCAGCGGCACCCCCACCTCGATCGACTGAATGCCGGCGCTATCGACCGCGGGCTTTCTCATGCAATCAGCGTAAGGAAAGTGCTCACAGGCGTCCACATTTCTCATTGGGACCGCTATTGTCCCCATGAGAAATACGCGTTACTGAGGGTTGTCAAAATACAACCTTCGGCAAATCTTGAGTGGGACTGGAAATATGACGAGAGCGCCAAGCACCGGGGACGTCGAGGTCGGACGACGGGTACGCGTTTTCAGGTTGCAGCGCCAGATGACGCAGACGACGCTGGGTGAGCGCCTCGGCCTGACCTTCCAGCAGATTTCAGAAGTACGAGAACGGAACCAACCGCATCGGCGCCGGCCGCCTGCAGGTCATTGCCGAGGTTCTGGAAGTTCCCGTGGCGGCGTTCTTCGACCGTCCGGCCACCAAGGGCTCTTCGAAGCCATTGCTGGACTTCATCGACACCGCCGCCTCGCTTAGACTGCTTCGGGCGTTCGAGCGCATGGAAAACTCCGCAGTGCGCAATGCCTTCGTCAAACTGGCCGAGTTCGGTTGCCGGCGACGTCGAGCGGCCGGCCTGAGGGCCCACCGCGAGATTGCCGCGGATCGCAAGACTCGACTTGCAGGAAAAAGCCTCCGAGCACGAGCTGCGCGCGCCATGCGTCACGCTCCGAAGAGCAAGCGACGCCAGGGACAAATGCGTCATCGCCTTGCCGCGGCGGCAGCTTTGGCGCCGGCGGGCCCGGCCCGCCTTCCGGCTCACTCGCTTTGGCTGATAATCTCCTGCATCCATTCGGCGCAAGCCGCCGGTACAGGCTTCAGAGGAGGAATGCCCATGCTCGGTCTGATGCAGGATTGGCCGCTGCTGTGCCATCGCATCATCGACCATGCCGCGAGCCAGCACGCCGATCGGATGGTCGTCACCCGCTCGCTGGAAGGACCGATGCACAAGACCAACTACGCCGCAGATCCGCGCCCGCGCGCTCAAGGTGGCGCAGCGGCTCGATAAGGACGGCATCCGCCTTGGCGACCGTGTCGCGACGCTGGCCTGGAACACCTGGCGGCATCTGGAGAGTCTGGTACGGCATCCTCGGCATCGGCGCGGTCTACCACACGGTCAATCCGCGGCTGTTCCCCGACCAGATCGCCTGGATCATCAATCATGCCGAAGACCGCATGATATTCGTCGACCTCACCTTCCTGCCGATCCTGGAAAAGATTGCCGACAAGCTGCCGACCATCGAGCGCATCATCGTGCTCACCGACGCCGCGCACATGCCGAAGACGACGCTCAAGAACGCCGTGCCCTATGAAGAATGGATCGGCGAGGTCGACGGCGACTTCGCCTGGAAGAGCTTCGACGAGAACACCGCCGCCGGCATGTGCTACACCTCCGGCACCACCGGCAATCCCAAGGGCGTGCTCTACTCGCATCGCTCCAACGTGCTGCACGCCTTCATGGCGGCGCTGCCGGACGCCAAGGGCATCTCGTCGCGCGACATCGTGCTGCCGGTGGTGCCGTTCTTCCACGCCAACGGCTGGTCGCTCGCATTCTCGACGCCGATGACCGGCGCGGCGCTGGTAATGCCCGGCGCCAAGCTCGACGGCGCCTCGGTCTATGAGCTGCTCGACACCTACAAGGTCACGTTCACCGCGGCGGTGCCGACGGTCTGGCTGATGCTGCTGCAGGACCTGGAGAAGACCGGCGCCACGCTGCCGCATCTGAAGCGCGTGGTGATCGGCGGCTCGGCCTGCCCGCGCGCTATGACCCAGGCGTTCCAGGACAAGTACGGCGTCGAGGTGATCCACGCCTGGGGCATGACCGAGATGAGCCCGCTCGGCTCGCTCTGCACGCTCAAGCCGGAATACGCGGCGCTGTCCGGCGACGCACGGCTCGACGTGCAGATGAAGCAGGGCCATCCGCCGTTCGGGGTCGAGATGAAGATCACCGACGACAGCAACAAGCCGATGCCGTGGGACGGCAAGACCTTCGGCCGCCTCAAAGTGAGCGGACCCGCGGTCGCGCGCGCCTATTTCAAGGACGACAGCAACATCCTCGATGAGGACGGCTTCTTCGACACCGGCGATGTCGCGACGATGGACCAGCACGGCTACATGCAGATCACCGACCGCTCCAAGGACGTGATCAAGTCGGGCGGCGAATGGATTTCCTCGATCGACCTGGAGAATCTGGCGGTCGGCCACCCCAAGGTGGCGGAAGCCGCGGTGATCGGCGTCCGCCATCCGAAATGGGACGAGCGGCCGCTGCTCGTGGTCGTGCTGAAAAAGGACCAGAGCGCCAGCAAGGACGAAATCCTAAGCTTCATGCAAGGCAAGATCGCCAAATGGTGGATGCCGGACGACGTCACCTTCGTCGACGAGATTCCGCACACCGCAACCGGCAAAATCCTGAAAACCGCGCTGCGCGAGCAGTTCAAGAACTATCGGCTGCCGACCGCTGCTACGGCGTAAATTGCGAGACATTGCGAAAGCACGCAGGCCGAAGGCGACGGTTGCTTTCTCGCCTGGAATTCCCCACCTCATGGCCCAGCGGAACCGCCAGCGCCAGCCACCCTGGACCGCTACTATGGGGGCCTCATGACCATCGCCGATGCCCGTGCTGCCACGGTGCCCGCCATTCCGCCATCCCCCGCGCCGGCGACACCCGCCGTGCGCTTCGTCGGCCACCCCGGCGCCTATTGGCGTCTCCTCATTCGCGGCGCGGCACTGCTCGCGGTGACGCTCGGCATCTACCGGTTCTGGTTCGCCACCGATGTGCGCCGCTTTCTGTGGTCGAACACCGAGGTCGCCAACGAGACGCTGGAATACACCGGCACGCCCTATGAGCTGCTGATTGGTTTTCTGATCGCAATCGCGGTCCTGGTGCCGATCTATGTGGCATTCTTCATCGTGGCGCTCAGCATGGGCCCGGTCGGCCAGCTCGCCAGCGTGGCGACGTTTCCGGTGCTGGCCTTCCTCGGTCATTTTGCCGTCTACCGCGCCCGCCGTTACCGCCTGACCCGCACCATCTACCGCGGCGTGCGATGTCATCAGAGCGGCTCGGCGCTGCGCTATGCGGTTTGCGCGCTGTTCTGGTGGGTTCTGATCCTGCTCACGCTCGGCCTCGCCTATCCGTTCGCGCAGTCGCGCCTCGAGCGCTTCAAGATGCGCAACACCTACTACGGCAATCTGCAAGGCCGCTTTGAAGGCTCGGGCCTCGGCCTGTTCCTGCGCGGCCTGCCGATGTGGCTGTTGGTGGTTGGACCGCTCGCCGCAGCTTTGACATTTTCGATCGCGACCGTGGACTGGGGCAAGTTCATCGCCGCAGCAGCGGCGTCCGGCAGCGCCGGCGATTTTATCAACCAGCTCGAAACCACGTTCCCCAACGTCTACGCGGCCACCATCTCGCTCGCGACCGCGGTGACGGTCAGCATCATCATGGCGGTGATCCTGTTTCCGGTGTTCCAGGCGATGATGCTGCGCTGGTGGCTGTCAGGACTGCGCTTTGGAGCCCTCACCATCCGTTCGCACCTTCGTACCGCGACGATCTACGGCGCTTATCTTCGCTTTCTGCTGTATGGCTTCCTGTTTGCGCTGGCCTTTTCCATCGCCGGCGGCGTGCTGTTCGCCTCGCTCAGCGTCATGCTCGCCGCTGTCACCAAACAGGCCGAGATCACCGAGGCGCTCAGCGTATTGTTCGGCGTCGTCCTCTATGTCGTCGTGATGTTGGGTTATTCGACCATCTACCAGGGCACGGTGAAGTTCACGCTCTGGCGCGGCGGAGTGGAATCGGTCGAGCTCGGAGGCGCGGCCGCACTCGACGAGGTCAAGGCCGAAGGCGCGCCGAGCTCGGCGGTCGGCGAAGGCCTTGCCGACGCGCTCAATGTGGGCGGGTTCTAGATGGCAACCGGTGTAGGCGTCTATTTCGACGGCGTGACCAGCGCGCGCCACCAAGTCGCGGTCGAGACCGCGCCCGAGGCGTTGCGCGTCCTGTCAAGCGACGGCACGCCGATCGCCGACTGGCCCTACGGCGAGCTGCGGGCGCAGTCGGCGCCCGACGACGTGCTGCGGCTCGCCCGCGGCAACACGGGACTCGCCCGCCTGGAGGTGCGCGACCCCGCATTGATTGCGGAGATCGACCGCCTGGCCGACACGCTCGACCGCACCGGCGCCTCGGAGCGCCGGCTCCGCCGGCGGGTCATCGCCTGGACGTTCGCGGCCGCGGCATCGCTGGTGCTGGTCGCAGTGTTCGGCATGCCGCTCCTGGCCGACCGGATCGCGCCGCTGATCCCGCTCTCGGTCGAGCGCCAGCTCGGGCTTGCCGTCGAGGCCCAGGTCCGCGGCATGCTGGAGGGTCAGAAGTCCGACAAGCCGTTCGAATGCGGCTCGGCCGACACCGAAAAGACCGGGCGTGCCGCGCTTACCCAACTGGTCAATCGCCTTGAGACGACGGCCGGTTTGCCGATTCCGCTGATGACCTCGGTCGTGCGCCGGCCCGAAGCCAATGCCATTGCCTTGCCGGGCGGCCATATCTACGTGTTTCAGGGGCTGGTGAGCCGGTCGCAGAACCCCGACGAACTCGCCGGCGTCATCGCGCACGAGATCGGCCATGTCGCGCATCGCGACGGGACGCGCTCGCTGCTCGAAACCGCAGGATTGTCGTTTTTGTTCGGCATGCTGCTCGGTGACTTCACCGGCGGCGGCGTGGTGGTGATCGCGGCGCGGTCGATCGTGCAGTCGGCCTATTCGCGCGAGGTCGAGGCCGCGGCCGATCGCTATGGAGTGGACTTGATGACCCAGACCGGCGGCGACCCCCGCGCATTCGCGGCGATCTTGGAGCGAATTGCGGGCGCGATCGAGCCGGGCTTCAAGATCCTGCTCGACCATCCGCAGACCAAGGACCGCGTCGCCGCCGTGCACGCGGCCATCAACGCCAATCCGCCGAGCCCGAAACCGCTGTTGACGCCCGCCGAATGGGCGGCGCTCAAGCGCATCTGCGGGTAGCCCATGGCGCGCCGCCGCATTGCCGACGAGCCAACGTCGCGGCTGGCGATCTGGGCGCGCCGTTGTGCACTGTTCTCGCTCGCGGCCACCGTGCTCGCAATCCTGATCGTGCGTTCCGGGATCCTCGAGATCGTGCCGGCGCTCGCCACGTTCGCCGGCGCGCTGGTGTTCGCGACCATCGGCATAGTGCTGGCGTTCGGTGCGTTCGTCGTGATCTGGCGGCACGGCAGCAACGGCGCCGGTCATGCCTTCGCCGCCATCGCGATCGGGATCGCGCTGCTGGCCTATCCGGTCTATCTCGGCACCCGCGCCTACAGCCTGCCGATGATCAACGACATCACCACCGATCCGATCGACCCACCGCGCTTCGAGATGCTTTCGCGGCTGCGCCCGCGCGGCACCTCGGACTATGCCGGCCTGTACGCCGCCGAGCAGCAGCGCGAGGCCTATCCCGACATCGAGCCGCTGACGTTTACCGCCAAGCCGCAACAGGCCTACGACGCCGCGATCCAGGTCATCAACCGGCGCAAGTGGCGCGTCGTGGTTGACCGCCCGCCGCAGCCGCCGCGCCGTGACGGCCAGATCGAGGCGGTGGCGCGCACCGCCATCATGGGATTTCGCGACGACGTGACGCTGCGCGTGCGGCCCGATGGCGATGGCGCGCGTATCGACGTGCGGTCGGCGTCGCGCTACGGCCGCCACGATTTCGGCACCAACGCCGCGCGCGTCCGCGGCCTGCTGGAGGACATCGACACACGCCTGAGCGAGATGACCGACGAGTCGCGCGGGCCGCCGCAGCCGAAGAAGCCAGCGCCGGCAAAGCCTCAGCCGACGGCGAAGCGATAAGGGGATCGCTATTCCGGGAGACCCCTGGCACGCCCTAAAGCATGATCCCGAAAAGTGGGAACCGGTTTTCGGAAAAGATCATGCTCAAACAAAGAAGCTAGAGTCTGATCCAATTCAATTGAGACGGATCAGACTCTAGCCCGCGAGCCGATAGCGGCCGGCGATCGAGGTCGGGCCGTCGCTCAAGACCGCGCCGCGCGCCACCAGGTCCTCAAGATGTGCCAGCACCGACAAGCCCGCGGCCTTGACCAGCCGCGGATCGAGGTTGGCGTAGATCGCCGCGACCAGCGCCGGGATGTCGCTCTCGCCCTTGCCCAGGCGGTTGAGGATCGACGCCTCGCGCGCCTTGCGATGCAGGATATAGGCCGCGACGAAGCGCGGCGCGTTGTGCACCGCAGGGCCATGGCCCGGCAGATAGATCGGTTCGGAACGCCTGGCGAGCTTCTGCAGTGAGGTCATGTAGTCGCCCATCGAGCCATCCGGCGGCGCCACCACTGGCGTCGACCATGCCATCACATGGTCGCCGGAGAACAGGATCCCGGCCTCCTTGAAGGCAAACGCCATGTGGTTGGCGGTGTGACCGGGCGTCGTCACCGCCTCGATCGTCCAGCCCGCCCCGCTGACCACCTCGCCGTCGGCAAGCGCGCGATCGGGCGCAAAATCGGTGTCGTTGCTGGCATCGAGCCGCGGCGCCTCCCCGACATGCAGCAAGCGCGCCGCGCGGTGCGGGCCCTCTGCCAGCACCTGGGCGCCGGTCGCGCCCTTGATCGCCGGCACGCCGGGCGAATGATCGCGGTGGGTGTGGGTGACGAAAATGTGCGTCACCGTCTCACCGCGTACGGCGTCGAGCAGCGCCGCGGCGTGCGCTGGATCGTCGGGGCCGGGGTCGATGATCGCGACCTTGCCGCGGCCGACGATGTAGCTGACGGTGCCCTTGAACGTGAACGGGCTCGGGTTGTTGCACAGCACGCGCCGGACGCCGGGCGTCACCTCGTCCACCTGCCCGGGCGCGAGATCGAAGCCTTTGTCGAAGGGAATGTCGTCGGCCATGCGGCTCTCATAGCGCCGCCACATACGCGAGGGCAACGTCGAACGTCCGGCTGGTTCGCATGTCACCCGTGCGATCAGCGCCGCCACGGCCAACCGGCGCCAATTCCGCCATAAGTCCGGCCAAAGCCCGCCCCGCCCGCTCCCCGAATTCGCCCCCGCTCACTGGTCCGATCCGCGCCCCGTTGGGAACGCCTCGGAGGGGATCATGTGCCACCGTCTTGCGGCGGTTGTCGCCGTCTGTTTCACCACCCTCTCGCTGTCGCCCATGGTCGCGGATGCGGCCCCGGGCAAAGCCGAATTCCACTCGCGCAGCGCCGTCATCGAGTGGATGGACAAATACCGTCACAAGCCCGAGCCGGCGCGGCTGTCGGCCGCGATCCTGGCGCTGAGCGAGGCCGGCGCGCTGCGCGAACCGGAGGCGGCGGCGTTTTACGTCGGCTTCGCCGCCGGCGTGCTCGCCGGCAACCGTGGCATGGCCGATCAACTGGTGGAGAAAATGCTGCGGCTGCCGCCAGGCGACCAGTGGCTGCTGGTGCGCGCGGTCGCCTACTCCGGCCTGCCGTCCTGGAAGAGCAGGCTGGCCAGGCTCGCCGAGCGGATGCCCGAGCGCCGCGCCATGATCGACGGCTATCTCACCGGCAAGCTGCCGGTGCTCGACGCCATCGAGCTCGACAAGAGCCCGTCCGTGCTGGAAAAAATTCGGCTGCAGCTCGGCGGCAAGCCGAACATCACCGAGGTGACATTCGGCAACAATCCCGAATTGCTCGATACGCTCTGGGGGCTTTATTTCGCCACCGGCCACTACCGCCCGGTCTGGCGGATGATGACCATGCTGCCGTGGTCGAAGGACCACGACAGCGCGATCCGGCTCAACGCCGGCAGCGCTGCCAAATACACGCTCGCCAGCAACGCCGCGCGCTATCCCGACGTGCTTGCCATGCTCAAGGACATGGCGCCTTACCAGGAGCCGGACGTCAAGCCGATCCTCGACGAGGTCATCCGCGCCGCAGAAACCATGGACGCAACAACCATCAAGAAGGTGCAGCTGGCCGCGCTCGACGAACTCAAGCGCAAAGGTCCGGGTTACCAGCGCGATATGAAGCTCTGGGGCTATGTCGGCCAGGGCGCGATCGCAGTCGGTTGCATCGTCGCCGCGACCATGTCGCTGACCACGCTGGGGCTGCCCTGCGTCATCGGCGGCGCGGTGACCTCGGCCGCGATCAGCTACACGGCCGCGCAGTGAGAAGACTTAGCGGCCCAATGCCGCCTCCTCATATTGCGCGAACGGACCCTCGGCATAGACCACCCGGCCGCCGACCATGGTCAGCAGCGAGCCGATCGAGCCGATCTCGTCCACCGGCACGCCGAGGTAGTCCTTGCTCAGCACCGCGAGGTCGGCAAGCTTGCCGGGGGCGAGCGCGCCGCGGCGCGTTTCCTCGAATGCGAACCAGGCGCTGCCCTCGGTGTAGAGCCGCAGCGCCTGCATCCGCGAGGGCAACTCCTCGGGCGCCCGCATGGCCGTGCCACCGACGGTCTTGCCGTCCAGCATCCATTGCAGCGAGACGAACGGCGAAAACCACATCACCCGGTGCGCGTCGGTGCCGCCGCCAACCGGCACGCCCATGTCAAGCGCGCTGACGATCGGCGGCGACACGCGGGCAAGCTCGAGCCCGCGCTGGCCCAAGAACGCCTCGCCGCGGAAATAGAACGCATTCTGCATCAGCCAGCCGACCCCCATGGCCTTCATGCGCTTGAGGCTGTCGAGGGAGGCGTCGTTCAGGTGGGCGATCGACCAGCGCAGCGTGGCGACCGGCGCCTCGGCGTTGACGCGCTCCAGCACCTCCAGGAGATGATGCACCGAGCGCTGGTTCTGCCAGTGGAACGTCGCAGTCAGGCGGCGTGTGCGCCGCCCATCGAAGCACTTGATAGAGCTGCTCCTTTTGCGAGTCGGAGGGCGTGTCGTTGTTGTACATGCCCCAGGTGACATTCTCGCCGATGCCGTTGAAACGCAGCCACTGGTCACCAAAGAACATCGGTGGCACCAGTGCCTGCAAATCCTTCAGCTCATGGTCGCGGCGCGGCGCGCAAAGACTATAGACCACGCGGATGGTGAGAGCGTTGTCGCGCCAGACCTGGAGCAAGGCCTGATAAGCCTCGATGGGAAGATTGTAACCGCCCGGATCAATCACCCCGGTGATGCCGACGGCGTTGAGCGCCCGAAAGAAGGCGCGGGTGCCGGCGATCTGTTCCGCCGGTGCCGGGCGTGGCAGCCGATCGAACAGTTCGCTGATGGCGCGGTTATCGCCGCTGAGCCAGCCGGTCGGCCTACCGTCGCCGTCGCGCTCGACTGCAAGCCCAGCCGCCGAGGCCCCGTCCTCCGCGAGGCCGAGCGCCTGGTCGCCGCCGGGGCTCAACAGCACGCGGCTGTAGAGCAGTTGCACATAGATGCGATGCTCGGGCGCGGCGTCGGCAATCTCGGCCTGGGTCGGGGCACGGCCTTCGGCGAACTGCCGCGGCATCCAGCCGCCGGCCACCACCAGCCAAGAGCCCCGAGGCGCCTGGGCGGCCTTGTCGCGGATGCGGCCGAGCGCCTCGGCGAGCGTGCGCACGCCGATCCAATGCACCTCGGTCTGCCAGGTCAAGCCGGCGCGGATGGCGTGGATGTGCGAATCGATCAGGCCCGGGATGACGGTGCGGCCGCCGAGATCGATGACGCGCGTGCCGGGCCCGGCCAGTGCGCTGATGTCGGCAGAGGCACCGATCGCCGCGATGGCGTCGCCGCGCACCGCCAGCGCCTGCGCAGGCTCGGCGTCGTAGCGCACGACGTTGCCGTTGACGAGGATGGTGTCGGGCGCCTGGGCATGCGCAAAGGTTGCGCTCAACAAGCCGAGCGCAAACAACAAACGCCGCATCATTGATTACAGCCGCTGCAAGGTGCAGTCGGTCTCGATGAACATGTCCTTGGCGCCGGGCGGCGTGCGGCGGAACACGCTTTTCTGCTGGTAGCCGGCCTTCTCGCAGGTGATCTGCACGTCGTCGGGCGCGACCTCCTTGCTGACGTGGCTGCGGTAGAGCCCGAGCACGTTGGTCTTGATCGACACCGGTTCGCCGGACTTCGGCCGCAGCATCACTTGCGCATCCGACACCGGCGAGCCGCGGGTGTCGCGCACGAAGCCGAAATAGGCCGGCCCCGCGCCTTCCTCGTCATTGTTGGCGTCGTAGTCGTCGCCGCCGGCAATCGCTGGCGTGCCGCACGCCAGCGCCAGGCCCGCGGCGAGCGCAATGGTACGGATCAGCATGTTTTCGCCTCCGAGATCATGACATCGATTCTACCGGAACGGTGGGCAATCTTAAAGCCTCACCAGCGCCAGAAGAATTTCAGCGCGTAGATCAAGACCGGCACCGCGGCGACCGGCAAAATCCAGACCAGCGACAACGGGATCCTGCGGGCGATCCTTTCCGGCAGCGTGGCGGCCAGCATGCCGAGCACCGCCGAACCGATCAGCATGTTCGCGGTCCAGCCGTACCAGTGCATGGCCGGCCCTTCGTTCCGGACCGCGGGCGCATAGAACCAATCCCATCGGTTGGTCCCGGGGTGATAGGTAAACAGCGGCCAGTTCCGCATCTCGCAGATGATGTAGATCACCGGCGCGGCGATGGCGAACACCACCGCGAAGGTACGGAACGCGGCCGAGGACACAAGCGACGATGGCCGCGTCGTGACGCGAGTGTCGGTGGTGGTCGTCATGATCCGAACCCCCGGACGTTGTTGACGACGTGGCCAACCAGGAACATGAACCAGACGAACGCGGCGAGCGTGACCGTCAGCCATTTGCGCGCACTGTCGTAGTCCGGATTGCGCGCGTCCTTCCAGAACAGCCAATAGATCGGCAGCAGTCCAAGACCGATGGAGGCCAGGTGCTCCTTCAGTTCGAACACCCCTTGTGTTTTCCAGTAGCCCTGCTGCTCGATCGGGATGCGCACGTACATGCGGTATTTGGTGTAGATCCACGCTCCGAAGAAGAACGTGACGAGCCACAGTACGCAGACCGCGGCGGCGTAGCCCGCGCCTTGCACGGCGCGGAAGCGGGTAACGAAACCACCCGCGCCCGCGCCCTGCCGCACCGGCACCAGCACCGACAACGCCTGGTGCGACAGCGCCCCGAGCAACGCCACCGCACACAGCGCATGGCAGGTGAACAGGATCGTCCAGTAGGTGCTGACCGAGATGTAGTCCAGGACGAAGTCGGGTAGCAAACCCATCGTTTCCTCCCCGCCCCGCTCTATTTCGCCAGCGGGTCGGGCCGCAGCTGGAACTTCACCACCTTTGGCCTGCTACCCTTGCCGGTCTCGAGATGGAACGGCACGCGCGTGCCATAGGTCGCCCAGACCCCGCGACCCTTCCAGCCGGCATCCAGATCGTCGATCCGACCGTCCATCCACTTGGCATAGAAGCCGCGCGGATAGGGCACGACGAAGTTGAGCCATTGGCCATCGACCAGCGCCATCAGCGACTCGTTGGCGTTGCCGGTGGCCCACGGCACGTTGGTGCCGAGCCCAAACGTGTCGAACTGGTCGACCCAGGTGTAATAGCTCGCCTCGGCGCTGCCGGTGTCCGGTACGCCGCTCATCTGCGGGCCGGGGAACGGAATCAGCGTCCAGCCCTCCGGGCAGTGTCGGCCGGTCGCGGTCTCCGGCCCGCGCAGCACCTTGCACTTGCTGCGATCGAAGCGGCCCATGTGGCCGCTCGACAGCGGCACCCAGGCAATGCCGTTGCGATCGATGTCGAAGCCGCGCGGGCCGTAGCCCGGCATCGGCGGCTCGTAGATTTCGGCGAGCGCGGTTTCCGACGGGTTGCTGCCGGGATCGACGCGCACGATGTAGCCCGGAAAGGTCAGGATCGTGCCCCAGATCGTGCCGTCCTGCGGATTGACGCCGATGCCGTAGAACGCGCCGACCACGCGCTTGTCCTTGGTCGGATCGACCGGCTGGTTCGGCTCGACCCATTCGTCGCGCTTGCCGTTGCCGTTGGTATCGATGACGATCGGCGTCCAGCCCTGCGACTTGGCCTCGTCGCCGGTCTCATCGAACGTCTTGGTGTCGAGCCAGCCCAGCACGCCGCTGCCCGGCCCGCCTGCGCTCAGCCAAAGCGTGTTGTTGGCATCCTCGGCGAACACCAGATGGTGTGTCGGGTAGCAGGTGCGGACCAGAGTGATCTTGCCGGTCTTGGGATCAAGCATCGACAGGTGACGGGTCGAGGTGTTGACCGGGAACACCCTGGCGGACGGATGATCGGAGCCCTTCTTGCAGAAGTCCGGATTGTCCGGCGGACCGACGCGCGAAGTCCACCAGACCCGGCCGTTGCCATCGAACATCGGGTTGTGCGTGCTGGTCTGGCTGTCCCAGATCGACTTCGTCGCCCCAGAACGGCGACGGCGACATCGCGTCGTCCTTCGACGATGGCGTTTTCGGATCGCGTACCGGCATCTTGATGACTGACGCCTTATGGTTGACCGGGTCGAGCACCGGCACGAGATCGGTCGAGTTCTCGGTCGCTCCGTAGATCAGGCCGTTGGCGTTCAGCGTCGGCTTGCGCTTGTCGGTCGCGGTGATGTCGTGGAGATAGTGCTTGGGATCGGAATAGTCCCATTGCGTGACCACGACGTTGCGCTCGCGGCCCTGCGGCCGCGGCGGCGCGGCGGACGGCAGTTCGCCGGCGGCGATCCGGTCGGTCCAGTCTGCGTACAGCTTGATCGCGCGATTGGTGTCGATGCGCCCGATCGCGGTTGCCATGCTGTTCATGGCCTGGCCGGACAGGATGCGGCGCGCCCAGGCCTCCTCGGATTTCATGTCGGCGAACTGCGGCGGGATGGTGCGCGTCGCCTTGGTGCCGAGCGCGTGGCAGCCGTAGCAGCCGTTGGTCTTGGTTACGTTCAACCACTCGCCCTGGCTCTTGACGTTGCCGACCGGGAACTCGTGCTTGCCCGGCGTCTTGAGCATCGAATACCAGTAGATCGCCGGATAGATTTCGGCCGCGGCCGTGGGCGTCGGCGCGGTTCGCGCGGTGATGTTGACGGTCTTGCCCGGCTCGCTGCGAACCTTGGCGCTGTCGGCGAGTCCATAGCCGCGGGCCCAGACCTCGTAGTTGCCGCGCGGCAGATCGGGGATCAGGTAGCGGCCCTGGTCGTCGGTGACCACGCTCTTGATGTAGCGGGTCGGCAGATCGGTGGTCTCGGCGATCACCCAGACGCCGGCCTCGGGCCCGTTCGGTCCGGTGACCACGCCGCCAATGTCGTCGTTATCGATGGCGACCGCCTGTTGCGCCGCAGCCGGCAGCGCCAGCGCGGCGATGCCGATCGCTGCCGCGCTCGCGAATAGAATTTTCCGCAATGTCATCTCATCCTCCTGCCGTCGCCACAGCTTGAGCGATCCCGTCCGAAAACCGGTTCGGGTCATGCTCGTCCAGTCGGATGGACGTTGGGGCCGCGCCCGGCGCAGCCCCAACGGTCATCTTCGAACTCCTGCGCCTCCCTACTTGGCGAGCGGATCGGGCCGCACCTGGATGTGCACGGCCATCGGACGCGCGCCCTTGCCGAGCTCGTTCAGCCAGGGCGTACGGTCACCGCTCGCGCTCCATAGGCCACGACCTTTCCAGCCGGCGTTCGGATCGTCGATGCGGGCGTCGAGACCCTTGGCGTAGAAGCCCATCGGGTACGGCACGCGCATCAGGATCATGCGGCCGTCCTTGAAGCCGACAAAGCCGTCCTGCAGGTTGGCGGTCGAGATCGGAACGTTCTCGCCCAGGCCGACCGCGTTGTGGTGATCGACCCAGGTGTAATAGCTCGCCTCGGCGCTCGAATTCTCGAAGCCCTCGAAGCCCGGCCCGGGATACTTGTGCAGCGCGAAGCCCTCGGGGCAGTGGTTGCCGGTCGCATTCGGCCCGTTGAGCGGGCCTTTGCACTTGCGCCGGTCGAAGGCGATCAGATGGCCGGCGGAGCCGGAGCCGTACAGCACGCCGTCCTTGCCGATGTCGCCGCCGCGCAGCCCGATGGCTTCCTTCGGAAGCGCATAGAACTCGCTGAGCTTGGTCTTCGGATCGAAACGCAGGAAGCCCGGCGTCCCGCCGAACACCCCGGAGGTGTACCAGATCGAGCCGTCGGTCGGATGCGGCATCACCGCATAAGGCCCGGAGCCCGGGTTGAAGCGCATGTCCTTGCCGTCTTCCGGCTTGCCCGGCTCGGCGATCTCGTCGAGCTTGCCGTTGCCGTTGGAGTCGAGCACGAACGGGAACCAGCCCTGCGCCTTCTGCGCGTCACCGGTCTCGTCGAACACCTTGGTGTTGATCCAGCCTGCCACCGGCCCGGTCCCCGACATCCACAACGTGTCGTCGGCGTCATAGCCGAACTGCGGATGGTGGGTGCCAAAGCAGGTGTCGATGAACTTGTAACTCATGGTCTTCGGATCAAGCACGGCGGCTTGGCGCCCTGAGCGATCGAGCGGGAATACCTTCGCCGAAGGGTGCTCCGAGCCTTTCTTGCAGAAGGCTGGATTCTCGATGCCACGCACGGTCGCGGCGAGCCACACCCGGCCCTTCTTGTCGAACATGGCGTTGTGCTGATTGGCCTTGGTGTCCCACATCACCGTGTCGCCCCAATAGGCCGAGGGTTGCGTCGGCTTCACGGCAGCACTGCCGTGCAGCGGGGGACCGAGCGAAACCGGCATGTCGGGATCGGCGACCGGCATTTTGAAGTAGGTCACCGTGTGCGTCTTCGGATCGAGAATCGGCATGTTGTCGGTGGAATATTCCGGCGCGCCGTAGAGCGGACCGTTGGCGTTAACGGTGGGATTGCGCCGGTCGGACGAAATCAGGTCGTGCAGATATTTGTCGGGCGTCGACCAGTCCCATGTGGTGACGACGACATTGCGCTCGACGCCGGACGGCCGAGGCGGCTTGTTCTTGGGCAGCTCACCCTTGGCGACGCGGTCGGTCCAATCGCCGAAATACTTGTACGGCGCGCCGCCGAGCTGGCCGGCAAGCCGGTTGGTCATGGACTCCCCTGTCTGTCCCGCCGCGACCCGGCGAATCCAAGCGTCGGCGCTGGAGTTGAACTGGCCGAACTGCGCCGGGATGGTGCGCGTCGACTCCTGGCCGAGCTGATGGCAGCCGACGCAGTCGACGTTGTTCATGCGCTGGCGCCAGGTATCCAGCGAGATGTTCTTCGGAATGTCGGTGTGGCCGCCGAAATCCGCCGCCGGCGGAAGCTTCATCATCACATACCAATAGATCGCCGGATAATAATGCGCGGCAGAGCGCTCGTCGGGCGCCTTCATGGCGGTGAGATTGAGCTGCTGGCCGGGCTTGGCGCGCATGCGCGGCGAGTCGATCAGGCCATAGCCGCGCACCCAGACCTGGTAGTTCGCGTTCGGCAGGTCGGGAATGACGTAGCGACCCTGGTCGTCGGTGACGACGCTCTTGGTGTAGCGGGTCGGCAGGTCGGTGGTCTCGGCGATCACCCATACGCCGGCTTCCGGTCCGCTCGCGCTGGTGACCACGCCGCCGATG
This sequence comes from uncultured Alphaproteobacteria bacterium, assembly GCA_963771745.1. Lineage (GTDB taxonomy): Bacteria > Pseudomonadota > Alphaproteobacteria > Rhizobiales > Xanthobacteraceae > Z2-YC6860. The sequence goes on along the minus strand of CAVYUU010000011.1, from coordinate 214,910 downwards.
TCGTCGTTGTCGATGGCAACTTGGGCCTGCGGCGCCTGGGCCTGCTGCGCCTGGACCGGCATGGCCGGCGTCATCGCCGCAAGTCCGATTGCGGCCGCGGTTGAATAGAGAATCCGCTTGAGGTTCATCGAAGTCCTCCCTGCAAATTCCGGGGTTCATGCCCGTTGTCGAAGCGATCTTATACCAAATAGAATCGGGCGAAAGGCGGAAGCGGCAACCTTGAAATCCATCCAACGGCGGCGAGGAAACATGCGACCGGCATTGCGTTTGGCCCTCGCTGCGGCAATTGGCGGCCTGTCATGGAACGCCACGGTGGTCGATATTTGCGGCGCCCAGACCTACCCGTCGCGCGCCATTACCATTGTCGTTCCCTACCCCGCCGGCGGGCCGACCGATACGGTGGCGCGCGTCATGGGCGAACGGATGAAGGCCGTGCTCGGGCAATCGGTGATCATCGAGAACGTGACCGGCGCCGGCGGCAGCATCGGCGTCGGTCGCGTGGCGCGGGCGGCGCCCGACGGCTACACCATCAGCATCGGCCACAACCAAACGCATGTCATTAACGCCGCGACGCAGAATCTGAACTACGACGTGGTGAAGGACTTCGAGCCGGTCGCGCTGATTGCCGACACGCCGATCTGGATCGTCGCCAAGAAAGCGCTGCCGGCCGACAACTTCAAGGAATTCATCGCCTGGCTGAAGGCCGGCGACGGCAAGGCGAGCGCCGGCCGGGTCGGCATAGGTGGCCCCAACGACATCGCCGCGGCGTTTTTCCAGGAGCAGACCGGCACGCGCTTCCAGTCCGCGACCTATCGCGGCGGCGCGCCGATGCTGCAAGACCTGCTGGCCGGGCACATTGACTTCACCTTCGGTCAGGCCGCGACCTATCTGAACTATGTGCGCAACGGCCAGCTCAAGGCCTACGCGGTGCTGATGGCCAAGCGCTGGTGGGCCGCGCCCGACGTGCCGACGCTTGACGAGCTTGGCGTGCCGGCGCTGCACGCCTCGTTCTGGCATGGCATGTGGGTGCCCAAGGGCACGCCTTCCGAGGCTATCACCAAGCTCAGTGCCGCTATCGTCGAGACGCTCGCCGACCCAGTGGTCAAGCAGCGCCTCACCGACGTCGGCCAGGACATTTTTCCGCGTGAGCAGCAGACGCCGGCGGCGCTCGCCGCCAAGCAAAAGGCGGAAATCGAGAAATGGTGGCCGATCATCAAGGCCGCCGGCATCAGGTCGGAGTGAGCGCAGCCGCGCAAGCCGGGAGACGTGCAATGACGCGCTGGATCATGGCCATCGGGCTCGCGCTCGCATCGTCTGCGGCGGCGGTCGCGCAATCGGACTTCCCGAACAAGCCGGTGAAGATCATCGTCGATTCCGCGCCCGGCAGCGCGACCGACGTGACCGCGCGGCTGTTGGCCGACCGGCTGGGCACGATCTGGAACCAGCAGGTGCTCACCCTCAACCATCCGGGCGCCGGCGGCGCGATCGCGGCGCGCGTCGCCGCCCAGTCGCCCGCCGACGGCACCACGTTCTATGTCGGCGCGGCCTCGGTCTTCACCGCGCTCAAGGGCGCGCCGGGCGTCGCGCCAAACCTGCCGGTCGAGCTGCCGCGCGACTTCATGCCGATCGGCTTCATGACGTTCCAACCGATGTTCATCGCGGTGTCGCCGTCGCTCGGCGTTCAGTCGCTGCCGCAATTGATCGATTTGGCCAAGAGAAAACCGGGCGAGCTGTCCTACGCCACCACCGGGCGCGGCCGCATCACCCACCTGACCATGGAGCTGTTGCAAAGCCGCGCTGACATCAAGATGCAGATGATCCCCTACACCGGCGGGCCGCACGCTTCGCTGAGCGATCTGGTGGCCGGCCGGGTCGCCGTGGTGATCGAGGGCTATTCCGGCCTCGCCGGCGGCTTGCAGGGCGGCATGATCAAGGGCATCGCGGTGTCGTCGGCCGAGCGGGTGCCGAGCTTCCCGGCGCTGCAGACCGTGGCCGAGACGCTGCCGGGATTCTTCTCGGGCGGCTGGAACGTGCTGCTTGCGCCCAACGGCACGCCGCAGCCGATCATCGACAAGGTCGGCATCGACATGCGCAAGGCACTCGACGACCCGGAGATCAAGGGCAAGCTCGAGGGGCTTGGCGCGTTCCTGCGGCCGATGACACCCGAGCAGGTCACCGCCTTCAGCCAGGAGCAGCAACGCACCTGGCGGCCGGTTGCCGAACGCGTCGCCCAGGACGCGACGCAGCCGAAGTGACGGCGCGGCGGAGAGGCGCAATGCGTAAGCTGGTCGTGGCGTTTGCCCTGATCGTCGCCGCCGTCGCGGGCGCTTCGGGGCAAAGCTATCCCGACCGGCCGATCAAGGTCATCGCGCCGTTCACGCCCGGCTCACCCAATGACGTGGTGGCACGCCTGATCGCGCCGCCGCTGTCGATGCTGCTTGGCCAATCGGTGGTGATCGACAACCGGCCGGGCGGCGGCACCGCGATCGGTATCAAGGCGGTGACGGCAGCCGATCCCGATGGATACACGCTGCTTATTTCCAACAGCCCGACGCATTTCATCACGCCGCTGGTCAACAAGTCGTTCAGCTACGACCCGCTGAAGGATTTCGTGCCGGTGGCGAGCATCGCAAGCGGCGGCCTGATGCTGGTGATTGCGCCCGAGGTGCCGGCGACGACCATCAAGGAGTTCGTGGCCTACGCCAAGGCCAACCCGGGCAAGCTCAACTTCGGCTTCGGCCAGGGCACCCTGCCCCAGCTCGTCGGCGAGATGTTCAAGCTCGCGACCGGCACCGAGTTCGCCTTCATCCCCTACAAAGGCGGCATCCAGGCGGTGACCGACATCCTGGGCGGACGCGTACAGATGAACATCGGCACCATCTCGACGCTGGCGCCGCTGGTGCGACAGGGCAAGCTGCGCGCGCTGGCCATCACCAGCGCGGCGCGCAATCCCGAGATGCCGGAGGTGCCGACCATGGCGGAAAGCGGGCTGCCGGAGGTGGCGTCGGTGACCTACTACGGCCTGTTCGGACCGGCCGGCACCCCGGACGAGGCGGTGCGGCGGGTCAACGCCGCGGTCAACGACAGCCTGAAATCGCCGGAGCTGCGGGCGGCGATCGCCCGCATCGGCTTCGAGCCGTATGGCGGGACGCCCGAGCAGTTCGCGGCGCTGCTGGCCAACGAGATCAAAATCTGGGCGCCGATCGTGCAGAAGACCGGCTTCCAGATGAACTAGAGCATGATCCCGAAAGAGTGTGTAGCGGTTTTCGGATAGGATCATGCTCGATCTAGAATGGACGTTGCAACGCGGAGGAGAGTTCGATGGTCGAGAAGCGAGTACCCTACCAGGTCAACGGCCGGCAGTTCGAAGGCATGATCGTCTATGACGACAGCGTGCAGACCAAACGTCCGGTGATCTTCATGCAGCCGGATTGGAAGGGCGTCGACAAGGATACCATCGGCCAGGCGCGCACGGTCGCCGGCAAGGACTACGTCGTGCTGATGGCCGATATGTTCGGCAAGGGCTACGGCGACAAGAGCAAGAACCAGGACGAGCTGCGCGCCGGCATGCTCGCCGTGCACAAGGACCGCCCGTTCACCCTCGCCTGCGGCAAGGCGGCCCACGACGCCCTGATGGCCGAGGCCAACAAGCTCGGCGTCATCGACGCCGCGAAAAAGGCCGCGATCGGTTATTGCGCGGGTGGCGGCTACGTGCTCGAGCAGGCGCGCGACGGCGCAGACTTCAAGGCAGTGGTGGTGTTCCACGTCACCAATCCCAATCCGGTGGTGCCCGGCACGCCGTGCAATATCAAGGGCCGGGTGCTGGCGATCCACGGCCGAGCCGACCCGGTCACGCCCAAAGGAATGATGGACGCGCTCGAGGACGAGCTCAGCAAGGCCAAGGTCGACTGGAACATCATGATGTTCGGTCCGCCGGCCGTGCATTCGTTTTGCGATCCGACCGCCAAAGGCCCGGCGACCCAGTTCGACGAGAAGCTTTGCCGCAAATCCTATGCGCTGATGCGCGACTTCTTCGCCGAGACGCTGTGATGGCCGAGACAATCTCGTCAGGCGGGCCGGTCGATCCTGCGTTGATCGACGATCTGGTCGCCGCAAGCCGCATCCTCGCCCACCACGGCGTGCTCGACGCCTGGGGCCACGTCAGCATCCGCCATCCCAACAACCCGGAGCGCTATCTGCTGTCGCGCGCCCGCGCGCCTGCGCTGGTGTCGGCGGCAGACATCATGGAATTCGACCTCGAGTCCAATCCGGTCGATCAACGCGACCGGCGGATGTTTCTGGAGCGCTTCATTCACGGCCAGGCCTTCCGCGCCAGACCCGACGTCAATGCGGTGGTGCACAGCCATTCGCCGACGGTGATCCCGTTCACCGTGACCGACGAGCCGCTGAAGGCGATCTCGCACATTGCCGCGTTCCTGGCGGACGGCTGCCCGTGTTTCGAGATCCGCGATGTCGGTCTGACGCGGGGGCTGCTGGTGACCAATAACAAGCAGGGCGCGGCGCTTGCCAAGACGCTCGGCGACAAGCCGGTGGCACTGATGCGCGGCCACGGCAACCTCGTGGTTGCGCCCGATGTGCAACGGGCGGTGCACCGCGCGCTCTACACCGAAGTCAACGCCCGGCAGCTGGTGGCGGCGTTGTCGTTCAAGCGACCGATCAAGTACGTCCAGCCGGACGAGGCGCAGGATCCGGCTCGCCTTGGCGATTCCTGGGAGGTGTGGAAGAGCGAAGTAGCCGATAGCCGTTAGCTAGAGCATGATCCCGAAAAGTGGGAACCGGTTTTCGGAAAAGATCATGCTCAAACTAAAGAACTAGATCGGGATGACGATTCAAAGAAAAGTCATCCCGATCTAGCGCTCGGCCAACTACCCGGACAAGTGCCGCTTCGTTAAGATACCGACCGACAGCGCGCGGCCGGCGGGACGATTGCCCATGCAAAAGCTGCCAAAGCTGGCAAGGATCGCCTTCGTCGTGGTCATCGCAGTGCTTGTGGCCGGTGCGGGCTTGCTGACCTATCGCTATCTCAGCGCCCCCATCACGCTAACGGTCGCGGCAGGCTCGCTGGATGGCGAAGCCGTCCGGCTAGTCAACGCTATCGCAACGCGCCTGGCGGCGAACAATGGGCGCGTTCGGCTCAAGGTCGTCCACAAGGATACGGTGGTCGAGGCTACGCGCGCCTTCGCCGCGCGCGAGGTCGACGTCGCAGTGGTCCGCAGCGATGTCGGCGACCTATCGTCGGCGCGCACGATTGTTTTGCTGACGCACGGCGTCACGCTGGTCGTGGCGCTGCCGGGGACTTCGATCGAGTCCATCGAAGGACTGAAGGGCAAGACCCTCGGCGTTCTAGCGAGCGAGACCAACGGCCGTCTCGTCGACGCTATCGACAAGGTCTACGACCTGACCAAAGGCCGAATGCGCATTCGCAACCTCAGCATCACCGAGGTTCCGAAGGCGGCGCAAGCCAAGCAGATTCAAGCACTGCTCGTGGTCATGCCGCTCACCGAAAAGTATCTAGCGACGCTGCGCGACCTCGCGCCGAAGGGCGGCAAGCAATCGCTGCGCCTGCTGGCCATCGATTCCGCCGAAGCAATCGCCGCCGTCCACAGTTCCTATGAAAGCTACGAGCTTCCGAAGGGCTCCCTTCGCGGCTCGCCGCCGAACCCGGATGAGGATCTAACGACCGTGCGCGTGCCGTATTACGTCGTGGCGCACAAGGAGCTGAACAACGATCACGCCGGCGATCTGGCCAAGGCCATCATGGAGGTCCGGCGCGACCTTCTCGCCGAATTTCCGGTGTTGTCGCAGATCGCCGCGCCCAGCACCGACAAGGATGCGCAAATTCCCATCCATCCCGGCGCCGCGACCTATTTCGGGGGCGATGAAAAATCGTTATTCGACAAGTACGGCGATTGGCTGTTCTACGGCACAATGATGCTCGGCACGCTGACGTCCTTGCTTGTCGGTGTCGGAAAATTTGTCGGTTCTGACACGCCGCCGCCGAACCCGGTCAATATGATCTACGACCTGTTCGGACGCGTACGCGACGCGCGCACGGAAACCGAGCTGGACGAGATCGAGGATGCAGTCGACGGCATCCTCAGAGACGAGCTGGCAAAACAAGCCAAAGACAGTTCAAACGCCGCCGCGCTCGCCCTTGCGGCGCACCGGCTGGAGCATCTGCTGGATCGCCGTCGGCGCGATATCCGCGCGCAAGGCGCGATGGCCAGGGAACCGGCCTAGTCGGGCGCCGCCCGACCGGCGTTTTACATCCGCGCGAGCTTCGGCATCACTTCGGCGGTGAACAGGCCGAGCGAGCGCATGGCATTGCCGGCCGACATGGTGCCGAGGAACAGATAGGTCAGCAGATAGTTGAAGCCGATCTGCGCGTGCTGCTTCTCGATCTCCGCCAGCACGGTCCTGGGCGAGCCCGCGATCGCGGTGCCTTCGGCGACGCATTCCTCGAAGGTCGTGCCGCGCACGTTCCGCATGCGGATCGCGGTGGCGGTGACGCCGTGCTTGTTGCGCAGCCAGTTGATGTTGCTCAGATGGTTGTCCATCGCGGGCTTGGCCCAGGCCTTCGCCTTGTCGTCGGTCTCGTCGACAAAGATGTGGCGCTGCACGCCGATCGCGATGCCGCCGGGAAATTCCGGCTTGGCTTGCGCCGGCTTGTTGCCGCGCTTGGCGAACGCCGTCTTGAACGTGTCGATATTGGCCTTGGCGAATTCGTTCGGTCCGAGCGTGACGAAATGCAGGCCATGCTCGCCCGCCCAGGTCGAGCCCTCGGCGCCGGAGGAGCCGTACCAGAACGGCGGATGCGGCTTCTGCAGCGGCTGCAGCGCGATCGGCACGTTCTCGAATTGATAGTGCGGGCCCTTGTAGGTCAGCGTCTCGACCCCCATGCCGGCGCTGATGCATTTGTAGGCGTCGATGAAAATGTCGCGCGACTGGTCGTGCTCGATCTTGTGATACTTCAGCTCGAACGGCGACACGCCGCGCCCGACCCCGATCTCGGCGCGGCCGTGGCTCAGATGATCGAGCATGCAGATTTCGTCGATCATGCGCAGCGGCGAATAAAGCGGCAGCAGATAGACCAGCGGCCCCATCTTGATCTGCTTGGTCAGCCGCGCCACCGCGCCGAGGAACACGCCCGGCACCGGCACCATGTTGAGCGGCGTCTGGTGGTGCTCGGCGAGATGCAGGCAGTAGAACCCCGCCGCGTCGGCGGCCTGGATGAACGTCAGCCGCTCGTCGAACAGCTGCGCGGTCGGCCGCTCGCCGTGCTCGATGTGGTCGAACAATCCGATTTTCATTTTTCGTCCAGCCTGCCGATTTTCCTGATCACCGGGATGAGCCGCTTGGCGTCGTCATCGACGAACTTCTGAAACTCCGGCTGGTCCATATAGGCCGGCGGGCTCGCGGCCCTGACGAACACGTCGGTGACTTGCGGGTTCTTCATCACCTCGCGCATCGCCTCGCGCAGCCGCATGATCACGGGCTCCGGCGTGCCCTTCGGGCGCGAACAGGCCGGCCCAGATGTAATATTCGACGTCCTTGTAGCCGAGCTCGATGAAGGTCGGCACGTCGGGATATTCGGCGGCGCGCTTGGGCCCCCAATTCGCCAGCAGCCGGGCGGCGCCGCTCTGCACGTGCGGCGTGATCGGCCCCGGCGCCTGCGCGGTGATGTCGACCTGCTTGCCGATGAACGCGGTCAGCGCCGGCCCGCCGCCGCGGTACGGCACGTGCAGCAGCTTGATGCCGGCGGCCTGCTGGAACATCTCGAACGGCACGTGGGCGGCGCCGTAGTTGCCGGACGAGCTGAACGAGATCTGACCGGGACGCTGCCTGGCGTCGGCGATCAGATCGGCGACCGACTTGTAAGGCGAGTCGCTGCGCACGCACAGCACGCCCGGGTCGGCCAGCACGCGGGCGATCGGAATGAGCTGGTCGTATTCGTAGGACGGCTTGCGGTCGAATAGCCGTTCGGCCTCCGGCAGGAAGGTCATCGAGGACAGCGCCATCATCAGCGTATGGCCGTCGGGTTCGGCGCGCGCACCAGCGGCGTAGCCGATCAGCCCACCGGCGCCCGAGCGGTTGTCGACCACCACCGACTTGCCGAGGATCTTCTCCAGCGCGGCCGCGACCGGCCGCGCCGCGAGATCGGCCTGCCCGCCGGGCGGAAACGGCACGATCATGGTGATGTTGCGCGCGGGCCAGGCCTGAGCGAATGCCGGCCGGCCGAGGCCCGCGGCGAGCGGTGTCACGACAGCGCCTTGCAGGAATGCGCGACGGTCCATGTTGTCACTCCGCCTTGAGTTCGCGATCTCAGCCCTGACGACCGCTCCGAGCTCGTCTGCGCACGCGCTGGAGAGCCAGCGCCACGCCGAGCCCAAGCACGCGCCGCCACCCTGACATGCGTTCCTCCCCGAAACCGCCGGCACTCTGCCCGCTTGGCGCATGGCAGGCAACCAGCTAACCATCATGACAGGCTTGTCGGACCAATCGGGGAGATCGGCGATGCGGCGTCGGCTTTGGATCGCGATCGCGGCGGCGTTGCTGCTGTCGCCCATCGAGGCGCTGGCGCAGAACTATCCGGCCGGGCCGATCAAGATGCTGGTCGGCTTTCCGCCCGGCGGCACCGCCGACATCATTGCGCGCGAGCTTGGCAACGAACTTGAGAAGGCCTGGGGCCAGCCGGTGATCGTGGAGAGTCGCGCCGGTGCGAACGGTGCGATCGCGGCATCGCAATTGGCGCGCATGCCGGCCGACGGCCAGAGCCTGATGACCATCGTGTCCGGCCACCTCACCAATCCGCTGATCATGGCGAACGCCGGCTATGACGCGCTCAAGGATTTCACGGCGATCTGCCTGGTTGCGTCATCGCCGCTTCTGATCTTCGCGCATCCGAGCTTTCCCGCCAACGACATGAAGGGCGCACTGGCGCTCGCCCGCCAGAAACCGGGCACCATCGGTTACGCCACGCCCGGTGTCGGCTCGATCCAGCAGCTTTCGATGGAGCTCGTGTCCTATCTCAGCGGCGCCAAGTTCCTCCACGTGCCCTACCGCGGCGGTGCGCCAGCGCTGAACGACACGCTCGCCGGTCACGTGCCGATCAGCGTTCTGAGCGTGTTCCAGGTGCTGCCGCTGATCCACGACGCCAAGCTCAAGCCGCTGGCGGTGACCGCGCTCAAGCGCAGCAACGTGCTGCCCGGCGTCCAGACCGTGGCCGAGGCCGGCGTCGCCAACTACGAAGCCTCGCTGCTGTTCGGCGTGATCGGCCCGGCCGGGATGCCGCCGGCCGTGGTGTCAAAGCTCAACGCCGAGGTGGTCCGCATCATCAACGTGCCGGCGATGCGCCAGAAGCTTGCGAGCCAGGGCGTGCTGCCGATCGCCAGCACCCCGGCCGAGTTCACCGCCACTATCAAGGCCGAGCAGCAAAAATGGTCGGAGGTGATCAAGGCGGCCAAGATCAGCGAGAACTAGCCGGTTGCTCCTTCTGGAACGACTTGCGCAGCGCCTGGATCCGGTCGCCGCCCGATACCTCGTCGGATTTGCCGGTCGCCGGTCCGCAGGACACCGGGGTCGTCTCATAGCTGCCGCCGCTGCGATTGCTGAACAGGATGCGCCGGCAGTTGTCGTTGGCGGCCGAGGCGTACAGCAGCTGGCCGACCCGCGTCTGCTCGAACTGCGCAACCGGATCGTCGGCAGCAAGACCGTCGGTCGACAGCCCGCGCGTGGTGCGCCCGGCACCGCCGCCGCTGATGGTCAGAATGCCACCGGGCGACGTCGTGGTCGCCGGCTCGCGCACGTAAAACATCGTGGCAAGCACCAGCGCGCCGAACATGCCGCACAACGCCGACACGCGCACAGCATTGCCGCGCGCCAGGCGACGCCAGGTCATGATCGGCTTGCGAAACGGGACGGATTTCACTGCGCGGACGCCTCGGATGCCGGCGCACCTTAGGTCCGCCCGATTGCGGGGCTGATAACCAATTTAACGGCATTTGAATCGGTTTGCTGGCGAGTGACGACCGCAGCGGTTTTCGAAAAAGCATGCCCCTTCGGGGCTTGACCCGAGGGGTTATGCTTAACAAGAAACTAGATCGGGATGACGATTCAAAGAAAAGTCACCCCGATCTAATGAATCTCCGGTTCGGGCATTTCGGCCTTGCCTTGCAGGAAGTCGAAATCGCAGCCTTGGTCGGCCTGGCCGATATGCTCGGAGAACATCGCGCCATAGCCGCGCGGATATTTCGGCGGCGGCTTTTTCCAGGCCGCCTTGCGGCGCGCCATCTCCTGCGTCGCTGACGTGGAGATGGATGCTGCGCTTGTCGACGTCGATCTCGATCTCGTCGCCGGTCTGCACGAAATTGAGCGGGCCGCCGACGAAGCTTTCCGGCGCCACATGCAGGATGCAGGCGCCGTAGCTGGTGCCGCTCATCCGTCCGTCGGAGATGCGGATCATGTCGCGCACCCCCTGCCCCAGCAGGCGCTTGGGGATCGGCAGCATGCCCCATTCCGGCATACCGGGGCCGCCCTTGGGACCGGCGTTCTTGAGCACAAGAATATGGTCGGGCGTGACGTCGAGATCATCGCGCTCGATCTCGCGCATCATGTGGTCATAGTCCTCGAATGCGATAGCCTTGCCGCGGTGCTTGAGAAAGCGCGGCTCGGCGGCGGCCGGCTTGATGACACAGCCGTTCGGCGCGAGGTTGCCCTTGAGCACCGCGGTCGCGCCCTCGGCGTAGATCGGATCGTTCAGCGTATGGATCACGTCGGGCAGGTGCGTCTTGGCGCCCTCGATGTTCTCGCCGAGCGTCTTGCCGGTGACCGTCATGCAGGACAGATCGAGCTTCTCGCGCAAGTTCTGCATCATCGCGCGCAGGCCGCCGGCGTAGAAGAAATCCTCCATCAGGTATTTGCCGGACGGCCGCACGTTGGCCAGCACCGGGATCTGCCGCGACAATTGATCGAAGCGCTCCATGTCGACCGGGATGCCGGCGCGGCGCGCCATGGCGACGACGTGGATGATGGCGTTGGTCGAGCCGCCCATCGCCATGTGCACCTTGATGGCGTTGTCGAACGCCGCCGGCGTCAGGATCTGGTCGGGCGTCAGATCCTCCCACACCATCTCGACGATGCGACGGCCGGCGACCCCGCACATGCGCGGGTGGTTGGCGTCGGCCGCCGGGATCGAGGAGGCGCCGGGCAGCGCCAGGCCGAGCGCCTCGGTGATCGCCATCATGGTGGCCGCCGTGCCCATCACCATGCAGGTGCCGAACGAGCGAGCGATGCCGCCCTCGATCTCGTCCCATTCGTCGTCGGTGATGTTGCCGGCGCGCTTCTCGGTCCAGTATTTCCAGACGTCGGAGCCGGAGCCCAGATAATTGCCGTTCCAGTTGCCGCGCAGCATCGGGCCTGCGGGAATGTAGATCGCCGGAATGCCCATGCTGATCGCGCCCATGATCAGGCCGGGCGTGGTCTTGTCGCAGCCGCCCATCAGCACCGCGCCGTCGAGCGGATGGCTGCGCAACAGCTCCTCGGTCTCCATGGCGAGGAAATTGCGGTACATCATGGTCGACGGCTTGACGAAGGTCTCCGACAGCGAGATCGCCGGCAGCTCGATCGGAAAGCCGCCGCCCTGCAGGACCCCGCGCTTGACGTTGTCGGCGCGCGCGCGCAGGTGCGCGTGGCACGGATTGATCTCGCTCCAGGTGTTGATGATGCCGATCACCGGCTTGCCGGTCCAATCGTCGGCGTCGTAGCCGATCTGGCGCAGCCTGCGAGCGGTGGCCGAACGAGCGCATGTCGGACACGCCGAGCCAGCGGTGGCTGCGAAGCTGTTCGGGGCGTTTGCGGTTCATCGGTTCCTCGCTCGCATTTCTGCCGGGCCAAGGAACCATACTAGGCATGATCCCGAAGTGTGCAGCGGTTCGGAAGATCATGCTCAAACAAAAAGCTAGACCGTGATGACGATTCAGAACGCATCACGGCAGCCTCGTCCATCGGGAGGCCGTCGTTAGACTTCGCTTGACCGGAACGCACGGTCGCGCAGGAGGAATGTCGATGCCGGCCACCAGGATGATGTCAGGCGCGCTGGTCGCGGCCGTGCTGGTCGCGGCAAGCGCCGCCAGCGTGCTGGCGCAGTCGAACTTCCCCAACCGGCCGATCCGGCTGCTGGTGCCGTTTGCGCCGGGCGGCGGCGTCGACGTGGTCGCCCGCGTCGTCGGCCAGAAGTTCAGCGAGCAGATCGGCCAGCTCGATCCTGGTCGAGTCCAAGCCCGGCGCCGGCGGCGCCATCGCGGTCAACGAGTTGCTGCGCTCCGAACCGGACGGCCACACGCTCCTGGTCACGACCAGCTCGCACGCCACCATGCCGGCGCTGAGCAAGCTGCCCTGGCATCCGAGCAACGATTTCACGCCGGTCGCGAACTTCTACTCCACCATGTTCGTGATGCCGACCAACAGCGCGAACGCGTCGCAATTCCGCACGTTCACGGAGTTCCTGACCTACGCCAAGGCCAATCCCGGCAAGATCAACTGGGGCTCGTCCGGGCATCGGCGGCCCGCAGCACCTGGCCGGCGCGCATTTCGCCAAGGTTGCCGGCCTCGACATGGTGCATGTGCCCTATCGCGGCAACGGACCGATGCTGCAGGCGCTGCTCGCCGACGACGTGCAGCTGACGTTCGACACGCCGACGCTGGTCGCTCCCGCACATCCAGGACGGCAAGGTGCTGGCGTTAGCGGTCACCGGCGACCGCCGGATGGCGAAGCTGCCCGACGTGCCGACCGTGAGCGAGAGCGGCGATCGACTTCTCCACCGACGTCTGGATTTCGTGATCGGCCCGAAGGGCATCCCGGAGCCCGTCCAGGCCCGCCTGAACAAGGAGTTTCTCGCCGCGCTCGACGACAAGCGAGGTGCGCGAGCGGCTGACCGGCTTCGGGCTGCAGGTGCCCGAGCGCGCCGACAACACGCCGGGCGCGCTCAAGCAGCACATCGACGACTTTGCCGCGACCTACGGCAAGCTGATCGCCGAGCATGGGCATCAAGCCGGAATGAATCGAAACGGCCGGGGTGGTGCCCGGCCGCTTGCCATCTTGGTATCGGCGATCCTACTCCACGCTGGCGCCGGAGAACTCGACGACCTTCTTCCACTTCTCGGTCTCCGACAGCGACGATCTTGCCGAAATCCTCCGGCGTGCCGCCCATCGGCGCGCCGCCGAGGTCCGCGAACCGCGGCTTCAGCTTCGGATCGGCCAGGCCCTCGTTGATCGCCTTGTTGAGGACGGCGATGATCTCAGGCGGCGTCTTGGCCGGCACGCCCATGCCGAACCAGGCGCTGGCCTCGTAGCCCGGCACGGTCTCGGCCAGCGTCGGCACGTCGGCAAGCGCGTCCGAGCGCTTCTCGGTCGTCACCGCCAGCGCGCGCAGCTTGCCGGCTTTGATGTGCGGCAGGCAGGACGGCATGTTGTCGAACATCACCTGGCACCTGGCCGCTGATCATGTCGGTGAGCGCCGGGTTCGAGCCGCGATACGGCACGTGCGTCATCTTCACGCCGGTCATCGCCATGAACAATTCGCCGGACAGATGCACCGACGTGCCGTTGCCGGACGACGCCATGTTGACCTTGCCGGGATTGGCCTTGGCGTAGGTCGATGAACTCGGCCACGGTCTTGGCCGGCACGTCCGGGTGCACGATCATGACGTTCGGCACGCGCATGATGCCGCCGACCGGCGCCATGTCGCGGACGAAGTTGAAATTCAGCTTCTTGTAGAGCGATGCGTTGATGCCGTTGGCCGGATTGACCAGATAGACGGTGTAACCGTCGGGCGGCGAATTGATCACGATATTCGGTCGCGATGTTGTTGCCGGCGCCGGGCTTGTTCTCGATGACGAACTGCTGGTGGAGCTTCTCGGACAGATAGTGCCCCATCAGCCGCGCCAGGATGTCGGTCGAGCCGCCAGGCGGATAGCCGACCACCCAGCGCACCGGCTTGGTCGGATAGTCCGCCGCCAGCACCGGGCTGGATTGCAGCAGCGGCAGGCCGGCAAGACCGAGCGCCGACACTCGAAGAAAATCACGTCGCAGCATCATTTCATTGCACTCCCAAGCCCGCCGGTCACCGGCGGTTTCATTGTTGCGTTGCCGGCAACCTACGCGGCCAAACCGGCTTGGCACAAGCCGGCTGCCAGCATCAACGCCAGCTCTGCACAAGCCGGGCTTGGTGTTGCCACGCGATCTGGTCGGAAAATCCGGCGGCCGCGTGTCAAAAATGCCGGCCGCGGTTCGGGCTCACGCCTAGTTCACCTTGATGTTGTTGACCTCGACGATCTGCTTCCAGTTCGCGATCTCGTCGGCGATCTGGCGGCCCATTTCCTGCGGCGTCGTGGGCGTCGCGATGTTGCCGCCCTCCTTCAGCTTCTGCTGGATGTCGGGCAGTTCCAGCGCGCGATGGATTTCCTTGTTCAGGCGATCGATGATCGGCCGCGGCGTGCGCGGCGCGGCCGCCATGCCGAGCCACGACATGTACTGCACGCCCGGCAGCGTCTCGGCCACGGTTGGCGCGTCGGGCAGCAGCGGAAAGCGCGTCGGCGAGGTCACCGCCAGCGCGCGGAACTGGCCGGCGTGGATGCGCGGGAAGCCCGATGTCGCGGGCTCCAGCATCACGTCGACGCGGCCGGTCATCACATCGGTGACCGCCGCCGACGATCCGCGATAGGGCACCGGCACCATGTCGATGCCGGCCTTCATGCCGACCCACACGCCGATCAGGTGATAGACCGCGCCGAGCGAGGTGATCACGTAGCTGAGCTTGCCCGGATTGGCCTTGGCGCGCGCCAGCATGTCGGGGAACGATTGGATCGGCGAATCCTTCGGCACCAGATAGACGAACGGATAGGAGCAAACCATGGTGATGAAGCCGAAGCTGTTGTCGCCGTCGAACGGGAACTTGCCGACCGCGGCGCCGCTGGCGTAGCCCGCGGTCAGGAGCGTCATCGCATAGCCGTCGGGCGGCGCGTGCGAGACGATGCTGGCGGCAATGCCGCCGCCGCCGCCGGTGTTGTTCTCGACGCTGATCGGCTGGCCGAGCGGCCCGGTCATCTTGTCGGCCAGCAGCCGGCCGACGATGTCGGGACTGCCGCCCGCCGTGGTGCCGATCAGGATGCGCAGCGCACGCTGCGGCCAGTCCTGCTGGGCGCGCGCCGGCCATGCGGCGCCGGCGGCCAGGGACGCCGCGAGCGTCAGGGCCTGTCGTCGATTGGGATGCATCGTGAGGGTTCCCCGTTGAGCGGGCCACGTTAGCAAGCCATTGCGCGGTTCGGAACCGACGCGACCGGCATGGCGATGGGGCATGACGACGCTGCGGGGCCCCTGCCTCAACCACCACACCCGGGGCAAGGGTGCCCGTCGCGCGCCCGCTCCGCGCGGCGTTGCCGCACGCGCCAGGCCGACATGGCCAATTTTGTCTTAACGGCATCGCGGTCTTTAAGGATCAGTTGAAACATGATCTGCACGTCCATGGTGTAACAGTGGCGGAAATAAGCGCAGCACATGAGCACCATGACGCCGCAGACACGCCATCAGTTGATCCTCGGCTTTGGCCTTCTGGCCATGGTGGCGGGGTCGTTCGTGCAGATGAGCCCGCGCGACATGGCCTGGCCGGCGCTTTGGTCGCAGGAGCCGGCCGTCACCGACCCGACGCTGGCCGAGTTGCAGCAGCGGGCGAACATGTCGCTCGCTCGCCTCGTCCAATCGGGCCAGATCGTCGAATAGTAGCTCTGCTTCGAGCCGAACGGGCAGATTCAATCCGAAGCAGGTATATGCTCAAGTAACCACCTGTCAACGATAAGCGGGGCAGCGACGCTAGCCGGATGTTAAACCTCGGCGTGCTAGGACAGCGCATGAGCGCCAAACCGAAAGCCCAGACGTTCGAGGAGCGCCGCGAAGCCGATCGCGTCGATCTCGACGGCGCCTATTCGATCCGCCTCGACCCTTGCGACGGCCGCTCGGTGCTGAGCTGCCTTGTGGTGGACTTCTCGGTCACCGGCGTGCGGCTCAAGGTCCCGGACAACGTCGCGCTGCCGTCCGACGTGCAGATCATGATCGGCGACATCTCGCACAACGCCCGCATCGTATGGCGCAAGGACGACGTCATCGGCGTCGACCTGATCGACGAGCATCACAGCCTGTATTGAAGGCCGTCGGCGGCGGCAACCGCCCCACTTTGCTGAAGGGTGCACGAAGAAGATTTAAGCGACAGAAAGTCCTGACGCAGATCGCGGAGGAAATTGCTGAACGGCGCGCCCAAGAGGGCGTGGGCGTCGAGAAACTATTTGCCAAGCTCCCGACCGGCTTCAGCCCCTCGCAGATCAAGGAAGTACTGCTCGCCCTCGCCGAAAAGGAACGGGCCGATGCGCTGATGAAGGCGGTCGAGACTGGCAAGGTCAACGTGATGGTGCTGCCCAGCTCGACGCCTGTCGCAGTGTCGGCGCAATAACCCTATCGACAAACGAGCACCAACACCGCCAAGAAATTTGGTCGGAGTGGTGGGTTGCGCCTCCCAGGAGGTAAGCCACAATTATACTTAAGCAGATGTTAATTTTTCCATTGTATTGTGGGTGGCGGTCAAGTGTTGGAGTTGACCGATGTCAGTAGGCGAACTTGCTTGTGTCATCGTGGCTGTGATGGTGGTTCTGCGTCACCTTGCGATTATAAATGATGTTTGGCCGCGCAACTGGCGGTGACGCCCCGGCGTTCCTCCTCGAAGTGCTTTGGATCGTCCGTCCGATGCGCCTCGAAAAGTTCAGCTGCGCCTCCATCATTCAGCTGCCCGGCGTGCGTACGTAGCCGGCCTGGCGCTTCGGGCCCCTTCTGGGGAACCGTTAATTGCGTCTCGCGCATCATCATTGCGGCGGCCTCCAACACCCCAACCCCCCTGCGAGTCGCCGGCCCCGTGCGATTCCCTGATCCGCGCGTGGCTCTTCTCTCGCGCAAAAGCCCGGCTCGATCAGCCGGGCTTCCTGACTGTGTAAGCCAGTCTGTGCGATTAGAGCATGATCCCGAAAAGTGGGAACCGGTTTTCGGAAAAGATCATGCTCAAACAAGAAACTAGATCGGGATGACGATTTGAAGAAAAGTCTTCCCGATCTAGCGTCTGCCTGCTACTTCGCCTGGGCTGTCGGCCAAGACGATCAATCTCCGATAGCCTTGGCTAGCCCCGGAGCGACCCACCGTGAATGCCCTGCTTCACCACTCGCCATCGGGTTGGTGCGTAGACTGCGGGGGCCACCAGGCTGAGCCGACGCCGCTGTGCTTTTCCATGGCGAAATGGTCTCGACAATGATGTTGATCCCGGCCAAAGCGTCTTCAATTTGCCGCTGCACGCTATCCACTTCGGTCCTGAGGAACTCCTGCATTTTTTTGAGTTCGGATGTTAAGCCTTCGAGTTCATCGATCGAACTTGAAGTGAACTTGGCAAGGGCTGCTCTTATTCGTTCAGCGTTGTTGTTTGCGATCGGCCCTGCGGATTTCGAACCTTGCTTCACTAATCTGCTGAGCTCGGACTCAATTGTCAGTTCGGTTGGCGCGGGCGACTGATTCGATGACGAAGATGTTGGAGATGTTGAATCATTCATCAGCTTCACCCCTCTGTGGTTTGCCGCATCTTACAAACGCTAGGAGCAGTTCGGTTAAGAATGTGTTTATAATTTTACACGACGCTGTTGCCGAATATCACGGCCGGCAAGCTTCGGCCGCTGGCGGCCGCGAGCCCACAACGCCACCGGCTGCTGCCGGACGTGCCGTCATTCGCCGAGCTCGGCTATCCGAGAATGGACATCGCGCTCTGGTATGGCATCGTCAGCCGCGGCGGCACGCCGGCCGTTTGGCGTGGCGGCGCGGCCGAGCTAGCAAACACCGTCGAATGGATCGAGCTTCGTCAGATCATGCCGCTGCTGCCGATACGCCTCTCGATGGCTGCCGCTTCACAAGCAGCTTATTTCGAAGCGTATCTTCGACTCGAATGAGGGTCTTCTCTGCCTCGACTGCGCGTGCTTCTGCATTGCTGGCACGGTCTTCGGCAGCGGATAGTCGATCTTTAATGGCAACAATCTGCTCTTGAGCGACCATAGCCACTTGCTCTGCTTCGGCGATACGAACTTTAGCCTCGCTGAGACTGGCTTCCGCTGCGCTTAGCGCCGACTCCAAAGCGTGAGTTCGGCGCTCCGTAAGCTTCAGCTGTTCAGTAGCACGTCGCGCAAGATCGAGTGCGCGCGCGTTGGTTTCAGCTGCGCGATCTTCAATACTTTGGAACATGTCAACCGCTTGATTCACTAGGTCCTCAATTACTGTCACGCCCCTTGTATCTTCGGGCGAAATCGCGCGGCTGATCTTCGGCAGCTCATTAAGCTGTCGGTTTTTATTCCATTCCATGAGCGTCTCCGAACGGCAGTGGTTTCGAAATAGTTAAGGCACTAAGCATATCGGCCATATGGTTAATGAGAGCTTAACCTCAGGTATTGCAGCTGGTTCCTGCGTGACGATGACATCGACCTTATGTCCCACGAACTGGAGGCAATCTTGGCGAACTTTTCACGCCGACGTGCCGATTGAGTGGCCGCCAGCCTTAATCAAAGCCGGCGCCGCTGGCAGCTGAAAGCGACCAAGCAAGTGGCTACGCTTCGGCGGCACCCTTATCGAGGTTGGCTCGACCAATGCTCGGGAACGAAGGTCTGGACATCATAGTTGATCAAGACAAGAAGCACCCCGCGATCATGCAGGTGCGAGCGCGAGCGGCAGCGTGGCCGCTGTGCGAGGAGAGGCGCGGCGAATGCAGGGGGACATCTTACCGTACCTCAAGGACCGAACATTCGACCCCGACGCCACGCGAACGATGGACGAAGCCTACGAGAAGGCGCGCCGCATGCTGGGTGATCGATCGCAGCCTCCCGTGTTTCTGGAAATCCTCGCAAAGCGCATTATTTACTGGGCGACCACCGGAGATGGACGCAATTCGGATCAACTTGCCCGGCGTGCGCTGGAGGCGCTGGGATATGATCCAGACCAGCTTTAGCTGCTTGATCACCGGGCCAAATAACTTCATCGAAGTCTTAGACCGCGCGACTCCGCACTAAGCCGATCATGTTCGAGGACGGCCGCGTAACCTAGTTTTTCAAAGCCTTGTCGTCGCGCGCGACGCATCTCTCAGAGCTCCTAATTGCGATCAGCACATCCGGATCGGGGTTGGCCCCTCCATAAGCCGACCACCCATGAATCATTGAAAAACTGATTTCGGAATCCCGTGCCGCTCAAAATCTGCCAAAGTAGTGCTAGTCCATGGCCATGCGATAGCTTGCACGCATTTTGCGCGCACTTGCGCGGCTGAAAACGCTCGGGCGACAACTAATTGAAGTGATTGGTCGGAGTGGCAGGATTTGAACCTGCGACCCCTTCGTCCCGAACGAAGTGCGCTACCAGGCTGCGCTACACTCCGACCTGAAGGCCGGATATAGCGGCTCCCCACTCCCCTCGCAAGCACGCCCGGTTTTTCGCTATAGAACCCTGCGGGGACCGTATTCGAACCTCGCAAAGGGATCGCAGCGATGGCGCAAGAGACCGTGCAATTGGCGCAATACGCCGCAGCCCTGCGCATGCAGGACCTGCCGGCGCCGGTGATTGAGCGCGCCAAGGACTGCATCGCCGACACCATCGCGGCGATCGCGTTCGGCTCAGGCCTGCCCTGGAGCCGCATCGTCATGGACTACGCGCGCCGGCAAGGCGCGGGCGGCAAAAGCCGCATCCTGGCGCCCGGCGGCGCGCGGGTGCGGGCGCCGATGGCGGCGCTCGCCAACGGCGCGCTGGCGCACGCCTTCGAGATGGACAATCTCACCTGGCCGAACACCGGAGTGCATCCGGGCGCAACCATGTTCACGGCGGCGCTCGCGGTCGCGCAGGAGCGCGGCATCGGCGGGCGCGACCTGCTCGCGGCCTTCGTCGCCGGCGCCGAGGTGATGATCCGGATCGGCCGCGCCACCAGACACAACAACGAGACCCGTGGCTTCCACGCGCCCGGCACCACCGGACCGTTCGGCGCTGCCGTCGTGGTCGGCAAGCTGCTGAAATTCGACGCCGAAAAGATGACGCAGGCGATCGGCATCGCCGGCTCGCTGGCCGCAGGCCTCCTCGAGTTCGCCAAGTCTGGCACCGGCGCGATGGTCAAGCGCCTGCACATGGGCCGCGCCGCCGAGAGCGGCGTGCTGGCGGCAAGCCTCGCCGAGGCAGGCTTCACCGGGCCGCGGACCGTGCTGGAGGGACCGTTCGGCTTTCTCAACGTCTATTGCGGCGAGCACGATGTCGCGGCGCTGACCGGTGGCCTCGGCGACCGAGTTCGCGACGCTGCGCATCATGCTCAAGCGCTTTCCGGTGCACATCACCTCGCACACCTCGGTGCAGGCGATCGAGGATCTGCGGCGCGAGCACGGCTACACCGGCGAGCAGGTGTCTTCGATCCACGTCGCCGGCAACCAGAAGATGGCGACCGTCAACAACATCCCGGCGCCCAAGGATCTGATGATGGCGCAATACTCGCTGCCGTTCTGCACGGCGCTGGCGCATTACCACAATCCGCGCGACCCGGCTTCGTTCAACGACCGCTCATTGCAGAATGCCGACATCCGCTCGCTCGCCTCGCGGGTGACGGTCTCGGTGGCGGACGAGGCCAAGCACAGCCACAACACCCTGGCCTCGACGGTCACCGTGACGCTCAAGGACGGCCGCACGCTTGCGCGCCGCGTCGACAGCTTCAAGGGCACGCCGGAGATGCCGCTCGATCGCAACGAGATGCGCGACAAATTCCTGTTGCTGACCCGCCACTGCGACCGCGCCGCGATGGCACGGCTGTTCGAGCGATTGCAGAATCTCGAGGCCGAGCGGAATCTCGATTGGATCATGATCGCGCCGGCCGGCCGCCGATCCGGCAAAGCCGCCGCGCGCCGCGGTCCGGCCAAGCGGCGCGCCCGACCAGCGGCCAAGAAATAATGACCGCACCGATCGTCACCCGCGTGCTGGCCGCCGGGCCCCCGGCGATCGCCGATGCGGCGCGCTGCCTCGGCGACGGCGGGCTGGTCGCGTTCCCGACCGAGACCGTCTACGGGCTCGGCGCCGATGCGACCAACGGCGCCGCGGTCGCGCGCCTCTATGCCGCCAAGGGCCGGCCGTCGTTCAACCCGCTGATCGCCCATGTGTCCGATCTCGCGGCGGCGCGCCGCCTCGCGGTATTCGACGCCGCGGCCGAGCGGCTCGCCACGGCGTTCTGGCCGGGCCCGTTGACGCTGGTGCTGCCGCGGCACGGAAGCTCCCCGGTGGCCGAGCTTGCCGCCGCCGGCCTCGACAGCATCGCGGTGCGGGTGCCCGCCCATGCGGTGGCGCGAAGCCTGCTTGGCGGTCTCGGCCGACCGGTGGTGGCGCCCTCCGCCAATCGCTCCGGCCACGTCTCGCCGACCACTGCGCAGCATGTGCTCGCCGATCTTGGCGGGCGCATCGACCTGATCGTCGATGGCGGCGCCACGCCGGTCGGCGTCGAATCCACCATCGTCGCCTGTCTCGACCGCCCGATGCTGCTGCGGCCGGGCGGGCTGCCGCGCCAGGAGATCGAGCGGGTGCTGGCGCATACGCTCGACGATGCGCCCGCGGGGTTGCTCGATCCCGACGCGCCGATCGCGCCCGGCATGCTGGCCTCGCACTATGCGCCAAGCGCCAGGCTGCGCCTGCGCGCCGATCGTGTGCGCCCAGGCGAGGCGTTGCTGGCGTTTGGCCCCAATCTGCCGCCCGGCGCCGAGCAGGCGGCGCTGGTGCTCAATCTTTCGCCGCATGGCGATCTGGTCGAAGCCGCGGCCAATCTGTTTTCCAGCCTGCGGGCGCTTGATCGCGCCGAGGTCACGTCGATCGCAGTCATGCCGGTTCCCGATGATGGCCTCGGCGAAGCGATCAACGACCGGCTTGCGCGGGCCGCCGCGCCGAGAGCATGATCCCGAAAAGTGGGAACCGGTTTTCGGGAAAGATCATGCTCAAACAAAAACTAGAGACTCCGACCCATGAATGAGATGAGCAAGCCCGTCATCGGCGTCTCGCCGGCCACGCTGGCCCGCTTCATCAAGGTGGTCGGCGAGAACAACGCCATCACCGACAAGGACAAGCAAGCCCCGTTCCTGGTCGAGTTCCGCGCGCTCTGGACCGGCCATTCGCCGGTCATCCTGCGGCCGGGCTCGACCGCCGAAGTGTCCGAAATCCTCAAGATCGCCAACGAGACCGCGACCGCGATCGTGCCGCAGGGCGGCAACACCGGGCTGGTCGGCGGCCAGATCCCGCACAATGGCGAGGTCGTGCTGTCGCTGCAGCGCCTCGACAAGATCCGCGAGGTCGATCCGGTCTCCAACACCATCACCTGCGAGGCCGGCGTCACCTTGCAGCGCACGCGTGAGGCGGCGGCCGCGGTCGATCGGCTCTATCCGCAACTGCTGCCGTCGGAGGGAAGCTGCACCATCGGTGGCAATCTTTCGACCAACGCCGGCGGCACCGCGGCGCTCGCCCACGGCATCGCGCGCTCGCACGCGCTCGGGCTGGAAGTGGTGCTGGCCGACGGCCGCGTCATGCACAACCTCAACAAGCTCAAGAAGGACAACACCGGCTACGACCTGCGCGACCTTTTCATCGGCGCCGAAGGCACGCTCGGCGTGATCACCGCGGCGGTGCTGCGGCTGGTGCCGCGGCCGAAGTCGGTGGAAACCGCCTGGGCGGCAATCCCGTCGGTGCAGGCCGCGGTCGATCTGCTCGGGCTTGCGACCGAGCGCACCGCCGGCGGCGTCACCAGCTTCGAGATCATGGCGAAGATGGGCATCGACATCGTCGTCAAGCACACCGGCGCACGCAATCCGCTGGCCACTCCCTCGCCCTATTCGGTGCTGATCGAACTGTCGTCGCAGCGGGCCGAGGGCCTGCGCGAATCGATGGAGCAAATCCTCGCCGAAGGGCTGGAGAAGGGCCTGTTGCTCGACGCCACGATCTGCGAGAGCGTCGAGCAGGCCAGGGCGTTCTGGAAAATCCGCGAGCAGTTTGGCGAGGTGCAGGGCCGTGAAGGCGGCTCGATCAAGCACGACGTGTCGGTGCCGGTCGCCAACATCCCGGCCTTCATCGAGGAGGGCAACGCTGCGGCGACGAAGCTCATCCCGGGCTGCCGGCCGCTGCCGTTCGGCCACGTCGGCGATGGCAACATCCACTACAACATCAGCCAGCCGGTCGGCGCCGACAAGGCTGCGTTCCTCAAACGCTGGGACGATATGAACGAGGTGATTTACAAGATCGTGCTGAAGTACGGCGGCTCGGTCTCGGCCGAGCACGGCGTTGGCATCGTCAAGCGCGACTATCTGCCCAAGATCAAGGATCCGGTCGCCTACGATCTGATGAAGACGCTCAAGCGCACGCTCGATCCCAAGGGCATTCTCAACCCCGGCAAGGTTCTGTAAGGCGCGCCATCAGCGCATCGTCCGCCATGGATCGAACGGCTTGTCGGGCAGCTTGTCGAGCGCCGACTTCGCGGCTTTCTCCTCGGCGCGTTCCTTCTTTTTCTTGAGGTCGGAGGACTGCGCCTGGCCTGCGCTTGCGCCGGTACCTCTCTTGCCTTTCATGGACTGAGCCAACGCAGGCACTACCAGCAACGCGATCGCCAAGGCCGCCAACACGATTCTCATCGGCTCCTCCACCGGATGACGGTCGCCCTGCGCCGGACAGCAACACCCAAATGCCGGCCAAATCCTGGCGCGCCATAGCGTGCAATCGCTCGGCATCTGTCACGCCAGGATATCGACCACAAGCGACCTAGAACAGCGAGCCCTGACCGGTATCCTTATGCCGTGCGGCCGCGGACTTTGGCTTTGGGGCTTCGGCTGGCTCCAAATCCGGATCGTGCGGTTCGAGCAGCGCCGGTGAATCGTTCGCCACGCGATTGACCGCGGGCGATATCTCGAACACCTGCATCGAACCCTCGGGCGCCGGGACGAACAGCTCGGCTGCGGTCCTGGCGTCGACGTTGCCGGCATCGAGCCAGAAATCGAACTGCTCCGGCGGCACCATCACCGGCGCGCGGTGGTGGACCTGAGCCATCTCCTTGTTGGCTATGGTGGTGATGATGGCAGCGGTCTCCATCTCCTCGCCGTTCGGTCCGATCCAAGTCTCCCACAGGCCGGCGAATGCCACCGGGCCGCCGGCTTTGGGCCGCGCCAGAAACGGCCGCTTGCGGCCGCCTTCGGTCTGCCATTCGTAGAAGCCGTCAGCTGGGAACAGGCAGCGCCGCCGCTTCATGGCGTTCTGGAACGCCGGCTTGTCGTTGACCGACTCGCCGCGCGCGTTGATCAGCAGCGCGAAGCCTTTGGGGTCCTTGACCCAGGCCGGGATCAGGCCCCACCGCACCAGCGCAAACTCGCGCTGGCCGCCGACCATGCGCACGATCGGCACCGGCTGGGTCGGGGCGACATTGTAGCGCGGCGGGAAGTTCGGCTGCTCCGGATAGCGAAACAGCTTGCGGATCGCCTCGGGCGCGCTGGTGATGCAATAGCGTCCGCACATGTCTCCTGCTCCCCGCGCCGGCCGCCATGGCGGACCACGCGCCTGTCTTTAGGGGTCCTTAACCCGGTGCGGCAACACTGCCAAACCGCATTTGAACTTGGACATTAGCCACTTGGGCATTGGCTCCCTGGGCTTTCAAGACGCGGCGCATTGCAGACCGGGGGATTTCCACATGACCGCGCCGGCCCGAAACAGCGCGATCGACCGTGCCGCTTCGACCCGTCCGGTCCCATCGAGCCGCGGATTTCCAAACATCAATCCGGTCACCGGGCTTTCCACCGATTATCTCAATCATTTCGCCGAGGCGGTCATGGCGCTGGAAATGGCCGACGACATGCCGGAATGCCTCGACGACCTGCGCGACTGGCGGCCGAGAACCTATGCGGAGCATTTCGCCACCTCCCGCTTCAGCAACCGCGACGTCGTGGTCCGCGCCTATCACGCCGCCGATCCGGCGGTGCGCGCGGCGCTCGACGCCGCCGCCGAGACGCTCAACGCCACGCTCGCGGCCACGCGCGACGCCGCGATCCGCATGGCAAATACGGGTGCGCTGGCGCGGTACTCGCTTAGCGTAGTGCGACCGCTGATTGCGCGCATCGCGGCGCTGATCAACGGCACCGCCGGAAGCCGCCGGCCAAGCCAGCGCACAAGCCGAGATCGATGCTATGTTCGGCCGGTGAACAACGCCCCCGACCCTCGCGCCTATCCCGACCGCCCCTACCTTGCCGTCAGCGCGGCCATCATCCGTGATGGACGCGTCCTGGTCGCGCGCCGCGCGCGCGGCCCGGCGCTCGGCGTCTGGACGCTGCCGGGCGGCGTGGTGGAGGCCGGCGAGACGTTGATCGAAGCGCTGGTGCGCGAGGTCCAGGAGGAAACCGGCATGACAATCGAGCCGGTTACGCTCGCCGGCCACCGCGAGGTGCTGGTGCGCGACGACGGCGGCCGGTTGTCGCGCCATTTCGTCATCCTGTGCTTTGCCGCGCGCTGGCTTGCCGGCGAGCCGGTGCTTAACGAGGAGCTGTCCGAGGCGCACTGGTTGCGACCGGCCGAGCTCAACGGCCTCAAGACCACGGAAGGGCTGGGCGAGATCGTCGCGCAGGCGTTCGAGCGGATGGAAGCTGCAGGCTGATCGCCAATGCCTTGCGCGCCGCGGCGGCGCGGCGCATATCTGCCCTCATGCTGGCGCGCGTTTTGGCCATAGCTCTTATCGTCGCCATTGCGGCGGCCCCGCCGGCGCGCGCGATCGAAGGCGGCCCCGCCCCATTCGACGCCGACCTGATGCGGCTCGCCGAAATTCTCGGCGCCTTGCACTATTTGCGCGCGCTCTGCGGCGCCAACGAAGGACAGAAATGGCGCGGCGAAATGCAGGCCCTGCTCGACGCCGAAGCGCCAAGCGGCGACCGGCGCCATCGCATGGTGGCGAACTTCAACCGCGGCTACCGCGGCTTCCAGCAGACCTACCGCAGCTGCACCCCGTCGGCGGTGGTCGCCGTGCGCCGCTACCTCGAGGAAGGCGCCAAGATCTCCCGCGAAATCACCGCGCGGTACTCCAACTGAGCCGTTAACCGCATTAACCTTCTCCGAAACTACGCCTCGGCCGCTCGCAAGCGCGTGCTAGCGTCTTTTCAGATGTGGAGCGAATGGCGCGCCGTCGCCAATATTTTGAGCAAGCACACTGTGACAACACTCGATCCGAGCCGGGAGCCCGCTCCCGAGCGTGAAGAAAAATTGGCTGCGCTCAGCTATCTCAACGAAGCCTGGGCGGAAGCGCGGCTCGACGGCGTCGACGACGACGCCATGGTGCAAGCCTGCCTGTTTGCCGCCATCGCCGAGCTCGTCTCCACCTATGGCGAGCACGCCACCGCGGATTACGCCGACACCCTGTCCAAGCGCATCCGCAACGGCGAATTTACGGTCGACATCGTCCGCCAGTAAGCTGGTTCCGTTTG
Organism: uncultured Alphaproteobacteria bacterium; assembly: GCA_963771745.1. Classification (GTDB taxonomy): domain Bacteria; phylum Pseudomonadota; class Alphaproteobacteria; order Rhizobiales; family Xanthobacteraceae; genus Z2-YC6860. The sequence continues at coordinate 188,320 of CAVYUU010000011.1, read as the reverse complement.
AGCATGATCCCTCGGGTCAAGCCCGAGGGCATGCTTTTCCGAAAGCCACTACACGTCCCGGATCAAGTCCGGGGCAGGCTTTCGGGATCATGCTCCTTCTATCGAGCGACTGGAAGCGCTTCGACGAAGCGCACCACCTCGCCTTGCGCGGCCGCGACCAGCTCGCCTTGCCACATCACCCGATGGCCGCGCACCAACGTGCCGACCGGCCATCCGGTCACGGTCATCCCGGCATAGGGCGTCCAGCCGGAACGTGAGGCGATCCAGCGGTCGGTGATGGTTTCCCGCCGCTTGAGGTCGACGACGGTGATATCGGCGTCATAGCCGGCCGCGAGCCGACCCTTGCCGGCAATGCCGTAAATCCGCGCAGGGCCTGCGCTGGTGAGATCGACCAGCCGCGCGAGCGACAGCCGCCCGGCATTGACGTGATCGAGCATGATCGGCAGCAGCGTCTGCACGCCGGTCATGCCGGAGTGGGTCTTCGGATAGGCGTGGGACTTTTCCTCGCGGGTGTGCGGCGAGTGATCCGAGCCGACACTGTCGATCACGCCTTGCGCCAGGCCCTGCCAGAGGCCATCGCGGTGGCTGGCGTCGCGCACCGGCGGGTTGAGCTGGGCGAAGGCGGCGAGCCGCTCATAGCAATCGGGCGCCTCAAGCGTCAGATGGGCGGGCGTCGCCTCCGCAGTAGCGACATCCTTGTGCTCCGCCAGCAACGCGATCTCCTCCTTGGTGGTGACATGCAGCACATGGACGCGCTTGCCGGTCTCATGCGCCAGGCGGATCAGGCGCTGCGTGCACATCAGCGCGGTGGTGGCATCGCGCCACACCGGGTGCGATCGCGCATCGCCCTCGACCCGCAGGTTCATGCGCTCCCGCAGGCGGTATTCGTCCTCGGAATGGAACGCGGCGCGGCGACCGATCACCTTCAAGATATTTCGCACACCATCGTCGTCCTCGACCAGCAACGAGCCGGTCGACGAGCCCATGAACACCTTGACGCCGCAGGCGCCCGGCAGGCGCTCCAGCTCGCCCAGCCGCTCGGTATTCTCCCGCGTCGCCCCGATATAGAAGGCGAAATCGCAATGCATGCGGTGGTGCCCGCGCTTGACCTTGTCGGCCAAGGCCGCGGCATCGGTCGTGGTCGGCTCGGTATTGGGCATTTCGAACACCGCGGTCACGCCCCCCAGCACCGCGCCGCGCGAGCCGGTTTCGAGGTCCTCCTTGTGGGTGAGGCCGGGCTCGCGGAAATGCACGTGGCTGTCGATCACGCCCGGCAGCACATGCAGGCCGCCGCAATCGATCACCTCGGCAGCCGCCGTTCCAACGTCACCGATCGCGGCAATCCGCCCGCCCGCGATGGCAACATCGCGGACGCCCGTGCCATCGTGGTTCACGACCGTGCCGCCCTTGAGGATCAGGTCGTAGCCGGCCATCGCCCCTCCCTTGTTCAAGCCTTGACGCTTTGGGCCTTGCACCCTTGAGGCGCCGCTCCGAGCGGATTACGTTCCCCCGCATCCCGAGGCAATATGAATCGCATGAAAGCGGCACTTCTCCCCGACCGCGGCGTGATCAAGGTGGCCGGCGCCGATGCGCGGACCTTCCTCAATGGCCTCTTGACCACGGATATCGCCGCGATGACGCCGGCGCGGCCGAAGTTTGCCGCGCTGCTGACCCCGCAGGGCAAGATTATCGTCGATTGCATCGTGGCGGAGGCGCCGGCCGAGGACGGCGGCGGCTTCTTCCTCGACTGCCCGCGCGCGCTCGCCCTCGACCTCGTTCAGAAGCTCAACTTCTACAAGCTGCGCGCCAAGGTGATCTGCGAGGACCTGTCGGAGACGCTCGGCGTGATGGCGGTCTGGGACGATGTAGGCCGGACCGAGATCGGCCTGGTCTATTCCGATCCGCGCCTGCCGGCGCTCGGACAGCGCATCATGCTGCCGCCGCATCTGGTCAAGGACGCGGCCGCCGATCTTGGCGCCGAATTGGTCGAGGCAGGCGCCTACGAGGCGCATCGCATTGCGCTCGGCGTGCCGCGCGGCGGGCTAGACTTCATCTATGGCGATGCCTTTCCGCACGAGACCGACATGGACCAATTGGCCGGCATCGATTTCGACAAGGGCTGCTACGTCGGCCAGGAAGTCGTGTCGCGCATGGAGCATCGCGGCACCGCGCGCAGCCGCATCGTGCCGGTGACGGCGGCGAGCGGCTTTGCCCCCGACGCCGGCATTCCGGTGATGGCCGGCGACAAACCGGTCGGCACCACCGGCTCCTCGGCGGGAGGGCGCGCGCTCGCCATGCTGCGCCTCGACCGTGTCGCCGACGCACAGGCCGCGGGCACGCCGCTGATCGCGGGCGGCGTGCGCGATCGAGCCGCACAAGCCCGCCTGGGCGACGTTTCCCTGGCCCAGCGAGAAAGCGGCCGAATGAGCACAACCATTCTGCATCCCGACGGACTGCACCGCTGCCCGTGGCCTGACGTGGGCAATGCGCTCTACGTCGACTATCACGACCAGGAATGGGGCGTGCCGGAGTACGACGACCGCGCATTGTACGAGAAGCTCATGCTCGACGGCTTCCAGGCCGGCCTGTCCTGGATCACGATCCTGCGCAAGCGCGACAACTTCCGCCGCGCCTTCGACGGCTTCAAGCCTGAGAAGATCGCGCGCTACGACGCGCGCAAGAAGGCCAGGCTGATGGCCGACGCCGGCATCGTGCGCAACCGGCTCAAGGTCGAGGGCGCGGTGCTGTCGGCGCGAGCCTACCTCGACGTCATGGACAAGGGCCCGGGCTTTTCCGCGCTGCTGTGGGACTTCGTCGACGGCAAGCCCAAAATCAACCGCTTTCGCGACACCAAGCAGGTGCCGGCGGAGACCGAGCTGTCAAAGAAAATCTCCAAGGAGCTCGCCGGCCGCGGTTTCAAGTTCGTCGGCCCGACCATCGTTTATGCCTTCATGCAGGCGGTCGGCATGGTCAACGACCATCTGGTTAAATGCCACCGCCACGAGACTGCTGCAAGCGCGGCAAGCGCAAGTAACGCGCGGCATTGTGCATTGCAGCTCTAGCTGGACAAGGATAAGTCGCTACTCACAGTCGCTCTGCATATTACGCACACGCAGACAACACGCGCCGGTGACGCAAAGAAATCAGACCGCTTTGCACGGTCTGATTTCTTCAGTCGTTTGCGATTCACACGACTTTGGAGGATTTCTCTTCTTCCATGGTGACGGCGACGGCACCGTTCGCCGACAGCCGAACCTTCTGGCCTTCGACGTCGGCGACCAGCCTCAAGTCGATGAAATGATGGTGTCCCTTGTGCCGGCCTTCGCCGCTGTCGGCCTTGATCAGCTTGATCCGACCATTTTCAACGCGATCAACGGTTCCAACGTGGACGCCGTCCGCGCCAATTACTTCCATATGCTCTTTGATATCAGCCATTGGAATGTCCTCTGTGGATTGGGCTAACGCACGGCTGGGAATTTCGTTCACCGGGAAGGATCAGCCCCAGTACTTGATTGTGGTTGCAAGCCGTCGCCCGCAAGCCCGCTTGCGAACGGCCGGGATGGCGGTAGCTTGATCGTGATGTCGAAGACCAAGGCAACGCCCTCTCCGACCCTCCCCGTTAAGGAGAGAGGGAGCAAGGAGGCGCGCGCCTGGCAGCGCATGCTGTCCGGCCGAAGGCTGGATCTGCTCGACCCCTCGCCGCTCGACGTCGAGATCGGCGACATCGCTCACGGCCTCGCCCGCGTCGCGCGCTGGAACGGCCAGACCGAGGGGGCGCACATCTTTTCGGTCGCGCAACACACGCTGCTGGTCGAGACGCTGGCACGGGCGCGATGGCCGCGCATCGACCGCTCGGCACGGCTCATGATCCTGCTGCATGACGCGCCGGAATACGTCATCGGCGACATGATCTCGCCGTTCAAGGCGGTGATCGGCGACGCCTACAAGGCCGTCGAGGCGCGGCTGCTCGCCGCCATCCACATTCGCTTCGGGCTGCCGCCGCGGACCGGCGGCGAAATCGAGCGCATGATCAAGACCGCCGACCGCAGCGCAGCCTTTCTCGAGGCGACCAGGCTTGCGGGCTTCGCCGCGACCGAGGCACGGCGGTTTTTCGGTCCACCGCCCAGGCTCGCGCCGGCGATCGAGCGCGATTATCTGACGCCCTGGCCGGCCGGCACGGCCGAGAAACGCTTCCTCGAACGGGTCTCGCCGCTGCTGCGCTCGTGACGCTTTCGAACGACGCGCCACCGCCTTATATCATGGGCCTGATTCTGCAAGGTCGCCGATGATCCACGTCTGCTCGCTGGCCCGCCTGCACGACACCGTCGCGCAAACCCGCGCCAGTCATATCGTCACGCTGCTTCGCTCGGTCGACTACGTCGAGCGGCCGCGCCACATCGCAGCGGCCAATCATCTGATCCTCGGCATGGACGACATCAACATGCCGCTCGACGGTTACACCCATCCGGCCGAAGAGCACGTCGTCGAGCTGGTCGAGTTCATCCGGCGCTGGGACCGCCGCGCGCCGCTGGTGATGCACTGCTATGCCGGCATCAGCCGCTCGACCGCGGGCGCCTTCATTTCGGCCTGCGCGCTCAATCCGGACCGCGACGAGACCGCGATCGCACGTATCATCCGCAAATCGTCGGCGACCGCGATGCCCAACATCATGCTGGTCAGCCACGGCGACCGCATCCTCAAGCGCAACGGCCGGATGGTGGAGGCGGTGATGGCGCTGGGCCCCGGGTTGCCGGCGCAAGAAGGCGAACCGTTCCGGCTCGACCTGGAATAGTCTTTGCGCAGCGGTGCTCCATACCCGGATGTCATGCGCCGCGCAGACGGCATGGATGATGATAGCCAAAGCTAGGACATGGCCGAAGCCCACCTGACGCCGATTGAAGTGGGCCTCACTGCCGCGATCGTCGCGGTCGAGGCCGAGGAGCCGCGCATTCTGATCGCGGCCGACCCGACGAGCGACACCCGGGCCGGGCTGCCGTTCGGCGCCTTCGATCCGCTCGCCCACCGCACCTTCGAGATCGGGCTACGTGCGTGGGTGGCGGCGCAGACCGCGATCACCGTGGGCTATGTCGAGCAGCTCTACACCTTCGGCGATCGCGGCCGGCATGCGCGCCCAGGCGACATCAACCCGCACATGATCTCGGTCGGCTATCTCGCGCTCACCCGCATGTCGGACAACGCCGCGGCGTTGCGCGCGGCCGGTGCCGGCTTCGAGCCCTGGTACCGCTTCTTTCCATGGGAGGATTGGCGCGACGGCCGCCCGGCGATTCTCAACGAAGTGATCCTGCCGTTGCTGGAGCAATGGGCGAAGAGCGGCAAGAGCGAGCCGGCGCGCCCGCTCGGGCGCAAGGAGCGGCTACGGCATTGCTTCGGCGCCGGCGGCTCGCCCTGGGACGAGGAAAAGGTGCTCGACCGCTACGAGCTTTTGTACGAGGCCGGGCTGATCGAGGAAGCGCGGCGCGACGGCCGCGAAACCACTGGCGGGCGCGGCAAAATTCCGCAACTCGGCGAATCGATGCGCTTCGATCACCGCCGCATCATGGCGACCGCGATCGCGCGGCTGCGCGCCAAGCTGAAATACCGCCCGGTGGTGTTCGAGCTGATGCCCGATGAGTTCACCCTCACCGAGCTGCAGCGCACGGTCGAAGCGATCTCCGGCCGCCATCTTCACAAGCAGAACTTCCGCCGCCTGGTCGAGACCGCGGCGGTGGTCGAGCCGACCGGCGAGACCTCGACCGCGACCGGCGGCCGGCCGGCGGCGCGCTTCCGCTTCCGCCGCGAGGTCGTGCAGGAGCGGCCGGCGCCCGGGCTGCGCCTTGGCGGACGATCGTGATCACGAGCAATCCTTCAGCGCCGGGGGGCTATTTCTAAGCCGCGCGGTTCAGCCGATTGCCGAGCGTGACATAAAGGCGCGAGGCGATCGCCACACCCATCACCAACCAGAACATCATCGCCGGGGCAAGCACGGCCGCGAGCAGCGCGGGACCCTGGCGCGGCACCAGCAGCGCCGCCGTCCGGCCGAGCAGCAAGACGATCAACAGGGATGGCAAGAACGCCACCACAACAAGAAAAAGATGTACCAGCCGTGACCCCTAGTATCTTCGAACGCATCGCGCGGCGTCGCACCCGGTGCGTCAACGGCAATGGCCGGAAACAGTATGATCGAACGGACGATGAAGACCACGAGGGCGATGGCAGGCAGCAGGGTGGGCGTCCAGTGTTTGGGCAAATTCATCGCCAAGGCGGGAAGCAACGACAGCAGGAACACGACAAAGGTCCAGCCGAAGAATTGCTGATATCTCCGGTCGCGCCATTTGAGCCGGTATTCTTGCGTGACCTCGCCGAGGATGATGAAGCGGTGCACGGCAATGAGGAACGGGGTGACCAGCGCGTAATAGAGAATGGTGGGGATGTGGTGCCCTAGCAGCGAGGTCCGCGGAATAACGAAGTGAAACACAAATGCCACGACCCCTTGCAGCAGAAGAATGCCGAAGACCACCAAGGTCAGGCGCGGCATCGCGCGCACTGCTCTGACGACGTCGCAATGGGCGGCGATCGTCGGCTCGGTGAACGAATGCCGCGTGGTTACCATCGGATTGATCCGGCTGTCGGCGGGCAGCATGGCAGGTCAGCGTTAAAGGAGCGTGCAGCGGCAGGCGTGAACCTTGAACTTTTGCTGGGGACAGCGCGACCAATGCCAGCGCACTCCTGTGCGCTGCGTCCGTGCGCGCTTTTGACGGCCGCCCGGCTGGCATACATTCGCGCTACCGGGGGCGCTTCCATGGAATTCGTCCTGCTGGGACTGCTGGTCCTGTCGTTTCCGATCATCGCCATTGTGGCGCTGGTCAAGACCGTCAACATCAATGACCGCCTGCGCGCGTTCGAACGGCGCCTCGCCGCGCTCGAGCTACGGCCCGCTGCCGCGCCGGGCGCAACGCCGCCGCCCCCGGCGCCAGAGCCCGAACCCGCCCCGATCTTCGTGCCGCCCGCGGCACCGCCTGCGGCCGCAGCCGAATCCGAGCCGCCGCTTTGGCAACCCGTGTCTCGCCCGCCGGCTCCCGAACCGGCCGCCCCGCCGATTCCACCAACCGCGCCGGCGGCGCCCGAGCCGACGATCAGCTTCGAAGAGCGCTTCGGCACACAATGGACCGTCTGGATCGGCGGGCTTGCGCTCGCGCTCGGCGGCATTTTTCTGGTCAAGTATTCGATCGAGGCCGGCCTGATCGGGCCGAAGCTGCGGCTGTTCTTCGGCGCGCTGTTTGCGACCGCGCTGGTCGGCGCCGGCGAATGGACGCGCCGGCAGGACCAGATCGCGGGCTTTGCCGGTCTGCCGACCGCGCACATCCCCAGCATCCTGACCGCCGCCGGCACCACCGTCGCCTATGCGACCGTCTATGCCGCCTATGGGCTCTACGAATTTCTCAATCCGGCCTTGGCCTTCGTGCTGCTCGGCGCGGTCGCGCTGGCGACGCTCGCGGCAGCCTTGCTGCACGGCCCGGCGCTGGCGGCGCTGGGCCTGGTCGGCGCCTATGTGACGCCGCTGCTGGTGGCGTCAGACGAGCCGAATTACTGGGCGCTCTATGTCTATCTCGTCGTGGTGACGGCGGCGGCCTATGCACTGGCGCGCATGCGGATGTGGCGGTGGCTCGCCTTCACCGCCGTCGCGTTCAGCTTCTTCTGGGTGCTGCCGGGCATCGAGTTCATGGCGGGGCAATCGCTCGGCGCGCATCTGTTCCATGTTGCCGCGGGCTTCGTGCTGGTCGCCGCCATGATCGTGTCGGGACTGTTCTACGGTCCCTCGGCCGAGCCCGGGAAAATCGACCCGGTCTCTTGCGTCGCGCTGTCGGCATCGCTGCTCGCAGGCTTTATCGTGACGCTCAAGAGCGGTCACGATCCGGCGGCACTGACGATCTTCACCGCGCTGATCGTCGCCACGCTCGCCATCGCCTGGCGGACCGATGCCGCGGCGGCGGCCGTGCCGGTTGCCGCGATCCTGGTTACTCTCGTCATCGCCCGCTGGGCATTCGACGCCGAGGTCGGACATCTGATGGCGGGCCCGGGCCCCGCCGGCGACGCCGCGCCGCAGCCCTGGCGCGCTGGGCTTGGCTCGCATATTGCGCTCGGCTTTGGCTTTGCCGTGCTGTTTGGCGCGGCGGGCTTCCTCGCGCAGGGCCGCTCGGCTACGCCGGACATTCCGATCCTGTGGTCGGCCGCGAGCGTTGCGACGCCGCTGCTGATCCTGATCGCGTTGTACTGGCGAATCGCGGGCTTCGAGCGCTCGATTCCATTCGCGGGGCTTGCGCTGCTGCTCGCCGCGCTCAACGGCTTTGCCACCGAAACGCTCGGCAAGCGCGATCCGCGCCCGGGCATCGCCGCCTCCGGAGCGCTATACGCGACCGGGACGGTAGCGGCGCTCGCGCTGGCGCTCACCTTCGCCCTGGAAAAGGGCTGGCTCACGGTGGCGCTCGCTCTGATGGTGCCGGGCATCGCCTGGATCGCCGAACAGCGGCCGTTCCCGATGCTGCGCTGGCTCGCTGCCGCGGTCGTGGTGCTGGTGGTGGCGCGCATCGGCTGGCAACCGAACATCGTCGGCAGCGACGTCGGCACGACGCCGATCTTCAATTGGATCCTCTACGGCTATGGCGTGCCGGCGGCCTCGTTCTGGGTGGCCGGACATCTGCTGCGCCGGCGCGCCGACGATCAGCCCTGCCGCATGGTGGAGAGTGCCGCGATCCTGTTCACCGTACTGCTGGCAAACCTTGAAATCCGTCATTTCATGAACGGCGGCAACATCTACGGCCTGATGCGCAGTCCGCTCGGCGAAACCGGGTTGCAGGTCTGCGTCTGGCTCGCCATGGCGATCGGGCTCGAGCACATCCGCCACCGCACCCAAAGCATCGTCCACGACATCGGCGCGCAACTGCTCGCAGCGTTGAGCTTGCTCGGCATCGTGTTCGGCCTTTGGATATTTGCCAATCCGATGGTCACCAACGAGCCGGTCGGAGCCGGGCTGTTCAACCTTATCCTGCTTGGCTACGGAATACCGGCAGTACTCGCCATCACGCTCGCCATGACGACGCGCGGCGTGCGGCCCAACTTTTATCGCGTCATCGCAGCCGCTACCGCGGTCCTGCTGATGCTGAGCTATCTGTCGCTCGAGGTGCGCGCGATCTTTCACGCGCCGTTCCTCGGCCGCGGGCCAACCGGGAGCGCCGAGCAATACACCTACTCGGTCGTCTGGCTGGCCTACGGCGTGGCGCTGCTGCTGTTCGGCATCTGGCAGCGCTCGCAGCCGGCGCGGCTCGCTTCCGCCGCCGTGACGCTGCTCACCATCGCCAAGGTGTTCCTGGTGGACACGGCGGGCCTGACCGGCGTCTATCGCGCGCTCTCGCTGATCGGGCTCGGCGCGGTGCTGGTCGGCATCGCCTGGCTCTACCAGCATTGGCTGTTCCCGCGCGCCGCCAAAACCGCGCCGGCGCCCGGACTGAGCGGAACGCCGACGTGACACGGCCATCTGGCGAACAGGTAAATCTCTCTTGGGACGATTTCCGCGTCGTCAACGCGATCGCCGAAGCCAAATCGCTCGGCGCAGCCGCCAAGGCGCTGGCGGTCGACCCATCGACCGTGTTCCGCAAGCTTTCGCAGATCGAGCAGCGGCTCGGCACGCGGCTGTTCAAGCGCAGCCGCGCAAGCTATGCGCCGACTGCCGAGGGCGAGCGCATGGCGCTTCTCGCCCAGCGCATGGAGCAGGAGGTTGCGGCGTTCGAGCGCGGCCTGCACGACAAGACCGGCGCGACGAAAACCTTCGCCACCGGCGTCGTCCCGATGGACACGATCACGGCGCGGGCCGGCCTGCCCTTCCTCAAGGACATCATCGACGGCAAGCTGCCACAGGCGCCGATGTGCGCCACCCTCGGCTTTTATCTTGCGGACGCCGGCGACGGTTTTGCCGCCTTCGAGGGCTTGCCGGAATTCCGGCATTACAATCCGATCGGCACGGTGCACGGCGGGTTTGCCGCAACCTTGCTCGACTCGGCGCTTGGCTGCGCCGTGTTCAGCACCATGGCCAAGGGCGAGGCCTGGACCACGCTCGAGCTCAAGCTCAACATGGTGCGCCCGATCGGCAAGGACACCGGCACGGTGCGCGCCGAGGGCCGGATCATCCATCGCGGCCGCACCGTCGCAACCGCCGAGGGCACCGTGAAGGATCGCGCCGGCAAGCTTTACGCCCATGCCAGCACAACCTGCATGGTCTTTCCGGCCAAAGCCTAGCGGCGTAGAATCGCTGCGCAGAAATATCTGAGCAACTAGCCTCGCGGCCCGCCGTCATGTGGAAGACCACCGCGCTCCTTGTCGCCGCAGCCCTTGGGCTCGGCGGACTGGTCGCCGCCACCACGCTCCGGCCGGACCAGCCGGCGGAGCCGGCGGCGGCCACCAGCCCGACGCGGGCAGTGTGGAACGAGGTGGCGTGGCCGTTCCCGATCGACCAATGGGGCAAGGGCAAGGCGTTCCGCTGTACCGCCGCCGATTGCGGCACCGAAGTCAGCGTCTACATCCGGCCCAAGATCGGTTTCTGCAATTGCTCAACCGGCGTTGCCGACGACGAGGAGTTGGACCGGATCAGCGACTTCGACCTGTTGAACAACGCGCTGTCGCCGCTCGGTGCCGGCCGCGAGATTACGGTGGCGTGGATGAAGGGCCGCAGCCGACCCTATTCGATCGCTGGCGCGCAAGCAGCCGGCCGCGCCGCGCTGTCGATCGGCTTCAACGACCGCTGCGATGCCATCATCGCGACCGCGGTCGTCAGCGATGGCCAACCGACGGCGGTCGAGCCGGCGGTGATCGAATTTCTCAACAGCCGCACCATCGTCCGCTGGGCTGAGATCGCGCTCGGGCTATAGCCAAACAAGTGCGGCGCTCACAAGGCGCGCTCGATTAACGACGCGTGGGCCAATGCCCTCGCGTCCAATCCTTTTTAGCCTCTTCAATCCTCTTGGGTCACTTCGGCCGCGGACGCCACGCAGGCGCAGCGGCGCACGGTACAGGTTGGCGCGTGCGCTGCCCCGGTTGAAATCGCAATAGGCAAAGCCCAGGCCCGACACCGCGCCGCGGAAGCTCACGCCACTGGTGCGGTTGATATTGAAGCAGGGCTCGAACGGGACGCCGCGCAGCGCCGCGCAATAGCGATCGCCCTTCACGCGCAGCGTGCCGGCCGGCAGCACGACAAAGCGCTGGGGTCCGCTGCCGCCGACCTGGATGTAGCCCGCGACCGAGCCGTCGGCGTAGATCCGGCCGTGGCCGGAGGTGCCTTCGAAGCAACTGTAGGAGAAGTGCCTGCCAGCGATAAAACGGCGCGCCTCGTCGGCACCGATCGTCTCAGCCTTGGCGGGACCCGCACACGCCAGCCCAGCCAACAGAATAGCCAGACAACGCAACTTGACCGACATTTTCTACCCCCACTCGAACTGTGGCCGAACCGCGCGTTAACCCGGCGGTTACCATACGAATCGTCGGATCATGCCCGACGTTGGTAGCTAAATTCTGAACGTCTTTACCCGATCTTGACCACAATCCGCCCCCGAACGCGGCCCTCCAGGATCGTACCGGCGGTGTCAATCACGTCCGAAAGGCCGATTTGAGCGGTCAACGCGGCCAGTTTGCCGCGATCGAGGTCTAAATCCAAGCGATGCCACGCCTCCACCCGCCGTTTTGGCGAACATTGTACGGAATCGATGCCCAAAAGTGACACCCCCCGCAAGATGAACGGCGCCACGCTGGTCGGCAGATCCATGCCGCCGGCAAGGCCGCAAGCCGCGACCGCCCCGCCATATTTCGTCATCGACAGCACGTTGGCGAGCGTGGTCGAGCCGACCGAATCGATGGCGCCAGCCCAGCGCTCCTTGGCGAGCGGCCGGACCTTTTCGGTCAACTCGGCGCGGCCGATGATCTCGCCCGCACCCAGGCCCTTGAGGTAATCGGCTTCCGCCGGCCGCCCGGTCGAGGCAATCACCTTGAAGCCGAGCTTGGCGAGCAGAGCGACCGCGACCGACCCCACCCCGCCGGCCGCGCCAGTGACCAGCACCGGGCCGTGGTCGGGCGCCACGCCATGACGCTCCAGCGCCATCACTGCCAGCATGGCGGTGTAGCCCGCGGTACCGATCGCCATGGCGTCGCGCGCGCTCATGCCCGCCGGCAGCCGCACCAGCCATTGACCTTTGACGCGCGCCTTTTCGCCGTAGGCGCCGAGATGGGTTTCGCCCAGCCCCCAGCCGTTGAGGATGACCTTGTCGCCAATCTTCCAATCAGGATGACTGGAGGCTTCGACGGTGCCTGCGAAATCGATGCCGGGGATCATCGGGAAGCGCCGCACCACCGGCGCCTTGCCGGTGATCGCAAGCCCATCCTTGTAGTTGATGGTCGACCATTCGACCCGGACGGTGACGTCGCCGTCCATCAGATTGGCGTCGTCGAACTCGGTGAGACTGACCTTCTGGCCGGTGTCGGCCTTCTCGATCACGATCGCCTTGAACTTCGCCACGCTGGCACTCCTTGCGGCTGCCCTGCCCGGTGAAAGGCTGTGCCACAATATGCCGCTGGCGGCTACTGGATCGTCCGCCGGTGCGGATTCGGTCGGAGTTATACGGCGCTGGCGGTCGGCATCCGACGCGGCACCGGCTTCTCGACGATCGGCAGGTTGATAATCGCCGACGCCACACCGAAGAAAATCGTGCACCACCAGATCACGTCATAGGAGCCGGTGCTTTCGAACAGCACGCCGCCGAGCCAGACGCCGAGGAAGCCGCCGACCTGATGGCTGAAAAAGGCGATGCCGAGCAGCATGGTCAGCCAGCGCGGGCCGAACATGATGGCGACCAGCGCCGAGGTCGGCGGGATGGTGGAGAGCCACAGGATGCCGATGACCGCGCCAAAGATCAGCGTCACCACCGGGCTCGGCGGCAGCAGGATGAACGCCATGATCGCAAGCGACCGGCTGAAATAGATCGCCGACAGCAGGTAGCGCTTGGGCATCAGGTTGGAGATGTAGCCCGACGCGACCGAGCCAAAAATATTGAACAGGCCGATCACGGCGATGGTCCAACCGCCGATCGCAGCCGGCAGGCCGCGATCGACCAGATAGGCCGGCAGGTGCACGGTGATGAAGAACAGCTGGAAGCCGCAGGTGAAATAGCCGAGCACCAGCAGCACATAGCTGCGGTGGCCGAAGGCCTCGGCCAGCGCCTCCGCGATGCTTTGGCCGACTGCGGCCGATGGCGGAGCGCCGGGCGCGCGCGGCGGCGCGCCGAGCGGCAGGCACAGCGGCAGCACGATCAGCAGGATCGCCCCGAAGATCAACAGCGCGTTCTGCCAGCCGGCAAGATCGATCAGCGCGACCCCGAGCGGCGCAAACAGGAACTGGCCGAACGAGCCGGCCGCCGTGCCCATGCCGAACGAGACCGTCCGCCAGCTTGGCGGCAGCAGCTTTGCGAAGGCTCCGACCACGATGCCGAACGAGCAACCGCCAAGCCCGAGACCGATCAGCACGCCGGCGGCGAGATGAAACTCCAGCGGGCTTTTGGCATAGGCCATCCAGACGATGCCGACGATGTAGAGCAGCGCACCGCCTACCAGCACCCAGGTGGCGCCGAAGCGATCGGCCAGCGCGCCGGCGAACGGTTGGCCGGCGCCCCACAACAGCATCTCGATCGCCAGCGCGAGCGCGAACGTGTCGCGACCCCAGCCGTTGGCGGCCGTCATCGGCGGCAGGAAAAATCCGAAGGTCGAGCGCGGCCCAAAGCTGATCAGCGCGACCAGACATCCACAAACCAGGATGACGGTCGGTGTGCGCCAGGCGGAAAGCGTCATCAGACCGACTATGCCGCGGCCGCGGCCGGCCGCGCCACCGGCTTTTCGACGATCGGCAGATTGATGATCGCGGAGGCGACGCCGAAGAACACCGACAACCACCACACCAGGTCGTAGGAGCCGGTCTGCTCGAACACCAGGCCGCCGAGCCAGACGCCCAGGAAACCGCCAACCTGATGGCGAGAAGAACGCGAAGCCGAACAGCATGGTCAGCCAGCGCGTGCCGAACATCAGCGCCACCAGCCCCGAGGTCGGCGGCACGGTCGAAAGCCAAAGCAGACCGGTCACCGCGCCATAGAACAAGGTCGATGCCGTGCTGACCGGCAGCGTGATCAGGCCGACGATCGAAAGCGCACGGCCGAAATAGATGATCGACAGGAGATAGCGCTTGGGCATCCGTCCCGACAGCCAGCCGGCGCCGAGCGTGCCGATGATGTTGAACAGGCCGATGAACGCAATCACCCAGGCACCGATGTCGGCACCAAGCCCGCGGTCGACCAGGTAGGACGGCAGATGAACCGTGACAAAGGCGAGCTGAAAGCCGCAGGTGAAGAACCCAAGCACCAGCAGCACATAGCTGCGATGCCCGAAGGCTTCGACCAGCGCCTGCTTGGACGATTGCTGGCGCGCCGCCACGGCGACCGGCATCGGCGGTGTCGCCAGCATGATCGAAAGCGGCAGCACCAGCAGCATCATGCCGGCGAACATCAGTAGCGTGCTCTGCCAGGAAAACGCTTCGATCAGGCCGTGCGCGAGCGGCGAGAACAGGAACTGACCGAACGAGCCTGCGGCGGTGCCGGCGCCGAATGCAAAGGTCCGCCAGTTCTCCGGCACGAGCTTGCCAAGCGCCCCCACCACCATCGGAAACGAGCAGCCGGCGAGACCGAAGCCGATCAGCACGCCGGCCGAAAGATCGAGCGCCAGCGTGGTCGGCGCATAGGCCATGCCGGCGAGGCCCACGGCATAGAGGATGGCGCCCGCGCATAGCACGCGGGTCGGACCAAAGCGGTCGGCAATGCCGCCGGCAAACGGCTGTGCCGCGCCCCAAAGCAGGTTCTGGATGGCGATCGCGAACGAAAACGCCTCGCGCCCCCAGCCGTGCTCGAACGACAGCGGCGTCAGAAATTGGCCGAGCGCCGAGCGCGGACCGAACGCAATGAGCGAAATCGCGCAGCCGACCGCGATCAGCACCGCCGGCGTCCGCCAGGAGGCAAGTTTCAGCGGCGCGGCAGCAGTCGACATGGCGACTCCGGGAGGTCGCGCCGAAACGGCGCTGGGACGCGCCATACTTAGTGGCTCGAACTCAAAGCGCCAAAACGAAAGTTCGTGATGGTTCTGATTTGCGGGCGGCATGGCTGCATGGCAGATCCGCTAAGGGGGTCTGGCGAATGGCCGCCGCAAGTGCTATATGATTTGCTCGAAATGAGGATAACTGGGTCTGAAATGCCGGCTCGCAGCCGGATGTTTTCATCCCCTAATATGCTCACTTTGAGCATATCGGAAGTCAATGGAGGTCGCGATGCCCATCCTGGAAACCGTAGGGCCGCAAACCGCCCGGCCGCCCGTGCCGCCAGCAGATGTCGCAGGCGCTTCGGCGTTGCGCCGGTTCGGCGCCTTGCCGACGCCGCCCTTGCAATGGAACGCCGAGGTCGAGCGCGCCACCGCGCCGCTCTATGCCCGCGTCAAGAACGTCGTGCCGCCGAACGAGTGGCCGTTCTTTGCGCCCTATGTGAAGGCGATCAACGCGCTCAAGCGCGAGCGCAACGCGGTGATCCTGGCGCATAACTACCAGACGCCGGAAATCTACAATTGCGTCGCCGATTTCACCGGCAACTCGCTCCAGCTCGCGCGCGAAGCCACCCGGGTCGACGCCGACGTGATCGTGCAATGCGGCGTGCACTTCATGGCCGAGACCGCGAAGATCCTCAATCCCGACAAGACCGTGCTGATCCCGGACCGCAAGGCCGGCTGCTCGCTCGCCGCCTCGATCACCGGCGACGACGTGCGGCTGTTGCGCGAGCGCTTCCCGGGCGTGCCGGTCGTGACTTACGTCAACACCTCGGCCGAGGTGAAGGCCGAGAGCGACATCTGCTGCACGTCATCGAACGCCTTGCAGGTGGTCGAGAGCCTCGGCGCCGAGCGGGTGATCTTCCTGCCGGACGAATATCTGGCGAAATACGTCGCCTCCCAGAGCAAAGTGAAGATCATCGCCTGGAAAGGCCATTGCGAGGTGCACGAGCGCTTCACCGGCGACGAGCTCAGGCAGGTGCGCGAAAGCGATCCCTCGATCCAGATCATCGCGCATCCCGAATGCCCGCCCGACGTGTTGGCGGAGGCCGATTTCACCGGCTCGACCGCGCATATGATCGACTTCGTGCGGCAACGGCGGCCCAAGCGCGTCGTCATGGTCACCGAATGCTCGATGGCCGACAACGTGCAGGCCGAACTGCCCGACGTCGAGTTCGTGCGGCCGTGCAATCTCTGCCCGCATATGAAGCGGATCACGCTGCCGAAAATCCTCGACAGCCTGTTGCACATGAAGGAGGAGGTCGTGGTCGATCCTGCGATTGCCGCCAAGGCACGGCGCGCGGTCGAACGCATGATCGATCTGAAGAGCTGATGCAATGACCAGCCATATGACCCCCTCCAACTCCTCCCCTTTCAGGGGAAGCAAGACCGTGCGGTATCTCCTCCCTCCCCCTGAAAAGGGGAGGGCTGGGTAGGGTCGACTTCGAGAGGCTCATCGATGCTGACACCGGCGACCGAAGCGCTGATCGAGCAATCCCTGCTCTACCCGGGCGGCTTCCTGTCGCCGCTCGCGATCGACGAGGCGGTGACCCGCGCGCTCGCCGAGGACCTCGGTCGCGCCGGCGACGTCACCTCGATTGCGACCATTCCGATCGGCACCGGCAGCCGCAGCGTGGTGATGGCGCGCAAGCCCGGCACCATCGCCGGCCTGCCACTGGTCGCGGCCTGCTTCCGCAGGCTTTCGCCGGACATCGCGATCGAGCCGTTGGCGCGCGACGGCGATGCCGTCGCTGCAAAAGCCGTGCTGATGCGCATCAATGGCGACGCCCGCGCGGTGCTTGGCGCCGAGCGCGTGGCACTCAACTTCCTCCAGCATCTGTCGGGGATCGCGACCGCCACCGCCACCTATGTGCGCAAGGCCGGCTCCGGCAAGACCCGCATCTGCTGCACGCGCAAGACCACGCCGGGGCTGCGCGCGCTCGAGAAATACGCGGTACGCTGCGGCGGCGGGTTCAACCACCGCTTCGGCCTCGACGACGCCATCCTGATCAAGGACAACCACATCGCGGTCGCGGGCGGCATCCGCGCCGTGCTCGAGCGCGCCCGCGCCGCGGCCGGCCACCTGGTCAAGATCGAAATCGAAGTCGACTCGCTCGATCAGCTCGCCGAGGTGCTCGACTGCGGGCTGGCCGACGTGGTGCTGCTCGACAATTTCGACGTGCCGGCAATGAAGCGGGCGGTCGACCTGGTCAAGGGCCGGCTGGTGATCGAGGCCTCCGGCGGCATCACGCTCGACACGATTGCCGAGATCGCGGCGACCGGCGTCGACTACGCCTCCTCCGGTGCGCTGACGCACTCGGCGCCGGCGCTCGATGTCGGGCTGGATATCGAGATGTGATCCGTCTCATC
Organism: uncultured Alphaproteobacteria bacterium; assembly: GCA_963771745.1. Classification (GTDB taxonomy): domain Bacteria; phylum Pseudomonadota; class Alphaproteobacteria; order Rhizobiales; family Xanthobacteraceae; genus Z2-YC6860. The sequence continues at coordinate 170,782 of CAVYUU010000011.1, read as the reverse complement.
CGAGGAGCACGAGCGAAGCGAGTGCGTCTCGAAGGCCGCCCGTCCGATCTCGCAATGCCTACAGCTTGGCCCGGTTTTCCGCTTCGGCCGCAGCCGGCGCCTGCGACTGGTTGAGCGGCGGCACGTCGGAGCCGTCGCCCCAGGCGCGCGGCCGATAGAAGCTGTGCACCCCGATCTTGTGCAGCTTGCGCATCTCGTTCACCCATGACGGGTGGACCCAATAGGCGTGATAGTGCGTCGAGTGGCCGATCTCCGGCAGCCATAGCTTGCCGTCCAGCATGTCGCGCGAGATTTCCTTGGCCTGCTCCCACATGTCGGGCTCGGTGACCACGTCCTTGACGTTGTCACAGGCGAAAGTGAACTGGCAGGCTAACTTGCGGTGCGCGTTCTGATAGACGACGCCGCAGACGTTGTTCGGATAGAAGCCCGAGAACACCCGGTTCATCACCACCTGGGCGACCGCGATCTGCCCGCGCTTCACCTCGCCGCGCGATTCGAAATAGATCGCCTCGGTGAGGCACTTCTCGGCCTTGGCGCGTTCCTTGACGCTGAGGCCGAGGCGCTCGGCCGGTGTCTTTGGACGCTTGCCGGCGCCGGTGACCTCGCCCTTCGGCGCGATGGTCTGGCCCGAGGATGGCACGGCAAGCGCCGGCACCGCCGCTTCGCCGCCGGCCTCGGCGGGCGCAGACGGGGCAAGCGCCGTGCGCTTGAAATCGGGGTCGGCCGCCGGCGGCGCCACGATCTGCAGTTCCTCGTCCGCGGGCCAGGGCTGGATGGTGCCGACCGCCTCGCCGACCGGGTTGTTGCCGAAATAAAGCCGCCCCAGCCGCACCGCCGGATTGGCGTCGTCGATCGGATCGAGCATGTCCTTGGCCGACGCAGGCAGCGCGCGGTCGCTCGGCGGCACCGAGGCAAGCGTGTAGGTCACCGGCGCCGCCATGATCGCGATCTCGTGCTTGGGCGTCAGCGCCGCGGTGACGATGTCGGCCTCCGGGTCTTCGTCGGGCTCGACCGCTGCGGGTTCCTCGATTGGCAGCGGCTCGGCGGCGGGCGGCAGCGCCGCGACCACCATGTCGGTCTCGGATTTCACATCGAGGGCCGGCGCGGTCGCGGCGTCCAGCTGCGGCTCGGGCGCCGGAGCGAGCGCGACCGGTGGCGCGGGCTCGCTCGCGGCCGGCACATCGCCGGGCTTGGGAAAGGACACGGTCTTGACCCGGCCGGGGGTCAGATCGCGCGTGCCGCCGGGCGGCATGTCGTCGCGCGGGCGCGACACCAGGATATCGCCTTTGAGCCGGCGGTTGACGCTCGGGAAATCGAGCCGCGGCCGGTGCAACGGCAGGTCGGCGCCGGCAAAGCCACGCACGATCGAGCCGGTGACGCCGGGCACGGCGCTGGCGAGCTGATAGCGCGGCGGCTCGGGGATGTACGATCCGATCGGCTGCGGAAAGCTGAAGGTCGCGGCGTGAATGGTGCCGAACGGCGACGCCAGCATGTGGGCGCGGGCACGCTGCGAAGCCTCCGGCTGGCGCGCCATCAGCGCAACCAGATCCTGGTAGCCGATCTGCTTCGGCATCAGGGTCATCGCCAGAACGCTGAGACCGAAGGGGCCGTAATATCTCGATCCCTTCGGCCTCTTACGCGAAACAGCCATGCACAGACTCACGCAACGAACGCAACAGACCGCACGCAACGCTACGCAATCGACGCGTCGCCACTTGGATGTGGCTCCAATGCGACACGTTCTCTTATGGTCGGATTAACCTTGCGAACGCGTTAACCGCGCGGCGCGGCGCCCCAACTCAGCGCGCCTGCGGCGGCAAAGGTAAACGCTTCGTCAACAAACGCGCTGGTGCGCGCCGGTGCGCAAGAATTTTCCAGTTGGCTCGTTGACCCGCCGTCATGCCTGGCTTCATGCCGGCATCCACGTCTTTCCTTGTTGCGAGCAAGACCTGGATGGCCGGGACATCGGCGAGCGAAGCGACGCCGTCCTGCGGCTATGCCCGGCCATGACGAACGCAATTCAATGCGGGTGGAAAGGACGCTAATTCAGCGGCAGGATTTGCGCGGACAGGAAATTGCCGGCGAGAAACATGGCAAGGCCGAAGACACAGCCGACGATCAGCGCGCGATCGGAGATCACCTCGGGCACCGGCCGCGCCAGCAGCACGCGCAGCGCCAGCAGCGAAAGCCCGACCAGGATGAAAAACATCACCAGCGGATGGACCAGAATGTCATGGCCGAACGGCCGGCGGTCGGCGAGCGCGCCGAAACCAAAGCCGACCAGTCCCATCAAGCCATACCAGGACGCCAACGCATACGGCCGGCCGGTCACGCCGCCGGCCGGCCGCGCGCGGCGACGAACGATCGCTCACATCTTCACGCCTTTTTCGGCGAAGTACTTGGTGGCGCCCGGATGCCACGGGATCGGCGAGTTCTTCGGCACCTGGTTGGCGAGCTCGATGCTCTTGGCCTCGCCATGCACGGCGACCAGTTCGTCGCGCTTCTCGATGAACGTCTTGACGATGTCGTAGGCGACCTTGTCGGGCAGCGAGGCGTTGGCGACCAGGATGTTCTGCACGATGGTGATCGTGTTGTCCTTGTCCTGGCCCGGGATAGGTCTTCGCCGGGATCACGCCGCTGGTGTAGATGCCGCCGTACTTGGCGTTCATCTTGTCGACGACGTCGGCGTGATCGACCAGCTTGATCTTGGTGCCGGGCGTGGCGCCGAGATCGGTCACCGCCGCGGTCGGCAGGCCGCCGACCCAGAAGTAGGCGTCGATCTTGCCGTCCTTGATCGCGTTGGTGGATTCGGCGACGCCGAGCCGCTCGCGCTTCATGTCCTTGTCCTTGTCGAGACCGGCGGCCTCGATCACGCGGAACGCCATCACCTCGGTGGCGCTGCCGGGCGAGCCGGTGGAGACGCGCTTGCCCTTGAGGTCGGACATCTTCTCGATGCCCTTGCCCTCGATCGACACCACGTGCATGCGGTTCGGGATAGAGCACCATCAGGGTGCGCACCTCGACCGGGTTGCCCTTGAACTTGTCCTCGCCCTTGAGCGCGTCGAGCGCGGCGTCGACCATCACCAGCGCGACCTCGCTCTGCTTGGAGCCGATCAGCTTGAGATTGTCGACCGAGCCGCCGGTGACGCGCGCGGTCGCGGCGTAGCCCGGCACGTACTTCGATCAGCACGTTGGCCATGCCGCCGCCGAGCGGATAATAGACGCCGCCGGTGCCGCCGGTGGCGATGGCGATGGTGACCTGCTGCTGCGCCAGCGTGCCGCAAGCCCGCCGAGCAGAGCCGCGCCAGCGATCAGGGCGCCGAAGATCAGTCCTTTGCGTTTCATGTCATCGTCCTCCCATTTGCATCCGCGGATGCGTCGGTTGTTTCTGTAGGCATTCAGCGCTCGCAGCCGGCGCCGTCGGCGGCGCCGGCTGCATACAGCTGTTTTAGCAGGACCGCTGCGGCCAATCGCCAAGCCGAATGTCGCGGTGTAGCTGATGTCGCGGCCGATGATGGCTTCCAGCAATGCCTCGATCAGGCTTGGGAACACCAGCAACAGGCCGGCCAGCGTCAGCAGCACGCGCTCGCCGAGCGTGGTGCGGCGCAGCGCCCAGCCCTGCGCCGCCGCGGCGAGCGCGGCGAGGCCGGCCGCCGTCTTCGAGCGTGATCTCGACGATGTCGACCCAGGAGCCGTCCTTCGGGATCTTCAGCAGCAGCCCGAGGCCCTGCGGATCGAGCACGAACACGAACGGCACCAGGAACGCCGGCAGCGTGTATTTCCAGGCCTGCATCGTGGTCTTGTAGGGATCGCCGCCGGTGATGGCGGCCGCCGCGAACGGCGACAGCGCGGTCGGCGGCGAGACCTCCGACAGCACCGCATAATAGAAGATGAACATGTGCGCGGCGACGTCGGGCACGCCGAGCTTGATCATGGCCGGCGCCGCGATCACCGCGCAGATGATGTAGGAGGCGGTGACCGGCACGGCGAGGCCGACGATCCAGACGATCAGCGCGGTGTAGATCGCGGTCAGCAGCAGGCTGCCGCCGGCGTAGTCGATCACGATCGAGGAGAACTTCAGGCCGAGGCCGGTCAGCGTCACCACGCCGACGATGATGCCGGCGGTGGCGCAGGTGGTGGCCGCGGTCAGCACGCCGGTCGAGCCGTCGGCCAGCGTCTTCACCAGGCGTTTCGGCGTCAGCGCGGTCTCGCGGGTGAGGAAGCTCAGGCCGAAGGTCAGCACCGTCGACCAGAACACCGACAGCGTCGGCGAATAGCCCCACAGCATGAAGATGATGATCGAGATCAGCGAGATGAAGTGAAAGCCGTAGCGGCGGGTCAGCTGCCAGAGCGACAGATCCTGGCTGGTGTCGACGATCTGCGCGCCGAAGCGCTTGGCGTCGAGCTCGACCATGAACAGCAGCGACAGGTAGTAGAGGCAGGTCGGGATGGCCGCCATCCAGATCACGTCGAGATAGCTGATCTTCAGAAACTCGGCGATCAGGAAGGCGGCGGCGCCGAGCACCGGCGGCGAGATGATGGCGCCGAGCCCGCCGGCGGCGAGCAGGCCGCCGGCGGCGTTCTTCTCGAAGCCGGCGCGCTCCATCATCGGATAGGCGACCGCGCCGATCGTCACCGTGGTGGCGACGCCGGAGCCCGACGGCCCGCCGAGCAGGAACGACGACAGCACCACGGTGCGGCCGGCGCTGTTGGCCTTGTTGCCCATCAGCGCCATCGAGAAGTCGATGAAGAATTTTCCGGCGCCGGAATGCTGCAGGAACGCGCCGTAGATCGTGAACAGGATGATCAGCGACGACGACACGTCGACCGGAATGCCGAAGATGCCTTCGAGCGTGATGAACAGGTGGCCGACGAGCTGGCCGACGTCGAAGCCGCGATGCGTCCACGGCTGCGGCAGATACGGCCCGAAATAGGCGTAGGCGAGGAAGCACAGCGCGATCACCGGCACGATCAGCCCGGTGGTGCGGCGCGTCGCCTCGAGCAGCAGCACGATGAAGATCGACGCCGAGCATGGTGTCGAGCTGCGGTCGGCGTGGTGGCGCGGTCGGTGAAGTCGTCGCCGCCTTCGATGGCGTAGACCAGGATCGCCGCGCCGATCAGGCCCAGCACCACGTCCCACCAGCGGATGCGGTTGCGAAACCGCATCGCCATCGGAAACAGCAGGAAGCTCAGCACCAGCACGAAGGCGACGTGCGCGTAGCGCAGCGGCTGGGTCGGGATGATCGGCGCGTCAGTCGAACGGCCAGGCGCCGGCGATGGCGGCGTAGAGGTGGAACAGCGACATCGCCACCGCGACCGTGGTGGTGACATTGCCGGCAAGCCCGGACAGCCGGTTGAACGCGCCCTCGTCGGCCTCGATGAACTCCTCGGCCTTCTTCAGCGCCTCCTCGAAATGCCGGCGGATCGCGCCGCCAGCGCCCGGAATTTTACCTCGTCCGCCATCGTCCCCCCTGCCGTCGCCGTCATCCGGCGTCGCCCCGGGCGGCAAGCTAACACAGCGCGTGGCGCCTCGGATACACCCAGCCAATGTATTGATGGCAGGGTATGAATCGGCCGGTGGAACAGAACCTCGCGCAAGTCGCGATTGTACGGGATGCGAATGCGGTCCCGACGGTTGGGGGAGCCGCGGGTCGCCTGCACGATGGAGTGACCATGATACGTCCGTTCCAGTCGATCGCTTCAGATCGTGGCGGCCGGCACTGCATTGATGTTGCGCATGCCGCACAGATGTGCAGCCCGAGGACGGCGCAAGGCCCCCGCCGCGGCCGATGCGACAGATGGCTTGCGCCGCGTCGCAATGCAATGCGGCAAACGCACCGATGTCGTCGCATGCTCCGCGAGAATTCGGCGAAAAGCCGATGGCGCATGGCCTGGCCAATACCGGCGTGGTCTGGCCGAAATCTTCATCCAGCCCGAAGGGCACCTGGACGATCGTCGCGACCATCGCCGAACGGCGTCAGCTGCCTGGTCGGCTCGGGACAATCGTGGCAGACCGGGTCGCGCGCGACGACACGATCTAGATTGAGCTTCGCTCCGATTACGCCTCGCCCGCGGCCTTCTTGCCGAGCGCGGCCTGCGCCGCGGCAAGCCGCGCGATCGGCACGCGGAACGGCGAGCACGACACGTAGTCGAGCCCGATCTCGTGGCAGAACGCGACCGACGCCGGATCGCCGCCGTGCTCGCCGCAGATGCCGACCTTGAGCGTCTTGCGGGTCTTGCGGCCGCGCTCGACGCCGATCCGCACCAGCGCGCCGACGCCCTCGCGGTCGATCGACACGAACGGATCGCTCGGGCAGGATGCCGCGCGCGGTGTAGATGCCGAGGAAGCGACGCCGCGTCGTCGCGGCTGATGCCGAAGGTGGTCTGCGTCAGATCGTTGGTGCCGAACGAGAAGAACTCCGCGCTCTGCGGCGATCTCGTCGGCCATCAGCGCGGCGCGCGGCAGCTCGATCATGGTGCCGACCTGGTAGTCGAGCTTCGCGCCGGTTTCCTTCGCCACCGCCTGCGCCATCGCGTCGATGCGCGCCTTGACGATGTCGAGCTCGGCCTTGGTGGCGATCAGCGGCACCATGACCTCCGGCACCACCGGCTTGCCGGTGCGCTTGCCGGCCTCGACCGCGGCCTCGAAGATCGCGCGCGCCTGCATCTCGGCGATCTCCGGATAGGCGATGGCGATGCGGCAGCCGCGGAAGCCGAGCATCGGATTGAACTCGGCAGCTCCTTGGCGCGGTGCTCGAGCTTCTTCGGATCGGCGCCCATGGCGGCGCGCGACCTCGGCGATGTCCTCGGCGCCGTGCGGCAGGAACTCGTGCAGCGGCGGATCGAGCAGCCGGATCGTCACCGGCAGCCCCTTCATGATCTCGAACAGCTCGACGAAATCGCCGCGCTGCATCGGCAGGAGCTTGGCGATCGCCGCGCGGCGCGAGCGTCTCGTCGTCGGCCAGGATCATCTCGCGCACCGCCTGGATGCGCTCCTCGTCGAAGAACATGTGCTCGGTGCGGCAGAGCCCGATGCCCTCGGCGCCGAACCGGACCGCGAGCCGCGCGTCGGCCGGCGTGTCGGCGTTGGCGCGCACGCCGAGCATGCGCACCTTGTCGGCCCAGCCCATCAGCGTGCCGAACTCGCCGGACAGCGCCGGCTCGATCATCGGCACGCGACCGGCCAGCACCTGGCCGGTCGAGCCGTCGATGGTGACGATCTCGCCGCGCTTGAGCACCATGTTGCCGGCCTGCATGGTCTGCGCCGTTGTAATCGACGCGCAGCGCGCCCGCGCCGGAGACGCAGGGCTTGCCCATGCCGCGCGCCACCACCGCGGCGTGCGAGGTCATGCCGCCGCGCGTCGTGAGGATGCCTTCGGCGGCGTGCATGCCGTGGATGTCCTCGGGCGAGGTCTCGACCCGCACCAGGATGACCTTCTTGCCGTCGGCCTTGAGCTTCGCCGCCTCGTCGGAGGAGAACACGATCTCGCCCGAGGCCGCGCCCGGCGACGCCGGCAGGCCGGTCGCGATCACGTTGCGCTCGGCGTCGGGATCGATGGTCGGGTGCAGAAGCTGGTCGAGCGAGGCCGGCTCGATCCGCGCCACCGCCTCCTCCCGGGTGATCAGCTTTTCGTTGGCAAGCTCGACCGCGATGCGCAGCGCCGCCTTGGCGGTGCGCTTGCCGTTGCGCGTCTGCAGCATCCAGAGCTTGCCCTGCTCGACGGTGAACTCGAGGTCCTGCATGTCGCGGTAGTGCTTCTCGAGCGCGCCGTAGATGCGGGTCAGCTCCTTGAACGCCGTCGGGCATCGCGCGTTCCATCGACGGCTTGTCGGAGCCGGCCTCCTTCGGCGCGCCGCCTCGGTGATCTCCTGCGGCGTGCGGATGCCGGCGACCACGTCCTCGCCCTGGGCGTTGATCAGGAACTCGCCGTAGAGCCGCTTCTCGCCGGTCGAAGGATTGCGCGTGAAGGCGACGCCGGTCGCCGAGGTGTCGCCCATGTTGCCGAACACCATGGCCTGCACGTTGACCGCGGTGCCCCAGCTTTCCGGGATGTCGTGCAGCCTGCGATAGGTGATGGCGCGCGCGTTCATCCACGAGCCGAACACCGCGCCGATCGCGCCCCACAATTGCTCGCGCGGGTCCTGCGGGAACGGCTCGCCCTGCTCCTCCTCGACGCGCTCCTGATAGCGCGCGACCACGTCGATCCAGTCGTCGGCGGTCAGATCGGTGTCGAGCGTGCATGCCGGCGCGCGACCTTGTGGTCCTCCAGAATGTCCTCGAAGTTGTGATGCTCGATGCCGAGCACCACGTTGGAATACATCTGGATGAAGCGGCGATAGGAATCGTAGGCGAAGCGCCGGTCGCCGGACTGCTCGGCCAGCGCCTCGACGGTCTCGTCGTTCAGCCCGAGATTGAGCACGGTGTCCATCATGCCGGGCATCGAGGCGCGCGCGCCGGAGCGCACCGAGACCAGCAGCGGATTGGCGCGGTCGCCGAAATGCCTGCCGGTGATGCGGGCGATGTGGGCGAGGCCGGCGTCGACCTGCTTCTCCAGGTCCTTCGGATATTTCTTGGCGTTGGCGTAGTAGTGCGTGCAGACCGCGGTGGTGATGGTGAAGCCGGGCGGCACCGGCAGGCCGAAGTTCGCCATCTCGGCGAGGCCCGCGCCCTTGCCGCCGAGCAGCTCCGCATGCCGGCGCGGCCCTCGGCCTTGCCGCCGCCGAAGGCGTAGACCCATTGACCCGCCGTGGCGGCGGGCTTGCGTCGCGCCTTGGCGGCGCTCGTGCGTTTCGCGCCAGCGCCGGGCTTTTTCGGCGACTTGGCTTTGGTCGGGGACGGACGGCGTGCCATCAAACTCTCGCTGTCTCAGTCAGGGGTTCTTGTGACCCCTCCCCGGCGTTTCCTCTATCGGTGCTTTTTGCCGCCATTTGCTGCGGGTGTCATCATCCGTCCCCGCCTTCGCGGGACAGGCTCCAGGCGGATGATCCAGTATCCACAAACGACGATGGCGTCTACTGGATGCCCGCCCGCGCGGGCATGACAGCCGATTATCCCTCGATCTTGGAAAAATCAGCCACCGCCCGGGTGGCCTCCCTGATCTCGTTCAGCAGCCTCAGCCGGTTTTCGCGCAGCGCCTTGTCGTCGACGTTGACCGTGACCTTGTCGAAGAAGGCATCGACGTGACGGGCGCAGCTTCGCCATGGCGGTCATGGCGGCGGCGAAATCTTCGCTGCCGACCGCCCTGGCGGCCTCGACCTTGGCAACGCTCGATGGCGCGGGCGAGCTCCTTTTCCTCGGCCTGCGTGTAGAATTCGGCATCGGGCGCGCCGGTGTATTCGCGCTTGTCCTTCCTCTCCTCGATGCGGAGGATGTTGGCCGCGCGCTTGGTGCCGGCCAGCAGGTTCTTGCCATCGTCGGTGTCGAGGAATTTGCCGAGCGCCTCGACCCGGCGGACGATCAGCAGCAGGTCGTCCTGGCCTTCCAGCGCGAACACGGCGTCGACCAGATCGTGCCGCGCGCCCTGCTCGCGGAGCTGGACCTTGAGGCGGTCGGCGAAGAAGGCGAGCAGATCCTTTGCCGTCGGCATCAGCGCGCGCCTGCTTGAACGACTTGGCAAGCAATGACAGGCGAAGCTTGTTGTCGATCACCAGGCGGATCACGCCAAGCGCAGCACGGCGCAACGCATAGGGGTCCTTCGATCCGGTCGGCTTTTCGTCGATCGCCCAGAAGCCGGCGAGCATGTCGATCTTGTCGGCCAGCGCAACCGCGACCGAAACCGGATCGGCCGGCACCAGATCGTCCGGCCCCTTCGGCTTGTAGTGATCCTCGCATGGCATGCGCGATCGCTTCGTCCTCGCCCTGCGCCTGCGCGTAGTAGCTTGCCCATCAGGCCTTGCAGTTCGGGGAATTCGCCGACCACCTCGGTCAGCAGATCGGCCTTGCAGAGCTGCGCCGCGCGCTCGGCCTTGGCGACGTCGGCGCCGACAGTCGGCGCCAGATGGCCGGCGAGCGCGACGATGCGCGCGATGCGCTCGGCCTGGGTGCCGAGCTTCTCGTGAAACACGATGTGCTCGAACTTCGGCAGCCGGTCCTCCAGCCGGGTCTTCAGATCGGTCTCGTAGAAGAACTTGGCGTCCGACAGCCGCGCGCGGATGACGCGCTCGCAGCCGGCGACGATCGCCTTGCCGCCGTCGCTCGCCTCGATGTTCGACACCAGGATGAACTTGTTGGACGAGCTTCGCCGGTCTTCGGGTCGCGCACGACGAAGCACTTCTGGTTGTTGCGGATGGTGGCGCGGATCACCTCCTGCGGGATCGCGAGGAAGGCCTCGGTCGAATCGACCCATCAGCACCACCGGCCATTCGACCAGGCCCGCGACCTCGGCCAGCAGGCCCTCGTCCTCGATCAGCTCGAAGCCCTGCGCGAACGCCAGATTCTTGGCGTCGGCGCGGATCATCTGCGCGCGGCGGTCGGCATCGACCACGACCTTGGCGGCTTCCGAGCTTGCTCTGATAGTCGTCGAGGCGGCGCACCTTGATCGCGCCCGGCGCCATGAAGCGGTGGCCGTAGGTGGTGTCGCCCGCTTTGATGCCGTCGAGCGCGAACGGCACCATGTCGGGCTCCTCGGTCTCCGGGCCGAACATCGCGACGATGGAATGCAGCGGCCGCACCCAGTTGAGCGCGCCGGCTTTGGCCGAGCCCTCGCCCCAGCGCATCGACTTCGGCCAGGGAAACGCCTTCGCCACCTCCGGCACGATCTGCGCGATCACCTCGATCGCCGGGCGGCCCGCCTTCTCGATCAGCGCGACGTAGAAGTCGCCCTTCGGGTCCTGCTGGATCTTCGCCTGCTCGATCGAGGCGAGCCCGGCGGCCTTCAGAAAACCCGCGATGGCCTTCTCGTTGGCGCCGACGCGCGGGCCCTTGCGCTCCTCCTTCACGTCGGGTTGGCGCGCCGGGATGCCGGCGACGGCGAGCGCCAGCCGCCGCGGCGTGGCGAAGGCCTTGGCGCCTTCATAGGTCAGCCCCGCCTCGACCAGCCGGTCGGTGATGAGCTTGCGCAAATCCTCCGCCGCCCGCGCCTGCATGCGGGCGGGAATTTCCTCGGAGAAAAACTCAAGCAGCAGATCGGGCATGGGTTCTATGTGCTGTCGTTGCCGCGGCCTCCCCTCCCCCGCGAAGCGGCGGGTAGGGAGCGGAGAGGTTCGTCGTGTCGCAGCCCGCTATGCTGCGGGCGCCGGCGGAGCAAGCGTCCGGTGCGTGCCGTCGCAGGTCGGCTTCTTGCCGCTGCGCTTGCAGGCGCAGAAGGCGATCTCGCCGGCCGCCGCGGCCTTGTACTCAATCGGCGAGAATTCCGAGCCCTTGTGCGAGCCATCGCAGAACGGCTGCTTCTTGGAGCGCCCGCAGGCGCACCACCAATAGCTCTTGCCGTCCTCGACCGCGACGCGGATCGGCTTGGTGCCAGCGATTTCAGGTGTTGCACTCATGTTGCCCCTCCTCCTTCGGTTTTCAGCCAAGCTTCGCCGCAGGCCTTGGCAAGCTCCCGCACGCGAAGAATGAAGCTTTGCCGCTCGGTCACCGAGATCACGCCGCGCGCATCGAGCAGATTGAACACGTGGCTCGCCTTGATGCATTGATCATACGCCGGCAGCGCCATCAGGTGGCGCGTCTTATCGGGCGACCAGCCGGCGTCGAGATACTTCCGGCAGGCGGCTTCCGCCATCTTGAACTGCTCGAACAGCATGGCGGTGTCGGCGGCCTCGAAATTGTGCCGCGAATATTCCTGCTCGGCCTGCAGGAACACGTCGCCATACGTCACCTTCTCGGCGCCGTCGCGGCCGTTGAAATTGAGGTCGAACACCCGGTCGACGCCCTGCACGTACATCGCCAGCCGCTCGAGCCCGTAGGTCAGTTCGCCCGCGACCGGCGCGCATTCAAAGCCCGCGACCTGCTGGAAATAGGTGAACTGCGACACCTCCATGCCGTCGCACCAGCACTCCCAGCCCAGCCCCCAGGCGCCGAGCGTGGGGCTTTCCCAGTCGTCCTCGACGAAGCGGATGTCGTGCAGCTTCGAGTCGATGCCGATGGCGGCCAGCGACTTGAGATACAGCTCCTGGATGTCCGGCGGCGATGGTTTGAGGATCACCTGGAACTGGTAGTAGTGCTGCAGCCGGTTCGGGTTCTCGCCATAGCGGCCGTCCTTCGGCCGGCGCGAAGGCTGCACATAGGCGGCGTTCCAGGGCTTCGGTCCGAGCGCGCGCAGCGTGGTCGCCGGATGAAAGGTTCCGGCGCCGACCTCCATGTCATAGGGCTGCAGGATCACGCAGCCGCGGTCCGCCCAGAAACGCTGAAGCGCCAGGATCAGGCCCTGGAACGACCGTTCCGGGCGCATATGGGCGGGAAGATCGCTGTTCATTCAGGAATCCGACGCGCCCGTGAGACCTACCGGGGTGACCCAGGAGGGTCAAGAACTCGCGGGCAGCAGTCGTTTGGGCGTAAATCCTTGCCGGTTGCCGCCAATTTTTTCCAGCCGATTAACTGGATCTTATCTCGCGGCCCCGAACCTGAGGTCCGGTGCCATCAATTCACAGGTCTCTGATCATCCGGGGGGTTGGTCATGATCATGCAAATCCTCACCACCGGCTTTATCGTCGCCTTTGCGGCGGTCGTGGTCTACGGCCATGTGCTGCTGTTCAAGGCCATGTTCTCCGGCCCCGACCGTACCGCCTAGCGCGCAACGACCGCATCCAAAGCGGCCGGCCTTTGAGCCGGCCGCTTTGCATTTGCGCATCGCCGACAGTGCAACGGGACTCGGACACGCCGAGACGATGGCGCTACGATGCCATGCTCCACAGGGCCCATACCCTGGCTGAACCGAGGGACATCATGATCGTTCACCGCCTTCGCCGCCGCTCTGTCGCAGCGGGCCTTGCCGCCGCTGCCCTGCTCCTCGCCATTCCGGCCGAGGCGCAGGATTTTCCCTCCCGGCCGATCCGCGTGGTGATCGCCTTCCCGGCCGGCGGGCCGACCGATTTCGTCGGCCGGCTGGTCGCCGACAAGGTCAAGGACATCCTCGGCCAGACCGTCATCATCGAGAACAAGCCCGGCGCCAACGGCGCGATCGGCGCGGATTCGGTCGCGAAGGCACCGCCCGACGGCTATACGCTGTTCCTCTCGACGGTCGGCGCGGTTGCGATCACGCCCAACATGCGCACCGACCTGCCCTACGACGTGCTGCGCGATTTCGCGACGGTGACGCTGGTGGTCCGCAACACCACCGTGCTGGTGGTCCGCGCCGACAGCCCGGTCAAGTCGATCAAAGAATTCGTCGACATGGCGAAGTCGAGGAACGGCGACCTGCCGTTCGCCTCGACCGGGGTGGGCTCCACCACCCATCTCGCGGAAGAGATGTTCTCGACGGTCGCCGGCTTCAAGTTCGTACACGTGCCGTACCGCGGCGCCGCTCCCGCGCTCACCGATTTGCTCGGCGGCCAGGTGCAGGCATTCTTCGCCGACGTGCCGGCAGTGATGCCGCAAATCACCGGCGGCAAGGTCAGGCCGATCGCGGTCGCCTCCAACCAGCGCAACCCGATGCTGCCCGAGGTGCCGACGCTTGCCGAGTCGGGCTATCCGAACACGTCGTCGGACAACTGGTATGGCCTGCTGGCGCCGGCGAAAACGCCGCCGGAGATCATCGCCAAGCTGAACACGGCGTTCGTCGCCGCCATCAACGACCCGGTGGTGAAGGACAAGCTGATCAAGTCCGGCGCGATCCCGGTCGCGAACACCCCGGACCAGTTCGGTCAGTTCCTGAAGGACGAGCTGGCGCGCTGGGGCAAGCTGGTGCGTGAAAAGGGCATCAAGGAGGCTAATTAGCGGCCTGGCTTGTAGACCCCGGTCGACGGATCGCGCTGCAGCGTCGGCATGGCCGCGCGTTCGGGATCATTCACCCGCACCGTGCGGTCGCGGTCGAGCTCGGCGTTGACGCGCTGCCACTCCCGGCCAATGAGCTTCACCAGGACCATGGCGCCGAGCGCGCCGAGCGTCCAGGCGATCAGGGGTGGCAGCACCGGCATGGCCGTCTCCTATAGTCCGTAACGCGCCCAGAGCGCGCGGGCTTCGAGCGTCGAAACCAGATCCTCGGCGAAGTTCGGACCGTTCGCCAGCAGTTCGGAGCGGCTTTCCGCCATTCCAAGCAACCGTCGCCCGAACGAGCTGCGCTCGGCGACCAACGGCATCCGCAGCTTGTCGCCGAAGCGTTCGCGCAAGACGCCCCGCAAATCTCCAACCGCGTCGACGAGGCCAAGCTTGAGGCCGCGTTGACCGGTCCAATATTCTCCGGAGAACAAGGCGGTTTCGCGGCTGTCGAGCTTGTCACCGCGGCGCGCCTTGACCAGCGCGATGAACATTTCGTGGATCTCGTTCTGGATTGCCTTGAGCCGCTCGACGTCGTCGGGCTTCTCGGGCAGGAACGGGTCGAGCATCGCCTTGCGTTCGCCCGAGGTGTACAGCCTGCGCTCGACGCCGATCTTTTGGATCAGCTTTTCGAAGCCGAACGAGCCGCCGACCACGCCGATCGAGCCTACGATCGAAGACAGGTCGCAGACGATCTCGTCGGCGGCACAGGCGATCATATAGCCGCCGGAGGCGGCGACGTCCTCGACGAAGGCAATGACAGGAATCTGCTTTTCGTCGGCCAGCGCGCGGATGCGCTTGAAGATCAGGTGCGACTGCACGGCCGAGCCGCCGGGCGAGTTGATCGACAGCGCCACCGCGCGGATGTTGCGCATCGCAAAGGCGCGATCGAGCGCGCGCGCCACGCTCGCGAGCGTCAGCCCCGGCTTGAGCGGCGTCGAGAACCCGATCACGCCCGCCAGGCGGACGACCGGAACGATCGGAATGTCGGATCGAAAGCGCGCCGGAACCAGGGGGCGCAACGATTTCAACGCGCGGTCGAAGGTGGAAGGCTCAGCCATGGTCCTTGCAGATATGTCGGCGCGGGTCCCGCCTCAAGTCATCACTTGTTAACGCCTCGCAGGCAAGTTGCGCGCTTCGCGCATTTGGCGGCGTCGGTCGCGGGGGAGTTGGGCCGGTCATGAAAATGGTATTCTTGTCGCTGCTGATGACGGCCATCGTGCTGATGTCCCACTACGGCGCGCCGGGGCCCTTGGCCCAGCGTCGGACCCAGCCTACCCGCCGCTAAGCGGCAGCGCGGCAGCATCGCGCAGCACGGCTTCGGCCGCCCCAGTCGGCCGGCCTTCCGCATCGTTGAGCATGAGCGCCGGCAGCAGCGTCAAAGGCGCGCGGCCGCCCTTGCGCGCTGCCACCAGCACCCGGATGGCCGGTTGCCCGGCGCGGCCGTGGACAGGCAGCACCGTCAGGCCGCCGAAGCCGTCGAGCGCGGCAAGCACGTCGGGGAGACCGTCGGCCCGCCAGATCAAGGTCAGCGTTCCGGCCGAATGCAGCAGCCGGGCCGCGGCATCGACCCAGGCGCCGAGCCCGCCGCCGCGCGTGCGCCAGCCGGCGCTCGAGGTCGGGCGAGACATTCTGCCGCGCCGGATCGTTGAATGGCGGGTTCATCAGCACGTGATCGGCCGTGCCGGCCGCGAGCCCGCGGGCTGCGAACTCGTCGGCGGACGCCGCGACGTCGACGGTCAAGGCCCGGACGCGCTGCGTCGAGGCCGTTGCGCCCGATATTCTCGGCGGCGATTGCGGCAAGCTCCGGATCGATCTCGACCAGCGTGACTTCGACGCCGGGCACGCGCACCGCGAGCGCCAGCCCGGCGGCGCCAACGCCCGCGCCGAGGTCAACCGCGCGGTCGCCGGCGCGCGCGGTGGTCGCAGCCGCCAGCAGGATGGCATCGTGGCCGACGCGATGGCCGCGCCGCTTCTGCTTGAGCCGCAGCCGGCCGCCGAGCACGGCATCGTCGGTCAGCTCCGGTTGGAGCGGGCCCGGACGCAATTCATGGGCGAGGCCAGCATCAGCCAGCAACTGGCGGGCGACGTCCTGATGCTCGTCGTCCACCAGAATGCGCCGCGGCAGGATGCCGAGCGAGCCTTCCAGCACGCTCATGTGGCGGTCGAGCACCACATGCGGAATTTCCGCGCTCTTGAGCAGCGCTTCGATCGCGGTGATCAGCACCGCGTTGTTGGTGCGGACGAGCTCGCGCATAGGTCATTCAAACCATGATCTTGTCCGAAAACCGGTAGCCACGTTTCGGGATCATGGTTCAGCTCCGCCGCCGTTCCTCGGCCGGCGCCCGCTGCGCCAGATAGGCCAGCAGCTTGAGCTCGCGCCGCCCGCGCGTCACCGTGTCGAGGATCAGCCCGCTGAACACGGACAAAACGGCCAAAACCATCAACCCGGTCGCCAGGATCGCGGTCGGAAACCGCGGCACCATGCCGGTTTCGAAGTAGGTGATGAATAGCGGGATGGCGATGCCGATCGAGATCGCGGCGAACGAAATGCCGAAACCTGTGAACAGGGCCAGCGGACGCTCGGAACGGTAAAGCCGCATGATGGTGCGCAGAATGCGGTAGCCGTCGCGCCAGGTGCTGAGTTTCGAGCTCGAACCCTCCAGCCGCGAATAATAGGGCGTGCGCAATTCTCCGATCGGCAGATCGAGCTCGAGCGCGTGCACGGTGAGCTCGGTTTCGATCTCAAAGCCGCCGGACAGCGCGGGAAAGGATTTCACGAACCTTCGGCTGAACACGCGATAGCCCGAGAGCATGTCGGTGAACGATTGCCCGAACACATGGGCGACAAATCCGCTCAACAGCCGGTTGCCGGCGCGATGGCCGGGCCGATAAGCCGCCTGCTCGCGATCGACCCGGATGGCGCAAACCATGTCGAGCCGTTCGCGCAGCAACATGTCGATCATGGCGCGGGCGCTCGGCGCATCGTAGGTGGCGTCGCCGTCGACCAGCACATAGACGTCGGCGTCGACGTCGGTGAACATGCGGCGCACCACGTGGCCTTTGCCCTGCCGCAGCTCACGGCGGGTGATGGCGCCGGCCTCCGCCGCCGCTTCGACGGTGCGGTCGCGGGAATTGTTGTCATAAACGTAGACGTCGGCGTCCGGCAGCGCGGCGCGGAAATCGGCCACCACCTTGCCGATGGCGGTTTCCTCGTTGTAGCAAGGCACCAGCACCGCAATCCTGTTGCGGCCGACGACGTCGGCCGCGGATTGCGCGCTGCCTTCGGTTGACAACATGGGTCCTTTCCCACCAGCCGCACCGATCGAACAACGGGTTGTCGAAAGGCCGGCCAGCGCCCTTGCCCGCTTATCATAGCGTTTCTATCTTTTCTCGTACCCCTGGCGAAATCGGAGACCAACTTGGCCGTTATCCTTCCCTTCAGCCCGGCCGATGCCACCATCGACCGCCTGGTCGAGCGGGTGAATCCCGACATGCTCCGGGTCAACACGGAGATCGTGGCGCGGACCGGCTCGGAGGTGACGATGATCCCGGAGGTCGCCAATCACCTGATCTCCTCCGGTGGCAAGCGCCTGCGTCCCATGCTGACCCTGGCGATGGCGAGCCTCACCGGCTATTCCGGCGACGGCCACATCAAGCTCGCCGCCGCGGTCGAATTCATGCACACGGCGACACTGCTGCATGACGACGTGGTGGACGAGAGCGAGATGCGGCGCGGCCGGCTCGCCGCCCGGATGCTCTGGGGCAACGAGGCGAGTGTTCTCGTCGGCGACTTCCTGCTCGGCCAGGCGTTCAAGATGATGGTCGAGGTCGGCTCGATACGCGCGCTGGAGATCCTGTCCAACGCCGCGGCCGTGATCGCCGAGGGCGAGGTCATGCAGCTCGGCGCCGCCAAAAACACCGCCACCACCGAAGACGAATACCTCGCTGTGATCCGCGCCAAGACCGCCGAACTGTTCGCGGCGGCCTGCGAGGTCGGACCGGTGCTGACCAACCGGCCGAAGGCCGACGCCGCCGCCTGCCGCTCGTTCGGCATGAACCTCGGCATCGCCTTCCAGCTGGTCGACGACGCGCTCGACTATGGCGGCAAGGCCGCCAAGCTCGGCAAGAACGTCGGCGACGACTTCCGCGAAGGCAAGATCACACTGCCGGTCGTGCTGTCGTTTCGCCGCGGCTCGGAGGCCGAACGCAGCTTCTGGACCCGTACGCTGGAGCACGGCATGGTCGCCGAAGGCGATCTCGAAACCGCGATCGGCTTGATGACCAAGCATCGCGCGCTCGAGGACACGATCAAGCGCGCGCAGCACTACGGCGCCATCGCCCGCGACGCGCTGGCACTATTCCCGGCATCGGAGATGAAGCAGGCGTTGGAAGAGGCGGTCGAGTTCTGCACCGCCCGCACGCACTAAGGCATTATCCCGCTGGACCTTGCGCCAAATCCGCTCAGTCGCCATCCCTGGTCTCGCGACACGCTTTCCTGTCTTGAGTCGAGCGTGACCTATTCGATCTGCGGGATGCCGGCGGTTTTGATCAACGCCGTCCACTTGTCGATCTCGCGCTTGAGCAGCGCCCGCAAATCGTCGGCAGTCGAGCCGACGACGTTATAGCCGGCCTCTTCGAGCTTCTTCTTGGCGGCCGGATCGGCCAAGGCCGCGACCGTATCGGCGTTGATCTTGGCAACCAGATCGGGCGAGGTTTTGGCCGGCACGAACAGCGCGTGCCAGGACGACACGTCGTAGCCCGGAACGGTCTCGCCGATCGCCGGCAACTCGGGCGCGGCCGGGTCGCGCTTGGCGCTGGTTGCGCCGATCCCGCGGACTTGTCCCGAGCGCATGGTCGGCAGCAGCGCGCCGCTGCCAAAGTAGCAATCGACGCGGCCGGGAATGAGGTCGTTGAGCGCCGGCGACGCGCCCCGGTAGGGCACATGGGTCATCTCGATGCCGGTCAAGCTCTTGAGTAGCTCGCCCGCCAGGTGCGGCGTGCTGCCGGTGCCGGGCGACGCCAGCGTCACCTTGCCGCGATTGGATTTGGCATGGTCGAGAAAGTCCTGCACCGATTTCACCGGCAGGGAATTAGCCACGAACATGAACAGGGCAAAGCGGGACACCTGCGACACCGGTGCGAGGTCGGCAACCGGGTCGTAGCTGAGCGTGCGGTA
Organism: uncultured Alphaproteobacteria bacterium; assembly: GCA_963771745.1. GTDB lineage: Bacteria > Pseudomonadota > Alphaproteobacteria > Rhizobiales > Xanthobacteraceae > Z2-YC6860. Next base: position 151,691 of record CAVYUU010000011.1, on the reverse strand, counting down.
GAGGCCGCGGTTGACCGCAAGCGACGAGGTCGCGAACAGGATCGTGGTGCCGTCAGGATCGGAGCGCGCCACCATTTCGTTGCCGATGTTGGTGCCAGCGCCGCCACGGTTCTCGATCACGACCTGCTGGCCCCAAATCTTGGAAAGCTGCTCGGCAACGATCCGGCCGATGAGGTCAGTCGGTCCGCCGGGCGCGAACGGCACGACCAGGCGCACCAGCCGGGTCGGCCAATTTTGAACCTGTGCGATGGCGCGGACCACGGCCCAGCGTCTGCACGAGGGCCGATCCGGCAGACAGTGCAAGCAGGCGGCGGCGTGTGAGCACGGCAACCCCCCTGTCGGGCCCATCCTACCCGAGGATGCTTGCGATCGCCCACCAGCCGGGATGCGACGTTTTGATCCGTCGCGCCGCGGCCGTTGCCGCGCGCGCCGATGCGAACAGGCCGAAACAGGTCGCGCCCGAGCCGGACATGCGCGCCAGCCGGCAGCCGGGCTCTTTGCGCAACGCCGCCAGCACGCGACGCGATCGCCGGTTGCAGCTTGATGGCGGGACGCTCGAGGTCGTTGCCTTGCGCCGACAGGAACTCGATAAGCCGATCGAAATCGTCCGGCGGGTTACGGGCGCGCGGGACGGCCTTGAGCGGCGCGCCGGGCTTGAAATCGAGCAGCGCGAACACGTCCTTGGTCGGCATCGCAACGCCGGGATTGACCAGCACGGCGGCGAGCTTCGGGATCGCCAGCGGCGGCGACAGGATGTTCGCCGATGCCGCGCATCCGGCGCGGCCGGGGATCGATGCAGACCGGCACGTCGGCGCCGATCCGGCCCGCGACCTTGAACAGGCGCGGGTCATTCAGTGACAGACGGTTGGCGCGCGCCAATATGCGCAGCGCTGCGGCGGCGTCGGACGATCCGCCGCCAAGCCCCGCCGCCACCGGCAGACCGCTTGTCGAGGGTAAAGCGTGCCGAGGTTCAACCCCGGCACGTCCGAGGCCAGCGCGCGGGCGGCCTTGAGCACCAGATTGTCGTCGATCGGCGCCGGCTTGCGCGGCGTGCGGGCCGCGCAGCCTGAGTGCGAGCGGCTTGCCCGGCTCGAACGTCAGCGCGATCGCGCGCTTGCGCGAACACCACCAGGCTGTCGAGCGCATGATAGCCGTCGAGCGCGGCGGCCGAGCACGGCGAGCGTGAGATTGACCTTGGCCGGGGCGTGATCGGACGAGCGCCATTGTCGACCCGGCGGGACGTCGTGGATGGCGGCGCGATCAGCCGCCGTCGCCGGGCTTCTTGGCGAGCGTTGGACGCGGAGGACGACGTCTCCTCGACGAGGCCTACTTCGAGCTTCTTCTTGATCTTGTCGAGGTCTTCCGGCTCGGGCTTGAGATCGCGCGCATGCGCCCACTGGAACCGCGCCTCCAGCGCCCGTCCGATCTTCCAATAGGCGTCGCCGAGATGATCGTTGATGGTCGGATCGTCGGGCTTGAGCTCGACCGCGCGCTCGAGACTCTTCACCGCCTCGTCGTAATTGCCGAGCGCGATAATGTGCCCAGCCGAGCGAGTCGACGATGTAGCCGTCGTCGGGCCGCTGCTCGACGGCGCGGCGGATCATCCGCATGCCTTCGTCGAGATTCATGCCCTGGTCGATCCACGAATAGCCGAGATAGTTGAGCACGTGCGGCTGGTCGGGGAACAGCTTGAGCGCCTGCTTGAGATCGGCCTCGGCCTGTTGCCACTTCTTGGCGCGCTCGTTGCAGATGCCGCGGAAGTAGAAGATCAGCCAGTTCGGCCGCTCGGGATTGGCGATGGTCGCGATGCCCTTGCTGTAGACCTTGGCGCATTCGTCGAACATCTTGCGGCCGCGCAGGATGTTGCCGAGTGCCATGATGGCTTCGACGTCGTCCGGCCGTTCGGTGATCAGCTTTTGCAGGCGCTGCTTGGCCTCGTCGGTGCGGTCGAGGGTGTCGAGATTGGCGGCAAGCTGGATCTCGGCATTGCGCCGCAGCGGCGAGTTCTGCGGCACGTGCTCGTAGACCTTGATCGCGAGCTGCGGGTTCTTCATCTGCTCGTAGAGATCGGCGAGCGACAGCAGCGCCAGCGGCTGATGTCGGCGCGAGATAGAGCGCAAGCTGCAGGTAGACGAGGCCCAGATCCTCGCCGCCGCGCCGGCCGAGCGCGGCGCCCAGGCCGTATAGCACTTCGGCCGCGCCGGCCTGCGGCGTCTCGACCAGCGGCGGCAGCGGCTTGCCTGCGCTTGAGCGCCTCCATCGCCTCGACGATCAGCGGATGGCGCGGCAGCTGCGCGTCGAACGCGTTGCAAACACTTCGACCGCCTCGTCCTTGCCTTGCCGTTGCGCGACAGCCAGGAGCCGTAGGCCTCGACCAGCCGCAGCGCCGTGGCATCGAGCTTGTGGGCGCGCTCGAAGCGCTTGCCGGCTTCCTTCTTGTTGCCGGACAGGTCGAGGATCAGGCCGGCGTGCAGGTCCTTGAACAGCGCGTACCATTCGGCGCCTTGCAGCTTGTCGATGGCTTCGATGGCGCCCTTGGCGTCGTTTGCGCCATAGCTCGCCCAGGCGCCGAGCAGCGTGGCGGCAAGGTCGGTGATCGGGCCGCGTACCGACTGCGCGAGATTCTGCTTGGCGAGCGGATATTTCTTCTGCTTGAGCGCGCGCACGCCGACGACCAGCCGCGCGATGCGGTCGTTGCGGTCGAGCGCAGCACCTGCTCGGCCAGCCGCACCGCTTCGTCGACGTCGCCTTCCGCGAGCACCGAGAGGAACGCGCGCTCAAAAGTTCGCCGTTCTTTGGATCGGCGCGCAGCGCCGCGCGGTAATAGGCGGCGGCGGCACCCGCGTCGCGCTGCACGCCGGCGTGGCGGGCCGCGAGATAGCTGCCGGACGAGGAGAGGCGCGCCAATTCACCCGCCGAAGGCACGGACGAAACCGGCGGCTGCGTCGATGTCTCGGCGGATACCATCACCGGCGCGCTCAGCATCGCGATGCCGAGTGCAACGCCGGCGAGGCGGCGGAACTGGGTCGAAACGATCACTGGTAAGAGCCTCCATGGGCGGCGCTGCGCCTGCCCTTCGAGTCGGGCGCAGAATGGCCTTTTTGCAGTCCGCCCGCAAGGACGGGATGCCGAGCCGCCGTGCGGCAAACCATGCAAACGGCGGTGTGGCAGCATCGTGACCGGAGGCGCGAAAACGCCCTCACATATTGGAATATTTCGGCCCGCCGCCGCCCTCCGGCGGCACCCAGGTGATGTTGCGGTTGGGGTCCTTGATATCGCAGGTTTTGCAGTGGACGCAGTTCTGCGCGTTGATCACGAACCGCGGCTTGCCCGCCCTCCTCCACCCATTCATAGACGCCGGCCGGGCAATAGCGCGCCGACGGCCCGGCATAGACGTCGTGCTCGGAGGCCTTCTGCAGCGCCATGTCGGCGACGTGCAGATGGGGCGGCTGGTCCTCCTCGTGGTTGGTGTTGGATAGGAACACCGATGACAGCCGGTCGAAGGTGAGCTTGCCGTCCGGCTTCGGATAGGCGATCGGCCGGCATTCGCCGGCGGGCTTGAGCGTGTCGGCATCGGGCTTGCCGTGGCCAAGCGTGCCGAACAGCGAAAAGCCGAGCGTGTTGGTCCACATGTCGAAGCCGCCGGCGGCGATGCCCAGCATCGTGCCGAGCTTCGACCACAGCGGCTTGGCGTTGCGCACCTTCCAGAGATCGCGGCCGATGTCGCCGTCGCGCCAGGCGTCGTCGTAGCTCGCGAGCTCGTCGTGGGCGCGGCCTTCCGACAGCGCCTCGGCGACATGCTCGGCCGCCAGCATGCCCGACAGGATCGCGTTGTGGCTGCCCTTGATGCGCGGCACGTTGACGAAGCCCGCCGCGCAGCCGATCAGCGCGCCGCCCGGGAACGTCAGCTTCGGCACCGACTGATAGCCGCCCTCGGTGATGGCGCGCGCGCCGTACGACAGCCGCTTGCCGCCTTCGAACGTGCCGCGGATCAGCGGATGGGTCTTGAAGCGCTGGAATTCCTCGAACGGCGACAGATACGGATTGGAGTAATTGAGATGGACGACGAAGCCGACCGATACCAGCTTGTCGTCGAAGTGATAGAGGAACGAGCCGCCGCCGGTCGAATTGTCGAGCGGCCAGCCGAAGCTGTGCTGCACCAGGCCGGGCCGATGTTTTTCCGGCGCGACCTGCCAGAGCTCCTTCAGTCCGATGCCGAATTTCTGCGGCTCGCCGGCCCTGATCGAGCCCGTATTGGGCGATCAGGAGCTTGGACAGGCTGCCGCGCGCGCCCTCGGCAAACAGCGTGTATTTCGCGCGCAGCTCCATGCCGCGCGTGAAGTCGGAGCGCGGCTCGCCGTTCTTGCCGATGCCCATGTCGCCGGTGGCGACGCCCATCACCGCGCCGTTCTCGATCAGCACTTCGGCCGCGGCAAAGCCCGGATAGATTTCGACGCCCAGCGCTTCGGCCTTGGTCGCGAGCCAGCGGCAGACGTTGCCGAGCGACACGATGATAGTTGCCGTGGTTCGACATCAGCGGCGGCATCATGAAATTCGGCAGCCGCAGCGCCGACGATCGGCCCATCCAATAGAACCGGTCGTCGCTGACCGCGGTCTTGATCGGGGTGTCCTCCGTGCGCCATTCCGGCAGCAGGCGGTCGAGCCCGATCGGATCGATCACCGCGCCCGACAGGATGTGGGCGCCGACCTCGGCAGCCCTTCTCGACCACCACCACGCCGAGCTCCGGCGCGATCTGCTTCAGGCGGATCGCGGCGGCGAGGCCGGCCGGCCCCGCGCCGACGATCACGACGTCGAATTCCATTGCTTCGCGCGCGGGGGCGTCATCGGCCATGGCGGTCTCGCAACTTTCGGTGCAGGCGGAATTCTGCCCAGGTGCTGGCCATAGATAACATGATAATCTGCGGCGATGACACCGGAACGCAGCAAGGCCATGCGCGATCTGCTCGAGTTCTACGCCGAAGCCGGCGTCGATGCCGCGGTCGGCGAGCAGGCGAACGACTGGCTGTCGCCGCAGGCGCCGGTGCCGACGGCGCAGCCTGCTGCCGAGCGCGCCGGAAGCCGCCCGAACGATGCCGGCAATCGGGGATTGCTTCGAACCGCCGACCGGATCGAGGCTCCAGCGCCGAGGCCCGCCGCCACTGCCGCCCGCACCCGACGCCGCGGTGATGGCGGCACGCGAGGCGGCGCGCAGCGCCGCAAAGCCTCGACGAGCTACGCGCCATTCTCGACGGCTTCGACGGCTGCGGGCTGAAAGCCTCCGCCAGCCGCCTGGTGTTCGCCGACGGCACCGCGCCGGCGCGACTGATGTTCGTCGGCGAGGCGCCGGGCGCCGAAGAAGACAAGCAGGGCCTGCCGTTCGTCGGCCGCTCCGGCCAGTTGCTCGACCGCATGCTGAAAGCGATCGGGCTCGACCGCAGCAAGGTCTATATCGCCAACATCGTGCCGTGGCGGCCGCCGGGCAACCGCACGCCGACGCCGGTCGAGACGCAAATCTGCCTGCCGTTCATCCAGCGCCAGATCGAGCTGTGCAATCCGGATATCCTGGTCACGGTCGGCCAGCCCTCGACCGGAGCGCTGCTCGGCATCCAAGGCATCACAAAAAACCGCGGCCGCTGGTTCCCCTACCACACCGGCACGCGCGAAATCCGCGCCATGCCGATGCTGCATCCGGCCTATCTGCTGCGCACGCCGATCGCCAAGCGGCTCGCCTGGCGCGACATGCTGGCGATCAAGAAGGCGCTCGGCTGAGCGCGCAGCCATCGGCGGCATCGGCGTTAACGCTAACGCCGCCGGCGCGAGCGCACGCGCCGGATCGCAAATTAACCTGAGCAGTAGAAAGACCGCGGTTCGCATTGCGTTTCACCGCCGCCGGGCGGCGCTACGCATCAAGGCCGACGCCGCGGACGCGCTCGACACCCGCGGCTTCATCCATCTCAAGCTCGGCCAGCACGACAACGCCATCAAGGACTACGACGCGGCGCTGCGCATCGATCCCAAGAATGCCGGCTCGCTGTACGGCCGCGGGCTTGCCAAGAGCAAGAGCGGCGACCGCGACGGCGGTACAGCCGACATCGCCGCCGCCAAGGCACTCAAGGCCAATATCGCCGAAGAGTTCGCCCGGCACGGAATCAGGTGATCAGGCGTCAGGAGTCAGGAGTCAGGCGTCAGGCGTCAGGAATCAGGGATCAGGCATCGGCGCTTGCTTCTCTGACTACTGACTCACTGACTCCTGACTCCTGATCACGCAACCGCGAACTTGATGCCGAACAGGACCGCCAGCACGATCACCGCGGGCTTGGCCTCGCTGAACTTGCCGGCGAGGATCTTGCACAGCGCGTAGGTGATGAAGCCGAGCCCGATGCCGGTCGCGATCGAATAGGTCAGCGGCATGGTGACCGCGGTGACCACCGCTGGCGCGTATTCGGTGAGATCGTCCCACTCGATCTCGGCCAGCCCCTGCGTCATCACGCAAGCGACGTAGAGCAGCGCCGCCGCGGTCGCATAGGCCGGCACCATGCCGGCGAGCGGCGAGAACAACAGCGCCAGCAGGAAGAACAGCGCGACGAACGCCGCGGTCAGGCCGGTGCGGCCGCCGGCCGAGACGCCGGCCGCGCTTTCGATGTAGCTGGTGGTGGTCGAGGTGCCGATCAGCGAGCCGAACATGGCGGCGAAGCTGTCGGAGATCAGCGCCTGTCGCATGCGCGGCAGGTTGCCGTCCTTGTCGAGCAGGCCGGCGCGGTGGGTGACGCCGATCAGCGTGCCGGCGTTGTCGAAGATGTCCACCAGCAGGAAGCTGAACACCACGATGATGAAGGTCGCTCGGCGATGCGCGAAAAGTCGAGCTGCAGCAGCGTCGGCGCACAGCGACGGCGGCGCCGAGACGATGCCGCCGAATTTGCGCAAGTCCGAGCGGAATGCCGATGATCGAGACCGCGAGAATGCCGATCACGGTGCCGCCGATGACCTTGCGGTAATTGAGCGCGGCGATCAGCACGAAGCCGAGCAGGCACAGGATCGCCGGCCATTGCTTGAGGTCGCCGAGCGTGACCAACGTCGCCGGATGCGCCACCACGATCTTGGCCTCCTCCAGCGCGATGATGCCGAGGAACAGGCCGACGCCGGCCGAGATCGCAAGCTTGAGGTTCTTCGGGATGGCGTTGATGACGTATTCGCGGATGCGGAAGATCGAGATCAGGAAAAACAGCACGCCCGAGCAGAACACCGCGGCCAGCGCCTGCTGCCAGGTGTATTTGTAGCCAAGCACCACGGTGAAGGCGAAGAACGCGTTGAGCCCCATGCCGGGCGCGAGCGCAATCGGGTAATTGGCGTAGAACGCCATCACCAGGGTCGACACCGCCGACGCGATGCAGGTCGCGACGAACACCGCGCCCGGGTCCATGCCGGCCTTGCCGAGGATCTGCGGATTGACGAACACGATGTAGACCATCGTCAGGAACGTGGTCAGACCGGCGATGAATTCGGTGCGGACGTCGGTGCCGCTTTTGCTCAGGCCGAAGGTGCGGTCGAGATAACTCGTCGGTCGTGCCGTGGTGTCGCTCATCGCCTGCCCCCGCTGGACGTGACCTCAAGCGGTTTCAGCATAGCGGCGCATCAGTGCGCGGGACATCCACCCTCTTGCGGAATTCAACAGCCGAACCGACATCTTGGTAGGCTTGGTCGTGCGAGGTCGGAGGCTGCCGCTCTGCCACGGGCGGCGCTGTGAGGACGCACCATGGATTTCGATCCAGTCCTGCTGGCGCGGTTGCAGTTCGCCTTCACCATTTCGTTTCACATCATCTTTCCAAGCTTCACCATCGGGCTGTCGGCCTATATCGCCACGCTGCATGTGACGGCCTGGTGGACCGGCCGTAACCGCTTCCGGCGCATCGCCCATTTCTGGACCAAGATTTTCGCGGTCTCGTTCGGCATGGGCGTGGTTTCAGGCGTGGTGCTGTCGTACCAGCTCGGCACCAACTGGAGCCGGTTCTCGCATGCGACCGGCAACATCATCGGTCCGCTCGCCGGCTACGAGGTGCTCAGCGCGTTTTTCCTGGAAGCGAGCTTCCTCGCCATCCTGCTGTTCGGCGACAAGCGCGTGCCGCGCTGGCTGCACGTGCTGTCGGCGGTGATCGTGGCGGTCGGCACCGCGATGTCGGCGTTCTGGATACTCTCCGCCAACAGCTGGATGCACACCCCGGCCGGCCATGAGATGCGCGACGGCATCGCCTACCCGCTCGACTGGGTCGCGATCGTGTTCAATCCAAGCTTTCCCTATCGCTTTGCACACATGCTCAACGCCTCGTACCTGACCGCGGGCTTCGTCGTGTTGGCGGTCGCCGCGCGTTACCTGGTCGCCGGCAAGCATGTCGCGGAGGCGCGCACCATGCTCCGCATGGCGATCGGGCTGTTGATCATCCTGGCGCCGTTGCAGGTGCTGCTCGGCGATTTGCATGGCCTCAACACGCTGAAGCATCAGCCCATGAAGATTGCCGCCATGGAGGCACACTGGGACAGCTCAAAGCCCGGCGACTTCCACATCTTCGCCTGGCCGGACGAGAAGGCCGAGACCAACCGGTTCGCCATCTCGATTCCGCGCGGCTCCTCGCTCGTCCTGACGCACGACCCGAACGGATTGTTTCCGGGTCTCAAGGACGTCAAGCCGGCCGACCGGCCGCCCGTCATCCCGGTGTTCTTCGCCTTCCGCATCATGATCGCGATCGGCTTTTTCATGCCGGCGGCGGTCCTGCTGGGCGCATTGCTGTGGTGGCGCGGCGCGCTGTTTTCCGCACGCTGGTATCTGCGGGTGATGGCGCAAACCTGGTGGCTCGGCTTTGTCGCCGTGATCGCCGGCTGGGTCACGACCGAGACCGGCCGCCAGCCGTGGATCGTGCAGGGCATCATGCGCACGGCCGACGCGACCTCGCCGGTGATCGGCAGCGCCATCGCCGTCACGTTCGCGCTGTTTATCGTGGTGTACGGCATCGTGTTCTCCGCCGGCATCTACTTCATCAATCGACTGATCGCGAAGGGCCTGGATGCCGGTGCGGAAGAGCCTCCGGACCTGTCGATCGGCCGCACGCTGGCGGCGGCCGGCAAGAGCGCCGGCTGAGCGGAGGACGCCATGGAATATTACCTGCCGCTGATCTGGGCCGGCATCATCGGCGGCGCGGTTGCGCTCTACGTCATCCTCGACGGCTTCGATCTTGGCATCGGCGTGCTGTTTCCGTTTGCCAAGGGCGACAAGGAGCGCGACCAGATGATGGCGTCGATTGCGCCGTTCTGGGATGGCAACGAAACCTGGCTGGTGATGGGCGGCGCCGGCCTGCTGGTGGCGTTCCCGCTGGCCTACGCCATCATCATGCCGGCGTTTTACCTGCCGGTGATCGTCATGTTGCTGGCGCTGGTGTTCCGCGGCGTGGCGGTCGAGTTCCGCGAGCAGGGCGACAGCAAGACGTTCTGGGATGCGGCATTCGCCGGCGGCTCCACGCTCGCGGGCTTCTGCCAGGGCGTCATCCTCGGCGGCTTGATCCAAGGCATCCGCGTCGAAAACGGCGCATATGCCGGCGGCCCGTTCGATTGGGCGACGCCGTTTGCATTGCTCTGCGGCTTTGGCGTGCTGTCCGGCCATGCCCTGCTCGGCGCCACCTGGCTGGTGATGAAGACCGAGGGCGCGCTCGCCGATCGCGCGCGGGCGCAGGCCATGGTGCTGCTTTATCTGGTGTTGGCCTTCATGGCGGCGGTCAGCCTGTGGACGCCGCTGGAATTTCCGCGCATTCGCGAACGCTGGTTCTCGCCTGCGAATTTTGTCTATCTCTGGCCGGTGCCGCTGCTCACTGGGCTGACCGCCTTGATCGGCTGGATCGCGTTGCGCATGGAGCACGACACGGCGCCGTTTGCGGCCACCATCGTGCTGTTCATGCTGGGCTTCCTTGGACTGGTGATCTCGTCGTTTCCGTATCTGGTGCCGCCCTCGCTCACCATCTGGCAGACCGCTGCGGCGCCCGCGAGCCAGAGTTTCATGCTGATCGGCACGCTGGTGCTGCTGCCGCTGATCCTGGCCTATACCGCCTACGTCTATTGGCTGTTCCGCGGCAAGGTGCAGCCCCGGCGAGCGCTATCACTGAGCCTGCGGCGCGCGCGGACGGATCATGCCCCAGCCGACGCGGGTCTGCGCCATGCGGCCCTGGAAGCGCCGCGGAAAGCCTTGCGGCACTTCGGCCACCAGATCGGGAAACCGCCGCGCCACTTCGGGAGGCGGCCGGCCGGCCGTGTCGGTTGCAGGCCACAGCACCACCGCGCCCTTGTCATCGAGGTCGCGCCGGTTGAGCCGCGGCAGAAATTCGGCGGCGGATTCCAGATAGAGACTGGGCCGACTCGGCGCCGCCAACGCGACGAGTGCCGCCATCGGCAGATCGCCGGTCACGATGGTGAGCGGCTTGCCGGTGCGGCGCTGAAAGCTGTCGCCAAAGAATTGCCCCATGGCCGCCGCCGGCCGCCCGACTTGCAGATCGACCGGCCAGATCCAGGGCTGGACCATGATCACCAGCGCAACCAGCAGCGGCGGTAGCACCAGCAGCGCAGCCCAGACCGGGCCGATCAGATATTGATGCTCGATCCGGATGCGATCGCCGGCCGCGACGATCACCGCAAGCCCCGACAGCACGACCAGCGGGGTGCCGACGAAGTTTTCCGGGCGCCGCGTCAGCAGAGCGAACAGCGCCATGGCGATCACCGGAACAAGCGCAAAGAAATAGACGAAGCGCCGCGCCGCCGGCGCAATTTCCGGCCGCGGTATCGGCGGCGCCGTGGTGTCCGAGCGGAAGAACCTGCCGCGCGCCAGCACCACCAGGATGGCAAGCCCGACATGGCCGAGCAGCAGCGCGATCGTGATCTGCGTCCATCGCTGCAGGTTGACTGCGATCGCGGCGAAACTCGGCAGCGCGCCGCCGCCGCTGAGCTCGAGCCACACAAGATACGGAAACAGCTCGGCGACGACGACGATACCCGCGATCCATGGGCCGACGGTGCCGTATTGCGCCCGTCCGGTCGGGCTCGACAACGAATAGGCCAGCAGCAGCACGATCAGAATGATGCCGGCATAGGTCGTGAGCAGCAGCAAGCCCGCTTCCAGGCCAAGCGCCAGCCAGTAACCCCATTCGTCGCGTTGCGTCGCCTGCCAGTAGTGCAACAGGATCAGCGCCCACAGCGGCGCCGCCAGAATGCCCGGTCCGAATGCCGGCGTCGGCAACGAGAACAACGCGACGCCCGCCATCAGCAACACCGCCATCACGGCATGCACTTCGCCGACGATGACGCGGCCAAGCGCCAGCACCGCCCAATAGGTGACGACGATGCAAATCTGCGAAAGCAGGTAGACGCCGAACATGCCGCCGATGCGGAACGCGATCTCGGCCAGCCAGAAGGCGAGCGGCGGGCCGAATTCGGTGCCGATCTGGAATTCGTGCCCGATCGCAAGCACCACCGGCAGATTTCCAGGCGGCGCCGCAAAAAACAGCGCGGGCACGAGCGTCCACAACACGGCCTGGGTCGCGACCATCACCCAGAACAGCAGGCGCGGCCGGGTGCGCAGCAGCTCGACGAACAAGGAGATGGCCACCATGAACGTCGAGCCCCCGGTCACGGGCCGGCCCGCGCGGCGGTTGCAAGCGATGCGCGCCGCGCCGGACATTGCCGTGGCCGGGCAATATACAAGCTGGCTGTGCGGCGGAAACCCGCGTTTGGGGATTACAGCGGCAGCGCCTGGTCCGGCTCGGCCACGGTCTCGCCGTAAAGCGCGGCGACCGGCGCGAATGAACGACGATGATGGATTGTCGGACCAAGCCGCGACAGCGCGGCGAAATGCTCCGGCACGCTGTAGCCCATGTGACGCTCGAAGCCATAGCCCGGGTGCGCTGCACCAAGCCGCATCATCAGCCGGTCGCGCGTCACCTTGGCGACGATCGAGGCTGCGGCGATCGAAAGCACCAGCGCGTCGCCCGACACCACCGCCTCGCAATCGCAGCCGACGTCGATGCGGTTGTTGCCATCGACATACACCAGCCGCGGCCGCAGCGGCAGCGCCCGCACCGCGCGCGCCAGCGCCCACAGCGAGGCCTGCAGGATATTGTCGCGGTCGATCCGCGCGGTCGACCCGAAAGCGACCGCGACTTCCGCGGTGGCGCAGATCTTGAGATAGAGCTTCTCGCGCTCCTCCATCGTCAGCTTCTTGGAGTCGTTGAGGCCGCGCGGAATGCGTTTCGGATCGAGGATCACGGCGGCGGCCACGACCGGGCCCGCAAGCGGTCCCCGCCCCGCTTCGTCGCAACCCGCGACCGGCCATATCCCCTTGCCGAGCGCGCGGCGCTCGCGCCGGAACGTCGGACGCACGACCTCCTCGCCGAGCGGCAGGCGGTCGGCGACTGGCAATTTGGCGGCGGCAGCCCAACTCATCGCCGGCGATCCTGCGCGCTGCTACTCGCAAGTCAATGATCGAAGCGCGGAACCGTGAATGGCGGGGAAAACCGCCTATCGTCACGCGGCAAAGCGCGGGAACAGCCGGAGCGCGTTGTCGCGCCGGATCGCCCTGATCTCGGCCTCCGGCAATTCGAATTTGGCGAGCGCACCGGCTATCCCGGTGGTCGAGCCGAACGGCGCATCCGAGCCGTAGAACAATTGGCTGGTCGGGATCAGCTTGAACACGGCCGCCATGCCGCCCGGGTTCATCGCAACGCTGGCGATGTCGTAGAACTGGCGCTTGAGCTCGCCGGTAAAGCCATGCGGCATCAGCCGCTTGATATCGTCCGGCGTCAAATTGCGCTGCTGGCCCGCGATCCGCTGCACGATCATCGGCATGGTGCCGCCGCCGTGCGAGAAAATGAACTTGATGTCGGGGCAGCGCCCGAACGTGCCGCTGAAGGCGAGGCTTGCGATGGTGCGCGTGGTGTCGGTCGAAAAATCGATCGCCGGCGGGTTGATGTTGGGAATGCCCATGCCGCAGCACGACATGGTCGGATGCACGAACACCGCGACCTTGCGGCGGTTGAGCTCGTCCATCACCGCCGCGAACGAGGGATCGCCGAGCGGCTTGCCGGCATAGCTCGTGAGCAGCCCGATGCCGTCGAGCTTCAGCACATCGAGCGCGTGGGCGATTTCCGTCATGCTGCCCTCCGCGTCCGGCAGCGGGATCGCCGCAAACATGCCGAACCGGCCGGGGAACTCTTTCGCCATGCCGGCGCCGAACTCGTTGCATTCGCGCGCCCAGTCGCGCGCCTCGGCGCCGTTGTCCCACCAGATGCCGGGGCTGGTCATCGACACAATCGCGGTGCGGACGTTTGCCTTGTTCATCTGCTCGATGGCTGCCCCCGGCGACCAGCTGGTGTAGGCCTGGCCCGGCAAGGCACGTGAAATCCTCGACGATGCGCTTGAGGTTGGCGTTGGTGTAACGCGGCGGATAGATGTGGTGATGGGTGTCGACAATCCATTCGGCGGCCTGCTCCGTCGCATCGCAGCGCAGGCTCAGCGCTGAGCCTGCGGCCGAGGCTCCGATCATGCCGAGAACATTACGGCGCGTTGGCAATGAATGATGTTGACTAAGATCCTTGCACCCGCACAGGAACATGACGCTTCTCCCCGGGATGTTGAGTTTGTTCGAGTCTGCGGCTCAAGCCGTTGCCGGTCAACCAAGCGCAGCGTTCGGGGAGATCGTTTCGCGCTGCAAGCAAAGCCCCACCCGCAATCCCGAGCAGGTCCATCATCTGCCGGGATGATCGAGAAGAACCCTGCCGCGCTAAAGCAGGCTGAGCTGCTCGGCGCGCGGGCGCGGCGGCCGGAAATGCTCGGTCGCCAGCACCACCCTGTCCCGGTTGAGCCCGAGCCTGTCGCAGGCGGTCTCAAAACGGCGGCCGATCATCCAGGCATAGGGGCCGGCGCCGGTCATGCGTTTGCCGAAGGTCGAAGTCGTAGTCCTTGCCGCCGCGCATATCGCGGATCAGTTTCATGACGTGCTCGGCGCGGTCGGGATAATGGGTCTTGAGCCACTCCACGAACAGGTCGCGCACTTCGAGCGGCAGCCGCAGCAGCACATAGCCCGCGCCCTTGACGCCAGCCATCGCCGCGGCATCGAGGATGCGCTCGATGTCGGCGTCGTTGATCGCGGGAATCACCGGCGCAACCATCACCGCGGCCGGAACGCCCGCGGCCGACAATTGCCGCAGCGTTTCGAGGCGCCGCCCAGGGGTCGCGGCGCGCGGCTCCATGGTGCGGGCAAGCTTCGGATCGAGAGTCGTGACCGACAGCGCGACCTTGACCAGGTTGCGCTCGGCCAGCCGCGTCAGAATGTCGAGATCGCGCAGGATCAGCGCCGACTTGGTTACGATGCCGACCGGATGGCCGGCGCGCTCCAGCACTTCGAGGATGCCGCGCATCACCTGATATTGCCGCTCGATCGGCTGGTAGGGATCGGTGTTGGTGCCGATCGCAATCGTGCGCGGCTCGTAGCCCGGCGCCGACAACTCCTTCTCCAGGAGCGCCGGCGCATCCGGTTTCACGAACAGCTTTGACTCGAAATCGAGCCCGGCCGAGAGGCCGAGGAAGGCGTGGGTCGGCCGCGCGAAACAATAGACGCAGCCGTGCTCGCAGCCGCGATAAGGGTTGATCGAGCGGTCGAAAGAGATGTCCGGCGACTGATTGCGGGTGATGATCTTGCGGGTCGAGTCGATCGACACCGTGGTCTGGAACGGTGGCAGCTCGTCCAGGCTCTGCCAGCCGTCGTCGAAGGCGATGCGCGCGATCGGCTCGTAGCGCCCGGACGCGTTGGAAATCGTGCCGCGGCCGCGGCGGCGCTCGCTTCTGACGTGGCTGCCGAGGAAGCCATTGGCGTTCCCCGCCGGCGCGGAGGGCGCCGACGCCGGCGGGGTTCGGACGACTGCGGACGATCGGGACGACGAGCGGGACATGGCGTTGCTCTTTCCTGTCGATCTATCTAGGCGACCGCCTAGAACAAAACAAGAACAAAACGCAACGCTGCACATTTTTTACAAGTCATTGAACGAACGCCGCATTTGGGTGCTTAGTTCCGCGAAACAAGCTCGCGGCGGTGCTGCCGCGGGCAATTCCGAAAATGGAGTGTCCATGTCGAAGCTTGCCCTGGTCGGCCTGATCGCCGGCACCATGCTCAGCCAGGTCGCGCCCGCCGGCGCGTGGTCGCTGTTTGGCGACCCGCTCGACACCGCGCCGTGGTGCGTCGTCTATGACATCGGCGCCGGAGTGGTGCATGAGAATTGCAGGATGCCGAGCTACCAGGCCTGCAACGCCGAGCGCATCCTGCAAGGCAGAACCGCGTTCTGCCGGCCGAACGCGGCCTTTGCGCGCTATTCCGACGCGCCTTTGCGCCAACGGCGCAAGCCATCTCGCAAGTCGCAATACTGATCGAACGCCCTTCCCGCCGGCTCGCAGGGTCGGGCAGATACTTGACTCCGTCAAGTATCTGCCCGACCCTGGATCCCATGCCAGTCCCCGCCGGCCATGACCTTGCCGACCGCATCGCCGCGGTGCGGCGCTTCAACCGGTTCTACACGGCGCGCATCGGCGTGCTGCAAGCCGGCTATGCCGACAGCCCGTTCTCGCTGACCGAGGCGCGCGTGCTGTACGAGATCAGGGAGCGCGACCGGTCGACCGCAACCGACATCGGCCGCGATCTCGACCTCGACGCCGGCTACCTCAGCCGCATTCTGCGGCGCTTCCAGAAGCTCGGCTTCGTCCGCAAGGAAACCTCGCCGGCCGACGCCAGGCAGAGCTTGCTGTCGCTCACCGAACGCGGTCGCAAGGCGTTCGCCCCGGTCGAGGCGCGTTCGACCCGGCAGGTCGGCGCCATGCTGGGCACGCTCACGGCGACGCAGCAAGGCGACCTGGTGGCTGCGCTGCACATGGCCGAGGCACTGCTGGCGGGCAAGCCCCAAAGATCGCACAAGCCATCGCCCGAGCCGATCCTGCGCCAGCCGCGCGCCGGCGACTTCGGCTGGATCGTCGAGCGCCATGGCATCCTTTACGCGCAAGAATACGGCTGGGGCGGAAACTTCGAAGGTGTCTGCGCGCAGATCGTCGCGGATTTCGTGAACACGTTCGATCCGAAATGCGAGCGCGGCTGGATCGCCGAGCTCGACGGCCGGAACGTCGGCTGCGTGCTGCTGGTGAAAGACCAGCCCGGTGTCGCGCGCTTGCGGCTGCTTCTGGTCGAGCCGTCGGCGCGCGGCCTTGGCATCGGCGCGCGCCTGACCGACGAATGCGTCCGCTTCGCACGCGCCTGCGGCTACCGCAGCATGACACTATGGACCCACAGCGTGCTGACCGCGGCGCGGACGATCTACGCGCGGGCGGGCTTTACGCTCACTTCGAGCGAGCAAAAGCAAAGCTTCGGCCAGGAGGTCGTCAGCGAGCATTGGGATTTGACGCTCTGAAACGGCCGACGTCATTGGCCGCAATCGCCCCGAAAACCGGATGCCACTGTCCGGGATCATGCTCTAAGCTTGCGGACCGCGTCGCGACAGCGAGCGGCGGGAGGGCGGCATGGCGGACAAGAAGCTTCCACGACGCAATTTGCTGACCGGCGCGGCGGTCGCGATGGCGGCGGCGGCCGCCGCCCGCGCCTCGTCCGCGGGCGCGCAACCGGCCGCCCCGGCAACGCCGCCGGCCGATCTCATCCTCAAGAACGGCAACGTCATCACCATCGACGCGCGCTCGAGCGTCGCGCAGGCAGTGGCGATTGCCGGCGACAAGATCGTCGCGGTCGGATCCGACGCAGCGATGGCCGCGCACACCGCGCCCACGTCGCGCGTCATCGACCTGAAGGGGCGGAGCGTCACGCCCGGCCTGATCGACGGCCACGCCCACATGGATCGCGAGGCGTTGCGCGAGGTGTTTCCCTCGCTCGGGCGCGTACGCTCGATTAAGGACATCCAGGACCGCATCGCCGAGCTGGCCCGCGGCAGAGCGCCCGGCGAGTGGATCGTCACCATGCCGATCGGCGACCCGCCGTATTACTTCGACGTGCCGGACATCCTCGCCGAAAAGCGCTGGCCGACGCGGCAGGAGCTCGATCAGGCCGCGCCGAACAATCCGGTTTACATCCGCTCGATCTGGGGCTTCTGGCGCGGCACGCTGCCGCTAGTCTCCTGCGCCAACAGCGAGGCGCTCAAGCGCGCCGGCATCACCCGTGACACGGCCTCGCCGGTGCCAAGCCTGACCATCGTGAAGGACGGCAACGGCGACCCGACCGGCGTGTTCATCGAGCAGGATTTCCAGCCGCTCGCCGAGATGATCTGGTTCCGCGAGCCGGCGCGCTTCTCGCACGCCGATCGGGTGCGCGCGCTGACGCTGTCGGCCAACGCCTATCACGCCGTCGGCACCACCAGCACCTACGAGGGCCATGGCATCGCGGGCGAGGTGCTGAGCGTCTACAAGCAGGCGCATCGCGACGGCGCGCTGACCATGCGGGCAACCTTGGCGCACAGCGCCAACTGGAGCGCCGCCGGCGGCGCCCCGCTCGGCCCGTTCGTCGATGCCTGGGCCGGCTGGCTCGGCGAGCCTGGGCTTGGCGACGACATGCTCAAGATGAGCGGGCTTTACGTGCACATCGGCCGCACGCCCGCCGACGACCTGCGCGCGCAGGCGGCGCCTTACACCGGTTGGGCCGGCTTCAACTCCAACCACGGCCTGCCGCGCGACCAGGTGGTGGAGCTGCTGCGGCACTGCGCGCGAAACGACATCCGCGCGGTCTGCATCGGCGGCGCCGGCGGGCTCGGCATGCTCGATCTCTACGAGCAGATCGACAAGCAAATCCCGCTCAAGGGCCGCCGCTGGGTGGTGAGCCACGTCAACGTGGTGACGCCGCGCGACCTCGAACGCATCGTCCGCATGGGCCTCGTCCTGACCACCCACACCAACGCCTATCTCTACAAGGCGCTGGATGCGACCGCGAACCGCCTGCCGCCCGAGCAGCACGAGCAGATCGTGCCGATGAACGCGCTGCGCGAGGCCGGCGTCACCGTGTCGCTCGCGACCGACAACGTGCCGATCTCGCTGTGGTACCCGGTGCAGCAGACCGTGGCGCGGCGGGACTTCAAATCGCAGCGCGTGGTGGGCGGCGGGCAGGCGCTGTCGCGCATGGAGGCGCTGCGCTGCGCCACCTTGAACGGCGCCTACCTGACGTTCGACGAGGCCAAGAAGGGCTCGCTCGAACCGGGCAAGTTCGCCGACCTCGCGGTGCTCAGCGCCGATCCGCTCGCGGTCGAGGAGAAGGCGCTGTCCGACATGACGTCATTGATGACGATGGTCGGCGGCAAGATCGTGCACGAGACGCCGGGCTGGAACGGCTGAGCTTGTTTGGTTTTGCCGCGCTGACCGCTTCGGTCGCGCGGCTATTCAACGCCGCGCGACTCTCGCCAGCGCGGCTAAGCGGTCGCGCCCTTGGCCTTGGGCCGGCGCAGGTGCTCGTCGAGCCGCGGCATCAGCTCGACGAAGTTGCAGGGCCGGTAGCGATAATCGAGCTGGTGCACCAGGATTTCGTCCCAGGCGTCACGGCAGGCGCCGGGCGAGCCCGGCAGGCAGAAGATGAAGGTCGCGTTCGCGACGCCCGCGGTGGCGCGCGACTGGATGGTGGACGAACCGATCTTGGGCGCGCTTACCATGTGGAACATGGTGGAGAAGCCGTCCATGCGCTTCTCGAACAGCGGCTCGAGTGCCTCCGGCGTCACGTCGCGGCCGGTGAAGCCGGTGCCGCCGGTCGTTATGACGACATCGATTGCCGGATCGGCGATCCAGGCTCTCGCCTGCGACGCGGATTTTCTCGACGTCGTCGGTGACGATCGCGCGCGCCGCGACCGCATGCCCGGCCTGCTCGATCCGCTCCGCCAGCGTAGCGCCCGATTTGTCCTCGGCGATGCTGCGGGTATCCGAAACCGTCAGCACCGCGATCTTGAGCGGAACGAACTGACGGCTTTGGTCGAGACCGGGCATGGCGCAGCCTTATCCTCGTCACTTGATCCCAGTCACTTGGGATCTTTGGCGTCCTTCATGCGCTCGGCATAGATTGCGGGCGTCACGCCGAACAGGTCCCAACGGGTGATGTGCCCAAGCAGAAAAGGATGCACGCCCAATTCGTAAAGCCGTTTGACGTCGCCCGTCAGCAGCGCCGTGCGCTCGGCGTCGCCGAGCGGCCAGTCGGCGATCGCCTTGGCGGGATCGGCCTTCACCGCCTCGCGAAGCGATCGATCATGATAGAGCCGGTGGCACAGCTTGTTGACCTGGTAGGCGCTCATGACTCAATTCAAGCTCCAGGCCGCAAACGTGTGACCGTCCGTGTCGTCATGGTCGGCCAGATAACATGGCTTGGTGGTGCCGACGGTAGCGAGCATGACGATCCAGTTCAGCAGTTCGCCGCCGATATTGCCGGCCTTCCACATGCGCTCGGGCGTGGCCTCGGTCACGAGCTCGGTGATCTCGGCGTTCTTGATGCGGCGGTGGACGTGCTTCGACCAGCCGATGTCGGGCGTGCCATGGCGTTCGCCAGGATCGACCCGGGGGCCGGCGATTTCGAGCGAAAAGTGGCCGGTCGCGAGCACGGCGACGCGCAGGTTGCGCGGCAGGCTGTCGATCGCGCCCTTGAGCATGCGGCCGAGCGCGTAACAGCGGCGCGCCGAGGGCAGCGGCTTGACGAAGGCGTTGACCCAGATCGGCACCACCGGAATCTTTACGGCATCGGTCAGGTAAAAAAGCGGAACCAGCATGGCGTGGTCGACGCCGAAATCCTGGGTCACCGCGAAATCGAAGCCTTCGCTCATGCCGACCTTGACCACGTGCGTGGCGAGCTCGGTATGCACCGCAAAGTCGTAGTGTGGCATCTTGGTCTGGTCGTTCGGGCCGAATGAGGCTTCTGCCACGC
Organism: uncultured Alphaproteobacteria bacterium; assembly: GCA_963771745.1. Taxonomy (GTDB): domain Bacteria; phylum Pseudomonadota; class Alphaproteobacteria; order Rhizobiales; family Xanthobacteraceae; genus Z2-YC6860. The sequence continues at coordinate 131,733 of CAVYUU010000011.1, read as the reverse complement.
CGACCGCAAAGGTCGGAAAGTTGTTCAGGAAAAAGGTGTTGAAGTGATCGTTGGCGATGACGACGATCGCGTCGGCCTTGGCCGCGTCGAGGTGTTGCTTGACCGCGCGGTAGGTTTGGGACGTGTGGTCCGGCCCGTCCTTCGGATATTGCGACGGATAGTGCGGACTGTGGGGAACGCCGATGGCGGCAACCAGCTCGGCCATTGCAAGCTCCATCAACAGGGTAACATCAGCATGTGCCAAAGCCCGCGGCGTGACAAGTATCGCGGCAGTGCGTTAGCTTGAGGTGCTCGTGAACGAGAGTGGCAGGATGCTCGACCGCCTTCCGAATGAACCAAGCGCCGCCGATCGCGAGCGGCGAGCCGCCGAGTTGATCGGCCGGGCGCGCGAGCTCATTCCGCTGCTGGACGGCGCCGGCGACCGCATCGAACGCGAGCGCCGCATCCCCAGTGACGTCCTTGACTCGTTGCACGATGCGCGGCTGTTTCGCCTGCTGATCCCGCGCTCATACGATGGCGAGGAGGTTGAGCCGGTCACTTTCTTCCAGGTGTTGGAGCAGATCGCGCAAGGCGACGCCAGCACCGGATGGGTCATCAGCCAAGGCTCGGGCGGCTCGATGGCGGCAGCCTATCTCAAGCCCGAGGTGGCTCGCGCCGTCCTTGGCGACAGTCGTGCGGTGATCGCGACCGGGCCGAACAACTACACGGCAAAGGCTGTTGCCTGCGAGGGCGGCTATCGCCTTACCGGAGAATGGGGCTTCGCCAGCGGCTCGGCGCATGCCACGTGGCTGTTCGGACATTCGACCGTGTGCGAGCCCGACGGCAAGCCGCGGCTCGGCCCGGACGGCAAGCCCCTGGAACTGCGAACCATGCTGTTCCCAAAGTCGAGCGCGACCATGATCGACGTCTGGAACGTCATGGGGCTCAGGGGCACCTCAAGCGACAGCTATTCGGTGAAGGACCTTTTCGTGCCCGCCGACTACAGCTTCCTGCGCGAGTTGGACGCCGAGCGCCGCGAGCCTGGCGCGCTTTATCGTTTCTCGATGTTCAACATGTTCGGGGTGGGCTTTTCCGGCGTGGCGCTCGGCATTGCGCGCCGCATGCTCGACGACTTCATCAAGCTTGCAATGGTCAAGAAGCCCTACGCCTCGACCACTCTGCTCGCCGACAATAACGTCATTCAGTCGCAGGTTGGATTGTCGGAAGCGCGGCTGCAGTCGTCGCGCGCCTATGTGATGGAAACATACCGCAGGCTCTACCAGGAGGTGGCACAGGGGGCGCGATTTACGCTTGAGATGCGCATGGCCAATCGGATCGTCACTTGCTATGCGATCCAGCAGGCGCGCGAGGTGATGAACTTCGTCTATCACGCCGCCGGCGCCAGTTCGATTTTTGAGAACAACCCGTTCGAGCGGCGCTTCCGCGACCTCAACACCGTAACCCAGCAGGGTCAGGGGCAATTCTCCAATTTCGAAAATCTTGGCCAGATCCTGATGGGCCGGCCGATGGCCCGTCAGATCTAGCAGATGGCGAACACACGTCGCATAGCCATTGTCGGAGCGGGCCTCGGCGGATTGGCGGCGGCCGTCGCGCTGCGCCAGCAGGGGTTCGAAGCGCAGATCTACGAGCAGGCGCCGGAGCTCGCCGAGTTCGGCGCCGGCATCAACATCAGCCCCAACTCCGTCAAGTTCTTTCAAGCTGTCGGCCTCGCCGACAAGCTTCACGCCATCTCATCCGAGCCGGTCGGGTTGAGCTGGCGCGATTGGGGCGCCGAAGAGATCAGCTACAGCCTGCAATTCGGAGATTTCGAGAAGCGCTACGGCGCCAAATATTATGTCGTGCATCGCAGCGACCTGCACCGGCTGCTCTCTGAGGCGGTGCCGCAGGCGTGGATTCACCTTGGCAAGCGATGCACGCTTGTCGAACCCCGCGACGGCTCGGTCGGCTTGTCATTTGCGGACGGCACCAGCGCCGAAGCCGACGTTGTGGTCGGTTGCGACGGCATCCGGTCGGCGGTTCGTGCCTGCCTGTTCGGCGGCGAAGGCCCGCGCTACGTGGGTACCATGTGCTGGCGCGCGCTGGCGCCGAGCGCTGCCCTGCCAAAGGATTATCACGATCGCTATGTCAACCAATGGTCCGGCGAGGGTGGGTTCGTCGTCAGCTACTACATTCGGCAAGGCCAGTTCATCAATTTCGTGGCGGTCCGCCAGCAGCCCGGCTGGACGGAACAGTCCTGGTCGGTGCCAAGCAGCGTCGACGAGATGCTGGCGGCATTCCCCGAGGCCGGAACAAAGCTACGCAGGATGATGGCGGCGGCAACGTCCTGCTCGAAATGGGGTCAGTTTACCGGCGAGCACGCGCCGCATTGGACCAAAGGCCGTGTCACCCTGCTTGGCGATTCCGCGCACGCCATGCTCGCAACGTTCGGGCAAGGCGCCAACATGGCCTTCGAGGACGCCTATGTTCTGGCGCAATGGTTGAATGCCAGTGCCGACGACCCGGAGGCAGCGCTCGCCAGCTATGAAGCGGCCCGCAAGCCGCGGGCGACCAAAATTCAGCAGCTCTCGCGCACCGAGGTCCACTTCAAGAAACTGCACTCGGATTGGGACCGCCTGCGCCGCGAGTTTGTCTTCGTGACGCGCCACGGCTCGACGACCAGCGGCATCTATCGCTGGATCTTCGGCTACGACCCGGTCACGCAATGGCGGGGCTCGTAGCCCCGCCATCCGTTGACACCCGCGCGCGGAGCGCCCTTACAGTCTCGCGGCCGCGAAGGTGTTGCAGGCTTTGACCGTGCCTTCCTGGAAGCCGGTCAGGAACCAGCGCTTGCGCTGCTCGGAGCTGCCGTGGGTGAAGCTGTCCGGCACCACCGTGCCCTGCGAGCGGCGTTGCAGCATGTCGTCGCCGATCGCCGAAGCGGTTTGCAGCGCCGCGTCGACGTCGCCCGGATCGAGGAACGATCGCTGCTTCTCCTGATGATTGGCCCAGACGCCGGCGAAGCAGTCGGCCTGCAGCTCGACCATCACCTGCATGCGGTTGGCTTCGGCGCGAGCTCGAAACCTGCTGCTGCGCGCGCTGCACCTTGGGCAGGATGCCGAGCAGATTCTGCACGTGATGGCCAACCTCGTGGGCGATCACATAGGCGCGCGAAAACTCGCAGGCCTTGCCGCTGCAGCCGCGGAAGCGCACCTCGAGATCGCGGAAGAACGCGGTGTCGAGATAAACCTCGCGATCGTTCGGGCAATAGAACGGTCCCATGGCGCTCTGCGCCGCGCCGCAAGCCGAACGCGTCATGCCGGAGAAAATCACCAGCCGCGGCGGACGATAGGTCTGGCCTTCCTTCTGGAAAATGTCCTTCCACTGCACCTCGGTGCTGCCGAGCACGCGTGCGACAAAGCGCCCGGTGTCGTCGCTCGGCGTGCCGGTGCGGCCTTGCGGCTGGCGCGGCATCTGCTGCTGCTGTTGCGATCCGCCGGTGAGGATTTCGGCGCCGCCGATCAAGAGCCGCGGGTCGATGCCGAGCGCATAGCCGACGATGCCCAGAACGATGATGGTGCCGATGCCGAGGCCACCACCGCCGATCGGCATGCCGCCGCCGCCGAAACCTCCGCCGCCGTCGCCGCGGCGATCATCGATATTCCCGCTTTCCGGCAAATCATCCAGGCGCATTGCCATTCTCCGTCGCCCAACCCGGCAATTGTTGCCGGGCAACACGTTGAAGTCCAATCAACACGCTTGCCGGCGCTCGATAACGCGCACCGGGGCAACCGGTTTCATATGGTTTGCAAGGGCTTGCTTGGAAAGAGCCAAGTCGCCGCATCAACTGAATGTTTACCTTGGACCGGCATCATCCAAGCCTGTCGGTTGTAGGTCCCGCGTCGCCGACTGCGTCGCCTGAGTCAGAGTTCTGAGTCATGGTTGTGTCGCGTCGCGGGGCGTCCGGTCGGGCGCCCCGCGGTAGTTTTGAGTCCCGCGATCCCGCGTCTGCGCGCATCGTCTGTGGCGATTGCGTCGGCGGGATGGCCACGCTGCCGGCGGGTTCGGTCGATCTGATCTTTGCCGATCCGCCATATAACCTGCAGCTTCAAGGCGATCTCAAGCGCCCGGACGATTCCAAGGTCGACGCGGTCGACGATCACTGGGACCAGTTCGCGAGCTTTGCCGCTTACGACCAGTTCAGCCGCGCCTGGCTCGCCGCCTGCAAGCGCGTGCTCAAGCCAGCCGGCACGCTGTGGGTGATCGGCTCCTATCACAACATTTTCCGCGTCGGCACGATCCTGCAGGACCTCGGCTTCTGGATCTTGAACGACGTGGTGTGGCGCAAGTCCAATCCGATGCCGAACTTCCGCGGCCGGCGCTTCACCAACGCGCACGAGACGCTGATCTGGGCGACGCGCGACGCCGATGCCAAGGGCTACACCTTCAACTACGAGGCGCTCAAAGCCGGCAACGAGGACATCCAGGTGCGCTCCGACTGGACGCTGCCGCTGTGCACCGGCGAAGAGCGGCTGAAGGGCCGGGACGGCAAGAAATTGCATCCGACGCAGAAGCCCGAGGCGCTGCTGGCGCGCGTGATCCTGTCGAGCTCGCGGCCCGACGATCTGGTGCTCGACCCGTTCTGCGGCACCGGCACAACCGGCGTGGTCGCCAGGCGCCTGGGACGGCGCTTCATCGGCTTCGAGCGCGAGACCGGCTACGCCAAGGCCGCCGAGAAACGCATTGCCGGCACCAAGCCGCTGGAGGCGCCGACGCTTGCGCCGTTCGTCACCGCGCGCGAGGCGCCGCGCGTGCCGTTCGCGGCCCTGCTCGAGCGCGGGCTGGTGTCCGCCGGCGCCAGGCTCGTCGACGCCAAGAAGAAGCACAGAGCGCTGGTGCGCGCCGATGGCGCGGTCTCGCTCGGCGAGGCGGTCGGTTCGATCCACCGCATCGGCGCCTTGGCGCAAGGCCTCGACGCCTGCAACGGCTGGACCTTCTGGCATCTCGACACGCCGAAGGGACTGGTTTCGATCGATGCCCTGCGCGGCCAGATCAGGGCCGAGATGGCGGACGCCTAAGCGCCGTTCTCCAACCACGCTACTCGTTCTATACTGGCTTCCCGCAATCCTCCGGCCGCGTTTGCGGCCGCACCGCATGGAGGACCACCATGCCCGTTGGATTACCCGCCGACAGCGCCGCCCTGCGCTCACACAGCACCTGGTACATCGCCTACAGCATCATCATGATTGTGCTTGGACTGTTCGCCATCGCCGCGCCGATGGTCGCCACGCTTGCGGTTGGGCTGACCGTCGGCTGGCTGCTGTTGTTCGGAGGCGTCTCTGGCCTGTTCGCGGTGTACTCCGCCGGCAGAAGTGCGCCGGGCTTCGGCTGGAACCTGCTGATTGCGATTGTTTATGTCCTTGCCGGCCTGTCGCTGCTGATATCGCCGATCGTCGGCGTGGTGACGCTCACGATCATTCTCGCGGCCTATCTGTTGGCCGGCGGTATCGCACGGATCCTCATGGCCTTCGGCTATCGCAGCAACGTCCCGACCGCCTGGGGCTGGGTGCTGTTTAGCGGCCTTGTCGACGTGCTGCTCGCGGTCATCATCATCTCGGGCATGCCGGGTACGGCGATCTGGGTGCTGGGTCTGCTGGTCGGCATCAATCTGCTGATGATGGGCGTTTCCATTCTGATGGTGGCGTTGGCCGTCCGCCGTTCAGCGGCCTAGGTCACGCCGCTGACGCTCATCCGCTCTGCGCGCCAAGGTCCGCGCCGATTTGGGGCTCGGCCTCAGCCGCCCTTGACGCCCTGAGTGCCGACATAGAGCGAATAGACCGAGTGGCTCGCCGCCATGAACAGCCGGTTGCGCTTGACGCCGCCGAAGCAGACGTTGGCGCAGCGCTCCGGCAGCGCGATGAAGCCGATTGGCTTGCCGGTCGGGTCGAAAATCTTGACGCCGTCCTGCTTCTCGTTGCCCATGCCCCAGCCGCACCACAGGTTGCCGTCGACGTCGAGGCGGAAGCCGTCAGGCGTGCCACCGGGCTCGGCGGTGATGAAGGCGCGCTTGTTGGCAAGCCTGGTGCCGTTGTCGATGACGTCGAACACCTGGATGACGCGCGGGTTCAGTGCCGCCTCGACCACGTAGAGCTTGGACTCGTCGGGCGAGAAGGCGAGCCCATTGGGCCGGTTGATGTCACCGGTCGCGACCGTGAGCCGCCCGGACTTGTCGAGCCGGTAGACATTGGTCGGCAGCTCCGGCGTCGCGACATGGCCCTCATAGTTGCCGAGGATGCCGAACGGCGGATCGGTGAACCACACCGACTCGTCCGACTTCACCACCACGTCGTTCGGCGAATTCAGCGGCTTGCCGTCGAACTTGTCGGCCAGCACCGTGACGGTGCCGTCGTATTCGGTGCGCGTCACGCGGCGAGTGTCGTGCTCGCAGGAGATGAGGCGACCCTGGCGGTCGCGGGTGTGGCCGTTGGCAAAGTTCGACGGCCGGCGGAATACGCTGACGCGACCGTCATCCTCGTTCCACCGCATGATGCGGTTGTTCGGGATATCGCTCCAGAGGAGGTAGCGGCCGTCGCCGAAATAGACCGGTCCCTCGTTCCAGCGGCAGCCGCCGGCGATACGTTCGACGGTCGTCTGCGCGATGCGGTACTTGGCAAAGCTCGGATCGAGAATCTCGATTGCGGGATCGGGATAGCGCTGGTTCGGCTCCCAGGCCGCGAACGTCGTGCGGGTGAAGGCAATGGCCGCGGCGGACGCGCTAGCGCCTGCCAGCATCTGGCGTTTGGTGATGGGCATGATGTCGCTCCCCAGCGTGGTCCGCTGCACGTGATCCGGTTGCGACGTCAGGCTAGCATCTTCACGAAGTCGAAATCTCAGCCACCCGGCGCGCCTTGGGTGTTGACGAACAGCGCGTAGACCGAATGGGTCGCCGCCATGAACAGGCGGTTGCGCTTGGGGCCGCCAAAGCAGACATTGGCGGCGCGCTCCGGCAGGCGGATCTGGCCGATCGGCTTGGCCTGCGGGTTGAAGATGCGCACGCCGTCGAGTTCCGCGGTCATGCCCCAGCCGCACCACAGGTTGCCGTCGACGTCGACGCGGAAACCGTCCGGCGTCTCGTCCTTGGTGCAGGTGTAGAACTTGCGGCCGTTGCAAAGCTTGCCGTCATCGGCCACGTCGAACGCATAGATGGCGCGGGCGCCGGGCTTGCTCTCGATGACGTAGAGCAGCTTTTCGTCCGGCGAGAACGCCAGTCCGTTCGGCCGCTGGATCAAGCCGTCGGTCGCGATCGTTGCCTTGCCGGTCTTGCCGTCGATCCGATAGACCCGCTGCGGCATCTCCTGTTCGCCGACCTCGCCGTTCCAGTTGCCGGCGATGCCGGCGTCCATGTCGGTGAACCAGATCGAGTCATCGGACTTCACCACGATGTCGTTCGGCGAGTTGAGCCGCTTGCCCTCGAACCTGTCCATCAGCACGGTAACCTTGCCGTCGTACTCGGTGCGGCTGACGCGGCGACCATGTTCGGCGGTGACCAGCCGGCCCTGGCGGTCGCGGGTGTTGCCGTTGGCGTAGTTCGACGGCTTGCGATAGACGGTGGTCGCGCCGGTCTCTTCGTCCCAGCGCATGATTCGGCTGTTGGGGATGTCGCTCCACAGCAGGCACCGCGCGTCGCCGAAATAGACCGGCCCCTCGGCCCAGCTGAAGCCCTGGGACAGCCGTTCGACGCTGGCGAGCGGCAGGCGGTACTTTTCGAAGCTCGGATCGAGGGCTTGCACGGCCGGATCGGGCACGCGTTCATTCAGGACGACAGGCGCGTTCATGGGGTCTCCCATTTGCTTTGCCGGCGGAAGCATAGCAGGGCTGCCGGCCGCTGAAGCCCTGTCCTAACCGCTGTGCTATAGTCGCGGCTTCAATTCCTTCGGGAACGCACGCCATGAACCCCATGCAGAAGACCTTCGACCGCGCCGCCGAGGATCTCGGCAATTCCGTCCATCTCGAGCACGTCAATGTGACGATCCCCGACCAGCGGCTGGCGCAGTTGTTCTATGGCGCAGGGCTCGGCCTCACCCGCGACCCCTATCTCATGGTGATGGACGACAACATGTGGATGAATGTCGGCCGCAGCCAATTCCATCTGCCGACCGGCAAGGCGCAGGTGTTGCGCGGCAAGACCGGCATCGTGATCGAAGGCCGCGAGGCGCTGCTCAACCGGCTCAACAACGTCAAACCGAGGCTAGCCGACACCAAGTTCGGCTTCAGCGAGCACAACGACTACGTCCAGGCCACCTGCCCGTGGGGCAACACCATCCGTCTGCACGAGCCCGACCCGGCGCGCTTCGGCCGCATCGCGCTCGGCATTCCCTATGTCGAGTTCGACGTGCCGGTCGGCACCGCCAATGGCATCGTCAAGTTCTATCAGCAGATGATCGACGTACCGGCCGTGGTGGTGAATGGCGACGGCACCACCGCCAAGATCACCGTCGGCAGGAACCAGCACCTACTGTTCCGCGAAACCGACAAACCGCTGCCCGACTATGACGAGCATCACGTGCAGATTTACGTGGTGAACTTCTCCGGCCCGCACCAGCGGCTCGGCGAGCGCGGCCTGGTCAACCGCGAGGACAATCAGTACCAGTACCGCTTCCGCGACATCGTCGACCTCGACAGCGGCAAGCACCTGTTCACCATCGAGCACGAGGTGCGAAGCCTGACGCACCCGATGTGCCTGCGGCCGCTGGTCAACCGCAATCCGGCGCAGACCGCGCGCAACTACGCCAACGGCTACGACCAGAACTCCTGGGCGATGGAGCCGCTGCACTTCGACGATCAGCAACTTCGCAACCGGCCGCGGCCGCAGTAGGAGGACACCATGGTTGAAGCAGCAACGCTCAGCGCGCTGGCTTCGCGCTTCATCAACACGGATTCGGTGCCGTGGATCGAGACCGCGCCGGGCAACAAGATGAAGGTGATCTATCACGACCCGGCCACCGACATGCTGACCATCCTGTCGAAGCTCGAGCCGGGCTCCGGAATTCCCGCGCACAAGCACGAGGATCTGGAGCAGACCTTCGTGCTCGAAGGCTCGCTGGTCGATGCCGAAGGCGAATGCACCGCCGGCAATTTCGTGATCCGCGCCAAGGGCAGCCACCACGCGCCGACCGCGCCGAACGGCTGCACCATGCTGGTGTTCTTCCTCAAGCCCACCGCGGCGCTGAAGAAGGCTCTGCTCAAGCACGCGTAAATTGGTGGGTGGGTTGAGCGGAGCAACCCACCCTGACACCGGCCGTTGCGATGGATTTCGCTGCGCTCAGCCCATCCGACGGGCTGTGTGCCGCCTGCTACTCCGTCTTGAAATTCAGGTCGCGGATCAGCCGCGTGTACAGATCGGACTGACGCTGGAGGTGGGCGTCGAAGTCGGCGCCGCATCTGGGATTGGGATAGAGCGCCTGGGCAGTGAGCTTGCTCTTGACCTCCGGCGCAAGCAGCGCCGTCCTGAACCAGTCGATCAGCTGCGACACCGTCTCCTTCGGCGTCTTGGCGGGCGCCACCACCCCGAACCACACGTCGGTCTCGAAATCCCGGTAACCGGATTCCGCAACGGTGGGCAGATCGGGCATCGGCTCGATCCGCTGCAACGCCATGGTCGCGAGCGCACGGACCTTGCCGGCGTTCACCTGCTCGCCGACCTCCGACCAGTTCAGCACCGCGGAGGTTACATGCGCGCCGAGCAGCGCGTTCAAGGTCGTAGCCCCGCCCGGATACGGCACGTAGGTCAGATTGGCCGCGGCAAGCTGCTTGAGCCGTTCGATGCCGATGTGCTGGGTGGTCTGCGGCCCGACGCTTGCGATCGACAGTTCGGCCGGCTTGGCACGCGCGGCCGCCACCAGCTCGGCCAGCGTGCGATACGGCGACGCGCTGTTGACCACGATGATCTGCGGCGTGGTGACCAGATAGCAGATCGGCTCGAAGCTTTCGCGCGGATGGTAGTTCACCTTGCGCAGGATCGAGCTGATGATCATGCCATTGTTGTTGCTCAGCAGCGTGGCGCCGTCCGGTGCTGCGCGTGCCACCGCCTCGGCGGCGATGATGCCGCCGGCGCCGGGCCTGCTCTCGACCAGGATGGTCTGGCCCTTGGTCGTGGAGATCTGGTCCGCCAGGATGCGGAACAGAAGATCAATGCTGCCCCCCGGCGGAACCGAAATGATGACGCGGATGGTTCTTGCAGCCTGCGACCATGCCGATTGATCGGTCGCCGCGATCGCCAGCAATGCCACGGCCCCGGCGGTGAGCGCGAGCAGCTTTCGCATAGGCCTCTCCTTGCATAACGGCGGGGCGTGGCGCGGCCGGTCCGGAGTTCTCACCGCGCCGCCGTCACCATGATCTCGATCATCTTGGCCGGCGATTGCAGCCGCGCCTCGATGCAGGCGCGCGCCGGACCTGAGCCCGCCACCACCCAGGCGTCCCACACCTTGTTGAACTCATCGACGGTGCGCACGTCCTGCAGCCAGATCACGGCCTGCACGAGCTTCGATTTGTCGGTGCCGCCCTGCTTGAGCAACCCGTCGATCTTAGCCAGGATTTCCTTGGTCTGCTCGCCCACGCTCTGGCCCGCGCTGGCGTCAGCGGTCAGCCCCGCCAGATAAACGGTGTCGTTGTGCACCACCACGCGCGACATGCGCGGGCCGTTCTCGAAGCGCTGGATCGTCATCCTCGGTCTCCCTGTTGGCCTGATTGCATTGCAGACCCGCCACCGCGGGGTAGGAAGGGCGGGAACGCCTGATACATTACGGACGGGAAACCGAACGCTTTCAAGGAGGGATTTGTGGGGCGCATTCTGACATTGCTCGCGGTGCTGCTTGCTGGCGCCGCCGCATTCCCCGCAAGCGCACAGGCACCCTACCCAAACCGTCCGATCCGCGTCGTCATTCCGTTCGGGCCCGGTGGTTTTGCCGACATTACCATGCGGCTGGTCGGCCAGAAGCTCTCCGAGCGCACCGGCCAGCAGGTCGTGATCGAGAACCGGCCGAGCGCCGGCGGCATCGTCGCGGCCGCCGCCGTCACCTCGGCGCAGCCCGACGGCTACACCCTGTTCGTGTTGTCCAGCGGCATTGCGCTGTCGAAATCGCTGCTCAAGACCATGCCATTTGATCCGCAGACCGCATTCGCCTCGGTTTCGACCATGGCGCTGTTCGATCTGCTGCTGCTGGTGAAAGCCGATTCACCGATGAAGGCCGTCAAGGACGCGCTCGACACCGCGCGCAGCGATCCGTCCAAATTCAACATCGGCACCATCAACCCGGGCAGCACGCAGAACGTCACCGCCGAGTTGCTGCGTTCGACCGCGGCCATTCCGTTCAGCATCGTTCCGCACCGCAACACCGCCGAAGTCCTGACCTCGCTGTTGCGCGGCGACACCCAGATCGCGGTCGAGTCCTACGCCGCGTTGAAATCGCCGATCGACGGCGGCCAGATCCGCGCGATCGCGGCCAGCGGCGGGACCCGCTCGCCGATGCAGCCCAGCGTTCCCACGCTGAAGGAAGGCGGCCTCGACGCCGTGGTCGAGGGCTGGAACTCGCTGGTCGCGCCGGCCAACACTCCGAAGGACGTCATCGCCACTCTCAACGGCCATGTCCGGGCGATCATTGAAAGCGACGATTTCAAGAAGCGCATGCTCGACCTCGGCGGCGAGCCCAAGACCGGCACGCCGGAGGAGCTCGACGCCCGACTGAAATCCGACATCGACATGTGGGCCGCCGTGGTCAAAAAGGCCGGCCTCGAGCCGCACTAGCGTTGCCGCATGCCAAACGAACTCAAGGTCGACGCGCACGTGCATGTCTTCACGACCGACATGCCGCTGATCGACAATCCGCGCCACGCGCCGAATTACAGTTTCACCCACGAGCAACTGATCGCGACCATGGACGCGCACGGCGTGGAGCGCGCGGTGATCGCGGCCGCAAGCCCATGGGGCGACTACAACGACTATACGCTCACGGCGCTGCGCGCCCACCGCCGGCGGCTGCGCGGCACCGTGATCCTGAAACCCACGGTCGATCGCTTCGCGCTTGAAGCGATGGGCCGCGAGGGCGTCGTCGGCGTGCGGCTGCCGTTCATCGGATTGCCGACGTTGCCGGATATCGCGACGTTCGAGTATCGCGCCTTGTTCCGCCGCCTCGCCGACCTCGGCTGGCATGTGCATCCCCATGTCGAAGGCGACGACCTGCCGAAAATCCTGCCGACACTCGAGGCGTCCGGGGTGACCATCGTGGTCGATCATCTCGGCCGGCCGGAGCCGCGCGCGGGCATCGCCGGCGAAGGCTTCAAAGCGCTGCTGCGGTCGATCGATAAGGGCCGGACGTTTGTCAAAGTGTCGGCCGGCTACCGGCTGGGCCCGGCCGCGATAGGCTATGCCCGCGAGCTTCGTTCGCGTCGCCGGCCCCGATCGCCTGGTGTGGGCAAGCGACTGCCCGTTCGTCGGCCATGAGAACCAGTTTCCCTATCAATCGACGATCGACTGGCTGGTCGAATGCGTGCCCGACAACGCGGCACGTGCGAAGATATTCGGCCAGACCGCGCTCAAGCTTTATTTCGGCGAGGACCCCAAATGATCCGCATCGCACGACCGATAACCATTGCGCTGGCCTTTGTGCTCGCGCTGCCGGGCACGGGCCTCGCGCAATGGCCGGACAAGCCGATCCGGCTTTACGTGCCGTTCCCGGCCGGCGGCGCGGTCGACATCGTGGCGCGCCTGCTCGCCGACAAGCTCACCGCCGATCTCGGCAAGCCGGTCGTGATCGAGAACAAGGCCGGCGCCGGCGGCATTCTCGCCACCGACGCCACCGCCAAGGCCGCGCCCGACGGCCATACGCTGCTTCTCACCACACCCAACCACACCATCAACGCGGCGTTGCAGCCGACGCTCCCCTACAACACCGAGAAGGACATCTTGCCGATCTCGATCGTGGCCGAGGTGCCGGAGGTGCTGGTCAGTCACCCCGGCGCGCCGTTCAAGACCTTCCCGGAGTTCATCGCTTACGCCAAGCAAAACCCCGGCAAGTTGAACTATTCGTCGGCTGGTATCGGCACGCTGCCGCATGTCACGTTTGAGCTGCTGCTGAACCGCACCGGCATCCAGGTCGCGCACATCCCCTACCGCGGCGCAGCGCCGGCGATGAACGATCTACTCGCCGGCATCGTGCAGCTCAAGCTCGACACCTATGCGACCTCGCACCCGCACGTGGCCACGGGCAAGCTGAACATGCTCGGCATCGCCAGCAAGGAACGCTCCAAGCTGATGCCGAACACGCCGACCATCGCCGAAATGGGCCTGCCGGACTACGAGGGCATCCTCTGGATCGGCATGGTGGCGCCGGCCGGCACCCCGAAGCCGATTATCGACCGGCTTGCCGCCGCCAACGCCCGCGCGGTGCGCGCGCCCGACGTGATCGAAAAATTCCAGAACATCGGCGTTGATCCGGTCGGCGGCACCACCGGCGAATTCGCGAGCCTGATCGCCCGTGAGTTGCCGCAGTGGCGCAACCTCGTGCAAGCCGCCAATATCAAGCTGCAATAATCCCAGAGCATGATCCCGAAAAGTGGGAACCGGTTTTCGGAAAAGATCATGCTCAAACAAGAAACTAGATCGTGATGACGATTCGAAGAAGCGTCATCACGATCTAGGCGACACTGCCGGATTGCCAGGAACCCGACCGCATGCCGATTCTCACCCAGGCCCCCGATCCCAATCCGAAAAAGCCCAGGCTGAAACCCCCGCCGGGGGCCTGCGATACGCACATTCACCTGTTCGGGCCGGCGGTGAAATATCCGTTCGCGCCCGATAGCCCGTACACCTCGCGCGACGCGTTGCCGGAGACGCTATTCGCGCTGCAGGACAAGCTCGGCCTGAGCACCGCCGTGATCGTCAGTCCCGGCGGCTACGGCCGCAACACCGCAATGCTGGCCGACGTGCTGGCGAAATATCCCGATCGCTTTCGCGGCATTGCGCTGATGCGCGACGACACGCCTTCGGCGGAATACGCGCGCCTGAGCAGGCTCGGCGTGCGCGGGCTTCGCATGATGAGCGCCATGCGCGGCGGGCACGTGCCGCATCTCAACCGCGACACCGCCGCGCGCGCCCACGAGCACAGCTGGCACGTGCAGTTCTATCCGCACGGCACCGACATCATCGACTATGCCGACAAGCTGCTGGCGCTGAAAAATCCGATTGTGCTCGACCATTTCGCCAGCATCCCGGCGGCCGGTGGCGTCGATCAGCCCGCCATGGCAGCCGTGCGCAGGATGCTCGACACCGGCCGCGTCTGGCTGAAGCTGTCGGGGCCGATGCGCTGCACCGGCGAAAACCCGCCTTACCCGTCGGTGACGCCGCTGGCCCGCGCACTGGTTGCGCATGCACCCGAGCGGATGGTGTGGGGCTCGGACTGGCCGCACGTCAATCTCGACGGCCGCGAGATGCCGAACGACGGCGATCTGCTCGACGTGCTGGCAGATTGGGTGCCGGACGCGGCCGTGCGCAACCGCATTCTGACGCAGAATGCGAAAGCGCTTTATGGCTTCCAGTGAGCAAGGTCGCGCGTAACCCGACACGCGCGCGTCACTCTTTCTTCAGCCCCGCTTCGTTGACCAGGCGCGCGTATTCGTCGTGACGCTGGCGAATGAACGCGCCGAATTGATCGCTGCACGGCCCACCGGTGTAGAGATATTGCGCCGCGAGCTTGGCCTTTGAGTCAGGCGCCTCGATCGCCGCGGTGAACCAGGACGCAAGCTGAGCGAGTGTGTCCTTCGGGGTCTTGGCCGGTGCGACCACGCCGAACCAATTGTCCATGACGAGGCCCTTGTAGCCGGATTCATCGAAGGTCGGCAGATCCGGCTGCGGCTCGATCCGCCGCGCGGTCGCGGCCGCGAGCGCCCGCAGTCGGCCGGCCCTGATCTGCTCGACCACCACGGCGTAGCCGGAGATCGCCGACGTGACATGGTTGCCGACGATCGCGGTCACCGCGGGCGCGCTGCCGGGATACGGCACGTAGGTCAGGTTGATGCCGGCCCGGCGCGTGAACTCGATCATGCCAAGCTGAAAGGTCGATCCGGGACCCACCGCAGCGAGACTGAACTCGCCGGGCTTGGCGCGCGCCGCGTTCACGAAGTCGGCGAGCGTGCGATACGGCGACTCGCTGTTCACCACCAGCACGGCCGGCGTCTGCACCAGGAAACAGACCGGGTCGAAGCTTGCGACCGGACTGTAGTTGGGTTTGCGCAGCAGATCGTCCAGCAGATAGGTGTTGGCGGTCACCAGCAGCGTATTGCCGTCGGGCGCGGTGCGCGACACCGCGTCCACGCCGATCATGCCATTGGCCCCTGCCCGGTTCTCGACCACCGCGGTCACGCCCTGATGGCGGCTGATGTGCTCCGCGCTGAGCCGCGCCACGAAATCGGTGCTGGCGCCGGGCGATGCCGGCACCACGAGCTTGATGGTCCGGCCGCTTTGCGGCCACGCATCCGGCCCCGACAGCGCCAGCAG
Source organism: uncultured Alphaproteobacteria bacterium (assembly GCA_963771745.1). GTDB lineage: Bacteria > Pseudomonadota > Alphaproteobacteria > Rhizobiales > Xanthobacteraceae > Z2-YC6860. The sequence goes on along the minus strand of CAVYUU010000011.1, from coordinate 116,207 downwards.
CGCGAACGCGACGGCGGCAGCGGACATTCTCATCGGACCATCCTCGCTTGGGATCATTCTCGCGTGACGAACCGAGCCTGCGCCGGATCGGCGGTGCCCGCAAGCCGTCAGGCAAGACCCGCATGCGCGACAACTTTGCGCATCAGGTTCGGCAGCGCCTCGCCGGGCAGATCGGCGCGGCTGACCCAGCGCATGCCGGCCGGCGCCTTGCTGCTGACGGGGGCCTTGGCGACATAGACCACTTGGCGCAGCGGGAAATGCGTAAACCCGTGCTCGACCATGCCGGGCAGCCGCCGCCATTTCGCCTTGAGCGGCGCCTGCGCGAGCACACTCGCTTCATCGAAGCCGTGGGTCCATGGCGTCGAGGGCACCTCGGTCATGCCGCCAAGCAATCCTTTGGTCGGCCGGCTGCGCACCAAGACCTGGCCGTCGGCACGCACCACCACGAAGGAAGCGCCGTGCCGCAGCTTGCCCTCGACCTTCGGCGGCTTGCGCGGGAACGTCTCGGCATCGCCGCGTAAGCGCGCCGCGCAATCGTCGATCCAAGGACAAATGCCGCAGGCCGGCTTCTTTGGCGTGCAGACGGTCGCTCCGAGGTCCATCAGCGCCTGGGTGAAATCGCCGGCGCGCTGCGCCGGCACCAGCGCCTCGGCATGGCCGCGGATGTCGGCCTTGGCCGCCGGCAATTCAGCTTCGATCGCGTGTCGCCGCGCGATCACCCGTTCGATGTTGCCGTCGACTGCGACCGCGCGCCGATCGAACGCGATCGCCGCGATGGCCGCCGCCGTATAGGCGCCGACGCCGGGCAAGGCCCGCAACCGCTCTTCGGTGTCGGGAAAGCGCCCGCCGTGTCGCTCGACCACGGCTTGTGCGCAGGCGTGCAGGTTGCGGGCGCGGGCGTAATAGCCGAGTCCGGCCCAGGCTTTCAGCACGTCGTCCAGCGGCGCTGCGGCAAGCGCCCGCACGCTCGGCCAGCGCGCCAGGAACTTCGCGTAATACGGCCCAACCGCCTTGACGGTGGTCTGCTGCAGCATGATCTCCGACAACCAGACACGATAAGGCGCGGGCCTCTCGCCGGGCCCAGCGCGCCACGGCAGCCGCCGGCGGTGGCGATCGTACCAGGCGAGCAGGATATCGGATGGCGTTGCCGCAGACCGAGCCTGTTCCCTGCCTCGCTTGCGCGGCAAGGCTAAGCCATCCACTTCGCCCACAAGCGGTGATTTGAATTGCTTTTGGCGCGCTGCGCGGACTGCTACCGTCATGTTGACTCGATGTGACAGAGCTCCCCAACGTGCACAAGCCCCGACCCGCCCGCTCGCTCGCCGAACTCACAACCGGATTTCTGGCCGCGACGTTCAAGAAGCAGGGCTTTGCCTCGACTGAGCTGGTGACCCGCTGGCAGACCATCGTCGGACCGGAGATCGCGGCGCACGCCGAACCGGTCAAGCTGCAATGGCAACGCACCCAGGGCGACGAGCCGCCGCAGCCCGCCACGCTGGTGCTCCGCGTCGAGGGACCGGCGGCGGTCGAGATCCAGCACCTCGCCAACGTGATCCTGGAGCGGGTCAACCGGTTCTTTGGCTGGCAAGCGGTCGGCCGCATCGCATTGCGGCAGGCGCCGCTGACGCGCCGCGAGCCGCCATTGCCGCCGCCCGCGGCCGACCTCGCCGAGGCAGAGCGGGTTGCCGCCACCCTGACGGCGGTCGCCGACGACGATCTGCGAAAGGCGCTCGCTCGCCTCGGCGCAGCCGTGAAACGTCGTTGAATCCAGCGCTTTGGCGCTTACTGCGATCAAACCATCGTGACCGTAGCCCTTGGCGAAGCGGCGCGCCGATGCCACATTCACACCGGTATCCTGCCCGAAAAGTGGGTATCAACGCCTGGGATCGGATCGGTTTAAACACGGAGCTTTCCTTTGATCACGCGCCGAGACTTCATCGCGGGCACGAGTTCGCTCGCCATCGTTGCCGCCCTGAGCGCGAGCTTTGCCCTGCCATCGCTGGCGCAAGGGCCGTCGGAGCTGATGGTTCCGCCGGTGTTGGGCGAAATGTGGCTCGGCAAGGAGGATGCGCCGGTCACGGTCATCGAATACGCATCGCTGTGGTGCTCGCACTGCGCGCATTTCCACAAGGAGGTCTATCCGGACCTCAAGAAGCGGTACATCGACACCGGCAAGATCCGCTTCATCTTCCGTGAGTTTCCGCTGAACATCCGCGGCGCCGCCGGCTCCGCGCTGGCGCGCTGCTTCGGCAAGGACAAATATTTTGCGATGGTCGATCTGCTGTTTGAGCAGCAGGACAAGTGGGCGTTCGTTCAGGATCCGATCCCGCCGCTGCTTGCGATCGCCCGGCAAGCCGGCATGAGCGAGGAAAGTTTCAAAGGCTGCTTGAACGACAAGAAGATACTCGACGGCTTGCAAGGCGAGCAGGATCGCGCGGCCAAGAAATTCGGTGTCGAGTTCAACGCCGACCGTGTTCGTCAACGGCAAGAAAGTGCCGGACATCCGAACCGTAAACGACCTCGCCAAGGTGATCGATCCGCTGCTGCCGAAGAGCTGACCCGGCCGCGAATCAGCACGCTGTTTCAGCCCAAAATCGGACGCCCATGGCGCCTGCGCGGCGCTCCCGCGCGGGTGCTTTTCGGCCATCACGATTATGGCGTACGGCGTTGATATCCAGAGATTTTTTCGCGTTTACGACGGATTGAGAAGGGGATAATTGGCGGCGGTCGGTTGCTCGGCGCGCGCCGCCGATTCATTCTCCGCCGAAACGTGGCACCCGCCCTGCTCGACCCCTGCCATGGGCCTGAGCCGGTGATGGATTCTGCCCGGGGGCACCGAAGCCTGAACCGACCGGAATCGAACTGAAATGAAACTCACGCGCCTGCGGCTGATCGGGTTCAAATCCTTCGTCGAGCCGACCGATTTCCTGATCGAGCCGGGCCTGACCGGCGTAGTCGGGCCGAACGGCTGCGGCAAGTCGAACCTGGTCGAGGCGCTGCGCTGGGTGATGGGCGAGACCTCGCACAAGTCGATGCGCGCCGCCGAGATGGACGACGTGATCTTCTCCGGCACCAACAATCGGCCGCCGCGCAACACCGCCGAGGTCGCGATCCAGATCGACAATTCCAAGCGCGAGGCGCCGGCGCAGTTCAACGAACACGATCAACTCGACATTTCGCGCCGGATCGAGCGCGAGAAGGGCTCGGTCTATCGCATCAACGGCCGCGAGGCGCGTGCGCGCGACGTGATGACGGTGTTCGCCGACGCCTCGACCGGCTCGCGTTCGCCTGCGCTGGTCCACCAGGGCCGCATCGGCGAGATCATCCAGGCCAAGCCCGAGCAGCGCCGGCGCGTGCTGGAAGAGGCCGCCGGCATTTCCGGCCTGCACGCGCGTCGGCACGAAGCGGAGCTGCGGCTCAAGGCGGCCGAGACCAACCTGGTTCGGGTCGAGGACGTGGTCCAGCAATTGGCCGGCCAGATCGACGCGCTCAAGCGCCAGGCGCGGCAGGCGATCCGTTATCGCAACGTCTCCGCCGAGGTGCGCAAGGTCGAAGCCACGCTCTATTGCCTGCGCTGGCTCGGCGCCAAGACCGAGGTCGCCGATAGCGAGCGGGCCAAGGATTTGAGCGTGCGCGCGGTTGCCGAAGCGACGCTCGCCCAGAGCGACGTCGGCAAAGGCCGCGAGGGCGCTGCCGCCGCGGTACCGCCATTGCGGGAAAACGAGGCGCGCGCTGCCGCCGCCCTTCAGCGCCTGCTGATCGCCCGCGACACACTCGACGCCGAGGAGACCCGCGCCCGCGAACGCATGGCCGAGCTCGAGCGCAGGCTCGCGCAGTTCGCCGAAGACGTCGCGCGCGAGCGGACCCTGGTCGCCGACGCCGAGGCCGCGCTCGAACAGCTCGGCCAGGAAGACGAGACGCTCAAGCGCGACGCCGCGGCGAGCGCGGAGCGCCGATCAGGCGTCGATGCGCGCGCGACCGAGGCCGAGAGCGTGGTTGCAGCGGTCGAAGCGACCTTCAGCAAGCTCACCGGCGAGCTCGCCGACCTCGCCGCGCGGCGCAATCAACTGGCGCAGACCGCGCGCGAGCAGTCCGAGCGCGTCGCCAGGATCGAAAGCGAGATCGCCAATATCGAGGCGGGCCTGGCCGCGACCGGCCAGAGCCGTCCCGATCTCGCTGCGCTTGCCGCAGCCGTGGCCGGCGCGCAGGCCGCCATCGCCAAGGCCGAGCAGGCGGCGCTCGCCGCCGAAGCCACCCACAACGATGCCCGGCGCGACCTCGATGCCGCGCGCCTGCCGCTCGCCGACGCCGAGCGCGCGGCGCAGCGCCTCGATACCGAGGCCAAGACGCTGATGAAGCTGCTGGCGGTCGAGACGCAGAGCATGTGGCCGCCGGTGATCGACAAGATCACGGTCGAGAAGGGCTATGAAACGGCGCTCGGCGCCGCGCTTGGCGACGATCTCGATGCGCCGATCGATCAGAGCCACGCCATGCGCTGGACGGGTGCGGCGCTCGATCCCGCGGACCCGGCGCTGCCGGCGGGCGTGACGTCGCTTGCGCAATACGTCAAGGCGCCGCCGGAGCTGGCCCGCCGTCTCGCGCAGATCGGCGTGGTCGCGCGCGGCGATGGCGCGTCGCTGGTGGCGCAGCTCAAGCCCGGCCAGCGCCTGGTTTCGCGCGACGGCGATCTCTGGCGCTGGGACGGCTTTGCCGCCGACGCCCACGCGCCGACCGGCGCGGCGCGGCGGCTGGCCCAGCGCAGCCGGCTCTCCGACATCGACGGCGAGCTTGCCGTCAGCCGCGCCGCGGTCGACGACAAGCGCAAGGCCGTGGACCTGGCGCAGGCCGCCTTGGCGGCCGCCGCGGCCGCCGAGGCGCAGGCGCGCGAGCATTGGCGCGCAGCCCAGCGCGAGGCCGACGGCGCGCGCGACCTGCATGCCGCGGGCGAACGCGAGGCGGCGCGCAACGCCGCCCGCATCTCGGCGCTGACCGAGGCGATGACGCGGTTGGTTGCCGGCAAGAACGAAGCGCAGGCGGGCGCGGCGCAAGCCGAGAGCGCGCTGGCGGCGCTGCCGGCGTCCGGCCATCTCGAGCAGGAGCTTGCCGCCGTCCGCATCGACATCGACGGCAAACGCTCGGCGCTGGCCGATGTGCGGGCCGAGGCGCAGGCGCTGGCACGCGAAGCCGAACTCGCCGAGCGCCGACTTTCGGCGATCGCCACCGACCAGCAGGCCTGGAGCGCGCGGCGCGAGCGCGCCATCGCCCAGATCGCGACCCTCGACACCCGCAGCGCCGAAGCCAAGACGGAGCAGGCCGCGCTTGCCGACGCGCCGAAGGCGTTCGAAGAAAAGCGCCGCTTGCTGATCGGCGAGGTGCAGGCCGCCGAAACCGCCCGCGCCGCCGCCGCCGATCGCCTGGCCGAGGCCGAGAACGCGCTCGCCGCCACCGACCGCGCCGTGCGAGCGGCGCTCGAAGCGCTCGGCGCCGCCCGCGAGGAGGCCGCCCGCTCGACCGAACGCGTCGAGGGCGCCAAGCGCCGGCTGTCCGACATCGCGCACGAGATCCACGAGATGCTCGAAGTCGAGCCGGAGGCGGTCGCGCAGCTCGCCGGCATCGAGCCGGATGCCCCGCTTCCCGACGTCGCCACGATCGAGGCGGAGCTCGAGCGCCTGCGGCGCGACCGTGAGCGGCTCGGCGCCGTCAATCTGCGCGCCGAAGAGGAATTGCGCGAGATCGAGGAGCAGCACGACAAGCTCGCCGCCGAGCGCGACGACCTGGTGCAGGCGATCGCGCGGCTGCGCCAGGGCATTCTGAGCCTGAACAAGGAGGCGCGCGAGCGGCTGCTGTCGTCGTTCGCGATCGTCAACTCCCACTTCCAGCGGCTGTTCACCGAATTGTTCGGCGGCGGCACCGCCGAGCTGCAGCTGATCGAGCACGAGGACCCGCTGGAGGCGGGGCTGGAAATCTTCGCCAAGCCGCCGGGCAAGAAACCGGCGACGCTGTCGCTTCTGTCCGGCGGCGAACAGGCGCTGACCGCGCTGGCGTTGATCTTCGCGGTGTTTCTGACCAATCCGGCGCCGATCTGCGTGCTGGACGAGGTCGATGCGCCGCTCGACGATCACAACGTCGAGCGGTTCTGCGACCTGCTCGACGAGATGACGCGCTCGACCGATACGCGCTTTGTCATCATCACCCACAACCCGATCACCATGGCGCGCATGAACCGGCTGTTCGGCGTGACCATGGCCGAGCGCGGCATCTCGCAACTGGTGTCGGTCGACCTCGAAGCCGCGGTCAAGATCAGGGAAGCGAGCTAAAGCATGATCCCGAAAAGTGGGAACCGGTTTTCGGAAAAGATCATGCTCAAGGAAAAAGCATGATCCCGAAAAAGCCCACCCCGGACTTGATCCGGGGTGGGAATCGGCTTTCGAGACGAAAAGTTATCCGGAGCCAAGCGGTCAGCCGGCCTTAAGCGGAACATTCGCCGCCTTCAGCGGAAACCAGCGACGGCTCCGCGAGCCATGCTTCGCGCGCAGTCCAGACATGTTCGGCGCCGCAGATTGGGCAATGCGTCCGTGCCGCAACCTCCGGCAGCCGGCTGAACACCGACGGCTCGGTCTCAATTCCAGTCGAAACCGCCTGCCCGGTCCGCGGGCAGCGGATCATCACCGTCCCCATCGGTCCCTCCCCCGCCGGGTGTAGGCCGTTCTACGGATTTGCGGTGACGCAGCGATGGCCGGACCGGGGCAAATCAAGGCAGACTGTGGAAGCTGTGGATAACCCCTCGGGATTTTTTGAAACTTTTTTCGATTGCTCCGGAACCGAACCGGCCCGACCGCGTTGAGAGCCCGTTACAGTCGCGGGACGGCTTCCCCCCATACCCCCGAACGAGCCGTCCAGCGCATCGACCCCAGGCCTGATCTGCCTGGGGTCATTTTTTTGAGGGCTTTTGCCTGTTTTTGGCTGGGTTAGTTGGGATTTCTTCGGGTCTTTTATTGCCGGCGCGCCCAACCTAACTGTTGCTGGCCCCGACCAGGCGTCCGGGACCGCCATTCCCGGCACCATGTCCGGCGCGTCCGATCCTGCGTACCCTGCCATTTGACCCCTGTGACCCCTGCCAGGAGCCAATCCCATGTCCACGACCGGCTGGATCGTTCTCGGAGTGATCGTCGTCTTCGTGATGTGGATCGTCATGATCTACAACCAGCTCGTTGCGATGCGGCAGCGGGTCGGCCAGTCCTTTGCCGACGTCGACGTGCAGCTCAAGCAGCGCCACGACCTCATTCCCAACCTGATAGAGACCGTGAAGGGCTATGCCGCCCACGAGCGCGGCACGCTCGAAGAGGTGGTCAAGGCGCGCAACGCCGCGATGACGGCGCAAGGTCCGGCGCAACAGGCCGCCGCCGAAAACATGCTGTCCGGCGCGCTGCGCCAGCTGTTCGCCCTGTCCGAGGCCTACCCGGACCTCAAGGCCAACCAGAACTTCCAGCAGCTGCAATCCGAGCTGTCCGATATCGAGAACAAGATCGCCGCGGCAAGGCGGTTCTTCAACAATTCGGTGCAGGAGTACAACACCGGCATCCAACAGTTCCCGGCCGCGTTGTTCGCCGGCGCACTGGGCTTCGGCCCGCGGACGTTCTTCGACGTCGGCGAAGAGCGGGCCGTGATGGAAAAAGCACCACAGGTGAAATTCTAGCCTCCGGCCCGCAATTGGCGGGAGGGGACCATGGCTGCCGCCTACGGTCTCTACAGCCACATCCAGTCCAACAAGCGGCGCTCGATCGCGCTGCTGCTGGGGCTGTTCTTCCTCGTCTATGTGATGGTGTTTGCCGGCGCGCTGCTGGCCGAGGCGCTGAGCTATGACGCCTCGACGCAATGGCTGTTGCACCAGGCGTGGCGCGACCTGATCTGGGCCGCGCCGGTCGCGACCGCGGCGACGGTCGCCTGGATGGTGTTCGCCTACCTGTTCAATCAATCGCTGATCGACGCCGTCACCGGCGGCCGTGAGGTCACGCGCCAGGAGCAGCCCCGGCTTTATAATCTGCTGGAAAACCTCTGCATCTCGCGCGGCATCACCATGCCCAAGCTCAAGGTGATCGAGGACGACGCGCTCAACGCCTTCGCCAGTGGCCTCAACCAACGGCAATATTCCATCACGGTCACCACCGGCCTGCTGGATCGTCTCGACGACGCCGAGGTCGAAGCGGTGCTCGGCCATGAGCTGACCCACATCCGCAACGACGACGTCCGCATGCTGGTGATCGCCGTCATCATCGCCGGCGTCATCAGCTTTTTCGCCGAACTGTTGTTCCGCGTGATGTTTCAGGGCGGCATGCGCTTCGGCGGCGGCCGCTCCAGCGACGGCGACCGCGGCCGGGGTGGCGCAGGCATCGCCATCGTCATCGCCATCGCGCTGGTCGCATTCGCCTGGCTGCTCTCGGTGGTGATCCGGTTCGCGCTGTCGCGCAAGCGCGAGTTTTTGGCCGATGCGGGCTCGGTCGAGCTGACCAAGAATCCCGACGCGATGATCACGGCGCTCCGCAAGATCGAGGGCCGTGGCGAGCTCGAAGGCGCGCCCTCCGCGGTCATGGAAATGTGCCTCGACAACCCGCGCGTAGGCTTTGCGAACCTGTTCGACACCCATCCCTCGATCGATCGCCGGATTGCCGCGCTGGTGCAATACGCCGGCGGCCACGATCCCGGCCCGCTCGCCCTGCCCGACCTGACGGAACCGTCGGGGCAGGACGAGGAAGCGGCGCAGGCAGACGCGCCGGCCGGCACGCTCCCAACCGCCATTCCTGCCGTCCAAGCCGCCGGTCGTGCTCGGTGGCGGCGCGCCAGGCGAATCGGCGCCCGGCGGCGCGCCTCCGGGTCCATGGGGTCCGGCGCGCGGCAACTGATCGCCGCGGCACGCTGCGAGCGCTTGAGAAGCGGGGGAAATGTCCCGCGGTTTCATATCAATCGCCAAATTGTTCTGCCATCTTTCGATTCGAATCAACTCGATGTCGGTCGCAACCGCATAGCGGGACAGTCCCAATGGCAAAGCCGGCTGTGGTTCTGGTGGGAGCGGACAAGGGCGGCGTCGGCAAGACCACGGTGTCGCGCGCGCTGCTCGATTATTTCATCGCCCACGATATCTCGACCCGCGCATTCGACACCGAGGCGCCGAAGGGGACGCTGCGTCGTTTCCATCCGAACGTCAGCGAGGTGGTCGACATCACCACCGCCACCGACCAGATGAAGATTTTCGACACGCTGACGAACACGACCGCCCAGGTCACGGTGATCGACGTCCGCGCCGGGCTGCTCTCGACCACGCTTCGGGCGCTGCGCGACATCGGCTTCCTGGAAGCGGTGAAAAAGAACCAGATCAGCTTCACGGTGTTTCACATCCTGGGGCCCTCGATCGCCTCGCTCAGCGAAATCGACGACACCGCGCCCTTCATGGACGACGCCCACTACATCCTGGTGCGCAACTTCATCAACAGCACCACGTTCTTCGAGTGGGATCCGGCGACCTACAACAGCTATTTCAAGAAGATCAAGGACGCCCACGACATCACCGTCCCCAAGCTCAACGAGATGGCGTGCGAGCAGGTGGAGGTGGCCTCGGTGCCCTACGTGTCGTTCATCGCCAACAAGGGCGCCAGCGGCCAAGCTGCGTCGTTTTCATTCGTGCTGCGCGGCTATGTCAGGCATTGGCTCGGCAACGTGTGGGCCGAGTTCGACCGCGTGAAGCTGATCGATCTGGTGGCGGCGGAGCAGCAGCGCAAAGGCGCGGCTCGCCAGGCGGAAACAAAGGCCGCCGGTTGATCGAGCCGGCGGATCGATTGCTGGCGGCCTGATGCAACGACGGACGCCGATCTTCATCGTCACCTCGTCGCGGCCCCGCGTCGGCAAGACGCTGATCGCGCGCGCGCTGGTCGAATATTTCTGCGCCCAAAGCCGGCCGGTTGCGGGCTTCGACGTCAATCCAGACGACTTCACGCTGCTGGAGTACCTGCCGTCCTATACCGCCGCCGCGAGCCTGCGTGACACGCAGGGCGAGATGGCGCTGTTCGACGCGCTGATCATGCCGGACGAGGTGCCGAAGGTCATCGACCTCGCGCACAACCAGCTGGAGCGATTTTTTCGCGTGATGCAGGAGGTCAATTTCGTGGTCGAGGCGCGGCGTCGCGCCATTGTGCCGATCGTGCTGTTCCTCGCCGACGCCGATGACCGCGCCCGCAAGGGCTACGCCATGCTCGGCGACCGCTTCCCGAACTGTACGCTGGTTGCGGTGCTGAACGAAGCGGTGCCGCAGATCGAGCGCTATCGCAAGTTTTTCCCGCCGTCGCCTCGCGGCGGCGCGGCGGTGAGCATCCCGGCGCTCACCGCGGTGCTGCGCTCGATCGTCGACCGGCCGAGGTTCTCGTTCCTCGACTACGCCGCCAAGGTCACCGACACCACGGCGGAGCTGTACACCTGGATTCGCTGCGTGTTCCTGACCTTCCGCGCGATCGAGCTGCGCGCCGTGCTCGACGACGTGCACCCAGAGCTACGCCGGTCGGCGTAGCTCGCATGATCCGATCTAGTGCCCTTCGAAGGCGATCAGCGTGCGCACCGGCACGTCGAGCTTACGCAGCTTGTCGGCGCCGCCAAGCTCGGGCAAGTCGATGATGAAGCAAGCGGCGAGCACCTCGGCGCCCAATTGGCGCAGCAGCTTGACGGCGCCTTCGGCGGTGCCGCCGGTCGCGATCAGATCGTCCACCAGGATGACGCGCTCGCTTTTGGCGACCGCGTCCTCGTGGATCTCCATCTCGTCGAGGCCGTATTCCAGTGAGTAGGCGATGCTGACCCGCTTGTGCGGCAGCTTGCCCTTCTTGCGGATCGGCACGAAGCCGGCCGAAACCTGATGCGCGACCGCGCCGCCCAGGATGAAGCCGCGCGCCTCGATGCCCGCAACCTTGTCGATCTTCATGCCCGCCCAGGGCTGCACCAGCTCGTCGACGGCGCGGCGAAACGCCCGCGCGTTGCCGAGCAGCGTGGTGATGTCGCGGAACATGATGCCGGGCTTGGGATAGTCCGGGATGGTGCGGATCGATGCCCGCAGATCGTGCTCGAAGTTGGCGGAAACCATATTTAGCTCGTGCTCACGTTGCGGCGCCACTTTGGCCGGGCGCGGCGCGCGATGCAATCGCTCGACATATACACGTTTTGCGCGCTGACTGGCGTTCCTCCGAACGGCCGTGCTAATGCTCGGCGGGGCTGCCGAAAAGAACGACTGTTGGCCGGCAGGGTTGGGGGAAGCCATGCGTATGCTTGAGAACCGGACCATCAACGAGATCCGGGTCGGCGACACCAGCAGCATCCAACGTACCATCACCAAAAGCGACGTGCTGCTGTTCGCCAGGCTGTCGGGCGACTTGAACCCGATCCACGTCGACGAGGCATTTGCCGGCGCCAACATGTACGGCAAGATCGTCGCGCAAGGCACCTGGGTGAACGCCGTTGTCTCCACCCTGGTCGGCACCAAGCTGCCGGGCCCCGGCACGGTGTTCTTGAACCAAAACCTGAACTATCGCCGTCCGATTGTGCTCGACGATACGATCACCGTGAACGTGACCGTACGCGTCCGCCATGGCATCGGCCGCCAGCTCACGCTCGACGTGCGCGTGGTCAACCAGAACGGCGACGACGTTGCCGACGGCAGCGTCGACGTGCTGACGCCGCGCCGGAAAATTTGCCGCGAAGCGGTGACGCTGCCAGCCCTCGCCCTGGACGTGTCCCAAAGCGCTTTCGATCGGGCTCAGCCTGTTGCCAGCCCGTCAGCGGTCAATGGCGCCAATGGCAGCCAAGCGGCGCACGCAACCGGGCTTCGCGTCGAATAATTGCGCCGAACCTAAGCCGCTTAGGCCAGCACGCGTCCGGCCACAGCATCGAGCTTCTTGATCAGCTCGGGATCGCGCGCCTCGGGTGCGGTGATCAGCGCCGAATTGAGCGCGCGGTCGGAGCCGATCGGACACGGCTCGTGCTCGCGCGGGAAGTCGCGGGCGAGCCTTGCCACCAGACGCTTGGCCTTCTCGGCATTGGCGACCAGCACCTTGATGATGTCGGCCACCGTGACCGCATCGTGGTCGGGATGCCAGCAGTCGAAGTCGGTCACCATGGCGACGGTCGCGTAGCAAAGCTCGGCCTCGCGCGCGAGCTTGGCCTCCGGCATGTTGGTCATGCCGATCACCGCATAGCCGAGCTGCTTGTAGGTCAGGCTCTCGGCGAGCGTCGAGAACTGCGGGCCTTCGATGCAGACATAGGTGCCGTCGCGCACCACGCCGATGCCTTCGGCCATCGCGGCGTTGGCGAGATGGATGCGCAGCCGCGGCGACACCGGATGCGCCATCGAGACATGCGCCACCAGCCCCTTGCCGAAAAACGAGCTTTCGCGCCGGTGGGTGCGGTCGACGAACTGGTCGACCAGCACGAACGTGCCGGGCGGCAGCTCCTCCTTGAACGAGCCGCAGGCCGACAGCGAAACCAGGTCGGTGACGCCGGCGCGCTTGAGCGCGTCGATGTTGGCGCGGTAGTTGATGTCGGAGGGCGACAGCCGGTGGCCCTTGTCGTGGCGCGGCAGGAACACCACCGGCAGGCCGGCAATTACACCGATCCGCAACGGCCCGGACGGCTCGCCCCACGGGCTTGCGATGCGCTGCTCGCGCACGTTCTCCAGTCCCGGCAAATCGTAGATGCCGGAGCCGCCGATCACGCCGAGCACCGCCTTGGTCATTCGCTCCCCTTTGCCCGGACAAACAAAAAGGGCCCCGGAGGGGCCCTTCGTCAAGATCGGTCTTGTCAGTGGGCGTCGGCCCAGACCTTCTTTTTGGTGAAATACATCAGGATCGAGAGCACGATCAGGAAGATCATGACCTGGAAGCCGATGCGCTTGCGGGCCTCCATATGCGGCTCCGCCGCCCACATCATGAACGCGGTGACGTCCTTGGCGTATTGATCGACCGTGGTGGGCGAACCGTCGGAGTAGTCGACGCGCTTGTCGGTCAAGGGTGGCGGCATCGCGATCGCATGGCCGGGAAAATACTTGTTGTAGAACGTGCCCTGCGGCAGCGTGACGCCGGCCGGCGCCTTCGAACTCGTAGCCGACCAGCAGGGCATGAACATAGTCGACGCCCTGTTCCTGGAATTGGGTGAACATGTCGAAAATGAACCAGGGAAAGCCGCGCTCGTACGTGCGCGCCTTGGCGAGCACCGACATGTCGGGCGGCACGCCGTTATAACGCGCGCGGGCGGCATTCTCGTTCGGCCATGGCGTCGGGAAGTAATCGGCCGGCCGGCCGTTGCGTTCGAACATGTCGCCCTGGTCGTTCGGGCCATCCTGGATCTTGTATTCGCTGGCGATGGCCTTGACCTGGGCTTCCGAATAGCCGAGGTCGGCCAGGTTGCGGAAGGCGATCATCTTGAGGCCGTGGCAGACCTGACAGACCTCCTTGTAGACCTTGAAGCCGCGCTGCAATTGGCCGCGGTCGTAGAGGCCGAGCGGGCCGGAGAACGACCATTTCTGCCGCGGCGGCACCGGCTGGTCGTGCGACTCTTGCGCCGTTGCGAGCGCGGTCAGGCCCAGAAGCGAGCCTGCGGCAATCAGGGCGAGAAGTTTTCGCGACATCGTGCTCTCCCCGCCGTTCAGCTCGCCGCCCGCTTCGAAGCCAGAATCGACTCCGAAATCGAGTTCGGCAGCGGCCTGGTCTTTTCGACCCAGCCGAGCACCGGCAGGATGACGAGGAAGTGCGCGAAGTAATAGAAGGTGAGGATGCGCGCCGCGATCACGTAGCCACCCTCCGCGGGCTTGGAGCCGAGCCAGCCGAGACCGATCGCGACCAGCACGATGATCCAGAAGAACTGCCGGTAGAGCGGGCGGTAATTGGCCGAGCGCACCCGCGACGTATCAAGCCACGGCAGGAAAGCGAGGATCGCGATCGAGGAGCCGAGCGCGATCACGCCCAGCAGCTTGTTCGGGATCGCGCGCAGGATCGCGTAGAACGGCAGATAGTACCATTCGGGCACGATATGGGTCGGCGTCACCGCCGGATTGGCCGGTATGTAATTGTCGGCGTGGCCGAGATAGTTCGGCATGTAGAACACGAACCAGGCGTACAGGATGCAGAAGCACGCCACCATGAAGCCGTCTTTCATCGTCGCGTAAGGCGTGAAGGCCACCATATCCTTGTCGGTCTTGGGCTCGATGCCGGTCGGATTGTTCTGCCCGACCACGTGCAGCGCCCAAATGTGCAGGATCACGACGCCGACGATCACGAACGGCAAGAGGTAGTGCAGCGAGTAGAAGCGGTTGAGCGTCGGATTGCCGACCGCGTATCCGCCCCACAGCCAGGTGACGATACTCTCGCCAACCAGCGGGATCGCCGAAAACAGGTTGGTGATGACGACGGCGGCCCAATAGCTCATCTGGCCCCACGGCAGCACGTAGCCCATGAAGCCGGTCATGATCATCAACAGCAGCAGGATCACGCCGAGGATCCAGAGCACCTCGCGCGGCTCCTTGTACGAGCCGTAGTACATGCCGCGGAACATGTGGATGTAGGCGGCAAGGAAGAACATCGACGCGCCGTTGCCATGCAGATAGCGCAACAGCCAGCCATAGTTCACGTCGCGCATGATGTGCTCGACGGAATCGAATGCGTGATCGACATGCGGCGTGTAGTGCATGGCCAGAATGACGCCGGTGACGATCTGCGCGGCCAGCATGAAGGTCAGGATCGCGCCGAACGTCCACCAGTAATTCAGATTGCGCGGCGTCGGATAGACGACGAACGAGGAATGAACCAAGCTCGCGATCGGAAGCCGGCGTTCCAGCCACTTCATGAAGGCGTTCTGCGGCTGGTAGGTCGAGTGTCCGCTCATCGTCCAACCCTAGGCTTTGGCCGTGTCCTCCTCGCCGATCCGGATCCTGGAATCGGAAAGGAATTTGTAGGGCGGCAACGGCAAATTCTTCGGCGCGGGGCCCTGCCGGATGCGGCCTGACGTATCGTATTGCGACCCGTGGCACGGGCAGAAAAAGCCGTCGTAGGTGCCCTGGTGCGCCAGCGGGATGCAGCCGAGATGGGTGCAGATGCCGATCAGCACGAGCCACTGGTCGTGGCCCTGCTTGACGCGCTTGGCGTCGGCCTCGGGATCGGGAAGGCTGCCGACGTCGACCTTCTGCGCCTCCTCGATCTCTTTCTTGGTGCGATGGCTGACGAAGATCGGCTTGCCGCGCCAGAACACCTTGATGACCTGGCCCTCGGCGATCGGGCCGAGATCGACCTCGATCGGGGCGCCGGCCGCGATCGTGGAAGCGTCCGGGTTCATCTGCGCGATCAGCGGCACCAGCACGGCGGCGGCGCCGACGGCGCCCACGGTGCCGGTGGCGATGTAAAGGAAATCGCGTCGTGTCGGCTCGGCCGAAATTGTTGCCACGGTATCCAAGTCCCTCGTTGGCCGGTCAGCCCATCCGCGCGGCGAACCGCAGTCTCACGCGGGAGGCGCGGTGGCGGTCGGGCCGGCCGCCCAAGTCCTGTCCGCCAAAGCCCTGGGGCAGAACAAAAGGCGGCGATCCGGCGGGGTTTATTGGCACCCTTGCAAAGCGAGCGCAAGCCCGCCCGGGCCGCAAAGCTCAAGAGTTCGCACAACGAGTTGCACATGAGTCGCACAAATCCTTCGCGCCCCAGGCGATTCGGCCATTGACGCGGCTCGGTGCGAGGGCGAAACGACCGCATGCGGATTGCGCTTTATGAACCGGACATCCCGCAAAACACCGGCACGATTCTTCGGCTGGCGGCCTGCCTCGGGGTCGAGGCCCATATCATCGAGCCGGCCGGGTTTGCCACCTCGGACCGCGCCTTCCGCCGCGCCGGGATGGACTATCTCGATCAGGTGACATTGCTGCGCCACGTCTCCTGGGCGGCGTTCGAGGCCTGGCGGCAAGCGCAACGCCTGCGGCTCGTCCTGTTCACCACCGCTACCGAGCTTTCTTACCTCGATCACGCCTATCGGCCGGAGGATGTGCTGCTGTTCGGCCGCGAGTTCCTCGGGCGTGCCCGAGGCCGTGCATCAGGCGGCCGATGCGCGGCTTCGCATCCCCATGCGGCCTGGGCTGCGCTCGATCAATGTGGCGATGGCGGCTGCCATGGTGCTGGGTGAGGCGATGCGGCAGACCGGCGGATTGGCCAGAGCCTGAAGCATGATCCCGAAAAGTGTGAAGCGGTTTTCGGAAAAGATCATGCTCAAGCAATAAGCTAGATCGGGATGACGATTCGAAGAAAAGTCATCCCGTTCTAGACCGTTCACTTCGGATCGAGTTTGATCGACCACAGCGCGTTGTCGTCGATGTCCTTGAGCATCACGGTCATGACCTCGGTGGGACCGTCGATCGACACATGACCGAAAAATTGCAACCCATGGGGCGGCCCTTGGTTGACGCCCGGCTCACGCAAGCCTGCCTTGTGGAACACGACCTGCGGCCCAAAGCTGCGATCGGGTTCGATGAACGGCCCGGTGCCGGCGTGCAGCGGACCGGCCACAAACTCCCAGAACGGCTCGAAGTCCTGAAAGGCCGCTTTGTTGGGATCGAAATAATGCGCAGCGGCGTAATGGACGTCGGCCGTAACCCAGATCGTATTGCGGATGCGCTCGCGCCTGATGAACGACAGCACGTCCGCAAGCTCGAGCTCACGGCCGCGCGGTGCGCCATGATCGTTCTGCGCCATCGCATCTGAGCCGGTACCCTGTAGACCGCCATAACGCCGCATCAGCGCCAGCGGCATGTCGCATGCAATCACCTTCCAGGTCGCTTGCGAGCGCGCGAGCGAGCGCTTGAGCCAGGCGATCTGCTGCGGCGCAAAGTAATATGCCGCCGGACCGTAGCTCTCCTCCAGGTTGGCCGCATTCGGTCCGCGGTAGCTTCGGGTGTCGAGCATGAACACATCGAGCAGCGGTCCATAAGAGAGCTTTCGATAGACCCGGGCGGGCTCTGCCGGCGTGCCGCGAATAGGCATGTATTCGTGGAACGCGCGGCCCGCGCGGGCCACCAGCGTCATCATGTTTTTCACGGTGAGTTTTCTTTGCTGATGCTCGGCGCGGCCAATCGGCTCGTCCGGGTACCAGTCGTTGAACACCTCATGATCGTCCCACTGGGCGAATGTCGGAACTTCAGCATTGAACGCCAGCACGTTCTTGTCGGTGAGATTGTATTGGTAGCAGCCGCGAAAATCGGCGAGCGTTTCGGCCGTTTTCGATTTTGCTTCGGTGATGACGTTCTTCCAGACTCGGCCGTCCCGCAGCTTGGCCTCGGCGAACAGCGGGCCGTCGGCGTAGATCGAGTCGCCACAATGGATAAAAAAATCCGGGCGCTGTTTGCCCATGGTGGCCCACATCCGCATCCCGCCTTGAGCCTCGTCGATGCCCCACCCCTGACCGCAGACGTCGCCGCCCCAGACAAACGACACCGCGCGCTTGTCGCTCGGCGCCGTGCGAAAACGACCCACGGCCGGCTCGCTCAGGATGGTCGGCGCGGAATGGTCCATGAAGCGCACCCGATAGAAGATGTCCTGCCCGGCCGGCAGGTCTTCGATCAGCACCTTGGCGGTGAAGTCGCTCTCCGGAAGCGCGTCGACGAATACGCCTTGTCGTACGTCACGGAAGCTGTCGGTGGTCGCGATTTCGATCTGCATGCGGGCGGGACGATCGGCGCGCGCCCAAATCACACCGGAATCCGTGCCGACATCGCCCGACTGCACGCCATGCGTAATCAGCGGTCGATCATTGGCGCGGCTGATAGAGGGACGGGCCAAACCGCCCGCGAGCGTGATCGCGCCGGCGGAAGCTGCCGTGGTCACAAACCGGCGTCGCGTCAATATCAGGCGGCTGCGCACAGTCACCTCCCGAGATTCGCCGATCATAGCCGATCGCCGGACGAGATTTCGGGCGTTTCATGACTGGGTCATGACACTATAGTCCGGCTGGGAGCCGGCGATGGACGTCAAAATCTTGGAGGCCCGCAAAGCCCGCGCGCGAACCTGGTTCGAGCGACTGCGCGACGATATTTGCGCGGCGTTGGAAACGATCGAGGACGCACTGCCGGCCGCGGCGCCGCTCGCCCAACGTCCGGCCGGCCGTTTCGAACGCACGCCCTGGCAGCGGACTGACCATTCCGGCGCGGCCGGCGGCGGTGGCGTCATGGCGATGATGCGCGGCCGTGTGTTCGAGAAGGTCGGGGTGCATTGCTCGACCGTGCACGGCGAGTTCGCGCCGGAATTCCGCAAGGAGATTCCCGGCGCCGAAGCCGACCCGCGGTTCTGGGCGTCCGGCATCTCGCTGATCGCCCACATGCACAATCCGCATGTTCCGGCGGTGCACATGAACACCCGTTTTGTGGTCACGGGCAAGGCGTGGTTTGGCGGCGGCGCCGATCTGACGCCAGTGCTAGAGCGCCGCCGCACCCAATCCGATCCGGATACGATTGCGTTTCATTCCGCCATGAAGGCGGCCTGCGACGGCCACCCGGCCGTCGCGCCCTACGACAAGTTCAAAAGCTGGTGCGACGACTATTTCACGCTCAAGCATCGCGGTGAGATGCGCGGCATCGGCGGCATCTTCTACGACTATCTTGAGACCGATTGGGACGAGACCTTTGCCTTCACGCAGGACGTCGGGCGCGCCTTTCTCAAGATCTATCCCGAACTGGTTCGGAGAAACGTCGCGACGGCGTGGAGCGAGGCCGAACGTGAGGAGCAGCTCGTGCGTCGCGGCCGCTATGTCGAGTTCAACTTGCTCTACGACCGCGGCACGATCTTTGGACTGCGCACCGGCGGCAATGTGGAGTCGATCCTGTCCTCCATGCCGCCAGTGGTGAAATGGCCTTAAGCGGCATTCGCAAAGCAGCTCACCGCGTCAGCGCGCCGTAGACCATCACCGCGCCTCCGAACAGCACCACCGCGTCGAGGAGGTAGGTGTGCACATGAACCGGCAGCCGCGTTACGAACGTCCTCGCCAGGAACGCACCCGGAAACGCCACGAGCCCGATCAGCAACGCAAACGCAATCGTCTGCAAGTCGATCGCGCCTGCCAAACCGAACACAGCCAAGCGCGAGGCACCGATGGCGATGGACAGGAGCGCGTCGGTCGCAATCACGGCCGCGCCTTGCAGACCGGTCGCCATCAGGAGCGAGAGCAGGATCACCCCGGCGCCGACCGTGCCGCCGACCGCCGCACCATAGCCGACCGATCCCAGCAGCAAACCGCGGTCGCTCAGCAGCACCGAGCGGCGGCGCAGCACGTAGCGCAACGGCACTGTCAGCATCAGCATCACGCCGATCACGAGCTGAATGCCCCTGCCGGTCAACAAGGTGTAGCCATAAGCGGTGACAATGCACGGCGGGATCGCGCCGACCAGCACCAACCAGGCGCGCCGCCAATCGACGTGACGCGCGAATGCGATCACGCGCCCGCTGTTGGTGAGTAGTCCCGCCAGCGCGATGATCGGAATCACCCGCTCGGGCCCGAGCATTGGCACCAACACCAGCGGCATGAGCGCGCCGGTGCCATAACCCGCGACTCCGCCGACCACTGAGGCAAACAACGCCACGCCCGCGACCAGCAGGAGCTGATAGATCGAAACGTCGGCGAAGGCGGAAAGCACGGCGCCGCACCCTAGCAGGCTGCGGAACATCAAAAAGCCCCGGGCATCGCCCGCGGCGTTATGATTTGTGTGACCGCGCCGATTGCGCGGCAGTGTTCGCAATCGCTTCGATCGACGAAGCGTCGGCCGGAAAGTCTTCGGCGATCCACGCCGCTTCCGCCGTGCGGAGTGCCGCGCCGAGTGCCGGCCCCGGCGGCACGCCGCGCCGGATGAAATCCTGAGCCTTGAGCGGGAACACTGGCGCTATCCAGCGCTCCGGCAACGCCACCAGTGCCAACCAGGCCGGGTCGTGGGCGCCGGCGGGCGAGCGCGCCCAGGCCACCAGCGCACGATCGACAAAGCGCTGCGGCCCGAGCCGGTAGATCAGCACCCGCGCCGCCTGCAGGTCCGACGGCTGGATCCGCCACCACGCCTCGCCGATCGCGGCGAGACGCTCATGCTCCTCGTTGGAAAGCCGCAGCCGCTGCCACAGCCGCTCGGCGTCCTCCGTGACCCGCACGGCGAGCGCGCCGAGCCGATGCACCGCATCCGCTGGTAGGCCGGCGGCGGCCGCGGCCTTAACAACGTTGGAGAACGCCGCAAGGTCCGGGACGCCGCCGAGCACCGGCACCAACAGGCCCAACTCGACCATCACCGCAAGCGTCGGCGTGGCGTGTCGGGCAAGCAAGAGCTTGAGCAATTCCATCCGCACCCGCTCGCGCGACAGCTGGTCGAGGCCGGCGCGCCCCGCGATGCAGGCGGCAAGGCCCTGGCGGTCGAGCGGGCCATGGCCGTAGGCGGCGTGGAAGCGGAAGAAGCGCAGGATGCGCAGATAGTCCTCGGCGATGCGCTGATCGGCCTCGCCGATGAAACGCACGCGCCGGACCGCAAGGTCGGCAAACCCACCGACATAATCGTGCACCGTGCCGTCGACCGAGGCCGACAGCGCGTTCATGGTGAAGTCGCGGCGTTGCGCGTCGGCCCGCCAGTCGCGCCCGAAGCGCACATTGGCGTGACGGCCGAAAGTCTCGATGTCCTCACGCAGCGTGGTCACTTCGAACGGCTGGCCGTCGACCACCACCGTCACGGTGCCGTGCTCAATGCCGGTCGGCACCGGCTTGAAGCCCGCGGCCGCGGCGCGCCGCATCATCTCGGCCGGCAGCGTTGTGGTGGCGATATCGACATCGCCGATCGGCTCGCCGAGCAGGGCGTTGCGCACTGCGCCGCCGACGATGCGCGCCTCCTCGCCGTCGCGATTGAGCGTCGCAAGCAGCCGGCCGAGCGCGCCTTCGCGCAGCCACGCGGCCTGCGCCAGGCTCGGCACGCTCACCGCGTCCGCCCCGGCACGAACCGGCCGTCCTCGACATGCGCCGGCTCGTAGGTCGAGCCGGGCGGCGCGCCGGCGAAATGCGCCAGAATCACGAAGCTGCCGATCATCAGAATCAGCGCCACGATCGCCAGCGACGCCAACACCTTCGGGCGCCAATGGATGCGCTCGAACATCGACGCCTTGGTGAACCACAGAAACACCGCATAAGCCGCAAACGGCGCGAGAAACAGCGCGAGCTCGGTAAGGACGGGGCGTATCATGCGGCGTAGATCCGCTCGTACAGGTTCCGCAAGATACCTGCGGTCACGCCCCAGATGTAGCGATCGCCGAACGGCATGGCGTAGTACTGCCGCTCGATGCCCTTCCAATCGCGCTTGTGGCGCTGATGGTTGGCCGGCTGCATGACGAATTCGAGCGGCACTTCGAACGCGTCCGCGACCTCGGCCGGATTGAGCGTGATGCGATAGCCGGGATCGACCCGCGCCACCAGCGGCAGGATGCGAAAGCCCGAAAACGTCAGATAGAGGTCGAGATAACCGATCGGCTCGATGAACTTGGCGTCGAGGCCGATCTCCTCTTGCGCTTCGCGCAGCGCCGCCGCCAGCGGGCTTTCGTCGGTCGCATCGATCTTGCCGCCCGGAAACGCGATCTGCCCGGAGTGGCTTTTCAGGTCGGGGGTGCGCAAGGTCAGCAGCACGCCGGGCTCCGGCCGTTCGATCACCGGCACCAGCACTGCCGCGGGCCGCGTCGCCCTGACGCCGGCCTTTTCCCACAGCAACGGGTCGAGATCGAGGTCGCCGCGGATACGCACCTCGGAATCGACGTCGGTCAGCTCGGGCGGCACGTTGCGATTGAGCCGCGCCCGCGCGCGCGCGAAGAACTCGTGCCCCGGCGCCTTGACCTCGTCGAGCGGGATACCGGGTTGCATCAAGCGAATTCCCTGACCTGGTCTGCCGGCGCCATGGCGAAAAACCGGCAGCCCGATTGAACGCCGAACATCAGTTCGCCTCCGACCTCGCGTTCCTCGCCGAGCTCGACGAGATCATAGAACAGCGCACGCGTCACCTTGGCCCACAGCTCGCGGCGAACGTGCAGATAGGGCTTGAGCCCGCCGGTGCCAGGCTCCGGCTCGAACCGCAAGGCGTGATCCGCGCCGCAGGCGACCCAGTCGTCGACATTGGTGCGAAAGTGCAGAACCCGCCCGGCGCCGCTGCCCTCGACGTTCATCTCGACCGCCATGAACGGCGCGTCGTCGACAACGATGCCGCACTTCTCGACCGGCGTGACCAGAAAATACTTGTCGCCCTCGCGCTTGAGCACCGAGGCAAACAGCTTGACCAGCGCGGCCCGGCCGATCGGCGTCTTGAGGTAGAACCAGGTGCCGTCGGCAGCGATGCGCATGTCGAGGTCGCCGCAGAACGGCGGATTCCACAGATGCACCGGCGGCGGGCCCTTGCCGCCCTCGCGGCGCACATGGCTGGCAATGCCGTCCAGCGCGCCTGCCTGCCTTTCGTTCGCCATGGTTGCCCCTACGTATAGCAGCTTCCGGAACGCCCGCCCGGCGTGGACATTTGCCGCCCCCTGTACGCCGGACTTGTTGAAAAATCGCGGGAAATTGACCGCAACCGCGAGAAAGCGGTACGGGAATCGGAGATAATATCGGGTTGGCATGTTTATTGTTTGTGGATGGCTCACGAACGGCTCAGCTTGGGGCGGCAATCACCGGAAATTGAGGAGTGAATGATGGCGGTAGCGGGTGGAGACGGGGTCGAAAAACTCGAGGACATGATCGTCCGCTCGGCGGAGGCGACCGGCGCCCATGTCGCCGCCGCCAAGGCCGCGATCGGCGCCGTGATCTTCGGCCAGGACGATGTCGTCGAGCGGACCTTGATCACCGTGCTGTGCGGCGGCCACGGCATGCTGGTCGGCGTGCCCGGCCTCGCCAAGACCAAGCTGGTCGAGGCGCTCGGCATCGTGCTCGGCCTCGACACCCGGCGCATCCAGTTCACGCCCGACCTGATGCCCTCCGACATTCTCGGCAGCGAGGTGCTGGAGGAAGGCGCTGGCGGCAAGCGCAGCTTCCGTTTCATCCCCGGCCCGATCTTCGGACAGCTGCTGATGGCCGACGAGATCAACCGCGCCAGCCCGCGCACCCAATCGGCGCTGCTGCAAGCGATGCAGGAGCAGCACGTCACGGTCGCCGGCACGCGCCATGACGTGCCCAAGCCGTTCCACGTGCTGGCGACGCAGAACCCGATCGAGCAGGAGGGCACCTATCCCCTGCCTGAGGCACAGCTCGACCGCTTCCTGATGCAGATCGACGTCGACTATCCCGAGCGCGACGCCGAGCGACGCATCGTGTTCGAGACCACCGGCGTCGAGGAGGCCAAGGCAAGACCTGCGATGACGTCCGACGAACTGATCGCGGCCCAGCGCTTGGTGCGCCGGCTGCCGGTGGGCGAGTCGGTGGTCGATGCGATCCTCAATCTGGTGCGCTCGGCGCGTCCGGGGCCCGATGCCGGCGACCTCGGCAAGCTGATCGCCTGGGGCCCGAGCCCGCGCGCCAGCCAGGCGCTGATGCTGGTTGTGCGCGCCCGCGCCTTGGTCGAAGGCCGGCTTGCGCCGTCGATCGACGACGTGATGGCGATGGCCGAGCCGGTGCTCAAGCACCGCATGGCGCTCACCTTCGCCGCCCGCGCCGACGGCGAGACCATCGGCGGCGTCGTCGGCAAGCTCGCGTCCCGCATCGGATGAACGCCGACCGACCAGGGGGGCGCGAAGAATTCAGAGCGACCCAGCGGGCCAGCGGGGCCGGCCGCACGCTCGCGGCCAGCATGCCGCGGTTAATCCTGGAATCGCGCAAGATCGCCGCCACCGTGATCCACGGATTGCACGGCCGCCGACGCGCCGGCTCCGGCGAAAACTTCTGGCAGTTCCGCCGCTTCGTCTCCGGCGAGGAGGCGCGCCGCATCGACTGGCGGCGTTCCGCGCGCGACGACCATCTCTACGTGCGCGAACAGGAATGGGAGGCCGCGCACACGATCTGGATCTGGCCGGACCGTTCGCCGTCGATGAACTTCGCCTCGCGGCTGGCGCGCGAAAGCAAGCGCGACCGCACGCTGATCGCGGCCTTCGCGCTGGCCGAGGTGCTGGTCGAGGCTGGCGAGCGCGTCGGCCTGCCCGGCCTGATGCGGCCGACCGGCAGCCGCGCCGTCATCGACCGCATGGCGGATGCGATCATCCACGATCCGACCGAGCGCGCCAGCCTGCCGCACGGCTTTGCGCCGGCTTCGCTGTCGGAGATCGTGCTGCTGTCGGACCTGTGGTCGCCGATCGGCGAAATCCGCTCGACCCTGACCCAGCTTTCGACCAACGGCTCGCAAGGCCATCTCGTCCAGATCGTCGATCCGGCCGAGGAGACCTTCCCCTACTCCGGGCGTGTCGAGTTCATCGAGCCCGAGGGCGCGGGCGAGATCACCGCCGGGCGCGCCGAGAACTGGCGCAACGACTACGACGCGCGGCTGCAACGCCATCGCAGCGAGATCCGCGCCGAGACGAACCGGCTCGGCTGGAGCTTTCTGGTGCATCGCACCGACCGCGCCGCCAATGAATTGCTGCTGGCGCTGCATGCGCGCATCGGCGAAGGCAACGAGGCGGTGGCGACCAACCGCCGGCCGCGCGGCATGCGCCTCGGGAGGCCGGCATGATGGGCCTGCCGCTCGGCTTCGCGCAGCCGCTGGTGCTGCTCGGCCTGCTCAGCCTGCCCGTGCTGTGGTGGCTGTTGCGGCTCATTCCGCCACGGCCGCGCCGCATCGAGTTTCCGCCGACGCGGCTCTTGTTCGACATCAAGCCCAAAGAAGACACGCCGGCGCGCACGCCATGGTGGCTGACCCTGCTGCGGCTTCTGCTCGCCACGCTGGTGATCATCGCGGCCGCCGGGCCGCTGTGGAATCCGCCGGTCGCGACCAGCACCGGGGCGGCACCGATCGCGCTATTGATCGATGACGGCTTCGGCGCCGCGGCCAGCTGGGACGCCCGCATCCGTACCGCGGACGACATCGTCGCCCGCGCCGAGACCGACAACCGCGGCGTCGCCATCGTGCCGCTGGGCGAAGCCGCCCGCGAGGTGTCGTTGCAGCCGGCCGCCGCCGCGCGGGTGCGGCTCAAGCAGCTCAAGCCCAAGCCGCATGCCGTCGAGCGCACCGATGCGCTGCCGACGATCAGCCGCCTGCTCGCCGCCACGCCCGGCATGGAGGTGATCTGGTTGTCCGATGGCACCGACCTCGGCCGCGGCTCGGAATTCGTGTCGGCGCTCGCCCGCGCAGCCGAGGGCCGCACGGTCGCGGTGGTCACCGGCGGCCTGCCGACCGCGCATGCGCTCGCTGCCGCCGACAACGCCGCCGGCGCGCTGTCGGTGAAGGTGCTCCGCGCCACCACCGGCGGCAGCGAGGATGGCATCATCCGCGCGCTCGATCTCAAGGGCCTGCCGCTCGGCGAGGCGCGCTTTGCCTTCAAGGACGGCGAGCGCGAGACCGACGCCGAGATCAATCTGCCGGTTGAGATCAGAAACGACATCGCCCGGCTGGAAATCCCCGCCGAGCGCTCGGCCGGCGCCGTGCAGCTTTTGGACAAGCGCTGGCGCCGCCGCACCGTCGGCGTGGTGTCGGGCACGACCTCCGACACCGCACAGCCGCTTCTGGCATCGACCTACTATCTGGCGCGCGCGCTCAATCCGTTCGCCGACGTTCGCCTCGCCGACGTCGCTGCGCCGGCCGACGCGGTGCGACGTTTCATCGAGCAGAGCGTGCCGATGATCGTCCTGGCCGACGTCGGCAACGTTGCGGGCGAGGCGCGCGATCAGCTTACCGCCTGGGTCGAGGACGGCGGCATGCTGGTGCGTTTCGCCGGCCCCCGGCTCGCGGCCTCCGAAGACGATCTCGTGCCCGTCAAGCTTCGCCGCGGCGGCCGTACGCTCGGCGGCAGCCTGAGCTGGGACCAGCCCCAGCAGCTCGCCGCGTTCTCGCGCGAAAGCCCGTTCACCGGCATGGCGGTGCCGACCGACGTCACCGTGACGCGTCAGGTGCTGGCGGAGCCGGAGGCCGGTCTGGTCGACCGTACCTGGGCGACGCTCGCTGACGGCACTCCGCTGGTCACCGCGATCAAGCGCGGCAAGGGCATGGTCGTGCTGTTCCACGTCACCGCCGACACGCGCTGGTCGGATCTGCCGCTGTCGGGCAGCTTCGTCGAGATGCTCCGCCGCATCGTCGGCATGGCCGGCACGGCGGCCACCAACGACGCCAACGCCAAGGGCCGCGCCGAGCGCGAAGTGGTGCCGCCGACCCGCATCCTCGACGGCTTCGGCGCGTTCGGACCGCCGACCGCCACCACCCGCCCGGTCCCGGTCGGCTATGTCGCGCGCGCCAGCGCCGACCACCCGCCCGGTTTCTACGGCCCGCCGGAAGGGCTGCTGGCAGTCAACACGCTGGCGCCGGCCGACCGCCTGACGACGATCGACTTCGCGCCGCTCAACGCCCGCCTCGAAGCCTATCAGGTGGGCGAGCCCCAGGATTTGCGCGGGCCGGTGCTGATCGCGGCGCTGGCGCTGCTCGCGCTCGACGCGCTGGTGGTGTTCTTCCTCGCTGGCGGCCATGCCCAGATCCTGCGCCGACGCCCGCAGCGCGCGGCCGCGGCACTCGTTATCGCCGGATTGATCGCCGCGCTGACATTCGCAACGCAGACGCTGGCGCAGGAACAGCCCCAGCGCGGCCCGCCGGCGCGGATGCCGGTCCCGCCGATCGCCCCGCCTGCTGCATCCAGCGTACGGCCGGCGGTCGATCTGCCGGCGGACCTCGATTTCGCGATGCGATCCACGATCGAGACCAGGCTCGCCTATGTCATCACCGGCGACGCCGAGACCGACAACATCAGCAAGGCCGGACTTGCCGGGCTGACCTCGTTTCTCGCCCAGCGCACCGCGCTCGAAGCCGGCGATCCGGTCGGCCTCGACATCGCGCGCGACGAGCTGTCGTTCTTCCCGCTGATCTATTGGGCGGTGGTGCCGGGCGCGCGCAAGCCTTCGCCCGAGGCGCTGGCGCGCATCGAGGCCTATATGAAGAACGGCGGCACCGTGCTGTTCGACACCCGCGACGCCATCATGGCGCCGCCGGGGCCCGGCGGCGCCAACCGGTCGCCCGGCATGGTGGCGTTGCGCGCCATCCTGTCGTCGCTCGACATTCCGGAGCTCGAGCCGGTGTCGCGCGACCATGTGCTGACCAAGACGTTCTTCCTGCTGCGCGACTTCCCCGGCCGCTTCAACACCGGCCAGCTCTGGGTCGAGGCGCTGCCGACCGGCGACGACACCACCGACGAGAGCAAGCGTCCGGCCCGCGCCGGCGACGGCGTCTCGTCGATCATCATCACCTCCAACGATCTCGCCGGCGCCTGGGCCACGCGCAACGACGGCCAGGCGATCCTGCCGATGGTGCCGGGCGAGCCGCGGCAGCGCGAATTTGCCTTCCGCGCCGGCGTCAACATCGTGATGTACACGCTGACCGGCAACTACAAAGCCGACCAGGTGCACGTGCCCGCGCTGCTCGAGCGGCTCGGGCAATAGGAGCCAATGGTGGGCTTTGGAATAACCTTTGCCCCGCTGGTGCCGCCGGTCGTGCTGTGGTGCGCGGCGGCGCTCGTGGTCGTGCTGGCGACGCTGTTGTTCTTCGTGCGCAGCCGCGGCGCGCTGATCCGTTCGATTGCGCTCGCTTTGATGGTGCTGGCGCTGGCCAACCCATCGTTCACGCGCGAGGACCGCGAGCCGCTGTCCTCGGTCGTCGCGGTGGTGATCGACAAAAGTCCCAGCCAGAACTTCGGCGACCGCCTCAAGCAGACCGAGACCGCCCGCGCCATGCTGGCCGAGCGGCTTGGGCGCATTCCAGGCCTCGACGTGCGCTTCGTCGAGGCCGGCGAGGCCGACGGCGAAACCGACGGCACCCGGCTGTTCTCGGCGCTGAGCGCGACCTTCGCCGACGTGCCGCCCGACCGCGTTGCCGGCGCGATCATGATCACCGACGGCCGCGTCCACGACGTGCCGGCCGAGGTCGCGGCGCTGGGCTTCAGCGCTCCGCTGCACGCCCTGATCACCGGCAAGCCCAATGAGCGCGACCGCCGGGTCGCGCTGGTCACCGCGCCACGCTTTGGCATCGTCGGCCAGAGCCAGACCATCGTCTATCGCGTCGAGGATCACGGCAGCACCGGCCAGCCGGCGGAGGTGACCATCCGCCGCGACGGCGAGGTGCTGACCCGCCGCAGCGTCGTGCCCGGCAACACCGTCAACGCGCAGATTCCGATCCCGCACGCCGGGCCGAACATCATCGAAATCGAGGCCTCGCCGCTGCCCGACGAGCTCACCACGGTCAACAACCGCGCCGTGGTGTCGATCGACGGCGTGCGCGACAAGCTGCGCGTGCTGCTGGTGTCGGGCGAGCCGCATGCCGGCGAACGCACCTGGCGCAACCTGCTCAAGTCCGATGCCAGCGTCGATCTTGTGCATTTCACCATCCTGCGCCCGCCGGAGAAGCAGGACGGCACGCCGATCAACGAGCTGTCGCTGATCGCGTTTCCGACCCGCGAGCTGTTCCAGCAGAAGATCAAGGATTTCCACCTGATCATCTTCGACCGCTACGCCCGCCAGGGCGTATTGCCGATCATCTATTTCGACAACATCGCGCGTTATGTGCGCGAAGGCGGCGCGGTGCTGGTGGCGGCCGGTCCCGACTACGCCAGCCCGACCAGCATCTGGCGCACGCCGCTCGAGCAGATCCTGCCGGCCGAGCCGAGCGGCCGGACCATCGAAACGCCGTTCCGCGCCGATTTGACCGACGCCGGCGCCGCCACCCGGTGACGCGCGGCTTGAGCGGCGCCGAAGTCGAACCCGCCGCATTGGAGCCGCTGGTACCGCCTGGTCGACACCCGCGCCGCCAACGGCACCGTGATCATGGACGGCCCGGAAAAGAAGCCGCTGCTGGTGCTGTCGCGCGAGGGCGAAGGCCGCGTCGGCCTGCTGCTGTCCGACCACATCTGGCTGTGGGCGCGCGGCTACGAGGGCGGCGGGCCGCACCTCGACCTGATGCGGCGGCTGTCGCACTGGCTGATGAAGCAGCCCGATCTCGAGGAAGAGGCGCTGCGGCTGATCGTGCGCGGCGGCAATCTGGTGATCGAGCGCCAGACCATGGCGGACAATGTCGGCGAAGTGACGCTGACGCTGCCGTCCGGCGCCACGCGCACCGTCACGCTCGCCGCCGGCGAGCCCGGGCTGTGGCACGGCACGGTGCGCGCCAACGAGCTCGGGCTGTGGCGCGCAACCGACGGCAAGCTCAACGCGCTGGTCAACGTCGGCCCGCCCAACCCGCGCGAGTTTGCCGAGGTCACCTCCACCACCGAGGTGCTTGGCCCGTTCGCCTCGCAAACCGGCGGCGACGCGCGCCGCATCTCGGACGCGTCGAGCGTGACGCTGCCGCGCGTGGTCGCGATGCGCTCAAGCGACACCTATCGCGGCGAGGACTGGATCGGGCTCAAGATGCGCGACGCCAGCGTCGTGCGCGGCATCGGCGTGCTGCCGGTGTTTGCCGGCCTGCTCGGCCTGCTGCTCCTGGTCGGCGCCCTGGCTGCGACCTGGATGCGCGAGGGGCGGTAGACCGAGCTAACGGTCGGCCGCGGCCGGCTTGCGGATCCGACGCTGCAATGCGCGCGTGATCGGCTTCTCGAACGCGAGATACGAGACCACCGCGGCCGCGATCGAGCCGAAGAAAATCAGCGGCGCATAGGCCCAGGGAAAGCCTGAGAAATCGATCCAATGCGCAATGGTGCGGCGCGCGCCGGCGAACACCAGCGGGTGCACGAGATAGAGCGAATAGGACACGTCGCCGAGAAATCCGAAGCAGCGCGCAACCGGCCCCGGCGGGACGGCGTCGCGCGACAGCGTGCAGGCCGCGACCAGCGCCGCTGCCGGCACACCCCATTCCACCAGGCTTGCGAGCCCGCCGGACCAACTGACGCCGCGGGCGGACGTGGCGAACGCGGCAACCGCCGCGATTCCGACCGCCCACGAAACCGGGCGCGGCCAGCGGACGCCGGCCCGGTAGGCCAGCGCGATGATCATGCCGAGGCAGAATTCGAGGATGATCGGTTGCGACCAGAACGCCAGCGGCTGCGGCAGCGGTCGTGCGCGGCCGATCACAACGAACAGGAGAAACACCGCCGTCACCGCCAGCACGGCGGCGCGGCGCGGCAGCACGATCGCCGCCGTAAAAACCACGTAGAAGAACATTTCGTAGTTGAGCGTCCAGCCGAGCCCGTGAATTGGCTGCATCAGGCCGCCTGGCCCCGGGCCGGGGTAAGGCACGAACGCAAACGAGGCGATCACGCTGCCAACCGAATAGATGTCGATCAGGCCGCGATAGGTGATCAGCACATAGGCCAGAATGATGCCCGACACCGCCCAATAGAGCGGCACGATGCGCACCAGCCGGCGCTGCAGAAACACCCGTGGCGCGTCGCTGCGGCCGAACAGCGGTTCGGACGAATACACCATCACAAAACCGGAGATGACGAAGAACAGGTCGACGCCCGCGGCGCCCACCAGGATGTCCTGCGCGACGCCGCGGCCGCTGGTGTAAAACGAAATCTCGAACAGGGTGTGGTGGGTCAGCACCGCCAGCGCCGCCACCGCGCGCAAAATCTGGATGGACAGAAGCTGCGGCGAGCCGCGCATTGCGCCAACCGGATCGCCCGCGCTCGCCACCAGTCCCCGCCCCCTGCGGTCAGCCCAG
The DNA here is from genome assembly GCA_963771745.1 of uncultured Alphaproteobacteria bacterium. Taxonomy (GTDB): domain Bacteria; phylum Pseudomonadota; class Alphaproteobacteria; order Rhizobiales; family Xanthobacteraceae; genus Z2-YC6860. The sequence continues at coordinate 85,393 of CAVYUU010000011.1, read as the reverse complement.
AGGCCGGGGTGTAGCGGTGCCGGCGGATCGCGACAAGGCCGCTTGCTGTGCCGATGCGGCGTCGGCGCGGCCGATCCGGCCTTGCAGCCAGCGCGTTACCGGCTTCTCGAACACCAGATAGCACGCGCTCGCGGCCGCAACCGCGCAAGCATAGGCGATCACCGCATAGGCCCACGGCATGGCCGAAAAATCGATCCAGCGCGGCAGGGTCCAGCCGACCACCGGAAACACCAGCGGATGGGTCAGGTAGATCGAGTAGGACGCATCGCCGAGAAAGCCGAAGGCGCGCCCGACCGGGCCCGCGGGCGCCGCCTGGCGCGACAGCACCAACGCCGCAACGATCGCGGCGCTCGGCGCGCCCCAAGCAAGCGCACGCCACGGCGCACTCGCCCCCCATACCGTGGTTGCGGCGAATGCCGCGATCGCGGCCAGGATCAGCAACCAGACGAAGGCCGGCGGCAGGCGCAGGCCCGCCCGATAGGCGAGCGCAATCGCCATGCCAAAGCAGAATTCGAGAATGATCGGATCGAACCAATAGGCGAACGGCAGCGGCAAGGCGAACAGCCGGCCGATCACGACCAACGCCACAAACAGCGCCGTGACCGCCATCACCGCCGCGCGCCGCGGCAGCAGGATCGCGACCGCGAACAGCACGTAGAAGAACATTTCGTAATTGAGCGTCCAGCCGAGGGCGTGCACTGGGACGGCCAATCCATCCGGGCGCGGATATGGATAGAACAAGAACGATGCGACGAGGCTGCCGGGCGAGTGCAACGTCATCAGCACGGCCATGCCGTGCACAACCAGCAGATAGCCGACGATCGCGGCCGTCACCGCCCAGTACAGCGGCACGATCCGCGCCAGCCGCCGCAGAAAAAAGATGCGCGGCGCGCCGCGTTGCGCGAACAAGGATTCGGAGGCATAGACCATCACGAATCCCGAAATGACAAAGAACAGGTCGACGCCGGCGACCCCGACAATCAGATTGTTCAGCGGCGCCGGCGCGCCGCCGACATGCGCGACCTTTTCATTGCAGACGTGGTGGGTCAGCACGGCAAGCGCCGCGACCGCGCGCAGAATCTGGATCGACAGCAGCGCGCGCGAGCCTGGCGCGACCGCCTTGGCGCTGACGTCAGCCGCCGATTCAGGCAAGCATCGCTCCCGCCCGATGCGGAGGCTTGATCGCGATGCGCCGGTCACGGCGCTGCATCACTTGGAATTGCATCACTTGGAGCACACTTGCCGCATCACTTGGCGATCAGCTTCTCGGCCGCGGTGATGATGTTGTGGCTCGGGTTCTTGCCGCAGTACTCGCCAAGCTTCTTGGCGTTGTCCGCCATCTTGTCGAAGTCGACGATCGGGTCGTCATCGTCTTCTTTGTAGTAGCCGTCGAGCCACATCAGGATCAGCGAGACTTTTTCCTTGTTGTATTCCAAAAGGCTCTTGCAGGTGACGGTCGAGAGATCGACCTTCTCGGCCTGCGCGGGAACCGCCGCGCCCAATGAAGCCAACATCACCAACAGCAGCAGCAAACGTCTCATGGTCTCGTCCTTTGTCAGTCCCAGCCGGCCGAAAGCTTCGCGCCGGGCCATGGCGCGGGCAAGCCCGAATCATGGCGCGTCCGAAGCGCCGCGAATTGCGCCGCTGACGCCCTCGAATGCGCCGGCGGCAAGCTCGGCCACCAGCAGCCGCGCCGGATCGACCGGCCCCGGCATGGTCACCCGGCCCCTCGGGATGCCCTTGAAGCCGGCCTTGCCGTAATAGGGCTCGTCGCCCACCAGCAGCACCAGGCGGTGACCCTTGGCTCTGGCCTCGGCCAACGCCTGCTCGATCAGCGTCTGGCCGATGCCGCGGTCGCGGAATGGCGGCTCGACCGTCAGCGGTCCGAGCAGCAGCGCCGGCGTCGTGCCGATCAGGATCGGCGACAGCCGCACCGAGCCGATCAACAGCGTGCCGACGCGGGCGGTGAACGACAGTTCGAGCAGATGCGGGACGTCCTCGCGGATGCGATAGGCCGACTTGGCAAAGCGCCCCGGCCCGAAGGTGCGCGCGTTGAGGCGGTCGATCGCCGCCTGATCGTCGGGCGATTCCGGCAGAATGGTGAGGGAAAGGTCGCTCATCGGCAGTCCGGTCGAGGCGCGGATTAACATTTGGCCTGCGCCAGGTCCATCTCTGTCGCGCGCAACCCCGAACCCTTACATTACGGCGAACAAAGGCGGAGCTGGCGATGGGACTTCTGGTCGATGGCGTCTGGCGCGACGACAGCGCCGATGCGACGCGTTTTCGCGACGGCCGTTTCAACCGGCCGACCACCAAGTTCCGCAACTGGGTCACGCCCGACGGCAGCCCCGGCCCCTCCGGCAGCGGCGGATTTGCCGCCGAGCCCGACCGCTATCACCTCTATGTCTCGCTCGCCTGCCCGTGGGCGCATCGCACGATGATCTATCGCCGGCTGAAGCGCCTCGAGAGCGCGATCTCGATGTCGGTCACCTCGTGGCACATGGCCGAGCAGGGCTGGACCTTCGACACCAGCGAGGGCTCGACCGGAGACGCGCTCAACGGCGCGCAGAAGCTCCAGGAGATTTATCTGCGCGCCGAGCCGAAATACACCGGCCGCGTCAGCGTGCCCGTGCTGTGGGACAAGCAGCGCAACACCATCGTCAACAACAAATCGTCCGAGATCATCCGCATGCTCAACTCGGCGTTCGACGCGTTCACCAACGAGCGCACCGACTTTTATCCGGCCGAGCTGCGGCCCGCGATCGATCGCGTCAACGAGCTGGTCTACCCGAACGTCAACAACGGCGTTTACCGTTCCGGCTTCGCCACCACGCAGGGCGCCTATGAGGAGGCGTTCCGCAACGTGTTTGCGGCGCTCGACGAGATCGAGGCGACATTGTCGCGGCAGCGCTACGTCGCGGCCGGCCGCCTGACTGAAGCCGACTGGCGGCTGTTCCCGACGCTCATTCGCTTCGACGCCGTCTACTACAGCCACTTCAAATGTAATCTGCGGCGGATCGCCGACTATTCCAACCTGTCGAATTACGTGCGCGATCTGTACCAGGTGCCGGGCGTGGCCGACACGGTCAGCATCGAGCACATCAAGAAGCACTATTACATGAGCCAGCGGAAGGTGAACCCGACCGGCATCGTGCCGCTCGGCCCCGAACTCGACTTTTCCATGCCGCATGACCGCGGCCGGTTCGCGAGCTGATGTTCACCACGTCCATCCTAGTGTCCCGACCCCGAAGTTCGCTTCACTCCGCCTGGATGCCGAGCTTCTTGAGCTGCGGCCCCCAATAGGCGGTCTCGCGCTCGATGCGTTCGCGGAACGCCTTGCTTCCGCTCATGCCTTGCAAACCGCCGGCAGCGAGCCGCGCGTTGACCTGCGGGCTCTGCATCGCCTCGAGCATCGCCTTCTCCAGTGATCCATGCACGTCGGCCGCAATGCCGGCGGGCGCCAGCATGCCGTACCAATTGCCCATCAGCATGCCGGGATAGCCGAGCTCGGCGCTGGTCGGCAGCTCCGGCAGAAGCGGCGAGCGCTCGGGCGCAAACAGCGCCAGCGCGCGCACCTTGCCGCCCTTGACCAACGGCTCCAGCACCGGCAGGTCGGCGCTGAGCAATTGGATATGGCCGCCCAGCAGATCGTTGAGCGCGGGCGCCACGCCCTTGTAGGGCACGTGGGTGGTGGCGATCTTGGCCTCGGAATTGATGACCTCGCCAATGATATGCATGGTCGATCCGGCGCCGGCAGAGGCGTAGCTGAGTTTCTCGGTCTTGGCCTTGGCGATCAATTCGGCGAGCGTCTTGGCCGGATAATCGGTGGCGACCACGACCAGCATCGGCACCGCGCCGACGAACGCGATCGGCGCGAACGATTTCACCGGGTCGTAGCTGAGTTGGCCGCTGCGCAGTGCCGCGCTGATGACATGGGAGCCCGAGCTCGCGAACAGCAGCGTCTTGCCGTCGGGCGCCGCGCGCGCCACCTGCTCGGTGGCCAGCACCCCGCCGGCTCCGCCGCGGTTCTCGATCACCATGTCGGTCTTGAGTCGCGTCTGCATGTCGGAGGCGACGAGCCGCGCCATCGTATCCACCGGGCCGCCGGCCGCGAACGGCACCACCACCTTGATGGATTGTGCCTGCGCCGGCTCGACCAGCGAAAACGCAAACACCACAAGCGCGATCAGACGAAGCCGCATGGCGAAATCCTTTGGTTGTCGAACGAGCCTAGAACATGCCGGTCGAGGTGGAAATCGGCTTTCAGGTCGGACCGCCACGCCCGCGCGGTCACCAACGCTGCGACCGCGCCGTGCCATGCAGCGCCTCGGCGATTCGCGCCCGCGTGCCGGCGGTGGTGTCGGGCGGCAGCGCATCGAGCGGAAAAAACCCATGGGCGACGATCTCGCGGTTGGGTTGCGGCGGCGCCGGCTGGCGGTAGTCCCGCACGATGAACAGCGCCACGTGATCGCGGTTCGAATAGAGCGGGTGGTAGAACACGCCGTGCAGTGCAGGTGTTCCCACCAGCTCGATATTGCCCTCCTCCCGCAATTCGCGCGCCAGCGCTTCGAGCATGGTCTCGCCCGCCTCGACGCCGCCGCCAGGCAGGTGCCAGCCGTTGGCATAGCTGTGCTTGATCAGGAACACCCGGCCGTCGCGATCGAGCACCAGGCCGCGCACGCCGAGTGTGAGCCCACGCGCGAACCGCCAGTAGACATGCACCAGTCGGTGGAAGGTCAGCATGCGGCGCAGGCGTTCGAACATGTTCTCCCGCTCCGCAGCGCAGCGCTGCAGCCAAAGCGGGCCCCTTCCTTGTTTGGAACACTTCTAATATAGATCGTTGGTGACTCGAACATCCGTGATGAGGCCGTTGTGAAACGCTTTGCCGATCTTACCGAGCAAGAGGTGCTTGCGCTTGCCATCTCCAACGAGGACGAGGACAGCCGCATCTATCGCGGCTTTGCCGAGGGCCTGCGCGAACCGTTCCCAGCGTCCGCCAAGGTGTTCGACGAAATGGCCGATGAAGAGGTGCGCCACCGCACCATGCTGTTCGACCTGTACCGGGAGAAATTCGGCGACTACCTGCCGCTGATCCGCCGCCAGGACGTCAAGGGCTTCATCCAGCACAGCAAGCCGCTGTGGCTGATGCGGCCGCTCGGCCTGCAGGAGGTGCGCTCGTTCGCCGAGAGCATGGAGTACGAAGCCGCGCGGTTCTATCGCAAGTCCGCCGAGACCACCCGCGACCTGTCGGTGCGCAAGCTCTTGACCGAGCTCGCCGAGATCGAGGCCGAGCACGAAAGCCTCGCCCACAAGCTCGGCGAGACCATCCTGACCGAGAACGCGCGCGCCGAAGAGGACGAAACCCAGCGCCGCATGTTCGTGCTGCAATACGTGCAGCCGGGGCTCGCCGGCCTGATGGACGGCTCGGTGTCGACCTTGGCGCCGCTGTTTGCGGCGGCCTTCGCCACCCACAACACCTGGGAGACGTTCCTGATCGGGCTCGCGGCGTCGGTCGGGGCCGGCATTTCGATGGGCTTCGCCGAGGCGCTGTCCGACGACGGATCGCTCACCGGCCGTGGCACGCCGTGGGTGCGCGGCTCGGTCTGCGGCCTCATGACCGCGATCGGTGGCATCGGCCACACCTTGCCTTATCTCATTCCGGACTTCTGGCTTGCCACCGCGATCGCGATCGGCGTGGTCGTGGTTGAGCTCATCACGATCTCCTGGATACGGTATCGCTACATGGACACGCCGTTCCTGTCGGCGGCGTTTCAGGTCATGGTCGGCGGCGCGCTGGTGTTTCTGGCCGGCATTTGGATCGGTAGTTCCTAGATCGGAATGACTTTCTTCGAATCGTTATCCCGATCAAGTTGACGGCGGATTGATCGGGAGAAGGCAAGATCATGTTCACTCTCGCCCATCTTTCCGATCCGCACCTGGCGCCGCTGCCGACCCCTGCCCCGCTCGAACTGCTGTCAAAGCGTGGGCTCGGCTATCTCAACTGGCTGCGCAAGCGGAGCAGGATCCACCGTCCCGAAGCGCTGGCGGCGCTGGTCGCGGATCTCGCGGCGCGCCAGGCCGACCACATCGCGGTCACCGGCGACCTGGTTAATTTGTCGCTATCCAATGAATTTGCGCCCGCGCGCGGATTTCTGGAGCGGCTCGGACCGCCGGACCGCGTCACGCTCGTTCCCGGCAATCACGACGCCTATGTGCCTGCCGCCGTCGACCTCGCCCCGCGTCACTGGGGCGAATACATGCGCGGCGACTCAGGCGAAAGCTTTCCGTTCGTGCGCCGGCGCGGACCGCTGGCGCTGATCGGGCTTTCGACCTCGCTGCCGACCTGGCCGTTTGCCGCGACCGGCCGACTGCATGGCGATCAGCTGGCGCGGCTGGACGGCACCCTGGCCGACCTTGGGCGCGAGCGGCTGTTTCGAGCCGTGCTGATCCATCATCCGCCGGTCGCCAAGGCGAATTATTTCCGCCGCCTGACCGACGCTGCGGCATTGCGCGAGGTGCTGCGCAAGCGCGGCGCGGAGCTGGTGCTGCACGGTCATCATCACGCCGCCGAACTGGTCTGGCTCGCCGGTCCGTGGGCCGCGATCCCCTGCATCGGCGTACCGTCGGCCTCGGGCGCGCCCGGCCGCCACGACGAGCCGGCCGGCTACAATCTCTATGAGATCGACGGCGCGCCAGGCGCCTGGCGGTGCACCATGGTCAGCTACGGATTGCACGGTGATGGCGGTGGCGTCGCCGAAACCGGACGGCAGCAGCTGAGCGATTAAGGCTGGATGCGCGCCGCCATGATCCAGAGCGCCGCGAACAGGCTGGCGCAACCCAGCACCAGGCCGAACACGAAAGCGCCGATGATCCGGCGGCGCTGCCGCCGCCGTGCAATGCGAACGTCGCGCAACGACGTGTCGCCGAACGGACCGGCGTCCTCGGCCAGTGCTCGCTGGCGCTCGACCAGGCGGCTCGCGACGTAGTGCGTGACCGCCTCGACGATGTCCTTGATCTCGGTCGAGTTGGCGAGAATCTTGCGGCCGAAGCGGGTGTCCTGCACGAACATGTAGCGGCGCTTGTCGCGCCCCATGATCACGCAGGCGATCATATCGATCCAAAGCCGGGGCGTGTCGCCGCGGCTGATGCCGCGGTCGAACAGCTCGATCTCGGGCGGGATTTCGTCAAACAGCGGGTCAAGTTTCTCGTTGAGCAGTTCAAGCCGCGCCAGCTCCGCGTCGCGCAGGTCAACCACCACGCTCGAGCGCTCGGCGAGCTCGATGCGGACCTTGCGGACCGACTCCTTCAGCCGGGCGTCCAGCGCATCCGCGAGCGGCGTGGTTTCGGCGGCTTTGCGTTCTCGACCCCACATGATTCGACGTTAACAGCCGATTCGGGCGAGATAGGTCAATCAAAACCGCGATGATCGCCGATCCGGCGCGGGCTACCGGCGCGGGTTAGCGGGCCGGCGCAAGCCCGAACGGCCGGCCCCAGCCGAGCCCGTCCTCGGTCCGGCCGCGGGGGCGATATTCGCACGCGACCCAGCCCGACCAGCCGAGCTTGTCGAGCGCCGCAAAGACGTTCGGGTAGGCGATCTCGCCTTCGTCCGGCTCGGCCCGCGACGGCACCGCCGCGATCTGGACATGGCCGATCAGCGGCAGGTGCTGCTCGAAGCGCTTGAGCAGATCGCCGCTGACGATCTGCACGTGATAGAAGTCGTATTGGATCCTGACGTTAGGCTTGCCGATCTTGCCGATCAGGTCGGCCGCCTGCTCGACGCGGGTGAGGAAATAGTTCGGCCGATCGCGCGGATTGATCGGCTCCAGCAGGATGGTGATGTTCTTTTCGTGCGCCAGATCGGCGGCGCGCGAGATGTTGGCGATCATGGTGCGCTCCGCCGCCGGCCGCTGTTCGGGCGGCACCGTGCCAGTCATGCAGTGGATCGCGCTGCCGCCGATCGCGACCACGGTGTCGAGCGCCTGCTTGAACACCACCTCCCAGTCCCGCTCGCGCCCGGGCACGGCGGCGAGCCCGGCATCGCCCGCCCGGCCGCCAGCGGCGGTGTTGACCCCAAGCTGGGTGAGCCCGTGCTTTTGCAATTCGGCCTTGATCGCCGAAGGCGCGTGGTCATAGGGGAATTGCAATTCGACCGCCTTGAAGCCGGCCGCGGCCGCGGCGGCAAAACGCTCGATCAGCGGCCGTTCGGTGAACAGATAGGCGAGGTTGGCGGCGAAACGGGGCATGGGACCGTCCGGCTGAGGTTGTGGCGAGGTCGGTATTCCTTAGCGCGGGCGGCCAGGGCATCAAACGTCCATTTCGCACCGCCAGATGCGAGCGGGCGCCACCGGCACCGGCGCGCCGACCCTAAGCGCTTGAACCGCTGGAATAATTATCCAGTGCCAGTGGGCAACTGGTGGGCGAAAGCCGACAAAGACCCTGACACGGGCCGCCAACAGCCGAGGCGCCCCGGCCTTCCCGGCTATCTCTATGAAATATCTTCTACTGATTTTGCGGGCAGATGCCCACATAATGTCCCACTGGGTCGGTGGGCTTTTTTGTGGTTGACCCAGACCGGGCCGGTTGATTGGCTTTCGTTGCCGCCTGTGCGCCCAAGACGCGCGGCAAGCGCCCACGCAGGCCCGGCAGAGGAAACGTCAACGCGGGGTCGGCGATGAACGCCCAGGAGCTGTTGCAGGAAATTTCCGAATATTGCCGCACTACCGGACTTGCGGAATCGACCTTCGGCCGGCGCGCCGTCAATGACGGCAAGCTCGCCAGCCGGCTGCGCCACGGCGGCCGCATCACCACCGAGACGCTCGACCGCATCCGCGCCTTTATGGCCTCGAACCGCAACACGCCGGCGCGGCCGACGGTGATCGCGCGCCCGTCGGAGCGCGCCCATCAGCCGATCGCAGCCCCGCCGCTTGCCGCCTCGGCCATGCCTGCCGGCGCTCCGGCCGCGGCCAACGGCCAAGACCCGCAACAGAACTTCCGCTTCTTCGACAACCGCCAGAAGTATCTGCTGTTCGTCAACACCTGCTCGGAAAAATGGGTGGTGGCGCACCGCGTCTCGCTCGAGCTTGGCAATCTGCATCCGCGCCCGCCGGCGCTGCGCCTGTTCGATGCCGGCGTCGGTGACGGCACCGTGCTGCTGCGGGTGATGCGCTCGATGCACGATCGCTTTCCGCACACGCCGTTCTATGTGGTCGGCAAGGAGATCAGCCTCGAGGACGTGCGCCTCGCCATGCAGAAGATGTCGGACCGCTTCACCGAGCATCCGGCGACCGTGCTGGTGCTGACCAACCTCGCCTATGCCGACGCGCCGTGGCTGCATGTGAAGTCGCTGTCGGCGGCCTCCAGCCTGGTCTGGCACGAGGTGGCGCTGACCGGCTCGTCAGCGCACCAGTTCGAACAGCAGATCACCGACCTGGTGCCGTTCCTGAACCAGAATTGGCGCGCTGGCGTGAGCGCCAAGACCGGCAACCCGGTATACGAGCGGCCGGTGGTGCTGGTGGTCTATCGCGAGGACCACAAGTTCCTGCTCGATCCGATCATCCCGCGGCCCGGCGGCACCGTCGCCAACTACGATCTGGTCATCGCCTCGCAGCCCTATCGGGCGCGCGCCTCGCTCGATTTCAAGGCCAAGCGGGTGATTGCGCCGCTGGCGCGTGCACTTGGCACGGGCGGCCGGCTGATCGCTATCCATTCGCACGGCAACGATCCCGGCATGGAGATCATCCAGAAGGTCTGGCCCGGCGATAATCCGTTCGTTCACGACCGCCACCAGATCATGAAGGCAGTCAAGCACGAGCTCGGGCCGGCCGGCCGCGACCTTAATTTCAACGCCTATGCCGACAACCGCTCGCTATTCCGCTACGACATGCACACGCTGCCGAGCGAAATCTCGCAGGCCTCTTCGATCGGCACCTCGACGCTGTTCGCGGCCTGGAATGCCGCAATTTATGTCGCGCAGGTCGAGGATCACCGCGTGGCGGAAGCGGCCAACGACGGGCGCTACCTCGACGCCACCAGCGAAGTCTTGCATCGCCATGGCGGGCTCTGGTTTTTCGACGAATCCTACGTGATCTCGCGCCGGCGCGAGTAGGCGGATTGGCGCACCGCCTCGCCATGCCCCCCGTGCTGTGCAATGATCGCGGCAACGGGAGGACGGCGGCCATGTCGATGGCTTCGGTTGGATTTCTGGTCCGGATTGCCGGCGCCTGCGCCGCGCTGGCATTGCTCGCCACGACGGCGTCGGCTCAGACCTACGGTTACGCCACGCTGCCACCCGGCACGCTTAATCACACCACGGCCTCCGCCATCGCCAAGGTGATGAAGGAGAAGGGCGGCGTGAACGTGCTGGTGCAGCCTGCGGCCGGCGGCAACGTCATCCTGCCCATGGTCGGCCGCGGCGAGGTCGAGATCGGCAGCGGCAACATCATGGAGCCGCAGCTGTACTACGAGCGGTTCCCGGACCTGCGTCTGATCGCCGCCATCAACGTGCTGCGCACGCCGTTCTTCGTGCGCAAGGACTCCGGCATGCGCACCATCGCCGACCTCAAGGGCAAGCGGGTGACCATGGGCTTTTCCGCCATGCGCGATCTCGACACCGTGGCGCGCTCGATGCTGGCGACCGCGGGTCTGACCGAGGCCGACATCAAGCCGGTGCTGGTGCCCAACGTGGTGCGCAGCGCCGACGACTTTGTCGCCGGCGCCTCCGACATGTTCTTCTTTGCCTTTGGCGCCGCCAAGGTGCGCGAGGTCGACGTTACCGTGGGCGGCATCCGGGTGCTGGAGATTGATCCGGCCGGCATGCCGGCGGCCCGCAAGATCATGCCCTGGGCCTATCTCACCGACGCCACTCCCGGCCCGATCTTCACCGGCGTCGAGAAGCCGATGAAGGTCTACAGCTTCGACAACGTGATCGTCACCAGTGCCAAGGTGCCGGACGACTTCATCTACAAGATGCTCGACACCATGGAGAAGAACAAGGACGACCTGATCGCGGTACAACCCATCCTGCGCGATTTCACCGGCGCCTTCGCCTACAAGCAGTACGGTGGGGTGCCGTACCATTCAGGCGCGATCAAATACTTCAAGGACCGCAACCTCACGCCGAGTCCGATCAACTGACCGGCGTGCAGGCCGAATAAGAAAACACCACCGGAGGACAATCATGGGTCTGAGCGGCATCCGAACGGGCGCAATGCTTGGCGCGATCCTTGCGCTTGCGGTGATCAGCGCGATGATCAGCGGCGGGCACGCGTCGGCGCAGGTCTACGGCTTTGCGACGCTGCCGCCGGGCTCGCTCAACCACACCAGCGCCTCCGCCATCTCCAAGGTGGTGAAGGAGAAGGGCGGCATCAACATGCTGGTGCAGCCCACCGCCGGCGAAAGCGTGCTGGTTCCGATGGTGGCGCGTGGCGAAGTCGAGATCGGCATCACCAACATCATGGAAGCGCAGGCGGCGATCGACGCCGGGCAAAAGGACCTTCGGATCCTCACCGCGATCCATGCGCTGCGCACGCCGTTCTTCGTGCGCAAGGACTCCACTATGCGCACCATCGCCGACCTCAAGGGCAAGCGCGTCGCGCTCGGCTATTCGGCCATGCGCAACATCGACATCGCGACCCGCGCGATGCTCGCCACCGCCGGCCTCACCGAGGCCGACGTGAAACCAGTCCTGGTGCCCAACGTGGTTCGCAGCGCCGACGACTTCATCGCCGGCAATGCCGACATGTTCTATTTCGCCTTCGGCGGCCCGAAGGTGCGCGAGGCGGACGCCACGGTCGGCGGCCTGCGCGTGCTGGAGATGGACGAAAATGGCATGCCGGCCGCCCGCAAGATCATGGCCTACGGCTATGCCGCGCCGGTCACGCCCGGCCCGATCTTCATCGGGGTCGAGAAACCGATGAAGGTCTATGCCTTCGACAACATCCTGATCACCTCGTCGAAGGTGAAGGACGAGCTGATCTACAAGGTTCTCGAGACGATGGAGAAAAACAAGGACGACCTGGTCGCGGTGCAGCCGGTGCTGCGCGAGTTCACGCCGGCCTTCGGGTATGCGAACTACGCCCTGCCTTATCATCCAGGCGCGCTGAAGTTCTTCAAGGACCGCAATCTCACCGCCAGGCCGCTGGATTGATCGGCTGGCCCTTCAAGGGGGATCATTATGAGTGTGCGTAGCATTGGAATGGTGGTTCGCCGCGCGCTGCTCGGCGCATCCCTTGCCGTCGCGATCACGGCTGTCGGCGGGCATACGGCCTCGGCCCAGACCTACGGGCTCGCCTCCATGCAGCCCGGCACGCTCGCCCACACCGCGGCATCCGCGATCGCCAAGGTGATGAAGGAAAAGGCCGGCATCAACATGCTGGTGCAGGCCACCGCCGGGGAATTGGTTCTGATCCCGATGGTGGCGCGCGGCGAGATCGATTTCGGCATGGCCAACATGCTGGAGACGGTCGAGGGCATCGAGACGGGCAAGCTGCAAAACGACCTGCGCGTCATCGGTTCGGTGTTCGTGCTGCGCGTCGGCTTCTTTGTCCGCAAGGACAGCGGCATGACCACGGTCGCCGACCTCAAGGGCAAGCGGGTTCCGGCCGGCTATTCGGCCATGCGGACGGTCGACAAGAATTCCAACGCGCTGCTGGCGACCGCGAATCTCACGCTCAACGACGTGAAGCCGGTGATGGTGCCGAACGTGCTACGCGGCGGCGACGATTTCATGGCCGGCGCCAACGACGTGTTCATGTTCTCGTTCGGCGGCCCGAAGGTGCGCGAGGCCGATGCCACGGTCGGCGGCGTGCGCGCGCTCAAGCTCATCGACACGCCGGAGGGCCTCGCCGCCAGCCGCAAGGTGTTCCCCTATGGCTATTTCACCGAGGTCAAGCCGATCCCCGCCTTTGTCGGCGTCAGCGAGCCGATGAAGGTCTACAGCTTGGACTACATCCTGTTCACCAGCGCCAAGACCAAGGACGACATCGTGATCAAGGTCATGGAAACGATGGCGAGCAGCAAGGCCGAGATGGCCGCGGTGTCGCCGGCCATGATGGAATTCTCAGCGGATGCCATGCATCGCAAGCACCACATGACCTACCACCCGGGCGCGCTGAAATACTTCCAGGACCACAAGATCGAAGCCAAAGCTTATTAGCCACCAGGCCAACGCGTGACTGACGATCGCAAAGCTCACGACGCGGCAGCCCACATTTCCGCCGCGTCGGAAGAACGCTTCATCGCGAGCACTGAGGAATTCGCCGCCGAATCCTCGAAGGCGACGGTGATCGCGACCAACGTGCTCCAGGCGCTGCTGATTGCCTGTGTCGTGCTTTGGGTGCTGGACGTCCCGCGCCGAGTGTTCAACGTTTCGCTCTACACCGAGCAATTGCTGTCTGTCACGCTCGGCCTGGTTCTCGCGCTGGCGTTCGTCGCCGAGACCAAGCGCCAGCCGACCGCCTTCGATCTCGGCGGCGCGTGCGCGGTGGTCGCGATCATCGTTTACCTGATCTATCACTATGCCGCCCGACACGAGATCGCCTGGCTGATGGTGGTGGCGCTGGCAGTGGCAATCGCCTGGACCTTGACGGCGGGTCGCTTAGCAATCGCGCGCTGGCTCGATTGGACTTGCGCGATCGTTTCGCTGGCCCTGTGCGCCTATATCACCGTGCGCTACGAGGCGCTGACCTATGAGCTCGCCATGCTGCCGCTGGAAGGCGTCATCGGCAGCGCGATTCTCACCTTTCTCGTGCTCGACGCCAGCCGCCGCATCTCCGGCTGGGGCTTCGTCGCGATCATTCTGGCGATCGCGATCTATGTCTATATCAGTCCGTTCCTGGCCGGCGATTTCCAGACCCGCTGGGTTTCGCCGGAGCGCATGGTGGCCTACGTCGGGCTCGACGTGAACGGCATGATCGGCTCGATCCTCGCGGTCGCGGTGCTGGTGGTCATCCCATACACCATCCTCGGCCAGGTTCTGGCGCGCACCGGCGGCGCGGAATTCTTCTCCGACCTCGCAATGTCGGCGATGTGGCGGTTCCGCGGCGGCGCCGCCAAGATCGCGGTGGTCGGCTCGGCCCTGTTCGGGATGATCTCGGGCAGCGCGGTGTCGAACGTGCTCGCGGTCGGCATCGTTACCATTCCGGCCATGGTCAAGTCCGGCTTCACGCCGTACCGCGCGGCGGCGATCGAGTTGGTCGGCTCGACCGGCGGCCAATTGATGCCGCCGGTGATGGGCGCCGCCGCCTTCATCATGGCGGAGTTCCTGCAAGTCTCCTATGGCGCGGTCTGCATCGCGGCCGCGATCCCGGCGGTGCTGTATTACGCCTGCCTGTTCATCCACGTCGACCTCGAGGCCGCCAAGCACGGCATCGGTGGCGTCGAGGACGAGGGCATGCTGTCGCTCACCGAGGTGATGAAATCGGGATGGCATTTCCTGGTCCCGATCATCTTCCTGGTGGTCGCACTGATCTATCCAGAGGTGCTACTGCTCACGCCCGAAAAGGCCGCCGTGGCGGCGACCGCAATCCTGATCGTGTTCGCGCTGATCTTCGGATACCGCGGCAAGCGCGCCACGCTGAAGCAGATCGCCGTGGCGGTCATCGAATCCGGCCGTGTCTCGCTCGACATCATCCTGATCGGCGCCGCTGCCGGCATCATGGTCGGGATCATGAGCATCTCCGGCCTCGCCTTCAGCATGACGTTGCAGCTCCTGGCGCTGTCCGGCGACAACGTGTTCCTGCTGCTGCTCTTGATCGCGGTGCTGGCCTTCGTGCTCGGCATCGGCTTGCCCACGGTCAGCGTCTACATCCTGACGGCGACGCTGCTCGCGCCCGCGCTGATCAAGCTCGGCGTCACGCCGATGGCCGCGCACATGTTCGTCATGTACAACGGCATGCTATCCATGATCACGCCGCCGGTGGCGTTCGCGGCCTATGCGGCGGCCAACATCGCGCGCACCGACGGCTGGACCACCGGCTGGATCGCTTGCCTGGTTGGCTGGTCGACGTTCATCCTGCCGTTCCTGTTCGTGCTGACGCCGAGCCTGCTGATGGACGGGCCGGGCCACCTGATCGTCTGGAATTTCGTGCGCATCC
Source organism: uncultured Alphaproteobacteria bacterium (assembly GCA_963771745.1). Taxonomy (GTDB): domain Bacteria; phylum Pseudomonadota; class Alphaproteobacteria; order Rhizobiales; family Xanthobacteraceae; genus Z2-YC6860. The sequence goes on along the minus strand of CAVYUU010000011.1, from coordinate 70,301 downwards.
TGTTCGCGCTGTTCATCGGCACGGCGGGCATCGTGGGCTTTGCGCTGGCGCCGCTATCGGTGCCGATGCGCCTGGTCTACGGCCTGGTTGCGCTGCCGATCGCGCTGCCGCCCGAGAGCTTCAGCGGCGGCTACACCATCAACTTCATCGGAATCGCGGCGGGGATCGCACTGCTGGTGGTCGACCACCTGCGCCGCCGCAGGCTCATCAATCGGCCGCAAGCGGCAAGCTGACCGCGCGCTTTTATCAGGAGAGTGAGATGATCGACTGCTACACCTGGACGACCGACAACGGCTACAAGCCGCGCATGATGCTCGAGGAAACCGGGCTTCCGCATAAGATCGTTCCGGTCAATCTGCGGGAGAAGGCGCAGATGGCGCCGGACTTCATGAAAATCAGCCCGGGCCACAAGATCCCGGCGATCGTCGATCACGACGGACCCGGCGGCACGACCGTGACGCTGTGCGAGTCCGGCGCGATCCTGAAATATCTCGCCGAGAAGTCCGGCAAGTTCTATCCGAGCGAGCCAGCCGCCCGCGCCAAGGTCGATCAATGGCTGTTCTATGGCTCGGCGACCTTCACCACGCTGGCGCAGCAATTCGGCCATTGGGTGGTGCGCAACCCGGAAAAGGTGCCGCCGGCGCAGAAGCACTATGACGCCGTGCTGCGCGACATGCTCGGCACCCTCGACCGTCATCTGGCGTCCAACGAATATTTTGGCGGCACCTATTCGATCGCCGACATGACGATGTATTCGGACGTGCATCTGCACGGCGTGAAGGACATCGGCCTCGACGACTATCCGAATGTGAAGCGCTGGCACGACGCCATCGAGGCGCGGCCGGCGATTCAGCGGGCCTGGGGGCCGTTTCCGAACTGACCGGCAACCACAAGAGCGCCGGCGCAGACGCACGGCGGCGCTCGAACGCAGGGAACGCCGCGACCTCGCATGGGCCGGTCCCGGCCGGGCGTTCTTGATTCGACGCCAAGCCATCGGTGATAGTAGGGGCGCGTCTGCCGGAACCCGGCGACGGACATTGCCAAAGGAATTGCCCATGAGCACGACCACAGCCGCAGCGACCAAAGTCGACCTGGAAAAATACCGGCTGCGCCGGTTCGTCGATCGGCTCACTGAGATGGGCGAGGTCGAGGTTCACGACGAGCCGGTGGCGCTGACCGGGCTCAGCACGATCATCGAGCGCACCGAGAAGGCCGTGCTGTTCAAAAAGGCCGGCCCGGAACAGGCCGAGATCGTGGCCAAGACCGCGGGCAACCGCAAACGGGTCGCGGCAGCATTTGGCATCGCCGAGGACAAGCTCTACGACGAATATTGGAAGCGGCTTGCCAACCCGCAGCCGGTCGTTGAGGTCCCCTCGGGCGACGCGCCCGTGCATCAGGTGAAGATCACCGGCAAGGACGTCGACCTGACCAAGCTGCCGTTCCATCCGCAGCACGCCTTCGACGGCAGTTGCTACATGAGTTCGGCGGTCGATTATGTGATCGATCCGGCGACCGGACGGCGCAACGTCGGGAGCCGGCGGCTTAGCCTGCGCAATCGCTACGAGACCGGCACCAATGTCACCGCGCCGTCCGATCTCAAGCGCATCTACACCGCTTGCGTGGCGCGCGGCCAGAAGCTGCCGATCACGTTCACGGTCGGCGTGCATCCGCTTGATCTCGTCGCCGCCACCATGCGCGTGCCGGGCGACGAGCTGGCGCTGGTCGGCACCCTGCGCGGCGAGCCCGCCGGCGTCGTCAAGAGCCTGACCAACGACATCCTGGTGCCGGCCGACGCCGAGATGGTGCTCGAGGGTTATCTTGACGAGCGCGGCTATGTGGAGCCGGAAGGTCCGTACGGCGAATACATGGGCTATTACGGCTCGATCCACATGGATCCGGTATTTCATTGCACCGCCATCACCATGCGCCGCGACGTGCTGCACCACACGCTGCTGCACGGCTCGGCTTTCGTGCTGGACCAGACCGACAGCGCCAACATCAGCGCCGTGCGCACCGAGGCCGAAGCCATGCGCATCCTCAAGACCGCCGTTCGCGAGCCGGTCGCGGTCTATCTGCGGTCGGTATCGGGCGGCTCCAACACGCTGCGGGTTTCGATCAGGCAGCGCAGCTTCGGCGAGGCGCGCGCCGCGATCGCGGCGTTGTTCGGCGGCATCATGCGGCTCAAGCATATCTATGTGTTCGACGAGGACATCGACATCCGCAACGATCGGCAGGTCGAATGGGCGATGGGTACGCGCTTCCAGGCCGACCAGGACATGATGGTCCTGCACGGCATGGTCGGCATGACCATGGACCCGTCGCTGCAGGGCCGGCGCACCGGCGCCAAGGCCGGCTTCGACTGCACCAAGCCGTTCGGCCGCGACGCCGAGATCCCGTTGACGCGGAGCGCGGCCAAGACCTTCAAGGGCCCGGCGCGGTTCCAGAGCGTCGAGCAGGCGCTGTCGACGGCGCCGATGTTCTACGCCGACATCGTCGAGGGGCTCGGCAGCGACGACGGCCGCGAGATCGCCTGCGGACTCGACGAATTGCGCCAGGCCGGCCGGATCGGTCGCGACCGCGACGGCCGCTATCATCTGGTGCCTTCCAAGCCCGGCGTCACCGCGATCGTCGGCGACCTCTACCACGATCCCAACACCGGCACGTGAGCCGCATGACCCAAACGCCGTCGCGCATGATCGCAGCGCTTGCCGCGCTCGGCTGCGCGCTGGCGATGCAGGCTCAGCCGGCGCGCGCGGCCGACAAGGTGGTTGCCGGCTCGCTCGGCGGCCAGGCGCCGCTGTGGGGTATTTACATTGCCGTGCACAAAGGGTTTTTCGCAGCCGAGAACATCGACCTCGAGCTCAATTTCGCGCAAAGCGGGCCCGCGGTCATCCAGCAGCTCACGGCGGGCTCGCTCGACGTAGCGCTGAGCGTCGGGATTACCACGCCGATGCACGCGATCGACAAAGGAGCGCCGCTTGCGCTGATCCGCATCATCGGCAACTCCGCGCCCTACGCATTGATCGGCAAGCCCGGCCTGAAAACGCTGGCCGACCTCAAAGGCAAGACCATCGCCACCGGCCAGGTCAGCGACATCACCACCGTCTATTTCGAGCGGATGATGGCGGCGCATGGGCTGAAGCGGGGCGACTACGAGATGTTGTCGATCGGCGTCGCGGCGGCGCGTTACGCCGCCTTGAAAAGCGGCGTTGCCGACGCCGCGATCGTGCTGCCGCCACTCAACTTCCAGGCCGCGGCCGCGGGCTATCCCACCCTCGGGCTGACGGCGGACTACGTGAAAGACCTTCCCTTCACCGGCATGGCCATCCACCGTCGATGGGCGGCCGCGAACATGCCGGTCGCCAAGCGAATTCTGGCGGCGACCGACAAGAGCCATGCCTGGTTCGCGAACGCCGCCAACCGCAACGAGGCGATCGAGCTTCTGGTCAGGCACGCCCGCTCCAGCAAGGAAGATGCGGAAGAGAGCTACGACTACCTGCGCCGGATCGAATATTTCGAGCCGCACAGCAAGGTGTCGCGCGCAAAATTGCAAAATCTGATCGACAGCGAGCGGAGCCATAACAACGTCGGCGCCACGCTTGCGATCGATCGGCTGGCGATGCCGGGCCTGACCGAGCTGACGGACTGAAGCGACTTTGCTGGTCTCAATCCGGCCTGTGACCTAGCGCACTTCACGGATGACCCGGCCAGGCCCATCGTTGCATCAGGGCCTCACCCTGACTTGTCCCATTGGAGCAGGAGGTCATCATGCAAACCCTGATATTCGCAGGCGCGCTGGTGCTTTCATTCGTGCTGGGGGGCGTCACGACGCTAGTCGGATTCCCGCGCTACTTCACGCCAGCCAACACCCACGCCACGTCGACGGTCTCGCCGGAGGAGCTAACCCGGTCGGCGGCGCCGATGCCGGAAATCATCCTCGAAAATTATCAGTGAGCCGAGTCTACTCCGGCGACGTTGCAACAAAGGCGGTATCGCTGGGCTGATCCCGGCGATACAGCTTGGCGCCGCTACGAATGACGATCAGGCCTTCTCGCGCCAGATGCCGAGCGCTTCCTGCGCCGGTCGGTCGGAGATCGAGAACAGCACCGACTCCTTTTTGGTGTGGTGGCTGTGCTTCATCCAGGACGGCACCACGAACACGTCGCGCGGCCCCCACTCCAGCGTCTGGCCGCCGACCTTGGTGGTGCCCTCGCCTTCGACGCAGACCAAGATCGTCGAGTCGGTCGCCTGGTAGTCCTTGCCCTTGAAGTTCTTGGGCAGCAGCGCGAGATGCGCGCCCATGGTCGGCATCACCGGCCCACCGGTCAGCGGATTGGCATAACGGAAGCGCGCGCCGTGACGCGGGTCGATGTCGCCCTCGGCCACGAGCCGCTCCAGGATCGGCCGCATCCTGGCATAGGGATAGTTGACGATCGGGCTGTTCCTGTGCGGCGAGCCGTCGGGCAGCACGCCCGAGCCGTAGCGAATGAGCGAATCGCCGTTGTCGCGCCGGGTGTTCTGCTGCTTGTACTCGAAGTGCTCGTAGAAGCAGGTCTCGAAGAAATTGACCGTCGGCACGTCGAGCACGTCGAGCCAGATCATCGACTTCTTCGAATCGTTGCCGTGGTCGTGAATGGTACCCGACGGGGTCAGCACGAAATCGCCCGGCGCCATGACGGTCTTCTCGCCGTCGACCTGGGTGTAGGCGCCCTCGCCGTCCAGGATGAAGCGGATCGCCGCCGGGCTATGGCGGTGCGGCGGCGCGATTTCGCCCGGCAGGATGAGCTGCAAGCCGGCATAGAGCGATTGGGTGATGCGCGACTGGCCGCGCAGCTTCGGATTCTCCAGCACCAGCACGCGGCGGGTTGCCTCCTCCGGCGAGATCACCGAGCCGGCTTCGGTCACCAGCGGCTTGACGTCCTTGAACCGCCAGATCGCCGGCGCGCACACGGTCTTCGGCTCGTCGGGGATGATGTCTTTGAGCACCACCCAGAGCGGCGCCATGTCGAGCTTGGAAATCTTGTCGTAATAGGCCTCGCGGGCGTCTTTGCCGCCGTTGGTCTTCTTGCCGCTCTTGGGGCCGTTCTTGCCTTTTGCGGCGGTCGGTGCGCCGAGGTCCATGACCGTCTCCATCGGAACTGGGATTCGAGCTTTGCCATAAAATAGCGATGCCGCCGCGTTAAAAACAGGGGCGGATGGACGCGGCAGCTATGCGGCTTTCGCCGCGAAATCCATCCTCCCCGCGGTCATGGCCGGGCATAGCCGTTCGAAGAACGGCGTCGCTTCGCTCGCCTATGTCCCGGCCATCCACGTCTTGCTTACTGGCGAGAAAGAAAGACGTGGATGCCCGCGACAAGCGCGGGCATGACGATCGGGCAAGGCATGCGCCAGACCAGCTACGCCGTGTTGTTCGACCCGCCGTCCACCGCCAGGACCTGGCCGCTCATGAAGTCGCTGTCGGCCGAGCACAGGTAGATCAGGCTGCCCAGCAGGTCTTCGGGGTACTGATCGCGCTTGAGCGCGCGGCGCGCCACCGCGCCGGCGCGCGACGCCGCCACATGCACGGTGTTGGTCAGCCCGGTGTCGGACAGCGTATAGCCCGGCGCGAGCGTGTTGACGCAGATGCCGTGCTCGCCGAGCTCGCGCGACATGCAGCGGGTGAACGCCGTGATCGCGCCTTTCGATGTCACGTAATGCGAGAACTCGGGAATGCCGCGCGGCACCGTGCCCGAGCCGATGTTGACGATCTTGCCGTATTTCTTGGCGATCATGTGCGGCGCCACGTGCTTGACCATCAGGAACGGCCCGCGGATGTTGATCGCCATCACCTTGTCCCACAGCTCGACGTCGATATCGGTGACCTTCAGCGTCGGCAGCGGCGCATAGAGCGCGGCGTTGTTGATCAGAATGTCGATCTTGCCGAAGCGCTCGATGGTCCGCGCCACCAGCGCCTTGCATTGCGCCTCGTCGCTGACGTCGAACACCATGCTGTCGGTCGAGTTGCGGCCGTGCTTGGCGGCGATCTCGGCGGCCAGGTCCTTGCCATCGGCGATGTCGGCGATCATCACCTGGGCGCCCTCGGCGGCGAGCGCCTGCGAGTAATGCCGGCCGATGCCCTTCGCGCCGCCGGTGACGATCGCGGTCCGTCCCTGCAATCTCGCCATGGTGTCTGCTCCTGCTGGCGCCCGGCGGAACGTTAGGGCAGTGTGTCGCCCGGCGCCAGACCACTAGCCAAGAGGAACGCATGCCGACCATCAGTCACGTCCAGGACAAGCTCGCGATCCGCGAGCTGATCGACAACTGGGCGGTGTGGCGCGACAGCTTTCAGTGGGACCGCTTTCGCACCGTCTGGCACAAGGAGGGCCGGATGTGGGCGACCTGGTTCCAGGGCACCTACGAGGAGTTCATCGCCGCCAACCTCGACGGCTACGCCCGCGGCGTGCGCATCTATCATTTCCTCGGCGGCTCCTCGATCGACATCAAGGGCAAGCGCGCCATCGCGCAGACCAAGATGTCGATCTCGCAGCGCGCCAAGGTGGAAGGCGTCGAATGCGACGTGCTCTGCATCGGCCGGTTCTATGACTTTCTCGAAAAGCGCAAAGGCCGGTGGGGCCTGGTGTGGCGGCGGCTGACCTACGAGAAGGACAGCATCCTGCCGATCAACCCGAACGAGGCGCCGAAGCTCGATGCCGCGCTGCTCAACCGCTTCCCGATCGGCTACCGCCATCTCGGCTATTTGCAGACCAAGGTCGGCTACAAGGTCAAGGACGACATGCCGGGGGTCGATGGGCCGGCGACCGACGCGCTCTATGCGCTGGGCGCCAACTGGCTGAAGGGCGCGAGCATCAAGAACATCGGGTGGTGAATGCGGCGCGTGTGACGGGCATTGCCTCCCCGCGGTCATTCCGGGACGGCGCGTCAGCGCCGGACCCGGAATCCAGATGCAGACTCAGCACCAACGTCTGGATTCCGGGTTCGCGGGCTTCGCCCGCGCCCCGGAATGACCGCCCTTGCGCTCTCGGCCACGATCCATTGAAATGATCCGAACAAGCCGCAACGGGGGGAAGCATGTCTTGGGCCGATAAATTCAATCTGCTGAACGGGCTGGTAATCCTGCGGCTGATCTGCGGGCTGTTCTTCATCCCCCACCTCTACGCCAAGTTCTTCGTGCCGGAGGCGCTGGGCTTCTTCGTCGCGGCCGGCTTCAAGCCGCCGGCGGTGTGGATGTACATCGCCTGCGCGGTTGAGACCGTGCTGACCATCGGCCTGATTTTCGACATCTACACCCACTACGTCGCCTGGCTTGCCTTCATCCACCTCTGCATCGCCGGCGCCGCGGTCTACAAGGTCACCGGCAAGTGGCTGTGGAACATCGGCGGCTTCGAATACTGCCTGTTCTGGGCGATCGCCTGTGCCGTGGTCGCCATGATGACGCCGGCGTGATTCAGAGCATGATCTCGAAAAGTGGGACCCGGTTTTCGGACAAGATCATGCTCAAACAAGAGCGCCGACTGTTGGAGTGAGCGGATGATCAACGCGGCGGTTGTCGGACTTGGCACCTGGGGCAAGACGATGGTGGAGTCGCTTGCCGGTGGCAGCGACGCCATGCGCTTCACGACGCTGCAGACCCGCACCGTGAAGCCAGACGTCGAAGCCTTTGCCAAGCAGCATTCGCTGAAGATCGCCGACAGCTTCGAGGCGGTGCTGTCCGATCCCAAGATCGACGCCGTGGTGCTGGCAACGCCGCCCTCCGGCCACATGAAGCAGATCGTGGCCGCGGCGGCGGCCGGCAAGCACGTCTATTGCGAGAAGCCGTTCACCTTCTCCAAGGCTGAGGCCGAGACCGCGGTCAACGCGGTGCGCAAGGCCAATCGCGTCATCGGCGTGGGCTACAACCGCCGCTTCCATCCCGAGATGATGAAGCTGCGCGAGCGTGTCCGGGCCGGCGAACTTGGCGTCGTCCAGCACATCGAAGCCAACATGACCTATCCCAACGCGCTGTCGCTGCCGCCGACCGCGTGGCGCTCGCAAAAGACGGAGGCGCCGCTCGGCGGTCTGGCGCCGATGGGCGTGCATGCGATCGACGGCATGATCGATCTCGCGGGCGAGATCGATCATGTCTACTGCCAGAGCTTTGCGCGCTTCGTCGAGAACGGCACCGACGACACCACGTCGATGCTGTTCCGCATGAAGGCTGGCATGTCCGGCTATCTCGGCACCATGACGACGACCGGCGCGGGCTTCAGCTTCCAGGTGTTCGGCACCAAGGGCTGGCAACGGCTCGAGGGCGTCACCCATGTCGCAGGCGCACCCTCGGAGGAGCGGCGCACGCGCCAGTTCGGCGTCTGCAAGTTCCAACCCGTGAAGGGGCCGCTGGAAACCTGGGATGCTGAAAAGCTCGACATCGTCCGCGCCACCTTCGAATCCTTTGCGCGCGCCTGCGACGGCGGGCCGCCGTTTCGGATTCCGCCGGAGCAGATCGTCCATTGCGCGTCGGTGAGCGAAGCACTGATCCGCTCGGCGGCAAGTGGCAAGGTAGAAAAAGTCGCTTAGGCGCGACCACACGATTGGAAGACGCATATGGACCTCGGCAAGGGCCTCGGCCACCTGACCTATTCGACGCTGGTGCATCCCGGCGACACCTGGGACGACATGTGGCAGTCGCTCACCACCTACGTGCCGCAGGTGCAGAAGCGCGTCTGCCCCACCGCGCCGTTCGGCGTGTCGCTGCGGCTGTCGAACGCCTCGGCCGCGACGCTGATCAAGAGCAAGGCCGAGCGCGACAAGCTCAAGGGCTACCTCGCCGACAACAACATGTATCTCTACACGGTCAACGCGTTCCCCTACGGGCCGTTCAAGAACCAGATCGTCAAGGAGCAGGTCTACGAGCCGGACTGGCGCAGCGAGGAGCGCACGCAATACACCATCAACGTCGCGGAAATCCTCGCCGACGTGGTGCCCGCCAGCATCTCGCCGTCGATCCAGAGCGCGCCGCTCGGCTTCAAGCCGAACGTCACCGGGCCGAATGTCGTTGCAAGCTACACCGAGCATGTGATGCGGGTGGCGGCCCGCCTGATCGATCTCGAAAAACGCACCGGCCGCACCGTGACGCTGGCGCTCGAGCCCGAGCCGTTCTGCTTCCTGGAAACCACCGACGAGACGGTCGATTACTTCACCAATCACCTCTACACCGGCAAGTCCGCCGAGCTGCTGGCGAAGCTCGCCAACATCCCGGTATCGGAGGCGATCGTCGCGCAGCGCAAGTTCATCGGCACGGTGTTCGACATCTGCCACCAGGCGGTGGTCTACGAGGACATCGCGAGCTCGCTGCAGAAGCTGGTCGACGCCGGCATTCCGATCTTCAAGCTGCAAGAGGCCGCCGCGATGCGGGTGCCGAATGTCACCCAGAAGATCGTCGACACGCTGAAGCGCTACGCCAAGACCATCTATCTCACCCAGACCGTCGAGAAAAAGGACGGCAAGCTCAACCGCTTCCTCAACCTGGAGGACGCCTTCAAGGCCTGGGAGTCGAATCCCGGCCCGCGCGAGTGGCGCACGCATTTCCACGTGCCGGTGTTCCTCGACGATCTCGGCGAGTTCGGCACCACGCGATTCGCCATCGAGGACGCGCTCAAGGTCCACAAGGCCAAGCCGCTGTCGCGCCAGCTCGAGATCGAGACCTACACCTGGGACGTGCTGCCCGATCACCTCAAGACCGGCGACATCGTCGACTACGTCTCGCGCGAGATCGAATGGGTGCGCGGGCAGCTGCAGTAACGTTCAGCGTCATAGCGGACGCGACCACTGAATTTGTTTCTGAATTCCGGGCTCGCTCGCTACGCGAGCGCCCCGGAATGACGGCGGAGAACGCGGAGGATATGCCATGAAGGTCGGTTTCATCGGGACGGGCCGCATGGGCCAGGCCATGGTCAGCCGGATGCTCGCTGCCAAGCACGACGTCGGCGTCTACAACCGCACCGCCGCCAAGGCCAAGCCGCTGGCAGACGCCGGCGCCAAGATCCTGGCCTCCGTCGCCGAAGCCGCGCGCTATGGCGACGTCACCTACACCATGCTGGCCGACGATGCCGCGCTGGAAGACGTCATGCTCCGGCAGGGGCTGCTGGAGGCGCTGCCCAAGGGCGGCATCCATGTCTGCGCCGGCACCCACGGCATTCCGGTGATCCGCAGGATCAAGCAGGCGCACGCCGACAAGGGCCAAGCGCTGGTCGCCGCGCCGATGATGGGGCGGCCCGAGCTGGTGTCGTCCGGCACCGCCGGCGTGTTCGCCTCCGGCGCGGCCGAGGCGCTGGCAAAATGCAAGCCGTTGTTCGACGCCATCGCGCGGCGCACCTTCGAGGGCGGCACCGATCCCGAGGCCGCGACCGCCATGAAGATCGCCAACAACTTCGTGCTCGGCTGCGCCATCGAGGCGATGGGCGAAGGCTTTTCGCTCACCCGCAAGTACGGCGTGCCGACCAGCGTGTTCTACGACGTCATGACCGACGGCCTGTTCAACTGCTCGGCCTACAAGGTCTACGGCAAGATCATCGTCGACGAGAGCTACGCCAAGGTCGGCCAGATGGCTGCGCTGGGTCTGAAAGACGCCAACCTCGCGCTCGAGGCCGGCAGTCTTGCCGCCGTGCCGCTGCCGAGCGGCAACGTCTGGCGGGACCGCCTGGTCGGTGCCGCCGCCCACGGCGACGGCGACAAGGACTGGGCGGTGATGGCGCTCGAACAAGCGCGAGCCAGCGGGCTCGCCTGACGGTCGCCGCCGCCATGACGCTCGTCTTCGATCTCGCGCACCTCAACCGCGAATTCCTGGACGACCCCTACCCGACCTATCACGCGCTGCGCGAGCACGATCCAGTGCACCGCATGGCGGACGGCTCGTATTTCCTTACCCGCTACGACGACCTGGTCGCGATCTATCGCGACAGCAAGACCTGGAGCTCGGACAAGACCGTGCAGTTCAAGCCCGCCTTCGGCGACAGCCCGCTGTACGAGCACCACACCACCAGCCTGGTGTTCAACGATCCGCCGATCCACACCCGCGTCCGCAAGCTGCTCGCTCCGGCGTTCACGCCGCGCGCGCTGAACGCGCTGCGTCCGCGCATCGAGGCGCTGGTCGACCGGCTGCTCGACGCCGCCGCCGAGCGCGGCACGATCGACCTGATCGAGGACTTCGCCGCCGCCATCCCGGTGCAATTGATCGGCGACATGCTCGGCATCCCGCAGGCCGAGCGCGGACCGCTGCGCGCATGGTCGCTCGCCATCCTCGGCGCCCTCGAGCCGGTGCTGTCGCCGGCGCAGCGCCACCAGGGCGTCACCGCCGTCGCCGAGTTCAAGGACTATCTGAGCGACCTGGTGGCCCGCCGGCAGCGCGAGGGCACCAACGACAAGGCCGAAATCCTGTCGACCTTGATCGCCGGCAGCGAGGTCGCCGCCCCGGCCGGCGACGGCGGCGACCGGCTGACCGAGCTGGAGCTGCTGCACAATTGCATCTTCCTGCTCAACGCCGGCCACGAGACCACCACCAACCTGATCGGCAACAGCGTCGATCTGCTGATCCGTCATCCGGACGCGATGCACGAGCTCGCCGCCCATCCGGAGCTGATCGAAACCGCGGTCGAGGAATTCCTCCGCATGGAAAGCTCGAACCAGCTCGGCAACCGCCGCGCCGCGGCCGACACCCGGATCGGCGACGTTGCCGTGCCAGCCGGCAGCTATGTGCATCTCTGCATCGGCGCCGCCAACCGCGACCCGGCGCAGTTCCCCGACCCCGACCGGCTCGATCTCGCCCGCGCGCCCAACCGCCATCTCGCCTTCGGCTTCGGCATCCACACCTGCGCCGGCAATTCGCTCGCCCGCATGGAGGCGCAGGTCGCGATCGGCAAGCTGGTGGCCCGGTTCCGCAGCATCGAGCGCGCCGGCGATTTTCGGCGCGGCGGCCGGGCCCGCTTCCGCGGCTTTTTGCGCTATCCTGTCGCGGTCAGAGGAGACCGCCATTGAGCAACACGTTCGATTTTGCCCCGATGCTTCGTCCGGACCTGCCACCGGCAGCACCGAAGTTCGCTGGCGCGCCAAAATACAACTTCACCGGCGGCCACGGTGATCAAGACCAATTTCCGGTCGATGGGCTGCTCGCCGCGGCGAATTCAGCGCTGAAGCGCGACGGCCGGACGCTGGCCACCTATGGCTTCGGGATCGACGGCCCGCAGGGCCACCGCGGCCTGCGCGAGTTCCTGGTCAAGAAACTGAAATCCGACGCCGGCATTGCCTGCACCATCGACAATATTCTGATCACCTCCGGCTCGCTCCAGGCGCTTGACCTGGTAAACAACGTGTTTCTTTCGCGCGGCGACACGGTGGTGATCGAACGCGATTGCTATCAAGGCACCATCAACCGCTACGCTCGGCTCAGCGTCAACGCGATCGGTATCCCGCTCGACCACGACGGCATGCGGATCGATGCGCTGTCGAACGCGCTCGATGACCTGAAACGCCGCGGCGTCCGGCCGAAGTTCATTTACACGATCCCGACCATCCACAATCCGACTTGCACGATCCTGCCGCAGGACCGGCGCGCCGCGCTCCTGAAGCTCGCTCAGGCGCACAACGTGCCGATCTTCGAGGACGATTGCTATTGCGACATCATCTGGGACGGCACCCGCCCCCCTGCCCTGTACGCCATGAGTCAGCATGGCGGCGTCGTGCACATCGGCTCGTTCTCGAAGTCGATCGGGCCCGCGTTGCGCGTCGGCTATATCGTCGCGCCATGGGAGCTGATGTCGCGCATCCTGCCGCTCAAGCAGGATGCCGGCTCCGGCGCCATCGAGCAAATGGTGCTTGCCGAATACTGCTCTCCGCATTTCGACGAGCGCATCGCCAAGCTGAGACAGGGCTTGCGACGGAAGCGCGACACCATGAAGGAGGCGTTGAACGAACAGTTCGGCACCGCTGCGGAATTCGACGACACCAAGGGCGGAATGTTCCTTTGGGTCAAACTGCCAGACAATGTCGATACCATGAAGCTCTACCAGCCGGCGCTCGCCGCCGGGGTGGCGATTAATCCCGGCCCGGAGTGGTCGGTCGACAAGGCCCATTCCAAGAGCCGGATGCGACTGTGCTTCGCCGGCCCGACGCATGACGAGATCCGCAAGGGGGTAGCCGCGCTGGCCGAGGTCTGTCACCGCGAATTCGGCGTGCCGACCCGCATTTCCAACGTGTCGCGCTGATTGCCAGGGGACTCCAAGGTCATTCCGGGGCGCGCCGAAGGCGCGAGCCCGGAATCCAGGGCTGCTGGCTCAATGCGTGCCGCTCTGGATTCCGGCACTCGCTTCGCTCGGCCGGAATGACGGCAGTTGACGCTATGGCGTGCTATAGTTGGTCAGCCAAAATGGAGGAGCAGCCGTGGCCCAGAAATCAATGACGCCCGAGCAGATGGAAACCCGCGTCGCCCGCTTCGACAAGCTGCAGACCTATCAGCAGCAGAACCTGCAGGCGCACAACATCCCGCCCGGCGCGGTCGAGAAGGTCACCGCCCGCAAGGTCTATCCGGTGATGGCGCCGGCCGACTACCAGGGCCGCAGCGCGGCGGCACCGGTGAAGGGCCCGCGCGGGCTGATCGTCAGCATCGCCGAATGCGAGCCGGGCAACGGCCCGGGCCTGCACCGCCACCTCAACACCGTCGAGAACTTCTTCTGCCTGTCGAGCTCCTTCGAGATCACCTGGGGCGATCACGGCGAGAACCGCACCGTGCTGGAGAAGAACGACATGATCTCGGTGCCGCGCGGCGAGAACCGCGCCTTCCGCAACATCGGTAACGAGCTCGGCCGGTTGCTGGTGATGATCGTGCCGGAAACCGACCAGCAGATCGATCCGATTGCCTATGCGCCAAGCCTCGCCAAAGAGATCGAGAGCGAATACGGCAAGCAGGCGGTCGAGGGCCTGCAGAAGATCGGCTTCAAGTTCGAGGAGCCGGTGGGCTAGCTCGATCCTAGTCCAGCGAAATATTCGCGGTCTTGATCACGGGCGCCCATTTGTCGAGCTCGAGCTTGACGAAGGTCGCGGCGTCGGCCGGCGTGCCGCCGCCGACCAAAAGCGCATGCCGCTCGATCAAGCCTTTGGCCTGCGCGCTGTGCAGATAACGGTTGGCAATCGCGCTCACCCTCTGCACGATGTCGGCCGGCGTTCCAGCGCGCGCCATGAGGGCAAACCACGCGGCCGCCTCGACTGGCGCCTGGATCAACTCCTGAACGGTCGGCACGTCTGGCAGGTCGCTGATCCGTTCCGCCGTGGCGACCGCGAGAACCCGAACCTTTTTCTCCTTGGCAAGCTGGATGTAATTTGACAGCAGGTCCGATGCGAGCGGCAGATGACCGCCAAGAAGATCAGTCACCATCAGTGCGCCGCCCTTGTAGGGCACGCCGTTCAAAGTGATACCGGTTTTCTGCCGCAACAGCTCGTAGGCGATATGGCTCATGGAGCCCACGCCAAGTTGGCCGACGGTCAGTTTGCCTGGATTGGCCTTGGCCTGATCAACCATCTCTCGGAGACTTTGCACCGGCGCACCTTTGCCGGCGACGAAAGCGACCGGTGCCTTGGCGACCAGCACGATCGGTAGCAGGTCGCGCTGCGGATCGTAGGGCAAGGTGGCAAACATCAGCTTGTTAAACGCCGCCTGTGCCTGGGAGGCAAACAGCAGGTTGTTGCCGTCGGGCGGAGCCTTGGCGACCGCTGCTGCGGCGAGATTGCCGCTGGCGCCGGGGCGGTTCTCCAGCACGAACGGTTGATGCAGTTCGTCGCTCAAAGCCTGCGCGATGCCACGTGCGAGCAGGTCGGCGGTGCCGCCAGCCGGGAACGGCACCATGACGGTTACTGGTCGACTCGGCCAAGCTTGCGCCGAAGCAGCGCCGCACGCAGCCACAAGCGCGCACGCCGCCAACGCGACCATGCGGATGCTGGTCATGATACCCAACCTCGTTCGATGCGCCGCAGTCAGGCTTTGGCCGTTTCCGGAGTAATCGGTGCCTGCGGCTTGCCGTGCGCGGTTTTTGGTTTACCCGCAGCGCGCCGGATCGCCTTGCGCACGGTCTCCGGGTCGGCGCGCTCGATGCCCTCGACGCGATCACCCTTGATGGTGACGCGCTCCATGTAGCGGCGCTGCGGGAAATAGTCGTTGACCGCGTAGTGCTGGGTTGATCGGTTATCCCACATCACCAAGGTGTGCGGCGCCCAATGATGACGAAACTGATATTCCGGGATCTGTGCCTGCTGGAACAGGATTTCGAGCAACGATTTGCTCTCGCGCTCATCCATGTTCTTGATCGCAACCGTGAACTGCGGATTGACGAATAAGACCTTGCGACCGGTCACTGGATGGATGCGCACCACCGGATGAATCACCGGCGGATAGATTTGCTCCCATCGCATCACGTTCCTGCGGTCTTCCTCCGAATCGTCGAACAGCTCGCGGAACGGCTTGAAGTCGTGAACCGCCTCGAGGCCGGAGATGAAGTTCTGCATGCGATCGCTGAGGCCGTCGAAGGCCGTGGACATGCTGGCGAACATTGTGTCGCCGCCGACTGCAGGCACCTCTTTGGCGACCAGGATCGTGGCCTTCGGCGGGTCCTTGCGGAAGGTCTCGTCGGAATGCCAGACGTCAGTGCGGAACGGCGGATTGGTTTCGTCGTTGCGGAATTTGATCAGCACCGAGACGTCTTTGTCTTTCGGCGCGAATGGATGCACGGTCAGTTCGCCGAACCGACTGCCGAAGTCCATCAGCTGCTGCGAGCTGATGTCCTGATTGCGAAAGATGAGCAGCTCGTTCTCGGCGAGTTCGTCCTCGATGATGTCGCGAACCTCATCGGACATCGGCTGGCGAAGATCGACGCCGGTGATCTCGGCCCCGATGTGGGCACCAACCCGCGTGATCGTAAGGCCGGCACGCTGCGCAACGATGGGACGGCCCTGGAAGCTGTCGATAGGTTTGTTCATGTTACGATTCTCCGTCGACGCCAGCCCGAGTATCGCAAAAGCCCACCCATCGGGCCAGCGCTTCGCGCGGGCCCGATAATGACAGCAAGGCTGGCGTATGCCCGCCTTCGGCTCAGCTGAACGCGCCCTTGTGGTCCTGCGCGAACTGCCGCGTCGTGATCGGGGCGCGGCCGACGATGTCGCGGATCGGCCCCGTGTTCTCCTTGGAGAACGCACCCTGGCCGCCGGCGCGCGCGATTGCGACCAGGTGCGCGACCAGCCAGTCCGGCATGCCGCGTGACGTCATGCCCGCCTCGGCCTGTTCGAGGGTGATCGGGACGTAAGCGATCGGCTTGCCCAGCACCTCGCCGATCACATTGGCGAAGTCGCCGAAGGTCGTGCTGACGCCACTGAACGAATAGAGCTTGCCCGCGTGCTTGCCCGGATCGCGCAGCACGCGCGCGCCGAGCGCGCCGGTGTCGCGCACGTCGATCAGCGCCACCGGCAGGTCCTTCGGCCATGGCTGGATGATCTTGCCGTCGTTCTTGATGTTGGCCGCCTGCCCCAGAACGTTCTGCATGAACAGGCCGGGGCTGAGGATGCACCATTGCAGCCCGCTCTTCTTGAGGTGCTCCTCGATCTTGTAATGGGCTTGGCCGTTCACCGATTCCACATTGGGACCGATCACGTCGCGGCCGCCCGACACCTTGACGATGTACTCGGCGCCCGCGGCTTTCGCGGCATCGATCACGTTGATCTGCTGCACATCCGATTTCGGATTGTGCCCGGTGACGATGAACACGCGCTTGCTGCCGTGCAGCGCCTTTTCCATCGCCGCGCGATCGTCGAGCTCGGCCAATGCGGTCTTGGTGTCGGCGCCGAGCACCTGTTTCGCCTTGTCGGCGTTGCGGACCACGCAGACCGGGTTTTCGCCCAGTCCTTTAAGCTCCTTGACGACGGCCCGTCCCGTGTTGCCCGTCGATCCGACCACTGCATACATGGCGTTGCTCCCTTACTGTTCCCGACGCTCAGCTCACCTTGACCCGCGCGATGAACTTGTCGAAGGCGGCGAGCTGTTGCTTGATCAGGTCGATCGCACCCTGGTCGGTCAGCTTGCCGTCGGCGAACTTGCTGGCCGCCATGTTGACGATCACCTCGGGCTTGCCGAACAGCTGCGCGTCGATCGCCTGCAAGGCCATCCGCAGGTGATATTGCATGCGCGAGCCGCCCAAGAGCCCCGGCGCCGCCGACTGGATGCAGCACGGCTTGTCCTTGAAGGTCACGTCCTTGTAGCGCGACAGCCAGTCGATGGCGTTCTTCAGGCCGCCCGGGATCGACCAATTGTACTCCGCCGACACGATCAGCACGCCGTCGGCAGCGCGCACCGCCTCATTCAGCGCGTCGGAATCCTTGGGAAAGCCGGTCGATTGCTGGTCGTCGAAATTGTAGATCGGCAGCTTTGCAAACGACGGCGCCTCCTTGATGGTCATGCCCGCGGGGGCAAGCCCGATCGAGGCGTTCATCAGTTGCCGGTTGAAGGAGCCTTTACGCAAAGAGCCGCAAATCGCCACAACGTTCGCCATTGCCTGTCCTGTCGGTTGGATCGAAGCGAGAAACATCGCCGCCCTGGTCGCCCCGGCCGGCGGCGTTTCCTAGCATGCGGGCCTGGGCTTGGCGAGCGCGCCAGCCGCTCACTCGATCACCTCATCGGCGGTGAACAGCAGCTTGGCCGGGACTTCGAGGCCGAGTGTCTTGGCGGTCTTGACGTTGATGCCAAGCGCCAATTTGGTCGCGCCTTGCACCGGCAGATCGCCCGGTTTCGTGCCCTTGAGGATGCGATCGACATATGCGGCCGCCTGCCGATATTGGCCCGCCTGATCGCCTGTCGCTGGTGTAGCTCATGCAGGCCGCCGTCCTGGTCACAAACTCCGAGCACTGGCGAAATCGACGGCACGCGATAGCGCGAAGCGCCAGCTCCGCAATCAGCTTTCTGATTGCAGATCGAGCATAGGTGTCCGTCAGCAGAACGATCCGCGCATTAGGCTGCCGGCGAGACTCCTGCGATAGTCAGCTTCGATATCGGCTGGCGACGCGCACCGGCTTTGCCACGACCTGCATCCCGAACGTCGGGGCGGCGTCCTCGATCGCGGGAACATAGAACCTAGCTTGCGGCGATGTGGCGGGGTTGAACATGACGGCCGACCCGCTCAAGCGCAGGCGCAACCTGCTTGAGCAGGTCCAGCCATTTGCCGCCGATCGAAAACTCGGTGCCGAAAAAGCCGGTGATGTTGCCGCCCGGCCGCGTTAGGTTCGGCACGAAATCCTTGGGCGACCGGATCGGTGGTTTGCACGAAACACGATTGGGATCTGTGTTCGTCACCTGTTGCATGGCCAACAGGTTCGTCGTGGACGCCAACGAGAATCACATCCGGCATCAAGCCGATCAGATTGACGCGGCAGTCGTCCGCGCCAGCTCGGCATTGCCGACATTCCAGCGCACGTCGATGCGAACAGACTTCCCTTCAACCCAGCCCAGCTCACGCAGCCTGCCACGAAAGCTGCGAAAGGATACGATTGTGGAATGCGGCTCGTTCGCCGCTGCATTCATCAGCACGCCGATGCGCCGAATATTGCCAGACTGCGCGCGCGCCGACAGCGGCCAGCCGGCCGCCGTGCATGCCAGACCTGCGATGAACTCGCGTCGCCGCATGGATCGCCCCGCAAGCCCCGCGAGACTAGCAAGTCCAGCGGGACCTGGGGAGCGCGATATCGCGCGCTCACATCTTCTTATACGCGTCCACGACCGCCTGGCCATCGGCGCCGGCCTTCTTCAGCCAGTCGGCGGTGAGCTGCTCGCCGATCTTCTTGAAGCCGGATTCCAGCGCGGGTGAAGGCTTGAGCACCTTCATGCCCTTCTTGGCGATCTCGTCGTGATACCACTGGGTCTTGGTCTCCCAGATCTTCCAGCCGCGCGCTTCGGCAGTGGCCGCGGCCTTCAGGAAGGCCTCCTGCGAAGGCTTGTCGAGCGCATCGAACGCCGCCTTGTTGACGACGGTGACGTTCTTCGGAATCCAGGCCTGCGTGTCGTAGAAATGGGTTAGCGATTCCCAGACCTTGGAATTGTAGCCGGTCGCGCCCGACGACATGAACGAATTGACCACGCCGGTGGCGAGCGCCTGCGGCAGCTCGGCGGCCTGAACGGTGACCGCCTGCGCGCCGACCATCTCGCCGATCCGCGCGGTGCCGACGTTGTAGGCCCGCCACTTCAGCCCCTTCATGTCCTCGATGGTGTTGAGCTCCTTCTTGGCGTAGATGCCCTGCGGCCCCCATGGCACCGCGAACAGCACCATGATGCCCTGCTCGGCGAGCTTCTTCTCGATCGCCGGCCGCGACGCCTTCCAGAGCTTCAACGCTTGCGGAAAGCTCGTGGCCAGGAACGGCACCACGTCGATGCCATAGATCGGGCTCTCGTTTTCCAGGATCGAGACCAGGAACTCGCCCGTCTGCGCCTGACCGGTCGCCACCGCGCGCTTGATCTGATCCATCTTGAACAGCGAGGCGCCGGCATGAAGCTGGATTTGCAGCTTGCCGCCGGTCGAGTCCGAGACGTCTTTGACGAAGGCCGCGAGATTCTCCAGATGCGGATTGTCGATCGGATATCCGCTCGGCAAGTTCCACTTGGTCTGCGCCGACGCGGGCGCGGCGGCGATCGCCATGAGGCCTGCGGCCAGCGCGAACTTGATTGCGTGTGTCATGACTCCTCCACCTTCGTTGCAGCTCAGGCCGGGAACGCCATCCTGGGCAGCACCATCACGATATCAGGAAACACCGTGATGATGGCAACCGCCAGCACCAGCAGGAAGAAAAATGGCAGCGCGGCGCGGGCCACGGTGTTGGAATCCTTGCCGCTCATGGTCTGCAGCACGAACAAGTTGAAGCCGACCGGCGGCGACACCTCGGCCATCTCGACCACCAGCACGACGAAGATGCCGAACCAGACCAGGTCGAAGCCAGCGGCCTTGATCATCGGGATCACCACCGCGGTGGTCAGCACGATCATGGAGATGCCGTCAAGCGCGGTGCCGAGCACGATGTACATGATCATGAGCGCCGCGATCAACGCATACGGGCTCAAGTTGAAATGGCCGACCCAGGTGGCGAGCGCCTGCGGCACGCCGGTGTAGGCCATCGAGGTCGACATGTAGGAGGCGCCGGCGAGGATCAGCATGATCATGCAGGTGACGCGGGTCGCGCCCATCACGCTCTGCCAGAACGACGGCCAGCTCAGCATGCCGTGGTACCAGGCGATGGCAAGCGATCCCATCACACCCCAGGCGGCGCATTCGGTCGCGGTCGCCCAGCCGAACAGGAGCGCCGCAAACACCAGCACGATCAGCAGCAGGGTCGGGATCAGCTGCGCGGATTCGCGAAGCTTGGCGCGCAGCGACATGCGCGGCTCCGGCGGCGGCGTCTTTTCCGGGTGCAGCAGCGACCACACGATGATGTAGCCGGAGTACAACGCCATCACCAGCAAGCCCGGCAGGAAGCCCGCCAGGAACACCTGGATGATCGAGACGTTGGCTTGCACCGCATAGATCACCATCATGATCGACGGCGGAATCAGAATGCCGAGCGTGCCGGCGCCGGCGAGCGAGCCGAGCGACACCATCTCGTCGTAGCCGCGCTTCTTCAATTCCGGCAGCGCGATCTTGGCGACGGTGGCGCAGGTCGCCGCCGAGGAGCCCGACACCGACCCAAAGATGCCGCAGGCCAGAACGTTGACGTGCATCAGCCGGCCGGGAATCCAATTGAGCCAGGGCGCCAGCCCGCGGAACATCTCCTCCGACAATTTGGTGCGAAACAGAATCTCGCCCATCCAGATGAACAGCGGCAGCGCCGCCAAGGTCCACGACGCGCTGTTGCCCCAGACCGTGGTTGCCAGCACCGCGCCAGGCGGGATGTTGCCGCCGACGAACAGCATGCCGGCATAGCCGCAGGCCATCAGCGCGATCGCGATCCACACGCCCGCGCCCAGCAGCACGGTCAGCAGGATCAGCAGGATCAGCGCGATGGTGATCAGGTCCACGTCACGCCCCGCTTTGGCTCAGGCTAATCACCTCACACCCCGCTCTGCACGGCGCGTTCGACCACCTCTTCGGCGGTCTTGGGCTTGGGCTTTTCATAGCGGGGCAGGTTGCCGCGCACGACGTGGATGAATTCGTCGACGAAGGCGATCAGCAGGATGACCAGGCCTGCGGCATAGCCGAGTTGCGGGATCCAGAGCGGGATCGCGATCACGCCCTGCGACATCTCATGGAAGCGCCAGGAATCGCGCACCAGCTGGCCGGCGTAAGTGGCGAAGAAGCCGATGAAGCCGATGCCGATGACCAGGCAGACGATCTCGATCCAGTGCCGGCTCCGCTCCGGCAGCCGGTCGATCAACAGACCGACCCGGATCATCTCGCCGTTGCGGAAGGTGTGGGCGAGACCGAGAAACGCCATCGCCGCCATGCACCATGACACGAAATCGTCGGCCGCCGGGATGTTCAACCCGATCGGCCGGCCGGCCGAGAGCACCATCATCAAGACGAAGATCGCCACCATGAACGCGCCGGCCAGAGTGCCCGCGAACAGGTAGAGCCGATCGAGAAAAACCCGCATGATGGTCCTGGCTCCGTCATTCCGGGACGGCAATGACAAGTGGCGATGATGGCGTTTGAGACTGGCATGAAACAAGCGAAATCCAAAAACAAACCATGGGACTTCTGGGTCGACCGCGGTGGCACTTTCACCGACGTGGTGGGGCGGCGGCCGGACGGTACGCTCATCGCCCACAAGCTCCTCTCGGAGAACCCGGAGGCCTATCGCGACGCCGCCGTCCAGGGCATCCGCGACCTGCTCGGCCTGAAAGCGGGCGAGGCGCTGCGGTCCGGCCAGGTCGGTGCGGTGAAGATGGGCACCACGGTCGCGACCAATGCGCTGCTGGAGCGCAAGGGCGAACGCACCTTGTTGCTGACCACCAATGGCTTCCGCGACGCGTTGCGGATCGGCTACCAGGCGCGGCCGAAGATCTTCGCCAAGCACATCATCAAGCCCGAGATGCTGTTCGAGCGGGTGTTCGAGGTCGACGAGCGGGTGCTGGCGGACGGCACCGTCGAACGGCAGCTCGATCTTGCAGCCGTGCGCGCCGAGCTCGAGCGCGCGCAGGCCGACGGCATCAACGCGGTGGCGATCCTGTTCATGCACGCCTACCGCTATCCCGAGCACGAGAAGCAGGTCGCAGCCCTTGCCCGCGAGATGGACTTTCCCCAGGTCTCAGTCAGCCACGAGGTCTCGCCGCTCATCAAGCTGGTCGGCCGCGGCGACACCACGGTGGTGGATGCATATCTGTCGCCGATTCTGAGGCGCTACGTCGCGACAGTGGGCGATGAGTTGGTTGCTGGCGCAAGCGGCGCCACGGGTTTACCTCCCCCCTTGAGGGGGAGGTCGGCGGCCGCAGGCCGCCGGGAGGGGGGTCAGCAACAAACACTGAGTTCTCATCGTACCCCCCTCCCCCAACCCTCCCCCTCAAGGGGGGAGGGAGCGCGCTGCGGCAAGCGGCGATGTCTCAGACCATCCCCGCCTGATGTTCATGATGTCGTCCGGCGGGCTCACCGCCGCCAACCTGTTCCAAGGCAAGGACGCAATCCTCTCCGGCCCGGCCGGCGGCGTGGTCGGCATGGCCGAGACCGGCCGCGAGGCCGGCTTCAACAAGCTGATCGGCTTCGACATGGGCGGCACCTCGACCGACGTGTCGCATTACGACGGCGAATACGAGCGCGCATTTGAAACCGAGGTCGCGGGCGTGCGTATGCGTGCGCCGATGATGCTGATCCATACGGTGGCGGCCGGCGGCGGCTCGATCCTGCATTTCGACGGCGCCCGCTTTCGCGTCGGCCCCGATTCGGCCGGCGCCAATCCGGGACCGAAATGCTACCGCCGCGGCGGGCCGCTCGCGGTCACCGACGCCAACGTCATGGTCGGCAAGCTGATCCCGGATTTCTTCCCGAAGATTTTCGGACCCGGCCAGGACCAGCCGCTCGACGCCGGCGCGGTGCGCGACGGCTTCAACGATCTGGCCAAGGCGGTCGGCAAGACGCCGGAGGAGATCGCCGACGGCTTCATCAAGATCGCGGTCGAGAACATGGCGAACGCGATAAAAAAAATCTCGGTGCAGCGCGGCTATGACGTCACCCGCTACGCGCTCAATTGCTTCGGCGGCGCCGGCGGCCAGCACGCCTGCCTGGTGGCCGATGCGCTCGGCATGACCAAGGTGCTGATCCACCCATTCTCGTCGCTACTGTCGGCCTATGGCATGGGGCTGGCCGACATCCGCGCCACCCGCCAGCAAGCGATCGAGGAGAACTTTGGCGCCAAATCGCTCGCGGCGCTCAAGCGCCACGGCGCGCGGCTCG
The DNA here is from genome assembly GCA_963771745.1 of uncultured Alphaproteobacteria bacterium. Taxonomy (GTDB): domain Bacteria; phylum Pseudomonadota; class Alphaproteobacteria; order Rhizobiales; family Xanthobacteraceae; genus Z2-YC6860. The sequence goes on along the minus strand of CAVYUU010000011.1, from coordinate 46,872 downwards.
GCAAGGACGCCAAGGCCGAGGTCGCGGGCCAGGGCGTGCCGGCGGGGTCGATCAAGGTGATCGTGCGCGCCCACATCCGCTACGCCGGCACCGACACGCCGCTGGTGGTGGCGGCCGGCCCGCTCGCCACGATGAAATCGGCGTTCGAAAAGGCCCACAAGGCGCGCTTCGGCTTCGTCGACCGCGGCAAGCAACTGGTGATCGAGGCGGTGTCGGTGGAAGCGGTCGGCGGCGGCGCCAAGTTCCGCGAACGCAAGCACACGGTGAAACGCGGCAAGCTGCCCTCGCCTGCCCGCCGCACCGAATTCTATTCCGGCGGCACCATGCACCAGGCCGCGGTCTACACCCGCGACCAGCTTGCACCCGGCGCGAAGGTGCAAGGCCCCGCCATCGTCATCGAGCCGCACCAGACCGTCGTGGTCGAGGATGGCTGGCGCGCCTCGATCACCGCCAAGGATCATCTCGTGCTGGAGCGCACCGTGCCGCTCGCCCGCGCCAGGCCGATCGGCACGCAGGCCGATCCGATCATGCTGGAGGTGTTCAACAACCTGTTCATGTCGATCGCCGAGCAGATGGGCGTGTCGCTGCAGAACACCGCCTATTCGGTCAACATCAAGGAGCGGCTCGACTTCTCCTGCGCGATCTTCGCGGCCGATGCGTCACTGGTCGCCAACGCCCCGCACATGCCGGTGCATCTCGGCTCGATGGACCGCGCGGTCGAGACCATCATCCGCGAGAACCGCGGCAAGATCCGGCCGGGCGACGTCTATCTCATCAACGCGCCGTACAACGGCGGCACCCACATTCCCGACCTCACCGTCTGCACGCCGGTGTTCGACCGCGCCCAAAAGAAGATCCTGTTCTGGGTCGCTTCGCGCGGCCATCACGCCGACATCGGCGGCATCGCACCGGGTTCGATGTCGCCGATCGCGACCTCGATCGAAGAGGAAGGCATCTACATCGACAATTTCAAGCTGGTCGACCGCGGCAAGTTCCGCGAGGCCGCGCTCTACGACCTGCTCACCAAGGCCAAATATCCGGCGCGCAACCCGCTGCAGAACGTCAACGACCTGAAGGCGCAGATTGCCGCCAACGAGAAGGGCGTGCAGGAAATGCACAAGATGGTGGCGCTGTTCGGCCTGCCGGTCGTGCACGCCTACATGAAGCACGTGCAGGACAACGCCGACGAAAGCGTGCGCCGGGTGATCGACCGGCTGCACGATTGTGAATTCAGCTACGAGGCCGACCAGGGCAACGTCATCAAGGTCAAGATCACGGTCGACAAGAGCAAGCGCGAAGCGACTGTCGACTTCACCGGCACCTCACCGCAGCAGGGGTCGAACTTCAACGCGCCCGAGCCGGTCACGCGCGCCGCCGTGCTCTATGTGTTCCGCGTCATGGTCGACGACGACATCCCGATGAACGCCGGCTGCCTGCGCCCGATCAACATCGTGATCCCCGACCATTCCATGCTGCGGCCGCACTATCCCGCGGCGGTGGTGGCCGGCAATGTCGAGGTCTCGCAGTTCGTCACCGACACGCTGTTCGGCGCGCTCGGCGCCATGGCCGGCGCGCAGGGCACCATGAACAACGTCAACTTTGGCAACGCCACCTATCAGTACTACGAGACGATCTGCTCGGGCTCACCGGCCGGCCCCGGTTTCCCCGGCACCGACGCCGTGCACACCCACATGACCAACACCCGGCTGACCGATCCGGAGATCCTGGAGTTTCGCTATCCGGTGGTGCTCGAGGACTTCCACATCCGCAAAGGCTCCGGCGGCAAGGGCCAATGGAATGCAGGCGACGGCATCCGCCGCACCATCCGCTTTCTGGAGACGATGGAATACACCGTGCTGTCCGGCCACCGCCGGATCCGGCCGTTCGGCCTGGCCGGCGGCGAGGACGGCCTGATCGGCGAGAATTATGTGCGGCGGAAGGACGGCACCATGGAGCGGCTGAAGGGCGCCGACGCCACCGTGGTCGAGGCCGGCGAAGCGATCATCATCCAGACGCCAACCGCGGGTGGATATGGAGCGCCTGAGAAAGCCTCATGAGCTCCAAGTTCGTCTCGCGCGGCGCCGACAAATACGACGGCTATATGGGCCGCTGGAGCCGCAGACTCGCCCCGCTGTTTCTCGATTTCGCAGGTGTCGAGGCCGGTGAACGCGTGCTCGAGGTCGGTTGCGGCACCGGCAGCCTGACCTTTCCGCTGGCCGAGCGGGCGGCGATCGCCTCGCTCGACGCCATCGACTACGAGCCTCAGTTCGTCGAAGCGGCGAAAGCGCGCAACATCAATCCGCGGATCAACATCGAGAAGGGCGACGCCTGCAATCTGCAATTCCCCGATCGCGCCTTCGACCGCGCCTTGTCGATGCTGGTGCTGCACTTCGTGGCCGATCCGCACCGCGCCATCGCCGAGATGCGCCGCGTCGTCCGCCCGGGCGGGGTGATCGCGGCCACGGTGTGGGACAATTTCGGCGGCCAGCCGGCGATCCGCTTGTTTTGGGACACGGTCGCAGCGATCGAGCCGCGCGCGCTGGAGCGCCGCGGCGGAGCCCTCATTCGTTTGATGACGCGCCCCGGCGAGATGCGCGACGCATTCGAGCGCGCCGAATTGGTCGAGGTCGCGGAGACCACCCTGATCGTCCGGATGGACTTTCAGAACTTCGACGACTACTGGAATCCGATGATCACAGGTCAAGGCACCGCACAACGAATTCCTGGCGAGCTTGCCCGACGAGCAGCGGCAGCGGATCGAAAATGCCGTGCGCCAGGGCTACCTTTGCGGATCGCCGGATGGAGCGCGAAGCTTCGCGAGCTTGGCTTGGGCGGTGCGGGGACGTGTACCCAGTGTCTAACAACCAGAGGACAGCATGCAAAAGCAAGTCATCAAGGCCGACGTTCCTGAAGCCGGCGCGACATTCAATCTCTGCGTCCGGCACGGCGACATGATCTATGTTTCCGGCCTGCCGCCGTTCGACGCCGAATTTTCGGCGCAGCTGCGCGCCGCCCGCGCCAACAAGACGCCGATCCCACCGTTTCCCGACATCCCGTTCGAGAAGCAGGTGCACATTGTCATGACCCACCTGAAGAAGCTCGTCGAAGCCGCCGGCTCGAACATGGACTGCCTGCTCAAGGTCAGCGTCTGGCTCAAGGACCAGCGGCAGCAGGAACAGTTCGACGGCATCTATCGGACCTATTTCACCAGCCAGGAGACGTTGCCGGCCCGCACCCGCTTGCAGGCCGGCCGCATGCCGCTCGATTGTGGGGTCGAGGTCGAGGCCATCGGCTACGTGCCGTAGAGCATGATCCCAAAAAGCCTACCCCGGACTTGATCCGGGGTGTGCAGCGGTTTTCGGAAAAGCATGCCCTCTCGCTCGACCCGAGGGATCATGCTCAAACAAGAAAAGCTTCGGAGAACGACGATGGGCACCTACATCGTTCTGGTGAATTCGACCGACAAGGGCGCCGTGAACGTCCGCGAGGTCCCCAATCGCCAGCAGACCTCGCGGGATACGGCGGCTGAGCTCGGCATCGTGCGCAAGACGGTCTACATGACACTTGGGCCCTACGACTTTGTTCAGATCATCGAGGCGCCGAATGACGAGGCCGTCGCCAAATACGTTCTGAGCATTAATTCGAAGGGCAACGTCCGTGCCACGCACGATGCGGGCCTGGGATGAGGCTGAACATTTCGAGTTCATCAAGGCGATGCCCTAGATCGGGATGACTTTCTTCGAATCGTCATCCCGATCTCAGGACGCGGACTATTAGCCCGCAGCCATAGCCTGATCGACGCGAGCTGGACGAAAGCGAGGTAGTTGGCCGCCAGTTTGTCGTATCGTGTCGCCAGTCGGCGACAGAACATCCTCTTTCTTTCAGGTGCTGCCATGGAAGAACAGTCCAAATTGGCTGAGCGCATCCTCGATCACGTCGCTGACGCTGTCATCTCTACCGACCGCTCGGGAGCGATCACTCGCTGGAACCATGCTTCTAGCGCGTTGTTTGGCTATTCTGCCAAGGAGGTGCTCGGCCAGAGCGTCGAACTGATCATACCCGAACACCTGCGAGCCGCACATCGGAGCGGCTTCGACGCCGCGATGAAAAACGGCGCCTTGAAGCTTCAGGGCCGTCCGACACTCACCCGCGCTCTGCACAAGAGTGGACGCAGGCTATATGTCGAGATGACCTTTGCGATTGTCAAAGGCGACCCCGAAAGCGAAGTGCTTGGCTCGGTCGCCATGGCGCGCGACGTAACAGAGCGTATTGAGCGAGAACGAGCCGCAAGGCGCTCATCCTGAGCACTCGGGCGGGTAGCCTCTTCCGAAAACCGCTACACACTTTTCGGGATCATGCTCTAGGCTGATTGCCGGGCACACCAGCAACGGGAGGACAATCATGCTGCGCAAACAGGTTATTGCCGCGGTGGCGATGCTGTCGTCCATCACGAGCGCCCAGGCCCAGGGCGCCTCCCAAGCCAATTGGCCCGACCGGCCGATCAAGTTCATCGTCCACGTCGCGGCCGGCGGCGGCGTCGACCTGAACGCCCGCATCCTCGCCGACCGCCTCAACCAGCAGCTTCCGCAGCGCGTGCTGATCGAGAACATGGGTGGCGGCGGCGGCACGATCGCGGCGCGCCAGGTGGCGAACTCGGCGCCCGACGGCTACACCTTCCTGTTCGCCGGCCCGGGCCACGCCGCGGCCCCGTTCCTGCAAAAGCAGCCGGCCTACGATCCGATCAAGGACTTCATCCCGGTCACGCTGGTGACCAAGTTTCCGCTGGTGATGGTGATCAATCCGAATGTGCCGGCCAAGAACCTCGGCGAGTTCATCGCGCTCGCCAAGGCTGAGCCCGGCAAGCGCACCTTCGGATCGAGCGGCGTCGGCGGCTCCTCGCACATCCCGGCCGAGATGTTCACGCGCCGGGCCGGCGTGCAGATGACGCACGTGCCGTTCCGCGGCAATGGCCCCTCTTCCGCCGCGCTGCTCGGCGGCCAGATCGACATGATCATCGACGGGCTCGCACCGCAGCTCGGCAACATCGCCGAGGGTCGCGTGCGGGTGTTGGGCGTCACCACCAAGGAGCGCACGCCGTTCCTGCCGGACGTACCGGCGGTGTCTGAGGTGCTGGCCGGCTACCAGTTCCCGATGTGGGTCGCGCTGTTCGCGCCTGCCAACACGCCGAAGCCGATCGTCGAGCGGCTCGCGGCCGAGGTCGGCAAGGCCATGCAGGACCCGGTCACCAAGAAACGTTACGCCGACGTCAAGGTCGATGCGGTCGGTTCCAGCCCCGAGGTGTTCGACGCGTTCTTCCGTGAACAGCTCAAGTTCAACGAGGACGTCATCAAAAGTGCCGGTATTCAGCAGGACTAGCCATGCTCACGAGTAAGGACCGTATCCTCACCACCCATTGCGGCAGCCTGCCCCGGCCGCCGCAGCTCTCCGACATGCTGCTGCGCCAGGAGGCCGGCGAACGCATCGACGAGGCACAGTTCCAGCGCGAAGCCGCAGCAGCGGTCGCCGCCGTGCTCGATGCGCAGATCAAGGCCGGCCTCGACATCGTCAGCGACGGCGAGCAGCCGCGGGTCGGCTTCTCGCTCTACCTGCCGCAGCGGATGGAAGGCTTCGGCGGCGAGTACATCCGGCCGACGCCACGCGATCTCGACGACTTCCCACAGTTCGCCGAGCGGCTGCGGCAGATGCGCATACGCCGCAACCGCATCGCCAACCCGCCCAAGACGATCGGCGAGGTGCGCTACACCGGCTTGGCGCACGCCAAGGCCGAATACGACCTGTTCAAGAATGCGCTCGGCGCGCTGTCGCAAAAGCCCGCCGAGACGTTCATGACATCGGCCTCGCCCGGCATCATCGCGACGACGATGATCAACGAATACTACGACTCCTATGAGAGCCAGGTGTTCGCGCTCGCCCGCGAGCTGCGCAAGGAATACGAGCTGATCGCGTCCTACGGTTTCCTGCTTCAGCTCGACGCGCCCGACTTCGGGCTCGAGCGCTCGCGCATGTTCAAGGATCGCAGCGACGCCGAGTTCCTGCGCTGCATGGAGCTCAATATCGAGGCGCTCAATCGCGCCACCGAAGGCATCCCGCGCGAGCGCATCCGGCTGCACGTGTGCTGGGGCAATTGGGAGGGCCCGCACACCCACGACTTCCCGCTGGCGGGACTGCTGCCGTTGCTCTACCGCGCCAAGGTTGGCGCGCTGAGCATCGAGTTCGCCAATCCGCGCCACCAGCACGAATACGCGGCGCTGCGGGCCAACCCACTGCCGCCGGACATGATCCTCATCCCTGGCGTGATCGACAACACGACAAGCTTCGTCGAGCACCCGGAGGTGGTGGCCAACCGCATCTGCGAGGCGGTCGCCACCGTCGGCGACCGCAGCCGCGTGATCGCCGGGGTCGATTGCGGTTTCGGCACCTCGGCCGGAACCGAAGCGGTTTCACCGGATGTCGTCTGGGCCAAGCTCGCCGCGATCCGCCAGGGCGCCGACATCGCGACCAAACGGCTGTGGGGTTGAGCGTATGCGACGCCGCCGTTCGTCCCCGCTGTCAATGAGCGGAGGTTGTGGACCGGCAGGAGAAAAAATGGCCGGGCACAAGGCCCGGCCATCGCATCACGCACGTCGCCTGAAACAAACCCTTGTGTCAGCCGTTCTGCTGAACCGCCGACAGCACCCACTGCCCGCCCGGAACGCGGCGGAAGGTCCAGTGCTCGGTCGCTTCCGACGGCAGCTCCTCGATCACCCGGCCATCGTTGCGCGCGACCATTTGGTCCTTGAGCGAATAGCGCATCGCGACGGTGGCGTATTCGTCCTGCCCTTCGCGCCAGGCTTCCGCGAGATCGCCTTGCAACAGCTTGACGTCGGAGATCTTGTTGATGTCGCCGTTGCTCGCGTTCCGCGCCAGCTCTTCGGAATAGTACGACAGCATCTCGGGCGTGACGCGCTCGCGCAGCGCCGCCAGGTCCTCGTTGCCGTACGCGATCAGGATTTCCCGATTCAGCCGCTCGAACGCGTCGAAGTCCTCGGGCTTGGTTTGCAGCGGCGCGTCGTTGGCCGGCGCTCCGGCCGACGCTCCGCCGCCAAAACCGCCGAACCCGCCAAGGCCACCAAGGCCCAATCGGTTGCCGCCGCCGTCGAGAGCCTGCCGCGACGATGGCGCGCCGGCATAGGCCGGCTGATTGCGCCGCTGCCACCAGTTCCAGATCAGCCACGCGACGACCGCAACGATCCCGACTTGCAGCAGCAGCCCGAACATCGAGGCCAAGCCGCCCAGCCCGCCCGCCAAGCCGTGACCGAACAGCAGCCCGAACAGGCCGGCGCCGATGAAGCCCGCGGCCAGCCCGCCGAGCAATCCGCCGCCGAACAGCCCGCCCGGCCGTGCCGCCTGGCCGACCGCCGAGCCAGGCTGGGCGGCGGTCGCAGCCGGCCTTGTGGTCGGTTGCATGGTGGTGCGCTCGATCGGCGCAGCGCCCTTGGGCGCGGTCGCGGTCGACGGCGGCGCCGAGAACGTGCGGCTGCCACGGCTGCCGGAGCTGCCGGAAGGACGCGCGTCGGCAGCAACGGCCGTGAACGACAGCGCAGCCACCAGGCCCAGAAGCGCAATCGACAATCGACGGGTGCGGAGCATGGGATGTCCTCGCATGGGCAAAAGCCCGGTTAAACCATCTGGCCCATTATATCGGTATGCGTAAGCGCCACGTGAAGGGGCGCTGCTATGCCGCACCCGACTATGTTTTATGGGCGATTACTGGATGGCGGCGTGGACCTGGCGCCTGGTCGGCTGGGGTGTCCCCTCGCCTTGCCCAGCCGTAGGCCGGGCAGCCTGGGCCGGGCATCCGGTTTCATCGCACCTTGTGGCGGTCCGAGCTCCAGTCGATCGCCGGCCGCGGACCGGGCTCCTCGACCCAATCGTTGTCCTCGGCGACCGGGTTCACGCCCGGCCGGGAGGTGGCGACCGAGCCGGTGACATCGCCGCGCCGCGCGTCGCCGCGCCAGGCGAACGGATCGTCGCGCCGGTCGAACGGCGGCGGATCGTAGCGGCGGGTCGGCGGCGGCTCGAACGACTGCGCGGCGTAGCGCGGGCTCTGTCGGGCGCGCGCGGCGACGACGTCGCCGTCGACCGCGCCCGGCTGGCAGATGCGCCGGCCGCTGACGCGCCGCATCAGGTCGACGTGGATGTGGTCGTAGTGAAATTGGTTGGAGCCGGGCGCCAGCACCGTGGTGAACTGATCGCACGCCGCCGCCTGCACGTCGCGCAGGAAGCCCTGCTCTTCCGGCGCGCCCCTCCAGCCGTCCTTGACCGTGACACGGCGGCCATCGGCCAGCACAAAAGCCGCGATGTCGAGCGCATTGCCGAACGCGTGTTCGGAGATGTTCGCGCCCCGTTGCCCGTTCATGCCGCGGCACGAATAGGCCGAGATCTGCTTGATCTCGGCGACCGGCTGGCCGAACCACTTGCGCGCCGAGGGCTGCACCGCCGTCGCGATCCACTGATCGAGCGCCGACACGATCGGGCAAGCGAGCGTTGCGGTGGGCTTCACCTCGACCGGCATGCTGGCGTTGAGTACCGAGGGTGCACGCTCCGGGCCAAGCCGCGGCAACGGCCGTTGCGCCGGCTGCATCGGCGCCGGGTCCGGCTGCAGATCGGACGGCAGCTCCTCGATGTCGTCGTCGGCCGCGGCCGGTGGCGCTCCACGGCGCGTTTGCACGGCGCCGGGCGGCACGCGCTGCCAGGTCGGCGGCGCCCGCAAATAGCCGGGCGGCGCGCCGAGCTGTTGCTGCGAATCGACGTCTGGCGCGGCCGCTGGCGCGGCGCCGGGCGCATGGATCGACATCGGCTCACCGCTCACGACCGGCGGCGGATAGGGCTGCGAAGGTGGCGGATAAGGCCGCTGCGAGTAAGGCTGTGGCGCGCCGTAGGGCTGCTGCTGGATCGGCCAGCGCGGCTCGGCCATGCGGGAGCCACCCGGGATCGCGCCCGGCGGCCGCACCGGCTCCTCGGAATAACCGTAGGCCGGGCTTTCGCCCAGCGCCGCGACCTTGAGCGGGAAATCGGCGCCGCACATGCCCGGCCCCGAAATCGGCTCGATGCGGACCAGGGCCGTGCTCTCCCGCACGGTCCCCGAATTAAGGCAGGCGACCTCGGCCTCGCGCCGCCACGGCTCGCGTTCGGCATAGGGCATGAAGCCCTTGCCACATCCCGCCAGCGTGACGAGCACGACGGAGCCCAAGAGAGACCAGCCCAGCAGTGACCAGCGCAGCCGGCGCGACATGCCCGGAGAATGCGAGCAATTGCGTTAAGGACTCTTCAATGTTGGTGGTCCGGCTATGGTTAGCCAAAGGTGTAGGCGGCCTTGATCCGCCGCGCGCTTTCGGGCCACATGGTTTTCCTGTCATTCCGAGGGCGCGCGCTCACGTGCGCGCTCGCAAGGGGTCCCGGAATGACCAAGGGCGGTTTCGCGTTCGGGGGAAGGCGATGGACGGCAAGGCTCGGTTCATCCTGGTCACCACCATGACGGCGATGATGGTGCTGATGGTGACGCTGATCGCCACGTTTGTGAACATCGGGCTGCGCCACGATTTCCTGCTGCAATGGACCAAGGCCTACCTCATCGGCTGGCCGGTGGCGGCGGTGACCGGCTATGCCATCATGCCCATGGCGCGGCGGTTCACGAGCCGCATGGTCGCATTGATCGACGGCTCAGCCTGATGCTGTCGGCACTTGATCTTCTCCGCCGCATCGAGGCCGGCGCGCTATCCGCGGCGCAGGCCATCGACCTGTGCGCCGAGGCGATCGCCGCGCAAGAGGCCACGATCGGCGCGTTCGTGACGCTCGATCTCGACCGCGCTCGCGCCATCGCGGCGCAACCCGGCCTCAAGGATAAGCCGCTGCGCGGCCTGCCGGTCGTGCTCAAGGACATTTTCGACACCGCCGACATGCCGACCGAGTACGGCTCACCGATCTACGCCGGCCACCGGCCGCGCGCCGACGCGTCGCTGGTGACCTTGATCGCGCAGGCCGGCGGCATCGCCTTCGGCAAGACCGTGACCACCGAATTCGCCCACGTCGATCCGGGCAAGACGCGCAATCCGCACAACCCCGACCACACGCCGGGCGGCTCGTCGTCGGGCTCGGCCGCCGCGGTTGCGGCGGGCTTTGCGCCGATCGCGACCGGCAGCCAGACTGGCGGCTCGGTGATCCGGCCGGCGAGCTATTGCGGGGTGGCGGGCTTCAAGCCGTCGTACCGCCTGCTGCCGACGGTCGGCATGAAATGCGTGTCCTGGCATCTCGACACCGCCGGCTTGTTCGCCGCCACCGTGGCCGACGTCGCCTACGCGGCGGCGGCCATCAGCGGACGCGACCTGCGGATCGACAACCGCACCCCGGCCTCGCCCCGCATCGCCGTGCTGCGCGAGCATCCGTGGCCGGCGCCGAACGCCGACATGGCCGCGGCGCTCGACACCGCCGCGCGGGCGGCGTCGGCCGGCCTGAGCCGAGCCAAGGACATCCGGCTGCCGCCGGTGCTGGCGGCGGCGTTCCGGGCCCACACCACCATCCACGGCTATGAGACGGCGCAGGCGCTTGGGTCCGAGTACGACCGGCACCGCGACCAGCTCGGAAAAAATGTGCGCGCGCTGGTCGAGACCGGCAAGACCATCACCGCCGAGGCCTATGACGGCGCGCGGCGGACCGCGAGCCAGGCCCGCAGCGCGCTGATCGATCTGATGGCAGACTTTGACGTGATCCTGTCGCCGTCGGCGCCGGGGGCGGCGCCGCAGAGCCTGAAATCCACCGGCTCGTCGATCTTCAACCGGCTGTGGACCTTGATGGGGACGCCCTGCGTGAACGTCCCGGGCCTGGTCGATGCGAGCGGACTGCCGCTCGGGCTGCAGGTGATCGGCCGGTTCGGCGCCGACCGCGCGACGCTCGAGGCCGCTCAATTCGTCGAGTCGACGCTGACCCGCCGCGCTGATGGCGGAGCCCCGTCGCGCGGCCTGGTTGTGCCAGTCACGCATATCTGACATTGCGTGCGGCGTCGGGCGACCAGTTTTCAACAGGCCATCAGGTCATTTTTCGGTGTTGGTTCATAGCCTTATGAATCACTCGTCACCGTTGGAACGGTCTGGCGGTGCAGCATGTTTGGTCCTTCGGGGCGGGGGGTGACTCTGCTAGACTAAAGTCCAGTCCAACTGACCGGAGGCCTGAAGGTGGACCTAGCCTTGCGACTGAATGTGCTGGCGGTGTGCGCGGCGATCCTGTTCGTCAGCGCCATTCTGTTCGGCGCATTCTGAATTGGGGGTTTGACTTTAAGACCTAAGTTGCCGTCAAACGGCCAGCATTCGGACACCGGAGGATTCCAAACCTCCGGTGTTTTGTTTTTGCGGCCGGCGCCTTCAGCGCGACCCGAATGATCGCCGAGAAACACGCACTGCTGTCGCCCGGCCGAGCCGCTGATCCGCACTACGCCGCGACGTCGCGGACCGACGGCTTGGCGGCGTAATTCTTGGGATCGTAGTTGAGGATCGGCGCGAGCCAGCGCTCGGCCTCCGCCACCGTCCAGCCCTTGCGCTTGGCGTAGTCCTCGACCTGGTCGCGCTCGATCTTGCCGACGCCGAAATAGGCGCTCTCCGGGTGGCCGAAGTAGAGCCCGCAAACCGAGGCGCCGGGCCACATGGCGTAGCTTTCCGTCAATCGCACGCCGGCGCGCTCGCCGCCGAGCAGCCGAAACAGCGTGGCCTTCTCGGTGTGGTCGGGCTGCGCCGGATAACCGGGCGCGGGCCTGATGCCGCGGTACTGCTCGGCGATCAGCTCGGCGCTGCCGAGCGCCTCGTCCTCGGCGTAGCCCCAGAACTCCTTGCGGACGCGCTGATGCAGCCGCTCGGCGAACGCCTCCGCCAGCCGGTCGGCCAGCGCCTTGACCAAGATCGACGAGTAATCGTCGTTGGCGTCCTTGAAGCGGTTGGCGACGGCGTCCTCGCCAAGTCCGGCGGTTACGACAAAGGCGCCGACGTGGTCGGCATGGCCCTTGGGTGCCAGAAAGTCGGCGAGCGCCACATTGGCGCGGCCCTCGCGGCGGGCCAGCTGCTGGCGCAGCGTGTGCAGCTTGGCGATCGGCGTCGCGCGCGTGTCATCGGCGAACAATTCGATGTCGTCGCCTGAGCCGTTCGCCGGCCAGAAGCCGTAAACCGCCGCGGCGCGGAACCATCGCTCCGCCACGATCTGGTCGAGCATCTTGCGCGCGTCATCGTAGAGCCCGCGCGCAGCGACGCCGACGACCTTGTCGTCGAGGATCGCCGGGAACTTGCCGGTCAATTCCCAGGTCGCAAAGAACGGCGACCAGTCGATGAACTCGATCAGCTCGGCGACCGGATAATCCTCGATCACGCGGCTGCCGATGAAGGACGGCTTGCGCGCGATCTTCGACCAATCGAGCTTGAGCGCGTTGCGCCGCGCATCGGCAAGCGACAGCCGCCGCTTGTTCTCCTCGCCGCGGGCATGCGCGGTGGCGATGCGGGCGTATTCGCCGCGCACCTCCTCGACGTATTTCGCGCGGCCGCCCATCAGCGCCGAGGCGACGCCGACCGCCCGGCTCGCGTCGGTGACATAGATGGTCTGGCCACGCCGGTAGTTGGGATCGATTTTCACCGCGGTGTGGACGCGGCTGGTGGTCGCGCCGCCGATCAACAGCGGCAGCTCGAAATTCTGCCGCTCCATCTCGGCCGCCACGTGGCACATCTCGTCAAGCGACGGCGTGATCAGCCCGGACAGCCCGATGATGTCGCAGTTCTCGGCCTTGGCGGTCTCGAGGATTTTCGCTGCCGGCACCATAACGCCGAGGTCGATCACCTCGTAGTTGTTGCACTGGAGCACGACGCCGACGATGTTCTTGCCGATGTCGTGCACGTCGCCCTTGACGGTGGCGAGCAGCACCTTGCCGGCCGACGACTTGCCGGTTCCGCCGCGCCGGGCCTTCTCCTGCTCCATGAACGGCATCAGATGCGCGACCGCCTGCTTCATTACGCGGGCCGACTTCACGACCTGCGGCAGGAACATCTTGCCCGAGCCGAACAGGTCGCCGACCACGTTCATGCCGGCCATCAGCGGGCCCTCGATCACCGACAGCGGCCGGTCGGCGGCAAGCCGCGCCTCCTCGGTGTCCTCGACGATGTGGTCGGTGAGGCCGTGGACCAGGGCATGCGACAGGCGCTTCTCCACCGGCCATTGCCGCCAGGCGAGATCGACCTCCCTCGCCTCCTTGCCTTGGCCGAGGAAGCGCTGCGCCACCGCAAGCAGCCGCTCGGCGGCGTCCGGCCGGCGGTTGAGCACCACGTCCTCGCAAGTCTCGCGCAACTCCGGATCGAGATCATCGTAGACCGCGATCTGGCCGGCGTTGACGATGCCCAGATCCATGCCGGCGCTGATGGCGTGATAGAGGAACACCGAGTGCATGGCCTCGCGCACCCGCTCGTTGCCGCGGAACGCGAACGACAGGTTCGACACCCCGCCCGAGACGTGGCTGCAAGGGCAATTGGCCCGGATTTGCCGCGCGCCTTCGATGAAGGCGACGCCATAGCCGTTGTGCTCCTCGATGCCGGTCGCGACCGCGAAGATGTTGGGATCGAAGATGATGTCCTCGGGCGGGAATCCGACCTTGTTCACCAGAACGTCGTAGGCGCGGCGGCAAATCGCGACCTTGCGCTCGATGGTGTCGGCCTGGCCCTTCTCGTCGAACGCCATCACCACCACGGCGGCGCCGTGCCGACGCACGGTCCGGGCGTGCTTGATGAATTCGGCCTCGCCCTCCTTGAGCGAAATCGAGTTCACCACCGGCTTGCCCTGGATGCATTTCAGGCCGGTCTCGATCACCGAGAACTTCGATGAATTGACCATCACCGGCACGCGCGCGATGTCGGGCTCGGCCGCCGCGAGATTGAGGAAGGTCTTCATCGCCTCGGCCGAATCGAGCAGGCCCTCGTCCATGTTGACGTCGATCACCTGGGCGCCGTTCTCGACCTGCTCGCGTGCGATCGCGAGCGCCGCGCCGTAATCGCCGGCGACGATCAGCTTGCGGAATTTGGCGGAGCCCGTGACATTGGTGCGCTCGCCGACGTTGACGAACGGGATTTCCGGCGCGAGCGTGAACGGCTCGAGCCCGGACAGCCGAAGATACGGCTTGAGCTCGGGCACCGGCCGCGGGGTCTTGCCGCGCATCGCTTCCGTGATCGCCGCGATGTGTTCGGGCGTGGTGCCGCAGCAACCGCCGACGATGTTGATCAGGCCGGCGTCGGCGAACTCGCCGAGATGCTTCGCCATGTCGTCGGGGCCTTCGTGGTAGTGGCCGAACTCGTTCGGCAGCCCGGCGTTCGGATAGGCGCAGACCAGCGTGTCGCAGACCCGCGCCATCTCGGCGATGTGCGCGCGCATCTGTTCGGCGCCAAGCGCGCAATTCAGCCCGACCGACAGCGGCGCGGCGTGCCGCACCGCGTTCCAGAACGCCGCCGGCGTCTGGCCGGACAGCAACCGCCCCGAGCGGTCGGTGATGGTGCCCGAGATCATCACCGGGGTGTCGGCGCCGCGTTCCTCCAGCACTTCGATGATGGCGTAGATCGCGGCCTTGGCATTGAGCGTGTCGAAGATCGTCTCGATCAGCAGGACGTCGGCGCCGCCGGTGAGCAGCCCGCGCACCTGCTCGCCATAGGCCATGCCGCAGCTGGTCGAAGGTGACGGCGCGGAAACCGGGATTGGCGACGTCCGGCGAAATCGAGGCGGTGCGGTTGGTCGGGCCGATGGCGCCGGCCACGAAGCGCGGCCGGCCATCCTCGCTGGCGGCCCTGTTGGCCGCCTCGCGCGCCAGCCGCGCGCCCTCGCAGTTCAGCTCATAGGCGACGTTCGACAGGCCGTAGTCGGCCTGCGCGATCGCGGTCGACGAGAACGTGTTGGTCGAGACGATGTCGGCGCCGGCCTTGTAATAGGCGTAGTGGATGTCGCGGATTGCATCGGGCCGCGACAGGTTGAGCAGATCGTTGTTGCCGCGCACCTCGCGGTTCCAGGCGTCGAAGCGGGCGCCGCGATAGCCCTCCTCGTCGAGCTTCATCGCCTGGATCATGGTGCCCATGGCGCCGTCGAGCACCAGGATGCGCTCGGCCGCGAGCTTGCGGAGCAGAGTTCGGGCACTGGTGTGGGACGGCGTGGGCATGGTGATTATTCCGCAGCCGCGCCGCTAGTCTCGCACGTGCTGTCCTCCTCTCTCCCCGTCGGGGAGAGGGTCGGGGTGAGGGAGCTGGGAACTGTCGGAATGCTCTCGAGACACCTTCGATGTTCGAATGACATCGTTTTCCAGAAGCGCGGGCCGAACTTCCGCAACTTCATCCGCGCAGGCGGCGCGCGTGACACGAACGCGGCGTCGGCATTACGCCGCAGCCTTCAGCTGTGCCACGCGACCCATAACCCTCACGCCGCCTCCTTGCGCGCCGGGCGAGGCCCAACAAGTGGCAGACCGCGTAAACCAGGTCGGCGCGATTCATGGTGTAAAAGTGAAAGTCGGTGACGCCGCGCCGGACCAGGTCGAGCACCTGCTCGGCGGCAACCGCGGCGGCGATCAGCTTGCGGGTCGCGACGTCATCATCGAGCCCCTCGAAGCGTTCGGCGAGCCAGCGCGGCACCGACGCCCCGCAGCGACCGGCAAAGCTCTTGGTCTGCTTGAAGTTCTGCACCGGCAGGATGCCCGGCACGATCGGGATGTCGATGCCGCGCGCCCGCACGCGGTCGAGATAGCGGAAATAAAGGTCGTTCTCGAAGAAGAACTGGGTCATCGCCCGGCTCGCGCCGGCATCGACCTTGGCCTTCAGCATGTCGATGTCGGCCTCGACGGTCGGGCTGTCCGGATGCTTCTCCGGATAGGCCGACACCGAGACTTCAAAATTGCCGATGCGCTTGATGCCGGCGACGAGATCGGCGGCGTTCTGGTAGCCGCCCGGATGCGGCGCGTATTTCTCGCCGACGCCGCCGGTCGGATCGCCGCGCAGCGCCACGATGTGGCGGACGCCGGTGTTGCCGTACATGTCGATGACCGCGTCGACCTCCGCGCGGCTGGCTGCCACGCAGGTCAGATGCGCGGCGGGAGTAAGCGCGGTCTGCGACAGGATTCGCGCGACTGTCGCGTGCGTGCGCTCGCGCGTCGAACCGCCGGCGCCGTAGGTGACCGAAACGAAGTTCGGCGACAGCGGGCTCAAACGCTCGATCGCCTCCCAGAGATTTTTCTCCATCTCCTCGGTCTTGGGCGGGAAGAACTCGAACGACACGCGGATCGCCATCACGCCACCTCGCGCACGTCGTTGGCGATCTGGATGCGGGTGTCGCGGCCAAGCCAGAGCGAGACCGCGATCTTGCCGTCGGAGCCGGGCTCGGGCGGCAAGCTCTTGTGCAGCGTGACATCGAGCCCGGCCGCGGCCATCCATTGCGCCACGGTCTCCGGCGCAAAGCCCAGGCGGCGGTGCGCATGCTCTTCGCGCAGGAACTCCAGATCGTGCGGCTCGAAATCGACCACCAGCAGGCGGCCACCCGGAGCAAGCACGCGCGAAGCCTCGCGGATCGCGCGCGCGCCGTCGTCGAGGAAGTGCAGCACCTGATGGATGATCGCCACGTCGAACGAATTCCCCGGCACCGCGAGATCGTAGATGTCGCCTTGGCGCACGCTGCAATGGCGCAAGCCCGCGCGCTCGATGCGGGCGCGCGCGAGCAGCAGCATGTCGAGCGACAGGTCGATGCCGAGCCCGCGCTCGACATCCGGTGCCGAACATTTCGAGGATGCGGCCGGTGCCGGTGCCGAGGTCGAGCAGCGAGCGGAACGGCCGCTCGGCGAGCGCGTCGCGGATCGCGGTCTCGACCGCCTCGTCGGCGACGTGCAGCTTGCGGATGCGGTCCCAATGCGCGGCCTGAGCCCGGAAATAGTCTTGCGCCGCGGCGGCGCGGGTTTGGCGGACGGCGGCAAGCCGTTCGCGATCCCTGACCGCGGTCGGGTCGTTGGCGTCGAGGCGAGCGACCAGCGCGCGGGCGAGCTCGGCGCTCGCGCCGCGCTCGGCGAAGCGGAAGAACGCCCAGGCGCCTTCGCGGAAGCGCTCGATCAGCCCGGCCTCGACCAGGAGCCTGAGATGGCGCGAGATGCGCGGCTGCGACTGCCGCAGGATCTGGGTCAGGTCGGAGACCGTCAGTTCGGCCTCGGCGAGCAGCGCCAGCACGCGCAGGCGCGTGTCCTCGCCGGCCGCTTTGAGCGCGGTGTTGAGAGCGTCGAGCGACAGGTGGGCAGGATCGGTCATGGGAATGGGCCCATCACATAAAGATATCTTTATACGATTAAGTGGGACGAAGCAAGGGCCTGGTGAAAACGGTGCTACCTTGCCGCCCAAGAAGCACAGCGAGCACAGCGCCATGACAGCCAAGACCACCGACGCCGGCCTGCGCCCGGGCGAGATCACGGTGCCGCTACCGCCGGCGACCGATGCCGGGCTCTATTTCATCGGCCGCATCCGCACCCCTTGGACCACCCGCAAGGACTGCCCGAAGAACACCCGCGAGGCGCGCGAGCGCGGCACAATCTGCACCATCGAGGTCGATCCGCGCTGGGCGCAGGCCCTCGCCGGCATTGAGACCTGCTCCCACCTGATCGTGCTCTATTGGATGGACCAAGCCCGGCGCGACCTGGTGGTGCAGCGTCCGGCCCATTACGACACCGGGCGAGCGACCTTCGCGCTGCGCTCGCCGGTGCGGCCGAACCCGATCGCGCTGGCCGTGGTCGAGCTGCGCAAGGTCGCGGGCACCACCTTGGAGGTGGTCGGCCTCGACTGCCTGGACGGCACCCCGCTGCTCGACCTCAAGCCGTATTTCGCCTCGACCGACGCCATTCCGGACGCCCAGGTCGGCTGGCACGTGGAAACAAAGCGCTAACCATCCCGATACAGGCGATACAAGGTTCAGATCGTCGTTTTTGAACCCTGCCCGGCCCGCCCCCGACCAATGGTCAGATCAAAGGGGGAAGCCATGATCTTTTCGCTCCGCACCGCCTTGACCGCCGCAGCCGTCGTGGCCGCGCTGTCCGCCACCTCGGCCGCCGCCGCCCCGCTTTCGCTGTTTCCGTTCGAGCGCCCGCAGGCGCCACAGGTGAGCGCCTACGCCCCGGTCGAGACCGAGGACGCGGCCGATGCTGCCGCAGCGCTTCAAGCGCCAGGTCGTCAGCTATCCGACCCAAGAGGCGCCCGGCACCGTCGTGGTCGACACCCCGAACACCTATCTCTATCTCGTGCTCGGAGGCGGCCGCGCCATCCGCTACGGCATCGGTGTTGGCCGCGAGGGCTTCACCTGGGCCGGCGTCAAGCACGTCGAGACGTATGGCCGAGTGGCCGGACTGGCATCCGCCGCAGGAGATGCTCGAGCGTCAGCCCTATCTGCCGCGCTTCATGGCCGGTGGCCCCGGCAACCCGCTCGGCGCGCGCGCCATGTATCTGTCGGGCTCGGTGTACCGCATCCACGGCACCAACGCGCCGCAGACCATCGGCCAGCGCGTGTCCTCCGGCTGCATCCGCCTGACCAACGAGGATGTCCAGGATCTCTACAGCCGCGTGAGGCTCGGCGCCAAGGTCGTGGTGCTGCCGATATCTGGCCCGCGCGCCGATGCCAGCCAGAAGCCCTATCGCTCGGTTTCGCTCGGCTACTGAAATTGCCAAGGCGACGCGTACGACGCCGGCCGACCCCCTCGGCCGGCGTCAACTTTTTTGAGCATGATCCCCGAAAAGTGGGAACCGGTTTTCGGAAAGGCATGCCCTCGGGCTTGACCCGAGGGATCATGCTCAACTCTTAGTGAGCATTAATCCAGGCCTGCAAATCCGAGCCTATCCGGCAGGGAACCACCTCCGCGCCCCGTTCGTTGTGTCCGTGCGAGGGAACCTGTCGGGAGGCTTACATGCGCTCTGTTTATTGCTGGGCCGGATCGGCTCTCGCCGCGACGCTGTTGTTTGGCGCGTCGGCATCGGCCGAGCCTTTGGCCATGACTGATCCGATGCCGTTTCCGGGCTCGATCTTTCGTCAGGTCGCGCCTGAGCGCACGCTGCCGCAACAGCCGCAACCGGACGTCAACGCCATCGAGGAGCCGGTGGCGATGCCGGAGCGCTTCCGCCGCCAGGTCGTGTCCTACAACACGCGCGAGGCACCCGGCACGATCATCATCGATACCCCGCACACCTACCTCTACTACGTGCTCGGCGGCGGCCGTGCCATCCGCTACGGCATCGGCGTCGGCCGCGACGGCTTCACCTGGTCCGGCATACAGACGGTCGCCCGCAAGCAGGAATGGCCGGACTGGAATCCGCCGCCGGAGATGATCGCCCGCCAGCCCTACCTGCCGCGCTTCATGTCCGGCGGCCCCGGCAATCCGCTCGGCGCCCGCGCCATGTATCTCGGCAGCACCATCTATCGCATCCACGGCACCAACGCGCCGTCGACCATCGGTCAGCACGTGTCGTCGGGCTGCATCCGCCTGACCAACGAGGACGTTATCGACCTGTTCAACCGCACCTCGCTCGGCGCCAAGGTCGTGGTGCTGCCGGACAGCGGCATCCGCGCGGCCGCGGCTCCAGCGCCGACGCGCTCGTACGCCATGCCGTCGCGCGAGCGGATCTCGCAGGTGGCGCAGCCGACGATCGAAGCGCCGCACCCGGTGGCTGCTGCGCCCGATCAGACGCGGACCTTGATGTTCGGCTCCTCGGCCTCGCGGCTGTATTAAGACAGCGCGACGAACTCGGCGCGCTCTCTCTCCCCGATTCGCGCTGGCGAGCCGAAGGCGAACGGCCAGCGCGAACACACTGAGACGTGGCCGCGCCGGGTCCTCGCTTCGCTCGGTGGCGCGGCTGCGGGAAGAGGGAGACGAGGGCGTGGACTGTCAGGGCCCTTGTTCTACTCGTGTCGGTAACGCGGCAGGACGATCTGAAATTCCATGCCCTGAGGCGTGTTTGGAAATGCCGTCAGCGAACCGCCATGCGCCTCGATGATCGTCTTGCAGATCGCAAGCCCCATTCCCATGCCGCCGGGTTTCGTAGTGAAGAAGGGCTCAAACATTTTTTCAACCACCTTCGCGTCGACACTGGGACCGGAATCGACAACCCTCATCAGGATAGTGCCGTCGTTACGCACTTGGGTTGTTAGCAGCACCATGCGTGCCCAATGCCCGGAATGGCTCATGGCTTCCACTGCGTTCATGACCAAATTCAAAATGACTTGTTGCAACTGAATCGGATCGCCCATTACCAACGGCGGCGGATGGTCGGTCAAATTCACATCGAGGACGATGTTGTTCGACTTGATCGACCCTGCCGTGATCAGCGTGACTTGTTGGATAAGATCGTTGACATTGACTTTTGTCCGCTTGGGCGGCTCGTTTTTGAACATCGCTCGAATGCTTTTGATGACGTCATCGGCGCGATGTCCCGCGCTGACGACGTTCTGCAGCGCATTGCGAACCTGATCGACATCGGGTGACTGTTCCTTCAACCGCTTGAGCCAATTGAGGGCTGCAGCTCCGGACGCCGCAACGGCAGTCAATGGCTGCCGAAGTTCGTGAGCAATCGAGGCTGATAGCTCGCCAGCGGTGGCAAACCGGTTCATCCGTGCCAACTCGTGTGTCAGTTGCAGTGATCCGGCCTCGGCGACCTGACGGCGCCGATGCTCGTAAATGAGCCAGATGATCAGTGCTGATTGGATCACAAATGCGGCAATGATCACGAGGATGTATGCGCGGTAGCTTTCCCAGAGTGTTGGACTGCGAAAATAGATTTCGCTTCCCGGCGGCAGACGGCTTTCGCTGATGCGCCAGCGCTGCATTTCTCGCCAGTCAAATCTTGGCATTGCAAATTGGACGGGGGGTGTCTTGATACCGCCCGCCTTCTCGCCACCAAGGATGCGAACAGCAACAGCGGCTGTCTGTCGGCTGGTATCGGCCACCAAGAGAAGCGGGCCGCCGACAATTTCGCCTCCGAAGAACGACTCGTCATACGAAAAAATGGGCGCGTTAGCCACTTTGTGAAGCCTTGCCAACGCCGTATTACCGTCGTGCACCACACCCGCCGCATCGACGATCATGAGTTCCCAGAAAATCGCGGACTGTGACGGTAGCGCGGCAGCGTGTTTCAGCAGCTCTTCGAATGACAAATGATCGGTCCATGAAAGCGTAACCCGGTTTGTCAGCGGTTCAGCCTCCTTGGCTATCTCGTCCTTCCAAAACTTTTCAATGGGAGAAGCACCGACCACCACCGTCACATTTTTGGTATCCGGCAATACTCGCAACACATTCTCCAGGGCAGCCAAATAGTTGATTCGGACCGCAACCACGGAGTCGTTGTCCGAGAGAAGGGAAAGTTGGACTCGACGCTGATCCACTGCCGTGAACACCATTGGGGTATTGGAAAAGAGATCATGCCGATGCCGCTGCACGAAGGCTGCCGCAGGCGCGCCAATGCTCACAATCAGGTCGAGCGGGTGTTCGGAAAAGAGTGCACCGAGATATTGAACGAAAGGAACTTCAGGGTCTTGATTACTGGAGCGGGCTGAAACCAGCGAATGTTCAGTTATGTCCAGAGCCCATGGCGATTGCTGAACCAGTTGGGTGCGGATTTCTCTCGCATATTCACTCCATGGCTTGAACTCTCGGCCGAAGGAATGAAGCAACATGACTCGCTTGGGTTCGGCTGCCAGAGCGACGGAACACGCAAACGAAGCCACCAGCAAGGCTATGACTACGGTCGAGAGGATACGAATGTGAATAAAACGGCCATGCCTTACGAACTGCATTGACACAAATCGTTCCGCCAAGGCCGTCAGAAATTCGCGCCGGCTGATCGGACCCCAGGCTCAGGAGACCACCATTCGTGCGCCTAAAACGAGTGCTTTGGTAGGGGCTGAACCCGCTTCGATCACCGGACCGCTAGGCCAGTCGATGTCCGCTCCGGGTCGTTATGCGACATGGCGGCCGCGTTAGGCCATGTCTGCTTCGCCCCCAGGAGCAGACACTCGTCGGTAGCCCACTGATGTCGGCTAAGTGCTATGAGCCGACATCGACCCACTCATTCAATGAGGGGCGCACACCAGAGATTTCGAGGTATGTTGCCTTGGTCAGTGCGCGGGCCGGAGCCTTCCAACTTGATCGTAGAGGGCCAAAAAGGACGCCACCTGTTCGTCCATTCCGTAGAGGCGCATGAGCCCAGACCGATAGGCATCCCCGACGGTCAAACGGTGGTCTACGATTGCTCGAATTACCTCCTCGCCCGAGATCACTACCAGATCTTCCGGCCCGCGGACCGGACATGTGAACCTGCGTTCGCACATCGCCGCCATCCGATACGAAGTGCGTCCACAGCATGGGCTCGATCAGCAAGAGTGAGAATTTCGGTGGCGGCGTCTCACCGGCAGCCTGGTGCAGCTGCTGCGCATGCTGGTCGAGCGATCGCACGGCGCTGTGATAGCCAAGGAGACCAAGCACGCCGCGCGCGGAAACTGTCACCGGCAGCCGCCTCTCGGCGACCGCCGTCGATATCGCGCCGACGACGTGAAGCGAGTCCGGATAGACCCAGTTTAAGACGCCGCGCGCAAGCGATACGTCATCGTGATAGCCGCAGGCGGCGCCTTCGGACGGCGGCCAGACAATTAGAGCGCCGAACAGGAAAATCTGCGTCAGACGGCCCAGATTGGCTACCCTCGGACGCGCTCTCAATGACAACTGCCTGCTCGACATCTTTGACGCGCTATTTCGCCGGCGTGTACCAGATGGGCGACGTGTAGGCGCGCTCGGTGACGGTCATCGAGGTGCCCGGCAGCGGTTGTACTCCGTATCGTTTTGCATCGTAGGCGGTCCAGCGCGGGGTTGGAATCTCGATCACCCGTCCGTAATAGAAGGCCGATTGACTCGGATCGAAGTCCGGGTCTTTCCACACCGTGATGAGCTCGGGTGCGCCAATCGTGTTCGTCCAGGTTGCGTTCGCGACGTCCACGGTGCTGCCGACCGATGGAAGCTTGCCATCGCGGCCGGGCCTGCGGTCGCCCGACCACACGACATCGTAGACCTTTTCGTGCACGTTGCCGTCCTTGTCGAGCCAGCCCTTGATGATCTGGTAACGGTCGAGGTTGGCGCCGATCGGGTCTTTCAGCGCGGCCACCAGGAAGGCGGGCGATTTGCCCTGTGGCGCCGCACGCAGGTCGCCGCCCATGGGCACGCCCTTGGTGTAGCCGATCTCAGCAGGCAAACGGTTGTCCGCGTCCTTGGCTTCAAAATCCCAGCCGCCGAAGAAGCGCACGATCACGCGGGTGCCGGTAGTTGAGTAGGTCTCCTTGCGCTGCATGGCATCCCACAGGGATGCACGGGTGTTTTCCTTCGCCCACACTGCGGCGTAGCCGGAGGAGCCGACCTCCCAGTCCATGATCTTCACGCCGGTCGCACGATTGTCTGACGAAAACGTTGGCCCATCCGATGCGGGCTCGGCTCCTGCGGGACGGTCTTGCCGAAAAAGTTGTTCTCCTCCATCGCGGTCAGAGCCGGTATGCGCATCGCTGCCGCTCGACCAGGCCGAATTTGTAGGGGTTCGTGCCGAGCTGCCGCTCGAGCTTCAGACCGTTCTTATAGGCCGAGCGGACATACTCGAATTCGAGCATCTCTTTTTTCTTTGCAACGCTGCCGTCGAGATTGCCCTTGTCCCAGATCTCGAAGGCGGCGAACTCGTCGTTCGGCGACAGGAACGGATGCGACTCGCCGGTGCCCTTCGTCTGCGTCGCCTCGTAAAGCCGCTCCCACTTCGCGCGCTGCTCGGCATATTCGCGGTCGAGTTCGCTTGCCGAAGGCCTCGACCACGGGGAACATCAAGCCGTTGCTCAAGTTGCCGTTGTGCGCGATCGCCAACACGCTGCCGCCGGTCTTCTTTTCGTAGGCGTCCATCCATTTCCACAGCTCGACCGGATTGTCGCTTCCATTCGGCGGATACACGGTGAATGGCTCGACCTGGCTCGCCTTGTCGCCATTGTCGCGGAAGATGACATTGCGATGCAGATTGTTGCCGCCGGTGTTCGAGGTCCATTCGTATCCAATGAAGGCGGTGAAGCGGCCCGGCTCGTTGAAATTGTTCTGCGGCGGCAATCGTCTCCTGCCACGCGCTGCGATAGGCGCGCGTTCCCGGGAAATACATGAGGTCCTTCGGGAACGTCCCGTGGGAAAAGGCGACGATGATTTCGATCGCGGCTTCCGCGCCCTTGCCGGACCGGATCATGTCGTACCATTTGCGGCCGGTCGGGTCGGCGAGGAGGTCGGGCTTGCCCGCGAACAGGTCCGGGAAGAAGCCCATATTGTCGGAGTGATCGGTGACCACGAGGAAGTCGAGCGGACGAGAGAGCTTCACCGGCTGACCGGTGTTGGAGGTAACCTGCTCGCCGCGCGCGAAACGATAGGCATCGCTGCGGCGCGAGCCGGGCGCCAAACGCGCCCGCATCCATGGAAAACGAGGTATGCAGATGGGTGTCGCCAAAGAACGGTCGCGTCGGAAAGTCGCGATTCACATAGGGTGAATACGCTGGCTTCGGCAAAGCCGGTTCGAGGTGTCTCCTTCGTCGGCGCGCCGACATCCTGCGCCCAGGCCGACGAGACGAGACCTGACGGCCATAAGCCGGCGAGAACCACCGGCTGCGGTGACATTCTCATCATGTTTGTCTCCTTGGCTCGGGTGACGCGAGCCTGCAAGTCAAAACGCAGCGACGCGCTCAATCACCCAGAACATGGCGATGCTACCAATGGCGTAGGGTGCCGCCAAGCCGGCCCAGCGCGGCCAAGGTATTGGGATACTCCGGATCAATGCAAAAGCACAAAGCGCAGTTGCGATGAACAATAACTGGCCGATCTCAACCCCAACATTGAAGAACAACAATGCCATTGGGATGTGTCCTTCGGGAAGACCCACCTCGCTCAATGCGCCGGCGAAGCCCAGCCCGTGCAGAAGGCCGAACGTGAATGCCACAACCCACGGAGCTCTCGCCGTCAGGCCTTCCCGGCCCTGGCGCAGGCGTACGATCTCAGCCGGCGACGAACACGATACTCAATGCGATCGCCGCCTCCACCGGAGCGGACGGCACGTGCACGTATCCGAGCGTCGCCAGCGCCAGCGTGATGCTGTGGGCAACCGTGAATGCGGTCACCGTCTTGACCAACAGCCACGTCCCGCGCGTGATGATGAGCAAGCGCCAGCACGAACAGCAGATGATCGACGCCAAATAGGATGTGCTCGACCCCAAGCTTGAGATAGAGCCAAGCCACCGACCAACCGCTCTGGAGCGGAGGTATCGTCGCCGACGGTTCCTGCGGTGTCAGCCGACGCACCCAGGAGGTGCCGTCCAGGAATACGACGCGCACCAGAGCATCCGTCATGGTGTTTTCAAGGCCGGCAATTCCAACGGTCTGGCCGCGCAGCGGATCGAACGCCCTGAACCGCCAGGTCTGGACCGCGGCATCGCCTGTGGTTCGGGTGGTCATGGGAATGACGGCGTCGGCCCGGCCGGAGAACGTTGCCGAGAGAGCGAGGCGAAGATCGCCGCGCATTGGTGTCTTGAACAGCACCTCGAATTCGCCCGCGCGATCTTCACGCACTTCAAGATAGGACGGCCGGACCTCGTGGGCGGCGCAAGTCCCCGGACTGCCACAGGAGTACGGAAAATCCAAAGACTTGTACTGCAGCCAAGGCCAGGAAGCGCAGTATGCCGGCGCCGCGATCAGGCCGATGAGAATTCACGGGGCCACTGTCCTGGTTGCTATCGAAGGCGCAATGAGCGCCTTAACTTCCTCGTCGGCGACAATGTCGTATTTTTTGCGTAGCTCGCCGAGATACCGTTCTTTTGTCAATTGCTCTTGCTCGCGTTTCCATTCCTCCACCACGCGCGCGCGCACTTCGGAAAACGCGGGCAATCGCGCCTCCTGCAGAGTGGAAACGCGCACTAGGTGAGCAGGGCGAAGAAGCGTTCGACCTGATTGAGCCACGATGAACTGGTCGGCGTCAGATGCACGATGCCAGCGCGGCCTTTTGGCGAGCCAGTTGCGGATCAGCGGTGTCTTGTGGGTGGCGTAATTGTCCATGACGAGGTGGACGTCGAGATCGCGCGGCACTGCGGCCTCGATCTCATCGAGGAACTTGCGGAACTCGGCGGCGCGATGGCGGCCATAGCACTTGCCGATGATCTGTGCCGGTGGCAATGTCGAGGGCAGCGAATAGCGAGGTCGTGCCATGGCGGGTGTAGTCATGGCTGCGCCGCGCCGGCTGGCCGGGCCGCATCGGCAACATCGGCTGGCTGCGGTCGAGCGCCTGGATTTGAGATCTTCTCGTCCACGCACAGGACGATGGCATGTTCGCGGCGGCGAGACGTAGAGACCGACGACGTCGCGGACCTTGGCCACGAAGTCCGGATCAGTCGAGAGCTTGAATGTCTCCATCCGATGCGGCTGCAGTCCGAACAGGCCGTATCCGGACTCGATCGGGCCGCTCCACACGTCCGTTTGGAGTGCAAACACCGCTTGAGCAAAACCGGGACCGAAAGAGTTGGATATGGACTGCTCCGTTTCGTCGCGGAATTCGGACTCGATTAACAAGCGGTCGCCCAATTCTGCGATCGGCGGCCCAGTCCCAGCCTGAAGCAGCAGCTTCAATGCGTCTGTCGCATCCGAACGCGCATCGGCGCGTCGGTTGGGGCTGAAATAGACATGCATGAACGAAATGCGTGCGCTGCTTCGAAAGCGCTCTGCATTGGCGTCGTAGAATTGTTGCAATTCTTTTTCTGTCGGCTCGGCACGACGCATAGTGTCGTCGATGAGGAAGGTCAATTTTTGCGCCAAACGTCGCCGAATGATAACGTCATTATCTTCGAGACCTAAAGCGCGCGCCTCGCGCGCCAGCAATTGTTCGTTCAAGTAATCCATAATTAGCCCGCGAAGTTCTCCTTGCGTTGGCGGGCGCTGCCATTGCGTAGTCCAATTCTCCACAAGCCAACGGACATCGCCCGCGCTAATTTGGATTTGCGTTGCTTTCTTGACGTGCGAAGATTCCGGGGCGCGATTGACCCAGGCATACGCGCCGAATAATGCGGCGCCCGCCAGCAGGAAATGAAACAAAGGTTCTTTCAGCAGGTTCATGATGAGGCAACGTTAGCCCACAAAAGTTTGGTAGCGCCATGTCACGGCATAGTAGGGCCATTCCGCCTACCCGTGTGCGTCGATATGCGAATGGCTAATGTCCGAGTCGGGTGAGAAGCGGAAAGGTTCACGGATTCTGCCGCAGTGAAAGTCAGGATGTCGGCCAGCCGGTCGACTGCTGGTTCCGTCAATTCGGGATACAGAGGCAGGAATACGGTTTCGGTTGTGATGCGTGCGGCGTTGGGCGTTGATTGCAATGAACCGTCCGCTGTCGGGACGGCTCGCAATTGGCTGCCCGCTGACGCATCGAAGCCGGCCGCTCGCACGGCCGTCAAGATTGCGGCGGAGTTGCGAACACAGACCGGAAAGACCCAAAATGAATGCTCGGCCGCCGCAACACCGGGACACTCCACGACCGATGCCAACCGATTGGCCAATCGTCGGCCCAGTCGTGCCTGTCGATCAAACCGATCCGCGCGAAACGTCCTCAGCCTCCGAGCCAACAGACGCAGCATCGCGGTCGGAGAGCGATGCCGAAGCTGCGCAATCAACTGGTCGCCCGGGAAGTTGCGCACCGCGCTGTTGACCACTTGGTCGGGATCGCGTCCCAGCAGTTTCAAAATCGCCAGAAACACACCACAGGCGATGCGGCCTGACAGAAACTTCAGCACCGCATAGCGCGCGACTCGCGACACGAACGAGCGGCTGCTGAACAACGGCCAGGTCTCTTGCGCCGACCGCATCCGTGTGAGCAATTCGCGATCACGCACACGCAACAGTCCACCGCCGAGCGCCGTCGCGGTCTTGATCGGGCCGAAGCTGAACATCACTGCGTCCGCTTCGGGATGCCCGGCGTAGCGGCCATCGAAGGCTTGGGCGCAATCCTCCCACAGCAGCAACCCGTGCTCTCGAGCCTTTTCGGCGAACGGCTGTAACGGCAGTCGCGTGCCGAACAGATGGGCAATCAGCATCGCCTTGGTGCGCGATGTGATCGCTCGGTCTATGTCCTTGAAACTTGGCGACATGTCCGTCGGATTCACGTCCATCGGAACCGCGACCAATCCGTGATGCCGTAGGATTGTCACCATGTCCTCGATCGTGACAGCCGAAACCAACACCTCCGAGCCCGCCGGCAGACCGAGTTGACCGAGCATCAGGTCCAATCCGCTGCGCACCGACAGGCACGCGATGACGTCATCGCTGCCGGGCCACGTCTGCTCCGCCGATTGCTGCGCCGTCGCTCGCGAACCGGGAAACAGCGCATAGCCGGCTGCCGCCAACAAGTCGCGCCAGCCAATATCAATTCGCTTGCGTGCCCACATCGCCGGAGGTCTCCAGGCCGAACCGTGCCGTCTGCCGCGGAATCCTCTAGTACCCGCGCGGCGTTCCTCAATCACGCGCTTGCTACTTGGTACCCCTCGAGGCGTCAAAGGGCAAAGCGGTAAGCTCTGCGGGACAGCTCGGCGGCGCGGCAGCGGGAGAGGTGAAGTGCGTTTGCGGCCGCTCCGCGAAAGCGTCACTGCGGCTTGACGCCGGCCTCGCGCACCACCTTGCCCCATTTGGCGGTTTCGCTGGCGATGAACGCGCCGAACCCGGCCGGGCTCATGCGCACCTCGTCGGCACCCTCATTCTCGAACGCCTTTTTCAGTTCCGGCGAATCCTGCGCCGCGGTCAGCTCCTTGTGCAGCTTCTCGATGATCGGCTGCGGCGTGCCGGTCGGCGCGACCAGGCCGATCCAGTTGGCGCATTGATAGCCCGCCACGCCGAACTCATCGATGGTCGGCACGTCCGGCAGCGCGAAGCTGCGCTTCAACCCGCCGACTCCGAGACCGCGCAGCTTGCCCGAGCGGATGTGCGAGATGGTCGAGGGCACCGACGCAAACGACATCTGGGTGTTGCCGGCAACCACGTCGATCAGCGCCGGTCCCGCGCCGCGGAACGGCACGTGCAGGATGTCGACGCCGGCCATCGACTTGAACAGCTCCGGCCCGAGATGCATGAACGTGCCGACGCCGGAGGATGCATATTTCAGGTCGCCGGGTTTGGCCTTGGCGAGCGCGATCACCTCCTGGATCGATTTTGCCGGCAGCTCGGCGTTGACCGACAGCAGATTCGGCGCCGTGGCGAGGATCGCGATCGGCGCGAAATCCTTCAGCGTGTCATAGGTCATCTTGTACATGTGCGGATTGACCGCAATCGCCATCGACACGATCATCAGGGTGTGACCGTCCTTGGGCGCGTTCACCAGCGTATCGCCGGCGATGATGCCGCCCGCGCCGGTCTTGTTCTCCACCACGAACTGCTTGCCGAGCCGCTCGCTCAATTGCGCGCCGATCAGGCGGGCGACCAGGTCGTTGATGCCGCCCGGCGGGAACGGCACCAGGATCCGCACCGGCTTGGTCGGGTAGTCCTGCGCCGCGGCGCCGATGGTCAGCGCCAGGATGATGAACAAGCTCGGCAGCAGCAGCGCGCGCAATTTCGGCATGGCGTTCCCCCGGTCTGGGTCGACCCTTGCGCGCCCAGTATGGCATGCTCGCCGCGGAAGTGGAGGATGGCTCATGCGGATTGCGGCAATGGCGGCGGGGGCGGTCGGCGCCTATTTCGGCGGACGGCTGCAGGCCGCCGGCCATGACGTCGCCATGATCGCGCGCCGCGCCCATCTCGACGCGCTGCGCCAGCACGGGCTGAAGATCGAAAGCGTGCATGGCGACCTGCATCTGCCCAAGGTCAACGCCACCGACGATCCGCGGCAGGTCGGCCCGGTCGACATCGTGCTGTTCGCGGTGAAGCTCTGGGACACCGAGACCGCGGCGGAACTGGCGAAGCCCATGGTCGGCCCCGACACCCGCGTCATCACCTTGCAGAACGGCGTCGACAGCTACGAGCGCGTCTCGGCCATTCTCGGCAAGGAGCAGACCGTCTGCGGCACCGCCTATATCGCCGCCGTGCTCGGCGGGCCGGGCGTGATGCGCCACACCAGCAAGTTCGCCACCATGCGGGTCGGCCGCATGGACGGCAAGCCGGACGCAAAGCTTGCGGCCTTCGTCGAGGCCGCCAAGGCCGCCGGCCTCGACATCCAGCCGCAGGACGACATGAACCGCGAGCGCTGGCAGAAGTTCGTGTTCCTGTCGTCGATGGCCGGCGCCAATTGCATGACGCGCCAGCCGATCGGCAAGGTGATGGCCGATCCCGACACGCGGGCGTTCTATCGCAAGCTGATGGAAGAGTGCCTGGCGGTCGGCCAGAAGTCCGGCGCCAAGGTGCCGAGCGCCTGGGTCGACGACCGCATGACCTTCTCCGACAGCGCGCCGCCCGGCATGAAGGCCTCGATGTTTCACGATCTCGAAGCCGGCAACCGGCTGGAGCTCGACTGGCTGACCGGCAAGGTGGTGTCGCTCGGCCGCGAGCTCGGCGTGCCGACGCCGGCGAGCGACGCGGTCTATGCCGCGGTCAAGCTCTACCGCATGGGCCGGCCGTAACGTCATTCCGGGGCGCCGCGAAGCGGCGAACCCGGAATCCAGAGCCTTGCGCTGAGTTTGCATCTGGATTCCGGGTCCGGCGCTAACGCGCCGTCCCGGAATGACCGGGGGAAAGTCATGCGCACATTAAGTAACGTCGCGACCACGGGTGGCCGCTGGCATTGGCGGGGCCGTGCCATTAGAATCGGCGACATGGCAGAACGCGGCAAAGTCTGCCGACATGAAACGAACACGGCTCATCGTTCTCGGCGTCGTGGTGATCGCTGCGTGCACCGCCGGCGCGCTATGGGCGATCAACAAGCTGTCGCCGAGCAATCCGATGACCGAGGGCCGCCCGGAGCTCAAGGCGCACGCGCCGCTGCAGCCGGTGACGCGGACCTCACAGGTGGTGGCGCCGGTCGCGGTCGCCAACCTCGCGATCCGCGACATCATGGAGGCGAACGCGCCGCGCGGGCTCAACGGCACGCGCGACAATCCGCTCGCCGACCTGCTCGGCAAGGCCGAGATCGGCTGGACCGCCGCGCGCGGGCCGATCCAAGTGGTCGGCGTGCCGCCCGGCCTCAACATCTCGACCACGGTCAACGGCTCGCTGCGACTGACCGGCCAGGTCGCCAACCAGGGCGGCAACATCACCGGCCAGATCGGCAGCCTGCTCGGCGGCAACCTCGGCCGCGAAGCGCAGAGGCTCACCACCCGCATGCTCGACCAGCGCGCCGACATCCGCGCCAATGTCGTCATCAACCTCCAAGCCCGCGCTGCTGCCGAACTGGCGGATCGAGCCGAACCTCACCGGCCAGGTGGCGATGGCCGACGGCGGCATGCAGGTCGGCGGCATCAAGCTCAACGTCGTCAACGAAGTGAAGCCGATGCTCGACAACGCGGTCAACGAGCAGATCGGCAATCTGTCCAATCACCTGCGCAACGACCGCACCTACGAGCTCGCGGTGCGGCGCGAATGGGTCAAGCTCTGCCGCTCGATCGCGCTCGGCCAGGCGGCGCCGGGCGCCCCGCGCGCTCTGGCTCGAGGTGCGGCCCGACCAAGGCGTTCGCGGCGCAGCCGCGCATCGTGCCGGACTGGGTGATCCTCACGCATCGGCGTGCAGGCCGAGACCCGCATCGTGCCCAACCGAGTCCAAGCCGGACTGCCCGTTCCCGGCGCGGCTCGATCTGGTGCCGCCGATCGAACAGGGCACGGTCGCGATCGCGGTGCCGATCGACGTGCCGTTCACCGAGCTCAACCGCCTGATGGAGGAGCAGCTCAAGGGCAAGACCTTCCCGGACGACGGCAAATCGCCGGGCGAGGTCACGGTGCTGGCCGCCAGCATGGCGGCCGCGGGCGATCGCCTCCTGGTGTCGCTGCGCGTCAAGGCGCGCGAGACCAAGAGCTGGTTCGGCTTCGGCGCCGAGGCGACGGTGCACATCTGGGGCAAGCCCACGCTCGACCAGCAGAACCAGATCATGCGGCTCACCGACATTTCGCTCGACGTCGAGTCGGAGGCGGCCTTCGGCCTGCTCGGCGCCGCCACCCGCGCCGCCATCCCCTATCTGCAGGACGCGCTCGCCAAGAACGCCGTGCTGGATTTGAAGCCGTTCGCCGCCAGTGCGCAAAAGAGCATCGAGGAGGCGCTGAAGGAGTTCAGCAAGCCGGTCGACGGCGTCGAGATCGAATCCGGCATCACCGGCCTGCGCCTCACCGGCGTCGAATTCGATGCCAAGACCTTGCGCGTCACCGGCGAGGCGCAGGGCACCGCCCGCGCCCTGGTGCGCAAGCTCGCGCTGCAATAGCGCGCTTCGAACCAAACTCCGTTCGCTTCCGCGGGGACGAACGGAGATTCAACGCATGGCCGCCGCTGCAGGGTTACGAGGCATCGCACGTTGACACTCCATCCGCCGCGCCTACATTAATCTTGTTCCGAGGGGAGCTCGCCCGGCGAGCTGAGAAACCGCAAGCGCGGTGACCCTTTGAACCTGATCCGGGTCATGCCGGCGAAGGGACGGAAAATGCGCCACTCCACCACAGCAACACCTATCAATGTCATCGGCGCCGGCATCGTCGGCACCTGGCAGGCGCTGATGTTCGCCAAGGCCGGCTGCAAGGTCACGCTGCACGAGCGCGGCGACGCCTCGATGACGCAGGCCACCAGCCATTGGGCCGGCGGCATGCTGGCGCCGCACTGCGAGAGCGAGACCGGCGAGCCGCTGATCGCGCGGCTTGGATTGCGTTCGCTCGAGCTCTGGCGCGACGAAATCCCGCAAACCCCGTTCAACGGCTCGCTGGTGGTGGCGCACCCGCGCGACCGCGCCGACTTCGACCGCTTCGCCCGCCTGACCCGCGGCCACCAACGCGTGGCGCGGACGAACTCGCCGCGCTCGAGCCCGACCTGCGCGGGCGCTTCCCCGAGGCGCTCTATTTCGCGGGCGAAGGCCATGTCGAGCCGCGGCGCGCGCTGCCGGCGCTTGCACGCACGTCTCGCCGCCGCCGGCGTGCCGATCGAATTCAATTGCAAGCGCGCGCCGCACGACTTCAACGGCACGGTGATCGATTGCCGCGGCATCGACGCCCGCGACGCCTGCCCCGGGCTGCGCGGCGTCAAGGGCGAGATGATCGTCGTCGAGAGCCGCGAGATTGCGCTGTCGCGTCCGGTCCGGCTGATCCATCCGCGCTGGCCGCTCTATATCGTGCCGCGCGCCGACTTCTTGTTTCATGATCGGCGCCACCACCATCGAGCGCGAGGACGACGGCGTCAGCGTGCGCTCCGCGCTGGAATTGCTGACCGCGGCCTATGCGCTGCATCCGGCGTTTGCCGAAGCCCGCATCGTCGAGATCGGCTCGGGCCTGCGGCCGGCGTTTCCCGACAACCTGCCGCGCGTCGTGACCGGCGACGCGCGCATCACCGTCAACGGGCTTTACCGCCACGGCTTTCTGCTGGCGCCCGCGCTCGCCGAACTGACCGTCGCGCATGTGCTGCATGGGCGGACCGACCATGAGGTGATCCGATGCTCCTGATCGTCAACGGCGAACCCACCGAGGCTGCGGCCAAGACCCTCGACGACCTGCTGCGCGAGCTCGACTACGAGGGCAGGCACTACGCCATTGCGGTCAACTTCGCGGTGGTGCCGCGCGCGCGCTGGGCCGCGACGCCATTGCAGAGCGGCGACGCGATCGAGATCCTCGCGCCGCGGCAAGGTGGGTAAAAAAGGCGGGTGAGCCATGCTGTCGTTCTACGGCAAGACGTTTTCCTCCCGCCTGCTGATGGGCACGTCGCTCTATCCGTCGCCCGCCATCATGCAGCAGGCGATCAAGGCCGGCGGCGCCGAGATCGTGACGGTGTCGCTGCGTCGCGAATCGGCGCGCGGCAAAAGTGAGCGACGCGTTCTGGTCGCTGATCCGCGAGCTCGGCGTCACCGTGCTGCCCAACACCGCCGGCTGCCGCAGCGTGCGCGAGGCCGTCACCACGGCGCAGCTCGCGCGCGAGCTGTTCGGCACCCCTTGGATCAAGCTCGAGGTGATCGGCGACGACGAGACCTTGCAGCCCGACGTGGTCGGCCTGGTCGAGGCCACCGCGACCTTGATCAAGGACGGCTTTCAAGTGTTCGCCTATTGCACCGAGGACCTGACCGTCGCGACCCGGCTGCGCGACTTGGGCTGCGGCGTGATCATGCCGTGGGCCGCGCCGATCGGCAGTGCGCGCGGCATTCTGCATGGCGACGCGCTCAAGCTCTTGCGCGCGCGGCTGCCCGACGTGACCTTGGTGGTCGACGCCGGCCTGGGCGCGCCCTCGCATGCCGCGCATGCGCTTGAGCTTGGCTACGACGCGGTGCTGCTCAACACCGCCATCGCCAAGGCCGCCGATCCGGTCGGCATGGCGAGCGCGTTCCGGCTCGGCGTCGAGGCCGGGCGCGCGGCCTATGAGGCCGGGCTGATGGGCGCGCGCGATTTCGCCTCGCCGTCGACGCCGGTGGTCGGGACACCGTTCTGGCATGCCGCACCCTGACCGCTTCTATCCCGTGGTCGACAGCGTCGCCTGGGTGGCGCGGCTCGCCGCGCTCGGCGTCGGCACCGTGCAATTGCGCGCCAAGAATCTGTCCGACGCGGAGGCGACCGCGCTGGTGCGCGAGGCGCTCGCCGCCACCGCCCGCGGCACGACCCAGCTCGTGGTCAACGATTATTGGCGCGCCGCGATCGACGCCGGCGCGCACCATGTCCATCTCGGCCAGGAGGACCTGGCGGAGGCCGACGTCGCCGCGATCCGCCGCGCCGGGCTGACGCTCGGCCTCTCCACCCACGACGATGCCGAGCTCGACAACGCGCTCCGCCACGCCCCGGACTATGTGGCGCTCGGCCCGATCTATCCGACCACGCTCAAGGCGATGCGCTTTGCGCCGCAGGGGCTTCATCGCATCACGCTGTGGAAGCAGCGCATCGGCCAGCGGCCGCTGGTCGCGATCGGCGGCATCACGCTCGAGCGCGCCGCCGCGGTGTTTGCCGCCGGCGCCGATTCCATTGCGGTGGTGAGCGACGTGACGGGCAGCGCCGACCCGGATGCGCGGGTGCGGGCCTGGCTCGGCGCATGGCCGTAATGCACAGGTCATTCCGGGGCGCGAGCGAAGCGAGCGAACCCGGAATCCAGAGCGGCAAGCACAGCGCGCGCAGCCCTGGATTCCGGGCCCGGCCATAGCGCGTCGAAGACGCGCGTAAACGCGCTTATGGCGCGCCGTCCCGGAATGACCGCGATCCCCCGCATGGCAGCCGCCGCAGGGTTGCGGGGCGGCGACGTTGACACCAGGGCGCGCAGGCCTACATTAAATTCGTTCCGAGGGGAGCTCCTGGACGGAGCTGAGAGACCGCAAGAAGCGGTGACCCTTTGAACCTGATCCGGGTCATGCCGGCGAAGGGACAGGACATTGCAGACATCGGTCTTCCTGGCAAAGCTGATCGGGCCGTTCGCG
This sequence comes from uncultured Alphaproteobacteria bacterium, assembly GCA_963771745.1. Taxonomy (GTDB): domain Bacteria; phylum Pseudomonadota; class Alphaproteobacteria; order Rhizobiales; family Xanthobacteraceae; genus Z2-YC6860. The sequence continues at coordinate 11,223 of CAVYUU010000011.1, read as the reverse complement.
TTGCTGCTAGGCCTCGCGATGCTGATCAACCGCGCGCACTTTCGCACGCATGGCGCACGAAGTCCTGGCCAGCCCGGCGCTGGTCTTCATCACCGGCGTGGTCACCTTCCCGGCCGGCCTCGCGATCGTGCTCACCCACAACCGCTGGGCCTTGGCCTGGCCGGTGCTGATCACCCTCCTCGGCTGGCTCGCGCTCATTTCGGGCGTCGTCCGCATCATCTGTCCGCACGCCACGGCCCGCGGCAAGCGGGCGATCGACCATCCGATGACGCTGTATATCGCCGCCGCGATCTACATCGGCATCGGTGCACTGCTCTGCTTCTACGGCTATTATCGCCGCTAACCCACCATCCGCCCCCACCGGGAGCCAAGACGATGAACATCCACGACCCCAACATGGCGACGCCCAAGGTCACCACCGGCCCGCTCACCGGCTCGCGCAAGATCCACACCACGCCCGACGCCGCGCCGGACCTCAAGGTGCCGCTGCGCGAGATCGTGCTCGACGCCTCGTCGGGCGAGCCGCCGCTGCCGGTCTATGACACCACCGGGCCCTACACCGACCCGGCCGCCACCATCGACGTCGAGCAGGGCCTGCCGCGCACCCGCATCGAATGGGTCAAGGAGCGTGGCGGCGTCGAGCAATACGAGGGCCGCGCCGATCAAGCCGGTCGACAACGGCAACGTCAGCGGCAAGCACCTCGCCCGCAACTTCCCGAACACGCCGAAGCCGTGGCGCGCCAAGGACGGCCAGCCGGTCACCCAGCTCGAGTGGGCGCGCAAGGGCGTCATCACCAAGGAGATGATCTACGTCGCCGAGCGCGAGAACCTCGGCCGCAAGAAGCAGCTCGAGCGCGCCGAGGCCGCGCGCGCCGACGGCGAGAGCTTCGGCGCCTCGGTGCCGCTGTTCATCACGCCGGAGTTCGTGCGCGACGAAGTGGCGCGCGGCCGCGCCATCATCCCGTCCAACATCAACCACGCCGAACTCGAGCCGATGGCGATCGGCCGCAACTTCCTGACCAAGATCAACGCCAACATCGGCAACTCCGCCGTCACCTCGTCGGTCGAGGAAGAGGTCGAGAAGATGGTGTGGGCGATCCGCTGGGGCGCCGACACGGTGATGGACCTCTCCACCGGCCGCAACATCCACAACACCCGCGAATGGATCCTGCGCAATTCGCCGGTGCCGATCGGCACCGTGCCGATCTACCAGGCGCTGGAGAAGGTCGACGGCGATCCCGTCAAGCTCGACTGGGAGTGCTACAAGGACACGCTGATCGAGCAGTGCGAGCAGGGCGTCGACTATTTCACCATCCACGCCGGCGTCCGCCTGGCCTATGTGCCGCTGACCGCCAACCGCGTCACCGGCATCGTGTCGCGCGGCGGCTCGATCATGGCCAAGTGGTGCCTGTCGCGCCACCAGGAGAGCTTCCTGTACGAGCGCTTCGACGAGATCTGCGACATCATGCGCAAGTATGACGTGAGCTTCTCGCTCGGCGATGGGCTGCGCCCCGGCTCGATCGCCGACGCCAACGACCGCGCGCAGTTCGCCGAGCTCGAGACGCTCGGCGAGCTCACCCAGATCGCCTGGCAGAAGGGCTGCCAGGTGATGATCGAAGGCCCCGGCCACGTGCCGCTGCACAAGATCAAGATCAACATGGACAAGCAGCTCAAGGAGTGCGGCGAGGCGCCGTTCTACACCTTGGGGCCGCTCACCACCGACATCGCGCCGGGCTACGACCACATCACCTCGGGCATCGGCGCCGCCATGATCGGCTGGTTCGGCTGCGCCATGCTCTGCTACGTGACGCCGAAGGAGCATCTCGGCCTGCCCGACCGCGACGACGTCAAGGAGGGCGTGATCACCTACAAGATCTCGGCGCACGCCGCCGACCTCGCCAAGGGCCACCCGGCGGCGCAGCTGCGCGACGATGCGCTGTCGCGCGCCCGCTTCGACTTCCGCTGGCAGGATCAGTTCAACCTCGGCCTCGATCCCGACACCGCGCGCGAGTACCACGACGAGACGCTGCCCAAGGAGGCGCACAAGGTCGCGCACTTCTGCTCGATGTGCGGGCCGAAGTTCTGCTCGATGAAGATCACCGCAGGACGTGCGCGACTACGCCGCCACGCTGAACGACAAGGAAGGCCGCGCTCTATCCGACGAAGCGGTAGCGAAGGCGGGCATGGAGGAGATGTCGGAGAAGTTCAAGGCGATGGGCAACGAGGTGTATGTCGACGCGGACGCGGTGAAGGAGAGCAATAAGGCGTTGTAGCGCAGTGCCTTGTAGCTGGATGCTGAAATGCCTCGAAACGTTCTAGAGTTTCGTGTCGTTGTAGCATCTCCGAGCGATTTGTTCGAAATGCGAAAGGCTGTATTCGACGTAATCGATGAATTAAATCGGGCCTTCGAAATTCAAAAGGTTGCCATACGCGGGCTTGGCTGGGAAGAATATGTGACGCCCGGAATCGGTTCAAGCGCTCAAGATGTCGTCAACAAGCAACTACTTGTCGAGTACGATATCTTAGTTGCAATGTTCGCGACTAAACTCGGGACACCAACTCCCAACGCTGCATCGGGTACAATTGAAGAGATTGATAACGCGATTGCCAACGTAGCCAGCCCGATGGGCAAGCATCGGGTTCAAGTATACTTTCGCGACAAACTAGACGGTATTTCCAATATATCGGTGGATGAATTTAAGGGGTTGTTCGAATTTAGGGAATGCCTCAAATCCCGCGGCATCTTGTTTGGTCTTTTCAAAGACCGCGACGATCTGCAACGTGAGATACGTATCAATATTCAAAAACCAATTTTGGAATTTTTGGGTCGTCGCGATGGTTCATCGGATCATGGCGAAGATAACAGCAGCCAAGCACCTCCTAGCGCCGTGGCTACTGACGACATGGCCGGCCAAAGGTCTGATGAAGAGGAATTGGGAAATCCTCGATTATCAGGAGATGGCAGAATCTCGCACCTTGCGGCTACCCCACTCGTTCTATCGAGAGAATGGCAGCCCTGTTGAATGACATCACCAATGAAATAAACCAGAGTGTAGCAGAAATATCAGATACTACGTTCGTAAATGCTTCAGCAGTAGACAAGAAAAAGAGCATCAATGGTCTTGCGTCTTTTCTAAAGACGAAAGCTTCCGAATTGATGCAAGAGGCAAAAAACGGAAGCGATATACTTCGACCTCTTTGCCAGTGCCATCGTCGTGCTAGCGCAAATCGAGAGGCAAGGAAAAAGCACCGCCGATTACCAGCGGAGCCTGGCTGCATTCCTACTCAATGCAGAAACCATGCTAGCGGCGATCACGCAAAGTCGAACTTCGACCTTAGGTTTTCGGCATGCCGTTGAAAATGTCCCGCGCATCACAATTCAGTTCAATCAAGCCAAAAAATTGCTAATTCAAGCTATTGATCAGTGTTTGAACTTTATGGAACGGTCTGAAAAGGGCATTTTCGAAATTACAGCGCGCACATGAAGCCGTAGGATGGGTAGAGCGCAGCGAAACCCATCGCCTCGGTAACCACGGCCCTTTCATCAATGATGGGTCTCGCGCTGCTCGACCCATCCTACGCGCTGTTATTTGATGGATATCGCTTCGCTCAACCCACTCTACGCGTTAATTTTCTTGGCACGATTGGGGGGCAGTGCGGCCGATTTCAGGCCGCCAGCCCGGGCACAGTGGTGAGCTCCTTAGCTATCCTGGAATGCAATGGAAAAACCACTCTCATACACACGATCATCCAAACGTATTTTGATTTGGAAATCCCCAACGGACGGGATCTGAAATACGGGAAAGTTAGCAATTAGCGTCATGGCTCTGTTCGGATATTTCGGAACCTTGCCAAGACCAAACTCTGGACCCTATCTCATCGCCCTGTGGGTCGACAATTCTTATCCCCGTCTCTATACTCTCCTTCGCCGTCCAGAAAGACTGCGAAGAATCCTAGGACCAGCGTCGCTGGGAAAGCTACATCTCGCGGAATCTCAAGTCGGTTGCCAGCAAATACACCTAAAAGGGTGACCTTTCCCCCAACTTCCTGCCTGATGCCTTCGCATAGCAGAACGTAAGGCGCATGAGTTGGTCTAAGTGTCCTATCATCTGGAATGAGACGGGCGCGGTAATAGCACGACCAAGGCAACCCAAGCATTGCTACTGGCAATCGAAAAATTACCGCCGACCGTTGCCGACGATGCGAGCCTTGGCTGAACGACATATTTGGACTGCCGGGCGAACAGAAGCCGTTCTTTCTCTGAAATCCCAGTTCTATCGGAGGGAAATAGTCGGAGCGCGAAAGCCCGAGTATTCGTCTGCTGGTACGCTCTAATTCGGTAATGATGGCGCATAAAGCAGATCCACGCAATTTACTCAACCACCAAGGCCTCTTACATTCGCAACAAAGAATTCTACATGACACACCCTTAAATACGATGATCGCCACCCAGCATAGGGCGAATGCTATCCATGGGAAAGCGGGCCGGCTATGAGGTCTTACGTACCGATAGTATGCAGCTAGTGCTGGCTCCCCCCAACGCACGATAGACTTCCAAATGGCACCGGACATAACAAAGAGTGCCTATGTGCCAATACTGTGTGATGGTGCGCAGTTCAGGATTTCGAACGAAAAGGCTCGAATAACTCTGTTTTCACTCGCGGTGATGCATAAGGGCCGCATCGAAAATCGAATCAGCAAGACAAGAAGTCGGCAGCAGCGGTTTGCGTGTAGCCGTTCTGCGCGCGATGAAACCAATTCGCGCCGAATACCCCGAATCGGGATGACAACGGTCGCCGTCACTAACCGCGCGAGTTCTGGTAGATCGGACAACGCACCGCCCCGAAATTGCGATTACACATCGTAGTTTGACTGCCTCTGCGCCAATTAGCAACCAGCCCGTAAGATGGATTGAGCAATTGCGAAACGCATCGCTTTGTCCTTGGCCGGATGATGGGTTTCGCTTCGCTCAACCCATCCTACGTACTGCCGTTTATTTGGTCGCTTTTACGATCCATCAATCTCAGAACTCTCGCCTGCTCGTTTTTTTTTTTTTTTTTTTTTTTTTTTTTTTTTTTTTTTTTTTTTTTTTTTTTTTTTTTTTTTTTTTTTTTTTTTTTTTTTTTTTTTTTTTTTTTTTTTTTTTTTTTTTTTTTTTTTTTTTTTTTTTTTTTTTTTTTTTTTTTTTTTTTTTTTTTTTTTTTTTTTTTTTTTTTTTTTTTTTTTTTTTTTTTTTTTTTTTTTTTTTTTTTTTTTTTTTTTTTTTTTTTTTTTTTTTTTTTTTTTTGGCAAGGTTGCAACCTGGCTCGTTAAAACAGGACTTCCAGTTTCCAATTATTGCTTCGTGCCATGTGTGGACGGCTCCGGGTTGGCAAGAGCTTTCTTCACGTGTGCAGGCTTGGTCGGTGCAGCCATGTGTTCGGCCTTTTGTGCGGTGCACATGACCGCTGGCCATAATGCCCTCCGCGGATCAGGTCCCTATCAGAAGCACGCATTCAGAGATGCTCTGGCCCGAGTGGGTTGTCCTGATCGCCGGATCGACCGGCTCTGCATTACGTGCTGTTCGCCCTCCCAACCATCACATCACGCCGGTTGTCCGGCGCGATCTCGTTAAGCCGCAAGCGCGGCGGGTTCTCTGTACTGCTCACCCCTGGCCATCATGGCCCACGCCATCCTGGCGAGCTTGTTGGCCAGGGCCATCGCCGCGACCTTGGCTGGACGCCGCGCCAGCAAGCAGTGAGCCACGGCCGATGCGTGGTGCCATGGATCTTGGCGTAGCGGATCACGGCCAGCGCACCGGCCATGAACAGGCTGCGCAAGTAGCGATCGCCTTGCTTGCTGATGCTGCCGAGCTTGTTCCTTGCCGCCGCTCGAGTTCTGCTTCGGGACCAGCCCGATCCAGGCTGAGAAGTCCCTTCCGGATCGGAAGGCCTTCGGATCGGCCACGCTGGCGACCAGCAGCGGTCGCCAGCGCCGGACCGACGCCGGGGATCGCATCGAGCCGCCTGCTCACCTCGTTGGACCGGTGCCAGGCCGTGATCATCCGGTCGAACTCCAGGATCTGCGCCTTCAACATCTGCAGCTGGGCGCCGAGCGCGGCAAGACAGGTCCGAGCGACCTCAGGCAATCGCTTGTCGTCTGCCATCGGCAACGACATCGAGCAGCTGGTCGACGCCGCTGCGCCCGATCGGCGCAACGATCCCGAACTCGGCAAGATGAGCGCGGATCGCATTGATCACCGCAGTCTGCTGGCGGATGAACAAATGGCGGGTGCGGTGGAGCATCAGGAAGCTCTGCTGCTCAGGCGTCTTGGTCTCACGAACCGCATGTTCGGCCGGGTCACCGCCTCGCAGATCGCCTCCGCATCGGCGGCATCGTTCTTCTGCCGCTTCACGTAGGGCTTCACATAAGCCGGCGGCATGAGCCGGACTCTGTGACCGAGCGCCTGCAGTTCGCGTGACCATGATGCGCCGTAGCGCACGCTTCGATCCCAACCAGGCACGGTGCCAGCCTCTGAAAGAATGACAAAACATAACGGCGCTTCAACTGACGGCGGAGAACTACATTGCCTTGCGCATCAACACCGTGGACCTGAAAGACCGATTTTGCGATATCGAGACCGATTGTCGTGATCGTTTGCATGACTGGCTCCTCCAAATCGTGGAGCCTCAACAGCACCCACTTCCGTGGCACTCACGTGCCGGTGGAGGAGCCGTCCACAGCATCAGAAGCGGACAGGCCTTATTTCGCGGTCCCAACTCTTGCCTCTGGTTTTTTTTTTTTTTTTTTTTTTTTTTTTTTTTTTTTTTTTTTTTCTTCCCGTTGATTTCAGCCCGCAGGATAGGTTGAGCACAGCCGCGCCTGTAACCGAGGGCCAGGCAACCGTCCTGCCAAAACTATTTGTTCATCCCACGGATATGCCAACCAATCCACTGGTCCCCACTTCTCGGCTTATCAGAAGGTAACAAAGACAATGCCAACTCGTGGTCCCCCCTAATCGCAAGTATTGCGGCTTTGCCTTTTTTTTTTTTTTTTTGGGCGAACAACAGCAAGTAGCCCCTAGGATGGGTTTCGCCATTGCGAAACCCATCGCTTTGACCTTGGCTGGATGATGGGTTTCGCTTCCGCCTTCGCGCTGACGCGCTTCGGCCGGACAGGTCGCCTACCTATCTACGCGCCTACTCGAATGGAAGCATGACGATCGAGCCCGTTGTCTTGCGTGCGCCGATGAACTTGTGCGCGGCTGCAGCCTCCCGAAGCGGAAAGGTTTTGACAATGTCGCTCGTACCACCCCCTGCGCGACGGCATCGAACAGGGATTTCGCTCCGGCGTCGATTCCCTTCGGTTCGAAATGCAATGCGAAAGCACGGTAGGGTGATTATGATAAGAACCCGCGAACGCCCAAATCTTCGACGATGTCGATCGGATCAGGAACGCCCGACGCTTGGCCGTAAGCTGCGCACATACCGACCAGCCGCAGGCAGTCGAGTGACTTTTGCAGCGTGTCCTTACCGATCGACTTATAGACAACGTCCACGCCTTTTCCGTCCGTAATCTCACGAGTGACAGCTACGAAGTCTTCGGTCGAATAATTGATAACGTGATGGCAACCAAGATTTCGAGCGATCTCGGCCTTCGCGTCGGTACTAACAGTACCGATCACAGTGGCTCCGAGATGCCGCGCCCAAGGACAAAGCATGTGGCCCATGCCGCCAGCAGCCGCATGGATCAGAACATAATCTCCTGGTTTCCACCTTGTGCGTTCGATGCAGGAGATATTGCGCGGTCATCCCCTTCAAGATTAGCCCTGCCAGTTGAACGTCATCCAATTCGCAAGTCCTTTGGATCCGCTAACAGTCAGCCGGGTAGAGGCTCTCTGACTATAGGCACCGAGTGGGGGAAAGCAGGTGCAAACTCGTTCGCCGACGGAGAAGCCGGTGACACCAGGACCCAACTCCTCGATCTCGCTAACTCCTTCGAAACCGAGGACAACCGGCGGATCGCCGACGATCATCGGGTGCGGGATACCTGCTCGATGGTATGTATCAGCGAAATTCACGCCGACGGCCGTGCTGCGAAGACGTACCTGGCCACGCACGGGCGACCCGACCTTGATCTCCTCCCACACGAAGTTGTAGGGTGCCCCTTTCTTGTAGATTACCGCCGCCATTGCCATGACGCGTTCCTCCTGATGTTAAACATCGTGGCAACGCATTCTTGTCGCGAGGTTCGCAATTGTCCCGCGCGAACGGTTTGGCCCATGCCGACTGCTCCGCCTACCCCCCTCACCCATCATAATCCGTCGATCGAAACCGCCCGCTGTCCAACTGATAGGGCAAGTAGCCCGGATGAGCCAGAAGCGATATCCGGATTCGCCTGGCGCTGCAACCCACAACGGCTGGGCAAACCCACTGCCGTTTATTTCGTCGCTGTTACGATCCATCAATCCTGTTGTGTTAGCTCTCGCGCATGGTCCACGTCCGCGCCATCGCAAAAGGGTTCCTTCTGCTGGCGCCTTTCATCGGGATGGGTCGCCTCACCGGACCCGGCCAATCTCGCTGGCATCGTTCCTCGCCTTTGCGCGGGCGGGGTCATGTATCTTCGCAAGCGCCGGCGCGACGTGGCCGCTGTGGGGGCGCCGCAGCAGTGGCGCCGCGCTCCCTGAACATGCCGCCGGACACGTAAACGATCACTTCGACCGCATCAATCTTTCGTACAACGCCTCGGTAATCCGGGCGTTGCCGTCAAAGATTGCGATGGATCCGACAGGCAAATGGCATCGCCACCGTGCCCCCGATCGCTGCGATGCAATTCCGCTTCTCAGTCAATCACCTCATCTGCCCGAGCGAGCAGCGTTGGCGGCACGGTTAGGCCGAGCGCCTTGGCCGTGCTCAGGTTGATGACGAGATCGAATTTGCGCGGCTGCTCGACCGGGATATCGGCCGGCTTCGCCCCGCGCAAAATCTTGTCAATGAAGTCGGCGGCGCGCCGGTACAGGTCTGGATAACTTGGTCCATAGGAGATCAGGCCTCCGGCGTGAACGTACTGGTTGCCGACGTAGATCGTTGGCAGCCTCGCTTGCAATGCCAGGGCGTTGACTTGAATGGCGTTGGTGAGCGCTAGCGGGAAGGCACCGACGTGAAGCGCATCGGCACGACCCTTGAGCGCCTCGAAAGCCGGCGCGATGTCTTCGCTGCGCTGGACAGCGACTGTCACGACTTCGAGGCCGAGCGCGCGGGCAACAGCATGAAGTTCCTGAACTTCCACCGCGGTGCCGAGGTTGGCTGCATTGGTCATGATCCCCAATGTGCGGAGCCGCGGAACGATTTCGCGCAACAACTCCACTCGCTTGCCCGCCGTATCGGTTTGCTGGAGCGAAAGGCCGGTCACATTTCCGCCAGGTCTCGCCAAACTCGCTACGAGTCCTGTGCCGATTGGGTTACCCGCTACAGCAAAAACGATCGGAATCGTGAGGTTGTTTGCATCGCCGCAAGGGTCGCCGGGGTCGCATGCGTGAGAATGACATCGACTTTGAGCCGCACAAACTCGGCCGCGATCTCCGCGTAGCGTTGTCGCGCCCCTCAGCCCAGCGAGCCTCGATCGCAACGGTACGGCCCTCGATCCGGCCATGCTCGTGTAATCGCTGTAGCAAGGCAGCCGTCCATCGGCTTTGAATTGCTGGTGTATTCGCACCCAGCAGGCCGATCGTGGGCACCTTTTGCTGTCCGCGGCAGACGCGCGACATGACCCCCACGCTGCCAAGGCCTGCGATAAACGCGCGCCGCTTCATGTGTGGATGGCCCCCGGCCTGGCAAGGGAATTTGGCATTCGGAAGCGAGGGGGAGGGTCGCTTGCGGTCATGTGTCCGGCCTTTGTGGTGCGGTCAGATAAGACCGATCGCCCAGGTGGAAATAAAGAACCGTAGGGTGGGGTCTCAATCAAGCCTGCGGAATCCAGGTTCCATTGTTACACCAGACAGTCTGACCCACCCCGTCGGATCGACCCATTGAACCCTCTCGTATGCACCTTTCTCCTCGGCAAGCCTCCCGACGCCAGGCTCCCCAGCCAGGCCCGATCAGGCCGCGGCTGGAACGGGGCGGGAAGCCGGTTGCGCGCACCATCACCGCCCAAGCGATGCGCGCCATCTTGTTGGCCAGCGCCACAGCAACGACCAGACGCGGCTTCGTCGCCAGCAGGCCCCCACAAATCCCACAGGGATCGGTCTTGGCACGCCTTTTAGCTGTTGCAGGATGACGCTCTGGGCGCCATTGATCAGCAAACGGCGCAAGTAGACATCGCCCTGCTTTGCTGATCCTTCCCAACCGCACGGTATCGCCCCGCGAGGACGCCTGCTTCGGGGCACCAGCCCGATCCAGGCGGCCAGGTCGCGCCCGCCGCGGCAAAGCGTTCCGGCTGTGCCACCCGCACCGCCATCGCGCTCGACAGGAGCGGACCAAACCCCGGAATGGTGGCGAGATCCTGGCTCTTCCGGCTGGCCTTGTGCCAGGCCATGATCCGACTGTCGATTGCCGCGAGAGCTGCCGATCGAGCTCCACGGTCAGCTCAATTGCCCGACCCCCAGCAGCACTTGGCGCAGCGCCCCGTCGGGCAGAAGCCCGCACACCCGGATCGCCGAAGACCGGCGAGCATCTTACCCTGGTTGACGTCCGCCCCTTTCGGCACCACAACACCGAACTCTGCCATCTGGCCGCGCAGGGCATGTTCTGGATCATCGTGCGCTGGCCGATCAGCCGCTCGCGCACCCGGTGCACCGAGTGGGCCGATCGCCTGGTCGGCTTCGCTCTTGATTGGCACGAACCGCATCCACGGCCGGCTCAACCGCTTCACAGATCGCCTCGGCATCGGCCGGGTCGGTCTTGTTTCGCCGCACAAAGGCCTTGGCGTAAAGCCGGCGGGGATCAGCCGCACATCATGCCCCAGCGCCTGCAGCTGCCGGCCCCAATGATGCGCCGTGCCGCACGCCTTCCAGGCCGATCAAGCAGCCCGGCAGCTTGGCGAAAAACCGCACCACTTGGGCCGCGCTTCCAAACTGCCGGCGCACGACCACCGTGCCGCTCCCCGGGCATCAACCCCGTGCACCTGAAAAACCCGCTTGGCAATGTCCAGCCCGATCGTCGTAACCTGTTCCATGGATGGGTCCCTGTTCGCTGGTCGTTTCTGACAACCAGCATTTTGGCACCTAGATGCCGCAAGGGGGCCATC
>CAVYUU010000010.1:90000-473981 GCA_963771745.1 uncultured Alphaproteobacteria bacterium | reverse complement strand
GACATGAGACGTCGGGAATTTCTTGGTGCTGTTGGGGCGGCGGCGGTCGCGTTTCCGCTTTCAGCGCAAGCGCAGCCGCCGGCGCGGATGCAGCGCGTTTACCGTGTCGCGGTGCTCATCCACGGTCCGGAACGAGCGCACGGCACACGATTTGAAGCGCTGCGAGTGGGGCTGCGGGAACTTGGTTATATCGAAGGGCAAAACCTCAGCCTGACAGTGCGCTGGAACGAAGGTGGATTGGATCGCCTGGCTGATTTGGCCGCACAGTTACTACGTGAAGGGCCTGATGTATTGGTTGGCGCACCGGTACTATCCGCTGTCGCAGCACACAAGCACACCCGCACCGTACCGATCGTCATCGCAAACGGTTCTGGCCCACTGCAAGCAGGAATTGCCAAGAGTTATGCGCGACCAGGAGGCAACGTAACGGGAGTTGTCAACCAAGGCGAGGAGCTGACGTCGAAGCAGCTTCAATTGCTAAAAACAATTGCTCCCGGTACGACGAACGTCGGTGTTTTGGCGAGTGGGGCGGCGATTATCCACGAGGAAACTTGGCGCGAGGCGACACGCGCCGCGTCAGGTTTGAACTTCAAACTGATTGACGTGCGTATTGGTTCGCTTGGCGATCTTCCTCGGCTCGGTACAATCTGCGGTCAAGGCGGTTGTAACGGACTATTTGTTACGTCTGATCCGTTACTTCAAAACTGGCGCGCTGAAATCGTAGGAGCTGCAGCACAACAAAAGCTTCCTACAGTTTACTCTCAGCCTGAGTACGTGCGCGATGGCGGCTTGATCAGCTACGCCGCGAACATTGAGGAACGGTTCCACCGAGCTGCCAGTTATGTGGACAGAATTCTAAAGGGTACGAAACCCGGCGAGTTACCCATTGAACAGCCGACGAAATTCCAGCTGGTTGTGAACGCGAAAACATCAAAGGCGCTTGGCATTGAAATTCCAAGCTTGATATTTGCGCAGGCCGACGAGGTGATTGAGTAGGACTGAAAATTGCTGCGCGGCGTGAGGATTCTCAAGAAGAAATTCAAAGATGATGCAAGGTAGGTTCGACAACGTGACCGGAGAACCTGCAGAGCTTGTTAAACGCGCGATGGGGCAGGCTATGAGGCGGCGCGAGTTACTAACATCGATTGCGGCGGTGGCGATCACAGCTACCCGCCCAAGCCACGCCCAGAAATCCTTTCAGACGATCGGATACGTCAGCAGCCGATCAGCTCAAGCAGACGCCCATCTCGTGGCCGCGTTTCGTTCAGGCTTGAGAGAGATCGGCTATCTCGAGGGACAGAACGTGGGCATCGAATTCCGTTGGGCGGATGGCGACTACACACGTCATGAAGGGTTGGTCGCCGGTCTCGTCCGGCAGAAGGTGGATGTGATTGTTGCGACATCGGCTCCGACCGCTGTGGCGGCGAAAAAGGTGCCCAGAGGCGCCATTCCGCTGGTGTTTACGAGCGGCGAAGACCCGGTCAAGGAAGGACTTGTCAGCAGCTTCAATCGCCCTGGCGGCGACACCACGGGCATTTACGTTTTCACGGTTGGGCTGGGGCCGAAGCGGCTCGAAATCCTTCGCGAGCTTGTACCTCGTGCAGCGATCGTAGCATTTTTGGTAAACCCGAATGTAGCCAGCACCGAATTTCAGCTCAAGGACGTCCAGGACGCTGCCCGCGCGATGGGTCAACAGATCGAGATATTCGCTGCAAACTCAGAAAGCGAACTCAACGTGGCGTTCGATAAAATGGGACGCTCAAAGGTCGATGCGCTGTTGGTCGGAGCGGACCCGTTCTTTCAGGTCTGGCGCTCCCAATTGATCGATCTGGCACTTCGGCATCGAATTCCGACAGTGTACGAATGGGCAGATTTCGTGACGTCCGGTGGTCTCGCAAGCTACTCGACCAGTCGAAGCGAAGCGTACCGTCTGACCGGGACCTACGCAGGCCGTATCCTCAAAGGGGAGCAGCCATCCGACTTGCCAGTTGTCCAGTCTTCTAAGTTTGAGCTGGCGCTCAACCTGAAGACCGCTAAGGCGCTAGGCCTCACCGTCCCACAGGCTCTGCTCGCCCGCGCGGATGAAGTGATTGAATAACAGCGGATGTCCGCTGTCGGCACCTCTCGGACCTCCGGTGATGTCCGCTTCGACGCCGCTATAGGAGGACAAGTGGGCATCAATGCACCCCATCCGACCGCCTGAAGGAGAGGAACTGCGATTCACCGGTCTTCAGTCTTTGATATCAGCGAGCGCTCAAAAATCAACGTCCTGGCAATCATCCTGGTGCACAAGAGGCCTATTCTGGATCCACTCAACGGCTGCTTTTGATGCGAATATCCGCTTTGGCCGGTGGTTTCTCGTCCGTAGAAAATTACTGGTTCAGGTCCGTCAAGTTCACATAAGAGTTATTGCGCCAGCAACTGACTCAATTTTGTCGCGAGGCGCTCGATCGTATATGGTTTGATGATCACGCTGACATCGCCTTCGAGCACACCATTGTGCACCATGGCATTGGGCGTATAGCCGGTCGTAAACAATAACTTGACAGCGGGGCGCCGCTTTACAACCTCCGCAGCCAGCTGAGGGCCGTTCATGCCGGGCATGACCACGTCAGTGAATAGAACAGCTATGTCATGGTGTTCATCGAGAGAAGCAAGCGCGGCTTCGGCGCTCTCGACAGAAACAACCTGATATCCGAGTTCCCGCAACATTTTTGACGTTAAGCTGCGTACCTCCGCCTCGTCTTCGACCAGCAACACTTTTTCTGCGTTTGCCGTTGGCAAGATCGTATCCAGGGCTTTAGGTGGTACGGGTTCGCTGTCAGGCTTGGCACGCGGCAAATAAAGCTTAACCGTCGTTCCCTGGCCCAGTTCACTATAAAGTTGAACATGCCCGCCCGATTGGCGGATGAAGCCATGGACCTGGCTCAGACCAAGCCCGCTGCCTCGACCCGCCGGCTTGGTGGTGAAGAACGGATCGAAGGCTGACGACAGCACCTCCGGCGACATGCCGTGACCATTGTCTGAAACGGATACAAGTACGTATTGGCCCGCCGATATTTGGAATACGCCGCTGTAGCTGTCATCCAGCCACGCGTTCGCGGCTTCGATGGTAAGCTTGCCTCCTTCCGGCATGGCATCGCGGGCATTGACGGCAAGGTTGACGATAGCGTTTTCGAGCTGAAGGGGGTCAGCCCATATTCGCCACAGCCCCGCCGCGAGCACGGTTTCAATATGGATAGACTCCGGAATGGTTCGCCGCAGCAGCTCAGCGGTGCCGGTCAGGAGCTTGTTGCAATCCACGGTTTCCGGCCGCAGCGCCTGCTGGCGGGCAAATGACAACAGACGAGCTGTCAGCGCGGCCGCTCGCTCGCCGCCGGTGATGGCCGCATCGATGAGGCTTTGGTCAAGAGGCTGCCCTCGTGCGAGCCGGCGCTGCAGGAGCTTAAGGCTCCCCAGGATGATGGCGAGCATGTTGTTGAAGTCATGCGCGATGCCGCCTGTAAGTTGCCCCACCGCTTGTATCTTTTGCATCTGGCGAACCTGACTTTCAGAAGTCTCGCGGCGCGCGGCCTCGTCTCGCAGCCGGCTCAAAGCTGTGGCCTGTTGTCGAGTCAGACGGCCGGCGATCAACGAAAGCCCCAGCAGAAAGAGAGTTGCCGGCAGGGCAAACACCATGTGCTGCGTGAACTCGCGCCGCCAACGATCAACAATTGCCGCACGATCGATGCTGGCAGAAACGTAAACCGGAAAACTCCCAACCTTGTGATAGCCGATCAACCGCTCGATGCCATCGAAACTTGAGCGGCGTTCGAAATATCCCCCGTTCGGGTTGCTCTTGATCGACTGCAATAATCCGTCCGCACGCGGCAAATCTGTTAAATCCTCGACTGCTCCGGCAAAGCGCGCCAGTACGGCACCATCTTCCCGAATGAGGGCAACACCGTTGAGTCCAGTCTGCGCAACCTGTTTGTAAAAATCCTGAAAGTATTTCGGCTCGACCGAAATCGCGATGACCCCAACGAACGTATCGGCATCGTAGCGGCGAGGTTCGCTGAATTGAAAGAAACGTGTTGGAAGGACCCGGCCCTGCAGAATCTCACTGATGTAGGTCGGGCTTTGGGAGCCGGAGTTCTCGCGGTGAACCCGAAAATAAATTCGGTCGGCGTAGTTGACCTCTTTCGGGACAGGAAAGAGTTTGCCAGCGACGAGCGCAAAGCCATTACGATCGAGCACCCAAATATCCTGGATCTGGTCGAGCCGGTCCACCAATGCGGCGAGGCGCTCGTGCAATTCCTTTTCCCGGTCGCGGATTTGTGCGTCCGTGAATCCGTACAAAATTTCATCCACCTGCTGCGTGACGAGCTGATGTGTCTCGAACACCTTGGCAGCGTGCTCACGAACGAGATCGATGCTGCGTTCCAGCCGAGTCCGCGCGTCTTCAAATTCACTGTGGTAGGTACGAAAGCCAAGCCAGGCAAAATAACACACAGGCAGAAGCACTGATAATGCCGCAAGAGCCATCAGTAAGCCCGGCGCAGTGATCAAACGCGCTTTGTGAACCATTGTAAGGGCCAAAACGTATTGCGAGTGTTGGATTGAGCGCACCGAAGAAGCAGGCTGGCGAGCTTATCCGCTCTTGGAGGCAAGTCGGACATCTGTGCCATGGGCGTTATGTCTGCCAATGACGCGGGCATTTGGCCGGGCGATGAGATCGAAACGCAACGCATGCATTACGGCCAACTTTCGTTGCCGTCCAACACCCCGCGTATTTTCGTCGCGAGGTCCGCCTGGGTGAAGGGCTTTGAGACGAGATGCACGCCCGTATCAAGACGGCCATGGTGAACGATGGCATTGCGAGCATATGCCGACGTATAGAGAACTTTGAGCTTCGGGTGGCGCCGGACTGCCTCGTCGGCAAGCTCGCGGCCGCTCATACCAGGCAGACCTATGTCTGTGAACAACAGGTCGACGGTCTCGTTGCGCTCGATCTGGCGCAGTGCCGCCGGACCGTCCTCTGCCTCGATGACCGAGTAGCCCAGATCGCGCAATATTTCCGCACCATATTCGCGAACGCCAGGATCATCTTCAACGAGCAGCACTGTCTCTTTGGGGTTTCCATCTGGAATTGTTCTCTCTAGTCGATCGTCGGCGGTCGCGATGCCTTTGCCAACTAAACGCGGAAGATAGAGCTTGACGGTCGTTCCTTGGCCTTCCTCGCTGTAGATCTTCACGTGGCCGCCCGACTGCTTCACGAAGCCGTACACCTGAGATAGGCCTAGGCCCGTCCCTGCCCGATGGGCTTTGTCGTGAAGAACGGCTCGAACACGTGATCCATGTCTCCCTCGTCATGCCCGAGCCGGTGTCGCTGATGCAGATCGCAACGTATTGTCCCGGCGAACACCTCGGCGGTCGGCGCGACGTAGGCTCATCGAGGTGTGTGTTCGCGTTTCGATGGTGAGCTTGCCGCCTTCGGGCATCGCATCGCGCGCGTTCAGTGCGAGATTGAGCAACGCCGTCTCGAGCTGATTGGGGTCGACTTCGACGTTCCAGACGCCTGCGCCGAGCACCGTTTCGCACCTCGACCCGCTCGCCGAGCGTGCGGCTCAGCATTTCCGACATGCCCGAAATCAGCCTGTTGACTTCGGTGGGCTTCGGATCGAGCGGCTGCTGGCGCGAGAACGCCAGCAGATGCTGCGTGAGAGCGGCCGCGCGTCTCGCGCCGTGCATCGCGTTCTCGGCGCAGCGCCGAACGCGCGCCGAGGCGCCCGCCGGTAGCTGGCGCTCAATCGATCTCGATGTTGCCGATGACGATCGTCAGGAGGTTGTTGAAGTCGTGGGCCACGCCCCTGTTAGCTGCCGATGGCTTCCATCTTCTGCGACTGAACCAGCTGTTCCTGCGTCTTCTGCATAGCCAGCAGCGCTTTTTCCCGCTCCTCAGATTCCGCGACCAATTGTGCCGTGCGCTCAACCACCCTGGCTTCGAGCATCTGCTCGCTTTCGCGGAGCTGCGCCTCGACGCGCTTGCGTCTCTCGATCTCGTCCTGGGCAGCCCGGTAGAGCCGTGCCTTGTCGATGGCGATGCCGGCCTGCACCGCGATGGCCGCCACGATGCGCTCGGCGCGCTCGGTGAAGACGCCGACCTCGGGATGGCCGAAGAACAGCCCGCCCAGCACCTCGCCCGACGCGAGACTTGACCGGCACGGCGAGATAGCTGCGGACCGGCAGATGGCCTTGCGGCATGCCGCGGTGGGGCGCGTTCTTCCCGTAGCGCGGATCCTTGGTGATGTCGTCGGAGCGGACGATGCCTTCGCCGCGGAAGGTCGGCCCGAAAACCGCGGTGTTGCGCGGCATCGGAAACTTCGCGAACGCCTCGCGCGGCACGCCCGAGAGCGTGTAGAGGATATAGGCCTCGCCCTTCTCGTCGATGCACGTTGTAGAAGAACGAGCCGAAAGCGGCGCCGGACAGTTCGGTGGCCGCGTCGGTAACCACCTGAACGGCGCGCTCCAGATCGAGCTCGGCGGCAACGGCGGTGCCGACCTTGTTCAGCAGCTCGAGGGTCTGCGCTTCCTCCTGCATGACGCGCGCGCTTTGCGCGCGCGAGTCGCGACAGCTCGATGTTGGCCGCAACGCGCGCCAGCAGCTCGCGCGCGCTGAACGGCTTGACCAGATAATCGTCGGCGCCCGTCCGCAGGCCTTCGACCTTGGCCTCTTCGCCGGCGCGCGCCGACAGCAGGATCACCGGCACACTGCGCAGTTCGGGATCGTCGCGCAGCTCCTGCAGCAGCCCGAAGCCGTCGAGGCGGGGCATCATGACGTCGGTGAGGATCAGATCGGGACGCTGCTGCTTGGCCGCCGCCAGCGCCTCCTCACCGTCGGCGACGGCGCGCACTCGTAGTCCGTGGCGAGCAGCCGACACAGATATTCCCGCATGTCGGCGTTGTCGTCGGCAAGCAGAACATGCGGGCGCGCCCCGGCACGGCCATCCGGAAGCGGTCCGCGTGCTCGCCCGACTCCAGCCCTTCGAGCTTCCTTCGAACTGCGCCGTCCGGAAGCCAGCGCAGCGCTTCGCTGACAAAGGCCTCCGCACGCGTTGCCGTCGATACCTGGGTGCGTGACGCTTCGAGCCGGTCCTGCGGCAGATGAGCGCGGCCGAATGGCAGCCGCACCGTGAACGTGGTGCCCTCGTCGACGGTGCTTTCGACCGATACCGTGCCCTTGTGCAGTTCGATCAGTTCCTTGACCAGCGCAAGCCCGATGCCGGTGCCCTCATGGGCGCGCCCACGCGCGCCCTCGACGCGATGGAAGCGGTCGAAGATCCGTGCGCACTTCGGCTTCGGGAATGCCCGTTCCGGTGTCGCGGACGCGCAACACGGCCTGTCCGGCCTCCTCGGACATCGTCGACCTTGATTCCGCCTTCGAGCGTGAACTTGAATGCATTCGAGACGAGATTGAGAACGATCTTCTCCCACATCTCGTGATCGACATAGACCGGCTCCGGCAGCGGCGGCGTGTCGATCGTCAGCGTGAGGCCCGCCTTCTCGCAGGCCGAGCGAAAGCTGCTGACGCCAGATCGTGGGTCAGCGACGCCAGATCGGTCGGCTGATAGACGGCCTGAATGCGACCCGCCTCAACGCGCGAGAAGTCGAGCAGCGCGTTGACCAGTTTTTGCAGCCGCAGGCCATTGCGCTGGGCCATCGCGATCCGCTCGCGCTGGCGCGCGCCGAGCGGCTCCTCCGCATCGGCCATGGCATCCTCGAGCGGCCCAAGCATCAGCGTCAGCGGCGTGCGAAACTCATGGCTGATGTTGGCGAAAAACTGCGTCTTGGCACGGTCGATCTCGGCCAGCGCCTCGCCGCGCCGGCGCGCGACTTCTAAAGCTCGCTGATTTTGTTCGGCTTGGACCCTTTCAGTAATATCCATTCCGGTCGGGATTACAACGACCACGCGGCCGGCATCATCCATGATCGGCATACAGGCGAAGTCGACGACGTGCTCCGAACCATCTCCCCAGAAATACCGCGACTCGCCGCGGAATGGCTCACCGGAAACGGCCTGCTCGACCGCGTTTCGAACCCACGCTTGTACGTCCGGAGAGCGGTTCCACCAGCCGCACTCCCAGAACGGTCGGTCAAGAATGTCCGCGCGATTTAGTCCGCAGACTTCGACGGCGGCCCGATTGATGTCGATGACTGTTCCGTCGAGGCGCAGGCGCGCGGCAAACATGCCCTGCTCAAACATCGCCTGGAACTGCTCGGTGGCTTCTCGCAGCTGGCGATTGGCTTCTTGCAGCTCAAGGCGCAGCTTCTCGATTTCGCAGGCGAGTGCCTGATTGGCAGGAGTGCTCACGCGCCACCCACTGGCCGAACGAACTGGCAACGCATTTTAAATCCCCCGAACCGCGAGAAATCCCCCAAACAAATGCTGACAGGCGGCAAAGGGTTCCAAGGTGGCGGGCGCCTCCTCCCTTTAATGTCCGCCTTGGACGGCAAAGCAGACTTCGACAGATGTCAACCTGAAAACCGCGAGGGCGCTGGGGCTTACCATCCCGCCTGGTCTCCTGGTCGCCGCCGACGAGGTCATCGAGTGAGCCGCGATGTCGCCTATTGGCACCTCTCGGACCTCCGGTGATGTCCGCTTCGACGCCGCTATGGGAGGACAAGTGGGCATCAAATGCGCGCCATCCGACCGCCTGAAGTCCCTCTAGGGTCCTGGACACGGCTGGCGCGACCTGTTGCGATACCGAACTCTCTTGGCAATTGAGGAGCTTTCCCGGTGACGATCATCGATTCCCAGGTCCACGCCTATGAGGCGAACACTCCGAAGCGACCCTGGCACAGCGTGCCGAACTGGCCCGATCACGTCACGGGTGACGAGATGGTGGCGGCGATGGACAAGGTCGGCGTCGACGGCGCGATCTTCATCTCCGCCTTTTCCATGTACCGCTACGACGCGAGCTATGCGGTGGAGGTGCAACGGGCCCATCCCGGTCGGTTCGCGATCGTCAAGCCGGTCGACCCGGACGATCCGGCCGTGGACGATGTCGTCGCCGACTGGAAGCAGACGCCGGGCGCGGTCGGCATCCGCATCATGCTGACGAAGGAGGCGAAGCGCGACCCGAATGATCCCGGGCCTCGACCGGATCGCGCGCGCGGCCGTCAAGCACGACCTTCCGGTCAACATCCTGTGCTGGGGCAACGTGGATGCGGGCACGGCGGTGATCGACCGCCATCCCGATACGCGCTTCATCATCGACCATCTGGCGATCCTGCAGCCCCGCACGCCGCCGGCCCCGCCGCAGCCGTGGGCCGACCTGCCGAAGGTGCTGGACCTTGCCAAGCGCAAGAACGCGGTGATCAAGGTGAGCGGCGCCTGCACGCTGTCCCGGGAACCGTATCCGTTCCCGGACATCTGGGATCCGCTCGCCCGCGTGTTCGATGCCTGGGGTTTCGACCGCTGCCTGTGGGGCACGGACTGGACGCGCGCATACGCCGTCGTCAACTACGAGCAGGCCGTCGAGCCCTTCCTCAAGACTGACCGCCTGAGCGACAGTGAGCGAGCGATGCTGATGGGCGGCGCGTGCGCCAAAGCCTATCGTTGGTCGCCGAAGAAAGGTTAGGTCAGGTGCGAGCGAAGCGACGCCAGCCAGGCGAACTCGGCTCAGAGACGCTATGCGATCGCGTGCTGCGGCCAAACGGCGCACGGTCGGCGCGCTGCCAGCGTCGGCAGCAGGATCGCCAGCACGCAGACTTTGATGCGAGGAGCTTGATCGGGTTCACGTGACCGATTGATTTACCTCGCGCGCATTCCGGGCTACCGTAGTATTGAGCTGGAAGTCTTGCGCGGACCTGGGGTCACCTGGTGTGCCAGATCTTCGGTATGCTGGACGTACGGTTAGCGCCGAATGGCCCGGCGTCATCCTGTCTAGCCCAACTCCTTCACCAGAAATTCTGCCGAGAACCCGCGATCAACGGGCGCCCGGCGACGTTCATTGCGCCTTTCGAGGCCGAGACGTTCCGCAGAAAAAATATGGGAGGCTAGGCCATGGTCACCCGTTGGCGCTACCCGATTCGAAATGGCGATTCCGACAACGATGATATTTGGTTCTCGGCACAATTTATTCCGGATGGCTCGACAGCCGTCGCGGAGACTCATGTTGCCACGACGGCGGCGGTAACGTCGAGCATTGCGCCGGTTGGGTCCATCACGACGGCGGTATCGTCGAGCGTTGCGCCGGAGACGCCAATCACCACGGCGGCAACGTCGAGCGTTGCGCCGGCTGCGTCCATCACGGCGGCCATCGAGACACCGACCGCCGGTGACATCGCGCCAGTCAATGGCGGCCGGTTGCCGACTCTGGATGCCGGGCTCCAGATGCTTGCACACGCTGCGTCAGGGGCAACGACGCCGCTGTTTCCGACTGTCGGTATCTGCCACGCCCCGAACGCCATCAGCCCTGACGGTCAATACGTCACGATCGATGCGGTCGCCGCCGACGGCGATGGAGCCGCACTGCTCCTGCAACTGCAGGCCATCGGCTTGCAGAACGGCGGAAGTTTCAAAAGCATGGCCTCCGGCCTGCTGCCGGTCGATCAGGTCGACGCGCTGCTTGGGATTGCCAATCTGGCCCATGCGCGCGAGTCCGGCTGGATCAGCAATGCAGGCCTGGTCACCACCCAGGCCGATGTCTCTTTGCATGCCGATATCGCCCGCACGACGTTCGGGTTCGACGGATCCGGCATCAAGATCGGCATCCTGTCCGACAGCTTTGCTACGGCTGTCGATCCCATCACGACGATGGCGCAGGACATCGCCAGCGGCGATCTGCCGGCCGACACGACCATCCTGGAAGACAACGCAGACGAACCGGTGGATGAAGGCCGCGCGATGGCCCAGATCATCCATGACCTCGCGCCGGGCGCCTCGATCCTGTTCGCCACCGCCAATACTGGACAGGCCAATTTTGCCAACAACATCATCGCGCTCGCCAATGCCGGGGCGCAGGTGATCGTGGATGACTTCTTTTATTTCTTTGAGCCGATGTTTCAGGACGGCGTGATCGCGCAGGCTGTCGATCAGGTCGTGGCGAATGGTGTCATCTATTTCGCCTCCGCAGGCAATAACGGCCATGCCGGTTACGAGTCGCCATTCATCGACGGCGGCGCCAGGTTGATCGACGGAATCGCCTACACCGTCCATGACTTTGGTACGACCGTGGACGGCGTCGAGAGCTCGCTGCTGCAAATCAATCAGGACGACGACACCACCTACATCTTTCAATGGGCCAATGCGGCGGCTTCAGCCAGTCCCGGTGTCGGGGCGGTGACCAACCTTGACTTCATCGGATACAGCGATCCCGAAGCCACAAACCAACTTTTTCATTTCACCCTCGACGAGACCGGCGTCGACCCGTTCAATGACCTCATTCTCAACGGCGAAAGAACATTCTACCTGCGCATCGGCTTGCGCAGCGGGCCGGAACCGGTCGCTTTGAAAATTGTCCCCTTCAACGACGTGGTCACTTACGGCGCCAACACGACCAACATCAACGATGGCACCTCCTACGGGCACCACGCGGGCGCGGGCGCAATCCCGGTCGGAGCAACCGACATTCGCAAGACGCCCGCGCTCGGCACTGATCCGCCCCTGCTCCAGTCTTTTTCCTCCATCGGTCCGCTCAACATCTGGGTCGACACGGCGGGCAACATCCTTTCGTCTCCGCAGGTGCGACTAAGCCCGGCGATCGTGGCGCCCGACGGGGGCGATACGACATTCTTTGGCGGCGGCGATACCAGCGATGCGGGGACGTTCCCGAACTTCTTCGGGACCTCGGCGTCGGCTCCCGCGGCGGCCGCCATTGCGGCGCTGATGCTGCAGGCGCGGCCGGCGCTGACCGCGTCGGATATCCGGAACCTGTTGATGGATTCCGCCATCGACATGGACAACCCGACGACTCCTGGGTTTGACGTTGGCTTCGACTTCGGCACCGGGGCGGGCCTGATCCAGGCCGATCTGGCGGTTGGTTTCGCCAGCACGCTGACGATCACGGCGACGGCAGCCCATCCGCTGATGTTCGGCACCCATTTCGCCGATACGTTCAGGGGCGGGCCTGAGAACGACACGTTCACCGGTTTCGGCGCTATCGATACCCTCACTTTCACGCCGGGCGGCCTGGCGGACACCTTCACCGATTTCATCGCCGGAGCGGGCGGCGACATCGTCAATCTGACCGCGTTCGGCAACATCACGACGCTGCAGGCGGTGCTGGACCGGGCCAGCCAGTCGGGCGCGGACACCGTCATCGACCTTGGCAACGGCGATGTCGTCACGCTCAACGACGTGACCAAGGGCAGCCTCACGATCGACAATTTCCTGTTCGCCGCCGCGGCACATGACTTCAACGCCGACGGGCGCTCCGACATCTTCTGGCAGAACGACGGCGGCTCGCTCGCGGTCTGGCAGATGGCTGGCTTCCAGATCAGCGCAGCGGATTTCACCCGGCTCGGCGCCAGCGCGGTCGGGCTGCCTGGGCTCGACTGGCACGTCATCGACACCAGCGACGTCAGCGGCGACGGCAAGACCGACATCCTGTGGCGGACCGACGCCGGCAAGCTTGCGGTCTGGCAGATGGACGGCAGCCACATCGTCGGCGCCGACTTCCTGCGGATCGGCGCGACCGCCATCGGCGCGCCGGCACCGGACTGGCATCCGCTCGGCGCCGCCGACTTCGACGGCGACGGCAAGGGCGACCTGCTGTGGCGGACCGACGGTGGGCAGCTTGCGATTTGGGAGCTGAACAACAGCCAGATCCAGGCAGCGGATTTCATCAAGGCCGGCAACACCAATGTCGGCGTGCCGGCGCTGGACTGGAGGATCGTCGGCACCGGCGACTTCGGCGGCGACGGCAAGGCCGACATCCTGTGGGAGACCACCGGCGGCGCGCTGGCGCTCTGGCAGATGGACGGCACCCACATCATGTCGGCGAGCTTCATCAAGGCCGGCGCCGCCAATGTCGGCATCCCGGGCTTCGATTGGCACGTCTCCGACGTCGCCGATTTCGACGGGGACGGCAAGGCCGACATCCTGTGGCGGGTCGGAGCCGCGGACAACCCGCTGACCGATCTGCCGCCGGGCGGCGGCAAGGTCGCGATCTGGGAGATGAACGGCGACCAGATCAAGTTTGCCGACTACACCAAGGCCGGCGCGAACAACGTCGGTGCGCCGGGCCTGGACTGGCACCTGCTGGGCGCTGACGACCATAACGGCGACGGCAAGGGCGATCTCTTATGGCAGACCGACGCCGGCAAGCTTGCGGTCTGGCAGATGGACGGCACCCATGTGGCGGCCGCCGACTACACCAAGATCGGAGCGACCGACACCGGCGTGCCGGCACCCGACTGGCACGTCTTCCAGCACCACTACGACATCCTATGACGCGGGCGGGGCTTCGCCGCGCGGTCATGTCGAAGGTAGGGATGCGACTTCACTCTCATTCCGGGGCGCGGGCAAAAGCCCGCGAACCCGGAATCAGAGCGCCAGACACCGAGTTAGCAGCCCTGGGTCTCGGCCAATTTCTATCGATGGCTGCAAGTCAGGTGCATTTTATCCAGAATGAAAGCAGCGCTTGAGTGGCGGTCTTCGCATAAGGAGGCCCTGCATGAAAAGCGCCGCTTGAGGGCCGGTCCGTAGGCCACGGCTTCGCCGCAGGTGCGCGTTGGGATGTCGGTGGATGCTCCGTAGTTCCGGCCGAGCACCTTTGGGCGCAAGTGCCGGAATCCATAACCCCGGCCGGAGCACTTCGTACTGCTCGTGGTTATGGATTCCGGGTCCGGCCGTCCCGGAATAACCGGGGAAAGGTCACCCTTCCCGCTCCCGCGCTACCCCCCGCGATACACAAATCCCTTGCCTGCACGGATCACCTGGCCGATGCCGGGGAACGGCAGGTGGGCGCCGGCGACCGTAAGCCGCTCGGCCGCCACCCAGTCCAGCACCCGGGCGCGCGAGATGCGCGCCACCTGCGGCTCGACGTCGAACACCAGCGTCGCCTCCGGATGCGCCATCTGCACCGCGGCGAGATGCACGATATCGCCCCACAGCAGCAGGCGATCGCGCTCGGATTCGATCAGGTAGTTGGTGTGGCCCGGCGTGTGGCCGGGCCGCAGCAGCGCGGTGATGCCCGGCAGCACCGTGCCGTCCTTGATGCGGCGGATGCGGTTGCGATACGGCGCGGTAACCAGGCGCTGCGCCTTGGTGTTGCGCGCGACCCGCTCGCTGTCGTCGGGCCGCGGCACCCGATCGAGCCAGAACGCCGCCTCGATCTCGTGCACGACCAGCTCGGCGTTCGGAAACACCGCCGCGCCGGCCCCGTCGACCAGGCCGAGCGAATGGTCGGGATGCAGATGGGTCAGCAGGATGATGTCGATCTTGGCTGGATCGACGCCGATGGCGCGCAGGTTGTCCGGCAGATAGCCGAGCGTCGGCCCCATGGTGTGGCCCGACCCGGCATCGCTCAGGATCAGCTGCTTGCCGTTGCGGATCAAGAAGCAGTTGACGTCGAGCGGCAGCGGCTGCCCATAGGCGATGCCGGTCAATCGCTCGCTGTCGGCACGGTCAATGCCGAGAATGACGTCGTGGTTGGAGTTGAGCACGCCGTCGGACACCGCAGTGACGCTGAACGCGCCGACCGCGATCGCGCGCGACGCCGCGCCGCTCATGGCGCAGCCGGCGCCAGCACCGGCTTGCCGCGGATCAGGTCGGAGGCGCGCTCGGCCATCATCAGCACGCAGGCGTTGATGTGGGCCGACACCAGGTCCGGCATGGCGGAGGCATCGACCACCCGCAGCCGCTCGGCGCCGCGCACCCGCATTTGTGGATCGAGCACGGCGCTTGGCCCGGTTCCCATCGCGCAGGTCGCCGACGGGTGATTGGCGGTGATCGCGGTGTTCCTGATCCAGGCGTCGATCTCGGCGTCAGTCGTGACCGCAGGCCCGGGCGCGGTCTCGCGGCTGCGGAACGGCGCGAGCGGCGCCTGCGCCGCGACCTCGCGCGCGATCTTGAAGCCCTGGCGCAAGGTCGGCAGGTCGTTCGGCGCGGAGAACGAGTTCGGGATGATCCGGATCGGGTCGCGCGGGTCGGCCGAGCGCAGCAGCAATTCGCCGCGGCTCTCCGGGTGCAGCAGGCACGGCCGGATGCCGTAGCCGTCGGCATAGGGCTTTTTCCAGCCGGGAAACCAGAGCGCGGCCTCGGGCGGCGCGCCGCGGAACATGAACTCGATGTCGGGCACCGCGATCTCGGGGCGGGTCTTGATGAAGGCGTGCAGGCCGCCCGGCACCACGGTCGCCGGCCCCGAGCCGAACAGCCAGGCGCGGATCATGTTCAGCGTCATGCGGTCGAGCCGCATGTTGCGCAGGAACTCGCTGCGATCGGCGCGGGCGAACATGATCAGCACCGCCAGATGATCCTGCAGGTTCTGGCCGACCGGCAGGTCGATCCGGGGCTCGATGCCGACCGCGCGCAGATGGTCGGCCGGTCCCACGCCGGACAGCATCAGGAGCTGCGGCGAATTGAACGCGCCGCCGCACAAGATCACCTCGCGCTCCGCGGTGGCGCGCAGCAGCTGGCCGGCCTTTTCGTACTCGACCCCGGTGGCGCGGTTGCGCTCAAACGTGATGCGCGCGGCGTGCGCCCGCACCTCGACCTCGAGATTGCCGCGCGCCATCGCCGGATGCAGATAGCCGACCGCGGCCGAGCAGCGCCTGCCGTCGCGGATCGAATATTGGCTGCGGCCGAAGCCCACGCCGCTGTCGCGGTTGTAGTCGTCGGTGACCGGCAAGCCGACCCGGCGCGCCGATTCGAGCCAGGCGTCGAACACCGGGTCCTTGGTCTTGCACCATTGCACGCCGATCTGGCCATCGGCGCCGCGGTACTCGCTGCCGCCGTCCTGCCAGCTTTCGACCCGTTTGAAGTACGGCAGCACGTCGGCGAACGACCAGCCGAGCGCGCCCTTCTGCGCCCAGCGGTCGTAGTCGCCGGGATCGCCGCGGGTGAACGCCATGACGTTGATCGACGACGAGCCGCCCAGCACCTTGCCGCGCATCTCCTCGAGGCGGCGGCCGTTGAGGTTCGGGTCGGGCTCGGCGCGATAGCCCCAGTCGTGCATCTTGTATTCGTGCAGCTTGCCGAGGCCCAGTGGCACGTGGATCAGCGGATTGCGATCGCGGCCGCCGGCTTCGAGCAGCAGCACGCGGCAGTGCGGGTCCTCCGACAGGCGGTTGGCCAGCACGCAGCCGGCCGAGCCGCCGCCGACGATGATGTAGTCGTAGCTGTGCGCGGTCGGCATGGTCAGCGCCCGCCCCTGGGGAACGGCGCGCCCGGAAGCGAAGAAATCAAGCGCGACCAAACGATCCTCGACAAAACCATCCGCGACCAGACCATGCGTTGCCTCCCGCGGCTTGAGCCGCAGGCCTTAAGCTAGCAAATGGGCGCGTTCGTGCCAGGAGAGACTCAGGCACCGCAGCAAATAGCTCGCTATTCGATCACCTCGTCGGCGCGGGCGAGCAGCGTCGGCGGCACCGTGAGGCCGAGCGCGTTGGCGGTCTTCAGGTTGATCACCAGCTCGAAGTGTGTCGGCTGCAAGATGGGCATTTCTGCCGGATTTGAGCCTTTTAGAATTTGTCCGACGTAGTCCCCGGCTTGGCGGTACATCCAACTGATGCTCGGGCCGTAGCTCAGGAGGCCGCCAGCCGCGGCGATCTGCTGCACAAAGCCCATAGCCAGCACCTTGTGTCTCAGCGCGAACGAAGCAATCTGCTCGCGCCGGTCCAGCAGGATCGGATCAGTTGCAGTAATCAATGCTTGGGCCTTGGCACTCAGCAACTGTTGGAATGCGGTTTCCATTTCGTTCGCGTTTCTGGCATTGAGCGTGATCGTCTCCAGGCCCAGCTTCTTTGCCCCTGCTTCTGCATCCGCTTCTTCGATTTTGACGTTTGGATTCGTGGGATTCATCAGCAGTGCTATGCGGGAAACCTTTGGGGCAATTTCTCCGAGCAGTTCGACGCGCTTTGCGCCGAGCACATTCTGATTAAAAAGGATGCCGGTTACGTGCGCGCCGGGGCGGTTCAGGCTTTTGATCAGTCCATGGCGGATTGGGTCACCACCAATCGTGAACACCACGGGCACCGAGTTGCTCGCAAGCTGTGCCGCCCGCGCAGAGGCGACATCTCCTGTGGCGGCAATCGCGACCACGCCCTTGGCTACAAGTTCAGCCGCAAGGGCCGGCAACGCGCCGTAGTCCCCGCGAGCCCACCGTTCCTCAATACGAACATTGCGGCCCTCGACGAAGCCGGCCTTTGTCAGACCCTCACGAAAAGAATCAGCATTGAAGCGATAGGTATCGGGCGATGCGCTGTTCAGGAAGCCAACCAATGGCATCTGTCGCTGCGCCAACGCGGCAAGAGGCCATGACGCCGCCGCACCCCCAACAAGAGTGATGAATTCCCGCCGTCTCATCCGCGCCCCCCGTGGCGAAGGCATGGTAACCGCGGAAACGGCCGGACCGGAAGGGGGGACCAAGGTCCGATTTCGAAGCAATCACGCCGTGGTCGCCTGAACACGAAATGGCTTCCAAGCAACTGGCAACGCTAAACCACCGGTGGATTGCGCTTCGCTAATCCGTCCTACGAGCGCTTTTGGTCAACCAGCGATCCAATCAGATCCATGAACGCGCGATGCTGCGGTCCATGCTGTTGCGAGAGAAATGTAGCGACTTCCATCATAGCGGTCTTGCCGCCAGAAGCGCTGTTCGGCTCATGAACAATATAGAGGTTTCCAGCCTCGTTCTTGCACAAGAACCAGCAGTCACCATTCGAGCTTTGATAAAGTTCAATCTGCGGCATGCTTCGGATAACGTCTTGTCGGATCACCTCGGAGCATCATAAACGCGCGTTGATTTTGGGAAGTTCCAGCGTTTATGCAACGACCGGCCGAGAGTCGGAACAAACCCAACGACTGCGCCGTTGGTTCAGATGAAACAGTTGTTTATTAGCGTCATTTTGGTTCTGGCTGGGTCTGGGGCATTTGCGCAAACTGGACCTGACAAGACCAGCCCGTCCGCTCCAAGCACAGGATCGATTAGGGAACCTCCTCCAATTGGCGGGGCATCAATCAATCCGGAGCTACGCACCAAGGCCACCAAGGATATTCCGATGGGCGATGGCAAGCCCAAGAATAGCCCTGCGCCCGCCAAAGAGCGTACCGAGCCCCGAAAGTGATCAGAAGGATGCGCCGATCCGTAACCGGATCGGCACCTTAAGCCCTGAGGCCGCGAACCCGCGGATATTTGGGCGCGGATATGTTATTTACGTTGCGATGTCCAAGTCGCCTACCGAACAGCCGGTGGTTGAGCAAACACCCGGCAATAAGCCCGCCGCCGACATTACTGAGCGTTCTCTACGTCTGCGTATTCGGCAACAGGAGATACTTGCAGAACTGGGCGTCTTGGCCCTTCAAGGCCCGAAGTTCACCGACCTGTTGAACCAGACGGCACGCCTCACGGCCGATGGCCTCGATGCAGAGTACTGCAAAGTTTTGGAATATCTGCCCGCCGAAAATAGGTTGCTTGTCCGTGCCGGAGTAGGCTGGCACGAAGGCGTCGTGGGCCAGGCGAGTGTCGGCGCCGATCTGGCCTCACCCGGCGGCTTCGCCTTGCGGACCGGCAAGCCAGTCATTTCCAATCATCTTGAAAACGAGGAACGTTTCAGAACCCCTGAACTTCTTGTTGAGCACGGCATTCGCCGAGCAATGAATGTCATCTTGCAAGGCGATGGCTTGCCATTCGGCGTGTTGGAAGTGGACAGCCGATCCGAAGGCGAATTCAGCGAGCATGATATTGCGTTCCTGCAGGGCGCGGCCAACATCCTCGGGATGGCGATCGAACAGCAACGGTCCCAGCAGAAAGCTGCAAGCCGCCCTCGACCGTCATCAGGTTCTGCTCAAGGAGGTCAATCATCGGGTCAAGAACAGCCTCCAGGTGGTTGCCAGCATGCTCCAGTTGCAGGCTCACGCGGTCGGGGATCCCGAACTCAGTGATCGGCTCAAGGAAGCATCAAGCCGCGTTTCGACGGTCGGACGCGCCTATGAACGGCTCGCTTATCATGCCGACTATGAGAAGATTGATCTGGTCGGGTATATTCGGGAGGTCCTCAAGGATTTGGAAGTCGCAGTTGCGCCCTGCCAAATTTTCATCGACGCGCCCGAAGAAATTCAATTTGAAGCAGATCGGGCAATCCTGGTCGCTCTCGTTGTCAATGAACTCGTGTTGAACGCCGCCAAACATGCCTACCCGGATCGCTTTGGCAAAACGATCTCTGTCCGCGTTGTTCAGTCGGACAAGACGACCTGTTTGGTATCGGTGCGCGACGAAGGTGTCGGCCTGCCCGCGAGCTTTGACCCCGCGACAAGCAAGCGGCTCGGAACACGCCTTGTGACTGCCCTGTCACGGCAGTTGGACGCGGTATTGACGCGCCCGGTTTCCGCCAGCGGCACCAATTTCACTCTGCTTGTTCCGTTGGAGCGGACTGCGGCCGGGTAATCCAGAGCGGCACGCACCGAGCCAGCAGCCCTGGAATGACCGCCGAAAGACCCGTGCGATTCATTACGGGAATTTAACAACCCGGCCAGCTTCCCGACAGACTGACAAGGAACAATGCTGCTGCATTGCACCTTGACGCCCGGGTGAAGCATGAACGTGATTGACCATCTGCGGGGCAGCCCCCGTCGCGCGCGCCGCTGGGGCGTTGGCGTGTCGCTACTCGTGGCGGCCGCGCTGGTCGGCGGTGGCGCCTGGTCCTGGACGACTCGACCCGCCCCGCAGCAGACGGTGCGTCAGGTCCCTGCGATCCCGGTGACGGTCGTTGCAGCAGCCGCCAGCAACGTGCCGATCTATCTCGACGCGCTCGGCACCGTGTCGGCCTCCAACACGGTCGCGATCCACAGCCAGATCACCGGCACCCTGCAGACGGTGAACTTCACCGAGGGGCAGGAGGTGCACCAGGGCGAAACGCTCGCCATCATCGATCCGCGCCCGCTCGAGGCGGCGCTGACGCAAGCCGTCGCCAGGAAGGCGCAGGACCAGGCGCAGCTCATCTCGGCGCAGAAGGACCTCGCGCGCTTCGCCGAGCTCGCCAAGAAGGACTTCGCGACCCAGCAGAGCCTCGACCAGCAGCAGGCCAAGGTCGACCAGCTCAAGGCGATGATCGATGCCGACCAGGGCGCGATCGAGAACGCGCAGACGCAGCTCTCCTACGCGACCATCATGGCGCCGTTCGACGGCCGCGTCGGCTTCCGGCAGCTTGATGCCGGCAACATCATTCATCCGGGCGACCCGCAGCCGCTCACCGTGCTGACGCAAATCAAGCCCTCGATGGTGATCTTCACGCTGCCGCAGAAGAATCTCGGCGCGGTGCGCGAAGCCATGCTGCGTGGCAAGGTCGACGTGCTCGCCTACGACCAGGACGGCGCGAAGCAGCTCGCCAACGGCGAGCTGCTGCTGATCGACAACCAGATCGACCAGCTCACCAGCACGATCCGCCTCAAGGCGCGCTTCGCCAACGGTGACTCGCGGCTCTGGCCCGGCGAGTTCGTGCGCATCCGCGCACAGGTCGACGCGCAGCAGAACGTCGTGACAATCCCGCCGCCGGCGTTGCAGCGCGGACCGAACGGGCTCTACGCCTGGGTCATCAAGCCGGACAATACCGCCGAGCCGCGCATGGTCGATGCGACGACGCCCGACAGCAACACCGTGATCGTCACCAAGGGGCTTAACCCCGGCGAGCAGGTGGTGGTGAACGGGCAGTATCGCCTGCAACCCGGCGCGCTCGGTCGACGCCAAGACCGACGGCGCGAAAGCTATAGCGGCGGCGGGCAACCGGTCATGAACATCTCCGAACCCTTCATCCGCCGGCCGATCGCAACCGCGCTGCTCGCCGGCGCCCTCGCGATGCTCGGCATCGTGACGTTCCCGCTGCTTCCGGTCGCGCCGCTGCCGCAGGTCGATTTCCCGACCATCTCGGTGCAGGCGCAGCTCCCCGGCGCCAGCCCGGACACGATGGCGGCGACCGTCGCCGCACCGCTCGAACGCCAGTTCGGCCAGATCGCCGGCATCACGCAGATGACCTCGATGTCGACGCTCGGCTCGACCTCGATCACCCTGCAATTCGAGCTCACCCGCAACGTCGACGCCGCCGCGCAGGACGTGCAGGCCGCGATCACCGCCGCGGCGAAGCAATTGCCGCATAACGCTGACCGCGCCGCCGACCTATCGCAAGGTGAACCCGGCGGACTTGCCGATCCTGATCCTGGCGGCGCATTCCGACACGCTGCCGCTCACCACCGTCGACGACTTCGCCGACAACGTCGTGGCGCAACAAATCTCGCAGATCACCGGCGTTGCGCAGGTCACCATCGGCGGCGAGCAGAAGCCCGCAGTCCGCGTGCAGGTCGATCCCGCGAAGCTCCAGACCCGCGGCCTGACGCTCGAAGACGTGCGCGGCGTGCTCGGCAACGCGACCACCAACGCCGCCAAGGGCTCGATCAACACCGCGCGGCAGAGCTTCACCATTCAGGCGAACGACCAGGCGACCAGGCCCGAGCAGTACGACGACGTCATCATCGCGTACCGCAACGGCGCGCCGGTGCGCGTGCGCGACGTCGGCGCCGCGGTGCTCGGGCCGCAGGACCAGAACATCGCGGCGCTGATGGGCGACAAGGACGGCGCAAGGCCGCAGCGTGATCCTGCTGGTCTTCAAGCAGCCGGGCGCCAATGTGATCCAGACCGTGGAGGACGTGAAGGCCGCGATGCCGCGGCTCACTTCGCTGATCCCGCCCGGCATGAAGATCGACACGATCGTCGACCGCACGCAGACGATCCGCGCCTCCGTCGCCGACGTGGAGTTCACGCTCGCGCTCACCATCGGTCTCGTGGTGCTGGTGATCCTGCTGTTCCTGCGCGACGTGCGCGCCACGCTGATCCCCGCCGTGGTCGTGCCGCTCTCGCTCGCGGGCGCTACCGCCGTGATGTACGTGCTCGGCTTCAGTCTCGACAATCTCTCGCTGATGGCGATGACGATCGCGGTCGGCTTCGTGGTCGACGATGCAATCGTCGTGGTGGAGAACATCTACCGCCACGTCGAGGAGGGCACCAAGCCGTTCCAGGCCGCGCTCGAAGGCGCGCGCGAGATCGGCTTCACGGTGGTGTCGATCAGCGTGTCGCTGGTCGCGGTGTTCATCCCGCTGCTGCTGATGGGCGGCATTGTCGGGCGCCTGTTCCGCGAATTCGCCCTCACCGTGACGGCCGCGATCGCGGTCTCGGTGCTGGTTTCGCTGACGCTGACGCCGATGCTCGCCTCGCGCTTCCTCGAGCGCGAGAGCAAGAACCACGGCCGGGTCTATCTGGCGATCGAGTGGCTGTTCGACGCGCTGGTGCGCGGCTACACGCGCGGGCTCGACCTCGCGCTGCGCCACCGCTTCATCACGCTGATGAGCTTCTTCGCCACGATGGCGCTCACGGCCGTGCTGTTCGTGATGATCCCGAAGGGCTTCTTCCCGACCCAGGACAATGGGCTGGTGACGGGCATCATGGAGGCCGCGCAGGACGTCTCGCCGACCGAGATGAAGCGCCTGCAGCGCCAGGTCGCCGAACTGCTGTCGA
The DNA here is from genome assembly GCA_963771745.1 of uncultured Alphaproteobacteria bacterium. GTDB lineage: Bacteria > Pseudomonadota > Alphaproteobacteria > Rhizobiales > Xanthobacteraceae > Z2-YC6860. Next base: position 451,275 of record CAVYUU010000010.1, on the reverse strand, counting down.
AGGACCCCGACATCGCGGCGTTCGGTTCGTTCTTCGGCTCGGGCAGCGGCAACACGCTCAACACCGCGCGCTTCTTCATCGGGCTTAAGCCGCACGAGGAGCGCAAGGCCAACGCCACGCAGATCATCGCGCGGCTGCGCCCGCAGATCGCCAGGCTCGAAGGCGTGAACCTGTTCCTTCAGCCCGCGCAGGACATCACGGTCGGCGGCCGCATCGCGCGCGGTCAGTACCAGTACACGCTGCAGGATCCGGACCTGAACGAACTCAACACCTGGGCGCCGAGGATGCTGGACAAGTTCAAGACGCTGCCCGAGCTGGCGGACGTCTCGACCGACCAGCAGTCGAACGCGCCGCTCTTGTCGATCAGCATCAACCGCGACGCGGCAGCGCGCTTCGGCATCCAGCCGCAGGTGATCGACGATACGCTCAACGACGCGTTCGGCCAGCGCCAGGTCGCGCAGTACTTCACGCAGACCAACTCGTACTTCGTCGTGCTCGAAGTCACGCCCGAGCTGCAGCAGGACATGAAGACGCTCGACAAGATCTATCTGAAGGCGCGCGACGGCACGCCGGTTCCGCTGTCGACCCTGGTGAGCTTCGACACCCTCAAGACCGGGCCGCTCTCGGTGTCGCATCAGAGCCAGTTTCCGGCGGTGACGCTGTCGTTCAATCTTCCGGCGAACGTGGCGCTCGGTCAGGCGGTCGACGCGATCTATAAGGCCGAAGCCGAGCTCGGCAAGCCCGCCTCGCTGATCGGCAGCTTCCAGGGCAACGCGCAGGCGTTCCGCGACTCGCTCTCGAGCGAGCCGATTCTGATCCTCGCCGCCCTCGTCGTCGTCTACGTGATCCTCGGCGTGTTGTACGAGAGCTTCGTGCATCCGATCACGATCCTCTCCACGTTGCCCTCGGCGGGCGTCGGCGCGCTGCTAGCGCTCTACGCGGGCGGTTTCGACCTGTCGGTGATCGGCATCATCGGCATCATCCTGCTGATCGGCATCGTGAAGAAGAACGGCATCATGCTGGTCGACTTCGCAATCAAGCGCGAGCGCGAGCAGGACGTCGCTCCCGAGATTGCGATCCGCGAGGCCTGCCTGTTGCGCTTCCGCCCGATCCTGATGACCACCTTTGCGGCGATCCTCGGCGGCTTGGCGCTGATGTTCTCGCACGGCGCGGGCTCGGAGCTGCGCCAGCCGCTCGGCTACGCGATGGTCGGCGGACTGGCGCTCTCCCAGGTGCTGACCCTGTTCACGACGCCGGTCGTCTATCTCTATCTCGATCGGCTGCAAAGCTGGCTCGGCGGCGAGCGCCACGGCCAATACGCCGCGCGACGCCCGGATGCGGACGAGGCCGCACGGGTCGCCGCGCAGTAGGGCGCGGTTGCGGATGCGCCGATGAACGTTGGGAGCACAACTATAATGAAATCTTTCTTGAGAGTTCGCGGCTGTCGAACCAGCGCGGCCGCCGCCATTGAATCTGAGTTCGTCATGCCGGCCTTGTGCCGGGCATTTACTTTCTTTCTCAGCAAGCTGTAGCCCGCATGAGCGCAGCGACATGAGGGACAATCGCTCCCGGATTTCGCGGCGTTACTGGCCGCTCATCCGGGCTACGCTTGCTACGCCGCTCATTCCACGGCCGCAAGCGTGTTACCGCTGCGGCATTGGCAGGCTGGCCTTCGCGCGCATCGCCTCATAGATGCGCTTGAACTGCGACACCGCCACGCCGCTGTTCGCACGCTCCGCACCCGCGGCAACGGTTTGGCCCCAACTCGCAAGCAATTGGCGTGAAATCGCAACCCGTCTACCGCTAGAAAAACGTGCCGCGATCCGCTTTCAAAAACATCGCGGTAGGTTCAACTCGACCCGGCCTTTCTGGGGAAGGCCGGGTTTTTTATTGGCGAAGTTTCTATGCCCCCTCACCTCCCGCGTCCCACCCGCTGCACCATCAGCTTGATCTCGGCGAGCTGGGAGAAGATCGCGTCCATCTTGGTTTCCAGCCGTACGATGCGCTCGACATTGGGCGCCGAGCTGATCACCTGGCGCTCGAGCTGCTCGACCCGGGCGTTGACGCCGGCCGCCCACCACAGCGCGGCGCCGGTCTGCACCAGGATGGCGAAGATCAGGACGAGCGGCACGCGCTTGTCGAGATGCCAGTGCTTGTCGTCCTCGCTCACGGCCGCCTCCCGAACAGGCGGAGCGCCAGGCCCACTCCGCTGAGCGCGGTCTGGATGCCGAGCAGCGAGGCGATCATCTGCCACTCGCGGTCGTCATAGGGCGGCGGCGCCTTCGGCACGTGCCAGGAGCCGGTGACGTGCAGCTTGAGCGCCGGCCACGGCTCGAACGCGAATAGGGAAAACGGCGAGCTGTCGAAATAGATCATGCCCTGATGCAAGAGGGGCGGGATCAGCGCCGCCGCGATCAGCCATTCCGTGACCCGCAGGGTAGAGATCGGCGCGGTCGTGCCAGGCCGCGGCCGAGGCCTGCAAGGCCGCGACCGTGCGCGCGGTGTCGTTGTCGCTCAGCTTGCCGAGCGTGCCGGCGATCGCGTTGACGATGCCGGAGAGGTTGCCGGAGACGAGCCCCCAGGCGATCTTGAGCCACATCATCGGAGCCACCCGCGGATGTCGGGCTTGCCGTTGCGCTCCCACAGGATGTAGCCGAGCAGCAGCAGCACGATCAGCGTGGCGACCATGGTGGATCAGCGCGATCGCGGCCCACGGCACGCCGGTCTGCTCCGCGACCGACCGATAGCGCGGCTTCGCCGCGATCAGTTTCCGCGCGATCCGGTCGATGACAGGGACTTTCGACGGATGGATCGTCATGCCCTGCCACAAGGACCGATACTCGTCCTTGAGCTTTTGGAATGCGGGCGCGCCCATCACAGCACCGCCAGGACTATGAGCGCGGCGATCAGCCAGAACGTGACGCGCGGATGCGCGGCGATCAGCGCGACCGCAACGACGTGTGCATCCACCAGGCGGTCCCGGACGAACCGGGCCGCCAGCAACAGCTTGTCTTTCATGACATCTCCTTTTGAATCCGCTTGGAATCCACGGGGCTCGGCGAAACCGGCCACTGCCCTTGCAACGGTTCATGCAATGCGTGCGGCAATTAACCGACTGGTCACGACACCCGCCTACGCTCAGGGTGACCTTGAGGACTGGGCGAAATGCGATGGTCTTCAGCTACATCCGCATCCGCTGTTCGGTTGACGACGCCATGGCGCGCTACGGCCGCTGGATCGGGCGGCCCGAGCTTGGGCCGCCGCGGCTGGTCCCCGAACGCGACACGATCGCGCTCGCCTTGTATGAACGTGAGCAATGGTTGGGGCTGGCGGTGTTCTTCTTCGAGTTGGACGGCTGGGCCGTGGTCGAGGAAGTCTCCGGCGGCCTCGGACAGGAGCCGCCCGACAAGTGGCTGGCCCTCGCCGAAGGTAGCGATCTGGTCTACGCCGCCTGCAACGACGCGGTGCCCTACGCGCAGATCATCGTGATCGAGAACGGGCGCCTCGTCCGAAACATCCTCAAGGACGAATCAGACCCGAGCGATGACGTCGACATCGGCCGGCTGCCGGAAGAGGCCGAGGGTTCCTTCAAGGATTGGACCGACGTAATGCAGTGGGTGGAGACGGATGAGGAAAAGCTGGTTCGTCCCGAACAAGGCTGGCTCTGGATCCACCGCGCCGAGGCTTGAATGGCTGACCCAGTGTCGAAGGTGAATGGCGGCTTGATAAATTGGCTGGGGTTTTTGATGCGAGTGATCCAGTTACCGATGGCCACGAGTTCGTTTCGTTTTTGGCAGCGCTTCCGCTCGCCCGCACGTCCCAGCCGCTTTGATGCGGTGAGGCACGGTTCCGCGCTCCCATGGATCGGGAACTTCGATTCCGAAACAAAATTAATTGCAGATTAGAGCTAAGCCATAATGATTTCTAAATTAGCGGCTTCTAAGCTTCCCGCATCAGTCGGGCGTATTGGTCGGACTGGAGCCAATAGCAACACTAGCAACCGATGCCATCCGTCTTCTCGCTTGCCCAGATCATCCAGCAGCTGCAAACGCAGTGGGGCGGCTCGTACGAGGGCACGACCGAGCATTGGCCCGGCAGCGACCCGATTCCCTACTACATCGGCGGCACGGCCTATGCGTCCGGCAGCGGCGAGATTGCCTACTGGACACCGATGACCGCGCTGATGACCAGCCGCGCGGCGCTGGCCTTCGAGCTCGGACGACCTGATCGCGCGCGATCTCACTCTCGGCCTCGACGGCGGCGAGCGGGCAAATTCAATTCGAATATGCCACGCGGACCTACAACGGCAGCGGTGTGCTCAGCACCAATGGCGGCACCTATTCGTTCGGCTCGTACAACGGCACGGGCTCCAACGGCTACGGCACGACGAACTACAACACGTCGCGGGGCGAGATCTGGCTGAACAGCAACTGGACCTCGCACAACGCCGACAACGACATGGTTTTCGGCGGCTACGGCTTCCAGACCTACATGCACGAGATCGGTCACGCGCTCGGCCTGAGCCATCCCGGCACCTACAACGCCGGCAGCGGCGGCACGATCACCTACGCCAACAGCGCTGAATACAGCCAGGACAACCGTCAATACACTATCATGTCGTACTTCGGCGGTTATGCGCCGGGTGCCGGATGGCAACAGGACGGCACGGCTTCCAGTTGGCTTTATTCCGCGACGCCGATGCTGCACGACGTCGCGGCGATCCAGTCGATCTACGGCGCCGATACGACCACGCGCGCCGGCGATACGACCTACGGCTTTCACAGCAATGCCGGGCGCGATGTTTTCGATTTCACGATCGATAAGACACCGATCGTGACGGTGTGGGACGCCGGCGGAACCGACACCATCGATTTGTCCGGCTACTCCGTCAGCGAGCGGATCGACTTGCATGCCGGCGCTTATTCCGACGTCGCAGGAATGCTGAACAACTTCGCGATCGCCTACAATGTCACGATCGAAAATGCCATCGGCGGCTCGGGCAGCGACACGTTCTACGGCAATGATGCCAACAACCGGCTGACCGGCGGCGCCGGCAACGACACCATGGACGGCGGTGCCGGAACAGACACCGCGGTTTTCTCCGGGGTGTTCGCATCCTACAGCCTGGTCGGCCTTGGCGGCACCGGCGTTCGCGTCACCGGGGCGGACGGCGTCGACCTGCTGTCGAACATCGAGCTTCTGCAATTCAGCGACCAGCTCGTGACGTGGTCAGCGGGCAATGCCGGTGGTCCTGCGAGCGACGATACGTACGTCTACACCGGCAACGGCTTCGTCTCGTTCGACGGGGGAGTCGGCAACGACACGCTCGACATGTCGCGGTTCGGCAGCGCGGTGTCGGTCGACCTGCTGGTGAGCCAACCGGAGGTCTGGACGCGCTATGCCAACGACCTCAACTCGGGATCATGGTATCCGTTGATTGATCTCGCCGGGGTCGAGAATGTGATCGGGACGATCCGCGATGACGATATTCGCGGTGACGGCAATGCCAATACTTACACCTACACCGGCGGCTTCGATGTGTACGACGGAGGAGCCGGCAGCGATATGCTGGACCTGTCGCGGTTTGGCAGCGCGGTCAGTGTCGACCTAACCGTTACGTGGGCGCCTGAGATCTGGACGCGCTATGGCAACGACCTCAACTCCGGACGTGGTACCCGATAATTGATGTCAGCGGGGTCGAGAATGTGATCGGGACGAACCGCAATGACAGCATTCGCGGTGACGGCAATGCCAATACCTACACCTACACCGGCGGCTTCGACTTTTCGACGGGGGCGCCGGCAGCGACACGCTCGACCTGTCGCGGTTTGGCAGCGCGGTCAGTGTCGACCTAACCGTTACGTGGGCACCTGAGATTTGGACGCGCTATGCCAACGACCTCAACTCCGGGACGTGGTACCCGATAACTGATGTCAGCGGTGTCGACAACGTGATCGGCACGATCCGCGATGATCGCTTCGGGGCCGATGCAAACGCCAATCAGTTCACGGGAGGAGGCGGTAACGATACGTTTGTGTTCCACGCTGGAACGGCCAACGGCGATACGATCGTTGACTTTAATGGCAACGGGTCAGCAGCTGGTGATCGGCTGGAGTTTGTGAACTTTGGTGCCGGCGCGACATTCACGCAACTCGACGCGACACATTGGCAGATCAACTACAACGGTGGTCTGACCCATGAATTGATCACATTCGCGAACGCTCCGGACCTCCATACAAGTGATTGGTTGTTTGTTTAGGCTATGGGCAAGCGATAGCCCCCGATGGTACCCGACTATCACGAACCGCCGTAGCCAGGTACTTATTCACGCCTCGTTTTCCAAACAGGCAATTGGCCCGCGAGCTCTGGCGCTATTGGGCTCTCTTGCCGTATAGCGGTGGCGTGACCGATTTCCTGATGGAATGGCTGCGCGGGTTCGGCGAGCTATCGCTCATCTCGAGCCTCGCGGTGGTTTTGCTCTTTGTGATCGCCGCTTTCGTTTTCATTCCACGCACGTTTCTGACTCTCGGCGTCGGCGGCATTTACGGATTTCCTGCCATCCCGCTGGTCATGATCGGGGCCACCACCGGCAGCATCCTTGCATTTCTGTTGGCGCGCTATCTTTTTTCCGATCGGGTGCAGCGCTGGATTGACCGGCATCCATCGCGCCGCGCAATCGCGAACGCCGTTGATGCGGAAGGATGGCGTGTCGTTGCATTGCTACGGTTTGCCTCTCCGACCCCGAGCTCCGTCCAAAACTATGTGTTCGGAGTAACCCGCATTGGTTTATGGCCCTACGCCCTCGCAACATTCATCTTCACGATGCCCCAGACGGTTCTCTACGTGTATCTTGGCGCGGCCGGACGTAGCTTTTTGGTGGCAGATGTGTCTTCGCCATTCAGTCAAGGCCTGATGCTCATCGGCGCTGGATGCCTAGCCGCAACGGCGTTCCTGATTTGGCGAAAGGCGCGCGCACTCTCAACTGGCCAAGGGGGATTGGATCAAGCGCATTGACATGCCAAAGGCCAAACGCTGAACGAACTGGAGGCAGAAATTCAAGTATACGTATAACGCGGAGCTCACATTCAGTCCGTTCGCTGAGGCGTCGTTCGCCTCCAACGCCGCGGAATGGCATGTCCAGTATGTGTTTCTGGCTGATGAAGCCGGCAACACCAAGTTCTTGACGCCGTCGGATTCGCCGCTTCTGGCAAGCCTGCATCTATCTCTTTTCCCCGCGGGCAACGGCCAGCCCACGCTGACAGACGTGGCGGCGCACGCGAGGGCGCACGTCGGCTCCGTGAGGCTTGCTCCGGCTCTAAAGGTTATCGACGACGGCAACACCCTTAGCGGCGCGACGGTGCACGTGAGCGGCGGCGGATTCGCCGGGGATGGCGACCAGTTGTGGGTCGACAACCAGATCAATCTCTTATTTCCGCAAATCTCGTTGGACTACGATCCTGTGATCGAAACGCTGACGCTGTCCGGCGTCGATACGCTCGCCAACTACCAGCAGGTGCTCCAGCACGTCACGTTCGAGTCGACTGCCTCCAACGCCACGAATTTCGGCCTCAACCCAACCCGCACGATCGAGTGGCAACTTGACGATGGATTTACCTTGAACGGATCGGGTTTCAACAACCTGAGCACCGCGTTCACGACCATCGTCGATATCGCACCGAACGATCCCCCATTTCTGACCAACCTGGCGGCCCATGTGACAGCGCGCCCCCTGAGCGCGAACTTCCCAGGCGCATTCTTCGCGGCCGGGCCGGTGAGGCTGTCACCGGGCGTGCTGGTTGGCGACGTGGACAGCGCCACGCTGAGCGGCGCCACGGTGCGGGTGAGCGGCGGCACATTCGCCGGGGACGGCGATCAGTTGTGGGTCGCCAACCAGATCAATTTCATCGTTCCGACGATCGCATTGCACTACGATCCTGCGACCGAAACGCTGACGCTGTCCGGCGTCGACACGCTCGCCAATTACCAGCGGGTGCTCCAGCACATTACGTTCGAGACGACGGCCTCCAACGCCACGAATTTCGGCCTCAATCCAACCCGCACGATCGAATGGCAGCTCAACGATGGATCGGGCTTCAACAATCTGAGCACCGTGTTCACGACCATCGTCGATATCACACAACCGCCGCCGAGCGATTTCACCCGCGACGGCAAAAGCGACATCTTCTGGACCACCGACAGCGGCCCGCTTGCTCTTTGGCGGATGGACGGGTTCCAGATCAACTCTGCGGACTTCATCCGGGCCGGCGCCACCCTGTTCGGCGCGCCCCCGGTCGGTGCACCCGGTCCCGACTGGCACGTTCTCGATATCGGCGATGTCGATCACGACCTCAACAGCGACATTGTCTGGCGCACCGACAGCGGCGCGCTCGCGGTCTGGCAGATGTTCAACAACCAGATCAACGGGTTCCTGGATACCTTGTTCGCCGACTTTCTCCGGATCGGGTCGACGGCCATCGGCACGCCAGGCCCGGACTGGCACGCGCTCGGATTGATCGACGCCGCCGGCGACGGCAAGAGCGACATCTTGTGGCGGACCGACGGCGGGGCGCTGGCAATCTGGCAGCTCGACGGCAATCAGATCACCTTTGCCGATTATCTGCGCATCGGCTCGACCGCGGTCGGCGCCCCTGGCCCGGACTGGAACATCGTCGGCACCGGCGACTTCGACGCCGACGGCAAGACCGGCTTGCTGTGGCAGACCGACGGCGGAGCACTCGCGACCTGGGAGCTCGACGGCAATCAGATCAGGTCGGCGGCTTACGTCACGCTCGGCGCAACGACGGTCGGCAGGCCCGGTGCCGACTGGCACGTTGCCGACGTCGCCGACTTCAACGGCGACAGCAAGAGCGACATCCTGTGGCGGACCGACGGCGGCGCGCTGGCGATCTGGGAAATGGACGGCAACCAGATCAAGTTTGCCGACTTTGTCCGGCTCGGCGGGGCGGCGGTCGGCACGCCCGGCCCCGACTGGCACGTGGTCCGAGCGGCCGACCAGGACGGCGACGGCCGCGCCGACATTCTTTGGCGCACCGATAGCGGCGCGCTCGCGGTCTGGAAGATGGACGGCAGCCACATCGCCGCCGCCGACTTCATCAAGATGGGCCCGACCGCCGTTGGCGCCCCCGGCCCCGACTGGCCCATCTACGAACACCAGTGGGATATTTTGTGAGCGAATGAGGCGGGCGCGGTTTTGCTTCAAAAATACTCCGGCACCAGGTGCTGGTAGGTCGGGCCGGTGCTGGTGAGCCGCTTCAATCGCCCCTCCCAATAGGTCTTGGCGTCGGCGGAGTAGGCGATGCCGAAGTCGACCGCGCTGATGTTGGCGAGCAGCGAGGCGAGCGCGTCGAACCAGGCAGCCGGGATCGCCGCGTCGTCGGTGACGTCGCAGATCGCGTCGTCGCGCAACTGCTCGAACAGCGCATCGACGTGGCCGTCGACGGTCTCCTGGTCCTCGGCCGACGGCGACTGGCCGGAGCCGATGATCATCAGCTTGCCCATCGCGGCGTTGACCAGCCCGACGCGGGTTTTGGTGGTGACCATGCGGGGCTCCGGAGGTGCGAGGTGGTGTTACAGCGCTGCCGATTTGCATCGAGGATGCGCGGCACACACTCGTTCCCTCCCCGTCTGTGGGGGAGGGAGCGCGAGCGGAGGCGATAGCCGAGCGAGCGCAGGAGGGGGGTATCTTTGGTACTGGCCGAAGCTACCCCCTCCCGGATCGCACTCGGATTCCCGCGCAGTCAAGCTTGCGCAGACTGCGTAAACTTGTCTGCGATGCGATCCGCCCTCCCCCTCAAGGGGGGAGGGAAACGCGCATGGGGCGAGCGCGTCGATCAACAAGGCGCTGCGATCAAACAAGCAACCGCACTACGGCGACGACATCACAGCTACGCCAGCGGATAGGCGCTGACGTACTGCACGATCACGTCGGCGACGCCGGTGGTCGGGTTCGGGGTCTGCGCGGTGTAGAGGCAGGTCACGGTGTGCTCGACCGCGCCCTGGATGTTGGTGGCGGTGGCAAGCTCATCGAGCGCGATGAAGCCGGGCGCGGCGAGGTTGAGCTGCGTCGCGTAGCCGTCGGCGTCGGTGGTCGCGCCGATGAAGCCAACGTCCAGCAGGTCGGTGCCGGTGTCGTTGAACGCGGTGAGCACATGGACGCCGCCGCCGATCACCGAGGCGCCGGGGGGAAGCTTCCCGACCGTCACCGTAGTGCCGGCGTCGAGAAAGGTGATGCGCTTGCGCAAGGCCTGCACGACGTTGTAGCCGAGGTCCTTCGCTTGCACACCGGTGTTGAGTGAAGCTGGCATGATGATGAGTCCTTGTTTGAGAAAATGGTTCGGGGAGGGGTTGTCCCCTCCCCGGTTCAGCGTCAGTCGGTGGCCGAGGCGAAGAAGCCGGTCGCCATGCCCCATTGCACCAGCTTGGAGCCGGTGCTCGGGTGCTTCTTGAACATCTTGCCGACGCCGTAGGCCCTCTCGATGCCGGTGCCGGTGATGAAGCCGTAATCGTCCTCCTTGCGGAAGATCGGCTTCACCATCTGGCCGATGGCGGACGCCGCGGCCTGCTGCCGCACAGGAACGCCGGCTCGACGCGCGCTGAGGCGGCGCCTGCGTCTTCGAGGTGGTCCAGATGCTCGTCGTCGAAGGACGAGATTTCCGGCACCTGGCGGACGATCACGCCGTCGTAGATCTGATCGCCATCCTGGAACAGCGGGTTCTTGTCATGCCGTGTGCTCGCGCGGCCGGGCATCCTTGTTCACGGTCTCGAGGCTCGACCCTGAGATCGCGGAACGTATTCAGGCCTGCGAAGGCACGTAATATCGTAGCCGTCGCCGGTCTTGGACGGGCGGATCTTGGGTTCGCCGCCATCGCGACGCGCTTGAGCAGCGCAGATTCGCCGCGGTCAGCTTGTCGGCGGTCGTTGTCGACAGTTGGCGAGCGCCGTAGCGATGGCGTGGCGTTGAAGTTCGGGGTCGAGTTGCCGATACAGCACGCGGTCGGATTGTCGGCGTTCCAGGTGTTCCGCTGCGCCGCCGTGGCCTCGTCGTACAGGATGCCGTTGACGCGCTGGCCGGCCGTGCCTGTTGCCGAGTTGACCGGCGGGCGATTCGGACGGCAGCGCCATGAGCCAGGCGATCTCGTCGCGCAGCAGCGCGTTGCCCCATTCGGTCAGCAGGGGCCGGACTCGCCAGCTGCTCGAACGAGCTTTTGCGCTCGGCCCTGTTGGTAGGACCGCGTTCCGGGCCCAGTCGACCCAGAGCCGCATGCCGTAGTTGTCGATCTTCTCCTCGTTGCCGGTGAGCGGGCCGGTGCGACACGCCGGGGCCGCGCAGCGCCGCGACGATCGGGATATTGAGCTGGTCGCCGCCGTTCTTGAGTTCGAAGGGCGACGGATGATCGCGGTCGGTCCTCGCCCATGTACGGCGAGAACAGGTTATCGCGGCGGAACTCACGGTCGATCTCTTGGGTGAACTTGACAGCTTGTTCCTGCTCTGAACGTAGTAACGGCCATCGCCATGGGTCGTTTCATAATGCCACCGCAAGCCCAACGAAAAGCCCGCCGGCGGCGGGCCGTCGGTCAAGCTTTCAGGCGGCTGTGGTTAGCGGGTGGCGTAGTGGTCGAGGCTGACGTCGCTGCCATCGCCGTCGTCGCGCCGACAGGCGCCGCGGCGGCCGCGCGTTGAGCGACGGCGGCAATTGCAGCGCGGGGCCGAACACTGAGCCCCTGGTGTGGAGGTGCCGACCGCGCCGCGAATGGCTCGACGTCGCGCCTGTTCGGCCGGATCCTTGGCGCTGCTCGAGCTCGCTCTCGGACCGGCCTTCGGTTCATCGCCGACCGTCTGCCGGGCCTGATTATGCTTTGCCATTTGACCAGCTCGCCGAACGGATGCAGCGACTGCATGATGCGGACGAAGTCGTAACGCGCGGCTCCGGCCTGCATCTGCCGGTCGAGCTCGTCATACGCCGCCTGCACCATGCTTCGCCGTCCTTCTCGGTCGCGATCAGCCGCGAGAAGCCCTCGCGCATCTGTCCGAGCTCGGCGCCGACCTGCTGGCGGACCGGCTCGACCTTGGTGCGGATGAAGGCGTCCGGATCGACGAACAGGTCCGGCTCGCCGTTTCCCTTGTGCGTCAGCTCGTGGAGCTGCGCCGCCATGGCGTGAAACTGACGCTCCAGCGCCTGGTAGTTGCGCTGGATGTCGTTGGCACGCCGTTCGGCGGCGACGCGCTGCTCGCGCAATTCGCGCGCGCGCCAGGACGGGATCTGCGCGTCCTGGTGCTCGTGCGATGGTGCGTCGGGCGGCTGGTCTTGCGTCTGGGGCGGCTGCTGTGTCGGCGCAGCGTCCGCGTCCTTGGCCCTCGACGCAAACCGGCCGCGCGGATCGCGCGACGTTCGGGCTTCGGTGGGCTCGGCCCTTGGGCTTTCCTTGGGGGTTTGCCCTTCGGGCACGGCCGCATCGTTTGGCGACGTCACATCTTGCGGCGCCGTCTCGCTCTCGGCCGTTGCGGCCTCGAACAATGCGGCGTCGCTCACGGGAAGGCTGGTCTCCTGTTCGCTCACGGTGTCACGTCCTTTCGCACCTGTCTCGTCGGTTGCTGACGTTTAAGCCGCGATCTCGCTCGCGACGCGCGTTCCGGCCTGTGTCGTCGGCCGGTGACAATTCATGTTCGGGTGGCGCGGCGTGTGGCGCACGGTGACCATCAGCAACTCACACCCACCTTCTCGACGTCATGGCCGGGCATCACCGTCCGAAGGACGGCGTCGCTTCGCTCGCCTATGTCCCGGCCATCCACGTCTTGCTTTGATGAAGCGATAAAGAAAGACGTGGATGCCCGGCATAAAGCCGGGCATGACGGCGGAGAGGTCAGAAAATAGCGGACAGCTTCCCGGCCTGGGCGCGTTTTGCTCGGCGTTGGCGCGGGTTTCGTCGATGTCCGCGAGCGCTTGTGCGACTTGAAGGTCGGGCGGTAGTTCGAAGTGTTGTGGCGGCGGCGACGGTGATGGCATTGGCGCTGGCTGCGGCATTGGCATCATTGGCGCACCCGGAATCGGCGGCGCGCTCGGGGGCATCGGCGCACCCGGCATCGGCGGCACCCCCGCCCCACCCACAGCTTGCGCCCGCGCCATATTCAGCAGCGTCTTCGATTTCGTCTCGCCCACCCGCGCCTCGGCACCGGCGAGCGCCAGCGCCTGGCCGCGCTGAGCGAGCGGATTGGGCGCATCAAGCATGCCCATCAGCTTGCGCTTGACCGAGCCCGCGAGCGGCGACAGTTCGATCAGCACCTGCGGCGGGATGTTGGCGCCCTGGCTGGCGAGCGCGGTGAAGGTGTCGTAGGCATCGGCCATCATGTTGGTGTGGTCCGGTCCCTCGTCGAGGATGATGTCGACGTCGAGCTCGCCGATGGCGTTGAGCAGCGCAGGCGCCCCGGTGCGCGGATCGACCGCCATGCCGTTGACCTGGATGAATTGGGCCACGTCCTCGTCGTCGGTGACGCGGATCCAGCGCTCGGACGTCCAGTGCCGCCGCACCGCGTTCCAGATCGCGCGATAGACCCGGACCTTCCAGCCGCGATACGCCAGAATGTAGGGCCCGAGCTCGGCGATGCCGGCCTGCTGCAGCAGCGCGATGGCGCGACCGGACTTGTTCTCGATGCCCTGGCCGATCAGCGCCGGGTTCGGCCCGAAGTTCTCGATCTCGGCCTTGGCGTCCTCGAGGAAGCGGAGCTGGCCCTCGACATTGGCCATCCGCGCGCTGTCGTCGAACTCGGCGGAAAATCCCGGTTGCGCAGCACCATGCCGTCGGGCCGCGCCGCCTCGCGCCGCGCCAACTCCACGTCGTCGAACGCGCCATGCTCGCCGATGATGCGACGCGTGTTGAGCTCGTGTAGTCCCTTGGAGCGGCGCTGGTTGATCTCGTCCTGCGCCGACTTGAGATTGCGCACGAAGCCGTAGCGGTCGCCGTCGTGATCGACCGCGCCGGAGAACATGATGTACTTGCTGACCGTGCGGCCCTTCTCGTCGGTGAACGGCGAGCGGCCTTCGGCGAGCTTGCCCGAGCCGGTGAACAGGCACCAGCACCAGTGGCCGTCGTGGCGGTACCAGAGATCGACCAGCCGCACCCGCTTGATGTCGCCGTCGGCCGCGAACCACTTGTTGTCGCGGTCCGAGTTGCTGGTGAGCTCGCTGCCGCGATCGAGCGCGCCGTCAAGCTCCTCGGCCTTGTCCGGCACCAGCTCCTTGGCGGTGTCGAGGTCGGTCCACTTGCCGGTGCCCTGGAACCGGACGTCGGAAAAATCCAGCCGGAACGAGCGCGGGTCGTAGAAATAGCCGTCGGTGTCGACCACGTCGAACTCAATGTCGGCGTCGCCGAGCTCCAGGGGTGCTCGCGCCGGACCTTCGCTTCGCTCGGCGGCGCGAGCGGCGCCGGACGGCACGATGTTCAGCTCGATGCCGCCGATGCCGTCGACCGCGGCGCTCTCGGCCACCACCGGCGACTTCGCCTTCCAGTCCTGCTGGTCGAGCACGAAGTTCAGCACCGCGGTGGCGAGCTCGGCGCCGCGCTCGTGCCGGGGCGTGCGCGGATAGGCCTTGGGGTCCTGCCGCAGCCGCTCGACCAGGCCGACGATACCGTCGATCTTGCGCCCGACGCGATTGTAGGTGACGACCGGCTGCTTCCGCTTGTTCAGCACCTCGATCTGCGCCGCCGTCCAATGGGCGGCGTGGCGGAGACGCCGGGCGTTCTGCTGCTCGTCGATCTCGGCGCGCTTTGAGCCAAGATAATCCAGGTAGGCGCGCTTGCAGCGCGCCAGCGACCAGTAGTTGGTTTTGTCATTGCCATCCGGCGCAGCCTGCGGCCCGCCGGCCGGTGCAGCGCCAGGCGTGTAGTTCGTCAGGGCCATCGGGGAGCTTTCACGAGCGTTGCGATTTAAATCAGACCGCGCGGCGCGTCGTCGCCCTGCGATCGTTGCAGATTTAATCGAGCCGCGCGGCACACGCGCTTCCCTCCCCCGTAGCGGGGCGGAGGGAACCGAGCGCGATCAGGGAGGGGGATAGCTTAGCGAATATCGAAAATACCCCCTCCACGCTCACTCGGCTATCGCCTCCGCTCGCTTGCCCTCCCCCGCAAGGGGGGAGGGAAGAGAGTTCGCGGCGCGCACCGCCCTCAATACGCCCGCCAGTCCCCGGGCTCGGCGTCGGGGCGCAGCGCGCGGTAGCCGCTGGCGGCGTCGGGCTTGTCGGACTCCGCGGCCTGGCGCAGCCACGGCCGCGACATGCAGGCATAGCGCGCATCATCGGCGACATGGTCTTCGCCGTCGGTGTCCAGATCCTCCGGCCGGTCGGGATCGTGCTGCATGCGCGGGAAGGGTGCGGATGGTATCCCGGCAGGTCGAGAAGCACGTACGAGCATGGGATTGCCGTCGAGTCGCCCTTGAGGCGGGCCCGGACCTGGTCCCAGCCGCCCATGGCGCCGGCGCGGGCGACACGCCGGTTGTCGGCGTGGCGGAAGATGACGCCGGCTCCGCCCCATGCGCTCGGCGATGGAGGGCCGCCGTCCTCGGCAAAGGCCGCCGGGTCGAGAACGCCATAGGTGACGAGGGAGCGTCCGTTCCTGCGGTCGGGCTCCTCGCGGAGGAGGATGCCGCGCGCGACCTCCTCGGCGGTCATCTTCAGGCCGACATTCGGAGCCGCTGCGCGCCGTACCATTCGCGATAGCGAACGAGGGCGCCGCGGTGCACGGTCCTGTCCCCGGTCCGGACATCCTCGCTGGCCACCGCCCACCAGCCGACGCTGAAGGGCTCTGGCGCTGCCCCAGTCCATGGAGCGGAAGCGCAGCCAGTGGTCGGGAATCGGGAACGGCGCGACCATGTGGCGGCTGGTGCTCCAGCAGTCGAAGAACGCGCCCTCGATGGCGCTCCAGTCGCCGTCGAGCCAGGCTTGCACCAGCTTCTTGCCGATCCGACGAGTTGAGCCGCAGTCGACGTATGCGGATCGCCGTAGCAGCAGAATACGATTGTCGGAAATCCGCGACGGGATCACCGCCCACGCGATGGTCGAGACGCCGTTCAGCTCCGGGCGCACGTAGCACCTTCGGCGCCTCGGGAAACGGCGCGAGCCGATAGCGATCGCGGATCCAGCCCTGACCCGCGCCGCCCGGGTTGGCGGTCAGGATCAGTTGCGTCGGCACGCCCTGCGCCGAGCGCAGCACGCCGAACAGCCGGTCGATCGGCGCCGGGCGACGCATATTGCCCGGCCTCCTCGACCCAGGCGTCGGTGAGATTCCTGCCCTGGTACTCGTCGGCGTCCTTGATCGCTGTCGAGATAGGCCGAAGCGACAGCGGCCGCCGGACGGCATCCGCCAGATCGCTTTCGCTTCGTTGAACCGGCCGCCGAGCGGCGCCATAGAGCTCGCGTCGAGCGTTCGATCGCGTCTTGCGACGGCGACCGTCATGCGCCGGAACATGATGGCGTTGAACGCCGCGCCGTATCGCTGCTCCTTCAGCGCCCATTGCCCGAGCACGCCGTCGGTCTTGCCGCCGCCGCGCGCGCCGCCAAAAAACACTTCGGCCAGCGGGCAATGACCAGCGCCTTCTGCGGCCCGCGCTGCGGCCGCCCAGACGACCTCAGGGCGCTCCGCCGTACTGGCGTTCCCACTGCTCGTCGCTGATCGGCTCGGCGCTGATGATTTTGCGGACGGCATCGCCTTCGCCGCTCCGCTGGTCCGCGGGATCGGCTTGTTTCAGCGCCACCTCGGCGGCGCGCACCTGGGTGCTGGACATGTCGACCACGCCGAGCGCGTGGTCCTGCAAGCGATCGAGCAGCGCACCGGTCTTGATGGCAGCACTGATGTTCGACGCGGGGCGCGGCGTGGCGGCGACGGCGGGCTCGCGCGTGCTGCCGTGCGCAAGCTTGCCGCCGCGCGCGGCGGTCACCGCCGCGCCTGCCATTTCTGCTGCGCCATGCGAAGGAGCCCGACCATGCGGCGCGCGAACGCCTCGGCGCTCTCGGCCGCGCTTTCGGATTCTTGGGCGCGCCAGGCCGCGAGCTTGTGGGCGAGATCGTCGATCACCGATTCATAGTCGGGGCCGTCAGGCGTGTTTGCCATAGTCGGGCTCTCGGGTGGCGTGGGAATTAACGGCCCTCGCGTGCGACACGCTATCCCTGAAAGGGACCGTTCGACACGGCGGGGAGGGCGACGTGGAACGGGGGCCGGCGCTGCGCTGGTGAATTGGGTTTCGCTGAAATCAAAATCCCGGCGCGGCGTTGGCCTGCAGCCGGGAATCAGATCGTGCGAGGTTGCGCTTCTTGACTGATTTGGCTGTCAGCCGTCAACGCCGCCGCCTGTGGATTACGCAGCGATCTGTGAATGAGTGCTCGATGCGCGCGGCTGCGAAATCAGAACGCGCGGCGGCGACACGCAAATCAAAGCGCGGCTCGATCGCCGCGCCGCTGGCCGTACTCCGAAAATCAAAATCCCGGCGCGGCGGCCGGAAGTCAGATCGTGCGAGGTTGCGCTTCTTGGCTGATTTGCCTGTCAGCTGTCAACGCCGCCGCCTTTTTGTGGATTACCCACCGAGCTGTGAATGAGCGTCGCTCGTGCGCGCGGCTGCGAATTGAATAAGAGTGCGCGGCGGCGACACGCAAATCAAAAGCGCCGCACGATTGCCGCGCCGCTCGCATGCTCCGAAAATCAAAATCCCGGCGCAACGGCCGGAAGTCAATTCGTGCGAGGTTGCGCTTCTTGGCTGATTTGCCTGTCAGCTGTCAACGCCGCCGCCTGTGGATGACGCGCCGATCTGTTGAGTAAGTGTCGCGCGCGCGGCACGCGTTATCGGAACAGGTTCGACAGCCAGTACGCCGCCGCGGAGAATTTCTCCGGATGGAGAATTCAGGAGACGGCAAACACAAACGGCACCAGAACGAGCAGCCAATCGCGCATGGCGGCATCCCCGCAGGCCGTCATTATGAGCCGGCCAGCAACCGACCACCAGGGCCTGCGCTGGCCACTGTAAATCAAGCCGCCCGGTTAGGCGGTTAGAAGGCGCGACCCATGGTGGACCTGAGGCCAATAGCTACGGCCCCCGCCAACCGAATATTCAGATTTCCCGCAAGGTCATCAAAGGCGGCTCGCATCTGTGCGCGCCGAACGACTGCCCCGCTACCGCCCGGCCGCGCGCCATGCGGAGGCGGTCGACACGTCAACGAGTCACGTCGGATTTCGCTGCATCATCCGTAACAGGAGTTGAGCAACATGAGCCAAATGAGTGGCAAGGATCACAGGACTCGCAAGACGAGCGACCGGCAATTCCGCAACTCAACCGCCGCAACATCCTGCTCGGCGGCACCACGCTCGCGGCAGCGTCCGCGATCGGCGCAGGCGCGCCGGTCGCAGGTGGCGCAGGCGCAGAGCGCAGCCGGCGCCGTCCGGGCCAGCGCCGAACATCCTCGTCATCTTCGGCGACGACATCGGCCAGACCAACATCAGCGCCTACACGTTCGGCCTGATGGGCTACCGGACGCCGAACATCGACCGCATCGCCAAGGAAGGCATGATGTTCACCGACTACTACGCCGAGCAGAGCTGCACGGCCGGCCGCTCGACGTTCATCACCGGCCAGTGCGACGCTGCGCACCGGCCTGTCCAAGGTCGGCCTGCCCGGCGCGACCGTCGGCCTGCAGCACGAGGACATCACGATCGCCGAGGCTGCTCAAGCCGCTCGGCTACGCCACCGGCCAGTTCGGCAAGAACCATCTCGGCGACCGCAACGAGTTCCTGCCGACGGTGCACGGCTTCGACGAGTTCTTCGGCAATCTCTACCACCTCAACGCCGAGGAGGAGCCGGAGAATCCGGACTATCCGAAGGACCCGGGTTCAAGGCGAAGTTCGGGCCGCGCGGCGTGCTCAAGTGCAAGGCCACCGACCGCGACGACCCGACCGATCGATCCGCGCTTCGGCAAGGTCGGCAAGCAGACATCGAGGACACCGGCCCGCTCACCAAGAAGCGCATGGAGACGATCGACGACGAGACCTCGGCCGCGGCGATCGACTTCATCGAGCGGCAGGCGAAGGCCGGCAAGCCGTTCTTCTGTGGTTCAACTCGACCCGCATGCACCTCTACACGCATGTGCGGCCGCGAATCGCGCGGGCCAGAGCGGCATCAGCGAATATGCCGACGGCATGATCGAGCACGACGGCCACGTCGGCAAGCTGCTCAAGGCGCTCGACGACCTCGGCATCGCCGACAACACCATCGTCGTCTACACCACCGACAACGGCCCGCACATGAACTCCTGGCCGGACGGCGCCATGACGCCGTTCCGCAGCGAGAAGAACACCAACTGGGAAGGCGCCTTCCGCGTGCCGGCGATGATCCGCTGGCCGGGCCACATCAAGCCGGGTCAGGTCTCGAACGAGATCGTCTGCGGCGCTCGACTGGTTCCCGACGCTGCTCGCGGCGGCCGGCGACCCCGACGTCAAGGAGAAGCTGCTCACGGGCTGGCAGCGCCGGCGGCAAGACCTTCAAGGTCCATCTCGACGGCTACAACCAGCTGCCGTACCTCACCGGGCCAGCAGGAGAAGTCGGCGCGCAAGGAGTTCTTCTACTTCAACGACGACGGCCAGCTCGTCGGCGTCCGCTACGAGAACTGGAAGATCGTGTTCTGCGAGCAGCGGGTCGCAGGGCACGCTGCGGATCTGGGCCGAGCCGTTCGTCTGCCTGCGCGTGCCGAAGATGTTCAACCTGCGCATGGACCCCTACGAGCGCGCCGACATCACGTCGAACACCTATTAGGACTGGATGATCAGACGCGCGTTCCTGATCGTTGCCGGCGCAGGCGCGTCGTGGCGCAGTTCCTCGGACGTTCAAGGAATTCCCGCCGCGGCAGAGGCCGTCGAGCTTCAGCGTCGACCAGATCATGGAGAAGCTGCAAGAGCGCACGGGCGGCTGAAGGCCGGCGACAGCGATGCGCCGGCCGGCAGCGATGCCGGCCGGCGATATCTTCGAGCTCGAGTCGCGATGAGAGGTCGTCATGCTCGCGCAACCGTCACGGCGTGCGCTGCTCGCCGCGCTTGCTCGCTGCCGCGCTTCTGCGGCTTCGGCGAGCGCCGCTGCGCGTCGCGCAAACCGATCCGCTGCCCTCCTGGAACGACGGCGCGGCGAAGAAATCCATCATCGATTTCGTCGCGCGCGTGACCACGCAGGGCGGCGCGGACTTCGTGCCGGCCGACCGAGCGCATCGCCACCTTCGACAACGACGGCACGCTGTGGGCCGAGCAGCCGATCTATTTCCAGCTCGCGTTCGCGTTCGACCGCGTCAAGGCGCTGGCGCCGCAGCATCCGGAATGGAAGACGAAGCAGCCGTTCAAGGCGCGTGCTCGACAGGCGACATGAAGGCGCTGGCCGCCGCCGGCGAGAAGGGCCTGCTGCGAGATCATGGCGGCGACCCACGCCGGCATGACCACCGAGGAGTTCGCCAAGATCGTGCTCGACTGGATCGCCACCGCGCGGCATCCGCGCTTCAACCGGCCCTACACCGAGCTCGTCTACCAGCCGATGCTGGAGCTGCTCGCCTATCTGCGCGCCAACGGCTTCAAGACCTTCATCGTCTCCGGCGGCGGCATCGAGTTCATGCGGCCGTGGACCGAGCAGGTCTACGGCATTCCGCCCGAGCAGGTGGTCGGCTCGTCGGGCGTGACCAAGTTCCAGATGGGCGCGGACGGCAAGCCGGTGCTGATGAAGGACGCCAAGGTCGAGTTCATCGACGACGGCCCGGGCAAGCCGGTCGGCATCAACCGCTTCATCGGCCGGCGGCCGATCTTCGCCTTCGGCAATTCCGACGGCGACCAGCAGATGCTGCAATGGACCGCGGCCGGCAGCGGGCGCGCGCTTCATGGGCATCGTGCATCACACCGATGCCGAGCGCGAATGGGCCTACGACCGCAATCGCACATCGGCAAGCTCGACAAGGCGCTCGACGAGGGCGCGGCGAAGGGCTGGACCGTCGTCGACATGAAGCGCGACTGGAAGAAGGTTTTCGCGTTCGAGCCGTGAGCGGCGGCCGGTGAAATCGAGACTGGGGGAGCATGCGATGCGAGATGCGTTTGTTTCGATCACATTAAAGCGTGCTCGAGCCTTTGCAGCGGCTTTGGGTTTGCTTGCCGGTCTGTGCGGGTCGGCAGACAAGGCCCGCGCCGACCAGGGCGGCGTCGGCTTTGGTTCCCGGCGCCTTCGGAAGCCTGGCGGCGACGCCGCTGGTGCCCTGCCTCTCAAGTGAAGGTCGTTGACCGTCTGATTTCGGGCACCCGCGTCGGCGAGGGCCGCAACGAAGAACCGGCGTAGCGGCCCGCGGCCGTCGATTGATTGGTTAACGGCTGGCGAAATAATGCGACATGCCGAGCCTCACGGTGTGCATGTTGACCGCGATGCGATCGGTCTCGTTGAAGACGCCGGTAAAGCTTTGCGTTGGTCGTTCCGGCGGTCGTAATTTTAACTCTGGAGTCGCGCGACGGCACGTCCTTGGCCAGGAAATGGGTATAGCGATATTCCGCCTTCACGGTCCATGACCGGGCCACCTGACGCTCGATGCCGGCGCCGACCGCTGGCCCGTGCATGGCGAACACCCGGTCGCTGTTGGTGAAGTGGCCATAGCTCCACCCGCCGATGACATAGATCAGATCCTGCGGGTCGATCAGCCAGCCGGCTCGCCCGAGCGCCGATATCATCCAACGGGCCTGCGTGCTTGAATGTAGTCGACTGGGCGGTCAGAACCGGTCTGTGTGATTGTCCCCGCCGCGCCGCCCGGCGGCGTCGGCACGTCCGTGACGTTGAAAACTGCGAAAGCGCTCCATCTCCCGTCATCAACGCTTGCACGACGCTGCCCTCGCCCTGCACGCCGGCAACGACCTTCGGCCCCCAGGCCATGTTGTATCCAGCGAAAATATCGGCGACGGCGCCGGTCTTGACGGCCGCGCGTACTGAAGACGCCATTCTGGGCCTGGACCTGGTCGTCCCAGTGAAACCCGGGAGCCGTCGTCAAAAAGTTGAACACCAAGATCGAAGGTGGAGTCCGTGGCCACGTGCATGGAGGTGAGGCCGAACGACACGCCGCCATAGGGGCCGGCCCAGCTCGGCCCGGCTGTAACGAGCGGCGGCGCCTTGACAACCATGGCGGCGGCGCCCGGCGCGGCCGCGCCCACGTCGCTGCCGAAGTAATGCGTAAGTCCGACGCGGAGCGCGTGCTGCTCGAGGCCCCGACACCCGCGACGTGGTCGTGGGACGAGCTGTTGATGGTGCTCGTGCTGACCGAGCCGCCGCCGGCGGTGGGTGCTGAAGATCGACCGAGGCTGAACGGTGTGAACGATGGTCCTTGTCCTCGAAGCGGGTGTAGCGGTACTCCGCCTTCAGCGTCCACGACGGCGCGATCTGGCGCTCCCAACCGCCGCCGACGGTGGCGCCGTTGAGCCCGAACACGCGGCTTGCCCCATTCGAAGCCGCCATAGGTATAGCCGCCGACCACATAGACCAGATCGCGCGGGTCGATCAGCCAACCGACCCGTGCCAGCGCGGACACCGCCCAGCGTTCCGCCAGCGCGTCGTTGGTGGTACCGGTGCTGAGCGGCGACACGGTCGATGTCGTGCCGGGCGGCGTCGTCGTCGTGGCCCGGTTCCGAGCCCCACCTGCGAGCCATCGAGGTGCACCTGATTGTTCGCGATGGTTCCCTCAACCTGCGCGCCGACGATCCAATTGCTACCGAGGCGGACATTGTAACCCAGATAGATGTCCGCCAGCCCGCCCAGTTGCGGCCGCTGCTGTTGGCGAGGGTATCGGTAATGCTCGTCTGGGCCTACGTGAGGTGTTTATGTCGTTGGTCGAATTGGTGACGGTGTGGGTCAGCGACGACGTTGTCGCGTTGCAGCGAGGCGGCCCCGAACGAGACGCCGCCGTAGAGGCCCGTCCAACTCGTCGGCCAGGCCACGCCAGGCGGCGGGCCTTTGGTCACCAGCGGGGAAACGGGCACAACAAAAGCGGACGGGTCGCTGCCGAAGTAATGGGTGATCCCGAAGCGGAGCGTGTGCAGGTCGAGGCCCGCCACCCGATCCGTGCTGGTGGTCGCGCTCGTGCTCGCGGTCGTGCTGGCGGCCCCGCGGCGCTGACGTTGGTCTGGTTGATGGTCGAGCTCGTCGAACGAACGAAGTCCTTGTCCTCGAAGCGCGTGTAGCGGTACTCCGCCCTGAGCGTCCAGGCCGGTGCAATCTGGTGCTCCCAGCCGCCGCCGATGGTGGCGCCGTTGAGACCGAACGTGCGGGTGCCCCATTCGAAGCCGCCATAGGTATAACCGCCGATCACATAGATCAGATCGCGCGGGTCGATCAGCCAGCCGGCTCGCAGCAGCGCCGACACCGCCCAGCGTTCCGCCAGAGCGTCAACGAAGCCCACGGTGGTGACCGTCTGCGAGGTCGTTGTCGCGCCCACCCCACCCAGCGGCGTCGTCACCGTGGTCCGGTTGGACAGGCTGATCTGGTTGGCATCGAGCTGCACAAAATTGTTCGCGACGGTCCCCTCGACCTGCGCGCCGACGATCCAATTGCTGCCGAGGCGGTAATTGTAGCCCAGATAGTGTCCGCCTGCCCGCCCCAGTTGCGGCCGCTGCCGGTGCTCAGCGTATCGGTGATCGATGTGCTCTGCTGCACCGTGCCGCTGGCCGAAACCGAGGTCGTATTGTTGACGCCATGGCTCAGCATACGTCGGGGCTCCCGCCGATCGAAGTGGCCCCGAACGAGACGCCGCCATAGAGGCCGCTCCAGCTCGACCAGACCACAGGCGGCGGCAAACGGGCGCTGGGCCTTTGGTCCCTTTGGCATAGGCGTCGCGAGCGCCGGCTGCCGGCGACGCGCTTTGCGCACCCGCCCCGCCCGAGGCCGCGATCATCAGCGGGCCGGCGGCACCGACGCCATCAACAACGCGCGCGCAAAATTGCAGCCAAAATTACAGGTTCGTGTTGCGATCATTGCGGGCCCCCGTAACGCGCGGCCGTCAACCGTTCGATCGCTTGCTATTGCAAAATCGCTTGTCGCTCCAGACCGCTTGCGTTTGCGGGCTATTTTCCCCGCGCAAGTTGTATTGGCGTCAACCCGTTCTCAACACGTTCAGCCCGGGCGCGGCGCGATCGTGCCATGGTGATGCTTCTCCGCCACACCGGCGATCGAGAACGTTTTCCCAATGATATCAGGCGCTTGCCCGGATCAAAGGATCGCCTGCCATCGATCGCATGCCATCGATCGGATACTGTCCTGGCCTGGTTCCTACGAAATTAGGACACCGCGTTCTTTCCTGGCCCGCTCGGAAGGCGCGCATCGTCTGCACGCAAGGCGGCTTGATTGGCGCTGACACCCGCCCCGACTGGAGGTCACACACGGGGCGCAAGTGGACGGCCAACGGTTGCGGGTGGAACTTGTTTTCGGGCGCGTGGCCGTCAGCGAATAACACTTCGGTAACCCCTGATGTCGCAAGCTGTTGACTTACCGCAAATGGGGAGCCCTTGATGCTGACAGCCATGTTCGGACTTGCGAGTTTGCTAACTGCGTTCGCGCTGGGCTTCGTGCTCGGTCGCGTCTGGGAAATTCGGCAGGAAATGCGCTCAAAGGCAGAAGCCCAAGCGGTCAGGTCCACGCGCGTGCCGACGGCCTCACAGCTCAATAATCGTTTTTGGGGGACTTTCTAAGCCCGGTCACGCGAAGACATCAGCCTGCCGCTATCTGCTTGACTCTGTAAAGCGCGAGCGGGTTGTCCCAGAAGGCTTTCTTGGCGAGGTCGAGCCCGAGCACGTGCTCGACCAGATCGATGTCGGCTGGCATGAATGGCCGCTTGGCGCGTGTCGACGGAATGTCGGTACCAAATACGAGCGCATTCGGATTCTTCTGTGCAACTAGTTCCAGCGTCTTAGGTACATCCAGCATCACGCGCCCAAAGCCGGTCGCCTTCACCTTGCAGCCAGCAGCGACAAGATCGAGTAGCACCGGCACACCGGCTTCTGTCATGCCGAGGTGGTCAATACAAAGCTGCGGCAGCTTCGACAATTTTCCGACATGCGGCTTGAGCGAGGCCGCATCAGCGTAGATTTCCGAATGCCAGCTCGCGACCGCATGGCAGCGCGCGGCCAGCGCCATAATGTCGTCCACGCTGTCAATGCGGCCTCGAAACACATTGAAACGCACGGCACGCACGCCAAGCATAGCGAGCTTCGTTATCTCGGCGTCGGGAAGGTCGTTCGGAATTTGAGTTACGCCAACCCAGCCGGCACCGAGCCGCGGCAGGATATCCATTAGATAGGTCTGATCATTGGCCTGGAATGAGCCCGACACGACCGCACCGGCCACAACTCCAAGCGGCTTTGCCTCCGCGAGATAGGCTTCGAGCGGAAAGTTCGGCGGGGTATATCCCTGGTTCGCCACGATCGGGAAGCGGTGATCGATGACGTGGCAATGGCTGTCGAATAGCCGGCGCTGCTGGGCGTAGCCGGATGCAGCGCTGAGGGTAACCGCCGCGCTACCGGATAGGAACTCACGGCGGCACGGATGCATCGGTTCAGTCCTTCATTCCTTCAACCAACATTCCGCAGCTAAAGCCTCGCTGCGCGGCGGCCGGGAGCACCCAAGCGGAAACGGCCGCGAGCCCGAAGGCTAGTGTCGCAATTCGGAAGTTCGCCCGAGTTCTCAGCTTGCTCCTTAGCGAACTTCCGAATCAAAGCGACACTAGCAACATCATGATTCTAGTGTCCCTTTGAACCCGAAGTTCGCAAACGAGCTCGCCGCGCAATCATGCGAACTTCGGGTTCGGGACACTAGCGGCCGCCACCGTTTTGTCAGCGCGTCCGTCACGCCAGTACTTACCTCGAGACCGTCTTCGCATCGCCGTAGCTGATGCGGTAGACGGCGCCGTTGTTCTCATCGGAAACGAGCAGCGACCCGTCCTTCATCTGGAAGACGTAGGACGGGCGGCCGTAGAACTCGTTCTTCGCTTCGTTGAGAAGCCCGGTCAGGAATGGCTCGATCTTCGCCTTGCCGCCGGAGATGCGGGCGATCGCCACGTCATAGCCGAACTTCTTCTCGCAATTCCATGAGCCGTGCCGCGCGATGAAGGCGACGTTCTTGTAGGACTTCGGGAACATGTCGCCGGTGTAGAACTTGATGCCAAGCCCGGCCGAGTGCGGCCCGGTCAGCGCCGCCGGCAACGTGACACCCGCGCACGGATTGGGCTTCTTGATATCCGGATCGGCAATGCCGTTGGCGTGGCAGTACGGGAAGCCGAAGTTCGCACCTTCGTTGCCCTTGGCGATACGGTTGAGTTCGTCCTCCGGCCCAGCGTTGCCGGCCCAGTCGCGGCCATTGTCGGTGAACCACAATTCCTTGGTCACCGGATGCCAGTCGAAGCCAACCGTATTGCGGACGCCGCGCGCGACGATTTCCATGCCGGTGCCATCCGCATTGTACCGGCAAATCTGGCCGTGTACGCCGGGATTGATCTCGCAGACGTTACAGTTGGCGCCGACCTGCACATACATCTTTCCGTCGGGTCCGAAATCCACGTATTTCCAATTGTGGTGGATGGTGTCGGGCAGATCATAGGCCTTGGTCAGCTCCACCGGCTCGGGGAGCTTATCGAGATTGTCCTCGATCTTGTCGTAGCGATAGACCTTGTTGATTGCGAACACGTAAAGCGAGCCGTCCTTGAATGCGAGGCCGTTGGGCTGGGTCAGGCCCTGGATGATCACCTTGGGCTCGCGCTTGCCGCCTTTGTCGGTGATGGCATAGACGCGCCCGATGATCCGCGTGCCCATGAACATGGTACCCTTGTCGCCCATCACCATGGTGCGGGCGCCTGCATGACCGCTCGACCAGACCTCGGCCTTGAAACCTGCCGGCAGCTTGATCTTGTCGAGCGGCAGCTTGTCGAC
The DNA here is from genome assembly GCA_963771745.1 of uncultured Alphaproteobacteria bacterium. Lineage (GTDB taxonomy): Bacteria > Pseudomonadota > Alphaproteobacteria > Rhizobiales > Xanthobacteraceae > Z2-YC6860. Next base: position 424,305 of record CAVYUU010000010.1, on the reverse strand, counting down.
AGCCGTGGCAACCGGCGGGACCGGATGACCCTTGAGGTTGATGTCCTGCTTGCTCAGCTCGACCCTGGTTTGATCGATCGGGCTGAAGCCCGGCCGGCCTTGAGACATCGGCGGGATATTCGGATTGGACGAAGTCGGTGACGGCTGCGCCGCGAGCGGCAATACCGCCGCCAGATACGCAATGCTTCCGGCAACAACCATGCGCCGATACGACGTTGAAATTGACATGCTCGCCTCCCTGATACGAAAGCGCCTCGCCCGTTTCGCCCCCGGGATGGCCCGGCGTCGCAACGGGCTGGACTTTCTTGGCAGCGAGTGTCGGACAAATGGCTCCCCGCGCGCAAGCGGGCGGCGTCACATGCGCCGGTAGGCGACACGATCTCTAAGCTGTTCGGCCATGTCGGCTTTGGCCTCGAAAGCGACATTCACGGCGGGCAACAGCATGTCGGCGATGTGCCAACAAGAAACTCATGCACCGCAGCAAACACCATCCTCAATCGATCAGTTCGTCGGCGCGCTGCTGGAATAACAAAGGTACGTCGAGGCCGAGCGCCTTCGCGGTCTTGAGGTTGATCGTCAGCACATATTTGGCAGGCGCTTGCACCGGCAAGTCGGCGGGCTTCTCGCCCTTGAGAATGCGGTCCACATAGGTTGCCGCGCGCGGAAAATTATCGATCAGCTCGACCCCGTACGACATCAGGCCGCCAGCCGCCGTGAAAAAACGGTACGCGTACACGGCAGGGAGACGATAGCGAGCCGCCAATGACGTGATCTCAGCGCTATGGGCGTCCGTGAAGCTATCGGGCATTACCACAAAGCCGCTGTTCGGCGCGCGTGCCTGCGTAGCAACGACGGATTCGAGCTCCGCCTTGTCGCGAACAGGTGCTGCGATCGCGTCCACGCCGAAGGCGGCAGCGGCGGCTTTGAATGGGTTCAGCCAAAACTCGGCATAGGTCGCCACGACCGGGTTGAACAGCATCGCGACCCTGGCAACGCGCGGAGCAATCTCTTTGAGCAGTTCAATCCACTTGCCCCCGAGCGAGCCCTCCGCCACCGCGAAACCGGTAACGTTGCCGCCCGGCCGCGGAAAGCTCGCGACGAAGCCGCTACCGACCGGATCGGCAACCATCGCGAAAACGATGGGAATGGTACGCGTCCGTTGCAGTAGCGCGGCTGTGGCTGGCGTGGTGTTCGAAAGAATGACATCGGGCTGCAACGCGACAAGCTCCCCAGCAAATCGCTGTATGGAGCCCGCGTCGCCGGGTATCGGCCAGCGCGTGTCAATCCGAATGTTGCGGCCTTCCGTCCACCCAAGCTTCTGGAGTCCTTCCCGGAACGCCGCGATATAGGCCTGGGCTTGCGAGTCGCTCTCGGGAAAGCCCATCAGCACACCGATCCGCCGCGCCCGATCCTGCGCCCGCGCGGCAAGCGGCCGTGCTGCCGCCGCGCCTCCAAGAGCTGCAAGAAAATCTCGCCGCCTCATGTGCACCCACACCCTCAGCCAGGAGGCAGCATCGTAACTGCACAATTGAACACTTTGATAGGGGCTGAAGGGATTGGAGGGTGTCCGCCATGGGTCATTTGCGCCATTACAATCCGCGCCCAGCGCCGCCCAATGTCGGCTGTTGCTGCAATAACGGACATGCCGTTGCATCGCAGCGAAATGACGCGATGTGCCAAAGGCGACCTCGACCCCGCTCCTTTCGTACGCGGGGCAAAGAGGCAATAATAGCTACAGATCGTAGCAGCGGGACCTGCCGAACGCGCTGTGCCTTTGGTGACAGCACTCGGACGGCACCTGCTTTCTGCCCGCTCGATTTATAGACGACGACAGCATTCATGCACGAGCGGCAACGGGCGCTGCAATCCGAGGGGGCAATACCCGGATTTGCAAACAGTGAGGATACGTCATGCGTATGAGGATGACTGCCGCCTCTCTTACGACCTTACTTGTCGCAACCTCGGTCAACTCTCAGCCGGGCGTTGCTCAAGCGATCTACCCCTCACAACCGGTCAGAATTGTTCTCTCGTTGCCGCCGGGCTCGGCGCCCGATATCAGGGTGCGCCTTATCGGCAACGAACTCACCACAATATGGGGCCGCCAGGTAGTGATCGAAAACCGCGCGGGCGCCGGCGGCGTGCTTGGCGTTCAAGCGGTCCTGTCAGCCCCGGCCGATGGCTATACGCTGCTTTCGAGTGTTTCCTCGGTGTTCACAATTCTTCCGGCGCAACGGGATAAATTGCCGTTCGACGTTAACCGCGACCTCGTTCCGATTGCGTTGACCGGGAGCGAAGGCATGGTGCTTGCCGTCTCACCTAAACTTGGCGTCAACAGCCTTGCCGAGTTCATCGCGCTTGCCAAAGCACAACCTGACAAGCTGATCATCGGCACCAACCCTGCGGGCAGTCTGCCGCATTTGGCTGCGCGGCTTTTCGCTACGCTGACAAAGGCATCGGTGACGGTGGTTCCCTACTCGACCGGTGGCACCAACGAAGCGATTCGGGAGATTCTAGGTGGGCGGATTCATGGAGTGATCGAGGCCCGGTCTGGGCTCAACGCGCATTTCGCGTCTGGCGATCTGAGGGCGCTTGCGATCATGGCCAGGGAGCGAGTGACCACCGCTCCCGATTTACCAACCGCGGCGGAAACAATTCCGGGGCTCGTGGCGGTCGGCTGGAGCGGAATCTTTGCCTCCAAGAGAGTTCCCGATGTCATCGTTCAGCGGCTGGCCGCCAGCATCCGCCAGGTCCTTGAGACTCCTGAAATCAAAACTCGGCTTGAACAAACTGGCACGCCTTTTCGGCCGCTCTTCACTGGCGATTTTGCCCGCTTCATCGAGGCCGAACAGAAACTTTGGTGGCCGGTCGCCAAGGAAGCCGGGCCGAGCTAAGCCTGAGTCGACATTGCACGACACAAGCCTACGTGGCACGTCCTGACCGCCTGACGAGCTCCAGAAACTTGCGGACCACAGTCGAGGTCTCGCCGCGCCGCGCCGCCAGATAGAGCGGAGCCTTCGGCTGCGATGCGCCGATCAGGCGGCGAAATACCACTCCGTCCATGCGCATGAGTTGCAGCGATTCCGGGACCAGCGAGATGCCGAGTCCGGCGGCGACCAGGTTCAAGGTCGACACGATCCGGGGCGCTTCCTGACCGATACGAGGACTAAATCCTGCGGCGTTGCATGCCGCAAGAATGGCGTCGTAGAGGCCTGGACCGCTGCGGCGCCGATAAACGATGAATGTCTCGGCGGCGAGCGCCTTCAAAGCGAGGCCCTTGCTCGCGTTCTCGCGCCGCGCAAGAGCATGACCGCGCGGCAAGGCCAGAACCATCGCTTCCTGCAACAACGTGCTGACGACAAGCCCTTCCTGATTGGTGATCGCGGTGCGGATGAACGCGGCGTCGATCCTTTCGCTGCGCAGATCGTCGATCAGGTCCGTCGTGCCGCCTTCGTCCAGCGTCAATGAAACCAACGGAAACGCGTCCCGGTACGCGCGAATGATGCGCGGCACGAAGGGATTGAAGGGGGCCGAGCTCGTGAACCCGACCGCGATTTGGCCCTGTTCGCCGCGCGCGGTGCGTCTGGTCGTCGCGAAAGCATGGTCGATGTGGGACAGGATCGCCCGGGCGTCGGCGAGCAACGCCGTCCCGGCGTCGGTCAATTCGACGCCGCGCGGCAGTCGACGAAACAATTGCACGTCGAGCTCCCGCTCCAGTGCGCGAATTTGCTGGCTGAGCGGAGGCTGCTGCATGCCCAGCCGCTCGGCGGCTCGCGTGACGTGCCTTTCCTCAGCGACCGCGATGAAATAGCGAAGATGGCGGAGCTCCATAGCCATATCCAATAGATATGAGAATTGGTGTTAGCATATATTAGTTTACCGGCCGGCGCAGCGCTATGTTGCACGGGTCAACTCTCGGCCTTTGAAAACCACCGTCCCCAATGAAGCTTTACGTCACGCCCATGTCGCCGTACGCGCGGTTGGCTCGCATCCTCGTGATCGAAAAGGGGATGGCGGACCGGGTGGAAATCATCGAGGCCAAAACGCGCACGGTCGGCAGTCCCTACTATCAGATCAATCCGTCCGGCCGCGTGCCCTACCTCGTCGACGATGCCGGCAGCGGCATGGAGGATAGTCAGCCGATTTGCGCCTACCTCGACAGCCTCGATGGCAAGCCTCGATTCCATCATCCGTCTCGCGAAACCGATTGGGCCTATCGCCGGCTGGAAGCCTCGGCGCGCAGCATGTGTGACGGAATTTCGGTTTGGACGCGCGAAATGCAGCGGCCCGAGAGCGAGCGTTCGCCCACCGTGCTCGCCCACGAAGCCGCGCGCATGCAGCGCATAGCCGATTTCTTCGAAGCACGGGTGACCGATCCGCCGCTGCACGGCGCTCCGAGCATGGCGCACTTGATCCTGACGGTCGCTCTCGATGTCGCGCGGACGAGAGGCCCCGGCGACCTTACCGCCGGCCGTCCGCAGCTCGCCGCATGGCAGCGTCGCATGTCCGAGCTGCCGTCGGTGCGAGCGACCGCCCCGCGCTGACGCGCCGCAGGAGGAATTCGCGATGACCGCCCACTCGCAACGCGACCGAGCGGCAAAGGATTGGAGCGCCAAGCAGTATCTCAAGTTCGCGGACGAGCGCACCCGCCCGCCTCGCGATCTGCTGGCGCTGGTGCCGCTCGATTCGCCAAGGCGCATCGCCGACCTCGGATGCGGGCCTGGCAACTCGACGGAATTGCTCATCGAGCGGTTTCCCGACGCGGAGGTGATCGGGGTCGATTCTTCGTCGGACATGCTGCGGCAGGCACGGTCGCAGCTCCCAAGCTTGAAATTCGTCGAAGCCGATCTTTCGACCTGGATGCCGGAGCCGGGCACCGATCTTTTGTTCGGCAATGCCGTGTTTCACTGGGTGCCGGAGCCATCCAAAGGTGTTGGCACGTTTGCTCCAGTCACTACCGTCAGGTGGCGTTCTTGCCGTGCAGATGCCGGACAACACCAACGAGCCTGCGCTCATGCTGATGGAAAAGGTCGCAGCATCTCTTGGCCAGTCTAACGCAGCGCGCAACGACCTGCCGCGTCCCGAGAGTTACTACGATCTGCTGCGCCCGTTGTGCAGCCACATCGACATCTGGCACACGCACTACAACCACATCCTCGAAAGCCACCACGGCGTCGTCGAATGGTTCAAGGGTTCGGGCATGCGGCCATTCCTCGCGCCGCTTGCGGCTGCGGCGCGGGAAACGTTCATCGCCAAATACACCGCAGAAATTGGGCTCGCCTATCCGGCACGTTTCGACGGCAAAATCATGCTGAAGTTTCCGCGCCTGTTCATCCTCGCAATACGATAGGGCAATGCGCGGCTTCTCGGCACTCTAAACGGAGAGACAGATGGCCAACGCATCGTCCAAAGACGTTGTTCGTCGCTATTTTTCTGAAGCCGTGGATAAGCAGAACTTTGCTGTACTGGACGAGTTGTGGGTGCGCGACTGCGTCGTCCATCGGCCGGAGATTGCGGAGCCGATTAGAGGTATCGATGAGTTCAAGCGTGCCTGGAAAAAGGCAATCATCGATCCGTATAGCAAATTCACGACGACGATCCACGACCTGATCGTCGAAGGTGATCTCGTGTCGTGCCGGCTTACTCACAAAGCTGTGCATCGTGCAGACTGGACAAGCCGTCTCGGCCGGCATGCGGTGCCAGTCGGCGCAACGGTCAGTTGGTCATCCATCACGAACTTTCGCATTCGGGATGGGAAGATCGCGGAGGAATGGGTCTGCCGAGACGAACTCGCAATGCTGCTCCAACTTGGTGCGGTGACAGCCGTACGCCAGTATGTAACTTGAAATTCCGGATCAATCCGGCTTTATGCCTGCAAACTTGAGCACCTTGGCCCATTTTTCGATTTCGCGGGCGATCATGCTGCCGAACTCGGCGGGCGAGCTGCCGGCCGTCGCGTAGCCAAGATCGGCCAATCGCGTCTTCAATTTCGGATCGGCGAGGCTGGCATTGATCTCTCGGTTGAGCTTGTCGACGATCTCGGCGGGGACATTCCTGGGGACGCCGATCCCATACCAGCCGCCCGCCTCGTAGCCCGGGACGAACTCGCCGATGCTCGGAACGTCCGGCAGCACGTCTGCGCGCTCTGCGGTGGTCACGCCCAACGCGCGCAGTCGTCCCGACCTGACATGATCGAGCGATGCCGATATCCCGTCGAAGTAGACCTGCACGTGCCCGCTGAGGAGATCCGTGACCGCGGGCGCCCCGCCGCGATAGGGCACGTGGGTGAACTTGGTGCCGGTCAACATCATGAACAGCTCGCCGACGACATGGGTGGTGTTGCCGATGCCGGCCGACGCCATGTTGATCTTGCCGGGGTTGGCCTTGGCATAGGCGATGAATTCGGGGATCGTCTTGGCCGGAAACGACGGGTTGACCTCCATGATGAGCGGCCCGCGCACCAGGCCCGTGACCGGGGCGATGTCGCGCGCGAAACTGAAGCTCGACTTGTCGTAGAACGAGGCGCTGAGCGCGTTCGCCGACGATGGCAAACAGCAGCGTATGGCCGTCCGGCGGCGCATTGACGACGGCTTCAAGGCCGATGTTGCCGCCGGCTCCCGGCCGGTTCTCGACCACAACCGGCTGGCCGAGCCGCTCGGACAGCGGTTGCGCCAGCAGGCGGGCGACGGTGTCGTTCGCCCCGCCGGGGGCGACGCCGACGATCAGACGAACGGGCTTGGTCGGATAATCGAGCGCCAACGCCGATGGCGAGATGGCGCAAGCGACGGCAGCCGCCGTGGCGAGGCGCAGGACAATGCGGGATATGACAGTCATGAGCTCCTCCGCTCAGGACCGGCCGCTTTCGATTGTTGCATCAGGCCCGGGACTTCGCCAATCGCGGGACGAGACAGTCCGAGGTGATCGCGCAGCATCGTGCCCGTATAGGCTTTGCGGTAGAGGCCGCGCCGTTGCAGCTCCGGAACGACGAGGTCGACGAATTCGTCGAACGCGCCCGGGAACCAGGCCGGCATCACATTGAAGCCGTCCGCCGCACCGTCCAGGAACCACTTTTCGAACGTATCGGCGATGGTCTGCACCGAGCCGCAAAGCACCCAGTGTCCGCGCGCCGCAGCGGTCAGATTGTAGAGGTCGCGCAGCGACAAGTTCTCGCGCTTGCCCTTGGACAGCAGCGCCCGGGCGAAGCCGTGGGATGTGTTGGGGAGCGGGAGATCCGGAATCGGCCCGTCGAGCGGATATTTCGAGATGTCGACGCCCAACCGTGACGACAGCATCGCCAGCCCCTCTTTCGAGTCGACGTAGCTTTGCAGCGTGTTGAGCACGTCGCGCGCCTGCGCGTCGGTCTTGCCGATGATCGGCATGACGCCCGGCAGGATCGTCACGCTGTCGGGATCGCGGCCGAAGCGGCGAACGCGCTGCTTGAGGTCGGAATAGGCAACTTTCGCCTCCTCGAAGTCCTGCACCACCGAGAACACCACGTCGGCGGTGCGGGCCGCGAGGTTCTGGCCGCGATCGGAGCCGCCGGCCTGGAGCACCAGCGGCCGGCCTTGCGGACAGCGGCCCATGTTGATGGGACCCTTCACCGAAAAGCGCGGACCTTCGTGGTTGAGCGGCTTGACCTCGCTCTCGTCAAAGAACTTGCCGGTCTTGCGGTCGGCAATGATCGCCTTGTCGCTCCAGCAATCCCACAGGCCGCGCACCACGTTGATGAATTCTTCCGCGATCTCGTAGCGCAGCTCGTGGTTGGGATGCGTGCGGCCGAAGTTGCCGCCGGCCTGCGACCCCGAGGTCGTGACCGCGTTCCAGGCCGCCCGGCCGCCGCTGATGTGATCGAGCGACGCGAAAATGCGCGCCACCGTGTAGGGATCGCTGTAGGTCGTCGACATGGTCGCGGCGAGACCGACATGCGTTGTCGTCATCGCCAGCGCCGAGAGCAGAGTCATCGGCTCCAGACGGCACGTATAGGATGGGTGGTTGCCCAGATTGGCGGCCAGGCCATCGCCCAGAAACAGGAAGTCGAACAGCCCCCGTTCGGCGATGGCAGCCACACGCTGGAGCACCCTGATGTCGAGAAAGGTCTGGTCGGCGCCGGGATAGCGCCAACCGGCGGTGTGATTGCCGGTTCCGAGCAGAAAGACGCCAAAGTGGATCGACCGTGGCATGACTGCACCTTTAGCCGCTTCAATCGGACCTACCGTATTCGCGCTCGACCTTGCAAATCCGGATCATGTAGTGCGAATACCAAATTTCGCGGCCTTTCTTCTTTGCAATGAGATGCTCAGGATCTCGGCCAAAAGCCGCGATTGAATCCGTATCTTTCCAGTAGATCGCCGACACGCCAGCCCCGTCCGTATTCCTCGAAGCCTCGATCCCGAGAAACCCATCGTAGGTCGCGGCCAATTCCACCATGCGGCGTGACATCTGGGCGTGCTCGGTATGGTCAACGTCTGCGTTGATGGACGTAAAGATAACAGCATAGTACGGCGGCTTCGGTGTCTTGGATATGAACGCCATGGAGAACTCCAGTTCCGCGCAGAAAGACGCCAAAGTGGATCGACCGTGACATCACTGCACCTTCAAGAGGCAGGGACTTCGAACCAGCGACTACGCATGTGTCACTTTGTATGTTTGTCCGTCGTGCCGGTGATGCGTTCGGAATTCGGCAGGTCGACGACCCTAACGATGGTTTCCGGCCTCGAAACCCAGTTGGGACAAGACATGGTAGCGGTTCAAGGTGTCGGCGCGGAGAGGGTTGGAAGCCCCTAGGGACCGCTGAAGCTTGATCGCACGGCGTGCCGCGGCTATTTATGGAGTGTCGGGGCATCGCAGGCTCCCGGCGTCTCATAGACGGTTCCCCGTCCAAGTCCTGCTCACGGTTCGCGCCAGCGCGGACGGGAGCACGATCATGAACGCGGAGCCGTTTTCCGTGTCTGAGCCCACAGCTCGCCTCGGCCGTATCGCTATCTTATGGCGGGGCGATGAAGCAGCGCGCCGCAGTGCCACACCAGACACCAGCCGGTTCAAGGCCGTCTTTGCGGCGCTCGCCGATGTCGGCGTCGATGCGGAACCGGTGGTCTACGAGGACGATGTCCTCGACGCCGTGCGCGCACGGCTCGCCACGCTCGATGGCGTGCTCGTCTGGGTCAACCCGATTCACGAGGGGCGCAACCGCGCCAAGCTCGACGCGCTGCTGCGCGAGGTCGCGGCGCGCGGCGTCTGGGTGAGCGCCCATCCCGATGTGATCCTCAAGATGGGCACCAAGGAGGTGCTCCATCGTACCCGCACCATGAGCTGGGGCTGCGACACGGCCCTCTATCGAACCATCGAGGCCATGCGCGTCGAATTGCCGGCGCGGCTCGCCGCTGGCCCACGCGTGATCAAGCGCAACCGCGGCAACGGCGGCCAGGGCGTTTGGAAGGTCGAGACGCTGGCAAGTCCACGCAAGGCGCCGATGGTACGCGTGCTGGATGCCGCCAAGGACGCATCGGAGGAGCTGGCGTTGGACGAGTTTCTCGCGCGGTGTGTCGAGTATTTCGAAGACGGCTGCGTGATCGATCAGCCGTTCCAGGCGCGCCTCCGCGAAGGTGTGGTGCGCTGCTACATGGCAGGCGATCGCTGCGCCGGCTTCGGCCACCAGAAGGTCAAGGCCCTGGTCGACGCACCGGCCGCGCGCGCCGAGGCTGGACCGCGGCTCTACACCTTCAATGCCGACCCGCGCTTCCAGCGCCTGCGCCGGTTGATGGAAGACGAGTGGACGCCGCAGCTGACCTCCCTGCTGGACATCGCGCGGCGCGACCTGCCGATGATCTGGGACGCGGACTTCATGCTCGGCCCGCCCGGCGCCGACGGGACCGACAGCTACGTGCTTGGCGAGATCAACGTCAGTTCGGTGTTCCCGATCCCGGACGAGGCGTCGGCAGCGATCGCCCGCCGGGTTGCCGATCGGCTGCGGTCGAAGCTCTGAATGGTCCGACGGGAGACCAGTGAACGGTAACGACCTTCAACGATCTTGATCAGCCACGTTCTCACGGCGTCCTAAAGCCATTCCAATTTGGTCGTTGGCTGAAAGGGCCTCCGATTGTCTCGCAACGATTGCATCTGTCCAAGGTTCAACGCGGCGTTACAGAGGCGCGGATTTCAATACCTCATGATTAACACCCATCGGTGAGGGCATTATAACTGCCGCCCCCTGCTGCTTGGGGCCTTTCTTGGTTCGACGCGTGGTGGCGGTTCACAGCGTTCCCAGACGCTTTGCCCGTTTTCAAGCAAGAGAATCTTACCGAGGCGATGGGGCATCGGCCCAGCCGGCCTGCCGGCTGCTGCGAAACATCCGTTGCCCCGGGAACCTTTCGAACCTTGGAATTTTATAGGGATGCGCCGGAGTGCCTTTTGCCCAACTGGCAAGCGCTGGCAGCGCGCCCAATAAGGGGGAACGGAAGGAGCAGACAATGACGTTACGTCGTATTGGACTATGCGCGAGCCTGGTCGTGGCCGCATCGCTCAGCGGCACTTCGGTTCAAGCCCTGACACTGCAAGAGTGCAGCGCCAAATATAAGGCGGCCCAGACTGCTGGCACTCTCAAGGGCATGAAATGGAATGAATTCCGAAAGGCGGAATGTGGTGCCGATGCAACCGCTGCCCCCTCCTCGACGCCGGCTGCGGCAACCCCATCTGCAGCAAGGCCCGCAGCACCCGTGACGACCACGGGAAGACCCTCCGTTCCGACGCCATCCGCTTCAATGCCCCCCAGCAGCGCGGTTTTTCCGAATGCCGTGTCACCGAAATATTCAAGTGAATCGGCGGGCAAGTCGCGCATGCACACCTGCCTCGATCAGTACAACGCGAACAAGGCGACCAACGCCAACGGCGGGCTGCGTTGGATTCAAAAGGGTGGCGGCTACTACAGCGAATGTAACAAGCGCCTCAAGACCTAGCTCAAGCGCAATGAGGCGCGAGAGCTTCAGAGCGATCGACTGGGTCTGATCGGCAACATGCGTTGTTGCCCCATGATCTGCGCTGGGCGGGAAACCGTTTGGCGCAGGATCAAAGGGCGATTTCGGCCGCGACCTGCAGTAGACTGGCTCAGTGGCAGTCAGGGCGCACGAGACGGAGGAAGACAATCATGTTGCTTGCCAATCGATTTTCGATTCGCAGCATTGGCATTATCCTTTTCGTAGCGCTTGCCGGACCTCTCCTGTCGGGCTGTGGCGTCAACAACATCCCGACCTACGAAGAGACTGCCAAAGCAAAGTGGTCCGACGTCCAGAACCAGTATCAGCGCCGCGCTGATCTCATTCCCAATCTGGTGGAAACCGTCAAAGGCTACGCTGCGCAAGAGCGCGAGGTGCTGACGCAAGTCGTGGAGGCGCGCGCCAAGGCATCGCAGATCAAGGTTGATGCGTCGACCGTGACCGACCCGGCGAAGTTCAAGGAATTTCAGGACGCCCAGAATGCCCTGAGCGGTGCACTGGGCCGTTTGCTGGTGACCGTCGAACGCTATCCCGACCTGAAATCAAATCAGAATTTTCTGGCGCTGCAATCGCAACTCGAAGGCACCGAGAACCGCATTTCGGTTGCGCGGCGTGACTATATCGAGGGCGTGCGTGTCTATAACACCGAGCTCCGAACCTTTCCTGGCGTGATCTGGGCGTCAACACTCTACCGCAGCCACAAGCCATTGGAGACATTCGCGGCTGTGCCCGACGCACAGCGGCCGCCGGTTGTGAAATTCTAGAGCATGATCCCGAAAAGTGTGTAGCGGTTTTCGGAAAAGATCATGCTCAAGCAAGAAACCAGGATGTTCGCCGAATGAATGCGCTGGCGCGCGTCTTCGCTTCGGCACCGCGCGCCCTCGCTTCGGCACAACGAGCTCTTGGGAATAGGACGATTGCAGTCCTGACGCTTGTTCTCGTCGTCGCTTCGATCGGCGCGGCGAACGCGCTGACCTTTCCGCAACTGACCGGTCGAGTTGTCGACGACGCCGGCGTTCTCGATCCGACGGCCAGGGCCGGGCTTGAGCAGAAGCTTGCAGACTTCGAGGCGAAGACCACCGTCCAGCTTGTGGTCGTGACCTTGAAGTCGCTGCAAGGCACGTCCGTCGAGGATTACGGCTATCAGCTTGGCCGTCATTGGGGCATCGGCCAAAAAGAGAAAAACAACGGCGCATTGCTGATCGTCGCCCCGAACGAGCGCAAGGTGCGCATCGAGGTTGGCTACGGCCTCGAAGGTCAATTGACCGACGCGGTATCCAGATTGATTATCGAGAATTCCATCCTGCCGCGTTTTCGAGCGGGCGATGTCGCCGGCGGACTCTCGCGCGGCGTTGACGACATCATCCAGGCGGTCACGGTCGACCCGGAGGAATGGAAGGCGCGGGCGAAGCAGCGCCCGGACCAGCAACCTCCCGCGGTCGACCTCGTCGTCCTGGTGCTGTTCTTCATTGTGATATTCATGATCATGCGCTCCATCCGCCAGAGTTCGGGCATCGGGCGCCGCGGCCGGTCGATTTTCATGCCGGCACCGTTTCCGTGGGGTGGCGGCTCGAGCTCGTCGGGTTCGTCGTGGTCGGGATCGTCCGGCGGCTTTTCCGGCGGCGGCGGCTCGTTTGGAGGCGGCGGCGCCTCGGGAAGCTGGTGACCCATGATGTCCGAGCAAGACATCCGACGGGTGGTCGAGGCTATCCGCGTAGCGGAAACCAAAACCTCCGGTGAGATTTTCTGCGTCGTGACCAGGGCATCCAGCAGCTATCGGCTGGTGCCCATCGCGTGGGCGGCATTGCTCGCGTTGTTCGTGCCGCTTTTGCTCATCTATCTCACGAACTGGCCGGCGGGCATGATCTACCTGCTGCAGCTCGCGATCTTTATCGTCGCCGCGGCGATACTGTCCTTGCCCGAGATTCGGTTTCGCATCGTGCCGAAGCAGGCGCTGCACCGCCGCGCCCATCTTGAAGCAACGCGCCAGTTCCTTGCGCAAGGCTTGCATCTCACCGAGCGCCGCACCGGCGTGCTGATCTTTGCCTCCATCGCCGAGCGCCATGCCGAGATCGTCGCCGACGCCGGCATCAACGCCAAGGTTCAAGCGGAATTCTGGGATGGCGTCATTGTCGAAATGGTTGCCGCGATCAAGGACAATCGACCAGGGGACGGCTTCGTCGCCGCGGTCGAACGATGCGGGATCATCCTCGCGCAACACTTTCCGCCGGGTTCAATCAATCGCAACGAGCTGCCGAACAAAGTGGTCATCATGTAAATGGCTGACGATTGAAGTGCAGAGCGATAACCGGCGCCTGCGAGATCGTTCGACGAGAGTTGTTCGATGAAGTCGGCATGAGAAAGAGCTCGCGATTGGCGCGAGATGTGCCACCGCTCCACGGTGCACGTCTTTCACGACTGGTACGGCGGTGTGGTTTTGCGATACGGTCGGCAAACGGGAGGAGTTCGATATGATGAAATGCGCGCCGTTCCTGGTTGCGATCAGCGTGGCAATGTCGCTCGCTATTCTGCCGGAAAGTTTCGCCCAGACCCCAACCATCGACACGGCTCCGGTGACCGGGATCAAGCCGGATCGCACCACCGCTCCTCGTGCCGTCCGCGAAGCGATGCAAAAGCGAGAAGCGGTGAAACGGCAAAAGCGGGCCGACTGTCGCGCAAAGGCGAAGGCCGAGAAGGTATCGCTCATAAAGCGCCCAGCCTACGTCAAGAGGTGTGTGGCACAGGCGAATTGATCGGCACCACGGCCGCCTGCGGTCAGAAGCCGCATACGCCCTTTGATTCGATCACCTCGTCGGCGCGCGCCGATAGCGGCAGCGGCAGCGGCGCCGTCGGGATGTCCGCTCAGCGCCACAAGTCGACATTGCGGGATCACTTGTTGACTTGGCGTTTCCCATGATTGCCGTCTTGAACGTGTGACATTTCGCACTTCACGCACCGGCAAGGTCCAAAGCATCCTTGAGGCGAATCCGGTGACTGAGCTGACTCGGCCGCACTTGACTGCCCGGTATGGGTCGGCGGGAGGGCCAGATGAATCTGCGACAAATCAGTTATTTCATCGCCATTTGCGAAGAGCGAAATTTCACGCGCGCTGCCAAAAAGTGCGGCGTTCGCCAGCCCTCACTGACCGGCGCGGTGCAACGCCTCGAACGCGAGTTTGGCGGCGATTTGTTCGTGCGCTCGATGCCTGTGCAACTGACTTCGCTCGGAGCTGCGCTGCGGCCCCGTTTTGCCCAGATCGCAAAGGCCATTGCCCGCGCGCATCAATGCGCTGCGTCACGACGATCACAGTTACACGGTGATGACCAGCGCAACGTCGAGGATGTGCGCCTTGTATTGCGATAACCTGGGTCAGGTGCGCCAGCGAAGCCCTGTGCTTTCCGAAAATCGTATCCAGACGACTAGGTGATGCTATGAATCACCCGCCGGATCACGGCCCCACGACCTGAAAGAGTTGCAGCCATGGGATCATGAAACCGGCCGCGAAACCGATCGCGGCTTGGATGAAGTACAGCGCGGAAGCAATCTTGAGGATTGTCATACTGCAGCCGATTGCGACGAGGCTCAGCCACTGTAGAGGCTCGCTTCCGCTGCGACGACATGATCTGCCAAGTAACCTGACCAAGTAACGTTAAGAGCGAAGCCAGCGCGCAAATGGCGCAGCAAGCGGCCGTCCGCGATGGCCAAGGCGACATTTTGTGATGGTGATTCTTCGCTCTATATGCCCGATCCGGACATTGCGAGACCTTTAACGTCCAACGCGCGCCAGCAAATTCGGGTTTCGGCGCCTCGATGCCGTCGAGTTGGAACGGCGTGCCTTGCACCGGCTTCGCGACGTCGTCGCTGGCCGACCGTCCCCTCCAGGATCCCTCCAGGGGAGGGCTAAGGCGCGCGTGCGCGACGCTATTCGACCACCTCGTCGGCGCGGGCGAGCAGGGTCGGCGGAATTGCAATCTTCATCGAACGCGCCGTGCGAAGATTGATGGCAAACTTGATGTCGGTCGGCTCCTCGAACGGGAGCTCTGAAATTCTTGCGCCCTTCAGGATCCGGTCGATGTATCGCGCGGCCCCCGCGTTGTTCTCGAGCGCCGCCGGGCCGTACGACATCAGTGCGCCAGCCTGGACTTCGAACGACCATGGGTGAACGGACGGCAGGTTGCGCACCAGGCATTCATTGATGATGTGCCCGCTCAGCTGCGTCATGGTTGGATGGATGCCGATGAGCACCGCCTGCACCTTGGCGGCGTCGGCCGCCAGGAAAGCCTCGGACACGCCCTGCGCTGTCGCCGCGGTGATCGGGATACTGACAACTGTGACATCGAGCGCGCTGGTGGCGGCACGGATGTACGGCTCAAAAATCGCGTAAGCCGGCCCCTCCGGCACGTTCACATAGGCGACGCGGCGCAATCCGGCAACAAGTTGATGCAGCAGTTCGAGTCGTTTGGCGACCAGCGCCGGGGTTGACGATGTAAAGCCCGTTACATTCCGGCTGGGGCGGGCCATGCTGTCGCTGAGGCCGGCCGCAATCGGATCGACCGTCACAGTAACGACAATCGGCACATCGTGTGTCGCGGCGGCCAAGGCCTGCGCCGCAATCGTGGATGCGCTGACCAAGACCTTCGGATTTTGCGCGACAAGTTCGCGGGCGAGCTGCGGCAGACGGCTGAGGTCGCCATCGGCGGCAAGAATTTTCAAGGCAAAATTGCGCTCGTCGATGTAGCCCAGTCGAGCCAGTTCGGATGACAGCGCGAGGTTTCTGGCGGAAATCGCACCGCCGAGCACAAGCACGCCGATCAGCGGCAGGCGTTGTTGCGCGCGCAACGGCCGCGCGCCGGCCAGTGTGGCGCCAAGCAGCAGAATTGCGAAATCGCGTCGTGTCGTCGGGCAACGTCGCAAGCGCACTCGCTTCAATTCCGGTTGGTGTCAGCTTTGTTCAAGTCGCTGAGTGGCGTGATCGGCATGGTCGCGCCGACCGCGTTGAGCGTGTAGCCCTTGGCTTGCCAGTAGGCCAGCGCGTAGGGCGCAGGCGGAACCAGCGTGACAAAGCCGTGGAAATCGTCCGCGGCAAATCCGAGAAAACTTGCGGCATTGCGGCAAATTTCGAACTTGACGCCCTGCTTGGCCAGGGCCGCGGCCCGGTCGGCAATCTCCTTGTACTTCTGGTAGTTCTTTCTAGCGAAAACCACGAGCTCGGCGCCGTGGGAAACCACCACAACCTTGATCGGCTCAATTTCATGTGGGCCAAACTCGGATGTGGCGCTCAACAGCGCGTTGACGTAATTGAAAACGGTCCCGACGGCCCTCGGATCGGTAAAGTTGAAGTCCCATACGACCTTCAGTTGCTTGAGCTCGCCGACGTCGGCGTAGGCGGCAAATTTTGCGGAACCGTAAGGCGTGTCGGCAGTCTGAGCAACGACCGGCGCGCTTGCAGCCAGAACCAAAAGCCAGGCGAAGCCAGTCGTTCGCAAAATTCTCATGGGTCACTCCCTCGCCGATCCAAATTGCAATCGCATGGACCCGGAAAGCTACGGCATCGCGCCTGGGTTTGATAGACTGCGTGTTGGCGTGATTTTCTTGTGTGAGCGGGCGTCATACATCGGCGCCGGCTCCAGCGATAACCAACAGCCAAAATTGACTCTTGTTCCCGTGGTTCCCGGCTCGCGCTTGGAACGCGTGGCGGGCTGGAACAATTCGGCCTGAGCTTGATCGTGCGCCTGCCATGAGCCGGCGTGCAGGCGATTATTCGATCACCTCGGTCGCGGTGGCGAGGAGCGTCGCCGGCACGGTGAGGCCGAGCGCCTTGGCGGTCTTGAGGTTGATCACCAGCTCAAACTTGTTCGGCGCCTGCACCGGCAGGTCGGCCGGCTTCTCGCCCTTGAGGATGCGGTCGACGTAGCCGGCCGCTTGTCGAAACTGGTCGACCAGGTCTGCCCCATAGGACATCAGGCCGCCGTCGGCGACGAAGAAGCGTTCCCAGTAAATTGCGGGCAGCTTGTGGCGTGCCGCCAGCCTGATGATCAGATCGCGATGGCGCACACCGGCGGCGCTTGCTGTCGGGATCAGGCCGCCGTGCGGCGTGCGCGCGAACGTGTCGATTGATCGCTCGATCTCGCCGGCATCGCGCATGTTCACCGGGATCACCTCCACCCCGTGCGATGGCGCCACCGCCTGCATGACGGCAAATAGGCTCGTTGCAAAGGGTTGGGTGGCGTCGCGAAGCACGGCCATTCGCGTCACCCGTGGCGCAATTTGCTTGAGGAACTCCACCCACTTTCCGGCCAAGCTGAATTCCCATGCCATGAAGCCGGTGGCGTTGCCGCCCGGCCGCGACAGGCTTTCGACAATGCCGGCGCCAACCGGATCAACGCCAAGCGTGAACACGATGGGCACGGTGCGGGTCGCCTGCAGCAACGGCCCGATGCCCGAATTGCCGCCGGCGAAAATGACGTCGGGCGCGAGCGCGGCCAACTCCGCCGCATGTCTGCGAATGTCCGCCGCATTGGTCGTAGCCCAACGGACATCAATCCGCACGTTGCGGCCGACGCTCCAATCGAGCAACGCCAGCCCTTGATGGAACGCTGCGAGCCGGGCCTGCCAGGCCGGGTCATCCGGCGTTCCGGGCAGGATGACACCGATCCGCCGGACGCGCTCGCCCTGTTGCGCGTGTCCCGCCAGCGGCCATGCCGCCGCGCCACCGACAAGCGTGATGAATTGGCGCCGCCTCATGTCCGCCCCTTTTGGCCTGGGATGAGGCATCGTAGCGGCTCTGGCAAGCACCGTGATAGGGGCTAGCTTGGCTTCGTTCGTTCAGTTTGCTTTTGCAGAATCTCGCGGCGACGCCGTTCCTCGAACGGCTTGGGCACCCCGCCAACACGCCTCACTCGATCACTTCGTCGGCGGTGGCGAGCAGCGTGGGCGGCATGGTGAGGCCGAGCGCCTTGGCGGTCTTGAGATTGATGACGAACTCGTACTTGGTCGGTGCCTGGACCGGCAGGTCGGCCGGCTTTTCGCCCTTGAGGATGCGGTCGACATAGCTCGCTGCGCGCCGATGCGGGTCGATCGTATCGGGCCCGTAGGACATCAGACCGCCGCCGGTCGCGTGGAAGCGGAATGGGAAGATCGCCGGCAGCTTGTGCCGGGCCGCCAGTGCGATGATCAGATCGCGATGCACCACCGCCAGCGCGCTCGCCGTCACGATCATGCCGCCATTGGTCCCGAGCGCGAAGCTCGTCACGCCGCGCTCGATCTCGCCGGCATCGCGCACCTGGACCGGCGTCAATTCCACCCCGAGCGGCGGTGCCACCGACTGGATGACGGCGAACTGTCCGACCCCGGAGGCTATGGCAGGGTCGCGAAGCACCGCCGCGCGCGTCACGTTGGGCGCGACCTGCTTGAGCAATTCCAGCCATTTCGCGCTGATGCCGTATTCGAAATGGGTGAAGCCCGTGGCATTGCCGCCAGGCCGAGCCAGGCTGTTGACGAAGCCGGCGCCGACCGGATCGGTGACCTGAACGAAAACGATCGGCACGGTGCGGGTCGCTTGCAGCATCGGCCCCATGCCCGAACCACCGGAGACCAGAATGACGTCGGGCGCGAGCGCGACCAGTTCCGTCGCGTGCTGGCGAAAACGGTCGGGATCGCCGTCGCCCCAGCGGGTGTCGATGCGAATATTGCGTCCCTCGATTCGGCCCAGGTCGTGCAAGCCCTGGATGAACGCCGCAATGCGACCCCGTGATTCCGGATCGTCACCGACGGACACCAGCACGCCAATGCGCCGCATCGGCTCGGGTTGCTGCGGGCGCGCCGGCAGCGGCCACGCTGCCGCCGCCCCACCCAGCAAGGTGATGAACCGGCGGCGCTTCATATCAGGGCCCTCATGCTTGACGATGAGGGCATCGTATCGGCTTGGCCGGACGCTTTGATAGAGGCTGAAACGACCTTCGACTCGGCCGCGCGCGGCAACGGTCGCGGTTTGAGGGTCGGTCTCATTCGCCGTGAAGCGACGATTGTCGTGCGTCGGTTCGACAGCGCGTTCGATCGCGCCGCTCGCCTGGAATCTAGGCGGCCTTACGGCGTGCGTTCGTTCGCTTCGCAGGCCGGACGCGCTTCGAAGGCTTGTGGGCCATGCTGCGACGCTTCGTGCTGCGTCTGGCTGACGTCACGAGCTGCGGTGCTTCGATGGGCTTGGGCGCGGCAATGCGTGCTGCCTCGCTTTTGCTCGCCATCATCCGCCCTAAAGCGGCCATTGAGCTGAAAGCGAGCATCGCAGTCAGCTTCGGATAGAACTGGATAAAAGTTCCGATCATCTCAAACCAGTTGGCGCGTTTCTCACTCATCAATCACCTTGTGCCTGTACCGACCGGGTGCAACGCACCATGACGCTGCAAGTTCCTCACAATCCCGATCGCACGCTCTCCCTTCGAAGGAAGGCAGAAGCGCGCGTGGTGCAGCGCTGCGAATTGCACCACGCTCTCCCACGTCATGGATCACGCTCTCCACGTCATGGTCGGCTTCGTTCGTGTCGAGCCGACACTCTGCCGGAGCGGAGCGCCACGATCCTGACAACATTCGGCGCTGCACGACACCGGCGGACCATATCGTTGATCGAAGAGCTAGCACGGATATACCTAAGTGCGATGCCGTCCCCGGACCGGTCATGTTAACGAAACCAAACGTCGCTTCGCTCGAGACGATCAATGTCGTCGGCGTTTCGTCTGACAAGGAGACTTCCATGATCGCGTTCAAGAAAACGGGCTTCATTCTGCTGGCATCTACTTTTGTGCTTGCCCTTGCGATTGACACCGCAGACGCGCGGCGGGGCGGCGGCGCTGGCGTACGCGCGGGGGGCGGCGGTGGCATGCGAGTGAGCGCGGGCGGCGTCCGTGGCGGATTCGCGGGTCGTGCGCATGTTTCGCGCCCGATCGCAGGAGCCGGTCGCATCGCCGCTAACCGGCCGGGCTTGGGCGGCGCCTGGGCCGGTAACAGGCCGGGCTGGAACGGCGGCTGGGCTGGTAACAGGCCCGGATATGGCTACGGCTATCGACCTGGCTACGGCTGGGGCGCCGCTGCAGTTGCGGGAGCCGTCGGAGCCGGCTTGGCGTATTCGAACTGTTACGACGGATATTGCGGCGGATACGGCGGATACGGCGGATACGAACGCCGGGTATGACGGCGGATATTCCAACGCTGGGTATGACGAGGGCACCACATACTACGCAAGCGGATCCTCCATGAGCGCATCGGATGCCGTCGCATATTGCGCCCAGCGCTTCCGCTCGTACGATATGGCGAGCCAGACATATCTGGCGCGCAACGGTCAGCGGAGGTCCTGTCCGCAATAGGCCGGCACCACTCAAGACGGTGCAACATTGGGTACGGCATTGGACGGCATGATGACCATGTCGTCCTTTGCCGTTCTCCACGTCATGGCCGGGCTTGGTGGAATTGCCGGCCGCCGTAGTTAATGCCGCGCTCGCCAACCTCTCGACGTCGGCCGGGACCCCGTTCACGTCCGAGAGGGCGTGCGCTACCATCGCTCGTCCTTGAGGCTTGAGGGCAGCATGCTGCGGCGGGAATTTCTGGCAGGAACATTTGCGGCCGTCATCCCGCTTTCGGCACAGGCGCAGCAAACGCGCACCGTCGGCTGGTTCAGCCTGCGTTCGGCCGACACCGCCAGCGAGCAAGGCATTCTCGCTTCGTTTCGCCAGGGACTCGGCCAGACCGGCTATGTCGAGGGCCGCAATCTCGTGATCGAATTTCGTTTCGCCGACGGCCGATACGACCGTTTGCCGGCGCTCGCCGCCGACCTGGTGCGCCGGCGCGTCGACGCGATCGTGACCACGGCCGGTGCGGCGAACGCCCGCGTAGCGCAGGCCGCGACCACGACCATCCCGATCATTTTTGCGACCGCCAGCGATCCGGTGCAGGACGGCCTGGTCAAAAGCATCAACCGGCCGGGCGGCAACAGCACCGGAACCTTTGTGTTCAACAGCGCGCTGGTGGACAAGCGATTGGAAGTGCTGCGTCAGCTCGTGCCGAACGCACGGCTGGTCGGTTTCCTGGTGAACCCGAACGGCGCGAGCACCCCCATTCAGCTCCAACGAGCGCAATCCGCCGCGCGGACCATGGCCGTGGAGCTGCTGGTGCGCAACGCCGCGACGCCGACCGAGATCGACGCCGCTTTCGCGAGCTTCGTGCAGCATCGCGTCGACGGGCTGGTGATGGGCGCCGATCCGTTCTTTCAGGTCCGGCAGGATCAGGTCATCGCGCTGGCTGCGCGCCACCGCATCCCGACGATCTACGAATGGGCCGAGTTCGTCAGGGCCGGCGGGCTCGCGACCTACGCGTCCGACCGCGTCGAGATGTTTCGCCAGATGGGGGTTTACGCCGGCCGTATCCTTAACGGGGCGAAACCGGGCGAGCTTCCGATCATGCAGCCGACCAAATTCGAGCTCGTCCTCAACTTGAAGACGGCGCGGTCGCTCGGCCTGCAGCCGACGGAAGCGTTGCAGCAGCTCGCCGACGAGGTGCTCGACTGAGGTGACGGCTGTGGATTGCGGCCAGCGCAACAAAGGCTGAGCCGCCGCCGTCGCATCCCAGTGGGTTCATCCGAACCGCGCGGTTTCTCGTCCGCGTCGCTCGGGCTGTGACTTTTCGCACTTCAAAATGGACGTGGGCCTGGCATTGTCACAGGCAAGGGAGAGGGAGATTCCCATGCGCGGCGACAACCACCCCCAAGCTTTCACAGTCTTCGGCGGCGCCTTCGTGACAGAGGATCATGGGTCATCCAGCTATCTGCCGGCGACACAGGGCAACAAGCGCTCTGCGGCAAAGATGCTGGTCGTGGCGGGGCTGCTGATGTTCGGAATTACCGCGGCGACCGCAACCAAGTCGACGCGGACCTCGTGGGATGGCATGCGGCCCCAGGCCTCGTCCTATTCGACCTGGATGACGGCCAGCTTCGCAGACGCCCTTTACTGAGAAACTGCCCCCTTTGGCGGGCACGAATGCTTTGATCTCGATTGCGGTCAGGTCACGCATAGATCACCTCAGCGATTGTGTTCCGATGGCCGGTTCACTCCGATCAATTCTCAAATATATCTACCGTGTGCGGATGCTCAGGATGTCGTCCCGTTGGCAGTTGCCAACGTTATCAGCTTGACCAAAGTTGCCGACGCATCGGGGTCTTTCACTTTCGGACCCCAGGCCTCCCCCTCACCTCCCCGTCCTGTACCCCCACAGCACCGCGAGCGTATCCAGCGCATCGCGGAACCGCCGGCCGGCGTAGTTCACGCCGCGCTCGCCCGGCCAGTTGCGCCGGCGCGCCGCGTCGGCGAGACTTATGCGCGCGCCGAGAATGTCGCGAATAAGTGCCTGGTCGCGCGCGCCGAGCGCAGCGTCCGCGCGGGCGAGCGCGCGGATCGCGCGGATCTGGCGGTCGGTGATCGGCTCGGGCACGCGGCCGCCGTCGACCGCAGACTTGGTCGGGTCGATCGCCGTCACGCTGCCGATGGTCGCGGCCTCGTGGTGGCCCTGCCAACAGCGGCCGGCGGCGAACAGATCCTCGCTGATCACGCCGCGCGACAGCATGCCGGCGAGCGGATCGTCGCGCTCGGAGCGCAGCACCTTGAGCTTGGCGCCGGGCTCGAGCGGATCGTCGACCAGCGCCTCCGCCACCACGGCGTTGATCGGCAGGTCGGCGGTCAGCCGCTCGTAGACCTTTTGCGCGCTCGGCGCGCGCCTGCGGCTTGTCGGCGCCCTGCTCACGTGTCGTCCCCGAGCGTTGCTTCACGCCCCGTTTCACCAAGTAAAAGATTCTTATCTTCACGTGGTGAAGGTAAGGGTGAAGGTGCATTCTCGGATTCCCTCCGCGCGATCCACCCTCTCCCACAGGGGTAGAGGGAAGCGAGTTCGCCTCGATTCCATGCCATCCGCATGATCACGCCCCTACCCTGCCGCCGCCGGCGCGACCGCGGCGGCGAGCTTTTTCAGGGTGGCGTCGAACGCGGGGTCGCGCTCGCGCCGCGCCTGCACCTTGCGAACCGCGTGCAGGATGGTGGTGTGGTCGCGGTCGCCGAACAGCCGGCCGATGCTGGGCATCGATAGCGCGGTCAGTTCGCGCACCAGATAGATCGCGATCTGGCGCACGAACGCCAACGGCTGGGTGCGGCGGGTCGACACCAGGTCGATGACGCTGACGCCGTAGTGCCGGGCGACCACGCGCTGGATGGTCTGGGTCGTCGGCTGGTGACGCAGCGCTCTGAGATAGTGCTGCTCGCGACGGGCGTAGAGCTGGTCGAGCTCGGTCAGCAGCGCATTGATTCGCTGGTCGAGGCTGAGCACGTCGGCGACGGTCAGATTTTGTGACGCCAAAACTGGCGCAGCGGCCGGCGCCAAGATCGGCGCAGCGTCCGGCGCCATGGCGGGCGCGGCAGGCTTGCGGCCGAGATCGATGCCGGCATCGGCCACCGCATTCGGCGGATGGCGCAGCCGCTGCCGGATCATGCGCGCGCGCACGACCTGGCTTGTGGTTTGCTGGCTCATTTTTGGCCGGCTCTTGGTTGGCGGATCACTCATCTGGACATCCGGCATGGCGTGTTCTCCGGCTTCGGGGTGGGTTGGCTGAACGCGTACTCGCAATCACAGGTGGCGTCGGGCCGCGCCGCGCGGTTCTGCCGATGAATTGAGTTTGTCGTGCCGCCCGCGACGCGCGCGCTTCCCCTCTCCCGCTTGCGGGGGAGGATGGAACGCGGCGCAGACAAGTTTACGCAGTCTGCGCAAGCTTGACTGCGTGCGGGAATCCGAGCGCTATCCGGGAGGGGGAAGCTTCGCGGTCTCGCGCAACGGCCCCCTCCCGCGCTCGCTCGGCTATCGCCTCCGCTCGCTTCCCCTCCCCCGCAAGCAGGAGAGGGATAGCGAGTACGCCGCGCCGCTTGATTCAATACGGAACGAGCGCCGGCCATCATGGCTGCCCCGGCACCGGCGGTTGCAGCAGCGCAGCGAGGTCGGGGCGCAGCGCGCCGCGCGGGATGCCGGTCTTCTGCGCGACCAGCGCCAGCAGTTCGTCGTCGATCTTGCGCGCGCCGGTCTCCCAGCGTGAAACCGTGATGCTCGAGACTCCGAGCGACTTGGCGAGCGCGCGCTGGGTCAAGCCATGGCGGTCGCGATAGGCTCGCAGCGGATGATTGGTAGGCCTGGACCGGGGCTGGGGCATCGGTTGCGTCATGGGATTTAAGTCCTTTGGTCTTCGATAAACCAAAACGGTAGGATCGTCAACCGTGCACACCCCCAATTTTTCTAGTGACATTAACCAGCCTGGTAGGCACACTGGGTGCATGCCGGAACGCATCGGACCCAAGCGCCCGCTCCGCCTCTACATCGCCGAGTGGCGCGTGCATCGCGGGCTGACCCAGCAGCAGCTCGCCGACCGGCTGGGCACGTCGGACGTCACGGTGTCGCGCTGGGAGACCAGCGCGCGCCAGCCCGATCTCAATGCGCTGGCCGCGGTCGCCGAGGCGCTCACCATCGACGTGTTCGACCTGCGCCGCCATCCCGATCAACCGAGCGCCGACGCGCTGCTGCGCGATCAGCCGCAGGAGGTGCGCGACCAGGCGATCAGGCTGATTCAGGCCATAAGGCGGTAGGGTTGGCGCGATAGATTTGCGGGATAAGACCCGCGAATTGAATCAAGACGAATCGGCGCTCAACTTATCCTACCGTTTTGGCTAGTTATCCACCGATCCTCATCTAGCAGATCCTACCATTTTGGTTTATCTTTGCCCCGATGATCGGATCGCTGTTCATCGTCACCTACGCCATGCAGACCAACGGCCGCCGTCGCACCGGCAGCTACGAGCTCGACCTCGACCGCATGACGGCCTCGCTGATCGTCGACGACATTCTCGACGGCCAGTTCGGCGACCTCGACCGGATCTACGAATGCCCGGACGACGTGCCGCGCCAGGACGTCACCGAGGACATGGCCTGGGCGGTGCGCGATCGCATCCGCGACCAGCACCGGCCGCTGTCCTACGCCATGGCGAGCTGGCTGCAGAATGTGCTGGGCACCGACTGCGTGCCGTGGCCCGCCGCGGCGGAGTGAGTCCGATGCGCGCCCGTGATCTTGCCGAAGCCGCGAAACTGGCGCTGTGCGTCGAGGGCGCGCTGGTGCTGGCCATCCTGGTGCTGGCGTTGGCGCTGATCGAGCGGCTGGTGTGAGCACCGCAGCCGGTACTTCTTATCGAGCGCGTTGATCGGTTGCCAATCCGGCTGAGCGCGGACCACACACTGCGGTCCCTGTTCCCGACACCTGCTCCTGACACCTGATCCCTGACACCTGATCCCTGTCATGATCGATGCAAGCTCGATACCATGACCCACGCCTGACTGGAGCGCGGGCATGAGGCGACGCGAGCTTGTGATCTTTTTGGCGATCGGCGCGCTTGGCGCGCCGGCCGTCGCACGCGCCCAGCAGGCGATGCCGGTGATCGGGTTTCTCAATCCGCAATCGCAAGACGGCTACGCCGAGCGGATGCGCGGCTTTCGCCAGGGCCTGAAGGACACGGGCTTTGTCGAAGGCGAGAATGTCGCGGTCGAATACCGCTGGGGCGAGAACCAGAGCGAGCGAATGCCGGCGATGGCGGCCGATCTGGTTCGCCGCCAGGTCGCCGCGATCGTCGCGACCGGCGGCACGTCCGCGTCGCTCGCGGCCAAGGCGGCGACCACGACGATCCCGTCCTGTTCGTCGACGCCTGACGATCCGGTCAAGCTCGGTCTGGTCGCGAGCCTGGCGCGGCCGGACGGCAATGTGACCGGGGTCAACTTCCTGAGCGCCGAGCTGGGCGGCAAGCGGCTGGAGCTGCTGCGCGAGCTAGTGCCTGCCATGCCCTCGGATTGCCGTGTTGTGCAATCCGACCAATCCCCGCACCGACGTCCGCGCTGAGCGACGTGCAGGCCGCCGGACGCGCAATGCGACTGCAGCAGCCAGGTGTTTAGCGCCACCACCAGCCGCGAGATCGACATGGCTTTTGCGGCCATGGCGCGCGAGCGGCCCGACGCGGTGTTTTCATCCCCGATCCGGTCTTCAACGGCCGGCGCATCCAACTGGTCCATCTGGCGTCGCGTCACGCGCTGCCCGCGATCTATTGGCAGCGTGAATTTGCCGAGGCCGGCGGGCTGATCAGCTACGGGTCCAGCATCGGCGAGTCGTTTCGCCAGGCCGGCGTCTACACCGGCCGCATCCTCAAGGGCGCCAAGCCCGCGGACCTGCCGGTCGTGCAGTCCGACAAGTTCGAGCTGGTGATCAACCACCAGACCGCGCGGATGCTCGGCATCACCGTGCCACCGTCCCTGCTCGCCCGCGCCGACGAGGTCATCGAATAATCCGCTGAACGGCGCCCGCCACGGTCTGGTCACGAACCGTGCTTAGGTGCATTACATCACCGCCATGTTTCGCCTGTTCGAAAAGGCCCTGAACCCGACCGAGCCGCCGGCGCAATCGCAGCCGCCGGCCGCGCTGGTGGCGTTCTATTGGCACTTCGCGCGCCAGGCCAAGGGCCTGTTCGTGGCGCTGTTCGTGGCCGGCTTCATCGTCGCCGTGCTCGACGCCTCGATCCCGGCGTTCATGGGCCACATCGTCACCTTGGTGACGTCAAGCAAGCCCGAGACGCTGTGGACCGACAATTGGCACATGCTGCTCGCCATGGCTGTGGTGCTGCTCCTGCTGCGCCCGGTGGCGCAGATGGCGCAGAACCTGGTCAGCAACCAGGCGATCGCGGTCAACGTCGCCAACATGATCCGCTGGCAGAACCACTGGCACGTGGCGCGCCAGTCGTGGGCGTTCTTCCAGAACGATTTCGCCGGCCGCATCGCCAACCGGGTGATGCAGACCGGCCCGGCGGTGCGCGAGAGCCTGGTCGCGCTGATCACCGGCGTCTGGTACATCCTGGTGTACGGCACCGCGGCGCTGATCCTGCTGGCCTCGGCCGATCCCTGGCTCGCCTTGCCGATCGTGCTGTGGTTCGGCGGCTACATTCTGATGCTGCGGTATTTCGTGCCGCGCATGCGCGACCGCTCCAAGGAGGTGTCGGAGGCGCGCTCCTGGCTGGTCGGCCGCATCGTCGACACCTACACCAACATCCTGACGGTCAAGCTGTTCGCGCGCGCGCGCGACGAGGACGCCTATGTGCGCGAGGCATTCGAGGAGCACACCGGGCTGTTCTACAACTCGCTGCGGCTGAACACGCTGTTCAGCTTCTGCCTGTCGACGCTCAACGCCATGCTGGTGACCGGCACCGGCGCGATGGCGATCATGCTGTGGATGCACGGCAAGGTCGAGGTCGGCACCGTCGCGATGGCATTGCCGCTGTCGTGGCAGATCATCTCGATCGCCGGCTGGGTGGCGATGCGGGTGACCGAGATCTTCGAGAACATCGGCGTGGTGCAGGAGGGCATGATGACCATCGCCCGGCCGATCGCGCTGACCGACAAGCCCGACGCCGGCGTGCTCGCGGTGCCGCGCGGCGAGATCGAGTTCAAGGACATCCGCTTCGGCTACGGCCGCGAAAGCGGGCTGATCGACGGGCTGTCGCTGAAGGTCGCGGCCGGCGAGCGCATCGGCCTGGTCGGCCGATCCGGCGCCGGCAAGTCGACTCTGGTCAACCTGATGCTGCGGTTCTTCGATCTGGAGGACGGCCAGATCCTGATCGACGGCCAGGACATCGCGCGCACCACCCAGGAGAGCCTGCGCACCCAGATCTCGGTGGTGACGCAGGACACCTCGCTGCTGCATCGCACGATCCGCGACAACAT
The DNA here is from genome assembly GCA_963771745.1 of uncultured Alphaproteobacteria bacterium. Classification (GTDB taxonomy): domain Bacteria; phylum Pseudomonadota; class Alphaproteobacteria; order Rhizobiales; family Xanthobacteraceae; genus Z2-YC6860. The sequence goes on along the minus strand of CAVYUU010000010.1, from coordinate 396,493 downwards.
CCGCTACGGCCGTCCGGACGCAGCCGAGGCCGAGATCGTCGCCGCCGCCAAGCAGGCGCAGGCCCATGAGTTCATCCTGGAATTGGAGGACTGGCGCGGCCGGCGCGGCTACGACGCACACGTCGGCGAGCGCGGCGTCAAGCTCAGCGGCGGCCAGCGCCAGCGCGTCGCGATCGCCCGCGTGATCCTGAAGAACGCGCCGATCCTGGTGCTCGACGAGGCCACCTCCTCGCTCGACTCCGAGGTCGAGGGCGCAATCCAGGCCAGTCTCGACACGCTGATGGCCGGCAAGACCGTGATCGCGATCGCGCACCGGCTCTCGACCATCGCCCGCATGGACCGCCTGGTGGTGCTCGACCGCGGCCGCATCGTCGAGCAGGGCACGCACGCCGAGCTGCTGCGCTCGGGCGGCCATTACGCCGAGCTGTGGCGGCGGCAGTCCGGCGGCTTTATCGACTCGGCGCCGCCAGCCCAGGCGGCCGAGTAGCACGTCCGGTCAACGGCATGCTGACCGGCCGGGCCCGCTCCAGCTCGTTGCCGGTGTCCATGATGATCCGCCAGTGCTGGCCGATCGACGCGGCGGACATGGCCTCGACCGCGAGCACGATGCCCGAATACGAATTGATCCGTCCGGTCATGGTGTCGAGGCCGCTGACGACGACCGGCCTCTGGCCCTCGAACGATTGCTTGCAACGCACGGCTTCGTCGTCGCTGTCGATGTAAAAATGCAGTTTCACGCCAGCACCCTATGTCAGCCCAGAAATGTCCGTCGGGTCTGATCTCCGGCATTCGGTCCAACCGGACCAGTCCAAGCAACGGAAGTCTAAGCTGCATCTCTTGGCGATTGCTTGAGGCAAGCGTGCAAAGCGTGTGCGAACCGCGCGGCAGCGGAAATCGATTCTTTACCAAGGCGGCCACACCCGCCGCCGCCGGAAGCACTCGCTCGGCGCTTGAGGCCTGACGATGCTGCCGAATTCGCCACGGCTCCACCATCGGCGGCAACAAGGAATACTGATCGCTTTGATTGAATCGCCTGCCCCGATTCAATCCGCAAAGATCACACTTTGATCCGCCTAACCCGCCGCGGATGCCGCGGCGACGTCGGCTCGGCCCTGCGCCGGGGACGCAACGCCCGCGCCGCGCACGCGATCGATCAGCTCCGACGCGTTCCGCGGCAGCGCATCGCCGCGCCAGGCGACATGCCCGTCCGGGCGCACCAGCACCAGCTTGCGCTGGTACAGCGCGGCGATCGTCGGCTCATCGAGCGCGACAACGTCGAGCGGCAGCCCGGGCCGGGCGGCGGCGCTGGCGAGCGGTGCCGCGTCCGGCGCGTCGCGGCCGAGCCGCAGCAGCGTGAAGCCGCGCCCGAACAGGTCGAGCGTCGAGCGGCCGTCGGCGAGCCAGGCGTGCGGCGCGCGGCCGCCCGGATGGCTCGACGGACGGTAATCGCGTGCATCCTCGGGCTCCGGCGGCGGCGGGCCGTCCGGAATGCAGATCGGCGAATCGTCGTAGCGATAGCCGAGATGGGTGTGGAGCGGATTGTCCCATGCCATCCGGTTGCCGGAGGAGAGCCGCTTGCGAAGCTCAGCCCGCACCTGCTCGCCGGCGGGCGTTTCGTCGAGCACGCCGGGCACCGGCCGGCGGCTGCCGTAGCGCTCGAAATTGCGCATCGCCTCGTCGCACTGGCGGATGCCGACCGGGCGGCGCTCGACCTCATAGCTGTCGAGCAGGCGCGCCCCGCCCCAGCCCTGGTGCACGGCGGCAAGCTTCCAGCCGAGGTCGACGGCGTCGCCGATGCCGGTATTCATGCCGAGCCCGCCGTTCGGCGGCATCACATGCACGGCGTCGCCCGCGAGCAGAACCCGGCCCCGCCCGTAATGGTCCGCGACCATGCGGCGACGGACCCATTGCTCGGCCGACAGGATCTCGAAATCGAAGTCGCGGCCGGCGGCGCGGCGAACCTCGGCGGCGGCGTCGATCGCCTGCGGTTGCTCGACCCGCTCGCCGTAGATCATCAGCCGCCAACGCTCCCGGCCGTCAGCCGGCGTCAGGCTCGCCCACGGGCCTTGCGGACCGACCAGCACGTAGCGGCCGGCCTTGCCCTTGGAGTGAATCGCCGCAAGGTCGGGCGTGCGCAGCATGATGTTGACCGAGCGGTCGATGAACGCCTGGCCGCGCATCTCGATGCCGAGCGCCTTGCGCACCGACGACGCAAAGCCGTCGCATGCCACCATGTGGCGCGCGCGAACCTGCGTATGCTCGCCGGTCGTGGCGTCGTGCAGCTCGGCGATGACGGCATCGCCATCCTCGCGGAACGCCGTGAGCTTGCAGCGATAGCGCAGCGTTACCGAACGATAGCCGCGCGCCGCGCGTGCAAGGATCGGATCGAAGATGAACTGCGGACAATGCGCGAACTGCTCCGGGCTGCTCTCGACCGGCCTGGTCTCCGCGATCGACGGCATCGGGATGCGGCCGATCTCGTGGCCGACCAGGCTGGTGACGAACACATTGTCGAACGGAAAGTCGCGGGGAAAGCCCCAGTTCCTGACCTGTTCGGCGATGCCCCAGCGCCGGCAGAACTCCAGCGTGCGGATGCCGGTCATGAACATCTTGGCGTCGACGATTTCGCCGTCGCCCTGCTCGACCAGCAGGCACGGCACGCCGCGCCAGCCGAGATCGACGGCGAGCGCGAGCCCGACCGGGCCGCCGCCGACGATCAGCACGGGGACGATGTCGGTCATGACCGTCGGATCCTAGTCCGCCGCGGGCGCCGCGGCCGCAATCCGTCGGGACGACGCGGCCGGGGCCGGCCGAGCGCCGCGCAGATGGTCGATCAGCGCCAGCGGCTCGTCCGGTTGAGCATCGGCGCGCCAGGCGACGTGGCGGTCGGGCCGCACCAGCGTGAGCTTGCGGGCGTAACGCGCGGCCGCCTGTTCGTCGTCGACGTCGAGCACGACCAGCGGCACGCAGCGTCGGCCCGACGCGGCCACCAACCCGTCCACCGCCGCGCTCCTGTCGAAGCGGACCAGGCCGTAGCCATCGCCAAGCGCGTCGTACAGCGAGCGCCCGTCGCGCAGCCACAGATGCGGCGCGCGGCAGCCTGGCACGCTCGACTGCTCGAAGCGGCCCATCGAATAGGCCGGATGCGGCTCGCCGTCATAGGCGATGATCGGCGAGCCGGCGTAGAAATAGCCGAAGTTCAGGCCGCCGCAGCATTGCTGCTGGGAATAGAGATCGTAGGCCTCGCGGCCGATCTGGGCGCGCATCGCCTCGCCGACCGCGTCGTCGCGCTCGATATCGGCGGAAATTTCGCGCCGCTGCTGCGAGACCGCCTTCGACATGTCGAAAGCGAAGTGCGACGCCTGGTCGGTGATCGGCTGGCGCTCGGCCTGGTAGGCATCGAGCAGCGCAGGCGCGGCCCAGCCCTTGAGCACCGCGGCGAGCTGCCAGGCGAGGTTGGCGGCGTCGGCAATGCCGGCGTTCATGCCGTAGCCGGCGTGCGGGATCCACAGATGTGCGGCGTCGCCGCAGATGAACACGCGGCCGTTCTGGAACCGGTCGGCGACCAGGCGGCGGCCGATCCAGTCCTCCTTGGAGATGATCTGGTACTCGAACTCGGGGCCGACGCCGAGAATCGAGCGGATCGACCAGTCGCGGTCGATCGAGTCGTAATCCGGCTCGCCGTTGTAGAGAAAATTGTGGATCAGCCAGCGCTCGCGGCCGTCGATCGCCATCATGGTGCCGCAGCGGCGCGGATTGAAGGCGAGATACATCCAGGCCTTCTCGCCCGGCAGCAAATCCATCAGCGCGGGCGCGCGAAAATAGGTCGACTGCACGCGCTGCACCACTGGGATGCCGGCAAGCTCGGCGCCGATGCCGTGGCGGACCGTCGAGCGGCCGCCGTCGCAGCCCGCGAGATAGCGGCCGGTGATGGCGATGCGCTCGCCGCTGTCGAGATTGCGGGCGATGCCGGTGACGCCATTGGCGTCCTGGCTGAACTCCAAGAACTCGGTGCGGTTGAGGATGCGGATGCGCGGCTGCGCCGCCGCGTGGGCGAACAATAGCGGCTCGAGGAACAGCTGGTTGATCCGGTGCGGCCATTCGGCGGCCGGAAACCAGCCGTCGTCGCTCCTCTCGCCGCGCAGGCGGCCGGCGCGCGACGGTAGGCTGATGCGCGACAGCTCCTTGCCAGTGGCAGATACGCAGCAGCTCACGTCGTTGCGGTATTCCGCCGGCAGCCCGGTGTTGCGGATCGCGCCGGCGATGCCGAGCCGCCGGAAGATTTCCATCGAGCGCGCCGACACCTGGTTGCACTTGACGTTCGGCGGCTCGCCGGCGTGGCGGGTTTCCAGCACGGTGACGTTGACGCCACGCGACGCCAGATCCATGGCGAGCGTGAGCCCGACCGGGCCCGCGCCGACCACCAGCACATCGGTGTCGATGGGTTGCGTCATCGGGACGATCTTGGCACCCTCGCCCGCACCCGTGCAATTCGCAAAAGCGCGCGGCGCCTCGATCAGCGAAGGGACGCGATGATTGGCCATCGACCGATCGGAACCAAGCCGCTGGCGCTGTTCGCCGTGATCGCCGCCCTGCTTGGCCCCGGGCCGCGCGCCCACGCGCAATCGGACGCCGAGTTCGCCGCACTGATCGACGATCTCGTGGTCGCCAACCACATCCTCTATCACCAGGGCGTGCTGGACGGTTACGGCCATGTCAGCATGTGCCATCCCACGCGCGCCGGCCATTTCCTGATGTCGCCCCGCACCTGGGACATGTGGAAGCAGGAGGCGCTGAGCCGCTCCGGGGGCGGCAAGCCATGAGCAAGGCGGTGTTCTACCAAAGCATCGGGCCGGAGCTGTTCCGCCACGACATCGACGCCGAGGCCGCCACCCTGACCCGGCGCGAGGCGGTCACCACGCCCGGCGCCAATGTGCAATACGCCTGGCCGCATCCGTCGAAGCACTATCTCTATGTGGTGTCGAGCAACGGCGGGCCGGGCACCATCCCCGGCACCAAGCATGTCGCGACCGCGTTCCGCATCGATCCGGCGAGCGGCGCGCTGACGCCGCACGGCGCGCCCGCAGCGCTGCCGTCGCGGCCGGTGCATTGCAGCGTCGACGGCGCGGGCCGTCACCTGCTGACCGCGTACAATCACCCGAGCAATGTCACGGTGCATCGCATCCATGCCGACGGCATGATCGGCGAGCCGGTCCAGCAGCCGGACGGGCTCGACCTCGGCATCTTCGCCCATCAGCTGCGGACCACGCCGGGCGACCGCACCGCCATCCTGGTGACGCGCGGCAACAACGCCCAGGCCGATAAGCCCGAAGAGCCCGGCGCGCTCAAGGTGTTCGGCTTCACCGATGGCGTGCTGTCCAACCTCGCCTCGATCGCGCCCGGCAACCTGAGCTTCGGACCGCGCCATCTCGACTTTCATCCCAGCCGGCCGTGGATGTTTCTCTCGGTCGAGCGCCAGAGCCAGCTCCATGTCTACCGGCTCAAGGACGACGGCGCGCTCGAGCGCGAGTCGATGTTCGTCGCCAACGCGCTGACGCAGATCACCCATCACGGCCCGAGCCAGATGGCCGGCGCCATCCACGTCCATCCGAACGGCCGTTTCGTCTATGTCACCAACCGCAATTCCAGCACGGTCGAGATCGGCGGCCGCACGGTGTTCCGGAACGGCGAGAACAATATCGCGGTGTTCTCGATCAATCCGTCGACCGGCGAATGCAAGCGCATCCAGAACGCGGAGGCTGAGACCATTCATCTGCGCACCTTCGCGATCGACCCGACCGGCCGCATGCTGGTGGCGGCCTCGATCCTGCCGATGGCGATGCGCGACGGCTCGACGCTGCCGGCGGCGCTGGTGCTCTATCGCATCGGCGACGACGGCCAGCTCGAATTCGTGCGCAAATACGACGTCGACACCGGCGCGTTCATGCAGTTCTGGACCGGTATCGTGGAATTGCCGTAACCCGGCCCGCACCTGCCTTCCCCGCGGTCATTCCGGGGCGCCGCGAAGCGGCGAACCCGGAATCCAGAGCGGCAGGCACGAAGCAAGCAGCCCTTGATTCCGGGTTCACGCGCTGCGCGCGTGCCCCGGAATGACGTCCGTTGCTCCGGCACGTCGTGCGGGATGACGCCAGGGTGGCAATGTCGCATCGGCTGGCGGGCTGCGCCGAAACATGCTTGGTTTGCGGCCCGCAGGAGATACGCCATGCCAAAAATTTTGCCGATGCTCGCTGCCGCCGCCCTCACCCTGGCTGCGACGGGCGCGCCGGCGCAGGACTATCCGACCGCGCCGGTGCATCTGATCAGCGGCTTTCAGGCCGGCAGCACCGCCGACATTTCGGCACGCGTGGTCGGCGCCAAGATGGGCGCGATCCTCGGCCAGCAGTTCGTGATCGAGAACCGGCTCGGCGCCGCGTCCAGCATCGCCGGCGCGCAGGTCGCGCGCGCCGCCAAGGACGGCTACACGCTTTATATCTCGTCGGCCGCCAACATGATCAACGCGGCGATGAGCACCACCCTGAATTTCGACATCATCAAGGACTTCGAGCCGATCGCGCTGCTGACCTCGACGCCGACCGTGTTGGTGGTGACGCCCGAGCTCGGCGTCAAAAGCGTCAAGGAGCTGACTGCGCTCATCAAGCAGAAGCCCGACACCTTGTCGTTCGGCTCCTCCGGGGTCGGCAGCTCGACGCATCTCGCGCTCGAGCTCTACAAGTCGCTGGCCGGCGTGAAGATCACCCACGTGCCCTACACCGGCAGCCCGCAGGTGGTGACCGACCTGCTGGCCGGCCGCCTGCACGGCTATTTCTCGCCGGCCTCGACTGTGTCCGGCCACGTCGCCGCCGGCAAGCTGGTGGCGCTGGCGGTCACCGACGCCAAGCGCAGCCAGTTCTTTCCCAATCTACCGACCATGATCGAGTCCGGCGTGCCGGACTGCGAATCGGTGCTGTGGTTCGGCATAAGCGCACCGACCGGCACGCCGCAGCCGATCATCGACAAGCTGTCGCGCGCCGCCAACGAGGCGCTGAAGTCCGACGAGGTCACGAAGGCGTTGCAGGCGCAGACCGTGACGGCGATGGGCGGCACGCCGGATCAGTTCCGCAAGCACATGGCGGCCGAGCAGAAGCGCTGGGCCGACGTGGTCAACGCCGCGGGCTTGCGCAAGTGAGCGAGCAGGCCACCATCGACATCGCGATCGAGCAGCCGGTGCTGGCGCGCGAGGCCGCGCGCGCGTTCGACAGCTATCTGGCGCACCCGCGCAGTGGAAAAGGTCCGGGCCTGGTGATCTTCACCGAAATGTGGGGCGTCGCGCCGTCGAAGACCGAGATGGCCGAGGAATACGCGGCCGCCGGCTGGTGCGCGCTGGTGCCCAACATGTTCTGGCGCTCGGAGTTCACCGGCCGGGTGCCGTTCGAGAACGCCGACCTCGCTTGGCAGCGGCTGCAAGCCTTCGACTGGCAGCGCGCGGTCGACGACGCCCGCACCGCCGTGCAGTGGCTGCGCAGCTCGCCGCTCTGCACCGGCAAGGTCGCGGCGATCGGCTTCTGCATGGGCGGCCGCACCGCCTTCCTCGCCGGCGCGCGCTGCGGCGCCGATGCCGCAGTCTCGCTTTACGCGCTCGGCATCGCCAAGCACCTTGACGAGGTGCGCAACATCGCGGTGCCGACGCAATTGCACTACGGCCTCAACGACGAACACATTCCGAAGTCCGAGATGGACGCCGTCGCCGAGGCCGCGCGCGGCAACCGCAACGTCGAGGTGCACTTCTATCCGGGCGCCGAGCACGGCTTCTTCACCAAGGGCCGGGCGGCGTGGAACGAAACAGCCGTGGCCGCGGCCAGCGCCCACATCGACCGGCTGCTGGGAACGCTGCGATAGCCCTCGGGCCCTACAACCCCTTCAACATTGCCTCGATGCGCTCGGCCGCGAGCTTCGCCGCCGCCGGGTCGTAGGTCGGGCGCACCGGATTGGCGAACGAGTGGCCGGCCTCCGCGTAGCGAAACACCATGACGTTGGCGCGGCCTTGCACGCCGGCCGCCACCGCGTCGATTTCGCTCTGCGGCACGTGCTGGTCCTTGAGGCCGTAGTGCAGTTGCAGTGGACCGCGCACGCTGCCGATCTCGTCGAGATGCTCGGAAATGCCAAGCCCGTAGAGCGAGGCCGCAGCGTCGGCGCCGCAGCGCGCGGCGGCGAGATAGGCGAAGCGGCCGCCGCCGCAGAAGCCCACCGCCGCGACCTTGCCGTTGCAGCACGGCTGGCCGCGCAGCCAGCCGATCGCGGTGCGCATGTCCTGCGTCACCACATCGAGGTCGAGCGCCTTCAGCCGCGCCCAGGCCGCCGGATGCTGCGCGTCGTCATAGGGGATCGCGCCGGCAATTTCGGAGCGCCAGAACAGGTTCGGCACCAGCGAGGCAAAGCCGCGCTGCGCCAGGCCGTCGGCATAGGCGCGGATTGGCACGTTGAGCCCGAACATGTCATGCAGCACGAGCACGCCGACCGCGCGCGTCCCGGACGGGCGCGCCAGATAGGCGTCATAGTCGCGGCCGGCTTCGCTCGCGATCGTCAGCGTTTCCGTGTCGGCCATCGGCATCTCGGTTCTTGCGATCCCTATCCTAGCTCAATCGGCACAATTTCGAGACATGGCCTGCCTCGAACGGCCCTGCCTTGAACGGGCCTTGGCCGGGGTGTCTAATTGCCTGAACACAGAATCCCCGGGAGCCGTTCATGGCCGACAAGAAGACGCTGGTGATCCGCAACGGCACCTTGATCGACGGATCGGGCCAGGCGGCGGCGCGCAACGACGCCATCGTCATCGAGGGCAACCGGATCAAGAGCGTCGGCGCCCTGCCCCCAGACCTCCGGCTGGAGGACCGCAGCAAGGTCGAGGTGCTGGACGCCGGCGGACAATGGATCATGCCGGGCCTGATCGACGCGCACTGCCACATGTCCTACGGCTATCCGGCGGTGAAGGGCGAGGGCAAAGGCAAGGGCACGACGCGGCCGGAGTTCTCCACGCTGAAATCGGCGCGCAGCGCGCAGAAGGTGCTGCGCTCAGGCGTCACCAGCATCTCGGTGCCGGGCGGCACCTGGTTCACCGACGTCGGCGTGCGCGACGCTATCCGGCTCGGCCTGATGGACGGCCCGCGCATGTTCACCGCCGGCCGCATGATCATCACCTACGGCTGCATCGAGGACGACGAGCCGTCGTGGGAGGGCACGCCCGACCACGCCATCGGCAAGCTCTGCAACACCGCCGACGAGATGGTCACCGAGGTGCGGCGCCAGCACAAGCACGGCGTCAACTTCATCAAGATGGCCGACAGCCGCTCCGGCGACTCGCAGATGCTGTCCAAGGACGAGATTGCCGCGGTGGTCGCCGAGGCGCACCGGCGCAACCTGCCGGTCGCGATCCATTCGCGCGGCGCGGGCTCCACGCGCGCCGCGGCCGAAGGCGGCGTCGACTGGATCATGCACACCGATCTCGCGACCGACGCCGACCTCGAAGCGGTGGCGAAAAGCGGTGCGGCGATCCTGCCGACCGCGACCTTCCTCGGCCAGGTGGTCGAGCTCGGCAGCAAGGTCAGCCCCGACCAGGTGCAGCTCGACTTCAACCGCATGAAGAAGCACTTCGACTTGCTGTGCGAGATCATCCAGAAGGCACGCAAGCTCGGCATCAAGCTGCTGGTCGGCACCGACACCGGCAACAACACCTTCATGACCCACGGCGACTATCACGCCAAGGAGCTGGAGATTTTCGTCAAGTACGGCGGCTACACGCCGATGCAGGCGATCGTCGCCGCGACCTCGGGCAACGCCATGGCGGTCGGGCTGACCGGCCAGGTCGGCGAGATCGCGCCCGGCAAGCTTGCCGACGTGATCGTGCTCGACGCCGACCCGCTCGCCGATATCACCGTGCTGCAAGGCGGCAAGCACCTGTCGTGGGTGATCAAGGACGGTCGTGTCGTCGACCTCGACCCGCGCGACGAGCGGCTGACCTTCCGCCACGCCGCGGAATAGCCGTGCCCGACATCGCGCGCCTGCGTGTCGAGATCGAGGAGGTCGCGCCGGCGGTGATCCGGCGGCTCGACGTGCCGCTCGACCTCCGGCTCGACCAGCTCAACGTCGTGCTGCAGGTGGCGATCGGCTGGCAGAACTGCCATCCGTTCGAGTTCCGGCACGGCGACACGGTCTACGGCCTGGTCAGCAGCCAGAACGAGGTGAACCCGCTGCCGGCCGACAAGGCCACGCTCGCCGACCTCGCCAGCCTCGGCCGCAGCTTCGACTACGATTATGTGTTCGGCGACGACTGGCAGCACACCCTGACCATCGAAGCGATCGCGCCAGCCGAGCCGGGCGTCGGCTATCCCCGCCTGGTGACCGCCGAGGGCCGCTGCCCGCCGGCCGACATCGGCGGCCCGGAGGGCTACGAGACCTTTCTGTTGGCGCGCGCCAATCCCGACCACCTGCACCATGAGGGCATGCTCGACTGGGACGACCCGGACTTCGATCCGAATAAAGTCGATGTCGCCGCCCTGCATCGCAATCTGGCGCGGCTCGCGCAATTTCTCGGCAGCCGCAAAGCGGGCGGCCACGTCCCGGAGTAGCCGCCAAGGGAATCAAGGGGGAACACCGTGATCGACCGCCGGCAGATGATGGCAATGACCGCGGCTTCGGCCTTGGCGCCGACCGTGCTGGCTGGTCCCGCCTGTGGCCAGGCGTCGGCCGGCTGGCCGGCGCGGCCGGTGCGGTTGATCGTGCCCTATGCGCCGGGCGGGCCGACCGACGCGGTCGCGCGGCTCGTTGCCGACTCGCTGTCGAGAACCTGGGGCCAGCAGGTCGTGATCGAAAACAAGGGCGGCGCCGGAACCAATATCGGCGCCGACCTGGTCGCACACGCCGATCCTGACGGCTACACCATGCTGATCGGCAGCGGCGCGCTGGCGATCAATCGTAATCTCTATCGGACGCTGACCTACGACGCGGTCGCCGATTTTGCCCCGGTGGTGCACATCTGCGGCTTCTCGTTCTTCATGCTGGTGCCGGTGTCCTTGCCGGCGCGATCGGTCAAGGACTTCGTCGCGCTCGCCAACGAGCGCAAAGGCAAGATGACGTTTGCGTCGCCGGGCACCGGCAGCCCGCCGCATCTCGCCGGCGAGCTGCTCAAACACCTCACCAAGATCGAGATGACGCACGTGCCCTACCGCGGCGCGGGTCCCGCGTTCACCGACCTGATCGCCGGGCGAGTCGAGCTGTTTTTCGGCAGCGGCATCTCGGTGGAGCAGGTCAAGGCCGGCAAGTTGCGCGCCCTGGCGTTCAGCGGCGCCGCACGCAGCACTGCCCTGCCCGACGTCCCGACCGTCGCCGAGGCCGGCGTGCCGGGCTACGAAGTGTCGTCATGGTATGGCCTGTTCGTGCCGGCCAAGACGCCTGCACCCATCGTCGCCAACATCAACGCCGCGACCTTGAAGGCGCTCGCCGAGCCCAACATACGGACGCGCCTCGATGAGCTCGGCTACGCGATTGGCGGCTCGACGCCGGACGAGCTTTCGACGCTGCTCAACTCCGAGATCAACAAATGGGCGCCGATCATCAAATCGGCGCTGGAGCCGCAATGAACGCGCCAGCCGACACCTTCGACTACATCGTCGTCGGCGCGGGCTCCGCCGGCTGCGTGCTGGCCAACCGCCTGACCGCCTCGGGCCGCCATCGCGTGCTGCTGCTCGAGGCCGGCGGCCACGACCGCCATCTCTGGATCCACATCCCGCTCGGCTACGGCAAGCTGTTCGCCGACGCGCGCGTCAACTGGCTGTATTCCTCGGAGCCGGAGCCCGAGCTGAACAACCGCTCGATCATCCAGCCGCGCGGCAAGGTGCTGGGCGGGTCGAGCTCGATCAACGGCCTGCTCTACCTGCGCGGCCAGCGCGAGGATTACGATCACTGGCGCCAGCTCGGCAACACCGGCTGGAGCTTCGAGGACGTGCTGCCCTACTTCCGCCGCTCCGAGCACCAGGAGCGCGGCGAGGACGCGCTGCACGGCATCGGCGGGCCGCTCGCCGTCTCCAACGTCTGCGAGCCGCATCCGCTGTGCGAGGCGTTCATCGAATCGGCGCAGCAGGCGGGCTTCCCGCGCAACGACGATTTCAACGGCCCGACCCAGGAGGGCGCCGGCTATTTCCAGCTCACCGCCAAGAACGGCCGGCGCTGGTCGACCGCGGTCGGTTATCTGCGTGAGGCGCGGCGGCGGCGCAATCTGACAATCGTGACCGACGCGCTGGCCGGCCGCGTGCTGATGTCCGGCCGGCGCGCCACCGGCGTCGAATATCGGCACGGCGGCGCGACCCGCGTCGCGCATGCCAGCGGCGAGGTAATCCTGGCCGGCGGCGCGTTCAACTCGCCGCAACTGCTGCAGCTATCGGGCATCGGCCCGGGCGAATTGCTCCACGGCTTCGGCATCGACGTGGTCGCCGACATGCCGGGCGTCGGCGCCGATCTGCAGGATCATTTGCAGATCCGCATGCAGTACCGCTGCACCGAACCGATCACCATGAACGACGTGGTGCACAGCTGGCGCCATCGCGTGCAGGCCGGGTTGCGCTACGCGCTGTTCCGCAAGGGCCTGCTGGCGATCGGCGCGGGTTACGCCGGCGGCTTCTTCCGCACCAGCCCGCAAGTGGCGACGCCCGACGTCCAGGTGCATTTCATCATCTTCAGCGCCGACACCGCCGGCGCGGGCCTGCACACCTTCCCGGGTTTCATCGCGTCGATCTGCCAGCTGCGGCCGGAGAGCCGCGGCTTTGTCCGCATCAAGTCGACCGATCCGACGCCAGCCGCCGGCGATCCAGCCGCGCTATCTGTCGAGCGGGCTCGACCGCGACACCGTGGTGGCCGGGCTGAAACTGCTGCGCCGGATCATGACGCAGCCGCCGATGCTGCGTTACATCGCCGAGGAGCGTGCGCCTGGGCCGCAGGTCACCAGCGACGCCGACCTGCTGGCATTCGCCCGCGCGGCCGGGACCACGGTGTTCCACCCGACCAGCACCTGCCGGATGGGCGGCGATGCCAAGGCCGTGGTCGACGAACGGCTGCGGGTGCGCGGCATCGGCAACCTGCGCGTGGTCGATGCCTCGATCATGCCGACCGTGGTGTCCGGCAACACCAACGCCGCGGTGGTGATGATCGCCGAGAAGGGCGCCGACATGATCCTGCAGGACGCCGAGCGCATCGGTCTTCAAAAACCGCCGCGTAACCTTCGATCGGCACGATCTCGACCCCCCGTCTCCGGCTTGCGGGAGAGGGAAAGAGCGCGTGACGCTGCGCTCACCCTAAGCGGACCAGCCGGTTCAATCCGCGCGGAGGCCCGCGGCCTTGATGACCTTCGACCAGATCGCCATCTCGGACTTGAAGAACGCGGTGCAGTCCTCCGGCGAATTGCCGATCGGCACATAGGCCATGGTCGCCAAGCGTTCCTTGATGTCGGGGAGCGCGAGGCTTGCGATGATCATGCGGTTGAGCTGCGCTACGATGTCCTTTGGCGTGCCGGCCGGCACCAGCATCGCGGTCCAGGTGACGCCCACGACCTCGGGGAAGCCGGCCTCCGCCATGGTCGGAATCTCCGGCAAGGTCGGCGAGCGGCTATCGCCGGTCACCGCCAGTGCGCGCAACTTGCCGTCCTTGATCAACGGCACCGCCGGCGCCGTCGCTCCGAACGAGATCGGCGTGTGGCCGGCGACGGTCGAGCCGACCGCCGGTCCGCCACCGCTGAACGGCACGTGCACCAGGTCGAGGTCGAGCGACAGGCGGAACAGCGCGCCGACCAGTTGCGGCGGCGTGCCGGTGCCGGGCGAGGCGTAGCTGTACTTACCGGAATTGGCGCGGATCAGCGCGACCAGCTCCTTGGCCGTCTGCGCCGGCACCGACGGATGGACCGCGAGTACCACCGGCGTGATGCCGCCGAGCGTGACCGGGTCGAAGTCCTTGATCGGATCGTAAGGCACGTGGCTATACAGATACGGATTGTTGGTGTGGTTGCCGCCGGTCACCAGCACGGTGTAGCCGTCCGGCGCCGATTGCGCCGCCCGCGCGGTGCCGACGTTGCCGCCGGCGCCGCTGACGTTCTCGACGTAGAAATTCTTGCCGGTCTGCTCCGACAGCTTTTGCGCGATCAGCCGCGCGAACAGGTCGGTCGGGCCACCGGCCGCGAACGGCACGATCACCTTGACCGGCCGCGCCGGCCAGGTCTCGGCCGCGACCGCGACGGTCGCCACGATCAGCAGCATGGCGGCGGCGAGCAGTTTTTTCATGGCGACTCCCCGGCCGTGGTTTGCGGGTCGGCTGAAGCCTAGCCGACCGAGCACGCCGGTGAAAGATCGGGCCACCGTCAACGCGGCAGCACCTGCGCTAATGCTTTCGCGCCTCGACCAGGTAGCCGAAGATCGTTGCCTCGCCCAGTTTCTTGCAGGCTTCGAGGCGGTGCAGCCCTTCGACCAGGACGAAACGATCGCCATCGCGCCGGACCAGGATCGGCGTCTGTTGACCGACCTGCAATATGCTCTCTGCGATATCGTCGACGACCTTGGGATCGAGCGTGGCCCGGCGCTTGACCGGCACATAGATGTTGGCGATCGGGAACGGCTGGCGCTTCATCATCAGCGGCGCGCTCCAGGCCTGCACGGCGCTTGCGCACGCTGCCGCTCTGCCGCGCCGCGAACCCGGCAGTGCAAGGTCATCAGAATCGGGGCGGGGGAAACGGCCGTCGCGGCCCCGTCCGGTCGCCCGTCCCCGGTCGTTGTCCGAGCGCCCTCGCCTCCAGCAGCTTCTTCTTGCGCGGATCGGGGAGCAGACCCTCGCGCTGCGCTTTCTTGCGCGCCAATTTGCGCGCCCGGCGGATGGCCTCGGCCTTTTCCCGATTTTTTCGCTCGGAGGGCTTTTCGTAGGACCGCCGCTGCTTCATCTCGCGAAACATGCCCTCACGCTGCATTTTCTTTTTCAGGACGCGGAGCGCCTGCTCGACGTTGTTGTCGCGGACCAGAACCTGCAAGGGATGTCCTTCTCTTTTGGTTGGCGTTGCCGGAATTGTTGGCGCGCGCGATCGTGCCGGCGCTCCCTACAAGGAGCGCCGCGCCGTACGCGTGACCAGGCTTTGCGGACTACTTTGCCAGGCCGCTGAGCATCTCGGCGCAGGCTTGCGCCACGCCCGAAGTTGGCTCGTTGTTGCCGGGCAAGGTCGCCCAGCCGCCCTGGCTCACGTAGGTGCCCTTTTCCCACGAGTAGCTGATGGCCTTCAGCTTGCCGAGGTTTTCCTCGACGTTCTTGGCATGACGGAACTTGTCGACGCAGATCGGCGCCAGCACCGCGACCACCGCCTTGTCAGCCTGTTGCCGCGCCATCTCCGTGGCACGGCTACCGGTGACCCATCCGCCGAACATGAAGCCTACGAACGCCAGCGCAGCGGCACCTCCGGCGGCGCCCCAGAGCGCCGCTTCGACTTTCGGAGTCAATTTCAATGAAAAAGCCATGACTTGTCCTTTCGGCCGATCACGTCGGCGCGAGAACAGCGGGGGCCCGGCGGGCGCCCGGTCGGTGCAGCGATTTGCAAGCTTGAAAAGACCAAACGCGACGTGTTCGCATCTGGAGTGCTCAAACGGTAGGTGATCGCCGGTTCGAAGTCGAGGGAAATCAGCGCGAACGCCGCGGCGCCATCGACGCGGCGCCGAATGAATTGGCGACAAAGGCGCGGTCGCGCAGCATCGAATGCTCGCTCATCAAGGAGAGAACGCCTGGCGCTGCGGTCGGCGAGCGGCCAGCTGTTCTCGACGCCGCCTATCTCGCCGAATCCTGCTCCGCCTGCTCCGAAGACAGACGCATGAAGTCCTCGAGCACGCGGGCGATCAGCATTTGCCGCCGCGGATCCTGCCCGGCCGGCGTGCTGGCAAACAGCGCGAGCAGATAACGCGCCTTGTCGGCGGCTTCGATCCAGCCGGAGGCGGGAGCGGCCAGCAACTGCTCCTCCAGCTCTTGCTGACGCTGGCGCAACGTTTCCTGGTTGGCTTCGACCTCCGACAGCAGCCGACGCAACTCGGTCGCCTTCTGCGCCGCCATGCCGCGGCGGCCGTCAAGATCGATTGCTTTGGTGGTCATTCCGACTCCTACACGACCGGTCAGAACTCCTGATTGAGCTCGTCCTCTTGGGCGACGCGTTCGTGCGCCTCGCTCGCGCTCTTGATGCGATATTGCCGGCCGCCGCCACCGTCCGAAGGCAGCAGCCTTACGATCTTGAAGCTAGCGTTCGATCCAAAACGACGCACGCTGGCGCTGTATTTGACGCTTTGACCGACTTTGAATTTGGGGGTTCCCGCATCCACTCATTTGCTCCTGTCGCAGATTGCCAATGCGCCCGCCTGCGCTGCTACGGCACAAACGCCAGCATCGCGAGACGGCAACGGTCATTTCAGTGTTTGGGAGGCGTCGAGCACCTCGCCGATCGACCGTGCGCTGATTTGCGCACAAAGTCGAGCTTTAAATCGCGTATGCTCCCATCAAGCCGGCGGCGAGCCTTTGCTTTGGCATCGTCAGAGCTTGTTAAGCAACCGAGCCTACGGTCGCCAGGCATTTCTCATTGGCAGGAGTCGCATCGATGCGGAAGGCATTGCCGGACAAGATGTTCAGCGACCCTGAGCAATCCCGATTGACCATGCTGCGCACCTGGGTGCTCGACCAGGAGGTGACCGAGATCGAGATGAACGAACGGCAGTTCTGGAATTTTGCGCAGCTTCAGCCGCTCGCCGAGAAGCCCTGGACCTCGTTCATGGGCCGCATGGTGCGCGTGCCCAGCATGCCCGAGAGCGCGCAACGTTGGCTCGGCATCTTCGACACGCGGCGCCTGGGCGCGATCTGATCGCGCGGTCGCGGGCGGGCGCCCAATCGCGATCCGCGCTGCGCGCTGCTATCCGAGCTTGATGCCGGCGTCGCGCACCACTTTGCCCCACTTCTCGGTTTCGGCGGCGACGAAGGCGCGGAATTCGTCCGGCGTGTTGGCCTTGAAGTCGACGTTGAGCTTCTTGAGATGCTCGACGATGTCGGGCTGACGCAGCACCTCGTTCAGCCCGGCGTTGAGCTTGGTGATAATCGCAGGCGCCGTGCCGGTCGGCACGAACACGCCATTCCATTCGTAGGCCACGAAGCCCGGGATGGTGTCCTCCACCGCCGGCAGATCGGGCAGCGTGCCGAGCCGGCCCTGCCCGGTGTGGGCGATCGCCCTGACCTTGCCGCCCTGCACCAGGCCGATCGACGACGAGCCGTTGGAGAAGAAGTATTTCACCTGGCCCGCCACCACGTCGTTCAGCGCCAACCCGCCGCCGCGGTACGGGATGTGGTTGATCGGCACCTTGGCCTGGAAGCGCAGCAGCTCCAGGCAGAGATGCTGCAAGGTGCCGTTGCCGGACGACGCGAAATCGAGGCCGCCCGGCGCCTGCCTGGCAAGCGCAATGACGTCGGCCATGGTCTTGGCCTCGACCGACGGCGTCACCACCAGAATGTTGGGCACCAGCGAAGCCAGGAACACCGGCTGGAAGTCCTTGCCGTAGTCGAACGACAGCTTGGGATAGAGCGCCGGGTTCACCGAGAACGCGGTGGCGTCGTACAGCACCGTGTAGCCATCGGGATCGGCCTTGGCGGCCGCCGCCTCGCCGATGGTGCCGCCGGCGCCGCCGCGGTTGTCGATGACGAACGACCTGCCCCACAGCTCGCTGAGCTTCTGGAACAGGATGCGGCTGACCGTGTCGGCGCCGCCGGCCGGCGGATAGGGCACGATCACGCGCACCGGCTTGCTCGGCCAGTCGGCCTGCGCCCGCGCGCCGCCGGTGCCCGCCGCCAAGCCTGCGGTCAAGCCCGCGGCGCCGCTCGCGAGCAGGTGTCGTCGTGTCAACATGGCGGGCTCCCTGCGCTCAGTGGCGTGCGGGAACCCTATCCGATCATCGCCGTAACGAACAGAAGGGCGCGCGATCGCTCGCGCGCCCTTCATTGAACTCGACGCAACCGGACTTACTTGCCGCGGCTGAGCGAAATCGCGACCGACGACATTTCGCTGCCGGGCGACTGGATCGAGATCGACTGCTGGTTGGCGTTGGTGCTCAAGCCGAGCTGGGCGGAGATCACGCCGGACACCCGCACCGAGATGTGGTTGCCGCGCGCGCTGCCGTCGATGTTGCCGCCGACGTGCCGGCTGGTCTCGGCCCAGGTGCCGGACACCGTGCCGTTCTTATGGGCGACGTTGCTCTGCAGCTCGAACTTGAAGCTGTCGCTGGCGCAGCGCAGCGTCAGATCGAGATTTTCGCCGCTGCCGCCGACCACATAATTGGCCCGGCACCGAAGGCGCTCCTTGGTGCCGCTCGCCATGGTGATGACGCCGCCGCCCGACCAGGACCCGGCCATGCCGGTGAACGGGCTGGACGACGCGAAACTCTGGCCGGGCAGCGCCACAAGCGCGCACAGGCCGGCCGCCGACGCCGTCAGAAAGGCGATGTTTTTCAGAGACTTGATCATTGAACGCTCCCCGCGATCAGATTTGGTAATCAGTAGTCGCGCCACCCCGGCCAAGGGTTCATGGCGCCTGGGTTTTTTTGGTTAAAGGCAGCCTGCCCTTAATCCCACGATCCCGGCACACGCATTATCCCGGAATTGACCACCCCGCGGCCGGCCCGCCCTATACTGCCGATTGGCCACAGGCGGCCCGGATTATGGCAATCGATGGATGGCGGCGACCGCCGGAACGGACCATGGCAAAACGCGAAAAAACCTTTCGGCGAACCCTGCACTTTCGGTTCACGCTATCGGGCGCATCCGAGCAGATGATCGCGATGATCAAGTCGTCGGCCCCGATCTACCAGATGTTCGGCAAGGCCGAGGTGCGGCTACTCCAGAACGTCGATGATCCCAACCGGTTCCTGCAGGAGATCGAATACGACGCGCCGGAGGAGATGGAGCTCAACCGGCAGAAGATCGCCAGCGACCCGCGCGTGCAGGCCTATCTGCAGGGCTGGCGCGCCATGTTCCCCGGTGCAATCGAGATCGACGTCTTCAAGGTGCTCTGAAAGCGCGGTTCCGAGCACACAACCCAACGCGCGCCAGGCTTTTGGCCTGACGCGCGCCGGGCGGACGATGTCGCCGAGCTTACTCGAAACCGCTCGGTTACATCGCGGGGAGGATCGCGATGTCGCGGACCTGGCCCTTCACGCCGTCGATCTTGATCGCCGGGCCGGCCTTGCCGGTGGCGAGGTCGATGCTGTGCAGGCCGTCGGAGGCCATCACCCAAGCCTCGTTCTTGCCCTGGCCGTCCGACCAGATGTCGAACGCGACCACTTCGAACTTGAAGCCGAGCTTGCCGACCGCGCTGAGTACGCCGTCATTCGGCGGCGCCTGCTTGAACAGCGCGCCGATAGTGGCGTCGAGGTCGTACAGCGCGGTTTCCTTGGCGCCCTTGAACGAGTTGATGTAGGCGCCGGCCACCACGTTCGGCTTCTCGCCCTTGTGCATGTCGGTCTCGGCGAACTTGAGCGAGCCGTCGACCGTGACCTTGCCGTCGTCGACGTTGGCGCGCAGGTTAGTGCCGTCGCTGCCGATCAGGCGCATGCGGTCGGCCACCGGGTTGAAGTCGATGGTGGCGGCGGTGCCGGGCTTGAGCATGGTCTCGAGCTTCGACTTCATCGTCGCTTTACCGGTTGCGGCATCGACCGTGTAGACGCCGCCGTCCCAGGTCACCGCATAGAGCATGTTGTCGGACGGCCGCACGTCGATGCCGGCGACCTTGCCGCTGAGGCCCTGGATCGGCCAGGTCTTCACGACTTTCTTGGCGTTGGTGTCGACCACCGCGATGGTGTTGTCCCCGACCAGAGCCGCCACCTGCGCGGACTGCGCCGCGACGGTGCTGAGCAGAATGGCCGCCGAGGCAGCCAGAATGGCCTTGAAGTGCATGGCACTCTCCCTTTGGTTCGCTGTCGCCCGAATGCGACCACGTGCGGGATACGGCGGCGGCGCCGGACTGGATGCCGAGCGGGGCCATAAAATAATTGTGAGCCGCCTGCATCCATCGGCCCGGCAGGCGCGGTAGTCCCTGTGACATTGGCCCGTATCAGGACTTTTCGTAGACTTTCCGCACTTGGACTTGCCGGCAAGAGCCTTGGAACCGATGACCCAAGCAGCCTCCCAAGCAGCTTCCCAAAACAGCGCACGGGACGGCGCGGCCGAAGCCCAGGCCGCCGCCGCCATCGCCCGCTGCGCCGCCGGCGACCGCGCAGCGTTGCGCGTCATCTATGACATCGAGGCGGCGCGCATGGTCGGCGTGGCGCGGCGCATGCTGCGGCGGCAGGACCTGGCCGAGGAGGCGGTGCAGGACGCCTTCATGCGGGTGTGGCGCTCGGCGCGCAGCTTCGATCCGCAAAAGGGCGCGGCACGGAGCTGGCTCTACGCCATCCTGCGCAATTGCGTACTGAGCATCCTGCGCGACGAGGGCCGCTTCACCGCCGACGAGGAGATTGGCGAGGAGGCCGGCCCGATGACCGAAAGCGCGCTGGCGCGCTTGCCGGAAACCAGCGCGCTGCGGCGCTGCCTGGAGCGGCTCGACAGCCAGCGGCGCGCCGTGGTGGTGCTGTCCTACGTGCACGGGTTGTCGCACGGCGAGCTCGCCGGCAAGCTCGGCGTGCCGCTCGGCACCGTGAAGAGCTGGGTGCGGCGCAGCCTGATCTCATTGCAGGAGTGCATGGGATGACCGCGCAAGACGACGACCGCGCCTTGGCGGGCGAACTGGCCCTCGGCCTGCTCGAAGGCGAGGCCAAGGCCGCGGCCGAGCGCCGGCTCACCTCGGATCGGGCGTTTGCGCGCGAGGTGGAGCATTGGCAGATGCGACTGTCCGAATTCGACCAGGTCACCGATCCGCAGCGCCCGAGCGAGGAGCTCTGGCGCCGGATCGAAGCCGGCGTCGCCGGTCCCGCGCGCGCGGCGGCCGGGCCTTCGGCCTGGGCGGGGTTCTGGAATAATCTGGCGATGCTGCGCGCGACCACGCTCGGCGCGTCGCTGGCGGCGCTGCTGCTGGCGGTGGGGCTGGGCTTTGCCCTGCGCGCCGCCTATCAGCAGCCCACCATGGTGGCGGTGCTGCTGGACGGCAGCCGCGCCGGCGCGGTGGTGCACGCCTTCGCCGACGGCCGCGTCGTGCTGGTGCCGCTCACCAGCATCAACGTGCCGGCCGGCCGCGCGCTCGAAGTCTGGACACTGCCGAGCCGCGAGCGCGGCCCGGTGTCGGTCGGCCTGATGGATCGGGCGCGCACGCTGACCTTGTCGCTCAAGGATCTGCCGGCGCCCGGTCCCGATCAGCTGTTCGAGATCACGCTCGAGCCTGCCACCGGCTCGCCGACCGGCCGACCGACCGGGCCGGTGCTGTTCAAGGGCAACACCGCGCTGGCGCTGTGACGCGGGCGCGTGTCCGTCTTGCCGCGAACCCTCTTCACCTCTTCGGTACTATTCGAATTAGGACAATCGCGTGGAACTAGGACACTCTGTGGATCGTTTGCGCGGATGTACTTAGCCGTGCCCTGCCGTCAACGCTCCGACCACCATCATCACCGCGAGAAATCCGAGGAAGATCCAAAGGCCGAGGTAGCCGGTACGCGGGTTGCGTATCCCGCAATAGGGGCACCGAGATGAGCTGGCCGCCTCCGGTCCGAGCGGCGACTTGCATTTTCGGCATCGCGGAGGTGACATCGCCTCCCTCACATTTGCGCGCCCGGCGCAGGATACGCGGAATGCACGGCAGCGCGCCTTAATACCACTTAATCGCGGAAGCAGTTTGCTGCGCTTTCGGACTTTCTACGGCGGCCTGCACCAATCCAGCCCGACGCCGGTGAGATGGCCGAACAGCGTCGCCAGCTTGCGGCGATCGGCCTCCGGCAGCGGCGGCTTGAGCAGCGCCGCGACGTTGCTGCGCAGGTGCTCGACGTCGCCGGTGCCGAACAGCACCACGTCGACGCCGGGCTCGTGGCGGACGAACCGATAGGCCGCCTCGATCACGCTCGCCGCGCCGTCCTTGTGCACCAGGAAGCCGAGCGGATCGTCGGTCTCGCCCAGCCATTTCTCGACCCGACCCTTGGCGGCCAGCTCGCGCATCTCGCGGGCAATGCGCGGCGGATCGGCGAAGATGCTGCGCACCGCGAACATCAGCAGCGTGCCGATGCCGTTTTTGCGCGTGACCGGAAAAACGATCTCGCGGCCGTTCTGGTACAGCATGCTAAAGCCGACCATGACAACCTCCCAGACCGCATCGCGCAGCGCGAGCTTCATGGTGTCGTGGTCGAAGTCGTCGATCGGATTCTCGGTCAGTCCGATGTGCCGGATCTTGCCCTTGGCCTTCTGCTCGAGCAGGGCGGGGGCGAGCCGGTCGATGCAATGGCGGTACTCGGACGGCGCCACGCCGTGCAGGTTGAGCACGTCGATATGATCGATGCCCAGCACGCGCAGCGAATTGTCGATGCTGGCCACCATACCGTCGGGCGTCATCATCTCGCCGCCGCGGCGGACGGCGGACTTGGTGGCGATCACCACCGAGGCGCGCGGGATCGATTGCAGCGCCTTGCCCACCACCGGCTCGGTGCCATAGGACGGCGCCGTGTCGATGAAGTTGATGCCGAGACCCACGGCTTCATGAATGAGCCGCGCCGACTGGTCTTCGGATTTTCCGGTGCGCAGGCCGAGCCGGCTGAAGCCGCCGGTGCCCAAACCGGCGACGCTGACCTTCAGGCCAGTCTTGCCCAGCGTTGTGTATTGCATTTCGTCTAGAGCGACGGGTTGAGCTGCAAGCCGCGCAGATGCGGGAAGCTCAGGTCGGCGCCGAGGCTGCGGCGGCCCTGGAACAGCGCCGAGCGCGCGGCGCGCGCGTCGGCGACCACGCGCATCAGCGCGAACAACTGCCGCGGCTGCCGCAGCAGCGAGGCGAGCACGGCGAGCGCGTCGGCCTTGCCGTCGGCGCGCATGCCGACCAGCGCGGCGGGTGGCAGCGTCCGCTCCGCCGGATCGATGATCACGCGGCAGGCCGCGAACGGCAGGTCGTGGGCGGCGGCGATCCGCGCCGCGATGTGCGATTCCATGTCGACCGCGACGGTGCCGGTGCTCTCGTGCAGCGCCCGCTTGTCGGACTGCGCCACCACCGGCGCGTCGACCCCGGAGATGTCGGCAAAGGCCGCGCTCGGCAGCGCTTCAAGCAGGCGGCGCGACCAGGCCGTGTCGGTGGCATAGCGCTCGCGGCCGTTGACCACGCCCGACGCGACCACCCAATGGCCGGGCGCCAGTCCCGGCGCCAGGCCGCCGGCGATGCCGATGCTGATGATGCCGCTGCCGCCCTGTTTGGCGGCGGCTTCGAGCTTGTCGACATACCGCTGGGCGGCGCCGCAAAGCACGGAAATTCCCGGCCCGGCGGCGACCCGGGCCTCAAAGGACAAGCAAGTGACTGCGATGATCGGCCGAGTGTCCACGGCGTGGCTCACTCGGAACGAGACGCCACGGTCAGAATCTGCATATCCGCCCCCATCCGCCCCGCAAGGTCGCAACCTACACCGTAAATGGTGTCCTACAGGATGGCAATTCTACGCAATCTTGCCAAACCGCGAACCACTGTGACGATTAGGCCACAGTGGGGGATTATGCTTGTGGAAAACTAAAGAATTCGCCAATCCGGACGCGCCGCCGCCGGCTTAGAGCTTCGCAATATTCGCGTCCTCGATGATTTTCTTGAACATCGGGATTTCCTTGGCGATCCGCGCCGCGTGGCCCTTGGCATCCTTGGCGGTGACGTCGAAACCGGCGTCGATCAGCTTTTTCTTGGTGTCGGGCTTGGCGAGAATGTCGAGGCAGACCTTTTCCAGGCGGCCGACGATGTCCGCCGGCACCTTGGCCGGCGCCATCATCGCGCAATAGGTGTCGAACACGAAGTCCTGGTAGCCCTGCTCGCCCATGGTCGGCACGTCCGGCAGCCCGACGAATCGCGACGCGCCGGTCTGCGCCAGTGCCCGCAAGCGTGCCCGCCTTGATGTGCGGCAGCGCCGGCGCCAACGTGCCGGAGTTGAGCTGGACGGTGCCGGCCAGCACCGCCTTGACCGCGTCGCCGCCGCCGTTGAACACCACCGTCGCCATCTTCTGGATGCCTTCGCGCATCTTCAGCACCTCGGCCTGAAGCTGCGGCGTGGTGCCGATCGGCGGCGTCGAGACGTTGAACTTGTCCGGGTCCTTCTTCACCAGCGCGGCAAACTCCTTCATGGTCTTGGCCTGCAATTCGGCCTGCACGGCGAACACGTGTGGCGTCACCACCGGCTCGCAGATCGCCACGAAATCCTTGAACGGGTCGTAGGGAATCGAGTTGTACAGGCTCGGGTTGACCACATAGGCGCTGGTGGTGAGCAGAATGGTGTAGCCGTCGGGCTCCGAGCGCGCCGCGTAGCCGTAGCCGATGTTGCCGCCGGCGCCGCCGCGGTTCTCCACGAACACCGAGCCGCCCATCACCTGCTGCATCTCGGCCGCCATGATGCGGGCGCTGATGTCGGAGGGGCCGCCCGGCGTGTTCGCCACCACGATCTTGATCGGACGGTCCGGATAGTTGGCGAGCGCCGGGCTGATGCGCAGCACGGTCGGAGCCGCGACGCCGGCGGCCAGCACCGCAGCCGCTTTCAGGATCCGCCGCCGCGATGTTGTCCCAATCCGATCGTTCGATTGCGTCATGGCCGTCACTCCCGATGCGTCGAAGTGGGCGCATGCTAGGAAGTTGACCGGTCTGCGGCAACTGGGGCGCCAAGCCGCACCACGCGGTGAGGTTTTCATTCGGTTGAACAGACCAGTTCGGTTCTGGTCTAATCGCAGCATGGCGACATCATCCAAAGCGGAGGGTAGACCATGACCCCGACACGGCTGACGACCTGCGCCGCCACATTGACAGTCTGGACATTATTGACGGCGGCATCGGCCGCGGCCGGGCCAGCCTACGTGCCGTCGACGGTGAATCTGCGCACCGCCGCGGGCACCAACAACGAGATCGTCGCCAAGATTCCCGGCGGCAGCCTGGTCGATGTGATCGGCTGCGCCGAAGGCTGGTGCGAGGTCGAATGGCAGGGCAAGAAAGGCTTCTCGATCGCCACCGCGCTTGACCGCAGCGGCCGCGTGCCGAGCGCCCGGCCGACCGCGCGGGTGGCCGGCGCCGCGGGCGTGCCAATTGGCCCCGGCCCGACGGTCATCGTCGACGGCCCGCCGATCGTGGTCGGCGGACCGCTGTATTATCCGTATCGGCCCTACGCCTATCCGTATTACGGCTACGGACCTTATTGGGGCTATCGCCGCTGGCGCCGCTGGTAAACGCGGCCACGGCCTGCGTCGGGGGCATCGCCGGCTGACATCGACGCCGAAACGATGAAATGGCGGGCGGTGATCACCGCGGCGAAGATCAAGGGCGATTGATCGTGCCGCGGCGTCGGTACAGCCATTGCCACGCCGCCACGATCAGCGCGCCGGCCAGCAGCGCCAGTGTTAGCCAAACCGCAAAGAACATTAGCCGTTCGATTGGCATCAGCGCTCCATCATGACGTTTTGCCGGCTGCGCCCGGCCTCGCGGTAGCCGCGCGCCTTGAGCTCGGCAAACACGTCGACCCGCCAAAGACCGCTGGTGTCCTCGATGACCAGGAAGCGCGGCCACAGGCTCTGCGGCGCGTCCTGAAAGAACGGCATCAGGATCGTGTCCTCGGCGCCTTCGACGTCGATCTTGAGCGCGTCGATCGACGTGACGCTCTCCTCGTTCAACGCCTGCAGCAAGGTCTTGGACGACACCCGCACGGCGTTCGCGCTACCGTCATCCGGCCGAGTGCGCGTGCCGCCGCGGTCGTCGCGATTGGCCTCGAGCGCCAACGTTCCGGCACTGGCGCCGAGCGCGTGCGGCAGCACGCGGATCGGCAGGCCCGGATTGGCGTCGAGGTTGAAGCGCAGCCGCCGCAGGTTCTCGCGCTCCGGCTCGATCGCCAGGATGCGCGCCCGGCCGCCGGCGCGGCCGGCGACAAACAGCGAGAACAATCCAACATTGGCGCCGATGTCGACGAACACGAATGGCCGGCCGGCAATCACCGCGCGGTCGATCTGCCGAGCCAGATGCTCGCGCTCGTCGGCCTCGTAGAATTGCGGCGTGAACAGCAGGCCCTTCTCGCAGCCGTTCTTCAGCGGATGCAACCGCAGCTTCAGCCCCCAGCGCTCGACGTCGAGGCCGGGGTCGTCGCCGTGCAGGCGCTTGGTGACCAGACGGCGCAGCGCGATGGCGAGCCGCAGGCCGAGCCAGTTGCGCGGCAGGCCGCCGGTCATCGCAATCACCGCGGCGTCGAACGCGCCGGGCGTGTGCGCGCCATGCGGGGTTGTGTCATCGGCCATGCCGGGCAATATAGCAGCGTCATTCCCACGCCACAGGAATTGCCCCATGGTTCTCGAAATCGCGCAGATCGACGTCAAGCCCGGCCTCGAAGCCGAATTCGAGGCTGGCGTCGGCAAGGCCGCGCCGCTGTTCAAGCGCGCCAAGGGTTGCCGGTCGCTGTCGTTGCAGCGCTCGGTCGAGAAGCCCGGGCGCTACCGGCTGTTCATCGGCTGGGACACGGTGGAGAACCACACCGTCGATTTCCGCGGCTCGGCCGATTTCCAGGAGTGGCGCAAGCTGGTCGGCCACTGCTTCGCCTCGCCGCCCGAGGTCGAGCACGTGCGCGAGACGCTCAAGAGCTTTTAGCGGCCGTGTAGAGCGGGCTGATCGGGCGATAGACAGCAGCTTGGACGCGCGGCAAGGCGTTCTGCGGCGCGGCCGCCGAGCCCGACTGCGGCGCAAGCCCGATCATCGGCGTGTGCCGATCGAGGCCGATCACCGGCAGCCACATCAGGTCGGTCTGCCCGGCGCTTGCCGAGCGCGCCTCGTCTTCGCTTGCGCCGTCGAACGACACCACGCGCAATGACCCCTCCGGCTGAACCGCGAAAGCCTGTTCCGGCCGGCCGCCGCCGTCGAACAGGTCACGGCTCCAATCGGTGATAAGCGGCTGCCATTCGGCGAAGCCCCATTGGCTGCGGTACTGCCTGGTCGCCAAAGCTTCGGGCGACGTCACGACCCAGAGCGCCAGATAGTCGCGACCTGTTCCCGCGCTTCGCCGGAAACGCTGGCAGGTGCGGAAGTATGGCTGGGTCAGCATCTGCACAATCTTCGGCCCGCTGTACCACGCGTTCCACGCCGCCTCCTTGTCAGAAGCCGTGAACTTGCAGCGCACCATGTAGACGAAGGTCATGCAGGCCGCCTGTTTGAATTCGCAAAGCGTAGCACGGCGCGATTGCCCGCGGGCGCGACCGCCCATAGGCTTGGGTCGAACCGCGAGGATCGCATGCATTCGCGCCGCTGGCTGCCGCTTCTGCTGTTCGCTGCACTGACCGAACCGGCCGCCGCGCAACAATTTCCCAGCCGGCCGATCACGCTGGTGGTGCCCTACGCCGCCGGCGGCAACGTCGACATCAGCACCCGCATCCTGCAATCGGGCATCGGCAACGCGCTCGGCCAGCCGATCGTGATCGAGAACCGGCCGGGCGCGGGCGGCACCATCGCCGGCGATGCCGTGGCGCGCGCGGCGCCGGACGGCCACACCCTGTTCGTCGGCTCGAACGGCCCGATCATGCTGGGGCCGATGACCATGCCGAAGCCGCCCTACCGCTGGGATACGGCGTTCGCACCGGTCAGCTCCCTGGCGTTTGCGACCAACATGCTGCTGGTGCGCCTCACCCTGCCGGCCCGGACCGTGGCCGAGCTGGTTGCGTATGCGAAACAGAATCCCGGCAAGCTCACGGTCGCGATTTCGAGCGGCGTCAGCATCAACCATTTCATGGGCGAGTTGCTGAAGCTAAAGGCCGGCATCGCCTGGACCGAGGTGCACTATCGCGGTAACGCGCCGGCGGTCGCCGATCTGGTCGCCGGGCACGTCGACGGCGGCTTCCAGCAGCTGGTCGATTCGATGGAGCATCTGCTGGCCGGCCGGCTGCGCGGGCTCGCCGTGCTGGGGCCGAAGCGCGCGCCCGCCCTGCCCGACATCCCGACCAGCGCCGAGGCCGGCTATCCCGACGTGCAAGGACTGACGTTCAACGGCGTGTTCGCGCCCAAGGCGACGCCGCCCGCGATCGTCGACCAGCTGAGCGCGGCGATGCGCGAGGCACTGCGCAAGCCCGAGGTGATCGGTAAGCTCGCAGCGCTCGGCTCGGAGGCGCGCGGCAGCACGCCGGAGGAGTTCACGGCGTTCCTGACGCAGGAAACCGCGAAATGGGCAGTGGTGATGAAACAGGCCAACATCAAGGTGACCGAGTGAGCACGACGCCGCGCCCGTTTTCCCCCAAGATCGATCGCAATTACCCCAGGCCCAGGCTGAAGCTGCCGCCGGGCGCCTGCGACTGCCATTTCCATTTCATCGGGCCGCAGCAGCAGTTCACGCTCAAGCCGAACCATGTGTTCAGCCATCTCGAGTTCGAGGACACGCCGATCGAGGACTGGCTGAAGATGCAGGATGCGCTCGGGCTGTCGCGCGGCCTACATGTGCTGTCGATGATGTACGAGCACAATTACGAGATCGCGCTGCACGCGCAATGTCGGCTGCCCGACCGCATCCGCTCGGTGATCGTGCCATGGCCGGGTATTACCGACGGCGAGCTCGATATCCTGACCAAGGCCGGCGTGGTCGGCTATCGCATCACCTGGCGGCTAACCAAGACCATCGACCAGCGCCTGGTGGCGCGCACCGGCGAGCGCGGCTGGTCGATGCACTATCTGCACCGCGCCGACGACCACGAGATGGACGCCTGGAAGCCGATCATCCTGAAGACGCCCGGCAAGTTCGTGCTGGAGCACATGGGCGGCGTCGATCCCACCAAGGGCATCGACGGCCAAGGCTTCAAGTTCGTGCTGCAATGCCTGGACACCGGCCGCTGCTGGGTGAAGCTCAGCCCGCGGATCTCCAAGCAGGACGACTTTCCATTCTCCGACATCGATCCGCTGGTGAAGAAGCTCGTCGAGCACGCGCCGACGCGACTGCTATGGGGATCGGACTGGCCGCATCCGCAATATTTCAAGCCGATGCCGAACGACGTGCGGCTGCTCGACCAGATGCTCGACTGGGTGCCCGATGAGCGGACGCGCCATTCGATTCTTGTCGACAATCCGGCGGAAGCTTTTGGATTTCCCAAGATGTGATG
This sequence comes from uncultured Alphaproteobacteria bacterium, assembly GCA_963771745.1. Taxonomy (GTDB): domain Bacteria; phylum Pseudomonadota; class Alphaproteobacteria; order Rhizobiales; family Xanthobacteraceae; genus Z2-YC6860. Next base: position 367,207 of record CAVYUU010000010.1, on the reverse strand, counting down.
GTTCGGCGTCGATTTGAAGGCGCCGCGTTCTCGCCTCGCCACTTTCTATCCACAGCTTTCTATCCACAGCGTTTCGTTTTGACACTGTGAACTCGCGGATTGCCGCAACTCCGCATTAACGCGTCGGCCCGAAGCTCGGGAACAACGCAACTCTCTATTGTGTTTGCGTTTCGTCAGTCAACAAGGGGGACATCATGACTGAAGAGCAGCTGCTTTCTCACGCCCTGCGTTGCGCAAACCTTGCGGAAGCGTGCCTCGACCCGATCGTCGCCAACAAGCTGCGCGCGCTGGCGCAGGACTATCGGCGCTTCGCCAAGAAATTTCCGGGCCGCCGCACGGCCGATCTCGACGACTGCCCGCCGCTGCTCGCGATCGCGCGCGAACGGAAGGAACGGACGCCAGTCGCCGATTGAGGCACGCTTGTTGCGGATTGAATCATCCGTTCGTCCCTGCGGAAGCGGGATTCAGCGGTTTGGGCCAAGAACGGGGTTCCCGCATCCGCGGGAGCGAACGGAGCTTGGTTAACACCTACGCTCTAATCGCGGCCTGCGACCTTACGCATGATGGCGTCGGCGTCGGGGGGCGCCCGCTCGCCGATCCAGACGATGAACTGGTCGGGCCGCACCAGGATCATGCGGGTCTCATATCTTACGCGGCCGTCGGCGTAGCGGTCGCGCACCACCTTGAGAGGCACCTTGAGCGCTGTGGCGGCCTGCTCGAACGCCTGCACGTCGGCGTCGGCCACGTCGAACGCCAGCAGCGTGAAGCCGCGGCCGAGCTCCTCGAATACGTCGCGGCCCGAGCTGAGCTTCTGCGGGACCAGGTGGTGCCCGGCGCGCGCCCAGAACACGTGCTGGCCATGGGCGGTCGATCGACCACCGGGCGGGCCGATCACCACCGGCGAGCCCTCATAGCTCGGTTCGTAGACCTGGGCGCGGTTGCCGACGTCGCTCTCCTGACCCTGCCAGGCCGCCTCGAACTCCGCCTTGTCGCGCTCCGGGCTGTAGCGGGCCAGGAACGCGCCGTCGTTCCGGATGCGCGCGGCGATGAAATCCTCGGCTACCTCGGCGAAGATCGGCTTGCGCTCTTCGCCGTACGATTTCAGCAGCGTCTCGCCGCCCCAGCCGTCGAGCCGCGCCGCGAGCTTCCAGCCGAGATTGACCGCGTCCTCCAGGCCGTTGTTGAGGCCGAAGCCGCCGTAGGGCGGATGGCTGTGGGCGGCGTCGCCGGCGATGAACGCCCGCCCGACCTGGTAGCGCTCGGCGACCTCGACCCGCAGGTCCCAGAAGCCGAGATGATCGAACTCGCAGGCGAACGGAAAGCCAGTCGCGTCATATAGCAGCCCGCGGAAATCGAAATTGTCGCGCGTGGTGTTGCGCGGCACCGGCGCGTGGAAGAAGAAGCCCTCGCCGACGTCGATGCGGCCGAAGAATTTCCAGTAGCCCTTCAGGTCCGGGTGCATGGCCCGGTAGATCGACTTCGGCGGAAAGCGCTTGCCGAGCTCGTCGTGCAACTCGCGCGAGCGCAGCACGATCAGCACCATCAGCTGGTCGAAGTTGTGGCCGCTGCGCGGAATGCCGATCTGCTCGCGCACGATGGAATGGCCGCCGTCGCAGCCGACCGCGTAGTCCGCCGCCAGCACCTCGGTGCGGCCGTCCCGCTCGACGCTGACGCGCACGCCCGCCGCATCCTGCTCGACCCTGGTGGCGGTCCAGCCGAAACGCGCTTCGACATTGGGCAGTGTCGCCATCTTGGCCCGCAGCACCTTTTCCATCTGGTACTGCGGCAGCCGGTCGTTGCGCTGGAAGTAGTAATCGTGCACCAGCTCGCGGCCGGCCGGCGCAAACCAATACGGACTGTTCAGGTTGCCGTAGCTCGTGATCTCGCCGATCGCGAAGCCCGGCGGCAGAAAGCGCGCCGCGCGCAGCTCCTCGACGATACCCATGAAATAGAAATGCTCGAGCGTGCGGTGGGTGAGGTTCTGGCCCTTGGGGATGCGGCCGAGCTCGGTGCGGCTTTCGACCAGCGCGCAGGTAATGCCGCGCAGGCCGAGCTGCACGGCGAGCGCCACGCCCACCGGCCCACCGCCGACGATGATCACCTGAAATCGCTTCGCCATGGCGGACCAGCGATCCTAATCGCGCCCGACGACCTTGCGCATCAGCGCGGCCGCGTCGGCGGGCGCGCGGTCGCCGGTCCAGGCGATGAACTGGTCGGGCCGCACCAGGATCAGCGGCGCTTCATAGCGCGTGCGGCCGTCCGCATAGCTGTCGCGGACGGTCTTGAATGGAATGCTCAGGGTGCGCGCCGCCTGCTCGAACGCGCGCACCACACCGTCGTCGGCGTCGAAGGCCAGCAGCGTGAAGCCGCGGCCCAATTCCTCGAACACGTCGCGGCCGGACGAAAGCGTCTGTGGCGTGAGATGGTGCCCGGTCCGCGCCTTGAACATATGTTGGCCGTGCGCCGTGGTCTTGCCGCCCGGCGGGCCGACCACGATCGGCGAAGCCTCGTAGCCCGGCTCGAACACCTGGGCGCGCTTGCCGATCTCGCCCTGCCGTGCGTTCCAGGCCTGCTCGAACTCGGCGCGGTTTCGGCTCGGATTGTAGCGTTCGAGGAACTCGCGGTCGTTGCGGATGCGCGTGGCGATAAAGTCGGTCGCCACTTCGTGGAAGATCGGCCGGCGCTCGTCGCTGTAGGAGGCGAGCAGCGCGTCGCTGCCCCAGCCTTCCAGCCGCGCGGCGATCTTCCAGCCGAGATTGACCGCATCCTCCAGCCCGTTGTTGAGCCCGAAGCCGCCATACGGCGGATGGCTGTGGGCGGCATCGCCGGCGATGAAGGCGCGCCCGACCTGGTAGCGGTCGGCGACCGCGACGCGCATGTCCCAGAATCCGATGTGCTCGAATTCGCAGGCGAACTTGAAGCCCGCAGCCTCGTGCATCTGGCCGAGGAAATCGAAATTGTCGCGGGTGGTGTCGGCCGGCACCGGCGCGTGGAAGAAGAAGCCCTCGCCAAAATCAATCCGGCCGAAGAACTTCCAGTAGCCCTTGGCGTCCGGATGCATCGCCCGGAACGTCGCGGCAACCGGAAAGCGCTGGAAACGCTCGTGCAATTCGCGCGAGTTGAACACCGCCAGCACCATGAGCTGGTCGAAGTCGTGACCGCTGCGCGGGATCCCGACCTGCTCGCGCACCACCGAGCGGCCGCCGTCGCAGCCGACCACATAGTCGGCCTCCAAGACTTCCTGTTCGGCGCCGCCTTCCCGGGCGATGGTGACGCGCACGCCATGGTCGTCCTGCCGGACCTCCCGCGCGGTCCAGCCCAGGCGGCTCTCGACGTTGGCCAGGCTCTCCATCCTGGTCTTGAGCACGCCTTCCGTCAGATATTGCGGCATCCGTTCGTTGAACTGGAAGTAATAGTCGCGGATCTGCTCGCGGCCGGCCTGCGCGTACCAGATGCCGCTCACCATGTTGTCATAGGCGGTGATCTCGTTGACCGGGACGTCGCGCGGCAGGATGCGCGCCGCCCTGAGCTCATCGACGATGCCCCAGAAATAGAAGTGCTCGACGCTGCGATGGGTCAGGTACTGGCCCTTCGGAATCCGATGCGGCGCGGTGCGGGTCTCCACCAGCACGCAGGACACGCCGCGCAAGCCGAGCTGCACGGCGAGCCCCAGGCCGGTCGGCCCGCCGCCCACGATGATCACCTGGTGTCGCTTCGCCATCCGCTTCCTCTATCCTGCGCGCCCAAGGTTTGGCACGCTTGCCGCCGAAGTGCCACCACGCCGGCGAGGAATCAGCCATGTTCGAAAACCTGTTCCGCCTCGACGGCAAGATCGCGGTGGTGACCGGCGCCGGCAACGGGCTCGGCCGCTCGTTTGCGCTCGGGCTTGCGGCGTTCGGCGCCACGGTGATCTGCGCCGACAAGAACCTCGACGGCGCCGACGAGACCGTCTCGCTGGCCAAGCAGTCGCGCGGCGAGGCCTGGGCGGCGCCGGTCGACGTCGCCGACGAGGCCTCGGTCGAGGAGCTGTGGCGACGGATCGCGGCCGATCACCGCCGCATCGACATCCTGGTCAACAACGCCGGCATCAACACCACCACCCCGCGCACCCACGAGTATAAGGTCGCCGACTGGGACCGCCTGATGGCGGTCAACCTGCGCGGCCCCTTCCTCAACACCCGCAAGGCGCTGGCCTTGATGCTGCCGGGCCCGGGCTCGATCATCAATCTGAGCTCGATCATGGGCCTGCGCGGCTACTGGCCCGGCTTTCCCGCCATGTCGGTGAGCTATTCGACCTCGAAGGCCGGCATCGTCGGCTTCACCCGCCAGGTCGCGGCCGAATACGCCAAGGAGAAGATCCGGGTCAACGCCATCGCGCCCGGCTGGCATGGCGGCACCGCGCTCGGCGCCGAGCGGCGCGCCGCGGCCGGCCCGGCGGGCTCAAAGCAGTTCGAGGAGGCGCTCCATCCGCGCATCGCCATGAAGCATCGCGGCGTGCCGGACGATCTGGTCGGGCTCGTGGTCTATCTGGCGAGCGATGCCTCGCATTACGTCACCGGCCAGGTGATCGCCCATGACGGCGGCTGGGACGCGGTGGTGGCCTAGATGGCGCGCAAGCCGGAGTTCGTTGTCGAATTCGGTGCCGGCGGCGCCAACGACGGCCGGCTCGACGCGGCCGCGTTCCACCGCAACATCGAGCCGATCGCCGCGATGCTGACCAACCTGCTCGCGGACCACACCGGCCATGTGCTGGAGATCGGCAGCGGCACCGGCCAGCACGCCGTGGCGCTGGCGGGCATGATGCCGACCATCACCTGGTGGCCGACAGACACCAACGACCAGCACTTGCGCAGCATCGAGGCCTGGCGCCGGCACGCCGGGCTCGCCAACGTGATGGCGCCGATCCGGCTCGACGCCAGCCGCGGCCGACTGGCAGCTCGAAGAGCGCGGCCTGCCGTCGTCGTTCACGGTGATGTTCTGCGCCAACGTGGTCCACATCGCGCCATGGACGGTGGCGCAGGGGCTGTTCGCCGGGGCACACCGTCACCTGCGCGCCGGCGGCGAGTTGTTGCTCTACGGGCCGTTCAAGCGCGACGGCGTCCACAACGCGCCGAGCAACGCCGCGTTCGACGACAGCCTGCGGCGGCAGAATCCGGCGTGGGGCGTGCGCGATATCGCCGAGCTTCGCAAGCTCGCGGAGCAAAATCACCTTGGCTTCCGGCACACGTTCGAGATGCCGGCGAACAACGCCATTCTGTCGTTCCAGGAGTCCTGGTGGTAGCGCCCGCCGCTACTCCGGCTTGAAGTCCAGCGCCACGCCGTTGATGCAATAGCGCAGGCCGGTCGGCGGTGGGCCGTCCGGGAACACGTGGCCGAGATGGCTGCCGCAGCGGCTGCAATGCACCTCGGTCCGCACCATGCCGTAGCTGCGGTCCGAGGTTTCCTCGATCGCGCCCGGCTCCGGATCGTTGAAGCTCGGCCAGCCGGTGCCGCTCTCGAACTTGCGCTTCGACTTGAACAGCTGCTGGCCGCAGCCGGCACAGGAAAACGTGCCGGCGCGTTTCTCATGGTTCAATGCGCAACTGCCCGGCCGCTCGGTGCCGTGCTCGCGCATGATGTGGTACTGCTCGGGCGTGAGCAGCTTGCGCCACTCCGCGTCGCTGTGCGTGACCGGATAGGTCTTGGTGTCCATGGTTGAGCTCCTCGACCCGAAGATAAGATCGCGCAGGCTCATGTTGTAGATCTTCTGCTGCAGGTCTTGGCGTCAGACCGTCCGGTCAAGCAATTCGATCGACACGCCCTGCGGGCCTTCGATGAAGCACACCCGGGTGCCCGGCCGCACCGTGGTCGGCTCGCGGGTGAACTTGACGCCCTTGGCCTTGAGGTCGGCGGCGATCGCGTCGATGCCGGTAACCGACAGGCCGAAATGGTCGAGGCCCTGGTACGGCGTCTTCGGCGGCGTGTTGACGCCGTCGCCCGCTTTCACCGGCGCCAGGAACACGTTGGCGCCGCCGATGACCATATCGACGCGCGGTTGGCCCTGCTGCGTGCTGCGCTTGATCTCGGCGCCCAGCATCTTCTCGAACCACTGCGCGGTCGCCTCCACGTCGGGCGTGCGGATGTGGACGTGATCCCAGTTGAACTTGGCCATGATGGTTCCTCCGTTCAGGCGTCGGCCGAACGTTAGGCCATGGCGGCGGGGCCCGCCAAGGGCCATTCTGGCAGAGCGGTCATTCCGGAACGCCCTGAACGGCTGGGCTCAGGCCTCGGCGCTGCCGTACTTCGCGCGGTTGAGGCCGAGCGCCAGAATCCGGTTGAGCAGGTCGGGATATTTCAGCCCGTCGTGCTGGGCCGAGCGGGCGAACTCCTCGATCTTGGCGATCTCCGGATTGGGATTGGCCTCGATGAAATACGGCGTGCCGTCGGGCGCCAGGCGAAAATCGATGCGGGCGTAGCCGTCGAGCTCGAGCGTGCGGCAGATGCGCTTGACCAGGGAATGGATGCGCGCCTGCAGCGGCGGCGACAGCCCCTTGGCGGGGCCTTCGATGACGCCGTGGCGCTGCTGGTATTCGAGGTCGTGCTTGACCTTCTCGGTCGCGATCGGCAGCGCGCCCTGCGCCAGGTCACCGAATTGCAGTTCCCAGATCGGCAGCACCCGGCGGCGGTCGTTGCCGAGCACGCCGACATAGATTTCGCGGCCCTCGATGTATTGCTCGGCGATCGCCGAGGTACCGATGCGCTCATGGATGAAGCCGACGCGCTCGGCCAGCGCCTCGTCGGTCTCCACCACCGAGGCCTGCGCGATGCCCATGGAGGCGTCCTCGATCAGGCTCTTGACGATCAGCGGCAGCGCCAGCCGCGGCGGCCGCTTCACCTTGCGCCCCATCTGGAACACCGCGAACGCCGGCGTCGGCACGCGGTGGTAATGCACCAGCTTCTTCGACAGGTCCTTGCCGCGGGCCAGCACCAGGCCGCGCGGGTTGCAGCCGGTGTAGGGCACCCGCAGCAATTCGAGATAGCTGACCACGCTGTGGTCGTAGACCGCCTCGCCGTCGAACTCTTCGAGCAGATTGAACACCACGTGCGGCTTGAAGCTTTCGACCGCGTCGCGGATCGGCGCCAGCTCGTCCTTGACGCCGAGCGGTTGCACCTCATGGCCGCTGCCGCGCAGCGTGCTGACCACGTCGTATTCGGTCTTCCAGCTGTGCTTGTCGCTTTCGCTGTGGCCCTTCAGCGAATCCGGCGGCACCAGCTCCGGATGCATCAGCACCAGGACGCGCAGGCGCCTCATAGCGCGATCCACTGCCGCCGCAGCGGGCTGTACAGCGAATGCACCGTCTTGGCGGTCAGCAGCACGGTGAAGTCCGTCCGCAGTTGCCGGTCGGAGCCGACCGCGCGCAGCTTCAGCTCGCGGCAGCGATCGACCATCTCGTCGAGCACGGTGTCGAGCGTGATCTGATATTCGCCGGTCCATTTCGACACCATCCGCCGGATGGTGGCGCGATGGTGCCGGATGAAGGCCGCGGCCGGCGGCGAATGGCGGTGGCGCGGGTTGTTGGAAAAGATCCGCAGCAGGTCGCGGTCGTAGACCCGCGGCGTGTCGACCGCGTAGTGCTCGAGCTTCTTGCGGTAATGCTCGCCCAGCGTCTTGCGCAGCTTGCGCAGCGGCTCGACCTCGATCCGCCGCGTACGCAACGGCTTCTGGCCGGCGATCTCGGCCATCAGCTCGTCGACGTATTGCAGCTTCTTCAACGCCGGCCACCCCTCGTAGCGCGTGCGCCAGTTCGAACGCGGCGTCAGCCAGACCGCAAACGTCTCGGCGAAATCCTCGTCCGGATGGCTCTGCGCGTACCACAGCCGCAGGTGCTGGACGAAATTCCGACTCGCCGGATTCGGCCGATAATAGCTCGGATAGCGCTTCGACGAACGGCCGAACAACTGGCGCCAGCGGTGGCGGCGCTGCAACTGATAGGCGTGCTGCACCACATGCCCGGCCTCGTGGCGCAGGATGCGCATGCATTCGGCGCGGGTGCCGCCCTCGACGTCGATGATCATCTTGCGCTCGAGCCGCATCAGCCGCGGGTGCGCCAGATAGAACGGAATGGCGATGCCGGGGATGTCCGCCGGGCTGAACCATTCGCTCGAAATCCAGGCGTGCGGCCTGATCCGGATGCCCTGCGCTTTCAGCTCGCCGTTGAGCTCGCGCAGGCAGTCGGCGAGCCAGCTGCCGCGCAGCGCGAGCTTGAGCTTGTGCATCGGCAGATTGAGCAGCCGCTGGTCCGGCCAGGACGCCCAGCGTGGCTGCGGGGGGCGCCGGCGTTTTCGCGTCCTACGCGGCATGGCGGCTCTCGTCGCGGCAGCGCATGCTTATCCCCTCTCCTCCAGGGTGCGGGCCTGCCACAGCGACGCACGCCAGCGGACCGCAATCAAGACGGTGAAGATAAGTCCCACCACCGCATAGAGCGAAGCGGTGGCGCGAAATCCGATCCAGCTCGATCAGCACGCCGGCCACGAGCAGCCCGACCGGCAGGCTGTAGATCGCCAGCATGCGCACACCCATGACGCGCCCGCGATATCGCTGGCTCGATGCGCGCAGCAGGATGACGGTGTGGCTGACCATGGTGGAGACTCTGAGCGAGGCCGCACAGCATGAGCATCGCGATGCCGGCCGCCAGGCTTTGCGTTTGGGCGAAGACCAGCACCAGAATGTGCCAGATCACGCCGGCAACCGTCATCAGCCGGGCCAGTTCGACCCGCAGGCCGGAGCGCGTCATGGCGATCGACCCCACCAGGGCGCCGAACGCCACGCTCGCCACCAGATAGCCCAGCCCGGTCTGGTCGGTGCCGTAGATCTCCTTGGCGGTGTATGGCAACAGGCCGTTGGTCAGCGGAAACGCCGCAAAATTGAACAGCAGCGCGTACCACACCACCGCCAGCAGCCGCGGCGTGTTCCACACCAGCAAGATGCCCTCCCGCAGCTCGTGCCAGGACGACGGCTGCGGCACCGTCTCCGCAACCGGGTGCGGCGCGGCCGAGGTCGGCGCCATGGCGTTCCAGGTCAGGATCGCGCCGAGCGCATAGAACGCCGCGATCACCAGATAGCTCGGCCCGATGCCCATGGCGGCGAACAAGCCGGCGCCGCTCAACGCGCCGGCGATGCGGGCGATGTCGGACGTGGTGCGCGAAATGCCCATCGCCGCGGTCAGCGTGTCGAACGGCATGGTGTCGGCGATCAGCGCGCCGCGCAGGCCGATGTCGGACGGCCGCACCAGACCGGTAATGGTGGCCATGACCAGGACGATGGCGGGCCGCAGCGTGTCGGTGAAGGCGAGCACCATCACGGTCGCGGCGACCAGGGCATAGATCGCCCGCATGCCGGCCAGCATGGTGCGATGGCCGATGCGGTCGCTCCATACGCCGACGATCGGCGCGATCAGAGTGCCGACATAAAGCAGCGCGCCGAACGCAGTCAGCATCACGACCGAATTGGTTTCGACCAGGACGTACCAGCCGAGAATGATGGTCTCCATCTCGAACGCCCATGAGGTCAGCAGATCGGCCGGCCATTGGAACCGGTAGCTGCGGATGCGGAACGGGGCGAGCGCGCCGAGGCGGGGCATGGGCGGGGATGGGCGGTCGGATGGACGTCGCGTCTGCCAAAAACCATAGCAAACCCAGAGCCCCGGCGGGCGCCGCCGAGAACCTCTTCACGGTTGCGTCATTTAGGAACCCCCGGGTCTGGGCGGCGTTGATTCGGTTGGACGGGGCCGGGGGAGAATTCGCGCTGATCTCGGGGGAAGCCTGGATCGGGCCGCGAGGGAGATGACAGCCATGGTCCCGAAATTGGCCCCGAAACTGAAGCATTTCATTGTTGGGTCCGGCTTGGCGGCAGTGGCGATCTGCATCCTGCCGATCGTGGCCGACAGCTTCGGCGCGACGCAGCCGGCGCCGGCCTTTCAGATCAACCGCGCACTCAAGAACGACCGGTTGATGGTGCCCAACATGACGGTGGCGAAGCGCAAGGCACCGGTCGAGACCGTGCGGCAGACGCCGGACGAGTCCCGACCGCCGGTGCCGCGCGAGCCCGAGGATGCCGCCAAGACCAAGATCCTGGACGGCTGCGAGCCTGCGTTCAGCTCGGTGACCATGCCGACCTTGGCGCACATCGCCAGCCGGTGCATCGGCTGACCACGACCATCAGTCCTGCTGGCCTGCTCAGCGGATCGGCGGCGCGTACAGGATGCCGCCGGCGGTCCACAGCTGGTTGAGGCCGCGGGGGATGCCGAGCGGCGAGCCGGTGCCGACGTTGCGCTCGTAGACCTCGCCGTAATTGCCGACGTGGCGGATGATGCGCACCGCCCAGTCCTTGGTCAGGTCGAGGTTCTCGCCGTATTCGCCCTCGGTACCGACGAAGCGCATGACGTCCGGCTTCTTCGACTTCAAGGCATCGTCGATGTTCTTGGAATTGATGCCGAGCTCCTCGGCGTTGATCATCGCAAACAGCGTCCACTTCACCAGCAGCAGCCAATCGTCGTCCTTCTGCCGCACCACCGGCGACAGCGGCTCCTTGGAAATGACGTCGGGCAGAATGACCTGGTCGCCCGGCTTGCCGAAGCGCAGCCGCAACGCATAGAGCTGCGACACGTCGGCGGTCAGCACGTTGCATTCGCCGGATTCGTAGGCCTTGAGCACGGCATCGACGCTGACGTATTTCTTGGCCTGGTATTTCATGTTGTTGGCGCGGAAGAAGTCACCGAGGTTGAGCTCGGTCGTGGTTTCCTCCTGGACGCAGACCGTGCTGCCGTCGAGCGCCAGCGCCGAGTCGACGTTGCGGGCGCGCGGCACCATGAAGCCCTGGCCGTCGTAATAAGAGACGCCGGCGAAGTGCAGGTAGTATTCGGTCTCGCGCGACATGGTCCAGGTCGAGTTGCGCGCCAGCACGTCGACCTTGCGGTTGCCGAGCTCGGTGAACCGTTCCTTGGCGTCGAGCGGCACGAAGTTGACCTTTTTCGGATCGTTGAAGATGGCGGCCGCAAGCGCGCGGCAGAAATCGACGTCGAAGCCCGACCAGGCGCCCTTGTCGTCCTTGTTCGAGAAGCCGGGCAGGCCGCTGTTGACGCCGCAGTGCACGGCGTCGCGGCGGAGCGTGCGCTTCAGCGTCTTGGTGTCGTAGCGTTCATAGACGATGGCGACCACCGCGACCGCGATCGCGATCAGGCAGCCGAGCAGCAGGCCGGTTCGGAAATCCCACCCAAAGAATCTACGCATTATCCACCCTCCCCGCGACCCGTCAGACCTCGGGCTGCTGCCGGATGATCACCTTGGTGCCGACCGGAATGCGGTCGTACAGATCCGTCACATCGGGATTGGTCAGGCGGAAGCATCCTGACGACACGGCGCTGCCGATGGTCCACGGCTGGTTGGTGCCGTGGATGCGATAGACCGTGGTGCCGAGATAGAGCGCGCGCGCGCCCATCGGGTTACCCGGGCCGCCAGCCATCCAGCGCGGCAGATAAGGCTGGCGCGCGATCATTTCGTCCGGCGGCGTCCAGTCTGGCCACTCCTGCTTGCGGGTGATCTTGACCAGGCCCTGCCACTGGAAGCCTTCGCGGCCGACGCCGATGCCGTAGCGCAACGCGCGGCCACCGGGTTGAACCACGTACAGAAACCGCTCGTTGGTGTGGACAATGATCGTGCCGGGCGATTCGGCGGTCCGGTAGAACACCGCGGTGCGCTGGAATCTCGGGTCGACCCGCTCTTCGTCCTGGCTGGGCTCATAGCCCGGCTGATCGCCGTCGACACGGCGTTGCGCCAGGGCGTCCGGCGGCGCCAGCATGGCGACCATCATCGCCATGGCGAAACAGAAACGAATGAGCATCATTGGAACTATTCCCGTTCAAATGTGAGCGCCACCCCCGGCGCGCCGCCTACCCCTGCCCAGCGCTATAAAGACCGACTCCGGGCCGCCCGGCAAGGGGCGACCACGGGCCGTGCCAGGCGCCCCGGCAACCCCCGCGGGCGTATCGGCGCGAGAATTGCGGCAAGATTGGGTCAGTGCTGGCGCAACTTCAGGGTCTTGGCCAGCTCCTGCATGGTGTCCCATTCCTGCGCCATGGCGCGTCCCATTTCCTCCGGCGTGCTGCTGACGATCGGCGTGCCGTTCTCGGCGAGGCGGCGCTGCAGCTCGGGGTCCTTCGAGGCCTGGATGAACAGGTCCCGGATGCGTCCGACCAACGCCGGCGGCATGCCGGCCGGCCCGGCCAGCGCAAACCAGCTTGCGACCTTCTGCTTGCCGAAGCCCAGCTCGTCGAGCGTCGGCACGTCCGGCAGCCGGTCCCAGCGCTTGTCGGCATCGAGCGCCAGCGCCCGCAGCTTGTTCTCGGCGATAAACGATCGCGACGTCGACAACGTCGGCCAGGAGAAATCGACGCGGCCGGTCACCAAGTCCGCCATCATCGGCGCGCCACCGCGATAATGCGCAGTCTCGAACGGCACGTTGTCGGCGAGCAGGATCTTGGCGCCCAGCAGATGCGACGGCGAGCCGAGCCCCGGCGTGCCGAAGGTCAGCCCGCCCGGCTTCTTGCGGCCCCAGTCATGCATCTCGGCCATCGATCTTGACCGGGCTGTCGGCCGGCACGGTCAGCACCACCACGCTGTTGAACAGATAGGTGATCGGCGAAAAGCCCTTCACCGGCTCATAGGTCGCCGGATTGACCGCCGGCACCGTGGCGTGCTGCGAGCCGGAGAACACCAGCAGCGTATAGCCGTCGGGCGGCGCGTTCTGCACTGCCGCCGCGGCGACCCCGCCGCCTGCGCCGGTCTTGTTCTCGACGATGACGCGCTGGCCGACGGTCTTCGACACCGCCTCGGCGTAGAGCCGCGCGGTGACGTCGGTGATGCCGCCGGCGGCGAGCCCAACCATCAGGGTGATCGATCGGTTCGGATAATCCTGCGCCGGCGCGCCGACAGGCAGCAGCGCAACCGCTGCGGCCAGCAGCGCCAGGCCGCGAACGAATGTCGACGGCATGATGACTTACATCGCCTTGGCGTTGATGTGCGCCGCCGGGTTGCCTGGCGCGACGGTGTGCTTGTCGAGGTCGTAGACACCCTGCACCAGCTTGCTGAGGTCGGTGCCGGTGACGCGGATGTAGCGCGAGCCCGGCGTGAACTCGACGGTGTGCACGATCCCCGGGTGGAAGACGCCAGCGTCGCCGGGATTGAGCTCGTACGATTCGATCTTCTCCAGATCGGCGGGACCGTTCTGCTTGTCACCCTTGGCGCCATCCTTGCGTCGCCACACTTCGACGTTGGTATGGCCGAGCGCCTGGCCGTAGATCGCCCAGGAGGTGCCGTGATCGTGCGGCGGCGACTTGGCGCCGCCCTTGAAGCAATGCGCCAGCACGTTGAAGTCCAGTTCGGGATCGCGATAGAGCAGCACGGTGCCAGGCTTGTGGTCCGGGCTGCAATGGGCCGCGACAAAGTCCTTTTCCTTGAGAAGCCTTGCCAGCAGATCGCGGGCTTGCTCGCGCCCGCCGTCGCCCGGGTCGGCCTTCATGGCGTTCTTCGCGTCCTGGCAGAATTGTTCGAGCGTGTAGGCCATGAGGATCCTCCCGATGGGGCGAAAGCGTACCATTGCGGGCAACGCGCGCTCAATGCGCCCCATACGCCCGCGCATGCCACCTGCGCACGACGCTTGCCCCAAAATGGCGCGCTGTTCTGGGCGCGCCACGGAACCTTCTTCGATGTTCACATTATCGACACATTGACCCTGTGAAACGCGCTTGGCGTCGAGGGGCTTGGCATCGTGCAGGTCCACCGCAAATCACAAAAGGGGACCTGTCTGATGATGAAGCGACTGCTTCTGCTTTGCATTATTGTCGGTTCGTCGGCGACCGCCGCGAGCGCCTTCGAATTAAGTGCTCTGTTGCCTTGCAAGCCTGCCGCGCAGCGCTATTGCGAGCGCACCGGCTCCTCCATGACGGACCTGATCCGCTGCGGCGCAACACTCGCGGCCATAAGCGAGAAGATCGGCCTGCGCTGCAAGGAAGTGCTGCGCCGCTACGGCCAGCTCTAGGCGGAATTCATGCTGACTTTTGCGGCGGCCGGTTGCGGCCGCCGCAATGTTTTTTGCCGCAAGCAATCTCGTCGGCCGCGGCCGATCAGGTCGCCGCGGCCTCGGTCACCGGCGCCTTCTCGTTGGTGCCGGTTTCCGGCATCAGCGCCGCCGCCTTCAGTCCCTCCTGCACCTTCGGCACCGTCGCCTTGACGTCGGTGATCGGCAGGCCGTGGGTCGGGCCGATATAGCGGACGCCGAGCCGCGCGATCAGGTGATCGAGCCGGTCGCAATACACGTTCATGTCGGCGAACTTGGTCCAGAACAGAGCCAGGTCGGCGAAGGTCGACGACACGTCCGGCAGGTCGAGCGACACCGCCTCCTCGGCGACCAAGCCCGCAATGGCCGTCCTCGTGATAATGGCTGTAGGCGAAGCCGTCGCCCGGGAACAGCACCTTCTCCTTGGTGTCGAAGCCCCACCAAGTGGTGCGCAGGTCGCGGATCACCGGCTCGACCGCCATCAGGCTGCGGCCGCCGAGATCGATCTCGTCGCCCTCGTTCATCGCGCGCATGCGATGTTCGTATTGCGGGAATGCCAGGTGATAGTCGGCAACGTCGCCGACCAGGATCGAATCCGGGAAGGTCTTGAGGATGCGGCCGAGCCCGCCGCAATGCGGCGTCTCCTGGTGGGTGACGAACAGATATTTGAGTGGCGCGACGCCGCGGGCAAACAGCTCATTCATGTGCCGCTCGACCACCGGGAAATCCTTGGGATGGCCGGTCTCGACCAGGATCGAGGCCTCGGTGCCGGCCACCAGATAGGCGGCATTGTAGCCGTGATAGACCTTGCCCTTGTGGCGCTGCGCCAGGCAGTCGCCGATCCAGAACACGCCTGGCGCGATCTCGCGCGGCATGCGCTGGGCCACCGGCGTGTCGAGCATCGATTTGGGCTTGGTCTTGTCCAGCATGGCTCACCTTGTTCGGCGTCGCGGGTCATCAGTCCGATAGCGCGACGCCCGTCACATCATTCCTACCTTTGAATTGGCGCGATGTCAGCACCGCTTCCGCCCTCACTCGAAAGATTGTGCCCGCGAGCACCGGGCGGACCTGTGCTACAAGGAAGCGACGCCGCAACACGGCTGCGACATCGACATGGGAGGCAACCGATGATCGATTCCAACCGACGCACCATTCTGACGACGGGTGCCGCGGCCGCGGCGACCGCCGCTGCCTCGCAGGTGCTCGCGCAAGCGCCGCAGGCAGGACCCGTGCCCGGCGCGCCGGCGGGCGCCAAGGTAGGCTTCTACGAGAAGGGCAACGTCCGCATCCGCTACGCCGAGATCGGCTCGGGCTTCCCGCTGCTGGCCACGCCCGGCGGCGGCCTCAACTCGGCCATCGCCGTTTGGGCGCGCGCGGTGATCAACATCACGGAGGAATTCAAGAACGACTTCCGCGTTATTTCCATGGACCAGCGCAACGCCACCGGCGGCGAATCCACCGGCCCGGTCCCGGTCGACGATCCCTGGGGCGCGTTCGCCGACGATCAACTCGGTTTGATGGACCATCTCGGCATCCGCCAGTTTTTCTTCTTCGGCAACTGCATCGGCGGCCCGTACGGGCTGAAGCTGATGGAGCGCGCGCCGCAACGGATGGTCGCCGCCGTGCTGAGCCAACCGGTCGGCCACCTGCCGGCGCAGCCTGATTACATGTACGACGCCGGCCTGAACGCCTGGGCCAAGGAGCTCCGCGCACGACGGCCCGACGTCTCGATGGAGACGATCGAGAAGTATCTGCACAACCTTTATCGGGTGCGGCCGGACTTTGTGTATTCCGTGTCGCGCGAATTCGCGAAGTCGTGCCAGACACCGATACTGGTGCTGCCCGACGATGTCGTCGCGCATCCGCTGCAGACATCGATCGATATCGCCTCGCTCTGCCCGAACGCCGAGATCACGGTGTACCCCTGGAAGGAGCCGCCGGAGCTGAAAGCCCGCACCATCAACCGCGTGCGCACGTTCTTGAAGCGGCAGCAGACGGCGTAGGCTGTGGCGCACGCCGCTTTGCCCCGCGCGATCGGACAATCATCGGACCGTTTACAATGACTAAGAAGCGTATGGTGCTCGAAATCGGCATAGGCACCGACATCCGCGGCGCGGAGCCGACGAAGGCCGCCTGCCGGGCGGTGCGCGATGCGCTTTGGCACAACTCGTTGTCGATCGCGCCCGCGCTCGGTCATCCGGTGGAAGCGATGATCGTCGACATCCACATCGGCGTGCCCCGCCCCGAATTGGTGGACAAGGCGGAGGTGTTGGCCGTCCTGCCTTACGGCAAGGGCTCGGTGACGGTGGTCGAAGGCGGCCTTGAGATTCCCAACGACGCCGGCACCAGCAGCACGATGATTGCCAACGCCTGCGTCGTCGTCAGCCTCGACATCGCCTGAGGGAAGATCATGCCAAAGACGCGCGTCATTCTGGAGCTGGGCTCCGGCAACGATCTGCATGGCTCTGACTACACCAAGGCCGCGCTGCGCGCCGTGCAGGATGCGCTGCACCACAGCTCGCTGTCGTTCATTCGGACGTTGCAGGTCGACAAGACCAAGCTCGACGTGGAGGTCACGATCGGCGTGCAGCGGCCGGAGCAGGTCGATCTCGACAAGATCAAGACATCGCTGCCGCTGGGCAACGTCACCGTGAAGGCCGTCAAGGGCGGTCTCGACGTGGCCGACCCGGAGGCCAACGATCGCGCGGTCATTGCCAGCGCCGCCATTGCGGTTCGGATCGAGACGGCGTGAGACCTCCACGACCCCGCGCGAACAAGGAGCCGCTACGGCGCGGGGCCCTCAAGCACCGTCAGCAGCTTGCGAAGCAGGCTCGTCATGCGTTGGACTTCGGATTCGGAGAGCCCGCTCATGATCAGCTTCCGGCTCGATTTTAAGCACATTCAACATGGCGCGTTCGGCAAGCGCGCGGCCCTTTGCGGTCAGACGGACCGGCTTGTTTCTGCGGTCGGCCTTGCCTTCCACACGAGTGATGAGTTCCTCGCCGTTCCAGCCCGTAGAGGACTTTGGTCAACCCGCCGGATGACATCAGAACAGCATCGTAGAGTTCTGTAGGCATCAGTTCGTTTGGAGCCGGAAGGCCTCGCAGCGTCACCAGCACCTCGAACTCTGCGGAACTGAGCGCGTGAGCCCCAGCCAGTTCCATCGAGTTGGCATGAACCAATCCGCCGAGACGGTAGACCCGCATCATCAGATGCGCGATCGGCGTCACGGCTTCCGGCCAATGCTTCGACCGAATTCGCAATCGATCTTCCACCGGCAAGCGGCGCCGCTTCGAATTCTTTGGCAAATCGGTCCTCACACGATCGTTATGGAGGATATCTTGCCAGAAAGATAAGCCTTGGGATATATCTTCCTCGAAAGATAATGGCGCGGCGGCGCAATCTCCCGCGGAACCGCGCCGACCAAGACGTAGCAAACGCATCCCGAAACTAAAATGAACCTGGGGATATCATGATCAACCGCCGACACTGCCTGGTGGGTTTGGGCGCAGCAGCGCTGACGGCCCTTCCAACGCGCCCGGCGGCGACGCAAAGCGCCAGCCCCGCAATACCCGGAACCGGCAAAAAAGGCGTCATGCTCATGAACCGGATCGGACCATCGTCGTCCGATCTCCATATTGCCCGTGCCGACGGTACCGGCGAGCGAAAACTGCTGCAGAATCCCCTGTTCGAATACAACGCTTCGTTTGCTCCCGACGGAAAAGGCCTTGTGTTTACCTCGGAGCGCAACGGCCCGGGCCAATCAGACATTTTCCGCGCCCGCCTCGACGGCACAGGCATCGAACCCCTGGTGACACACCCGGCGGTCGACGATGCGGCCGTGCTTTCGCCTGACGGCACGCGTCTCGTTTTCGTGTCGACGCGCCATGGCTACCGCGCGAACATCTGGCTGCTCGAGCTGAGCACCGGCCAGATGCGCAATCTGACCGGCGCCGAGGA
The DNA here is from genome assembly GCA_963771745.1 of uncultured Alphaproteobacteria bacterium. GTDB lineage: Bacteria > Pseudomonadota > Alphaproteobacteria > Rhizobiales > Xanthobacteraceae > Z2-YC6860. Next base: position 349,155 of record CAVYUU010000010.1, on the reverse strand, counting down.
GGTGCAGGGCGACCCGAGCGGTCCCAATTGTTTTTTCCGCCCCTCTTGGTCCCCCGACGGCCAATGGCTTGCGTTCTCCTCCGACCGCAACACCGACTGGCGCGGACACGATGACGGCCGCGGTTGGGAGCACACCCAGGAACTCAGCATCTATGCGATCCGCGCAGACGGTCAGCAATTCCGCCGTATCGCCTCGAAGCCGGGCTACTGCCTCGGCTCGCCGAAATGGTCGCCGGATGGCCGACGCGTTGCGTTCTATGAAATGACGACGGAAGACACCTGGGGCGCACGCCGTCCAAACTTGGTCGCCAACGTGGTGTCACAAATCGTTTCAGTTGATGTGACGACGGGCGAACGGATCGAGCACACCTCGGGGCCTGGACTTAAGGTGTCGCCGCAATTCCTAAGCGCGACGGAAATCGCATATCACCGCAAAGGCGGACCAGATGAAGGGCTATACACCACGGCCGGCCGGCCGGCCGTTAAGGCGCGTCCTCCGTGCGCCAGTCTGGTCGGCGGACGGCACGACCGTGATTTACGAGAAGCATGACTTCCAGCCGCGGCCGGAAAACCAGCTGCTCTATAGCTGGGACTCTGGAATGGGACTACCGCTACACCGACGTGTTTCCTCAACTGTCGCGTGATGGCAAGCTCGTCTTCACGGAGAAGGCCAAGAACTCCTCCATCGTCACCGTGAACCCGGACGGCTCCGATCGGCGGCGCATCTTCGATACCGACACCTCCGGTCTCGATGCCACGATGGTTCAGAGGGGGATGGCCGGCGCGTTTCAGCCGAGCTGGTCACCTGACGGGCAATGGGTCGCGTTCGGCCTCGGCGAATGGTTCCAGTCGCGCCGGACCGGCAACGCCCGCATCATGCGCGTGCGACGCGACGGCACCGGGCTCGAGGCCCTCACCGACGGCACAATTCATGCCGGCTTTCCAAGCTATTCCGCCGACGGCAAGGAGATCGTGTTCCGGGTCTGGGGCGAAAGACCAAGGACTACGGCCTGCGCATCCTCAATCTCGACAACCGCACGACCCGCGTCCTGACCAGCGAGGCCGACAACCTGCCCGGCTGGTCGCCAGACGGCGGTCGCATCCTGTTCACGCGCCGGGTGGATACCGTGAACTTCGATATCTTCACGATCCGCCCGGACGGTTCGGACCTGCTGCGGCTCACGACCAATCGGTCGACCGACGGCCACGCGGTCTGGACCGCGGACGGCCGGATCATGTGGAACAGCGGCGTTTACGGCTTCCGCGATGAAGCGGCGCTCTACGACAATACGTTCCAGCAGTATGGCCAGATCTTCATCATGAATGCCGACGGCACCAACAAACGCATGGTCACGGACAGCAGATGGGAAGATTCGATGCCATTGTACATTCCGGCGACGTTTCTCCGGAACAGGTCGTAACGCGCAAGGGAATTGGTCGCCTCACCGCTCCTCGTCGCGGGTGACGTAACGCGACACCATCCGGCTCTTGTCCGACGCCTTCAGGAACTCGTCCAGCATCTGATAGTGCCGCTGCACCACCTTGCGGCCGCGCAGGATGCAGCCGTAGCCGGGCGCGATGGTCTCGACGTCGTATTTCTCGAACACATTGGTGATGCCGCGCCGGATCGAATTGGTTGGCGCGCCCTCCAGCCACCAGTAGCGGGTGTTGAGCATGAACGAGCGCACGTCGGCGGTCGAGGTCGGATCGTTGTCGGCCTCGGTGATGATCCACGGCCCGCTCGCGTCGTCGCGCCAGGTGTGGGTGAACATGTCGGACGAGAACAGCGTCTTGGTCTCGCGGTCGTACAGCCAGCGCGTCGCGATCAGCCGGATCGGCGCCTGCATGACGTCGATCTTGCGGTCGTCCTTGCCGAGCTCGATCACGTCGGCGCGGGTCACCGCGGTGACGTTCATCTTCTTCAGGATGTCGCGGCCTTCGTCCTTGGCGCCGAAGTCGAACCACAGCGCGGCGTCGATGTTGCTGGTGTAGCAGGTCTTGACGTTGAAGTGCCCCGCGAAGGTCTCGACGTTGTTGATCGACATGAATTCGTTGAGCCGCAGCGGAAACATCGACAGCGGCAGGCCGGGCGCGATCAGCGATTCGATCTGGCCGCGGATCGTCGCCTCGTCCTTGCCGAAGCCGGTGTCGATCAGCAGCGCGGCGTCGGGCTGGGTCAGCAGATAGCTGTTCGCCACCGAGTAGCCGCGGGTGCTCGCCGCATAGCAACTGACGCGACCGTCGAGCGCGAACTGGTTTTGCAGGGCGTAGAGCTCGCCTTCGGCGAGCGCCGCGATGCCGCCGGTGAAGCCTCGCGTCGCGCGAGCATCCCGGGGCGCGTGATGGGTCATGACCGACATGGTGGCCGACCATATCGGTCCAGCCCGCCGAAGGGAACGGGCTTGGCGGCGGCCGCCATGCGTTGCACCCGCTGCTGCCCTGCGCCAGAATCCGGAACGCCACCCGCCGCGCGGCGCAAAGGACCTGCATGAGATTTGGGATCTGGACCCCGCTGCCCCACACCATCCGTCCGGAGCCGCGGATGGAGCGCGCGATCGAAGCTTTGAAGGGCCATAGCTCCGACCAGGCTCCCGACGCCGCCTTCGACTTCGCCGTCGATGTTCTGCAGCGGGCTGAGCGGCACGGCTTCGAGGTGACCCTGATCGCCACCCGCGAGCTCGGCCCGGATCTCGAGGCCTGGACCACCGCGGCCGCGCTCTCGGCTCATACCCGGACGATGGAGCTGATGGTCGCCGTCCATCCCGGCATCCTGACGCCGGCGATGGTCGCCAAGATGGGCGCGAGCCTCGACCGCATCAGCGGCGGTCGGCTGTCGCTCAACATCGTCAATGGCTGGAACGTCGACGAGTTCAACATCTTCGGCAACGGCGCCTGGCTCTCCGAGCAAGACGACCGCTACACGCGCATGGACGAATACATCCAGATCATCAAGCGGCTTTGGACGGAGGACGGCTTCGACTTCGACGGCCGCTTCTACCGGTTTCAGAACGGCCATCTGCCGCTCAAGCCGCGGCAAAGTCCCAATCCGCCGATCTATGGCGCGAGCCGCTCGCCGTCCGGCAAGGAGACGATCGCCAGGTATTGCGACCACTGGTTCGTGCCCGACTGGCGCGACTATCGCCGCTTCGACGACACCGTGGCGCTGATCAAGGCCGAGATCGTCGGCATGGAGGAGCGCGTCCAGCGGCACGGCCGCACGCTCGGCTACGGCTTGAGCGGCCATATCATCTGCGCCCCGACGGTAGAGGAGGCGCGGGCGCGCGCCGATGCCTTCGAAGCCTACGGCAATCTCGCGCGCTACAACCGAAGCGCCATGGCGGGGCTCGGCGCCTGCCTGGTCGGCACGCGCGACATGATCGTCGAGCGCATCAAAGCCTACGAGCAGGCGGGCGTCGGCATGCTGCTGCTGCACTTCCATCCGATGATCGAAGGCTTCGACCAGTTTGTGGAAGAGATCATGCCGCTCGTGCGGCAGCCCGAACGCCCGTCAGCCGCGGCGCGCCTGGCGCGATAGAGCATGATCCCGAAAAGTGTGCAGCGGTTTTCGGAAAAGCATGCCCTCGGGTCTCGATCGGGATCAGCTCAAACAAGACACGGTTCGCCCTGTCCTCAGGCGTCGAGCGGCTTGCTGCCCATCCACGGATGGCCGGCGATGTCGAACACCGTGCCGTCCGGCCCCTTGAACTTGATCTCGAAGAAGCCTTTGCCGTGGCCTTGGTCCTTGCCCATGAAGCATTCGGCGCCGAGCGATTCGAGATGCGCGGTCGTCTTCTCCGGGTCGTCGACCAGAACGCCGAAGTGGTGCACGCCGGTGTAATCCATGCCCTTGCCGATCTGGTCGGTCTTGAACTTGAGGATCGCGATGTTGAGCGTGCCGTCGCTCAGGAAATATCCGGTGGCGAGCGGGCTGGTTGGGCTGGTTTCGCCGATCTGCTCGAAGCCGAACGCCTTCTTGTAGAACTCCGCCGTGGCCTTGGGATCGTTGGTGGCGATCGCGATATGACGCAGCTTGGGCATGAGGGCCATCCTCTCCAGGAAGCTCGGCGGCGGGACTTAACGTGGCGCGCCCGCCGGCATGGTGATGGCCGCCATTATGCAGCAATGCGGCATGCCGGGAACAGAGGCGTTCGGCCGTCAACAGCTATGCAGAGTGCGGCGATCCGAGCCGCCAGCAAGCGTCTGGCACTATTTTTGGACGAAAAAGAAATCCTCCCGGCCCGGCAGCGAGCCATAGGTGTAAGGCTCCTGCCGGCCGGCGGTCGCCTCCATCACGTCGTCGCGGACCAGCCGGAACAGCTTGTTGATCTCGACGTTGGGCGTGGCGAGCCGCTGCACCAGCGCGATGGCGAACGGGCTGTTGCCGCCTTCGCCGTCGAGCGCGGTCTGGCCGTGCTTCGCCGCATAGACCACCAGCGTCGCGCCGGACACCTTGATCGCGCCCAGCCCGCGTCCGACCGCCCGCGTGGCGACGGCGCCGCTGCCGGTCGACACCGGCACCGGTGCGTCCGACGACGCGGTCTTGCGGAGCTGCGGCGCGAACGGATTGTCGCGGCAGGCGTCGAGCACGATCAGCTTGAGCTTCTTCGCGCCCTCGACCGAGCGCATCACCAGATCGAGCGCCACCGCCTGGACCTGGGCATCGCGGTCGCTGGTGAACCGCGCGTCGACCGGGATCAGGTAGTTCACCCCGTTCATCTCCATGCCGTGGCCGGAGTAGTAGATCATGGCCCAGTCGGCACGCTCGGCCTCGTGCGTGAACGCGCGCAGCGCGTCGGCGAGCTTGTCGCGCGTGGCGTCGCTCGCGACCGCCACCGAGTTCGAACCCGACCGCGCGCAACGAGGCTGCGACCGCCTCCGCGTCGCGCTGCGGATTCCGCAACGGACCGACATTGCGATAATGCGAATTGCCGATGACCAGCGCGACCCGCCGGCCCTGCGTGACCACGCTGCCGGCGGCCGGCGCGGCCGGCGCCATCAGCTCCGGCGTCGGGATCGCGGTCTCCGATGACGCGCGCGCCGGCGCCGGCGGGATGACCGGCTGCGGCGCGCCTGAATCGAACGCCGCGAGCCGGGCCCGCGCAGTCTCGATCGCCGACTTCGCGACATCGCCGCGGAACTGGCTCTTGCGAATTCAGCGCCTTCTCGTATTCGGCGCGGGCGCGAGCGATGTTGCCCTGCTTCTCGAAGGTCAGGCCGCGGCCGACATAGGCCGGGATATAGTCGGCCATCACCCGCAGCGCCTGGTCGTAATCGGCGAGCGCGCGGTTCAACTCGCCCCGGTAGCGATAGGTGTCGCCGCGGGTCAGGAACGGCAGCGGACTTCTGGAGTCGAGCCGGATCGCCTGGTCCTGGTCGGACAGCGCGCGGTCGAGGTCGCCCTTCTTGCGCCAGGTCTCGCCGCGACCCGAATAGATCGCGGGGCTTTTCGGATCGCGGCGCAGCGCCTCGTTGATGTCGGCCAGAGCGCGATCGAACTCGCCCTTCTCGCGCCAGGCCAGTCCGCGGTTGTGGTACGGCGCAGCGAGCGTCGGATCGAGCCGGATCACCTCGCTGTAGTCAGCGATGGCGCGATCGAAGTCGCCCATGTTGGTGTAGGCCGACGCGCGGCCGTTGTACGGAAACGCAAACGCCGGATCGATCCGGATCGCCTCGTTGTAGTCGGCGATGGCAAGCTCGAGCTCGCCCTTGCCTTTCCAGGCGTTGCCGCGGCTGTTGTAGGAGCGCTTGTAGGCGGGATCGACGCGCAGCGCCTGGTTGAACTCGACGATGGCGCGGTCGTAGTCGCTTTGCAGCAGATAGCCGACGCCGCGGTGGTGGCGCGCCGCAGCCTCGGCATCGCGCGTCAGACCGCCGGATTGCAGAATGCGCGTGCAGGCCGAGACCTTGAGGCCCGGGTTAGTCATCTGCTCGCAGTCCTGGGTGTCCTTGCCGGTGGCGGCCACGGCGGGCGCGGCCGCGAGCGCCGCGAGCGCGGCGGCGAACAGGCAGAACCTTCGCATCACCGCGCCTCCGACCCTCGACCCAGCGGGGTTGCCACCCATGACGGCGCCGTGCTGGGCAGCTCGCGACGCAGTCCCGGTCTTGTTCAGCGCCGGTTCGGACCCGAACGGTTCAAACCAATCATCATCGCCAGCGGCCGCAAACCCTTCCGCCGCGCGCCGAGGCTTCCCATATTAGTGTCGCTTCCAGCCCGTCCCGACCCTTGCAGGAACCGCACGCTCATGCCCCGCTACTTCTTCAACACCCGCATCGGCGACGACATCATCCCCGACGTCGAGGGCGAGGAGCTTCGGGACGCCGACCACGCCTGGCAGGTCGCCAAGGCGATGATCGAGGAGCTGCTGCAAGACGAGGGCGATCAGCCCAAGCTGCTGGCGGCTTCGCTGGTCGTCACCGACCAGCGCGGCGACGTCGTGCTGGAGTTCCCGTTTTCGGAGGCCGTGCTGGTCGAACGGGAGCCCGCCTCGACCAAGCACTAGTTCTGCTGTGCTCATCTTTTCCGGGAATCGTCCCATGAAAAAACTCTGTGCTGCCGTTCTGTCATTCACGCTCGCCACGCTCATCGTGTCGCCGGCGCACAGCGCGGGCGAGCCCGACGTGATCTTCAAGCGGTCGACGGTGTTCAAGTGGGTGAGCCCGAACCACAAGCTCGCGACCTACGGCCTGGACGATCCCGAGGTCGAGGGCGTGGCGTGCCATTTCACCGTGCCCGAGAAGGGCGGCTTCAAGGGCTGGATCGGCGTGGCGGAGGAGGTCTCCGACATTTCGCTCGCTTGCGCGCAGGTCGGCGCCATCCGGTTCAAGGCGAAATTCGAACAAGGCGAGGACATGTTCCGCAAGCGGCGGTCGCTGTTTTTCAAGAAGATGCAGATCGTCCGCGGCTGCGACGTCAAGCGGAACGTCCTGGTCTACATGGTCTATTCCGACCGCATCATCGAAGGCTCGCCCAAGAACTCGACCTCGTCGGTGCCGATCATGCCTTGGGGGGCAAACGATCAGGTCCAGCGCTGCGGCGACTTCGTCGAAAAATAATTGCTAGCGCTTGCGACGCGGCGCGGTTTGCTTTTTGTTCGCCTTGGTCCTTGCAGGGCTGCGGACGGGTTTTGTTCGCGCAGCAGCTCGCCGTGCAACAGCTCGTTTCGCCGCAGGCTTTTTCCTGGTCTTTCGCTTGCGTTCGTAGGTCAGCAGCCGGTCGGCGACCTCCTGGGCCGGCTTCGACACTCGCGCCTTGACGGCGTTTTCGATCAACGGCAGCGCCTGATCCAGCCCCTTGTCACTCTTGGCCAGCGACTTCGCCACCGACTCGATCACCGCCGTGGTGGCGGCCGCGGCCGCGGCGCCGATGGCGATCCCGGCAACCGATTTCACCGCATCGGCCGCGCCGCCGATGATTCCTCGCCTGGCCATCCGGGCCTCCTTGAACGCCGCCTGACACTCCGCCTGTTGCGAATGGATCAAGCCGCGGCCTGCCCCAACGGTTCCCATGCTCGATCGGCCCGCCCTTTCCCCGCCGCGCAAATCCACCCATATTCGCCCGATGAAATCCCCCCGCCCGCCGCGCGATCCGGGCCAGCACAGCAAGAAGGACCCGGCGCGCCCCACCCGCTCCAAGGCGCACCGGCCTGACGCGCCGCCGACCGATCCGGCACTGGAGCGGCTGCTCAATCCCGGCATCGAGAAGGGCACCGCCGGCATGGGCTCGGGCACCGGCTTGCAGCCGCCGCCCGACAATTCGTTCGAGCGGCGCGCCGACCGGCGCGGCGAGCACACCGCGCGCAAATCGGTGGTGAAGGGCTTCGACGAGGCGCCACAGCGCGGCTATGTGGCGCGCGGGCCGCTGCCCGGTGCGGCGCCGTCGCCATCGACGCCGCTCGACATCAACAGCGAGCTGCGCCAGGCGCTGGGCTACGGCAGCGATCCGAGCAAGCCGCTGATCGGCGAGCAGCCCGAGGAGGCGCCGCCGGAGCGCGACGAAATCTCCGACATTTCCGAGCCGCGGCGCGAGAAACGCCACCGGCCGTCGCCGCAGCCGGTGACGCTCGGCGTCGGCGCCTCGATGCAGGCGCTGGAGAAGCTGCTGCGCGAAGGCCGGCCTGAGTTCGCCGGCACCACCTGGATGCCGCACCGGCCGCCGCGGCCGGAAAAATCCGAAGGCGGCGTCGAGTTCGTGCTCAAGAGCGATCTCGCACCTAAGGGCGATCAGCCGACCGCGATCAAGGACCTGGTCGAGGGCGCCAGGCGCAACGACCGCACCCAGGTGCTGCTCGGCGTCACCGGCTCGGGCAAGACCTTCACCATGGCCAAGGTGATCGAGGCGACGCAGCGGCCGGCGCTGGTGCTGGCGCCGAACAAGACGCTGGCGGCCCAGCTCTACGGCGAGTTCAAGAGCTTCTTCCCCGACAACGCGGTCGAGTATTTCGTCAGCTACTACGACTATTACCAGCCGGAAGCCTATATCCCGCGCACCGACACCTACATCGAGAAGGATTCCTCGATCAACGAGCAGATCGACCGCATGCGCCATTCGGCGACGCGCGCGCTGCTCGAGCGCGACGACGTCATCATCGTCGCCTCGGTGTCCTGCATCTACGGTATCGGCTCGGTCGAGACCTATTCGGCGATGACCTTCACCATCAAGCAGCGCGAGCGGATCGAGCAGCGCCGGCTGATCGCCGACCTGGTGGCGACGCAGTACAAGCGCACCAGCGCCGATTTCTCGCGCGGCACGTTCCGGGTGCGCGGCGACTGCATCGACATCTTTCCGGCGCACTACGAGGACCGCGCCTGGCGGATCAACCTGTTCGGCGATGAGGTCGAATCGATCCACGAGTTCGACCCGCTGACCGGCCAGACCACCGATGAGCTGGAGTTCGTGAAGATCTACGCCAACTCGCACTACGTCACGCCGCGGCCGACGCTGATCCAGGCGATCCAAGGCATCAAGGTCGAGCTCAAGCACCGCCTGGAGGAACTGCATCGCACCGGCCGGCTCCTGGAGGCGCAGCGGCTGGAGCAGCGCACGTTGTTCGATCTGGAAATGCTGGAGGCGACCGGCGTCTGCGCCGGCATCGAGAACTATTCGCGCTATCTCACCGGGCGCAAGCCCGGCGAGCCGCCGCCGACCTTGTTCGAATACGTGCCCGACAACGCGTTGGTGTTCGTCGACGAGAGCCACGTCACCGTGCCGCAGCTCGGCGGCATGTTCCGCGGCGACTTCCGGAGGAAGGCGACGCTCGCCGAATACGGCTTCCGCCTGCCGTCCTGCATGGACAACCGGCCGCTGCGCTTCGAGGAGTGGGACGCGATGCGGCCGCAGACCGTCTGCGTCTCGGCCACGCCCGGGCCGTGGGACATGGAGGAGGCCAACGGCGTGTTCGCCGAGCAGGTGATCCGTCCGACCGGGCTGATCGACCCCCCGGTCGACGTGCGCCCGGCCCGCACCCAGGTCGACGATCTGGTCGGCGAGGTGCGCGAGACGGCGCGCAAGGGCTACCGCGCGCTGGTCACCGTGCTGACCAAGCGCATGGCCGAGGATCTGACCGAATACCTGCACGAGCAAGGCATCCGGGTGCGTTACATGCACTCCGACATCGACACGCTGGAGCGCATCGAGATCATCCGCGACCTGCGGCTGGGCGCGTTCGACGCGCTGGTCGGCATCAACCTGCTGCGCGAGGGCCTCGACATTCCGGAGTGCGCGCTGGTCGCGATCCTCGACGCCGACAAGGAGGGCTTCCTGCGCAGCGAAACCTCGCTGATCCAGACCATCGGCCGCGCCGCGCGCAACGTTGACGGCAAGGTGATCCTGTACGCCGACCAGGTCACCGGCTCGATGGAGCGCGCCATGGCGGAAACCGCGCGCCGGCGCGACAAGCAGCACGCCTTCAACGCCGCCAACGGCATCACCCCGGAGAGCGTGAAGAAGTCGATCGGCGACATCATGGCCAGCGCCTACGAGCGCGACCACGTGCTGGTGTCGACCGAGGGCGGGCTGGCCGGCGTTGGCGAGGACACGATCACCATCGGCCACAACTTCGAGGCGGTGCTGTCCGACCTCGAGACGCGGATGCGCGCCGCCGCCGCCGACCTCGACTTCGAGGAGGCCGCGCGGCTGCGCGACGAGATCAAGCGCCTGCGCGCCACCGAGCTGGCGGTGGTCGACGACCCGACCGCCAAGCGCCCCGCTTTGCCCTCCCCTGCGCGGGGCGTCTCACGCCCGCACAAGCCGCGTCTCGACGAGATGGGCATCGCGCTGACCCACGAGGTCAAGCCCGCGCGCCCCGGGGCGACCGCGCCGCGTTCCACCACCGGCAAGCCCGGCATGCGCGGCGGCTGGAAGCCGCGGCAGCGTTAGTGTCCCGAACCCGAAGTTCGCATGATTGTGCGGCACGCTCGTTTGCGAACTTCGGGTTCAAAGGGACACTAGAATCGTTATGTTGCTAGTGTCGCTTTGATTCGGAAGTTCGCTCGGGAGCAAGCTGAGAACTCGGGCGAACTTTCGAATCGCGACACTAGCGCATGATCTGATTTTCGAAATCACGCCCACGCAGGGAAACACGTGCCGCGGCGGCCGCCCCTCCTGATCGGCCTGATCGTCGTCGCGCTGATCGCGGCGATCGGCGGCGGCGTGCACGAGCGGCTGGCGCGGCCGTCGGCGCCGCGGCCGACCGGCCTGCCGATCGCCGGCCGCGCCCATGTGGTCGACGGCGACTCGCTCGAGGTCGCCGGCCGGCGCATCCGGCTGTTCGGCATCGACGCGCCCGAGAGCCGGCAGGATTGCCGCGACGGCCGCGGCCGGTTCTACGCCTGCGGGATGAAGGCGCGCGACGCGCTGGCCAGCGCCATCGGCGGCGGCGCAGTGGCGTGCACGCCGGTCGGCGAGAGCTACGACCGCGACGTCGCGATCTGCATCGCTGGCGGCCGCGACCTCAGCGAGACCATGGTGCGGCAGGGCCACGCGCTCGAACTGGCGCAGCACAGCCGCGGCCGCTACACCGCCGCCGAGCGCGACGCCCGCGCCGGCCGCCGCGGGCTGTGGGCCGGCGACTTCGAGCGGCCGGCGCAATGGCGGCAGGAGCACCCGCGCTGAGCGCGGCATCCGCCCGACGGTCGCTCGCGCTCCGCTGCCAAATCTTCTCTCAACATCTGTGTCGGCAATGTGTCGCGCGTGTTGCGATCTCGCGACAGGCATCGCGCTGTTGTGCGTATGCCGCATGATCGTGCGCCGCGCGCACAAAATCTGACAGATTATTTTTTTCTGCATGAGCGCAGCGCATGAACGCCATCTTGCATTTGCTGTCGTCAGCGCGCGCGAACCGGGCTACACCAAGCGCAACAAGAAGAAACGTTGGAAGCGCCCTGGATCACAACGCCGAATGGAGTTGCTGACCATGGCCACACACGTCCTACCGTCCCCGCACATCCTCGACGACGCAGACGCAGCCTCGCGCAAGCCCGGCGGCGCTCGTGACAGGCTAGCAAGAACACAGGACCTGTCATGATAGCCACCGTCATTCACCTGATCGAAGCCGTCCGCCGCGCGCTCAAGCGCGCCAATAAAGGCCTGTCGATGATCGCCGAGACCTTCGCCGAGGCGCTCGACCAGCATCGCGCGGCCAGGCGCAAATATCCATTCTCGGAATAGCATTGCGGCTGGGCTAATGGCGCGGTGGCGTCGCAATGCGCGGCGTCAGCGCGCCGGCGGCGCCACCACGGCGGTCTGGCCGCTGCGCTTGAGCGCATCGGCAACGAAGCCCGAGGCCTTCATGTCCTCGACGAAGGCGGCAAGATATTTCGCGCCGGCGACGCGCGCCTTGCCGTCGACCTTGGGCATGCCCATGGCCTGGCGGATTTCCTGGAATGCGCCGGCCATCACCCTCATCTCGGGATGGGCCTTGGCGTAGGTCTCCAGCGGCTGCCGCACGCCGGCGGTGGCGTCGAGCTTGTCCTTGACGAACAGCTCGATCCCGGCCGCGCCGCCGCCGACCTGGGCGCGCACCAGCGTGGCGTGCTTCAGCGTGCGGGTCAGATAAAGGTCGTAGGCCGAGTTGAGCCCGACCGAAATCCGAATGCCCGGCTTGTCGACGTCGGCGACCTCCTTCAGCGGCGAGTCCTTCGCCACCATGTAGGTGCCCTCGATGATCACATAGGGCGCGGTGAACTCGATGTCGGCGGCGCGCACCGGCTCGATCGCGATGAAGCCGACGTCCCAGGCGCCGGCCTTGGCGCCCTCGAACACCTTGCCGGCCGCCTCGTAGCGCACGAACTCCACCGGCACGCCGAGCCGCTTGGCAAGCTCGGTGGCGAGATCGGGTGTGATGCCGCGCGGCTCATCGTTCGGGCCCTTCTGCGCCAGCACGCCGTTGCCGAAGTTGATCGCGGCGCGGAGCCTGCCGGCCGGCGCCAGATCGCGCACGGCGTCGGGCGGCGCGGCGCCTTGCGCCAGCGCCGAAGCGGTTGCGGTCAGTATAAGGACGACACCGAAAGCGAGCGCGCGCATGATGATCCCCCCAATCCACAAAACTAGAGACCGATCCGCCTCAACGGTCGGATCGGACTCTAGGGAACGCGATAAGCCGGCTCGGCGCAAGGGGCGCACGCGCGCGTCGTGCAACGCGTCACATCAACGGAATGAACGGCGTGACCGGCGGCAGCATCGGCATCGCCAGCTCGGCCAGCTCGGTGGTGCTGGTGCCGGTCGAGAAATAGAACAGCAACCCCAGCATGAGGACAATCACGGCGCCGATGGTCCAATACAGGCCGGTCGGCGCCTCGGACATCGTGACGTGGTGATGATGAATGACGGTAGCCATTGTCACCTCCATCGGTGTGCAGAGTAAACTCCCAGCCGGCGGTGGCGGTTCCCGGCAGAACCGCGCACCTAGCGGTCTTTGCCGTTGCCGTCCTTCCTTCTTTTGCTTTTCGACGCGCTCGGCCTCCTGACGCCGGCTTTCCCAGGCCTCCGCCATCGCCAACAGCGTTTCCGCATCCTTGGCGCTCATGGTTTTCGCAAGGCGCCGGCACTCCGCGGCAAACTGCTCGTAGGTTTTTGAATCCAGCATTCCATGTCCTCAGCGAACCCTTGCCGAGTGAACGTTCGATCGGGAACCCGGTTCGGCGCGAAACATTTTTGTGAACGCCAGGGCCGGGGAACGATCATCTCGCCCGGCGCGTTATGGGTCGAATCGGAGGCGTTTGGGGTAATGGCCACCGCGGAAGAATTCCTCCGCTACGCGGCTCAATGCGTCGCGCTCGCCCAACGAGCAGAACTGTCGGAAGACCGCGCTCGCCTGCTGCAAATGGCGCAAGCCTGGCGCGAGCTCGCCAGCAAGCTTGCCAGTAAGGACATCGAGCGCGAATAGCCGAGCGGGTGGGCGGCGCTGAGCGCTGAACGTCGGCCGCGAAAGGGCCCGCCGCCACCTCACGGTGACGGCGAAGAGCCTACGTCGAAAGACTCGAAAGGAGCGCGTCAGTTCTTGATCTCGGCCACCACGAAATTGTTCGGCGCGTAGACCAGCAGTATGCGGCCGTCGACGCGGATGTATTTAAGATCGCGCATCTCCGGCATCTGATTGTGCAGCGCCGGCGGCAGCTCCTGCAGCGCGATCGTGTGCGGCAATTCCTCGGCCACCTTGGCGTCGCTGGACGCAACCGGCGCGTTGGCGCCCTTCACGGCGGCGGCGATGGCGCTGCGCTGCTCGTCAGTGAAGCCGAGGAAGCCCAGGATCGGCTTCTTGTCGATCTCGGCGTTGCGCTCGGAGAACTTGGCCGGCACGGTCTGGCTGTCGGCCGGTGCGCCCGGCGCGTTGAGCTTGCCGTTGACGAACGGCGGCTCCTGCGTGACCGCGGCCGGCTTGGTGCTCGGCTCCTCCTTGCCGCCCTGGCCGGATTTGCTTTGCAGTGTCTGCTCGCCCTGGCGCTGCTGGTCGGGATGGGCCGCCGCGTTGCCGGGATGCGGGGCGCCGTTTTGCGGCGAACGCGCCGGCGTGCCCGCGCCGGTCGACGGAACCTGCTGCGCTTCGGGGGTTTTCTCCTGCGCCGCGGCCAGGCCGAGCGAGGCTGCGAATGCGATCAAAACGGCGGCTGCGAGGCGCATGGCAACTCCTGTGCTCCCACCCCTGGACTGACAACGCGCCAAGGCCGGTTTCGGTTGCGCCCCCCGCGCTGGCGCGGGTCCGCGATCCTCACTATTCTGCGCGCCATTCGGCCGGCCGGCCGCGCTGGGATGCGCCGATGGAGCTCAAGGACCGCCAGCTCATCACGTTGTTTCCGTCCTGCCTGTTCAGCGGGCGGGTCGGCGACCTCTCGCTGTGCGACCGGGTCGAGGCGGCGCTGCGCGCCATGCAGAAGCAGGGCCAGGGCAGCCGCGACGAAACCTACTTCATGAGCCGCGACGACATTCACAAGCGGCCGGAGATGAAGGAGCTCGCCGACCTGGTGATGTCGGAGTTGGCGCGCGTGCTCGATTTCTACAAGATCAAGCGGCAGTCGCACTACATTACCGACATGTGGGGCAACATCACCAACCCCAATCACCGCCAGTCGATGCACATCCATCCGAACTGCCTGCTCAGCGGCATCATCTACATCACCGCGCCGCCGGACTGCGGCCCGACTATGTTCAGCGACCCGCGGCCGGGCGCGCGCATCCTGGAGCCGTCGGTCACCGAGATGACGCAGTACAACAACGGCTCGTTCGGGGTCGCGCCGGACAAGGGCGTCATGCTGATCTGGCCGAGCTTCCTGCCGCACGCGGTCGAGCGCGGCCAGAACCGCACCCATGAGGACCGCATCATCGTGGCGTTCAACGTCATGATCCGCGGCACCATCGACATTTCGACCGCGCATCTGGAGCTGAAGTAGCCAATTGCGCGCGGATGATTTTCGCCGCAATTGGCGTTAATCTATCGAACGCAACAGGATGGAGGATCTGTCATGGCCAAGGGACAGCAACGCCAACCGAAGGAAAAGAAGAAGCCGAAGCAGGACGGCGGCAGTAAGCCGGTGTCGGGCTACAAGGCGGCCTACGGCGGCGGCGGCAGCTCGACGCCCTCGCTCGGCGCCAAGAAACCCGGCACCTGAACGGCCGTTGGCTAGTGTCCCTTTGAACCCGAAGTTCGCAAAAGAGCTCGCCGCGCAATCGTGCGAACTTCGAGTTCGGGACACTACGCCTTCGGGGCCACCACCGCGTCGGGCTGGTTGCTGCGCTTGAGCGCGTCAGCGACGAAGCCCGAGGCCTTCATCTCCTCGACGTAACCGCGCAGATATTGATGCGCGCGTGGGCGGCCCTTGGGCATGCCCATGGCCTGCTGGATCGCCATGAAGCGGCCGTCCATCACCCGCACCGCCGGATTGCGCGCGGCGAATTCCACCAGCGGCTGCTTCACCCCGCCGGCTGCCTCGAGCTTGTCGCGCACGAACATGTCGAGCGCCGCCGGGCCGGTCGGCGCGCGCACCAGCGTCGCGCTCTTGATGGTGCGGGTCAGATAGAGATCGTAGGCTGAGCCGGTGGCGACCGCGATGCGCACGCCGGCGCGATCGACGTCTTCGATGGCCTGCAGCGCGGAATCCTTCGGCACCATGTAGGTGCCCTCGATCAGCACATAGGGCGCGGTGAAGTCGATCTCCGCCGCGCGCACCGGCTCGACCGCCAGAAACGCGATGTCCCAGACGCCGCGCTTGAGCGCGTCGAACACCTTGCCGGCGGCGTCGAAGGTGATCAGCTCGATCGGCACCGCGAGGCGCCTGGCGAGCTCGCGGGCCAGGTCGACGGTGATGCCCAGGGCCTCGCCGTTCGCGCCCTTTTGCGCCAGCACGCTGTTGCCCTGGTTGATCGCGGCACGCAGCGTGCCGGTGGGCGCAAATTCTTTGACGATGTCGGGGGAAACCGGGCTCACGGGGGATTGCCTTTCCGATGGACAGAAGCGGTGGTTAAAGCACGCTTCGGCGGCGGCTGTCGCGCTCGCGCGGGCCTTGCCCGGAGCCTGCTTTACCGGCGGCGCGATATGGTCGATACCGGCGGCCTTGCGGCCGGCCGCATTTCGGCCAAGGCTAGTGCCCGGGATAAGGCTGGTGCCCCGGCAAAGGGCTGCGCACGGCAAAGGTCACCGATGCGAACCACGACGCTTCTGCTCTGCCTCGGGCTCTCTCTCGGGCTTGGCGCCTGCACCACCGGCATCACCGGCATGCTGGGCGGCGGACAGGGCGTGCCCGAAGGCAGCGCCGACGCGGCCGCGCCGGCCGCCGGCGCCGCGGTCGCCGCCAGGCCACCGGCCGCCACGCCTGCGCCCGCCGCCCGCTCCAGCCCGCCGCCGGCCAGCCGCGGTCCGCAATCCGCCGCGCAGCGCGCCGCGCCGCCGCAGCCCGCCGCCGACCCCGATGCGCTCAGCCAGGCGCGGGTGGTGTGCTGGATGCAGGTCGAGGAGCAAAAGTCGCTGCGCAATATCGACCGCCGGATCGCTTTTGTCGACAAATGCATTGCCGATGCGATGAAACCGTGACCGCTAGTGTCGCGATTTGGAAGTTCGCCCGAGTTCTCAGTGCGCTCGTGAGCGAACTTCCGAATCAAAGCGGCACTAGCAACATATTGAATCTCAGTGTCCCTTTGAACCCGAAGTTCGCAAACGAACTTGCCGCGCTATCATGCGAACTTCGGGTTCGGGACACTAGCGCGGGAATAATCCCGTACCCGGGTTGTTCAAGCAAACGTCAGAGCATGATTCCGAAAAGGCCTGCCCCGTACTTGATCCGGGGTGTATAGCGGTTTCGGAAAAGCATGCCCTCGGGCTCGATCCGAGGGAGCATGCTCAAGCAAGCTACCGACCGGGAGCCCGCCATGCGCACCATCACCGCAGCTCTTCTGATCCTGATTGCGACGTCGTCGGCCGATACGGCGCGGGCCGACCCATACAGATGGTGCGCGGAGTTCGGGTCGCAGCATGGCGGCGGCACCAGCTGCTATTCGGTGACGCTGGAGCAATGCCGCGCCACCGTCTCAGGCGTAGGCGGCTTCTGCAGGGAGAATCCGTTCTATGACGGGCTGCCGGTGCGAGCGCCCGGCGACGCCCCGGCACCGCGGCGACGCTCAAGATCTGCGGGTTGAGACGCCGCCAAACACTTCATCGCAGCATATGGATCGAACATGCGAATCGCATTGGCAAGTCTGGCAATTCTGATGATCGGCTCGATCGGCGACGGCGCGCGCGCCGACCCCTACAGGTGGTGCGCGGTTTACTCCGGCGGCGACACCGGCGGCGGCGGCGCGAGCTGCTACTTCTGGACCATCGAGCAATGCCGCGCGTCGGTGTCCGGCGTCGGTGGGTTCTGCGCCGAAAACAACTTCTACGACGGCAAACCGGTGGTCACCCCGGAGGAGCGAGGCCCGGCGCCGCGCGCCAAGCGCGCCCGCTGAACCGGCGATCGACCGTCAGCGCGTCATCGTTACGCCGCCGGTGGTCACGGGCACGCGCGGATGGCGCGCCGCTTCGGCGTCGCGCGCCATTTCGAGGCAGGTCAGCAGCTCGGTGAAAGTGCCCTGGCCGCCAAGCCGCGCCCGTTGCAGACATTGCGTCCGGTGCGCCGGCTTGAACTGCGGCCACGACTGCACCAACGTGCGGCGCGCATTCTGCTCCTTCTGCACGCAGACCGCCGTATAGTCCGGCGCCCCGGCGCGGATCGCCGCGGCGCGACAACCCGGCTCGACATTGAACTGCGGCACCTGATCGGCCGCAGCAAGCGCGACGCTGCCGGCGACCGCAGCGCTGGCGAAAACCAGAAATCCAAATACTTTCCGCAGAACGCCGGCTCGATCATCCGTCCAGGACATGCATTGATCTACGCATTGCGCGGATTGCTGTCGATGGTCCGTCGACGATAATCTCGCCACATTCGGCCGCAGGATTGCATTGGCGCCACACACTGGATTGCTGGCGGCGAAAACCATAATGTTGAGCGGGGTGACTTGAGGCCGTTGCCGGAAACCCGGCCGCACAAAGTACGTGTGCGTAAGTGACGTGTCGCAAGTGACGTGTGAGGAGGATGCGATGGTATCGCGTGGTGTTTGCACGCTGCTCGCCGCGACGCTGGTCGCCGCGATCCCGGGTTGGGCGGCAGCGCAATCTCCCCCTGCCCGCCCGGGTGGATCGTCCCCGACGGTGCAAGACCGCTGGCCCGAGCCCACCAAGCCGCCGCAGGCGGAGCCGCTTCAGGCCCCGGCGCAACAGGCAGCGCCCAATTCCAAGCCAGAATCCAAGCCGGCGCGGTCGAAGGCCTGGATCGCCGACGACGACACTCCGGCGGGCGAGGCGCAGCCGAAACCGCAGCAACGGGCCCCCGCCACCGTGGTCGCGTGCAGCGGCGTGTTCGCCAAGGATTCCGGACACCTCAAGCTCGCGGTCCGCTTCGACTCGCGCAATGTGGTGTTCGGCCAAGTCGACGGCCCGGAGGGCAGCCGGATCAACGCCAGCATCGTCTATCCCAACGACCCGAAGCGGCGCCTGGAGGTGCTTTGGAACAACGAAGCCGGCCGCAACGATACGTCGATCATCGCCATCAACGGCAAGTCGCAGTGGATCGCGCCAAAGGGCATGAAGCTCGGGCTTGCCATAGCGGCGCTGGAGAAGGCCAACGGTCGGCCGTTCAAGATCAGCGGCTTCGGCAAGGACGGCACCGCCTCGGTGCTCGGCTGGGAGGGCGGCGCGCTCGGCTCGCTGCCGGGCGGCTGCAAGATGGGCATGCGCCTGATCGTTAACGGCACCTCGCCGGAGGACGCGCGCAGCGCCGTCGCCGGCGACAAGGAATTTCTCTCCAACGACGCCAATATGCGCGCCGTCAATCCGACGGTCGGAGAAATCCTGATTGGCTATTAGCCTACGGTCCTTGGTCCGGGCTGTTGTCCGCGAGCCACCGCGCGCGTCTGTGCTCTCACCGTCATCCTGAGGCGCGAGCCGCGAAGCGGCGAGCCTCGAAGGATGAACGGCCGGAGCGCTCGCCACGCACGCTAAGGGCCCGTCGACCCGCCGAAGTCGGGTTTTACCCGACTTCGGATATTGAATGCGCAAGTCGGCCAAGGCCGACTTGCGACGGGCCGCGCTGGGCGCGGCCGCCTCAGGGTGACGGGGTCAGGCTTCGAGTGCGCGGTGAGGCGCCTCATGACATTGTCGGCGGTACCGAACCGTCGTCATAACGCTTCCCAATCGACGCCGCATTTCTCCGGCAAGGAATCCGCGTCCACGTCGAATCATCTAAGATCAATCCCATGCGAATCATTGGTCTCAGCCTGGTTGCCGGCCTCGCCTCGGCGATGGCGATCGGCGCGTCATTAGCCGAATCACCCAATGGGTCCGCCGGCGGCGCCGATCCGGTTTTCGGCAGCCGCACCGACAAGCCGGATGGCTCCGTGACCATGACCATCGGCCGGCGCCTGCCGACCGATTGGGATGCCAAGGTCGGCACCGACGTCAGCCTGGCCGGGCCAACCGCGAGCTCGCAGTCGGAGAATTTCCGGCGCGGTCCGTCGTCGGACCGCTCAACCGGCTCGGTGTGGGGCAACCTTACGATGCCGGGGTTGTCGCCCTACGACTGGGACAAGACCGACGTCGAGGCGCGGCTCGGCGCCGCGCCCGACCAGACCAAACTTGGCGCGACGCTGAAGCGCTCGATTCCGCTTGGCCGCGATCTCTCAGTGACGGTGCAGAATTCCACTTCGGTGACGCAGCCGGTTTCCGACGCCGCACCGGGGCTGCCGTTGATAGCCAGCCCGCTGCCCGCCAGCGCCGGCGCGCCAACCTGGGCGACCGACCAATCGGTCCGCCTCAACATCAACCCGTCCGGCACCGCCTTGTCGGCGGGCGAGGTTAGATCGAGCTCGGACGATCAATGGCACCAGAAGCTGAGCGTCGAGCAGACGCTGTTCGGGCCGCTCAAGGTCACGACGTCGGTCGAGGATGCCGGCAAACCGGCCAGCAAGAAAAGCATCTCGGCCGGCTTCAAGCACGTTTGGTAGCAAGAACGTTTGGTAACCGCGACATCTGAAAAACACTGGGATCGTTTAGTGCCTCATTTGCCTTGCTGCAGGGTTGCCCCGGAATGGCCACCTTGCCGCCCCAGTGCCATGTCGCAATCCCCGCGCTCTAGGGGAGCGTGATCGCAACATTGCGAGCAAGGGAGTCGCAGAATGGCTGCAGGCAGACCTGAACGACCGAGTGAAACCGACCAAGCTATCGCGGCCGCGACCACGGCCGTCGAACAGGTGGAAGGCGAGATCCGCGCCTTCGTGCGACGGGACGTGTCGGTGTTCCGGCGTCCGCGGCAGGAGACCGGCGACACCGCGGTCGACAGTATCAGTTCCGTCATCGATCGGGTGTCGGGCGCCTCGGTGACCGAGATTGAGCGGGTCATCGCAGAGCTCACCACGGTTCGCGACATGCTGCGAAGCGAGGGCGAGCGCGTGCAGCGCGAGATCGCCGGCTACGCGTCGCTGAGCCAGGCGGCGATGACCTCGATGAAAATCATCGCCGACAGCATGGCGCAGTGGAAGTCGCAGCAGCCGCGGACCACGCAAAGCAACAGTTGATCGTGGTCGCAACAGCGAAAATGGCCCCGTCAGGGGCCATTTTTGTTTGGGACGAAAGTGGCGGCTATTGCTTGAGCATGATCTTTTCCGAAAACCGCTTCACACTTTTCGGAATCATGCTTTAGCGCAGCGACGCGATCTGGGCGGTCGTGCCGTCGATGGCCCAGCGGCCCTCGACATGGCCGACCACCACCGTGCATGCCACCAGCACCACGGCCGCGGTCACACTGCCGAAAATAAATCCCAAGAACCCCAGGCCCGCGCGATCGGCCGTCATGATACGCCCCTTCGATCCCTCGCCTCTTTGGTCGCAGCCGACCAGGCGCCGGTTCAATGCGCCAAGGGCAAAGACGTTCCCGTTCGCCGGACAAGGGGTTAGGCGGCCGCCGCGCTACAGCATGGCGTAGGCGCTGGAGACCATGCCGATCGGCCGGCGGTCGATGGCGCTCGCCAGCATCACCCGGCCGAAGCTGGTGGTACGTCCGGCGCGCACGATGCGGGCATCCGCCAGCACATCGAAATTCACCGGGCGCAGGAAATGCATGGTCTGGTCGACCACGCTCATGGGCCGGTAGGCGTTCCATGCGGCCGCGCAGGCCAAGGTCATGGCGGTGTCGGCGAAGGCCAGCAGGGCCTGCGGACAAACCACGCCGCCACGGCAAAGCTTGCTGGAAAACGGCAACCGGACCACCGCGCCCGGCAGCCAGTCGGCTGCGGCCCCGACCGGCCGGCCGGCCTCGACCGCCTCGACCAACAGGTTGAGGTCCTGCACCCAGGGCGCAAACACTTCGGTCAGCAAGCGGCCCGCGGCCTCGAGCCCAAACACCGGGTCGGTCGGTCGGGCCCCCACCAGTTCGAGGCCAACGGGCTCCAATCGGCGCGCTTCAACCGCCATTTATCGCCTCCACCGGCCGGTGCATGGCCCGGCCGTTCCCCGCGAATCACTTTGACGAAGCCTAGAATCGGGCCTTTCGGATCGCCAGCGTGTCGCAAAGGCGGCTTGCTGCTAAAATTGTGATCAACTGCGGACACCGACGAAAAACCTGTGGTAAAATTGCGCCGCTCAAACTGGTATGGCGCCTGGGGTTGCGTTGGGGAGGACGATGTGAGCGTTCGAGCATTGGTTTGGGGAGCGCGCGCACTTGGTGTCGGCTGCGCAGCTGTCATGCTGGCGATCGCGGCCAGCAGCGGCGCCAGCGCCGCCAGTTGGTTCGAAAAGAATTTCGGCCTGATCGGCCCGCGCTTCGACGCTATCCTGCCGCCCTGCCAGTCGCCCGCGGCACTCGGCTCGATCCAATACAAATTTGCCCAGAAGGAGGGGCGGTTCTGGGTCTCCAACCTGACGATTGAGCGCTTCGATCGCATCCACGAAACCGCATTCCGGCCCTGGGTCGAAGGCGCAATCCCGCGGCGCTATTGCACCGGCATGGCGCTAATCTCCGACGGCGTGTGGCGGCCGGTGCATTTCTCGATCATCGAGGACAGCGGCATGATCGGCGCCAGCTGGGGCGTCGAATGGTGCGTCGCCGGCATCGACCGCAACTGGGCCTACAACCCCACCTGCAGAATGGCCCAGCCCTAACTGTCCTGCTCCACGGCCGGCCGGTCCACGAGCGCGCTGCCTGGGGGCAGGCGCGTTTCATTGCCATTTTGTTCTTGAATTGTTCTCCATCGTGGAGTAAAGTTCCATGGTGTTTGCCGTGCAACTGTTGCGATGTGAGGGGCGTCCCATGGCCGGTATCGTCGTCCGTACCGTTGCGTTTGCGATCTTCCTTGTGGCTGTCGCGCTTGGCTCCGCGCCCGCGCAGGATCGGCGCGTGCAGCACCAGCCCGGACAATTCGACTTCTACGTGCTGGCGCTGTCGTGGTCGCCGTCGTTCTGCCAGGACAGCGAGGAACGCGGCCGCGAGGCGCGCGAGCAATGCGGACTCGGCCGGCCCTATTCGTTCGTGGTGCACGGCCTGTGGCCGCAATACGAGCGCGGCTTTCCGCAATCCTGCCAGCAGCCAGCGCCGCGGCTCAACCGCGAGCTCATGAACTCAATGCTCGACCTGATGCCGGCGCCGCGGCTGATCTATCACGAGTGGGACAGCCACGGCACATGCTCGGGCCTGCGGCCGCAGGCCTATTTCGATCTGGTCCGCAAGGCGCGCGACAGTGTGAAAATCCCGGAGGCCTATGCGACCCCCAAGACCACGCTGACGGTGGCGCCGGCCGAGGTCGAAGACGCGTTCGTGAAAGCCAATCCCGGTCTTTCGCACGCCGGCATCGCGGTGACCTGCGGCGGCACGCGGCTGAGCGAGGTCCGCATCTGCCTGTCGAAGGATTTGCAATTCCGCGACTGCCCGCAGATCGACCGCCAGGCCTGCCGGCGCGACAAGCTGCTGATGCCGCCGGTGCGCGGCGGCTGAGGCGCGCTAGCGACCGCCATTCTTGCCGCGCTCTTGCCGCTTGCGGCGGCGAGCGCAAGATGCCACCGCATCGCTGACGGACCGGATCAGCGCGCGATGAACTACCGCCACGCCTTTCATGCCGGCAATTTCGCCGACGTGGTCAAGCACGCCGTGCTCTGCCGCATCCTGGTTCATCTGCGCGAAAAGCCCGCAGCCTTCCGCGTGATCGACAGTCACGCCGGCGCCGGCCGCTACGAGCTCGCCGGCGCGGAGGCGAGCAAGACCGGCGAATGGCGGGACGGCATCGGCCGGCTGCTGGCGGCCGAGCTTGCGCCGCCGGTCCGGACGCTGCTGGCGCCCTATCTCGATGCGGTCGCGGCGCTCAACCCGGGCGGCCGGCTCGCGATCTATCCCGGCTCGCCCGCGCTGATCCAGGCGCTGCTGCGGCGACAGGACCGGC
Organism: uncultured Alphaproteobacteria bacterium; assembly: GCA_963771745.1. Lineage (GTDB taxonomy): Bacteria > Pseudomonadota > Alphaproteobacteria > Rhizobiales > Xanthobacteraceae > Z2-YC6860. Next base: position 325,709 of record CAVYUU010000010.1, on the reverse strand, counting down.
TGGTCGCCTGCGAGCTCGAGCCGCAGGCCGCCACGGCGCTCAAGCGCCACTTGCGCGGCGACCCGCGCACCAAGGCCATCGCGATCGACGGCTGGACCGCGCTCACCGCCTACGTGCCTCCGGTCGAGCGGCGCGGCGTCGTGCTGATCGACCCGCCGTTCGAGCAGCCCGATGAATTCTCCCGCTTGTCGCAGGCCTTGGAGGCGGCGCATCGCAAATGGGCGACCGGCAGCTACCTGCTCTGGTACCCGGTCAAGGCCGCCGCCGAGGCCGCGGCCTTCGCCCGAAGGCTCGCGCGATCGGGCATTGGCAGAATGTTGCGCGTGGAACTGATTCCCGCGCCGGCCGCGCCCGACGGCGGCTTGCGCGGCTGCGGGCTTGATCGCGGTCAACCCGCCCTGGACCTTGCACGACGAGCTCAAGACCTTGCTGCCGGGGCTGGCCCAGGCGTTGTCCCGCGGTGCACCCAACGCGCCGCGACTGGAGTGGCTGACCGGCGAAGCCAGCCGGTAGGACCGTTCGCCGCCTTCCACCTGGGCGGCATTGCGTCTACCCTAGGCTGCTGGCTTGACGTTCCTCCTCCTTCGGGGGGTCGGAGAGGGACTGAGGCCTCGGGGCTGACGCGTTCTCCGATCGTGAATGTCTGGCCAAGCCGCCGCGCCGTGGGGGGTGGCGGAGCAATTTCGGGTGAGGAGTTTCCCGATGGCCATGAGTGGTACCGTCAAGTTCTTCAACGGTGAGCGCGGCTACGGCTTCATCAAGCCGGATGACGGCGGGCGCGATGTGTTCGTTCACATCACCGCTGTGGAGCAAGCCGGAATGAAGTCGCTGAACGAAGGTCAACGCATCCAGTTCGACGTCGAGCCCGACAAGAAAGGCAAAGGGCCCAAGGCGGTGAATTTGGTCGTCACCGGCTGACGATCGGCGCAGGTTCAGCGCGCAGGTTCGGCGCGCGGGTCGGCCGCTTTCCAAAGCGCGTGACTGCGATATTGTTCGATGATCGCGGCCGGCTCCGGCCGCGCGTGCGAACCCCTTGATCGTGAAAGTGCCGTCATGATGATTCTGCGCTCCACCCCACCCTCGCCGTTTGGCCGCAAGGTCAACATCGCCGCCAGTGTGCTTGGCCTCACCGGCCAGATTCGCATCGAAGCCGCCGATCTCGGCAGCGCCACCGACAGCGTGCGCCGCCAAAATCCGCTCGGCAAAATACCGACACTGGTTCTTGAGGACGGCTCGACGCTGTTCGATTCGCGCGTGATCCTGGAGTATCTCGACCATCGCGCCGGCGGCGGCAAGATCATCCCGCAGGAGCCGAAGGCGCGGTTCGCCGCGCTACGCCTGCAAGCGCTCGCCGACGGCATGACCGACGCCCAGATCCTGATCGTCTACGAAGGCCGCTGGCGGCCGGTCGAGCATCACGTCCAGAAGTGGACCGACTACCAATCCGACAAGATCAAGCGCGGCCTGACCGCGCTCGAAGCCGAACCGCCGTCGCTCGATCCGATCCCGAACGTCGGCCAGATCGCACTGGCGTGCTTCCTCGGCCACCGCGATCTGCGCTTCGCCGGCGACTGGCGGGCGGCGCATCCAAGCCTGGTGACCTGGCTCGACCGGTTCGCGGCGAAAGTGCCGGCCTTCGTCGAGACCAAGGTGGCGGCCTGATTCCAGCCCGGCACGCTGCCGCGTCGGCGCGCTTGCGCGCTGCGCCGCGACTGGTGATGCTGCCGGCGCCATGCCATCGCTTCGCGAACTGACGCACGGCCGCTGGCGCGCGGTGCCGGTACTGGGCATCACGCAGATCGTGGCGTGGGGCACGATCTTCTATTCGCCGGTGTTGACCGTGCCGCTGATCGCGGCCGAACGCCACTGGTCGCTGTCCTTCACAATGGGCGGATTTTCGCTCGGCCTGCTGATCGCGGGCCTGGTGTCGCCCTATGTCGGCCGGTCGATCGATCGCTACGGCGGCCACGTGGTGATGGCGATCGGCTCGTTGATCAGCGGGCTCGGCCTGCTCGGGCTTGCCTTGGCGGCCGACCGCGTCAGCTATCTCGCCGTCTGGGTGGTGCTGGGCGCGGGGCTTGGCGCGTCGCTGTACGATCCGGCATTCGCGACCTTGGGGCGCATCTTCGGCACCGCGGCGCGCCGGCCGATCACGGTGCTTACGCTCGCCGGCGGCTTTGCGTCGACCGTGGGCTGGCCGGCCACGCATCTGCTGATCGGCTCGGTCGGCTGGCGCGGCACCTACCTGGTCTATGCCGCCCTGCTCGTTGCGGTCTGCGCGCCGCTGCACGCCTTCGCATTGCCGCGCCAGCGCGCCGCGCCCGACACCCCGGCGAGCGACCCGGCCGCGCGGCCGGGCGCGCTGCTGCCGCCGCATGGCGCAGCCTTCCTGCTGGTGACCGCGGCGTTCACCGCCTATGCGTTCGTGCCGTCCGCCTTGTCCGCCCATCTGCTGGCGATCTTCGGGCGCACCGGCATCGATGCCGCGACCGTGGTGTTGATCGGCACGCTGTTTGGTCCCGCCCAGGTCGCGGCCCGCGTGCTCGAGCTGGCGTTCGGACGCAACATCCATCCGCTCGCCATCGGACGGTTTTCGGTGGCGTTGCTGATCGCGGCCTTTGCGCTGCTGGCGGTGCTGGGCATTTCGGCGCCGACCGCGGCGGCCTTTGCGCTGATGTTCGGCGCCGCCAATGGGCTCATCACCATCACCCGCGGCGCGCTGCCATTGGCGCTGTTCGGCGCCGACGGCTACGGGCGATTGATCGGCCGCATCAGCGGCCCCTGGCTGCTGATGCAGTCAGTGGCGCCGCTGGTGATGGCGTTCGTGGCCGAGCGCGCCTCCGACGCGACCGCGCTGGCGTTCGCGGCGGGCTTTGCGCTGGTGGCCTTGGCGTGCTTTGCCGCGATCCGGCGGCCGGCGGATTGACGGGCGCGGCGGCGTCAGGCGCAGCCGAACATGCCGTCGATGTCGTCCTGGGTGGAGTGGCCGCGGTCCTCGGGCAGCTTCGGCCCGTTCAAGTAGCGGCGCTCGTCGGCTTCCCCGAACACCACCGGCTTGAACGCCTCGACGCCCTGCCAGATCGACTGCAGCCGCGCCACGTGGTCGTCAACGGCCTTGAGCGCCGCCAGCACGTTGCCGACCCGTTGGCCGGTGAGATCCTGAAAATTGCAGGCTTCGAAAATCGCCACGACGCGCTCCTGGACGTCTTGCGCGAGCCCCTTGGCGTACTCGCTCTTGAGCGAGCCGGACAACGCAACCACGGTCTGATCGATCTCCTCGGCCGCCTGCAGCACCGCCTGCGTCGCCCGCTCGGTGGCCACGACGATCGCCTGCAATTCGCGGACGGCGCGTCCGGTGTGCTCGGCGGCGAACGCGCTTGCGCCGCCGCCGGTCGCATCCCGGGTGCGCGTGATTGCGGCGTGGATCAATTCGAGCTCGCCCTTATAGGTTTGCGCCTCGGCGATCTGGGCCCGCGCGCGCTCCAGCGCGGAACGGTCCACGGTTGCCGCCGGCACGATCAGCGAGCGCAGCGACTGCAATGCCGTCATGAACTCGCGGTGGCGTTCGGCGCCGTCCACGCCGTCGCTGGCGACGGTGTCGCGAGCGCCCCCGCCGCTTTCCTCGATGCGAAACACCTTGCGCTGAACCGCCATGGACCGCCCCGCCGCGCGCTTGGTCTACGGCAGCGCGGCTTAAAATCGCGTTGATCGCTAGTGTCCCGAACCCGGCACGCGTCAGTGCGATGCGAAACCCGCGGTTAACCATGACGCATCGGCTTTCATTCAAAATAAACTCTAATTCGACGAACCCCGCGCCTGCGGCGATGCGCGGTCCGGCGAAGCGGCGGCTTTTACCGATCAGTACATTTTTCACCATGTAGTACGCGCACACGGGAGCAAATCCCGCCGACGAAAACAGTAAAGAGTACGTCGATGCAACGTCATGTGATGTCTGCGCTCGCGCTGAGCGCTTTTGCAATCGTTACCGCACAAGCCGAACCGCTATACCTGCAACCCGGCCGTTATGGCCCGGCGCTCATGCCGCCTGCCGATCTGGCCGAGCAGCCGGTCGCACCGGTGCAGCAGGCGCGCGAGCCCGCCGTGCGCTACGCCGCCACCCAGCCGGAAGGCGCCATGGGCGGCGGCTTCCTCGAGTTTCTGTTCAGCGGCGGTGGTCGCAACGCGCCGCCGCCGCGGCCGCCATCCAGCATCGAAATCGGCGCCACGGCTTACAACGCGCCGGTCGAGCCGGAGCGGGCGCCGATGGATCCGAAATTCCTCAGGCAGGTCGTCGCCTACAGCGGACCGGAACAGCCCGGCACCATCGTCATCGATACACCGCAGCGCTTTCTGTATCTGGTGCAGGGCAACGGCACGGCAATGCGCTACGGCATCGGCGTCGGCAAGCCAGGCTTCACCTGGGCGGGCGAGAAGCGGATCTCGGCCAAGAAGGAATGGCCGGATTGGACGCCGCCGCCGGAAATGCTGGAACGGCGTCCCGATCTGCCGCACTTCATGGCCGGCGGCCCGGAGAATCCGCTCGGTGCCCGCGCCATGTATCTCGGCTCTTCGCTCTATCGCATCCACGGCTCGAACGAGCCCTGGACCATCGGGCAGGCGGTGTCGTCCGGCTGCATCCGCATGCGCAACGAGGACGTCGTCGACCTGTACGAGCGGGTCAAGGTCGGCACCAAGGTGCTGGTGATCTGACGGCTCGGCACTGCAATGAAAAGGCCGCCGTTACTGGCGGCCTTTTTGTTTGACCCAAGCTGATCGCTCACGCGGTGTCGGTGTCGTCGCCAAAATCGTCGGCGCCTTCGAAGTCGTCGTCGCCGCCCTCGTCGTCCGAAATCGGCGGTGTCGTTCTGTGCCGTGTCGAACAGGCCTTGGCGCTGTCCGGTGTCACCGCCCGGCGATCCGCCGCCACCACCGCGGCTGATGTTGTCGATGCCGGCCTGGCGGGCAAGCTCGCCGCCGCTGTCCGGCGCCCAGGGCGTTCCGCCCTGACCGCCCGAACCAAAGCCATGTCCGGCGCCTTGCCCCATCCCCGAGCCCATGCCGTGCTGACCGCCGAACATTCCGCGCATGCTGTTCATCAGCATCGCGCCGCCGATCACGCCGGCCGCCGTCGCCGCGGCAGTGCCGAGGAACGAGCCGCCGGCCGGCGCCGGCTCTCGTGCCGGCGCATATCCAGCCTGCGGCGCGCCGCCCGCACCCCATACCTGGGCGCGGTGCTCGGCGGGGCCGGGACGAACGCTCGGCACCGAGCCTTGCGGCTCGCGACCTCCGAGCAAGTTCCGCATGCTGTCGAGGAAACCGCCCGGCTGTGCCCGCTGCTCGGGCTCGATGCCGAGCTCCTGCTCGAGCTCGCGGATGCGCGCCTGCGCGCGCTTGAGCGCCTCGTCCTGCACCAGCACGGTCTGCGCCAGCGGATAAAGCGCGTTCGGCGCGCGCTGCAAGCCATCCTCGATTGCGCGCATCGCCTCGGGATCGCGCGGCGCGTTTTCCAGCGACGCGAGCCGGGCGAACAGCTCATTCAGCATCTGGCGCTCTTGGGGCGTCATGGCAACCTCCCAGTCCGCGTGAAACGTGCACTGCCAAAACTTGAATGCCATGTAGGAAGCGCAGCAAGGCACCGGTATGGCCGGCGCAAAATATTCGCCGACCGGCAGGCTACGGCCTTGGCGCCACAACGGATTTTGGCTGAGGCGGCGTTACGCCGCGGCCAGCTTGAAGCCGCGCCGGGCCAGCATCTCGGGAAAATCGTCGCCGGCAAAATAGGCGTATTCGCGCTCGCGCAAATCGGTGAGCGGATCGAGCCGCACCAACTCGGCATCGACCACGCCGGGATGGCACATGATCACTCTCATCGGCCGGCAGCTCATCGAGAAACCGCGGAAACAATCGCGCGAACTCCGGCGTCTGGCGCGCCTTGTAATCATAGGCGCCGGCGAACGCCGGATTGGTGCGGATGCCGTGGGCCGCGGCGAGCGCTTTGAATTTGGCGCTCAGCCGGTCGAGAAACTGTGCTTTCCGGTCGGCGGGGCGGTCGGGCACCGCCGGCCGGCCGCATTGGCGCACCCAGGCGTCCGGAGTCGTTCTGCTTGACCACATCGAGCAGCACCTCGCGCACCCGCGGGAACAGATGGACGTGCTGATGGCCGTCGACGAAATCGGGCGTGCGCCCGAATAGCGCGACAAAGGCATCGACTTGAGCCGCGATTTCGGTGGCAATGGTCTTGCGATTGAGCAGCCGCAGCGCGCCGCGAGCGAACATCTCCTCGAGCGACAGGAACGTGCCCGAACGGGTCGGCCGGAAGCCTGCGCTGATCGGCCGGAATGCGCCGGTCAGCGTCACATGCAAGCCGATCGCAACCCGCTTGGCGCCGGCGTTGAGCATGTTCGAGCGAGGCCGCCTCGGAGCGGCCGCCGCTGGGCGCCACCACCATCACCGTGGTGGCGTTGAGGCGCCCTTGCATGACGAGATCGCGGATCGCCTTGTTGACCGCCGGCGAGATGCCGTAGTCGTCGGCGCACAGCCAGATCGGTGACTGCGCTCGGCGCGATACTCATTCGGCCGCGGCGGAGCTCGACGATGCGTCGCTGCGGCCCTGCACCGTGCGGACGCTGTGCTCGGCGACAAAATAGACCGGCCGCGCTTTGATCTCGGACAGGATCTTGCCGATGTACTCGCCCATGACGCCGATCATGATCAGCTGCACGCCGCCCAGCACCATCAGGCCGACGATGACCGAGGGATAGCCGGCGACCGAGACGCCGTAAAAGAACGCCTCCCACAGCATCGACACGCCAAAGCACAGCGCCGCGAGGGCGAGCAGGAAGCCGAGCAGGCTCGCCGCCCGCAGCGGCGCCACCGAGAACGAAGTCAGGCCTTCGATCGAAAGCCCGACCAGCCCGTACATGTTCCAGCTGGTGCGGCCATGGGCGCGCTGCGCCGGCTCGTAGTCGACCCGGTGCTGGCGGAAGCCGATCCAGCTCGCCAGTCCCTTGAAGAACCGGTTGCGCTCGCGGAACTGCCGCAACGCGTCGGCGGCGCGCGGTGACAGCAGCCGGAAGTCGCCGGCGTCTTCGGGGATGCGCTGCCGCACGCCCCAATTGATCAGCCCGTAGAACAATTTGACGCCGAGCCGGCGCAACCAGGGCTCGTTGTCGCGGTGCGCCTTGGCGGTAAAGATCACGTCGTGACCATCGTCGAGCCAATGGCCGACCAGGGTCGGAATCAGCGCCGGCGGGTGCTGGCCGTCGGCGTCCATGAACAGCACGGCGCCAAGCCGCGCATGATCGAGGCCCGCCATCAGCGCCGCTTCCTTGCCGAAGTTGCGCGACAGCGCCAGCACCTGGACGTCAAGCACCTCGGCCGGCAATTGGTTGGCGACCGCGACGCTGTCGTCGCGGCTGCCGTCGTCGACGTAGATCACTTCGGTCGCAAGTCCGCGCGTCTGCCGCAACTGCCGTGCCACATCGGTGAGGCCGGCATGCAGGCGGGCGAGCCCGGCGCCCTCGTTCAACATCGGCACGACGATCGACAAGCCGGGCGCCGCAGGCGAATTCGTCCCCGCCGATCGCCCGGTTTCGCCGGCCCGTGGGCTCGTTGTCGCCATCCTGGTTCGCTCTGATGGGTCCGAATTCCGGGGCGATCTATAACCCAACCACACGATCCTGTCGCGCCTGGCGGCCCGGCGCCGGTGCCGTAGGTCAGCGCAACGCGCCCCCTTTGCCGGTGAAAGGAAACAGTTTAAGCGGTGCCGATGGCTCCCTGGTCGCGATGGACGGAACGATTGGTCGCCGCCTGGCACGAGCGCGCCATCGCGCTCAAGGCGGTGAGCTTCGCCATGGTCGGGGTGATGAATTCGGCGGTCGACTTCGGCGTGTTTTCGTTCGCCTACTACTATCTCGGCCTGCCGATCGTCCCGGCCAACATCCTGGCCTGGATCGTCGGCCGTCAGCGGCTCATACGTGATGAATTCGCTGACCACCTTCGCCAAGGAATCCGGCCGCGAGCTGCGCCTCAAATCGTATCTGCATTTCACCGCCTCGCAGGTCGGGGGCCTGTTGGCCAACACCGCCACGGTATTCGCGGCGTCCTATTTCATGCCGGTGCTGGTCGGCAAGGTGCTTGCCATTGGCGCGAGCTTTCTGGTCAATTTCTCGCTGTCGCACTTCGTCGTGTTCCGGCGGCGCGACCAACCGCACTAGCCGGGCGTCGCTACGACGCCAGCAGCTTCGGCAACCGCCGCGACAGGATCTCGTCAGCCTCCTGCGCGATCCGGCGCACGACGTCGGCCGCCGGCGGAATGTCGTGGATCAAGCCGGCGTCCTGGCCCATCGACAGCGGCCCCTCATCGATGTCGCCGGCGTCGCGCGCGGCGCGCAGGCGGGCGATTGCCTCGGCGCGGTTCTGCCGCAGCGCCCATTCGCGGCCGGACCAGCGCTCGACGAACTTGTTGCGCCGCGACCGCGTCATCGCCCCCGGCCAGACCTGGCCCGCCGCGATATCCGGAATTTCGGAAAGCTGGGTGTCGTGGCCGTCGCTGTCGACAATCGCCTGCTTGAAGTTGGGATGCAGCGGCGACTCGACCGTGGCGAGGAAGCGCGTGCCAAGCAGGATGCCGTCGGCGCCGAGCGACAGCGCGGCGACCAGGCCGCGGCCGTCGGCGAAGCCGCCCGCCGCCAGCACTGGAATCGGCTGCACGGCGTCAACCACCATGGGGATGAGCGGCAAGCTTGCCATCCAGCCGACGTGACCGCCGCCCTCGGTGCCCTGGGCGATGATGACGTCGGCGCCGGCTTTCGCCGCGCGCTCGGCCTCCGGCACAGTGCCCGCCATATGGGTGATCTTGCTGCCGGCGTCGTGCGCGCGATCGAACAGGCGCTTGAGGTCCTGGTCCGGGCGCGCCCAGGCGAATTGCATGACCGCCGGCCGCAGCGCCAGCGCCGCCGCAAAGGCGTCCTCGTGCATGTCGAATACCAGGAAATTCAGCCCAAACGGCTTGTTGGTTTCTTGCCGGATGGCCGCGGTCCGCTCGCGGATCTGTTCGGGCGTCAGATAGTGACAGCCGAGCGCGCCGAGCCCGCCGGCCCGCGAGACCGCGGCGACCAGGGCGGGCGACGTGGCCGAGCCCATGCCCCCCAGCGCAATCGGATGTTCGATGTCGAGCAGGTCGCAGACAGGTGTGCGGATCATGATGTCCTCCGGCGGGGACATCAGCATAGCAACGCCGCGACCATCGTGAAAATCGGACGGTTCGACGCGCGGTGAGGGCTACCCCACCAGCCCGTCGGCCAGCTTGACGTAGAGCGGGTTCTCGGGCGCGAACACGTAGTCGATTTCGGCCACGACGATGCTCTGGGCGCCGCGTTCGCGCATGAAATTCGCAAGCTCGTAGACCGTGTCGGGCGGACAATGCAGCGTCAGCATGCCCGACGACGTCGGCCCGCCGAACGGCGTGGCCACGCCGAAACGCTCCTTGGCCTCCGCCAGCAGCGCATCGTTGCAGGCCGGAAAGCGCGTGCGGACCTCGCGACAGGCGTGGGCGCGCGCCTGCGCGGCGATGCGATCGAGCAGCCGGCGGGCAAGCTCGCGCTCACCGTCGCCCCAGGCCGCCGCGCGCGCCGCAACCAGATTGGCCTGCGAGCGCAGGATGGTGCCATCGTCGATCACCTTGAGCGCGTTGGCGGCGAGCGTCGCGCCGGTGGTGGTGATGTCGACGATCAGCTCGGCCGAGCCAGCGGCCGGCGCGCCTTCGGTCGCGCCCGAGCTTTCGACGATGCGGTAATCGACGATGCCGTGGGCGGAAAAGAAATCGCGGGCGAGATTCACGTATTTAGTCGCGACCCGCATCTTGCGGTTATGGCGCAGCCGAAACGCAGTGGCGACGTCGTCGAGATCGGCCATGCTGCGCACGTCGATCCAGGCCTGCGGCACCGCCACCACCACATTGGCAAAGCCGAAGCCCAAGCCGTCGATCAGCACCACGCGCTGCTCGACCCGCGGGATCATTTCGCGCAGCAGGTCCTCGCCGGTGACGCCGAGGTGGATCGCGCCCTGCGCCAATTGCTCGGCGATCTCGGCCGCCGACAGATACGCCACTTCGACGCCCGGCAGGTTGGCGATTGCGCCGCGGTAGTCGCGGGCGCCGCGCGGCTTGACCAGTTCGAGGCCGGCGCGCGCGAAGAACGCCTCGGCATTTTCCTGCAGCCGCCCCTTGGCGGGCACGGCAAGGACCAGCGGCGCGCTCATGGCGCACCCCCGCTCACGGCCGCGCGCTCGATCCAGACCGCAAAGCCGACCGCCGGAATCGGCGCCTTGGCGCCGAGCCTGGTCAGCAGTTCGTCATAACGACCGCCGGCAACCAACGGGCCGTTCGCGGCCGAGCCTGCGTCGTGCAGCTCGAACACACAGCCGGTGTAGTAGTCGAGCCCGCGGCCGAAGGCGGTCGAGAAGCGGATGCGGCCGACATCGACGCCGCGCGCCGCCAGAAAGCCGGTGCGGCTCTCGAACAAGTCGAGCGCCGCATTGAGGCCGAGCTTGGCGTCGGCGGCGAGCGCGCGCAGCTCGACCGCAGCCTGATCGGGATCGCCGGCAACGCTGAGGAAGCGCTCGATCAGCGCGCGGGTCTGGCTCGGCAGCGTCGCCGCCGCGCCGAGCGCCGCCTGCTCCAGGAAGCGGTCGGCGATTTCGCCGACCGAACGGCCACCGACCGCGGTGATGCCGGCAATCGACAGCAGATCGGTAACCAGCGCGTGCGCGGCCTTGGGGTCGGAGCCGGCCAACGCCGCCAGCACGCCCTGGTACTCCGGCCGCTTGCTGGCGCCGCCCAGCGTGAGCATGTCGAGGTCGTGCGCCAGCGAGGTCTTGCGGTTGAAATCCTTCACCAGGCGGCGCTTCCAGGCCGGCGCCAGATCGAGCGCCGCGACCAGCGCGGCAAACAGCCCGACGTCGCCCATCCGGATCTCCGGACTGGCGACGCCGTAGTGCGCGGTGGCCTCCAGGCCGAGCGCCAGCATTTCGGCATCGGCGGCGGCCTTGTCCTGGCGGCCGAACGAACTCGATGCCGGCCTGGATGAACTCGGCCGGCAGGTCGCCGCGATCGCGAAACACCGGCCCGAGATAGCAGAAGCCTTGCGCCGACCCGGCCGTGGCCGAGGCGAGGTAATCGCGCGACACCGGAATGGTCAGATCGGGCCGCAGGCACATCTCGTGGCCGTCGCGATCCTCGGTCAGATACATGCGCCGGCGGATGTCCTCGCCCGAGAGATCGAGAAACGGCTCGGCCGGCTGCAGGATCGACGGCGCCAGGCGGCGATAGCCGGCGCGCTCATAGGTGGCGACGAGCGCCTCGGCCCGTGCGTCGGGCTGCGATGTCTGTGTTCGCGTACGCATCACTCGGGTCGCTACTTGGGTCGCCGGGCTCAGCCTCGCGCGAGCCGGGCGGCCCTTTAACACGGCAAGCTTAAGGTTTCGACGCCGTTCGCCCCACGCGCTTAATGGCGGCCGGGCAAGGCGGATAGACGGTTAACAGGCCGGTTTCCAGGCTTGACCACGCTAAATGTAATAATGTTACATTTGTGCTAGGAACGCAGACCGTTCCTGGGGTCGGACCGAGGGTGTGCCTGATGGGTTGGCTGCGTGCCCATAGCCGGCTGGGGGCGGGGTTGGCGCTGATTGCGCTGCTGCTCCAGCTCACGCTGTCGTTCGGGCACGTCCATGCGGCACATGCCGATCAGGTCGGCCTGGCCATCACGGCGCCATCCGAGAGCCCTGGCGCGCCGCAGCAGCAGCCCGGCGACGACCACGACAACCATTACTGCGCGATCTACGCGATCCTTGCGCTGCTTGCGGGCGCGCAAGCCGCCGCGGCTCCGGTCATCGCGGCGCCGATGGCGCGGGCCGCAGCCGTCGCTTCGGGTGAGGCCGATCGCGCTCGGCCTGATCGCGCGGCACGATTCATTCCGCTCCCGCGCCCCACCGATCTCCTGACCACGCTGCATTGCCGCCGACGACGCCCGCCCAGGACCGCGAGCGTCGGTCCGATCGCATTCCCGGTCAGGGATTCGCATGTCCATCCGCGTTGGTCGTTCGCTGCTGCTGGCGCATTCCGCGCTGGTGCTGGGTCTTGCACCGGTTGGCGCGCAGGACGTGCTGACCTTGCCGGAAATCAAGGTCACCGCGCCGAGCCCGATCGCGCGCCGCACCGCCCAGCCGGGACCGCCGGCACGGCCATCGGCGCCCGCACCGACGCCGGCGCCGGCCGCAACCCCGCTGCAAGGCACGCTGCCGATCGTCACCGACCAGTTCGCCACCGTCACGGTGGTGCCGCGCGAGGAGCTGCAGCGCAGTCCTGGCAGCACGCTGGGCGACGTGCTGTTCTCCAAGCCCGGCATCACCGGTTCGAGCTTTGCGCCCGGCGCGTCCAGCCGGCCGATCGTCCGCGGCCTCGACGTCAACCGCGTCGGCATCGTCGACAATGGCGTGGGCGCCGGCGGCGCCTCCGATCTGGGCGAGGACCATTTCGTGCCGGTCAATCCGCTGGCGACCGGCCAGATCGAGGTGATCCGCGGACCGGCCACCTTGCGCTACGGCTCGCAGTCGATCGGCGGCGTGGTCAGCTCGACCAACAACCGGATTCCCGAAGCGTTGCCTTGCGCGCCGTCGCCGCTGCGCCGCTGCCCGGCATCGCCAAGGCGCCTGCGCCGGCGGCGCCAGGCTGCGCCACGGCCGAGCTGCGCGGCGCGCTGTCGAGCGTCGACAACGGCCGCGAAGGCGGCGCGCTGTTCGACGCCGGCGCCGGCGCCTTCGCGTTTCATGCCGACGTGTTCGGACGCCAGACCGACGACTACCGCGTGCCGTCGCTATCCCTATCTGGTCGCGCCCGATCCGGCGGAGCTGCCGTTCGCAACGCAGCCCGGCGGCTTCAACGGCCGACAGCCGAATTCATGGACCCGGTCGCATGAGGCGTCGGTCGGCGGCTCCTATCTATTTCCCGGCGGCTTTGCCGGACTGGCCTATACGCGCAACGCCACGCTCTACGCCATTCCGGGCGCCGACGGCGAAGGCCACCGCACCCGCATCGACGCCCGACAGGACAAGCTGACCGGCAAGGCCGAGGTTCGGCCGGGCGCGGCGGCGATCGACGCCATCCGGTTCTGGTGGGGCGTCACCGACTACAAGCACAACGAAATCGGATTGGCCGACGCCACCGATCCGGGCAGCGACGGCATTCGCCAGACCTTCACCAACAGGGAGGCCGAGGGCCGGCTCGAGGTTCAGCTCGCGCCGTTCAAGGCGCGGTTCGCCGAGCTCACCACCGCGATCGGCGTGCAGGCCGCGCGGCAGGAGCTGAACGCCCCGGGCGACGATCCGACCAGTCCGGTCAACGGGCTGTTCGATCCGAACAGGAACAACCGGGCGGCCGGTTACATCTTCAATGAATTCAAGTTCAGCGAAACCACCAAGGCGCAGCTCGCCGGCCGGATCGAACGGATCAACCTGAGCGGCGTCGCTACCGCCTTCCCCGGCGCCGATCCGGTGTTCGACGTCGCGGCCGACCCGACGAGCGTCGGGCCGGCGAGCCGGCGCGATCTCACCTTCACGCCCAAGAGCGCCAGCATCGGGCTCATCCAGAACCTGCCGTGGAACCTGGTCGGCAGCATCACGGCGCAATATGTCGAGCGTGCGCCGAAGCCCGCCGAGCTGTTCTCGCGCGGCGCGCATGACGCCACCGCGACCTTCGACATCGGCAACCCCGACCTCAAGACCGAGGTCGCGAAATCGGTCGAAGTCGGCCTGCGCCGCGCGCAAGGACCGCTCCGCTTCGAGGTCACCGCCTATTACACCCGCTTCGACGGCTTCATCTTCCGGCGGCTGACCGGCAACACCTGCGACGAGCAATCGTGCATCGATCCGGCGGCCGGCACGCTGGAGCTGCGGCAGGCGGTCTATTCCCAGCGCGACGCGGTCTTTCGCGGCGGCGAGTTCCAGTTCCAGTGGGACGTGCATCCGATGTGGGACGGGTTCTTCGGCGTCGATGGCCAATACGACATCGTGCGCGCCACCTTCACCGACGGCAGCAACGTGCCGCGCATCCCGCCGCAGCGGCTCGGCGGCGGCGTCTATTTCCGCAGCGCCGAATGGCTGGCGCGCGTCAGCCTGCTGCACGCGTTCGCGCAGAACGCCGTCGCCATCGGTCGGCGAGACGCCGACACCGCGGCTACAATCTGCTGAAGGTCGAGCTCAGCCACACCCGGGCGCTGAACAACCACCCGAGCGGCATCAAGCAGTTCACCGTCGGAATGGTCGGCAACAACCTGCTCAACGAGGACATCCGCAACCACGTCTCCTACACCAAGGACGTGGTGCTGATGCCGGGCGCGAGCGCTGTCGCGCGCTTTGGCTCGCCAGCGCACAGACCTGATCATTGAGCACTCGCGCGATTCTCGACACGCTCGGCAACGTGCGCGGTGCAGGCGCTCGATCGCAGTCGCGACAACGTCACGACCAGTCACGCCGTGGCGTGTCAGCACGGCCTGCACCGCCTCGACCAGCTTCGACTCGGCCACCGCGACCTGCGCCTCGGCCTGCTTCTTGAGATGCTCGTCGCGGCCCTGTTCCAGCTTGGCAAGCTCCGAGCCGAGGATCAGGTCCTTGATCTGCACCTCGCCTCTGGCCTTCTCGTCGCCGCCCTGGATGATCGCGCACGGGCTGCCGCGGCGGTCGGCGTATTTGAGCTGCTGGCCGACGCTGTGCTTGGGATTGCCGAGATAAAGCTCGGCGCGGATGCCAGCGTGGCGCAGCGCCGCCACCATCCTCTGGTAGTCGGCGACGCGCTCGCGATCGAACACCGTGACCACCACCGGCCCGGGCGCGGGCTTGTTGTCGAGCTTGCCGATCAAGGCCAGCGCCGCCTGCAGGCGCGACACCCCGATCGAGAAGCCGGTCGCCGGCACCGGCTCGCCGCGGAAACGCGACACCAGGCCGTCGTAGCGTCCGCCGCCGCCGACCGAGCCGAACCGGACCGGGCGGCCCTTCTCGTCCTTGGTCTCGATCAGCAGTTCGATTTCGTAGACCGGGCCGGTGTAGTACTCGAGGCCGCGGACGACCGTCTTGTCGATCTTGACCCGATCGCCATAACCGGCCGCCGCGATCAGCGTACCGATGTCAGCGAGCTCTTGATTTCCGGCAGCGGTCTGCGCCAGCGCGGGACCGTCCTTGCCAGCGATCTCCGTCATAATCTGTTCGGCCTGAGCGTCGGAAAGTTCGGCGCCTTTGGTGTAATCGCCGCTCTCGTCCTTGCGGCCCGCGCCAAGCAACTGGCGAACACCGTCAGCGCCAAGACGGTCGAGCTTGTCGATCGCTCGCAGCACCGTGAGCCGTTTGTTCGGCGCGATGCCGGCTGCGTCCATCACGCCATCAAGCACCTTGCGGTTGTTGACCTTCACCACATACTGGCCGCGCGGAATGCCGAGCGCCTCCATGGTGTCGGCCGCCATCATGCAGATCTCGGCGTCGGCGGCCATCGAGGCCGCGCCAACCGTGTCGGCATCGAACTGCATGAACTGCCGGAAGCGCCCGGGGCCCGGCTTCTCGTTTCGGAACACCCAGCCGAACCGGTACGAGCGGTGCGGCATCACCAGGTTCTGGAAGTTCTCCGCCACGTGGCGCGCCAGCGGCGCGGTCAGGTCGTAGCGCAGCGACAGCCATTGCTCGTCGTCGTCCTGGAACGAGAACACGCCCTCGTTCGGCCGGTCCTGGTCGGGCAGGAACTTGCCGAGCGCGTCGGTGTATTCGATCGCCGGCGTCTCCATCGGCTCGAAGCCGTAGCGTTCGTAGACCGTGCGGATCGCCTCGATCATGCGGCGCGTGGCGGCGATCTCCGCCGGCCCGCGGTCGGCGAGGCCGCGCGGCAGGCGCGCCTTCAGCCTGTTGGATTTGTCGGCCATTTCGCCTGCTTCGAATCGGACGCGTGCATTCTGCACTCCCCATCCACGTCATGCCCGGCCATAGCCGTTCGAAGAGCGGCGTCGCTTCGCTCGCCTATGGTGCCGGGCATCCACGTCTTCCTTATGCGCCGAAAGCAAGACGTGGATGGCCGGGACAAGCCGGGCCATGACGGACCGAGAGCGTTTGCGTGGTAGCAGCCACCCCCTCTTTTGTCATTATCCGCGAAACCGGATAATCCTTGCGTCGATCCAGCCGGCGAGAGGCGATCCATGGCCCAGGCCCCCAGAGCAGCGCAGAAATCCTCGGTCACCGCCGCGGTGCCGAACGACCTTGAAGCCTTCTTCATGCCGTTCACCGCCAACCGGGCGTTCAAGGCGCGGCCGCGGCTGATCGCCCGCGCCAAGGACATGTTCTACTACACGCCGGAAGGCCGGCCGGTGCTCGACGGCGCCGCCGGCCTGTGGTGCACCAACGCCGGCCACAACCGCGACCCGATCGTGCAGGCGATCCAGGCGCAGGCCGCGACGCTCGACTTCGCGCCGACCTTCCAGTTCGGCCATCCGCGCGCCTTCGAGTTGGCGAGCCGAATCGCCGCGCTGGCGCCCGGCGATCTCGACCACGTGTTCTTCTGCAACTCGGGCTCTGAGGCCGCCGATACCGCGATGAAGATCGCGCTGGCCTATTGGAACGCGCGCGGCCAGGCGCAGCGCACCCGCTTTGTCGGCCGCGAGCGCGGCTATCACGGCGTCGGCTTCGGCGGCATGTCGGTCGGCGGGCTTGCCAACAACCGCAAGGCGTTCGGCGTGATGCTGCCGGGCGTCGACCACCTGCCCGCGACCTACAACCGCGAGCAGCAGGCGTTCTCCAAGGGCGAGCCGGAATGGGGCGCGCATCTCGCCGACGAATTGGAGCGCATCGTCGCGCTGCACGGCGACACCACCATCGCCGCGGTGATCGTCGAGCCGATGGCCGGCTCGACCGCGGTGCTGCCGTCGCCCAAGGGCTACCTGCCGCGGCTGCGCGCGATCTGCGACAAGTACGGCATCCTGCTGATCTTCGACGAGGTCATCACCGGCTTCGGCCGGCTCGGCCACGCATTTGCCGCCGAGCGCTACGGCGTCATCCCCGACATGATCACCTTCGCCAAGGGCGTGACCTCCGGCAGCGTGCCGATGGGCGGCGTGATCTGCCGCAAGGGCATCCACGACGCCTTCATGCACGGGCCCGAGCATGTCGTGGAGTTCTTCCATGGCTACACCTATTCGGCCCACCCGCTGGCCTGCGCCGCCGGCCTGGCCGCGCTCGACCTCTACCGCGACGAGGATCTGTTCGCGCGTTCCAAGAAGCTCGAGCCGCTCTGGTATGACGCCGCGATGACGCTCAAGGGCGTGCCGCGCGTGCTCGACATACGCTGCGTCGGGCTCACCGCCGGCATCGACCTGGCCTCGCGTCCCGACGGCGTCGGCAAGCGCGGCTACGAGGCGATGGAGCGCGGCTTCCACGACGAGGGCATCATGTTCCGCACCGTCGGCGATTCGATCGCGGTGACGCCGCCCTTGATCGTGAGCGAAAGCCAGATCGGCGAGATCTTCGACAAGGTCGGCAAGGTCATCAAGGCGCTGGCGTAGAGCGCGATCGTTGCGAATAGACCGCTGAGCCGCGGCAAACTCGCTTCCCTCTCCCCTTGCGGGAGAGGGCGGATCGCGCGGAGGGAATCCGAGCGCGATCCGGGTGAGGGGTGATCTTCAGAAAATTTCTCGCGAAGAGGCCCCCTCACCCGCGCTCGCTCGGCTATCGCCTCCGCTCGCGCACCCTCTCCCGCAAGGGGAGAGGGGAAAGCGAGCGCGGCGCAGGCGCCTGAAAGCAGTCACGTATGAGTGGTTTGCGCAGAAGCGCGCTCGGCCTCAGTCTCCGCCACCACATAGTTCGGCCGCCGGCGCGTCTCGCGCAGGATGCGGCCGACGTATTCGCCGATGATGCCCAGCACCAGCAGCTGCGCCGCGCCGAGGATCGCAATCGCCGCCATGATCGACGACCAGCCGGCGACGGTGTGCTGCACGAACAGGAAGCTCACCAGCGAGTACAGCACCAGCAACGCGCCGAGCGCGACGAACGCCAGCGCCAGCCAGACCGCGAAGCGCAGCGGCCGCACGCTGTGCGCCGCGATCCCGTCGACCGCAAGCTCGACCATCCGCCCGAGCGAATACTTGGTGACGCCGTGCTGGCGCTGGCCTTGGCGGAAGGGCACGCGGGCGAGCGGATAGCCGAGCCAGCGCACCGCCCCGCGCAGAAACAGCTCCTGATCGCCGAGACCGTTGACCGCATCGACCACCACGCGGTCGAGCAGCATGTAGTTGGCGCTGCCAGGCTCGATCCGCACGTCGCCGATGGTGTCGAGGGTGCGGTAATAGAACCGCGACGTCAGCCGCTTGAAATCCGAGGTCGGGCCTTGCTCATCGAGCCGGTGCGCGGCCACCACCTTGAAGCCGTTGCGCTGCTCCTTCACCAAGTCGGGGATCAGCTCCGGCGGATGCTCGAAATCGCAGTCCATCACTACGGCGGCGCGGCCGCGCGCATGACGCAAGCCGGCGCGCAGCGCCGCGTCGTGACCGAAGCTGCGCGTGAACGCGACGTAGCGCACCGCCGGCTCGCGCGCGGCGGCCGCGCGGATCGCCGCCAAGGTGCCGTCGGTTGAGCCGTCGTCGACAAAGACGATCTCGAAGCTGCCGAGCGGCGTTACAACCTGCTTGAGCGCCTCGATCATCGGCGCGATATTCTCCGCCTCGTTATGTGCGGGCAGCACAATCGACAGATCGGGAGGCGGTGCGCCGGTCATATGCTGGCCCTGCGCGCGGGATCGAAGCGACGCGCACGGAAAGCTTGACCGATCGGCCGCACCGGTTCAACGGAGAACATGGCCACCGTCAACGCCGCCGCTGAGCGGGAGCGCGCCCTCGACCGGCTGATCGCGTTCTGCCGTCGGCGGCCGCACGCCGCGCTGCTCTGGGTGCTCGGCCTGCATCTCGCGGTGTGGACGCTGCTGCCGCCGCTGATCTGCCCGAACCTTCAGCTCGATCTCGTCGAGGACCTGGCGCTCGGCAAGGAGTGGCAGCTCGGCTACTGGAAGCATCCGCCGCTGCCGTGGTGGTTGGCCGACGCGGTCTATCGGCTGACCGGCAGCGTCGATGCGGTCTACCTGCTCGGCCCGCTCGCGGCAGTGCTTTGCTTCACTCTGGTCTGGCTCTTGGCGCGCGACCTGGTCGGCCCGTTCCAGGCACTGATCGCGGTGCTCGTGCTGGAAGGCATCCACTTCTACAATTTCTCGGTGGTGAAGTTCGCCCATGATCAGGGCCAGCTGCCGTTCTGGGCGCTCACCGGCCTGTTCTTCCATCGCGCGTTGACGCGCGAGCGCGCCGCCGACTGGCTAATCGCAGGCGCCGCACTCGCGCTGGCGTTCTGGTCGAAATACGCCGCGTTCCCTCTGGCGGTGACGCTCGGGCTGTTCTTGCTGATCGATCCCGTGGCGCGGCGCGCCTGGCGCACCAGCGGGCCGTACCTGATGGCGCTCGCCTTCGCGGTGGTGATCGCGCCCAACGCCTGGTGGCTGGTCGAAACCGGCTTCACGCCGTTCCAATATGCCGACGCCCGCGCGGTCACGGCCAGCCATTGGGTTCACTATCTGATTTATCCGCTGCGCTGGACCGGCAGCCAGATCGGCTACACGCTGCCGGCGATCGCGCTCATGGCGCTGCTGTACTGGCCGCCCGCCAAGCCGCGGGCGCCGGCCGACGGGCCAACCGCGTTCGACCGCCGGCTGGTCACCACGCTGGCGCTCGGGCCGTTTGCGGCAACCACGGCGATTGCGCTGCTGCTCGGCCGGCTGCCGATCGCCATGTGGGGTTATCCGCTGTGGTCGTTTGCGCCGCTCGCCGTCATGCTTTGGCTGGGACCAGTCACCGACGCCGCAAGGCTCCGGCGGTTCGCACTGGGCGTCATCGCCGTGTTTCTGGCGTTTCCGCTGGCCTATGCGGCGATCGAATTGTTCGAGCCGGCGCTGCGCGACCGGCCGAAGGCGACCCAGTTCCCCGGCCAGCGCATGGCCGACCTGGTGACCAAGGCCTGGCACGACAAATATGGCACGCCGCTCCGCTACGCCGCCGGTTCGGAGTTCGCCGTCAACAATCTGGCGGTCTATTCGCCCGATCGGCCCCACGTGGTGGTGCACGGCCGGCCGCAATTGAGTCCCTGGATCGACATGAACGATCTGCGGCAGCGCGGCGCGGTGATCGTCTGGGAGGGCTTGCCCGACAGCGCACAGGTCGATGAATGGCGCCGGACCTTCCCCGGCATGGAAATCCAGCCGCCACTGGTGCTGCCGCGGCAGACGCTGTTTCCGGTGCGGCCGTCCGAAATCCAGTACGCGATCCTGCCGCCACGGCCCTAAAACCGCCGAAAAACCGCGACGGCGAGCGGGGGACGCGCTACGCTCCGGAGCGGTCGGCCGCTTGCGCTGCGCCCGCGCGTCGGGAAGATTGATCGCTCTTGGCGAATCAATGACGCGACCGGCCGTCGGGGAGCCTTCATGCTGCGCCTGGGTGCCATCTTCATCCTCGTCTGCATGGCGCTGATCTCGGCCTCGCTTGGTGCGGTGATCTATCTGACCCTGGGCCTGAGCGGCGCCGAATCGACCATTGTCGCGCTGGGGGCGTTGACCGCGCTCGCGATCTACACCGCGGTGGCGGCACGGCTGCGCGACCGCACCGACGTCGGCGCGCAGATCGCCGACTTGTCGCGCGGCACCGCCGACATCGCCCGTCAGGTGGCCGAGCTTGGCCGCCGCACCGCCGCGCTCGAAGCGCATGCCGACCGGATCGCCGACAGCGTCGCGGAACGGTCGCGAACGGCGAATGAGCCGCTGGCCGCCGAGCTCGGCGAGCTCGGCACCCTGGTCAAGCAGCTTGCCGACGCCGTCGCATCGCACGAGCTGAGGTTCGTCGGCCTGCAGGAGCATGGCACGCTCGAAGCGCCCGATGAGCCTGCGATAACCGACGATGCCGGCGATATCGCCGACGGCGCGGCACCGACCGCCGCTGCCGAAGCCTCCGATCCAAGCCGGCGGAACGAAATGATCGAGATCGTGCGAGGCGCGATCGAAGCGGGCCGTGTCGATCTCTATCTGCAGCCGATCGTGACGCTGCCGCAACGCAAGGTGCGCTACTACGAGGCGTTCACGCGGCTGCGCACCGAAGGCAACAAGTTGTTGCAGCCCGCGGATTTCCTCGATGCGGCCGAGGCCGGCGGCCTGATGCCACGGATCGATCACATGCTGCTGATGCGCAGCGTGCAGGTGGTGCGGCGGCTGCAACTGAAGAACCGCGACATCGGCCTGTTCTGCAACATCGCGGCTTCCACGCTCAATCATCCGCAAGTGTTTCAGCAAATCCTGCAATTCATGGACGCCAACCGCGCGCTCGCGGCGTCGCTGGTGCTGGAGCTGAAGCAAGGCGTGCTGCGCGCCATCGGTCCGCTCGAGACCGAAAGCCTGGCGGCGCTGCGCGACCTGGGCTTTCGCTTCTGCATCGACCAGGTCAAGGATCTGCGGATGGAGCCGCGCGATCTGGGCGAGCGCGGCATCCGCTTCGTCAAGGTGCCGGCGACCTTGCTGCTCGGCCAGGCCAGCGCGCCGAGCGCCGACATCCACGCCGCCGACCTTTCGGACTTGCTCGGCCGGTTTGGCATCAGCCTGATCGCCGAGCGCATCGAGGCCGAGACGCAGGTCGTCGACTTGCTCGAATACGACGTGCGCTTTGGCCAAGGGCTTCCTGTTTTCGCAGCCGCGTCCGGTGCGCCAGGAGGCGCTGCATGGCGCGGCCGGGGCCGCCGAACCAGCGGCCCGCGATGATGGCACGCGCGACAAGGTGGCGGCGGGCGGACCGGCGGGCTTCGCCCTTTGATCGCGCAGCCGTCGTTCACGGAACACTTTGCAACCCTCGCCGGCCGCTACGACGTGGTGCTGAGCGACGTGTGGGGCGTGCTGCACAACGGGCTCGAATCATTTCCGGCGGCTTGCGAGGCGTTGTCGCGCTACCGCGCCGGCGGCGGCTGCGTCGCGCTGATCACCAACGCGCCCCGGCCGGGCGAGGTGGTGGTGCGCCTGCTCGACCGGCTCAAGGTGCCGCGCGAGTCCTACGACACCATCGTCAGCTCGGGCGACGTCACCCGCACCGAGATGGCAGCGCGGCCCGACAAGGCCGTGTTCCACATCGGGCCGGAGCGCGACTTGCCGATTTTCGATGGACTCGGGCTGCGCTTCGTGCCGTTCGAGCAGGCCGATTACGCGGTGTGCACCGGGCTGACCAATGACGAGATCGAGACCCCGGAGAGTTACCGCGAGCTGCTGACCAAGCTTGCCGCACGCGACCTGTTCATGCTGTGCGGCAACCCCGATCTGGTGGTCGAGCGCGGCGAACGGTTGATCTATTGCGCCGGCGCGCTCGCCGATCTCTACGGCACGCTCGGCGGCAAGGTGCTCTACGCCGGCAAGCCGCACCGCCCGATCTACGATCTGGCGCTCGAGCGCATCGGGCGCCTGCGCGGCGGGCCCACGCCGCTGACTCGCGTGCTGGCGATCGGCGATTCGGTGCGCACCGACCTGAAGGGCGCCAGCGACTTCGGCGTCGATTGCCTGTTCGTCACCGCCGGCATCCATGCCGAGGAGCTCGGCGACCGGCACGATCCCGACCTTACCGCACTGAACAAGATCTTCGCCGACGCCGGCCTGGCGCCCAAGGCGGTCACGCAGCGGCTGATGTGGTGAGGCGCCGGCTATCGCCTCCGCTCGCCGCACCCTCTCCCGCAAGGGGAGAGGGGAAAGCGCGCCCGATGCAACGGTTCAATTGAAAGCAAGCGCGCTTTACGCGCCGAACACCGCTTCGATCTTTTTCTTCAGCGTGTCGGCGTTGAACGGCTTGACGATGTAATTGTTCACGCCGGCCTGCTTGGCGGCGATGACGTTCTCGGTCTTGGATTCGGCCGTGACCATGATGAACGGCGTCGAGTTCATCGTCGGATTGGACCGCACCTGACGCAGCAGCTCGAAGCCGGTCATCGGCTCCATGTTCCAGTCCGAGATCACCAGGGCGTATTTCTTGTGCTGCATCTTGTGAAGCGCGGCGGAGCCGTCCGGCGCGTCATCGATGTCGACGAACCCGAGCTGGCGCAGCAGATTGCGAATGATTCGGATCATCGTGTTGTAGTCGTCCACCACGAGGATCGGCATCGACATATCGACGGCCATCAGTCCCCCTCAGCCGGAGCTGCGCGGACCGCTTGCGCTGCGGTCGCTGTCAAAGCGCTCAAATGAAGGAGCCCCCGGAGGGCCGGGTGTCCTTCCCCACGCCGGACGGTAACAAAACCCGGTTGAATAACCCGTTAAGGGCGGCTGCGACCGGTTGGACTGGTGCCGCCGCCCGCAATTATAAACGATTCGTCAACAGCCGCGGCGCCTTGACCCGGCGCCCCCCTCCTTGACTTGGCCGGGCGGGAACCGACACGGTGCCGCAACAGCGCCCCGCCCCCGCCATGGCCGATCCCCCTCCCGCTCATCCGTTCATCGTCGTGCGCGATGAGGATCGAGACCTCGGCCGGCTGGTCCGGCCGGTGGTCGCCATCGGCAACTTTGACGGGGTCCACCGCGGCCATCGGCAGGTGATCGCCGCCGCGATGGAGCGCGCCCGGGCCGCTCACCGGCCAGCCGCGGTGCTGACCTTCGAGCCGCATCCGCGCAGCTTCTTTCAGCCGGAGGAGCCGTCGTTCCAGCTCACCTCGGAAGGCGCCAAGCTCAGGTTGCTGGCGGCGACCGGCCTCGACGGCGCTGTGGTGCTGACCTTCAACGCCGCGCTCGCCAGCCTCAGCGCCGAGAATTTCGTCGAGCACATTCTGGTGGAGCGGCTGCGCGTCACCGGCGCCGTCATCGGCTTCAACTTCCATTTCGGCAAGGACCGCCGCGGCTCGCCGGATTTTCTGGAGGCGCAGGGCGCCCAGCAGGGCTTTTCGGTCGATGTGGTGCCGCCGTTCCAGCACCACGGCCGGCGGGTGTCGTCCGGCGCAGTGCGCGATGCGCTCGCCGCCGGCTACGTGACGGAGGCCAACGAGCTGCTCGGCTTTCCGTGGTTCGTGACCGCCCAGGTGGTGCATGGCGACAAGCGCGGCCGCGAGCTCGGCTATCCGACGGCCAACCTCCGGCTCGGCCCGGACTGCGGGCTCAAGCACGGCATATACGCGGTCCGGGTCGGCGTCGGCGGCGCCCGGTATGACGGCGTGGCGTCGTTCGGACGCCGCCCGATGTTCGACACCGGCGCGGTCCTGCTGGAGGTGTTCCTGTTCGACTTCTCCGGCGACCTCTATGGCGCGGCGCTCGACGTCGCCTTCATCGGCTGGATCAGACCGGAGCTGAACTTCGACAGCGTCGAGGCGCTGATCCGCCGTATGGACCAAGACGCGAGCCAGGCGCGGCACATGCTGGGGCGCGCGCCCGACGCGTTTCCGCCGCTCGGCATCGTCGGCTGATTGCGGTCTAATTCTTTGCCGCCAGCGCGGCCGCCTGCTAGTTAGGCGCCCATGAACGACAAGCCGGCCGAAGGCAAATCAGGCGAGCGCGACTATTCGCAGACGCTGTTCCTGCCGCAGACGGAATTCCCGATGCGCGCCGGCCTGCCGCAGCGCGAGCCGGAAATCCTCGCGCGCTGGGAGCAGCTCGACCTCTACCGCCGGCTGCGCGAGGCCGCCAACGGCAGGCCGCGCTTCGTGCTGCACGACGGCCCGCCCTATGCCAACGGCAACATCCACATCGGGCATGCGCTGAACAAGATCCTCAAGGACGTGGTGACGCGCAGCCAGCAGATGCTCGGCTTCGATTCCAATTACGTGCCGGGCTGGGACTGCCACGGCCTGCCGATCGAATGGAAAGTGGAAGAGGATCGCCGCGCCAAGGGTTGGGGCAAGTTCGACATCTCCGCCCAAGGACGCAATGCGGCCGTGCCACCCATCATCGCGTTCCGACAGGAGTGTCGCGCCTTCGCACAGCACTGGGTCGACGTGCAGCGCAACGAATTCAAGCGGCTCGGCGTCATCGGCGACTGGGAGCATCCCTACACCACCATGACGTTCGCCGCCGAGGCGCAGATCGCGCGCGAGCTGATGAAGTTCGCGGCCAACGGCACGCTCTATCGCGGCTCCAAGCCGGTGATGTGGAGCGTGGTCGAGCAGACCGCGCTGGCCGAGGCCGAGGTGGAATACGAGGACTACACCAGCGATCAGGTGTGGGTGAAGTTTCCGGTCACGCGCGCCGACCTTGCGCCGGGCGCCGGCGAGGACGCCACCGCGCTGGCCACCAACCTGGTCGCCGACGCCGCCTGCGTCGTGATCTGGACCACCACGCCGTGGACGCTGCCCGGCAACCGCGCCGTCAGCTTCTCGCCGAAGATCGAATACGGCGTCTATCGCGTCAGCGAGGCGCCGGCCGGCAACTGGGCGAAGACCGGCGACGTCATGATCATGGCCGAGAAGCTTGCCGCCGACGTGTTCAAGCAAGCGCGGGTGACGAGCTTCGAGCAGGTCGGCAAGGTGCCGGCTGCGGTGCTGGCGGGGCTGCGCTGCGCGCACCCACTGAGCGCCAAGGGCGGCTATGACTTCGACGTGCCGTTGCTCGCCGGCGACCACGTCACCGACGACACCGGCACCGGCTTTGTGCACACCGCGCCGGGCCACGGCCGCGAGGACTTCGAAGTGTGGACCGCGAATGCCCGCGCGCTGGAAGCGCGCGGCATCAATCCGACGATCCCCTACACCGTGGACGAGAACGGCGCCTACACCGAGCAGGCGCCGGGCTTCACCGGCAAGCGCGTCATCAACGACAAGGGCGAGAAGGGCGACGCCAACGACGCCGTCATCAAAGCGCTGACCGAAACCGGCATGATCATCGCGCGCGGGCGACTGAAGCATCAGTATCCGCACTCCTGGCGCTCCAAGAAGCCGGTGATCTTCCGCAACACGCCGCAATGGTTCATCGCCATGGACAAGCCCATCACGGGGCTCGACGGCACGTTGCGCGCCATCGCGCTGCGCGAGATCAAGGCGACGCGCTGGGTGCCGCCGGCCGGCGAGAACCGCATCACCGGCATGATCGAAAGCCGGCCCGACTGGGTGATCTCGCGCCAGCGCGCCTGGGGCGTTCCGATCGCCGTCTTTGTCCGGAAAAAGAGCGACGGCTCGGCGGAAATCCTGCAGGACGAGGCGGTCAACAAGCGCATCGCCGACGCCTTCGAGCAGGAGGGCGCCGATGCCTGGTACGCGGCCGGCGCGCGCGAGCGCTTCCTCGGCAGCCGCGCCAACGAGGACTGGAACAAGGTCGACGACATCTGCGACGTCTGGTTCGACTCGGGCTCGACCCACGCCTTCGTGCTGGAGGATCCGCGGCACTTCCCGGGCCTCGCCGGCATCAAGCGCGCACACGACGGCGGTCCGGACACCGTGATGTATCTCGAAGGCTCCGACCAGCACCGCGGCTGGTTTCACTCGTCGCTGCTTGAAAGCTGCGGCACCCGCGGCCGCGCGCCGTTCGACGTGGTGGTGACGCACGGCTTCACGCTCGACGAGCAAGGCCGCAAAATGTCGAAGTCGCTCGGCAACACCGTCGCGCCCCAGGATGTCATCAAGCAGTCCGGCGCCGACATCCTGCGGCTTTGGGTGGCATCCTGCGATTACTGGGACGACCAGCGGATCGGCCCGGAAATCCTCAAGAACGCCGTCGAAACCTACCGCAAGCTGCGCAACACGCTGCGCTGGATGCTCGGCAACCTCGCGCATTTCCAGGAAGCGGATCGCGTCGCGTTCGGCAAGATGCCGGAGCTGGAACGGCTGATGCTGCATCGCCTGGCCGAGCTCGATGCGCTGGTCCGCAAGGCCTACGCCGAGTACGACTACAAGCGCATCTTCGCGGCGTTAAGTCATTTCATGACCACGGACCTGTCGGCGTTCTATTTCGACGTCCGCAAGGACGCGCTGTATTGCGAGCCGGTCTCGTCGGTCACCCGCAAGGCCTGCCTGACCGTGCTCGACCACCTGTTCCGCTGCACCGTCATTTGGCTGGCGCCGATGCTGTGCTTCACCGCCGAGGAGGCCTGGTGCGAGCGCTATCGCGACAGCGAGGCGTCGGTGCATCTCGAGCTGTTCCCCGACGTGCCGAAAGCCTGGCGCGACGACGCGCTGGCCGAGAAATGGCGCAAGGTGCGGTTGGTGCGCCGCGTCGTCACCGGCGCGCTGGAGATCGAGCGGGCGGGCAAGCGCATCGGCTCGTCGCTGGAGGCCGATCCGATCGTACACGTCTCCGATCCGAAGCTCGCCGAGGCGCTGCTGAGCGTCGACCTTGCCGAGATCTGCATCACCTCGGCCGCCACGCTCGTGGAGGATGAAGGCCCGGCGCAGGCGTTCCGGCTGCCGGAGGTGCCGGGCGTCGCGGTCGTGGTCAATCTCGCCGAGGGCCGCAAGTGCGCGCGCTCATGGAAAATCTCGTCCGCCGTCGGCAGCGACCCGCAATTCCCCGACGTCACGCCGCGCGACGCGCAGGCGTTGCGCGAGTGGGACGCCATGCACAAGGCCGCGGAGTAGCGGCTTGCGCGGCGACAGCATTCCGATGCGCGGCGATTATCTCTGGGGGCCGCTCACCGGCTTCGGTCTGACGGTGGCGCTGATCGCGAGCCTGCTCGATCAGGCGTTGAAGCTCTGGCTGCTGTTCGTGTTCAAGCTCGCGGACAAGGGCGCCGTGGCGGTCGCGCCGTTCGTCGATCTGGTGCTGACCTGGAACCCCGGCATCAGCTACGGCTGGTTCCAACAGGAGGGCCCGGGCGGTCAATGGGCCCTGCTGGCGCTCAAGGCGATCGCGGTTGCGCTGCTGTGGATCTGGCTGGCGCGCGCGGTGACGCGCCCGACCGCGCTGGCGCTCGGCCTGATCATCGGCGGCGCCATCGGCAACGCCATCGACCGCCTGGCCTATGGCGCGGTGGCCGATTTCGTGCTGCTGCACGTCGAAACCGCCACTTGGCGCTTCAATTGGTACGTCTTCAACCTGGCGGATGTCGCCATCGTTGCCGGGGTGGGGGTCCTGCTGTATGAATCGCTGTGGGGAGACCACGCCCCAAAAGTGCCCTGATCCCCGGGGATACTGGCTGAATTAGCCGTGGTTTCAGGGGGTTCGGCGCGTTATGGGTGTCGGCATGGGAACGCCAAAATCCAACCTTCGGTGGCGCCGCTCGGTGCTGGCCGTGCTGCTCGGCACGGTCATGGTGCTCGGCTGCTCCGGCTCGAGCGTCCGCGCCGAGGACGATGACGACGACGATTTCATCGACAAGAAGATCTTCAGGTCGGTGATGCACTCGCTCGGCCTGCGCAAGGACGGCGACGGCATCGAATACCGCGAGCGCGCGCCGCTGGTGCTGCCGCCAGGCCGCAACCTGCCGCCGCCGGATGCCAACGCCGCCAAGGCCAAGGCCGCCAACTGGCCCGACGATCCCGACATCAAGCGCGCCCGCAAGCAAAAGGCCGAGCGCAAGCCGTTCAATCCGGATCCGGATGACGCCGGCCGTCCGATGCTGCCGAGCCAATACCAGCTGCCGGGCGGCGGATCGCGCAGCAGCCGGCCGAACGGCACGACCAGGACCATCGAAGACAAAGAAAAGCCGATGTCGCCCTACGAGCTTGGCACCAAAGGCATCTTCAGCCCACTCTGGGCGCCGAGCGAGGAATACTCGACGTTCACCAGCGAGCCGCCGCGTGAGCGCTTGATCGAACCGCCGGTCGGGTACCGCACGCCATCGCCCACCCAGCCCTACGGCGTCGGCAAGTCGACCTCGGGAAACGTTCCGTCAACCGCCACCCGCAGCGACGTCGTCAAGTAATCGGGCGATCGGTTCGGAGTTGTCATAACCTGTCGTGCCAGTCCGTGATCGCGGCGCATGATCCTTCGCCGCCGACCGTGACTGCCAGCGACGACCGCGCGAGACCGCATTGCCACATCGCCTGATCCAAACCTGCATCGCAGGAGCCGCCGCAAGCTTCGCCGTCGCGGCAGCACTCACCGCCCACGCGCAATCCACACCGCCGTCGAACATCAGCCACTTCAGTCTCGCCAACGGCCTCGAGGTGGTGGTGGTGCCGGACCGGCGTGCGCCGGTCGTCACCCACATGCTTTGGTACAAGGTCGGCGCTGCCGACGAGCCGCCGGGCAAATCCGGCATTGCGCATTTCCTTGAGCACCTGATGTTCAAGGGCACGGCCAAGAACCCGGCCGGGCGCTTCTCGCAGGTGGTCGCGTCGATCGGCGGGCAGGAGAACGCGTTCACCGCCAACGACTACACCGGCTATTACCAGCGGGTATCGCGCGAGCATCTCAAGACCCTGATGGAGTTCGAGGCCGACCGCATGACCGGGCTGGTGCTGAGCGACGAAGCGGTGTCGCCGGAGCTCAAGGTCGTGCTCGAGGAGCAGAACCAGCGCGTTGCCAACAATCCGCGCGCGCAATTGGTCGAGCAGGTCGAGGCCGCGCTCTATCTCAACCATCCCTATGGCAAGCCGGTGATCGGCTGGCGCCATGAGATCGAACAGCTCAGCCGCGAGGACGCGATCGCGTTCTACAAGCGGTTCTATACGCCCAACAACGCCGTCCTGGTGGTGGCTGGCGACGTCACGGCCGAGGAGGTCAAGACGCTGGCGCAAGCGACCTACGGCAAGGTCGAGCCGGTCGCCAAGATCGAGCCGCGGCGGCGTCCGCAGGAGCCGCCGCAGGTGGCGGCGCGCCACGTCACGCTGGCCGACGCGCGCGTCCAACAGCCGAGTTTGCAACGCTACTACCTCGCGCCTTCGGCCGCCACTGCGCGGCCTGGCGAAGCCGAGGCGCTCGAAGTGCTCGCCTTCATCCTCGGCAGCGGCAACACCTCCCGGCTCTATCGCAAGCTGGTGTCCGAGACCGAAGTCGCGGTCGGCGCCGGCGGCTGGTACAACAGCACGGCGCTCGACGCGACGCATTTCAACGTCTACGGATCGCCCAAACCGAATGTAACGCTGCCGCAGCTCGAACAGGCGATCGATGGGGTGATCGACGACCTGATCGCCAACGGCGTCACCGCCGACGAAGTCGAACGCGCCAAGTACCGGCTGATCGCCGACACGATTTACGCCCAGGACAGCCAGCAGACCATGGCGCGCTGGTATGGCGCGGCGCTCACGACCGGGCTTGCGGTCGATCAGGTGACCAACTGGCCGGATCGCATCCGCGCTGTCACGGCCGACGCCGTGAACGCGGCGGCCAAAACCTGGCTCGACAAGCGCCGTTCGGCGACCGGATATCTGATCCGGAACACGACAGGCAAAGAGGACAAACGTTCGTGACCGCACGATGCACGATGCTCCTGGCAGTGGCTGCGGCATGGCTTGCCGCGGCAGCGCAACCCGCGAGCGCAACCAAGATCGAGCGCGTAATCTCGCCGGGCGGCATCGAGGCCTGGCTGGTTCGCGAGCCGTCGCTGCCGCTGGTCGCGATCAATTTCGCCTTCCTCGGCGGCGCCAACCAGGATCCGGCCGACAAGCCCGGCGTCGGCTACATGGCGGCCTCGCTGCTCGACAACGGCGCGGGCGAGCTCGACGCCAAGGCATTCCAGGAGCAGGTCGAGGGCAACGCCGTCCAGCTCAACTTCTCAGTCGGCCGCGACTACCTGTACGGCTCGATCCGCATGCTGCGCGATCGCCAGGAGCCGAGCGTCAATCTGCTGCGGCTCGCGCTCAACCAGCCGCGCTTCGACGCCGACGAGGTCGAGCGCGGGCGCGCCCAGATCATGGCATCGCTGCGGCGTGAGACCACCGAGCCGAACAGCATCGCCAGCAAGACCTGGTGGAAGACCGCCTTTGCCAACCATCCCTACGGCAAGCCGCAGAACGGCTCGCTCGAAACCGTCCCCACCATCACGGTGGTCGACCTGAAGTCCTATGTGCAGCGGGTGCTGACGCGCGACAACCTCAAGATCGCGGCGGTCGGCGACATCGATGCGGCGACGCTGGGAGAGCTGATCGATCGCGTGTTCGGCGCGCTGCCGGCGCGCGGCACGCTGGCGCCGGTGGCCAACCTGTCGCCGGCCGCGGTTGGCCAGAGGATCGTGGTGCAGCTCGACGTGCCACAATCGGTCGTGCTCATGGGCGGCATGGGCTTGACCCGCAAGGACCCGGATTTCATGCCGGCCTTCGTGGTCAATCACATCCTTGGCGGTGGCTCGTTCACCTCCCGGCTCTACAACGAGGTGCGCGAGAAGCGCGGCCTCGCTTACGGCGTCCATTCGTTTCTGTCGTCGCTGCGGCACAGCGCGCTGCTGATGGCGTCGACCCAGGCCAGCGCCGACCGCACCGCGCAAGCCCTCGAACTGATCGAGACCGAAATCCGCCGCATGGTCGAGCAAGGCCCGACCGAGGACGAGCTCGCCAAGGCCAAGGCCTATCTGAAAGGCTCGTATGCGCTGGCGTTCGACACCTCGACCAAGATCGCCAGCCAGCTGTTGCAGATCCAACTGGACGATCTCGGCATCGACTACATCGACCGGCGCAACGGCCTGATCGATGCCGTCACCCTCGACGACGCCAAGCGTGCCGCCAGGCGCCTGGCCGAAGGCGGCATGTTCGTCACCGTTGTCGGCCGCGCGAAGCAACTGGGCGGCAAGGACTCCGGCGGCTAGCGTCGCGATTCGGAAGTTCGCCCGAGTTCTCAGCTAGCTCCTTAGCGGATAAGATCATTCGCAACGCGATGATCTGACCGAATCTCATGCCCCTCCGACAATCGATCGACCAGGCGCGGCCGCCCCGCTTCGAGGAGACGCTGGCGCGCGCCGCGGAGGCGCTGTCGTTTCTGCGCGCCCGCCACGCCGACGGCGCGCTGCCGCTGCTGCGGCTGCCCGAAAGGCGCGACGACATCGCCACCATCCTCGGCTATGCGGCGCTGCTGCGCGACGGCACCAGCGACGTGGTGTTTCTCGGCACCGGCGGCTCGAGCCTGGGCGGCCAGACGCTGGCGCAACTCGCCGGCCACGGCGTTCCCGGCGTTGGCGCGCTGCGCGACCCGCCGCGCGTGCATTTCATGGACAACCTCGACCCGGATAGCTGGCAGACCGTGCTGCAACGGCTGCCGCTGCAGACCACGCGCTTCGTCGCGGTCTCGAAATCGGGCGGCACCGGCGAGACCCTGATGCAGACCATCGCCGTGCTGGACACGCTCAAGCGCGCCGGCCGCGATCCGCACGACCATCTGCTCGGCATCACCGAACCGGCCAAGGCTGGCAAGCCGAACGGCCTGCGCGAGCTGCTGTCGGCCGACCGCATCCAGATGATGGACCACGATCCGGGCGTCGGCGGCCGCTATTCGGTGCTGAGCAATGTCGGGCTGTTGCCGGCCGCGGTCTGCGGCCTCGACATCGGCGCGATCCGCGCCGGCGCCGCCGACGCGCTGGCGCCGGTGCTGGCCGGCAAGGCGCCAGCCGAAGTGCCGGCGGCGGTCGGCGCCGCGCTTGCGGCGACCCTCGCGCCAAGCAAGCCGCTCGCCGTGATGATGGCCTATGCCGACCGGCTGGAGCGGTTCACGCGCTGGTACGTCCAGCTTTGGGCCGAGAGCCTGGGCAAGGACGGCAAGGGCACGACGCCGCTGGCGGCGCTCGGCCCGGTCGACCAGCACAGCCAGCTTCAGCTTTTCATCGCCGGCCCGCGCGACAAGCTGTTCACGGTGATCACGGTGCAGCCGCAGGGCCGCGGCCCGCGCATGGCGGCCGACCTGGCCAAGCGCGCCGGCGAGCCGGACTTCGCCGGCAAGACCATCGGCGACCTGGTCGCGGCGCAAGGCCGCGCCACCGCCGAGACGCTCGCCAACAACGGCTGTCCGGTGCGCACCATCGCGCTCGATCGCCTGGACGAGCGCCATCTCGGCGAACTTCTGATGCATTTCATGCTGGAGACCATCATCGCGGCGCGGCTGATCGGCGTTGATCCGTTCGACCAGCCGGCGGTGGAAGAGGGCAAGGTCCTGGCCAAGCGCTATCTCAAGGACAGTTCGCGGGGCTAGGGTGTCCCGATGATTCGGATCACCGACAGCATCAGCATCGACGAATCCGAGCTGCATGAAAGCTTCGTGCGCTCGTCGGGGCCCGGCGGACAGAACGTCAACAAGCTTTCGACCGCGGTCCAGCTCCGCTTCGACGTGCGCCAGTCGCCGTCGCTGCCGAACGATGTGGCGGTGCGGCTGATGCGGCTGGCCGGCAAGCGCATGACCAAGGACGGCGTGCTGGTGCTGATCGCGCAGAACCATCGCACCCAGGAGCGCAACCGCGCCGAAGCGCAGGAGCGCCTGATCGACCTCATCCGCCAGGCCGCCGTGCGGCCGGTGCCGCGCCGCGCCACCAAGCCGACCAAGGCGTCGAAGCAGCGGCGCATCGAAAGCAAGAAGCGCCGCGCCAACGTCAAGGCGCT
Source organism: uncultured Alphaproteobacteria bacterium (assembly GCA_963771745.1). GTDB lineage: Bacteria > Pseudomonadota > Alphaproteobacteria > Rhizobiales > Xanthobacteraceae > Z2-YC6860. The sequence goes on along the minus strand of CAVYUU010000010.1, from coordinate 292,198 downwards.
GCGGCAGAGCAGGCCAAGCTGGGATTAGGGCATGATCCCGGAAAGCCTGCCCCGGACTTGATCCGGGGTGTGCAGCGGTTTTCGGAAAAGCATGCCCTCGGACTTGAACCGAGGGATCATGCCCCGACAAGCCGGTGAATGTCAGGGAAATCCGGACCGTAACGCTGACCTTGGCGGTGCCGGGAGTTACAGTCCGGCGCGTCCACAAAGTGAGTCGCTGCAAAAATGCCGATCCGCCAGCTTCCCGAAAGCCTGATCAACCGTATCGCCGCGGGCGAGGTGGTCGAGCGGCCGGCCAGCGCGGTCAAGGAGTTGGTCGAGAACGCGCTCGACGCCGGCGCCACACGGATCGAAATCGCGACCGAGGGCGGCGGGCGGCGGCTCATCCGCGTCACCGACGATGGCAGTGGCATGACGCGCGCCGACCTGGCGCTGGCGGTCGATCGCCATGCCACCTCCAAGCTCGACGGCGACGATTTGCTGCAAATCCGTTCGCTCGGCTTTCGCGGTGAGGCGCTGCCCTCGATCGGCGCGGTCGCGCGGCTCGGCATCACGACCCGCCACGCCTCCGAGCCCAACGCCTGGGCGATCATTGTCGATGCCGGCGACAAGTCCGAGGTCAAGCCCGCGGCGCTCGGCAGTGGCACCCGGGTCGAGATCCGGGACTTGTTCTACGCCACGCCGGCGCGGCTGAAGTTCCTCAAGAGCGACCGCGCCGAGGCCGAGGCGGTGCGCGAGGTGGTGCGGCGGCTGGCGATGAGCCGGCCCGATGTGACGTTCACCTTGGCGAGCGACGACCGCGCGCCGGTCACTTGGGCGTCGGCGCTGCCCGGCGCCGCCGGCCGGCTGGCGCGGCTCGCCGACGTGCTCGGCGCCGAATTCCGCGCCAACGCGGTCGAGCTCCGCGCCGAGCGCGACGGCGTCATGGTCGAGGGCTACGCCGCGCTGCCGACGCTGACCCGGGCCAATGCGCTCGGGCAATATCTGTTCGTCAACGGCAGGCCGGTGCGCGACAAGCTGCTGATCGGCGTGGTGCGCGCGGCCTATGCCGACTATCTGCCGCGCGACCGCCATCCGCTGGTGGCGCTGTTCGTGACGCTGCCGCCCCGCGAGGTCGACGTCAACGTGCATCCGGCCAAGACCGAGGTGCGGTTTCGCGACGCCGGCCTGGTGCGCTCGCTGCTGCTCTATGCGCTCAAGGAGGCGCTCACCCGCGACGCCCAGCGCGCATCCACCACCGGCGGCACGGCGACGATCGCGGCGTTCCGCCCGGCCGCCCTGCCCGGCCGCGCGGGCTTCGACTGGCGCCGCTCGCCGTCCCGGCCGTTTGCCGGCCGCGGCGCGCTGGCGGCGTGGCAGACCAGTGCCGGCTTTGCCGAAGCCGCGCAGGCCGCCTTCGACGTTGGCGGCGCGGCGGCCACCGCCCGCGTCGAGCCGGTCGAGCCGGCGCCCGACCTGCTCGACCGCCCGCTCGGCGCGGCGCGCGCCCAGGTGCACGACACCTATATCGTTGCGCAGACGCGCGACGGCCTGGTGATCGTCGATCAGCACGCCGCCCACGAACGGCTGGTCTACGAGCGCATGAAGGCCGCGCTCGAAGCGACCGGCGTGGCGCGGCAAATCCTGCTGATCCCCGAGGTGGTCGAGCTCGACTCAGCCGACGTCGAGCGGCTGCTCGCGCGCACCGACGAGCTCAAGCGCTTTGGCCTCGCCATCGAGCCGTTCGGTCCGGGCGCGATTGCGGTGCGCGAGACGCCATCGATGCTGGGCGAGATCGACGCCGGCGCGCTCGCCCGCGACCTCGCCGAGCACCTGGCCGAATGGGACGAGGCGCTGCCGCTGGAGCGCCGGCTGATGCACGTCGCCTCCACCATGGCGTGCTACGGCTCGGTCCGCGCCGGCCGCCGCTTGAAGGCCGAGGAGATGAACGCGCTGCTGCGCGAGATGGAAGCCACGCCCAACTCCGGCCAATGCAACCACGGCCGGCCGACCTACGTGGAGCTCAAGCTCGCCGACATCGAGCGGCTGTTCGGCCGCCGCTCGATCGGTATGACTTCCGAAACCGCTACACTTCGGATCATGCTCTACGCTCGCCGCCGCATGGCCCTGCGGCAGCGGCATGGCTTGACCGGCCCCACCATCATGGCAAGTCTCCGCCGCAACGGAGGAACCACCATGCCCGTCGCCAGGTTTGTAAAGACTGCCATTGCGGCCGCACTCGCTGCCCTCGCTCTTCCCGCAGCGGCACAGGAATGGCCGAACCACCCGATCACGCTGGTGGTGCCGTTCGCGGCCGGCGGCGGGGTCGATGCCAGCGCCCGGCTGCAGGCGCTGGTGATGGGCGAAATCCTCGGCCAGACCATCGTGGTGGAAAACGTCGGCGCCGCCGCCGGCACGGTCGGCAGCGCGCGCGTCGCCAAGGCCGCGCCGGACGGCTACACCATGCTGATCGGCAACAGCGGCACCCACGCCTACAGCCAAGGGCTCTACAAGCGGAAGCCGTACGATTCGGTCACCGACTTCGAGCCGGTCGCGATGGTGACGGAATCGCCGCGGCTCCTGGTCGCGCGCAAGAGCCTGCCGGTCAACAACCTGCAAGAGCTGATCGCCTTCATGAAGGCCAACCAGGACAAGATGCAGTACTCGTCGGCCGGCGTCGGCTCCGGCACGCACCTGCCCTGCGCGCTGCTCAACCACACGCTCGGCGTCAACATCACCATGGTGCCGTACCGCGGCGAAGGCCCGGCGTTGCAGGACGTGATCGGCGATCGCATCGACTACATGTGCACCACCATCCAGAGCGGCGCAGTGCAGGCCCGGCAGGGCACGGTCAAGGGCATTGCCGTGATGGCGCCGGCGCGCGCCGCGATCATCCCCAACGTGCCGACCACCGGCGAGCAAGGCCTGGCCGGCGTCGAGGCGACGGTCTGGAACGGCTTCTTCTTCCCCAAGGGCACGCCGGCGCCGATCGTGGCAAAGACCCACAAGGCGATCGAGGCGACGCTGGCGCGGCCGGACATCCGCGAAAAGATGGAGGCGCTCGGCCTCGAAATCCTGCCGCCGGACAAGCGGACGCCGGCCTATCTGGCGCAACACCTCAAGCAGGACGTCGAGCGCTGGGGCGCGGTCATCAAGGCCGCCGGCATCAGCATGGATTGAGGTGCGCCATCACGGCGTCATGCGTTGCGCAAGACAATGAGCCGGGTATCGCCGTAGTCGCGCCGCTCGAGCTCGGCAAAGCCTGCAGGCGCTACGAAGTGCGCGTCGGCCGCCTCCTCGACCACCACCACGGCGCCCGGCGCAAGCCAGCCGCCCTCACGCGCGGAGACCAGCGCCGGCTCGGCCAGCATCCGGCCGTAAGGCGGATCGAGGAACGCCAGCGAGAACACGCCGTTCGGTCCGGTCGCGCCCAGCTTGGTGGCGTCGCGGCGGTAGATTTTGGTCGCGCCGCCCAGGCCGAGCGCGTCGACATTGCCGCGGATGAGCGCGCGCGCCTCGGCGCCGTCGTCGACAAACAGCGTGAACGCAGCCCCGCGCGACAGCGCTTCCAGTCCGAGCGCGCCGGTGCCGGCGAACAGGTCAAGCACGCGCGCACCCGCGACCGGATCGCCATAGGCATGCACCAGGATGTTGAATAGGCTTTCGCGCAGCCGGTCGGCGGTCGGCCGGATCGCCTGCGATTTCGGCGCCAGCAGCGCGCGGCCACCGAAACGTCCACCGACAATGCGCATCAGCGGCCCCGCGGGCGGCGATGCGGGCGAGACCTCTTGCCGTCATCCCTCTTGCCGTGATCCCGAGGCAACCGGTGGCGCTGACCGCGCGCGCCACGCTTCTCTCCATCATCGTTCGAGGCTCGCTGCACACGCTCAGGATGGCGGGGAGAGCGTGGCGACTGTGGCGCGGCGACCTCTCGCTCCGCCACCGGCCCGGAAAAATCCGCACCGGCCACGGCCGCCAGCCGGTTGCCCAACTGCTCGCGCAAGGCGCGCGTCTTGATCTCGGTGACCGCGCCGGACGGCAATTCGCCGAGCTGGAACGGACCGTAGGACACCCGGATCAGCCGGTTCACTTGCAAGCCCAGTGCGCCCAGCACGTTGCGGATCTCGCGGTTCTTGCCCTCGCGCATCGCGAACGTCAGCCAGACGTTCGAGCCCTGCTCGTGATCGAGCGTGGCGTCGATCGAGCCATAGCGGACCCCGTCGACCTCGATGCCGGCGCGCAGCGCGTCAAGCCGCGGCTGCGCGACCGTGCCGTGCGCGCGCACGCGGTAGCGCCGCAGCCAGCCGGTGGCCGGCAGTTCCAGCGCGCGCGCCAGGCCGCCATCATTGGTGAGCAGCAGCAGGCCTTCGGTGTTGAGGTCGAGCCGGCCGACGCTGACCACCCGCGGCATGTCCTTCGGCAGCGCGCCGAAGATGGTCGGGCGGCCGTGGGTGTCGGCGGTGGTGGTGATCAGCCCGCGCGGCTTGTGATACAGGAACAGCCGCGTGCGCTCGCGGGCCGGCAGCGGCTTGCCGTCCACGGTCACGCGATCCGTTGCGACCACATTCAGCGCAGCCCCACGGATCACCGCACCGTTGACCGCCACCCGGCCAGCCGCGATCCAGGCCTCGGCCTCGCGCCGCGAGCACAGGCCGGCGCGTGCGATCGCCTTGGCGATCCGTTCGCCCGGCCGCGCCGATGGCTGCCGCTTGTCGTTGCCGCTCATGGAACTTGTTATACACGGCTAGCGGACAAAGGCATCGTCAGGACCAAACGTGCCGTCGTTCATGGATATGGCGCTGAGACAAGCACGCGCCGCGGGCGACGCCGGCGAGGTTCCGATCGGCTGCGTGATCGTGCGTGACAACGCCGTGGTCGCGGCCGCCGGCAACCGCACCATCGTCGACCGCGACCCAACCGCGCACGCCGAGCTGCTGGCGATCCGGGCGGCGGCAGCCGCGCTCGGCACCGAACGCCTGACCGACTGCGATCTCTATGTCACGCTCGAGCCCTGCGCGATGTGCGCGGCGGCGATTTCGTTCGCGCGCATCCGGCGGCTCTATTACGCCGCGCCCGATCCCAAGGGCGGCGCGGTCGAGCACGGCGTGACGTTCTTCCAGTCGCCCACCTGCCACCACCGGCCAGAGGTCTATTCCGGCATCGGCGAGGCCGAGGCCGCCACCCTGCTGCGCGAATTCTTCCAAGCGCGGCGCGATTAGCGCGTGGCGCGCTCCGCCGCCGGACGGTGGCCATCCTGTTCGGTGCGGTTGTGCGGACCGTGCGGCGTGAACCCGACCGCAACGCTGCTCGGCGCCGTGCCGGCGACATCCAGCCGGTAGCAGAATTCGAAGAAGTGCGGCTCGCTGCCCTCGAACACGTCGTCGTAGGTGGCGCGGCCCCAGAAGTAGAGCTGGAGCTTGTTCTCGATCGCGGCCTGCACGTCCCGCATCGGAATCTCGACCGTGCCGATCACTACGCGGCCATGCGCGGCCAGCACGATGCGGGCCGGCGGCTCCGCATAATTGTAAGAAAAATCCGGCGGCAGCTCGCCATGCCAGACCCGCCAGTTGGTGCTGACGCGCAAGCTGCGCGCCGGCGTCGAGCCGCCGTTCTCGAGCGTTGGCGTGACAATGAGGCTGGCGCCGGCGCTGCGCGCGGCCAGCGACCCGACAGTGACGAAGGCGCGTTGCGCGAACGCCAGGTTGCGCTCGGCCAATTCCATCGGCCGGCGCATGGCGGAAAGCCCGATCCATAGGAACAGCCCCTGTGCCGCGGTCACCACCAATTGCAGGAACGCGATTGCGACCAGCATGACGACCAGCAGCATCAGGTTCGACTCCAGCGCGGATCGCTGGTCGCGCTCCTGCTGCTCGGCGATCAGCTCCTGCTCGGTCCTGGGATTCGGGACGATCTGGATCGGCACCGGTCCCTGCACGCGGGCGTCGATCGGCGACGGCGAGCCGGATGGCGGCTGCACCGAAGGCGCGGGCGCCACCGGCTCGGCTGGCGGAGCCGGCTGGCTTTGGGCAGGCTCGCTTGGTGGCGAAGGCTGCGGCTCGGCAGGAGCCGGGCTAGTCGGCGCCGGCTGGACGCGCGGTTGCGGCGGTCGCTGCGCCTGCGCCGCTGCAATTCCGGCCACCGCCAGAACCAGCGCCAGACCAAGTCCAGCGAACCACGCGCGCAGCACAGCAATCCTCGAACGGCCGCCGCGGCCGTATTTGTGTGAACCGCGCCAAGCACTTATTGTCAAGCACGTGGCGGACAGACGAATGCAGCAACCGGCCGACGATCCCGCGACCAGGCTCTTTCTGAGCCCCGCCGAATACATCGACTCCGACCATGTCGGCATCCGCTCCAAGGCCGAGCAGGTCGCCGGCGCGGCATCGGGCCCGACCGAGCGCGCGCGCCGGCTTTATGCCGCCGTGCGCGACGGCATCCGCTACGACCCCTACGTCGATTACACCGACCGGGAGAGCTACCGCGCCTCGAGCGTGCTGGCGAAAGGCCAAGCCTATTGCGTCGGCAAGGCTTCGCTTTACGTCGCGCTTTGCCGAGCCTCCGGCATCCCGGCCCGCCTCGGGCTCGCCGACGTCAAGAATCATCTCGCCACGCCGCGCCTGCTCGAAGCGGTCGGCACCGACGTGTTCGCCTACCACGGCTATGTCGAGATCATGCCGGCAGACCGTTGGATCAAGGCGACGCCGACGTTCAACGTCAGCCTCTGCCAGAAGCTCGGCGTGCCGCCGCTCGAGTTCGACGGCGAGGCCGACGCGCTGTTGCAGCCGTTCGACGCGGCCGGCCGCGAGTTCATGAGCTACATCGTGCAGCACGGCACGTTCTTCGACGTCCCGGCGAAATTCCTGATCAGCGAAATGACCAGGCTTTATCCCAGGCTCTGCCAGCCCGGCGGCCTGCGCGGCAACATGGAAGCCGAAAGCGCTAGGCGCTGACCGTTATTCCGGGCGGGCCCGCGAGACTAGCGCTCGGCCTGGCTGCGCAGCGCCGCGATCTCGGCCTCGCTGCGCAAGGTCATGACCGCGATCTTGCGCGCCCGGAAATATGGCAGCACGACCTGCGTCGGCTGGCCATCGCGTTCGAGCAGCGAGACGTAACGCGGCTCGGCGCCGCGCGTCGGCAGGTCGAACGCGGTCCAGCCGCCGGTCTGCGGGTCGTAACGCATCACCCGATCGGCGCCCCACAAATTGGTCCAGGGCCGGTGCTGCTTGTCGACATGGACGTGATACGGCTGCTGCCCGTCGGGCAGCGGCACGTAGCTGGTCTCGTTGGTTCTGGTGTTGATGCGGGCGAGGTTGGCGCCCCAGGAGTTGCCGACCCACAGCACGTCGGCGGCCTTGTCGGTGCCCATGCGGCGCGGTCCCTGCGCCCACGGCAGCGGACTGTTGAAGTCGGGCTGGTTGTAGGTCTCGTAGAATTTCTTCGCCTCCGGCGTGACGCGGTCGAGCTCGGCCTTGATCGGCTCAAGCCGGACCTCTTCGGCCTTGCCGGTCGCCATGTTGCCCTTGCCGATGATGTCGAGCACCATCTGCGGCCCACCAGCCGTTGCCGTCGCGGTCGGCGGCGGCGCCATAGGTGACGCCGGTGCCGTTCGGCGTCTTGTAGGTGATCGACTTGAATTCGGTGAACTGGCCGGTGTCCGGGTCGAAGCGCAGCGCGCCGTCCGGCGACGACGACCAGATCTTGCCCTTGCCGTCGTAGTCGACGGTGGTGGCGCCGCCGGTCGGCGACATGCCGGCGGGCGGAATGAACACATCCAGGTTCTCGGTCTTGGGATCGATCCGGCCAATGCCGCCGCGCCCGGGATTGACGTTGAACCAGATGATGCCGTTGGCGTCGCGCGTCATGCCGTGAGTCTGCGCCACCAGGCCCTGCGGGCCCGGCACCGCGAACAGCTTGACCTCGCCGGTCTTGGTCGAGATCCGGCCGATGGTGACGCGCTTGTTCGGAATGTTGCAGGTGAACCAGAGGTCGCCCTGGAAATCGAGCCAGGCGTCGTGCACGCCCCAGCCCGGGATCATCACCGACGGCGTGCCGAGCGACCAGTCGCTGCCGTCGTTCTGCACGAAATTCGCCGGCAATCCGACGTCCGGATCGAGCGGCACCTCGTATTCCCTGATACACGACGCGCGCCGCCTCGCCGGTGGCGCGCGGCTCGAGCTTGACCTTCATGCCGTTCTCGCCCGGACCGCGGGCCTTGGCGAGATAGGCGGCAAGCTCCTTCTGGTGGAAGTCGAGCAGGCCGGCCGGCGGCCGGGTGGCGCCGACGTAGGTGCCGTAGACATTGACGTTTTTCATCATGTCGACGATGGCGTTCCAGCCGGCTTCGTCGAAGCGGTGCTGCAGCACGTAGCTGCCGGTGTGGCAGGCCGTGCAGTTGTTGCGCACGATGCGCTTCATGCGCTTGTCCTGCTCGTCGTCCTCGGGCAGCGCCGCCAGCATGGCGTGGCCGGGCAATTGCTGGAAGAACTCTGTCATCGGCTTGAGCGTGAAGTCTTGCTTTCGTCACCGCGCCGAGATCGATCTCGCCCTTGCCGGTCTCAAACGACAGCGTCTGCGCCCAGACGCGGTATTTGCCGGCGGCAAGCGGCGGAAAGTAATAGCGGCCGGCTTCGTCGGTCAGCACCGTGGTGGTGATGGTGCCGCCTTGCGGCTTGGCCGAGACCATGACCCCGCCCATCGCCTCGCCCGCCGATGACTTGATGCTGCCGCTCAGGATGACATCGGCGGCATTGGCTTGAACCGGCGCGCCGAACAGCACGGTCACGATGGCGCCGACAGCCAACATCAATCCTGTGCATCGCATGACGTTGCTCCTAAGGGGTGGATGCCGGGATGGTCTTGAGATAGGCGACGATGGCGTCGATTTGCGTCGGCTGGAAATGATGCTTGAAGCCCGGCATGCGCGGCGTGCCGTCGCTGATCACCTGGCGCATCGTTGCGTCCTGCCCGCCGAGCGAGGCACGCGATAGCGCCGGCCCGTACAGCGGGCTGCGTCAGTTGCGGCTTGGTGTGGCAGACGCGGCAGGACTGGTTGAACAGCGCCAGACCGAGGCGCTGCTGGTCGGTCAGCCCGTCGCTCGCCTGCTGCGCTAGCGCGACATTCGGGCAGACGGCAAGCACGGCAGCGACCAGCCACGTGGCGCGCGTCATCCGAAGTCCTCCCAGCAATCTTTCGCGGCTTTGATTGAGTTGTGACAACCGCTTTGACCGCAAGGCTAGCAATTTTCCGCTCAGCGCAAAAGCGCCGTGAGCCGTTCCCTGAGCTCGGCCTTGGCCGGTTCCGCCGCGCGCAGGATCGCGCTCGCTTGCAGGAAGCCGAGCGCGCGGAAGGTGCCGACGTTGGGTTGCAGCAGCAGGTCGGGCGCACCGTGGCGAAGTTTTTCGGACATGATCGAATGCGTCATCACCAGCACCGTCGCGTACAGGCATTCCAGCGCGTTCGGCACTTCGCTCGGGCCGGCGTTCGGTGGCCCGGAAATCTCTACCGCCACGATCAGGTCGGCGCGGCCGCGCAGGTGCTCGAACGGCAACGGATTGGTGGCGCCGCCATCCACCAGAATTTGCCCGTCGTGCAACACCGGCCGCATGATGGTCGGCAGCGCGATCGAGGCCGCCAGCGCACGCCGCAGCGGTCCATCCGAGAACGCCACCTCGGTGCGGCGGTAAAGGTCGGAGGCGATCACGGTCAGCGGAATGGCAAGCCCGGAAAAATCCTCCGGCAATTGCTCCGGCAGGAACTGCCGGCACATCAATTCGGCGTCGAGCCGCGTTGCGTCGCCCAGGCCGCCGCCGAACAGATCGCGCAGCTTGCCGGCGCGCGCCCGCATCATCCGGCGCATCACCTCGGTGCGGTTGTGCGCGATGTTGATCGCATAGCGCCGCATCTCGCGGCCGGTCATGCCGGCGGCATAGCCCGCGCCGATGATGGCGCCGATCGAGGTGCCGGCGATCGCGACCGGCTTGACGCCGATCTCGTCCAGCGCCTCGGCCACCACGATATGGGCCAGCCCGCGCGCGCCGCCGCCGCCCAGCGCGAGCGCCACGGTCTTCATGCGCCGGCCTCGCGCGCGAACCGCCACGCCACCTCCGCCAGCGGCCGCACCATCTGCGCCTTGGCGGCGGCGTGCTCGCTGGTCGCGGTGCCGTCGCGCACCCGGCCGACGATGCCTTGCAGGATCGCGGCGATGCGGAAGAAATTGTAGGCCAGATAGGTCGCCAGATGCGGCCGCGGGTCGAGCCCGGTGCGCGCGCGATACATGTCCACGTAGGTCGCCAGCGACGGAATGCCGAGCGTCGGCAGATCGAAGCCCGCGAGCGAGCCGGTGCCGGCGCCGGTGTCCTCTGGCGGCATATGCCATTGCATCAGGTGATAGGTGAAGTCGGCGAGCGGATCGCCGATGGTCGACAGCTCCCAGTCGAGCACCGCCAGCACCTTCGGCTCGCCCGCGTGCAGGATGACGTTGTCGAGCCGGTAATCGCCATGCACCAGCCGCGGCGGGCCGGCCGGCGGAATATGCGACGGCAGCCATTCGATCAGCCGCTCCATGGCGTCGATGGTTTCGGTTTCCGAGGCGCGGTATTGCTTCGACCAGCGGTCGACCTGGCGCGCGACATAATTGTCGCCGCGGCCGAAATCGCCCAGACCTATTTTCGCCGGCTCGAACGTGTGCAGCCGCGCCAGCGCAGCGTTCATGGCGTCATAGACCGCCGCGCGCTCGCCCGGGTTCGAGCCCGGCATCTCCGGGTTCCAGAACACCCGGCCTTCGACAAAGCCCATGACATAGAACGCGGTGCCGACGACGCTGTCGTCTGCGCAATAGAGCACCGGCTCGGCCACCGGGAAGCCTTGCGCGTGCAGCGCGCGAATGACGCGAAACTCGCGATCGACCGCGTGCGCGGAGGGCAACAGCTTCCCCGGCGGTTTCCGCCGCAGCACGTATTTGCGCAGCGGCGTTTCCAGCAGATAGGTCGGATTCGACTGACCGCCCTTGAACTGCCGCACCGTCAGCGGTCCGGCGAAGCCCGCGACCTCGCGCGCCAGATGCGACGCCAGCCGCTCCGGATCGATGCGCAACGGCTCGGCCACCTCCTTGGTGCCGGTGAATGCAACCTGCCGGTCGATCTTCTGCATGGCTGGCAACGTAGCATCGGCAAAGGCGGCGCGTTAAGCTCGTGGGGAGAGTTGAGGGAACCGATGAAGCGGCTGCCCGTGGTGGAGGAGGACCGGCGCTCGGTCGCCGATTGGCTCGCCCGCTGGGGCGATCTCGTCGCTGAGGTCAATTTCAAGGCGGTGCGGCCGATGTTCGCCGAGGACGCCATCGCGTTCGGCTCCAAGGTCGAGATGGTGACCTCGCAGGCCGAGCTCGAGCGCGAGCAATGGCGCGCGGTCTGGCCCTCGATCGAGGACTATCGTTACGACCTTGCGACGCTGGAGGTGGTGATGTCGCCTGACCGGCTGATGGCGATGGGCGCGGTGATCTTCCGCTCCACCGGCCTGCACGAGAACGGCAAAAAATTCGAGCGCAACGGCCGCGCCACCGTCACGTTGATGCGGCCGTCGGTCGGCGCGCCGTGGACCTGCACCCACTCGCACGTCTCGCTCAAGCCCGGCACGCCCGCCCCGTCCTATGGCAACCGGCCCGAGCGGATGTGAGATGAAATACAATCATCGCTACGAACGTGGCGCGGTAAACTGAGTACGCTGCATCGCCCTGCCATTCGCAACCCCTGGAAAATCCTGTGCCCGTGATGTCCGGTAAACGCGCGTTCCTCGATCTGCTCAAGCAGGAGGGCGTCCAGATCATGTTCGGCAATCCGGGCACTACCGAATTGCCGCTGATGGACGCGTTCGCGGTCGAGAACGACATCCGCTACGTGCTCGGCCTGCAGGAGGCCGCGCTGATGGCGATGGCCGACGGCTACGCCCAGGCCTCGGGCAAGCTCACCGTGCTCAACCTGCACGTGGCGCCCGGCCTCGGCAACGCCATGGGCATGCTGTACGACGCGCAGATGGCCGGCTCGCCGATCCTGGTGACCGCGGGCCAACAGGACACTGAATACCTGGTCGAGGAGCCTGTATTGTCCGCCGACCTGGCGACGCTGGCCAAGCCGCTGGTGAAATTCTCGGCGCAGGTCCAGCGCATCGAAGATCTGCCGAAGCTGGTCCATCGCGCCGCCAAGACCGCGCTGGCGCCGCCGACCGGGCCGGTGTTCCTGGCGCTGCCCGGCGACATCCTCAAGAGCGACGGCGATATCGATCTGCTGGAGCCGACCCGGGTGGCGCCGCGGGTGCGCGGCGACGCCGACGCGGTCGCCGCCGCCGCCGACCTGCTGGTCAAGGCGCAGCGGCCGGTGATCATGGCCGGCGACGCGGTGGCGCATAGCCGCGCGCAGCAGGAGCTGGCCGCGCTGGCGGAGGCGATCGGCGCGCCGGTCTACATGGAGTTCGTGCCGAGCACCGCGTCGTTTCCCTCCTCGCATCCGCTTTATCGCGGCTCGATGACGCGTTCGCAGCAGGGCGTGCGCGAGGTGCTCGACCAGCACGACCTGCTGTTCTCGGTCGGCGGCGACATGTTCACCTGGTCGCTGCCGTCGACCGTCAAGCCGATGCCGCACGGCATGAAGCTCATCCATCTCGACACTGATCCTTGGCAGATCGGCAAGAGCTATCCGGCGCAGGTCGGCATTCTCGGCGATCCGAAGGCGACGCTACCGGACATCACCGCGGCGGTGCGCGACCGCATGAGCGCGGCGCAAAAGAGCGCGGCAGCGGCGCGGCTGAAATCCGCGACCGACGCCATCAAGATCGACCGCGACGCGCTGCGCGCCAAGGCGCGGGCGCTCGCCGGCAAGACGCCGGTGATGCCGCTGGCGCTGCTCGAGGCGATCGGCGCGATGCTGCCGAAGGACGCCGTGGTGATCGAGGAGATCCTGTCGTCGAACCCGGGCGCGCGCTCGCTGATCAACAGCGAGGACCCGCAGAGCTTCTTCGCGCTGCGCGGCGGCGGCATCGGCTGGGGGCTGCCGGCGGCGATCGGGGTCAAGCTCGCGCTGCCCGACCGGCCGGTGGTGGCGCTCATCGGCGACGGCAGCGCCATGTACACCGTGCAGGCGCTATGGACCGCGGCGCACGACAAGATTCCGGTGATCTGGGTGATCTTCAACAACACCAGCTACCGCATTCTCAAGCAGCGGCTGGTCAACATGCGCGGGCTGGCCGAGCAGGCCGACAATTTCGTCGGCATGAACCTGACCGACCCGGCGATCGATTTCGTCGGCCTGGCGCGCTCGCTCGGCATCGAGGCGCACCGCGCCAAGACCGTCAAGGACGCGACCGACCTGATCGCCAAGGGGCTGAAGGACGGCAGCGCGCTGCTGATCGATGTCGACATGGACCGCAACTACAAACCGATGTGAGGATGCCATGACGTCACGCCGCCGGTTTCTGCATCTGACCGCCGCGACCGCGGCGCTGCTGCCCCTGCCGCGCCTGGCGCGCGCGCAGGCCTATCCGACGCGTCCGGTGCGCATCCTGGTCGCCACCGCGGCCGGTGGCACCACCGACATCGTGGCGCGGCTGCTGGCGCAGCGGCTGTCCGACAAGCTCGGCCAGCCGTTCGTGGTCGAGAACCGGCCGGGCGGCGGCACCAACATCGGCACCGAAATGGCGGTGCGCGCGCCACCCGACGGCTACACTCTGCTGATGGCCAACAGCAGCGCGGTGGTCAACCAGGCGCTGCACAAGACCCTGCCGTTCACCTTCTCGACCGACCTGGTCCCGGTTGCGATCGTCATGCGCTCGCCGCTGCTGATGCTGGTCAACCCCGCCATGCCGGTGAAGACCGGCGCCGAGTTCATCGCCTACGCCAAGGCCAATCCCGGCAAGGTCAACATGGGCTCTGGCGGCGTCGCCTCGACCGGACACATGTCCGGCGAACTGTTCCAGATGCTGGCCGGCGTGAAGCTGCAGCACGTGCCCTATCGCGGCGAGGCGATGGCGCTGCCCGATCTGATCGGCGGCCAGGTCCAGGTCATGTTCTCGACCATCGGCTCGTCGCTGCAATACGTGAAGGCCGGCCAGCTCCGGGCGCTCGCCATCTCCACCGCGACGCGGTCGGAGCTGGTGCCGGAGGTGCCGCCGGTCGGGGATTTCGTGCCGGGCTACGAGTCCAACTCGTGGAACGGCCTGACCGCGCCAAAGGACACGCCGGCGTCGATCGTCGAACTGCTCAACAAGGAGTTCAATACGGCGATGGCCGATCCCAAGATCAAGGAGCAGTTCCTGGCGCTCGGCGGACCGCCGATCATCGGCCCGGCCTCCGACTTCGCAACGATCATCCGCGACGACACGGAGAAGTGGGCCAAGGTGGTCGCCTTCGGCGGCTTGACCGGGAATTGAATTGATCCTGCCGTAACCCTGAAACGGACCGCCCATGGCAAAGAACATCGACGGACCGCTGTATTACGAGCGCATGGGGCGCAGCGGGCCGGTGATGGCCTTCGTGCATCCCAACCCGATGGACCAGTCGTGCTGGATCTTCCAGCTGGCGCAGATGTCCACCTGGTTCCGCTGCATCGCCATTGACGTGCCGGGCTACGGCCGTTCGCCCAAGTGCCGCAAGGGCGTGACCATGAACGACATCGCGGACGCCTGCTGGGAGGCGATCGACGAGATCGCTTCGGGCGAGAGCGCGGTCCTGGTCGGCTGCTCGGTCGGCTCGGCGATCATCACCTATATGCACAACCGTCAGCCGGCGCGGACCCGGGCGCTGATCCTGTCGGGCACCGGCTACCAGCCGGGCAAGGAGTTCGCCCACCGCCGCATTGCCGACTACAAGAAATACGGCATCGATTTCCGCTGGCGCTACACGTTCGACGATTTGAGCCCGACGTTCCGCGCAACACCGCTCGCGACGTTCTTTGCCGACATGTTCGTCGAGCGCAACCGGTTCGGCGACATCAACTCCATCATCCACCAGTTCGAGGCGCATGCCGCGCCCAATCCGGAGGACCACGAGGCCAAGGTCGCCTGCCCGGCGATCATCCTGACCGGCAGCGAGGACAACACCCACAAGAACGCGTTCCCGTTGCAGGAGCGGATCAAGAACTGCGAGCTGAAGGTCCTGCCCGGGGCTGGACACGCCTGCCAGATCGAGCAACCCTGGCTGTTCAACAGCCTGATGATCGAGTTCCTGAAAAAGCACGGCCTGTTTCCAGCCCAGGCCTGATCGAGCAACGAAAAGCCACAAACGTCCGCTGCCGGGAATCCGTCGTCACGTAAGGGGATTCCACCATGATCCTGACGCGCCGCCGTCTCCTCGCCGCCAGCGCCGCCGCGCTGCCCGCCCTGCCCCGCACCGCCTGGGCGCAATCCTATCCGAACCGGCCGGTGCGCATCATCGTCGCGACCGCGGCCGGCGGCACCACCGACCTCGCGGCGCGGCTGATCGCACAATGGCTCGCCGACAAGCTCGGCCAGGCGTTCACGGTCGAAAACCGTACCGGCGGCAGCAACAACATCGGCACCGAGGCCGCGGTGCGCTCGCCGCCCGACGGCTACACTCTGTTCATGGCCAACTCGGTCAATGCCATCAACACGTCGTTGTTTCCCAACCTGACCTTCAGCTTCTCGACCGATCTGGTGCCGGTCGCGATCGCGATGAAGTCGGTGCTGGTGTTGCAGGTGCACCCGTCGGTGCCGGTCAAGACGCTGCCGGAGTTCATCGCCTACGCCAAGGCCAATCCCGGCAAGATCAACATGGGCTCCGGCGGCAAGGGCTCGACCGGCGCCATGTGCGGCGAGTTATTCCAGCTGATGGCCGGGGTGAAATTCCAGCACGTGCCCTATCGCGGCGAGTCGCTGGCGATGGCCGATTTGATCGGCGGCCAGGTGCAGATGGTGGTGGCAACCGTCGGCTCGTCGATCCAGTACATCAAGGCCGGACAGGTGCGCCCGCTCGCCGTCACCAGCGCGGAGCGGACCGACGCGCTGCCTGACCTGCCGCCGATCGGCGAGGTGCTGCCGGGCTACGAGGCGACCTCGTGGAGCGGACTGATGGCGCCGAGGACCACACCGGTCGAGATCGTCGACAAGCTCAACCGCGACGTCAACGCGAGCCTCGCCGACCCCAAGGTGATCGAGCGCTTTATCGCCATCGGCGGACCGCCGACCCCGGACACGCCTGCCGCCTTCGGCCGGGTGATCGCCGCCGACACCGCGAAATGGGCCAAGGTGGTGCAGGCCACCGGGGTGAAGGGCGAATGAACGGAGCGGCCGCTAGTGCGGCCCTTCCATGGTGAAGCCGACCTTCAACGTGACCTGATAGTGCGCCACCGCACCGTTGGTGATATGGCCGCTGGTGCGCGCCACCTCGAACCAGCGCAAATTGCGCAAGGTCCGGCCGGCGCGCGAGATCGCCGATCCGATGGCATCCTCGATGCTTTTCTCCGAGGTGCCGACCAATTCGATGACCCGATAGATGTGATCTTCGCCGGCCACCGCCGCGACGTTGCTCAGCGCCGCCGTCCGCGCCGCAAAATCGATGGCGCCGTCGCGGCCGCTCATGCCGCGGGCATCGCGCGTTCGAATGGGTAGTACCTTCCTGGTCCGCTGTTTCATGGGAGGCTCCCTTGGGGTGCAACCCATGACAACAAACGGACGGCCGAATGGTTCGCGTCGGCCCGGCGAATACAGAGCTAGGATGACTTTTCTTGAATCGTCATCCTTTGGGCGTCGCGATCGGGGCATCGACGAAAATCTTGTACTGCTGCACCCGCGGCTTGGCCTTGTCGTCCTCGTTGACGAACTGGAACGAGCTTTTGCCGGCGTATTCGCGCGGCAGCACCATGACGCGGATGAAGCGGCTCGGCCGGTCGGCGGCGGCCTGCGCGAACACCGGGTCGGTGCCGGTCTCGTACCACGCGGCGCCGGGGCCGTAGCTGGTCGAGCGGCCGTGGGTGTCGATGCGAATGCCGCCCTCCAGCAGGCAGCGGATGCCCGGACCGGCGTGGCGGTGCGGGAAGGCGCAGCCGCCGGGCGGGAACGCGACGCTGTCGCCGCGCAGCAGCAGGTCGCCCGCCGGCGCGGTTTCGAGCATGGCGCAAAGCTTTTCCAACGAGCGCAGACCCGGACCCGAGAGCGCATCGCCGCTGCTGCCGGTGCCCGAGAGCTCGAAGCGCCACAGCGTGACGCCGTCCGGCCCGGCCGCGACCGTCGGCGCGCCCTCGCCGTGCCAGGCTTCGCCGTCGGTGACGGTCTTGCCGTCAATTGCGAGCCGAGCCGTGCACCAGAAAGATCATGCGTGGCAGCGCCCGCAACGTTATGCCGGTCATGCCGCCGCTGATCGTGTCCTCGTAGAGCCGAAGGATGAGAGGCATTTGGTACTCCGCGTTACTTGGCCTGCTCGCGCTTGATCGCCTGCCAGCCGATGTCGCGGCGGCAGAAGCCGTCCGGCCAGCGGATGCGCTCGATCGCCGCATAGGCGCGCGCCTGCGCCTCCGACACGGACTTGCCGCGCGCCGTGACGTTGAGCACGCGGCCGCCGTTGGCGAGGATCTTGCCGCCGTCGGCCTTGGTGCCGGCATGGAACACCTCGACGCCTTCGATTTGCGCGGCCGCGTCGAGGCCCTCGATCACCGAGCCGCGCGCGTAATGGCCCGGATAGCCGTTCGCCGCCATCACCACGGTCAGCGCCGCGTCCGGGTACCAGCGCAGGTCGAAGCTCCCGAGTTGGCCGTCGCGCGATGCGATCAGCGCCGGCACCAGGTCCGACATCAGCCGCATCATCAGCACCTGGGTCTCCGGATCGCCGAAACGGACGTTGTATTCGATCAGCTTCGGGCCTTCCGCGGTGATCATCAGGCCGGCGAACAACACGCCCTTGTACGGCGCGCCCATTGCCTGCATGGCACGCAGCGTCGGACGCACGATCTCGTCCATGGTGCGCGCGATCATCGCCGGCGTCATCACCGGCGCCGGCGAATAGGCCCCCATGCCGCCGGTGTTGGGGCCGGTGTCGCCGTCGCCCACCCGCTTGTGGTCCTGCGCGGCGGCGAGCGCGATCGCGTTCGCGCCGTCGCACAGGGCAAAGAACGACGCCTCCTCGCCCTCCAGGAATTCCTCGATCACCACCTCGGCGCCGGCGTCGCCCAGGCCGCCACTGAACATCATGTCGATGGCGGCTTCGGCTTCGGCTGTGTCCTGCGCGATCGTCACGCCCTTGCCGGCGGCGAGACCATCGGCCTTCACCACGATTGGCGCACGCCGCCCGCGCACATAGGATTTCGCCGGCTGCGCCGCGCTGAAGCGCTCGTAGGCCGCGGTCGGAATTGCATTGGCCTTGCACAGATCCTTGGTGAAGCCCTTGGAGCCCTCCAGCCGCGCCGCCAGCCTGGTCGGACCAAACGTCTTGATGCCGGCACCCTCCAGATCGTCGACGATGCCGGCGACGAGCGGTGCCTCCGGTCCGACGACGACGAAGTCGATGCTCTTGGCGCGGCAGAACGCGATCACCGCCGCGTGGTCGGTGATGTCGAGCGCCACGCATTGCGCATCGCGCGCGATGCCGGCGTTGCCCGGCGCGCCATAAAGCTGATCGACCAGCGGGCTGGCCGCCATCTTCCAGGCCAGCGCGTGTTCGCGCCCGCCCGAGCCGAGGAGCAGAATGTTCATGCGCCGCAAGCACTAGCATGGCCGCTGCGATGTGCGGAACGCAGCCACCCGGGCGTCCACAGGCCGCCTCGACGAAGTCTTGCCGCCGTGATTTGCTTTCCGGCATGAGGCTTCTGGCTGCACCGATTTTGCTGCTGGGTCTGGTCGCGCCGGCGCTCGGCGGCGACTACACCCTGGAGCGGCGGCCGCAGGTGGTGTTTCCCGGCCCGCACGGCGGCATCGTCCACGTCAGTCCCTACCCGGCCGGAAAGCGCGCCGCCGCGGTCTGGGCCTCCGACGCCTGCTGGCGCGACTGCAACACAAGCTGCACCTGGAAGCTGGAAGCCTGCGTCACCACCACCGACGCCGACCTGTGCCGGCCCGCCCTCGAACTCGTGCGACCGGGCCTGCCAGCGCTCCTGCCGCACCACCAGCGGTCCGCTGCTTGGCCCGCTGATCGGTCTGTTCGACTGGTAGCCTTCGTCTCATCCCATGCGTGGCGCGGCGTGAGCTAGGCTCGCTCCGATGTTCGACAAGCTCGCCTCCCGCTTCCGCGACAGCGACACCGCCTATCGGCTGCTGATCCCGCTGCTGGTCTCGACGCTGCTGGTGCAGATGGTGACCTCGCTGACCCGGGTCACCATTTCCTATCGTGCCGTCGAGCTCAACCTGTCGATCGTCTGGCTTGGGCTGATCGCTGCGACCTTCGCGGTGTTTCCAATCCTGATCGCGGTGCGCGTCGGCCGCTTCATCGACCGCGGCAACGATGCGCTGACCTCCTGGGTCGGCTCGACCATCTTCCTGGTGGCGGTTTCCGGCTTCGCGCTGTGGTCGTCATCGACCGGGCTGCTGGTGTTCTCCACCATCATGGGCATCGGCCACATCATGCTGATGGCGAGCCAGCAGATGCTCTGCGTGCGGGCCGCCGGGCCGCGCAGCCTCGAAACCGCATTCGGCAATTTCATGGTCGCCAACGCCATCGGCCAGGGGCTCGGCCCCTACGTGGTCGGCTGGCTCGGCGGCTCGTCGTCGCTGCCGCCGACGCAACTGCTGTTCATCGTCGGCGCGAGTCTCGCCGGACTGTCGCTCGCCGTGTCGCTGACCATGCGGCCACGCGCCGAGCGGCCGCTAGCCAAAGCCGACCGCGAAATCGTGCCGATCGGGCAATTGCTGCGCGTGCCGGGGCTCGTCGCAGTGATCATGGCCGGCGTCATCCTGGTGTCGGCCTCCGATACGGTCATGGTCTACATGCCGCTGCTCGGCGCCGAACGGAACATCGACGTGCACGACATCGGCCTGCTGCTGACGGTGCGGGCGGTGGCCTCGATGCTGGCGCGGCTGTTCTATGCGCGGCTGGTGGCGCGCGCCGGCCGCTGGCCGCTGATGATCGGCAGCACGATCGCCTGCGCCGCCGGCTATGCGGCGATCGCGGCGCCATTGCCGCTGCCGGCCATGCACGCCGCCATGGCGGTCATGGGCTTCTCGTTCGGGCTCGCATCGACGCTCAGCATCACCATCGTGGTGAACCTGACCAGCGCCGGCGCGCAGGGCACCGCCAACTCGATCCGCATCATGGCGAACCGGGCCGGCCAGTTCGTCATGCCGTTCGGCGCCGGCCTGGTGGCGGCGGTGGCCGGGCTCGGCGGGCTGTTCATCCTGCTCGCCGCCGCCATCCTGGCCGCCGCCGGCGCGATGGTCGGCCGAAACGCGACAATCGGCGGCGTGAATTGATCGCCGCAATCGGCTAGGCTCCAGCCATGAATGAGTCCCAGGCCAACATCGCCGAATTCACCGTCTCCGAACTGTCGGCGGCGCTCAAACGCACGGTCGAGGACGCCTACGGCTATGTGCGCGTGCGCGGCGAGGTCTCCGGCTACAAGGGCCCGCACGGCTCCGGCCACGTCTATTTCGCGCTCAAGGACCAAGGCGCCAAGATCGATGGCGTGATCTGGAAGATGACCTTCGCCCGCATGCGGATGAAGCCTGAGGAAGGCATGGAGGTCATCGTCACCGGCCGGCTGACCACCTATCCCAACCGGTCAAGTTACCAGATCATCGTCGAGACGCTGGAACCGGCCGGCCTCGGCGCGCTGATGGCCTTGCTGGAAGAGCGCAAGCGCAAGCTCGCCGCCGAGGGCCTGTTCGACGAGGCGAGAAAACAGCTGCTGCCGTTCCTGCCGGAGGTGATCGGCGTCATCACCTCGCCGACCGGCGCGGTGATCCGCGACATTCTGCATCGTCTTGCCGACCGCTTCCCGCGCCGGGTGATCGTATGGCCGGTCAAGGTGCAGGGCGACGGCTCTGCCGAGCAGGTCGCCGCCGCCATCACGGGTTTCAACGCGTTGCAAGATTCTGGGAGTACTTTGGCCGGCCGCATTCCGAGGCCCGACCTGCTGATCGTCGCGCGCGGCGGCGGTTCGCTCGAGGACCTGTGGTCGTTCAACGAGGAAATCGTGGTGCGCGCCGCGGCGGCGAGCATGATTCCACTGATCTCGGCGGTCGGCCATGAGACCGACGTCACCTTGATCGATTTCGCCGCCGACAAACGCGCGCCGACGCCGACCGCGGCGGCCGAGATCGCGGTGCCGGTGCGTGCCGAGCTGATCGCCGAACTGATGAGCAAGGCGCGCCGCGCGCTGGCCTGCTGGCAGCGCGCCCAGGAGCACCGCCGCACCGAATTGCGCGCCGCCGCCCGCGCGCTGCCGAACGCCGAGGAGCTCCTGGCGATCCCACGCCAGCGGCTCGACGCCTGCGCCGAGCGGCTGCCGCGCGCGCTGCGCGCCAATGCGCAGATCCATCACACGCAATATTCGCGGGTCGCCGGCCGGTTGTCGCCGCAGCTGCTGCGCGGCAGTGTCGAGCGCCGCCGGCTGCGCCTCGACGCCTGCACCCAGCGGCTCGGCTCGGCGCTGAAAACCTATCGCGAAACCCAGCGCAACCGGATTTCGCGCGGCCGCGACCGTGTCATCACGTTGGGCGAGCGCGGCACGCGCGCCATGCTTGCGCTCCTCGCCACCCGGGAGGCGCGGCTCGAACGATCGCATCAATTGCTGCGGGCGTTCTCCTACCAGAGTGTGCTGGAGCGCGGCTTTGCGCTGGTGCGCGACGACGGCGGCCGTCCGCTCCGCGCCGCCGCCGCGGTGCAGCCGGGCATGAAACTCGACATCGAATTCACCGACGGCTGCGTCGGCGCCACCGCGCAGACCGTCCGCAATGTCGGCGAGCGGCCGCCTGAGCCGCTGCCGTCGCGGGTGCCCGCGTCATGGAAGCCGCGCAAGCCGAAGAGCAGCTCTGGCAGCTCCGGCCAGGGAAGCTTGTTCGGGTGAGCACCGTCCTCGCCACGCCACGGCGCGCGCAATCAGGCGACCTGTTCGGCCATCCGCGCGGCCTGTCGTACCTGTTTGCCACCGAAATGTGGGAGCGCTTCTCCTACTACGGCATGCGCGCGCTGCTCGTGCTGTACATGGTGAAATACCTGTTCGATCCCGAGCGCGCGCAGAGTGTGATCGGGCTTGCCGCGCTCAAGAGCGGCATGGAAGCGCTGTTTGGCCCGCTCGACACCCAGCCGTTCTCCTCACACATCTTTGGCTTTTACTCCGGCTTCGTTTACCTCACGCCGGTGTTCGGCGGCCTGCTCGCGGACCGCTGGCTCGGCCAGCGCCGCACCGTGGTGCTGGGCGCCGCGCTCATGGCCATCGGTCATTTCATGATGGCGTTCGAGCCGCTGTTTCTGTTCGCGCTCACCGTGCTGATCCTCGGCAACGGCGCGTTCAAGCCCAACATCTCGACCCAGGTCGGTTTTCTCTACGCGCCCGGCGACCCCCGCCGCGACCGCGCGTTCTCGATCTTCTACGTCGGCATCAATCTCGGCGCGTTCCTGGCGCCGCTGGTCTGCGGCACGCTCGGCGAGACGCTCGGCTGGCATTACGGCTTCACCGCCGCCGGCATCGGCATGACCTTGGCGCTGGCGATCTATCTCTACGCCGCGCCGACGCTGCCGCCTGATGCGCTGGCCCAGCGCCGCGCCACTGGCGATGCGGCCCCGCTCGGCCGCGACGAATGGCTCGCGGTCGGCGCGCTTGTTCTGCTGATTCTGCCGGTGACGCTGTTCTGGGCGGCCTACGATCAGCAGGGCAACACCATCGCACTCTGGGCCGAAGACCACACCGACCGCGGGCTGTTCGGCTTCACCATCCCGACAACCTGGTTCCAAGCCGTCAATCCGTTCCTGATTTTTGCCTTCACGCCGCTCATTCTTGCGCTGTGGAAGTGGCAGGCCGAACGCGGTCGCGAGCCCTCGACCCCACTGAAGATGGCCTATGGCTGCTTTGGCAATGCCGCCGCCTATTTGATCCTGTGTGTGGCGGCTGTCTCGCTCGGCGACAGCAAGGTGAGCTGGCTCTGGCTCATGGCTTATTTTGTCGTGCTGACGATCGGCGAGCTTTACCTCTCTCCGATCGGTCTTTCGCTGGTCAGCAAGGTCGCGCCGGTGCGGTACCTTTCGATGATGATGGGCGCGTGGATGATCACGATGTTCGCCGGCAACTTCCTCGGCGGCTATCTCGGCAGCTTCTGGTCCGCGATGGACAAGAGCCGCTTCTTCCTGATGATCGCATTGGTCGCGGCGCTGGCGGGCGTCGCCATCCTGGCCTTCGTACGGCCGTTGAAGACGATGCTGCGCGAGTCGTAGAGTGCTCCTCCAAGACAGGGAGGACTGCCGTGAAAATCGTCGATCTCAGCCGCGAGCTCTATCACCGTACCCCGGCTTATCCGGGCCAGCCTCCGATCATCCACGGCATCTGGAAGACCCATGAGGAGGCGTTCGCCGAATCCGGCAACGTCCAGGGCAACAGCGTGATGTTCTTCTCGATGCCCGATCACGGCGGCACCCATATCGACGCGCCGCGCCATTTCGGCAAGACCGGCCAGCCGATCAACGAATACCCGCTGGAGAACTGCATCGTGCCGGGCATCTGCATCGACCTGCGCCACATCAAGCCGCGCGCCGAGATCACCCCTACCGACCTGGACGCCGCGGTGAACAAGGCCGGCGTGCCCGTGCCGAAAAAAGGCACGGTGCTGCTTTGCACCGGCCATCACGAGCGCACGTTCCCGAATAAGGAATACTCGACCGAAAATCCCGGCGTGAATGTCGCGGCGACCGAATGGCTGGCCAAGCAGGGCGTGGTGCACTTCGGCATCGACTCGATGCGGCCGGGGCCGGAGGGCAAGGTCAACTCGCTGGTGCACAAGGCCTGCCTCGAACTCGACATCACCCACATCGAGAGCCTGTGCAATCTGGAGTCGCTCATCGGCAAGGGCCAGTTCACCTTCATCGGCCTGCCGATGAAATGGCGCGAAGGCACCGGCTCGCCGATCCGCGCCGTCGCGGTGTTCGATCTGTGAGTCCGCCGTTCGGAGCGGCTGATCGATAACGCTACCGCGCCAGGAACACCGGCACGCGCTTCAGCGCATCGGCGCGCGCGGCCGGATCGGTGCCGGTGTGGCCGCGCCCGCTGTTGTCGACCGAGAACGCAAGCCCGGTGCGAACTTCGATCGGCCGGTTCGGATGGTCGAAGTCGTGATGGGCGCCCGGATAGACGTGGATGTCGACCTTGGCGCTACGGCCGCGCGCGCCCGCCACCATCTGCTGGCAGGCCGCCGCCGAGGCCTGGTCGTCGGCGCGGCCGATCAGGATCAGCGTCGGCACCCGCGCGCTCCACGCCACGGTGCTGAGCCGCCGGCAGCCGGGATAGAACGCCACCGCCGAGCGGAAGTCGGTGCCCTCCAGCGCCTGCGGGCGCACCCGGACCGCCCAGAGCGCCGCAATGCCGCCGCTCGACCAGCCGAGCAGTGAGATGCGGTCCGGCATCACCCAGTCCTGCTTTTGCAGCCAATCGCGGGCGGCCTCGGCGTCGGCCACGCGCTCGCGCTCGTTGCGGATCGAGCGCTTGCGCACGCCGCATTGGCTGCCGAGCCCGCGCGAACCATTGCTATCGGGCAGCAGCACCGCAAAGTCGACTTTGGCGAGGCGCTGGCCCCAATCCTTGTAGCGCGTGCCGATCACGCCATTGCGGTTGTTCAGGCCGGTGCAATTGTGCAGCCCGATCACCGCCGGAAACGGGCCCTTGCCGTCCGGGCGGTACAACGTCGCCTTCAAACGGCCGCCGTCCTTGAGCGGAATCTCGATTGTCTCCGGGTTGCCCGCCCCGGCGGCGGGGCCGGGCCAAACGGCGGCCAGGATTGCGACGGTCAACAGCGCGAACAGGGGACGCATTTGGCAAAAAACATTGGGACGAACGGCCGCTCGATCGATGCCACAAGCTAGCACGAGTTGCGCTCCGAGGGCAGTCGTGCCAAGCGACAAACCGTTTGATGAACGCGCGTAAATGATTATCTTGGCGCCAACACCAGGTGCGTTGGGTAATCCGATGCGAGGTTCCGCGTTTGGGCACCGCGCCCCGCGCCGGCGGTACGGAGATTGAATGTGTTGAATCGCTACGATCGTCCGCCGCCGATGGCCGGAGAGGCCGAGGTTAAGTTCCTCGACGGCGATTTCCGCATCGTGCGGCCCGGCGCCTTCGTGCGTTGCGCCGTTACCGGCGTGCCGATCCCGATCGAAGAGCTGAAATACTGGAGCGTGGACCTGCAGGAGGCCTACGCCTCGCCCGACGCCGTGCTGCGGCGGAGCTATCCGGATCGCATGAAGTAGGTTAGCGCGTCCGCGCCAGCACGAAATCGCGGAACGCCACCTCCTCGGTCACGGCGAGCTTGACCGGCAGCACCCGCGCTACGCCGGCCAGCGCCTTGAGGTCGTCGGCGCCGGACAGCCGCGCGAAGTCCTTTTCGGTGGTGACCAGCACCACGCCGTCGCGCTCGGCGCGGGCGATCAGGTCGAGCGCCTCGCCGTGCCGAAAGCGGTGATGGTCGGGGAACGCGAGGCGGTCGCGAACCTCGACGCCCGCCTCGCTCAAGGTCGCAAAAAACTTTTCCGGATGGCCGATGCCGGCAAACGCCAGCACCGGCCGGCGCCTGAGCGTCTCCAGCGCCCGCGCATCGGGCACCAGCCGGCCGCGGAACACCGGCAGCAGCAGCGCCCGCGCGGCCTCGGCGACCGGCTCGGCCTGCGCTCCCGCGCCGATCACCAGCACGGCATGGGCGTGACGCAGCTGGATCGGGAGCGGCGCCCGCAACGGCCCCGCCGGACAGACCGCGCCGTTGCCGATGCCGCGGTCGGCATCGACCACCACTATGGCAAGGGTCTTGTGCAGCGTTGGGTTCTGGAAGCCATCGTCCATCACGATCGCGTGGCCGCCTTCGGCGCGCGCGGCCGCGGCGCCGGCGACGCGGTCGCGCGCCACGATGGTCGGCGCCACGCGGGCGAGCAGCAGCGGCTCGTCGCCGACGTCGAGCGCGCGATGACTCACCAGATCGACCCGCACTGGACCTTTGAGCGCGCCGCCGTAGCCGCGGCTGAGCAGGAACGGCCGCCGGCCGGCCGCGGCCAGGATTTGCGCCACGGCGATCGCGGTCGGCGTCTTGCCGGCGCCGCCGACTGTCAGATTGCCGATGCAAACCACCGGAACGCCGGCCTCGCGGCCGGTGCGCTCCATCCGACGGGCCGCGATGCCGCCATAGATCGAGCCGGCCTGCGACAGCAGCGCGGCCGCCCATCCGGGGGTTCGCCACCAGAACGCCGGCTCACGCATGGTCTCTTTGGTCCACTTGGTCCACTTGGTCCGCTTGGTCTCCTTGGCCCCCTCGCCGCTCCAGCCGGAACTGCATGAGATAGGGATCGAGCGCCGCCATCGTCCGGTCGAGCGCGCCAGCAAGCGTGTTCATGGCCCGAAAGCCGGTCTGCGCCACCTTGTGGCGCGCGTCGGCGTCCTTCAGCCAGGAGCCGATGCGCACTGCGAGCTTGCCGGTGTCGGTGACGAGCTCGGCGCCGCCGGCGGCGTCGAGCGCGGTGTAGATCGGAGCGAAGTTCCAGATGTGCGGTCCGTGCACGATGGCGGCGCCGAGCTTGGCGGCCTCTATCGGATTTTGTCCGCCGTGCCGGACCAGCGAGCCGCCCAGGAACACGATCGGCGCGATCCGGTACACCAGGCCAAGCTCGCCCAGCGTATCGGCGACATAGATTTCGGTCAGCGGATTGGGCAGTTCATTGCGCGAGCGCAGCGCGAATTTGAGGCCAGCCGCGCGCGCGATGTCGCCGATGCCCGGGCCGCGCTCCGGATGCCTCGGCGCCAGCACCGTGAGCAAGCCCGGGAACGTGTGCATCAGCCGGCGGTGCACGTCGATCAGGGCGGCCTCCTCGCCCGGATGGGTGGAGGCGGCGGCGATCACCCGCCGCGCCCCGATCGCGTTCTGCAGCGCGCGCAGCTTCTCGGGATCGGCCGGCGGCGCCGGCACGTCGAGCTTGAGATTGCCGGTCGTGAGATAGCGCGGCGCGCCGAGGCTCGCGTAGCGCGCGGCGTCCTCGGGCGATTGCGCCAGACACAGATCGAACCGGCTGAGCAACGAGCCGATCATGCCGGGCGCCAAACGCCAGCGGCGATAGGAGCGCTCCGACACCCGGCCGTTGACCAGGATCAACGGGATGTTGCGCTTGGCGCTCGCCACGATCAGGTTCGGCCAAAGCTCGGACTCGACGAACACCGCGAGACTCGGCCGCCAATGATCGAGGAAGCGGTTGACGAATTGCGGCATATCGATCGGCACGAATTGATGGAGCACGCCGGGCGGCAACCGCCGCTGCGCCAGCGCGGCGGACGTCACGGTGCCGGTCGTGACCAGCACCGTCACCGCGCGCGCCCGGATGCGCCCGATCAGCGGCAAGATCGACATGAATTCGCCGACGCTCGAGCAATGCAGCCACACCAGCGCGCCATCCGGGCGGTCGAGCGAGCTCTCGCCGCGCCGCTCCGGCAGCCGCTGGTCGTCCTCCTTGCCGCGCTTGAGGCGACGCCGCAGCAGCGCGTCCGCCACCGGCACCGACGCGCCGGTGAGCAGATGATACGCGTGCAGCGTCCAGGGCAGCCGCTCAGCCACGGTCATGCCCCCCGCCGGTGCGGTCGACGATCTCATAGGCGCGCTTGGTGATCGCGTTGAGCGAATCCTCGAGCGCGCGGCGCGCCAGCTCGAGCGTCGCGTCGTCGGCATCGGCTGGCACGTGGATCAGCGCGCCGCCTACCCCGGCGCCGCGACCGAACGGCAGATTGAGGGTGGTGCGGTCCCAGTTGTCGAGCGTGATGCGCCGCCGCGTCGCGATCGCCCCCGGCAAGATCGGCCGGCCGGACATCTGCGCGAGCCTGACAATGCCGAGACCGGCGACGCGTGCAACCTTGGGGACGTCAGCCGTCATCCCGACATTGTATCCTTGCTCGAGCGCATCCAGCAGTGCCCGAAATCCGCCGACCCCACCCTTCCTGGAAAAATCCGAGCCGTGCGATCCCGACCCGCGGATGGTCTCGATGCCCAGCCGCTCGGCGGCGATGGCGTTGATCTCACCGTCGCGGTGGCGCGAGACCAGCACCTTGCCGCGCTGCGTGCCGGTCTTGGCGAACGGCATCAGAAAATGCTGGCCGTGCCAGAACGCCACGATGAGCGGCGTATATTGCGTGAACCGCTGAAAGGCATCCGGCGGTTCGAGCGTAAACCGGGTGGTCGCCCACACCAGCCGAAGGTATTCCGCCGCGGTGACGCCGAGCGCGCGCTGAAACCAAGGCGAGCTTCGCAATCTATTCGCCAGCCGCATCCCGTCATGGCCCCGATCAACGCGCCCGATCCGCCGCCGTGGTCTCCGGATCGAGCAAACGGTGCAGATGGACGATGAAATAGCGCATTTGCGCGTTGTCGACGGTCATTTGCGCCTTGGCCTTCCAGGCCGCGTAGGCGGCGGCATAATTCGGGAAAATGCCGACGATGTCGAGCTTGTCGATGTCCTTGAACTCGGTGGCGTCGAGCTTGCTCAACTCGCCGCCGAACACCAGATGAAGCAACTGCTTGCGCGGGGCGTTTTCTGGCATCACCGGTCCCTCGGCGTTGTGGCGCAGCCCGGCTCAGGTCTGCTCGATGGTCTGCGCGCGCACCAATTCGGCCAGCGCTGCGTGTCGCTCGCGACCGGCCGCGATCAGCATGCCGTGCACCGGGTCGGGCCGATTGTAGATCAGCGGCTGGCCGTCGAGCGCGGTCATCATGCCGCCGGCTTCGTGCACCAAAAGATCGGCAGCCGCAAGGTCCCAGTCGTGACCGTTGCCGCCGGCGACCGCGGCATCGAGCTCGCCGTGCGCGACGCGCGCCAGCCGCAGCGCCAGCGAATGCACGCGCGGCATCGCGACGATTCCCGATGCCGGGGCGATCCGATCGAGCACGCGCTTGGGGCCGCCGACGCGGGCGCCGTCGAGCCCGCCGCCGATGCTGGCGAGGATCGGCGCGCCGTTGCGCATCGCGCCTTGGCCCGCCTCCGCCATGAACAATTCCTCGGTCACCGGCGCGTACAGCGCCGCCACCACCGGCCGGCCGTCGACCACCAGCGCCACCGACACCGACCAATCGGGGCGGCCGGCGATGAAGGCGCGCGTGCCGTCGATCGGATCGACCACCCAGACGCGGCGCGCTGCAAGGCGGGTCGGATCGTTCTCGCTTTCCTCCGACAGCCAGCCGTCGCCGGGCGCGACCAGCACGCTGTGCAGCAGATCGTTGGAGGCGATGTCGGCCTCGGTGACCGGCGAGTCGCCGGCGCCCTTGGTCCATTTGCGCAGCGGCCCGCGCAAGAAATCCAGCGCGATGGCGCCCGCTTCCTGCACCGCCGTGGCAAGCCGTTCGCGATCGCGCCGCAGCTCGTCGGACGCCTCAGACGCCGGCAATGGTCAGTCCCTCCACCCGCACGGTCGGCGCATTGGTGCCGTAGCGAAATTCCAGATCGTTGGCGGGCCGGAGCGAACCGAACATGTCGAGCAGGCGGCCGGCGATCGTCACCTCGCTCACCGGATAACGGCGCTCGCCATTTTCGATCCAAAAGCCGGCGGCGCCGCGGCTGTAATCGCCGGTGACCAGATTGGCGCCGGAGCCCATGACGTCGGTGACGTAAAAGCCTTCGTCGATGTCCTTGATCAGCTCGTCGGGGCTGATCGAGCCCGGCTCAAGATGCAGGTTGGTGGCGCCGGGCGACGGCACCGAGGACGGGCCGCGCTGGGCGTGCCCGGTGGTGGCGAGACCAAGCTCGCGGCCGGTCGCGCTATCGAGCAGCCAGGTCTTCAGCACGCCGTCCTCGATCAGCGCCATGCGGCGGACGGCGACGCCCTCGGCGTCGAACGGCCGCGAGCGCAGGCCGCGCGGCCGCAGCGGATCGTCGATCACATTGATGCCGGGCGCGAACAGCCGCTCGCCGAGCTTGTCCCTGAGGAAGCTGGTCTTGCGCGCGATCGGCGCTACCATTGATCGCGCCGACCAGATGGCCGACCAGCGAGCCCGCGACGCGGGCGTCGAAAACCACCGGCACCTTGCGGGTCGAGACCTTGCGCGGGTTGAGCCGGGCGACCGCCCGCTCGCCGGCGGTGCGGCCGATCGTTTCGGGCGGGTCGAGATCGGCAGCATGCAGCGTCGAGGAATAATCGTAGTCGGTCTCCATGCCGGTGCCCTCGCCGGCGATCGCCTGCATGGAAATACTGTGGCGCGAGCCGAGATAGGCGCCGGAGAAGCCGTGGCTGGTCAACAGCACCATGCCGCCGATGCCGGCCGAGGCCGAGGCGCCGCCCGACTTGCTGACGCCTTTGACCGCGCGGCCGGCCTCTTCGGCGCGGCGCGCCGCGGCCTCGAGCGCCGCGACCTCCGGCAAGCTCTGGTCCACCAGATCGAGGTCCGGAAATTGCCGCGCGAGCTGCGCTCGGATCGGCGAGCCCGGCAAACCGATCCTCGGGCGCCGCGCGCGCCATCGCCACCGCGCGCTCGGCCAGCGTTGTCACGCTCTCGCCCTTGATGTCGTTGGTCGACACCACCGCCTGCCGCTTGCCGACCAGGACGCGCAGCCCCATGTCGTTACTCTCCGCCCGCTCGGATTCCTCGACCGCGCTGTCGCGCACCTCGACCGATTGCGACACCGAACGCATGGCCACCGCGTCGGCGGCGTCGGCGCCGGCCGAGCGCGCAGCCTTAACGAGGCGCTCGGCGAGCGCGATCAACGCGGATTGGTCGAACAGCGAATCCATGGCGGGAGAACCGGTGTAGGAGGGCGGCGGAACCGTGACAAGAGATCAAATAGGCGCCCAACCACGGGGATTCGAGAGCATTGGCGAATTTTGCACCGTCGGCGGCAACGCTCCGTCAATCATGCGATTTGAAGGGCGTCTCGCTACCCGCAATTAACCAGGCCTCTTAAGCCGATTCCGACGGCGCTGCGGCATGATTACGGCCATGACCGGGCACAAAAGCCCGGCTGGGAGAGTTTCGAGGCGTCAATATGGGAGTCGACGGGAGCCCGGGGTCGGGCCGCGCGCTGCGGCTCGACCCCTACGCCCTGCCCGCGCGCTATGCCGCGCGCGACGGCGGCGCCGATGGGCAAATCCGGCAGGTCGAGATCGATCGCGAGCGCGTCGTGCTGCGCCGCGCGGTGCGCGGCATCCGGATGAATGTCGGCGTGCCGGTGCACGAATTCCGCGGCGTCACCATGCGGACGCTGCCGCCGGAAGGCCAGGAGCCGGCCGCGGTCGCGGTCGTGCTGGAGCATCGCGACACCGGCCTCTCGGTGCCGCTATTCGTCGCGGCCGAGGGCGACGACGCGGTGGCGCAATGGAAATGCTGGGGCCGCGTGCTCGGCGTCCCGCTGCTGGTGGTCGAGGACGACGGCGCGTTGCGTGAGCCGTTCCGCCGCATCGGCCGCATCCGCATCGGCTCGCCGGCGCCGCGCCGACGCCGGCGATCCGCCATCATGCGACGGCGGCCGTCGATTCTGTTGCGGCGCAAGCCCGGACGACCGCCGGCCGAGCCGGTCGTGCATCGCGGCGAGCACGAGATCATCGCGCGGAATTGAGAGTTACGATCGTCGCAGGCCGGTCAAAACGCCCGCCTGGCCGTGGCGTCCAGCACCAGCGCCGCGAACAGGATCAAGCCGGCGTCGCGGTTGGCGCGAAACATGCGCAGGCATGAATCCGGATCGTCGATCTCGATGCGCGCGATCTGCCAGGCGAGATGGGTCGAGAACGCGGCGAGCCCGAGCGCGAACACCGGGCCGGCGTGCGCGGTGATGCCGGCCAGGCCGATCAGTCCGACGGCGGCGGCCGAGAACAGCGCCAGCGCGGGCTTGGTGCGCGACCCGAACAGCAGCGCCGTCGATTTCAGCCCGACCAGGGCGTCATCCTCGCGGTCCTGATGGGCGTAGATCGTGTCGTAGTGGATCACCCACGCGATCGATCCGGCGTAGAGCAGGAAGGCCGGCAGCTCCAGGCGTCCGCGCGCCGCGGCCCAGCCCATCAGCGCGCCCCAGGAGAACGCCAAGCCTAGAAAAATCTGCGGCCAATAGGTAACGCGCTTCATGAATGGATACATCGCCACCACCGCAAGCGAGGCCACGCCGACGCCGATCGCAAAGCGGTTGAATTGCACAAGCACCAGCAGGCCGACCAGCGCCTGCGCAAACAGGAACACGAAAGCCGCCCGCACGCTGATCTGCCCCGATGGAATCGGCCGCGAACGCGTCCGCTCGACCCGGGCGTCGATGTCGCGATCAACCAGATCGTTCCAGGTGCAGCCGGCGCCGCGCATCACGATGGCGCCGATCAGGAACAACAGCAGGTGCCAGGGATCCGGCCCCCAGGCGCCGTCGGCCACCGCAGCCAGCGCGCTCGACCACCAGCACGGCAGCAGCAGCAGCCACCAGCCGATCGGACGGTCGAGACGGGTCAGCCTGAGGTAAGGCTTGAGCCAGTCCGGCGCGCGCGTGTCGACCCAGTTGCCGGTCGCATCGGCGACGCGTCCGGCGCCGGAATTCATCGCGACAGGACGTTACCGGTCAAGGTGTTGAACGTGCCGGTGCCGGGCTGCTTGGCCGAGGTGTCGTCGGCGATGATCGGGCCGCCGAGCGCATCGCTGAGCGTCGGACCAGGCGCAGGTCCGCCGCCGCTGCTGCAAACGTTCTTGGCAATCTGCTGCGACTTGACGTGGTTGGCTTTGGCGCCGGTGATGGCCTGCTCGGGGACGCCGCAAGCGGTCTTGTTGTCGACCAGGAACTTGATCAGCCGCGCTTCCTTCATGACGAAGCTCTTGAACAGCCCACAGACCTCCTCGCGCGGCGCCTTGCGCTCGCCGGCGGAGCGGAGCGCAGCGGCGCCCTGCTCGGCGGCCTGGCGGATCGGCGGAAACTGCTGGCAAACGCTGTTGCTCGGGCGGCGGGAATGCCCCACCGCGGGGAGGACCGGCTTGCGCGCCGCCCTGTTGCATACCGCCCTGCCCGGGCGGTGGCGGGAATGCGCCGGACTGGCCCGGCGCCGGGGGAAATTGACCGGGCGCGGATTGGCCCGGGCCGGGAAGAAACTGCGCCACAGCCGGCGCGAGACCGGCCAGCACCAGCGCGCAGGCGCAGGCCAGCGTCCAATGGCGGGGCAAGCGATCCGGCGTCATGTCCCCTGTCTCCGTCTCCAAAGCCTTCGTCCCGAAGCTCTCTCGAACCCCTCATATCAAGCCCTTAATTCAGGCGATAGGGCGGCATGACGGCGCATCGTCGGTGCCCTGGCGCCCGCCGGCCGGAAGGCGTAAAGCCGCTCCGAGCCCGCCAAAAGGCCTTTCCGGTGTCCCGTTACGACTTTCGCAGTCCCCGTCTGTACGTTGAGGGCCCGCTCAAAGCCGGCGCTGAGCTCCCTCTCAACACGTCCCAGGCGCATTATCTCCGCAACGTGCTCCGGCTCAAGCCCGGCGACAGCGTGCTGGTGTTCAACGGCCGCGAGGGCGAATGGCGGGCGTCGCTGCTGGCGGGCGGCAAGCGGGCCGTGCTGACCGTCGGCGAGCGGGCTCGGCCGCAGACCGAGCCGACCGACCTGCATTACCTGTTCGCTCCGCTCAAGCACGAGCGGCTGGACTATATGGTGCAAAAGGCGGTCGAGCTCGGCGTGTCGCGTCTGCAGCCAGTCACGACCCAGCACACCCAGGTCAGCCGCATCAACCTCGAGCGGATGCGAGCCAATGCGGTGGAAGCCGCCGAGCAATGCGGCGTGCTGTCGATCCCCGAGATCGGCGCACCGCTGACGCTTGCCCGCATGCTCGCCGTCCGCAAGCCGGACCGCCTGCTGGTGTTCTGCGACGAGGCGGCCGAGGTCAAGGATCCGATCGCGGCGCTGGCCGCTGCGCGGCCGGCGCCGACCGCCATGCTTCCGCTGACCATGGCCAGCGCGTCGGGACCGCAGCCGTTGGCGCTGCTGATCGGCCCGGAGGGTGGCTTCTGCCGAAGACGAGCGCGCCGCGCTGTTGAAGCAGACGAACATCGTGCGGCTATCGCTCGGGCCGCGCATCCTGCGCGCCGACACCGCGGCGGTCGCGGCGCTGGCGCTGATCCAGGCGGTGCTCGGGGATGGGCGGTAACCGGCAGCGCGCTTCAATACTCAGCGCGACATGGCCGGCAATTGCGGCCGCAGCGCCACGGCGAGCGGCAGGGTCAGCAGGCAGGCCAGCGCCACCACGATGAGCGCCGTCGGCACTCCGAAGCTGTCGCCAACCAGCCCGTAAAGCGGAGGCGAAACCGCGCCGGCGCCGATCGTGCCGGTGTAGAACACGCCGAAGGCGCGCGCCCGCTTGGCCGGCTCGATCAATTCCGGCACCGAGCCGTACAGCACCGAGGAGGTGCCGTTGAGCATGATGCCGATCACCGGCAGCACCACCAGCGCCGCTTCGAGCGGCAGCGGCAGCAGCGCAAGGATGCCGAGCGTGGTCAGTCCTTCGGTCAGGCACACCGTCGCGATCACGCCGATGCGCGCGCCGATGAAGGCGCAGACCAGCTTGCCGACAGCGCCGCCGGCGAACACCAGCGTCAGCGCGAGACCGACGGTCGGCAGGGCGGCGCCTTTGGCCAACAAGATGAACGGCAGGAAGATCAGGAAGCCCATGCGGGTCGCGCTGTCGAGCATGCCGATCGACAGCAGCAGCGGAAACCCGAGCCGCGAGCCGTGGCCGACCGGCGCGGCTTCAGCGTTTGCCGCGGCGGATACGGTGGCGGCTTCGGCCGGCAGGCGCGGCGCCAACCCGAAGATCAGCACCGCGGACGCGATCCCGAGCGCGCCGATGATCGCCAGCGTCGGCTGCCAGGGCAGCAGCACCAGCATCAGCGAGGCCGCCGCCGGCACCGACATCTTGCCGATGTCGCCGGCGAAATTGTAGGTGCCGAGCGCCTTCAGCGAACGCGATCCGGCGAAGGCGCGGGCGACCAGCGCCGAGCCGAGCGGATGCTGCGTGCTGGAGCCGACGCCGCCGATCAGGAGCGCGATCACCAAGGTCCAGAAGCCGATGCTCGCACCGGCTACCAGATAGCCGATGCCGGACAGTGCGGTGCCGACCGCGAGCACGAGCGGCACGCCGAGTCGCTCGGACAACAAGGCCGACGGAATTTGCAAGCCCGCCATGGTCCCGGAGTAGCAGGTGCGCAGCAACCCGAGCGCGGCATAGCCGAGGCCGAATTCGGCCTGCCAGATCGGCAGCATGACGTAGATCAGGTCGGTGTAGCCGTCGTGCAGCACGTGCGCGCCGCTCGCCACGCCGATGGCGCGGCGCTCCTCGGACTTGCTGGCGACGGCGTCGGCCGGCCGGTCGGATGCCGCCTCGGTGGCGAGCTCATGCCGCACCCTCCGCGCTGTTTTTGGCGCTGTTCTTGTCGCCCTTCTTGGCACTGTTGTTGCGGCGCTCGACGAAGACCACGCTGACGAAGGAGATCACCGGCTCGCCCTTCTGGTTTACGCCCGTGTTGCGGATGGTGATTATCCCCCAGTCCGGCCGGCTGTTGGAAGCGCGGGTTTCGATCACCTCGGTGGCATAGGTGACGGTGTCGCCGACATACACCGGCTTGAGCCATTTCAGCTCGCGAAAGCCGGGCGACGGGCCGAGCGTCGCGACGTCCTCGCCGCGGGCGTGGCGGGCCGCGTCGTCGCGGCGCTGGTAATCGACCATCAGCCGCATCCACATCGACGCGGTGTGCCAGCCCGAGGCGCACAGCGCGCCGAAATGCGACCGCGCCGCCGCCGCTTCGTCGAGATGAAAGGCCTGCGGATCGAAGCGGCGCGCGAATGCCTTGATGTCCTCGGCGCCGAACGTGTGCCGACCAAGCTCGAAGCGTTCGCCGACCGCGATATCGTCGAAGAATTTCATGTTCGGCCGCCGCCCCCAGCATCAGCGACGTGGTCAGCGTCATCACCAGCTCGCCTGCGGCATTGAACAGCTCGAAGTTGAAGCGCACGAAGCCCATCTCGGGCCGGCTGTTGGAGGCGCGGGTGTCGAGCACGGTCGCGCGCAGCGTCAATTGATCGTCGGGGCGGATCGGCTTGAGCCATTTCACCTGATCGACGCCGGGCGCACCCATCGAGGTCGAGTTCAACACGAAGGCGTCGGCGCACATCTTCATCAGGATGCAGCACGCGTACCAGCCCGACGCACTCAACCCATCCATCATGGTCGAGCGCGCCGCCGCCTCGTCGAGGTGCATCGGTTGCGGGTCGAACTCCCGGGCAAACGCGATCATCTCGTCGCGCGGCAGAACGCGCGGGCCATGCTCGAAGGTGCGGCCGGGGTGGAAGTCTTCCCAAGCGAGCTGCGGAACGGCTTGAGTCACGGGGATGGCGTTTCCGAAAGGACTGCATGTCCTTAATGAGACGCGGCCGGTGGCGTCAACCGGACGGCCGGCGCATAAGGTGGGGAGCACCGGTCGGCATGCCGCATTGCCGGCGCGAATCAGACACGATTGTGCATTCTTGCTTGTTTGAGCATGATCTTTTCCGAAATCCGCTGCACACTTTTCGGGATCATGCTTGTGGGACGCCCGCAGGGAGGGGACGCCATGTTCAGCTTCAACGACCTGTTCCAGTGGGAGCGCTTCGTCACGCCCACGATCATCAAGCTGTTCTTCTGGCTGGTCGTCGGCATCATGGTGCTGTTCGGGCTGTCCGGCATCGTGTCGGCGCTCGGAACCATGACGGCAAGTCCCGCGCTCGGCGCGGTGATGCTGCTGATCAGCGCGCTCAGCGTCATCGCCGGCGTGATCTTCGCCCGGATCGTCGCCGAGTTCATCCTGATCGTATTCCGCATCAACGAGCACCTGGGAGCGATCCGCAACCGGGGCGAGCTGTGAGCCGGGCGTTCGTCAAGGAGCAGGACGGCGAACCCGAGCCATTGCCCGACCGGCCGATCTCGTCGCACCCCAACATCGTCACGCCGGAGGGTCTCGCCCAGATCGACGCGCAGCTTGTGGATTTGCAGGCGCGCCACGCCGCGGCGCTCAAGGCGACGGACCGCGCGGCGCTGGCTGCAGTTGCGCGCGATCTGCGATACTGGCGCGCGCGCCGCGCCAGCGCGCAATTGCACAAGCCGGCGCAGACGCCATCGAAGGTCGGCTTCGGCACCAAAGTGACGATCCTGCGCGACGACGGCCGCCGTCAGACCTGGCGGATCGTCGGCGAAGACGAAGCCGACCCGGCGCAGGGCACGTTGTCCTACGTGTCGCCGGTGGCGCGCGCGCTGATGGACAAACAGGTTGGCGACGTGGTGCGCGCCGGCCCTTCGGACGCCGAGATCGTCGCGATCAGCTGACGCGAACTCGGATACCTCCGCCTCCGTGGGGCGCGCCAATCAAAGACAAACATGCTCTAAGTCGCAAACCGGAAATGCATCACGTCGCCGTCGGCGACCACATAGTCCTTGCCTTCCAGGCGCATCTTGCCGACGTCGCGGGCGCCGGTCTCGCCGCCGAACGCCACGTAGTCGTCATAGGCGATGGTCTCGGCGCGGATGAAGCCGCGCTCGAAATCGCTGTGGATCGCAGCCGCCGCCCGCGGCGCCCTGGTGCCGCGCGTGATCGTCCAGGCGGCCGCCTCCTTGGGCCCGGCGGTGAAATAGGTGATCAGATCGAGCAGCGCGTAGCCGGCGCGGATCAATCGGTTCAGCCCCGGCTCCTGTCAACCCGATCGCGTCGAGAAATTCCTTGCGCTCGGCCTCCGGCAGGACGGCGATCTCGGCCTCGATCTTGGCCGAGATCACCACGCAGCCCGCGCCCTCCGCCTTGGCGCGCTGCTCGACCTGACGGGACAGCTCATTGCCGTTCGCAGCCCCAGCCTCGTCGACGTTGCAGACGTAGAGCGCCGGCAGCGAGGTCAGCAGCGTCAGCATGCGAAACGCCTTCTCCTCCTCGGGCTTGCGCTCGACGAAGCGCGCCGGCTTGCCCTCCTGCAACAGCGCCAGCGCCCGGTTGACGAGGTCGAGCGTCACCCTGGCCTCCTCGGCGTCCTTGTCGCTGCCCTTGGCTTTGCGGCTGAGGCCGTCGGTGCGCTTCTCCAGGCTTTCGAGATCGGCGAGCATCAATTCGGTTTCGATGGTCTCGATGTCGGCCACCGGGTTGTTCGCGCTGCCGACGTGGGTGACGTCCGGATCAACATAGCAGCGCACCACATGGAGGATGGCATCGACTTCGCGAATCTGGGCGAGCATCTGGTTGCCGAGCCCCTCGCCGCGCGACGAGCCGCTGACCAGGCCGGCGATGTCGACGAACGACAGCCGGGTCGGCACCAGCTTGGCCGACTTGGCGATTTTGCCGAGCACGTCGAGGCGCTGGTCGGGGACCGCAACTTCACCGACGTTGGCCTCGACGGTCGAGAACATGTAGTTCGCCGCCTGCGCGGTCGCGGTCTGCGTCAGCGCATTGAACAAGGTCGATTTGCCGACGTTCGGCAGGCCGACGATTCCGCATTTGAATCCCATGATGATCTCTTGATGGTCTCTTAGCTTATTTGAGTTTGAGCATGATCTTGTCCGAAAACCGCTACACACTTTTCGGGATCATGCTTTGTTTGAGCATGATCTTTTCCGAAAACCGCTACACACTTTTCGGGATCATGCTTTAGTCCGCGTCCTGATCGTCGGACGCCGGCGGGCCGAAGCCCTTGGCGTCCATGGCGAGATGGACCTTGTTCTGGAAGCTCGCGTCCTGGCCGCGCGCCAGCAGCTCGGCGTTGTCCGCGACGATGTCGGTCAGCGCGGCGACCCAATCGCGCTCGCTCTTGGCAAAATCGGTCAGCACATAGCCATGCACCAGGTCCTTGACGCCGGGATGGCCGATGCCGATCCGCACCCGCCGGTAGTCGTTGCCGACATGGGCGGTGATCGAGCGCAAACCATTGTGGCCGGCGACGCCGCCGCCGGTTTTCACTCGCACCTTGGCGGGCGGCAGGTCGAGTTCGTCATGGAACACCGCGATGTCGGACAGCGGCAGCTTGTAAAAATGCATGGCTTCGGCGACCGCCCGGCCTGACTCGTTCATGAAGGTGCCCGGCAGCAGCAGCAGCACGCGCTCGCCGCCAAGCGAACCTTCGGCAGCAACGCCCTGGAAGCGGCGGCGCCACGGCGGGAAGCCGTGGCGCTTGGCGATGGCGTCGACCATCATGAAGCCGACGTTGTGGCGGTTGCGGACGTGCCCCGGGCCGGGATTTCCGAGCCCGACGAAGAGCAGCATGGCGTCCCGCCTGCTTTAGGCCCGATCCGAAACAATCGGATCAGGCTCGAACCTTTGTTGGAGCATGATCTCGTCCGAAAACTGGTTCCTGCCCCGCATCAAGTGCGGGGCAGGCTTTTTCGGGATCATGCTCACTTCTTCGGCGGCGGAGGTGCGCCGGCAGCCGGAGCAGCGCCAGCGGCCGGTGCCGCCCCCGGTGCCGCGCCCGGCGCCGCAGCCGGTGCCGCGCCTGGGACTGCACCCGGTGCAGCGCCCGGTGCGCCTTCGACGCCCGGCACGAGGCCGGCTTCAGCAGCCGCAGCAGCGGCAGCAGCCGCGGCGGCAGCGGCTTCGGCGGCGGCCTTCATTTCTTCGGCGTAGCCGGACGGCGGCACGATGGTGACGAGCGTGAGATCGACCCGCGAGATCGGCTTGACGCCCTCCGGGAATTTAATGTCGCTCAAATGCTTCGAATAGTTGATCTCGAGCTCGGAGATGTCGACGTCGATCGAGGCTGGAATGGCTTCCGGCTTGCACTGGACCGTCACGGTGTGGGTGACGATGTTGACGGTGCCGCCGCGCTTGACGCCCGGCGCCTGGTCGGCGTTGACGGCGTGCACCGGAATGGCGACGCGGATCACCGCACCCTCGCCAAGCCGCATGAAGTCGACGTGCACCGGGTTGTCTTTCACCGGGTCGAGCTGGAAGTCGCGCGGGATCACGCGGTGCTTCACGCCATCGACCTCGAGTTCATAGATCGTGGTCAGGAACCGACCGGCATAGATACGCTGCCGCAGCTCGGCGTAATCGAGCGAGATCGTCAGCGGCGGCTTCTGGTCGCCGTAGATCACTCCGGGCACGCGGCCCGCGCGACGCTCCGCCCGGGCGGCCCCCTTGCCGGCCCGCGGACGTGCCGTCGCCTTCAACTCTTGGACGGTCGCCATAACTCAACCTCGCGTTAGGGCCAAAACTGATGTTTGAGCCCGAAACTATTGGGTTTGCGGCCACGGCATGCCTCCAGGGGTGCTGGAACCCTGGCCGCGCGGCTGTATAGCCGCGCCTGCCGTTAAAGACAAGAAAACCGCGCCAAATTTGCCGCCCAGTCGGCCCAAGCGCTCGCCCAGGCGCCCGGGCCGGGCGTTAACCGCCCTGCCCGAGCTTGGCCTCCAGCGCCGCGACGCGAGCCTTCAATGCCTCGTTTTCCTCGCGCGCCAGCCGCGCCATTTCCTTGACCGCCTCGAACTCCTCGCGCCGGACCACGTCGAGCTCGTTGAGGATGCGCTCGGCCTGGGTGCGGAACAGGGTGTCGAACTCGCGGCGCACCCCATGGGCGACCCCGGCGGCGTCGTTCATCAGCCGCGCCACCTCGTCGAAAAAGCGGTTGCTGGTCTGGGCCATCGGCATCCCCCGAAGCATTCGGTTGCGCTTGGCCAGACAATGGCGATGGCGACCGGCCGCCGCAAGTGCCGGCACCAAGGCAATGTTCATCAGGCCAAGACCGACAAAGAAGTCGGCCCGCCTGCGTCGGCTGCACCGGCCAACTCGGACAGCGCGCCATCAGCACAACCAGCCAACCGCCGTTGAGATCGTTGCGATCCGAATGGAACACGCAGGGAGTAAAGCGCAGTCGCGCCGTGGCTTGACTTCGCCACGCTCCTGGCCGCATCACGGCGGCAACGCGGGCCACCCGAGCGATGCCGCTTTCAGTCCTGCCATTTCCGAACTTCGACCCGGTGCTGGTGACCATCGGGCCGATCGCCATCCGCTGGTATGCGCTGGCTTACATCGTCGGCATCCTGCTCGGCTGGCTCTATGCGCGCGCGCTGATCCGCAACGAGCGCTATTGGGGCGGACCGGCGCCGCTGACGGTGGTCGACTTCGACGATTTCATTTTGTGGGTGACGCTCGGCATCATCCTCGGCGGCCGCGTCGGCTATGTGCTGTTCTACAATCCCGGCCACTTTCTCGACCACCTGACCGAGATCGCGCAGCTCTGGAAGGGCGGCATGTCGTTTCACGGCG
This sequence comes from uncultured Alphaproteobacteria bacterium, assembly GCA_963771745.1. GTDB lineage: Bacteria > Pseudomonadota > Alphaproteobacteria > Rhizobiales > Xanthobacteraceae > Z2-YC6860. The sequence goes on along the minus strand of CAVYUU010000010.1, from coordinate 250,859 downwards.
GCTTCATCGGCTGCGTGCTCGCGGTCGTGCTGTTCGCCCGCTGGCGCAAAATTCCGATCCTGTCGCTCGGCGACCTGACCTGCGCGGTCGCGCCGATCGGGTTGTTTCTCGGGCGGCTCGCCAATTTCATCAACGCCGAGCTGTGGGGCCGGCCGACCGACGTGCCCTGGGCGGTGGTGTTTCCAACCGGCGGACCGCTGCCGCGCCACCCAAGCCAGGTTTACGAGGCCACGCTCGAAGGCCTGGTCCTGCTGATTCTCCTGCTGGTTGCGATCCGAATGGGAGCGCTGAAGCGTCCGGGCCTCGTGACCGGGATGTTCGCCTTCGGCTACGCTGTTGCACGAATCGTCTGCGAATTGTTCCGCGAGCCCGACGCGCAGCTCGGATTCCTTTGGGGTGGACTGACCATGGGCATGGTGCTGTCGGTGCCGCTGATGCTCACCGGCCTGGCCTTCATCGCCGCCGCGTTGGTCCGGCCGCGATTACAGCGAGCCTGAGGAGCATCCTTGGCGCACTCGCCGCTCGAAACCGAAATCCGCCGCCGCATCGCGCTGGCCGGGCCGATGCCGGTGCGGCAATTCATGGGGCTGTGCCTCGGCCATCCCCAGCACGGCTACTACATGACGCGCGATCCGCTCGGCCGCGCCGGCGACTTCGTGACGTCGCCCGAGATCAGCCAGGTGTTCGGCGAGCTGGTCGGCCTGTGGGCCGCGTCGGCCTGGCATGTCATGGGACAGCCGGAGAATGTGCGGCTGGTCGAGCTCGGCCCGGGCCGCGGCTCCATGATGCTCGATGCGCTGCGCGCAGCGCAGGTGGTGCCGGCGTTTCGCTCGGCCATCGTGGTGCATCTGGTCGAAGCAAGCCCGGTGTTGCGGGAGCGCCAGAAGCAGGCGCTCAGCGGCATCGATCTGCCGGTGATGTGGCATCAGACGTTCGACGAGGTGCCCGAGGGCCCGGCCATCGTGCTGGCCAATGAGTTCTTCGACTCGCTGCCGGTGAACCAGGCGATCAAGCAGTTCAACGGTTGGTACGAGCGGGCGGTCGAGATCGGCGCCGACGGCAATCTCACGTTTGGCATCGCCAACGAATTGATCCCGCTGTTCGATCAATTGGTCCCGCCGAGCGCGCGCGATGCGCCGATCGGCACGATCTACGAATGGCGCACCGACAACCTGCCGCTGGCGCTCGGCCAGCGCATGGTGCGACAGGGCGGCGCCGCGCTGGTGATCGACTATGGCCACGTCGCAAGCGCGCCTGGCGAGACGCTGCAGGCGGTCGGCGGCCACGCCTTCAAGAACCCTTTGCACAGTCCGGGCGAGGTCGATCTCACCGCCCATGTCGACTTCCAGGCGTTTGCCCAGGCCGCCGAGAGCATGGGCGCGCGCGTGCAGGGGCCGATCGAGCAGGCGCAGTTCCTGCGCGCGCTTGGTATCGACAAGCGCGCCGCGGCGTTGAGCGCCTATGCGCCGCCAGCCAAGACCGAGGAGATCAACGGCGCGGTCAAACGCTTGATGGGCGAAGGCCGCACCGAGATGGGACGGCTGTTCAAGGTGCTCGCCATTGCCGATCCGAAGCTCGGGCCGCTGCCGGGCTTCGAACCGCTGTCGCCGTGAACTCAGCCGAGCCAACATCGCCATGCTGCAAGCCCGAGCGCTGAGCGCACTGCCCGGCATCCGCCACGCCTTCTTCACCCGCGCCGGCGGCGTCTCGGACGGCGTGTACGCCAGCCTCAACGGCGGCATCGGCTCCGATGACGCACCCGGCAAGGTCAGCGAGAACCGCGCGCGCATGGCGGCAAGCCTCGGCGTTGCGCCGGATCGGCTGATCACGGCCTATCAGATCCATTCGCCGCAGGTGGTGTTCGCCGACCATCCGTGGCCGCAGAGCGAGCGGCCGCGCGCCGATGCCATCGTGACCCGCACGGCGGGTCTCGCGATTGGAATTTCCACCGCCGACTGCGGGCCGGTGCTGCTGGCCGATCGGCACGCCGGTGTGATCGGCGCCGCCCATGCCGGCTGGCGCGGCGCGCTCACCGGTGTGATCGAGGCGACCGTCGCCGCGATGGAGACGCTGGGCGCGACGCGCCACCGGATGGTGGCGGCGGCCGGCCCGATGATCCGTCAGCCGAATTACGAGGTCGGGCAGGAGCTGGTCGATCGCTTTCTGGCCGACGACGCCGGCAACGCGCGCCACTTCGCAGCCGCGCCGCGCGCCGGCCATGCCTTGTTCGATCTGGCGGGCTATGTGGTCGCGCGCCTGCGGCAGGCGCGGGTCGCCGAAATCGAGGACGTCGGGCTGTGCACCTACGCCGATCCGGCGCAGTTCTTCTCCTACCGTCGCACCACCCATCGCGCCGAGCACGATTACGGCCGGCACGTCAACGCCATCGTGCTCGCCGATTGAGGCAACCACCTTCGACAAGGCGGCACGCCGGGTGGACCGCGGCGTCGGGAGCAGCTACCAATTCATCGGCGTGACGGCTCGGATAAGGGCCGCAGGGGTGTCGAATGGATTGGCGTGGAGTCCGGCGCGCAGGCGGCGCGCCGCGTCGGCGTCTGTTGTGTCGGGTGACGGCGGCCACGGCGCTCGCCGCAGCAGTATCGGGCTGCGTCACCGGCGCCGACAGCGGCGCCCGCACCGCCCTGACCGGCCTGTCCGCAACCAGCGTCGCCTTTGAATCGATCGACGGCCCGCCGCCGGCGGTGTTCAGCCGCATGGTTGCGACCCTCAGCGATGAGGCGACCGCGCAGCACGTGACCGTGGTTTCGCGCACCGGGCCTGCGACCTACCGCGTGCGCGCCTATGTGTCCGCCACGGTCAACCGCGGCAAGACCTCGTTCGTCTGGGTGTGGGACATCTATGACGCCGACAGGCAGCGTGCGCTTCGGATCGCAGGCGAAGAGCCGGCCGCCGCCGGCCGCCATCGCGACGCCTGGGCCTTGGCCGACGACCAGGTCGTCCGCCGCATCGCCCGCAGCGGCATGGAGCGCGTCGCGGCGTTCCTGAGCGAGCCCCGCTCGGGCGGCTCCGCCATCGCATCCGGGCCGGGCTTGCTGACGTTCGCCCTGGCGCGCGGCGACACGCCCGAGGTTGCCGGAATCGTGGCCCGGCCGGGGACCTCGCCTTAGCCGAAAAAGCCCCGGGACAACAAAACCAGCTTATTGCCAGGCGGCGCAGCGCCTTGGTATCACCACGCCGTCCGTATCCGCGTGCGGATCCCAGGAGGCAGCCATGGCGAAGAACGGAGCGATCAAGCTCGTCGCCGGCAACTCCAATCCCGAGCTCGCCGAGGCGATCGCTTCCTATCTCTCCACCTCGCTGGCGGCGGCGGTGGTGCGGCGCTTCGCCGACATGGAGATTTTCGTCGAGATTCAGGAGAACGTCCGCGGCGCCGACGTGTTCATCGTGCAGTCGACGTCGTATCCGGCCAACGACCATCTGATGGAGCTGTTGATCATCATCGACGCGCTCCGCCGCTCGTCGGCCCGCCGCATCACCGCCGTGCTGCCCTACTTCGGCTACGCCCGGCAGGACCGCAAGCCCGGGCCGCGCACGCCGATCTCCGCCAAGCTGGTCGCCAACCTGATCACCCGCGCCGGCGCCGACCGGGTGCTCACCCTCGACCTGCACGCCGGCCAGATCCAGGGCTTCTTCGACATCCCGACCGACAACCTGTTCGCCTCGCCGGTGATGGTGCGCGACATCAAGGAGCGCTACGAGCTCAACTCGCTGATGGTGGTGTCGCCCGACGTCGGCGGCGTGGTGCGCGCCCGCGGGCTCGCCAAGCGCATCAACGCACCGCTCGCCATCATCGACAAGCGGCGCGAGCGCGCCGGCGAATCCGAGGTGATGAACGTGATCGGCGACGTGCAGGGCCGCACCTGCGTGCTGGTCGACGACATCGTCGATTCCGGCGGCACGCTGGTGAATGCCGCCGACGCGCTGCTCGAACAAGGCGCCAACTCGGTGACCGCCTACATCACCCACGGCGTGCTGTCGGGCGGCGCGGTCGCGCGCGTGGCCGCCTCCAAGCTCAAGGAGCTGGTGATCACCGACTCGATCCAACCGACCGAAGCCGTGCGCGTCGCCAAAAACATCCGCGTGCTGCCGATCGCGAGCCTGATCGGCGAAGCGGTGCGCCGCACCGCGTCGGAAGAGTCGGTGTCGAGTCTATTCGACTAAAAAAATTGCCGCGCTGCGCCGCGGTTTTCCACAGTCACCGTTGACGATGCGACACCCGCAGATCCACGGCCGGACGCGATTCCTGCGACCTCGCCCGATTCAAGCGACTCCTCAATAACTTCGGCCGTGCCCAACGGCATTTGCGGGCCGAGTCAGCGCGCGGATATAGTCGGACTCGCAAGTGATTCGCCCCGAACGAGTCAATCGGGCTTGCACCGGGGCGTCTGCGTGTCATCGGTTCGCAGCGTGCCGTAACGCGTCGCGTGCGTGTGTGGTTGGCGGGGAACCAACCCCACTCTCGAGCGACCCATTGGAGACGGCATGGCGCAGGCCCAGCTCAAGGAGCAGCTTCGGACGAATCCGCTCGACGTGGTCGAGCGCATCGCTGCGAGCAACGATTGGGCGTTCGAGCGCGCCGGCGAAGACGAGATCACCATGGTGGTCGGTGGCCGCTGGAGCGATTACCAGATTTCCTTCACCTGGCTTGGCGACATCGAGGCGCTGCATCTGGCCTGCGCCTTCGACATGAAGGTGCCGGAGCGCCGCCGCGACGAGGTGCAGAGGCTCACCTCGCTGGTCAACGAGCAGATGTGGATCGGGCATTTCGACCTGTGGACCCAGGACGGCCTGATCATGTTCCGGCATGCGCTGGTGCTGGCCGGCGGCGCCGAGGCCGGCAACCAGCAATGCCAGGCGCTGCTGTCGAGCGCGCTGGAGGCCTGCGAGGGCTATTTCCCGGCCTTCCAGTTCGTGGTCTGGGCCGGCAAGTCGGCGCGCTCGGCGCTCAACGCCGCCATGTTCGAGACCTCGGGCGAGGCGTAGGCCCATCAACGGCCAACAATTCGGCTTGTCATGCCCCGCGAAAGCGGGGCATCCAGTAGGCGCGGCAGGCAGACTGATCCGCAGCGCCTGCGGTACCTGGATCGTCCGTTGGCGCGGACGATGACCACCGAGAGTGTCATGGCCAAATCCGCAAAATCTGCAAATCCCCTCGCCTCGATTCCCGGCACGCTGGTGCTGATCGGCGCCGGCAAGATGGGCGGCGCGCTGCTCGAAGGCTGGCTGGCGCGCGGCCTGCCGCCCAAGAAGATCGTGGTGATCGAGCCGCAGCCGGCGAAGGCGATCAAGGCGCTGGTCAAGCGCGGGCTGCGCATCAATCCGCCGATCGGCGGCAAGCGCGGCATCGGCGACGTCGCCGCCATGGTGGTCGCGGTCAAGCCGCAGACCGCGCCGGAGGCGCTGCCCGCGGTCGCAGGCTGGGTCGGTGCCAAGACCGTGGTGGTTTCGATCATGGCCGGCCGCACGCTGCGCTTCCTGGAAGACCACCTGCCGGGTGCTGCGATCGTGCGCGCCATGCCCAACACGCCGGCCGCCATCGGCCGCGGCATCACGGTCGCGGTCGGCAACCGCCGCGCCAATGCCGCCGCGCGCAAGCTCGCGCATGCGCTGTTGGCCGCGACCGGCGCGGTCGAATGGGTCGACGACGAAGCGCTGATGGACGCGGTGACCGCCGTGTCGGGCTCAGGCCCGGCCTATATTTTCCTGCTCGCCGAGGCGATGGCGCGGGCCGGCGCCGCCGCCGGTCTGCCGGCGGCGCTGGCCGAGAAGCTCGCGCGCGAGACCGTCGCGGGTTCGGGCGAGTTGCTGCACCGCTCGCCCGAGCCCGCCGCCACCTTGCGGCAGAACGTGACATCGCCGGGCGGCACGACCGCCGCCGCGCTTGCGGTGCTGATGGCCGGCGACGGCCTCGATCCGCTGATGACCAGGGCGGTGGCGGCCGCGACCCGGCGCGGCAAGGAATTGGCCGGATAGGACCCGAGTGGAGCCCGGTACGGTCCCGGGCCACCGGCGGGTGCCTTGGAACGGCCGTACCGCAGCACTAGATTCCGGCAAGGTGCTGTCCCAGGAGGCGCGTCATGGCCCGCAAAGCGACCCGTTCCAAAGCCCGCCGCTCAACCTCCAAGGTCGCGATCAAGTCCAAGATCTCCGGCACGCCGCGCGAGCGCATCGTGCAGGCCTTGCTGGCGCTGCTCGCCGAGCAGCCGATCGAGCGGATCGGGCTCGCCGAGATCGCCGAGCGCGCCGAGGTCTCGCTCGCCGAGTTGCGCGGCGAGTTCGCCTCGCCGCTCGCCGTCTTCGCCGCCCATGTCAAGGAGTTCGACCGCAAGGTGCTGGCCGAGATCGATCCGGAGCTCGACGAGGAATCGCCGCGCGAGCGGCTGTTCGACGTGCTGATGCGCCGGCTCGAGCTGCTGGCGCCGCACAAGGAGGCGATCCGTTCACTGCTGCGCTCGACACCGCGCAATCCGCCGCTGGCGCTGGCGCTCAACGCGCTCTCGGTGCGCTCCCAGCAATGGATGCTGACCGCCGCCGGCATCGGCGCCTCCGGGCCGAAGGGCATGATGCGCGCCCAGGGGCTGGCGCTGCTGTTTGCGCACGTGCTGCGCACCTGGGTCGATGACGACGAGCCGGGGCTGTCCCGCACGCTCGCCGCGCTCGATCGCGAGCTGGCGCGCGGCCAGCGCTTTGCCGGCCTGCTCGACGACCTGTTGCGCATTCCGCAGGCGGCCTGCGAGTTCGGTCAGCGGGTCCGCCGCGCCGCGCGCCCCGGCCGTGGCCGGCGCGAGGATCGGGTGGCGATGTAGCGACCAGGAATCAGAAATCGGTAGTCGGTAATCAGTACAAGGTGCGGCAAATCTTGCCTTCTGATTACTGATCACTGATTACTGATTCCTGTTACACCGGAACGCGGACCGTGGCGCGCAGGCCGCCGAGCGGGCTCTCGCCGAGCGTGATGTCGCCGCCGTGCGAGCGTGCGATGTCGCGCGCGATGGCGAGTCCCAGGCCGGTGCCGCCCTCGTCCTGGTTGCGCGCGTCGTCGAGCCGCAGGAACGGCTTGAACACCTCCTCGCGCATGGTCGATGGGATGCCGGGCCCGTCGTCGTCCACCGTGACGGTCAGGTTGCGATGATCGCGGTGGCCGGTGATCTCGATCGTGTCGGCAAAGCGCGCGGCGTTGGACACCAAGTTGGCGAGGCAGCGCTTGAACGCCGCGGGCTTCACGGTGACCACCGGATAGCCGTGGAAATTCACGCTGGAGCGGTGGCCGTTGCGTTCGGCGTCGACCTTCAGCTCGTCAAGGAAGGCCGCCATGTCGGTCGGCTCGGACTGCTCCCCGCTGTCGCCGCGCGCGAACGCCAGATAGGCCTCCAGCATGCGGCCCATCTCGTCGACGTCGCGCTTGAGCGCCTCGACCTCGGCGCTGTCGCCGAGCAGCGCCAGCTCGAGCTTGAAGCGGGTCAGCACCGTGCGCAGGTCATGCGACACGCCGGCCAGCATCGCGGTGCGCTGCTCGATCGAGCGCTCGATGCGCTGCTTCATCTCGATGAAGGCCTGCGCCGCACGCCGGACCTCGCGCGCGCCGCGCGGCCGGAAGTTCGGCGCCTCGCGGCCCTTGCCGAAGCTCTCGGCGGCGTCGGCCAGCCGCAGGATCGGCTTGATCTGGTTGCGCAGGAACGCGATGGCGACCGCCAGCAGCACCAGCGAGGTGCCGACCATCCAGATCAGGAAGATTTCCGAGTTCGACGCATAGGCCGAGCTGCGCCGCGCGAACACCCGCATCACCGTGTCATCGAGCTGGATGCGGACTTCGATCAACGACGAGCGACCGACGGTGTCGGTCCAGAACGGCCGGCCGATCTGCCGGCGCAACTCGATCGACAGCGCCTGGTCGAGCAGCGAGAAGAACGGCTTCGGACCGGGCGGCGGCATTTCCGAGATCGGCAGGAAATCGAGCACCAGACCCAGGCGCTCCTGGGCGATCTTTCGGATCCGGATGTTGTCGCGCTCCTGCGGAAAGGTCTTGTAGACGTCGATCAGCGCCGCCATGTCGCCCACCACCGCGGCCGACAGATGGCGGGTGACCGAATTCCAATGCCGCTCCATGAACACGAAGGCGACCACCGACTGCAGCACCACCATCGGCATGATGATGATCAGCAGCGAGCGGGCGTACAGACCCTTCGGCATCATCGCCCGGAACCAGAGATTGAAGCGGCCCCAGCCGCCCGTGACGCGGGTCGCGGCCGAGCGCAGGCGGGCGATGCCGATGTCGAGGCTGGTCATGGCGTGACCATCAGGCGATAGCCGATGCCGCGCACGGTCTGCACGAACATCGGATTGCCCGGATCGCGCTCGATCTTGCGGCGCAGCCGGTTGACCTGAACGTCGACTGCGCGCTCGCTCACCGGCGCGCCGGAGCCGGCCAGCGCCATGCGCGGCACCGTTTCGCCCGGGCTGCTGGCGAGCACGGTCAACATTTCGCGCTCGCGGTCGGTCAGCCGGATCACCTCGTCGCCCTTGCGCAGCTCGGCGCGGCCGATGTGAAACACGAATTGGCCGAAGCGGACGTTCTCGACCGCGGGCGTGGCGGCGGGCTTGGCGCGCTTGAGAATGTTGGCGATGCGCAGCGACAGCTCGCGCGGCTCGAACGGCTTGGCGACGTAATCATCGGCGCCGATCTCGAGCCCGGTGATCCGGCTTTCCGCAGCATCGCGCGCGGTCAGCATCAGGATCGGCACCGTCGAGGTTTCGCGGATGCGGCGGGCGAACTCGAAGCCGGTCTCGCCCGGCATCATGACGTCGAGGATCAGCAGGTCGAAGCTCAGGCTCGTCAGCTTGGCGCGCGCCATCGCGGCCGAGTCGGCGGTGGTGATGCGATAGCCTTCGCCGCTCAGAAAGCGCGACAGCAGATCGCGGATGCGGCGGTCGTCGTCGACCACCAGCAGATGAGGGGCGTCGTCGGCGAGCGGAACCGGAACCGGCGCGGGCGCCATGCTCCTCCCCGTGCGGTCAGGACCGCGGCAGGCGCGCGCGGTCGGCGCGCGCGATCAGCTTCTGCACGTCGTCGCGGCCGTCGGCGTCGATCATCGCGACCAGAAAGCGGCGCGCCGCCTCATGCGCGTTCGGCCCAAGCTCGGCCAGCGCGCGCGCGATCCGCTCGGTCTGCAAGCCGGCGAGCTTCATGGCCAGCGTCTCGCCCTTGGGCGTGACGTAGAGCAGCCGCTGGCGGCGGTCGTTCTCGCCTTCCTTCTGCACGATGTAGCCCTGGTCCACGAGCTGCTTGAGCACCCGCCCGAGCGACTGCTTGGTGATCTTCAGCACGTCGAGCAGATCGGCAACCTTCATGCCGGGATGGCGGTTGACGAAGTGCAGCACCCGGTGGTGGGCGCGGCCGAAGTTGAACTTGGCCAGCACGTCGTCGGGATCGCTGACGAAGTCGCGGTAGGCGAAGAACAGGAGCTCGATAATGTCCCAGATCGGCTCGGCGGACCGCCCCCGCGGCTCCGATTCGGAGGCCGAAGTCCGGTCGCCCTGGCTGGATAAATTTATGTCAGCCATATTGACATATTTCGGTTTGATTGTTACCCAAAGACGCGCCACCACGAAAGGATCGTACCGGAAGGGCAGCTTCCGGCGGTCTTCGTTGAACCGCCTCGGGAAGCGCGCTCTGATGGTTCAGGCGCAACATATCGGGACTTGAGGCGCGACGCAAAACCGGCCAAAGGCCGCAAAATTGGGGATCCAGCGGGGTCCCGGCCCAGGAGGGAATGCCATGGCGGTGCCATTCGACCAAATGGAAGGTCTGATCTGGTTCGACGGCAAGCTGATCCGCGGACCCGAGGCCAAAATCCATGTGCTGACCCATGGCCTGCATTACGCCAGCGCCGTGTTCGAGGGCGAGCGCGCCTATGGCGGCACCATCTACAAGGGCACCGAGCACAGCCAGCGGCTGAAGACGTCGGCCAATGTCCTCGACTTCGAGATCCCCTATTCGGTCGCCGAAATCGACGCCGCCAAGCAGCTTGTGCTGGAAAAGAACGGCATGAAGGACGCCTATGTGCGGCCGATCGCCTGGCGCGGCTCGGAGCAACTGGGCGTCTCGGCGCAGCAGAACACGATCCATCTCGCGATCGCGACCTGGGACTGGCCGAGCTATTTCGACCCGGCGCAGCGGCTCAAGGGCATCCGCCTCGACCTCGCCGACTACCGCCGGCCCGATCCCAAGACCGCGCCCTGCATCGCCAAAGCCGCCGGGCTTTACATGATCTGCACCATCTCCAAGCACCGCGCCGAGCGCAAAGGCTACGCCGACGCCATGATGCTCGACTGGCTGGGCCGCGTCGCCGAATGCACCGGCGCCAACATCTTCTTCATCAAGGACGGCAAGATCCACACGCCGATCGCCGATTGCTTCCTGGCCGGCATCACCCGCGCCGCCGCGATCATGCTGGCGAAAAAGCGCGGCATCGAGGTGATCGAGCGCCGCATCATGCCGGACGAACTCAACGACTTCTCGGAGTGCTTCATCACCGGCACCGCCGCCGAGGTCACGGCGGTGTCCGAGATCGCGCAGTGGCGCTTCACGCCGGGCGCGATCACCAGGCAACTGATGGACGACTACACCGCCGAGGTGCAGCCCAAGGGCAAGGCCGCCGCGGCGTAACGGCCGCGGTCAGCGCAGCGCCGCCGCATCGAGCCAGAACACCTCGCCGCTGCTGTCCTCGGTGTCGAGCCAAAGGAAGCCTTGGTTCGGATAGGCGCGCTCCAGCCGCTGGCGGCCGCGCCCGACTTCGCACAGCAAGCCGCCCTGATCGGTCAGGTGCGCGCCGGCGCGATCGAGAATGCGCCGGATCACCGCCAGCCCGTCGGCGCCGCCGGCGAGCGCCAGGCGCGGCTCGTGACGGCATTCCGGCGGAAGATTCTTCATGCCCGCGGCATCGACATAGGGCGGGTTGGCGATGATCAGGTCGTAACGCGCGTCGCGCACCGGCTCGAACAGATCGCCGTGCAGCAGCCGGATGCGCTTTTTCAGGCCGTGTGCGGCGACGTTCTGTCGCGCCAAGGAAAGCGCATCCTTGGAAATCTCGACGGCATCGACCTGCGCCCGCGGAAAGCGCCGGGCGGCGAGGATCGCAAGACAGCCCGAGCCGGTGCAGAGATCGAGCACGCGCCGGATCGCGGCGGGCTCGCGCAGCAGCGGACTGCCCGCGGCGTCGAACAGGTCGCCATCGATAACCTCGCCGAGAAACGAGCGCGGCACGATGGCGCGCTGGTCGATGGCGAATGGCACGCCGCGCATGTAGATGCGCCCGACCAGATAGGCGGCCGGCTGCCGTGTCCTGATGCGCCGCTCGATCAACGCCAGGATGCTCTCGCCCTGCGCCCGCGTCACCGGCGCGCCCAGGCGCCGCGCGATCCGGTCGGGCGCAACGCCGAGCGTCTCGCCGACCAGGAACGCCGCCTCGGCGACCGGATCGGTGGTGCCGTGGGCGAACGCGAGCTTGGCTTTCCGCAGGCGCGCAACGGCGAGCCGGATGAAATCCAGCACGGTTCGCGCCGGCGGCGCGGCGCGCGAGGGCTTCGGACGGGCCTTGCGCGCCACGGACGTCAATGGCTCCCGGCCGCGTGCGGTTTTTCGGTCGCCCGCAGCAGCGTCACGTATTGCACCGGATTGACCGTGCAAAAGCTGATCATCTTCTCCTCGATCACCCGGCCGCGGCTTTGCGAGGCGTGGCGGAGCAGCAGCGTCCGATCCTTGTCGAAGGCAATGAGACCGGTATGGAAATAGTCGAGCCCGGACCGGCGCGAGGTGAAGCCGATGATGTCGCCCGGCGCCAGCAGCCCGCTCTGCTCCAGGAATGCCGCCTTGGGCACGGCCAGGATCGAGACCGGGTGCCGGCCGAGCGCCCGATGCCAGGTCACGATCTTGTCGATCACGACCGACGGCTCGATCTTGACCGCCTCGCAGATGCCGTTGGCGATGTTGCGCTGGCCCCAATCGGCGAAATAGTGATTGCGTTGATGCCATTGCACGGTGCCGTGCTGGTAGCGAATGCGGCGCAGCGCGGTCTCGAATTCGTCCAGGTCCGGGGCGATGGCGGCCGCCAACGCGACCTCGCAGAACGTCACGCAATCGAACGCGTCGTCGCGCACCACAAAGCGCTCGGGATATTTCGGGCCGCCGATCAGGGTGTGGGCCTGATAGCGCACCCCGAGCAGCGCATGCGAGATGAAGTCGATCCGCTGCGCCACCTGCGGCAGCGCCCGCGCCTGCTCGATCAGGCGGCCGATCGAGGCAGCCTTCGCGCTGGCGGCGGCGGTTGACGTGGCGCCGACCGCGAGCAGCGGCAGGCCCGCGAGCCAATGCAAGATGTTGCGGCGGGTGTGAGCCTGCGACATCGGCGCAAATTATCACAAGTCCAGGCGCACCCGCGCGCCGTCAGCGCTTAATCCGCACCAGGCGGTCGTTGCCGGATTCCGCGCCCCAGACCTCGCCGGGTCGGCCGAGCATCTGGCGCACCTGCGCGCCGCGCTGGTCGCTCGGGAAGGTTTCGAACTTTTCGGTGTCCGGATCGAACCGGACGATCGAGTTGGTCAGGAAGTCGGTGAGCCAAACCTTGTCGGTGTCGTCGACGTAGACCGAGTAGCAACCGCTGCCGGGATTGCCGGGCAGCCGCCAAGTCTTCCATTGCTTCGCCGCCGGATCGTAACGCCCGACGTCGCCCGAATGCCAGAAGCTGACCCAAAGCATGCCTTTGGAATCCGACCAGACCCGGCGCGGGCCGGCGCCCTTCTTGGGCGACTCGACGATCGCGACATTGCCGTTGCTCTTGTCGATCTTGCCGAGGTGGTCGCCGGCCAGCGCCACGTACCAGACCTCATTCGACGGCGTGACCGTGATGCCGTAGGTGCCGCGGCGCGGCGACTTCCAGCTCTCCTGCTTGCCGGTCTTGGGATTGACATAGCCGTGCACGCCGTTCTGCCCGGTGAACCAGTAGACGCCGTCCTTGTCGAACACGCCGGTGTTGAGATTGGCCGAAGGCAGATGCGGCGGCAGCATGAAGTAGTCGAATTTCTTGGTCTTGGGATCGTAGCGGACGTTGGCGTTCAAGCCGCCGTCGGTGATCCAGGCCGCGCCGTCGGGCGCCACGATCACACCATGCGGCGCGGAACCGGCGCCGATCGGAATGTTCTCGTCCTTGCCGGTGGTCGGGTCGAGGCGGCCGAGATAGCCCTTCATCTGTCCGGTGTAATAGACCGCGCCGTCAGGCGCCGGCGCGACGTCATGGGGCCGCGAGCTTGCGGTCACCGGAAACGTGCTGACGCGCGTGTCGGCCAAGGCGGATGCGGCAAAAGCGGTCGTCGCCACGGCCAAAACCAAAAACCGGATCATGCAATCGTCTCCCGTTCGGCGCTGCGCTTCTTGTTTGAGCATGATCTTTTCCGAAAACCGCTACACACCCCGGATCAAGTCCGGGGCAGGCTTTTTCGGATCATGCTCTAGGACCAACGCGCCGCACCGTGAATTATTCCGCCGCCTCGCGGCCCGGCGGCTTCCGCCAGCGGTCGGCCGCGGCATCGTCGGTCTCCTTGGCGTCGACCCAGGCGGCGCCGGACTTGCTTTCCACCTGTTTCCAGAACGGCGCGCGGGTCTTCAGATAATCCATCAGGAATTCCGCCGCGGCAAAGGCCGCCTCGCGATGCGAGGAGGCGGTGACCACCAGCACGATGTTCTCGCCCGGCGTTATGCGCCCATGGCGGTGGATGACGGTGACGCCGAGCAGCGGCCAGCGCGCCTTGGCATCTTCGACATGGCGGGCGATCTCGGCTTCGGCCATGGCGGGATAATGCTCGAGGGTGAGCGCCACGATCGGCTCGCCGGCTTCTGCGCCGCGGCAAATGCCGGTGAAGGTGACGACCGCGCCGATGTCGCTCCGCCCGCGAGTCAGCGCCGCCGCCTCCGCCGCGGCGTCGAAGTCCTCGCGCTGCAGGCGGACCGTGGTCGCCATTCAGCCTCCGGTCATCGGCGGGAAGAACGCGATCTCGCGCGCGCCGGTGATCGCCGTGTCCGGCCGGACGTGGCTTTTGTCGATCGCGGCGCGGATCACCTTGGGGTTCTCGAAGGCGTGGGCGTATTCCTCGCCGCGGCCGCCGAGCCAGCGCATCAGGTCCGCAATCGTGGCCACCGACGGCGGCGGCACGACCTCCTCCTCGGCCTTGCCGATGCGTTCACGCACCCAGGCGAAGTACACCAGCCTCATGGAGCTCATCAGTCGATCATATGCCGCAACCCGGCACGCATATAGTCGTAGCCGGTGTAAAGCGTAACCAGCGCCGAGAGCCAGAGCAGCGCCAGGCCGATGTTGGTGATGACCAGGACCTCCTGCTTCATCAGCACGGAGGCTGCGCGGTCGCCGGCATCGCCGGCGATCAGGAACCCGACCGCAACCAGTTGCCAGGTGGTCTTCCATTTCGCCAGCCGCGACACCGGGACGCTGACGCGCAATTCGGCCAGGTACTCGCGCAGGCCGGACACCAGGATCTCGCGGCACAGGATGATGACGGCGGCGAGCAGCGACCAACCGCGGATGGTCTCCTCGGCCGCCAGCATCAACAGGCACGACGCCACCAGGAGCTTGTCGGCGATCGGATCGAGCATCCGCCCGAGCGACGATTGCTGGCCGTAGATGCGGGCGAAATAGCCGTCGAGCATGTCGGTGATGGCGGCGGTGATGAAAACCGCGAGCGCGATCCAGCGCAGCCACAGTCCGCCGTCGAGAATGCTCTGCCAATACATCAACGCCACCACCACGGGCACCGCGGCGATGCGCGAATAGGTCAAAAGATTCGGCAACCCAAGCGGCCGGGCCGGCAGGGGCGTCGTGGACACGGTGTTCATTGGCAGCGGACAATACGCCTCCGGCGCCGGCCTGAACAGGCGCGCCAGGTCAGAGCTGGGTTCCGCGTTCACAGGCTGTGCAAAGCTCGCCGGCCGCGCATAATGCGGGCGGTTGCGCGCTCGCGACGTCGTGCCGCACGAAGACGTGATGCTCATTCGGGGATGGAAGCCATGCGAGGATCGATGCTGCGAATGCGCCGCCGGGCCGGCCGATGGCTGTTGTGCGTCGTGGCGGCGGGATTTGCCGCATCGGCGCCAGCTGGCGCAGAGCCGGGCTATCCGAATCGGCCGGTGCGCATCATGGTGCCCTACGGCCCCGGCGGCGTCGCCGACACCACGACGCGGCTGGTGGCCCAGAAGCTCCACGAGCGCCTCGGCCAGCAATTCGTCATCGAAAACCGGCCCGGCGCCGGCGGTATTATTGCGGCCAAAGCCGGCGCCTCGGCCGCGCCGGACGGCTATACGCTGACCTTGACCGGCAACGGCACCGCGATCAGCAAATCGCTGTTCAAGTCGCTGCCCTACGACGTGCTGCGCGACTTCAGCTCGGTCTCGGTGCTGGCCTGGCTCGACCTGCTGATCGCCACCAAAGCCGACGGTCCGCTCAAGTCCGTGGCCGACATCATTGCGGCCGCCAAGCAGAATCCCGGCAAGCTGAACCTCGGCACCATCGCGCCCGGCAGCACCCAGCATCTGTCGGCGGTGCTGCTGAAATCCTCGGCCAAGATCGACGTCACCTTGGTCACCTTCCGCACCACGCCCGATCTGGTGACGGCGCTGATCCGCGGCGATGTCGACGTCGGCATCGATTATCTGGCGGGGCTCGGCTCGGCCATCACCGCCCGGCAACTCCAGGCGGTGGCATCGACCGGGGAGGCGCGCTCGGCCTCGACGCCGGACGTGCCGACCGTGCCCGAGAGCGGCCTGCCCGGTTTCGTGGTGACGAGCTGGAACGCGGTCTCGGCGCCGGCAGGCACGCCCAACGACATCGTCCAGTTCCTCAGCAAGGAAATCCGCGAGGCGCTGAAATCGCCCGACATCCAGGCCAAGGCGCTGCAATTCGGCCTCGATGCCCGCGGCACCACGCCCGAGGAGATGCAGGCGCGCATGCGCGCCGACATCGAGAAATGGGCGGCGGTGATCGAAAACGCCGGGCTTGAGAAGCAATGACGGCGGTGCCGCTGACCATCGCGGTCGCCACAGCCGGCCACACCGCGGCGGTCAAGAACGGATCGGTCCCGATCGAGGGCGTCGCCGCCAACTTTGTCGAGGTCGTGCCGATCATCGCGGCGTTCCGCCGGATGGTGCGCGATCTCGAATTCGACGTCTGCGAGCTGGCGCCGACCACCTACCTGATCGCCCGCGCGCGCGGCGCGCCCTATATCGCGCTGCCGATCTTTGTGATGCGGCGGTTTCATCACGGCGGCTTCGTGGTGCGGCCCGATGCCGGCATCAAGGTGCCGAAGGAGCTCGAGGGCAAGCGCGTCGGCGTGCGCGCCTATTCGGTGACCACCGGCGTATGGACCCGCGGCATTTTCAGCAACGAGTACGGGCTCGATGCCGGCAAGGTCACCTGGGTGGTGGACGACGAGGAGCACGTCACCACGCTCAAGCTGCCGGACAACGTCATCCACGCGCCGCCCGGCCAGTCGCTGGCCGCCATGATGGCGAGCGGCGAATTGCAGGCCGGTTTCACCGGCCCGGCCGGCATCGGCCGCGCCGGCGCGCCGACCGCCAACTGGGAGCAAGGCGGCCAGACGCCGGCGCAGCACTATCCGGAGCTGATCCCGGATTCGGCGGCGGTGGAGGCCGACTGGTATCGCCGGACCGGCATCTATCCGATCCACGGCACCATCGTGGTGAAGACCGATGTGCTGAACAAACACCCCTGGATCGCGCGCGCGCTCTATGAGGCGTTCTCGACGGCGAAATACGGCTATGTCGAGCGCCTGGAGCGCGGCCAAGGCGACACCGACAACGACAAGCGCTATCGCTCGCTGATGCCGCTGGTCGGCGATCCGCTGCCCTATGGCATGAAGGCCAACCGCGCCAGCATCGAGGCGCTGATGAGCTACGCGCTGCAGCAGAAATTGATTCCCGAGCGGATGCCGATTGAGCAGGCGTTCGTCGATCCTGAAGCGTAGAGCATGATCCCGAAAAGTGTGTAGCGGTTTTCGGACAAGATCATGCTCAAAGGAGGAGCATGATCCCGAAAAGTGTGCAGCGGTTTTCGGACAAGATCATGCTCAAGCAAGAGTGACAGCCATGCCGATCATCGACATTCATCCGCATGTGATCGCGACCGACAACCTGCGCTATCCGCTGCAACCGCTCGGCGGTCATCAAAGCACCTGGTCGCGCGACCGGCCGACCACCCACGAGATGATGGTCAAGGCGATGGACCAGGCCGGGGTGGCGAAGTCGGCCATCGTGCAGGCCTCGACCGCTTACGGTCACGACAACAGCTACGTGGCCGAGGCGATCGCCGCGCATCCCAAGCGCTTCACCGGGGTGTTCTCGGTCGACATGCTGGCGCCCGACAACGTCGAGAAGATGCGGCACTGGCTCGGCCGCGGCTTCTCGGGCATGCGGCTGTTCACCACCGGCAGCACCATGCCCGGACAGGCGACCTGGTTCGACGATCCGCGCACGTTTCCGGCCTGGCAGCACGCCAGCGACGTCGGCATCCCGGTTTGCATGCAGATGACGCCGCAGGGCTTTCCGCAACTGCGCGGGCTGCTGGAACGCTTCCCGCAGGTGCGGATCATCCTCGACCACCTGGCGCGGCCGGTGCTGACCGATGGCCCGCCGTTCGCCGCCGACCAGGAGTTTTTCGAGCTGGCGCGCTATCGCAACGTCTTCCTCAAGCTGACGCCGATCAACGTCGAGCCGAAGGATTGGGGCAAGGCCACGCCGGAATCGTTCTTCGGCGCGCTGATCAAAGCCTTCGGCGCGGACCGCATCGCCTGGGGCTCGAACTTCCCGGCGACCGCGGGCACGCTCGCCGACATCCTCGGCAAGGCGCAGCGGGCGCTGGCGTTTGCCAGCTCAGCCGACCGCGACTGGATTTTCGGCCAGACCGCGCTGGAGCTTTATCCGAGCTTGAAGGACTGAGCCGGCGGGGCTGAGTGCTTTGACTGAAGCGCTTGCGGTGGTTTGACTCGGAATGCGCGACACACTCGCTTCCCCTCTCCCGCGTGCGGGGGAGGGTAAAGCGTGCTCGCTGCATCGCTCCGCCACGATCGACATCAAAGGACGACCACGGCATGCCGCACGCCGAATCCCCTCGTTGTCCGACTGTCTCCAATCCCATCCGCAACGTTTAGTTCGGCCGCAGCAGCTCGGCGCGCGGACGATTGACGGTCTGCCGGCCGCGCTTGAACACCGCCAGCACCGGCGCGTTGGTCGCCACCGCCTCGGCCGGCGATTTGGCGTCGATCATCGTCACGTCGGCCGCGCCGCCGATCCTGATGCCGTAGTCCTTCAGGTTCATCAGCCGGGCGGATCGTTCGGAGATCATGGCGAACAGCTCGGCCAGCCGGTCGGGCTGGCCGACCTGCAGCACATTGGCGTGCAAATTCGCCATCCGGATCAGCGAGCAGTCGCCGAGCGGCGTGAACGGGTTGAGCACGTTGTTGGACGAGATCGAGCAGTTGCAGCCGTGCTCGGCGAACAGGTTCAGGTCGGTGACGCAGCGCGGCACGTCGAACTCTTTGTGCCGCCCGAGCACGAACAGATCGGTCGCCGGCAGCGCGGTCACCGCCACGCCGACGTCGGCCAGCCGCCTGGCGATGTCCTTCTGCTTCTCCGGCGGCAGGCCCGCGACCTTGGTCATGTGCCCCATCGCGACCCGGCCGCCGAGCTTGTGCTGTTCCGCCAGCTCGGCGACCAGGCCGTGGTCCATGCTGGCCGGGTCGTGACCGGAATCGATGTGCATGTCGATGTCGATGCCGTAGCGCCGCGCCAGCTCGAACACCCGGTTGATCTGGCCCGGATGGTCGGTGTCGTAGTTCGGCGCGCCGCCGATCACCGTGGCGCCGCTTTCGAGCGCCTTGACCAGCGCGGCGTCGGCCTCCGGCACGTGCGCCAGGCCCTCCTGCGCAAACGCGCAAATCTCCAGATCGACCGCCCAGGCGTATTCCTTCTGCAGCAGCGCCAGCGCCTCGATGCACTTGGTGCCGACCGGCAGGTCGATCTCGGCATGGGCGCGGATGCGCGTGGTGCCCTGCTTGATGCAGTTCTCCAGGGTAAGCTTGGCGCGCTGGTAGATGTCCTCGACGCTGAAGCCCGGCTTGACCGCCTGCACGCGCTGCATGTGGTTCGGGTTGCCGCGGCTCGGCTCCGGCGTGCAGCGGTCGATGATGCGCGACTTGTCGAGATGGATGTGGGTCTCGACCAGGCCGCCGCAGCACAGGCAGCCCTGCGCGTCGTGCGAGGGCGCATCGGCCACCAGCTTCGGCTCCAGTGCGGCAATTTTTCCCTGCGAGAACCCGATATCGACGGTGCCGCCGTTCTCAGCCTGGTCTTGGCGCCGGGCACGCGGGCGTTGCGGATCACGTAATCGAGCATGACGGCCCCTCCTCGTCTCGCCATTCGACCGCGTTCAGGCGATGGCGTCTAGATCGTCTCATTAGCGCGCAGCCACAACCGAATTGATGCGCGCTGGACGAAAGCCAGGTCGTTGGCCGCGAGCTTGTTGTAGCGCGTTACGATCCGCCGGCACGCCTTCTGCTTGTCGCCCAGTCTCAGATCCGCTTTCGAGGCGAAGCGGACAGCGACCGGTCGGCAAGACTGGCTGGATCGGTCAAAAATGACCCAGCTGCGACATCGGCTCGCATCTCATGGTGCAGGTGCGAAGGCGTTTCAGGCCTTATTCAGGCCAGCGTCCTGAAGCCATTTCGCTGCGCGGAATGTCGTAGGCTTGATTCATATCAATTTACTTGAGCGCCGCCGTTGCATGCTGGCGACATGGCGCTGGCTTGATGAAGAAGCTTGGTCGGGGAAACCATGGCCAAGCTGTCCCAGGGTGGGGGATTGGTCCTTTACCTGCGCGGCGTCCGACCCGATACTCAGACGCTGCTAACCCGCTCCCCGGGTTGGTTGAAGGAGAACGGAATGGCTGGCTTCGTTCGATTGATCAGGTCTCTTGCGATTGGTGCGGCTGTTGCCACCCTGATGGTTGACGCATCGATGGCGGCACTGACCAGGCAGCCTCGAGCTAAGGCTCAGCCTGAGGCTCAGGCACAATCCGGCACTGTGCGCATCGAATTCGTCAAGGCCGGGCTCATTGTGGGCGTCGGAAGTGGAAGCGGCACGCTGACTTACCGTGGCAAGAGCTTTCGCCTGACCATAGGGGGTGTTGAACTTGGTAGCGTTGGTATCAGCACCGTGCAACTGACCGGAACGGCAGATAACTTGCACAACGTTTCCGATATTGCGGGCACATACAACGCGGTCGGTTCTAACGCGACCATCGGCGGCGGCAGCCGGGTTGCCACAGTGCGGAATGAAAAAGGTGTGGTGTTGAAGCTGCGTGGACGCCAGTCCGGCCTTCAAGCATCTCTGGGACTGTCGGGCATGACAATTACGCTGCAACAAGCTGGCGACCCGCGGACTGCTTCGGCCCTCAATCACTCCGGCAGCGCGCCGAGCAAGTAGACGGAGCCAAGCAGAACGGTGGGCTGCGCACTAATCGACCCGAACCAGCGATAGAAGATCCTCTTCGCTTCGCCGGTTCGGAAGATCTCGCCAAGTGCCGTATTGACCGCGAGCCGAAGCTCCCAGTCTCCCCGCGGCAGCGCGATGGCATAGGGTTCTATGGAGAGGTCGTCGGGCAACAATAGGATGTTCTCGCGATCTTTGTATTGCGCGCCGATCAGCAGCAGCTTGTCCCAGGCGAATGCATCCACCTGCTTGCTGTCCAGCGCCGCGACGGCTTCGTCCCGGTCTTTGGCCGGTACGACGATGGCGTTGAGCTGCAGCTGCTGATTTAACAGGGCGACCGCCTTTTCGTTACTGGTGCCTGCGATCACCGCGATTTTCTTACCCCCGACGTCCTTTAGACCATTGATGCCGGCGTCGCGTCGCACAGCCAGCCCGGTGCTTTCGACGAAAACGTAGTTCGAGAAGTCGACCTGTTTCATACGACCCAACGTCACGGTGCTCGATCCGCACTCAAGGTCCGCCGCCCCTTTCACGATCACGTCGAACCGCGTCTGTGTCGTCACCGGCACCCACTCGATCTTCATATTTTGGACGCCAAGCTGCCGTTCGAGTGAAGCGACGACGAGCTTGCAGACGTCGATGGTGTAGCCAGCCGGCCCGTCCTTAGAAAAGTAGGAGAATGGAACGGCATCCGCGCGATGCGCGATCCTTATGGTCTTGCTTTCGCCGATCGATTTAAGCCGCCCTCCGGTCGTTTGAGCGACGGCACAATCCGCGCCAATCAAGGCAATTGCCGTGAATGCAACCGATGCCAAGCCCGCCCGCAACATTGTCGCTCTCCCCCGATCAAAAAAGATCGATTTCAGCACTGATTGTAATGACCGCCTTTGCATCATCGCACCTATACCGATGTATAGTTCCTGAGCCCGAGACCCAAATCTGCTTATAGCACATCGCGTTATTTCGCTGTCGCGCAGCGAATAGGCACTTTCGAACTGAAGCGGACATCAGGCGCGATTGATCGACGACAAGACTGCCGCGGACGCTCCGCGCTCCCCCGGTTCGCGCTGGCGAGCAAAGCGAGCGGCCAGCGCGAACACTCCAGGAGGAGCCGCGCCGCACCTGCGCTCCGCTCGGTGGCGCGAACACTCCAGGAGGAGCCGCGCCGGACCTGCGCTGCGCTCGGCGGCGCGGCGGCGGGCAGAGGGGAAAGCGTTGGCGCAGGTATTTCAACCAGGCCGCATGCTCATAAATTCGCCACGTCCCCGATCAAACGCGCCCGCTGCGATGATTGCCTTAATCGGCGCGAATTTGGACAAGCACAAAACAGCCGAGTCTTTGCCGTGTTTCTGCCATTGCCGTAACCAAACTGAGCTGAGTTGATATGCTTTGCGCAAACCAGGAAGGGGGATGAGATGTCGTTTCCCGCGAGGTCTGCCCTGTCGCTATTGGGCACTGCTGGAGCACTGTTGACCTGCTTTGCGGTCGTTCTGAACGTCGGCGATGTCGGTACAGTCGCCAAACGGGAATTGGCGCAGCCGAAGTTGAATGTCTCATCAACCTCCGCGGGACGGCCTCAAACTGTTGAGGACACTCGACCTGAACGCCACGAATTGATCGTCGAAGCGACGGCAGTCAAGACATCGCCAATACAGATAGCCGAGATTGCGCCAATACCCGAACCGGCTGCGCAACCGTCGACAACGATCGTGGGTATTTGGGTGCCGGATGCAGGTGCTTGCTCCGTCCGCAATTTCCGAGACGGCTTGCTCCCAACCATCATCAATATGGATGGGGCTTGGGCCGGCGAAACGTTCTGCATCTTTAGCAATCAAAAGCAGACCGAAACAGGGTGGAAGGTCGCGGCAAACTGCTCAAACTCGCGCGAACAATGGTCAACGCAAGTTCGATTGACCCTCAAAGGCGATCGGCTGAAATGGACGAGCAAGCGCGGCACTCAGGACTATACGCGGTGTGCACCAGACTTTCTGTTGGCCAAGGCCCACTAATTCCGAAGTGCGACGCTCATAGGCCGCCGTCCTGCACGCGCAGCAGGCGACCTTTCGCTAACCGGGTCGGGCGCCAATCGCTCTCGACATAGCCGACCTTCTTAAGACCCTGGCTTCGCGCGGCTCCGCTAGCGCGAAGCGGCCGCGGATTCGTGGAAGAAATCGTGGATCTTGCGGGCGGTCTCGTCGTTGATGCCCGGCACCTCCGCGAGATCGGCGATCGAGGCGCGCTCGATCGCCTTGAGGGTGCCGAAGTGGCGAAGCAGCGCCCGCTTGCGGGTCGGGCCGATGCCGGGGATCTCCTGCAGGCCGGCCTCGCGGATGTCCTTCTTGCGGCGCGTGCGGTGTGAGCCGATGGCGAAGCGATGCGCCTCATCGCGCAGCCGCTGGACGAAATACAGCAGCGGGTCGCGCGGCGGCAGCTTGATCGGTGGCTTGTCGGGCCGGAAGAAGGTCTCATTGCCGGCGTCGCGGTCGGCGCCCTTGGCGATCGCAATCAGCGGCAGATCGCCAACACCGAGCGCCGCCAAGGTTTCGCGCGCCGCATTGAGCTGGCCCAGCCCGCCATCGATCAGCACCAGGTCGGGCCAGGGCTGGTCGCCATCCTCCCCGGGGGCAAGCCCGATCAGCGCCGCCGCCACCTCGCCGTCGGCGCGCGGCGTCTCGGTCAGCAGCCGCTTGAAACGGCGTTCCAGCATCTCGCGCATCATGCCGAAGTCGTCGCCGGCTTCGACCGAGCGCATGTTGAACTTGCGGTACTGGTTTTTACGGAAGCCCTCGGGCCCGGCCACTATCATGGCGCCGACCGGGTTGGAGCCCTGGATGTGGCTGTTGTCATAGACCTCGATACGCCTGGGCACGCGCGGCAGGCCGAAGGTCTCGGACAGCGAGCGCAGCAGCTTTTGCTGCGACGACGTATCGGCGAGCTTGCGCCCGAGCGCCTGGCGCGCGTTGACCAGCGCATGGGCGACCAGCTCCTTCTTCTCGCCGCGCTGCGGCACCAGAACCTCGACCTTGCGGCCGCTTTTGGTGCTGAGCGCCTCGGCCAGCAGTTCGCGCTCGGGGATGTCGTGCGACAGCAGGATGCAGCTCGGGCACGGCTTGTCGTCGTAGAATTGCGCCAGGAACGCGCCCAGCACCTCGCCCGGGCCAAGCGATCGGTCGGCCTTGGGGAAGTACGCGCGGTTGCCCCAATTCTGGCCGGTGCGGAAGAAGAACACTTCGATGCCGTTGAAGCCGCCCTCCTGATGGATGGCGAACACGTCGGCCTCCTCGGTGCTGCGCGGATTGATGCCCTGCGAGGATTGCACCGCCGAGAGCGCGGCCAGCCGGTCGCGATAGATCGCGGCATGCTCGAAATCGAGCGCGGTCGAGGCCTGCTCCATCTCGGTCGCAAGCTCGTCGCGCACCGCCTGGCTCTTGCCGGACAGGAAGGCGTTGGCCTCGCGCACCAGCTTTTGGTATTCGGCGAACTCGATCTCATTGGTGCATGGCGCCGAGCAGCGCTTGATCTGATGCAGCAGGCAAGGCCGGGTGCGGCTCTCGAAGAAGCC
This sequence comes from uncultured Alphaproteobacteria bacterium, assembly GCA_963771745.1. Taxonomy (GTDB): domain Bacteria; phylum Pseudomonadota; class Alphaproteobacteria; order Rhizobiales; family Xanthobacteraceae; genus Z2-YC6860. The sequence goes on along the minus strand of CAVYUU010000010.1, from coordinate 226,710 downwards.
GTCCGAGCAGGAGCGCAGCAGAAATGCGCGCTGCAGCGCGGTGATGGTCCGGTTCACCGCCCACACCGACGCAAACGGCCCGAAGTAGCTGCCGGCGCGCGAGCGGGCGCCGCGATGCTTGAGGATTTGCGGCGCCCAATGGTCGCCGGTGATCAGGATGTAGGGAAACGACTTGTCGTCGCGCAGCAGCACGTTAAAGCGCGGCCGCAGCCGCTTGATCAGGTTGGCTTCCAGCAGCAGCGCCTCAGTCTCGGTCGCGGTGGTCACGAACTCGACCGTCGCGGTCGCGGCGATCACCCGTTCGATGCGCGTGTCGTGTCCGGTCGGCCGGGTGTACGACATGATGCGCTTTTTGATGTTCTTGGCTTTGCCGACGTAGAGCACCTCGCCGGCCGCGTCGAGCATGCGGTAGACGCCGGGCGCCGACGGCGCGAGCTTGGCGTAGCGCAATAGCGACGCGCCGCCGCGCGGGCTCGCGCTGTCATCGAGCGCAAGCTCCTCGCCCTCCGGCAGCGTCTGCTCGTCGTCCTCCTCGACCAGCTCGCTCGCCGGATCGATGTCTTTCTCGCCGCCGACCATTGCTCGATCTCTAGCGCCTTGTTGCGACCGTGCCCAGCCGACGGCCGAAATGCCATGGCCGGGCGTGCATGGTAAATAATCCCGATCCAGGGACACACAAATACACCGTTCTTTATCTTTAAGGACCTGGCGTTGTTACCGATTTACAAACGCTTAAACGCGAATTCGCGACAATTCCTCCGCGACCGTCCCGGCCTTCGACCGGGGCCAGAGCCGACCGCTCGGCCGCTTCGATACGGGACGGCGTGGAGATTACGATGCACAGAACAGTGCACGCAGTCGCGCTTGCTGCTTTCGCGCTCGTCTCGGGCGACGCGCTCACGGCCGAGGTTTCGCCGTTCGCAGCGCCGGGCGCCTATCATTGGCAAGGCTTCTATGCCGGCGTGAACCTCGGCTATCAGCGCGGCTTCCTCAGCAACAGCCCGACGCGGCCGTCCGGCGTCGCGGGCGGCATCCAAGGCGGCTACAACTGGCAGCGCAATCAGTTCGTGTTCGGCGCCGAGGCCGACCTGCAGGCGTCCGACGCCGACGACATGTTCGCGGCCTGGAAGTTTTCCAACCCATGGTTCGGCACGCTGCGCGGCCGCGCCGGGGTCGCCATCAACAACGTGCTGCTCTATGGCACGCTCGGCCTGGCCTACGGCACGCTGCGCGCGCACAGCGCGCTCCTGGGTCTCCGAGAATCCAAGTTCGAGGTCGGCTGGGCCGCCGGCGGCGGCGTCGAAGTCGCGCTGATGAGCAATTGGACGGCCAGAGCCGAATACCTTTATGTCGATCTCGGCGTGCGGCCCTATGCGCTCACCGGCCTGAGCCACGGCATCGATGCGAGCATCCTGCGGCTGGGCGTGAATTACCGCTTCTGACCGCGAGTTCCCGAAGTTCCGTGGCGAAGTTCCATCGCAAAGTTCCAAGCTCGAAAAACCGCGCCGAGCTTTTTGTTGTTTCGCCACGCGACGAACAAACAAACTTCCTTCTCGCCCCTCAGGAACGACCCGCCCGCGCACCCGCGTTGCACGGTCAGTTGGGAACCAAGAGAGGGAGGTGGGTATGCGTCGCGTACTCCTTTCGACAGTGAGTCTGATCGCCATCACCGCAACCGGCGCGCTCGCGGCGGATTTGCCGCGCGCCATACCGCCGGCCCAGGCGCCGACGTTCGTGCCGGGTTACAGCTGGACCGGCTTCTACGCCGGCATTAACGGCGGCTACGGCTTCGGCAATTCGAGCTGGGACGGCTTTGCGACCGAGCCCAACGTTCGTGGCGGCATGGTGGGCGCCACCGCCGGCTACAACTATCAGACCGGCGCTCTGGTGTTCGGTGTCGAAGGCGACATCGATTGGAGCAACATGCGCGGTAGCTTCGCCAGCCTCGCGTGTCCCGCTGGCTGCGAAACCAGCAACAACTGGCTCGGCACGGTGCGCGGCCGCTTTGGCTACGCGTTCGATCGCTGGCTACCGTACGTCACCGGCGGTCTCGCCGTCGGCGAAATCAAGGCCAATGTCACCGGTCTGCCGGGTGCGAGCACCACCAACGTGGGCTGGACCATCGGCGGCGGCATCGAGGCCGCGGTCCTCGGCAATGTGACCGCCAAGCTCGAATACCTGTACGTCGATCTCGGGAGCCTGAATTGCAGCGCGCTCGCCTGCGGCCTGCCGACGACCGTCGATCTGCGCAGCAACGTGGTGCGCGCCGGCGTCAATTTCCGGTTCTGAAATCGCTGCGCGCAACGCCGATCCGCCGGACATCGCCTGGCAGCGGTGTCCCTACCGGCCATGTATTCGTTCAGAGTTTTTTGACCAAGTTCATGGTTAAATTGCAGTAAAGATGTGAGCACGTCTTTAAGAAGCCAGTAAAAAGGCCGGAATGCGTGTCAGGATTTTGTTAAGGATACCAGTGTGTCTTTTCCGCACTAGACTCTTCATCACCCGCGAATACTTTGCGTCAACTTTGAAATCGGAGGTGGCGTAATGAAGCGTAGTTTAATTGCAGGTTTCGGGCTCCTGGCGCTCGCGGCGGCGATGCCGGCACAGGCTGCCGATCTGCCGCGTGGCGGGATGCCCTACAAGGCGCCGGCCTATTTCGCCGGCTACAACTGGACCGGCTTTTATCTCGGCATCAACGGTGGCGGCGCGTTTGGCGATTCCGACTGGAATGGCTTTCTGCTCAATACCAGGCCGACCGGCGGCATGATCGGCGTCACCGCCGGTTACAATTGGCAAGGCGCCGGCAGCCCATGGGTGTTCGGCCTCGAGGGCGACATCGCCTGGGCCTTCATCAGCGACAGCGTGAACTGCGGCATCGGCATTACCTGCGAGACCAGGAACAACTGGTTCGGCACGGCACGCGGCCGCGTCGGCTATGCGTTCGACCGGATCATGCCCTACGTGACCGGCGGTCTTGCGGTCGGCGACATCGAAGTCAACCGCACCTTGTTTGCCAGTACCAAGAACACCAACGCCGGATGGACGATCGGCGTGGGCGTTGAAGGCGCCATCGTCGGCAACTGGACCGCCAAGGTCGAGTATCTCTACGCCGACCTGGGCAGCATCAATTGCAGCGTGTTCGCCTGCGGCGTGGCGACCAATGTCGATCTTCAGCTCAATATCGTGCGCGCCGGCGTCAACTATCGCTTCTAACAACAAGGGCGCAGTTGCAAACTCTGAAGCCCCGGATCGTCGATCCGGGGCTTACTTTTTTCGACATTAGCCGAACAGCCCAGCGGCAAAGTAGCAGAGCGCCGCCATCGTCCCGGCCGCCGGGATGGTGATGATCCAGGCGGTGATGATTTCCTTGGCAACGCTCCAGCGCACGGCCGACAGCCGCTTGGCCGCACCGACGCCGATGATGCAGCCGGTGATGGTATGCGTGGTTGACACCGGGATGCCGAGCTCGGTGGCCGTAAACAGCATGATCGAGCCGCCGGTCTCGGCGCAGCAGCCTTGCATGGGCGTGAGCCGGGTGATCTTCGTGCCCATCGTCTTCACGATGCGCCAGCCGCCGGCCAGCGTGCCAAGCGCCATCGCCGCCTGACACGTCAGCACCACCCAAAATGGCACGTAGAACTGCGTTCCCAGCTGGCCCTGCGAATAGAGCAGGACCGCGATGATTCCCATGGTCTTCTGGGCGTCGTTGCCGCCGTGCCCGAGCGCGTAAAGCGAGGCGGAGACGAATTGCGCGCGGCGGAAAAACCGATCCACGCCAAAGGGCGTAAACCGCACAAATGCCCAGGACACCACGAGCATCATCAAAAGTGCGGTGAGGCAGCCGATCCCCGGCGCCAACACGATACCGCTCACGGTCTTGAGCACGCCCGACCACACCACCGCGCTGGTGCCAGCCTTGGCAAGGCCGGCGCCGATCAGCCCGCCGATCAGCGCGTGCGAGCTCGACGACGGGATGCCCAGGCGATTGGTGACGATCTGCCAGACGATCGCGCCGGTCAGCGCACCGAAGATTACCCGCGAATTGACGATGTCGGCCTCAACAATGCCGCGGCCGATGGTCTCGGCGACGTGCAGCCCGAACACCAGGAAGGCGACAAAATTGAAGAACGCCGCCCAGGCGACCGCGTATTGCGGGCTCAGCACCCGTGTCGACACCACAGTCGCGATCGAGTTCGCGGCGTCGTTCATGCCGTTGAGGAAATCAAACGCCAACGCCACGATGACGAGCGCCACCAGCAGCGGGAATGCGAGCCCGGCGTCCATCGTGTTTCCGCGTCCCGGCTAAACGTGCTCGATGACGATGCCATGCATGACGTTGGCGACGTCGTCGAAGCGATCGACGACCTTTTCCAGGTGATCGTACACCTCGTTGCCGACGAAGAAGGCGAGCGCGTTGCCGCCCGCGGCGTTGGCGCGGTAGAGCTCGTGCAGGCCCTTATCGTGCATCTCGTCGGCGCGGCCCTCGAGCGCTGAGATCTGCGCGGTGATATCGCTGATGTGGGCGGCCTCCGCGCTGATCGATTTCAGCAGCGGCACGCCCTCCTGGACGAGCTGCGCGCATTTGACGATGGTGTCGGCCATGTCCTTCATCTGCGGCGTGAACGCCGTGACGTCGAACAGCCGGATCGATTTCGCGGTCTTCTGCATCTGGTCGATGGAATTGTCCATCGAGGTTATGAGATCGCGGATGTTGCCGCGGTCAAACGGCGTGATGAAGGAGCGGCGCACCGCGATCAAAACGTCGCGCGTCGCGTCGTCGGCGTCATGCTCGCGGTCCATGACGACCTGATAGTTCTCCTCGATCGCCTTGCCGCCTTCGAGCATGGCGCGAAGCGCGGTTGCGCCCGCCAAAATGGCGCGCGAATGCTGGTCGAACAGGTCGAAGAACCGGTCTTCTTTCGGCATCAACGCGTGAAACCACCGCAACATGGGCGACCTCGCTTTGGCGGAGATGGCGCAAGCACGCGGAACAACGCCTAGAACTTAGATCGGGATGACTCTTCTTCGAAGTCATCCCGATCTAGTTTCTTGTTTGAGCATGATCTTTTCCGAAAACCGCTACACACTTTTCGGGATCATGCTCTAGAGAATATCCTTCAACCGATCCGGCGGCCGGCACAGGCGCGCGCCCTTGCGGGTTCGCACCACCGGCCGCTCGATCAGGATCGGGTGCCTGGCCATGGCAGCGATCAAATCAGCATCGGCCCATTTCGGGCTGTCGAGACCCAATTCATCGTAGGGAGTGCCGCGCCGGCGCAAGAGGCCGCGCGGCGCTATCCCCATGTCCTTGAGCACGGTTCGGATTTCAGCCGCGCTGGGCGGGTCTTTGAGGTATTCGACGACGGTTGGCGCAATGCCCTGGGCGCGGATCAGCGCCAGGACCTTGCGCGAGGTTGCGCATTTCGGGTTATGCCAGATGGTGACTGCGGATGCCCTACGCGCGGGGGCCACAGCGCACGTAGACCATGTTGCCGTAACGGTTGGCGGCGTCGGGATCGACGAAGCGCGTCACCAGCACGCGGCCGTCAAACGATAGGATCTCGCGGTCCTGCGGGCTGCCGCCCGGCTCGCCGTCCGGCCCGATGAAATTCCGCTCCGCGGGCCCGCCCTTCAATCGCAACTCAGTCGTCTGGCGCTGGTCGGCCAGATTCATCATGACGCCGCCGGTCGGCCCCCTGGCGATCACGTAGGGCTGCCGGCACAGCCGGCCGGCCGCGGCCACGGTGCGAGCCTTATCGGCCTCCCTCTGATAGGACGTAAAGCCCCAGCGGCCGACGATCTCCTCGGAGCGATATCGCGATGGCAACACCGGCCCGCCCGCAACTGAGGGCTCCGGCGGCAAATCCGCGGTGCCGCCGAGAGGCGGCAGGCTGATGCCGCTGCAACCGGCGAGAGCCAGGCTCGCGGCAAGGATGGCCAATGTGAGGGGGAGCGGAAAACGGTGGTTACGCATGCGTTACCTCAATCAGAGCCTGGAGTTTGCGGGCAGGCGGCAGGCAATGCAACCCTTCCCGACGACGGTCTGGCAGCTTGTCAGGTATCCTAACCGGCCCGAGTTAACCACACCTAGCGCCCTGGCTCATGCCTGATTTTCTGTTCTATCTCATTGGTCTGCCTGCGGTTTTCATGATCGGCCTGGGCAAGGGCGCGTTCGGCGGCGGGCTTGCCATCATCGGCGTCCCGCTGCTGGCGCTGGTGACCGATCCGGTCGATGCCGCGATCATCGTCGCGATCGTCTCCTCCACGACCGACGTTTTCGCTGTGAAGGCCTTCCCGATGCGCACCTGGTCGTGGCCGGACATCGTCTGGGTCGCGCCCGGAATGGTGATCGGCATCGGTCTGGGCGCGTTGTTTTTCGTGCTGGTCGATCCACGCATCCTGGCGCTTGGCATCGCGCTGGTGACGGTCAGCTTTGCGGCCCGCTATTTTCTGCGGCGGCGCTCCAAGCCTGCGGCCCACGCGCCGGTGTCGCCCGGCAAGGCGCTGCTGTTCGGCACCATCGGCGGCTTCACCACCTTCATCTCGCACGCCGCAGCCCCGCCGCTGTCGGTCTATCTGCTGCCGCGCGGGCTGCCGAAGTCGGTCTATGCCGGCACCATGGTGGCGCTGCTGACGTTCAGCAACACGTTCAAGATCGTCCCCTATCTGTGGTTCAGCGTGCAGCGCCCGGAGGCGCTCTGGCAGGCGTTGCCGCTGTTGCCCGCCATTCCGCTCGGCGTCTGGATCGGCAAGCTGATGCACGACCGGCTTGATGCCGACCGGCTGTACTTCTGGTGCTATCTGCTGGTCGCCGCGGCCGGCCTGAAGCTCCTGATCGACAGCGCGCTGAAGCTGCTTTGGTAAACCAAATTCCTCGAATTGCAGGCAATTCGGCAGACGAAAACCAACCGTCGCATGCTAGCCAGCAGCGCCGCCAGGACGCCCCGCCATGTTCATCGTCAAGACCTCGCCCCGCGCCTTTCTGTACGCCCTGCTGCCGCTGCTGATCGTGCAGGGCATGCTGTTCTGCAACGGCCTAGCCGGTTCGCAGGCCAGCCCGCCGCTGTTCGAAATGCCGACGCCGGATCGGGCGCTGGCGTTGCTGGCGCTGCGCATCTCGCTTGATGCGGCCGCGCTGGTGGCCGGCCATTTCATCGCCCGCGACTTCGGCTGGGGCAGCCGCGCGGTCTACGCGGTGTTCGGCGGACTGGCATCGGCGGCCGGCTACGCGGTCGCGTTGCGCTACGGCCTGGTCTGGGTGCCGCCAATTCCCAGGCACCCTGATCACCGCCGGCATCCTGCCGACCCTGGGCGGCATGGTGGCGGGCTTTGTGTACAGCCAGCTTGCCGGCTTCGAGCCCCGCAAGCGGCCGCAGGCCGCGCAGGCCGACAACGCTTCGGATGCAGCACCGACGCAGCGGCTGCGTCGCCGCAACCGGATGCTGCGCCGGCGCCTGCGGCGTTCGAGGGCCCGGTGCAGGTCCGCACCTCGCTCGGCGCCATGTTCATGGCCGCGATGGTGCCGGCGCTCTTGGTCGCCGCGCTGTTTTTCACGCTGGCGCCCAGCGATCCGGCCATGGCGATGGCGGTGCCGGCGCAGATGTTCGTGATGACCGCCATTGTCACCACCATCCCGGCCCTGATCGGCAGTTGCGCTGGCGCACGGGCTGGCGCGCGGCCTGCGCCGCATCCGCGGGTTCGAATACGCCGGCCTCGGCGCGCTGTTCGGGCTTGCGCTCGGGCTGGCGCTGATCCCGTTCGCCGCCTGGCAGGCGTTTCCGTTCACCGGCGCGGGCGTGGCCTTCCTGACGCCGCCGCTGATGGTGTGCGGCGCCATCATGATGGCGGTGTACCGCCGTTTCGCCGGGCTCGAGCCGCGCTCGCTGCCCGAACCAGTGCTGGCGCGCGAGGTCGAAGCGCTGGTGCCGGAGGACCATCCGAGCCGCCGCAGCCACGTCGTGGTGCTCAACGGCTGACCACCGAGGCGGCCGCGCATTCTTGCGAACTTCGGGTTCGGCACACTAGCCGCCTCGCTTGACAGGCCCACGGCAACGCCCTATTTCCCCGCCTGAGCCATTAGCACTCATCAATCGTGAGTGCTAAGTGCTTATCATAACAACACTTTTCAAACCCCACGCCTTACGCGAGGAAGACAAGATATGGCCAAGCTGAAGTTTCGTCCCCTGCACGACCGCGTGGTCGTCAAGCGTATCGACGCCGAGGAGAAGTCCGCCGGCGGCATCATCATCCCCGACACCGCCAAGGAGAAGCCGTCGCAAGGCGAGATCGTCGCCGTGGGCCCGGGCGGCCGCGACGAGAACGGCAAGCTGACCCCGATGGATCTGAAGTCCGGCGACCGCGTGCTGTTCGGCAAGTGGTCGGGCACCGAGGTCAAGCTCGACGGCGAGGAACTCCTGATCATGAAGGAGTCCGACATCATGGGCGTGATCGCCTGATTGCCCACCTTCGCCTCGTCCTGAGCAGGCCGCGCAGCGGCCGTCTCGAAGGACGAGGGCAACGCATTCAACAAACCCATCCTTTCGGGACGCGGGCTTCGCCCGTTCCCCAGGATGAGGCCCAGCAGAATGGAGTGAACTGAAATGGCTGCCAAAGAGGTACGTTTCTCCGGTGACGCGCGCGACAGGATGCTGCGCGGCGTGCAGACCCTCGCCGACGCGGTGACGCGTCACGCTCGGCCCCAAGGGCCGCAATGTGGTGATCGAGAAGTCGTTCGGCGCGCCGCGCATCACCAAGGACGGCGTGACCGTCGCCAAGGAGATCGAGCTCGACGACAAGTTCGAGAACATGGGCGCGCAGATGGTGCGCGAGGTCGCCCAGAAGACCAACGACAACGCCGGCGACGGCACCACCACCGCCACGGTGCTGGCGGCGGCGATCGTCAGGGAAGGCGCCAAGTCCGTTGCCGCCGGCATGAACCCGATGGATCTCAAGCGCGGCATCGACATCGCGGTGTCAGCCGTCATCAAGGACATCGAGAAGCGCGCCAAGAAGGTCGGCTCGTCCGCCGAGGTCGCCCAGGTCGGCACCATCTCGTCGAACGGCGACCAGCAGATCGGCAAGATGATCGCCGAGGCCATGCAGAAGGTCGGCAACGAGGGCGTCATCACGGTCGAAGAGGCCAAGTCGCTCGACACCGAGGTCGAGATCGTCGAGGGCATGCAGTTCGACCGCGGCTACATCTCGCCGTACTTCATCACCAACGCCGAAAAGATGATCGCCGAGCTGGAGGACGCCTACGTCCTGTTGCACGAGAAGAAGCTGTCGGGCCTGCAAGCGATGCTGCCGCTGCTCGAAGCGGTGGTGCAGACCGGCAAGCCGCTGCTGATCGTCTCCGAGGACGTCGAGGGCGAGGCGATCGCAACGCTGGTGGTCAACAAGCTGCGCGGCGGCCTGAAGATCGCGGCGGTGAAGGCGCCGGGCTTCGGCGATCGCCGCAAGGCCATGCTGGAGGACATCGCGATCCTGACCGGCGGCCAGCTGATCTCCGAAGACCTCGGCATCAAGCTCGAGACCGTGACGCCCGCGATGCTGGGCCGCGCCAAGAAGGTCGTGATCGAGAAAGAGAAGACCACGATCATCGACGGCGCCGGCAAGAAGAAGGACATCGAGGCGCGCGTCGCCCAGATCAAGGCGCAGATCGAGGAGACCACCTCGGACTACGACCGCGAGAAGCTGCAGGAGCGGCTGGCCAAGCTTGCCGGCGGCGTAGCCGTGATCAAGGTCGGCGGTGCCACCGAGGTCGAGGTCAAGGAGAAGAAGGACCGCGTCGAGGATGCGCTCAACGCCACCCGCGCCGCGGTCGAGGAGGGCATTGTGCCGGGCGGCGGCGTAGCCCTGCTGCGCGCCAAGAAGGCGGTCGGCAAGCTCACCAACGACAACGCCGACGTCCAGGCCGGCATCAACATCGTGCTCAAGGCGATCGAATCGCCGATCCGCCAGATCGCCGAGAACTCCGGCGTCGAGGGCTCGATCGTGGTCGGCAAGATCATGGAGTCGAAGTCCGAGACGTTCGGCTTCGATGCCCAGAACGAGGAGTATGTCGACCTCGTCGAGAAGGGCATCATCGACCCGGCCAAGGTGGTGCGCCGCGCACTGCAGGATGCGGCTTCGGTCGCGGGCCTGCTGGTGACCACCGAGGCGATGGTCGCCGAGGTGCCGAAGGAAGCTGCGGCCCCGGCGATGCCTCCGGGCGGAGGCATGGGCGGAATGGGCGGCATGATGTAACGCTTGCCGCAAAGACAAATGCAAAGGGCCCGGCTGAAAGCCGGGCCCTTCCAATTTTGGCCACCGCTTATTGCGTTGGGTTCGCCTGTGATGGCGCCACAACTCTGAAGACAAAAGACGTCGGCGTATCAGTCGGACCGAACGGCCCCGGCACTTTGTTGGAAACCGGCGGCAAATTCTTGAGGAACGCTGCAATGGCATACGCGTCCTCCTTGGTGAGCTCGGCAAAAGCATGCCACGGCATGATCGGCGCCAGAATTCGGCCATCGGGACGTGTGCCGGTTTGAAATGCCCGGACGATATCATCGGCGCTCCATTGACCGATGCCGGTCTCAATGTCGGGCGTCAGATTGGGGCCATGAAATACCCCCAGGCCAGGAATTTCGAAGCCGACCTCTGAGCCGCCCAGAAAGCGGTTCATGTCTGGCTTTCCGAAGAAATATCCGGGTGTGTGACAATCGGTGCATAGCGCAAGCGTCACAAGATATTTGCCGCGCTGGATCTGATCGCGATCCGCCGCTTCGGCGCGTAAAAACCCGACAACGAGAAGGATCACGACCGCGAATGCGGCACTAAGAACCATCGCAAGTCCCATGCCCCAGGCTATGTTGGCTTTGATGGTCGGCCGTGTGGCATGATCTAAGTTCGTGCAAGACATGGCTGTCTCCGTCGCAAAGACGCCTTTCCCGGCGGCGGATATAGCGGGGGCATCGGGGGGACGGCAGCCGCGTTTTTGCCAGACGCGGCGGCAAAACTGCGGATGAATAGTTACGACTGGAACGATCTGCGGTATTTTCTTGCCGTTGCGCGCACCGGCTCGACGATTTCGGCGGCCAAGGATCTTGGTGTCAACCAGTCCACCGTCCAACGTCGCCTCGTCGCGCTGGAACAGGCAGTCGGTCGCAAGCTCGTCGAACGTCTGCCCGTTGGCTACCGGTTGACCAGCTTCGGCGAGGAACTACGCCCGCATGCCGAAGCCGTGGAAACGGCAATCGCCTGCCTCGATCGCAAGATTGCGTCGACGGACACGGCACCGAGCGGTACCGTGCGCCTGACGTGCTCGGAAGGAATGGCATACCGCTTCATCCCGCGGATGCTCGATGTCTTTCACTCGCGCTATCCGTCGGTGCGCGTCGATCTCCTCATCTCGGATGACTACCTCGATCTTGCGAAGGGCGAGGCCGACATCGCGCTGCGCGCCGGAGAGAGCAAAGACAGCGCCCTCATCACACGCAAGATCGCCGACACACCGTGGGCGATGTACGCGAACCGCTCGTATGTCGGACGCCACGGCCGCGTCGATGGCGCAGACGATCTTCACCGTCACGCCATGATTATCTTCGACGGTGAGCTAGAACGTCTCGGCATCTCGAAATGGCTTCGTTCACGGGCACCCGATGCGGTCGTGACCGCTCGCTGTAACCACGTGATCGGCATGCTGCTGACCGTGAAATCCGGCGTCGGCATCGGGCCGCTGCCATTGCAGGTCGGCGATTTGGAGGAGGACCTGGTCCGCGTGCTCGATCCGGTGCCGGAGTCGATGGCGAGCATCTATCTGCTGGTCCATCCCGACCTGCGCAACGTGCCGCGCGTGCGCGCGCTGTTCGACTTCATGGTCTCCGAGGTCAATTCATTCCGTCCGTTGCTCGGACACTGGCGGTAGAACGCGGTCAGCCGACAAGCTCGGTCACCGCCCTGCTCGCCTGGTCGATGGCGTAATGCACCCAGGCGTCGCCGCCGGCGTCGGTGTTGGCGATGGCGACGCGGCCGACGGGTCTGGCGCGCGGCCTTGAGCACGGTGTCGTCGTAATCGTCGGGATCGAACAGCGAATTGGCCACATAGCTGTAGCCGTGCGGCCAGCGGTTGACGGTGATCGCGGCGATGTCGCGCGCACTGGAAAAGCCGCCGGGGCCGAGCATGCGGTCGAGCTCGTCGCGGATGCGCTCCTCGAAATCGGCGAAGCGTCATGGCGTAGAGCTTGCCCTGGCCGATGCGGAATTGCGCGCGGGCGTCGAGCCCCTGGTTCGGCGCGCCGGGGACGTGGACGAGATGCAGCAGCATCGGCTCGTTCGGATCGCGCGGATGCCGGTAGCCGCCGAGGCTGACCGGGAAATCCAGCGCCACCTGATGGTGAAACGACATCGGCGCGGTGATCGCGTTGACCTTGAGATTGGCGAAGGCCTGCCAGTTGCGGACCAGCACGTTGGTGTAGACGATCGGCGTCTTGACGTTCTGGGCCAGCGCCGCGCGCTGCGGCGCCGGCAACTCCGGCATGATGTGCGGGATCATCATGTGGAAGCAGGCGAGCACCGCATGGCGTCGCCTCGACCCGGCGCAGCCCGTCGCCTTGGACATAGGCGAGCTGCGACCTTTTCGCCGGACTGCGCGGACGTCGACGCAGGTCGACTTCCAGCCGGATGCGGACCTGCTGGTCGCGCCGGTCGAGCCCGCCATAGTCGAATGCCGCCGGCATGATGTCGTCCATGGTGTCGCCGGGCGCGACCGACGGAATGAGCGAGCGGACCAGCAGCCGCGCCAGCGACGCGTTGCCGTCGGGGAAATGATAGATGTAAGGCTCGCTCCAGGCGGCGCTGGGGCCGCCCGGCAGCTTGAGCGCGTCAAAGCCCGGATAGCCGAGATCGCGCGCTTCGGCGGCCGGCACCGCGTCGCTGCCGAGCCCGAAGAAGCCAAGCGTGCGGCCCTGGAAGCAATTGGCCACCTCGTCGCTGCAGCCGCCAAATCTTGGTCAGATAATCGCGATAGCTGGTGCGCTTGAGGATGGCGCGCTTGTCGTCGGCTGATTTGTCCGGCAGCGGATCGTCGCCGCCCTGCGTACAGCGCGATCAGCTGCGCCTTGCTCGCCTCCGACACCGGGAAGTCCGCCACGAACTCCGGCAGCGGCCTGGCATTGCTCGGCGGCGCGTGGTCTCGTCCGCGTTGCGGCGCACCGGCTCGCCGGTCACCAGCACGTCGCGGCCGAACGCCTCGCGATTGAAGAACATGCCGCGCGACAGGCCGAGGACGGATAGAGGTCGCGCTCGAAGGCGGTCTCGAATCGCGTGATGTCGACGCCAAGCTCGCGCAGCAGACCCTTCGCCACCGGGCTGTACAGCGCTGTTCGGCGATTGCAGCGACTGGCTGCCGCCGTAACCGATGATGCGGCGGCCATCGAGCGTAAATTCGTTGCGCTTGGCGTGGCCGCCGAAATCGTCGTGGTTGTCGAGGATCGAGGATGCGCGCCGAGGGCTGCGCGCGCCGATAGAACCAGGCCGCGGCCAGCCCGCTGATGCCGCCGCCGACCACGACCAGATCGTAGCTCTCCTCGATCGGCGCGCGCTCGAGCGCAAAGCGGCGGCCCTCGCGCGCCAGCGCGTGGGCAACCTCGAACGAGCCCTGCGTGCTGGCCGCGCAGCCCGGTCAGCGCCGGCGGATAGCGGCCCGGCTGCGCGGCGAGCTGCGCCGCGGGCGTCAAGCCCGCCGCGATGGTCAGCGCCGCGCCGTTGAGGAAGTCGCGCCGGGTGATCGACATGGCGCGAACATTAGCACGCAATCTCCCGGTTCGTCCCCGCGATGGGAATGCCGAACGGACGAAGTCAGAACCGGCCGAAAATCTGGATGCTGAGCGACACCATGCCGGGGAACAGGATCACCAGCATCACCATGATCACCATGATGACGACCCACGGGATCGAGCCCAGCAGAATGTCCGAGCTCTTGATCGAGGGCGGCGCGACCGAGCGCAGATAGAACAGCGCGAAGCCGAACGGCGGATGCATGAACGAGGTCTGCATGTTGACGCCGATCAGCACGCCGAACCAGATCAGGTCGATGCCCATCTTCTGCGCCACCGGCGCGAGCAGCGGAATGATGATGAAGGCGATCTCGAAGTAGTCGAGGAAGAACGCCAGGAAGAACACGAAGACGTTGACGAAGACCAGGAAGCCGACGACGCCGCCGGGCAGGTTCGCTCAGCATGCCCTCGACCCAGAGGTCGCCGTCGACGCCGCGGAAGGTCAGGCTGAACACGGTCGAGCCGACCAGGATGAACATCACCATGGTGGTGAGCTTGAGCGTGGTGTCCATGCCCTGCTTGAGCAGGTCCCAGGTCAGCCGGCGGTGCAGGATCGCCAGCGCCAGCGCGCCGACCGCGCCCATCGCGCCGCCCTCGGTCGGCGTCGCAAGGCCGACCAGGATCGTGCCGAGCACCATGAAGATCAGCACCAGCGACGGCACCATCGAGACCATGCAGCGCACGAACAGCACGCTGACGCTCGCGGTGCGCACCTCCTTGGGCAGCGCCGGCACCTTCTCCGGCCAGATGATGCTGACGATGAAAATCCAGACGCAGAACAGCCCGACCAGGATGAAGCTCGGGATGAACGCGCCGGCATACATGTCGCCGACCGAGCTTGCCCATCGCGTCGGCCAGCACGACCAGCACCAGCGACGGCGGGATGATCTGGGTGATGGTGCCGGACGCGGCGATGACGCCGGTCGAGACCCGCGGGTCGTAGCCGTAGCGCGTCATCACCGGCAGCGAGATCAGGCCCATGGCGATGACCGAGGCCGCCACCGTGCCGGTGATCGGCGCCGAGCAGCGCGCCGACCAGGATCACCGAATAGGCGAGCCCGCCGCGCATCGGCCCGAACAACTGGCCCATGGTGTCGAGCAGGTCCTCGGCGAGGCCGCAGCGTTCGAGGATCGCGCCCATGAAGGTGAAGAACGGGATCGACAGCAGCAGCTGGTTGGAGGCGATGCCGAAGATGCGCTCCGGCAGCGCCTGCAGCAGGACGAAGTCGAAATGCCCGAGATAGATCGCGAGGAAGCCGAAGCCCAGGCCGACGAACGACAGCGAGAACGCGACCGGATAGCCGATCAGCAGGAAGACGATGAGCCCCGCGAACATCAGCGGGGCCATCACCTCGAAGGACAGCATCATTGCACCGGCCGCTCGTAGGCTTTGCCCGGCTCGCGCACGCCGGTGGCGACCGCGTATTTCTTGATGATCTCGGCAACGCCCTGCATGGCGAGCAGCACGAAGCCGAGCGGGATCATGATCTTGATCGGCCAGCGCAGCAGCCCGCCGGGATCGGACGAATGCTCCATGATGCGGAACGAGTTGACGACCATCGGGATCGACATCCAGGCGATGATGACCGCCATCGGCATCAGGAAGAAGATGCCGCCGAACACGTCGAGCCAGGCCTGCTGCTCGCGGCGTCATCTTGCTGAAGAACACGTCGACGCGGACGTGCTCCTCATGCTTGAGCGCGTAGCCCGCCGCCAGCAGGAACATCGCGCCGAACATGTACCACTGGATTTCCAGCCAGGCGTTCGAGCTGTAGTGGATGGTGTAGCGCATCAGCGCGTTGAACGCGCTGATCAGGCTCGAGAACAGCACGAGCCATTTCAGCCACTGACCGATCTGCTCGGTCAGCCGGTCGACCGCGTCGGTAAAGGCCAGGAGGCGGCGCATGAACCCGGAATGCGCTGACTGGTCTTAGAGCTTCGACGACAGGAACTGCATCCATCGCCAACTCGCTCAGCGCGAACCACGCGGCTTCCTCGGCGCGGAATTTCTTCCAGCTCGTCGTAGATCTTCTTGAACTTGGCGTTCTTGGCGGCTTCCTCGTCGTACATCTCGGATCGCCGCCTTGTAGGAGCCTTGCATGATGTCGTCGGAGAACTTGTGGAGCTGGACGCCCGCGGCCTTGAGCCGGATCAGCGCCTGACGGTTCTTGGCGTCGTATTCCGCCACCATGTCGAGGTTGGTCTCGCGCGCCGCGCTGATCATCGCCTCCTGGTACTGCTTCGGCAGCGAGTCCCATTTCGCCTGGTTGATCATGACGTGGTACATCGAGCACGGCTCCCACCAGCCCGGGTAGTAGTAGTTCTTGGCGATCTTGTAGAAGCCGAGCTTCTCGTCGTCGTAGGGGCCGACCCATTCGGTGGCGTCGATCGCGCCGCGCTCCAGCGCCGGATAGATGTCGCCGCCCGGCAGCGCCTGCGGCACCGCGCCGATGCGCGCCATCACCTGGCCGCCGAGGCCGGGGATGCGCATCTTCAGACCCTTGAAGTCGGCGAGCGTGTTCACCGGGTTGCGGAACCAGCCGCCCATCTGCGCGCCGGTGTTGCCGGCCGGGAACGCGATGACGCCGTAGTCCTTGAAGAACGCGTTCAGCGTGTCGATGCCGCCGCCGTGATACATCCAGGCGTTCTGCTGGCGCGTGGTGAGCCCGAACGGCAAGGCCGTGCCGAAGCCCATCGTGAAATCCTTGCCGACGTAATAGTAGGTCGCGGTGTGGCAGAGCTCGACCGTGCCCTGCTGCACGGCGTCGAGCGCCTGGAACGCCGGCACGAGATCGCCGGCCGCGAACACGCGGATGTTGAACTTGCCGTCGGTCAGCTTGTTGACGCGCTCGGCGAAGAACTCGCCGCCGCCGTAGATCGTTTCGAGGCTCTTCGGGAAGCTCGACGTCAGCCGCCAGCGGATGGTCGGCGCGGACTGCGCGATGGCCGGTGCGGCCACGGCCGTGGTCCCGGCCAGCACCAGACCGGACTTCAATACGATCGCGACGCTTCATGGCTGTTCTCCCCCGTTTGGCACTGCAGGCTTGGTTAGCAAGGACCACGCCAATTGGCGCCCGGCCATTGTCGCCCGATTTCAGAGGCGCGCAAGGCAGTCTGCCCATTTTGTCGGCAAACCGCCCAGACCTTCGGCCTGCGGATACCGGCACTGCCTAGTTCGTCGGCACGCGAAAGCGCAGCGTGCGGCGGCCGGTCAGCACCACGGTGTCGCCCTGGCGGCGCCAGTTGGTCACCTCGGTCAGCGCGGCCAGCAGTTCGGCGTCGGCGGCGGCCCGCGCCGGCGGGCATGATCGGTCGGTCGGCTGGCCGGTCATCACCGTGATGGTGTCGCGCCGCCACCACGACCTGGCCCTCGACGCGGTTGCACCACATCTCCAGCACGATCGTGCCGTTGGCGGCGATGTCCATCGCCGGCATGCGTTTGGAGCCAGGCATCGGATTGGCATCGAGGCGCAATTCGCCATCAAACGGAAACTCGGTCTCAGCCGCGAGGCTGATGCCCGCAACACCGCCGATCGAAGCACACAACGCCACACTCAATAGAAATCGAACCCCAACCATCGCGCACCTCATTCACGAGCGCGCATCTGTGCTGACACCCGCTGTCGCCGTCAAGCGCTTGTGCCAAGCATTCCGGTGTCAGCCGATGAAGTGCCGGTAGGCCGCGCGCAACGCGGCGCTGTCGAGATTGATCGATTGCAGGGCCGGCGTGGTGCGCTTCACCCAGGCCTTCTGCGAGGCAATCACCTTGGCGAAGAACGGCTCCTTCGAATGTTCGGCGATCACCTGGGCCCAGGCCTTGAGCTCGGCTTCGAGCAGATCGGGACTGGTCCTGGCGATCTTGACGCCGCGCTTGCCGATCTCGTCGAGGTCCTTGCCGGTGCGGGCATAGCTCGACCAGAGCTGGTCGCTGGAGGCGGCGAACGCCGCCTGCCGCAGGATCGCTTTCAGCTCAGGCGCCAGCGCGTCGAACTTCGTCTTGTTGAACACGATTTCCAAGGCCGCGGCCTGGCGACGGTGACTTCCCATCAGGTAGTGCTTGGCCGCATCGGGGAAGCCGAGCGCAAGATCGGTCGCCGAGCTGCTGGCGTCCGTCGCATCCAGCACGCCGCGCTCCATGGCGGCCACCACGTCGCCGCTCGGAAGCGCCGTGATGGTGGCGCCGAGCGCCGTGAGAACCTCCGCCGACAGGCCGGCGGCGCGAAAGCGCAGGCCGCGCAGGTCGGCCGCGCCGCTCACCTCCTTGCGGAACCAGCCGAGCGGCTGGGTCGGCACCGGAAAATACAACAAGCCGACCAGATTGAGCCGAAGGATGCCGAGCAGCTCGGCGTATAGCGCCTCGCCGCCGCCGTGATAGAACCAGGCGAGCAGGCCGTGCGAGTCCCAGCCGAACGACGGCGGCGTGCCAAACAACGCGCTGGCCTTGTGCTTGTTCTGGCGAAACTCGGCCATGCCATAGCCGCCGTCGAGAATGCTGCTATGCACCGCGTCCGACATCTGAAACGGCGGCACCACCGAACCGCCGGCGGCGACGTCGAGCTTGAGCCGCCCGCCGCTCATGGCGTCGACCTTCTTGGCGTGGTCGAGCGCGAATTCGTGGAAGGCCTCGCGCGGCCCCCAGGCGCTCTGCATCCGCCAGTGCGCGGTCTGGGCGCGCGACACCTGCGGCGTCGCCAAAGCAACGACGCCGACGCCGCCCGCCAGCAGGAGCTGGCGGCGACCGAATTTGGGTTGTGCGGACGCCCGTTTGACCATGCGCACCTGCTGTGGACGGCGGCGTTCAGAGTCTATGGTTCGCAACGATGTCCATTGGCGCGAGTGATTCGCGCCACGTTTCAATCTAACAGGTCGCTGCCGATTCGTTGATCGCGGGCTAGCAGACTTCTATGTCTGTCTGCTGAATGTCCGTGGCATTGCCCATTACGATCAGGTGAGCGAGGACAAGGCGACTCCTGCGAGCCAACGCGGCGAGGCCTTTGCCCAGCGTGGCCTCATGTTGACCAAGCGAAGTGCCAAAGAGCTACATGGCCTTCTCTGAAATGCGGCGAGTGGCCTGAATGACGTCATTCATGGCCGGCGTTGGATCGCCGAAGGTGACTAGACTGAGCACCTGTTCAATGGGCTGCTCGGTGACGAGCTCCGGCAGCCCCTTTGCTTTGACCAACGCGAGTTGAGCAAAACCAACCACGCCGGGCTCCTGCTCGATCACTTGGACGAGCTGCACGGGAGTTCTCACGTAGATGATGTGCGGCCCTGTCGTGTGCTGACCACCGAGCAACTCCGCCTCGACAACCGTTGTAACGCCTCCACCTCCGCCGACCAGAACGACACGGATCGGTAGGTTCGCGCCGCCTAGCTCGGACCAATTCGATATTTCGCCCAGCAGGATTTTTCTGACTTGGTTGAGCGACGCTTTGCGAACGCGATTTGAGGGGTGAAGAGAGACGGCGATACGGGTGCTGAGAATGGGGTGAACCTGCAGGCGGTCATACGCTAGCCCTGGCAGCACCCTCTGCATTGCGCTGATATCACTCTTTAGGGGAGTAGAGATCATTGTCATTTGCGCCCGCCCCTCCATCAATGCGATGAGGCCAGGCGTCGTCTTATTGGGAATCAGCGTTAGCTCGTGTTTGGCCTCGGCTTCGATTGCCGCTTTGTAGGGTTCGAAGATCCGACGGGCGAAGGTCGTAGAGCCTTGAATGATGAGCGTTTCTGCGCAGGCTTGAGTCACGACGGCGGTCGAAGCCACAACCACCAGCGCCCTCAGCATAGACTTGCGAGTTCCACTTCCGAAAATGTTCGTCATATTTCACCGCCACGATGGGGGTTGCGGTCCTAAACCATAAGTGGCGACCAACGTTAATGAGCGGTTAAAACCGTTGCGGACGCATGTGAGCACAAGATTTCCGCTTTACCTCCAATAACGCAGAGTGGACATTGCAGGAATTTGGTGTGCTAAGAACTGACATGGATCAACACGAAAACGGCGGCGCGTTTGAGAGCCCGCCAATTGAGGCGGTCTACTCTCTGAATGTCCCGCCAAGACATCGAACCATCAGCCGCCGTACCTTTGCTAGCATCCAAAGGCACGATGCCAACGTGCTGACAAACAGCACAAGAATTGCGCCAAACGAAACCAAATACAGAAGCGGTTCGAACAACGACACTAGGTAGCATCAATTTTCGGCGGGATGAACTCACCCAATGAAGGCCGCTGAATACCGGCCCTCTCGCGCATCATCAATTCCAAGAAGCCCGCGAACATGGCGAGGAGCCCAGACCCGAATATCATCGCTTCGGTCTTGTGCAGAAGATGACCAAAACTGTTGAGATGCGGCGCGCTGTCAAGCCAGAAATAGAAGCTAAACCCTAGGAAGAATAGCCACGCGGCCAAAAGCAGGAACCGGAAGAACAGCCACATCACAATCGGCAGGTTCATGACCCGCCACCCGCTGTGCGGCACGATGATAGCCCCCTGTTAGCGGCAGGCAAGGTCGTCCCGCGAGACCAAGCGGCGCCAGACAGCAACATTCCTTGGCATCGAACCCACTAGTCTCCTGTCGGAGCAATCCTAAATTCGACAATTTCTGACAGGCCGCGCAAATGCCGGGACAGCGCTTCAGCGGCTGCGCGATCTCGACTCTTGATCGTCATCCGGTATTCGAAATGCTGACCACCCTCGGTCAGGCGCGATGAAAGATTGGCGATTGTGAAACCGTGATCGCCAATCATCTTTCGCATGTCAGGCTCGCTCATCACCCGGTCGCGCGCGAAGCGTAGCGTATGATGGGCATAAAATTCGCTGGGCAGTCGTGCCTCGATGACGCGGAATAGAGCAAGTACGACCAATGTCGCAACAGCGCCGACGATTGCAGCGAACCAAAACCCGATTCCAACCAAAATCCCGATGGCTGCCGTGACCCAAATTGAAGCTGCCGTCGTCAAACCACGAACTGTCAAACCCTCTTTGAAGATGACACCAGCGCCAAGAAATCCGATCCCCGTCATGATGCCTTGCGCCATCCGAGTTGGATCGGTGCGAATGGCATCATGTTGAATAACGGTCACCCATTGGTCTTGATAAACCGTCACGATCATCAGGATCGCTGAAGCGATGCAAACCAGCGAGTGGGTGCGAAACCCTGCCGGTCGACCGTGGAAGCTCCTTTCAAAGCCGATTAGTGCGCCGATCACCAGCGCACCGGCGACGCGTCCGATAATGATCAGGTCTTGTTCGCTCACGGTTTGATAATACAGCCGTGAGCGACCCAAAAAAGCGTCATGAGAAGCATACTTGACTGCTGGTAGCAGCCTAGCTCAGCAAGGACTTACCTTGTGACGCCATTCGGCTCGAACAGCACTCCAACTTGGTAGTCTTCCTGCCAAGTGACAACGCAAGTCCGAGTGACCATGCCTTCTCGGGTCAACTGGACCGTGAACCGCGGGGGAAGCTCGATGAGCAATTTGAAGGTCAAAATCGCGCCGGTCGCCGACATGTCCGTGACCTGACAAGGATAGGTTTCCTCGTTGAACCTCACGAAGCCTTCATGGGCGAAGCCACGTAGTGACCGCGCTGAACTGGGGCGTGCTGCTGCAGACATGCGCCCGTTTTAGAACACAACGGATTAACAGTTCCTCACACCACCCCGTCAATATTGACGTGCCCGCATGCGTTCAGGTCAGAACGCGGTAGGTGCTGTGGCAAAGACCGTCAATTGCGGCTGATCCGATTTTTCAAAACGATCCGCGGACGGAATGTGAAGACATTCGGATCGGCTGGGTCGACGGTGACATGCAACCAGTGGTGATTGGGCGTCCCGAAGGTTTCGACCCTCAAAAAATTCTCGAGCGAAGGCGGCGGCCGCTGGCCGGGCTGAGCATTTTTCCGAAACGGATTGTCGATACGAAAGTAATGGCTATCGCCGTTGACCAAGACAACGGGCTTCTCAAACGCTGTTGCCTCCTGCTCCAGGAGGTTTCGCAGAGCTGTATAGCCGCTTGGTGTCACAGGCTTGCCTGGAAATGGCGTCCATTCCGGCCACATGTTGGCCTGCTGGATGATCATAATCGCGCGACTGTTGACGGTCTTCGCGTTGGCGAACGCTTGTCTCAACCAAGCCATGTTTGCCCGATTGCGTTCTTCATACTCAGCGTCACCATCCGGGGCGCGTCCGAGACCGTTATTGCTACCGGGAACGTGCAGTGTGACGAACGTAACCTTCTGAAAATCCCAACGTACATTTTCGCGAAACTTTGAAAACTCCGGACTTTGACTTTGGCGAAGCAGCGGCATCGTCCGCTTTCCAAGACTATTTTCACCCTGGAAATAGAGGGTGCGCAGTTTCGCAAGCCGATCGAGAGGATCGCCCCCTTTGACATTTTGCCCGTCGTGGCAGTCGGTCCAATCGTTGTCGCCGGGCGTAAAGATTACGGGATGTGGTATAGAATTAAATTGAGCTAGTCGGCGCTGCAGCATTTCGTCCGTGCAGCTAAATCGCGGCGAGGCCAAATCTCCATCGTGGACAACGAACGAGAGCGCAGTATCACTGCTGATTTCGGCGAAGACATTCTCCGTCCAAACCTCTTCACTCGGAACGTAGCCTAGATCCCCTGTCAGAGCGAAGGTGAAGGGCTGCGTCTGATCCTGTGCGACCAATGGACGGAGGTGAAATTCAACAAGCCCGACAATAGCAATCGCGACTACTGTTACGAACGCGTTCCAATTCCAATGCAAGCGCCCCATCCTTGACCTCCCCTTTAGCATCACTTTCGATTGGTCTGGTCGGCCGCGCTAATTCCCGGGCCAGTATCACCGCGTGGTCTATGTCTCAGCCGGTGCCGTAGAGGTAATTCGGCAGCCAGAGCGTCATGCCGGGCCAGACGTACATGATGATCATGCAGACGATGACGATCAGCATGTAGGGCATCATGCCGCTGAAAATCTGGTTGAGCGTGACGTGCTTGGGCGCGACGCCCTTGAGATAGAACGCCGACATCGCGACCGGCGGCGACAGGAACGCCGCCTGCAGGTTGACGAACACCAGCACGCCCCACAGCACCGGATCGATGTTGAAGTGCTTGAGCAGCGGCAGGAAGATCGGCACGAAGATCACGATGATCTCGGTCCATTCCAGCGGCCAGCCGAGAATGAAGATGATCGCCTGCGACAGGATCATGAACTGCATGGGCGTCATGTTGAGCGACAGCACCCATTGCTCGACCAGCGCCTGGCCGCCGAGGATGGCGAACACGCCGGAGAACAGCGCCGAGCCGACGAACAGCCAGCACACCATCGCGGTGGTTTTCGCGGTCAGGAACACCGCCTCCTTGGTGCGTTTCCAGTCGAGCGTGCGGGCCTGGAACGCCAGCAGGAAGGCGCCGGCAGCGCCGACGCCGGCGGATTCGGTCGCCGTCGTGATTCCGAACAGGATGACGCCCAGAACGACGACGGTCAGGAGGCCGAGCGGCATGATCGACGTCGACAACAGCTTGATGACCTCAAGCCGGTCGGCATCGAGCCGCGAATAATACCGGATCTGCCACAACGCGCAGACCAGCGCGATGGCGCCGAACCACCAATAGAAGGCTTGCGGCGGCCCATACAGCGGCCGCTTCCTTCGTGCGCGATCCCCGGCGTTCCGAGCTGCTGCACGCCCTCGTAGACCGTCTGGTCGGCGCCCTGCGGGTGGATGACCACGTACCACCAAGTCAGCGCAGAGCGTGCCGGCGACAATGATGAACGGCACCAGCGAGTAGCCGAAATTCTTGAGCAGCGTCGCATAGCTCAGGCGGCCGTTTTCGGTTTCGATCGCCATCGCGCGGGACGGCGAAACCAAAGCCGAAGCAAGGCCGACGAACACGTTGCGCGAATAGGCCGCCTGGAATTTTCGCATCCAGTCCGGCACCGGCACGCGCGTCTGTTCTTCCGGCAGCGGCGGCGCGATCTTCGGATTGATCATCGCCCAGCCGATGATGTAGATGAGATACAGGAACGCCAGGAAGAAGCCCGGGAACATCGCCGCCGCATAAAGCTTGACGACCGATTGCCCGGCCACCGCGGCGTAGACGATGATCATCACCGAGGGCGGAATGAGAATGCCGAGCGTGCCGCCGGCGGTGATGACGCCGGAGGCGAGCTTGACGTCATAGCCGGCCTTCAGCATCGGGTTGAAGGCGATGACGCCCATCAGCACGACGACGGCGCCGACCAGGCCCGAGGCGATGCCCCAGAACGTGCAGACGATCAGCGTCGCGACCGCAAGCGAAGCCGGCACCCGGCGGAACGCGAGCTGGATCGAATAGAACATCTTGTCGACCAGCGCGCCGCGCTCCATCACGTAGCCCATCAGCACGAACAGCGGGATGGAAATCGAGCACGTCGTTGGTCATCGCGCCGTAGGTGCGCTGGACCATCAGGTCGAAGACCTTGTTTTCGGTGAACAGCTGCGTGCGGCATCGTAAAACGCGATGTAGCCGAACAACATGCCGAGGCCCATCAGCGTGAAGGCCGTCGGGAACCCCATCATGATCACGACCACGATGAGGCCGAGCATCAAGAGCCCGAGTGCGGGATCGCTCATGTTTGGAGATCTCCGCCCATGCCGCGCTGGCGCGCGATCTCGTCGATATTCTTGGCGCGCTCGATCGCGACCTTGCGCGCTTCCTCGTCGACATATTCGCTGTGCGCGAGCTGCTCCTCGACGACGTCGATTTCGGTCACGTCCTTGAGCCGGCTCGGCCATTCGCCGGTCCGCAGGCAGACGACGCAGCGCACGATTTCGGCAAGGCCCTGGAGCATCACCAGGACGCCGGCGAGGGGGATCATGAACTTGAATTGCCAGACCGGCGGCCCGTTCGCGGTCACGGTCGAATGCTCGTTGATCGTCCAGGATTCAACGGCGAAGATCCAGCCGGAATAGATCAGCGCGGCGATGCCGGGAATGAAGAACACGATGTACAGGAACAGATCGAGCCCCGCCTGCGTGCGCGGCCGCATCGAGCTGTAGAGAAAGTCGCCGCGCACATGCGCGTTCTGCGCCAGCGTATAGGCGCCGCACATCATGAACAGCGTGCCGTAAAGCATGTTTTCGAGCGTCGAAAATCCACGCCGTCGGCGCGTTCAGGACGTAGCGCTTGAACACCTCGATGCAGACGACGCCCATCAGCACGACGATCAGCCAGGCAAACGCCTTGCCGACCCAGGTGCTGATGCCGTCGATGGTGTGAAGGAGGCCTTGGACGTTCATTCATGCCCGCTCCAGCGCGAAATAGGCTTGGTAATAAACAAAATAATAACAAAGCACCATCCGGTCGCCCAGCGGAATGGTGCTTTGCCAGTTCAGCGCTGCCGTCAGATCGGCTTCTTCGCGTTCGGTCCGAAGTAGTGATCGAACGCCATCTTGCGGCTGACGACGGTGTCCTGCTCCCACTGCGTCGCGCGCTTGGCGAACGCCAGTTGCGATTCGACGATCTTCTTGAACAGCGGATTGGCCGCCGCGTTCTTCTTGGCGACCTCGTCGAAGATCTCGAGCTGGCGCTTCAGGACCGCGTCCGGCGTCTTGTAGACCTTGACGTTGTCCTTGGTCTGCAGCTCGATGTAGTCCTTCGAGTAGCGGTCGATCGCCTTCCAGGACATGTCCTGCGAAGCCGCCTCGACGGCGTTCTCGATGATCGCCTTGATCTTGGGCGGCAGCGCATCGAACTTCGTCTTGTTGAACGAAATTTCGAACTGCTCGGCGTTCTGATGATAGCTCTGCAGCATGTAGACCTTGGAGACGTCGGCGAAGCCGAGGATGCGGTCCGACGTGGCGTTGTTGAACTCGGCGGCGTCGAGCAGGCCGCGGTCCATCGCCGCGACGATTTCGCCGCCGGGCAGCGCGTTGACCGCGGCGCCCATGCCGGTGAACACGTCAATCGAGATGCCGACGGTGCGGAACTTCAGGCCCTTGAAGTCGTCGACCTTGGTGATCGGCTTCTTGTACCAGCCGAGCGGCTGGGTCGGCATCGGGCCGTACGGGAACGACACGACGTTGGCGCCGATCGAGGTGAAGATCTCGTTCAGCAGCTCCTTGCCGCCGCCGTACTTGTGCCAGGACAGCAGCATGTTGGCGTCCATGGCGTAGCCCGGACCCGAGCCCCACAGCGCCAGCGCGTTCTGCTTGCCGTAGTGATAGACCAGCACGCCGTGGCCGCCGTCGAGCACGCCCTTGGAGACGGCGTCGAGCAGTTGGAACGCCGGCACCACGGCGCCGGCCGGCAGCACCTCGATCTTGAGGTCGCCGCCGGTCATGTCGTTGACCTTCTTGCCGAAGTCGTTGCGCGTATTCGTGGAAGATGTCCTTCGACGGCCACGTGCTCTGCCAGCGCATGCTGATCGGGCCCGACTGGGCCTGGACCGCGGGCGCGGCGAGCGTGCGATGCTGCGGTCGCGCCGGCCGCCATCACGAACCGCCGGCGGGTCGTGACCTTTGATGGATCGGTTTTCTTGCTCATGAGTTCAGTCTCCTCCCTGGATTGGGTTTTTGGGCTGCGCGACCGTCAGCCACCTGCACCACGACTAATAACCGCCGATGGCGGCATGCTATTCCGCCGGCGTCACGCAAACTTCCGCCGGCTCAGGCAGATACTTTTAGCGCCTCAGGTGCTTTCCACAAGCCCGTGGGCCCTCCCGGAACGGCCCGATCGGGCCTATTTTGCGAGGCATGCCGGGGCGAATCGTCTCAGTGGCACGGCCACTGCGGCGCCACGACCAACGCCGTTTGGCCGGCCCATAGGAGTTTCAGCCCGTGACAGGTCTTGCCTCGACGCTCGCCACCATCTGGCGGCTCGCCATCCCCTATTTTCGTTCCGAGGACCGCAAGGCCGGGCTGCGCCCTGCTTGCGGCCGTGGTCGCGATCGAACTCTCGCTCGTCGGCATCGACGTGCTGCATCAACCAGTGGAACAACCGCTTCTACAACGCGCTGCAGGACCGCAACTGGGATGCGTTCGTCAGCGAGCTGATGTTCTTCTGCCTGCTGGCGGCGGCCTTCATCGTGCTCGCGGTCTATCAGCTCTACCTCAACCAATGGCTGCAGATCCGCTGGCGGACTGGATGACCAGGGCCTATCTCGGCGACTGGCTCGACGACGCCAACCACTACCGCATGCAGCTGCTCGGCGATGCCGCCGACAACCCCGACCAGCGCATTGCCGAAGACATCAAGCTGTTCATCGAAAGGGGTCTGACTCTCGGGCTCGGCCTGCTCAACGCGGTCGTCACGCTCGGCTCGTTCGTCGCCATCCTTTGGGTCGCTGTCGGCGTCCGCACCCTTCACCCTGTTCGGCATCGATTGGGCGGTTCCGGGCTATCTGGTGTGGGCGGCGCTGATCTATTCGGTCCTCGGCACCGTGCTCACGCAATGGATCGGCCGCGCGCTGATCGGCCTCAACTTCATGCAGCAACGCTACGAGGCCGACTTCCGCTACAATCTCGTGCGGGTGCGGGAGAATTCCGAGCAGATCGCCTTGCTGGCCGGCGAGCCCGCGGAGAAGCAACGCCTGCTCGAACGATTCGGGCGCGCTGGCCGCCAACTGGATGCTGATCATGAGCCGCACCAAGCGGCTGACGTTCTTCACCGCGGGCTTCTCGCAGATCTCGACCGTGTTTCCCTACGTCGTGGTCAGCCCGGCCTATTTCGCCGGGACGATCCAGCTCGGCGGGCTGATGCAGACCGCGTCGGCCTTCAACAGCGTGCAAAGATCGCTGTCGTTCTTTGTCAGCTCCTCGATCTATCGCCAGTTCGCCGAATGGCGCGCGGTCATCCAGCGCCTCGACGGCTTTGGGCTCGCCGTGATGGCGGCGCGCGCCGCCGCCCACACGCCGCCGGTGATCGAGGTGCAGCCGCTGGCGACCGGTCGGCGGTCGAGCTCGACGACCTTGCGGTGAACCTGCCGACCGGCGCGCCGCTGCTCGCCGCCGACCACATCGCGCTACAGGCCGGCGAGCGCGTGCTGCTGACCGGCCCGTCGGGCTCCGGCAAGTCCACGCTGTTCCGCGCCATCGCCGGCATCTGGCCGTTCGGCTCCGGCCGCGTGGTGGTGCCGCAGCAACGCGCGGGTGATGATGCTGCCGCAGCGCCCGTATTTCCCGATCGCCACGCTCGCCGCCGCGATCACCTATCCGGCCGAGCCCGGCACCTACGACCGCGAGCGGCTGGCGGATGCGGTCCGCGCCGTCGGGCTGCCGGCGCTGGTGCCGCGGCTCGACGAGGAGGCGCACTGGAACCGGATGCTGTCGCCTGGCGAGCAGCAGCGGCTCGGCATCGCCCGTGCCCTGCTGCAAGCCCCGGACTTCCTGTTTCTCGACGAGGCCACGGCCTCGCTCGACGAGCCGTCCGAGGAGATGCTCTACCGGCTGCTGCAGCAGCGCTTGCCGGCCGCCACCATCGTGTCGATCGGCCACCGCGCGACGCTTGCAGCGTTCCACCGCCGGCGGCTCACGCTCGAGCGCGACAATGGCCGCGCTCGAGTGCAGCGAAGCGGCCGCGCAGCCGGCGGCGGAGTGACCGAAGCAGCGTTCGCGTCATGGCGTGCGCCGGCGCGCGGTCCGGCACGAAAAGGGCGGCGGCGCCTGCGCTGCCGCCCTCGAACTTTTAAGGCTGACGTGAATTACTTGACGTTGGTGTTGAGCGTCAGATCGGCCTTGAGCGCCACGATGAACGCCGCGCCGCACCAGTTCGAGCCGAGCCCGCTCGGGTTGATCGCCGTGACGTTGCTCAGCGACAGCGATGCGGTGTGGTCGCCGGTCAGAACGTTGCAGTTCGCCTTGTTCAGGTCGGTGTCGTAGTAGCGGAAGTCGAGCGTGAACACCTTGTAGGTCAGGCCGAAGCCGATGTTCCAGGTGTAGTAGTCGGGCAGATCGGTGAAGGCGTAGAAGGCGTCGGTGGTGCCGAGGAAGTAGCGGCTGAATTCGCCGGAGATGTAACCGCCGATGCCGCTCGCATGCGTCGGGAGCGTGTATTTGGCGTTGCCCGACGCATACCAGGCCTGGGCGCCCGAGTTCAGCCAGCTCGGATCGTAGTACAGCGCAACGCCGACCGCGAAGGTGTCGGTGATGCTGTAGGTCGCCTTGCCGTAGAACTCGACGAAGCTGAGGTTGTTCTTGATGCCGTTGCACGCGGCGTTGAAGCCGATGAACAGGTTCGTGCAGTTCACGTCAGGCGTGAAGGGCGGGCCGCCGCCGTTGATGCCGGTGAACGTCCGGCCGCTCGGATAGTAGTAGTACCAAACGCCGAAATCGAGCGCGAGCTTGCCGAAGGTCGGACGGATGCCGCCGTAGAAGTCGATCTCGGCCGCGGCGTTGTTCGGGAACGCGATGCTGTAGCCGCCGACGCCGGCGTAGAGCTGGAAGTTCTCGTTGATGTTGTAGCGCGGCTCGAAATAGGCGTTCACCGACGGCCGCCGGTCCGATTGCGAGATGCCGCGGAAGTTGTAGTCGCTCATCACGGCTGCGCCGAACGCGATGTCCCACGCCGGCGGCGGCGGCGCGGCGATGGGCTTGGCCTTGACCGGCATATCGGCCGCGAACGCGGGCGCGGTCGAGATAGCGAGTGCGGCGATGGCCGCGAGCGTGAACGTCTTCATGAATCAGCCCCTTCCCGTCGTGTCGGGTGGGTTTGGGGCCGATCTCACCGAGGTCTCCGAAACGCGAATTCGCCTCGTGACATCAACCGACACCCACGCCCACTGAATTCTTATGAGCGAAATTCATCACGCAGCGCACATGTGCGACAAGGCGAAACGCTCAGCATTTGCTGCCTTTTTAGGCGATTCCACTCAAATTCACGGAACAATTCGGTAGTGTGACAAACACGCAACATTTTTGGCTGGTTTTCATCCTTAGGCGGAGGCTTCCTGTGGAAAAATCGACTACCTTGATCGGCAGGCTTTCCTGGAAATGACGCCGAGGAACCCGGCATCCCGGGTCAGCAACACCTCGTTCCAACTGCGCCCATGCTGCGCCGCGCCAGGGCGCACGCGTTGCAGCGCAATGCGTCCCCGTGGCGAGCCTTCTCGCGGTTGGCGGAGGCGGCGGAGCCGTCAGGGTCCGCGTACCGTCCGGGCGCCCATGACGCCGAGGATCAGCAACACCAGGAAGATGACGGCGAAGATGTAGAACAGCACGCGAGCGACATCAGCGCTCGCAGCCGCGAGGTCGGTGAAGCCGAACAGTGCCGCAAGCAGCGACACCACCAGCATGATCAGCGCCCATTTCAGCAATGACATGGCAGGTTCCTTTCGGAACTTGTAACCGGGCAACGCCGGATTGGTTCCGGCTCCCGAACCCAGCCGGGCGCATGGCATCGCGCCGCCCCGGCGCTCCTGGGAATAAAGTCAAAGATAATCGCGCGTAGGATGGCGACGCGGAGCGAGATCCATCGCTTCGGCAGGAGAGCCACGCATGATCAAGCATCTGGCCGGCCCGCATCCGACCCGCAGCCGCGCCGTCATCCACAACGGCCATGTCCACGCAGTGTCGTTCGTCACCGACAAGCAGCCAGACATGTACCGGCAGGCCAAGAGTGCGCTCGCCCATATCGACGCGACACTGCGCGAGGCCGGCACCGACAAGAGCCGCATCCTCAAGGCGATCGTCTACATCGCCGACATGGCGCGGAAGCCCGAGATGAACCGCGCCTGGGACGAATGGGCCGACCGCAACAGCCCGCCGATGCGCGCGTGCGTCGCGGTGACGCTGGAAGGCGACACGCTGGTGGAGATCGTGGTCGACGCCGTGGTGTAGCGGGCTTGGCACCGTCTGCCGCAAGCTCACCCAATCAACGAGTCATCGCCGGGACGGGCACGACGGCGGTGTTTGTCGTGACGCCGAGAACAGGCCGCCGCGGCGCTACGCCGCCGCGGCCTTCTTACGGTTGGCGGCGAGCCGCTCGTCGACCAGCGCCACCTGGGCGTCGATCGCCGGGTTGCTCAGGCCCTTCTGCTTGGCGATGAGCTGAACCAGCTTGTCGGCGCGCTCGATGTTGGGCGCGCCGTTCTGCAAGGCGCGCGCCGCCGACGCCGGCCGCACCAGCGATTGCGCCGCGGCGGCGTATTTCTCGAACGGCACGAGATCCTCCGGCTTGGCGCCGAGCTTGACGCACAGGTCGAACACGAAGTTGTAGACCGAGCGCGAGGTCGCGAGGTCGGAGTGCACCGCCTCCTGCGCGGTCCGCATGCCGTCCTTGGTGATGCAGCGATAGTTGCCGGCGAGCAGCATCGCCCACTTGGCGAGCGGCACCCAGATCGAGTCGTAAGCCTTGAGCTTGACCGGCAGCTCGATCTTGCCTTCCGGCGTGTCGAAGCGCGCGGCGTCGACGTCCTTCTCGAGGTTGCGGATGATCTGCGTATCCTTGTCGTCCTCGAACTTGGCGCATTTGAAATTGGTCGGCAGCGTGACCAGCAGCTCGTTGGCCTTGCCGTCGGGCGGGCGAATCGCCTGCGGGTCGGGGCTGTTGAGGGTGATCTTCTTCGGATCGACCGAATCCCAGACCGTCGGGTCGGTGTAGGCCGCCTTCAGCGGCTCGTAGTCGAGGCCGGGGATACGCTTGACGTAGGGCAGCGGCGGCATGTTCATGATCGACATGCACGGCACCCGCGACTTGCCGACCGCGTCGAGCAATTCGCGCACGCCGGGCGAGCGGTACTGCGGCTCCTGCATGCACAGCCCGATGAGGTCGTATTGCTTCGGCTCGACGCCGGCCGCCGGCCCCGCGGTCACCTTGCCGGGGAGCTTGCGCGACTCCAGCAGCACCGGGTCTTTGCGGCCGCGCACCGGCAGCTTCACCTTGAAGCCCTCGGCGTTGATCAGATCGGCCTCGGCCGGCAGGCAGACGAGATGGATGGAATGGCCGCCGAACAGGAGCTTCGAGGCGAGCAGCGACCCGTAGGACGCGCCCATCAAGAGGATGTTGTAGGCCATATTGTTCGCTCCCTCTGGCTTTTGATTATGTGTGTGCCGCCAATGCTATGCGGGCCACTGGCACGATGCAATGCAGGGGCTCGCCGCTTCCTCCGCACGCGGGACAGGTGAACCCGCCGATGACGATGTGCTAATCTAGCATCGATCACGAATTCGGAGGCCCGCCATGAAAAAGCTCGTTCTGGAAACCACCGCGCCGTTCCAGGGACTGCCGGAACTGGTCGCCGACGCCGAGGGGCTGTTCGAGCGCGAGGGCCTGCAGATCGAATGGGTCGAGCGCGAGGCCGCCGACAAGTCGACCGACGTCAGCGTCAACAGCCCGAAGGGCCTCAACCCGTTCTCCAGCCACGGCAAGATGCTCGAGCAGGGCAAGGCCGACATGTACAACGCCTGCGAATGGGGCAACTACTGCCGCGTTCAGGAAACTCAGGTCGGCAGCCGCCAGGTCGGCCGGCGCGGCATCGTCAGCTACGCCGCCATCGTGGTGCGTCCGGACTCGCCGGTGTTCACCGGCCAGCAGCTCGCCGGCCGCACCGTCGGCGTGCCGTTCTACTTCGGCACCCACTATCTCGCGCTGCATCTGCTGGAAGGCTTCATGAAGCGCGAGGACATCAAGCTCTGCCGCACCTCGAACGGCTCGCGCCCGCGGTTCGACGCGATGATGCGCGGCGAGATCGAGGCCACCACGCTGACCGAGCCCTACATCACCCTGGCGGAGAAGCGCGGCTGCCGGCTGGTCTGCGGCGCGTTCTATCACGGCACCGAGGTGGCCTCCGACCGCGTCGACGCCGAGACCTACGGCGCGTTCAACCGCGCGGTGCGCGAGGCGGTGCGGCGGATCAACGCCAACAAGCGCGCCTATCTTCGTTACTTCATCGACTATCACAAGACGAAAGACCCCGAGATCGCGGCACTCAAGCCGGAGGACCTGCGCGAAAGCCGCATCGTGGTGGTCGACCCGGCGCCGATCCCGCTCGACGAGATGCAGCGCACCTACGCCTGGCTGAAGAGCTGGGGCATGCTGGAGGAGACCGCAACGCCGCTCGCGCTGGTCAACCTCGAGGTGCAGCAGCGCGCTCACACGGTCGCGGCGGAGTAATCGGCAAGCGGCATTTTCCACTCGCACTGACGGTCCGAAATCCCGGGCCGTTCAACGAACCCCGCTTCCGCGGAAAGCGGGAATCCAGGGGCGACCTGCTCAGAGTATCTGGCCTGGGCCCCGCTTTCCCGGGGACGAACGGCGCTAATCGTTCTTGTCGCCGCTGCCGCCATAGGCGCCGCCCATCGGCGACGATGACGGGAACGGCGTCGGCCGCGGCGCGATCGGCACCACCGCGGGTCCCTGCGGCGACATCGGCCGCGGCGCCGAAGGCGCTCTCGCTGTGGGCTTGCGTGCTGCCGGCTTGGATTTGGCCTTTGACGTGCGGGCGGCTTTTTTCGGCGCGCTGCGGCGCGCGCGCTTCGCCGGCTTGCGGGCCTTGCGCTTTTTCGCCTTGCCGGCCTTGACCTTCCGTCGCTTCGCCATGGTGTCCTCCTGTTTCTTATTTGAGCATGATCTTTTCCGAAAACCGGTTCCCACTTTTCGGGATCATGCTCTAAACCCGGTCCTTCAATCGTTCCGGCACCGGCCCGCCTGTCGCCCAGTCGACCAGCTCGACCGGATGCACCACCGGAATCGCGGTGCCGGCGGCGATCTGCGCGATGCAGCCGATGTTGCCGGCGGCAATGACGTCGGGCCTGGTTTTCTCGATCTGGCCGACCTTGCGGTCGCGCAGCCTGCGGGCGAGCTCCGGTTGCAGGATGTTGTAGGTCCCGGCGGAGCCGCAGCACAGGTGCCCCTCCGGCACCTCCTTGACGAGAAACCCGCACGTCGCGAGCAATTCCATCGGCTTCGCGGTGTACGCGCTGGCCGTGCTGCAACGAGCACGGCGAATGGAACGCGACGGTGAGCCCCGCGCCCTTGGCTCGCCGGCGCGACGCCAGAGCCCGGCCAGCATACTCCGACGACGTCGCGCGCCAGCGCCGACACCCTCGCGGCCTTCGCCGCATAGGCCGGATCGGTGCGCAGCATGTGGCCGTAGTCCTTCACCGTGGTGCCGCAGCCCGAGATGGTGATCAGGATGGCGTCGAGCCCCTGCCCCTCGAGCTCGCCGCTCCAGGCGTCGACATTGGCGCGCGCCTGCGCGAGCGCCGCCGCCTCGCGGCCCATGTGGTGGACCAGCGAGCCGCAGCAGCCCTCGCCTTGCGGGATCACCACCTCGACGCCGTGGCGGTTGAGCAGACGGATGGTCGGCTTGCGTGATCGAGGGCGCCAGCGCCTCGTTGGCGCAGCCCGACAGCAGCGCCACCCGCGCCCGGCGCGGTCCGCTGGCTGGATGGACGCCGCGCTCGGTGAACGGGCCCGGGGCGCGCGTCGGCGCCAGCCGGATCGCAGCAGCGAGCGGCTGCAATCCGATGGCCGCGAACAGCGGCGCGAACGGCCGCCCGCACAAGGCCGCCAGCGATGCCAGACGGAGGCGGCGTGGGTACGGCATCACAGTGGCGAGGAACGCGCGCATCAGGCGGTCGACCAGCGGCCGCCGGTAGGTCTGTTCGATATGGTCGCGGGCGTGATCGACCAGATGCATGTAGTGCACGCCCGACGGGCAGGTGGTCATGCAGGCGAGACACGACAGGCAGCGATCGATATGCGTCACCACCTCTTCGGTCGCCGGCTGATCGTGCTCCAGCATTTCCTTGATCAGGTAGATGCGCCCGCGCGGCGAATCGAGCTCGTCGCCGAGCAGCACGTAGGTGGGGCAGGTCGCTTGGCAGAAGCCGCAGTGCACGCAAGCGCGCAGGATCTTGTCGGCGACCGCGATGTCCGGATCGGCAAGCTGGGCGAGCGTGAAGTTGGTTTGCATCACACCCCTGCCCACATGCGGCCCGGGTTGAGCACGCCCCTGGGGTCAAAGCCCTCCTTGACCCGCCGCGTCACGCCGGCGAGCGCGGCCGGCTGCGGCTGGAACACATCGACCGCGGCGCGCAGCGCCGCCGGCGCGCGGATCAGCGTGGCGTGGCCGCCGGTCTGCGTGACCGCGCGGCGGATTACTGCGGCATGGCCGTCGTCCGAGGCCGGCGCCGCAATCCAAATCAGGCCGCCGCCCCAGTCATAGAACCACTGCGCACCGCGGCCGAGGGCTGCGGTCAGCTCGGCGCCGCGCGCCGGCGTCGCCGAAACCCGCCACAGCGGCTGATCGCCGGTCGGCGCGCTGGCGGTGAACGGCCGCACGTCGCGCACGCTGCGCCAGAACATCCGCGAATGGGGCTCGTTGAGCTGCTCGACCGACCCGAACGGCTTGAGCGCGGCCGCGAGCGCCGCCTTGCGATGCGCGACCGAGGGCGCGACGCCCTCCAGCCGAAACCCAGTCACGCCGTGCATCACATGCAGCCCATCGAAATACATCACCAACGCGGCCGGTACGTGGGCCGCGGCCGACACGTCGCACGATGACGCCAGCGCCTCGCTCATGGCGCGGATCGCCGCCGCATCGTCGAGGCCGAGCACCATCACGGTCGCTTCGGTCTCGGGTCGCGGCAAGGTCTTGATTGTCACCTCGGTCATCGCCGCCAGCGTGCCGAACGAGCCCGCCAGCAGCTTGCAAAGATCGTAGCCGGTGACATTTTTGACCACGCGGCCGCCGGACTTGAAGGTCTCGGCGCGGCCCGACACCGCCGTCACGCCCAGGAAGTGATCGCGCGCGGCGCCGGCCTTGATGCGGCGCGGCCCGGACAGGTTGGCGGCGAGCGTGCCGCCGAGCGTGCCGGCGCCGACCGGCCCGCCGAGCACGGCACCGTAATCCATCGGCTCGAACGCAAGCTGCTGGCCCTTGCTTTCCACCAGGGCCTCGATCTCGGCCAACGGCGTGCCGGCCTGCGCCGACAGCACCAGTTCCTCCGGCTCGTACAGCGTCACGCCGGTGAGGCCGGAGAGATCGAGCGTCAGATCGGACTGGCTCGGCCGGCCGAGCGCGCGCTTGGAGCCGCGGCCCCTCACCTCCAGGGCCTTGCCCTCCAACAAGGCCCAGCGCACCGCCTCCTCGACGTCCTTGCCGTCCCGGACCTGTAACGCGTCGGTCATCCGTCGCAGGGTAAAGGCCGGCGCGCTCGGAACAAGCCCGGCGTGGGCAATGCCGCCCGCGCGGGCAAGACGCCACAAGACAGATTGCGCGAGCTATTGCGGCCGGGACGACGGCGCGTCGGCCATCGCGGCGAACTTCGCGGCGCAATAGAACTCATGCTCGTGCACGAGCGCGAGCCGCGGCTTCGCCGGGTCGATCAGCAGGTCGCAGAACCCGCGGCAGGCCAGCAGCAGGTGGCCTTCGTTGATGCCGATGATCTCCCAGATCGCATCGACCAGCGAACGGTCGCCAGTGGTCTTGTTCGGCGACAGGGTGACGAGCTTGCCCACGGTCAGGTCGTCGGCCGCCAGCCCGAGCGGTGACTTGGCGGCGGCGTTGATGAAGGTTTCCATAGTGTGCGCCCCGGCTGTGTTCGTTGCCGCGCACGGCAGTGCGCAGCTTCGACACGCCCGGCTCGCGACTGGCTGCCTGTCGCCCCATCAAAACAAGCAGCCGCGGACGCGCCGGAATCGCACGGTAGTGCACGAGTCGCGGACACGGCGATGTGGCGATGCGTCGCGCTCGACAATCAACATGCGCGCGACGAAAATTCGCAACCTGAAAACGTCGGCCGATCGTCAATTGATCTTGCGCTCGTCGGCGATCACCTTGCCGTCGTTCGGCAGCGAGCCCGGCGCGACCAGCTGCACGTCACCCTTGAGCTTGGTCACCGACTGCAAGGTGGCGGCGACCGCATCGGCGAGGCCGGGTTGCGGCGCGGCGCATTCCGCGAGCAGCGTCATGGCGTCCTGCTCGCCGCTGCGCGTGACCGCAAGCCGCACCCGGCCGAGCGCGGCATGACGCTTGGCGACCTCGATCACCAGCTCCGGCCGCACGAACATGCCCTTCACCTTGGTGGTCTGGTCGGCGCGGCCCATCCAGCCCTTGATCCGGGTGTTGCTGCGGCCGCAAGGCGAGACGCCGGCCATGACGGCGGACAGGTCGCCGGTCGCAAGCCGGATCATCGGGTAGTCGGGATCGAACGAGGTCACCACCACCTCGCCGACCTCGCCGTCGGCGACCGGGTCGCCGGTGCCGGGCTGCACGATCTCCAGGACCAGCGATTCATCGACGATCATGCCTTCCCGCGCCTCGCTCTCGTAGGCGATCACGCCGGTCTCGGCGATGGCGTAGCATTGCAACAGCGCGACGCCGCGGCTCGCGAGCTCCTGGCGCAGCGAGCCCGGCAGCGCCGCGCCTGAAACCAGCCCGCGCTTGATCGACGAGATGTCCTTGCCGGCCTTGGCAGCGGCGTCGAGCAGCACCTTGATAAAGTCCGGGGTGCCGATGTAGCCGGCGGGCTTGAGATGCGCGATCGCCTCGATCTGCTGCTCGGTGTTGCCGACGCCGCCGGGAATGGTGGCGCAGCCGAGCGCATGGGCGCCCTCCTCCAGGATGAAGGCGCCCGGATTGAGATGATAGGTGAACGAGTTGTGCACGATGTCGCCCGGCCGGAAGCCTGCGGCAAACAGCGCGCGCGCGGCGCCCGTGCCGGCGTGGCCGGACGGCTCGAAGATCGGCCCGGGCGACATGTGCAGCCGCCTGGCGTTGCCGGGCGCGATGGTGTTGTAACCGCCGAACGGCGGGGTGTCGCGCTGGCGCTGGACCAGATCGGACTTGCGCAGCAGCGGCAGCTTCGCAAGCGCCGCGCGCGAGGTGACCTGCTTCGGATCGACGCCCGCCAGCTGCTTCATCCAGCCCGGCGCGGTCAGCGCGTGCGCGATCGCGGCGGGCAGCCGCGCGAACAGATCGGCCTCGCGGGCGGCGGGGTCGCGGGTTTCGAGCGCGTCGTAGTGGTCTTTCATGCTCGACCGTTGCCACAGCTTACCCCCCTGAAAGGGGAGGTCGGCAAGCGCAGCTTGCCGGGTGGGGATCAAATCAAGGTCGCACTTGCAATGATCCGCCACCCCGACCCTCCCCTTTCAGGGGAGGAAGAAGATCACGCCAGCCAGCGCTTGCGCCGCTTGTAGTGCTTGACGTCGCGGAACGACTTGCGCTTGCCCTCGGCAATGCCGAGGTAGAACTCCTTGACGTCCTGGTTCTCGCGCAGCGCCTTGGCCTCGCCGTCCATCACGACGCGGCCGTTCTCCAGGATGTAGCCGTAGCGCGCGTATTTCAGCGCCATGTTGGTGTTCTGCTCGGCGAGCAGGAACGAGACGTTTTCCTGCTCGTTGAGATTTTTCACAATGTCGAAAATCTCCTCGACCAGTTGCGGCGCGAGCCCCATCGACGGCTCGTCGAGCAGGATCATCTTCGGCCGCGACATCAGCGCGCGGCCGAGCGCGCACATCTGCTGCTCGCCACCGGAGGTGTAGCCGGCAACGGCATTGCGGCGCTCGGCAAGCTTTGGGAAATATCCATAGACCAGGTCGATGTCGCGCCGGATCGCCGCCTTGCCGTCGCGGCGGGTGAACGCGCCGGTCAGCAGGTTCTCCTCGACCGTCAGATGCGCGAAGCA
Source organism: uncultured Alphaproteobacteria bacterium (assembly GCA_963771745.1). Taxonomy (GTDB): domain Bacteria; phylum Pseudomonadota; class Alphaproteobacteria; order Rhizobiales; family Xanthobacteraceae; genus Z2-YC6860. The sequence continues at coordinate 188,300 of CAVYUU010000010.1, read as the reverse complement.
CTGACGGCCCTCCATCACCTGGATGCAGCCGCGGCGGACCAGCTCATTCGGCGAGAGGTCCTGCACCTCGTTGCCGTCGAATTCGATCGAGCCCTTGGTGACGTCGCCGCGCTCGGCGTGCAGCAGGTTGGAGATCGCCTTCAGCGTCGTGGTCTTGCCGGCGCCGTTGGCGCCGAGCAGCGCGACGATGCCGCCGCGCGGCACTTCGAGCGACACGCCTTTCAGAACCAGGATGACGTGATCGTAGACCACCTCGATGTTGTGCACCGAAAGGATGGTGTCGGGTGCGTTGCTGGCGCGCGGTTCGGTTTGGGCCGCGGTCGACATGATACCTCCCAAGACGTCTCTCCCCGCCGAAGCGGGGAGAGGTTGTTGGTGTCGAGCGAGAGGGTTACGAAGACTTGTCGCATTCCTCGGTGCGCTTCGGCCAGCCGGTGGCCTTGGAGACATAGTCCTCGGCGGCCTTTTCCAGCATCGGCCGCACCTTGTCCTTCATGGGCGTGATCCAATCGGTGATCTTGACCCACTTGGTGCCGTCCCATTGCTGCATGAACGCCGCGCCATGGCCGTTATGGTCGGTGCAGTTCACGCCGGTGATCGGCGCGGCGAATCCGGCCATGCCAAGCTCCTTGAGGCGTGCCTCGGTGAGATTGAGACTTTCCAGGCCGCGACGCACGTCGGCGCCGACCACCGATTTCTTGCCGGTGATGCGTTGGGCGTTGCGGATCGCCTCGGAGATCAGCACTCCGTTATAGACGCCGCGGTTGTAGTAATTCTCGCCGAACTTGTCCTTCTCGACCTGGCTCTTGCCCTTGTCCACGACGTGCTTCTTGATGTCCTGGATGATCGGATAGTCGGTGCCGATGCCGCTGAAGTTGAGGCTGAGATAGCCCTTGCTGCCGCCGCCGGCCGGACGGGTGTCGTCCTCGCTGCCCGACCACCAGATGCCGATGAACTTGTCGAGCGGGAAGCCGCTTTCCGACGCGCGCTTGACCGCGGTCGGATTCATCGCGCCCCAGCCCCACATGATCATCCAGGCCGGACGGTCGCGCCGGACCGACAGCCATTGCGCCGACTGGTCCTGCATTTCCTTGCCGGCGACCGAGTATTCCTTGACCGTGAAGCCGTATTGCTTGGCGTAATCCTCAAGCAGCGGCAGCGGCTCGCGGCCGTAGCCGCTCTCCAGGAAGATGAAGCCGATGGTCTTGCCCTTGAGCTTCTCCAGGCCGCCTTCCTTCTCGCCGATGTACTTGAAGATCATCGACAGCCCGTCCCAGTAGGTCGCCGGTGGGTTGAAGATCCACGGGAAGTCCTTGCCGACCGCCGCCGCCGAGAGGCCATAGGCCATCGACAGGATCGGAATCTTGTCGACGCTGGCCTTCGGAATCAGCGCGAGCGTGATGCCGGTCGAGTAGGGCGAGATCACAGCCGGGTTCTTGCCCTTGATCGACTCGTAGCATTCGACGCCCTTCTTGGTGTCGTAGCCGGTCTCGCACTCCTCATACACGACCTTGGCGCCGCCGATGCCGCCGTCGCGCTCGTTGAGCATGGCGAAATAATCGTGCATGCCGTTGGCGATCGGGATGCCGCCGACCGAGAACGGCCCGGTCCGATACGACAAGATCGGGACATAGACGCTGTCCTGCGCCTGCGCCGTCGCGAATTGGCCGGCGCCCATCGTCACGGCGACGGCGGCGCCCAGAACAAGCAACCTGAATTTCATCGCGTTCCTCCTCGGGATTGATGCGGCCTGACGTTCACTCCGGCCGTTGGACCCTATTTTGCACTATCAATAGGGAAACGGCCACACCCTCAATTTCTGCTTGCCGATCTGCCAAAGCCTTGCCAGGCCATGCGGTTCGACGATCAGGAAAAACACGATCAGGGCGCCCACCAGCATGAAGGTCAGGTGCTCGACGGTGGCAGGCGCCAGCGGGATGCCGAGCTCGGTCGGTACGAATTTGAGCGCGATCGGCAGGATGTAGATCAGCGCCGCGCCCAGGAACGAGCCGAGCAGGCTGCCGAGCCCGCCGATGATGATCATGAACAGGATCGTGAAGCTCTGATTGATCGAGAACACGGTGGATTCGGCGCTGCCGTACCAGAGGAACACCAGGAGCGCGCCGGCCACGCCGCAATAGAACGAGGAGATCGCAAACGCCAGGAGCTTGGTCGGCAGCATCCGGATGCCCATCAGCTCGGCCGCGATGTCCATGTCGCGCACCGCCATCCACATCCGGCCGATGCGGCCACGCACCAGGTTGGAGGCGATCCAGGTCATGGCGATGATAATGGTCAGCACGATCAGGTAGCGCGTGCTTGCAGCCGCGCGCGGGCCGGTGACGATGATGCCGAACAGCTCGCGCTGTGGCACTTCGATCGCGCCGGAGACGTTGTAATTGTACAGCCACGCAATGCGGGTGAAGCACCATTCCAGAAAGAACTGAGCCGCGAGCGTGGCGATCGCGAGATAGAAGCCCTTGATGCGCAACGACGGCACGCCGAACGCCACGCCGACCAGCGCCGAGAAAAAGCCCGAGCAGATGATCCAGATCAGAATGTTGACGTTCGGGAAGATGGTGGTGAGCTTGTAGCAGGCATAGGCTCCGACCCCCATGAACGCGCCGCTACCGAGCGAGAGCAGTCCGGTGTAGCCGGTGAGGATGTTCAGCCCGATCGCCGCCAGCGCGAAGATCAGGAACGGGATCATGATGGCGTTGAGCAGGAAATCATTGTGCGCGAACGCCAGCGCGTAGGCAGCGACGATGATGATGGTGATGCCGATGCGATCCTGCAGGATCGGGAACACCGCCTGATCGCTCTGGTAGCTGGTCTTGAACTGGCCGGTTTCGCGATAAAGCATCTGGCTATCCCTTGAGCATGATCTTGTCCGAAAACCGCTGCACACTTTTCGGGATCATGCTCCTCCCTTGAGCATGATCTTGTCCCGAAAACCGCTGCACACTTTTCGGGATCATGCTCTCCTAGCAATCTTCCGCTCGAATGATCTTTTCGCCGAACAGGCCGTGCGGCCAGAACAGCAGGCACACCAGCGCGATCACATAGGCGAACCAGCTGTCGGTGCCGCCGCCGATCAGCGGGCCCCAGTAGAATTCCGCGAGCTTCTCGCCGACGCCGATGATCAAGCCGCCGACGATGGCGCCCGGGACCGACGTCAGCCCGCCGAGGATCAGCACCGGCAAGGCTTTCAGCGCGATGATCTCCAGCGCAAACGACACCTCGGAGCGCGCGCCCCACATGATGCCGGTGACGAGCGCGACCAGGCCCGAGGCAAACCACACCACCACCCAGATCTGCTCGAGCGAGATGCCGACAGCAAGCGCCGCGCGGTGGCTGTCGGCGACCGCCCGCAGCGCGCGGCCGATACGGGTCTTGGAGAAGAACACCGACAGGCCTGCGACCATGACGGTGGCGATGACGGCGGCCGCGATGTCGAGCTTTTGCAACGTTATCAAGCCGCCGAACGCGTTGATGTTGATCGCACCCTTCGGCAGATAGAGCTGCTCGGTGATCATGATCTTGGAATCGCCGCCGAACACCAGCTGGCCCGCGCCGATCAGCACATAGGTCAGGCCGAAGGTCGCCATGAACAGAATGATGTCGGGCTGGTTGACCAGCGGGCGCAGCACGACGCGCTCGATCGCGAAGGCCAGCGCGAACATCACCGCAATGGTCAGCGCCAGCGCGACAATCGCCGGCATGCCGAGCCCGTACAACCCGACCAGCGTCAGCGCCGCGAACACCACCATGATGCCCTGGGCGAAGTTGAACACCCCGGAGGCCTTGAAGATCAGCACAAAGCCGAGCGCGATCAGCGCGTAGAGCACGCCGCCGACCAGCCCCTCCCACAGCGTCTGCACCAACAGGTCCGGCGCCGTGCCCATTTGCACGAACGGATCGATGAGGATTTTGTAGAGCAGGTCCATCGATCAAGCCTCAACGCAGAATTGCTCCGCCCTCATCCTGCGGAGCGGGCGAAGCCCGCGTCTCGAAGGATCGAGGGCGGCCCATGCTTCGAGACGCATCGCTGCGCGATGCTCCTCAGCATGAGGCCGGGAGAGATCGGACCTCATCAATGTGCTACTCCGAGATAGGCGTCGATCACGCTCTGCTCGCGCTTGACCTCGTCCGGCGTGCCGTCAGCGATCTTGACGCCGTGGTCGAGCACCACCACGCGATTCGACAGGTCCATCACCACGCCCATGTCGTGCTCGATGAGCGCGATGGTGGTGCCATAGTGATCATTGACGTCGATGATAAAGCGCGACATGTCCTCCTTTTCCTCGAGATTCATGCCGGCCATCGGCTCGTCGAGCAGCAGCAAGTCGGGCTCCATGGCAAGGGCGCGGCCGAGCTCGACCCGCTTCTGCAAGCCGTAGGGAAGCTGCGCCACCGGCACCTTGCGGATTGCCTGGATCTCCAGGAAATCGATGATCTCCTCGACCCGCTCGCGATGCTCGACCTCCTCGGCCTGAGCCGGGCCGACGCGCAGCAGCTGCCAGAACAGCCCGCGATTCATCTTGAGCGTGCGGCCGGCCATGATGTTGTCGAGCGCGCTCATGCCGCGGAACAGCGCGAGATTCTGGAAGGTGCGTGCGATGCCGCCGTGGGCGGCGTCGTACGGCCGCATCTTGCTGCGGGTCTTGCCCTTGAACGTGATGCGGCCCTGCTGCGGCTGGTAGAAGCCGTTGATGACGTTGAGCATCGAGGTCTTGCCGGCGCCGTTCGGGCCGATGATGGCGCGCACCTCACCCTTCTTGATGTCGAACGACACGTCGCGGATCGCAACCACGCCGCCGAACGACAGCGACACGCGCTCGACCGACAGCAGCACCTCGCCGGCGGCGGTGTCGCTGGCGTTGGGCGCTCTCATGGCGCGGCAGCTCCGCAGGCGCCCACCCTGCCCTGGAGGGGGGAGGTCAAGCGAGTGCGTGGCACGCTCATGCTGCCTTCCCCATCGTCGTGGCGACCGGCACCGTCGCCGCATCGCGCACCTTCACCCGCGCGGCGAGGACGCCCTTGCGGCCGTCCTCGAAGGTGACCTCGGTGGAAATGTTGGCCTCGCTCGAACCGTCATAGAGCGCGTTGATCAGCGGCGCGTAGCGGTCGGCGACGAAGCCGCGGCGCACCTTCATGGTCCGCGTCACCTCGCCGTCGTCGGCATCGAGCTCCTTGTGCAGGATCAGAAAGCGCTTGATCTGCGCCCCCGCCGTCACCGGGTCTTCGGCGAGCGAGCGGTTCACCTCCTCGACGCTTTGCGCGATCAGGTCATAGACCTGGGGATGGCCGGCGAGCTCCTGGTAGGAGCCGTAGACCACGTTGTTGCGCTCGGCCCAGCTTCCGACCGCGGCCAGATCGATGTTGAGCATCACCGCGACGAAGTCGCGCGCATCGCCGTAGGCCACCGCCTCGCGGATGTTGGGATAAAACTTCAGCTTGTTCTCGACGTACTTCGGTGGGAACAGCGTACCGTTCTTCAGCTTGCCGACGTCCTTGGCGCGATCGATGATCTTCAGGTGGCCGGTCTTGGCGTCGAAGAAACCGGCGTCGCCGGTCTTGACGTAGCCGTCGGGCGTCAGCGTCTCCTTGGTCTTGCCGTCGTCCTTGAAGTAGCCGACGAACATCCCGGGCGACTTGAACTGCACCTCGCCCGAGTCGGAGATGCGGATGTCGACGTTCGGCAGCGCAACCCCGACGCTGTCGGCGTAGATTTCGCCGTCGCGCTGCGCGGTGAGATAGAGGAACGCTTCGGTCTGGCCGTAGAGCTGCTTCAAGTTCAGGCCGAGCGAACGATAGAACGAGAACAGGTCCGGCCCGATCGCCTCGCCCGCGGTGTAAGCGATGCGTACCCGCGACAGCCCGAGCACGTTCTTGAGCGGCTCGTAGACCAGCAGCCGGCCGAGCGCGTACAGCAGCCGGCCGTGCAGCGGCACGCGCTCGCCGTTGAGGATCGCTTCGCCGTAGCGGCGCGCCACGCCGATGAATGCGTGGAACATGCGGCGCTTGAGGAAGCCCGCATCCGCCATGCGGATCATGACGCGGGTCAATATCTGCTCGAAGGTGCGCGGCGGCGCGAAGTAGAACGTCGGCCCGATCTCGCGCAGGTCCTGCATCACGGTGTCGCCGCTTTCCGGGCACGCCATGCAGAACGCCGAGATCAAGCCTTGCACGTAGTTGAGATAATGGTCGCCGACCCAGGCGAGCGGCAGATAGGCCAGCGCCTCGTCCTGCTCGGTCAGCTTGTCGAAGGCCACCGTGTCGGAGCCGGCGCGGATGCAGCCCTCGGCCGAGAGCACGACCCCCTTCGATTGCCCGGTGGTCCCCGACGTGTAGAGGATGACCGAGGTGTCCGAGCCCTTGCCGGTCGCGATCTCGCGATCGAGCCAGCCGGCGCACGATGCATCCTGCGCCAGCGCCTTGCGGCCGTCGGCGATGATGTCGTCGATCGAGTGCAGATTGGTGTGGTCGTAGTCGCGCAGCCCCTTGCGCTCGTCGTAGACCATCTTCTCGAGCTTCGGCAGCCGGTCCGAGACCGACAGGATCTTGTCGACCTGCTCCTGATCCTCGACCGCCGCGAAGCGCACCTCGGCGTGCGCCAGCACGTAGGCCAGCTCGTCCGCCACCGCGTCGGCATAGACCGGCACCGGGATGGCACCGAGCGCCTGCGCCGCCGTCACTGACCAGTAGAGCTTCGGCCGGTTGGAGCCGACGATCGCGATGGTGTCGCCGCGCCGCAATCCCAGGCGGTGCAGCCCGACCGTCAGCGCCCGCACCTCCGCCAGCACCTCCGCCCAGGTCCAGGTCTGCCAGATGCCCAAATCCTTGTGACGCAGCGCCGGCCGCGCCCCGAACACATGGGCGTTTCGGATCAGCAATTTTGGAAAGGTATCCGCCTCGGCTGGAGCAGCGCTCGCCACGGCATCCTCCCATGTCCGCGTGATCCCCTCACGCGGCCGTTCCCCTCCCGCCGCCCCTCGCTGACGGGTCCCGGATCGATCAAAATGGACCCATGCAGGCGGGTCAAGGCTTGGCTGCGCCACACCAGACCAAAGGCTAAGCAAACGGCATTGAGCTGTGATAAATCGATGGCTGGTTTAACAATGAAGTCATGGCCGGGGCCCCGTTGTCCCGGCCATCCCGCTTAGGAGGTCCCTAAACGGGATGTCCGGCATGAGGCCGGGCGTGACAAGGCTGAGCAAGAGGGCGTGATGGGCGAGTTTGCGATTGGTCAGGGCGTACCCCGGTTCGAGGACCCGCGGCTGCTGCGCGGCGGCGGTCAATATGTCGACGACTTTACGCTGCCCGGGATGGCGTTCGGCCACGTGCTGCGCTCGCCCCACGCCCACGCCAGGATCCGCAAGATCGACCCCGCCAAGGCCAAGGCTGCGCCCGGCGTGCTGGCGGTGCTCACCGGCGACGACTGGATCAAGTCCGGCTGGGGCGACCTGCCGGTGCCCGGCACCCACAAGCGCCGCGACGGCTCGACCAACTACCGGCCGCGCTATCCGGCGCTGGTCAAGGACCGCACGCGCTTCGTCGGCGACTACGTGGCTTTCGTGGTCGCCGAGACCCGGCATCAAGCCGCCGACGCGGCCGAGCTGATTGAAGTGGACTACGAGCCGCTGCCAGCGGTGCTCGGCACCGGCGACGCCGCCAAACCCGGTGCGCCGCTGGTCTGGGAGGATTGCAAGGACAACATCTGCTTCACCGCGATCCACGGCGACAAGGCCAAGACCGACGCGGCCTTCGCCAAGGCCGCCCGCGTGGTCAAGCAGCGCCTGGTCATCAACCGCGTCACCACCGCGTCGATGGAGCCGCGCGGCTCGATCGGCGACTACAACGCCATCACCGACCACTACACGGTCTACACCACGCTGCAGCGCACGCATCCCTATCGCTCGGAGCTCGCCAAGTTGATCTTGAAGGTCCCCGAGCACAAGGTTCGCGTGATCGCCGGCGACATCGGCGGCAGCTTCGGCATGAAGTCGGCGGTCTACAATGAGGTGCCGCTGGTGCTGCTCGCCTCGAAGTTGATCCGCCGGCCGGTGAAATGGACCAGCACGCGGTCCGAAGCGTTCCTGGCCGACGCGCAAGCGCGCGACAATGTCACCGATGCCGAGCTGGCGCTGGCCGAAGACGGCACGTTTCTCGGGCTGCGTATCTCGTCTTTCGTCAACGCCGGCGCCTACCTGCAATCCGGCTTCCAGGCCTACACCGGCAATCTCGGCACGCTGGCCGGCGTTTACCGCACGCCCGCCGCCTATGTGGAATCGACCGCGGTGTTCACGCACACGATGCCGTGCCGCCCCTACCGCGGCAACGGCCGGCCGGAAGCCGCCTATGTGATCGAGCGCATGGTCGATCTTGCTGCCCGCGAACTGAATATGGACGCGGCCGAGATCAGACGAAAGAACTACATCCCGCCTGAAGCCATGCCGTTCAAGAGCAGCGTGACCTTCACCTACGACTGCGGTGAGTTCGAGAAGGGCATGGATCTGGCGCTCAAGCTCGCCGACGTGGCGGGCTTCGCCAAACGTCGCGCCGAGTCGAAGCGGAACGGCAAGCTGCGCGGTCTTGGCATGTCGAACACCATCGAACGCGCGGCGGCGGCCGGCTTCGAAGGTGCCGAAATCCGCTTCGACCGCACCGGCACGGTGCAGATGCTGTCCGGCAGCATCAATCAGGGCCAGGGCCACGAGACCACGTTCAAACAGGTGGTCGCCGACAAGCTCGGTATCCATCCCAACGACATCGAGTACATCCAGGGCGACACAGACAAGGTGTTCTTCGGCGAGGGCACCGGCGGCTCGCGCTCGGCCACCATGTCGGGCTCGGCATTCCACAACGCGGCCGAGAAGATCATCACCAAGGCTAAGGCGATCGCCGCCCACAACCTCAAGGTCGACGTCGCGGACGTCAAGTTCGAGGAAGGCATTTTCTCGAGCCCGAAGACCAACCAGACCATGACCATCAAGGATGTGGCGCAAGACGCCGTGAACCCGGCGAGGCTGCCGAAAACCATGGAGGTCGGGCTGTTCGCCAACGCGACCTACACGGCCGAGGTCGAGAACTTCCCGAACGGCGTGCACGTCTGTGAGGTCGAGATCGACCCGGAGACCGGCCGGACCGAGATCGTCAAATACAGCGTGGTCGACGACGTCGGCACCGTGATCAACCCGCTGTTGCTGAAGGGCCAGATCGTCGGCGGCGTCGCGATGGGCGTCGGCCAGATCCTGCTGGAGGACATCAACTTCGACGGCTCAGGCCAGATCACCACCGGCTCGTTCATGGACTACGCCATGCCGCGCGCCCACGACTTCTCCAACGTCGACGTCAAGGCCAATCCGGTGCCGACCAAGACCAACCCGCTTGGCGTCAAGGGCGCGGGCGAGGCCGGCTGCGTCGGGGCCATGCCGGCGGTCGCCAATGCCGTGGTCGACGCGCTGGCCGAGTTCGGCGTGCGCCATATCGAGATGCCGGCAACGCCGGAGCGGGTGTGGCGGGCGATCGGCAACGGCAAGGCGGGCTGACACCTACCGCCATGCCAATGGGTGACCGGTCAGAACACGGTCCAGAGTGATAAGCCGCAGACTTTCGGCTTGGCATATTCCGAGAAGCAGCCGGTCGAACGGATCGCGGGTCTTCGGCTCGGGTTCGACTTCGGCGAGCACATGGTCGCGTGAGATCGCAAGCAACGGGATGTCCATTGCGTCGAAATAGTCGGCGACCTCTACGGACGTCAGGCGGGTGTTCAGCTTTCTGAGCCGCAGTTTGATTGCAATTTCCCACAAGCTCACGACGCTCGCGAAACACGAATTGTCAGCAGCCGCGATCGCGCCGACGATTCGGGCATCGAGTGCCGCCCGCCGATCCGAAGACAGCGCGATCAGGATATTCGTGTCGAGCAGCAGCCTCATCGCCGGGGAAGCGGTCGAAGCAGAAAGTCCTCAGGCAGGGGATCATCGAAGTCTTCCGCGACAAATATGAACGCTTGCTTGATCCCACGTTTGCGGAGATAGGCCTCGCCCGCCTCGAAATCCAAGCCGCCCTTTTTCTTCTTGTGCGGCACAAGATCGAAGACCGGCTTGCCGTTGCGAGTCACGGTGACGGTCTCGCCCTTCTCGACCCGGCGCGCGAGCGCGGTCAGTTTGTCCTTGGCGTGTTTGATCGAAACGGTGGTCACGGGCGAAATATAGCTACCGGTGGCTACTTTTACAATGACCCGCTGGGGGGCCCTGTCATTGCGGCACGGTCATCAATTCGAGCACGTGGCCGTCCGGGTCCGTGAAGTAGAGGCCGCGGCCGCCGCCCCAGTCGTTGAGCTTGCCGTCGTCGAGGCTCCTGGGCGCACTGCCATAGCGGAGCCCGGCCTTTTTCACGCGGTTAAAGATCGCGTCGAATTCGCGCTCGCTGACGTGGAACGCATAGTGGTGGCTCTCGAATTTGTCGTCGTCGTCAAACAGCAGCGTCAGCGCCTTGTTGACGCGCACCGGCGCAAAATGGTTCGTGCGCCCGCGCTTGAGCCCGAAGATCCGGGCGAAGAATTTGGCGGCGGCAACCTTGTCGCGCGCCGGCACGATGGTGTGATTGAGGCTGATCATGGAACACCGTTCCTTTCATCCAAGGAACCACCGGACAGCGCGACCATCCTAGCACGATCGATGGACGGCGCCGCCGCCCGGCGAACCGTTGCCAGCCGTCCGGACGGGCGGGAATCATGATAGTCATGGCCCGAGCGATGGCACTGCGGCGGAACCATGATGCGACATTCCCTGCAATGGCTGTTGGCGGCGGTCTGGCTCGGCGCGGCACAAGCGGCGCTCGCCGCCCCCGCTCCGAAGCCCGCGATCGTGGCGGCGGCCGCCGCCCACCAGAAGGCCAAGATCGCGGCCTACCTGCACGCCTGGCAGGCCTTTGAGGACGAGGCCGCGGCCTATTGGAAGTCGATTGCCGAGAAGCGCAGCCTGCGCGTTGCCAAGCGCCGCAACAACCAGCCGGTCGAGCTTGCCGATTACGTGCTGGCTCAGCCGCCGGTCTACACCGGGCCGCCGCGGCCGCCCGGCTACCGGCCGCCGCGCCGCCATCCGACCGAGCCGCGAGTGCCGATTCCGACGGTCGCGGAATTTCTCGCCGCGGCGGCCGAGCAATACAAGTTCGTGCCGGACCGGCCGCGAACCGAGGCCGAGTTCAAGCAGGCCTACGCCCGGATCGCGAGCGCGGCCGGGCTCACCCGCGAGCAGGCGGTGCGCATCTACTCGTTCGAGACCGGTGGCAACGGCACCTACGACGGCCAGGCCGGCCTGGTCGGCGCCGGCGGTCGCAAGGATGGCCGGCCGATTTCGCCCGCGATGGGCTACAACCAGTTGCTCAGCACCAACACCTTGAGCCTCTTGGCCGAGCACGGCGACCGGTTCGTCGCCACGCTGAGTGAAGCTGCTGCCGCGCTCAAGGAGCCCGAGCGCGCCGCGATGGAGCGCAAGATCGCATCGCTGCACAAGATGATCGCCTATGCCCGCACCGTGCCGAGGGCATGGAGTCACCAGGACAAGCTCGCCAAGACCACGCGCGGCGGCATCGGCATCCACGCCGCCGTGCTCGACCGCGACCTCGGCCCGCTGCTGCAGACCCAGAAGCTGCTCAATTCCGTGCTGTTCGCACGCATGAAAGGTCATGCGCGGCCGTTGACCGCGGCCGAGCTCGAACTGATGAACTTCACCGGCGATGGCAACGGCTTCGACATGGTGCTGATGCCGCAGGAGCTGCGCGAGCAGGTGCCGACTTCGAATTTCTTCCAGCGTGGCGGCTACGAGCGCAACCCGATCGCCCGGCGCACCGGCACGGTCGCCAATCTTTTCGCGGCGATCGAAAGCAAGATGGACCGCGCCTCGCAGGCGCCGGGCGCCAAGGAGCTGGCCGAGGCGTTCTAGCCTTTTGGCTCGGCCGGAATGACGGCGGAGCGTCTTTGCCCCTGGCCGTTGCGCGGACGGATTGTCTAGACTGGCGGGCCAGCCGGGAGTGACCCATGACCCACGCACGCTCGTTTGCATCCGTCGTCGCGGCGGTTTTCGTCACGTTGGGAGCGCTGACCGGCGCGGCGTCGGCGCAGACCTATCCGAGCCGCCCGATCACGATCATCGTGCCCTACCCGCCCGGCGGCGCGACCGACACGATCGGCCGCATCATGCAGGACAGCCTGTCGCAATCGCTCGGCCAGCCGATCGTGCTGGAAAACGTCGGCGGCGCCGGCGGCATGATCGCCGCCGCCCGCGCGGCCCGCGCCGCGCCCGATGGCTACACCATCATGATCCACCAGGTCGCGATGGCGGCGGGCATGACGCTGTACAAGAACCTGACGTTCGACGCCGAGAAGGATTTCGTCACCATCGGCCTGATCAACACCGCGGCTTCCACGCTCGCGGCGCGCCCGGACCTGCCTGCGAACAACATTCAGGAACTGGTGCGCTGGATGAAGGAGCCGGGGCAGAACACCAAGATCCCGCATCCCGGCGTCGGTTCGTTCGGCCATCTCGCCGGCGTGCTGGTCGCCCAGGAGATCGGCGCGGCGGTGACGCAGGTGCCGTATCGCGGCGCCGGTCCGGCGCTCAACGACCTGCTCGCCGGTCACGGCGACCTGATGTCGCAATCGGCGGTGGTCGCCGGTCCCCTGGTCAAGGCCGGCAAGCTCAAGGCCTATGCCATCATCGGCCGCACCCGGTTCGCCGGCCTGCCCGACCTGCCGACCATGGGCGAGGTCGGCTACAAGAAGCTCGATATCGACTTCTGGCACGCGCTGTTCGCGCCGGCCGGCACGCCGCGTCCGATCATCGACCGGCTGAACGCGGCCCTGCGCCATTCGCTGGCCGATGCGCGCGTCAAAAAAACCTTCGACGACGGCGGCATGGATCTGTTCCCGCCCGATCGGATGACGCCCGAGGCGGCGGCGGCCTTGCTCAAGAGCGAGCTCAAGCTTTGGGGCGACGTGATCCGCAGCAACAACATCACGGCGCAATAGCATGACGCGCGGGCGCGCGTTCGCTGCCCTGCTCGCGGCCAGCTTGATCGCCGCGGGCGCGGCGGCCGCGCAGACCTATCCGCCCCGCGCCATCACGTTGGTGATCGCCTTCCCGCCGGGCGGCGCGACCGACGCAGTGGCGCGGCCGATCGCCGAGGCCATGTCGCAGACGCTCGGCCAGCAGATCGTCATCGAATACGTCGGCGGCGCCGGCGGCACGATCGGCGCGGCCCGCGTCGCGCGGGCGGCGCCCGACGGCTACACTATCCTGATCCACCAGACCGGGCTCGCGGTCGGCATGTCGCTCTATCCAAAGCTCAGCTTCGACGCCGAAAAGGATTTCGAAGGCATCGGCATTGTCGCCAACATGGCGACCGTCATGGTCGGGCGAGCCACGCTGCCGGCGAATTCGCTGCCCGAGCTGATTCGCTGGATGAAGGAGCCCGGCACCAGCGCGAAAATGGCGCACGCCGGCGTTGGCTCGTTCGGCCACGTCTGCGGCGTAATGTTTGTGCAGGAGATCGGCGCCAAGGCCGACCAAATTCCATATCGCGGCGGCGGCCCGGTGCTGAACGACGTCGTCGCCGGCCACGCCGACCTGTCCTGCCTGTCGGCCGCGGTCGCGGTGGAGCTGGTCAAGGCCGGCAAGCTCAAGGGCTATGCGGTGTTCGGCAACAAGCGCTTCGGCGGTCTGCCGGAGGTGCCGCATTTCGTCGAGACCGGCTACCGGACGCTCGACCTGCCGTTCTGGCAGACGCTGTTCGCGCCGGCCGGCACGCCGCGCCCGGTGATCGACCGGCTCAACGCCGCGCTGCGCGAGGCGCTGCGCAACCCCAAGGTGCTCGACGCATTCGAGAAGAATGGCATGGAGGCCTATCCACCGGCCGAACAGACGCCGGAGGCCGCGATGAGCCTGCTCAAGCGCGAGGTCAAGCGCTGGGGCGACGTGGTGCGCGCACACAACATGACGCCGCAATGATCATGAATACACCGAACGCCGAACACGTCTGCCGGAGAGGAGTTCGGGAGCGCTTGCATGCCACGGACCTACGCCCTGAGTGACATTCATGGCTGCTTGAAAAAGCTCGCGGGGCTGGTCGCGCGATGCCGTAGCGACGCCAAGGACGAGGCGGCCAGGTTCGTCTTCCTCGGCGACTACATCGATCGGGGACCGGACGGCCGCGGCGTCATTGAATATCTGATTGATTTGCAACGCCGCCAGCCCGCAGACGTGATCTGCCTGTGCGGCAACCATGAGGATCTCGCGCTATCGGCGATCGACGACGCTCGCGAAATCGACCAATGGGTGGTGTTTAACGGCGGCGACAAGACCCTGCGCAGCTATGGCGTGACGGCACCACCGGAACTTCCTGCCGGCCACGTCGATTGGATGCGCGCGCTTGCGACCCATCATGACGATGGCCTGCGGTTCTTCGTTCATGCCGGCGTCGATCCGTCCCGGCCGCTGGACCGCCAGGACCGACACGACCTGCTCTGGATGCGGGAGCCGTTTCTGTCCGATCCTCGCGATTACGGCCGCTTCATCGTGCACGGCCACACGCCCCTGAAGGGCGGCCGGCCCGATCTGCGGACAAACCGCGTGAACATCGACACCGCCGCAGTGATGGGCGGACCGCTCACCGCGGCAATCTTCGATGACAGCACGCCGGCACCGATCGGATTTTTGCAGGAGGGGTGACCATGAAACACAGGGCGCTGATCGGGGTGCTGTTGGTGTCGCTCGCCGCGATGCCAGTGCAAGCGCAAAATCGCGCGCGCGAAACCATCCAGGTCGGGCTGATCGACCGCACGTTCTTCCCGCAGCCGGTGTTCGTTGCCATTCAGAACGGCTATTTCGCCGACGAGGGGCTCAACGCCAACATCCGCTTCATCAGGAGCGGCGAAGGCCAGGCGGCGGGCCTGCTGAAGGGCGAGCTGCACGTCGTGCTGTCGTCGGTGGAAGGCATCATCCAGAACGTCGAGCAGGGCGGGCCGCTGCGCATGATCGCGGCCAACTCCGGCAAGCTCAGCCATTTCATCATCACCCAGAAGAAATTCAAAACGGTCGAGGAATTGAAGGGCGGCACTGTCGGCATTCTCACGATGACCGAGGGCAGCTTCTGGAACTGGCAGGAGATCGGGCTCAAGCACGGGCTGAAATATCCCGACGACTACAAGGTGATGCAGACCGCCGGCGCCGGCGCGCGGCACCATCTGCTGATCGAGGGCAAGATCGACGTCGGCCTGCAATCGATCCCGTGGGCGTTCGTCGCCGAGGACTTGGGCTTCAACAACCTCGGCGCCGCCGCCGACTACGTGCCGGAATGGCAGTTCACGGTCTACAACGTCAACGGCGAGTGGGCTGCGGCCAATGCCGTCAAGGTCGAAGGCTTCCTGCGGGCGATGCTGCGCGCCACCGACTGGATCTATCGCCATCGCGCCGAGGCCGCCGAGATCGCGGCGCGCGAGCTCAACATCAAGACCGACTACGCGCTACGCGCCTGGGACTTCTACACCAGGACCGGCACGCTGACTCGCGACCTCGTCTTCACCGAGGCGGGCTTGCGCAAGGTGTTCGAGACCCAGAAGAAGGCCGGCCTGCTGCCGGCCGACCTGCCGTTCGACATGTCGAAATACGTGGCGGGCGGCTATCTCGAGCGCGCCAAGGCGACGGTGAAGTTCGATTGAGCAGCTTTATTCCGCGGCCTTGAGCAAGGGCGGCTTGCCGGAGCGGAACTGCTCCAGCAGCGCGGCCTCGTCGGCCTTGGCAGCGACAAGATGACGGGCCTTGACGTGGCCGAAGCCGCGGATTTTTTCCGGGATGGCGGCAAGCCCGACCGCGAGCGGATGATTGTCGGGCGTGAGCTTGGACAGGATTTCATCAAGCAGCGCTTCGTAGTCGGCAACAAGTTGGCGTTCGGTCCTGCGCTCGGTCGAATAGCCGAACATGTCGAATGGCGTGCCGCGCAGGAATTTCAGCCGCGCCAAGAGCTTGAACGCGCCCATCATCCACGGCCCGAAGCTGATCTTGCGCGGCACGCCGGTGGTCGGATCGATCTTGGCGAGCAGCGGCGGCGCCAGATGAAATTCGAACCGCAGCTTGTCGCCGCCGAGCTCGCTCGCGACCTGCTTGATGGAAATTGCCATCGGTGTAGAGCCGCGCCACCTCGTATTCGTCCTTGTAGGCCATCAGCTTGAACAGATAGCGCGCCACCGCCTCGGCGAGCCCGCATTTGCCCGGCGCTCGTGCCGATTCGGCGGCCTTCGCCCGTTCCACCAGCGCGCGGTAGCGCGCCGCATAGGCGGCGTCTTGGTAGGCGGTAAGGAATACCACGCGCCGCTCGACCGCCTCCTCGAACGATTGCGACAGCCGGCGGTTCTCGTCGCGTTGTTCGGGCGCGGGCTTGGCCAGCGCCTCGACCGCGGCGGGATCCAGCGCCGCCCGCCGGCCCCAGTAGAACGCGGCGTGGTTCATCGCCACCGCCTCGCCGTTGAGCGCGATCGCCTGCTCGATTGCATCCGCCGAGAGCGGCAGCGCGCCGAGTTGGTAGGCGTAGCCGACCAGGAAGATGTTCTGGCCGAGCGTCGAGCCGAACAGCGCGGTGGCCAGCCGCGAGGCGTCGACGAAATGCGTCTGGTCTTTGCCGGCCGCGCCGGAAATCGCGCGCTTGAGCCGTTCGGTCGGCAGCGAGAAATCGGCGTTGCGGGTGAAGTCGCCGGGCAGGAACTCGCTGGTGTTGATGATCATCGCGGTCTTGCCGGGCTGCACCGCCGACAGCACCTTCTTGTTGCCGGCCACCACGATGTCGCCGCCGAGCACCAGATCGGCGCCGCCAGCCGCCACGCGAATGGCGTGGATGTCCTCGGGCCGCTCGGCGATCCGCATGTGGCTGTAGACCGCGCCGCCCTTCTGGGCGAGGCCGGCCATGTCGATCACGCCGGTGCCCTTGCCTTCGAGATGTGCCGCCATGCCGAGGATGCCGCCGATGGTAACGATGCCGGTGCCGCCCACGCCGGTGATGATGATGTTGTAGGTCTGGCCGATCCGCGGCCGGTTCGGTTCGGGCAGCGCCACGCGCTCATGGTCGCGCGCGATGCCCTCGCCCTTCTTCAGCTTGGCGCCGTGCACCGTGACGAACGACGGGCAGAAGCCCTTCACGCAGGAGAAATCCTTGTTGCAGGACGATTGGTCGATGGTGCGCTTGCGCCCGAACTCGGTTTCCAGCGGCTGCACCGACACGCAGTTCGACTGCACGCCGCAGTCGCCGCAGCCCTCGCAGACCAGCTCGTTGATGATCACCCGCTTGTCCGGATCGGGAAACAGGCCGCGCTTGCGGCGGCGGCGCTTCTCGGCGGCGCAGGTCTGGTCGTAGATCAGCACCGTGCAGCCGGGAATTTCGGTGAGCTCCTTCTGCACCGCCTGCAGGTCGTCGCGATGGTGAAAGCTGATGCCCTCGGGCCATTTGGTGCCGGCCGGATATTTCTTCGGCTCGTCGCTCACCAGGACGACGCGCCTGGCGCCTTCGGCGGCGACCTGGCGCGCGATCTGGTCAACCGTCAGCCCGCCGTCGTGCATCTGGCCGCCGGTCATGGCGACGGCGTCGTTGTACAGAATCTTGTAGGTGATGTTGACGCCCGAGGCGATCGCGCCGCGGATCGCCATATAGCCGGAGTGGTTGTAGGTGCCGTCGCCGATGTTCTGGAACACATGCGGGCGCTTGCTGAACGGCGCCTCGCCGATCCAGTTGGCGCCCTCGCCGCCCATCTGGGTGAAGCCGAGCGTCGAGCGGTCCATCCACTGCGCCATGTAATGGCAGCCGATGCCGGCATAGGCGCGCGAGCCCTCCGGCACCACGGTCGACGAGTTGTGCGGGCAGCCTGAGCAGAAATACGGGATGCGCACCGCCACGTCCTCGGTCTGCGCCAGCCGTTGTTGCGCCTCCTTCAGGCGCGCGACGCGGCCCTTCAGGTTCTCGTCGGTGACGTATTTCAACAGGCGGTCGCCGATGCAGATCGCCACCTCGTTCGGATCGAGCGCACCCTTGACCGGAAACAACCAGCGCCCCTGCTCATCCTTCTTGCCGATGCAGACCGGCTGGTTGGCGGTGCCATAGAGCTCCTCGCGCACCTGCACCTCGATCAGCGAGCGCTTCTCCTCGACCACGATGATCAGATCGAGGCCCTGGGCAAAGCTTTTCAGCTCCTGCTGGCTGATCGGCCACGGGCAGGCGATCTTGTCGATGCGGAGCCCGAAGTCGTTGCACTTGACCTCGTCGATGCCGAGCTCGTCGAGCGCCTGGCGCACGTCGAGATAGCTCTTGCCGGTGGTGATGACGCCGATCTTGGGTGTGCGGCCGCCCGAAGTGATGACCTTGTTGAGCTTGTTGGCGCGCACGAAGGCGAGCATGGCGTCGCGCTTGTAGTCGTGCAGCCGCGCCTCCATGCCGAGGATGGTGTCGACCAAGCGGATGTTGAGGCCGCCCTCCGGCATGCGGAATTCGTCCGGGCCCGGGATGACGATGTTGAGCCGCTCCAGCGAGCCATCGACCACTCCGGTCGATTCGACCGTCTCGTGCATGCACTTCAGTCCGACCCAGGTGCCGGTGAAGCGCGACATCGCGAAGCCGTACAGCCCGTAATCGATGATCTCCTGCACCCCCGCGGGATTGAGAATCGGGATCATCACGTCGACGAAGTTGAACTCGGATTGATGCGCCGTCGTGGACGATTCGGCGGTGTGGTCGTCGCCCATCAGCGCCAGCACGCCGCCGTGCTTGGAGGAGCCGGCGAAATTGGCGTGGCGCAGGGCGTCGCCGGAGCGATCGACGCCCGGTCCCTTGCCGTACCAGATGCCGAACACGCCGTCGTACTTGCCCTCGCCGCGCAGCTCGGCCTGCTGGCTGCCCCACAGCGCAGTCGCGGCCAGGTCCTCATTGATCGCCGGCTGGAACAGGACGTTGCGCGGGGCGAGATGCTGCGCCGCGCGCTGGAACTGGTAGTCGAGGCCGCCAAGCGGCGAGCCGCGGTACCCGGTGACATAGCCCGCGGTGTTCAGCCCGGCGCGACGGTCGCGCTCGTGCTGCATCATCGCGAGCCGCACCAGCGCCTGATAGCCGGTGACGAACACGCGGCTCTTGGTCAGGTCGTATTTGTCGTCGAGCGTGACGTGATTGAGCGACATTGCGGGTCCAGTGTGCCCCGGCCGACGCGAGCGTGCCAGGGGCTGTGAATCGCCAAACAGATAGTGTCCAGACGCTGTGCCAGCAATGCGCCAGTGCGCAATCGAGCGGTCATTTCATGGCTGTTGCATGTGCCGCAACGATATGTCGGCGGGCCCGGAGCCGACGCATTTTGGCGCAATGCAGCACTCGCTGGTGGTCAATGCTTGCGTCATTCCGGGGCACGCTGTGCTGGGCCGGAATGACGCCACTGGTCCCGGCTGTGCTATAGGTTGTCCGTCAAATCGGAGACCCGGCCATGAACCAGCACGCCAAAGTCGAAACGTCCGTCCCGACCGGCATCGCGCCCGAGGAGTGGCAGGCCCGCACCGACCTTGCGGCCGTGTACCGGCTTTGCGCGCACTACGGCTGGGGCGACGTCATCTACAATCACTGCTCGATGCGCGTGCCGGGCGAGCCGAGCAAGTTCCTGATGAAGCAGCACGAGCTGCTGTGGACCGAGGTCACCGCCTCCAACCTCCGCAAGGTCGACATGAACGACGACCTCGACGAGAAGGCCGGCGTCAACCGGCCTGGCTTCACGCTGCACGGCGGCGTGCTCAAGGGCCGGCCGGACGTCAATTGCGCCGTCCACATCCACACCGAGATCGGCATGGCGATCGCCGGCCTCAAGCACGGTCTGCGGATGGTGTCGCAGCAGGCGATCCGGTTCTACAACCGCATGGGCTATCACGCCTACGAGGGCATCACCGAGGATTTCGAGGAGCGCGCCCGCATCAACCGCGACCTCGGCCAGAACCGCGCCATGATCATGCACAACCACGGCCTGCTCACCGTCGGCAAGAACGCGCGCGAGGCGTTCGTGCTGATGAAGACGCTGGTCGAAGCCGCCGACATCCAGCTCCGCATGGAGGCGACCGGCGGCGAGTTGATCGAAATCCCCTCGCAGATTTGCGAGAGCACGGCCGCGCAATACCAGACCCACGATGCCGGTCGCGGCTCGGCCGACTGGCCGGCGTTCCTGCGGATCGCCGACAATATCGATCCAAGCTACCGCAATTGATCGCGCCGGCCTGGCGCGGAATTTCGCGTCGGCGGTGGAACGATGACGGGGGCCGCCGAGTTAACCAGCCCGTGTCCGATCCCATGCCGTGCGATCGGGTGACGGCGTCGGGGGCGACATTTTAAGAGCGATCGGGAGCAGGCCCTGGACGCCACAAGCAAAGGCTGGAGTATTCGTCACCGCCTAATGCTGCTGGCGCTCGCGGTGGCGCTGCCGTTCATGCTTCTGACCGTGGGCATCGTCTGGCAGCTCGCCTCGAACGAACGCGAGACCCGCCGCGAAGCCATCCTGTTCTCCACCCGTACGCTGATGAACGCGGTGGACGCGATCCTTAACAAACAGGTCGCGGTCGCCCGCCAGCTTGCGACTTCGCCGGCGTTGCAGGCGGACGACCTGGTGACCTTCCGCGCCGAGGCCGAGCGCGCGGCGCCAGCGCTCTCTGGCGGCTGGATCGTGCTGAGCGACCAAAGCGGCCAGCAGCTCATAAACCTGGTTAAGCCGGCGGGCGAGCCGTTGGCACGGCGGGCGCCGGCCGGGATCGTGTTGCAGAACCGCGCCCTGCAAACCGGCATGGTCCAGATTTCCGACGTTTACTACGGTGCGGTGCTCGAAGACCCGGTGGTCACCGTCGAGGTGCCGGTGCAGCGCGAGGGCAAGCCACCGCTCTGCCTCACCATCGTGATGGAGCCGCGCATCTTCCTGCCGCTGTTCGAGCAATGGAATTTGCCGGAGGGCTGGCTCGCCGGGCTGCTCGACCGCAACGGCAATTTCATCGCGCGCTCGCGCAATCACGACCAGAACGTCGGCCGCCCGGCCTCGGCAGGTTTCCGCGCGGCGGCGGCGCGCTCGAGCCAAGGCTGGAACGAGATGATCTCGCTCGAAGGTGGCAAGATCGCCAACGGCCACGTCACCTCGTCGTATAGCGGATGGGTGATGGGGCTCGCCGCCGACAAGCACCTGTTCGAGGCGCCGATCCGCAACACCATCCTGGTTACTGGCCTGGCCGGCGGCATCGCCACGCTGCTCAGCCTGCTGCTGGCGATCTGGTCGGCGCGGCGCATCGCGCGGCCGATCGAGCAGATCGAGCAGGGCACGCTGGCGCTCATGCACCGCCGCGCGATCTCGTTCTCGGACACCGGCGTGCCGGAGATCAACCGGACGCTCGACGCCGTCACCACCACCGCCCGCGTGCTCGAGCAGCACGACAAGGAGCGCGACGACCGCGAGGCCCATGTCCGGCTGATCATGCGCGAGCTGTCGCACCGCTCGAAAAACCTGCTGGCGATCGTGCTCGCGATCGCGCGCCAGACCTCGCGCTATACCCGTTCGTTCGAGGATTTCGAGACCCGCTTCAACTCGCGCCTGCAGGCGTTGGCGGATGCCCACGATCTCCTGGTCGAGCAGCAATGGGGCGGGGCGGCGCTCGACGATCTGGTGCGCGCGCAGCTTTCGGCGTTCGGCATGGAGAAGGTGACGTGCCAGGGCGAGTCGGTGATCCTGCGCGCCGACGCGGTGCAGAACGTCGCGCTGGCGCTGCACGAGCTTGCGACCAACGCGTCGAAATACGGCGCGCTGTCGGCGCCGAACGGCAAGGTCGACATCTCCTGGGCGTTCGAGACCGATGACGGCGGCGAGCAGGTGCTGCGCCTGACCTGGCGGGAGAGCGGCGGGCCGAAGGCCAAGCCGCCGGTGCAGAAGGGCTTCGGCTGCTTCGTGCTGGAACGCGTCACGGTCAACGCGCTGGGTTCAGGCGGGCTCGAGTTCCGCGATGAGGGGCTGGTCTGGACTTGCATCATCAAGGCCGAGCACCTGGTCGGCGGCGACGATGCCCGCAAGCCGCAAAATGCAAGTGCGCCGCGTCGCGAGACTGCTGTCGAACGGCGGCGCGCTTCGTAGATTATCATCAGTGCAGCACGTGTTTCGATCACGGCGCGCTGCATCCTGTTGCCCCGCGAGCCGCGCGCGGTGGCGGCGCACGCTTAAATCCGTGAGCTGAGGGAGGCGCCGCGCTTGCCTGCGGCTATGGGATCTTGGCGCCCGCCAAATTCACCGCTTCGATCCACAGCGGGATTTCCGCCGCGATCAGTGCTGCGAATTCGGCGGGCGTGTTACCGAGCGGGTCGACGCCGTAAGCGGTCAGGCGGTCGGCAAAAGCCCGCTCTTTGACGGCGCGCGCAAATTCCGCCGCAATCCGATCTACGATCGGCTGTGGCGTTGCAGCCGGCGCCATCAGCCCGTTCCAGGTGACAACGCTATAGCCGGAATAACCGGCCTCCGCGACCGTCGGCACGTTGGGCAACTGCGACGCGCGCGCGCCGCCGCTGACCGCCAACGCCCGCACGTTGCCGCTCGTGATCTGTGGCAACGCGTCGGCCAGGCTCGAGAACATCGCCGGCACGTGGCCAGCCACGACATCCGCCAGCGCCGGCGCGTTGCCACGGTAATGCACTGCGGTCATGTCGAGATCGGCGCGCTTGAGAAACAATGCCATCGCGAGCTGCGCGACGCTGCCGAGCCCGCTCGATCCGTAGCTGAGCTTGGTGGGTTGTGCGCGGCCCCAGGCCACAAACTCCGCCACCGTCTTCACCGGCAGTCTGCCGTTCACCACCAGGACGAACGGATTGGTGCCGAGCACACTGATCGGCACCAGGTCCTTGACCGGATCGTAGGCCACCTTGGTCATGGCCGGCAGGATCACGATCTGCGGCTGCACGCCCCACAGCAGTGTGTACCCGTCGGCCGGCGAACGTGCGACGCCTTCGACCGCGATCGCACCGCCGGCGCCGGTGCGGTTCTCCACCACGAACTGCTGGCCGAACACCTCGTTGAATTGCGCCGAAACGATGCGCGCCATGCCATCGGCGTTGCCGCCGGGCGCAAACGGCACGATGATCTTGACCGGCCGTTGCTGAGGCCAGTCCTGCGCATGCGCCGTGGCGGCGGTGGCCACCAGCAACGTCAGCGACGCCAGCAAAACCTTGCGGATCGACACGGTCGCACTCCTCGCTCGGATGCACGGGCGCCTGGAAGCCTATTGTTTGAGCATGATCTTATCCGAAAACCGCTGCACACTTTTCGGGATCATGCTTTAGCTGAAACGACGGCGTTGGCGCCCGGGCAAATGGCAAATGCCGCTACACCCTGTTGCCGGCGCTCCAGCTCCAGAAGTCGCGACCTTCCTCGCGCATGAACTTTGACAGCACCATCTTGTGCACCTCGTCGGCGCCGTCGACCAGCCGGGCGGCGCGCGCCGCGCGGTAGATCCACTCGGCCACCGTGTCCTTGGAATAGCCGCGCGCGCCGTTGAGCTGGATCGCCACGTCGGCGGCTTGGTGCAGCGTGTTGGCCATGTGCAGCTTGGCCATCGACACTTCCTTGCGGGCGCGGTCGCCCTGGTCGAGCTTCCAGGCCGCGTGCATGGTCAGCAGCCGCCCGATCTGGATGTTGTGGGCGACCTCGCCGAGCTTGATCTGCACGCTCTCGCGGTCGGCGAGCTTGACGCCGAAGCCTTCGCGCCGGTTGACGTACTCCTGCGCGATCTCCATGCAGCGCTTGGCCCAGCCGCACCAGCGCATGCAATGGGTGAGCCGGGCGGGGCCGAGCCGCACCTGCACGACCTTCAGCCCGTTGCCGAGCCCGCCGAACACGTCGTCGTCGTGCACCTCAAGGCCGTCGAACTCGAGCTCGCAATGGCCACCGTGCTCCTCCGGTCCCATGATCGCGATGCGGCGGACGATCCGCCAGCCCGGCTGATCCTTGTGATAGAGGAAGGTGGTGATGCCCTTGCGCTTGTCGTCGCTGGTGCGCGCCGCGAGGATGAAGTGCGAGGCCGAGGCCGCGCCGGTGATGAACCACTTGCGGCCGTAGATTTTCCATTTGTTGCCGTGCTTCTCGGCGTAGGTCTTGATCATGCTCGGGTCGGAGCCGCCGCCGGGCGCCGGCTCGGTCATGGCGAACGATGAGCGGACCTTGCCCTCGACGATCGGCTTCAGCCACTTTTCCTTCTGCGCCGGCGTGCCGAGGATTTTCAGTACGTTCATGTTGCCGTCGTCCGGCGCCATGCAGTTGAGCGCCAGCGGTCCGAACAGCGAGCGCGCCGCCTCCTCGTACATCACCGCCCAGGCGACGATCGGCAGGTCCATGCCGCCGTATTGCTTCGGCGACTGCGGCGCCCACAGCCCGGCCTTCCTGGCCTTCTCCCGCACCGGCGCGAGCCGGGCATCCGGGATGTTCTCGTGCTCGGCGAAATTGCCCGGATCGGATTCGAGCGGCAGCACGTGTTCGTCGATGAAGGCGCGAGTGCGAACCCGCAGGCTTTCGATCTCGGGAGAGAGGGTGAAATCCATGAATGAACCTTTCGCTATGTGCTGCGGCGGCTAGAAGGCAGCCTGCCGCGATCCCGTTGATCGTGGCTACCCCCCACGCAGCGCAATCATCTGGCCGCCGTCACAGACGATGGTTGCGCCGGCGATGTAGCTGCCGGCGTCGGAGGCGAGCAGCAGCAGCGCGCCGTCGAGGTCGCCGTCCTGACCGAAGCGGCCAACCGGGATATCGCGCGTCAGCTTCTTGCCGGCCTCGCTCGACAGATAATCGCGGTTGATGTCGGTGATGAACCAGCCCGGCGCGATGGCGTTGACGCGCACGCCCTTGAACGCGAGCTCGAGCCCGAGCGCCTTGGTCATCTGGATCACGCCGGCCTTGGCGGTGGCGTAGGCGATGGTGCCCTTCGAGACGCCGAAGCCCAGCACCGAGGCGATGTTGACGATCGACGCCCTTGCGGTTGGCCGCGAGCATGCGGCGCGCGCCCTCCTGCGCCCAGAAGAACACCGCATCGAGATTGGTCCGCACCACGTGGTGCCATTCCTCTTCGGGCAGTTCGACGGCGCGGGTCGAATGGGCAACGCCGGCGTTGTTGACCAAGACGGTGACCGTGCCGAACGCCTGCTCGGCCGCATCGAAGGCGCGGCGCATTTGCGCGCGGTCGAGCACGTCGGCCTCGACCGCGGCGGCCTTGCCGCCGGCCTGTTCGATCCGGGCCACCGCCGCTTTCAGTCTGTCGGCCCGCCGCGCCACCAGCGCGACCGACGCGCCGTTGCCCGCCAGTACCTCGGCGAAACGCAGCCCCAGCCCGCCGGACGCGCCGGTGACCAGCGCGACCCGGCCCTTGAGGTCGAACAGTTCGGCAGCCTTCATGCGTTCTCGAGCCGACCCGGCTTCCTCGCTGTCGTCGCCCGCGCAGGCGGGCGATCCAGTATTCACCAAATGGCGTGTGGTGCACAGACTGCCCCGCCTTCGCGGGGCATGACAGTTACGGGCTGTACAGCATTCGAGGCAGCGCGGTCGCGAGCCCCGGCGCAAACCATAGGACCACCAGCGCGAACAACTGGATCACCACGAACGGGATGATTCCGACGTAGATATCGCGGGTGGTGACCTCGGGCGGCGCCACCCCGCGCAAGAAGAACAGCGTCGGCCCGAGCGGCGGGTGCATGTAGGAGGTCTGCAGGTTCATCGCCATCATGATGCCGAGCCAGACCGGATCGACGCCGGGCAGCTTGAGCAGCGCCGGCGCCACGATCGGCACCACCACGAAGATGATTTCGAATGCGTCCATCACAAAGCCGAGCAGGAACATTGCGAGCATCACCGCCAGGATGGCGCCCGCGGTGCCGCCCGGCAGGTCGGCGAGCGCGTGATGCACCATGTCGTCGCCGCCGAGCCCTCGGAACACCAGGCTGAACAGGGTGGCACCGATCAGAATGACGTAGATCATGCAGGTGATCTGGGCGGTGCGCTGCACCACCGGGCCAAGCACCGCGCCGAGCCGGGTGCGCCGCGCCGCCAGCAGCATGGCGCCGACCGCGCCGACCGAGGCGGCTTCGGTTGGCGTCGCGATGCCGCCGAGGATCGAGCCGAGCACCGCAACGATCAGAAGGATCGGCGCCACCAGCACGGCCAGCAGCCGCCCCGCCAGCGCAAGGCCCCGTGGCGCATCCGGCTCGGGCGCGATCGGCGGGCAGGTCTTGGGAAAGAACACCGCCATGAAGACCAGGTAGAGAATGTACATCGCGACCAGCGCGAACCCCGGCACGATCGCGCCGGCGAACAGATCGCTCACCGTGACCGAGCTTGGCGCGAAATTGCCCTGCGCGAGCTGCGCCGCCTGGTAAGCGGTCGAGAGCTGGTCGCCAAGCAGCACCAGCACGGTCGCGGGCGGGAAAATCTGCGCCAATGTCGCGGTCGCGGCCACCGTGCCGGCGGCGAGCGCGCGGTTGTAGCCGTGGCGGAGCATCGCCGGCAGCGTGATCAGGCCCATGGTCACGGTCGTGGCGCCGACCACGCCCTTGGCGGCGGCCAGCAGCGTGCCGACGATCGCGACCGAGATGCCCAAGCCGCCGCGCAGCGCGCCGAACAGCCGGCCCATGGTTTCGAGCAATTCCTCGGCGATGCGCGAACGCTCCAGCATCACGCCCATGAACACGAACAGCGGGATCGCCAGCAGCACTTCGTTGGTCATCACCCCGAACACCCGCTGCGGCAGGGCGCCGAGCAGCGCGACATTCATCGCGCCGGCGAGATGGCCGAGCCCGGCAAAGGCGAGCGACACGCCGCCGAGCGTTAGCGCCACCGGATAGCCCGCGAACAACAGGCCGCAGACCGCGACCACCATCAGGACGGCGAGCGTCTCAGCGAGCGGCATGCTGGCCCCGGCAGTGTCGCGAATTTGTTGCCTCCCCCGCTTGCGGGAGATGCCGGCGAACGGAGTGAGCCGGGAGGGGGAAATTTCCTTTCACCGCGCAAGGCTCACCCCCCTCCCCGAAGCGGGGGAGGGAGCGGAGGCTCCGCGGTTGATCGCAAACAGTCATGGCGAGCGCCCGGCGCTCGCACGCAGCACCTCAGCCGCCCGGATCGCCTGCGACAGCCCTTGCAGCGCAAGCAGCAGCGCGAACAGCGGGATCAACGTCTTGAACAGGAACACCGCCGGCAGGCCGCTGGTCTCGCGTGAGCGCTCCAGGATCGCCCAGGAGCGCGCGACATAAGGCAGCGACAGCCAGGCCAGCGCCAGCATGAATGGCAGCAGAAGCAGCACGGCGCCGGCGAGATCGATCAGCGCCTTGCGGCGCGGCGAGGCCGCCGCATAGAACACATCGACCCGGACGTGGCCGCCCTGTTGCAGCGTCCAGGCCGCCGCCAGCATGAACATGATGGCGTTGCCGTAGAGAATCGATTCGGACAGCCAGATCGACCCGATGCCGAACACGTAACGCAGCACCACAACGGCGAATTGCACCAGCACCACGAACAGCGCCGCCCACGCCACCGCGCGACCGATCGCCGCGTTGCAGCGGTCGATACGATTCGCCAACGCAACGATGCGGGAAGGTTCCATCAAGCCCCGGCGTGATTCCGGCCGGCCCCGGACTCGATCCGCGGGAGCGCCGGAATCCATGGCCGCAACTCTAGCGTATTCCGATGGCACTGCCTTATCGCTAAGATAGGGTCATGGATGCCGGGAGCAGGAAACATGGCCGGACACGACCACGATCACGACCATCACCACGATCATGACCACGGCTCGGAGCTCAGCCGAGACGCAGCTGCGCGTGCGTGCGCTGGAAACCGTGCTGACCGAGAAGGGCTATATCGATCCCGCCGCGCTCGACGCCATCGTCGAGGCCTACGAGACCAAGATCGGCCCGCGCAACGGCGCGGTCGTCATCGCCAAGGCCTGGACCGATCCCGCGTTCAAGAAGGCGCTGCTCGAAGACGCCACCAAGGCGGTCGCCTCGATGGGTCATATGAGCCGGGTCGGCGACCATCTGGTGGCGGTCGAGAACACGCCCAAGCGCCACAACATGATCGTCTGCACGCTGTGCTCCTGTTATCCCTGGGAGGTGCTGGGCCTGCCGCCGGTTTGGTACAAGTCCGCGCCCTACCGCTCGCGCGCGGTGAAGGACCCGCGCGGCGTGCTCGCCGATTTCGGCGTGACGCTGCCCAAGGACACCGAAGTCCGGGTTTGGGACTTCGACCGCCGAGACGCGCTTCATCGTGGTGCCGATGCGGCCCGCCGGCACCGAAGGCTGGAGCCAGGAAAAGCTCGCCGACCTGGTGACCCGCGACTCCATGATCGGCACCGCCCTTGCGCTCCGCCCCGACGAGGTCAAAGCATGACCGGCGCCACCACCGCCGCCGATTGTCTTGCCGCGGAGATGGCCGACGCCGAGACGCAATGGAGCCTCGGCACGTTCGGCGCGATCGCCGAATTCGCGCGCGATCCTGACGAACCGGTCCAGCTGGCATGCGGCCCGCCGGCGTTCTCGGCGGTCACCGGCCGCGGCGGCATTCGCATCGGGCCGCGTCCCGGCCTGCGGCTGTTCGCGTTCGAAACCACCACCAAGGAAAGCTGGAGCCCGCGGATCGCGATCTGCCTGCCGCGCGATGGCTGCGCCATGCACGGCCGAGCTCGGTACACGAGCGCGCAGCGCTGGCGCAGGCCGACGAAGAACCGCATATTCATCATCGCTAGAGCATGATCCCGAAAAGTGGGAACCGGTTTTCGGAAAAGATCATGCTCAACTAAATTAACGAAGGGACGAGATCGATGGACGGCGTACACGACATGGGCGGCATGGACGGCTTCGGTAAGGTGGAGCCCGAGTTGAACGAGCCGGTGTTCCACGCGCCGTGGGAGGGCCGCGTGCTCGCCATGCAGCGCGCCATGGGCTACGCCGGCGCCTGGCACATCGACCATTCGCGCTTCGCGCAGGAGAAGCTGCCGCCGGCGACCTATCTCACCGTGTCGTACTATCAGCGCTGGGCGCTGGCGATGGAAAGCAACGTCACCGAGCGCGGCTACGCGACACGCGCGGAGCTCGAGGCCGGCCGCGCGCTGACCGCCGGAAAGAACCTGCCGCGCAAGATGACGCTCGCGACGATCGGCGCGGGTCTCTGCCGCAACACGTTCTACCGCCCGCAGCAGGGCCCGGCCCGCTTCAAGCCGGGCGACCGCGTGCGCACCAAGAACATCCATCCCAAGACGCACACGCGCCTGCCGCGCTACGCGCGCGACAAGGTCGGCGTGGTCGAGCTGTGCCACGGCTGCCACATGTATCCCGAACTCGGTCGCAACCGACCGCGGCGACGACCCGCAATGGCTCTACACCGTGGTTTTCACAAGCCAGGAAATATGGGGCCCGGACGCCGACCCGACGCTGAAGATCTCGATCGACGCGTTCGAGCCGTATCTGGAGCCGGCGTAGTCTCGCCGCCATGACCAGCATCGATCCCACCGCCGCGCGCCGCGCCGCCGAGGCGGTGCCGAGCATTCCCTGCGATGCCGAGGGGCCGGTGTTCCGCGAGCCATGGGAGGCGCAGGCATTCGCCATGGCGCTGCATCTCTATGACCGGGGGCTGTTCCAGTGGCCGGAGTGGGCGGCGATCCTCGGCGACGAGATCAAGAAGGCGCAGGCCGCCGGCGATCCCGACACCGGCGAAACCTACTACCGGCACTGGCTCGCCGCGCTCGAGCGCATCGTCGCCGAGAAGGGCGTCACCGATGCCACAACGTTGCAGCGTTATGTCCACGCCTGGGATCACGCCGCCGACCGCACGCCGCACGGCATGCCGATCGAGCTGAAGCCAGAGGATTTCGGGTAGTATCTCTGCGGTCATCCCGGCCGGAATGACCGTGGATAGGCTACGCCCGCTCGGGCGTGCCGATGTGCTCGGGGCGGACGCCGAGGCCCAGGATGCGCGCCGGGATACGGCGCATGAACGGGAACGCACGCAACAGCTTGACGAACAGCGGCGGCTTGAGCTCGCCCTGTCCGGCCAGCACGTTGCGGATCACCCGCTCCTGCATGACGATCTGGATGCGCTGAGTGACGCGGGTCGGAAATTCGCGCCGCGCCTGCACCTTGGCCAGCACATCCTCGCCGACTGTGCCGGCGCGCAGCGGCTCGGCCACGATGTTGGCGGCGGCGACCGCGTCCTGCACCGCCAGGTTGATACCGACGCCACCGATCGGCGACATGGCGTGGGCGGCGTCGCCGATGCAGAGCAGCCCCGAGCGATACCAGCGCTTGAGCCGATCGACCGCGACGGTCAGCAGCTTGACCTGATCCCAATCGGCGATCTCATCGACCCGATCGCCGAACATCGGCACCGCACTGACGATGTCGGCGCGGAACGCCGGCAGCCCCTTGCGGTGCACCTCCTCGACCGACCCTTTCGGGATCACATAGGCGCATTGCCAGTAGTCGCCGCGGTTGAGCGTGACAAAGATGCGTCCGGGCAGGAAAAACCCGCCGGTCGCCAGGCTATCGTCCGGGCACCGGCTCAACCGGAACCACAGCACGTCCATCGGCGCGCCCAGCGCTTCGACCACAAGGCCCGCCTTATCACGCACGATGGAGTGGCGGCCGTCGCTGCCGACGACCAGTGGGCTGCGGATCGCGAGGTCGCCCTGCGGCGACGTGGCATGAACGCCGACGACGCGGCCGCCCTCCTCGATCAGCCCGGTCGCCTCCGCGCGCATCATCAGGCGGAAGCCGCGATAGCGGCGGCCGTGCTCGGCAAGAAAATTCAGAAAGTCCCACTGCGGCATCAGCGCAATGAACTTGCAGCGCGTCGGCAGATGGCCGAAATCCGCAAGCGTCAGCGGCAAATGGCCGAACCGGCCCGACAGCTGCGGCGCCCGCTGGTGCGGCAGCTTGAGGAACTCGTCGAGCAGGCCAAGCTCGTGCATCAGTTCGAGCGTCGAAGGATGGATGGTGTCGCCGCGGAAGTCGCGCAGAAAGTCGGCGTGCTTCTCCAGCACCACGACATCGAGACCGGCACGCGCCAGCAGGAAGCCCAGCATCATCCCGGCCGGGCCGCCGCCAACGATGCAGCACCTGGTTTCGATCACGGCATCAACAGAGCGGCAGGCGCTCGCTGGCGAGATAGCCCGCCAGCAGCAAGGCGCCAAACAACAGGATGACCACCGCTGCGCCGGTCTCGATGCCGCGTAGCGCCAGCATGCCGTAGCCCGATTTGGAGGCGGCAAAGCCCTGCGCCAACGAACGCGCGCCGACCGCAATGGTCGCGATCGCCGCAACGGTGATCGCGGTGCCGAGCCCCATCACGAAGGTCGCCGCAACCCCGGCCCAAAGCATGCCTTGCGCCAGCGCGAACACCAGCACCAGGATCGCGCCCGAGCACGGCCGCAGGCCGACCGCGACGATCGCCGAAAGGCCACGTCGCCAGCCGCCCGGCCCGGCCAGGTCGTGCGGCTCCGGCCCATGGGCATGGCCCCAGGCCGAGGCGTCGTCCTCGTGATGATGATGGTGGTGGCCATGATGCTCGTGGTGATCATGGTCGTGGTGGTGGTCGTGATTGTCTGATGATGATGACCGTGCTTGTGGTCGTGCGGCGTCACCGCCGCGCCGACCGGCTGCAACGTCCGGCTCATGCCTCGCATGGCGTTGAAAAACGCCCGCCCCTTCACCCAGACCAGTCGCAAGCCGATCAGCGCAATCAGCGCGTAGCTGATGATCTCGATCCAGCGCTCGGTCTTGCACATGGTCGCCATAGTGGCGTTGAAAACCCAAGCGGCGATGCCGACGAACGCCACGGCGACGAAGGCCTGCAGCAGCGCCGAAGCAAACGACAGCGCGACGCCGCGCCGCCAGGTCTCATGGTTGGCAACGACGTAGGACGAGATCACCGCCTTGCCATGGCCGGGCCCGGCGGCGTGAAAAATTCCGTACAGGAACGACAGGCCGAGCAGCCCCCACACCGCGCTGCCGTCGTCCTTGGCGCTGCGCAGCATGTTGCGCATCGCCAGCGAGAACTCGGCCTGCTTGTCGAACACCCAGCCGAGCCAGCCGTCGGCCGGCGGCCGGGGCGCGCCGCGCGGCGCACCGAACGGACCGGTCTGCGCCAGCGCCGCATCCAGCGCGCCGGTCGCCAGCATGAAGGAGGCGACGGAGGCCAGGACGATGAGCGCAATGACCGTGCGCCCAGCGGCGCGTTGGGTCATGGGCATTTCACAACGATCTTGTTGGCGAACGCCGCACCGTAGGTGTTTTCCGGAATTTTGCCGTCCGGCGGAATTTCCGCGAGCCGCCGCGCCATCTCGGCGGTCAGCTCCTGCGGTCTGGTCAGGTTCAGCGCGCAGCCGGCCGGCGCACCGGCGAGCGCCACGGCATCCTTCTCGGCAAACGAGAAGTCGACGAAATAGCTCGGGTCGAACACTTCGAGATTGAGCGACTTGGCCTTCAGCGGCGTCTTCAGCGGCAGCAGGAAATGCAAAGTCAGGATCGTGTCCTTGGGGTCGAATTCGAGATGATATTCGACCGGGTCGACGAAGATCGCCTTCTTGCCGTCGGCCTTGGCGTAGGTGAAGAAGTCATACTCCTTCAGCGATTCGACATTGACCTGGGCGAGCGGCTGCAACTCCTCGCGGCTGAACTCGCCCTTTTTCTTCTGCTCCAGCCCCTGCGTCGCGAAGGTCGAATACATGTCGTCGAATGCCCAGGCGTGGCGAATGCCGATGACCGAGCCGTCGGGCCCGTAGACCACCGCGCTCTTCACCGTCACCCAGACATGCGGATGCGCCAACGCCGCGCCGCCGGTGAGCAACAGCACCGCCAACATCGCAGCAAGCCTTGCGAGACCCTGGTTCATGTGGAGCGGAACCATAGCATGGACTGGGGCGGAATGGAGGCCGTAAGCTTGCGGCCATGCAGGTCCCCCACTCCGCCGGCACCGCCAGGCCGAAACTCGTCGCGCCGGACCAGTCCTGCGATTGTCACATGCACGTCTATGACGGCGAGCGGTTTCCGCCGCTGCGGCCCGGCTCGCGCATGCAGCCGAATGCGCGCACGGCCGACTACCGGTTGTTGCAGCAGCGGATCGGAACCCGCCGCACCGTCATCGTGACGCCGGCGGCCTATGTCACCGACAATGCCGTGACGCTCGACGCCATCGCCGCGCTTGGCAACGCGCGCGGCGTTGCGGTCGTGCATCCGACCGTCAGCGATGCCGAGCTCAAGGCGCTGGCGGCCGGCGGCATTCGCGGCATCCGCTTCACCCAGTTCGATCCGCGGACCGCCGCCACCACGCTCGACATGATCGAGCCGCTGGCGCACCGGGTCGAGCCGCTCGGCTGGCATGTGCAGATCCATTTGCGGGGGGATCAGATCGTCGCCGCAGCCGACATGCTGCAACGCTTGCCGGGCACCGTGGTGTTCGATCATCTCGGACGGGTGTCCGGCACAAGCGATCCGGCCGTTGCCGTCATCCGCCGCATGCTCGACGGCGGCCGCACCTGGATGAAGCTGTCAGGCGCCTACATGATGGCCGAGCGGCCGGCCTATGCCGAGGCCGGCGCGGTTGCGCGCGCCTATTTGGCGGCGGCGCCTGAACGCATGGTGTGGGGCAGCGACTGGCCGCATCCGACCGAGAGCGACAAGCCGGACGACGCGGTGTTGTTTGATCTGCTCACCGACTGGGCGCCGGACGACAAGACGCGCAACCGCATCCTGGTCGATAACCCGACCGCGCTCTACGGCTTTCCGGCATAACAGGAGGAATATCATATGGACATCAAGTCACTCGGCTCGACGCCGTCTCGCAAGACGCCGGCGGATTATTTCACCGGCACGGTCTGGCAGGACCCGATCATCGAGGCGCCGGCGCCGGCGCGGTTGCGCGCCGCCTGGGTGCGCTTCGAGCCGGGCGCGCGCACCGCCTGGCACACCCATCCGCTCGGCCAGACCATTCACATCACCGCCGGCGTCGGCCGCGTCCAGGCCTGGGGCGGGCCGATCAAGGAGGTGCGCGCCGGCGACACGGTGTTCTTTGCGCCCAACGAGAAGCACTGGCACGGCGCCGCGCCCAGCATGGCGATGACCCACCTTGCGATGCAGGAGGCGCTCGACGGCACCCATGTGACCTGGCTGGAGAAGGTCAGCGACGAACAATACGGCGACAAGGTGGGGTGAGTCGGCACCGCGAGCTCGCTCGTGGCACTTCACTGCTTCACAAAATTTTCGCTACACCCCGGCCGCGCCGCCGTCGGCGCGCGGATCGTGCGCGCCCTCGAGCGTTCCGTTTGGATGGATGATCACCGCGCCGGCGTGGCCCATGGTGTCCGAATAGGCGTCGGGCAGCAGCTCGACGTCGTGGCCGGCGGACAGCAGCCGGTCGACCAGGTGGCCGTCGAAGCGCGATTCCATCCGCAGGTTGGTCACGGTCGAGCCCCAGGTGCGGCCGAGCAGCCAGCGCGGTGCGTCGATGGCGCGGTCGAGCGGCATGCGGTGCAGCACGTGGCGGGCGAACACCATCGCCTGGGTCTGCGGCTGGCCATCGCCGCCCATCGCGCCATACGCCATGACCCGGCCGTCGGCCAGAACGGCGAGCGCCGGATTGAGCGTGTGGAACGGCAGCCGTCCTGGCGCCAGCGCGTTGAGCGCATGGCGGTCGAGCGAGAAGCTCGCGCCGCGGTTCTGCATCAGCACGCCGGTCGCGGGCAGCACGCAGCCCGAGCCGAACTCCCAGTACAGCGACTGGATGTAGGACACGACCAGGCCGCTGCCGTCGGCCGCGCCCATCCAAACGGTGTCGCCTTCGCCGTAGGGCATGCGGCCATTTCGCGGCCCTGCCGCGGTCGATTTTCAAGCTTTCGCCGTCGAGAACGTTGGCTTCGAGAAACCGCTGTGGCGGCTGCGGCACCCGCGCCGGGTCGGTGACGACGCGGTCGCGCACCCGGAACGCGCGCTTGGTCGCCTCGACCAGGCCATGGGCGAAATCGAAGCCATCGGCTTCGGCGACCCGTAGCCGTTCGTAGAGCGCCAGGATCAACAGTGAAGCGAGCCCTTGGGTCGGCGGCGGCGTGTTGTAGAGCGTGCCGGCGCGCAAGCTCGCGCTCAACGGCTCGGCCAAGGTGGCACGGTAGCGCACGAGGTCATCGCGCGTGACCGGGCTGCCGATCCGCTCCAGATCGGCCGCGATCTCGCGCCCGACGTCGCCGCGGTAGAAATCGTCAAGTCCGGTGTGCGCCAGATGATCGAGCGTCGCCGCCAAGGCGCTCTGCCGCATCATGGTGCCAGCGGGCGGCACCGTGCCGTCGCGCAGCAGGAAGGTCGCGGCAAAGCCCGGCACGTCCTTCAGCTCCGCGAGCTTCTCGGCGGTGAGCCGCGTCTGGCTGCTGCTGACCTCGTACCCGTCGCGGGCGTGGCGGACCGCCGCTCCAAGCAGCACGTCGAGCGGCATGTGGCCGCCCAGCGCCTTGGCGGCTTCGAGCGCAACCAGCCAGCCGCCGACGGCGCCCGGAACGGTCAGCGCGGCCAGCGGGCCGCGCGTCGGAATCGCATCGGTGTCGCGATAAAGCTCGCGCTCGGCCCGCGCGCCGGCCGGTCCCGCCGCCATGATGGCGCGCAGGCGACCTTTCGGGTCGCGGATCAGCCAGAAGCCGTCGCCGCCGACGTGATTCATGTGCGGATAGGCGGCGGCGATGCAGGCCGCCATCGCCACCATGGCTTCGAGCGCGTTGCCGCCGTCAGCCAGCACCACCTGGCCGGCCTCGACAGCGGCGGCGTGTGGCGCCGCCACCACGCCACGGCGATGTCCGGCGCTGTGCAGGTCGGTCATGCGGCCGGGACGGCGGCCGCGTCGGCGAAGCCGCGCTTCTTGAGCAGCGCGCCGGCGCTCGGCAGCCGACCGCGGAACGCAACATAGAGCTCGGCTGGATCGCGCGAGCCGCCGGTCGACAGCACATGGTCGCGCAGCCGCCTCGCCACCGCCGGATCGAAGATATCGCCGGCTTCCTCGAACGCCGCGAACGCGTCGGCGTCGAGCACCTCCGACCACATGTAGCTGTAATAGGCGGCAGCGTAGTAGGCGCCCGAGAATACATGGGTGTGATGCGGCGGGCGGTGCCGCATCGCGATCTCCTCGGGCATGCCGAGACGATCGAGTGTCCGTTTGGCGAACGCGTTCACATCGAGCCCATCGGCCGACGGCAACAGGTGAAGGTCGAGATCGACCAGCGCCGACGAAATGTATTCCAACGTCTGGCAGCCGCGATCAAAGTTCTTGGCGGCCATCAGCTTGCCGACCAGCGCCTCCGGGATCGGTTCGCCGGTCTGGTAGTGCCGCGCGAACTTGCGCAGCATGTCCGGCTGCTCGAACCAATGCTCGTAGAGCTGCGACGGCAATTCGACCCAGTCGGTCAGCACGCTGGCGCAGGAGATCGACGGATAGGTGACGTCCGACAACAGGCCATGCAGCGCATGGCCCATTTCATGGAACAGCGTGTGGGCGTCCTCGAACGACAGCAAGGTCGGCTCGCCCTTGTTGAAATTCATCACGTTGAGCACCAGCGGGCGCACGTCGCCGGCAAGTTTCTCCTGGTCGCGCATCGTGCCCATCCAGGCGCCGCCGTGCTTGCTCGGGCGGGCGAAATAGTCGCCGAAGAAAATGCCGACATGGCTGCCGTCGGCGCCGCGAACCTCCCAAGCCCGCACGTCGGGATGCCAAACCGGCACGTCGACCGGATGAAACGTCAGCCCGAACAGCCGCTGCGCGCCATGGAACGCAGCCTCGATCACGCGATCGAGCGGAAAATACGGTTTGACCTCGGATTCCTCGAAATCGCAGCGGCGCTTGCGGAGCTTCTCGGCGTAGTAGCGCCAATCCCAGGCGGCGAGCTTGAAATTGCCGCCCTCCTCGGCGATCAGCGCCTGCATGGCGTCGCGATCGGCCAGCGCCGCTGCGCGCGCCGGCTGCCATACCGTATCCAGCAGCGACCGCACCGCCTCCGGCGTCTTGGCCATGGCGTCGTCGAGCCGGTAATGCGCAAACGTCGGATAGTCCAACAGCCGGGCGCGCTCGCCGCGCAGCGCAATGGTCTCCGCGATGATCGCCTTGTTGTCGGTTTTGCCGCCGTTGTCGCCGCGCGCGATCCAGGCGCGGAACGCCTTCTCGCGCAGGTCGCGCCGCGACGAAAACTGCAAGAACGGCTCGACACTGGAGCGCTGCAGGGTGATGACGTGCTTGCCCTTGATGCCGCGCTCGTCGGCGGCGGCACTCGCGGCAGCGCGCACGAAGTCCGGCAGGCCGGCGAGATCGGCTTCGCCGTCCAGCACCATGGCGTAGGACTGCTCGTCGGCCAGCACGTTTTGGCTGAACGCGGTGCCGAGCGCGGCGAGCCGCTCGATGATCGTGGCCAGCCGCTGTTTCTTGCCGGCCTCGAGCGCCGCGCCCTCGCGGCGAAACTTGGTGTAATGGCGCTCCAGCACGCGCTGCTGCTCAGCGGTGAGGCCGAGCCGGTCGCGCTGACGGTAAAGCGCGTCGATGCGGGCAAACAGCGCCGCGTTCATCCGCACCTTGTTCCAGTGCGCGGCGGTCCGCGG
The DNA here is from genome assembly GCA_963771745.1 of uncultured Alphaproteobacteria bacterium. Lineage (GTDB taxonomy): Bacteria > Pseudomonadota > Alphaproteobacteria > Rhizobiales > Xanthobacteraceae > Z2-YC6860. Next base: position 150,626 of record CAVYUU010000010.1, on the reverse strand, counting down.
CGTGATGTCGCGCTCGATCGCGAGCAGCGTGTCGTTGCTGTCGGCGCCGACCAGCTGGCCGAAGATATCGTCGACCCGCTGCAAGGCGCGGCCCGCGCGCTCATAGGCCTCGATGGTGTTGGCAAATGTCGGCGGATCGCGTTGCCCGGCGATGGCGGCGATCTCGACCTCATGCTCGGCGAAGGCGCGCTCGAACGCCGGCACGAAATGCTCGGGTTTCATCCGTGGGAACGGCGGCACGCCGAACGGCGTGTTCCAGGTCTCGAAGAACGGATTGGCGGACGATGACTGAAGGGCGGCGGTCATGTTAAAAACATTCCAAGTTCGCGCCCCTTCATTGCATGAAAGCGAGCCAAAAGGGAGGAAACATGGTTTCGTTCACCCTGAACGACAAACGAGTTTCGGTCGATGCCGACCCGAACACTCCGCTTTTGTGGGTCATCCGCGATCACGTCGGATTGACCGGCACCAAATACGGCTGCGGCGCCGGACTGTGCGGCGCCTGCACCGTGCATCTCAACGGCAAGGCGGTGCGCGCCTGCCAGACCCAGGTGTCCGAGGTCGCCGACAAGGCGGTCGTCACCATCGAAGGTCTGTCGCCGAATTCGTCGCACCCGCTGCAGAAGGCCTGGGTCGCGCTGGAGGTGCCGCAATGCGGCTACTGCCAGTCCGGCCAGATCATGAAGGCGGCCGAGCTGCTCGCCACCAACAAGAAGCCTAGCCGCGCGCAGATCGTCGAGCACATGGACGGCAACATCTGCCGCTGCGGGACCTATCACCGCATCATTGCGGCGGTCGAACAGGCATCGAGGGAGGGCTGAGCCATGACGATCAACATCGACAAGGACCAGGTTTCCCGCCGCAGCGTGCTCGCCGGCCTGGGCGGCATGACGTTCTGTCTCGCGCTCGGCACCGACGGCGCCAAGCTGTTCTCGGCGGCCGAGGCCAATACCCCGGCCCCCGCCAAGGCGTTCAATGCCTGGGTGCGGATCGAGCCGAGCGGCACGGTCACCATCCTCACGGCGGGCGCCGAGATGGGCCAAGGCTCCATGACCGGCCTGCCGATGATCGTGGCCGAAGAGATGGATGCCGACTGGTCGAAGGTCGCGCTCGAATGGGCGCCGGCCGACGCCAAGGCCTACGGCTACCAGCTGAACGCCAACACCAAGATGATGGCGATCGTCGGCAGCCGCGCCACCATGCTGTACTACAACGACCTGCGCACCGCGGGCGCGCAGGTGCGCAAGGTGCTGCTGATGAACGCGGCCGAGAAGTGGGGCGTCGACGCAGCCTCGCTCCGCACCGAGCCGGGCGCCGTGGTCAATCCGGCCAACGGCCAGAAGCTCAGCTACGGCGAGATCGCGGCGTTCGGCAAAATCCCCTCGCCGCTGCCGACGGTCGACGCCACGGAGCTGAAAGCCAAGAAAGACTGGCGGCTGATCGGCAAGGGCGTTGCGCGCCGCGACACCCCGGCCAAGGTCAACGGCTCGGCGGTGTATGGCATCGACGTGCGCCTGCCCGGCATGGTCTACGCCACCACGCTGCACTCCCCGGTGCACAACACCGCGCCGGAGAGCTGGAACGACGCCGACATCAAAAAGCTGCCGGGCGTGATCGCGACCGTGAAGCTGCCGAACGGCATCGCGGTGGTCGCCGACCGGTTCGAGCGCGCGCTGGCGGCGAAGAACGCCATCAAAGCCACCTGGCAGAAGGGCAAGGCCGCGGGCTTCAACTCCGAGCAAGCGCTGGAAAAGGACTACGAGAAGGTCCACCACGACCCGAGCGCGCCGACCACGACCGTGCAGGCGGCGGGCGACGCCAAGGCGGCGTTCGCCGGCGCGGCCAAGGTCCACAAGGCCGAGTTCCGGAGCGACTTCGGCTACCACGCGCAGATGGAGCCGCTCAACGCGGTGGCGCGGGTCAGCGATGCGGGCGACCGCGTCGAGATCTGGGAAGGCACGCAAGCCCCCGACATCTCGCGCACCGCGGTGGCGAAGGCGTTCGGGCTCAAGGAGGAGCAGGTCGCCCACAACCAGTGCTACCTGGGCGGCGGCTTCGGCCGGCGCAACGGCGGCTATGAGGCGGTCGAGGCGGCGCTGATCGCGCGCGAGGTCAAGCGCCCGGTCAAGCTGGTCTGGACCCGCGAGGAGGACCTGGCGCAGGGCCGGTTCCGCCCGCAGTCGTTCCAGTGCCTGGAGGCCGCGACCGACGCGAGCGGCAAGGTCACCGGCTGGAAGCATTGCGTGGTCGGCGACGACGGCGGCTTCGCGCTGCTGACCGGCGGCATGCGGATCCCGTACTACGGCGTGCCCAACCAGCATCTCGAGCTGCGCGGGCTGTCGCACGGCGTGCAGGTCAAGCACTGGCGTGCGGTCGCCCACGTGTTCAACGTCTTCGCCATCGAAAGCTTCATCGACCAGATGGCGGTCGACGCGAACATGGACCCGATCGCGTTCCGGCTGGAGCGCATGGCCGCCACGCCCAAGGCACGCAAGTGCTTCGAGACCGTGGCGCAGATGTGCGATTGGAACGCCAAGCGGCCGGACGGCCGCGCACTCGGCCTGTCGATCACCGAGCGCTCGGGCTCGCTCGGCGCCGGCGTGGTCGAAATCTCGCTCAACCGGCAGACCGGCAAGATCAAGGTCCACAAGGTGTGGGTCGCGGTCGACGGCGGCACGGTGGTGAACCCGGCCCCGGCTCGCGCCAACGTCGAGAGCGCCATCCTTTACGGGCTCTCGAGCGTGCTGCACGAGCGCGTGACGCTGAAGGACGGCGTCGTGGAGCAGTCGAATTTCCACGACTACAACCTGATGCGCATGTCGGACGTGCCGGACGAGATGCATGTGCAGTTCGTCGACGTCGACACCCGGCCCACCGGGCTTGGCGAGATCGGCAACCCGTTCATCGCGGGCGCGATCTCGAACGCCGTCCACCGCCTCACCGACAAGCGGCTGCGTCACCTGCCGTTCACGCCGGAGCGCGTGCTGGCGACGTTGAAGGCCTGAGCGCAATTGCAACCAAACGAGAAGCGCCCGCCTAAGCGCATGATCCCGAAAAGTGGAAACCGGTTTTCGGAAAAGATCATGCGCCAAACAAAAAGCAGAGTCTGATCCGATTTAAATCGGATCAGACTCGCGGGCGCTTTGCTCTGAGCATCGCCAAAAAGCAAACGGCCCACCGAGGGGGGATCGGCGGGCGCGTTCCTGAACGATTTCCCTTGGAAGCGCTCTACCTCCCAGTACATCCGTGGTAAGGCGGCTCTTCCAAAGGGCCATGGCCGAAACCATGGGCACCGTTCGACACCTTAGATAGGGTGGGACCGCGCCGTTTCAAGGGGCGGTCATTCCAACGAAACACCAGTAGGATACGCCCGATGCGCCGGACCCTCTCGCTGATCGCCGCATTGCTCGCGCTCACCGGTCCCTCGAACGGCCAGGATTGGCCGGCCCGGCCGCTCACCATGGTGGTGCCGTTCGCGGCTGGCGGCCCGATGGATTCGCTCGCCCGCATCTTGCAGCCGACGCTCGGCGAAACCATCGGCCAGCCGATCATCATCGAGAACCAGCCGGGCGGCGGCGGCATGACTGGCTCGCTGCGGGTGTCGCAGGCCGCTCCCGACAGCCACCTGTTCGTGCTGGCCTCGATCGGCACCCACGCCATCGGCTACTCGATGCATAAGAAGCCGGCCTACCATCCGGCGCACGACTTCCAGCCGGTGATCTTCATCGCCGACGCGCCGCTGCTGTTGATGACCAAGAAGGACCTGCCGCCCAACACGCTCGCCGAATTCATCGCCTACACCAAGTCAAACCACGACAAGATGGTGTTCTCCTCCGGCGGCACCGGCACCTCCTCGCACATCTCCTGCGTGATGCTGAACCAGCTCATTGGCGTTGACGTCACCCATGTGCCCTATCGCGGCGGCGGGCCGGCGTTCGCCGACGTGATCGCCGGGCGGATCGACTACATCTGCAACTATGTCTCGATCGGCGCCGCCGCGGTGACGCAGGGTCAGGTCAAGGCGCTGGCGATGCTGGCCAAGGAGCGCACGCCGCTCCTTCCCGAGCTTGCCACCGCCGACGCGCAGGGGCTGAAGGATTTCGACGTGTCGGCCTGGAACGCGATCCTGCTACCGAAGAGCGCGACGGCCTCACAGGTCGGCAAACTCAACAAGGCGGTTAGCCAAGCGCTCGACAACCCGGCGCTGCGGGGGCGCCTCGACGCCATCGGGCTCATTGCGGCCGCGCCCGATCGCAGGAGCCCCGAATATCTCCGCCGGTTCATCGAGGCCGAGACCGCCAAATGGGCCGGCCCGGTGAAGGCCGCCGGTCTGCAGGCCGATTGAGAATTTCTGAGCTCGCTACCGGCGCGCCAGCACCGATCCCCAACTCACTCCGGCTTGATGCCGGCGGCGCGGATGATGCGGCCGTATTTCTCGTGCTCCTTGCGCAAATACGCGGCGAAGTCGGCGCCGCATCGCGGCGCCGGATAGAGTCCCTGGACCGCGAGCTTTGGCTTGATGTCGGGCGCCTGGATCGCCTCGCCGAACCAGGCCGCGTATTCCGCGATCACGGCCTTCGGCGTCCCGGCCGGCGCGACCATGCCGAACCAGACGTCCTCCTCATAGTCCGGGTAGCCGGACTCGGCGACGGTCGGCAGCTCCGGCATTGGCTCTGACCGTGCCCGCGATCCGACCGCCAGCGCGCGCAGCTTGCCCGAAGCGATCTGCTCGGCCGCGGTCGGCAGGTTGGAGTAGATCGAGTCGACGTGCTGGCCGAGCAGCGCGGTGACCGCGGGGGCGCCGCCCTGGAACGGGATGTAGGCCAGATTGACGTTGGCCGCGCGCTTGAGCATCTCAAAGCCGATCTGCTGGGAGGTCGCGGGGCCGTTGACGCCGGTCGTCACCTCGCCGGGCTTCAGGCGCGCCGCCTCGATCAGGTCGGCGAGCGTGCGGAACCGCGCGGCGGCATGGACGGCGACGACGTTGGGCGAGGTGGTGAGTTGGCAGATCGGTTCGAAGCTGGTCAGCGGATCGTAGCTGAGCTTCTTCAGGTTCGGATTGATCACAAACGAATTGCCGATCATCAGCACGGTGCCGCCGTCCGGTGCGGCGCGCGACACGTATTCGGTCGCGATCACCGTGCCGCCGCCGGGGCGGTTCTCGACCACCATGGTCGGCCCATGGACGCGGCCGATGGCATCGGCCAGCAGGCGGGCCACGATGGTGGTGCCACCGCCGGGCGCGAACGGCACGACGATCTTGAGGGTGCGCGTCTGCGCCGAGGCGCCGGCGGGGCCGAGCCAAGCCATGACCAGGGCGATGGCGGCCGCGCCTGCGGCCCGATGCAGCAGCGTCATGGCGATGTCCCCGGCGTTGCAAAGCCCGCCCGCCTCCAGGTGTCCTGGGTGTCCGGCCGGCGCAGCGCCGCAATGAAGGCGGCGGCAACGTCCTTCGCATCGCTGCCCGCCATCACCGCCGCGCACGTAGAGCGTGTCCTGGCCGAACGGCGGCGGCAGCGGGCCCGCGATCACCGCGCCCGCCACCGAGGCGACCTCGCCCGACAGGGTCAGCCCGAACTCGGCCTTGCCCTCGACCACGCGCCTGGCGACCTCGACGCCGGTCTGCTGCGGCAGGCTCTTGGCCTGCATCATCGCCGCGAGCCCTTCGCGCTCGAAGGTCTTGGCGAGATGCACGCCGGCCGAGCCGCCGACCGCCGGATCGCTGGTGGCGATGGCGCGGGCGCGCTGCAGCAGGCGCACGAAGGCCTCGCGGCTGGCGAAATCCGGCTTGGCGCGCCCTCGCGGATGCAGAACGCGATGAAGGTCCGCGCCACGTCGTTGCGGGAGCCTGGCGACCAGCTCGCCGGCCTGCGCGAGCTTGTCGATGGCAGGCGCCGAGAGCATCACCACGTCGGCGGTCTCGCCGGCGTCGAGCTTGGCCTGCAAGGCACCGACCGTGCCGAAGTCGAAGGCGACCTCATGGCCGCCCTGCTGCGCGAACGCCTGGCCGAGCGCGCCGACCGCCACATGCATCGAGCGCGCGCACATCACCTTGAGCTTGGCCACTGGACCCTCCGCGTTTCATAGTCTGCCCGTGCCGCAGCAGTTCGGCGGCTTCACCCTCCCTTGGAGGGGCAGGGTAAAGAGAGTGTGCCGCGCGCCCGCCATTTGCAAAGGAGCATCCGTGGAAAAGCTCAAGGACCTCATCAACGGCCCCGATCTCATCGTCGCACCGGTCGCGCTCAACCCGATCATGGCGCAGATGGCGGCCCTGGCCGGCTTCAAGGCCGCTACCTCTCGGGCGGCTCGCTCGGCTGGTACAAGGGCGTGACCGAGGCCGGGCTGTCGCTCACCGAAATGATCCAGGTGGTGGTGGACATCCGCACCGTCTGCCGCATGCCGGTCGTGCTCGACGCCGGCGGCGGCTGGGGCGACCCGGTCCACATCCACCGCACCATCGCGATGTCGGAGGCGGCCGGCGTCGAGTGCATCGAGATCGAGGACCAGCTGCTGCCGCGCCGGGTCGAGCACCACGTCGGCATCGACAATCTGGTGCCGTTGGCGCTCGCCGCCGACCGCATCCGGGAGGCGGTGGCGGCCCGCACCGACCCCAACCTGGTGATCGTCGGGCGCACCAACGCCATCCGGGTCGGCGGCATGGACGACGCGCTGCGGCGGGCCGAGGCGATGAAGAAGGCCGGCGCCGACATGCTGTTCGTCTGGGGGCGCAAGCCCGAGGAGATGCGGACCATCGCCGAGCGGCTGCCGGCCCCGCTGATGACCTTCGCGCCGCCGGACGGCTTCTCGACCTTCGCCTGCTCGCCAAGGCCGAGATGGCCAGGATGGGCTATCGCCTCGCCGCCTCCTCGGGCACTGCCTTCGCAGCGATGGTCAAGGCGGTGCGGCAGCTCCTACGAGTGCCTTGGCGCAGGACCGCCTGGACCCCTTCCTCGGCCCGGGCGGCGCCGAGAAGGAGATGAAGGCAGCGCACCAGGTCACCGGTCTCGACCGGCTCCTGGAGATCGAGCGGCGGACCATGAAGGGGGCGTGAGGACACTCGGCTCACCTCGCAGCCTCATCCTGAAGGAGCCGCCGACGCGAAGCGACGACGGCGCCTCGAAGGATGAATGGCCCGGGCCGCAGCGCTCTTCGAGACGCGTCCTTCGGACGCTCCTCAGGGTGAGGCGGGAGATGGTTGCCGGCCTTGATCCGGCGGCCCATATCGAGGACATTGCGGCCGCCAAAGGGCCGAAGCAGCACAGGAAACGACGATGAACGCGACCGCTCAAAAGCCAACGGGCAAGCCGGATTCATCTGGCTCAACGTGCTGACCGTGTTCAGCGCGGCGATCCTGATCGGCGCCGAGGTGTTCGGCGCCGCCTTCGCCGCCGGCTGGGCGTTCGCCAACCTGTTCCAGCTCGGCGAGTACGGCGTCCACATCCTGCAGGCTTTGTTCTTCCTCTGCGGCGTCGCCGTGATGGTGCGCTTCATCCTCAACGCGCGCCGCGTCGAGCCCTTCACCGAGCGCTGAGCGACTGCCGCGGCGCGCCCGCGAATCGACGTTTGCAAAAACTTTCTTAAGCTCGCGGCACAAAAATTTTGCCGCGCGAGACCCCTCGCCTGCGAAAAAAAGTTGACTCTCAACTCATATTTCGATTATTTGCATTCTTGCCCAATTTCGCACGTGCCTGTGGCCGTGTGTCGGTCGGTAGGTAGCGGGACAAGAGGCCCGCCAGCCGCCTGGGGAGCGAGAAGCTCTTCAAGACATCTGACCGGCAGCCGGAGGCGAAACCGGCGCACCCTGCTCTCCACAGGGGACGCGGCTTAAAGCAACGACGGAGCGGGCTTCTCTGGTCTCTGCCGGTCTCCACCACCGGCTCGGGACACCGAAGAGGCTTGTCCATCCTTGCCGGCAGTGCGGTGCGGGGTCTCCCCAATCCAAACCAAGGCAGACTGAAGCGGTTCTGAGAGCATCCCCACCCGACGTGTGTCCCCATCGCACACCAGGGCGGCCTCGAAAACCCGCATCACCAAGGCGGCCATGCCGCCCCTTGAGCTGGGAGATCGCGACGCAATGACTGCTCGCATCCGAGAATTCCTGAAGACAGCGCCGCGACAGCGGCACTGGACGAAGGCCCGTGCCTCGTCGTCGACCTCGACGTCGTGCGCACCAACTATCAGAACTTCGCCAAGGCGCTGCCGGACACCCGGGTGTTCTACGCCGTCAAGGCGAACCCGGCCCCGGAGGTGCTGGCTGTGCTGGCCAAGCTCGGCTCCTGCTTCGACACCGCCTCGGTCGCCGAGATCGAGATGGTGCTGGCGGCCGGCGCCACGCCCGACCGCATCTGCTATGGCAACACCATCAAGAAGGAGCGCGACATCGCCCGGGCCTACGAGCTCGGCGTGCGGCTCTATCGCGGTCGACTGCAAGGCCGAGGTCGAGAAGGTCGCCCGCGCGGCCCCCGGCTCGCAAGGTGTTCTGCCGCATCCTGTCCGACTGCGTCGGCGCCGAATGGCCGCTGTCGCGCAAGTTCGGCTGCGAGCCCGCCATGGCCGCGGACGTGCTGGAGCACGCCCATAAGCTTGGCCTCGAGGCCCACGGCATCTCGTTCCACGTCGGCTCGCAGCAGACCAACCAGCACGCCTGGGACCGGGCGCTTGGCCTCGGCCGCCGGCGTGTTCCGGGAGTGCGGCGAGCGCGGCATCAACCTGTCGATGGTCAACCTCGGCGGCGGCTTCCCGACCAAGTACACCGAAGAACGTGCCGACGGTGAAAGCCTACGGCTCGGCGATCTTCCGCGCGCTCCGCAAGCACTTCGGCAACCGCATCCCGGAGACCATCATCGAGCCGGGCCGCGGCATGGTCGGCAACGCCGGCATCATCGAGGCCGAGGTCGTGCTCGTCTCCAGGAAGAGCAACGAGGACGAGGTGCGCTGGGTCTATCTCGACCTGGGCAAGTTCGGCGGCCTGGCCGAGACCATGGACGAGTCGATCCGCTACCCGATCCGCACCCCGCGGGACGGCGAGACGCGATGGGACCCTGCGTGCTGGCCGGCCCGACCTGCGACTCGATGGACGTGCTGTACGAGAAGCACCCCTACGAGCTGCCGGTGAGCCTGGAGATCGGCGACAAGGTGCTGATCGAAGGCACCGGCGCCTACACCGCGACCTATGCCTCGGTCGGCTTCAACGGCTTCGCCCCGCTGAAGACCTTCCACATCTGAGCACGTCCGGTCCAGAGCCGATGGTCACCATCCGCCAGGAGCGGACGGCGGATCGCTCGCGCGCGCGCGAGGCGCTGCTCGACGCCGCCTACGGCCCCGCCCGTTTCGGCAAGCCGTCCGACCCGCCTGCGGGCGGGCCGCGCGCCGGCGCGCGGCCTGTCGCTTGTCGCAGTCGAGGACGGCCGCCATCGTCGGCACCGTCCGGCTGTGGGAGGTGTCGGCCGGCGCCGCCGGCCTGGCGCTGCTGCTCGGGCCGCTGGCCGTGCATCCGGATTGCCGCCGCCGCGGCATCGGCTCGACGCTGATGCGCCATGCGCTTGTCGCGAGGCCCGCCGGCGCGGCCATGCCGCCGTGCTGCTGGTCGGCGATGCCGGCCTACTACGGCCGTTTCGGCTTCTCGGCCGAGCCGACCGGCCGGCTGTGGCTGCCGGGCCTCGACGACCCGCAGTCGGCTGCTCGGCCGCGAGCTCCGTCGCGGGCGCGCTCGACGGCGCGCGAGGTCACGATCCGCCGCGCCGCGGTTCGCGCCGCGCGTCCGGCGCACCGCCCTCGCCCGCGCCACAAGCCGCATAGACGGCTTGTCACGCTGGACCGGCCGCGCGTACAAATGTCGGGGAAGCCGCGCGGGATTCCGCGCGGCGTGCTATTCCGTTCGATCGAGGGCCGCGGATATCACGGGCCTGCTGGGGAGCAGCCCAATGGACGTCTGGCCCGTCCACGCCCGCTTTGATGGCCCCATCGTCATGATCGGCTTCGGCTCGATCGGCCGCGGCACGCTGCCGCTGCTGGAGCGGCACATCGCGTTCGACCAGTCGAAGTTCGTGGTGATCGACCCGGTCGACACCGACCGCGCGCTGCTTGACGAGCGCAAGCTCCGCTTCATGCAAGCGGCCATCACCCGGGACAACTACCGCCAGGTCCTCACCCCGCTGCTCAACGGCCGGCGCCGGCCGCGGCATGATCGTCAACCTGTCGGTCGACACCTCGTCGGTCGACCTGATGGACCTCTGCAAGGATATCGACGCCCACTACATCGACACCGTCAACGAGCCCTGGCCGGGCCTCTACGACAACGCCAAGCGCCACGCTGTCGCAGCGCTCGAACTACGCGCTGCGCGAGGAGGTGCTGGGCGTCCGCCGGCGCCGGCCGGGCGGCGTGACCGCCGTGAGCTGCTGCGGCGCCAATCCCGGCATGGTGTCCTGGTTCGTCAAGCAGGCGCTGCTCGACATCGCCCGCGACACCGGCGTCAAGGTCGGCCGAGCCGAAGAGCCGCGAGGACTGGGGCCGGCTGATGCAGCAGCCTCGGCGTCAAGGGCATCCATATCGCCGAGCGCGACACCCAGCGCGCCCGCGAGCCCAAGCCCCGCGACGTCTTCGTCAACACCTGGTCGGTCGAGGGCTTCGTCTCGGAGGGGCTGCAGCCCTCCGAGCTCGGCTGGGGCACCCATGAGAAGGCCATGCCGGCCGGACGGCCACCGCCACGACTTCGGCTCCGACGCCGCGATCTACCTGAGCAGCCGGGCGCCGCGCACCCAGGTGCGCTCCTGGACGCCGACCGCGCAGGCCCAGCACGGCTTCCTGGTCACCCACAACGAGTCGATCTCGATCGCCGACTACTTCACGCTGCGCGAGGGCGGCAAGCTCGCCTACCGGCCGACCTGCCATTACGCCTACCACCCCTGCAACGACGCGGTGCTGTCGCTGCACGAGATGGCCGGCGCCGCCTGGGCCAAGCAGCCGAAGTGGAAAATCCTCGACGAGCACGAGATCGTCGACGGGGTCGATGAGCTCGGCGTGCTGCTCTACGGCCACGCCAAGAATGCCTACTGGTTCGGCTCGTCGCTGTCGATCGAGGAGACGCGGCGGCTCGCGCCCTACCAGAACGCCACCGGCCTGCAGGTGTCCTCGGCGGTGCTGGCCGGCATCGTCTGGATGCTGGAGAATCCCAATCAGGGCGTGACCGAGGTCGACGAGATGGACTTCCGCCGCTGTCTGGAAATCCAAATGCCCTACCTCGGCCGGGTGTTCGGGACTTACACCGACTGGACGCCGCTGCACGGCCGCCCCGGCCTGTTTCCGGACGAGCTCGACCCGAGCGATCCCTGGCAGTTCAGCAACGTGCTGGTGCGTTAGAGCACGCCGCGGCCGGCAATGCCGGACGAACGTGCGAGCGTGGCGCTGGAGTCTTTTTCCAAGCAGGATCCTGTCGGGAATCCGGCAACGAGCTTTCCAGACCGCGTCCGGAGCGGAGGGCGCCGCCGCTGACTGGCACGTGCGCGGACTCATGTGCACATCGTCGCTCGAGGGCGCTCGCTTGCGGCCAAAAAGATTAGACTCTCCCCTGGATTCAATTCATTTTTTTCGCGCCCAATTTCGCACGTGCCTGTGGCCGTGTGTCGGTCGGTAGGCAGCGGGACAAGAGGCCCGCCAGTCGCCTGAGGAGCAGAAGCTCCTCAAGACATCTGACCGGCAGCCGGAGGCGAACCGGCGCACCCCGCGCTCAACGGGGGACGCGGCTTAAAGCAACGACGGAGCGGGCTTTTTTGGATCGCCGGCGAGCGTACCCGCCGGACACTGAAAAGGCTTGTCCTTCTTTGCCGGCCGTGCGGAACGGGATTTCCCTGATCCGGACCAAGGCAACCCACGCGTGATGTCGCGTTCCCGCACGTGCGGGACGATTGCGTCAGCAGGTTCTCTTCAGGCGGTTTCCACCGCACCGGACAGGGGAGCACGGGTCGAGATGACGGCACGCATCCGCGAATTTCTCAAGCACCGCAAAGTGGAAGGGCCATGCCTCGTGGTCGACCTCGACGTCGTCCGCGACAATTTCGTGGCCTTTGCCAAGTGCCTGCCGGACACCAAGGTGTACTACGCGGTCAAGGCCAATCCGGCGCCGGAAATCCTGAAAATGCTGGTGGCGCTGGGATCGAGCTTCGACGTCGCCTCGGTCGGCGAAACCGAGATGGTGCTCGCCGCCGGCGCCACCGCCGACCGCATCTCCTACGGCAACCCGATCAAAAAGGAGAGCGAGATCGCCGCGGCCTGCAAGCTCGGTGTCACGCTGTTTGCGGTGGATTGCGAGGCCGAGGTCGAGAAGATCGCCCGCAACGCGCCGGGCGCACGGGTGTTCTGCCGCATCCATTGCGACGGCACCGGCGCCGAGTGGCCGCTGTCGCGCAAGTTCGGCTGCGAGCCGGATTACGCCACCGATATCCTGGAGCACGCCCATCGGCTGGGCTTGATCGCGCACGGCGTGTCGTTCCACGTCGGTTCGCAGCAGCACAACGTCGAGGCCTGGGACCGCGCGCTCGCCTCGACCGCCGCGGTGTTCAAGGCTTGCGCCGAGCGCGGCATCAACCTCGCCATGGTCAACCTGGGCGGCGGCTTCCCGGCCAAATACGTGCGCAAGACGCCGCGGCTGGAATCCTACGGCAAGGCGATCTTCCGGGCGCTGCGCAAGCACTTCGGCAACGCCATCCCGGAAACCATCATCGAGCCCGGCCGAGGCCTGGTCGGCAACGCCGGCGTCATCGAGGCTGAGGTGGTGCTGATCGCCAGGCGAAACCGCGAGGACGAGCTGCGCTGGGTCTATCTCGACATCGGCAAATTCCACGGCCTCGCCGAGACCATCGACGAGTCGATCCGCTACCCGATCCGCACCCAGAGGGATCGCGACGAGATGGGCCCGTGCGTGGTCGCCGGTCCGACCTGCAACTCGATGGACGTGCTGTACCAGAAGACCACCTACCCGCTGCCGGTTACGCTTTCGATCGGCGACAAGGTGCTGCTGGAGGCGGCCGGCGCCTACACCACGACCTATTCATCGGTCGGCTTCAACGGCTATCCGCCGCTCAAGCAATATGTGATCTGAGCAGGCATCCCGCACCAAGCGAAACCCCGGGGCGACCCCCGGGGTTTTTCGTTGATCGGCCGGTCAGGCCAGATCGACCACGCCGGCCGCGCCGCTTTCGGTGCCCCAAGCCAGCAAGCTGCCGGTCGCGTCCCAGCCAAGCGCGCTGACCGGCGCATCGCCGGGTTTCTTCGCCAGCACCTCGGCGCCGTCATCGACCCGCACCAGCAGGATCGTGCCGTCGGCATAGCCGACCGCCACCACCTCCTGCTTGGGATGGCAGGCCACCATGGTGGCGCGCACCGCGAAGGCCGCGAACATGCGCGGCTGCTTGCCCATCGGGCCTTCCTTGGATTGAAACGGCCACATTACCAGTTGCTCGGAGCCGCTGGTTGCGAGCCACTTGCCGCCCGCGGTCCAGGCGAACGAGCGCACACGCGCCGAATAGCCCGACATCCGCATATGCTTGGCGTCGACCACCCGCCAGCCGTGCAGCATGGGCTCCTGCATGGCGGTGACCAGGAACTGCCCGTTCGGGCTGAACGCGACGTGGTGGTGCGAGCCCTTCCACTCCAGAAATTCGGGGGCTGCCTTGGCGTTCGGAAACCAGAGCGTGACGCCGTTGTAGTGGGCGACGGCGAGGCGCAGGCCCTTCGGCGCGAAGGCGAGCCCGCCAACGGTGGAGGCCACGTCGTGCGAGCGCGGCTCGCCCTTGCTCGGCATGACATAGGCCGACTTCCCCGCCGACCACGCCAGCGCACCGTCGGGCCCGGCGGCGACGTGATCGATCCAGCGGCGCTTGGCGTCGGTTGCGACGAGCTTGCTGTCGCCCTGCTCGCCGGTGACAAAAACCTTGCCGTCGTCGCCGCCGGTGATCACCCAGACGCCGTCGCTCGCCGCCGACAGAATGCCGCCGGCATGGACCGCGAGCCGCCGCTCGTCGCCCTTGGCAGGGACCAGCAGCACCGCCTCCTCGCCCAGCACGAACGCCGCGCTGCGGCCGAGGAAATGCGCCGCCACCACCGGCGCGCCGGCCGCGACCGCACGTGTGCGTTCGACGACGGAGGGGGTGTTGCTGGACGTGTTTGTCATGCAATGACGCGACGCTTGCGCTAAGCGTGTCCGACGCAACGCAAGAGCATTACGCGACGCAGCTTTCGAAGCCGGTGCGGATTTTGTCTTCCGGCAGGTTGCGGCCGATGAACACCAGCCGGCTGGCGCGCTTCTCGCCGTCCTTCCACGGCCGCTGGTGATCGCCGTCGAGGATCATGTGAACGCCCTGGAACACGAAGCGCTCGGGGTCGTCCTTGAAATTGAGGATACCCTTGCAGCGCAGGATGCTCGGCCCGTCCTTGGCAACCAGGTCCTGCACCCAGGGGAAGAACTTGTCCGGGTTGAGCGGCTTGTCGGTGTTGAGTGACAGCGATTGCATGTCCTCGTCGTGATAGTGCTTGAGGCCGCCATGGTGGTGGTGATGGCCGTCGCCATGATCGTGACCGTGATCATGACCGTGGTCGTCGGCATGCAGGAACTCCGGCTCGATGTCGAGGATACGGTCGAGATCGAAGGCGTTGCGGCCGAGGATTTCGTTGAGCGGCACCTGCGAACGCTGGGTCCGGTGCAGCTTGGCGTAGGGGTTGATGCCGCGGATGCGGGCCTCGACCTCGCGCAGCTCGGCGTCGGTGACGAGATCGGTCTTGTTGATCAGGATCACGTCGGCAAAGGCGATCTGGTTCTTCGCCTCGGGCGCGTCCTTCAGCCGGTCCTTCAACCACTTGGCGTCGGCCACCGTCACCACCGCGTCGAGCTTGGTCTTGCGGCCGACGTTCTCGTCGACGAAGAAGGTCTGCGCCACCGGCGCCGGATCGGCCAGGCCGGTGGTCTCGACGATGATGGCGTCGAACTTGCCTTTCCGCCGCATCAGGCCCTCGATGATGCGGATCAGGTCGCCGCGCACGGTGCAGCAGATGCAGCCGTTGTTCATCTCGAACACTTCCTCGTCGGCGCCGACCACCAGCTCGTTGTCGATGCCGATCTCGCCGAATTCATTGACGATCACGGCGTATTTCTTGCCATGCGGCTCGGACAGGATGCGGTTGAGCAGCGTGGTCTTGCCGGCGCCGAGATAGCCGGTCAGCACGGTGACGGGAAGCTTTTCGGACTGCACGTCGGACATGAGGAACCCTCCACTCCATGGGTATATAGGCGATCCCGCAGGATGCAAAAACCCTCTTGCGCGACGCCCTGCCTCAGCGGCGTGGGCTACCGGGCCGCGCTCCGCTTCGCTATCGTTCGTCGCCAGGAGCAGAGCGCCAAGACGGGAGAGCGCGATGAACCGACGCCGCATCATGATTGCCGCTATCGCCGTGGCCGGCCTTGGGCCAGCCGGCGCCGCCGGTGCGCAGAGCTATCCGAGCCATAACATCGAATTGATCGTGCCGGCGACGCCGGGCTCGTCGGCCGACATCGTCGGCCGGGTGCTGGCGGAAGGCATGACGGCGAAGCTCGGCCAAACGATCATCATCCAGAACAAGGCCGGCGCAGCCGGCATGCTTGGCGCGGCCGAAGTCGCCCGCGCCAAGCCGGATGGCTACACCTTGCTGCACGGCGCCGCCTATTCGCTGACCGTGCAGCCGCTCACCGAGCGGCAGAGCAACTACACCCGGAGGTCATTCGACGCGATCTGCCAGACCTTCAAGAACGACCAGGTGATCGTGGCCCGCCCGAACACGTACAAGAACCTCGCCGAGATCATCGCGGCGAGCAAGGCCAAGCCGGGCGGCCTGAACTACGGCACGCCGGGGCTCACCACGATCCCGCATCTGTCGATGATCGAGCTCGGCCACATCACCAAGGTCGAGTTCAACCACGTGCCGTTCCGCGGACCGGCCGAGTCGATCCAAATGACGCTCGGCGGCCAGATCGACTTCGCGGTGGCGCCGTTGACCGCGGCGGCCGGCAGCGGGCTTGCGATGCCGGCGCTGTTTGCCGAACGGCGCAATCAATCGATTCCCGACGTGCCGACCGTGATCGAGCAGGGCTACAACGTCGCGCCGCTCAGCATCGGCGGGCTCTATGCGCCGGCTGGCCTGCCGGCGGATATCAAGAGCAAGCTTGACGACGCCTGCATGACCTCGATGAAGAGCGACGGATTCCAGAAGGTCGCCAAGAACACCTTGCAGCCCGCCGATTTCATGGCCGACAGCGCGGGCTTCAACAAGAACATCGACAAGGATCTGGCCGACAAGCAGAAGCTGCTGACCGCGCTCGGCCTGGCGAAGAACTAGCGAAGCTGAAGGACCTACGGCGCCAGCGCCTTGCTCAGCTCGCGGATATTGTGGCGCATCATGTCGATGTAGGTCGGTGCCGCACCGCCCGGCTCTGACAGCGCGTCGGAATAGAGCGTGCCGCCGACCTTCGCACCGGTTTCCCTGGCGATCTGCTGCATCAGCCGCGGATTGACGACGTTCTCCATGAACAACGCCGGGATCTTCTGCGCCTTGATCTGCGTGATGATGCGGGCCACGTCCCGTGCCGATGGCTCGGTATCGGTCGAAACGCCCTCCGGCGCGATCAAGGCCAAGCCATAGGCCGCGCCGAAATAGCCGAAGGCGTCATGGGTGGTGATGATTTTTCGCCGCTCGGCCGGAATTTGCCCGATCGCCGCCCGCACGTCGCGCTCGAGCGCGTCGAGCTTACCGAGATAGTCGGCGACGGTGGCCTCATAGGCGCTGCGACCGGGCGGATCGGCCTTGATCAGGCCGTCGCGGATGTTGGCCACGTAAATCTTGACGTTCGCGACCGACTGCCAGGCGTGCGGATCGATTGCGCCCTCCAGCGTCCGCGTCGCAATGCCCCGGCTCGCGACCACCACCGGCGCCTTGCTGCCCGACGCCTTGACCAGCCGCGTCATCCAGCCCTCCAGGCCGAGCCCGTTGACCACAACAAGCCTGGCCGTGCCGAGCGTGCGGGCGTCGGCCGGCGTCGGCGAGAACGCATGGGCATCGCTGTTCGGCCCGACCAACGCCGCGACCTCGAGCCGATCACCGCCGACGTTGCGAACCAGGTCGCCAAGGATCGAGAAGCTCGCGACCGCTTTGATCCTGTCCTGTGCCGCCGCCGGTGCAGCGATCAGCGCGGCCAACCCGACCAGCAAGACGTGGCGCCAGGCGACCATGGCGTCACGCCTCGAGATGGCGGCGCGGCAGCGCCAGCCAGATGAGCCCGCCCACCGGCCCGAACAGAACCGAAAGCCCGTAAAGCACACCCGCCACCAGGATGATGGCCGGGCCGGACGGCAGGCCCAGGTGGTAGGAGACCAGCAGCCCGGCGTAGCCCGAAGCGACCGCGCAGCCGGTCGCAACGCCGATCATGCCGGTGATGTCGCGCGCCCAGAACCGCGACGCCACCGCCGGCAGCATCATGATGCCGACCGCGAGCAGCGTGCCGAGCGCCTGAAAGCCGCCGACCAGGTTCATCACCACCAGAGCCATGAAAGCGATATGCGCCGGCCCACCCGCCCGGCTGACCGAGCGCAGGAAGCCCGGATCGACGCATTCCAGCACCAGCGGCCGCCAGATCAGCCCGAGGATCAGCAGCGACAGCGTGGTGATGCTGACGATCAACAGCAGCGCCGGATCGTCCAGCGCCAGAACCGACCCGAACAGGAAATGCAGCAGGTCGACATTGCTGCCCTTGATCGAGACAATGGTGACGCCGAGCGCGAGCGAAATGAGGAAGAGTGCCGCGAGCGAGGCGTCCTCCTTGAGCTCGGTCGAGCGCGCGATCAGGCCCGCTCCGACCGCGATGATGAAGCCCGCGATCAGCCCGCCGGCCGCCATCACGACGAGGCTCAGCCCCGCGATCAGGAAGCCGATCGCGGCGCCCGGTAGGATGGCATGCGCCATGGCGTCGCCGATCAGGCTCATGCGGCGAAGCATCAGGAACACGCCGATCGGCGCCGCGCCAAGCGACAGCGCCAGCGTGCCGACCAGCGCGCGGCGCATGAACTCGAATTCGACAAAGGGCGCGATCAAGGCGTCGTAAAGCATTCGTCACGCCGCCGCGACCACACAGGCTTCGGCCTGCTCGTCGAACGCCTCGCACATGCGCCGCGCCTTGGCCCAGTTGTCGGCCGTCAGCACCTCGACGGTCTTGCCCCAGGCCACCGGCTCGCGCGCCAGCAGCAGCGCATCCGGGAAGTTGGATCGCACCAGATCGAGATCGTGCATCGCGGCCAACACGGTGCGCTGCTCGGTGTGCCAGCGCCGCACCAGCTCCAGCAGGTCGGCCGCAGGTCTTGGCGTCGATGGCATTGAACGGCTCGTCGAGCACGATGACGCGCGCGTTCTGCAGCAGCAGCCGCGCGAACAGCATGCGCTGCATCTGTCCGCCCGATAGAGTGCCGATCGGCCGCCGCTCGAAGCCGGTCAGCCCAACCGCCTCGATGGCGTGTTCGATGCGGTCGCGGTCGCTCGGCCCGATGCCGCCGAACAGACCTTTGCTGCGCCACAACCCCATCGCAACCATGTCATAGACGTTGATCGGGAACGTCCGGTCGATCTCGGCGACTTGCGGCAGATAGGCGATGTCCTGCGGCTCGACGCCATTGCGCTCGATCCGGCCGGCGAGCGGCTTGAGCACGCCGACCACGCCCTTGAACAGCGTCGATTTGCCGGCGCCGTTCGGCCCGACCACGGCCATCAGTGCGCCGACCGGGATGGCGCCGTTGAGGTGATGCACCGCCGGGTGGCGGTCATAGCCGAGCGTGAGATCGCGGAATTGCAGTTGCGCGTTCATTGCCTCACCTTATCGCCCAGAGCACGGCGAGCCAGATGAGCGCGCCCAGCGCGCCGGCGACCAGCAGCCGATGCAGGCCCGACAGCCGCAGGATCGACGGCTGCACTGTCGCCGGCGGATGGCTGTGGCCCGCGGGATGCCGATGCGGATGATCGTGGCGATGGCCGTGGCCGTGATCGCTCATGGCAACATGTTATAGTATAACATTCCGGCACCGGCCAGAGTCCTAAACCCTTCATAATGCGGGGAAATCTGGCCGGAGGCGGCATGTCGTTGCCAAACCGAGTTGGCGCGGCCATTGTGGCGGCGCAAGCACACTGGATGGCGACGAGCGAATGGGCCAGCGATCGAAGATGACCGATCCGAAATCCCGCGTGGTCGCGATCGGCGAGGTCATGGTCGAGCTCGCGCGCGGCGGCGACGGTCGCTTCGGCATGGCGTGCGGCGGCGATACCTTCAACACCGCGGTCTATCTGGCGCGCGCTGGCCTCGACGTCGCCTATGCCACCGCGCTCGGCGACGATCCGTATTCCAACAACATCGTCGCCATGGCGACCGCCGAGGGCGTGAAGACCGATCTGATCTTGCGCGTGCCGGGCCGGCAGCCCGGCCTCTACACCATCGAAACCGACGCCAAGGGCGAACGGCAATTCCGTTATTGGCGCAACGAAGCGCCGGCGCGCGAGCTGTTCGAGCTCAACGACTGGAACCGCATCGCCGAAAGCATGATCGGCGCGCGGCTGATCTATTTTTCCGGCATTACGCTATCGCTCTACAGCAACACCGGCCTGGGCCGCATGCTGGCCATCGTCGAGATCGCGCGCCAGCAAGGCGCCAAGGTTGCGTTCGACGGCAATTTCCGCCCCGCCGGCTGGAAGGGTGATCTGCCGCGCACCCGCACCGTGTTCATGGAGGCGCTGAAGCGCGTCGACATAGCACTGCCGACCTACGACGACGAGGCGGTGCTGTGGGGCGACCCGAGCCCGGAGGCGACGGTCGAGCGCTTGCAGGCGTTCGGCATCGCCGAGGTGGTGGTGAAGAACGGGCCGAACAGCGCGTTGGTTGCGGCCGGCGGACATCAGGAGCACGTTCCGGTCCCCGAGGTCGTCAAGCCGGTCGATACGACGGCGGCGGGCGACAGCTTCAACGCCGCCTACATGGCGGCGCGCCTGTCCGGCGAGAATCCCGCCGTGGCGGCGGCGGCCGGTCACCGGCTCGCCGCCGAAAAGGTCCGCCACCGCGGCGCCATCATGCCGCGCAGCGCCGCGGCGGTGCATTAGCTCTTTTGCTTCGAGCCAAACGCCGTTTACCGAACGTCAGGCGTTGCCCCGGCCATCCGTCTTCTGCGGCCCGAAGATGATGCCGACAAGCGCGCTACGACGGTGGTTCGAGCAAGCTACTTCGGCATCAGCCGCTTCACCGTGACGGTCTCGCCGATCTCGAACGACATCAGGTCTTCGCCCATCTCCAACGGCCCGTCGTAGGTCTTGCGGGTCTCCGCCATCATGTCGTCCAGCGACGGCGGCGGGATCGTGGGGCTGGCAAGCTGCACGATATGGGTGAAGGCGGCAAGCTTCGGCCGCGTCTGCGCAAACACCCGCCCGCAGTCGTAGGGCGTGGTGTGGTGCGCGATGATGCGCTGGATGTAGGCCTCCTTCATCAGCTCCGGCCGCGCGCTCGCCACCTCGTGCACCAGCAGATCGGCGCCCATGCCGTGCTTGATGACATTCTGGTTGTAGCGGGTGTCGGACGAAAGCACCGCGACGCGGCCGCCGTATTCGAAGCGGTAGCCGTAGCACGGCTTGATCACGTCGCCGTGGTCGACCTCGAAGGCGATCACCCGCACGCCGTTCTTGTCATGGACCACGCCGTCGCGATCATACTCGCTGACGTCGATGGCGATGCCGGACAGCGGCAGCTTCTCGTCGGCGACGCGGATCTTGATATCGTCGGCGTAGGCGCGCTCGAGATTCTCCATCAGCCGCTTGGCGCCGGTCGGGCCGATCACCCGGTACGGCGTCTTGCGGGTGCCGAAATGCGATTCCAGCCAGCCGGTCAGCCAGATGTCCGCGACGCAGGAAACATGGTCGGAGTGGTAGTGCGTGAGCAATTGCACGTCGATCCGGCCGATCGGAATCTTGAGCTGATAAAGCCGGATCGCGGCACCGCGGCCGGCATCGACCAGGAACTTCTGGTCGCCGCATTCGACCAGCGTGCAAGGACCGAAGCGGTCGGGGCTCGGGATCGGCACGCCGGTCCCGAGCAGCGTCACCCGGAAATCGGAGGAGCCGATCACTGGTGCATCTTGATGCCGGAGTCCTTCACGACCTTGCCCCAATGCGCGACCTGGGACCTCAGGAACGTGCCGAACTCGTCCGGCGTGCCGCCGGCAGGCTCGGCCGCCATCTTCTCGATCGCCTCACGAACGCGCGGTTTCGCCAGCGCCTTGTTCGATGCTTCGTTCAGGCGGGCGACGATGGCATTCGGGGTGCCGGTTTTCACCAGAATGCCGAACCAATCCTGGATAATCAGGTCCGGGAAACCCGCCTCGCCCACCGTCGGCACGTCCTTCACAGCCGGCAGCCGCGCCGGCCCGGTTACGGCCAGCGCGCGCAATTTGCCCGTGGCGATCAACTGAATGACGGGAAGCGGGGTGATGAACTGGTACTGATTGGTCCCGCTCATCAGATCGGTGATCGCCTGCGTCAAACCCTGATACGGCACGTGAGTGGCACGCACGCCGGTTTGCAGCTTGAACAGCTCACCGGCGAGATGGGCAGGGGTGCCGAAGCCGCCGGATGAAAAGCTCATCTTGTCCGGATTGCTCTTGAGCCAGGCGACAAACTCGGACAGCGAATTTGCCGGCACCGAGGGTGTCACGACCAGGATGTGATAGGCCGATGCGAGCTTGATCACCGGCGTGAAGTCGCTGTCGAGCCGAAAATTGATGGTCGGAATGAGCGCGGGAGCGGCTGATGCGGGCAGCGCGATGGAGGCGAGCGTATGGCCGTCCGCGGGCTGCTTGAGCACCTCGGCCAACCCGATCGTCTGGATGGCCCCGACCTTGTTCTCGACGATGACGCGCCAGCCTTCGCTCTCGCTCAGCTCGGTGGCGAGGATGCGACCCATGATGTCCGGCGGCGTGCCGGCCGGGCTCGGCACGACCATGCGGATCGATGTTGGAGGGATAGGTTTGGGCGTGTCCGGCAGCGCCGCAGGCCAAGGCCATGATCAAGGCAAAGAAAAATCATGCGCCAGAACCGAGCGGTCATTACGAACTCTCCTGCGAAATATCCGAGCATCGCCCCGGAACTCTATATACCTTTTCGGACGTGCCGTTAGGCCCCGCGCACCCGGTCGATCAGGGCCAGTGGATCGGCAGGCACGCGGTCACCGCGCCATGCAACGTGACCATCGGGCCGCACCAGCACGAGCTTGTTCTCATAGAGCGCGGCGGCCACGGGCTCCTCGACCGTGACGGTGCGCAGCGGCACGCCGCGCTTTGCGGCAGCTTCGGCGATCGATGCGCCCTCCGGCGCGCCACCGAACCGGACCAGAACAAATTCGCGGCCGTAAAGATCGAGCATGGAGCGGCCATCGGCGAGCGCCACATGCGGCGCACGCGACGCCGGGGCGCGCCGACGCGACGAAGTTCTCCGGATGATCCGGCACCGGCGGTGAGCCATCGGGGACGATGATCGGCGAGCCTTCGTAGCGGTAGCCGATCTGCATGCCGATGGTGCGGAACATGGCGCCGATGTCGCGCACCAGGTCGCGGCCGAGACGGGCGCGTAGCGCGCGGCCGGCCTCGGTGTCGTCGTCGATCGCGGCCAGGCCCTGGTCGAAATTCTCGTGCGCGAGATAGAACTCCGCCGTCATGCCGACATTGCGCAGCCCGATCGGCCGCCGCTCGGTGTCGTAGCTCGCCAGCAGGTTCGGCCCGCCCCAGCCCTGCACCGCGGCGGCGAGCTTCCAGCCGAGATCGACCGCGTCGCCGATGCCGGTGTTCATGCCGAGCGCGCCGGTCGGCGAGAGCTGGTGGACCGCGTCGCCGGCGAGGAACACGCGGCCCTGGCCATAGCGGTCCGACACCACGCTGCGCCGGGTCCAGATGCTCACGCCCAGCCATTCCACGTCGATCGGCCGGCCGACCGCGCGGCGGATCAACGCGGCCTTGTCGATGGTCTCCGGCGTCTGCTTGCCGTCGCTGTCGAGCACCATCAGCCGCCACATGGCATTGACCGGGTCGATGACGCGGATGTTGGCCCACAGCCCGTCGCGGTCGATGGCGAGAAAGAACGTGCCGGGCTCCTTGCCGCACTGCGCGAGCAAATCGGGCGCGCGGAAGAACAGATGCAGCGGATGGCCGAGCACGCCTTGCCCGGCGAGCCCGATGCCGAGCGCGCCGCGGATCGCGCTGGTCGCGCCGTCGCAGCCGACCAGATAGTCGGCCTCGACCCGCTCGCGAACGCCGGTTTTGAGATCGACGATGTCGCAGATGACGCCATCGCCGGTGTCCTCGAAGCCTTCGAGTTTGGTTCGATAGCGCAGCCGGACGCTGGGTGCCGATTGCGCCAATGCCCGCAACATCGGGTCGAACCACATTTGCGAGCAGGCTTGCAGCCGCATCGGGCTGTACGCCTCGGGCTGCTGCCGGGCGCGCGACGGCCGGCGCATGCGGCCGATCTCGTGGCCGCCGAGGCTGGTCACGAACACCACGTCGAACGGGTAGTCCACCGGGAACGGACAGTTGAGCACCTGTTCGGCGATGCCCCAGCGCCGGCAGAACTCCATGGTGCGGACGTTCACCTCGTTCATCTTCGGCGTCACGATCGAGCCGTCGCCCTGCTCGATCAATTCGCAGCGCACGCCGCGCCAGCCCAGCTCGGCCGCGAGCGCAAGCCCGACCGGGCCGCCGCCGACGACGAGGACGGGAACGCTGCGGGCGCTGGACATTCCTGGCCAGCCTAATTCTGATCCATCCCGGTGTCCTTGATCACCTTGCCCCACATGTCGCGTTCCGCGCGGTAGTAGGCCTCGAACTGCTCCGGGCCCATGATCAGGGGCGCGAAGCCCTGCTTGGCGAGCGTCTCCACGACCACCGGGTCCCTCGCGGCCTTGGTGGCGGCCGCGGCTAGCTTGTCGATGATCGGCTTCGGCGTGCCGGCGCGCGCAGTGATGCCGATCCACAGCCGCGTCTCGAAGCCGGGCAGACCGGCTTCGGCGACCGTCGGCAGGTTTGGGAACGCCGGATCGCGCTTGGCGCCGGTGGTCGCGATCCCGATCAGCTTGCCCTCCTGCACGGCGCCGATGACCGGCGCGATGCTGGAGAACATCATCTTGACCTGACCCGACAACAGATCCTTCATGGCATCGCCGCCGCCGCGGTAATGCACCGGCGCGGTCTTGACGCCAGCCATGCTGTTGAAGAGCTCGCTGGTCAGGTGCGTCGCGGAGCCGACACCGGCGCTCGCGTAGAGCAGGTTCTCCCTCTTGGCGAGCACGATGACCTCGGGCAGCGTCTTCACGCCGAGCGAGGGATGCACCACCAGAATGTTCGCGGTGTCGGCCAGCGTGGCAACCGCGACGAGATCCCGGCCGAACCGCGACTGCAGGCTCTTGGAGAGGGTTTCGTTGCTGGCATTCGCGGTCGTCGTGTTGAGGATTGTGTAGCCGTCAGGCTCGGAGCGCGCCACGTAGTCGGTCGCGACCACGCCGCCCGCCCCGGTCCGGTTCTCCACCAACACCTGCTGTCCCAGCTCCTCGCCCATCTTGGCGCCGAACACGCGCGAGATGATGTCGGAGGGCCCGCCGGGGGCAAAGCCGACGACGAAATGGATCGGCTTGTTCGGAAAATCGGCCTGCGCCACGGCGACGCTCGGAGCGGCCGACAACGCGACGAGCGCGGCGGCGATCGCGGCAAGCTGTCGGATATCGCGCCCACGCTGCGTTGGCCTGAATTGCAACATGTGTTCCTCTCCCGGTTGCGTTAGAGCTTCTTGTTTGAGCATGATCCCGAAAACCGGTTCCCACTTTTCGGGATCATGCTCGAGACGGCTCTGGAGGATAAAGGCTGACGCAGGCATTGCCATCATGAATCGCCCTCCGCTCATCGACACCCACCAGCATCCGATACCCGAGTTCTACAAGCGCGCCATGGCCAAGGTCGGCATCCTGGGCAGCGGCGAGAACCCGTGGGCGGATTGGAGCCTTCAGGCGCAGCTTGAGCTGATGGACGAGACCGGCATCGCTGCCGCGGTCAATTCGATCGCGTCGCCCGGCGCCTATTTCGGCGACGTCGATTTCGCCGTCCAGGTCGCCCGCGAATGCAACGAGGGCCTGGCGAAGATCGTGCAAGACCATCCGCGCCGCTTCGGCGGATTCGCGCTGCTGCCGCTGCCGGCAGTGCGCGAAGCGATCAGCGAGGCCGTCTATGCGCTCGACACGCTCAAGCTCGACGGCATCTGCCTGCTGACGCATGCCGGCGACCGTCATCTCGGCCATCCCGACGAGGACGAGCTCTACGCCGAGCTCGACCGCCGCAAGGCGGTGGTGTTCATCCATCCGCTGCGAAACCAAGCCAAGAACGTGCCGGCCTACGGCTATCCGGCCGGCATGACCGAATTGGTGCTCGACACCACGCGTGCGGTCGTGAACCTGCTTTGGAACGGCACGTTCGGAAAATTCCCGAACATCCGCTGGATCATGCCGCATGGCGCAGGCACCGTTCCGTTCCTGGCCTATCGTCTCAGCGCGATGGACAAGAAGCCGGCGATCCGCGAGCGCCTGCCCGGCGGCAGCATCGCCGGCGCGTTGCGCGGGCTCTACTACGACGTGGCCGAGATCGTGTCGCCCGCGCCGCTGAAATGCCTGATGGAGACGACCGATACGTCGCACATCCTGTTCGGCAGCGATTTTCCGTTCTCGCGACACAAGAATCCGGCGCAGGACGTCCGCGACACGATCGCGGGCTTTGACGCTTTCGATGGCTGGGACGCATCGGCTCGCCGCGACATCGAATTCAACAACGCCGCAAAGCTGTTTCCGAGGCTCGCGGTCAGGCTCGACCTTGATATCGGCCGCCCCACACCTTCGCCCATTTCTCGGTCTCGTCGGCGATCATCCTGCCGAAATCGGCCGGCGTGCCGGGGATCAATGTGCAGCCGAGCTCGATCAGCCGCGTCTTGATCTTCGGATCGGCGAGCGCCGCGTTGATCTCGCGGTTGAGCTTTTGCGACCACGTCGGCGGACGTGCCCTTCGGCACGGCGATGCCATACCAGGCGCTGGCTTCGTAGCCCGGCACGAATTCGGCGATGGCCGGCACGTCCGGCAGCTCGGTGACCCGGGTCGCCGTCGTCACCGCCAGCGGCGCGCAGCCGCCCGGTCTTGATGTATTCGATCGAGACCGGCGTGGTGACGAAATAAAGCTGCACCTGGCCGGCCGAGCAGATCGGTCAGCGCCGGCGCCGCGCCGCGATACGGCACATGCTGGACGTTGACGCCGGTCAGCGTCTTGAACAGCTCGCCGGCGAGATGCGGCGACGTGCCGACGCCGGATGACGCCATGTCGATCTTGCCGGGATTGGCCCGTGCGTAGGCGATGAACTCGGGTACCGTCCTGACCGGCACCGACGGGTGCACCACCATGACGTTCGGCACGCGCACCATGCCGGCGACCGGCATGGTGTCGCGGATGAAGTTGAAGCCAAGCTTCGGATAGAGCGTGGCGTTGATCGCGTTCGGCGCGCCGGCCAGCAACAGTGTGTAGCCGTCGGCCGGAGCGCGGACCACCAATTCGGTAGCGATGTTGGTGCCGCCGCCGGGCCGGCTTTCGATGATGATCGGCTGGCCGAGCCGCTCCGTCAGCCATTGCCCAACCACGCGCGAAATGATGTCGGTGGTGCCGCCGGCCGCAAAGCCGAGACCCAGCGCACCGGCCGTGACGGATAGGTCTCGGCCCACGCCGTCCCCGACACGGCCAGCGCGGCCGCGCCGGCGGCGCCATGCAGCAGGTTTCGGCGCGACAACGTCATCAGCCGCGCTTCAGTTGATCTGCACGTTCGCCGCCTTGCCGACGTCGATCCATTTCTTGTTTTGCGCGGCGATATAGGCGGCGAACTCGGCCGGCGAGTTCGGCTTGGCCTCGCTGCCGAGCGCCGCGATGGTCTTCTGGATCTCTGCGGCTGGCCAGGCCCTCGTTCATGGCATCGCTGAGCTTCTTGACGATGCTCGGCGGGCGTGCCGGCCGGCGCCACCAACCCGAAGAACGTGTTGGCGTCGCAATCGGCAACGCCGGCCTCCGCCATGGTCAACAATTCCGGCAGGAGCGGCGTCCGGGTCTTGTTCTGCGCGCCGAGCGCGCGAAACTTGCCGTCGGCGATGAGCTGGCGAACGATCGCGATATTCTCGAAGGTCGCGTCGACCGCCTTGCTCAGCACGCCGGTGACCGACTCGCCGCCGCTGCGGTAGGACACGCCGGTGAGCTTGGCGCCGCTGCGCAGCATGAAAATCTCGCCGGCCAGATGCGGCAGACCGCCTGCGCCGGTGTGGGCGTAGTTGATCTTGCCGGGGTTGGCCTTGCTGTCGTCGACGAACTCCTTGACGCGTCTTCCAGCGCGAATCCGGATGGACCACGAGGATCTGGAAGCCTTCGGTGATGCGCACGATCGGGATGAAATCCTTGACCGGATCGTAGCCGGCGCTGGCCGACACCGCCGGAATGACCGCCAGCGTGCTGGTGTTGCCGACCAGCAGCGTGTAGCCGTCGGGCGGCGCGGTCGCGACCACGCGCGCGCCGAGCGCGCCGCCGGCGCCGGGCCGGTTCTCGACCACGAACGGCTGACCGAGCTTGGCGGACAGGATTTGCGCGGCGATGCCGCGCCGGCACGTCGGTCGGCCCGCCGGCCGCCGCCGCCACGACCAGCTTGACCGGCTTGTTCGGATAATCGTCGGCAGCGAGCGCTGCGCCCGCGGTGGCGAGCAGCGATGCGACGAGGCGACGGCTAAGACGTGACGACGTGACTGGCGCATGGCTTCCCCGAACGTTTGAACCGCATGGCGCATCCTAGTGCATCGCTGCGAACCGCAGAACGCCCTGCGGCGTCACGGCCGGCCGAGCAGCATCGCGCCGGCCGCCGCCAGAAACGGCAACGGCAGCGAGGCCAGCACGCGCCAGCCACACCAGCCGCTGCGGCATCACCGGAATTTCCCAGATGAACAGCCGCTGCACCGCGAACAGCGCCCAGGCGATGGTGTAGGCGATCACCTGCGGCGCGCCGGCGCCGCCCTTGAGCGCGGCGGCCCCGATCGAGAAGCCGATCACCGGCCCGCCCGGCGTGAACGCGCCGCCGAGCACCGCGATGCAGAGCCCGGTGACGCCGGAATCGGCGCCGAGCCAGCGGCCGACCACCTCCTGCGGCAACAGCGCCGCGATATAGCCCGAGCCGACCACGCCCAGCATGATGCGCGGAATGAGCCGGAGGCAATCGATCGCGCCCTCGCGCGCGCTGTCGCGCAGGAGCTGCCGGCTGCGCGATGCCGCGACCAGGCCGAGCGCCGAGCGCGATCAGCCAGAGCAGGCCGTCGACGAAATAGATCATGCGCCGCCTCCCCTTCGCGCGCGGCGATGCCGGCGATCAGCGCGCGCCAGCAGGCCGGCGACCACCGGCAGCGGCAGCGAGACGACGATGCGCCAGATCACGAACTCGGCGCCGAAGAACGGCCATTCCCACACCAGCACGCGGGCGTAGCCGAGCAACGTCCAGCTGGTGATGAAGGCGATCGCCGCGCCGACGTCGGCGCCGATGGCGACGAAGGCGGCGGCGATCGGAAAGATCGTGATCGGCCCGCCCGGACAGACCACGCCGGCGAGCGTCGCGATCAGGATGCCGAGCAGCCCGACTCGGCGCCGACCCAGCGCAGCACGGTCTCGCGCGGCATCAGCACCGCGACGAAGGCCGCGATCAGGCAGGCCGCCAGCACCTTGGGCAGGATGTCGACGAACAGGTGGAAGTCGCTGATCAGGATTTCGAGAAACCGCGCCTGGCCGTCGCGGCGATAGACGATCGACCGCCGCGACGACGACCGCGACGCGCGATCGAGGCGGTCGACCAATCGAAGGTCTTGCGCGGGCGGCGCTGGATGGGCGCTTCGGTGGACAAGGCGGCGCATTGGCGAGCGACATCGCTCCGCCGGCGTGGCAAGCCGGCCAGCAACGCCGTCAGGCGCGGAGCTGCCGCGGCCACGCCGGGCGCGGGCGGTGATGCCGGCGAAGTCGCCGGCCGCGATCGCTTCGCGGCGGCGCCACCCAGGAGCCGCCGACCGCGAGCACGTTCGACAGCGCGAGATAGGCCGCGGCGTTGTCGCCGTTGACGCCGCCGGTCGGGCAGAACCGGATGTCGCGGCAGCGGCTCGGCCACGGCCTTGAGCCAGCGCAGCGCCGCCCGACGCCTCGGCCGGGAAAGAACTTCAGCACCGGAAAGCCGAGCGCGGCGAGCGCCATCGCCTCGGAGACGGTGGCGCAGCCCGGCATGGCCGGCAGCGGCGCGTCGGCCAGCGCCTGCGCCAGCTCGGCCGGCGTGCCGGGGCTGACCAGGAAATCGGCGCCGGCGTCGACGCGCGTGCGTGATGTCGAGCGGCTTGGCGACGGTGCCGACCGCGACGATCACGTCGGGCACCTCGGCGACGATGCGCGCACCGCCTCGAGCGCGGCCGGCGTGCGCAGCGTCACCTCCGACGACCGTCAGCCCGCCGGCGAGCAGCGCCCGGGCCAGCGGGACTGCGTCCTGCGCGCGCTCGATGGTCAGCACCGGAATGACCGGGACGGTGATCAGCGGGGTCGGATCGGAGAGCCACATGGTCATTGGATTTCTCCGACCGCCAAGGCCGCTTCAGGAAAAATGCCGGACCAGCGCCAGGCCGGCGAACAGGCCGCCGATCGAAAACACCACCGAGGCCAGCACATAGAGCGCGGCCAGGCCGATTTCATGGCGCTCGGTCAGCAGCGCCACGTCGAGCGAGAACGCCGAGAACGTCGTGTAGCCGCCCAGGATGCCGGTGGTGAGGAACAGCCGCAGGTGCTGGGAGGCGTCACCCTTGAAGGCGAAATAGCCGGCGATCAGGCCCATCACCAGCGAGCCGGTGACATTCTCGAACAGAGTCGCATAGGGAAACGCGGTGCCGAGCCAGCGCGCCGACAGCAGATTGACGCCATGCCGCAGCGCCGCACCGATGCCACCGCCAAGGAACACCATGAGGAAGCCGGTCATGGCGATCGTCATCCGAGGAGCTCCGCGACCGCGTCTCGAAGGATGAGGCGGCCCCATGCTTCGAGACGCGCGCTGCGCGCGCTCCTCAGCATGAGGTCGGTCGGAGACTCGAACAAGCTCACCGCTCCATCGGGCGCAGGCCGAGCTTGTCGAGCAGGGCCATGTCGCGGTCGCGGCCGGGGTTCGGCGTGGTGAGGAGCTTGGGGCCGTAGAAGATCGAATTGGCGCCGGCGAGAAAGCACAGCGCCTGGGTTTCCTCGCTCATGTCCTCGCGCCCGGCCGAGAGCCGCACCACCGACTTCGGCATGGTGATGCGCGCAACCGCGATGGTGCGCACGAATTCGAGCGGGTCGAGCGTTGCCTGCCCGGCGAGCGGCGTGCCCTCGACCCGCACCAGCATGTTGATCGGCACCGATTCCGGATGCACCGGCAGGCTTGCCAGCGTGGCGATCAGGCCGGCGCGATCCTCCGCGCCCTCGCCCATGCCGACGATGCCGCCGCAGCAGACGTTGATGCCGGCGTCGCGCACCGCGCCGAGCGTGTCGAGCCGGTCGCGATAGACCCGCGTGGTGATGATCGCGCCATAGAACTCCGGCGAGGTGTCGAGGTTGTGGTTGTAGTAGTCGAGGCCGCTGCCCTTGAGGCGCAGCGCCTGCGACGGCGTCAGCATGCCGAGCGTGGCGCAGGTTTCGAGCCCGAGCGCCTTGACGCCCTCGACCATCGCACAGACGCGGTCGAGGTCGCGGTCCTTCGGCTCGCGCCAGGCGGCGCCCATGCAGAAGCGGCTGGCGCCCGCGGCCTTGGCGGCGCGCGCCTCGTGCAGCACCGCGTCGAGCTCCATCAGCTTTTCGGCTTTGACGCCGGTGCGAATATTGCGCGCTCTGCGGGCAATAGGCGCAGTCCTCGGGGCAGCCGCCGGTCTTGATCGACAGCAGCGTCGAGATCTGCACCTCGGCCGGATCGAAATGGAGCCGGTGGATGCGCGCCGCCTCGAACATCAGGTCGGGGAACGGCAGCGCGAACAGCGCACCCACCTCGGCGCGCGCCCAGTCGTGGCGGACTTGGCCAAGCGGGACGGCGAAGCTTTGCGGCGATTTAGCAAGCGACATGGCGCCACCTTAGCCCTGCCAAACCGACGGGCGAACCGCATGGCTGGGCAATTCGTGCGTCAAAGCACAGGCTGCCGCAATAAATCGCAAGGGTTCCAAGGATTTGCGCAACATCGTATTAAACTTCGCTGCGTCGCACAATAGCCACGTTCTATCCAGTATAGCGACCCGCGGCCCTGAATTGATTTCACGGGCTAGCCTTCCCGACAACAACAGAAGAGGTCACGTGATGAAGACACGACATTATTCTGCTTTGGCTGCGTCCATTTTATTCTCAATATTACTGTACTCGCCCTCTGTTTTAGCTGGGAGCCAAACCGGAATTGCGTCGGTCTACGCCAACGGCGACGGCCATGCCTGGTCCAAGACCGCCAATGGCGAACGGGTCAATCCCAATGCGCTCACGGCAGCCCATAAGAGCCTGCCGTTCGGCACGCTGGTCTCCGTTACCAACAAGCGCAACGGCCGGTCGGTGACCGTGCGCATCAACGACCGCGGGCCGTTCGTCGCGGGCCGGGTGATCGACCTCACACCAGCCGGCGCCCGCGCCATTGGCGCCTCCGGCCTCGCCCCGGTGGCGCTGACCGTCGTCGGTAGCAACGCGTCCCGCGCCCGTCAGCCGCAAGGCTGACGGCCACCTCACGCCTCATCGCGAATGGCGCAACTCCCTCCCCCGGTTCGCGCTGGCGAGCAAAGCGAGCGGCCAGCGCGAACACACTGATGAGAAGTGGCCGCGCCGGACCCTCGCTTCGCTCGGCGGCGCGGCCGCGGGGAGAGGGACCATCGCGATCATCGTTCGACCTTCGTCAGCGAGCCGATCGCCGATATACTGCGCAACCGTGAGAACCCCGGGCGCTCATTGGACCGCGTGATGACCGACAGTCTGCCCGACCGCCTGTCGGTCGATCCCAACAGCCCGCATTACAGCGCCGAGGTGCTCAAGCGCGACATCGGCGTGCGCTTCAACGGCGTCGAAAAGACCAACGTCGAGGAGTATTGCGTCAGCGAAGGCTGGATCCGCGTCGCCGCCGGCAAGGCTGTGGATCGCCACGGCAACCCGCTGACCATCAAACTCAAGGGCACGGTCGAGCCGTATTTCCGGGACAAGGCGGCTAGCGATTGAGCACGCGCTCGCCGCGGGCGCTCGACCCTCCCCTCGAGGCAGGGCTATCGCATGTGGCCGATCAGTGTCGAAGAGAAAGGTGTCATCCCATCCGCGCGTAACAGCTTTCGTCGCAGCGAGTCTTGGTGTCGGGGTGGGCGCGGGCGATGTTGAGGGCGAGGCGGCGCAGCACGGCGAGGTTGGCTGGGGCATGATCTTTGCGGCTGCGGGCGAGGTCCTCGTCGAGGGCGACATCGAGGGTCCAGTGCAGGCCGTTTTCGATGTCCCAATGCGGCTCGGACCATGTCGCAGGAGCCGTCGGCCGGCCTAGCGCCGGGAGAGCAGAAAATAGCGGCTGACCGGCGGGTCGGCGCCGCGCCGGCTGTCGACGCGGCCGACCGCGCAGAGTCTTTGGAAAATCGTGCTTTGCGGCCATCTCCCGGCGGCGGCGACAACCGCGCTGCGCACCTCTCCTTGCGGTCATGGGCCTTCTCGGCAGTGCCGGCCGGCGCCGGGCGGCCGCGGCCAATGCTGCCGCGGCATCGCGCAGCAGGCGCCGGCTGGTTGGCTTTGACCGCGAGGACATAGTCACCGCCTTGCCCGACGATGGCGCGGCCATGCCGCGGTGGCAGTGCAGCGCGTCTGCGGTGACGACGCAGGCTTTCAGCTGCAACAGCCCGATCAGCTGCAGCGCGGCGGCGGCTTCGTTGCCTCTCGGGCGCCAGCCGGCTCGCCAGCGTCATGCGGGTCTCCGCCGCCCAGGCGGTCACCATGACCCGCGGCATATGAGCCTGGCCGCGCTCGTAGGCCCGCCGCAGCGCTTTGCCGTCGATCGCTACCACACCTCTTCGGTTTGGCGACCCCGGCGGCGCGGCAAAGGCCGCGGTAAAGCTGCGGAACGCCGCTTCGAAGGCCGCCGGATCGAGCAGGCGGAAAATGCGCGAAAACGTGTCGTGGCTCGGCACCCCGTGCGCCAGCGTCAACACCGAGCGTCAGCAACCCCTCCTTGGCCTCGCCAAACTCGGCCATCTCCGAGCAATTCCTGCGCCCCGCACAGGCTCGCCAGCAGCGCGATAAACAGGATCTCCAGCAAGTCGTGCTGACAGTTGTCGGCACGAGGATCCTCGACCTCGCCAAAGCATTCCGTAAAACCGATCCATCAATGTTCCCCCGACCAAGAAACCATCTTCAAAATCCAATTCCCCTACAAACCGCAACCCCCATCCCGCCACATGCGATTCCCCTGCCCTCGAGCGAGGCCACCCCCCCCCCACCTCCCCCCCAGGGAGAGGGCGACCGCATTAGACGATCAGCCAATCCAATTACCCGCAGGACAGCGCATAGATGTGCTGGATGTCCTTGGGCAGCGGCGTCTCGCGCCAGGTCGCACCGCCGTCCTGGGTGCCGAACACCTCGCCGTAACGCGCCGCGACATAGACCTGCTTGTCGTCGGAGGGATGCAGGCTGACCGACATCAGCGTGCCGTGCGGCTGGACCTTGTCGAAGCGCTGCCAGGTGTTGCCGACGTCGGTCGAGCGGAACAGCGCGCCGTCCTTGGACGACGCCGCGACCGAAAGACAGGCGTAGATCGTCTTCGGGTCCTGCGGCGAGACGCGGATGTCGCGGCCGTAGGTGAACGGTGAAAAGCGGTCGACGCGCAGGTCCTGCCAGGTCTTGCCCTGGTCCGTGCTGCGGAACAGGCCCATGCGCACCGCGATGATCACGCTGTCAGGATCGGCCGCGCTGGTGCAGATGGCATGGCCGTCGAGCATGCCCTCGGCCTCGGTGTCGCTGACGAGCTTTGAGCGCAGCCGCGGCTCCTGCTCCGACAGCTTGACCAGATGCTCGCTGCAATCGTTCCAGCTTTCGCCGCCGTCGGTCGAGCGCATCACGCCGGAGACCTCCAGCACGGCGAAAACTTCGCCGGGCTTCTTCGGATGCGGCGCAAAGCGCATCACCCGGCAGGCGAACGGCATCTTGGCGCGAGCGGCGATTGCGGGATCGGGCAGCTTCTTCCAGCTCTCGCCGCCATCCTCGCTGCGATAGATCGAGACCGGCGAGCCGCCGGCGAGCATCCGCTTGGGATTGGCCGGGTCGATCATGAACGACCAGATCTGCACGCCCTTGTCGGGGAAGTTCGCGCGCTTGAAGGTCGCGCCGGCATCGGTCGAGCGATAGACGCCGTCCATAGTGCCGGCAAACACGATGCTTGGATCGCGCGGATTGACGAAGACGGTGAAGGTTTCCAGGTCCTTCAGCACGTAGCTCCAGCCGCCGTCGCCGACCTGATGGCGGAACACGCCGGCCTTGCCGGTCTTGTCCGCCGCCCCGTAATAGCCGCCGACCGCGGCAAACACATGCGATTGAGCCATGGCGATCCTCCCGGATGTTGTTTTGCGAATGATATTGGGCTGCGGGCCAAGAAGGAAGGGTGCGGCCCGTCAGTGCAGGGTCGCCTGCTCGCCGACGATGCGAAGCTCGATCAAGCCGATCATGGCGGCGCGGTCGCGCTCGGCCATGGCGAGCTCGGCTGAGGCTTCCTTGGCGGTGCTGGCGTTCGAGCCGGACACCACGATGCCGCCGAGCACGGCGGCGAACGCCGCGCTCAAGGTCGTCACATCGAAGCGGATCAGGCCGAACAGGCCGGCCAGCAGGATCGCGCCGCCCAACGCCATGGCGAGCCGCGCCGCCAGCACGAACTTGCGGCAGCTTTCGAGCTTTGCCGCCAGCTCCTCGATGCGGGCTTCGAGGCGCTCGATCTCAACGTGCGGATCGGCGTGGGCGATTTCGTCCATGCGCGGATATTACACGGCGCGGTTTTGCAGCGCTGCCGGTGCGGCGGTCTCTCTTGTCCCTCCCTGGCAGGGAGGAATGGCGGTTGCCGCGTTGGTCAGGAACCGAAGCGCCTACTCCGCGGCGATCCGGCTTGCGGGATCGGTGGCTTCGACCTTGGCGGCGCAGAACTTGAACTCGGGGATCTTGCCGAACGGGTCGAGCGCCGGGTTGGTGAGCAGATTGGCCGCCGCCTCGACGAAGGCGAACGGGATGAACACCACGCCGTCGGGCATTCCATCATCCTGGCGCGCGGCGAGCTCGACCACGCCGCGCCGCGTCGTGACCCGCACCATATCGCCCGGCTGGATGCCGAGTTTGGCGAAGGTGCCGCGCGACAGCGAGCACACCGCGGAGGGCTCGAGCGCATCCAGCACCTCGGCGCGGCGCGTCATCGCGCCGGTGTGCCAATGCTCGAGCTGGCGCCCGGTGGTGAGGATGAACGGGTACTCGGCGTCCGGCTGCTCGTCCGGCGGCGTGAGCTTTGCCGCCACCAGCTTGCCGAAGCCGCCTGGCCGCGGGAAGCCCTTGTCGAACACCACGTCGTGGCCCGGCTGGTCGGGGGCGTCGGCCGGGTAGGTGACGGCGTCCTCGCGCTCGACGCGATCCCAGGAGATGTTGTCGAGCGCCGGCATCATCGACGCCATCTCGGTGTAGATCTCGCTCGGGTGCGTGTAGTTCCAGTTCAAGCCGATGCGCTTTGCGATCTCCTGGGTGATCCACCAGTCGACCTTGGCCTCGCCCGGCAGCGGCAGCGCTTGGCGCCCCATCTGGACCTGGCGGTTGGTGTTGGTGACGGTGCCGTCCTTCTCCGGCCAGGCCGAGGCCGGCAGGATGACGTCGGCATAGACCGCGGTCTCGGTCAGGAACAGGTCCTGCACCACCAGGTGCTCGAGATGCGCCAGCGCCTCGCGCGCGTGATTGAGGTCGGGGTCCGACATCGCCGGGTTCTCGCCCAGGATGTACATGCCCTTGATCTCGTCGGCGTGCACCGCATCCATGATTTCGACCACGGTCTTGCCGCGCTTGGGGTCGAGCTTGACGCCCCACAAGGTCTCGGCCTGGGCGCGGAACTCTGGGTTCTCGACCGAGCGGTAGTCGGGAAAGAACATCGGGATCAGGCCGGCGTCGGAGGCGCCCTGCACGTTGTTCTGGCCGCGCAGCGGGTGCAGCCCGGTGCCGGGCCGGCCGATCTGGCCGGTGATCAGCGACAGCGCGATCAGGCAGCGCGCGTTGTCGGTGCCGTGGGTGTGCTGCGACACGCCCATGCCCCAGAAGATGATGGCGCTCTCGGCACGCGCGAAGGTGCGCGCAACGTTGCGCAAGATATCGGCGTCGATGCCGCAAATCGGCGCCATCTCCTCGGGCGTGAAGTCCTTGATGTGCTCCGCGAACGGCTTGAAGCCTTCGACGTAGGTCTGGACGTACTGCTGGTCGTAGAGCTTCTCGGTGACGATGGTGTTGAGCATGGCGTTGAGCATCGCCACGTCGGTGCCGGACTTGAACTGCATCATCTGCCAGGCGTGGCGCTTGAGCGCTTGGCCGCGCGGGTCCATCACGATCAGCTTGGCGCCGCGCTTGGCGGCTTGCTTGAAGAAGGTGGCGGCGACCGGGTGGTTCTCGGTCGGATTGGCGCCGATGACGATGATGACGTCGGAGTTCTTGACCTCGTTGAAGGTCGCCGACACCGCGGCCGAGCCGACTCCCTCCAGCAGCGCCGCGACCGACGAGGCATGGCAGAGCCGCGTACAGTGATCGACGTTGTTGGTGCCGAAGCCGGCGCGCACCAGCTTCTGGAACAGATACGCCTCTTCGTTGGAGGCCTTGGCCGAGCCGAAGCCGGCCAGCGCCTTCGGCCCGTCGCGGTCGCGGATTTTCTTCAAGCCCGCGGCGGCGCGGTCGAGCGCCTCGTCCCAGCTGGCCTCGCGGAAATGCGTCCACGGGTTCTTTGGATCGATGAATTCGTGCGGCACCTTTGGCGTATTGTCCTTGCGGATCATCGGCTTCAACAGCCGCTCCGGGTTGTGCACGTAATCGAAGCCGAAGCGGCCTTTGACGCACAGCCGGTTCGCATTGGCCGGGCCATTCTTGCCGCTGACGGAAAGCAGCTTGTCGTCCTTGATGTGATAGGTGAGCTGGCAGCCGACGCCGCAGTACGGGCAGACGCTGTCGACCGAGCGATCCGGCTTGGTGGTGAACACGTTGTTGTCGTCGACCAGGGTTGCCGGCATCAGCGCCCCGGTCGGGCAGGCCTGCACGCATTCGCCGCAGGCCACGCAGGTCGAGCCACCCATCGGATCGTCGAAGTCGAACACGATCTTTTCGAGATGGCCGCGCCCGGCCATGCCGATGACGTCGTTGACCTGCACCTCGCGGCAGGCGCGGACACAGAGATTGCACTGGATGCAGGCGTCGAGGTTGACCGCCATCGCCACGTGGCTGCGGTCGGGCGCCGGCACCGCGGTGGCCTCGCGCTTGGGGAAGCGGCCGGCCGCGATATTGCCACGCTTGACGATCTTCCAGAGTTCGCTGTCCGGATCGTGAGCCACCTCGATCGCGGGCTGATCGGTCAGCAGCAGTTCGGCGACCATCTTGCGCGCGGTCTGCGCGCGGTCGGTGTCGGTCTTGACCTTCATGCCGGCGGTCGGCGTGCGGATGCAGCTTGCGGCGAGCACGCGTTCGCCCTCGATCTCGACCATGCAGACGCGGCAGTTGCCGTCCGGCCGGTAGCCGGGCTTGGGCAGGTAGCACAGGTGCGGCAGTTTGATATCGAGGCGGCTTGCGGCGCGGAAGATCGTCTCGTCCGGGCGGATGTCGACCTCGCGGCCGTCGATGAAGAAGGTGTTGGGCCTTGGTGCTAATTCAGTCATTGGATTCTTCCCTCGCCGCTGGTCGCAGCGCGCTCCGCTCCCCCTTGTGGGGAGGGGCAGGGCCGTGCGTGTTGCACCGTTTTCAACACGATCATCATCACCAACGCCCCAGTGGCTTCTTCAGTTCGTCGGGGAAATATTTCAGCACGCACAGCAGCGGATTGGGCGCGGCCTGGCCGAGGCCGCAGATCGAGGCGTCGCGCATCAGGTCGGAGAGCTCGGTCAGCAGCGCCGCATTCCACGGGCCGGCCTCCATCAGCTTGACTGCCTTCTCGGTGCCGACCCGGCAGGGCGTGCACTGGCCGCAGCTTTCGTCCTCGAAGAACTTCAGCAGGTTCAGCGCCACCGCCTTCATGTCGTCCTTCTCGGACAGGATCACCACCGCGTGCGAGCCGACGAAGCAGCCGTACTTCTCCAGCGTGCCGAAGTCGAGCGGCTCGTCGGCCATCGACGCCGGCAGGATGCCGCCCGATGCGCCGCCCGGCAGATAGCCTTTGAACACTTCGCCATCGACCATGCCGCCGCAGAATTCGTCGATCAATTCGCGCGCCGTGACGCCGGCCGGCGCGATCACCACGCCCGGCTTCTTGACCCGGCCGGACACCGAGAAGCTGCGGAAGCCCTTCCGCTCGCGGCGACCTTGCGAGGTCATCCAGGCCGCGCCCTTTTCGACGATGTCGCGCACCCAGTAGAGCGTCTCGACGTTCTGCTCCAGCGTCGGGCGACCGAACAGGCCGACCTGCGCCAAATAGGGCGGGCGGTGGCGCGGCAGGCCGCGCTTGCCTTCGATCGATTCGATCATCGCCGATTCTTCGCCGCAGATGTAGGCGCCGGCGCCGCGGCGGAGATGAATCTTGGTGAACTTGTCGAGGCCGGCGCGTTCGAGCTTGGCGATCTCGTCGGCCAGCATCAAACGGAGCTCCGGATATTCGTCGCGGATGTAGATATAGACCTCGGCCGCCTCGACCACCCAGGCGGCGAGCAGCATGCCTTCCAGGAAGCGGTGCGGATCGAGGCCGAGGTAATAACGGTCCTTGAACGTGCCGGGTTCGCCTTCGTCGGCGTTTACCGCCATCAGCCGCGGCGCCGGCTCGGCACGCACCAGCGACCACTTGCGGCCGGCCGGAAAGCCTGCGCCGCCGAGGCCGCGCAGCCCGGCGTCGCTGACGAGCTTGATCAATTCGTCGCGCGTGCGCTTGCCGGTGAAGGCTTCGCCCAAGAGCCGATAGCCGCCAGCCGCCATGTAATGCTCGAAATTGATGCCGGGCTTGAGCGCATGCGCGTGACTGTCAGGATGCGCCAGTTTGGCCACCGAGGATCTGGTCGCCTGCATCGCCTGGACGTGGCCGACGGCGCAGACCGGCGCGCGGTCGCAGGCGCCCATGCAGGGCGCGCGCACCACACGTACGTTCGGCCCGAGCGTCTTCGGCAAATCCTTCAGCAGCCGTTCGGCGCCGGCCATGGCGCAGGACAGCGAATCGCAGACCCGCACGGTGACCGGCGGCGGCGGCGTCTCGCCCTCCTTCACCACGTCGAAATGCGCGTAGAAGGTCGCGACCTCGTAGACCTCGGTCTGCGCAAGCTTCATCTCGGCCGCCAGCGCCGCCATGTGCGCGCTGGAAATGAAACCGTACTTGTCCTGGATCAGATGCAGATGCTCGATCAGGAGATCGCGGCGGCGCGGCCGGTCGCCGAGCAGCGCCTGCACCTCGGCGAGCGCTTGCGGATCGAGCTGCCGGCCCTTGGGCGTGCGGCGTGGCTTGCGGCCGCGCGGCGCGGCGCCGCCATTGCCAGGTCGCGGCGGGGCTTGGATGTTCATGGCTTGCTCCAAGCACAGAATTGAACCCGTCCAATCGGCGAGACAATCCCGCACCCGCCATGGAGCGATAGAAAATCTCTATTGAAAATAGCCATGATTGCCCGACATTATCCCATCGCGGTGTCCGGTCTCCCTTTGCCAAACTATTGAGAACAAAAGACTTTCCGCATGATCGACAAGCTCGACTTCATTCTGGCGCTAGCGCGCGAGCGGCATTTCGGCCGCGCCGCCGAGGCCTGCGGCGTCACCCAACCGACGTTGTCGGCCGGGGTGAAGCAGCTTGAAGAGCAGATGGGCGTGCTGCTGGTGAACCGCGGCTCGCGCTTTCAGGGCTTCACGCCCGAGGGCCAGCGCGTGCTCGACTGGGCGCGGCGCATCGTCGGCGACAGCCGCGCCATGCGCGAGGAAATCAACGCGCTACGCCACGGTCTCAGCGGCCAGTTGCGGATCGCCGCGATCCCGACCGCGCTCGCCATGGTGGCCGCGCTCACCACGCCCTATCGCGAGCGGCACCCGAACGTACGCTTCACCATCTATTCGCGTACCTCGATCGAAATTCTGGAGCTGCTCGACAACCTCGAGATCGACGCCGGCATCACCTATCTCAGCAACGAGCCGCTCGGGCGGGTGACCGCGATCCCGCTCTACCACGAGCGCTACCGGCTGCTGACGTCGGCCGATGCGCCGCTCGGCAACCGCGACACGGTGACCTGGGCGGAGGTCGCGCAGGTGCCGCTCTGCCTGCTCACCCCCGACATGCAGAACCGCCGCATCATCGACCGCCTGCTGCAAGGCGCCGGCGGCGAGTCGCGGCCGACGCTGGAATCGGATTCGATGATCCTGTTGTTCTCGCATGTGCGCACCGGCCGCTGGGCGAGCGTGATGCCGGCCAAGCTCGCCGAGACCCTCGGCCTGACCGACACGCTGCGCGCCATCCCGATCGTCGAGCCGGAAGCGACGCAGACCATCGGCCTGGTGGTGCCGGCCCGCGAGCCGATGATGCCGGCGACCGCAGCCCTGGTGGACGAAGCGAAGCGCCTTTCGCCGGAGCTGGATGAGGTCACGCCACCGGCGCGCGTGGCCGCGCGCAGGCGCTAACCTTCGTCATCCCGGCCGTGCGAAGCGAGAGCCGGAATGACGGCAGAGTTTTTGTCGGCGTCCTGCTAATGTTTCCCGCCAACGAGGCCAGGGAGATCATCATGAACGTGCAGACACCGCAGCCGACGGGTTCGCGCGAGCGCTCGCTGGAGGAGGTCAAGGCGGAGTTCATGCGCCGCGCCGGCCGCCTCAATCCATTCGAAGACATTCGCCGCGACGACGCCGAACGGGTGCTCGCCGCGATTAAGACGCTCGACAAAGATCACTGGGCCGAAGAGTGGAGCAAGCTCGGCTTAGCCTACGAGAAAGACGGCGACGCCCGCGCCGCCGCCGGCGCGAAAGGCCACGCGCTCGCCGAGCTCTACATGCAGGGCTTCGACGCCTGCCGGGTCGGCCGCTATCCGACGCCGAACTCGCCGGGCAAGCTCGCGGCCTATCAGCATTCGCTGCGCATGTTCCGCAAGGCGGCCAAGCATTTCGATCCGCCGCTGGAGATCATCGAACTGCCGTTCGAAGGCCAAAAGCTCATCGGCTATCTGCAAAAACCGCCGGGCGTCGCCAAGCCGCCGGTGGTGCTGCACTGGGGTGGCGTCGACGGCTGGAAGGAGGATCGGCTGCGCATCGCCAAAGCGGTGATGGCGGCGGGGTTCGCCTCGCTCACCATCGACATGCCCGGCTCGGGCGAGAACCCGGTGCTGTACGGCGATCCGGCGGCCGAGCGCACCTATTTCACCTGGCTCGATCATCTGCCGACGCGCACCGACGTCGCCGGCGAACGTGTCGCGGTCTGGGGCGGCAGCTTCGGCGCCTATTGGGCGGCGCGGCTCGCCCACACCGCGGCCACCAGGATTCGCGGCGCGGTGTTCCACGGCGGCAATGTCCACTACGGCTTCCAACGCGAATGGCTGGTGCCGGCGTTCACCACCGGCGGCGCCACCTATCTGTTCGGCGCGGCGAGCCTGCTCGACGCGCGCGGCCGCGCCATGGGCACCAAAACGCTGGACGAGTTCCTGCAAGCCGCGCCGAAGTTCTCGCTGCTGACCATGGGCCTGCTCGACAAGCCGTCGGCGCCCTTACTTGGGGTCAACGGCAAGCTCGACGACCAGGCGCCGGTCGCCGACATCTATCTCCTGATGGAGCACGGCAGCCCGAAGTCGGCGCGCATCTATCCCGACGGCCATCACATGGGGCGGACGCCCGGCCAGCCGTCGGAGCACATCACCACGACCATCGTCGACTGGCTGAAGCGGCAACTGACATGAGCGACCCGTTCTTCGCCGATAGCAAGCGGCTGACCCACGCCGGCGCCCGCGCCATGGTAGCGGCGGCGCTGGCGGAAGCCGCCAAGGCTGGCGCCGCCATTGCCTGCGCGGTCTGCGACGCCGGCGGGCACATCGTCGCGCTCGACCGGATGGACGGCGGGCGGTTCCATACCGTGCATTCGGCGACCACCAAGGCGGTGTGCGCGGCCTCCAGCCGGCGGCCGACCTCGGCGCAGGGCGCCGCCGGGCAATCGCTCGACACGGCGCATGCGCTTGGGCTCGCGCTCGCCGCCGGTCCCGAGCGCTGGACCGCGATGGAGGGCGGCTATCCTGTCATCGTCGCCGGCGAATGCGTTGGCGGCATCGGCGTCAGCGGCGCCGACTGGGACACCGACGCGCGCATCGCCCGCACGGCGGTGGCGGCGATCGGCGCGCGCTGGGAGTGATCGGGCTGATGTAGGGCGGCACAGCCTCCCGTTCGTCCCCGCTTACGCGGGGACGAACGTCGATAGGCCTTCGCAAAAAATTGGAAGGTTGCTAGGCCACCTTCTCCGACAGATGGCCGAACATCGCCTTGAGCGCGTCGGCGTCCATCTCGGTCTTGAACTTGTGCTTGTCCTTGAGCACGACCGCGCGCGCCGCCGCCGGCCGGGCGCTCACTTCGTCGACCAGCCGCTTGAGGTTGGGGAATTTGCTCCAGGCGCCCTCGCCCAGGATGTTCGGCATCAGCCGCGCCCAGCCCCAGACGTTCATATCGACGATGGTGTATGTGTCGCCCAGCATGTACTTCCGCTTGGCGAGCCGGTCGTCGAGAATCTTGAAATGGCGCTGCGCCTCGTAGGCATAGCGGTTGATTGCATACGGCAATTTCTCCGGCGCATAGACGCGGAAATGCACCGACTGGCCGGCATAGGGGCCGACGCCGGACGACACGAAGAACATCCAGGACAACAGCTCGCCGCGCGCCTTGTCGGTCTTCGGCGGCAGGAACTTGCCGGTCTTCTCGGCGAGATACAGCAGGATCGCGCTTGAATCGAACACCGTGACGTCACCATCGACGATCGCCGGCAGCTTGGCATTCGGATTGATCGCCAGGAACTCAGGCTTGTGCTGCTCGCCCTTGCGGGTGTCGACCGGGACCGCTTCGTACGGCAGCGCGGCCTCTTCGAGGAACAGCGCGACCTTGGTCGGGTTCGGCGCGCCGCTGTAATAGAACTTCAACATGACATCATCCTTGTCTGGTTAGAGATAGACTTGCGTCGAGGGAGATAAGCTGGTGCGCCGGCAAGGTCAGAACAACCCCACGATCTTGCCTTGCGCATTGACGTCGATCGAATCGGCGGCCGGTACGCGCGGCAGGCCGGGCATGGTCATGATCTCGCCGCAGATCGCCACCACGAACTCCGCGCCGGCCGACAGCCGCACCTCGCGCACGTTGATGGTGTGGTCGGAGGGTGCGCCCTTCAAGTCGGCGTTGGTCGAGAACGAATACTGCGTCTTGGCAATGCAGACCGGGGCCTTGCCGTAGCCCATGGCTTCGAACGAGGCGAGCTGGTCGCGCACCGCCTTGTCGGCGGTGGCGTCCTTCGCCCGGTAGATTTCCTTGGCGATGGTGCGGATCTTCTCGAACAGCGGCATGTCGTCGGGATAGAGCAGCTTCAGCTTGCTCTTGCCCTGATCGATGGTTTTGACCACCGCGCGCGCCACGTCGGCCGCGCCTTCCCCGCCCATTGCCCAGTGATCGGCCATCACGGC
This sequence comes from uncultured Alphaproteobacteria bacterium, assembly GCA_963771745.1. Classification (GTDB taxonomy): domain Bacteria; phylum Pseudomonadota; class Alphaproteobacteria; order Rhizobiales; family Xanthobacteraceae; genus Z2-YC6860. Next base: position 106,636 of record CAVYUU010000010.1, on the reverse strand, counting down.
TTCCACGCCGAGCGCCTTGCACTTGTCCTTCACCAGCGCGATCTCGGCGTCGCTGTCGGCGGAGAAGCGATTGATCGAGATCACCGCCGGAATGCCGAACTTGTGGATGTTCTCGACGTGGCGCTGGAGATTGGCCATGCCGGCCTCCAGCGCCTTCAGGTCTTCCTTCTTCAGGTCGTCCTTCTTGACCCCGCCGTGCATCTTGAGCGCGCGGATCGTGGCGACGATCACAGCGCAATCGGGCGCAAGCCCGGTCTTGCGGCACTTGATGTCGAGAAACTTCTCGCCGCCGAGGTCGGCGCCGAAGCCGGCTTCGGTCACGACGTAATCGGCGAGCTTGAGCGCGGTGGTGGTGGCCAGCACCGAGTTGCAGCCGTGCGCGATATTGGCGAACGGGCCACCATGAATGAAGGCTGGCGTGCCTTCGAGCGTCTGCACCAGGTTCGGCGCCAGCGCCTCCTTCAACAGCACGGTCATGGCGCCATGCGCCTTGATGTCCTTGGCGCGCACTGGTTTGCGATCGCGGGTGTAGGCCACGATGATGTTGCCGAGCCGGGCCTTGAGGTCGTCGAGATCGCTGGCGAGGCAGAAGATCGCCATCACCTCGGAGGCCACCGTGATGTCGAAGCCCGCCTCGCGCGGATAGCCGTTGGCGACGCCGCCGAGCGAGCAGACGATCTCGCGCAGCGCGCGGTCGTTCATATCCATAACGCGGCGCCAGGCGACGCGGCGGCTGTCGATGCCCGCCTCGTTGCCCCAGTAGATGTGATTGTCGATCAGCGCGCTGAGCAGGTTGTGTGCCGAGGTAATGGCGTGGAAGTCGCCGGTGAAGTGCAGGTTGATATCCTCCATCGGCACGACCTGGGCGTAGCCGCCGCCGGCAGCTCCGCCCTTCATCCCGAACGAGGGCCCGAGCGACGGCTCGCGCAGGCAGAGCATCGCCTTCTTGCCGATGTGGTTGAGCGCGTCGGTCAGCCCGACCGTGGTCGTGGTCTTGCCCTCGCCGGCCGGCGTTGGCGTGATCGCAGTGACCAGGATCAGCTTGCCGTTGTTCTTGTCCTTGAGCGACTTGATGTAGTCCATCGACACCTTGGCCTTGTAGTGGCCATAGGGCTCGAGGTTCTCCGGCGCGATGCCAAGCTTCTCCTTGGCCACGTCCATGATGCGGCGCGGCTTGGCTGACTGGGCGATCTCGATGTCGGATTTCGGCGACTGGTGCTGCGAGGCGGGCATGGGACGATCCAATATGAGTTTGATGCGGGAATGGTGATTTTGGCTGTCACGCCCGCGTAGGCGGGCATCCAGTAGAGTCCGACCGTTCAGAGATGACTGGGTATGAGAGTCACGAGAACCTCGCTTTGACCGCGAGGTTGGCGGACTTCGCCCACTCGCCGGCTTCGATCTTCTTGCCGTCGGCAGGTTGCACGCGGGTGACCTTGAAGCGGCCGTCGGCGCAGACCACGGTGAAGCCGTCGGCGTCGACCGCGGCGATTTCGCCGACCTTGCCGGCGATGCCCTTGGGGTCCTTGGCGGGCAACGGCTTGGCGTCGAAAATCTTGAGCTGTTTGCCGTCAAGCGTGGTCCAGGCGCCGGGCGCCGGATTGCAGCCGCGGATCAGTCGGTCGATCTGCTCCCACGGCTTGCCCCAGTCGATCTTGGCGTTGTCAGGCCCGCACCGGCCCTCATAGGTGGCCTTGCTCTCGTCCTGCTTGATGCGCGGCGCCTTGCCGGCCTTCACCAGGTCGACGCCTTCCAGCATGGCGTCGACGCCCATCGGGAACAGCCGGTCGAAATAGACCGTGCCGAGCGTGTCGGTATCGCTGATCGGGGTCTTCTTCTGAACCAGCACGTCGCCGGTATCGAGCCCATTGTCGGGCCAGAAGATCGACAGGCCAGTTTCCTTCTCACCTTTGATGATCGGCCAGTTGATCGCGCTGGCGCCGCGATAGGCCGGCAGCAGCGACGGATGATACTGGATCGAGCCGTGGGTCGGGATGTTGAGGAATTCTTCCGGCACGAACAGCGTGACAAAGGCCATCACCTGCAGGTCGGGCTTGAGCGTCTTGAATTCCTCCCAAACCTTCGGGTCCTTGTAGGAGGCCGGCTGATAGATCGGCAACTTGGCCGCGAGCGCGGCTTCCTTCAGCGGGTCGGCGCGCGCGCCTTCCTTCTCCGGCGCGACATAGACGGCGACGACGTTCTCGCCGCGCTTGAGCAGCGCCTCCAACACGGCCTTGCCGAACGCCTGCTGGCCGTGAACCACGATACGCATTGATGCAGCTCCTTCCATACTCTCCGTTCGTGCCCGCGGAAGCGGGCACGCCAGAACTTGGCCCCTGGGTCCCCGCTTTCGCGGGGACGAACGGAGACGATTACGCCGCCTCGGCCTTGGCGGGCTTCTCGGGCGGCGTGATCGCGCCCGAGGACTTGATCTCCGCCAGCTCCTTGGCCGAATAGCCCAGCACCTTGGTCAGGATTTCCTCGGTGTGCTCGCCCAAGAGCGGCGAGCGCTTCACCTCGGTGATCGAATCCGACATCTTCACCGGATTGCCAACCGTCAGATACTTGCCGCGGCCCGGGTGATCGACCTCGACCACCGTGCCGGTGTCGCGCAGCGACTGCTCCTCGGCGATCTCCTTCATCGACAGGATCGGGCCGACCGGAATGTCGACCTTGTTGCAGATTTCCATGACCTCGAACTTGGTCTTGGTCATGGTCCATTGCTCGATGGTGGCGAAGATCGACTTCAGCCGCGGCAGCCGCGCCGGCGGCGTGGCGTAGTCCGGATCGGTCTTCCACTCCGGCCTGCCGATCAGGTCGCAGATCTCGCCCCACACTGGCGCCTGGGTGATGAAATAGATGTAGGCGTCGGGATCGGTCTCCCAGCCCTTGCATTTCAAGATCCAGCCGGGCTGGCCGCCGCCGGAATCGTTGCCGGCGCGCGGAACCGCCTTGCCGAACGGGACGCCCTCACCGTACTGGCTGTATTCGGTGAGCGGGCCGTGCGCGAGCCGTTGCTGGTCGCGCAGCTTGACGCGCGCCAGATTGAGCACGCCGTCCTGCATGGCGCACAGCACCCTCTGGCCGCGGCCGGTGCGCATGCGCTGGTAGAGCGCGCAAACGATTCCCCAGGCGAGATGCAGCCCGGTGCCCGAGTCGCCGATCTGGGCACCGGTGACCAGCGGCGGACCTTCGCGAAAGCCGGTGGTGGAGGCCGAGCCGCCGGCGCATTGCGCGACGTTCTCGTAGACCTTGCAGTCCTCGTAGGGGCCCGGGCCGAAGCCCTTGACCGATGCCACGATCATGCGCGGGTTGGTCTTGTGGATGTGCTCCCAGGTGAGCCCCATGCGGTCGAGCGCGCCGGGCGCGAAGTTTTCCACCAGCACGTCGCAATGCTTGATCAGGCGATCGAGGATTTCCCTGCCCTTGGGATGCTTGCTGTCGATGGTGATCGAGCGCTTGTTGCCGTTCAGCATGGTGAAATAGAGGCTGTCCTGCCCTTTCACGTCGCGCAATTGCCCGCGCGTGATGTCGCCGACACCGGGTCGCTCGACCTTGATGCAATCGGCCCCCATGTAGCCCAGAAGCTGGGTGCAGGTCGGGCCCGACTGCACGTGGGTGAAGTCGAGGATTTTCACGCCGTCGAGCGCCTTGCCGGCCTGGCCATAGGGCTTGCTGGACGGTCGCGGCAGGCCGTTGCTGGCGGCCTTCCTCGCAGCCGGCTTGGATTTGAGCTTCACGACCTTTTTCGAGGCCGCCTTGGATTTGGCTTTCGTCTGGCTCTGAACTTTCGAGTTGCCATCTTGTATCCTCTCACCTCCGGCCGTGCATGCCCGCGAAGGCGGGCAACCAGTATTCAATGACGTGTCTGCGTTTACTGGGTCCCCGCCTTCGCGGGGACGACAGTCGATATGATTTGCCTATGACAATGTGAGCTACTTCTTCTTCAGCGCGCTTTGCGGATTGAGATTGCCGATGCGGCCGCTTTCGCTGCCGGCTGCCGGGTCGATCACCGCATTGATGAGCGTCGGCTTGCCGGAATCCATGGCGGCGTTGACGGCGCGCTTGAGCTCGTCCGGCGTCGTGGCATTGACTCCGACGCCGCCGAACGCCTCCATCATCTTGTCGTAGCGCGAACCTTTGACGAACACGGTCGGCGCAGGGTCAGACCCCACGGAATTGACGTCGGTGCCGCGGTAGATGCCGTCGTTGTTGAAGATGACGACGCAGACCGGCAGGTTGTACCGGCAGATCGTCTCGACCTCCATGCCGGAGAAGCCGAAGGCCGAGTCGCCCTCGACCGCCAGCACCGGCTTGCCGGTCTCGATCGCGGCCGCGATCGCGTAGCCCATGCCGATGCCCATGACGCCCCAGGTGCCGACGTCCAGCCGCTTGCGCGGCTGATACATGTCGATGATGCCGCGCGCGAGATCGAGCGTGTTGGCGCCTTCGTTGACCAGGATGGCGTCCGGTCGCTCCTTGACGATGGTGCGCAGCACGCCGAGCGCGCCGTGGTAATCCATCGGCGAATTGTTGTTCATCAACCGCGGCGCCATTTTGCCAACATTCTCGTCCCGCTTCGACGTAACGGTCTTGATCCAGTCGGCCGGCGGGGGCGGCCAATTGCCGCCCATGCCATTGAGCAGCGCGGTCACGCACGAGCCGATGTCGCCGACCACCGGGGCGACGATCTCCACGTTGGAGTCCATTTCCTTCGGCTCGATGTCGACCTGAATGAACCTTTTGGGTTCGGTGCCCCAGGTCTTGCCCTTGCCGTGCGACAGCAGCCAGTTGAGCCGCGCACCGATCAGCATCACCACGTCGGATTGTTGCAGCACGGTCGAGCGCGCCGCGCCCGCGCATTGCGGATGGGTGTCGGGCAGCAAGCCCTTGCCCATGCTCATCGGCAGGAATGGCACGCCGCTCTTCTCGACGAACGAGCGGATCGCGTCGTCGGCCTGGGCATAAGCCGCACCCTTGCCGAGGATGATCAGCGGTCGCTTGGCGCTCTTGAGCACATCGAGCGCGCGCTGAACCGCAGCCGGCGCGGGAATCTGCGCCGGCGCAGGATCGATCACCTTGACCAGCGACTTTCGCCCGGCCTCGGCATCCATCACCTGGCCGAACAGCTTGGCCGGCAGATCGAGATAGACCCCGCCCGGACGCCCCGAGACCGCGGCGCGGATGGCGCGTGCCACGCCGATACCGATATCGGCGGCATGCAGCACGCGAAACGCAGCCTTGCAGAGCGGCTTGGCGATGGCGAGCTGGTCCATTTCCTCATAGTCGCCCTGCTGCAGGTCGACGATCTCGCGCTCGGACGAGCCCGAGATCAGGATCATCGGGAAGCAGTTGGTGGTGGCATTAGCGAGCGCGGTCAGGCCGTTGAGAAAGCCCGGCGCCGACACCGTGAGGCAGACACCAGGTTTCTTGGTCAGAAAGCCGGCGATGGCGGCGGCGTTGCCGGCGTTCTGCTCGTGGCGGAACGAGAGGACCCGGATGCCCGCGGCCTGCGCCATGCGGCCGAAGTCGGTAATCGGGATGCCGGGCACGCCGTAGATCGTGGTCAGCCCGTTGAGCTTGAGCGCATCGATGATCAGATGAAAGCCATCGGTCAGCTCCCGCTCTGCTTCGGGCGCGGTCGTGGGTTTTTCTTTCACTGCTGCGTCGGCCATGGGTGCCTCCTTCGCGGGGACGACCGGAGTCCGGCTGTCCCTCTAATCATGTCAGTCCAAGTAGTCCGCGTATTGCGCCACGTGCTCGGCGAGCCCGAGCGCGTGATTGCGGACCAGCTCCTCGGCGCGGCGGGTGTCGCGCGCTTCGAGCGCCTCGATGATGTTCATGTGGTCGCGGATCGACTTCTCGATGCGATCCTTCTCAACGATGGTCTTTCGCCGGATCATCCGCATGTGGGTGAACAGATTCTCGGCGAGCGCGATCAGCACGCCGTTGCCGCTCATGCGGATGATGCTCTGGTGAAACTCGATGTTGGCCTCGGAGTATTCGTCGAGATGGGCGCGCAGCGCGCCGTTCTCGAAGGTCGCGAACATCTGGCGCAGCGAGGCGATCTGCGGGTCGGTCGCGCGCTCGGTGATCAGGCGCGCCGCCATGCTTTCCAGCGCCGCCCAGGCGGTGATCATCTCGATCACCTCGGCCTTGGTCTTGCGCACGATGTAGACGCCGCGCCGCGGTACCGAGCGCACGAAGCCCTCGCGCTCGAGCTGCGCCATCGCCTCGCGCACCGGCGTACGGCTAATGCCAAAGTCCTGGGCGAGCTGGCGCTCGTCGAGCCGGATGTCGGAGCGGCTCCGGTAGATGTCCATCGAGACGATGACGGTCTTCAGCGCCGCATAGGCCTTGTTCTTGAAGCTGAAAGAGGTGTCGATCGGCTCGATCGCCAGCCGCGGGCTGGTCGCGGGCTCAAGCCCACGCGCCGGGGCGACGGGGCGACGCATCGTACTTTTGTCGGTCATCGGTGAAATACATTATTCCACGGGTTGAGGCGGCGCAATGGTTCTAAGGCGTGATCCTGTCGGGTCGCGCGTGGTCAGACCCCGTCAGGTCGCCGCACGGGCCGTACGAAACCGCGTCAGCACACCCTGAATTAGCGGCCAGAACAGCGCGATCAGGCCAAGCGCCATGATGCTGGAGACCAGCCCGTTCGACCAGAACACGCTGAGCTTGCCCTGCGAGGCGAGCAGCGACTGGCGGAACGCCTCCTCCGCCTTGTCGCCCAGCACGATCGCCAGCACCATCGGCGCCAGCGGGTAGTCGCATTTCTTCATGACGTAGCCGATGACGCCGAACACCAGCATCATGATCACGTCGAACGTCGAGTTGTGCACCGTGTAGGCGCCGATCGCGCAGATCACCAGGATGATCGGCGCGATGATCGAGAACGGAATGCGCAGGATGGCGGCGAACACCGGCACCATGGTCAGCACGATGATCAGACCGACCAGGTTGCCGAGATACATGCTGGCGATCAGGCCCCAGACGAATTCCTTCTGCTCGACGAACAGCAGCGGACCCGGCTGCAGGCCCCAGATCAGCAGGCCGCCAAGCAGCACCGCCGCGGTCGGCGAGCCCGGCACGCCGAGCGACAGCATCGGCAGCAGCGCCGAGGTACCGGCGGCGTGCGCCGCGGTCTCCGGCGCCACCACGCCTTCGATCTCGCCCTTGCCGAAGTTGTGGCCGTGCTTGGAGACGCGCTTGGCGATGCCGTAGCTCATGAACGAAGCGGGCGTCGCGCCGGCCGGCGAGATGCCCATCCAGCAGCCGATCAGGCAGGAGCGCAGCGAGGTCATCCAATACTGCGGCAGCGTCTTCCAGGTTTCCCACACCACCTTGGGATTGATGCCGGCGGCCTTGCCCTTGAACGACAGCCCCTCCTCCATCGTCAGCAGGATCTCGCCGATGCCGAACAGGCCGATCACCGCGATCAGGAAGTCGAAGCCGTTAAGGAATTCGGTGAAGCCGAAGGTCAGGCGGAGCTGGCCGGTGACGGTGTCGAGGCCGACGGCGGCAAGCGCAAAGCCGATCATCATCGACACCAGGGTCTTGAATGGCGGCTCCTTGCCCATGCCGATGAAGCTGCAGAACGCCAGGAAGAACACCGAGAATTTCTCGGCGGGGCCGAACTGCAGCGCGAACAGCGCCACCAGCGGCGCCACCAGCGTGATGACGATCACCGCGAACAGTGCGCCGACGAACGACGAGGTGAACGCTGCGGTCAAGGCCTCGCCGGCCTGGCCCTTCTGCGCCATCGGGTGGCCGTCGAAGGTGGTCGCCACCGACCACGGCTCGCCCGGGATGTTGAACAGCATCGAGGTGATGGCGCCGCCGAACAGCGCGCCCCAGTAGATGCACGACAGCATGATGATCGCCGAGGTCGGCGACATGCTGAAGGTGAGCGGCAGCAGGATGGCGATGCCGTTGGCGCCGCCCAATCCCGGCAAGACGCCGATGATGACGCCGAGGACGATGCCGAGGACCATGACGAGGATATTGAACGGCTGTAACACGACCGCGAAGCCGTGAAACAGATTGGCAATATCTTCCATGACGTCACATCCCCGCAGCGTCTTTCAGCGCCCGTCCCCCGGCGCTTTTGTTGTTGTCAAAGTCCCAGCCAGTCCTCGATCGGTCCCTTGGGCAGCGGCACCAGGAACCATTTCTCGAACGCAAGATAGATTAACAGCGGCGTCCCGATCGCAATCGCGAGTGTCAACCGCCACGGATAGCGGCCGAGCCATCGCATGAACCCGCCGATCAGGATCGCCGACGTGATGTAGATGCCGAGATAGGGCATTGCGACGACATAGACCGCGGTCGGAATCACCACCGACAGCACCGAGCGAAGCTGGCTGTAGCTCGCGAACCGCTGTTCCGGCTCGACCTCGTTCCAGGCCTTGACGAGGTTGATCGCGCTCGACAGCAGGATGATCAGCCCGACATAAAATGGAAAGAATCCGGCCTGTGGCCCTTCCGGGCCCCAGCCGATGCCGACCTGAAGGCTGCCGAGCATGACGACGACGCCGAGCGCCGCCGTGGCCACGGTGACACCGAGCTCGACGCTGCGATGGCGTGGCCCGGGGCCGGAGTTCTGGTGTCGCTTCGCTCATCAACCCTCACGCGTGCCGCCGCCGGCGGTCGTTTAGTCCACCGCCGGCGGGCTTCGCAAGTGCAATCGTTATTTCGCCAGGAACCCGGCGTCCCGCATCAAGGTTTCGTGGCGCTTTTCCTCGTCGGCCACCCACTTGGCGTAATCCGCGCCGGCCATGAAGGTCTGGTTGAACGCGCCGTTCTTCATCAGATCCTGCCACTCCGGGGTGCCACGCACCTTCTTGAGCAGCTCGACGTAATAGTCGGTCTGCTCCTGGGTGACGCCGGCCGGCATGAACAGCCCGCGCAGCATCAGGTATTCGGTGTCGAGCCCCTGCGACTTGCAGGTCGGGATGTCGCTCCAGGCCTTGTCCGAGGTCACCTTGTCCGAATAGGGCAGCGTCTTGGCGTCGAACACGCAGAGCGGCCGCACCGAGTTGCCGCGCCATTGCGCGACCGCCTCGATCGGATTGTTGACCGTGGAATCGACGTGCTTGCCGACCAGCTGCACCGCCACCTCGCCGCCGCCGCGGAACGGGATGTAGGTGAACTTGACGCCGGTCGCCTTCTCGATCGCGACCGTGATGATCTGGTCTTCCTGCTTGGAGCCGGTGCCGCCCATCTTGAACGTGCCGTTCGCGCCCTTGGCGGCCTCGACATATTCCTTGACCGTCTTGTAGGGGGTCTCGGCGTTGACCCACAGCACGAACTCGTCGAGCGCCATCATCGCGACCGGCGTGAGATCCTTCCAGTTGAACGGGATGCCGGTGCGCGAGCGGGGTGGTGAACAGGTTCGACAGCGTGATCACCAGCTTGTGCGGGTTGGCGCGCGACGCCTTGACGTCGAGGAAGCCTTCGCCGCCGGCGCCGCCGGCCTTGTTGATGACCACCATCGACTGCTTCATCAGGCTGTGCTTGGTCACGATGCCCTGGATGACGCGCGCCATCTGGTCGGCGCCGCCGCCGGGCCCCGCCGGCACGATGATCTCGACCGGGCGGGTCGGCTCCCAAGCCGCCTGCGCGGGGGCAAGGTGCGCCGCAGCCAGCACCAAAGCCGCGCCGAGCACGCTACCTGATCTCAACATGGTCGTTTCCTCGCTTGTTTTGTCGGCTCGGTCGGTCGCGTTTCCTTGTCACAAAGAAACACCACCGCCGGCTCTTTAAATCCCGCCGGCGCGCGCCCCCGGAGGCGCCAGCAACGGGTCAATATCTCGTAAACCAAACCGACCGCCAGGGGCAGTGGAACTATAGTTTATGGGAGTGCGGACGCGTTATGTCGCACCTTTTGCTTGCGGTGCCGAAACGTCGCAAAAAAGCCGCCAAGTCACTGACTTGGCGGCGAATTTGGTTGCGGGGGTAGGATTTGAACCTACGACCTTCAGGTTATGAGCCTGACGAGCTACCGGGCTGCTCCACCCCGCGGAAATCGTGGCCGCAGGCGTCCGTGCACACGGCGGGGCTTATGTAACAAGCACAAACCGGAATGGAAAGGGCGCGCCGGTTCCATTTCGTTAGACTGTCATAATGCGCCGTCATAGAACTGTCGCATGAACGACAAGCCGGGATTGCGGCCGCAGGACGCCGTCGGACAAACCTTGCGGGCCATCGCCCGGCATATCCTGGCCGAGGCGCGCACCGCGATCGAGGACCGCCAGCGGGTCGAGGCGGTGGCGGTGCACGATTTTCGCGCCGCGATGAAATCCTGGCGGGCCTATCTGCGGCTGATCGAGCCGTTCCTCGACGCCGACGACCGCCGCTGGCGGACCGAGGCGCGCGATCTCGCCCGCCTGCTGGCCGGCGCCCGCGACGCCCAGGCCGCGCTCGATGCCGTCGCCGACGCCGAGCACCACGCGCCGTCGCACCGGCTGTCGTCGCAATCCTGGGAGACGATCCGCAGCCGGCTGGAGGAGCTGCGCTCCTCGGCCGAGACCGCGAGCCTGACGCCGTCGCTGCGCAAGCGCATTCTGGCGGCGCTCGACCGCGCCGAGGCGCGGATCGAGCGCTGGCCGCTCGACGACCTCGCGTTCGCCGACGTGGCGGAAAGCCTCACCGAGGGCTATCGGCGGGCGCGCCACCTCATCCCCGAGGACTGGCGCGCCGCCAGCGCCCACGATCTGCACGAGCTGCGCCAGCGCGTGGTGGTGCATCGCTATCAGATGGAGATCGTCGAGCCGCTGTGGCCGCGGCTCGGGCGAAGCTGGGTGCGCGAGGCGCAGAAGCTGCGCAACCGGCTCGGCTCGCTATCAGGATCTGGTCGGTGCTGGCGCGCTAGCCGAGCCGCATCAGCCGCTGGCGCGCTGGCGCTCGCGGCTGCAATCGGTGATCAGCCAGCGGCAGGCGCAGCATGTCACCGCGTCGCGGCGCATCGCCGGGCGGCTGTTCGCCGAGCGGCCGAAGGCGTTCCGCCGGCGGCTCGAAGCGATGTGGGACGGCATGGCAGCGAGCCGGTAGCGCTTTCTCGATCACACCAAACGCACGAGCTCATCCCGCACGCCGGCGATCGCGCTCGCCCAGTCGCCGGGTGACAGGCTGGCGGAACAGCCTGAGCGCCGGATACCAGGGGCTGCGCTCGCGATCGAGCATCCAGCGCCAGTCGGGCTGGAACGGCAGCAGCACCAACGCCGGCCGCCCGAGCGCGCCGGCGACATGGGCGACCGAGGTGTCGACGCAGACCAGCTAGATCGACCAGCGCCAGCACCGCCGCGGTGTCGGCGAAGTCGGCAAGCTCGCCGCCGAGATCGGCGATGCGGGCGTCGCCGGAAAGCCCCGCCGCATCGGCGTCGCGCAGCTCGCGCTGGAGGCTGACGAAGCGCACGCCCGGAACGGACAGCAGCGGCTCGAGCTGCGCCAGCGACAGCGACCGGTTGCCGGTCGTTGGCATGGGTGGCGCGGCCCGACCAGGCCAGCGCGACGCGCGGCGCCGGCACGTCCTGCAAGCGCGGCCGCCATTTTGCGAGATACGGCTCGGGCGCCCGCAGATAGGGAATTTCCGCCGGAATGCCCGGTGGGTTCGGTCTTGAGCGCCAGCGGCAGGCTGGCCAGCGGGCAATGCAGATCGTACGGCGGCAAGGCCGCGCCGCGACCGACGATCGCGGCGACGCCGTCGAGCGTCGCCAGCAAGCGCTTTCAGCTCCGGCTGCACCTCCAGCACGACCTTGGCGCCCAGCGCGCGCGAGCACGCGGCACGTAGCGCGCGAACATCACGGTGTCGCCGAGCCCCTGCTCGGCATGCAGCAGGATGGTCTTGCCGGCGAGCGGCGTCTCGCCGAGCCACAGCGGCGCACGCAAATCCTTGCGCGCGGTCATGCCGGTGCGCTTCCAGCGCCACTCGTATTCGGCAAAGCCGCGCCGGTAGTCGCCGAGCGTCAGCAGCGACAGCGCCGCGTTGAAATGCACGTCGGCGAAGTCCGGCGCGAGCGCGCGCACCTTGGCGTAGCTCGCCAGCGCGTCCTGATGGCGGTTGAGCGCGGCCAGCGCCAGCCCGCGGTTGAGCCAGGCGTTGGCGTGGTTGCGGCGCGCCGGCGAGCGCCCGGTCGTAGGCCGCGATCGCGTCCGGCTCGCGGCCGAGCGCGCGCAGCGCATTGCCGCGGTTGTACAGCGCCAGCGGATGGCCCGGCGCGATCGCCAGCGCCGCGTCGTAGTCGGCGATCGCCTGCTCGCAGCGGTCGAGCATCGCCAGCGCATTGCCGCGGTTGATCCGGGCCTGGAGATGGCGCGGGTCTGCGGCCAGCACCGCGTCGAACGCCGCGATGGCCTCGGCCGGCCGCGCCAGATCGAGCAGCACATTGCCGCGGTTGTTGAGCGCGTCGGCATGGCCCGGCGCGAGCGCCAGCGCCTTGTCGAGGCTCGCCAGCGCCTCGTCGCTGCGCTTGAGCGCATGCAGCGCCAGCGCGAGATTCGACAGCGCGTCGGGCGAGCGCGGATCGACCTTGAGCGCCGCCGTGATCAGGCGGTACGCCTCGCCGGGCTTGCCGCGCTGCTGGTTGAGCACGCCGAGCAGATGCAGCGCGTCGAAATTGTCGCGCTGCGCCTTGAGCACGCGGGTGTAGAGCTTCTCGGCCTCGTCCAGCCGGCCCTGCTGGTGCAGCGCCAGCGCCTCGCCGATCATCTGGCCGAGGTCGAGCGGGCCGGGCTTCGCGCTCACAGCCGGTTGATCCGGGCGATGCGCCGGGTCACCTCGGCCGGCGTCGCGTTGTCGGCCGCGGTCTTGAGCGCCAGCGCCGCGCGCGCGGCCGGCCGCTCCAGGCAGCGCATGAGCCAGGCCTTCAGGTTCGGCACCGCGCTCAGATCCATGTCGACCGCGCGGCTGATGACGGCGGCGACGTTGAGATCGGCGACGGTGAACTCACCGCCCAGGAGATAGGGCTGCTTGCCGACACGCGGCGTCGAGCACCTTGAAACGGCGCGACCAGCACCTTGAGCGCCTCGTCGCGCTTTTGCGCGTCGCGCTCGGCTTCCGGCAGGCGGACGGCGTGCAGCGACCAGATGTTGACGCCGCGATCGACCTCGGTGACCGCCCACAGGCTCCATTGCCATGCTCTGCGCCTCGCCTTCCAGCGTGCCGGGATAGAGCGTGCCGGTGGAATGCTTCTTGGCGAGATAGAGCGTGATCGCGAGCGACTCGAACAGCACGAAACCGTCGTCGACGATCACCGGCAGCCGGCCGTTCGGATTGATGGCGAGAAACTCCGGCGTGCGCGCGCCGGCGTCGCCGATCTCGATCGGCAGATGCTCGTAGTCGAGCCCAAGCTCCTTCGCCATCCAGAGCGCGCGAAAGGCGCGGGTGCGGGCGATGCCATAGATGCGGAGCGACATGCCTTGGTCTCCGAAATTCGCCGGCAGCATACTCGACAATCGCCGCGCCGAGCCAATAGGCTTTCGGCGGTCAACGCGGGAGATCGTCATGGCAAGCCGGGTGGTGCTGCTGACCGGCGCCGCCGGCGGCATCGGGCGGGTGATGACGCAGGCGCTGCTCGCGGACGGCCATCGCGTCGCCGCGGTCGACCGCGACGCGGCCGCGCTCGAGCGACTGAAGGCGCTCGATCTATCGGCCGACCGGCTGCAATGCATTCCCGCCGATTTGAGCGAGGAGGCCGCCTGCCTCGCGGCGATCGAGACGGCGCGCGCGCCGCTTCGGCGCGGTCGAGGCTTTGATCAACAACGCCGGCATCGGCATGAGCTCGATCCGGCCGGACGCCGAGGCACGCCATCCCGGCATCGCCGAGCTTGCACCGGAGACGTTCGACCGCTTCTTCGACATTTTCATGCGCGCGCCCGCGACGCTGGTGCGCGCAGCGCTGCCGATGATGCGCGAGCGCGGCTTCGGCCGCATCGTCAACAACACCACAAGCTATCTCACCATGCTGCGCGTGCTGCCCTATGGCGCCGCCAAGGCTGCGCTCGAATCGATGTCGGCGGTGTGGGCCGAGGAGCTCAAGGGCGGCCCTGTCACCGTCAACGTGCTGGTGCCGGGCGGACCGACCGACACGCCGCTGATCGCGGACGCCTCCGGCTGGGACCGCAGCAAGATGCTGAAGCCTGAGATCATGGGGCCGCCGATCCGCTGGCTTTTGTCCGATGCGGGCGCCGCCGCGCACGGCCAGCGCATCACCGCGGCGCGCTGGGACGCAAGCCTGCCGCCGGCCGAGGCAGCCAAACGGGCGAGCCGCGCCATCGGCTGGCCGGAGTTGTCGTCCGACGCGGTGTGGCTGACCGGCTAGAGCATGATCCCGAAAAGTGTGCAGCGGTTTTCGGACAAGATCATGCTCCAGCAAAAAGCTACTCCGGCTGGATGTTAGCTGCTCTGACCAGCTCGCCGCGCAGAGCGAGGCCGCGCTTGATCCGGTCCGCAAGTTCGGCCGGCGTGCCGGGGGCAACGACCAGGCCGAGCGTCGCGAGCTTCTCCTTGATTGGCGGGTCCAGCAGGATCTTGCGCGCGGTCTCGTTGATCCGCGAGATGATCGGCGCGGGCGTCGCGGCCGGCACGAACAGCCCGAGCCAGGACGACATTTCGAAGCCCGGCAACGTCTCGCCGACGGTCGGCACCTCGGGCATTGCGGCGTAGCGGTCCTTGTCGACCACCGCCACGATCCTGATCTTGCCGGTCGGCAGGATCGGCACCGCCGAGGACAGCGACAGGAACGCCACGTTGATGTGGCCGCCGACCAGGTCGTTGGCGGCCGGACCGCCGCCACGATAGGGCACGTGCACGATGTCGATGCCGGCCTGCCGGCGCAGCAGCTCGCCGGACAGATGGTGCGGCGAAGCGATCCCCGGCGTGCCGTATTGCAGCTTGCCGGGATTGGCCTTGGCGTAGGCGATCAACTCCGGCACGGTCTTGACCGGCAATTCGGCGTTCACCGTCAGCGCGATGATGTTCAGCCCGGCCACCGTGACCGGCGCGAAATCCTTCACCGGGTCGAACGGCATGGTCTTGTAAAGATGGATGTTGGAGGTCATCAGCGCGTCGGTGCCGATTAGGATGGTGGTGCCGTCCGGCTGGGCTCGCGCCGCGACCGCGGCGCCGATGTTGCTGCCGGCGCCAGGGCGGTTGTCGATCATGACCGGCTGGCCCCAGGCCGCCTGCAACGGCTCGAGCAGGATGCGCGCCAACGCGTCGCTCGACGCGCCCGGCGCCTGCGGCACCAGCAGCGTGACCGCGCGGTTGGGATAGTCCTGCGCGCGGGCCGCGCCAGCGCCGAACGCAAGCGCCAGAGCGGTGAAAGCGATGAACCGCGCGACGTTCGTCATGTCCGCCTCCCAACCATGCTCACGCCAGCGCGTCAGCGACCGCCTTGCCGCAGGCGACCGTGTCGGCGGCGCCGCCGAGATCGCGGGTGCGGAGCTTCGGCTCCGCCAGCACCTGCTCGATCGCCTTGACGATCGCGGCCGCGGCGTCCTTCTCGCCGAGATGCTCGAGCATCATCGCGCCCGACCAGATCTGGCCGATCGGATTGGCGATGCCCTGGCCGGCGATGTCCGGCGCCGAGCCGTGCACCGGCTCGAACACCGAAGGGAATTTCCGCTCGGGGTTGATGTTGCCGGACGGCGCGATGCCGATGGTGCCGGTGCAGGCCGGTCCGAGGTCGGACAGGATGTCGCCGAACAGGTTCGAGCCGACCACGACGTTGAAGCGGTCCGGCTTGAGCACGAACAGCGCCGACAGAATGTCGATGTGGTACTTGTCCCACTTGATGTCGGGATAGTTCTTCGCCATCGCCTCGACGCGCTCGTCCCAGTACGGCATGGTGATGGCGATGCCGTTCGACTTGGTGGCCGAGGTCAGATGCTTCTTCGGCGTCTTGCGCGCGAGCTCGAAGGCGAACTTCAGCACGCGGTCGACGCCGACGCGGCTCATCACCGTTTCCTGCACGACCACTTCGCGCTCGGTGCCGGCGAACATCTTGCCGCCGATCGCGGAATATTCGCCCTCGGTGTTCTCGCGCACCACCCAGAAGTCGATGTCGCCGGGCTTGCGGTCGGCGAGCGGCGACGGCACGCCGGGCATCAGCCGCACCGGCCGCAGGTTGACGTACTGGTCGAACTCGCGGCGGAACAGGATGAGCGAGCCCCACAGCGAGATGTGGTCGGGCACCTTGGCCGGCCAGCCGACCGCGCCGAAAAAGATCGCGTCGTGCTCGCCGATCCTGTCCTTCCAGTCCTCCGGCATCATGCGGCCGTGCTTCTCGTAGTAGTCGCAGGACGCGAAGTCGAATTGGTCCTGGCGCAACTCGAAGCCGAATTTCTTGGCCGCCGCTTCCAGCACGCGCACGCCCTCCGGCACGACCTCCTTGCCGATGCCGTCGCCGGGGATGACGGCGATGCGATAGACGCGGTTGGTGGCCATGGAGCAGTCCTCGTGGAGCTGAGACGGAGACGTTAGCGCGGATCGGGCGCGCATCACAATTGTGATACGGCTTCCGGCCGGCAGAGCGGCGAAACAATTCGGTGCAGCATCGGTTGTCCTCTGGCGGGTTTGCGGCGACGCCGGCAAAACCGCGGCGCGCGCGATCCCTGGGAACGGCGCCGGGCT
>CAVYUU010000010.1:0-87500 GCA_963771745.1 uncultured Alphaproteobacteria bacterium | reverse complement strand
TTGCTTTGGGGTATTCGGAGTTTGGTTGGATTTGGTAAGACGGTAAGTCCCCCTAGTCCATCCAGTGCTCTACCCCCCCAAGCATTCACTCGAGGCGCTACCTAAATAGCTTTCGCGGAGAACCAGCTATTTCCCAGTTTGATTGACCTTTCACCCCTAGCCACAGTTCATCCGAGGCTTTTTCAACAGACACCGGTTCGGCCCTCCAGTAGGTGTTACCCCACCTTCAACCTGACCATGGCTAGATCACTAGGTTTCGGGTCTAATCCGACGAACTTGGTCGCCCTATTCAGACTCGCTTTCGCTGCGCCTACGCCTATCGGCTTAAGCTTGCTCGTCAGATTAAGTCGCTGGCCCATTATACAAAAGGTACGCCGTCACCCAGGACGAACCTTGGGCTCCGACTGTTTGTAGGCATCCGGTTTCAGGTCTCTTTCACTCCCCTCGTCGGGGTGCTTTTCACCTTTCCCTCACGGTACTAGTTCGCTATCGGTCGCTGAGGAGTACTTAGGCTTGGAGGGTGGTCCCCCCATGTTCAGACAGGATTGCACGTGTCCCGCCTTACTCAAGGATAATCCTTCGCGTTACCCGTACGGGGCTGTCACCCGCTAAGGCGCGTCGTTCCAAACGCTTCCGGTTGTCTCAGGATTATCACTGGCCTGGTCCGCGTTCGCTCGCCACTACTAGCGGAGTCTCGGTTGATGTCCTTTCCTCCGGGTACTGAGATGTTTCAGTTCCCCGGGTTTGCTTGAAACCTCCTATTTTATTCAGAGATCTCATACCTTCCTTTTGATAACGGAAGTCCGAAACCTCGCGCTCCCTGTGCAGGGAGCGGTTTCGAGTCTCGTCTCCGAGACTCATGAGGTCTCGGAATTCCGTTATCGAAGGTGGGTTTCCCCATTCGGAAATCCACGGATCAAAGCTTCTTCGCAGCTCCCCGTGGCTTATCGCAGCGTAGCACGTCCTTCATAGCCTCTCAGCGCCAAGGCATCCACCGAATGCCCTTAAGGCACTTGATCGCTCTCATCATCAATGCCCACTCACCTCGGCGGTGAGGTCATCACGCGTCAGGACGTCGTCTTGCGATGACGCTGTTTCCGATCCCGAATCGCTGACGAGCACTGACAGAAAGACCAGCTTGCTTCGAGATCGATCCGCGAGGCGTGCGGTCAAGCGCGCCTATAGGATGTCGGTGTCGCACGCAGCTCATCACTGCGTGCAACTTGCGGATCGATCTCCTCTTCACGATGTCAGACAACCTGCATCGCGTGATCGAAGATCGACGCGATACAAATTCAGATGCATGGACGAGTCGATTGGACGGTCGCGGCTTCGCGGATCTGGCTCGCCAACCGAAGCCGCCGAGCGGCGAAGGTTGGTGGAGCCAGACGGGATCGAACCGACGACCTCCTGCTTGCAAAGCAGGCGCTCTCCCAACTGAGCTATGGCCCCGTTCGCGAGTGCATCGCCGATGCTTGCGTGAAGGATGGTGGGCCTGGGAAGACTTGAACTTCCGACCTCACGCTTATCAAGCGCGCGCTCTAACCAACTGAGCTACAAGCCCGGACCAGGAGTCAGTGATCAGTAATCAGTAATCAGAAAGCATCGTCGCTTCTGATTACCGAATACTGATCACTGATTCCTGCACGGGCTCGTCCATGAAGAAAGAGAAATGAAGACGGCGGTGTCCTGCCAATGGACCTGACCGATCCTGAAACCGGTTGGCCCTGATGTTTCCAAGAGATCCGATAGAGACGCGTGAGGCGTCTCTGAAGGATCATCCTTAGAAAGGAGGTGATCCAGCCGCAGGTTCCCCTACGGCTACCTTGTTACGACTTCACCCCAGTCGCTGATCCTACCGTGGCCGGCTGCCCCCTTGCGGTTAGCGCACCGTCTTCAGGTAAAACCAACTCCCATGGTGTGACGGGCGGTGTGTACAAGGCCCGGGAACGTATTCACCGCAGCGTGCTGATCTGCGATTACTAGCGATTCCAACTTCATGTGCTCGAGTTGCAGAGCACAATCCGAACTGAGACGGCTTTTTGAGATTTGCGCAGGATTGCTCCATTGCATCCCACTGTCACCGCCATTGTAGCACGTGTGTAGCCCAACCTGTAAGGGCCATGAGGACTTGACGTCATCCCCACCTTCCTCGCGGCTTATCACCGGCAGTCCCCTTAGAGTGCCCAACTGAATGATGGCAACTAAGGGCGAGGGTTGCGCTCGTTGCGGGACTTAACCCAACATCTCACGACACGAGCTGACGACAGCCATGCAGCACCTGTGTTCCCGCCAGCCGAACTGAAGAGCTCCATCTCTGGTGCTCATACGGGACATGTCAAAGGTTGGTAAGGTTCTGCGCGTTGCTTCGAATTGAACCACATGCTCCACCGCTTGTGCGGGCCCCCGTCAATTCCTTTGAGTTTTAATCTTGCGACCGTACTCCCCAGGCGGGATGCTTAATGCGTTAGCTGCGCCACTGACAGGCAAGCCTGCCAACGGCTAGCATCCATCGTTTACGGCGTGGACTACCAGGGTATCTAATCCTGTTTGCTCCCCACGCTTTCGCACCTCAGCGTCAGTACCGGGCCAGTGAGCCGCCTTCGCCACTGGTGTTCTTGCGAATATCTACGAATTTCACCTCTACACTCGCAGTTCCACTCACCTCTCCCGGACTCAAGACTCCCAGTATCGAAGGCAGTTCTGGAGTTGAGCTCCAGGATTTCACCACCGACTTAAGAGTCCGCCTACGTGCGCTTTACGCCCAGTGATTCCGAGCAACGCTAGCCCCCTTCGTATTACCGCGGCTGCTGGCACGAAGTTAGCCGGGGCTTCTTCTGCGGGTACCGTCATTATCTTCCCCGCCGAAAGGACTTTACAACCCTAGGGCCTTCATCATCCACGCGGCATGGCTGGATCAGGCTTGCGCCCATTGTCCAATATTCCCCACTGCTGCCTCCCGTAGGAGTCTGGGCCGTGTCTCAGTCCCAGTGAGGCTGATCATCCTCTCAGACCAGCTACTGATCGTCGCCTTGGTGAGCCGTTACCTCACCAACTAGCTAATCAGACGCGGGCCGATCCTTCAGCGATAAATCTTTCTCCTTACGGACGTATTCGGTATTAGCCCAAGTTTCCCTGGGTTGTTCCGAACTGAAGGGTACGTTCCCACGTGTTACTCTCCCGTCTGCCGCTCCCCTTGCGGGGCGCTCGACTTGCATGTGTTAGGCCTGCCGCCAGCGTTCGCTCTGAGCCAGGATCAAACTCTCAAGTTGGATGAGATTTGATCTCGGCTGATCACACGTTTTGACGAGGTCCACCACCTGACCGCTTGCACCCGATTGCTCGCCGCAAACGATCAGCGATGTACCTTAAAACGTCGACCGCCGAAGTCTCTTCCATGACCGCTCTCTTCCGGAGAAAGCCGAAGCCTTCTCCGTTCGAGGAAGCGGTCCGCAAGGACTCCGCCGTCCACGTTTCTCTTTCTTCCGATTCACCTGTCAAACAGCCCGGAAACCTTGCGGCTTCCACCCTCCGGACGAACCGGAAGGCCGACGAAGCTTGAGCCTCCGACCACTTCTCGGAGGCCCTGTCCCACCATAAGTGAGGAGCTTCAGAGGCGCGCCATCGCGCCGTAAGCGGACGGCGCGCCGTATGAGCGGTTTATATGGGCTCATGACCGGTCATTGTCAACCACCAAACCATTGATTCGGCCCACTCCCGGCAGCCCGCGATCGCAGCATTTAAGCCATTTTTAACGGGCCGGCCCCAGTGCACGGGAGCCCCTGTTGCGCCGCACTTGAGCCACATTCCTCGGTCGTTCTTTCAGGCAATTGGGAGCATGCAGGGGAGCCCCGTCAAGCGTCGCATAGGATCCGAGCCGTCAAGCTCCGGTCATTGACCGGAGCTCGAGCGGCACGGCATCGTGCCGTTTTCCGATTCGACCTTGTCGGACGATTCGGATTTCAGCATCTTGCGAACGCTCGGCGCGCGGTCGCCAAGGCAGGGGACGACGATTGGATCACGCTAGGCCGCGCCGCCCAACCGATCGCGAGCGGACGCCGAGCGCATCGATCTCGGCAACGAGCCGCCGCTTTCGGTCGATGGCGGCACCGGCGGCGTCATCGATCGCCGCCGCATCTCGGTGCAGTGGTTTTCCGGCACGATTCTGACCGGCGTCTGCGGCGCGGCTCTGATGGGCGGCGCCGTTTTCGCGTCGCTCGACGGCGAGACCAATTTCGCCACCGTGCCGGAGCGCGTCGAGAGCACGCTGCGCGGCGCGATCAGCGCGCTTGGCGAAAAGTTCAGCGGCAACCGCAAGAGCGACCGCCTGCCGCCGGTCGGCGAAGCCAGCGGCTCGCGCCAGACCATCCGCGTCAGCACCACCGATCCGCGTCGGCGACCGCGAGGTCGTGCGGGTGCGCCCGTTCGTGCGCGTGTCCGCCAACCTGTCGCTGTCGCCGTCGGAATTCGCCGCCAGCGTGCCGCCGTTCAACGCGCAGAAGCTGCTGGCGCAGGCCGGCGCCGATGGCGTGCCGAGCGACGACAGGCCGGGCGCCGAGCCCGACGCCGAGGTCTCCTATGTGACGCGCGATCTCGGGCCGCTGCTCGGCCGCATCAAGGTCGCGAACGCGCTGCCGATCGACGACATCATCGCCCGCGTGCGCGACACCGCCAATTGGACCGGCGGCGCGCCGCAGCGCATACCAGGTGGCCAGCCTGCCGCCGGCGCGGCGCGCCGCTCGCCTATGCGGCCGAAGGCACGCCCGATCCCTACGCCGGCTTCGAAACCCGCATCGTGCCGGAAAACATCACGCTGCTGCCCAAGACCGCCAACCAGGTCACCGGCGGCAACGCCTGGAACGAGCGCATGGTCACGGTCAAGAAGGGCGAGAGCATCGCCACCATCCTCAAGGAGATCGGCGCCACGCCCGACGAGATCAATGCGATCGCATCGGCGCTCGGCCCGCGCGGCCGCGACAACGGACTGAAGGAAGGCCAAAAGCTCCGCATCCTGGTCGCCGCCGCCGACGCCGCGGCGCGACTGCAGCCGATCCGCGTGATCGTGATGGGCGACGGCACGATCGAGGCGGTGGTCGCGCTGTCCGATCGCGGTCGCTACGTCTCGGTCGACGTCGCCAGCATGAACACCATGGTGTCCGAGACCGCCGACGACGACGAAGACGACGGCAAGGGCATGCGGCTCTACCAGAGCATCTACGAGACCGCGCTGCGCAACCAGATTCCGCGCCCGGTCATCGAGAGCCTGATCCGCATCTACTCCTACGACGTCGACTTCCAGCACAAGGCCCAGCCCGGCGACTCGTTCGACGTGCTGTTCACCGCCGACGAGGACAGCCGGCCAGCAACAACACCGATCCCAAGAACGACGTGCTGTTCGCGGCGCTGACCGTCGGCGGCGAGATCCACGAAATATTACCGCTTCCAGACCACCGACGACGGCATCGTCGATTACTACGACGAGACCGGAAAGAGCGCGAAGAAGTTCCTGGTGCGCAAGCCGCTGGCGAGCGGGATCATGCGGTCGGGCTTCGGCGCGCGCAATCATCCGCTGCTCGGCTATTCCAAGATGCACACCGGCGTCGATTGGGCGGCCCCGCTCGGCACCCCGATCTACGCCTCCGGCAACGGCCTGGTCGACAAGGTCGGCTGGGAGAGCGGCTACGGCAAATACATCCGCATCCGCCATGCCAACGGCTACGAAACCGCCTACGGCCACATGACGGCGTTCGCGCGCTCGATCCAGCCGGGCGCCCGCGTCCGGCAGGGCCAGGTGATCGGCTATGTCGGCTCGACCGGCCTTTCGACCGGCCCGCACCTGCACTACGAGATCCTGGTGAACGGCCGCTTCGTCGATCCGCTGCGCGTCAAGCTGCCGCGCGGCCGCGTGCTCGACGGCCCGATGCTCGACAAGCTTCGACAAGGGGCGCGTGGCGGTCGACGACATGCTGTCGCGCAACGGCCCGCGCGTCGCGCAAGGCCCGCAGGCCGGACGCTGATTTCAGAAATTCTCGGTATCATTCCGGAGCCGACCAAAGGTCGGAGGCCGCGCGTCCGGAGCGACGGCGGAGGTTTATTTCGCGGTGATGGCGTTGCGCAGCGCGAGCGGCGATGCGATGCGATGCAGATGCTCGATGCCGCGCACCCGATTGTTGCCATCGGTGGTTTGACCGGCGCCAATTCCAAAAACGTGGACCGTGCCGTAGTCCAGCATTCGCCCGAGGATTGACTGGTCGACGTCGACCGAGGCGACCTTGTCCATGTTCATCTCCTCGGTGTGGCGGTTGATGAAGCCGCGCTTGTAGATGATGCGCCGGTCGGTCACCGCGATCTCGGTGATCCAGCGGATAAACCAGGCGTGCACAAACGACACGAGAAACAGAACGCCGAATACGATCGCGGTGGCAGAGATCATCACGCCGTCCATGCCGACTGCCGCTTCCCACGCTGTCAGCCCGACACCGATCACAAGCGTCAGGATCGCAACCCAGTAGACGATCCAATGCAGCCGCCCGACCAGGAGAATGCGCTCGCCCGGTTGGAGAACCGAATTCACGTAGCTCATGCGGTGGCCTCGGCTCGCGGGATCATGCGCTCAGTGTAACCGGCAATGTAACCGGCCGCCGTGCGCCCGGCGAGTTGCGCCGGGACGGCGCTATGCCGCCTCTTTGACCGCCTCGCCGTTGAAGGTGATGCCCTGCCGGCCGGCGGAGATCGCGACCTTGTCGCCGTCCTTCACCTTGCCGGACAGGATCAGCTCGGCGAGCGGATCCTGCACCGACTTCTGGATCACGCGCTTGAGCGGGCGGGCGCCGTAGGCCGGATCGTAGCCGCGCTCGGCGAGCCAGTCGCGCGCCTTGCCATCGAGCTGGACCGCGATCTTGCGCTCCTCCAGCAGCCGGCCGAGGCGCTCGATCTGGATGTCGACGATGCGGCCCATGTGCTCGCGCTTGAGCCTGTGGAACAGGATGATCTCATCGACGCGGTTGAGGAACTCCGGCCGGAAGCGTGCCCGCACCTCCGCCATCACCTGATCGCGCACCGCTTCGGTGTCCTGGCCTTCCGGCTGGGCCACCAGATAGTCGCCGCCGAGATTCGAGGTCATCACGATCAGCGTGTTGCGGAAATCGACCGTGCGGCCCTGACCGTCGGTCAGCCGCCCGTCGTCGAGCACCTGCAGCAGCACGTTGAACACGTCCGGGTGCGCCTTCTCGATCTCGTCGAACAGCACGACCTGGTAGGGCCGCCGCCGCACCGCTTCGGTCAGCGCGCCGCCCTCGTCATAGCCGACGTAGCCGGGCGGAGCGCCGATCAGCCGCGCCACCGAATGCTTCTCCATGTACTCCGACATGTCGACGCGGATCAGCGCCGCCTCGTCGTCGAACAGGAACGCCGCCAGCGCCTTGGTCAGCTCGGTCTTGCCGACGCCGGTGGGCCCCAGGAACATGAACGAACCGATCGGCCGGTGCGGATCCTGCAGGCCGGCGCGGGCGCGGCGCACCGCGGTCGAGACCGCCTTCACGGCTTCGGCCTGGCCGACGACGCGCTTGCCGATCTGGTCTTCCATCTTGAGCAGCTTTTCGCGCTCGCCCTCGAGCATGCGGTCGACCGGAATGCCGGTCCAGCGCGACACCACCTGGGCGACGTGATCGGCGGTGACCGCCTCCTCGACGACCGCGCCGGCGTTCTTGCCCTCGACCTCCTTCAGCTTCTTCTCAAGCTCCGGGATGCGGCCGTAGGCCAATTCACCGGCCCTCTGGTACTCACCCTTGCGCTGCGCGTTGGCGAGCTCGACGCGAAGCTGGTCGAGCTCGGTCTTGAGCTTTTGCGCATTGGCGAGCTTGTCCTTTTCCGACTTCCAGCGCGCGGTGAGGTCGGCCGACTGCTTCTCCAGCGATTTGAGCTCGGTCTCGAGCCGCTTCAGCCGCTCCTTGGAGCCGGCGTCGCTCTCCTTCTTCAGGGCCTCCTGCTCGATCTTCAGCCGCACGATCTCGCGATCGATCGAGTTCGAGCTCGTCAGGCTTGGAATCGACCTGCATTTTCAGCCGCGCCGCCGCTTCGTCGACCAGGTCGATGGCCTTGTCCGGCAGGAAACGGTCGGAGATGTAGCGGTTCGACAGCGTCGCCGCCGCCACGATCGCGCCGTCGGTGACGCGCACGCCGTGGTGCTGCTCGTACTTGTCCTTCAGGCCGCGCAGGATCGAGATCGTGTCCTCGACGGTCGGCTCGTTGACGAACACCGGCTGGAAGCGCCGCGCCAAGGCGGCGTCCTTCTCGACATGCTTGCGATATTCGTCGAGCGTGGTCGCGCCGATGCAATGCAATTCGCCGCGGGCCAGCGCGGGCTTCAGCAGGTTGGAGGCGTCCATCGCGCCGTCGGCCTTGCCGGCGCCGACGATGGTGTGCATCTCGTCGATGAACAGAATGATGCCGCCGTCCGAGCCGGTCACCTCTTGCAGCACGGCCTTGAGCCGCTCCTCGAACTCGCCGCGGTACTTGGCGCCGGCGATCAGCGCGCCCATGTCGAGCGCCAACAGCTTCTTGTCCTCCAGGCTGTCGGGCACGTCGCCGTTGACGATGCGCAGCGCCAGCCCTTCGACGATCGCGGTCTTGCCGACGCCGGGCTCGCCGATCAGCACCGGGTTGTTCTTGGTGCGGCGCGACAGCACCTGGATGGTGCGGCGGATTTCCTCGTCGCGGCCGATCACCGGGTCGAGCTTGCCGGTACGCGCGGCCTCGGTCAGGTCGCGGGCGTATTTCTTCAGCGCGTCATAGGCATTCTCGGCCGATTGCGAGTCGGCGGTGCGGCCCTTGCGCAGCGCCTCGATGGCGGCGTTGAGATTTTGCGCGGTAACGCCCGAGCGCGAAAGGATCTTGCCGGCGTCGCTGTCCTTTTCAAGCGCAACCGCGAGCAGCAGCCGCTCGACCGTGACGTAGCTGTCGCCGGCCTTCTCGGCGATCTTCTCGGCGTTGTCGAACAGCCGCGCGGTGGCCTGCGCCAGATAGACCTGGCCGGCCCCGCCACCGGACACCTTCGGCAGCTTGCCAAGCGCATCCTCGACGCCGCGCAGAGCCTGGCGCGAATTGCCGCCGGCCCGGTCGATCAGACCGGCCGCGAGACCCTCCGGGTCGTCAAGCAAGACCTTGAGGACGTGCTCAGGCGTGAATTGCTGATGGCCCTCGCGCACGGCCAGGGATTGCGCGGACTGAATGAAACCGCGCGCGCGATCGGTGTATTTCTCGATATTCATCGATCACTCCCTCGGGCCCTGCTCCTGGCGCCCGGCATGACGGACCTCCGGGGAGCATCCGCCAAGCCAAAATGTAAGAAGCATGCCGGCCTTGGAAAAGGGGGACACTCGGCGATTTTGGTCAACGCTTTCAAGGATACGTCTGGTTCGTTAAGACTTGCGGGCTGAGGCCGCCCATGACCAGCCAAGCCGCAAAAATCAAGGCGATTTACCGCTACCCGGTGAAAGGCCTGAGCCCCGAGCCGCTCGACCGCGCCGAACTCGTGGCCCACCAGACCATTGCCGGCGACCGCATCTACGCCATTGAAAACGGCCCCTCGGGCTTCGACCCGGCGAAGCCCGCTTATTCGCCCAAGCACAAGTTCCTGGAGCTGATGCGGAACGCCCGCCTTGCCGAGTTGCGCACGGGCTTCGACCCGGTCAGCCACACGCTCAGCATCCGCTCGGAGAATTGCGAGGCCGCGCGCGGCGACCTTCGCACCGCGGACGGACGCGCCGCGATCGAACGATTTTTCGGCGAATTCTGTGCCGACGAGTTGCGCGGGCCGCCGCGGATCCTGCATGCCCCCGGCCACAGCTTCTCGGACGTGGCGAAAAAGGTCGTGTCGATCATCAACCTGGCCTCGGTCGCCGACCTGGAGAACGCGGCGGGCGCGCCGGTGCATCCGCTGCGCTTCCGCGGCAATCTCTATGTCACGGATTGGCCGGCCTGGCATGAGTTTGAGCTGCTCGGACGCGAGCTTGCGGTCGGAGCTTCGGCGCGAATCAAGATCGTCAAGCGGATCGTGCGTTGCGCCGCGACCGAGGTCGATCCCGACACCGGCATCCGCGACCTGGCGGTTCCGCGCATCATCATGAGCGCGTACGGCCATGCCGATTGCGGCGTTTATGGCGAGGTGATCGCGGGCGGGGAGATCGCGATTGGGGATGACGTCGTCATTTGATCTTCGGCTGAATCGCTGAGCGCGCGTTCGTATCAATCAACGAACGCCAGCGGCCGGGCAACCTGCTCCAGCGGCTTGCGTTCGGCCGCAACCGCAAACAGCGCCGCGATCACGCCGCCCGCGATCATCAATGCGGCGCCGAGCAGATAGCCCGCGAACACGCTCATCCGCGAGCCGGTGTCGATCAGCGCGCCGAACAGCCAGGGCCCGGCGATGCCGCCGACGCCGGTGCCGACCGCATAGAAGAACGCGATCGCAAGCGCTCGGATTTCCAGCGGGAAGGTTTCGCTGACCGTCAGATAGGCCGAGCTCGCCGCAGCCGAGGCAAAGAAGAAAATGATCGTCCAGGCGAACGTCTGCCCGGCCGCGCTGAGCGTGCCCTGCGCGAACAGCGCGCCGCTGCCGGCAAGCAGAACGCCCGACACGATGTAGGTGAAGGCGATCATGGTGCGGCGGCCGAGCACGTCGAACAGCCGGCCGAGCAACAGCGGCCCGAGGAAATTGCCGGCGGCGAACGGCAGGATGTACCAGCCGACCCGCTCGGCTGGTACGCCGTAGAAATCGGTCAGCACCAGCGCATAGGTGAAAAAGATCGCGTTGTAGAAGAACGCCTGCGCGGTCATCAGGCTCAGGCCGACCAGCGCCCGTTGGCGATGCACGTGAAGCAGCGTATGCACGACCTCGGCCAGCGGCGTGTGGTTGCGCGTGCGCAGCCGCACGCGCGGCAGATCGGTGCGTGGCGACTCGGCGCCGAGCACGCGTCGCTCGATGTCGGCAACCACGCGCTCGGCCTCGGCGGCGCGGCCATGCGTCATCAGCCAGCGCGGGCTTTCCGGCAGCCACAGCCGCATGAAGAAGATCACCAGCGCCAGCACGGCGCCGATGAAGAAGCCCAGCCGCCAGCCGAGTTCGGGATCGAACAGCGCCGGATCGAGCAGAAACACCGCGCCGAAGGCGCCGAGCGCCGCGCCAATCCAGAAGCTGCCGTTGATCGCGAGATCAGTCCAGCCGCGCACGCGCGCCGGTACCAGCTCCTGGATGGTCGAATTGATGGCGGCGTATTCACCGCCGATGCCGGCGCCGGTGAGAAACCGGAACAGCGCAAAGCTTGCGAGATTCCACGACAGCGCCGTGGCCGCGGTGGCGACGAGATAGAACGCAAGGGTGATGAAGAACAGCTTCTTTCGTCCGAGCCGGTCGGTCAGCCAGCCGAAGAACAGCGCGCCCAGCACGGCGCCGGCGAGATAGGCACTGGCCGCAAGACCGACCTCGGCATTGCTGAACTGAAGCACCGGGCTCGCCTTGAGCGCGCCCGCAACCGAGCCCGCCAGCGTGACTTCCAGTCCGTCGAGGATCCAGGTTACGCCGAGCGCCACCACCACCAGGGTGTGAAAGCGGCCCCAAGGCAGCCGATCGAGCCGCGCCGGAATGTCGGTTTCGATCACATCGGCAGCGGTCGAAACGGAGGCACGCTGGTCCATGCGCTTCGAACGCGAGGCACCGCGATTGTGTTCCTGCCGGAAGGCGGCAGGGCGCCAAGGGCTGAGCCAGGGCCCTGGCAGAAAGTGCCCTCAATGCCCATATATCGGGCATGCCCGAGACGCCCGAACAGCGGAAAGAACGCCTGGCGTTGCAAGCCATCGATGGCGCCAAGGCGGCCATCGAGTACCGCGAGAACACAAACGCCGTGCGTCGCCGCACCGCGCAGCTTCGCGCCGAGCGCCTGGCCCGCGAGGCCGCGCAGCGCGGCGCCGTCAAGGCCAAACGTTAGCGCGCGATCCGGCGTTCCGTTACGGCGCCAGCGGCGTTGGATTATCGGCCGGGGGATCGATCTTGAACGTGCCGGCGGTGATGCAGGTGGTCGAGAAGGTGCCGGTCGTTGCGACCAACGCCACTAGGCTCTCCAGTCCCATGGTCTTTTCGGCGGCGGCGTAGGTTTCGTCGCTCAGGCCCTTGTTGCTGAGAATCTCCCGCGCCACCACGAAGCACGTCCGCTCACGGGCATCGGGCAGGTTCGGGGTCTTGCGCGTGTTGATGGCGTCGACGGTCGGCTGATCGATGCCGACGGCGAGCGAGGCGCGCACCTGGGCGAACCATGGATATTGCGCGTTCCAGTGCCGGGCGACCGTGAGGTTGATGATCTGCTGCTCGCGGCGGGACAGTGGCCCGGCCGCCATGCAGTTCCGCATGTTTTGCGCGGCCTCGAACAGTTTGGGCAAGTGGATATAGGCCGTGTACGGCCCGCCCACCGGACCATTGGATTGCTTGGCGGCGTCATAGACGCGCGCCTGCTCAGCGTTCATGGTGGCGCGGTCCAGTGTCGAAATGCGTGCCATGGATATTCCTCCAGCCCGGTTTGTGTTTGTTCTGGGAGGCTAGCACGCGCCCAAGAACGGCGGCTACTTCAGCCAGATGACCAGAGGCACCGGCCGCCGGTTCGGGCAGCTCATGGTGCCGGTGTAGGATTCCGATAGGGTTCCGTTGTAGTCGCACTGCACGCCGTCGAGCAGCAATCGGGCCTTCATCCTGGATGCCGAACCGGAGAGTTGGAAACGGATTTCGCCGGTTTTCTCTTCCGGCCCGTCCTGGGTGCATAACCCGACGTGCTTTATCGTGAGAGCGCCAGCGAACTCCTTCGCCCGCGACGATGCCGGCGCTTCAGCCACGGTCGCGGTCAGCTCCCACTCGCCGAGAATGCCGGCATGCCCGGTAAGCTGACGCGATTGCGCGTGGGCCGGCGTCGCGAAAGCAACCATTGCAACAACGGGAATGAGCGCCCTCACGATGCCCTCCCAGGGCAAAGCTGCAATCGATCAGCGTTTCTTCAGATAGGCCCGCGCATCGGCGACCTCGGTCCTGGTTTTGTCGGCGCCGCCCGCCATGGCAACGACCTTCTTGGAATAGTCGCGAGCCTTGGCGCTATCGCCGGCCTTTTCCGCAGCCTTGGCAGCACCCACTGTGGCGCCCAGCCGGTTGGGCTCCTTCTTCAGCGTCGCTTCGTAGGCGGCCAGGGCTTCCTTGCTCATGCCGCGGTCAAGCAGCATGTCGCCATAGAGCTCGCGCGCCGGCTTTGGCACGCCTGGCGTCACCGGATGCTTTTCGGTCTTGTCCTCCGCATCGGCGGCGGCGCTCATCGCGCTCAGCGCTTCGCCGTACTTGCCTTCGGCATAGAGTACCCAGGCGGAGGCAACCTTCCACTGAATGTCGATCTGCTCCGACCAATAGGCATCCTTGGCCTCGCGCGCCTTGTCGCGCAGCTCGGCGAGCTTGCCGATGTCCGCATTGGCCGCCGCCACATTGCCGGAGCGCGCCGCGCCCATCGCACGGGCGAAATGCGTGATCGCCTGGACGTGCGGGAGGGGATTCGGCCGGACCTGCAATTCGGCCGCGGCCTTCCAGTCGCCGCGCTCGATGGCATAGCGTGCCGGCGAGATTGCCCGTGCATAGGGCCCTACGATGAAGGTCTCGGTGAAGCCGGAAACGCCTTCCATTTCGTCGATGACAGCCTTGGCCTTCTTGTCCTGCCCGAGCTGCAGATAGGCATAGACCATGTAGTCCATGCCGTGCAGCTGATCGTGGAACGACTTGTCCAGCTTCGCAACGCGCGCGGATTCGGCGTTGGATGCGATCGACTCCTTCCAGTAGCCGACGCGCGTGAAGATGTGCGAGGGCATGTGCTGGGCATGCGGCGCGGCTGGCGCGATCTTGGCATAGCGTCGCGCGGCATCGAGGCCCTTCTCGGCGATCGGCGGATAGTCGTAGAGGTGAATGAGATAGTGCGCGACGCCGGGATGCTGCGGCTGGCGCTTGGAGATCGACTCGAGGATTGCCGCGCCCTTGAGCTGGTTGGCGTAGGTCTTGTCGGCCGGCGAGGCCGATGTGTTGAGCGAGAGCGCGTAATGAATTTGCGCCTCGTCATCCTTCGGATACTTTTGTGCCAGCTGCTCCATCGCCTTGGCATAGGCCACGATGCGCGTGCGGTGATCGAGCTTCTCGTGGTCGGCGTACATGACGGCGAGCGCGTCGATGTAGTCGCGCTCACGCTGCGTCTTGGCGTCAACACTTTTGCCCTTGGCAATGGCGGCCGAGCCGTCGACCAGATTCTTCGGCGTCACCGGCACGTGCGGGTTCCAGAGCAGGCTCAGCGCAATGCCCCAATAGGCGATGGCGCATTCGGGATCGGCCTGCAGCACATCCTCAAACGCCTTTTGCGATGCGCTATACCAGAACGAATGCTGGTAGAGCATCGCGCGATTGAAAATCTTCTGCGCCTCCGGCTTGCAGGACGTTTCGAAACTGACGTTTCCAAGCTTCTGGCCGTTTTGCGCGAGCACGGGCTGAGCAATCAGAAGCCCCGACACGGTGATGGCAGCGGTCAAAATACGCGTGGTCATGTTCGCCTCCGGTTCATCGCCCGACTTGCAACCTTGGCGCGTCTGAGAGATCTGACGATGCTCGAAGATTACCGCTCCCGACGGCCTGCGAAAAGCAGCCTGTCCGATGGCCGGCCGAAGTGGGCGAAAATGCGGCTAGTGCCGATGATCAGCGCCGGCTGAGCAGAAACACCGCCTGCTCGCCGAACAAATTCCAGAACCACCAGGGCGCATTGAAGCGCAGCGGCCTGCCGTAAGCGGTAAGTGCCACCGCGCGCTCCATTTTGGCGCCGGCCACCGCGCATAGATCGCGGAAATCCTTGATGGTGCAGAAGTGGATGTTGGGCGTATCCCACCAGCTGTACGGCAAATTGTCGGTCTGCGGCATGTGGCCGCCGAGCCCGACCTGGAGCCGGATTTTCCAATGCCCGAAGTTCGGGAACGACACCACCGCGTGCTGACCGATCCGCAGCATATGCTCGAGCACCTGGCGCGGGCGGCGCGTCGCCTGCAGCGTCTGCGACAGAATGACGTAATCGAACGCGTCGTTTGGGTAGTCGGCGAGGTCGGTGTCGGCGTCGCCCTGAATCACCGCAAGCCCCTTGGCGACGCATTCGTTCACGCCCTCGCGCGACAGTTCGATGCCGCGCCCGTCGACGCCGCGATTTTCGCCGAGCAGCCGCAACAGCTCGCCGTCGCCGCAGCCGACGTCGAGCACGCGCGCGCCCTGGGTCACCATGTCGGCGACCAGCAGCAGGTCGAGGCGCGCGCCGCCCGGAGCGCGGGCGGCGTCGGCCATGGTGAGATCGCGCTTGAGCCGGGACAGCATGGTCATTGACCGACGACGAGACCGCGCGCCTTGGCGGCGCCGTCGAGGAAGCCGCGCAAGATCGCGAACAGCTCGGGCTCGTCGAGCAGGAAGGCGTCGTGGCCCTTGTCGGTCACGATCTCGGCGAACGATACGCGCGCGCCGGAGGCGTTCAGCGCTTGCACGATGGCGCGCGAATCCGACGTCGGGAACAGCCAGTCCGAGGTGAACGAGATCACGCAGAAGCGGGTCGGCGCGCCGCGGAACGCGTTCGCCACCACGCCCTGATAGTCGGCGGCGAGATCGAAATAGTCCATCGCGCGCGTCAGATAGAGATAGGAATTGGCGTCGAAGCGCTCGACGAATGAGCTGCCCTGATGCCGCAGATAGGATTCCACTTCGAAGTCGGCGTCGAACGAGAATGTCGGATTGACGCGATCCTGGAAGCGCCGGCCGAACTTGCGATGCAGCGCTGCGTCCGAGAGATAGGTGATGTGCGCGCCCATGCGCGCGACCGCGAGCCCGCGCCGCGGGTTTCCGCCCTCGATCAGATAGCGGCCGCCACGCCATTCCGGATCGGCCATCACCGCCTGGCGGCCGACCTCATGGAAGGCGATGTTCTGCGCCGAATGGCGCGTCGAGCAGGCGATCGGCAGCGCGCTGAACACCCGGTCGGGATAGGAAGCGGCCCATTGCAGCACCTGCATGCCGCCCATCGAGCCGCCCGCGACCGAGAACAACGAATTGATCTTCAACTCGTCGAGCAGCATGGCCTGGGCGCGCACCATGTCGCGGATGGTGATGACCGGAAAGTCGAGGCCCCACGGCTTGCCGGTCTTGGGATTGGTCGAGGCCGGCCCGCTGGTGCCCATGCAGGCGCCCATCACGTTGGGGCAGATCACGAAGTAGCGCTCGGTGTCGATCGGCCGGCCGGGGCCGACCATGGTCTCCCACCAGCCGGATTTGCCGGTCACCGGGTTGGCGCTGGCGACGTGCTGGTCGCCGGTGAGTGCGTGACAGATCAGAACGGCGTTGGAGCGATCGGCGTTGAGCGCGCCGTAAGTCTTGTAGGCGATCTGAAATGGGCTGAGCTCGACGCCGGCGTCGAGCTTGAGCGGCCGGTCGGCGCCAAAGCGCGCAATCTGCGAATTGCGCGGCGCGTCGGCCTCGCGGACGCGCGCTGCTGCGGCAGGATCAGTCGCTATGCCGACGTCGGCCATGTGGTGTCCTGGCGGCCCGTAGGCGCGCCTGTGCGGCGGTAGGTAGGGATCGACGGCGCCTTATGTCAATGTTTTCTTTGATTTAATGGGCTAAGCCTCTAGTGTCCCGGGCGCGGCGCGGCGTGGAATGACGCGCCGCAGAACCCGGGACCCCGGTTTCCGACCTGAGAAAAGCAAGGCGGGTCCCGGATCAACGGCGCATCGCCAACGCGCTGCACCGTTTCGGGACGCGAGTTGATGCCATGGCCAAACCGCCCGCAGATGCGCCTTCGCTCGGCGAGCTCCGCAAGGAGATCGACCGCATCGACGAGAGCATGCACCGGCTTTTGATGGAGCGCGGCGAGATCATCAACCGGCTGATCGCGACCAAGAAGACGCAGGAGTCCGGCTCGGCCTTCCGGCCCGCGCGCGAGGCCGACATGATGCGGCGGCTGGTGCAGCGGCACAAAGGCATCCTGCCGCTCGACACCGCCGAGAGCATCTGGCGCGTCATCATCGCGACCTTTACCCATGTGCAGGCGCCGTTCTCGGTGCACGCCGACCTGTCGACCGGCGATGCCGCGATGCGCGACAGCGCGCGCTTCCATTTCGGCTTCACCGTGCCGTTCGTGCCGCACATGGGCGCGGCCGGCGTGGTGGCCGCGGTCTCGGCGTCGAAGGGCGACCTCGGCCTGGTGCCGGCGTTCGCCACCGCCGGCGGCGGCGCCTGGTGGAACGCGCTGGAGTTTCAGAGCGCGCCGAAGATCATCGCGCGGCTGCCGTTCGTCGACCGGCCCGATCATCCCGCGCCGCTCAACGTGTTCGTCGTTTCGCGCGCAGCCGCCGACGCCATGGTGACCGAGGTCGAAACCTGGAGCGTGCGGGTCGCGGGTTGGGGCGCCAAGGCCGCCCGCGCAGTGTCCGCGCTGGCCGAGACCATCGCGGTGCCCGACAGCGCCTTCGACGGCGGAGCGCTGCTGGTGTCGGTGCCGCCCGGCGGCGACCTGACCCATATCAAGGACGCGCTCGTTAACGCTGGCGCCTCGGTGCGCTCGGCGGCCCTCGTCGGCAGCCACGCGACCCGCTATACCGTGCCGGCCGAAAAGGGCCGTTAGCCCTGGTGCGGCAATAAGGATTGAGAGATGACCGCCATTCGTCCCACACCGCGCGCGGGCGTGCTTGACATCGACGCCTATGTGCCGGGCAAGAGCTCGGCACCCGGCGTCGACAAGGTGTTCAAGCTGTCGTCCAACGAGTCGCCGCTCGGGCCGAGCCCTGCGGCAATCGCGGCCTATAACAAAGCCGGCAAGCACCTCGAGGATTATCCCGACGGCTCCGCCGCCGACCTGCGCGACGCCATCGGCCGCGCGTTCGGGCTCGACCCCGACCGCATCGTCTGCGGCGCCGGCTCCGACGATCTGCTCAATCTGTTGGCGCGCGCCTATCTCGCCGACGGCGACGAGGCCATCCACACCACGCACGGCTTTTTGGTCTATCCGATCGCGACGCTCGGCGCCGGCGCCAAGCCCGTGGTCGCGCCGGAAACGGAATACACCGCCGACGTCGATGCGATTCTGAAACGGGTCACGCCGA
Organism: uncultured Alphaproteobacteria bacterium; assembly: GCA_963771745.1. GTDB lineage: Bacteria > Pseudomonadota > Alphaproteobacteria > Rhizobiales > Xanthobacteraceae > Z2-YC6860. Next base: position 69,314 of record CAVYUU010000010.1, on the reverse strand, counting down.
AGACCAAGATGGTCTTCCTCGCCAACCCGAACAATCCAACCGGCACCTATGTGCCGTTCGACGAGGTCAAGCGTCTGCACAAGGGCCTGGGGCCGCATGTGCTGCTGGTGATCGACGCGGCCTATGCGGAATACGTGCGGCGCAACGACTACGAGGCCGGCATCGAACTGGTCGCGACCAGCGAGAACGTCGTGATGACCCGCACGTTCTCGAAAATCCATGGCCTCGCCGGACTCCGACTCGGCTGGATGTACGGGCCGGCGCACGTGGTCGATGCGATCAACCGCATCCGCGGGCCGTTCAACGTCAACCTGCCGGCGATCGCGGCCGGCATCGCGGCGATCGAGGACGGCGCGCACCAGGAGCGCTCGCGCGAGCACAATTCGCGCTGGCTGCCCTGGCTGACCGAGGAGATCGGCAAGCTCGGGCTGAAGGTGACGCCGAGCGTCGCCAACTTTGTGCTGATCCACTTCCCGGAGCAGAAAGGCCGCACCGCCGCGGACGTCAATGCGTTCCTGATGAAACGCGGGCTGATCCTGCGCCAGGTCGGCGCCTACAAGCTGCCGAACGCATTGCGCATGTCGGTCGGCACCGAGGAGGCCAACCGGCTGGTGGTGAAGGCGTTGGCGGATTTCTTGGGGAAGACCGCGTGACCGACGCACCGATTTACAACCGCCTCGCGCTGATCGGCATGGGGCTGATCGGCGGCTCGATCGCGCGTGCCGCGCGGGCTCAGGGCGCGGTGCGTTCGATCGTCGCCACCGCCCGCACCGCCGAAACCCGCAAGCGCGTGGCGGAGCTCGGCATCGCCGATCAGGTGGTGGAGAGCAACGCCGCGGCGGTCGAAGGCGCCGATCTCGTCATCGTCTGCATCCCGGTCGGCGCCTCCGGCGAGGTGGCGAGCGAAATCGGACCCCATCTCGCCGCCGGCGCGACGGTGTCCGACGTCGGCTCGGTCAAGGGCGCGGTGGTGCGCGACATGGCCCCTCACCTGCCCGACGAATGTGCATTTCGTGCCGGCGCATCCGGTCGCCGGCACCGAGCACTCCGGCCCGGATTCCGGCTTTGCCGAGCTGTTCGTCAACCGCTGGTGCATCCTGACCCCGCCGGAGAACGCCGACCCGGCCGCGGTGGCGCGAATGAAATCGTTCTGGGAGCTGCTCGGCGCCAATGTCGAGATCATGCCGGCCGATCATCACGACCTGGTGCTTGGCATCACCAGCCACCTGCCGCATCTGATCGCCTACACCATCGTCGGCACCGCCGAGGATCTGGGCGAGGTGACGCGCTCGGAGGTGTTGAAATTCTCCGCCGGCGGCTTCCGCGATTTCACCCGCATCGCGGCCTCCGACCCGACCATGTGGCGCGACGTGTTTCTCGCCAACAAGGACGCGGTGCTGGAGATGCTCGCCCGCTTCAACGAAGACCTTTCGGCGCTGACGCGCGCCATGCGCAACGGCGACGGCCAGAAGCTGTTCGAGCATTTCGCCCGCACGCGCGCCATCCGCCGCGGCATTGTGCAGATCGGTCAGGATTTGCCGGCGCCCGATTTCGGCCGGCCGCATCCCGGTCTGCCGGCCGAGCCGCTGCCGCGACCCTACGCGGCCGACAACGAATGACCGGCTCGGTTCCCGGACACAGAACTGAAATTCAGAACAGCGGCGGCACCGATCCGAGCGGCAACGGGCCGAGGAACACCGCGCCGTCGGCGAAGCGTAGCGGCAGCGTTACCGCAGGCTTGCCCTCCAGCTCGGCCGGCTTGCCCATCATGCTGATGCCGGCAACGATCGCGGGACCGGCGCTCTGCCGCGCCACATTGCCCAGCCCCGGCAAAAGGCGATCGAGCGCGCCGATGGCGCTTTCGATCTGCTCGGGCGCCTGGCGCTGCGCCAGCATGCGGTCGAGGCCGAGCGCCGGCAGCAGCTGCGCCAGATTGGCGACCGTCAGGGCCAGCGCGCCATCGAGCCGCCCGTTCGGCGACAGCCCGAGCACGCCGCTTGCGGTCGCGATGACCTCGCCCTGCTGAACGCGCGCGCTGACGATCTCGATCCGGCCGCCGGCCGCCTGCAATTCGCGAAAGCGCGCGGGCCAGGGCTTGGGCGAGAAATCCCTCAGCCCGCGCAGCACCGCGGTGATGTCGGCATCGACCGCCTTGGCGGCGGCCGGGTGCCAGTTCGGCGCCGAGGCCGCGACGAGCTTGAGCACGGCCTCGATCACCGGATGGTCCTGCACCGTGCCCGAGACGAGGCGGCCGTCGAGCGAAAGCCGCGCCGCCCGGAACAGGTTGTCCCCGCCCGGACTCTCGACCGCCGGCTCCTCGATCCGAATCGCGACCCGTTCCGGCGCCGTCGGCAGGCCGTGCAGCTCGGTCAGCGCCCGCTGCCAGCGGGCGGTCAGGATCGGGCCCTTGCCCGGCTCCGCCGCCGACAGTGGCGCCAAGAACTCGCTGCGCAGCACGGTCGGCTGCCAGAGCCGGGCTGAAACAACGAGGCCCTTGGCCTGAACCGCGACCGGCGGCACGTTGGAGTTGAGCGCGATACCGGCCTCGGCGCAGTGCACTTCAAAGCCGAAGGGGAATCCGCCGATGGTCTGCGATGCGCAGGAATAGAGCCGTCCGGACTGCGCCTCGCGCGCCTGCCAGCCGGCGATGGTGCGCTCGGCAATGTCGGCGGCGTAATGCCAGAGCCAGGCCCAGAGTCCCGAAAGCACGACAAGCGCCAGCAGGAGCAACGGCCACCGGCGACGGCGTAAGACGGACGTGCGTTGGATCATGTGCGCTGTGAAGCCCGCCGAATGCGGCGTTTCAAAGGTTGCTGCATGATCGGGCTTGGGCGCGCGCTGGGCTGGCGTTGCCGGCGGTGCCGCGGCCTGATAGGCGAGCGCGCTTGGACAGATCCACCATGAATGCAAGCTTAGATCACGCCACCGAAGACCTCTGGGTGTTCGGCTATGGCTCGCTGATCTGGCGGCCCGGCTTCGAATTCCTCGAGCGGCTGCCGGCCCACATCATCGGCATGCATCGCTCGCTCTGCGTCTATTCGTTCGATCATCGCGGCACGCCGGAGCGGCCCGGCCTGGTGCTCGGCCTGGATTTCGGCGGCGCCTGCCGCGGCATCGCCTATCGGGTGGCGGCCAAGCGGCGCGCGGCGACGCTCGCCTATCTGCGCGGCCGCGAGCAGACCACCGCGGTGTATCGCGAGCTGATACGCGGCGCCTGGCTGGCGGGGCCGCCGGAGCGGCGGATCGACGCGCTGTGCTACGCGGTCGATCGCGGCCATCCGCAATACGCCGGCCGCCTGACCCATGACCGGCAGCTGCAAATCGTGCGGCAGGGTCATGGCCGGTCCGGCAACAACCGCGACTACGTGATCGAGACAGTGAAGGCGCTCGAAGCGCTCGATATCGTCGATCACGACTTGCACATCGTGGCGGAGCGGTTGAAAGCGCCACAGGACGGCGCGCACTGACGACTTGAGCATATTGTTTGATTGACGCGCGCTTCAGGCCGTTTTTTCCCCCAGGACGCCATGGCCGTTGCGCGCCAGCTCGGCCCGCCCCTCCGCGACCAGCCGCGCCGTCGCCGTCTCGATGTCGTGCTGTAACCGCGCGAAGAACACGTTTTTGTCGAGACCGGGCGGGATCGGATCGAGGACCTCGACGATGATCGTGCCGGGATAGCGCCAGAACTTACGGCGCGGCCAGAACAGGCCGGAGTTGAGCGCCACCGGCACGCAAGGCACGCCGAGCTCGGCGTAGAGATGCGCGACGCCGAACTTGTAGCGCGGCTCGGCGCCAGCCGGCCGCCGCGTGCCCTCGGGAAAAATGATCAACTGACGGCCGGTGCGCATCTCGGCGCGCGCGCGCAGCGTCATCGCGGCGAGAGCCTGCGAGCCGGCGCCGCGGTCGACCGGCACCATGCCGCCCTTCCACATGCACCAGCCGAAGATCGGGATCCACATCAGCTCGCGCTTGACGATGAAGGTGAAGTCCTCGAACAGCCACAACAGCGCGAACGTCTCCCAAGTCGACTGATGCTTGGCGGCGACGATCAGCGGGCCCTTCGGCAATTTCTCCAGCCCGCGATATTCGACCCTGGTGCCGCAGATGACGCGCAGCAGCCAGACGCTGATGCGGCCCCACAGCGTCGCCATCTGCAGCACGACGTGCCGCGGCATCACCAGCGTCAACAGCGCGCCGAGCAGCAGCACGCCGAGGTTCAGGTAGAACGCGAGGTTGTAGAGGATCGACCGGACGATGACCACGTTGGCAACCGCTGCGTGTCAGGAAACCGACCGCCGGTTCACAGTCCGACCGAGGTGCGGACCGAGGCGGCGAGATACTTCAGATACTCCAGGAACAGGAGCCGTGCCGTCGAAGGGTTCGTCCACCAGTTTTCGACCCGGACCCGTTCCGAGATCACAGGATAGGGCACCAGCGCCACGCCTGGAAGCTCATGCGCCAGCTCGACAATCGCCCGCGGCATGTGGAAGTTCGAGGTGACGACGATCAGCGACCGGAAGCCTTGGTCGGTCGCCCAGCGCCGGGTTTCGATGGCATTGCCGATGGTGTTGGTGGCGCTGCGGTCGAGATCGACGCAGCAGGAGAACCAGCGCTGATACTCCGGCGTCAGCCGTGCAATTTCTTGCGAGCGGGTGCCCGGATTGACGCCGGTGATGAGCAGGCGCCGGCCGCGCCCGCCGGCCAGAAGCTCAAGCGCGTCGTTGATCCGGAACGCAGCGCCGGTCAGCGCCACGATGCCGTCGGTGTTGCGGTTGGGCGGCGTCTCGACCGTCGGCAGCAGCGCGACAAAGCGAACGAAGCCCAGGCCGAGCACCAGCACCAGCAAGCCCAGCGCCAGCAGCGTGGCGCGCAGGCCCCGCCGCGGCCGCCGCGCGCCGCCATCCTCTACCGCAGAGTCTTGCCCGGTCGACGACATCAGCGTCTCACGATCGCGTCTCAGCAAAGCGTCTCACGATAGACTCACGATTCTGCCAAATCATATCGCGAAATCCGGCACGCGGGACGACACGCTACTCGACCGTCTCGAGCGTGCGGTTGACCGTCCGGCGCGAAGCCAGCCGCCGTGACCGCCGCGATCAGCACGATCTGGCCGAGGATCGCGAGATAGCCCTCGTAGCCGAGCCAGAAATTGCCGAACAGCGGCGAAAGCCGGTCGCCGCCCGCAGTTCCGACGCTGAATCGTCCGACCAAACCCATCAGCGCAAACACCAGCATAGCCAAGCCGCCACCGATCAGGCCGCCCTCCAATCCGAGCAGCAGGAAATGGCGCTGGAACTGGCTGACGATGAAACTGCTCTTGGCGCCGATGAAATGCAGCACCTCGACGATCGGCCGGTTGGTCGCCATGGCGCCTCGGGTGGCAAAGCGTCACCGACAGCATGGTCGCCGCCAGCATCAGGATGAGCAAGCCGATGCCGGCGACGATCGAGAGTCTGCGCCATGGCGCGCATCCGCTCGATCCAGGCGCGATGATCGTCAAGCGTGGCGGCCGGGACCTTCTCGGCCAGCGCCTTCTTCAGCGGCGCGAAATCGAGCGCTCGGCCGGCGGCAGCTTGCACCACGATCATGCGCGGCACCGGCAAATCGTCGAGCGCGAGACCGCCGCCGAGCCATGGCTCGAGCAGACGCGCCGACTCGTCCTTGGACATAGGCGCGCACTCAGCCGACGCCCGGCACCGCGCGGGCCAGTTCAACCGCGCGCGCGACGTCGCCATCGAGATCGCGGCCCCGCGCCGGGCGCACCTGGATGGTGACCTCGCGCGCCACGTCGGACTGCCAGTCCTGCGCCGCCGCGCGCACCATCACCACGGCGCCGGTGGTGAGCGAGGCTAGAAACGTCATGATCGCGACCACCGCGACCAATGCCCGCCCGGCAATCGACCGCTTCGGCACGATCGGCGATTCCGATGCGCGGCATCGCCGCCGACGCAGGCGGCGCCAACGGCTCGGTCGTCCACGCCCATGTCGGTCATCGCAGCCTCAATCGTACACGTGCAGCCGGCCCTCGTGCAGCACCAGACGGCGGGCGTCGTATTGGTCCATCAGGCCGATGTCGTGGGTGGCGATCACCACCGTGGTGCCGGATTTGTTGAGCTCGACGAACAGCCGCAGCAGGCGCTGCGCCAGATGTGGGATCGACGTTGCCGGTCGGCTCGTCGGCGAGCAGCAAGCTGCGGCCGCGCGATCACCGCGCGCGCGATCGCGGCGCGCTGCTTCTCGCCGCCCGACAGCACCGGCGGCAGCGCGCCAACGCGGTCGCCGAGCCCGACCCAATGCAGCAGCTCGACCACTTCGTTGCGATAGCCGGCCTCGTCCTTGCCCATCACCCGAAACGGCAGCGCGACGTTTTCGTAGGTGGTCATGTGGTCGAGCAGCCGGAAATCCTGGAACACGATGCCGATGCGGCGCCGCAGCGTCGCGAGCGTGTCCTTGCTAACGGTCGCGACGTCGTGGTCGAACACCGTGATCAAGCCGCGTGTCGGCCTGAGCGAGAGAAACAGCAGCCGCAGCAGCGTGGTCTTGCCGGCGCCGGACGGCCCGGTCAGGAACTGAAACGAATGCGGCTCGATCTGGAAGTTGAGGTCGCGCAGGACCTCGGGGCCGATGCCGTATCGCAATCCTACGTTCTCGAATCGGACCACGCCGCCGCTCTCCCCGCCCGTGATTGTGGCCTTTCCCGGGTTCCGCGCGCCTTGGCGATTCGCCCGGGCCCAACGATAACGGACAGCGGACTGCGGCGAAAACACGCCGCATTAAGGCGGCATTAACCGGGCGCCGCCAGGTCCGTTTCCAGGTCTAATTTCAGGCCACGCCTGCATTGTCATGGTTTCCAGTCCGTTAACGGACGGCTGCTACGGTCGCGGCCAACGCCGAATTGCCGCGAATCGCCATGACGAGGCCCATGCTGATCGACTGCCCGAACTGCGCCACGTCCTATCAGGTCGATGCCTCCTCGATCGGAGCGCACGGCCGCTCCGTGCGGTGCCTCCGCTGCCGCAATGTGTGGTTTGCCGAACCGGAGCCGGAGGCCGCGACACCGAGCCCGCCGGAATCTGCCAACGAAGCGACCGTGACCGCGTTTCGTGCCGAGCTCGGCCCCGAACCGCAGCCCGCCGTCGAGCCGTCCCCACCGGAGCCCGAGCCTGCGCCGGCGCTCGAGGAGCCGATCGACTCCAACGCAGCAGCCGAGCAAGCACCGCCGGCCGCCGACGGGTCGCCCACCGGCGCGCCGGCCGCCGTTGCAGAAGCGGCGCCGGTTGCACTGTCCGACATCCCGCTCGCAGCGACCGACTCGCCGCCGCTCGCAGCCGGGATCGACCAGCGGCCGCCGCTGCGCCATGAGCGGCCGGCAATCGAACACGGCCCGGAGGAAATCCGGCCAGCCGTCCGCCGCCCGATCAAGCCGCGGCCGCGCGCCAAGCCGAAGCTCCGCTTGCCCCTGGTCATCGCGCTGCTGGCCTGTGTCTGCGCGGCGCTGCTGGGCTGGCGCAAGGACGTGGTGCGGACCATACCGCAGCTGGCGTCGTTCTATGCGTCGATCGGATTGCCGATCAATCTGCGCGGACTGGCCTTCACCGGGGTGACGATCGGCCGCGATGCCCACGACGGCGTTCCGGTCCTGGTGGTGGAGGGCACTATCGTCAACACCGTGGCGACCCCGGTCGAAGTGCCGCGGCTGCGGTTCGCGCTCCGCAACGCCGCCGGCACCGAGGTCTATACCTGGACCGCAGTGCCGACCCAGACGGTGCTCGAGCCCGGCGAGAGGCTGCCGTTCCGCAGCCGGCTTGCCTCCCCGCCCGAAGACGGCCACGACGTGCAGGTGCGCTTCTTCACCCGGCGCGACGTCGTCGCGGGCCTGCACTGAGGCCGCGATGGCGCGTATCCTCCTCGCCGAGGATGAAGAATCGGTGCGTCAGCTGGTCGCCCGCGCGCTCACCCAGGATGGCCATGAGGTGGTGGCGACAGTCGATGGCGCCGAGGCGTTCGATGCGCTCAAGCGCGAGGGCGGACGCTTCGACCTGTTGCTGACCGACATCAAGATGCCGGTGATGGACGGGTTGGCGTTGGCGCTCGCCGCCGCGCGCGACCATCCGAATCTGCCGATCGTGCTGATGACCGGCTATGCCGACCAGCGCGAGCGCGCATCCGGGCTCGACTCGCTGATCGTCGACGTCATCACCAAGCCGTTCACGCTCGCCGAGATCAAATTCTCCGTCGCGGCGGCGCTGGCAAAGGGCCAGCGCTGACTGAAGCCGGCCGCAGTGCGCTCCGATGGCGCCAGCCGCTCCTTGCGCTAGTATTCGCAAGCATGACCGCCTGCGACACCAGCTCGATCGTCGAGTGGCTCACCGACGGCGCGCGCAACGCGCCGCGTCCCGAGATGATCATGGCCGAGTTGTGCGAACGCGTCGTGCAATGCGGCATTCCGTTGTGGCGCGCGGCGCTGTTCGTTCGCACCTTGCATCCGGAAGTCATGGGCCGGCGCTTCATCTGGCAACCGGGCGCCGGCGTCACCATCACCGAAGGCCCGTTCGAGCTGCTGGAATCCGCGCAGTTCCAGAACAGTCCGTTCGTCGCCGTCATCGATTCAGGCAAGACCATCCGATTGCCGCTGATGGAGCCGGAGCGGCCAGGCGAGTTTTCCATCATGCGCGATCTGCGTGCCGAGGGCGCGACCGACTATCTCGCCACGCCCCTGATCTTCACCGATGGCGCCGTCCACCCGGCGACCTGGACGACACGCCAAACCGGTGGCTTCACCGACGCACAGATCGCCGGCATCGAGGCGGTGGTGAAGCCCTTAGCGCGCCTCACCGAGATCAAGGCGCTGCGGCGGACCGCCGGCAATCTGCTCGACACCTATGTCGGCCATCAAGCCGGCGAGCGCATCCTGGCAGGTCAGATCAGGCGTGGACACACCGAAATTATCCACTCGGTGATCTGGCTATCCGACATGCGCGGCTTCACCGCCATGGCCGACCGGATGCCGCCGAAAGAGCTGGTCGACCTGCTCAACAGCTATTTCGATTGCCAGGTGCCGGCGATCGTCAAGCATGGTGGCGACGTGCTGAAGTTCATTGGCGACGGCCTGCTGGCAATCTTTCCGATCGCCGATGGTGACGGCAACACGACCAAGGTTTGCCAGGACGCGCTGGCGGCCGCGCGCGAGGCGCAGGCCAATGTCGACGCGCTCGATGCCGCCGCCGGCTTCGAATACGTTGAGCACCTGCGTTTTGGGCTGGCGCTGCACGTCGGCGAGGTCATGTACGGCAACATCGGCAGCGGCAACCGCCTGGATTTCACCTGCATCGGGCCGGCCGTGAATCTCGCAGCGCGGCTGGAAAAGCTGGCGGCGCGCCTGCAGCGCACGATCATCCTGTCCGCCGAATTCGCACGGCACTGCCCGATCGATCCGGAGCCGCTCGGCGCGTTCGAGATCGCAGGGTTTGCCGCGCCGCAGACCGCGTTCGGCCTGCCGGCTCGGCTGTGAAGCCGGCCGGGGATGCCCTATAGAGAACAACCGCGCCCGCTTCGGGCCATAAAGACACGCGGGCCAGGGGGCCGATAGCGCCGATGGTCGAGCTGATCCACGACTTCGCGCTGTCAATTATCATGGCCTGGCTGCTGGGCGTGGCGGCGTATCTCATCCGCCAACCGCTGATCCTCGCCTATCTGGTCGCGGGCTTCCTGCTCGGACCGTCGGGGCTGCGCTGGGTGCAGTCCGAGCAATCCATCCGCACCATCGCCGAGCTTGGGCTGATCTTCATGCTGTTCATGATCGGCCTCGAAATCGACCTGAAGAAGATCATCCGCGCCGGCAGCTGGATCCTGATCACGTCGGCCACGCAGATTTTCGGCTGCTTCGGATTGGGCCTTGTGCTGTTTCTCCTGATCGGCCTGCCGCTCGGCGGCGGGCGGTTCGACGCGCTTTACCTTGCCGCCGCGGTCGCGCTGAGCAGCACGGTGATCATCGTCAAGGTGCTGTACGACAAGCGCGAGCTCGACACGCTGCCGGGCCGCGTCACGCTCGGCATCCTGGTGATGCAGGACCTGTTCGCGATCTTGTTCCTGGCGGTGCAGCCGAGCCTGAACGACTTGCAGTTCGACGTTGCGATCACCTCGGTGCTGCGCGTCGGCGCGCTGCTGGCGGCAGCGCTGCTGATCAGCCGCTACACGCTGCCGCATCTGTTTCACCTGATCGCCCGGCTGCCCGAGCTGGTGCTGGTCGGCGCGCTGGCCTGGTGCTTCGCCGTCGCCGAGTTCGCCGACCTCCTCGGCCTGTCGCGCGCGATGGGCGCGCTGATAGCCGGCGTTTCGCTCTCGACCTTCCCTTACGCGCTCGACGTCACCGCCAAGGTGACCTCGCTGCGCGATTTTTTCATCACGCTGTTTTTCGTGGCGCTCGGAATGATGATTCCGTTGCCGACCGGCGCGGTCATCGGGCTCGCGCTCCTGATCGTGGCGTTCACGCTGGTCAGCCGGCTGCTGACGCTGTTTCCGCCGCTCTACCTGATGCAGCAGGGCCTGCGGGCGAGCCTGCTGCCCGCCATCAACCTCGCTCAGATCAGCGAGTTTTCCCTGGTGCTGATCCAGGTCGGCGTGCAGTCGAGCCAGGTCACGCCCGAGACCGCAAGCGCGGCATCCACCGCCTTCGTCGTGCTGGCGGTGATCAGCACGTTTATGATGACGCGCAGCGACGCGATCGTGCGCGGCGCCATTCCATTGCTCAAGCCACTCGGGCTGCGCGACCTCGACCATCGTCACGCCGACGCCGAACCGGATAGCGAGAAAGAGCGCCAGCGCCGCATTCTGCTGCTTGGGTTTTTCCGGTCCGCCAGCTCGTTTCTGGCCGAGATCGAGCGGCAGCATGCCGCGCTGTTGGAGCAGGTGTTCGTCGTCGACTTCAACCCGGTCGTGTACCACACGCTGCAAGCTCGCGGCATCAAGATCTATTATGGCGATATCGCGCACGCCGAAACATTGACGCACGCCGGCATCGCCGATGCAGAGATCGTGATTTCGAGCGTGCCGGATTCGCTGCTCAAGGGCACCAGCAACGAAAAACTGGTCCGCTACGCCCGCGCGGTCAATGCGTCGGCCAAGATCATCGCCACCGCCGACGTGCTGTCGCAGGTCGAGACGCTGTATGCCGCCGGCGCCGATTATGTGACCATCGCGCGATTGACCGAAGCCGACGAGCTGATCGAGGCGGTCACCGCCGCCGAGGCCGGCCTGCTCGACGACATGCGGGCGCGGCTCGATGCGCGGCTGCGCGAGCGCCAGGAGGTACTGCCGTAGATTGTCAAATGACATAGCGGGCGATCGAGCGCGGGCCGCTTGCATTTCCGCCAGCGGCTCCCATGTGTCGGCGCATGAGCACCGCACACTACGGCAACGCCCGGTTCGACCACTCGCCGGCACAATCGCGCGCCGCGCGCATTGCGCGGATCGACGCGCTGGCGACGCTGCTCGACACCGCGTTCATCGTGCCCGGAACCAACATCCGTTTCGGCGTGGACGCCATGATCGGGCTGATCCCGGGCATCGGCGACGTGATCACCACGGCGATGTCACTCTATATCGTCCGCGAGGCGCGCGCGCTCGGCGTGCCGCACCATTTGATCGTCCGAATGCTGGGCAATGTCGCGCTGGATGGCATCGTCGGCGCGGTGCCGTTGCTCGGCGACGTTTTCGACGTCATGTGGCGCGCCAATCGGCGCAACATCGCGCTGTTGCGGAAACACCTGATCGCGCGCGGAGAGCTGTGATGAATGCGCCGCTGGTCGTGTGCTGCCGCATCGTCTCGGCAAGCAGGAGGCGGTCCGCCGCCTGAAGAACGGGCTTGGCAACGTCCGCACCAACTTTGGCCATCTGCTGTCGGTCGATGAGGAAACCTGGAATGGCGACCGCCTGACGTTCCGGGTGCGTTCGCTCGGCCAATCCGCCGCCGGAACGATCGAGGTGTTCGAGGATCAGTTGCGCCTTGAGGTGGCCTTGCCGTGGCTGCTCGCCAAGCTGACCGAACGGCTGGTTCCCACCATCCGCAAGGAAGGAACCTTGCTGCTGGAGAAGAAATAGGACGGTCCGCGATAACATCGGCGCGTGCTTCTTGCCCGCAACGTTGACGGACCCCGTAGATCGGACCTCAGAAATCCTTCAGCAGCCGCTCGATGTAGTCGAGCTCGAGCTGCGGCCGGAAGCTCTCGCCGAACCGCTTGCGCAGCTCCTCGAGGATGCGGCGCGCGCGCTGCACGTCGATCTCGCCCGGCACCTTGACCGTGGTGTCGTCGCCGTAGTCGCGGCCGCGCAGCGGCCGGCCGAGCGGATCGGTGTCCTGGTTGGCGCGGGCGCTGACCGGTGCGCCCCGGATTGCCCGGGCCCGGGCCGTTGCCCCATCTGCTGCTGCATCGACTGCGCCAGGCCCTGCGCGCCGCGGCGCATCGCTTCGAGCGCGCGGCCTTGCGAATCGACCGCGCCGTCGGCATCGCCGTCGCCGAGCTGACCTTGGGCGTCGCCCATCGCCTCGCCGGCGCTGCCGAGCTGATCCATCTCGCTCTGCCCTGCTGGCCCTGCCCGCCCTGGCCCGGCTGCGGCAAGCCGCGCTTGCGCAGCTCTTCCAGCAGCTTGTTGAGCTGCTCGCGCAGCGCCTGCTGGTCCTGGCGCAGCTCGCCCATCTGGTTGCGGATCGCCCTGCTGACCCTGCTGGCCGCGCTGGCCGCGCTGCTGGCGGCGCTGGTCCTGGCCCTGGCGGAAGGTGCGGTCGCGCAACTGCTGCTGCTTGCGGATCATGTCGCCGAGCTCGTCGAGCGCCGACTGCATCTCGTCGCCGTCGCCCATCTCGCCGCCCGGCCGCGCCATCTGCAGGTTTTCCAGCATCTGCTGGAGCTGTTCGAGCAGCTGCCGCGCGGCGTCCTTGGCGCCCGAGCGCGCCAGCCGCTCCATGCGGTCGAGCATGCTGCGCAGATCCTGCGAGCGCAGCTGGCGCATCGCGTTGGGATCGAGCGGCCGCGCCATCTGCGGGTTCTTGCGCATCTCCTCGGCCAGCGCCTGCATGAACTTGTCGAGCGCGGCGCGAAGCTCGATCCATCAGCTTCTTGATCTCTTCGTCGGTGGCGCCGCGCTCCAGCGCCTCGCGCAACGCATCCTGCGCCGCGCGCAGCGCCTTTTCGGTTTCCGAGACGTTGCCGTCCTCGAGCATCACCGCCATCGACCACAGCCGCGCCACCACGTCGCGCAGGCCGTCGTCGTTCTCGGCGCGCGCGAGCTGCCAGTAGATCGAGCGCAGCCCGAGATAGATGTTGGTCTCCGGCGTGAAGCGCTCCGGCGCGATGCGTCAGCGCGTCGAGCGCGATCAGCACGCTGGTCCTTGGCGTTGGCGTCGAGCGCGAGCATGCGGCGCTGCTCGATCAGCGCGCGCGGCAGCGGCTTGGCGAACGGCCGCTCCGGCAGCCGCATCTCGTGCGGCGCTGGAGCGGCCCTCGTTGTTGGCCTCGTCGCGGGCGACCAGCGTCATGGTCACGTCGACGCCGGCCCAGGGATGCTCGGTCAGATCCTTGGTGGTCTGGCCGACGCCCGCTGCGGGTGCGCGCCTGCGGCAGCACCAGCGGGAAATTCGGCGCGTCGAACAGCGGACGCGCCGGCTTGTCGGCGCGCAGCGCGGTGCGGCCTTGCGTTCGAAGGTCGCCTGCGCGTCGACCACGCCGTAGTCGTCCTCGAGCTTGTAGGCCAGCAGCAGCGAGCCGCGCAGCTTGCGCCTTCGGGCTCCTTGGCGAGCGCGATGGTCGGCGGACGGTCCGGGATGGCGTTGAAGGTCCAGGCCACGTCGTCGCCGCGCCGCGCACGGTGGCGGTGCCGGCATCCGGTGATGGTGAAGCGGCGCTCCTCGGTGCCCTTGGGCGCCTGCGGCCGCGCATCGGCCGCGACCTCGCGCGATGCCGCCGGTCGACCGCGACGTCGAGACCGCCATCGCCGGTGGCGCGCACCACCAGGGTCGAGCCGGCCGGCACCGTCACCGGGCCGCTGGCGCGCGCTGCGCTGTTCGCCCGGCCGCAAGCCCGGCAGGATCAGCGGCGGCCGGCCGGTGTAGGCCGGCGGCGTCACCCAGGCGTCGATCCGGTAGTTGGCCGGCGTCACCACGCCGTGCCAGTCGAACGCCGCGGCGACGCCGGCGCGTTCGATCCGCAGCCGGCGGCAAAGAACGAAGCGACCACCAGCACCAGCACCAGCGCGCGCAGCGCGAACGGATCGCGCATGGCCAGCAGCGGCTGGGGCGGCCCGGCCTTCAGCGCGCGCGCCGCGCGCAGCGCGCGCTCCACATGGCGCGCCAGAGCGCGACCGCAAACGGATCGCCGGCCTCGGGCGCCATCTTGTCGGCGATCGCGGTCGCCGGACGGTGCGGCATGAGGCTCGCCCGGTCGAGCCGGCGCAAGCCGTCGAGCGCGTTCGGCACCGCGCACCAGGAACAGCGGCACGACCGCCGCCACCGCCAGCACGAAGAAACCAACCAGCACCGAGCGCACGGCCGAGCGGCGGCAGCACAAGCCAGAGTCCGAGCCAGGACAGCGCGAGGAACAGGCCCGCCGCGGTCGCGATCGAGGCCAGCGCCGGCCACAGCCGCTCCCACAGGATCGACCAGCCGCGCGCGCGCCAGCGCCCGCGCCAGCATGCGCGTCGGCCGCCCTGCAGCAGGCGGTTGGCTCGTCAGGCCGGTCCGGGGTCGATTCGCTCAAAGGCGCTCCAGAACGCAGAATCTCAGGTCAATCACCTTAGCACGGCGGCTGTTCCGCGGCACCTTGCTCCTTGGAATCCAAAGCAAAATGCACGCCAGCGCTCACAGCCAGGGCGGCAGGCGATCCAGGCCGATCAATTGGTCGGCTTCAAGGCGGGGCCGCACCAGGGCCCATTCGCCATCCCGGACAAGCACTTCCGGCGACCAGCGCGCGGGTGTTGTAGGTGCCGGCCTGGACCGCGCCATAGGCGCCGGCCGTCATGACCGCCAGCAGATCGCCGGGCCTTGGGCTCGACCAGGTCGCGGTCGAGCGCCAGGAAATCGCCCGATTCGCACACCGGACCGACCACGTCCGCCACGATGCGGCGCGCGTCCGGCGCCGGCTCCGCCACCGGCCGGATGTCGTGATGGGCCTCGTACAGCGTCGGCCGGATCAGGTCGTTCATCGCCGGCGTCGACGATGACGAAGGTCTTGGCCTCGCCGCGCTTGAGGTAGAGCACCCGCGTCACCAGGATCCCGGCGTTGCCGACGATCAGCCGGCCGGGCTCGAAGATCAGCTTGCAGTCGAGCCCGCGCGTCGCGCGCTTGACCACCGCGCGCATAGGCCGGCGGGATCGGGCGGCGGATCGTTGTCCTCGCGATAGGGAATGCCCAGGCCGCCGCCGAGATCGACATGGGAGATCGTGTGGCCGTCGGCGCGCAGCACTGCGCACGAAGTCCGACAACAGCGCGAAGGCGTCGTCGAACGGCGACGAGCTCGGTGATCTGGCTGCCGATGTGCATGTCGACGCCGGCGACGCGCAGCCCCGGCAGCTTGGCGGCCTCGGCGTAGACCTCGCGCGCGCGGCTGATCGGAATGCCGAACTTGTTCTCGGCGCGTGCCGGTCGCGATCTTGGCGTGGGTCTTGCGCATCGACGTCGGGATTGACGCGCACCGAGACATTCGCGGTGCGGCCCTTGCCGGCGGCGATCGACGGACAGCAGCTCAAGCTCGGCCTCCGACTCGACGTTGACGCAGAAGATGTTCTCGTCGAGCGCGCAGCGCAAGCTCGGCGCGCGGTCTTGCCGATGCCGGAGAACATGATCTTGTCCGGCGGCACGCCGGCCGCAGAGCGCGCGCTTGAGCTCGCCGCCCGACACCACGTCGGCGCCGGCGCCGAGCTTGCGCCAGCGTCGCGATCACCGCCTGGTTGGAGTTGGCCTTGACCGAATAGCAGACCAGCGACGGCACGTCGGCGAAGGCGCTCGGCGAACACGCGATAGTGCCGCTCCAGCGTCGCGGTGGAATAGCAATAGAACGGCGTGCCGACCGCTTGCGCGAGGCTTGCGAGATTCACCGCCTCGGCGTGCAGCACGCCGTCGCGATAGGCGAAGTGGTGCATCGGCACGCTCAGTCGAGCAGCCAATCGACGGGAGTTGGCTGTTTTCGGCCCGGGCGGAGCGATCGGCCTGCCGTCCTCGTCGTAGTCCGGTCGCCGTGCCGCTGGCCGGCGGCGCGCTGCGGTCGGTGGTCGAGTGCGCCGGCGCGCCGGATCGCAGCGCATCGCCGCCGGGCGGCGGATCGAGCGGGCCCTTGCGGCCGCAGCCCGCCAGCAGCAGCGCCAGCGGCCAGCGCGCCGATCATTGCCAGACGCGGTAAGCGCAGGAAACCGGTCACGGACAGGCTCCTGAAATTACGCGCACCATAGCAGATCGCGCGGCATAATTGCGAGCTCATTCGCTGCACAATTGCGGCATTCAATTCGCGTTCGCGATCCAGCCGCTTCAGCCATTTCTTGCGCCTGCGCGCGGACGTTTTTCGGCGCGGTGCCGCCGAAGCTGGTGCGGCTCTTCACCGAACGCTCGACCGAAAGCACGTCGAACACCGCCTTGCGTGATCCTCGGCTCGATCTTCGTCATCTCCGCGAGCGGCAGCTTGTGCAGCGGCAGGCCGGCCGCCGCGGCCTTGGCGACGATCCGGCCGGTGACGTGATGGGCCTCGCGGAACGGCATCTTCAGCGTGCGCACCAGCCAGTCGGCGAGATCGGTCGCGGTGGCATAGCCCGCGCCGGCCGCCTCCTTCATGCGCGCGGCGTCGGGCTGCATGTCGCGCACCATGCCGGTCATGGCGTCGATCGACAGCGCCAGCGCGTCGAGCGCGTCGATGGTGCCTTCCTTGTCCTCCTGCATGTCCTTCTGATAGGCGAGCGGCAGGCCCTTCATCACCATCAGCATCGCGTTGAGCGCGCCGATCACGCGGCCGGTCTTGGCGCGCACCAGCTCGGCGGCGTCCGGGTTGCGCTTCTGCGGCATGATCGAGGAGCCGGTGGTGAACTTGTCGCTGAGCTTGATCAGGCCCGACCAGCGGCGAGGTCCAGATCACGATCTCCTCGGCGAAGCGCGACAGATGCACCGACGCGATCGCGGCGGCGGCCAGCGTCTCCATCACGAAGTCGCGGTCGGACACGGCGTCGAGCGAGTTCGCCATCGGCCCGTCGAACTCGAGCGCCTCCGCCGTCATCGTCGCGGTCGATCGGAAACGAGGTGCCGGCGAGCGCCGCGGCGCCGAGCGGCGAATCGTTCAGCCGCGACGCGCGCGCCGCGCAAGCCGGTCGCGGTCGCGCGCCGCCATCTCGACATAGGCGAGCAGATGATGCCCGAACGTCACCGGCTGGGCGCTTTGCAGATGCGTGAAGCCCGGCATCACGGTGCCGGCGTGCTCCAGCGCCTTCTCGGCCAGCGCCCGCTGGTAGTCGCCGAGCAGCCCGTCGATGTCGTCGATCCGCGACCGCACCCACAGCCGGAAATCGGTCGCGACCTGGTCGTTGCGCGAGCGCGCGGTGTGCAGCCGGCCGGCCGCCGGCCCGATCAGCTCGGCGAGCCGGCTCTCGACATTCATATGAATGTCCTCGAGCGCCCGCTTGAACTTGAACTTGCCGGAGCCGATCTCTGACAGGATCGTGTCTAGACCGTGAGCGATCTTGCGGGCATCGTCCGCCGCGATGATGCCCTGCTTGGCCAGCATCGCGGCGTGGGCCTTGCTGGCGGCGATGTCCTGCCGGTACAGGTGCCAGTCGAAGTCGATCGAGGCGTTGATCTTCTCCATGATGGCGGCGGGGCCCGACGCGAAGCGCCCGCCCCACATCGTGTTGCTCTTGCCGCGATCTCTTGCCACTTGCTGCTTCTTGGCCACCGGAATTCACCGATCATGACCGAGTCCGCAAGACACCGCGCGCAGCCACGCCAAGAAGACGGCTCGCCGTCATCTTGGCTGGGCGGCGTGGCTGGGCGTCGCGGTCGGGCTGGCGGGGGTATACGGGATTGGCCGCCTGGCAGGCAATGTCGCGGTGGCCGATCCGGCCTGCAAGCCCGCGCTGGAAACCGCCCGCCGGATGGCGCCGCTGGTCCGAGGCGAGGTCGCCGCCGTCGCGGTCGCCAACGCACCCGAAAACGCCTGCCGGCGCTCGCCTTCCAGGACGGCAACGGCGCGCCCAAGACGCTCGCCGACTGGCGCGGCCGCACGGTGCTGTTGAACCTGTGGGCGACCTGGTGCGTGCCCTGCCGCAAGGAAATGCCGGCGCTCGACGCGCTGCAGGCCAAGCTCGGCGGGCCGAGGTTTCGAGGTGGTCTCCGTCAACATCGACACCCGCGATCCTGGACAAGCCGAAGGCGTGGCTGAAGGAGGTCGGCATCAACACGGCTCGGCTACTACGCCGACAACAGCGCCAAGGTGTTCCAGGATCTGAAGGCGGTCGGCAAGGCGTTCGGCATGCCGACCACGCTGCTCGTCGATCCGAACGGCTGCGAGCTTGCGACGCTGGCGGGACCGGCGGAATGGGCGAGCGACGACGCGATCAAGCTCGTCACCGCGGCGCTCGGTCAATAGCTTGTCGCTCACACGCTGATGTCGAGATTGCCGCCGATGCCGGAGGCGACATTGGCGAGGCGGTCGAAATTCTGCTGCGCCGCCGTCGAGCAGCTTGGCCGCGTCGTCGCCGCGCTCCGCATTCATGCGCAGCATCTTGGCCGCGACGGCGGTCTGCACCTGGCGGCCTGCTGCGGCGATGAAGGCTGCGGCGATCGAGGCGACATCCATACTCTGTACTCGCTACGCGTCAGCGCCCGATCTCAGACCGTGATCGTCAGCCCGGTGACGGTGTCGATCTTGGTGCCGTCGGGCATCGTCAGGATGTTGTTCTTGGTGTCGAGATAGGCGCCGTTGGCCATCTGGATGATCGTAGCCGGGTTCGACGTAGGGCTGCCGGTGGTGGTGTCGATCTGCTTGCCGTTCGACCATGCGTCAGGATGTTGTTGATGGTGTCGAGCGTCGTGCCGTCTTCGAAATAGATCACCGGGTCGAGCCCGTGCGGCGGCGTGTAGTTGGTCGGCTGCGCGTTTTGCGCGAGCAGCGCGTTGAGCTTCTCGGTGGAGCGCTTCTGCGCGGCCGCATCCGACATCTGCAGCGTCAGATTGAACGCGGCCGATAGCGTGCTCTGCCGACATCAAGGCGAAGCTGTTGGCGGTGTTCTGGCTGTTGGCCAGGAAGGTCTTGATGGCTGCCGAGCTTGCCTTTGGCGGCGCCCTGCAAGGTGCCCAGCAAGCCGCCCGGATTGGCCGCGGCCGCGAGCGACTCCTGGGCTTCCTTGAGCCAATTGGGTGCCGTGCTGGAGGCGAGATTGACAGGTGTAACGGCCATGCGTGGCGACCCAATCGTGCAATCTCACTTTAGCGGGCGGGCCTTAACGAACCCTGACCGTTAACGAGCGGTTAATGCGGCGTTTGTGCTTGGCAGCATGAAGCGGGTGGTTCGGCCGGTCCGGATCGGGCAGTTTCACGCGCCCGTCCGGATCCTCCCGATGCCGCCCGCCCGCTCCGCTCCAAAGCCGACCGCGCTCACCATGTCGGCCACCGACTGGCTGCTGCTGATCGTGCTTTCGGTGTTCTGGGGCGGCTCGTTCTACTTCGCCAAGATCGCGGTGGTGGAAATCCCGCCGTTGACCTTGGCGCTCGGCCGCGTCGGGATTGCGGCGGCAGCGCTCGCAATGATCGCCCGCATTCTCGGCGTGATCTGGCCGCGCGACGCACGGACCTGGTGGAATTTCACCATCATGGCGGCCTTCAACAATGCCTTGCCGTTCACGCTGCTGTTCTGGGGCCAAATTCACATTTCGATCGGGCTCGCCTCGATCATCGTCGGCACCAGCCCGCTGTTCGGCGTTCTGGTCGCGCATGTCCTGACGCATGACGACAAGCTGAGCGCGGGACGCGCGGTCGGCGTGGCGGCGGGTTTGATCGGCGTCATCGTGCTGATTGGCGTCGACCTGCTGGGCGAGTTAGGCAGCCACGTGCTGGCGGAGTTCGCCTGTCTCGCAACCGCAATCTCTTACGCGTTCGGCGCGGTGTACTCGCGACAGGTTCGCAAGCAGCCTCCCATGATCGTCGCGGCCGGACAATTGACCATGTCGACCGTGCTGCTGCTGCCGCTCGTCATGCTGTTCGATCGGCCAGCTGCGCTGCTGACGTCGTCCTGGCCCGCGCTCTGCTCGATGCTTGGCGTTGGCCTTGATCTGCTCCGCGCTCGCCTATCTGATCTACTTCCGCGTCATTGGCCGGGCCGGCGCGACCAATGCGCTGCTGGTGACGTTCCTGGTGCCGGTCAGCGCCATCGTGCTGGGTATCGTCCTGCTGGGCGAGAGCCTGGAGATCCACCAGATCGCCGGCATGGCGGCGATCTTCATTGGCATCATCGCCATCGACGGCCGACCGGCGCAATGGCTTGCCGGAAGATGGCGCCGGCGCGGTTGACAAGTCGCCGTCGCAGCCCTACACTTAACCAAATGGTTAACTATCGAGCCGAAGCCCTCGATCGCATTTTTTCGGCGCTGGCCGATCCGACGCGGCGCGCGCTGATCGCGCGGCTTGGGCAGAGCGACGGGCTTTCGGTCAGCGAACTGGCGCGGCCGTTCCCGGTATCGCTGCCGGCGGTCATGAAGCATCTCGACGTGCTGTCGGATGCCGGTCTGATCAGCCGGCGCAAGCAGGGCCGCACCGTCCATTGCCAGCTCACCGCGGCCGCCATGAAGTCCGCGATGGATTGGTTGAACCGCTACGAGCGTTTCTGGTCCGACCGGCTGAGCCGGCTCGGCGCATTTCTGGAGGAGGACGAATCATGGCCACCCAAACAGCCACCAAGCCCAGCCTCACCCTCAAGCGGCGCTACAACGCGCCGCCCGCCAAGGTCTTCGCCGCCTGGACCGAGCCGGAAAAGCTAGCGCGCTGGATGGGCTCCGAGGAGGTCACCAGCGTGCGCGCGGAAACCGATCTGCGCGTCGGCGGCCGCTATCACATCAAAATGATCACGCCGGGCGACGAGCACGACGTCAGCGGCGTCTACCGCGACCTGGTGCCGAACGAGAAGATCGTCTTCACCTGGGCGTGGAAGAGCACGCCGGAGCGTGAATCGCTGGTGACGGTGTCGCTCAAGGCCGACGGCGGCGGCACCTTGCTGACGCTCACGCACGAGCAGTTCTTCGACGAGGACGCGCGCGACCGCCACCAGCACGGCTGGAGCGCCTCCTTGAACAAGCTCGAGAAATTCCTGGCCTGAGGGTCACAGGACGGACACAACGCACCGCCACAGTCGGTCGGCACGGATCAACGCTGAGAGGATGAAATGGCCTGGTCGCACGGTGCATTCTACTGGAACGAGCTGATGACGCGCGACGTCGAGGACGCCAAGCGGTTCTACACCGACATGCTCGGCTGGACCTTCGACGCCATGCCGATGGGCGACGGCAAGACCTATTGGGTCGCCAAGATGAACGGCGAAATGGTCGGCGGCTTCTTCGACATCAGCGCGTCGGAATTCGAGCAGCTCCAGGAAAGCTGGGTGTCCTACGTCGCGGTCGACAATGTCGATGCCCGCGCGACCAAGGCCACGCAGGCCGGCGCCAAGCTGATGAAACCGGCGTTTGACGTCCCCAGCGTCGGCCGCATCGCGATCCTGCTCGACCCGGGCGAGGCGATGATCGCGCTGATCACGCCGTCCAATTGACCGCTTATCCATGGACGTGTGCCTGCAACCGCACAAGCTCGTGTCCCATTTCACCAGCCACCAACGGTAGGAGTTGATCATGAAGCTCTATGGATTTCCGCCCTCGCCCAACACCTGGAAGGTGCGCGCGGTCGCGGCCCATCTCGGCATCCCGCTTGAAATGCAATTCGTCGACCTGACCAAGCCGCGCGCGCAGGAATACCTGGCGCTCAGTCCCACCGGCCGCACGCCGACGCTGGTCGATGGCGACTTCAGGCTCACCGAGTTCGAACGCCATCCTGCAATACATCGCGAGCCAGAAACCGAACTCGCTTTGGCCGAACGATCCGCGCACGCGCGCCGACATCATGCGCTGGCAATGCTGGCAGCTCGCGCACTGGGGCAAGGAGGCTTGCGAACCGCTGATCGTCAACCGGCTGGTGAAGAAACTCCTGAACCTCGGCCCACCCGATGAAGCCGAGGTTGCCAAGGGCACCGCGGCCTTCCACAAGGAAGCCAAGCTGCTCGACGCGCAATTTGCCAAGGGGCCGTACCTCGTCGGCAAGGAGCTGACGCTCGCCGACTTCGCGGTGGCGGCACCGCTGTTCTACATCCAGCAGGGCGGACTGCCGGTCGAGCCTTACGCCAAGCTGCGCGACTGGTTCGGCCGCGTCTCCGCGCTGCCGGCCTGGAGGGACACCGCGCCGCAAGCCCCGGCCGCGGCGGCGTAAGCGTTCCGCAAAAGTCGTTTCGCAGGCGCGGCGGTCAAAACCGATAAAACCGCGCCGGCGTGTCGACCATGATCTTGCGGCGCATGTTTGCGTCGGTCACCCAATCGCCGAACGCGTCGACCAGGTCGCCATCGTTCGGATTGACCAGGTACTTGTTGGGGTGCGGCCAGTCGGTGCCCCACATGATCCGGTCGGGCGCGGCCTCGATCAGCGCATGCGCCATCGGCGCAACATCGTCGTAGGGCGGCAGGTCGGTCGCGCTGACGCGGTTGGCGCCGGAAATCTTCATCCAGGTGTTGCCGTCGCGCATCAGGCCGAGCAGCGCCTGGAAGCCCGGCGCCTGCACGCCGGCGGTAGCGGGCTGATAGGCGAAATGGCCGATCGACATCGGCACCTTGATGGTCTTGAACACCGGCATCAGCTCCAGGATGTCCTTGCCCGGAAACAGCCATTCGAGGTGCCAGCCGAACGGCTTGATGCGCGCCTCGAGCTCGCCGATCTGATCGAACCCGATCGGCATGCCGCCCTTGTTGTCGGTGTTGAGGCGCACGCCGCGCGCGCCCTTGTCGTTGAGCGCGGCGAGCTCCTGGTCGCTGATGTCCATGGTGATGGCGACGACGCAGCGGGCGCGATTGGGCGTCTCGGCGTTGAGCGCGGTCATGCCGTCGAGGATCGCCGAATTGTCGGTGCCGTAGGTGGACGGCTGGGTGAACACCACGCGTTCGACGCCGAGCGTCGCATGCAGGTGCTTGAGGTCGGCGAGCGTCGAATCCGGCGGGTTGTAGCCGCGGTCCGGGTTCATCTTGTAGCGCGCCTGCTCGAAGACGTGGACGTGGGTATCGATCGAGCCCTTCGGTAGCGTGACCTTCGGCTTGCGCGGGTTACGGTCCGGCGGCAGGCAGTTTCGAATGACGCTGTTCATGACGCGACTCTCCCGCTGTCATTCCGGACGATGCAAATGTTGAGTGTTCGTCTGGATTCCGGGTTCCGGCCTTGCGCCAGACCCGAGGCGCAATCCCACTCGCAATCCATCAGCGGGTCGGGACCGGCTTGGCGCCGCGGTAATCGTAGAAGCCGCGCCCGGCTTTCTTGCCGAGCCAGCCCGCCTCGACATATTTCACCAGCAGCGGGCACGGCCGGTACTTGGAGTTGGCCAGTCCCTCGTGCAGCACCTGCATCACCGACAGACAGGTGTCGAGGCCGATGAAGT
The DNA here is from genome assembly GCA_963771745.1 of uncultured Alphaproteobacteria bacterium. GTDB lineage: Bacteria > Pseudomonadota > Alphaproteobacteria > Rhizobiales > Xanthobacteraceae > Z2-YC6860. The sequence goes on along the minus strand of CAVYUU010000010.1, from coordinate 45,611 downwards.
CGGCCAGTTCGAGCGGCCCCATCGGATGATGCGCGCCGAGCTTCATTGCGGTGTCGATCGCCTCGACGTTGCCGACGCCCTCGTACAGCGTGTAGATCGCCTCGTTGATCATCGGCAGTAGGATGCGATTGACGATGAAGGCGGGGAAATCCTCCGCCACCGCGATGGTCTTGCCGAGCTTGGTGACGAAGTCCTTGGCGGCCTCGAACGTGGCGTCGGCGGTGGCGATGCCGCGGATCAGCTCGACCAGCTCCATCAACGGCACCGGGTTCATAAAATGGATGCCGATGAACCTCTCCGGCCGGTCGGTCGAGGAGGCGAGGCGCGTGATCGAGATCGACGACGTGTTGCTGGCCACGATCGTTTCGGGCCGCAGCGACGGGCATAGCTCGGCGAAGATCTTGCGCTTGACCTCTTCCTTCTCGGTCGCGGCCTCGATCACCATATCGCAATCGGCAAGCCCGTCGTAGGTGTCGGCCGTGCTGATGCGCTTAAGCGCCGCTGCCTTGTCGTCCTCGGTGATGCGCTTGCGGCTGACCTGCCGCGCCATGTTGCCGTTGATGGTGGCGAGCGCCTCTTTCAAGCGCGCCGGCGCCACGTCGTTTAGCACCACGGGAATGCCCGCGAGCGCGCAGACATGGGCAATGCCGTTGCCCATCTGGCCCGCGCCGACGATTCCGACCTTGCGAATGCCCTGCGCCATGATGCTGGTCCAAGTCTATCCGATTGTCAGCGCTTGATCTTGTCCAATTCGGCCTGCAGCTCCGGCAGCGCCTGGTAGAGATCGGCCACCAGGCCGTAGTCGGCAACCTGGAAGATCGGCGCCTCCTCGTCCTTGTTGATGGCGACGATCACCTTGGAATCCTTCATGCCGGCGAGATGCTGGATGGCGCCGGAAATGCCGACCGCGATGTAGAGCTCGGGCGCGACCACCTTGCCGGTCTGGCCGACCTGCCAGTCATTCGGGGCGTAGCCGGCGTCGACGGCCGCGCGCGAGGCGCCGACCGCCGCGCCCAGCTTATCCGCTACCGGCTCGATGTATTTGGTGAAATTGTCGCGGCTCTGCATGGCGCGGCCGCCGGAGATGATGATTTTCGCCGACGTCAGCTCCGGCCGGTCGCTTTTGGACAGCTCTTCGCCGACGAACGACGACAGGCCGGGATCGGCCGGCGACGCAGCCGCCTCGACCGCGGCCGAGCCGCCCTCGCCGGCCGCCTGGAACGCCGCGGTGCGGATGGTGATGACCTTTTTCGCGTCCTTCGACTTCACGGTCTGGATCGCGTTGCCGGCATAGACCGGCCGCTCGAACGTGTCGGGCCCGAGCACCTTGCTGACATCAGACACCTGCATGACGTCGAGCAGCGCGGCGACCCGCGGCATGACGTTCTTGCCGTTGGTGGTGGCCGGCGCCACGATCGCGTCATAGGAGCCGGCGAGCGAAACGATCAAGGCTGCGAGCGGCTCCGCCAAGGCATGCTCGTAGATCGGCGCGTCGGCGAGCAGAACTTTCTTGACCCCGTCGAGCTTGGCGGCGGCATCGGCCACGGCCTTGCAGCCAAGGCCTGCGACTAGCACGTGCACGTCGCCGCCCAGTGCGTTGACGGCGGTGATCGCCTTGTTGGTGGAGTCCTTCAGCGACTTGTTGTCGTGCTCGGCGAGCAGCAGCGTGGTCATCCGATCACCCCAGCGTCCTTGAGCTTGCCGACCAGCTCGGCGGGGGATGCAACCTTGACGCCGGACTTGCGGCTCGGCGGCTCCGAGGTCTTGACCACTTCGAGCCGCGGCTTGATGTCGACGCCGTAGGCGTCAGGCGTCTTCTCGTCGATCGGCTTTTTCTTCGCCTTCATGATGTTCGGCAGGCTGGCGTAGCGCGGCTCGTTCAGGCGGAGATCGGTGGTGACGATCGCCGGGCCCTTGAGTTTCACGGTCTGCAATCCGCCGTCGACCTCGCGCGTGACCTGGACGCTGTCGCCGTCGATCACAAGCTTCGACGCGAACGTGCCCTGCGACCAGCCGGTGAGCGCCGCCAGCATCTGGCCGGTGGCGTTGCAATCGTCGTCGATCGCCTGCTTGCCCATGATGACCAGCCCGGGCTTCTCGGCGTCGACGATGGCCTTGAGGATTTTCGCAACCGCCAGCGGCTCGACCGCGCCCTCCACCTTCACCAGGATGCCGCGGTCGGCGCCCATGGCGAGCGCGGTGCGGATGGTCTCGGCCGCCTGCTGCGGGCCGATCGACACCGCAACGATTTCGGTCGCCTTGCCGGCCTCCTTCAGCCGGATCGCCTCTTCGACCGCGATCTCGTCGAACGGGTTCATCGACATTTTCACGTTGGCAAGCTCGACGCCCGAGCCGTCCGCCTTGACGCGAATTTTGATGTCCTTGTCCACCACCCGTTTGACGGGCACCAGGATCTTCATGTTGTCAGTCGGCTCCTCGGGCCACTTTGCCCCGGATTGCGGGCCCGGAATTGGTGCGGCGCACCCTAATAGCCGCCCCAATCGGGGTCAACGCTGCCGCGGCGCCACGCCGGGTTCGGGCTCGGTCACCGCATTCTCGACCGCCGCGCAATTCTTGATGTCGGTCCGGCGCAGCAGGAACACCCGGTCGTCGGTGCCGAAGCCGACGTGCTCATGGCTGCCGCGGGTGGCGCGCTTCACCATGGTCAGCCCGTCGTCCAGATAGACCATCAGCGTGTCACGGTCCTTGCCGCGGTCGAGCAACAGGAAGCCGCCCTCTTCGGCGCTGGTCGCTTCGAACACGTCCGGCTGCGCCGACATCATGCAGACGGCGGCTTCATCCTTGTTGAGCGACTTGACCATGCGCTGATCCGAGGTGTTGCGATTGGCGCGCGCGTCCCAAACGCAATCACCTTGTGCGAAATACGGCAGCGGGTCGCCGCGGCGCTGGATCGCAATGCCGAGATCCAGCGCAAGCCCCGGCGCGCCGCCCTGCATCGGCTCGTAGCGGAGCCAGATCGTCATCGCCGTGGTCGTCTGCCGGGGATGCTGACGCAGATGGGCCGCGTCGTAGACACGGCTGAAGCAGGCGCTGGCGTTCGCCACCGGCTTGATCAGCGCGTCAAGCGGTGTTGCCGCCTTCGCCGGCATCGCGAGGGCGATCGAAGCAGCGATCAGTCCACTCCGCAATCGACGCGCCATCATCTCGCTCTTAGCGGTTTTGCCCCGGCACCCAGAGCACGTCGCTTGCGCCTTTGTCGTTGGCGTAGCGGCTCGCGACAAACAGAAAATCCGACAGCCGGTTGACGTATTTCAGCGACGCATCGGTGACGCTCTCGCCGGGCTGGTCGCGCAATTCCACCATGATGCGCTCGGCGCGCCGGCAGATGGTGCGGGCGAGATGCAGGTGGGCCGCCGCCGGCGTGCCACCCGGCAGCACGAAGGACTTCAGGGGGCTAAGCGCGGCGTTGAGCCGGTCGATCTCGCCTTCGATCCAGGCGACCTGCGCGTCGGTGACGGTGAGCCGCGCGCCGCCGGGGCCTTTTTCCGACAGGCACAGGTCGGCCTCGACGTCGAACAGGTCGTTTTGAATGCGCGCCAGCGCGGGATCGAGCGCCGGATCGCCCGCGGTGTGCAGCCTGACGAGCCCCATCACGGCGTTGACCTCGTCGAGCGTGCCATAGGCTGCCACCCGCAGGTCGTATTTCTTGCGCCTGGCGCCGGAGCCGAGCGCGGTGGTGCCGTCGTCGCCGGTGCGGGTGTAGATGCGATTCAAGACGACCATTGCGTCCTCGTGCCGCTTTCGAATCTCGCCGATCGGTCTATTCTACTCCTTGGCCGAAGCTCAGGGAGGTTTCTCGTGCGTCTCGCAATGATCGCCACCGCCGCCGTTTTGCTGCTCATTCCCGCAGCGCCCGCGCCAGCAGCCGGCGCGCCCGGCGCCACCGCCTCGCAAGCCACCGATTTCTCCGCCGCCAAGCGGAAGAAGGCCAAGAAGTCCAAGGCGCCGAAGGTGGAATATATGCGCGCGGTACCGGTCCGATAGGCGGCCCGCTAGCGACCCATGATCCAGATCGTCGCCATGACGACCACGATGGCGACGAACTGCAGCAGCACGCGCAGCCGCATCAGCCGCTGCGAGGTGTTGGGCGAGCCGCCGCGCATCATGTTGAGCAAGCCAAGCAACAGCACCACCGCCACCGCGCCGATGGCGACCGGAACGAGATAATGCGACATGACGTCGGCCATGCGGTTTCCCCTGGCAATGCGGGCGCTTCTTATATAGGGGCGAACGGCATCACAAGGCAGTCCCGCAGCGCATGACCCGTCGGATTCTCGTTCTCGGCTCGGCCGGCCGGCTGGGATTTGTCGCGGCCTCGGCGTTTCGCGACGCCGGCTGGAGCGTGAAAGGTCTGGTGCGGCCGGGCCGCGCCGGCGCGGTGCCGCGCAAGGTCGAGCCGGTCGAGGCGGTGACCCGCGACGAGGCCATCGCGGCGGGGCGCGGCTGCGACGTCGTGCTCAACGCGTTCAATCCAGCCATCACGCTGTGGCAGAAGAATGCGCTATCGCTCGCGCATGGCGCCATTGCAACGGCCGAGGAGAACGGGGCGGTGCTGTTGTTTCCCGGCAGCGTATGGAATTTTGGCGCAGGCATGCCGCCGGTGCTCGACGAGAGCACGCCGATGCAACCCACCACGCGCAAGGGCGCAATGCGCGTGGAGATCGAGCAGCGCATCCGCGAGGCCTGCGACCGCGGCATGCGAGCCATCGTGCTGCGCGCCGGCGATTTCTTTGGCGGCGGCCGCGGCTCCTGGTTCGATCTGGTCATCGCCAAGGACATCGCGCGCCAGCGCCTGACCTATCCGGGGCCCCTCGACGTGGTGCACGCCTGGGCTTACCTGCCTGACTTCGCGACGACGATGATCCGGCTTGCGGAGCGGCGCGAGAGTTTCGCTCCCTGCGAGACGTTCGGCTTCCCCGGTCACGCGCCGACCGGGGCCCAGTTCATCGCTGCGATCGAGGCGACGACCAAAGCCACGTTCAACGTGCGTCTGATGAGCTGGTGGATGCTCAAGACGTTCGGGCAATTGCTGGCGATGGGCCGCGAGTTGTCCGAGCTGGAATATCTCTGGCGGGTGCCGCACGCCATTTCAGGCGACAAGCTCAAGTCCGCGATCGGAGAAATTCCGCACACCCCGCTAACCAAGGCCATCGCGGAATCGCTGCGCGAACTCGGCTACCGCGCATGAAGGGTCTTGTTTGAGCATGATCTTTTCCGAAAACCGCTGCACACTTTTCGGGATCATGCTCTAAGACTCAGATGCCGCGCGATATCTGCGACCGGCATCCTGACGTAGTCCTTCTCAACCTCCGCCTTCAAGGCCTGGCGTATATGCGCCGAATACTGCCGGCGCAACACGCCGATTGCGCGCGGCGGGGCCACGACGATCAACGACCGCGTCTCGCCGGCCAGCACGGCCTTGTCCAACCGCGCCGCGAGCTTGGCCAGGAACCGCTGCTCCTCCTGCTCGTGCCAGTCGGTCTGCTCCATGGCACTGCGGCCGCTGCCGACCGAGCTGAACGAGCGTCCCGGCTTGTCGGTGCCAAGCTCGTGAGTCTTCGGATCGGGCTGCCCGTACACCTCCCTGGTGACGAGGCTTGGCGCCAGGCGGTTGCCAACGTTTTCGAGCACCAGGGCCTTGGCACCATCGCAGACCACGACCCAAGCGCCTTTATCGATCATCACGTCGGCCATTGCGTCCTCCAGAACCGGCAGCCTGACACGCCGCCGGCATCCCAACTTTGATGGACGTCAAACGCGGCATCCGGCCAATGGTTGCTGGTGTCCAGCGGCGGTTCGATCAGTTCGAGCCGTCGAGCAGCCGGCGCGCGATCACGTTTGCCTGGATTTCGGCGGCACCCTCGAAGATCGACAGGATGCGCGCGTCGCACAGGATGCGCGAGATCGGGAATTCCATGGCAAAGCCATTGCCGCCGTGGATCTGCACCGCATTGTCGGCGGCCGCCCATGCCACCCGCGCGGCCAGGAGTTTCGCCATGCCGGCCTCGAGATCGCAGCGCCGCCCGAGGTCCTTTTGCCGCGCGGCGAAATAGGTGAGCTGGCGCGCGATCATGATCTCGACCGCCATGATCGCGATCTTGTCGGCGACGCGCGGGAAATTGACGATCGGCTCGCCGAACTGGATACGGCTCTGGGCATAGGACAGCGCCTGTTCCATCGCGGCCTGCGCCACGCCGATGGCGCGCGCCGCGGTCTGGATGCGCGCCGCCTCGAAGGTGTTCATCAGCTGCTTGAAGCCCTGACCCTCGACGCCGCCCAGCAGGTTCTCGGCTTTCACTTCGAAGCCGTCGAACGCGATCTCGTATTCCTTCATGCCGCGATAGCCCAGCACCTCGATCTCGGTGCCGGTCATGCCGGCGACCGGGAACGGGTTGCCGTCATCGCCGCGCGGCTTCTCGGCCAGCAGCATGGACAGCCCGCGATAGCCGGACTGCGACGGATTGGTGCGCACCAAGAGCGTCATCAGATCGGCGCGGACCGGATGGGTGATCCAGGTCTTGTTGCCAAAGATCTTGTAGACGCCGCCGTCGCGCACCGCGCGGGTCTTGACCGAGGCCAGATCGGAACCGGTGTTCGGTTCGGTGAACACCGCAGTCGGCAACACCTCGCCGGACGCGATCTTCGGCAGCCAGTGCGCGCTTCTGCTCGTCGGTGCCGCTGCCGAGAATGAGCTCGGCCGCGATCTCGGAGCGGGTGCCGAGCGAGCCCACGCCGATATAGCCGCGCGACAATTCCTCCGAGACCACGCACATCGATTCCTTGCCGAGCCCCATGCCGCCGAATGGCTCGGGCACGGTCAGTCCGAACACGCCGAGCCGCGACATGTGCGCGATGACTTCGAGCGGGATGTAGCTGTTGGTGCGGTGCCAGGTCTGCGCGTGCTCGACCACTTCGCTGTCGGCGAACTTGCGCATCTCGTCACGGATTTGTTCGAGCGTGTCGTCGAGGCCGGCGGCGCCGACCGTCGAGCCGTGGCCGGAGCACATCAGCTCGACCAGGCGCGCCCGGTTCTGCGCGGTGTTGCCGGACGCGATCAGCGCACCGACCTCGCCGGTCAAGCGCGCGGCGACCGCCGCAGCCGACAGGCCGAGGTCGGCCGGCCGCACCATTTCGCCCTGGCTGATCGGAATCCCGCCGGCGATCTGCGCCAGATATTCGCCAAGCCCGATGCGGACCAGCAGCTCCTCGACGTCCGACAGCCGGCCACCGTCGTGCATACGCGCGGCGTAGGTGGCAAGTTGCCGCACCGCCTCGACGTAGGTGGCGAGCCAGGCGAGCCCATGGGTGGCGCGCTGCTCGCGATTCATCAGGCGCGCGTCCGGCGCGCCGCCGGCGACGACCCGCTCGCGCACCTTGCCGGCGGCATCCGCAAGCAGCGCTTCGACGGCCCGCGCGGCGCCGTGCGCCGCGGCCACCAGATCGCTCGACGTCTCAGAGGCGGTAGCAGGCTTCACCATCGCAACATCCTGGACCACTGCGGCCTCAGTGTGCAGCGCACAAATCGCGCCCGCAATCGCGACCCTGCGTAAATCACGGGCAAACTGCATGATTTGCGACATTCTTAACCATTTTCGGCTCTTTCATTAATCACCGCGGAGCTGCCGCCACGCCGGCCGGCAGACCGCGTGGGGGCCCCATGAGATTGTCGATCTACCGCATCATGTCCGGCGTCTCGGTTCGTGTTCGCATCATTGCGCTCGCCGTGATCCCGGTCGCCGGCTTCCTGATCAACGGCATCGCCTTCACGGTCGGCGAATACGAGGTCGAACAGGCGCACAAGGCCAGCCAGCGCGCGGCCGACCTCGCCGACATCAGCCGCGAATTCAAGTCTTCGTTGATCCAGATGCGCGTTCGCACGCGCGATTTTGCCGCGCGGCCGAGCCCGGAGCTGATCAAGGGGTTCGAAGAGTCGCACACGGCCAGTCAACGCACGCTCTCGGCTCTCGAACAATCCGTCAGCGCGGCGACCCGTCAAAAGCTCGCGCCGCTGCACGGCAACCTGAAAGAGATGGCCAGTCAGTTCGACGAGCTGACGCAAAATCAGAGAATCCTCGGCTATACGGAATCGGAAGGCGTGCGCGCCCGCATGGCCAAGGTCGCGGCCACGGTCGAGCGCCTGATCCACGAAGACATGTCGTGGCTCGGCGAAAGCGACGCGCAGAAGCTGCTGATTTCGCTGCTCACCATGCGGCGGTTTGAAAGCGAATACCGGCTTACCCGCTCGACCTTGATGCAGAACGTGTTTGCCAACGAGTTCAACAGCTTCAAGAAGCTCCTGGACGGCATCGTGGCGGCCGAGGTGATGAAGGAGCAGCTGGCACAGCAGGTCAAGAACTACATCGACACCTTCGCCGAATGGATCGCGGCCGACGATAAGATCAATCCGCCGGTCGCGGTCATCGACTTCAATACCAGGACCATGATCCCGGTGGCCGACGAGATCATCGCGTCGGCCAAGGATCGCACCGCGGCGGCGTCGGCCGTGCTGATGGCGTCGCAGGCGCGGACCAGCAAGATCATCATCGGCGTCGGCCTTGCGACCGTCCTGATCGGTCTGGCCTTGAGCTGGATGATCGGCCGCAGCATCACCCGCCCACTCAACGGCCTTGTCGACGTCATGAAGCGGCTGGCGGACGGCGACATCTCGGCCAAGATCCCGGCCACCCACGCATCCGACGAGATCGGCTCGATGGCGCGAACCGTGATCGTGTTCCGCGACAACATGATCGAGCGCGACCGCCTCACCTCGGAGCAGGCGCAATCGACGCGCGCGCGCGAGCATCGCAGCGAAAGCGTCGCTGCCGCCATCGCTTCGTTCCGCGGCTCGGTGCAAAAGGCGCTCGGCAACGTGCACGGCGCGGCAAAAGAGCTGGAAAAGTCCTCGGCCAAGCTCAACCGCGCAGCCGATGCGGTGACGGCTGAATCCAGCACCGCCGAAGGCCGTGTCACGGCGGCTTCGCAGAACGTCACCGCCGCCGCGAGCTCGGTCGAGGAGCTCGCCGCCTCGATCGGCGAGATCGCAAGCCAGGCCGCCAAATCGACCGACGTGGCGAGCCGCGCGGTCGCCGAGGCCCGCCGCACCGCCCAGACCATGACCGAGCTCGGCGGCGCCGCGACCCGGATCGGCGAAGTCATCGGCCTGATCCAGGCGATCGCCGGCCAGACCAACCTGCTGGCGCTCAACGCCACGATCGAGGCGGCGCGCGCCGGCGACGCCGGCCGCGGCTTCGCCGTGGTCGCGGCCGAGGTCAAATCGCTTGCCGGCCAGACCGCGCGCGCCACCGAAGAGATCGCCGAGCAGATCGGCGCGATCCAGTCCGCCGCAGCCGACGCCACGCAGGCCATCGGGCAGGTCAATTCGATCATCACCGACATGTCGGAGATCGCGTCCACGGTCTCGATCACGGTCGAGGAGCAGAACACCGCCGTCTCGTCGATCGCCGACGGCGTCAGCCGCGCCTCGGCCGAGGCGCGCTCCGGTGCGGAGGCCATGAGCCGCGTCGCCGGCACCAGCACCGACGCGCGCGCCACCGCGGCCGACGTCAAATCGCTGGCGGAAGCGTTGGCGAGCGAGGCCGAGAAGCTCGACGCCGAGGTGCGTCGCTTCCTCGACGACGTGCAGGCCGCCTGATCCCGAAGGCCTGCTTCACGCCGGTTCGACGGTTGTCCTCCGCCTGGGCGGCGACACACTTGCAATCCTGCCGATAATCCGCGATTTCAAACGCCATGCCGTCCGGTCGGGAGTGAGGCGGTGAGGCTGCTACACACCTGCTATCGCGTCGCAATGGACGCCTTCTATCGCTTCAACGCCGACGACGGCTGGGCGATCGCGAGCCACATTGCGCTGTCGGCGTTGATGGCGCTGTTCCCGTTCCTGATCGTGGTCACGGCGGTGGCCGGCTTCTTCGGCACCAAGGAGCTGGCTGACGAGGTGGCGCTCATCCTGCTCGAGGCCTGGCCAACCCAGGTTGCAACGCCGATCTCGGCCGAGATCCACAACGTGCTCACCACCGCGCGCGGCGGTGTGCTCACGGTCGGCGTGGCGCTCGCGATCTTCTTTGCTTCGAGCGGCATCGAGAGCCTGCGGATCGGGCTCAACCGTGCCTACAATCTCACCGAGCTGCGGTCGTGGTGGGTGCTGCGGCTGGAATTGATCGCCTACGTGCTGGTGGCCGCGGTGTCGCTGCTGGTGCTGGCGTTCCTGATCGTGCTGGCGCCGCTGATCTTCACCACCGTGGTGCGGTTCGTGCCATGGCTCGAGCCGCTCTGGCCGTTGCTCAACTTTGTGCGGTTTTCGGTGACCGCCATCGTGCTGGTCGCGGCGTTGTTCATTGCGCACAAATGGCTGCCGTCGGGCAGCCGGCCGCTGTCGACGATTCTACCCGGCATGATCGCGACCCTGGTGCTCTGGCTGGTGGCGGGCGAGGTGTTCGGCCGCTATCTCGCGGATTTCGCCTACACTTATGTGTCGTATTACGCCGGCCTCGCCTCGGCGATGATCGCGCTGGTGTTCCTCTACCTGATCGCGTCGATCTTCATCTACGGCGCCGAGCTCAACACCATAATCATGGAATTGCGAGAGAAGCGGGCGAAAGCCGCGGACTGAATTGTCGTGCGTCACCGCGGACTCAGCGCAGCGCTGCGATTCACATTCAACCTCTCCACGTCATGGGTCACGCGCCCTTACGCGCCGTGCGTCACCGCGGACTCGGCGCGCTCCCTCTCCCCGCTTGCGGGGAGAGGGTCGGGGTGAGGGGGCATCTCCAGATGCTCAGACTTGCGGACACGCCCCCTCACCCGACGTGCTTCGCACGTCGACCTCTCCCCGCAAGCGGGGAGAGGTGAAGCGCGTGCGGTGCCGCGGCGTGCGTCAACCGCGCACGCGTTCTCCTCCGATTCACTTGTCAAACAGCCATGCGAAATCCGCCGCGGCCTTTGGTCGGCGCCGCGGTGGCCGTCGTGTTTCCGCCTTGGCAGGCGGGCCTTTGTCCCTCGGAAAGCCGAGGGGCGGAGCGCCGAGTGGCGCCCAGTAGGTTGCACGCCTCTGGCAGGCGTGCGCGCCCCTTTGGCGAAGGGACGCTGCGCCCATCGGCGCTCCGCGCGGCGGTTTACGGTCTCCGGGGCCGCGCTTCCGCTGACCGCGCGTTTCCAGCATTGGCGCTGAGCGTGGCTATCATCACGGTAGCGAACGAATCGCGTGGGGTCGTAGTGCCCCCGGGGCGATCCCCGTGCCGCCCGGGGCGCCGTGCTTGCGAGGCACGGGGGCGCGGGCGCCGCACCCCGCTCCGCCTTCAGATGCCTCCGGAGGCGCCCTCGAATGAGCGGGGTTGTAGGAACATATACGTAGGAACATAATCAACGGCAAGCAGCGAAGGCCCGGTTATCCAGAGAAACCGTTTTATCCACAGGCCGATCCGCTCGCACGATGCGTCCGGCAGCGAAATTGCCTCGAGCCCTAGCCGCGGGCTTCGATCACATCGTCCAGCGTCTTCAACCCCGGCCGCGGCGCGTTGACCAGCACCGCCATGTTGCCGGGCTTGTGCTGGTTCTTCCACATCATCTCGTGGGCGCGCGGGATCTCGGTCCACGGCAGCACGTCGCTCATGCACGGGTAGATGCGCCGATCGAGCACGAACTGATTGGCCGCCGAGGCCTGCTTCAGATGCGCGAAATGCGAGCCCTGGATGCGCTTCTGCCGCATCCAGACATAGCGCGCGTCGAAGCTGATGTTGTAGCCCGAGGTGCCGGCGCAGAACACCACCATGCCGCCGCGCTTGACCACCAGACAGGACACCGGAAACGTCTCCTCGCCGGGATGCTCGAACACGATGTCGACGTCGCGCTTGCCGGTGATGTCCCAGATCGCCTTGCCGAAGCGCCGCGCCTCCTTGACCCATTCGGAATATTCCGGCGTGCCGACCTTCGGCATCGCGCCCCAGCACTTGAAGTCCTTGCGGTTGATCACGCCGCGCGCGCCGAGGTCCATCACATAGTCGCGCTTGGATTCGTCGGAGATCACGCCGATCGCATAGGCGCCCGAGGCCGCGGCGAGCTGGACGCCGAACACCCCGAGGCCGCCCGAGCCGCCCCACACCAGCACGTAGTCGCCGGGCTTCATAATGTGCGGCGGGTGGCCGAACAGCATGCGATAGGCGGTGGCGAGCGTGAGCGTGTAGCAAGCCGCCTCCTCCCACGGCAGATGCGCGGGCTTTTGCATGAGCTGCCGCGATTGCACACGGCAGAACTGCGCAAACGAGCCGTCGGGCGTTTCGTAGCCCCAGATGCGCTGCGACGGCGACAGCAGCGGATCGCCGCCGTTGCAGTCCTCGTCGTCGCCGTCGTCCTGATTGCAGTGGACGATGACCTCGTCGCCGACCTTCCAGCGCCGCACCTTGGAGCCGACCGCCCAGACCACGCCGGCGGCGTCGGAGCCCGCGATGTGAAATGGATTTTTATGAACGTCGAGCGGCGAGATCGGCTGGCCCAGCCCGGCCCAGACGCCGTTGTAGTTGACGCCGGCGGCCATCACGTAGACCAGCACCTCGTCCTCGCCGACCGGCCAGGTCGGCACCACTTCGACCTGCATCGATGTCAGCGGCGGGCCGTGGCGCTCCTTGCGGATCGCCCAGGCGTGCATCTTTTCCGGAATCTGGCCGAGCGGCGGAACTTCGCCGATGGCGTAGAGGCCCTTGATCGGGGCTGACGACTGCGACGGCTTGAGCTGAGCGACGGCCATTGTCCTTGGTTTCCCGAAAACGGCCCTGACAGGCGTTTTGCGAGTTTGCGCCGGGCTATATTGCGTTGCAATAAGATTTACGTCGCAGATGCGAAATAGTTCCTGACGGCCCAACAAAAATCGGCTATTGGTCTGTTTGCATTGCAAAATTCCGGCCCTGCCAGCCGGAATGGGCGAGGCCATGCGCGACAAGCCACACCCCGATAAGCCACACCGCGACAAGCCTTGGATTTTCCGCACCTACGCGGGTCATTCGACGGCGCGCGAATTGAACGCGCTCTACCGCAAGAACCTGGCCAAGGGGCAGACCGGCCTGTCGGTCGCCTTCGATCTGCCGACCCAGACCGGCTACGATTCCGACCACGTGCTGGCGCGCGGCGAGGTCGGCAAGGTCGGCGTGCCGGTCTGCCATCTCGACGACATGCGCGCGCTGTTCGACGGCATCCCGCTCGCCACCATGAACACCTCGATGACCATCAACGCCACGGCGGCGTGGCTGATGGCGCTTTATATTGCGGTCGCCGACGAGCAGGGCGCGCCGCGCACCGCGCTGACCGGCACCATTCAGAACGACATCATCAAGGAATACCTGTCGCGCGGCACCTATGTGTTTCCGCCGGCGCCATCGCTGCGGCTGATCAAGGACGTGACGATCTTCACGACCTCCGAGCTGCCGAAATGGAATCCGATGAACATCTGCTCCTATCACCTGCAGGAGGCCGGAGCGACGCCGGTGCAGGAGCTGGCTTTCGCGCTCGCCACCGCGATCGCGGTGCTCGACACGGTGCGAGCTTCGCCCGAAGTGAGCCCCGAGAAGTTCGGCGAGGTGGTCGGGCGGATCTCGTTCTTCGTCAACGCCGGGCTCCGTTTCGTCACCGAGCTCTGCAAGATGCGCGCCTTCGTCGAACTGTGGGACGAGATCACGCGCGAGCGCTACGGCATCACCGACCCCAAGCAGCGGCTGTTCCGCTACGGCGTGCAGGTCAATTCATTGGGCCTGACCGAGCCGCAGCCGGAGAACAACGTCGCCCGCATCCTGATCGAGATGCTGGCGGTGACGCTGTCCAAGAATGCCCGCGCCCGCGCCGTGCAACTGCCGGCCTGGAACGAAGCGCTTGGTCTGCCGCGGCCGTGGGACCAGCAATGGTCGCTGCGCATGCAGCAGATCCTGGCCTACGAAACCGACCTCTTGGAATACGGCGACATTTTCGACGGTTCGACCGAGATCGCGCGCAAGGTCGAGGAGCTCAAGCGCGAGGCCAAGGAGGAGCTGGCGCGCATCGAGGCAATGGGCGGCGCGGTCGCTGCCGTCGAAAGCGGCGACATGAAACGCCAGCTGGTCGAGGCCAACACCGCGCGGCTCGAGGCGGTCGAGCGTGGCGAGCAAGTGGTCGTGGGGGTCAACAAGTACCTGGACAGCGAGCCGTCGCCGCTGGCCGGCGGCGCCGAGTCGATCATCACGGTTTCCGAGCATGCCGAGCGCGATCAGATCGAGCGGCTCGCCGCTTGGCGCGCCGCGCGCGATCCGCGCGCGGTCGCAACCGCGCTCAAGAATCTCAGGAGCGCCGCCCGAGGCTCCGGCAACATCATGCCGGCGTCGATCGAATGCGCCAAGGCCGGCGTCACCACCGGCGAATGGGGCTGGGCGCTGCGCGAGGCGTTCGGCGAATACCGCGCGCCGACCGGCGTCGGCAATGCGGCGCGCAACGACGTCGCCGGCCTCGACGACATCCGCGCCGAGGTCGACCGCGTCTCGCGCAAGCTCGGGCGGCGCCTGACCTTTCTGGTCGGCAAGCCGGGGCTCGACGGCCACTCCAATGGCGCCGAGCAGATCGCGGTGCGGGCGCGCGACGCCGGCATGCAGGTGATCTACCAGGGCATCCGGCTCACCCCCGAGGAGATCGTCGAGGCGGCGCGCGCCCAGAAGGCGCACGTGGTCGGGCTGTCGATCCTGTCCGGCAGCCATCTGCCGCTGGTCAAGGACGTGGTGCGCCGGCTCAAGCAGGCCGGCATCGACGACGTGCCGGTGGTGGTCGGTGGCATCATTCCGCGGCAGGATGCCGTCGAGCTCGAGCAGGCCGGCGTCGCCGCGGTCTACACGCCGAAGGATTTCGAGCTCAATCGCATCATGTCGGACCTGGTCCGGCTGGTCGAAAGCCGCGGCGAGGGTGGCTGACAGCCGCGATCCCTGGCGTTACGCTTCCCGAGAACTGCCCCGGGAGGAAAACATGACTATCGAAGCACTGATCATCATTCTGATCATCGGCGCGATCGCCGGCTGGCTTGCCGGCCTGATCGTACAAGGCATCGGCTTCGGCCTGATCGGCAACATCATTGTCGGCATCGTTGGCGCCTTCATCGCCGATTGGCTGTTGCCGCGCATCGGCATCGTGATCGGCGGCGGCGTGGTCGCCTCCATCATCAATGCCACCATCGGCGCGGTCGTGCTGCTGGTGATCGTCGGGCTGTTCAAGCGCGCCTGACGCCTCTGATGATGTTCGCGCTGGCCGCTCGCTACGCTTGCCAGCGCGAACCGGCCGCCATCCGCAGCGCATCGTTCAGCGCCTTCGGCGACGCCGGCTTGCGCAAATAGCCGTCCATGCCGGCCGCGCGGGCCGTGGCCTCGTCGTTGGCGTCGGTGCGGCCCGACACGCCGATGATCGGGATCCGCCCGGCCGCGCTCGGCAGCGCGCGGATGCGGCGCGTCGCCTCGATGCCGTCCATGCCGGGCAGCGCAATGTCCATCAGCACCGCGTCATGCTCGTTGCGTGCCAGCGCCGCGACCGCGGCCTCGCCGCTGCCGGCAAAGCTCACGCTATGGCCAAGCTCGGTCAAAACCGCGCTGAGCACCACCCGGCCGTAGGGATTGTCCTCGACGCAGAGCACGCGCAACGCGGGCGACGATGTTGCACGGGACCTTCGCTTGGGCGCGGCCGCGGCATCGATCGCGACCATCACCGCAAGCCGGAACGTGCTGCCGCGTCCCGGCTTGCTGGTCACGGCAAGCCCACCGCCCATCGCCCGCGCGATGCGCTTGACGAACACCAGGCCAAGCCCGGCGCCGCCGTAGCGGCGCGCGACATCCTCGCTCGCCTGCGCGAACGGGCGAAACAGCCGCTTGAGATCGGCGCCGGTGATGCCGATGCCGCTGTCGGACACGACGAAGCTCAGCCGCGCCCGGCCACGCCGCGCGCGCACGGCCGAGACTGAAAAGCCGATGCGGCCGCGCTCGGTGAACTTCACCGCATTGTCGATCAGGTTTTCGAGCGCGCTGCGCAGCCGCACCGCGTCGCCGCGGACGCGGGCGGGAAGTCGGGCGGCGATCTTGATGTCGGCTGAAAGCCCCTTGGCCTCGGCGCGCGCGCGGAGCGCGCCCGCCACCGACTGCGCCAGCGCGCGCGGCGAGAACGGTTCGGCGCCGAGCACGAGGCCGGCGCGGCCGGCCTTTGCGGCGTCGACCACGATGGTGGTGAGCCGGGCAAGATGCTCGGCGGCGCCTTTGATCGCCGCGGCCCAGCGCTGCTCGCGCTCGGGCAGATCGGACGCATGCAGCAGGTCGGCGAGCGCCACGATCCCGGTCAGCGGCGTGCGGATGTCATGGGCGAGCCCGGCGAGCGCGACCTCGATCGCGGGCCGTCCGCGACGCGCGGCGCCGGTGCCCGCCGCGGGCCTTGCTGCGCTTGGCTTTGGCCATGAGACCCCCCGGCCTCGGCGACAGCATCGCACGCCGGCCGCGGTGGGGCCACGACTGACGATCACGCTACGAATCCCAAGCATTTTCCGGATATCGCGGGCGGTCGCGCCTTGGGCGCGCAACTCGCGCAGGCCCGTGGCCTGCGTCGATTTCGAAAGCTTGCGGCCGTCGGCATCGAGGATCAGGCGGTGGTGGTGATAGACCGGCGCCGGCAGATCGAGCAGCGCCTGCAGCAGCCGGTGCACGCTGGTCGACCAGAACAGGTCCTGGCCGCGCACCACATGGCGTGACGCCTTGCAGCGCGTCGTCGATGACCACCGCAAGGTGATAGCTGGTCGGCGTCTCCTTGCGGCCGACGATGACGTCGCCCCAGGCGTCCGGCGCGGCCGCGACCGTGCCGGTCTCGCCGCGCGGGCCCGGCGCCGGTCTCGCTCCAGTGCAAGCGGGCCGGCCCATTCCATCGCCTTCTCGATGTCGAGGCGGATGGCGTAGGGCTCGCCGCGCGCGATGCGCGCCGCGCGCTCGTCCGGCCGCATCTGGCGTGCCGCGCCGGGATAGAGCGGCACGCCGTCCGGATCGCGCGGCCAGCGCTCGCGCACGTCGCGGTCCGCCACCATGCGCGCGATCTCGGCGCGGCTCTCGAAGCTCGGATAGGTCAGGCGCGCGGTCGTCGAGCGTTTTGCAGCGCCGCGCGATAGTCGTCGAAATGCTCGGATTGCCGCCGCACCGGCTGCTCCCAGGAGATTCCGAGCCAAGCCAGGTCCTCATAGATCGCGGTTTCGAACTCCGGCCGGCAGCGCGCCGCGTCGATGTCCTCGATGCGCAGCAGCAACCGCCCGCCGGCCGCGCGCGCCATGTCGAAGTTGAGCAGCGCCGACAGCGCATGGCCGAGATGCAGCTAGCCCGTTCGGGCTCGGCGCAAAGCGGAAAACGGGTTGCAAGGGCCTCTCCCAGTGTCATCGTCGGTGACCGAGACGGTCCGTACGCTTGCATCATCGGCGATTCGTCGATGACTCGTTGACATGATCTTTCGAAAACCGGTTCCCACTGTCGGGATCATGCTCTAGCCACCCATGACTGCGCACATCATCCACACCCAGGCCGATCTGGAAACCGCCGTAGGCGCTGCTCATCAAGCAGGATCCGCGCTGGCAGCCGGTGTTCGCCAAGACCGGCATGCCCGGCCTGCGCCGGCGCGAGGCCGGCTATGCCGGGCTGTGCGCCATCGTCTGCGGCCAGCAGCTTTCGACCGCCAGCGCCGCCGCGATCCGCGCGCGGCTGTTCGCGGCGTTCGATCCGTTCCACCACGACGCGCTGCGGCTCGCGCGCCGGGACCGGCTCGCGCGGCTCGGCCTGTCGCGGCCGAAGATCAAGGCGATCAAGGAAATCGGCAAGGCGGTCGCGAAGCAGCACGTCGACCTCGACGCCGTCGCCGCGATGGACGCCGACAAGGCGCACGCGGCGCTGACCGCGCTGCACGGCATCGGTCCCTGGACCGCCGACATCTATCTGCTGTTCTGCCTCGGCAACGCCGACGCCTGGCCGGCCGGCGACCTGGCGCTGCAGGAGGCGGCGCGCATCGCGTTCGGCCTGCAGCCGGCGGCCGGACGTCAAGGCGATGGCCAAGCTCGCGGAAAAATGGCGGCCGTGGCGCGGGGTGGCGGCGCATCTGCTGTGGGCCTACTATCACGTCGTCAAGCGGCGCGAGGGCGCACCGGTGCAAGAACAAGCAGCGACAAGAACAACAAAAAGGACGGAGGCGACGCGTGCCCCGTGAACTCGACGGCCCGCGGCTCGAGCCGCAGGCCGGAGCGGCGAAGCGGCTGGTGGTGTTCCTGCACGGCTACGGCGCCGACGGCAACGACCTGATCGAGATCGGCCGCGCCTGGCAGGGGCTGCTGCCGGACACCGCCTTCGTTTCGCCGCACGCGCCCGAGCCTTGCGGCCAGGCGCCGATCGGACGGCAGTGGTTCGATCTCACCTTCCGCTCGACCGAACGAGCGCTGGCTCGGCTGCAACAAGGCCGCGCCGCTGCTGCATCAGTTTCTCGACGCCGAGCTTGCCCGCCGCAAGCTGCCGCCCGGCGCGCTCGCGCTGGTCGGCTTCAGCCAAGGCACCATGATGGCGCTGCATGCCGGGTTGCGCCGCGCGACGCCGCCCGCGGCCATCGTCGGCTATTCCGGTCTGTTCGCGCTGCCCGATGACGCCAAGCCCGAAGCGATCGCCGCCGAGATCAAGTCGCGGCCGCCGGTCCTGCTGATCCACGGCGATCAGGACGACCTGATTCCGCCGCAGGCGCTGTTCCAGGGCGCGCAGGCCTTGAGCGCGCTCGACGTGCCGGTCGAGTGGCACATGTCGCAGGGCGTCGGCCACGGCATCGACCAGGAGGGCCTGCGCCACGGCGGCGAATTCCTGGCCCGCCGATTCGGCCTGCGGCGCTGATCGCGGGTCCGGCCCCGATTCGCGCACATCCACCGCCTTGAGCTTGCTTCACAATCCGGTCATCGCTCCCCTATAGACTGTGAGTCGAGCCGCCGCTGCGGCGCGCGGCATTGGGGTCGAGGGAGGAGCCTCGCTTGAACGTGCACGTGTCCGCCGGCGGATTTCCTGCCCTGGTGCTGAACGCGGACTTCCGCCCGCTGAGCTATTACCCGCTGTCGCTGTGGTCGTGGCAGGACGCCATCAAGGCGGTGTTCCTCGAGCGCGTGAACATCGTCGAGGAGTACGACCAGGCGGTGCGCAGCCCGTCGATCGAGATGAAGCTGCCGAGCGTGGTCTCGCTCAAGACCTACGTGAAGCCCTCGACCAATCCGGCGTTCACGCGGTTCAACGTGTTCCTGCGCGACCGGTTCTCCTGCCAGTACTGCGGCTCGCGCGACGACCTGACCTTCGACCATCTGCTGCCGCGCTCGCGCGGCGGCCACACCACCTGGATCAACGTGGTCGCGGCCTGCTCGGGCTGCAATCTGCGCAAGGGCAACATGACGCCGCGGGAAGCCAAGATGTGGCCGTCGCAGATGCCGATGCAGCCGTCGGTGCAGCACCTGCACCGCAACGGCCGGCTGTTCCCGCCGAACTACCTGCACCAGAGCTGGCTCGACTATCTGTATTGGGACACCGAGCTCGATCCGTAGCCGGCGCGGGTCCTCGCCGAATGCAAAACCGCGGCGCCCGGGGAGGCGCCGCGGTTTTTTTCGGGTTGCGGATTTTGATTTCGAGGCGCAGGCGGCGAACTCGGCGCTCTCCCTCTCCCCGTTGGGGAGAGGGTCGGGGTGAGGGGGCCTAGGATTCTCGATTGTCTGTAACCCCTCACCCGGATCGCGCTCGCTATCGCTCCGCAGTCAAGCTTGCGCAGACTGCGTAAACTTGTCTGCGACGCGATCCACCCTCTCCCTTTGGGAGAGGGAAACGAGTGTGCCGCGCGTCACCGATTCAATCTGCAACGACTATCTGTATTGGGCGCGGCCCGGCTCGCGCCGGAAATCGATTTCAGAAACAACTCACGCCGGCCGAGCGCGCGACGACTTGCCGGCGCCCGCAGGCATCCCCGTGCCGCGGATCGGAGTCCAATCGAGCGCCGCCGCTTCCTGCTTGATCCAGTCGCGGAACGCCCGCACCTGCGGCACCATGCTGCGATGCTTGGGACAGACGATATGGCAGGCGCGGCCTGACCAGATCGGGCAGCGCGACCGGGATGATCAGCCGCCCGGTGCGCAGGTCGTCATAGGCCAGCAGATCATGGGCAAGCAGCACGCCGGCGCCTTCGCTGGCCGCGTCAAGCGCGTGGTCGGAGCTGTTGAAGTGCAGTCCGCGGCTGATGTCGACGGACGGCACGCCGGCGGCATCTGAACCAATCGGACCAGGTCGGCAACTTGGCGCGGCCGGCGAGCGAGTCATCGTGGATGAGCGGCATGCGGGCGAGCGCTTCCGCAGTGCGCGGCGAGCCATGCTGCTCGTACAGCCGCGGGCTGCACACCGGCACCAACGCCAACTCCACCAGCCGCTCCATCAGCAAGGCCGGATCGTTGCCCGGCCGGACGGCGAGGTGGCGGACGGCAACATCGACGCCATCGGTCGTGAAATTGGCGTTGGCAAGCGAGGAGGAAATGCGGACCTCGATCTCCGGATGCGCGCTGGCAAAGCGGTAGAGCCGCGCCGCCAGCCATTTCGCGGTCAGGCCCGGCGGCGTGCTGACCACCAGCACGCGTTCGTCGGCCACATGCCGGAGGCTCGCGACCGCCTCCTGGATTTGCAGAAAGCCGTTCTGCACGCCCGGGATAGAGCATCTCGCGCCGCCGGCGTGAGCGCGATGGCGCGCACGCGCCGCTCGAACAGCTCGATCCCTAACAGCGCTTCCAGCCCACGAATCTGATGGCTGACCGCGCCCGGGCTGACGTTCAGCTCCTGCGCAGCCTTGGTCAGGCTCAAATGCCGCGCGGCTGCCTCGAAGGCTCGCAATGCATTCAGCGGCGGCATCTTATACATGAGAAAATCTCACTTATCGGAAGAGATCATATCGATTGTCGAGCCCATGAAACAGGGAAATATAGAGGCAAGCAACGACAGCACCTGCTGAAAATTATTCAACTCAGGAGAACGACCATGTCAGTCCTCACGCAATCCGCCGATTTCGCCCCCCGCCGGGCCTTGCGGACCCCCCAGCCCGGTCCGCTCGGCCGGTTGCTCGCCCGCTTCATGCAGTGGCGACAGCGCCGGGCGGAGCAGGAGATCGCCATTCGGCTCGGCCTCACCAGCGGTCGCCTCACGGACGAGATCGAGCGCCGGATGAACGAGCGCCTCTTCGGCAACGGCAGTTTCCGGGGCTGAACGGCCGGCAGGCGGACAAGCCACGCCACGAATGGAGACAACCATGTCCGCCTGCGTCGACTGCCTCGCCGCCCCGCAGCCCCGCGCGTCGCTTTCCTACAAGGCAACGACCGTCTTCGCCGTCATCACAGCGATGACCTTCGCCGCCAGCGGCGCCGCTCCGACCACCCTTTACCAGCGCTATCAGGAAGTCTTCGGCCTCACGCCGTTCGTTCTGACGATCATCTTCGGCGCCTACGTGCTGAGCCTGCTCGGCGCCCTGCTCACGGTCGGCTCGCTGTCGGACTATATCGGCCGCCGCCCGGCGATCCTCGGAGCACTGGCCCTCAACATCGCCGCCATGATCATGTTCATTTCGGCGGAATCGGCGGCGACGCTGATTGTTGCCCGCGTCGTGCAGGGCTTCGCCACGGGCCTCGCCACCGCAACACTTGGCGCCGCGATCATGGACACCGACCGCAGCCGCGGACCGGTGTTGAACAGCATCACCGCCTTCATCGGCCTGACCGCAGGCTGCCTGGGCGGCGGCGCCCTGGTCACCTATGCGCCCTATCCGCAGGATCTCGTCTTTGCCGTGTTGCTCGTCCTGTCGGCCGCCGAAGCGCTGATCCTTTGGCACATGCCGGAGACGGTCACGCCGAAGCCCGGCGCACTGGCATCGCTTCAGCCCCATGTCAGCATTCCGGCCAAGGCGCGGCGCGCGCTCATGCAGGTGACGCCCATCACCATCGCGTCTTGGGCGCTGGGCGGCTTCTACTTCTCGCTGATGCCCTCACTGGTCCGCGTCGCAACCGGCGTGACCTTGCCGGTCGTGGGCGGGCTGGTCGTCAGCGCCTTGACGTTCACCGGCGCTGTGGCAGTGCTGTCGCTTCGTAATACGTCGGCGCGACGCATCCTGTCCGGCGGCATCCCGGCGCTCGTCGCAGGCGTGGCGATCACGCTTGCGGGCGTTCAGGTGCAGCGTGTCAGCCTGATGCTCATCGGCACCATTGTCGCGGGCATCGGCTTCGGCGCGGCCTTCTCCGGCTCGATGCGAACCGTGATGCCTCACGCCGAAGCGCATGAGCGCGCAGGACTGCTCTCGGCCTTCTATGTCGAGGGTTACCTGTCCTTCAGCCTCCCGGCCATCCTGACCGGCTTGCTCGCACCCCTCGCCGGCCTATCGCTGGCCGCCGACGTCTATGGCGCCGTGGTGATCGTGCTGGCCATCGTCTCCCTGCTGGCGATGCTGCGTCATGACCAATGACGAGGGGGCGTTGGCGCCTTCAACATCCATTACAGCGGCATTCCCGGTTCCGAAATGGATATGCGGAATTGCGGGCGGCCTTCAGGTGGCCTTCGTCACCGTGCAACTTCCAGCCTAGCGACTGGCTTTTCGACGATCGGCAGGTTGATCAACGCCGACGCCACGCCGAAGAACACCGACAGCCACCAGACCAGGTCGTAGGATCCGGTCACCTCGAACGCCCAGCCGCCGAGCCAGACGCCAAGGAAGCCGCCGACCTGATGGCTGAAGAAGGCGAAGCCGAACAGCATGGCTAGCCAGCGCGTGCCGAACATCAGCGCGACGAGGCTTGATGTGGGCGGCACGGTCGAGAGCCAGAACAGCCCGGTCACCGCACCGAACACCAGAACCGCGACGGTGCTCTGCGGCAGCGTGATCAGGCCGACGATCGCCGCCGCGCGGCCGAAGTAAATGATCGAAAGCAGATACCGCTTGGGCATCCTGCCGGAGATCCAGCCTGCCGACAGCGCACCGATGATGTTAAACAGGCCAATGAGCCCGATGGTCCAGGCGCCGACGTCGGCCCCGAGCCCGCGGTCCACGAGATAGGCCGGCAGGTGCACGGTGACGAAGGCGAGCTGGAAACCGCAGGTGAAGAAGCCCAGAACCAGCAGCACGTAGCTCCCGTGGCCGAAGGCTTCGATGAGCGCCTGACGCGACGACTGCGGCTTTGCGGCTGCGGCAGCCGATGCCGATTGCGGCGTCGCAAGCGCGAGCGACAGCGGCAGCACCAGAAGGATCGTTCCGGCAAAGACCAGCAGCGTAGTCTGCCAGGAGAACGCCTGGATCAGCGCGGCCGCGAGTGGCGAATAGAGGAACTGGCCGAACGAGCCCGCCGCCGTCCCGGCACCGAAGGCGAAGCCGCGCCAGTTTTCCGGCACCAGCTTGCCGAGCGCACCGATCACCATCGGAAACGAGCAGCCGGCAAGACCGAAGCCGATCAGCACGCCGGCCGAAAGGTTGAGTTCTACAAGCGTCGTCGCCTGCGCCATCCAGGCAAGCCCCGTCGCATAGAGGATCGCGCCGATGCAGAGCACCCGCATCGGACCAAAGCGGTCGGCGACTGCTCCTGCAAATGGCTGCGCCGCGCCCCAGAGAAGATTCTGTATGCCGATCGCCAGGGAGAACGCCTCGCGGCCCCAGCCGCGGTCGAACGACAACGGCGAGAGGAATTGGCCGAGCGTCGAGCGCGGACCGAACGCGATTAACGCGATGACGCAGCCGATCGGTGATCAGCACGATCGGTGTCCGCCACCGTGCAAGCTTCAATGGCGCGGGCGCGGCGACAGTCGACATGGCGGCCTCCGGAGAATTGGCCCAGCGTTGCTTCTCGCCAGCGTTGTGATTGCTACTCGACAAAAGGTGCTTGATGTAAAAAGTCGACTGATGACATGCGCGTATACCCCGGAACGTATTTCAAGCCGAAGTCAGCAATGAAGTTGTCTCTTGTTGTGTTCGGATGATTTTTCGCTATGTCGCAAAGACACGTCGTCAGCATCTTCTTCATGTTGAGACGGGGATAGGCCGACAGAATGACCTCCTTATCGTCGTCGCTCAGCTGCTGATAACCAACGCCGCCGAAGTCACACGTAATGCCGTTCTGACAGCAAGCGACGTCGGTTCCCTTATGCTGCGCGATCGATGCGATGGTATGGAGCGCGATCGAGTCCCAAACCGCCTCCGCACGACGTTCCCCCATGTCATGCGCGAGCGCGAAGGCGCGACCGAGTTCGGCTCCTACGATCTCGAAGCGTCGATCGGGAGCGCCTCCGCGAGCGAGGCCAAGGTCATGCAGAAGCACGGACACGGCTACCAGCTCGGCATCGGGCTTGAGCGCGCGATGATGTGCCAGCTTGGCGCCATAGAGCCACGAGCGCGCAACATGGTTGAAGAGCCAGGGCTGCGATTTAGCTTGTGCCTGTTCGTAGGCGTCCCGAACGGCACGACTGTCAGGCAGGTTCAAATCCAACTGTCGGCCGACTGCTAGCGCTTCGTTGTATGCTTCTGATCATCGCCTGTCCTCCTGCTGGACAAGCTACTGCTGAGACTGTTTGACCTAAAGGTCAGACTTCCCTATTATTCGGCCATGAACACCGTCGGCTTCTACGTCTCCCCAGGGTTTCAGATGCTTGACCTCGCCGGTCCGGCAGCCGCGTTTGAAGCGGCAAATGCCCAACTCGAAAGCCCGGCCTATCGGGTCCATGTCCTCGCAGCCGAAGCGGGTGCCGTGACGAACACCCTTGGCTTGGCCATTGCCGCTGCGCCGCTCGATGATGCCGTGCTCGATACGCTTGTTGTCGTCGGCGGACGGATCGATCCGGCTTTATCCGCCGGCACGCTGAGTTGTTTCGTGAAGGCATCGAACCGATGCCGGCGCGTTGCGAGCGTCTGCACAGGTGCATTCACCCTTGCAGCGGCTGGATTGTTGGACGGGCGTCGAGCGACGACGCACTGGCGATTTCGCGGCCCGCCTTCAGCGAGAGTATCCATCGGTCCGGGTCGAGGCCGATCGCATCTTCTGTCGAGACGGCAACGTATGGACTTCGGCAGGCATCACGGCCGGCATCGATCTTGCGTTGGCTTTGATCGAGGAGGACCATGGCTTCGCCGTCGCTAAAGGCGTGGCACAGCACCTTGTCGTCTACCATCGTCGCCATGGTGGACAATCGCAATTCGCGGCTTCCGTCGATCTGGCACCGAAGAATGACCGGATTGCCGCTACTCTCGGCTATGCCCGCGATCACATCGCCGAAGTGCTGACCGTCGAGCGTTTGGCGGAGGCGGCTGGCATGAGCCTGCGCCAGTTCAGTCGCGCTTTCCGGGCGCAGACGGGCACAACACCGGGCCGTGTGGTGGAACAACTCCGCGCCGATCTCGCCCGAGGCCGCATAGAGACGACTACGGAATCTGGTCGAGCGCATCGCAGAGGCTGTCGGCTTCGGCGGCGCGGAAAACATGAGACGGGCATTCATCCGCATCTTCGGGCAACCGCCTCAATCGATCAGGCGTGCCATTCGAAGTTAGCAGCGCCCACCACGACCTGTTCGATTTCCCGGGACGAATGTTCTGGACGGTCTGATGTAGGTCCAGTCAAGGCTGTCGGCCCGCGAGCGGAATATGGTAAGGGCTTCCCGCTGGGCGAGAGATTGGCCTCTAGCGGCCGGACTCGTCAGCCAATCGCGATTTCCACGCGGCGGCGGCGCCCCACAGCGCAATAGCCGCCAGCGCCAGTGAGATGAGGACATTATAGCCCGCCAGTGACAGGCCGAGGAAACGCCAGGGCGCCTCGTCGCAGCGCACCACCGGCGTCTTCTGCAACTGATCCAGCAGGCTGCCCCCGCTGAAATTGGAGGTCGTGCCCGAGCATTGCTGCGGGCCCGGCCACCACTGCCATTCGATGCCGGAATGATAGACGCCGAGGCCGGCGTTCCACAGCATGGCGGCAGCGATCGCCAGCAGCGCCAGCACCAGCACCTTGCGCGACGAGCCGACCGACAATCCCAGCAGGATCATCGCCGCGAGCGGCACCGCAATGTAATAGGCGATCCGCTGCTCGAGGCAGAGCGGGCACGGCGGATAGCCGAGCACGAATTGAAAGAACAGGAAGCCCGCAATGGTCGCAAGCCCGATGGCGGCAATGGCGATCGCCGCAGAGGCGACCGGCTGCCGGCGCGCAAGATCGAATGTGGCTGCCACCATGGCGCTGCTCCGGGATTTCGCATAGCGAAGCGCGGCGGCGCTGTCGACCCACGAGCGTGTGATCGGCGGATGCGCGGCCATTAACATCCGCAAGGCACAATCCGTACGGCACGCCGCCCGAAGGGCCGCGGACGCGTAGCCTTCGAATTCTTGTTGGCCCGGACGGGCCGCCCGCCTATAAAATAATGCTTCGGCCGGTGTGGCGGAATGGCAGACGCAATCGACTCAAAATCGATCGCCCAAAAGGCATGTGGGTTCGACTCCCTCCACCGGCACCAACAAAAGATCGCCAGCACGAACGGGTCAGCAACATGGATCGCGACCTGCAGCAGCGCGTGCGGAGCGTTCACCTCAAAGGCGATCCGCAAGTCACACATTTCGTTGCCGCCGCTTCGTGATGCGGCCGATTGGCTTCCACGATCATCCTTCGTTAAGCTACAGCAACGAAATGGGAGACCCGTCATTTTCGGGTCGGCGGCCGACTGCCGCTTCAATCGGCGCCGCTACCCGCCTGCATTGGTAAAAGGATGCCGTCGGAACCCGGAACGCCGACATTCGATCAACTGCGTGTCTTCATGACCGTCGTTGATACCGGCAGCTTCGCGGCAGCGGGTCGCAGGCTCAATCGAGCGACGTCCGTCGTCTCCTATGCGATCTCCCATCTGGAAGCCCAGGTTGGATTCCCCTTGTTCGACAGGAAGTCCACACGCAAGCCTCAGCTCACCGACGCCGGGCGCGCCGTTCTGGCCGAAGCGCGCACCATTGCGAATGGCATGGACGGGCTGCGCGCCAAGGCGAAAGGCTTGCTACGTGGACTCGAAGCCGAGATTCATCTGGTTCTCGATGTCATGCTTCCGGCCAGCCGCGTCGTGGATGCGCTGAAGGCGTTTCGCGAGGAATTTCCTACCGTCGCGCTTCGCCTGTCCGTTGAAGCAATGGGAGCGGTCACCAAGCTGGTGCTCGACCGCGTGGCCACCATCGGCATCAGCGGTCCTTTGCCGGGGGATATGGGGATCAAAGGGATCGAGCGCATTCACGTCGGGCATGTGGAGCTCGTTCCGATCGCGGCGCCTGCCCATCCATTGGCGAGCAGGAAACCGCATGTACCCGGGGCGGAGCGAGAGCATATTCAGCTGGTGTTGACGGACCGGTCCGATCTCACCCGCGGGATGGATCTCGGAGTGGCGAGCAGTCGCACCTGGCGGCTGGCCGATCTGGGTTCGAAGCACATGCTGCTGCGCGAGGGCATCGGATGGGGAAACATGCCCGAACCCATGGTTCGGGCCGACATCGAAGCGGGTCGGCTGAAGCGGCTTGAGATGCCGCACAGTTCCTATCGATTGGAAGCGATCTACCGCACAGACACGCCCCCTGGTCCGGCGGCTTCGTGGTTGATCGCTCGGTTCAAGGCACAAGCGGCAACGCAGGCGCCCACCGGGGCGCAGCAAAGCCCCGCCGCCTGGACCGGCAAAAGCGCCAAGCGCGCGGGTCCGCGAACGCCGCGCCCAAGGAAGGCCCGGAAGCGCGGTCGAGGCCGCTAGAACATTTCGATTTTATAGAACATTTCCTTCGAAACTTTCCGGATTTTCCTAAAAGCTGGCACGCCGTATCTCCCGTCCACGAAGCTCGGGCATCGGGCCCGACAACATTCGAGGAGATGAGCCATGTTCCGGAAGATCGTTTTTTCAGTCACCGTTGCAGCGTTGACGCTTGCGTCCGCTGCTCAGGCCGCCGAACGGCCGGGATACCGCGCGTTTGACGCTCTGACGCCTTTCGACACACACATTTCGGTGCAGTCCCACGCCGCACAGACGAGCAAGGCCCGCGCCACAGCGTTGGCCGACTGCAACCGGCGGTCGCCGGCATGTCGCAAGCGGCGTGGGGCGTGCAGCAGGCATCGGTGTACCGCGCCTGCATGGCCGATCACGGTCAGCCCGAATAACGACCTCTCAACGTCAACGCCGCCAGCTCGGCTCCTGCCGGGCCGGCGGCTGACATGCGCCGGGCGTGAGCTGCAAACCGGCACTCGACTAGGCCAAACTTGCCAGCGATCGGAGAAAAACCATGTCCTATCCTGTATCCACCTTGTTGCTTCGCAACCTCCATGACGTGTTCGGAGAGATTGATCCCGTGCGTCGACGCGCAACGATCGACGAGATCTTCCACGAAGATGCCGTTTTCTACGACCCCAACGGCATTTACCGCGCTCGCGACGAGATCGACCGGATCGCGGGCGTGATCAAGGCTACTCATCCTGACTTCCGATATCAGCCGCTCTCTCCGCCTGAGGTGATAGGTGATGCGGGGCGGGTCCGTTGGGTGTCCGGCAGTCCCGGCAAGCCGCCGGCTTATGCCGGAACCGATTTCATTATCTCCCGGCCGACAACATTGTCGCCGTCTATCTGTTTTTTGACGAGCCTGCCTAAGCTGGACTTGCGGCCGCGCGAATTTTCAGCCCGACGTGCTTCATCGCCCGCCGCCGTTTCACCAGCTGCTCCTCAATTCGCCTGCCGCACGCCCATCCTGGCGAGCCGCGGCAACACCTCGTCGCGGACATACGGCAATTCATCAACGTAGTTGATCAGCGAGAACGCGATGCCGCGCATGCCGGCGCGGCTCAGATAGGCGAATTGCTCGGCGATGTGGTCGGGCGTGCCGACGAACGGATAGCCGCCGATCGCGCGCGAGGCGAAGTATTCGCGCTTCTTCTTGTATTCCGCCTCGCCGACGGTCTCAGGCGTGATGTTCTTGATCCGCAGCATGCCGTCGACCGCGCCCCAGTCGGCCATCTCGATGATGGCGTAATGGTAATAGTCCTCGGCCTCCTTCTGGGTCGGCCGGCACACCACCTGCCCGACGGTGAACACCTCGATCTCGCGGCCGTTCTTCAAGCCTTCGCTCTTGATGTCGGCGATCATCTTCTTGATCGCCTCCGGGCCGCCCTGGCGCGACTCCGAGGTGGCGGTGAAATAGGCGTCGCAATTGCGCAGCGCGAAGGCCTGGCCGGTCGGCGTCGAACCGGCGTTCATGATCAGCGGCCGCGTGCCGCCATAGGGCTTGGGCTTGGCGCGCACCTTGCGGAGCTTGATGTGCTCGCCGATGAAATCGAAATCCTCGTCCGGGCCCCAGGCCTGCTTGATGGCGTCGATCCAGTCCTGGGCGTAGGCATAGCGCGCCTCGTGCTCGCGCTGCTGCACGCCGAACATCTCGAACTCGCCTTCGTTCCAGCCGGCGACGATGTTGAGCCCGAAGCGGCCGCGGCCGATATGGTCGGCGGTAACGCATTGCTTGGCGGCGATGATCGGGTGGAACAGCGGGGCGTGCACGGTGCCGAACACAGTGATGCGCTCGGTCTTGGACAGCAGCCCGGTGGCCCAGGTCACCGTTTCCAGCGTCTCGCCGTGCAGGTCGGTGTCGCCGCCGTAGCCCTTCCAGCGCCCGATCGGGAGCAGAAAGTCGATGCCGGCGGCGTCCGCCATGCGGGCCATCGCCAGGCAATCGGCCCAGCTCGCCGACCAGCGCTCCGGCACCTTGGTGGCCGAGCGCCCGGACGAGCAATTGGCGCCGAACAGGCCGATCTTGAGCGCGTTGTCGTTGTGCATCGCCAGGCGGTCGCGCATCGATGCGGTGGGACGGTCGAGCAAGGCTGAAACTCCGGATGTCTATGGCGCCAACATCTTAGAGAATTTGCCGCCAAAGTGCACGGCCTCGTGTCGCGGGCGCAGCGCAGCACCAAGCGCGTCTTCGTGCGGCGGTCCGTGCGTCGCAGCAATTTGCACCGCTATTCGATCACGTCATCGGCGCGTGCCAGCAGCGTGTGGGGTATCGTGAGACCGATCGACTTGGCGGTCTTAAGGTTGATCACCAGCTCATATCGACTTGATTGCACGACTGGAAGGTCACCAGGTTTAGCGCCCTTGAGAATTTGACCGGTATAAGCCCCCGCCTGCCGGTAAGAGTCGGCAAAACTCGGGCCATAGCCGATCAGCCCGCCAGCAACGGCGAATTCGCGAAATTGATACATTGCGGGCAAACGATGTTTGGTCGCAAATGCGATGAAGCGGTCTTGACGAGTGTCGAAATAGGGGCTGGCAGCTATGAGCAGTGCGTTGACTTGCTCGCGGGCAAGCAGGGTGAGAGCGTCATCCAATTCCGAATCATTGCTCGCCTTCGCTAAGGTGATGTATTGACCGAACTTCAGTGCGGCCTCTTTGATCTGTTCTGATTGCTGTGAAGCAGCAACGAAATTCGGATCGATAATTGCGCCGATGTTACGGCTGCCGGGCACGAGTTCGCGAAGCACTTCAAATCGCTTCGGCTCCAATTCGTGAGTTCCCGATAGTAGAGAACCTGTGATGTTCCCGCCTGGCCGGTTAATGCTTTGGACCAATCCAGCCGCGACCGGATCGGTACCCGTCACAAACACAACGGGAATGATTGTGGTCGATAGTTTTGCGGCATGAGGCGCTCCGCCAGCCGAGACAAGCACATCCACCTGCCGTTTCACGAGATCGGCCGCCATCGGCGGTAGTTCGTCGTAGCGACCGCGCGCCCAGCGGAATTCAAAGC
Source organism: uncultured Alphaproteobacteria bacterium (assembly GCA_963771745.1). Lineage (GTDB taxonomy): Bacteria > Pseudomonadota > Alphaproteobacteria > Rhizobiales > Xanthobacteraceae > Z2-YC6860. The sequence continues at coordinate 14,759 of CAVYUU010000010.1, read as the reverse complement.
TTGTGTTGTGTCCGTCAACAAATCCGGACTCGCGCAAGCCGCGGCGAAAGGCGGCGAGTACGTCTACCGAGTCCTCTGGTGAGCGGCCGCTCAAGAATCCGACTACAGGCACCTTCGCTTGCTGTGCGCTTAATTCGAACGGCCAAGCTGCCAGCGCACCGCCAACAACATTGAGAAAGTCCCGCCGCCTCATGTTCACCCCCAAGGCTCAGGAGACGGCATCGTAGCGGTTGAAACGAGTGCCTTGAAGGGGGCTGAAAGCGGCCTCGCTACCGCAACATCAGGTGGTGGCCGATGTCGGCTTAGGGTCAGAAGTGGAATGCTCATCGGGAGCACAGCATGCCCGCTTTACCCCCGAAAGCGACCGAACAGCGGGCATCGATTGATGTCGGCTTTGTGCCATGTGTGGACGGCTCCGGGTTGGCAAGAGCTTTCTTCACGCAAGCAGCATTGGTCGGTGCAGCCATGTGTTCGGCCTTTAGGTGCGGTTCACATGACCGCTGGCCATAATGCCCTCCGCGGATCAGGTCCCGGTCAAAAGCACGCATTCAAACGATGCGGTGGCACGAGTGGGTTGTCCTGATCGCCGGATCGACCGGCTCTGCATTACGTGCTGTTGGCCCTCCCAACCTTCACATCACGCCGGTTTTCCGACGCGATCTCGTTTAAGCCGCCAGCGCGGCGGGTTCCTTGTAGCGCTCGCCCCTGGCCATCATGGCCCAGACCATGCGGGCGATCTTGTTGGCGAGCGCGATGGCGGCGACCTTGGTCGGCCGCCGCGCCAGCAACGCGGTTAGCCAGGGCCGATGCTTGGTGCCGTGGATCTTGGCGTAACGGATGACCGCGAGTGCGCCGGCCACAAACAGGCCGCGCAGATAGCGGTCTCCTTGTTTGCTGATACTGCCGAGCCTGTTCTTGCCCCCGCTCGAGTGCTGTTTCGGTACGAGCCCAATCCAGGCCGAGAAGTTGCGGCCTGATCGGAAAGCCTTTGGGTCCGCAACGGTAGCGACCACAGCAGTGGCCAGCGCTGGGCCGACGCCAGGACAATCATCCAGCCGCTTGCTCGTCTCACTGGATCGGTGCCACGCCGTGATCATCCGATCGAACTCCAGAACCTGCTCCTTGATCCGGCGCAGTTGAGCTCCGAGCGCCGAGAGGCACGCACGAACGATCTCCGGAACGCGCTTATCGTCAGGATTGGCAACGACATTGAGCAGTTCCTCGACACCGCGGCGCCCGACCGGTGCAACGATCCCGAACTCGGCAAGATGAGCCCGGATCGCATTGATCACCGAAGTCTGCTGGCGGATGAACAGATGGCGCGTGCGGTGGAGCACCAGACCGCTCTGCTGCTCGGGCGTCTTGGTTGGCACGAACCGCATGTTGGCCCTGGTGACTGCCTCGCAGATCGCCTCTGCATCAGTGGCATCGTTCTTCTGCCGTTTGACGTAGGGCTTCACATAGGCCGGCGGCATCAGCCGCACGCTGTGGCCAAGAGCCTGAAGCTCACGTGACCAATGATGCGACGACGCGCAAGCTTCAATGCCGACCAAGCACGGTGGCAGCTTCTGAAAGAATGCCAGCATGTAACGACGCTTCAACTGGCGGCGGATGATCACCTGGCCGACAGCATCAACGCCGTGGACTTGGAAGACCGACTTGGCGATGTCCAGACCGATTGTCGTGACTGATTGCATGGGGAGCTCCTCTGAATTGTGGGAGCCTTAACAGCGCCCACATCCGTGGCACTCACGTGCCGGTGGAGGAGCCGTCCACAGCATCACAAGCAGACATTGATGGCCTTCAGAGTTCTCTGAAAAAGGCGTAGGCTACTCGTATTGCCGTCCGTGCCCAATTGCTGTGGAGGGACTGGCCGTGAAACTTCCCCGTCGACAATTTCTGCATCTGGCAGCGGGCGCTGCCGCGCTGCCGGCCGTCTCACGCTTCGCTTGGGCGCAAGCCTATCCGACGCGGCCGGTGCGCTTGATCGTCGGCTTTCGCCGCTGGCGGCGGGATCGACATTATTGCGCGCTTGATTGGACAATGGCTGTCGGAGCGACTCGGCCAGCCATTCGTCATCGAGAACCGGCCCGGCGCCGGCAGCAATATCGCCACCGAGGCGGTCGTGAATGCGCGCCCCGGACGGATACACGCTCCTTCTGTGCCACGATTCCCAACGCGATCAATGCGACACTCTACGAGAAGCTCAATTACAATTTCATTCGCGACATCGCGCCGGTCGCGAGCATCATCCGCGTGCCCAATGTCATGGTGGTGAATCCATCGGTTCCGGCCAAGACAGTTCCCGAGTTCATCGCCTACGCCAAGGCCAATCCGGGCAAGATCAACATGGCATCGGGCGGCATCGGGAGCTGCGGATCATATGGCCGGCGAGCTTGTTCAAGATGATGACTGGCGTCGACATGGTGCACGTGCCTTATCGCGGCGCAGCGCCCGCGCTCACCGATCTGCTCGCCGGGCAGGTGCAGGTCATGTTCTCCCCCATGCCGCGTCAATCGAATACATCAGGGCCGGCAAGCTTCGCGCGCTGGCGGTGACGACCGCGACACGCTCGGAGGCGCTGCCGGACGTCCCGACCATCGGCGAATTTGTGCCGGGCTACGAGGCGAGTAGCTGGTTCGGCGTCGGCGCGCCGAAGAACACGCCCGCCGAGATCGTCGACAAGCTCAACAAGGAAATCAACGCCGCTCTCGCCGACTCCAAGGATGAAGGCGCGGTTTGCCGAGCTGGGCGGCACGCCGCTTGCCGGCTCGCCCGCCGACTTCGGCAAGCTCATCGCCGAGGAAACCGAAAAATGGGGCAAGTGGTGAAGTCCGCGGGCATCAAAGCCGGAATGATCCGCAACTTGCGGCGAAATATTCCATAACATTTCGATAAGCGAATCCAGCGGACAATGTCGTGCGCGGCAACGGCATGTCCGCTTTGTGCCAGAACCGGACTCATGCACCGCACCAAACATCATCTTTATTCGATCACGTCGTCGGCAAGAGAAAGGAGATCGGGCGAGATTTGCAAGCCGAGCGCTCTGGCAGTCTTTAGGTTGAGCACAAGCTCAAACTTGGTCAACTGCAACACCGGCAAGTCGGCAGGCTTTTCACCTTTCAACACCCGACCGGTATAGATACCGGCTTGGCGATATCCGTCCTGCACGCTCGCACCATAGCTCATCAACCCTCCCGCCACTGCAGACGCCCGGGTTTCATAGGCCGTGGGGATGGCGACTTTCGCGGCGAGTGCAACTAGCTTTTCGCGTCGGCTATCCAAAAATGGCCCTGGCCCGACCAATAGTGCGTCAGCGCGAAGCTCACCCAATTTCGTGAAAGCAATATCGATCTCGTCTTCGTTGTTTGCCGGGAGAAATTGAATCGACACGCCGAGCGTTCGCGCGGCTGCTTCAATATCGACTTGAAACCGCCCGAACGGCCCACGGTCCGACACGAGCGCAGCTATTACCTTGCCTTGCGGTACCAGATCGCGCAGAAGCCCTAGGCGTTTTGCTGCCAACTCGCCGGATAGGATCGAAACTCCGGTGAGGTTTGCGCCCGGTCTATTGAAACTGGCAACAAAGCCGAGACGAACCGGGTCATCACCGCTCATAAAAACAATCGGGATAAGGCTGGTTGCCGCTTTGGCAGGCGCGATGGAGGGGCTATTTGCGAAAATCACGGCCACGCGACGACTAACCAGGTCGGCCACAAGCGCCGGCAGGCGATCGTTTTGATCGTGCGCCCAGCGATGTTCAATCGAAACCGTTCTACCCTCAACGTAGTTCATCTGCCGCAAACCCTGGGCAAAGGCGGCTGCCATCGGGGCGTATCCATCAGGCGATGCGCTATTGAGAAACCCAACGACCGGCAAAGATGTCTGCTGAGCCTTTGCTGCAAACGGCCAAGCTGACGAGGCACCAACTCCAGCGATGAAATCGCGCCGCCTCATTCGATCACCTCGTCGGCGCGGGCGAGCAATGCGGCCGGAATTTGGATGCCGAGCGTCTTGGCCGTTTGCAGGTTAATGACGAACTCGAACTTGGTCGGTAGCTGAACCGGCATATCACCGGGTTTCTCGCCCCTGAGAATGCGGCCAGCATAGAGGCCAGTCTGTCGAAACTGATCCGCAAGGCTTGATCCGTAGCTCATTAACCCACCGGCGTCGGTAAACTCGCGCCGATGAAATAACGCGGGGAGCGCATGGCGCGCCGCCAGCGTGACAAGCTGCACACGGCGGGTGACGAACAATGCTTCAGGACTGATGAGGAATGCATCGGCCCGCATTTTCACTACCATCGCAAAAGCCGTATCGATGCTGCTATTGGTACTGGCTGTGACGACTTCGATTTTCCGCCCGATCGCCGAAGCCGCTATCTGCAATTCCGAGACAAAGGATTCGGTAATACCCGGGTTGTCGGGATTGACGATTGCGGCAAAGCGCCCGGCGTTCGGTAGTAACTCGTGTAAAAGTGCGAGCCGCTTTGGTCCGAGCTGTACGCCAATGTCACTGATCCCGGTGGCGTTACCGCCCGGCCGGTTGAGACTGGCAACGAGGCCTATCTTCACCGGGTCCGCGCCAATCGAGAAAACAATGGGAATGGTCGATGTCGCCGCTTTCGCTGCGAGCGTCGCGGGTGTGCTAATCGGCGTGACGATCACAGCCACGCGACGGCGGATCATATCTGCGGCCAGCGCCGGGAGGGTCTCATTGCGACCTTCAGCCCAGCGGTATTCGACCGTCACATTTTGACCATCGACGTACCCGGCTTCGCTCAGCCCTTTGTGAAACGCGGGGATGTGCTCCGCGAATGTCAAAGCCGATGCGCTGTGCAGAAACCCGATCACCGGCATTGCCGCCTGCTGCGCCCGCGCTGCCACCGGGCACGCCGCCGCGCCACCCAGAACACCGAGAAATTCCCGCCGCCGCATGCCCGTCCCCAAGCCTCAGGAACGGCATCGTAGCGGCTCAAACGAGTGCTTTGATAGGTGCTTCGCTACTGCAACATGAGTTGCTGGCCGATGTCCGCTTTGGGATTATTCGATGACCTGATCTGCGGTAGCGAGCAGCGACGGCGGGATATCCAGGGACAGTGATTTGGCGGCTTTCCTGTTGATCACAAGCTGGAATTTTGTCGGCTGCTCTATAGGAAGTGCATCCGGTTTTGCGCCTCGCAAGATCTTATCGACATAAGCCGCCGCACGCATCGTGCTTGCGTCAGTATCTGGTCCATAACTGAGGACCGCGCCTTCCCTTGCCCACGGCCCAAAACCCGATGCAAGTAACAAATCGCGCCGCTTCGAAAACGCGATAATGCGTGCACGATTGATAAGCATCAGTCGTGAGGTAATTGGCATAAGAGCCTGAATCCGGTCGTTCGCTGCGGTTTCAAAGGCGCTATCAAAATCCTCAGTGCTTCTCACCTCCAGTGATCGAATTTGTATCCCCAATGTCTTGGCGGCGCCCTGGATCTCGCGATATTCCGGGTCGACGTGATCGGGATTCCAAATAACCGCCAAATGGGTGAGGTTCGGAGCAATATCACGCAGGAACTGCAAACGCTTTGCAGCGATATCGGAGGAAACGAAAGTCACACCCGTGATGTTGCCTCCCGGACGAGCGAGACTCGCGACAAGGCCGGCTTGAACAGGGTCGTTGCTCACCGACCACGACAATGGGAATTGTGGTAGTCGCAACCCGTGCCGAAGGTGCTACGTCGCCACCGAGTGCGAATATTAGATCAGGTTTGATCCCGACTAGCTCTCCCGCAAGCCCGCGCAGTCGGTCCGGCTTGCCCTCCGCATAACGATACTCGATTACGATGTTCTTTGATTCAATGTATCCCAACTCCCGCATACCTCGAAGGAATGCGGGCAGGTTAGGGTCGGTGTTGGGGGTTCCAAACAACAGCACGCCGATGCGCGCAATCCGCTTGCCTTGCTGCGCGCGCGCCACGAGTGGCCATCCTAGCGCCGCGCCAGCGAAAACCGCGATGAACTCGCGCCGCTTGCCATCGAACATTGCTCTACCCTTAGGGCATCTAGCGAGCGGGCAAGCCTAGTCCGCCGAAAAAGACGATACCACACCAGACGGTCGAGGTCCGCTGCAGACAAATTGCTAAAGTGCCCGTATTTATAAAGGATACAACTATAAGGGGTTGGTCGAGCGAAACTTAACGGTTGAAAACTAAATTAGAAACTAAGTTTTGTGTAGTCCCGGAGGGTAGCCGTGCTCAATTTCCTGCTCAAGAAGGCCAACATTGTTGCGATAAGTCTGGTTTTCTTCACGTTCGGATTTCTTCTTGGGAAAGATGTGTTTGACCTAACCCTTGGAGAAGAAATTATCGTAATCATTGCAAGCGCCGCTTGCGCCATTGCGATACTGACGAGTCTATACGTCAGCAAGATGGACGGCTTCAGGGCTCTCGACCATGCAGCGACGGCGAAACAACGCGCGGCCAATACTGAGGACCCTTTATTGCGGGAGGATCACCTGGCCACGGCCAAACGATGGGAATCGCTCGCGGGCAGCTTTGGATTGTCGGACCGCTTGAACGACTTCACCCAAGAGACCAAACGTCGGGTCGCCAGCCGCAAGCGCGGCATGGATTCGACAACCTAAACGTCGATCCGCGGCCCCGGATTTTGACCCGAACCCGTAGTCGTCCCGAGGAAACCGATGATCTGCAGCTTCGCCGGCTGTTGTGCATGGAGCGTAAACGGCCACGCCGGCAAGGCACTACCGAGCACCGCGATGAATTCGCGCCGCTTCACTCGATCACCTCGTCGGCGCGGGCGAGCAGCGAGGGCGGCACCTCGAGGCCGATCGCCCTCGCAGTGCTGAGGTTGATGACCAGCTCGAACTTGGTCGGTCGCTGAATCGGCAGGTCGCCCGGCTTTTCGCCCTTCAATATGCGGGCGGCGTAGAGGCCGAGCAGACGATAAGATTCGTTGGCGCTTGCTCCATAGCTCATGAGCCCGCCGGCGGCGGTGAACTCACGTCGGGAGTACACCGCGGGAATCGCATGGCGAGCCGCCAGCACGACAAGTTGTGGAGCATGGTCGAAAAACAACGCATCGGCTGCGACCAAAAGTGTATCGGCGCGCATCTCGACTAGCTTCGCAAACGCCGCGTTGATCTCGGGTACGGCGCTGGCGTTCAGGATCGTGACCTCCTGCCCAAGATTTCGGGCCGCGGACTGAATGTCGCTCACCTGAGCTTCGCTGTGAGTGATATTTTTAGGGTTCACGAGGGCAGCGGCCTTCGTGGCACGGGGCCGCAGATCATGCAGCAGCCCCAGCCGCTTCGGCTCCAGCTCGAAGATGAAATTGCTGGCGCCTGTGATATTGCCGCCAGGGCGGTTCAGGTTGGTCACAAGGCCGATTCTGACCGGGTCCGCGCCCCCCGCGAAGACGATCGGTATGGTCGCGGTCGCCGCCTTGGCCGCAAGAGCCGATGCATCTCCACCCATCGTGATAATCACGGCCACTTGCTGGCGCACGAGATCGGCGGCGAGCCCCGCCAGTCGATCGTATCGACCCTCGGCCCAACGATAGTCGAAGGTGACGTGTTGACCTTCGACCAGCCCCGCCTCGTTGAGAGCCTCTCGAATGACTCCAATGAGAAGAGTGTCAACGGCCGGCGAGCGGCTGCTGAGCAGTCCGATCACCGGAAGCGCACGCCGTTGTGCCCGCGCCGCGAGCGGCCACGCTGCTGCCGCGCCGACCAGAAGACCGAGAAATTCCCGCCGCCTCATGACCACCCCCGGCATCAGGAAGCGGCATCGTATCGGCTCAAACGAGTGCTTTGATAGGGGCCGAAATCGGCTTCGCTAGCTGCAACATGAGTATGGCTGGCCGATGTCCGCTTTGGGTCATTAGCCGACATTCGCCGGCCTAGCGACGATGTCCGCTTCTCTAATCGGCCGGTTGGGGTCAAGCGCTTTCAGACTATCCACCACTGCAGTGTTCGATGTCGCTCGCGGGCTCGCGCTTCTCTCCGGAATCGGCACCAGGGCCCTTCCATCATGGGATCCGAGGACGAGGCGGAACAATCTTTGCCGCGGCCTTACCGTCAGTTGAACGGTAGGTTCAAGCGGACATGCGAACTCACCTCATCCATCGTCCCGCGAGGGACACCATTCCACCGCGTGGTGGAGCTTGAGTTTCCTCCTATCAGATTTGATCCTGTACAGGGTTCATGCGGCTGCTACGGCTTGATCTCGGGTCCAGCGGAACTCAGTGCCGTCAACCCAGATGCGGTGCATGATCACGGCCAGCCGACGGGCCAGCGCTACGATTGCCTTCTTCATGCCTCGGCGCCTGGCGATCTGCATCGCCCAGGCCTTGAGCCAGGACCATTTCTTCGAACGCATCATGCTCTGAGCTGCCTCATAGAGCATCGTCCGCATCATCTCGTCTCCGCAGCGCGATATTCTGCCGTCCCAATCGACCTCGCCCGATTGATACTTGGCGCACGTCAGCCCAAACACCGCTCCGACGGACTTGGACTTGCGGAACCGAGCGGGCACGTCGACGGTGGCTCGATAGGTCAGCGACACCACCGGTCCCACCCCAGGGACTGTCATCAGCCGCCGGCACACCTCGTCATCTTGAACAACGGCCAATAAACGGCGATGCAAGATGCCGAGTTGTTCGCGCAACGTCCGTCGAACAATCAGCAGCGGCTCGACCAGAACAGCCAGATCGGGCTGGTTCTCGACCAACTCCCCGATGCGCGCCTCGAACTTGACCGCCCCCACCATGCCGACCTTGAGACCGAAGTTGCGCAACGTGGCGCGCAGGTCGTTCTCGATGGCGATCGCCTTCGACTGCAGTAGCTTGCGATGGGTCAGCAGCATTCGCAGTTTCTGACTGCGTAACGTCTTCACATGCACCGGGCGGTAAAGCCCAACCCGCATCATCTGGGCCATGCCGCGGGCATCGTTGCGGTCGGTCTTGTTGATCTGTGCCTTCAACACAGCCCGCATGTGCCGCGTCTCGACACAGATCACCGGCAGCTCCGCTTCAGCGAGCGCGCTGAACAGCCATTGCGATAGCGGCCCGGCTTCCAACCCAATTCGCTTGAAGTGGTAGGCGGGGTTCTTCAGCACCGCCAACAACGATTCAGGCTCGCTCGCTACTCTTACTTCCCGAACGATCTTGCCCGTCTCATCCACAATGCAGACGCTGGTCTCCTTGACCGATACGTCCAGTCCAGCAAAGCTATCCATGCTGCGCTTCTCCTCTGATGCTTGGGGCCCGTAACCACGGTGACCCCGTTTCACCATCAGCCTGAAGCGCAGCACCCCAAATCTTCAGCTATCCACAAGTCGCCGGCCGATTACCCCATCTTTGCCCCCGATAGCGGACATTCGCGGCACAGTCTGCGATGTCCGCTTTGTGCCAATAGCCGACCATGAGCACGTGCAGCAAACAACGGCCTATTCGATCACCTCGTCGGCGCGCGGCGAGCAGCGATCAGCGGCACCGTGAGGCCAAGCGCCTTCGCGGTCTTGAGGTTGATCACCAGCTCGTACTTGGTCGGCGCCTGCACCGGCAGATCGGCGGGCTTCTCGCCCTTGAGGATGCGATCGACGTAACCGGCCGCGCGCCGGTACTGGTCGTCGAAATCGGGCCCGTAGGAGGCAAGGCCGCCGCCGGCGACAAAGGCGCGGTTGGGGTAGACCGCGGGCAGTTTGATGCCGAGCCGCAATCGCGGCGATCAGATCTCGATGAACCTCCACCAAAGGGCTCCCGTCACGATCAGGCCGCCTTTGCCGGGGCGCGCGAAGGCCGTGACGGCACGTTCGATCTCGCCAGCGTCGCGCACATTGACCGGCGCTCACCTCCATCCCGAGCGATGGCGCCGCAGTCTGGATGGCGCCAAACAGGCCGAGCCCTGTGGATATGGCCGCATCCCGGAGGACCGCCGCCCGCGTCGTGCCCGGAGCAATCTCTTTAAGCAGTTCCAGCCATTTCCCACCCATGCCGAATTCGAAATTCATGAAACCAGTGACGTTACCACCTGGCCGCGCCAAGCTATCGACGAAGCCGGCGCCAACCGGATCGGCGACGACCGGGAACACGATCGGCACCGTGCGGGTTTCGCGTTGCAGCGGCCATCACGGTCGAGGTGCCTGAGGCCAGGATGACGTCCGGCGTAAGCGCTACCAGTTCCGCCGCGTATTTGCGCGTGTTATCGGCATTGGCTCCCGTCCAGCGATATTCGATCCGCACGTTGCGGCCATCGTCCAGCCCAATTTCTGCAACGCTTGCTGGAACGCCGCGATGCGAGCCTGGCCTACCGGATTGTTCGCGGCCGTGTTGGCGAGCACGCCGATGCGCCGCATCCGCTCGGGCTGCTGCGCACGCGCCGCGAGCGGCCATCGCCGCCGCGCCGCCGAGAACACCGAGAAATTTTCGTCGCCTCATGTATGCCCCGGCTCACGAGACGGCATCGTGCGCTTTAAAGGAGCACTTTAATAGTGGATGAAACCGGGCTCGCTACTGCAACATGCGATGCGGGTCGATGTCCGCTTGGGTCATTTTCCGACCGATTCCGGCGTCCGCGCGATGTCCGCTATTACCCCCGATAGCGACCAGAAAGCGACATCGCCTCATGTCCGCTAAGTGCCATGTGTGGACGGCTCCGAGTTGGCAAGAGCTTTCTTCACGTAAGCAGCATTGGTCGGTGCAGCCATGTGTTCGGCCTTTAGATGCGGTTCACATGACCGCTGGCCATAATGCCCTCCGCGGATCAGGTCCCGGTCAAAAGCTCGCATTCAACAATGCGATGGCACGAGTGGGTTGTCCTGATCGCCGGATCGACCGGCTCTGCATTACGTGCTGTTCGCCCTCCCAACCTTCACATCACGCCGGATGCCCGGCGCGATCTCGTTTACGCCGCAAGCGCGACGGGTTCCTTGTAGCGCTCGCCCTTGGCCATCATGGCCCAGACCATGCGGGCGATCTTGTTGGCGAGCGCGATGGCGGCGACCTTGGTCGGCCGCCGCGCCAGCAACGCGGTTAGCCAGGGCCGATGCTTGGTGCCGTGGATCTTGGCGTAACGGATGACCGCGAGTGCGCCGGCCACGAACAGGCCGCGCAGATAGCGGTCTCCTTGTTTGCTGATACTGCCGAGCCTGTTCTTGCCCCCGCTCGAGTGCTGTTTCGGTACGAGCCCAATCCAGGCCGAGAAGTTGCGGCCTGATCGGAAAGCCTTTGGGTCCGCAACGGTAGCGACCACAGCAGTGGCCAGCGCCGGGCCGACGCCAGGACAATCATCCAGCCGCTTGCTCGTCTCACTGGATCGGTGCCACGCCGTGATCATCCGATCGAACTCCAGAACCTGCTCCTTGATCCGGCGCAGTTGAGCTCCGAGCGCCGAGAGGCACGCACGAACGATCTCAGGAACGCGCTTATCGTCAGGATTGGCAACGACATTGAGCAGTTCCTCGACACCTTGGCGCCCGACCGGTGCAACGATCCCGAACTCGGCAAGATGAGCCCGGATCGCATTGATCACCGAAGTCTGCTGGCGGATGAACAGATGGCGCGTGCGGTGGAGCACCAGACCGCTCTGCTGCTCGGGCGTCTTGGTTGGCACGAACCGCATGTTGGCCCTGGTGACTGCCTCGCAGATCGCCTCTGCATCAGTGGCGTCGTTCTTCTGCCGTTTGACGTAGGGCTTCACGTAGGCCGGCGGCATCAGCCGCACGCTGTGGCCAAGTGCCTGCAGCTCACGTGACCAATGATGCGACGACGCGCAAGCTTCAATGCCGACCAAGCACGGTGGCAGCTTCTGAAAGAATGCCAGCACGTAACGACGCTTCAACTGGCGGCGGATGATCACCTGGCCGACAGCATCAACGCCGTGGACTTGGAAGACCGACTTGGCGATGTCCAGACCGATTGTCGTGACTGATTGCATGGGGAGCTCCTCTGAATCGTGGGAGCCTTAACAGCGCCCACATCCGTGGCACTCACGTGCCGGTGGAGGAGCCGTCCACAGCATCAACAGCAGACATTGACGCTATTCGATTACATCATCGGCGATGGCGAGCACGCCCGACGGAAACACAATTCCGAGCGTTTGGGCTGTTTTAATGTTCAGCACCAGTTCGAATCGCGTTGACTGGATGACTGGCAGGTCCCCTGCTTTTTCGCCTTTGAGGATGAGGCCGGCGTAAACCCCTGCTTGGCGATACGCATCATTGATGCTGGCGCCATAGCTCATCAGCCCACCGGCCTCGGCAAAGCCACGAATAACAAAAATCGCGGGCAATCGATGACGCGTAGCGAGCGTGGCAAGCTCACCCATTCTGCCGGCATAGAATGGATCGCCCATGATGAGAAGTGCTGCTGGCCTTCGCTCGGTCAGAGCCGCAAGAGCGGGATCGATTTCTTCGGCGGTGGAAGCGTTAAAAATCTGAATCTCTCGCCCAAGCTCGCGGGCAGCCTTGTCTATGTCAGCCAACTCCGGTTCCGCTTCCGGACTTTTGGGGTTGCAGAGCACTGCAACGAAACCGCTCTTAGGGACCAGCTCGTGCAGTAAGCCAAGCGACTTTGAGCCCACTTGCCCGGCGAAAAAACTGACGCCCGTAACATTGCCGCCAGGCCGATTCAGGCTTGAAACCAATCCGATTTTCACCGGATCGCTGCCGCTGGTGAACACGGTGGGTATTGTCGTTGTTGCCGCCTTCGCGACCAAGGCCGATATGTTGCCGCCGGTTGCCGCAATGACCGCCACGTTCCGGCGCACCAAGTCGGCTGCCATCTCAGGCAGCCGGTCCAACTGGCCGTCGGCCCAGCGGTATTCAATTGCAACGTTTCGGCCTTCCACGTAACCGGCATTTCTGAGGCCCCGGTGGAAGCCGTCCAGCGGTGAACGAAACCGCTCTGCCGAAGCGGTATGCAGGAATCCAATAACCGGCAGTTGTTGTGTCTGTGCACTCGCGAAGGGAAGCCGAACCAACGACGCGGCCGTCGCTCCGCCGAAACCCGCAATAAACTCCCGCCGCCTCATGCGTCCCCCCAAAGGCTCAGGACATGGCATCGTAGCGATTGAGGCCGGCTGGTTGGAAAGGCCGATGTCCACTATGGGTCTTGGCCGTGTAAAGGGTCATTAGCCGACATAGCGAGCCACTACGACGATGTCTGCTTTACTCCCGAAAGCAGACATTGCCTACGCGTTTATGAGTACACACGTCCTAGTTTGCATTGGGCCGGGCGAACGCCGCCTCCATCTCGCGGCGGACGCGCACGGCGAGATCGGCGGGGTCGTAGTCGACGTCGCTCCATCTCAGCCGCTCGCCCTCCGCGATGTCGCGCTTGAGCCGCACGTCCTGCGCGAGCCCGAGCGGCAGCAGCCCTCCGCGAGCGAATGCTCGGCCGGCGTCTGCTTGCCCCAGACGCAGAAGCCGCCCTCGCCGTCCAGCATCTCGCCCTTTTTCAGGTCGCGCTTGGCGGTCGCGACGACGTCGGAGCGGAAGCCGGTCGGCGCGCCGGTCGGCTCCCGGCGCAACGCGGCGCTCGCGACCGAGATGCCGAGCTCCAGCCCGATCATGTGGATCGGCCGGTAAAGCGCGGCGTAGCGGCCGCTGCGGTCCGGCAGCATCGCGTATTCCTTGAAGCATTGCCGCGCGTAGTCGGTCTCGCCTTCGATCACCACATAGGTGCCGAGCGCAAGGTGATGCGGCACGTCGCGGCCGTCGCGGTAGACCGACGACACCACCTCGGTGACGCCCTCCTTCTCCAGCGTGCCGCCGGCGCTCCTTCGGCTTGCAGACGTCGGCGAGCTCGAAGCGCGTCGCCGGCGGAAAGCCGAGCCCCTCCGCTCTGCGGCACGAGGCCGGTGGCGTTGCACACCGCGGTCATCTCGATGCCCGACTTGGTGCCGTCGACGAAGCTGTTGAACATCTTCGGATTGATCGACGTCGCGGTCGGTGATCTTCAGATACTTGTCGAGAATGTCCCAGACGTTGTCGGGATTGGAGCGGTGATAATGCGGCTCGTAGCGCGTGCCCTTGCCGGCGGCGACCACCTTGAAGCCGCAGGCGCGCGCCCAGTCGACGTGCTCGCAGATCAGCGCCGGCTGGTCGCCCCAGGCGAGGCTGTAGACCACGCCGGCCGCCTTGGCCTTGCGCGCCAGCAGCGGCCCCGCCACCGCGTCGGCCTCGACGTTGACCATGACGATGTGCTTGCCGTGCGCGATGCGCCTGAGCGCATGCTGGATGCCGGCCTCGGGGATGCCGGTCGCCTCGACGATCACCTCGATGCCGGGATGCGCGATCAGCGCCTCGGCGTCGGCGCGTCACATGGGTCGCGCGCGTCTTGAGCGCATCGCCGAGCGAAGCGGCGGCGACCTGCTCCGCCGGCCAGCCGGCGGTCGCGAGCTGGCTGCTGGCGCGCGCGACGTTGAGATCGGCGACCGCCGACGACGTGCAGGCCGCGCGTCAGCCGCGCCTGCGCCAGGAACATGGTGCCGAACTTGCCGGCGCCGATCAGGCCGACGGTGACGGGCCGGCCGGCGGCTTCGCGTTGCAGCAGAAGCGTGCTGAGGTTCATGCCGGTATCCTACATCAGCAGCACTGAGCCAGAACCGTTATCCTGAGGTGCGACCCCGGCGAAAGCCGGGGGAGCCTCGAAGGATGAGCGGCCCGGACGTCACGGCACCGTGGCCGTCGACCCTTCGAGGCTCGGCCTTCGGCCGAGCACCTCAGGGTGACGGATCGAGCGTGACGTGCTCGGTTA
>CAVYUU010000009.1:0-36938 GCA_963771745.1 uncultured Alphaproteobacteria bacterium | reverse complement strand
GAAACGTCAACTACAAGATGCCCTTGCAAAACAGTTGGTGGTGGCAACCCACCGTCGGTGTTCTGCATATCGCGACCGTTTGGAGTGATGCTGACCGACGCGCTGGATTCTAGGATGGATCATCAACGCGAGTTCAAGGTGGTGTGCGCGTTGGTACGCAGACGATGTGGGGTACTGTCCGCGTCGAGCCAACTTTCGGGGCATTTGTGTTTAGCGATGTGGCCATCAACGGTGGCACCCAAATTGGTGCTCCTCCCGAGCCAAACGCCGAAGGCAAGGTGTGGGGCAAAGGCACCGCAAAGTTGAACTTCCTCGTTACCGACCGTGTTTCGTTCTACGGTGAGGGCGAAATACGCGGGACTAGCGATATCTTCGGCGGGGCCGGCAGGGTCGGAATGAGAGTTGTAGTTGGACCGTAGCGGCTCTGTTCCAAGGCCGAGAAGATCCATAGCTTGCAAAAGTGTGATCGACAAAGCCCCGGCCGCAACCGGGGCTTTTCACATTGCAGCGGGCGAGCCTGCAAAGCGCCCTAGGATGACGTGCGTTGTTTGCCAAAATGAGCCCGGCGTCTGGGCTCCGGACCCCCAGTGATGCGCCGACGGGTGTCCTTGGAGAGACAACCCGCAGGGCGGGACGATGTTTTACAGCGCACTGAAAAAGAAGAGGTGGCAAACGCTAATAGCTGCGCCGCGCGGGCCGATTTGCCCCGATGAAGGCAGCCATGGCTATTCTAAAAAATGCGGGGATGGCCGTATCTATTGCCGCCAACAAGGCGCAGGATCGGGCCCAGGATCATCTCAGGGGAAACATGATGAAGCATCACACTCGACCATGGCATGTGGCCCTGGCACTCGTCACTGGTGCCTTCATCGCCGGCCCCGCGCAGGCGAACGACATGGGGGGCGCCTCTGGTGCTGCTTCCAGCGCTACTAGCAGTGGTGCTTCTAATGCTGGGGCGAATGCCGCGTCTCAGGCCGCAGCGTCCAGCGGATACTTCAACCCCGGATCAGACATATATCGGGATCGGGATCCGCAAAGATTTCGACTTAGCGTACAGCCGATGTACGATGGAATTGAGAAGGAGACCCCAGCTTATAGACGACGCATAGAATCCGCCCGAGGACAAGGGGACTAGCGGGCGCCAGAATAGTGGGCAGACTGCGAATGACCAAAGTTTCCAATACGGGAAGCCCGGAACACACACAGATTGGTTTCCGCCGTCGCGAGGCTTCCGACTTAGCGTACAGCCGATGTACGATGCAATCGACAATAAGTACATGTGGCGCAACAACTCGTCGAGCTTTGGAGACCCACCTAGAGAGAATAGAAGAAAGAAAAAACAGTAGTTCTTTCCCGGGACGGCCCGCGTGCCACGTTCGCCAGAAATAGCAAGACGATAGACCGCGCCCACCGTGGGGTTTCTCGATTCAGCCGACGTGCCGATCAACTGGCCGCCGTCGTAGACATAGGTTTTTATTAACCGACTAGCTCATGATCTCTGTGGGCCCGGCTCAAGTCCAAGCGTGCGGGCCTGACTTAATCACGACCCGCAACCCCGTTCGGCAAGACCACCGGGGCTCTTTCATTAGCCAAGGAAAAAATGAATGGCTGATTGCTGTTCCGGCGTTCTCGGACAATGACCAATCAGCGCCGCAGTCCCAGACTCCGCACCCTTAAGGGCGGATCAATTCTATTTGCACCCGATTCCGCCATCGACTGTGTCATCCGCAATATGTCAGAAACCGGGGCGGCGCTTGAAGTCGAGAATGATTACGGCATCCCGGACAAATTCACGCTCCTAATAAAGCCAGAACGCATCAAACGGAACTGCGATGTGGCTTGGCGCTCGGGGAAAAAGATCGGCGTCCGCTTCGACTAGGCCGACCACCAATAAAACGGCCGCGATCTGCAGGAGCCATGGCGGACCTGCGTGCCGCGAAATAGGCACGGCGGAGAAATGATCGAAAACCGCCGGCACGTCGTCAAGTTGTAGGTTCATGCTGCAGTCTGTTTTTCAGCCCTGCGACCCGATCCGCGGGATCGGGCGCTGCAGTATGCACCCGCACCATGCCGGCTGCGCGCGCGGCGCTCATTCGCTCTTCGGCGTTTGGACGACCGCGCAAAACATTGAGCGTTGGACATGGATTTGTCCTAGTGCCCCAATTTCGGACCGACTTCTTATTGAAGGCACGGCGATAATTGCAAATATCCGCAATTGCGCGAGGGATGCACCCGCGTTCTTGTTCCCAACCATCTGACATCAGAGAGCCGTAGCTGAAAACCCACAGATCCGCCGACGTTGCCCCCAATTTTTATCCAGCGGCGATTGGAGTTTGGTCGTCGGTCATGCCCTGTTGGGCGGTGGTGGCGGCGGTCCGCGGAGCGGAGCCGTCGGTGGAGCGCAGCGCAGCGGACCGCCGTGCGGCGGCGTAGATGGCGGGGCTCAGCCAGCCGAGCCGCGAATGGGGCCGGTCGTTGTTGTAGTCAGCGCGCCAAGCTTCCAGCACGGCGCGGGCATGTGAGAGCGAGCGGAACAGCGTCTCGTTGAGCAGTTCGTCGCGCAGGCGGCCGTTGAAGGATCTCGACGAAGGCGTTCTGCACCGGCTTGCCCGGCGCGATGTAATGCCAGTCGACCCGTGGTCGTCCGCCCAGCGCAGGATGGCGTTCGAGGTCAGCTCGGTGCCGTTGTCGCTGACGATGGTCTTGGGCTTGCCGCAGGTCGACCAGGAGCCGGTCGAGCTCGCGCGCCACCCGGATGCCGGAGATCGAGGTGTCGGCAACCAGCGCCAGGCATTCGCGGGTGCAGTCGTCGACCACGACCAGGATGCGGAAGCGGCGGCCGTCGATGAACTGATCGGAGACGAAGTCGAGCGACCAGCGGTCGTTCGGCCATTGCGGGACCAGCATCGGCGCCCGCGTGCCCATGGCCCGCTTGCGGCCGCCGCGCCGGCGCACCATGAGCCGCTCCTCGCGATAGAGCCGGAACAGCCGCTTGTGGTTCACCGTGAAGCCCTCCCGTCGCAGCAGGACGTGCAGGCGCCGGTAGCCGAAGCGCCGTCGCTCATGGGCCAGGCCCGCAGCCGTTCGCCGCAGGTCTGCATCGTCCGGCCGGCGCGCACCGATAGCGCACCGTCATCCGCACGCAACCGATCGTTCTGCACGCCCGCCGCTCGCTCATCTCGAACGCAGTACGCAGATGAGCGACAGCCTCTCGCTTGGCGGCGGGCGTCACCATTTTTTTGCCAGCAGGTCCTTCAGCGCGGCGTTGTCGAGCATGGCGTCCGCCAGAGCCTCTTCAGCCGGGCGTTCTCGCTCTCCAGCCCCTTCAGCCGCTTGGCCTCGGACACTTCCAGCCCGCCGTACTTGGCCTTCCAGTTGTAGAAGCTCGCCTCGCTGATCCCGTGCTTGCGGCACAGATCGGCCGTCTTCACGCCGGCCTCGTGCTCCTTCAGGATCGCAATGATCTGCTCTTCCGTGAGCCTCTTGCGCTTCATCGTCCGGTCCTTTCTCAAGGCCAGACTCCAGTTCATCCTGGATCAATTCAATGGGGCAACGTCAACTGGTATTCACCCTCCAAACGCAAACAGGCAGCTCCCGACCTTACCCCTACGACGCCCCATTCCATTGGGACCACGTTTTACGCTGCCAAGTTGGTGTTACGGTATTCCTGACCAGCCGCCGTAACTTCATCAGCGCTTGGGAGTTCCAAACCATGCCCTTAAATCCAACCTTCGACGCGCCGTAACTGCTCAACCGACCACTTATCGAAATTCGTTATTTTTGTGCCGATACGTCTGGTGCTCAATCAGGGCGTCAACCGCCGCTCGAAGCATTTGAATCTTCTTCTCTTGCTGTAGACGTTCACGAACCAGCGCGCGGTCTCCCTCAAAGTTCTTATGAATAGTGTCCAAAAATCCAGGCTCGTAAATATTCTCCGCGGCAACACCACCGATCAACAATTGGATGTTTTGCAAGAATCCGGTTGTAACGAAGGGATGTGGAATTACAGGATTGGGGGGCGCGATCACACGCTTTTTATAGGTCAGCAGCAATTGATTTAGCGATCGGAAGATGTCCATAAAATTAGGAAGGCCATTTATGTTGCCGCGTCGAACATGCTTTACCCGAGCCTTTTCATATTGATGCCGCTGCACGAAATCCCAGATGGCGTTTTTGAGGTCCTCCGACGTATTCGCAGAAGCACCCAAGAGCCACTGTGATGGTGCATCACCAACAAAAGGGTCACGTGCCTTCCAAAAGGGGCCGCCTCTCCCTCCTCGTCCGGCCTCGCCATCATCAGATCGAATGCTGCAATGGTCTAGAAACGCAATGGCTTCCCGTATGGAGCCGAGGCTCTCGAGATAAGGGACCAAATCTTCGCCTGTTTCCGATATCCGTCGGAGGAGCCACCTTCGCCCCCCGCGCCCGGGCGTCGTTCCTTGAAGACCTGATTTAACTCGGCGGCGAGAGCGACTGGATTGCTGACGAGCGGCTTGCCCGAGAGCATCCCCGCGATTTCGCAAATCGCCGCGCCTGAGATTTGCGCCACTTGGTCTTCTTCTACAGCTGCCGGCGGGCGCGCCTACCGACCGAAGGCCGCAAGTCCCTGGAAAGGAAGGGCTACATCTAGTTGATGTTTCTAATTCGGAGCGTCATGTCTCTAATATAGGACGGCGCCTCAAATGCGACTTCGAGCGAGCCCGAGTTTTTTAGAACAGCAGTGACGAGCCGAAGATCGAAGGCAGCAAGTTCATCGTTCTTGGTCCGCGTGTCACGTAGACCCGCCTCGAATGCCGATGGCTTAATCTCCTCAATCGTAAAAGCATCGCCTTTGAGAATTTCTCGCACGGATTCTTTAGTACTGAACCATAAGACGGATTCGGTATTACTTTCGAAGAACGCCGCCATGGTCGCGTTCGCACTACCCGTTGCCCAGTACGTCCCGCCGGGCGTCTCGAAGGCGATGGCCTTGGCATGAAGGCGCCGACCTGCGGGTGGCGTGATAGCGAGTAACTGGTCCTTCCCACCGGCGCGGAACACCTTGGCCAGCACCTTGCCGTCAAGGGTCGCGTATTTCGGTTGGGCGACAACGGTCAAAGGTGCCTTGGGCCATTGCGACTTTAATCGCTTCAAGAATTCAAGATCGGCATCATCAGCGATTGGGGCCAATACCGTAATCTTCCACACATTGATTGTACGAGACGCTTCGTGATTGCCGGCCAAAGGGGCTTGCCGTGCGAATGAAGCAATTCGATCCGAAGGGGTCTTCGGGAGTGGGACGATATTGCGATCGAGCCACGTGTATTGCTCCTCAATAGGCGCAAAAAACTCTGTCTAGACGGACTCGGTAAAGCCTTTGACATCCGCCGCCATGGTGCGAAACGCATGATAGATTTGACGCAAGACAAAGAGGTTGACGTCTTCTGCTGCGGCTGACGTACCAAGGCGTAAGGAAAAGGTCGAGACAGATCTCCATATTGAACGCGATACCCGCATTGGTGCAGTTACTGCTGCCGATGATGCCCGTGGCGCGCTGATGCTGCCCGAGCACCAGATAGAGCTTGGATGAAAGGCGTAAGGGAAGCGCCGGATGGGCGCGACCAGATAACGTCGATTGAAGCCCGAGACCGGCAATCCTTGCCTTATAGGCGTAATACCGGCTCAAATCCATACAATACCAAAATCCGCTCCGCCTGCGCTAAGCCCTTCTTGCGCAAGGCCCACCGTTCAAAAAATAATGGATCAAACTCGTAAGTTGCGATCAGCGCGAACTTTCCTGGCGAGGTATCAAAACGTCTAGGAGATCAACGGGGTTCATTGCGCCCCTCAATTTCGAGAAGTCTGCCCAACCAGTCCTGGCCCTCGGCGGTCAGAATAGCCTTCACGATTGTTGCCACCGACAAAGTCGAGATCGACCAAGATTTGGAGAGCGCTTCCCAGGCGAACATTGGGGGCGGCGGGGTCAGAATAATCGGTCGCAGTGCCGATAACGGTGTTGCCATCGATTTGGAACAAGGGTGCGCTCCCCCCCGAACCGCGCGCGTAGCTCATCGTTTGATGCTGCAGAGAACAAAGCGCCATATGATCTTGCTCGATTATTTCGCAGTTGGGACGATGCCACCAATCATCGCCTCGGTCTTCGCGTAACAACTTAAGCAATGAGGGAAGGCAAACATCTGCAAAACGATCTTGCACATGATTTTGATGCCAAGCATCAAAGCCGGGCGCGACGGTGGCTTGATAGCGAAGCAAAATCGTATAGAGCAGCATGGCGGCAAGCGCGATGCTGGTGACCTGCTCGGCCTCACCATCGCATAAGAGATCGGAGAGCTGCCGTTCTGAGCATGTCGACGTAATCGAAAGTGCTTTTTGGAGACTATTCCCGTCGGTCAATGCCGTTTCAACTTTTACGCCACCGGCGGCAAGCGTTTTTGCAGGTGTGAGGGATAGGAACGCTCCACGAAGTTTAACACCCAATAGGCTCTGTAGCCGTTCGTTGACCGCGCTATTGTTAAATTCATAGAAGCCGCGCACGATCGAGACCTCCTGGATGGTTGCGGAGCGTATGGGTAATCGCCACCACAAAGGACTGCAAAGCGACTGTAAGGTAGCTATGGAAATAGAAGATGCGCCACCGTTCAGCGATGTTGTGCAGCGGCGCAGCAATCTTGACACTAATTGCTTTGGGCTTCATCGTCGCTCATGACCTGACTGAAATAAGTCAGGTCACCAAATGCGCTTGAGCGAAAGCGATACCATGCCTTGCGAGCTTGTCGATGCGGTCCAATATCAGCAGCAGCGTCATGCGGCGCCGATAGTGGGTTGACTGCTTGTTATCGCGATCACAAGAGAACAGGATGTCGGCGATCGCCGCGCGATCTTTGGCGCTTTTCTTATTGATTTCGCATAGTCTGCACGCGAACCAAATTCTTTCAAGACATCCGCGCGGACCGCGTCGCGTTTAGCCCATCCTTCTCGAGCATATCGCGTGCCATGGATGGATTTTTCAAAGGCATCCGCGAGCTTTCGGCCGCGCTCCGATAGTTCAGTGAGCTCGATATCCTGAATTGCTTGGCTTAGTTCTTCGGAATTGTCGCCGACTTCCTCATCGACTTCCTGATCGGCGTCTTGAAACAGCCCAAGATTGATAAGTGATGCCTTATACGCCGCACCAAACTGGCCTTCGCGCGCCTCGAGATGTTTCCAAGCAGCAATGTTGTACGACCTTTGATGAAGCTCGTGGAGGTCTGAGGCAGGATCGGAACCACCCAAGGCGCCGCCTTGGCAGGCGGCCCCGATCGTGATGCAGGACCGCACCGAGAACCATCGCCTTCTCGCGCGCCAGCACGCCCGCAACCCTTCCACGATCGCCGCGCTGCCCGTATTCGTGGGCGGCGTAGTCTTGAAAAGCCCAAGGAAAGAATGCGTAGTAACGCGCGCGTGGCGTGATGGAAGTGATGCAATACAGGAGCTGAGCGGCCAGCCGCGCCGAAACGCGAAGATTGAGCCCAAGTGGGTCTTGGGCGCTTGCCGACGGAAGTTTTTTATTCCAGCGAAGAAGCTGTACTCCATTGGCTGGCCGAGAAAGTTGAAACACGTCGCCCCCAATGCTTGATTCAGAGGATATTCAAACATTTCCCGCGCAATGGCGTCCATGGCCTCATCCGCAATAACAGAGCGCGCAGCGCCCTGCGGCAAACTGTCTTGTCTTAGACCCGGCTAAAAGCTGGGTGAAGGTCATGAACAAGAAACATCCGGCCATTACGCGGGTGCAAGAGGCGATCGAGCGCGAGTGGCAGCGCGGCCCTCGCTAAGACCTCGGAGTGCTGTCGTCCCCCCTACTGCAATGCTGCCACGCATGCATGCAGGGATAGCGGCGGGTTAACGGAAATCGTGGCTGGAAGCCTTATGATCAGGGTTACCAGTCTTGATCCGGGAATTCACGTTTAAGCATCTCCTTCAGAGAGATTGGTTCCACATCAAAAGCGGCACAGGCCGTCGGAATTTTCCTGTGGGGCCGCACAAGTGCCGACTTATCGGAAACAACCACGCAAACGATGGGGTTGTCAGTTTTGTTCCTATAAGCCGCATACGCGACGACGTATGATCCGCCTTGGTTTTTCTCCCTCGCGCACCGGCCATACCGGGAAACTTGAAGGTTACTTCGCCGAGCGTCGTAAGAAATTCCAATTTGTTGCGAAGGTTGTGCGCGATGTCCTTCCGTCGCGACTTGATCCATCCGGCCATATACGCACTGCGTACTTCCTTTAAGCACTGAGGCGGGCACTTGATCGCGCCTCGCTGCACAAGAATATCGAGGTGCGCGAGAATCCGGTTCGCGTCTGGATTTCCGTCCACGGAAATCCAACTGGAGGCGTCTACTACGTAGACTATTGCCTCAGCGGACTCCGCCATAGGTTTTTTGACGCTCAGCTACCTGAGTTTTCAGATCGTCGAAGTGCTTCGGATCAACATCCATTAACTCGTAAGCTTCCAACGCGTTCATAACGCGGCGGTCTACAGCGTCCATTACGATTTCAACGTGGCGAACGCCAAGACGATGTACCTGCCGTTCGGCATAGTCCATTATCGCGAAAGGCTTTCGCGGATCGCGCCGTCGCCATTCCTCCAGTTTCTTTTCGTAGAACCCCGGCTTTGCCAGTCCAGTTTCTTCTAGATGAAGCGCAACCGCGCTCATGCTCACGTTGTATTCATCGGCTATTTTTCTAATTACGGTATCAGACCAATTCTTTGTTGGATCGATCGCGAGAGCATCCACCTTGAAGCGATCTTCGGGCATCAGGAAATGCGCGGTAAAGGAATTGCACCACTTTTCCGTGGCGTCACTGCGGTTTTGGTCGCTAATGCCCGGCTTCCTAATCAAGATGTGCGCGTATTCATGGAGCAACGTAAACGTGCGCGCTGGACCCTCAGAGTTGTCACCATTGATGACGATGGCGGGAATTCCTCTTTCGTCGTAAAGCGCAAATCCACGGCAGAGATTTCGCGGCCCTAAAACCATTATCTGGACAAAAATTCCCGCTCTCTCGACTAAGTGTCTCCAATAGCGGAATGCCTGTGGGGGCGTTTTCCAACCCTTTTGGGTTTCGAGACTTACTCCAAATAATTTTCGCTCCTCAGCGGCAACATCTTTGGCGGCCCGGCTCGCGGGATAGTTTCTTAAAGATGGCCCCTGAAACAGCGCGGCATCGTGCTCCTTCAATTCGGAGAATACCTCTAGCTGCGCATTCACGGTTTCTAGGCCGACCAGAAGATGCTCGTCCCAGACAACCTCTTTGCCTCCATACGTGCGAAAATCGGCGGGCCGCTTTGTCGCAGGTAGCGGCTCCGGCATCATCAGGCTGGCAAATGGAATTTGATATTTTTGGGCGATCTTATCGAGCAGCGCCAAGGATGGCTTTTTCTTGCCATTCTCGAATTCCGCCAACTCGGCTTCGGTTAATTTTAGTCGCTTCGCGGCGTCCTTTTCGGACAAGCCGCGTTCTTTGCGCGCCCAAATGAGGACGTCCTTGTTTACGGGGACGGCAACCATAATCACGAGTCCCGGTACATCAAACTTCCGAACGATACCACGAAGCGCCCTGTCCGCGCGAGCGGCGTCCTCAACGCCAAGCGCGGTACGGTTGTTGTACCGGAAATAGCGATGTAGATGCTTCTCGCCGCAGTGCTGATACACGCCGCGCATTCCGCGCTTGAACAGCGCGAAAAAGCTGTCGGCAGTATCCACATGCGCATCGCCGCGACGTATTCCTTATCGCCGTGCTCAACGGCTTCGTGCCGCGCGAACGCCTTGCCTAGCTTGCGATAGTACCGCGCCTCATCGGTCATCAGCGCGCTTTAGTGGTTTCAGCTATGCCTGCGGATGTGCTCCCACAGTCGGAAGGCCTGCCACGCGTCACGCGCCTCGGCATCCGACCCTGAGACCCATTTCATCGAAAATCATAACCTTTCTTGCTGGCGAGCATCGCAATTACACCCGCGGCGGCATTCGCCAAGTCATCGTGACCGCCCGGCGCGTGATCGATGCTGTCGCGGCCGCCTCGCGCGGTTCGTCGTTCAAGCCCGATGAGTTGGCGCCACCAGCCTTGAATGATCGAGCAACTCGACACGCTGCGAGTTGATGACCGGCAGCATGTCTCGGTACAAATCTGACTTCGTCTTATCGCTCGTGACGAAATTGATGCCGTGCTCTTTGAATTTGTCGCGAGGCCAATCGCCTGCGTACCGATCGCCTGTTACCTTAGTCACTCGGTACGACTTCAAAAGCGCAGCGAATTCAGCAACGACGTTTTCAGGTTGAAAGGGTGGCCGGCGCTCGCGCACAGCATCCAATACGAAGTTCTTATCTTGCTTGTGCCCAATCGCCAACGTCATCGAATTGGCGCTGCCACCACTTGGGTCGACGAACGCCGAGTAGCGGATGCCGCTAACCGGCGGGCGCTCACGCACACCGAGAGTAATGCATTCCGCGACCGCTTCTTTGGGCACAAAGCTTTCGACATCGCTGCGAAAGACTGCGCCGTACTCAGCCGCCGCGCTTGCCGGTCGCGCTCGTTCGCGGCAGCGATCACATGCTTCGGCACAGTGGGGTTCATCGTCCGCGTATCGGCCTGCCACACCAAGATCGGGCTACCTTCCTTACCGAAGTGCTGGCGGTGTGCGGTCCACAATGCGCCACGCCTGGCGTACGGGGAGGACGCGCACAACAGCATCGCGCCTGGGATCGTCGCCATGCCGGGACGGATCGCGTCCAGGATTTCGTAGTCCGGTTGCGCGCTGTCGTCGGTCGGCCAAAACGCCATCTCGTCGCAGAGTGCCGCGACGATCGTATAGCCGCGGATCGAACGATAGCTCGCGGTCCCTACCTCGATCGAAACGCTGTTGGAGAGATCGAAGGACTCGCTGGCTTCGCGCACGATCATCCGAGCGAGCATCGGGACTTCGGTCAGGAGGGCGCGAATGTAGCGGAATATGACGCGCGCCTGTCGACGGTCTGTGGCAATGATGAGGACCGTTGCGCGCTCGCCGGGTGCGAGGTGCGGCCGGTAATCCCGAAAGCAAGCGAGGAACACGGCGCACATGGCAAGGATGAAAGACTTGCCAGAGCGTCGTCCGCATATGAGCCAAGCTCTCGACGGCAGGCGAAGATGGTGGCGCCTTGCGGCCGGTGCATCGGCTATAGATCGCGAGCTGCTCCGGCGTCATCGGCAGGGCGAACAGCGCACAAAGGAACGCGCGCCACGCGGCCCAGGTAGCGGGGTCTTTGAACCACGGGGCGAACAGGCGCTTGTCCTTGATCGCATCAAGGATGGTCACGGCCTTAGTCGTCATCGCTCGGCTCGGCTTTACTTTCGAGGTACGCGCTTAGGCTCGGCACAATGTCCTTGGCGTGCCGTCCGAGGCCAATGCGCGCGCCCAGCCGCACCAGCGATGAGCAAAGCAAGGCGTGCTCGGCGATGTCGATCCGCTCGCCGTGCGCGAGCCTGGCCTCCAGCGCCTCTGCCAAACAGGCGCAGGCGGCGAACCGGCGGATCAGCTGCAGGCGCGCCTCGGTGCAACGATCTTCCCCGCCCTGGTCGCGACAGATGGCGGCGGCAATATCCCGAAAGCGCCGAGCGATCAGGGTCCGCCCATCGACGCCGGGCAGGACATTGGAGCCGTTGCTGACCTTGGATCGCGCATGCGCCTTTCGGGCTTCTAGGTCGGCATTGATGGTGCGCATTCCGGCCTCTAAATAGGAACTTTATCCGCCAACCATGCCATTTCAGACCTCGAAGGGCTAGCCTCAGCAACGCCTGAAAATGACCCCGGTCTTCGTTTGGTCTTTAGCTTATCCTTAGTTGAAGACGCTTGCAAAGCAATAAACAGTCATATTCTCAATTAGTTATGATGTAAACAGAAGATAACTGCATGTTAATGCATATAGAATTTAGGCGCTTTCCCAATGGCTTAACCGAAGCCTTGACCATGGTGTTATAGGATTAATATCCTGGGAAAAAATCGAGAATGGAACTCGGCCATAGCCGGGCGAGGGCTTGTTTGAGCGAGCGGCCCTTGACCTGGGGCCGCCCGGGGCCGCCGGAACGCACCCTTGGCGCGGTTGGGGCCGGATGGCGGGCGGGATTAGGGCGGCTAAAGGGGCCTTTTGGCCCGGACTAGCCGGACATTGTCCGCCCGCCAGAATTTTTTCGAGGCAGAGCGGGCGCGAAAGGGGGCCCCCCATCCCCCCGCCCCTCGACAGCCCAAAGCCCGGCCCGCCCTCGCTCGACCCCGATGGAGCCACAGCCCGGCCCTTGAGGCCGTTTGGCCCCTGGCTCCAATGGCCCTTACGCGCGCGCGTGACGGGAGAGTAGAAAAAAATCTTAAAATGGATTCTCCGTCATGCGCACAAGGGCCATTGGGGCCACAGCCCGGAGCTACCCCAGCAGGTCCTTGATGATTGCACGCGCTTTCGCCCGCCGACTGGCCTCGATCTCGGCACGCTCGCGAAAGCGGCGGTGAACCTCCGGATTGACAATCCAATGTGGCGGATCGGACGGTCGTGGCGCGGACACCCGATCAATCCAGCCCAGCGCATCGAGCTGCTCGAAGATGTTCTCGGTGTCGCGCTTCGTCAGCTTGCGCATGGTGCGATCGCCGTGCTGAACGTCGCGGTTAGTAATGCGTTCAAGCTTACGCGCGAGTATGAATCCGGCAACGGCGGTCAGACGCTCATGATCGTCGGACAGCCCCAGCACTCCGGCGTAGAAAGCCACGGCATGCGGGAGCAGATATTTGTGCAGGAATTTTGCAACGCGTTGTGCGGTGTCTTCCGCAATCACACTGGGAAGATGTTGCTGGTCGACATTTTCAATACAATGCCAAATGACGCAAAGGCGGGCAAATAATCCGTCATACTTGCCGATATGCGCCGCAAGCTTTCTGCTAATCGCTTCGCACGTCTGCAGATCAATATGCTTTTGCTCAAGCTGCTTGCGGAGATCCTGCGCTTGGTCATCAAACCTCAGCACATTGATGAGCAGCCCCGCGAGATTTCCCTCTCCTTGGTTGGTTGGTGGCTCCAACTTGGGTAGTTTGATGACCAATTCTTCGTATTCACCAACGACTTCCAGCTCTGGCTCATCCTGCCCCATGCACGCGTCCGGCAGCACGATAGGCAAGAGCCGTTGAATTAAGCCATCATCAACGGCCTCCGCCACGACTTTGCGCAACGGCTCAGGTTGGATTTCCGCCGAGCATGCTAACAGACAAGTTAGGGATAATTCCTACACCGCGACCCACGCGGTTGAACGCGTAGCTGCCGCCGTTCCATGACTGCAACCAAAACCCGCGATCCTTCGCCCCGCCACGGCTGCCGCTGTATTTGTCCATCGAGCCGAACCAGCCGCTCAATTCGTCCTGCAAACACAGAATCCCGTCCGGAGAATCTTCAAGGACGACTTGCGCAGCTTCAATCGTCGTGTCTTCGATTTGCAGCCGTTTTTGTTTGGGCCGGGGCTTGGTTTTCTTTTCTTGAGTTGGCAGCGCTTCGTATTGCGCTATCGCGCGCACATATTCGCGGTACAGCTCGGCATCGAGACGGATCAGCGGTGTCGCGGCCTCTTTCATGATCGGCGATTTTTTTGTTGACGGCCCCCCGATCAGCGCGACCCAAAGGCGGGCGGATCTTTTCCAGGAACGGTCATGGCGCTTGACCTGCAATTCAATATGGTCGGGGATTGCTGCTGCACAGACCGCTAGCGCGGACATTGCAAGCCCGCCCGCATCGCAGCCCATCATTCTACTCTGAGCGATTGCGAATTGTTCAATCGCCGGGGGCAACAAGCCGGTTGGCAATGGTGAAGGATCAAACTTGTTCCACAGGTCAACAGGAATGACGGGCGTCTTGATGCTGGCTTGCTTGGCGCGCCGCTTGGCCCCATGGCCCGCCAGAAGTTGATCGACAAGCCTCTGGCCCTCAGCCAGCGCGGTGGCCAGCCCGCTCGCGTGCGGCACCCAAATTTCATCGATGCGCTGCGCAGCTCATCGCGCCTTTTCGGCGGCATGTACTTGCAGGCGCAGCCCTTGGGATGCTTCCGACATAGCGTCTCGAAATCGGTGGCAGTCATGCCGCACTCGACGGCCGTCTTGACCGCATGTGCAAAGCGGTTGCTGCGGTCGGCGTCCCTGGGCAGCTCTTCGGCAACCAGTTCTTCGACGTAAGGATCGACATGGCCGGTCGGCACCGTATCGAAGGCCGAGCCTTCGAATTGAATTTTGTCCTCCGCCCCCAGCTCAATCAGCACCTCATCCATGATCGCGCCGATGTCGGCCAGCTCTGTCGCTGATTCCGGGTGCACATCGCCGGTTACGGTTATGTAGCGCTCGGCCCGGCGAAATAGCTCGACGCTCATGCCGTTACGGCCGACCTGCAGCTTGCGATGGATGCGCTCGCCGCCGGCGGTGCCGATGATGCGCAACCCGGTCTGGCTGGGTGTTATTTCGACATAGGAGCGGCAGCGCTCGATCAGCTTCATTGCCCAAGGATCGACTGTCCCGGTTTCCGGATCGCGGCAATCGTCGAGATCGAAGGCGGCAATGTCGCTCTTGACCAGGCAGAAGCCGTTGCCGTTCGCCTGCTTGGCAGCCGCTTGGGCGGTGCTGAAATCGCTCCAGGTGTTTGGGTTGGTGCTGCTGGCTTTCTGGTCTGGCCGCGCGGCTTGGTAGGGGACTTTGGTCGGCTTGCCGTTTTTGCCGGTTTCCCAGCGCCAAATAAGCCAACAGCGCTGCGCCATCAGCGGCTCTAGCGCGGCGGGCAAATTGGTCTCGGTGTCGCTCATGGGCGGCTAACCACCAAGCCCAAAGCGCACCAAACCCTCGCCTTATCGGTCGGCGCAAATCCCCCGCCGTCGGATTCGACCACAAGCTCATGCTCGAGCAGCCAAGGTATGATCGGCACGCCGTTTGGGCAGCCAGTCGCGCGAGCAAGCCGAACCAACTTCGCGTCAAATTCCCGCTTGGCGGCAGCTTTGGTCATCTTGTCGGCTTTACTGATGTGATCGTTGCAAGTTCGCTCGCTAGTGCGAGAACGTCTGGATTAATCTTCATTGCTTCAGTTCCTTTCGGCTCGTCTCCGGCCAAATGAGGACTTCGCCGACCCGGTAACGAGGCCAGTCCCGCAAGCCGGCATGCAGCAGTTCGTGGATGCGCGCGCGGAGGAATGTCGATCTGAAGCAATCTTGACAAAGCCCCGCCGCAAAGGGGTCGCGCGCGACGAAGGGGAGCGAGCGGACGAAAGCCAGCGCGGCAATGTTTCCGTCACCGCAGCAGGCGCAAAATTGCGAGCGCCGCTGGCGTTGAAGCGCGCGCGCAAGTGACTTTGCCTTCGGATGCAAATTCAGGTCGGGCGAAGCCACGATTTCGACTGCAACCGTGACCCCGTCGCGGCGCGCCTTTGCGCGGCGGCGAGCTTGCTTGCCCGGCGGTCTTACATTAGCGTAGCGACGATCCGGCTCGGCAGCGGGATTAAGTCGCGGGGGCCCGTTCACCAAGATCAAGGTCGGCGGCGGGCCTCCAGCTTTTCGGCAGCCCATTCATGCCGCCGCGTCGCCGTCGCCTTTGTAACGCCTCACCGGAAGCGCGGCGATCCAGGCGCTGACCTCGCTCTCGAGCCAACAACTTTTCCCGCCAAGGTCGCGCGCGCGGGGAAACGTGCCGTCGCGCATCCGACCCCACAAGGTCGGGAAGCTTAAGCCAACCTTGTCGAGAACCTCGGCTTTCGACAGCAAGCGATCGTCGTCCGCGAGGTTTTGCACCTTCGGTGCGGGCGCGGTCGATGTCAGCAGCGCCGATTTCTTCCTGTTCATGCTCGTTGCCTTTCCTTCAATCTGAAAGGCTTTGAACAAAATGCAAAAAGCGGCCGAGTTCTAGCCGGGCTAGGTACGTACTTAGCCCGGACAAAAAAAGCCACGTCCCAGCGGGCTTAAATGCGCCGGTATCCGGTCCTTCGAGCCGAGATGTTTGTTCAATCGCTCGGGCGGAATACGCGCGCGCGCGGCGCTGACATTGATGGCGCGGTTTCGATAACCGCGCTGGTTTGGGTAATGCTGACGTAAAATGTTTTTGATAACGACCACCTCGTCGGCGGCGGCATGAATGGGGTTTTTAGCCCAGCGGCGTGCGACGGACTGCTTCGGTGGGTTGTTCTTGGCCTTCACCTTTCCCTGAAGATAAGCGGCTATCAGGGCGTAGGCTTCCTGGCTCAACTGCGGTGCTTGCCATTCGTCGGCGGGGACCGATGCGTTTAATTCTATTAGGTAGCCAAGCATCTTAAAATGGTATTGGCGCGCTGCGTGCATCGCCTCCTTTTCCATTGCAGGTTGTGTCCAGCCCAGCGGAATTCCGGGCCGCGCAAACTTCGGCCCTACGAGGTTCGGCCGCTCGGGCATGAGCGGGCCGATCCAAGCCAATATTGCATGGTCATCATCCCATTTTGGGAGCTTTGCCTTCATGCTCCGACGCTCAGCGGAATAACGTTGCTGACCGGCCGGCCCTCCGCCAGCGTCAGGATATGCGTCGCCACAGTTTCCATGATGCGCTTGTTTTCATCGGCATAATTATGCCGGTCATAAACGCTGGCGATGCCACCTTCCTTGTGGTTGGTGACGCGGTTCATGGCGTCGCGCCCGAAGCCGAGCCCGGTCACCTTCGAGGAAAACGTTCGGCGCAAATCATGCGGCGTAGCGCGCTCGATCTGGAGCGTGGCGCAAATCTCTCGCATGGCTCCGTCCAGATTGCGCACCGGGCGACCGCGCGGGCCGGCGAAGATGAAGCCGGCGCCCTCCATCTCGGCGATGCTCGCCCGCGCCGCGGCTGGCAGCCAAACCCGATGGGGCGCGCCGTTTTTGGTGCCGGGCCAGTCCAGCGCCGGGACCGGCTCGCCGGGCATCTGCCACCAGCCATCGACAATATGCTCGTGGCGCATATTGGCGACCTCGCCCGGCCGCTGGCCGGTGAGCAAAACCACTTTCAGCGCCGAGGAAATAACCAACCCGGCACCATCGAAAGCTGCCCAGAATTCTTCGAATCTCGCTGTCGGACAAAATGCGCTCGCGGGATTTGGTCGCGTTGCGGTCAATGCCGCGGCAAGGATTGACGGCGATGATCTCTTGTTTGACCGCCCATGAGAAAATTGCCGATGCCGACGCCAGGACTTGGTTGGCTAGCACCGGCGCTTCGATCTTGGCCAGCAAAGCGCGCATATCGGAGCGGGTAATGGAGGCGGCTTGAAGCTTGCCCCAGCGCGGCAACAAATAGCGACCCACAAGGGCTTCGGCTTGCTGCCAGGACTTGTTGTTTCGCTTAGAATATTCCGCGACATACCGGGCAGCTAATTCAGCGAAAGTCCCCGCCCCGCGTTCGGCCCTGCGCTCGGCCGCCGGGTCCCGGCCCGCATCGACGGCAACTCGCGTTTTGGACGCCAGCGCACGCGCCGCGGCCAAGCCTAGGGCGCTAGCGTCGCCCAAATGGAGCCAGCGCGGCCGGCCATGGCGGCTATAAATGAATTTCCAAGTCCGCGCGCCAGTAGGGCGGACGCAAAGCGCCAAGCCGGACCGGGCGGTGTCCCAGACCAAATAAGTGCGGGCCTCAGGCTTGAGCGACCGCACCGTGAGTTCCGTGAGCTTGCGTTTGCGGGGCCGACTTTTTGGCATTTCTGTTCCGAACTAAGGCTTAGCTAAAGGCGAGGGCTTAATTGGCCTTAATGGGTCATTATAGGACTTAAGGCCCTTTATCAAGGCAATAGAAGGGTTTCAGCCCTTTAGCTAATGGATTTGAAAGGGCCTGAAGGGCCCCAAGTACTAACGAGCCCTTAACGCTTTCGCTTGCATTGTAATGGAGGGGCCAATTCGGGCCCAAACGCCGCGGGCGATTCCATGCGCACCATCCTCGCCACCCTGACCCTGGCCGTGCTGCTCGCAGCCTCCGCCGCGCAGGCCGAGAAGCGCATCTTCATCATCGCCAACAACGCCGACGGCTACGGCGTCGACCGTTGCCTCGCTTCGGGCAGCCCATGCGGCACGGCGGCCGCCACCGCCTATTGCAAGTCGCGCGAGTTCGCCCAGGCGCTGTCGTTCCGCAAGATCGACAAGGACGACATCACCGGCGCAATCCCCGCCAACATCGGCGCCTGCCGCGGTGGCAACTGCGATCAGCTCGTCGCCATCGAGTGCACGCGCTAAAGCGCGAAAATTTTCAGTTCAATCGTCCGGCCTTGGTCGTGACCACTAGCCCGCGCTGTGGGCAAGCGCGATCGCTTCGTTCAACACATCGAGATCGCCGATGTGGTTGGCGAGAATCAGCACCAGCCGCGCATCGAGGTCGGCCGCCGCCGCTTCGGAGAGGCCGCGTCGCGCTTGCGCGAGCGCCGCGTAGGCGGCGTCCGGATCGGAAAATTGCGATGTCGTGACAAGCTTGGTCATGGCTCTCCGCTCCGCGCGCCGATAGAGAATTGGAACCGCTGGCGCGGCGTTTCGCAACGGCGCCGCAGGCATTTCGATGCATTTGGAACCAATTTCCCATGGATGGGTTGTGTCCTGAAGCCGCGGGGGCAGCCAGGGAGATTTGTTCCATGTCCGCCGTCGCCGTCCGCGCCATGTTCCGCTCCCATCCCGAGAAGCCCGCTCATGCCGAGGCGATGAGCCGCTGCATCGATGCGTGCTTCAGTTGTGTTGAAACCTGCACTGCCTGCGCCGACGCCTGCCTGTCGGAGCGCGAGATTTCGAGCCTGGTGGCATGCGTGCGGCTCAATCTCGATTGCGCGGCGGTGTGCAACGCCACCGGCAACATCATGGCGCGCTCGAACAAGGCCGGCCATCGTCAATTGCTGGAAGCGCAGCTTGCCAATTGCATCGCCTTCTGCCGCGCCTGCGCCGCCGAATGTGCGCAGCATGCCGAGATGCACCGGCATTGCCGGGTCTGCTCCGAAGCCTGCACGGCCTGCGCGGAGGCCTGCAACTTCATGCTGTCAGCGATGCGGATGCCGGCCTAAGGCCCGGTCGCGCGCCGCCTCAAGCTTTTCGCAATCGAGCCTGCGCCAGCGCGCGCAAAGGTGCTGGTCGGGCCGCAGCAGATAGGCGGCGCCTGGCGTCGCGTCGAAGCGCTGCGCGAACAATCCGCTGCGGTCGATCAGGTCGTCGCCGATCACGTGAAGCCTGACGCCGTCGGGCGCGCGCGGCGTGGCGCCGTCCTTCACATACAAAAGGTCGAACGTGCCGCCGAGCTGTTCGAGCAGGAACCCGTCGCGCCCCGCCCGCGTCCGGATCGGCGCGTCCGGCACCGGTGCCCCGAGTTGCGCGTCGCCGGCAAAGGCCGCCTCGTCCGGCGTGGACAATGGGCTGTCGTGCACGGTCGGCGTCGATAGCCGGCCGGTGTTGACCATGCGGCGCGCGAACTCCGCGCGCGAACAGAGCGAAAGAACCGCGTCACGCAGCCGAACGTCCGCCGCTTCGCGCGAAGCCACAAAGTTCGTGGCGCGGGTCGAGTAGCCGATATTCTCGTCGGCGGCCTGGCAGCGCTCGTTGTCGTAGCTGTCCAGCAGCGTTTGCGGCGCCTCGCCCTTGATCACCGCCGCGAGCTTCCAGGCCAGGTTCTCGGCGTCCTGCATGCCCGAGTTGCCGCCGCGCGCGCCGAACGGCGACACCTGGTGGGCGGCGTCGCCGGCAAAGATCACCCGGCCATGAATGAAGCGATCGAGCCGGCGGCAATGGAACCGGTAGATCGAAACCCATTCCAGCTCGAATGGCGTATCGCCCAACACCTTCTTCAAGCGGGGCAGCACGCGCTCGGGGCTCTGCTCAGCCTCGGCGTCGGCATCGGGGCCGAGCGCCAGATCGATCCGCCAGACGTTGTCGGGCTGGCGATGCATCAGCGCCGACCCGCCGGGATGGAATGGCGGATCAAACCAGAACCGCCGCTCGGTCGGCAGCTCCGCCGCCATCCGGACATCGGCGATCAGGAACTTGTCCTCGAAGGCTACGCCGGCAAAGCGGAGCCCCAGAAAATCCCGCACGCTGGAGCGCGCGCCGTCGGCCGCGATCACCCAGTCGGCGTCGATCTGGTAATTGCCATCGGGGGTCTCGACCGTCAGCCGCACCGCCTCGTTGCGTTGCTCGACCCCGACCACCCGGTTGCGCCAGCGCAGGTCGACGGCGCCGACCTCGGCGGCGCGATCGACCAGCGCCTTCTCCAGGTAGAATTGCTGGAGGTTGATGAAGGCCGGCATCTTGTGCCCGTCCTCCGGCAAGAGATCGAACGCCACGACGATCTGGTCGCGGAGATAGATCTTGCCGAGCTTCCAGGTGACGCCCTTCGCAACCAGCCGATCGCCAAGTCCCAGGCGATCGAGGATTTCCAGCGTGCGCTTGGCGTAGCAGATGCCGCGCGAACCGTCGCCGATGCGGTCGGAATCGTCGAGCAGCACCACGGCAATGCCGTGCAGCGCAAGATCGATCGCGGCCGTCAGCCCGACCGGTCCGGCGCCGACCACGACCACCGGATGCCGCACCGGCGCGTGCGCGCCTTGGTCATGGGAGCGGCGATATTCGAAACTGTAGACCGCGCTGCGCGGGCTGACAGGCGCGCTTGAAGTCATCAGAGCGTTTCCAGCCGTACAAGAATGCCGAAGTTTCAGCCTTGCAGCGCAGCCCACATGCGCTGGTCGCGCTCGGCAGTCCAGATCACCGGCCAATCGGTGCCGCGCGCCTCGTCATAGGCGCGCGACACGTTGAATGGCAGGCAATGCTCGTAGATCGCAAACGACGAGAATTTCGGGTCCATGGCCTGGCGCGCCGCAGCGAACGTGTCCTTCAGCGAGCGCCCGAGCTCGACGCTCTTCTGCACCGAGCCGTAAAGCGTCATCAGAAAGTCGGTCGTCAGCTCGATGCCTTCGGTCACCTGCGCCGGGCTGGACAGCGCCGCGCCGCGGCCGGGGACCAGCGCCTTGGCCTGGAACTCAGCGAGCCGGTCGAGTGTGGCAGGCCAATCGGTGAAATGGGCATCGCCGCAATAGCAAGCCGACTTGTATTCCACGAGATCGCCGGAGAACACCACGTCGGCGTCGGGCACAAACGCGATCACATCGCCCGCCGTGTGGCCGCGGCCGATATGCATGATCCGCACCTCGCGCCGGCCGAGCCAGATCGAACATTGATCGGGAAACGTGACGGTCGGCCACGTCAGGCCGGGGATCGATTCCTTGCCCCTGAACAGCCGCGGGAAGCGGCCGATCTCGGACTCCATGTCCTGCTGGCCGCGCTCGACGATCTGGCCGCGGGTGACGTCGGAGGCGAGGATTTCCGCGCCCTGATAGGCCGAGGCGCCGAGCACCCGCACGGCGTGATAATGCGTCAGCAGCACGTATTTGATCGGCTTGTCGGTGACCTTGCGGACCCGGTCGATGACTTCGAGCGCCATCACCGGAGTGGCCTGCGCATCGACCACCATGACGCCGTCGTCGCCGATGATGACGCCGGAGTTGGGGTCGCCCTCGGCGGTGAACGCGTAGAGATCGCGGCCGACCTCGTCGAAGGAGATTTTCTTTTCGGCAAGATCGGCGGCGGATGCGAAACCCTTGGCGCTCATTTCGGCACTCCGAACGCTGCAGCCACCAATCTACGCCTTGACCACCTGATGGTCGATGGCGCCGAAAATGCTGCGGCCCGACGCATCGTTCATCTCGATCCGCACGCGGTCGCCGAAATTCAGATAGGGCGTCTTCGGCGCGCCATGCAGGATGGTTTCGACCGTGCGGATTTCGGCGATGCAGGAATAGCCGACGCCACCCTCGGGGACCGGCTTGCCCGGCCCGCCATCGGCGTCGCGGTTCGACACCGTGCCGGAGCCGATGATGGCGCCACCCATCAAGGGCCGCGTTTTGACCGCGTGCGAAATCAGCGTCGGGAAATCGAACGTCATGTCGACGCCGGCGTTGGGGCGCCCGAACGGCTTGCCGTTGACCTCACTCAACAGCGGCAAATGCAGCTTCTTGCCGTCGAACGCCTGGCCGAGCTCGTCGGGCGTCACAGCCACCGGCGAGAACGCCGTCTGGCCCTTGCTCTGGAGGAAGCCGAAGCCTTTGCCAAGCTCGCCGGCAATGAGATTGCGCAGGCTCACGTCGTTGACCAGCATCAGCAGCCGGATCAGCGGCGCGGCTTCGGCGGGGGTTGCGCCCTGCGGCACGTCGGTGACGATGACCGCGACCTCGGCTTCGAGATCGATGCCCCATGCCGTGTCGGCGCCGCGGATCGGATCGCACGGGCCGATGAATTCATCGGACGCGCCGCGGTACATCAGCGGATCGGTCCAGAACGTCGCCGGCACCTCGGCGCCGCGCGACTTGCGCACCAGTGCGACGTGATTGACATAGGCCGAGCCGTCGGCCCAGCCGAAGCTGCGCGGCAGCGGCGCGGCGCATTGCTTGGGGTCGAACGGCATGTGGGCAATGCGATTGGCCTCGAGCGAATTGGCGATCTCGCGCAGGCGCGGTTCGGCCGCCTGCCAGTCGTCGAGCGCCTGCCGCAACGTCGGCGCAACCGCCGACGCATCGGCGGCGCGCGACAGATCGCGCGACACCACGACCAGCCGCCCGTCGCGGCCGCCTTTGAGCGAAGCGAGTTTCATTTCGGTTTCCGCTGCTTGCGATTGAAATGCTTGCGCAGGCCCTGCCAGCAATCGATGTAGTCGTCCTGGCGGGTCGGCAGTTCGGCGGCGTATTTGGTGATGCGCTGGCGGAAGCGGGTTTCGAACATGAAGGCCAGCGTGTTGGTGAGCTTCACCGGCCGCAGTTCGGCATTGCTGGCGTGCTCGAAGGCGTCGCTGTCGGGGCCGTGCGGCAGCATCTGATTGTGCAGGCTCATGCCGCCAGGCACGAAACCCTCCGGCTTGGCGTCATAGACGCCGTAAACCAGGCCCATGAACTCCGACATGATGTTGCGGTGATACCAGGGCGGCCGGAAGGTGTTCTCCGCCACCGCCCAGCGCTCCGGGAAGATCACGAAATCGACGTTGGCGGTGCCGGCGGTTTCCGACGGCGACGTCATCACCGTGTAGATCGACGGATCCGGATGATCGAACAGCAGCGCGCCGACCGGAGAGAAGCGCCGCAGGTCGTATTTGTAGGGATAGTAGTTGCCGTGCCAAGCCGCGACGTCGAGCGGCGAATGCGACACCCGGGTGCGGAACATCTCACCGCCCCATTTCACATGAAGCGTGCATGGCTTCTCGACGTCCTCGTAGGCCGCGACCGGCGCCAGGAAGTCGCGCGCATTGGCGAGGCAATTGGCGCCGATCGGGCCGCGATCCGGCAGCTTGAACGCGCCGCCATAGTTCTCGCAGACGTAGCCGCGGGCCGGGCCGTTGATCAGCTCGACCCGGAAAATCACCCCGCGCGGGATCACACAGATTTCGCCGGGCTCGATGTCGATCACGCCAAACTCGGTCCGAAAGCGCAGCTTGTTCTGTTGCACCACGATCAGCATTTCGCCGTCGGCGTTGAAAAAGTGCTCGCGCTCCATCGACTTGGTGACGAGCAGCACATGAGCGGCCATGCCGGACTGCGCCTCGGCGTCGCCGGCAGTGGTCATGGTGCAAAGCCCGGTGACGAAGGTGAGCTGCCGCTTGGGAAGCGGCGTTGGCGACCAGCGCAATTGCCCAATCGGCAGGTCGCTCTCGCCATGCGCCGGCGCGGTGCGGATCAGGCCAGCATCGACCTTCTGAAACCGGCCGGCGTGCCGCACCGTCGGCCGAATGCGGTACAGCCAGGTTCGCTGGTTGGAGGCCTGCGGCGCAGTGAACGGCGAGCCCGAGAGCTGCTCGGCGTAGAGCCCATAGTTGACCTTCTGCGGCGAATTGCGGCCGACCGGCAGCGCACCGGCGAGCGCCTCGGTTTCAAAACTGTTGCCGAAGCCGGAAAGGTATTTCGCCGCCATGATCGTCGCTCCGCCCTTGCGTTCCGACGGCCTTCGCCGATACTAGTTTTGAATGAGTTTAGTTTCGCATGTAACCAAGTTCAGCACAACCCGCTTGGCGACATGCAGAACGATGCAGATTGTTGCAAATGGGCACGGCGCTCCGTGCCACGCTAGCATTTGACGGCGAGTGACCGCGGCAGGTCCGGCCAACGGACCATGCCGGTGCCCAAGGGGGGCGGAGCGGCACATGACCAACGGTCCGTCCGATGAGACCGCCAACGCCGGGGGGCGCGGCGACAACGCGCCGCTCAAGCTCGAAGAGTTTCTGCCCTATCGCCTGAACGTGGTCGCGAGCCTGGTTTCGCAGGCGCTGTCGCGGATTTATGCCGAGCGCTACAGCATCGGCGTGCCGGAATGGCGGGTGCTGGTCACGCTCGGCCAGTTCGGCATGATGACCGGCAAGGCGATTGGTGCCCACAGCCACATGCACAAGACCAAGGTTTCGCGCGCGGTCGCGCTGCTCGAGCGGCGCAAGCTCATCACCCGGCGCGCCAATCGCGCCGACTTGCGCGAGTTGTTTCTGACGCTGACACCCGCTGGCCGCGCCATGTACGAGGACCTGGCGCCGATCGCGCTCGAATTCACCCAACGGTTGTCTGAGGTGATCGAGCCGGCCGACCGGGCGGCCTTCGAGCGCGCGATCAACCGCCTGACCGAACGCTCCGCCAAGCTGTCCGCCGAGGTCGCAACCGGCAAGCGCGGCAGCTAGTATCCCCGGGACGCTGGTCCATCGTCTTTGCCGGGAACCATCATGAAACTTTACACCTACTTCCGCTCGTCCGCCGCCTATCGGCTGCGCATCGCGCTTAACCTGAAAGGCGTCGCCACCGAACAGATTTTCATCCATCTGACCAAGGATGGCGGCCAACAGCATTCGCCGGAGTATCGCGCGATCAATCCGCAACGCCGCGTGCCATCGCTTACGCTCGACAGCGGCGAAGTGCTCATGCAATCGCCGGCGATAATCGAGTATCTCGACGAAATTCACCCAAAGCCCGCGTTCCTGCCTGCGGATCCGGTCGAGCGCGCGCGGGTGCGAGCCTTTGCCGCGGTCATCGGTTGCGACATTCATCCGCTTAACAATCTCGCGCCGCTGCAATACCTCAGACGCGTGCTCAAGCAGGAGCAGCCGGCGATCGATGCCTGGTACCACCACTGGATCGTGGAGGGTTTCACCGCACTGGAAACCACGATCCAGCCCGGGCCCTATTGCTTCGGAACCAATGTCACGCTTGCCGACATCTATCTGGTGCCGCAGATGTACAACGCGCGGCGTCTCAAGGTGCCGCTCGACAAGTTCCCGAAGCTTGTCGCGGCCGAAGCGGCGTGCTTGAAGCTTGGCGCCTTCGATCGGGCGCGGCCCGAAAGCCAACCCGACGCCGAATAGCCGAACGAGAAGCATACCGAGTGGCCAATCCGAACCTCGGCCGGGTCGTCCTGTGGATGACCGGCGCCCTGTTCTCGTTCCTGGCGAGCGCGCTCGCCATCCGGGCGCTCGGCAAGCATCTCAATGTGTTCGAAATCCTCTCGATCCGCTCGGGCTTCGGCCTCGCGGTGCTGTTGGCGCTGATCGCCATCAGGCCTTCGCTGCGGGAGGAGCTTGCGTTCCGCCACATGGGCATGCATCTGGCGCGCAACACCACCCATTTCCTGGGCCAATATCTCTGGGCGCTGGCGGTCACGCTGTTGCCGTTCGCCACCGTATTCGCGCTGGAATTCACCACTCCGGCCTGGGTGGCGCTGCTCGCTGCGCTGTTCCTGCACGAGCGGCTGACGGCGAGCCGCGCCGGCAGTGTTTTGTTGGGCTTTCTCGGCGTCGTGGTCATCGTCCGCCCGGGACTGGAGAGCTTTCAGCCGATGGCGCTGCTGGTGCTGTTCGCCGCGCTGACGTTTGCGGTCTCGCTGATCGTCACCAAGAAGCTCACCGGCCATGTCAGCACCTTCACGGTGATCTTCTGGATGAACGCCATGCAGCTGCCGATTGCGCTGGCCTACCCGGCGTTTGTGGCAGCAACCGGCGGTCCTTCGCTGTTCGTGTTCCGCCTGGGCGCCGATTCCCTGCTGCCGTTGATCGTGCTCGGCATCGTCGGCCTCACGTCGCACTACTGCCTGACCAGCGCATTCCGGTCCGGCGACGCCACCGTGGTCGTGCCGCTCGATTTCCTCCGCATCCCGTTGGTCGCGCTGGTGGGCTGGCTGTTCTACGGCGAGGCACTCGACGGCTTTGTGTTTGCCGGGGCGGCGCTGATCGTTTGCGGCGTATTGTGGAATTTGCAGGCGGAGGCCCGGCGATCGGTCGCCGCCAGCACCGAGAAGGCTCATGCCGCCGAGCCTTGACGGGAGCCAGGCGCGGTGTCCAAACTTTCGACACCATTCGGGCATCAAACCCCTGAAGTGCCGGCCGCGTATCGAATCCCGCCCGGGAAAGGGATGGCGATGACTTTGACCTTGTGCCGCGCGCTCGCGTCGGCGGCTATTGCGGCGGCATCGGTCGCGGCGGCGCACGCTCAGCCAAGCCCGAATTGCGGGCGGCTCGAGGCCCAGCTTGCGTCCTTCGACCGCAGCGTCGCCGACTCCGGCCGCGGCGAGCAGGCCCGCCGCTACGAGGAGGCGATCGGCAAGCAGCAGGCCGAGATCGATCAGCAGCAGGCGCTGGCGCGCCGCACCGGCTGCGGCAACAACAGCTTTTTTGTGCTGTTCAGCGGCGAGCCCGCCGCATGCGGCCCGCTCAATGCCAGGATCCAGCAGATGCGGGCGAACCTCGACACCATGCAGGCCGACCTCGCCCGCATCCAGGGCGGCGGCGTCAATGCCGAGCGCGACAGCCAGCGCCGCGCCATTCTGGGGGCGCTGGCGCAGAACAACTGCGGCCAGCAATACAATGCGGCGGTGGCGGCCGCCACGCCGCAGCCGCGCGGCAGCTTGTTTGAATCGCTGTTCGGCCGCAACGAGACAGTCATAAGCCCCGGTGGCAGCGCGCCCAATTGGTCGGTGCCGAGCGGCAGCTATCGCACCATCTGCGTGCGCACCTGCGACGGCTTCTACTATCCGATCTCATTTGCCGCCGACTCGAGCCGCTTCGCCGAGGACGAGAAGGTCTGCCGGCGATCCTGTCCAGCGGCGGAGGTCATGTTGTTCGCCCATCGCAATCCGGGCGAGGACGTCAGCCAGGCGGTGTCGATCGGCGGCCAGCTCTATTCGACGCTGCCCAACGCCTTCAAGTACCGGCAGGCCTTTGACAACGGCTGCAGCTGCCGTCAACCGGGCGAAAGCTGGGCCAAGGCGCTGAGGGGCGTCGACGACGGTACTGTCGAGCGCGGCGACATTGTCGTGAACGAGGACCGTGCCCGGCAATTGTCGACGCCGCGCATCGATGCCCAGGGCAAGCCGATCGCGCCACCACCCCGCCCGCCGGCGCGGCCGGCATCGCAACCCAATCCGCCTACCGCCAAGACCGCGGAGCCTTCGGCCGACGCCGCCAAGCCCGACGAGCCCGCGACCAAGCCTGATCCCAATCGGGCGGTGCGCGCGGTCGGACCGACCTTCCTGCCCGGACGCTGATGGTCCCGGGATCGCGCCGGTCAAAAATCGAACGCTTCGGTCTTGCTGGTTGCGCCGGCTTTGAGCAGCGCTCGATCAGGCTCCGGGATCGGCGTGCCGGGATCGCGGAAGCGATTGACGATCGGATAGCGGCGATCGCGTCCGAAGTTCTTTAGCGTCACCTTCACACCGGGTGCCGCCTGCCGCCGCTTGTATTCGGCAAAATTCAGCATGCGCTCGACCTTGAGCACGGTGTCGCGGTCGAAGCCCGCCGCGACGATGCTAGCGACCGGCTCTTCACGTTCGACCAGCCTTTCCAGGATGGCGTCGAGCACGTCATAAGGCGGCAACGAATCCTGGTCCTTCTGGTTTTCGCGAAGCTCCGCGGTCGGCGCCTTGTCGATCACGTTCTGTGGGATGATCGTGCCGGCGGGTCCGCGCGCGTCGTCCGGTCGCCACGTATTGCGCAGCCGCGAGAGCCGATAAACCTCGGTCTTATAGAGGTCCTTGATCGGATTGAAACCGCCGTTCATGTCGCCGTACAGCGTCGCATAGCCGACCGACATCTCCGACTTGTTGCCGGTGGTCACCACCATCAGGCCGAACTTGTTGGAGATGGCCATCAGGATGGTGCCGCGCGCGCGCGCCTGCAAATTCTCCTCGGTCACGTCGCGCGGCCGTCCGGCAAAGACCGGCTCGAGCACCTTTTCGAGGCCGAGCACGGCCGGCTCGATCGGCAGCACGTCGTAATGCACGCCGAGCGCCTTGGCGATGCTCGCGGCATCGGCAAGCGAATCCTGCGAGGTGAAGCGATAGGGCAGCATGACGCAGCGCACGCGATCGGCGCCCAGCGCGTCCACCGCCATCGCTGCGCACAGTGCGGAATCGATGCCGCCTGACAGGCCGAGCACGACGCCCTTGAACCCGTTCTTGTCGACATAGTCGCGCAGGCCCAGCATGCAGGCGGCGTAGTCGGTCTTGTCGTTGTCGTCCTGCCCGGTGAGCGGGCCGTCGACGCATCTCCAGCCGCCGGCCTCGCGTCGCCATTGCGTCAGCGCCACGGTCTCACGGAAGGTCGCAAGCTGCGCGCCGACGCTTCGGTCGGCGTTGAGCACAAACGACGCGCCGTCGAACACCAGCTCGTCCTGGCCGCCGATCATGTTCAGATAGACCAGCGGCAGCCCGGACTCGACGACGCGCGCCACCGCGATGTTCAATCGATGCTCGGTCTTGCCGCGCCAATAGGGCGAGCCGTTCGGCACCAGCAGGATTTCGCTGCCGGTTTCGCTCAGGCACTCCACCACCTCGGAACCCCAAATGTCCTCGCAGATCGGGATTCCGATGCGCACGCCCTTGATTTGAATCGGCCCGGGCATATTGCCTTGCGCAAACACGCGCTTCTCGTCGAACACGCCGTAGTTCGGCAGGTCGACCTTGGTGCGCACCGCCTCGATGCCGCCGCCTGACAGCAGCAGATAGGCGTTGTACAGTTTGCCGTCCTCGACCCAAGGCGTGCCGACCAGCAGCGCCGGGCCGGCCTTGCTCTCGCGCGCCAGCGCTTCGACGGCGGAGCGGCAGGCCGCCTGGAATGCCGGCTTGAGCACCAGGTCTTCGGGCGGATAGCCGGCGATGAACAGTTCGGGAAACGCCACGACGTCGGCGCCGAGCTCGGCGGCCTGATCGCGCGCGCGTCGCACCTTGGCGGCATTGCCGGCGACGTCGCCCACGGTCGGGTTGAGCTGCGCCAGCGCGATTTTAAGGCTGTCGGCCGGACGTGCGTTCATGGCGATGATCTAGCGCGTCAGCACCCTGCCCGGCAATGACACGCAAACGGCAGCACGGATCGATCAGAACTTGCCCTTGATGTGGGCCAGCACGCCATAGCGCTGGGCGTCGAAGCTGTTGAGCGGCAGGCCGGTCTCGAACGCCGGACCGAAGCGGACGCCGCCATAGTTCGAGCCGACGCCCCAATACCGCGCGCCGGCGCCCAGTACGATATTGG
This sequence comes from uncultured Alphaproteobacteria bacterium, assembly GCA_963771745.1. GTDB lineage: Bacteria > Pseudomonadota > Alphaproteobacteria > Rhizobiales > Xanthobacteraceae > Z2-YC6860. The sequence goes on along the minus strand of CAVYUU010000009.1, from coordinate 7,370 downwards.
GCGTCACGGCGTAGTTGAAGAACAGCTCCGCCTCCAGACCGAACGCATAGGTGGTCTTGGTGATGACATTGGGCGCCGGACCAAGATCATCCGGGGTCTGCCGCAGCAGATGGCTGTCGTTGTTTTGTAACGCCACGTAGGGCACGAGCGCGATCTCGCCCGAGACCGACCAGCGGTCGGTGATCGCGGCCTTGCCTTCGACGCCCAGGCGGAAGGCATGCACGATCGGCTCATAGCGCAGCGAGGCGACATCGAAGCTGATCGGAACGCTGCCGCCCGGACCACAGATGTTGATGAACGTGCCGGTGTCATTGCAGCGCACGCCAAAGGCGGTGACGCTCTCGCGCCAATAATGGTAGCCGACGAACGCGCCGACCCGGATGTCGGGCACCGGCCAATAGGCCCAGCCGACGTCGAACATGCCGTACATCAGGTGGCCATTCCTGACGTCGCTGGTGGTGTCGGAAAACTTGATCTGCTGGGACAGGAAGTCGCGGTCTTCGATTTGGCCGCTGTTGATGGTGCCGAGCCCGATCAAGCCCTTCACGAACAGTCCGGTCGGCTTATGGTCGATCCGTGCGAAAGCTTCGCCGCTGTGGGCCTCCAGGCCGTGCCAGTCGAGCGTCGAGGTCGGACTGCCGAAAAACGGACTGCCATTGGAAAACGCAAAGCTGATGTTGCCCCACGAATACCAGTAGCGCGCGCCGACTTCGAAACTGAAGTCCGACGGCCGCCGCTCGGACGGCAACTCCGGCCAGCGCGGCGTGCTGCCCGTCACGTCGGGCATGGCGCTGGTATCGGGCAGACCGAGGATGCGATTGGCCACCTGATCGGCGTCGAGGAACGCAGGATTGGGATTGATCAGCGGCTCCGGCAGCTTGTCCGGCGCGATGTTCGGCCATTGCGGCTGGTCGGTCGCGACGTTCGGCCATTGCGGATCGCCACGCCGATCGTCGGCGGTCGCGAGCGTCACGGCGCTCGCCGTTGTGGCCAGAACGGTCAGCAGAACGAGATGCAGCTTGATACGCGTCACGAGCATTTCCTTTCGCGGACGCGTCAAATTTGCAGCGAATTGCTTTTAATTGGTTGCGAGCGGCCGTCACATTCGGCCGCTCGCGCACCATCCTTAATGGAGCACGAAGGCTGCGCGGTTCCGGTTTGCAATTCGTTAGGCGTGCCGCGCGCGGGCCGCGATGCCACGGGTATTTTCGCAGCGAGTGGCACGGGACGAAGCCGCGATTTGGGGCTACGCGCGATTAACGATACCGGCAATCAACCCAAGAGACCGAGCCGCTCCGCGAGTGCTGCGAGCCACACCAGGCCGGCCAGCAGCAACGAAAGCCCGACTGCGGCCGACCCCATGTCCTTGACCCGGCCGATCATCGGGTGGCTGTCGGGCGTCACGTGATCGGACAGTTTCTCGATCGCGGTGTTGAGCAGCTCGACGATCAGGATCAACGCGACAACGCCGATCAGCGCGACCCGCTGCCACAACCCGGCGCCGACCAGAAACGCCAGCGGCACCGCCAGCGCGAACGCCACCAGCTCTTGCCGGAACGCCTGCTCGCTGCGCGCAGCGGCGCGCAGGCCGTTCCAGGAGTTGAGGGTGGCGAGCAGAAGGCGACGCACGTGACGAGGCTAGAGGCCCGCAACCGCCGGCAGCGGCTTGGCGCGGCCGGCGCGCTCCTCCTTGAGCAGCTCCGCCAGCAGGAAAGCGAGTTCGATCGCCTGCTCGGAATTGAGCCGCGGATCGCACAGCGTATGGTAGCGCGCGTTGAGGCCCTCGTCGGTGATGGCGTGCGCGCCGCCAGTGCACTCGGTCACGTTCTGCCCGGTCATTTCCAGGTGAATTCCGCCAGCATGCGTGCCCTCCGCCGCATGCACCGAGAAGAACGACTTCACCTCCTTGAGGATCAGTTCGAACGGCCGCGTCTTGAAGCCGCTGGTCGCGGTGATGGTGTTGCCGTGCATCGGGTCGCACGACCAGACCACCGCCTTGCCTTCACGCTGCACCGCCCGGATCATCGCCGGCAGCATTTCACCGACTTTGTCGGCGCCGAGCCGGACGATCAGCGTCAGCCGGCCGGGCTCGTTCTCCGGATTGAGCGTGTCGATGATCCGCAGCAGGTCGTCGACCTTGGACGACGGGCCGCATTTCAGTCCAAGCGGATTCATGATGCCGCGGCAGAACTCGACATGGGCATGGTCGAGCTGGCGGGTGCGGTCGCCGATCCAGACCATATGCGCCGAGGTCGCGCAGAAGGTGCCGGGCCGGGTCGAATCCTCGCGCGTCAGCGCCTGTTCGTAGCCAAGCAGCAGCGCCTCGTGGCTGGTGTAAAAGTCCGTGGTCTTGAGCTCCGGATGCCTTTCGAGATCGAGCCCGCAGGCCTGCATGAAGGCGAGCGCCTCCGAAATGCGGTCGGCCAGTTCGAGATAGCGCTGGCTGCTCTTCGGGTCGAGGTCGAGCATCCATTGATGCACGCGGCCGAGGCTGGCGTAACCGCCGTGGGTCAGCGCGCGAATGAGGTTCAGCGTCGACGCCGAGTGCCGGTAGGCCTCGATCTGCCGCTGCGGATCGGCCACGCGCGCCTGCGCGGTGAACTCCGGCCCGTTGATGATGTCGCCGCGATAGCTCGGCAGTTCCTTGCCGGCCCTTTTCTCGACCGGCGACGAGCGCGGCTTGGCGAACTGGCCGGCGATGCGGCCGACCTTGACCACCGGCACGGCGGCCGCATAGGTCAGCACCACCGCCATCTGCAGGAACGCGCGCAGGAAGTCGCGGATGTTGTTGGCGCTGATGTTGTTGGCGCTCGGGTCGGTGAAGCTTTCGGCGCAATCGCCGCCGTGCAACAGGAAACCCTCGCCGAGCGCGACGCGGCCGAGCGCCTCTTTCAGATTGCGGGCCTCGCCGGCAAACACCAGCGGCGGAAAGCTCGCAAGCTGCTTTTCGACGGCCGCCAAGGCGTTGCGGTCCGGATAATCCGGCACCTGCACGATCGGCTTGCCTCGCCAGGAATCACGGGTCCAACGCTCGGCCACGGCCACTCCGTTCCAAATTCCGATGCTGAGACCGGGCCTTATAGCGAGCACCGGCCGCAAACGCCAGCGCGCCGGGCCGCCCGGCGACCGATGGTTAATGAGCTAAAGCGTTGAATTGAAAGCTATTCGGCGGCCTGACGGACATGGCTCGCGGACTTCTCGCGCATCGTCACCAGCTCCTCAGCCGCGGTCGGATGCACCGCCATGGTGGCGTCGAAATCGGCCTTGGTCGCCCCCATCTTCACCGCGACGCCGACGATCTGGATCATTTCGCCGGCGTCGGGCCCGACGATGTGACAGCCGACCACACGGTCGGTCACGCCATCGACCACGAGCTTCATCAAGGTGCGGGTGTCGCGGCCGGACAGCGTCGCCTTCATCGGGCGGAACGTGGTCTTATAGATGTCGACCTTGGCGAGCCGCTGGCAGGCCTGCGCTTCGGTCAGACCGATGACGCCGCATTCCGGCTCCGAGAACACCGCTGTCGGCACGTTGGTGTGATCGATCGGCGTCGGCTTGTTGCCGAACACGGTGTCGGCGAACGCATGGCCTTCGCGGATCGCCACCGGCGTCAGCGCAACCCGATCGGTGACGTCGCCGACCGCATAGATGTGCGGCACCGACGTTTGCGAAAATTGGTCGACTGCGATCGCGCCGGTTTCTCCGAGCTGGACGCCGGCAGCCTCAAGACCAAGGCCTTTGACATTGGGACGGCGGCCGGTCGCGAACATAACCGTATCGACCATGACGCCCTCGTGATCGGACAATTGCGCGCACAGGCCGTGATCGACCTTTTCGATGCCCTCGACGATTGCTTTGGTGATGATTGTGATGCCGCGCTTTTCCATCTCGGCGCGCAGGTGGTTGCGTACGTCGTCGTCGAAGCCGCGCAGGATATTGTCGCCGGCGATAGACCAGCGTCACCTCGGAGCCAAGCCCGTTGAAGATGCCGGCGAACTCGACCGCGATATAACCGCCGCCCTGGATCAGGATGCGCTTGGGCAATTCCTTGAGATGAAACGCCTCGTTCGACGAGATGACGTGCTCGCGGCCCTCGATGTCCTTGCCGAGCGAAGGCGCGCCGCCGGTCGCAATCAGGATCCGCTTGGCGCGCACCGTTTCACCGGTCGCCGTGAGCTTGACCGTGTGCGGATCGAGCATCACCGCCCGACTCTTGACGATCTTGACCTTGGCGCGCTCGAGATTGGCGGTGTAGGCGGCCTCGAGCCGGGCGATTTCGCGGTCCTTGTTGGCGATCAGCGTCGCCCAGTCGAACTTCGGCTCAGCCAGCGTCCAGCCGAAGCCGGCGGCGTCCTCGAATTCGTCGGCAAAGCGCGCGGCATAGACCAGGAGCTTCTTGGGCACGCAGCCGCGGATCACGCAGGTTCCGCCGACCCGGTATTCCTCGGCGATCATCACGCGCGCGCCATAGCCCGACGCAATGCGGGCGGCGCGCACGCCGCCCGACCCCGCCCCGATCACGAACAGATCGACCTCTTCAGCCATGCCCACTCCCCGCGAGGTACCGCCCGCCAAACGCGGTCAGATCACGTTGTGCCCGCGCTTTCGCATTTCTTCGCGCAACTTGACCACGACTTCGTCGGCGAATTTCTTCGACCAGACGTCGGCGGCCTTCATGGTCTCTTCCATCGCCTTCGGCTCTTGGGTCACGAGCTTCCGGCCGAGCGGAGTGCGGTAGAAGGCGATGGCCTCGCGCATCTCCTGCTCGGAGAAATGCTGGGCATAGGACGTCGCCAGCGCCTGTTGCAGGTCCGCCCGGCGCGCTTGCAGATCGTTGATCAGCTTGGTCGCGACCTGCTCGATCTCGCGGGAGAGGTTGGGGTTGGTCTGGATCATGATGTTGCGATGATATTCGATCACGCCCGGAATCAGCGGATCGAACGTGTTGGTCGCGCCCTTCAGCGCGATGATTTCCTTCGCCATCTGGATGGCGGCTGGCGACGGCGCGGGCTTTTGTTGCGCACTCACCCCGCCCGCAAACGCCACGGCCAGGATCGTAGCAGCGATGAGAACGCGAAAGGGTCGGGTCATGATTTCACTCCTCTTGACCGTTGGCTCATCGCCCCTCGACGACGCGGGCACCGGCCGGCCCGGCCAGAATAGCGGCTTGCGCGATGCCGATGAACAGGCCGTGCTCGACGACGCCGGGGATGGATGAGAGCCGGTCGGCAAGCGCCATTGGCTCCGCGATCCGGCCCAGCGTTGCGTCCAGTATCCAGTGACCGCCGTCCGTGACAAAAGCGTGGCCGCCCTTGTCGAGCCGGAGCTTTGCCGGCCCGGGACAATGACAGGCGGCCGCGGCAGCCTCGACCGCCCGGCGGGTGACTTCGAGGCCGAACGGCACAACCTCGATCGGCAGCGGAAAGCGGCCGAGCACCGGCACCCACTTGCTCTCGTCGGCAATCACCACCATGCGTGCCGAGGCGGTGGCCACGATCTTTTCGCGCAACAGCGCGCCGCCACCGCCCTTGATCAGGTTCAGGTCCGGCGCGATCTCGTCGGCGCCGTCGACGGTGAGATCGAGCGCCGGCGTTTCGTCCAGCGTCGTGAGCGGCACCCCGAGCCGCGCGGCATCGGCGCGCGTGGTCTCCGACGTCGGCACTGCCTTCACCTGAAGGCCCGCGCGCACGCGCTCGGCCAGCAACTCGACGAAATGCCGCGCGGTCGAGCCGGTGCCGAGCCCAAGCCGCATGCCGGGCCGCACCCAATCGACCGCGACCGCGGCGGCTTGACGTTTCTGCGCTTCAATGTCCATGAACGTCGGGCGCTTCGATCAGTTGGCGCGCCGCTTATCTAGCCGCGTTTATGCCTCCAGGATAGCCGAAAAGCATGACCGACCTCACCGTCGTCTTCGACCTCGATGGCACCCTCGTCGACACCGCGCCCGACCTGATCGACACCCTCAACGTCGTGCTGGTGAACGAGGGGCTGCCGCCGGTCGAGTATGCCAAGGCACGCACCATGATCGGCGGCGGCGCCCGCCGCATGATCGAAGCCGGGCTGACGCTCGAGGGCCGGACCGCCGCGCCGAGCGAGATCGAGCGGATGTTGCAAGATTTCATCGCGCATTACGCGGCTCACGTTGCCGACCGTTCGCGCGCCTTTCCCGGTCTCGACGATGCGCTCGACCAACTGGCGGCGGCGGGCTGCCGCTTGGCGGTCTGCACCAACAAGCTGGAGCGGCTGTCGCGGCTGCTGCTCGATGCGCTAGGGCTGACCGCGCGCTTTGGCGCGATCTGCGGCCCGGACACGTTCGGCATCCCGAAGCCCAATCCGGAAATCCTACGACGGACCATCATGGCGGCTGGCGGCAGGGTTGCCGGCGCGGTGATGGTCGGGGATTCGGGCACTGACATCGAGACCGCGCGCGCCGCCCAAGTTCCGGTGGTGGCGGTCGATTTCGGCTACAGCGATCCGCCGGTGGCGAAGCTCAAGCCCGACCGGCTGATCGGGCACTTCAGCGAACTTATTCCCGCGCTGATGGAATTGGCTCCCAACCTGGGACGCTCGCGCCCTTGAATTGTCCCGCAAATGCCACGTTAATGGATCATTTAAGATAATTGGCGCAAATGGCAGGCGGGATATTATCGTTGGCGGGCCAGCCGGCGATAGCGACGGTCGGGCGGTTGCGAAGCGGCATTGCGGCCGCCTTGCAGGGGACAGTAACGCGGCATTGGCCGCACCAGTGGGACGGGTGGTCATGAAGCGAGTTGTCGCGATTGCGGCCTGCGGGCTGAGCCTGTCGGCCTGCTCCAGTATGCCGAGCTGGAACCCGTTCGAAGTTACGAGATCAGCCCCCGCGCCCACCACCATGCAATTCGAATCCGAACCGGCCGGCGCAGAAGCGCGCACCTCGGCCGGCCAGTCGTGCCGGACGCCCTGCTCGGTCGCGGTCAGCGCCAGCGAATTCTCGGTTACCTTCACGCTCGCGGGCTATCAGCCGCAGACCGTGCCGGTGAAGGTTGTCGCCTCCGTCGATGCCGATCCCAATGCTCTGTCGGACGGCGGGGGTGCGCGGCTGGTGCCGAACCCGGTGTTCGTCGAATTGCAGCCAGCCGCGGCGGCCCGCAAGCCGCCGGCGACCGCAAAGAAGCCCAGGCCCGCGCGTCCAGCCCCGACCGCCATGGCGCCCGAGCCACCGCCGGCGCCGGCACCCGCTCCGGCCTCGCCTTGGCCGCCGGCGCGCTAGCCGCGACCCCGTTGCGAGGCTTTGTCGCCGCGCGAGCAGCGACTACATTGCTTTCCTTGACACGGCTTGCGTGGGCTTCCTAAAACGGCGGCCTTCGGGCGCTTAGCTCAGCGGGAGAGCG
>CAVYUU010000008.1:0-523027 GCA_963771745.1 uncultured Alphaproteobacteria bacterium | reverse complement strand
GATTTTGTTGCAAAAGTCCGAGATTGAACGATTTGGGGCGGCTGAAGCGATTTATTGAAGCTGCTGGTTTGCGCCTGCTCGATTGGGAGCGGCGGCTTTTGACGCCGTGGCACCGATACCCACATCGACTATGCGACACAGGCGGCGACGGCTGGTGGTGGTCGAACCACGAGCTTAGCGAGCCGACGAAGGTTTTGAGCGACGGCTGCCAACGTGAACTCGACCTGGGCACCCTGCGGGCCGCGTAGCCGAAGGCGCGCAAGCCTCAGGATGCGCTTGAGGTGGGCGAACAGCATCTCAACCCGCTTTCTTTCGCGGCATGATTGTTCGAACGCTTTGGTCTTGGCCAGGGCGCGGGTAACGTCACGCGCCTCTTCATAGATGCTGCGCGGGATCGTGCGGAAAGGCGCCTTTGGACAGCATTGCACCTTGAGCGGGCAGCCTCGACAGTCGGATGTACTGGCGAGATAGCGAAGGGTCTCGCCATCGATCACCGTGCCGGTCGTCGTCAGAAGTTTGCCGGCCGGGCAGACGTAGACGTTGCGCTCCTTGTCGAAGGTGAAGTCTTCTCGGCTGAAGATTCCATCCTCGCGCTTCGACTTATCGATGACCGGGATATGCGGCTTGATGTCTTTGTCGTTGACGAGCCAATTGAGGTTCTTCCCTGAGCCGTAGGCGGTATCCCCGGCAAGCCACTTGGGCTTCAGGCCAAAGCGTTGCTCGGTTCGCTCGACCATCGTCTGAGAGGCGCCGACCTCCGCCTGTCGGATGGCCCGCGAAGCCTTGGCACCCAGGATGATGCCGCACTTCACATCGATCAGATAGTTGTCGGAGTAAGCGAAGAACGCCGGCCCCCGCAGCGCGCCGGTCCACTGCGCTGCCGGATCAGAAGGTGAGACAAACTTCGGGACCTTATCGCTGGCTGCGCCGAATGCCGCGTCGTCGAGTGTGGCGAGATACTCCTTCACAGCACGGCTCGCCTGCTTTGGAGCGCGGTTCTTGTCCCAATCTTGGGCCGGGATCGACCGCTGTTTGTTGGCGTCCGCCGCAATCAGACTGGCATCAACCGCAAACCCTTCACCGCCGACCAGCCCAGCCGCAATGCACGCCTCAACAACGCGCTCAAATACACTCCTGAAGATGTCGCTGTCACGGAACCGCTCGTTGCGGGCCCGCGAGAACGCCGAATGATCGGGAAGCCTGTCCTCGATTGAGAGCCCGCAAAACCAGCGGTAGGCCAGGTTCACCTGCACCTCGCGGCAAAGCGCCCGCTCCGATCGGATCGCAAAGACATAGCCAACGATCAGCATCCGGATCATCAGCGCTGGATCAATCGAGGGACGGCCCAGGCGCGAGTAGTACGGCTCAAGCTTGTCGTGCACCCATGAAAGGTCGAGCACCGCAGAAATCGCCCGGACCGAGTGGTCCTCCGGCACGGCCTCTTCAAGGCTAAATGAATAGAACAGTTGCTTCTGTTCGTGCTTCAGCCGCCCCATCATCGCCTGCCTCCGCAGCAGATCGCTTCAGAGCGACGGAATCACTGTTCGCGGCTATCCTCAACGGACTTCTGCAACAAAATCTGCCAATAGCGACCATTCGCGCTGCAGCAAACCAACCTATTCGATCACCTCGTCGGCGGTGGCGAGCAGCGTCGGCGGCACCGTGAGACCGAGCATCCTGGCCGTTTGCAAGTTGATGACAAACTCAAACTTCGTTGCACGCAAGACCGGGAGATCCGCCGGTTTCTCTCCCTTGAGAACACGAGCGGTATACATGCCAGCCAAGCGTGCGATTTCCTTAAAGTTTGGACCATAACTCATCAATCCGCCTGCTTCGGCGAATTCACGAAAGGGAAAGATTACAGGCACCGCGAGACGCGCGGCCAACGTGACGAGGTGAGAGCGACGATCCTCGAAGAACGGGTCGGGGCTGATCAGGAGAGCGTCGATCCCTTGCTGCGCCAAGGTTGCAAACGCCGTGTCGATATCACTGCTTCTGCTCGCGGCGAGGACCTCGACTCGTTGGCCGATGGACTGAGCAGCAGCGCGCGTGTTTGTGACAATAGCTTCCGTCATTTGATTTTTGGGGTTGACGAGCACTGCAACGCCCCGTGATGCAGGTAGCAGCTCGTGCACAAGCCCCAATCGCTTTTCCTGCGCCTCTACCTGCATGGCGGCAATACCGGTAACATTGCCACCTGGCCGGCTGAGGCTCGCAACAAGACCAACCTGGACCGGGTCGGAACCAGTGGTGAATACAATCGGAATTGTCGTTGTTGCCGTTTTGGCCGCGATGGCTGCTGGTGTGCCGGCCACTGCTGCTATGACACCCACGCGCCGGCTCACCAGGTCGGCCGCCATTTCCGCCAGCCTCGCATGATCGTTGTGGGCCCAACGAATTCGATCGCCAGGTTCTTGCCTTCAACGTAACCCACGTCGCTTAGTCCCTTGCGGAATGCCGCCACCAGGTAGGCAATCGACTCAGGCGCGCCCACTGATAGATATCCGACCACTGGAATGGTGGGCTGTTGCGCGTCGGCCGCGAACGGCCAGCTGGCCGCCGCCCCGCCAAGCAGCGTGATGAACTCGCGCCGCCTCATTCGATCACCTCGTCGGCGCGGGTGAGCAGCGTCGGCGGAATCTCCAAGCCAAGTGCTTTCGCGGCCTTGAGGTTGATCGTCAGGTCGAACTTGGTCGGCTGCAGCACCGGCAGGTCGGCGGTCTTCGCACCTTTGATAATTTTGCCAACATAGCCGCCCGACTGGCGCCAGGCGTCGGCAAAGCTGGCGCCGTAGCTCATTAGTCCGCCGGCAGCGACGTATTCGCGAAACGGATGAATGGTGGGGACCCTATGGCGGGCAGCCAGCGCGGCGATTTGCGGACTGCGGCTGCTGAGAAACGGATCGATGTTGATGAACAGCGCGCGGACGTTTCGCTCGACGGCGGCCGTGAACGCCGCCTCGATGTCGGGGTCGGTACTGGCGGTCAGCACCACGAGCCGCCGGCCCAATACCTGCGCCGCCGCCTGCAGGTCGTGAGTATCCGGCTCAGCATTGGGATTGTTTGGGTTCACCAAAAGCGCCAGAACCGTCGCGCCGGGCACGACCTCGCTCACCAGTTCCAGCCGTTTGGCGCCCAGCACGTTCATAAAATTGGTGATGCCGGTGACGTTGCCGCCGGGACGATTGAAGCTCGCCACCAGCCCGACCTTGATCGGGTCCTCGCCGATCACAAAGACGATGGGAATCGTGCTGGTCGTAGTCTTTGCCGCTCGGGCGGCGGGCAGCGTCATCGTGGCGATGACGGCCGGATTGCGGGCGATCAGGTCGGCGGCTAAGGCAGGCAGCCGGTCGACCTGGCCGTTTGCCCAGCGGGATTCCAAAGCTACGGTGGTGCCGTCAGCGAGACCGCCTTCGGTCAAGCCTTTTCGGAATGGCGCTTCGAACGGCGCGAACACGGCGGCCGATCCGCCACCAAGAAAGCCGATTACCGGCGCCGACCGCTGCGCGTGCGCTGCGAGCGGCCACGTCGCCGTGCCCCCAACGACCTTGATAAAATCGCGTCGTCGCATTGCCTTCTCCAGGCTCAGGACCACGCCAAATTAGCTTCGCAATCAGCGAAGCAAAGCAGGAAATTCGCAGCCACGGAATGGGGGTCAACAGTCATTTTGCGGCGCAAAAGCATTGGCTTGGTGAAGTCGCCTATGGGTCATTAGCCGACATGACGAGCCAATATGCCGATGTCTGCTTTACCCCCGACAGCGGACATGCGCCCGACGCGCTCGAATGTCCGCTTTGTGCCAATAGGCGACCATATGCACCGCAGCAATATTTCTATTCGATCACCTCGTCGGCGCGCAGAAGCAGCTCCTTGGCGATCGTCAGACCGAGCGCCTTGGCAGTGACCAGGTTGATGACGAGATCGAATTTGGTCGGCTGCACGACCGGGATATCCGCGGGCTTCGTCCCACGCAGAATCTGTCGACGTAGTCGGCAGAGCGTCGCCACAGGGCTGGAAGGTTTGGCCCGTAGGTTATCAGACCGCCGGCTTCGGGGTACTCGCGGGTGCCGTGCATGGCCGGGATGCGCGCCGCGACGCCAAGCGTGATAAATCGAATCCGGCTACTGATGACGAGTGCGTCGCCGACAACATCGAGCGCGTCCACCCGCCCCGTGATCGCCTCGAAGGCGGACGCGATCTCCTCGGCTGACCGCACTTCAAACGTCTGAGATCCTCAAAACCGAGCGTCCGGGCCGTTGCCGCAACTCGCTCGGCTCCAGCCTAGCGCCGGGATTGGCCGGGTTGCAGAAGGCCGAACGGCGAAGACCTGGGACGATATCACGCAACAGCTCGATCTGCTTGCCCGCCAATATCGTCCGAAGGCTTGACACCGGTGATGTTGCCGCCGGGCCGGCAAGGCTCGCGACCAGCCCGGTCCCGACCGGGTCGCGCCCACCGTAAACACGATTGGGATCGTCCGGTCGCCGCTTCGCCGCCATGCCACGCGGCGCGTCGCAACGATGACGTCGACCCGGAGCCCGACCAATTCGGCCGCGAACTGCCGGCGCCGCTGTGGCCGTCCGCTAAGCGATATTCGATCGTTACGTTGCGGCCTTCGGCGAAGCCGGCCTCGCCGAGGCGCTGACGAATGCATCCTCGCTTGGGCCGAGGTTGCCCGAGCCCAAGATCCAATAATCGGATGGCCGACGGCTGCGCGCGCGCGGCAAACGGCCAGGCCGCGCCGCGCCGGCGATGTGCAATGAAATCACGTCGCTTCATGTTCGCCCCAGGCTCCGGGACGAGCATCGTATCGGCTTAAACGAGTGCTTTGATAGGGGCCGAAACCGGCTTCGCTACTGCAACATGAATTGCTGGCCGATGTCCGAGATGGGTCATTCGCGACATTTGCTTGCTGCTGGCATGTCCGCTGTTCACCCAAAAGCGACCATTGACCCAACATTCCGAAATGGTCGCTAAGAGCCAATAGCTGCCGTGAGCCGTGCAGCAAATGAAGTTCCTATTCGATCACCTCGTCGGCGCGGGCGAGCAACGTGGCTGGAATAGTAAGGCCGAGAATCTTGGCGGTTGCGACATTGATCACAAGCTCCAACCTCGTGGGTCGCTCCACCGGGATGTCAGCGGGCTTAGCCCCTTTGAGGATCTTGTCGACTAGACCGGCGACGCGCCGTTATCGCCCGGTGACGCTTACCCCATAGGACATCAACCCACCGGCCATGGTCGCTTCTCGGTAGGGAACCATTCCTGGGATTCGTTGCGCAATTCCAAGTCAGCGATGCGCTGTCTGTCGACGTAGTTCGTAGGGTGGTACGCGACAAAAAGTGCGTCCGGCCGGTCCCGTGTCATCAGAGCGAAGGCGTCGGCATAGTTGGTGGGGGTATGTTCAGCATGAAATACCGTTAGCCCCAGCCTTGGCGCCGCGTTGCGCACCGCTTGCGGAAGGCCCATCCCCAATCTCCTTCATTCCGAGAAAGGCGATCCGGCTAGCCTTCGGAACGGCCTCCTTGAGCAGTTCTAGCCGCTTGGTTTCGAACTCGGGCTCTATGTATTCGATGAACCCTGTGATGTTCCCGCCGGGATGCGAGAGGCTCACCACAAGCCCGGCCCCCACAGGGTCGAAGCTGCCGGATACGACGATCGGCACGGACTTCGTCACACGCTGCAGCGCCTGCGCCATGAAATCACCGCTGCCCGTGACGATCACATCGAGTTTGAGGCCAGCCAGTTCAGCCGCAATCTCATCGATCCGCTCAAACCTCCCCTCCGCGGACCGGCGCTCCAGCACAAGGTTTTGGCCCTCGACGTATCCGAGGGCACGTAACCCATGCACAAAAGCTTTGGTGACGGGGTCGATCGGATCAGGCCGACCATCACGGCAAGAGGGGCCGTGCTGAAGAATATCCAACGCGGTAGACTTTGATTGCCTGCTGTGCCGGTGCCGCGAGCGGCCACGCCGACACGCTGCCAAGAACGCCAAGAAATTCCCGCCGCCTCATGCCGGCCCCTACGCGCTGGACACGGCATCGTATCGGCTCAGGCGCGCACTTTGATAGAGGCTGAAACTACCTTCGCTGCTGCAATACACATGCTGGCCGATGTCCGCTTTGGGTCAATCGCGTCGTTTTCGGCCTATCTCCGAATGTCCGCTCGTCCCCCGATAGCAACCTCAAAAGCGGACGTCGGCGGACGTCGTCGATGTCCGCTTTGTGCCAATCGCGACCAAATCGCACTGCAACAAACAGGGCCGCTATTCGATCACCTCGTCGGCGCGCGCAAGCAGCCCGGCGGCACGGTTAGGCCGAGCATCCTGGCGGTCTTGAGCGTTGATGACCAGCTCGAACTTGTCGCCTGCACGACCGGCATCTCCGCGGGCTTCGCGCCCTTGAGGATGCGGCCGGTGTAGACGCCGGCTTGACGACAAGCGTCTACGATGTTGGCTCCGTAGCTCATCAGCCCGCCGGCTTCGGCGATTTCGCGGTGCCGCAATATCGCGGGAATCCGCATGGCGCGCCGCCAAGTGTGGCAATTTGCACCCGCCGGCTGGTGAAGAAGGCGTCGCGGCCGACGAAGAGGGCATCGGGCCGCTCGCGCACGAACGCCGCGAAGGCTGCATCGATCTCGCGGCTGGTGCTGGCATTGAAGACCTGGATTTGCAACCCGATGGCGCGCGCAGCCGCCTGCACGTCTCTCAACGTGGTCTCGGTATGCGGATCGGTCGGATTGACGAGCACGGCAATGCGAGCGGCTGCGGGCACCAGCTCACGCAGCAGCTCCAGCCGCTTTGCCGCCAACTCGGCAGCGAAAAAATTGATTCCGGTCAGGTTGCCGCCCGGCCGGGCGAGGCTTGCGACAAGACCAAGCCTGACCGGGTCTTCGCCGACGATGAAGACGATGGGGATCGTCGCGGTCGCCGCCTTGGCCGCCAGCGCCGGAGCGACCGCCGGCGCGGCGATCACCGCGACCTGCCGGCGAACCAGTTCGGCCGCCAGCGCCGGCAGCCGATCGATTTGATTCTCGCGCCCAGCGGTATTCGATCGCCACGTTCTCGCCCTCGACGTAGCCGGTCTCCTTCAGGCCCTGGCGAAATGCCGCGCAGACGGTCCGCGATCGTTCAGGCGATGTGGGGTTGAGGAATCCGATCACCGGCATCGCCGCCTGCTGCGCGCGCGCCGCGAGCGGCCACGCGCCGCCGCGCCGCCGAGCAGCGTGATGAACTCGCGCCGCCTCATTCGATCACCTCGTCGGCGCGGGCGAGCAGCGTCGGCGGCACGGTGAGGCCGAGCGCCTTGGCGGTCTTGAGGTTGATCACCAGTTCGAACTTGGTCGGCTGCTGCACCGGCAGGTCGGCCGGCTTCTCGCCCTTGAGGATGCGGCCGACATAGACTGCCGACCAGGCGATACTGCGTCGACAAGATTCGGTCCGTAGCTCATCAGGCCGCCGGCCGCGGCAAACTCGCGCATCGATAGATCGTCGGGAGTCGATGCCGCGCTGCGAGCGTCGACGATCTGATCGCGCCGGCTGTTGAAGAATACGGATCTGGCAGCCACGATCAGTGCGTCGGCCGTTCGCCGCGCGAGCGGCTGTCGAACGCAGCCTCGATGTCGTCGTCGGTGCGCGCGTTGACGACATCGAATGTTGCAGCCCAAGCGCGCGCGCCGTCCTGCGCTTCGGCAACTGTCGAGCTCGGTGCATTGCCGGTGTCGGATATGACCAACGCGATCACGTCGCGCTGGGGACCAGCTTCGCTGCAGCAGCTCCAGCCGCTTCGCTGCCAGTCTGGGCAGAAATGGTCACGCCGGTGACGTTGCCGCCCGGCCGGTTCAGGCTCGCGACCAAGCCGCTCCTGACCGGATCGGTCGCCGATCGCGAAGACGATCGGAATCGTGGTGGTCGCCGCTTTGCCGCGAGCGCCGCGACGGTGCCGCCGGTCGCCACGATCACGTCCGACCTGCGGTGCAACCAGATCGGCCGCCAAGCTCGGCAGTCGATCGTATTGATCCTCCGCCCAGCGGTATTCGATCGTGACGTTCCGGCCCTCGACCAGCCGGTTTCGCTCAAGCCCTTGCGGAACGCCGCGACGAGTCTGCCGCTGCGATCGCGGCGATCCGCTGTGCAGGAAGCCGATCACCGGCATCGCCTGCTGCGCGCGCGCCGCGAGCGGCCATGCCGCCGCCGCGCCGCCGAGCAGCGTGATGAACTCGCGCCGCCTCACTCGATCACCTCGTCGGCGCGGGCGAGCAGCGATCGGCGGCACGTCGAGGCCGAGCGCCTTGGCGGTCTTGAGGTTGATCACCAGCTCGTACTTGGTCGGCGCCTGCACCGGCAGGTCGGCCGGCTTCTCGCCCTTGAGGATGCGATCGACGTAGCCGGCCGCGCGCCGGTACTGGTCGACGATATCGGGCCCGTAGGAGATCAGGCCGCCGGCGGCGACGAAGAAGCGTTCGATAGTAGACCGCGGGCAGCTTGTGCCGGGCCGCCAGCGTGATGATCAGATCGCGATGAACGCGTCGCCAACGCGCTCGCCGTCACGATCAGGCCGCCATTCGGCGCGCGCGCGAATGCCGCGACGGCGCGCTCGATCTCGCCGGCGTCGCGCACGTTGACCGGGCTCACCTCCACCCCGAGCGACGGCGCCACGGACTGGATGGCGGCCGAACTGGCCGATCCCGGCGGTATGGCCGGGATCGCGAAGGACCGCCGCTCGCGTCACGCCCGGCGCGATCTGCTTGAGCAGCTCCAGCCATTTCCCGCTCAGCTGTATTCGAACTGCATAAAGCCGGTGGCGTTGCCGCCCGGCCGCGCCAGGCTCTCGACGAAGCCGGCGCCGACCGGATCGGCGACGCTCGCGAACACGATCGGCACGGTGCGGGTCGCCTGCAGCAACGGCGCCACGGTCGCGGCGCCAGCGGCCAGGATGACGTCCGGCGCGAGCGCGACCAATTCCGCCGCGTGTCTTGCGAATGCGGTCGGCATCGCCCGCGCCCCAGCGGTAGTCGATCCGCACGTTGCGGCCGACGGTCCAGCCCAATTGCTGCAAGCCCTTGCAGGAACGCCGCGATGCGGGCCTGCGCTTCCGGATCGTCCGCGGCGGCAGGCCATGAGCACGCCGATGCGCCGCATCCGCTCGGCCTGCTGCGCGCGCGCCGCGAGCGGCCACGCAGCCGCCGCGCCACCAGACAGCTGAGAAATTCCGCCGCCTCATGTCCGTCCCGCTCAGGAGGCAGCATCGTATCGGCTCAAACGAGTACTTTGATAGGGGCTGAACCGGCTTCGCTACTGCAACATGAGATGGCCGGCCGATGTCCGCTTTGGGTCATTCGCGTCGACTTTGGCCTATCCGCCGATGTCCGCTTTTCCCCCGATAGCGACCGATAGAGCGGACTGGCTTGATGTCGTTAAGTGCCAATAGCGCCATATGCACCGCAGCAAACATCGCTGTTATTCGATCACCTCGTCGGCGCGGGCGAGCAGCGTCGGCGGCACGGTGAGGCCGAGCGCCTTGGCGGTGTTCAGGTTGATGACGAGATCGAACTTGGTCGGCTGCTCGACCGGAATGTCGGCCGGCTTCGCGCCGCGCAGAATCTTGTCGACATAGTCGGCGGCGCGCCGGTACAGGTCCGGGAAGTTTGGTCCATAGGACATCAGACCGCCCGCTTCGACGTACTCCCGAATGCCGTACATCGTCGGCAGTCGCGCGCCCAGCGCCAAGGTGTTGATTCGAATCCGGTTGGTGGATACGAGCGGGTCGGCACAGACATAAAGCGCGTCCGCGCGGCCCTTGAGCGCGTCGAAGGCGGGCGCGATATCCTCGGCTCGCCGGATTTCCGATGTGACGACTCGAGGCCGAGCGTGCGGGCCGCCGCCTGAACCTCGCCCATCTCCAGCACGGTGCCGGGATTGCCGACATTGGCCATGATCGCCAACCGGCGGAGACCCGGGAACAACCTCGCGCAAGAGTTCGAGCCGCTTGCCGGCAAGATCGGTCGACTGGATCGACAGGCCGGTGACGTTGCCGCCCGGCCGCGCCAGACTCGCGACCAGGCCGCTGCCGACCGGGTCGGCCGCCACCGCGAAGACGATCGGGATGACCGACGTCGCCTGCTTTGCCGCGGCGACTGCGCCTCCCGCCGTGACGATGACATCGACCTTGAGCCGGACGAACTCGGCCGCGATCTCGGCGAAGCGCTCGCTGCGTCCCTCCGCCCAGCGATACTCGATCGCGACGGTGCGACCCTCGATCCAGCCGAGTTCGCGCAGCCGCTGCACAAATGCGGCGGTCCATTGGCCCTGGGCCGCAGGCGTGCTCGCGCCCAAGAACCCGATGGTCGGCAGCTTGCCCGGCTGCTGCGCGCGCGCGGCGAGCGGCCACGCTGCCGCCGCACCACCCAGAACACCGAGAAATTCCCGCCGCCTCATGTCCGCCCCAGGCTCAGGAGACGGCATCGTATCGGCTCAAACGAGTGCTTTGATAGGGGCTGAAACGGGTTCGCTACGGCGCATACCTGATTAAACTTCCTTGACCTGCCGGTCGACCCTACTGGCAATGTGACCGAGAAGGTCGAGCCCTGGCCGACTTGGAGTCGACCCAAATTCTCCCGCCATGCATCTCGATGATGCGCTTGGAGATGGCCAGCCCAAGCCCGGTGCCGCCCTTTTTGCGGGTCATCGAATTGTCCGCCTGCTGGAATTCCTGGAACAGCTTGGCTTGATCAGCAGCGGAGATGCCGGGGCCGGTGTCGCGGACCGCAAGTTGAAAGAGCCGTTGCTGGCGTCGGCCTTGATGACCACTTCGCCTGCTCGGTGAACTTGATGGCGTTGCCGACGAGGTTGAGCAGCACCTGCGTCAAGCGGCGCTCGTCGCCATGGCCTGCGGGCAGGTCCGGCGCCACCTCGATCTTGAATGCGAGCTTCTTGTCGGCCGCCAGCGGCTCGACCGCGTTGTAGACCGTCTGGGCAACGTCCTGGAGCGAGTAATCGGCGAGATCGAGCGTGAGCTGGCCGGCCTCGATCTTGGACAGATCGAGCACGGCGTTGATCAGGCCAAGCAGGTGCCTGCCGTTGCTCTCGACCCGCTTGAGCACGGCCTGCATCTTCTCCGGCGGGCGCCGTAAATGCCGTCCGCGATCAGCTCGGTGTAGCCGAGGATGGCGTTGAGCGGCGTGCGCAGTTCGTGGCTCATGTTGGCGAGGAACTGCGACTTGTGCTGGCTCGCCTCGGCGAGCTGGCGGCTCTTGTCCTGGATTTCGTCGAACAGGCGCACGTTCTCGATCGCGATCACCGCCTGGTCGGCGAAGGTGGTGACCAGCTCGATCTGCTTGTCGGTGAAGGGCCGCACCGTCGTCGCGCGTCAGAGACGATGACGCCGATCGGGACTGCCTTCGCGCAGCAGCGGCACGCCGAGCATGGTGCGAAAGCCGCCGAGCTTCGGCGCCTCGTGCAATGTGTATTCCGGATCGGCCAGCACATCGGGGATGTGAACGGTTTTGCCTTCGAGCAGCAGCGCGGCCGATGCCGGTGTCGCGCTCCGGCTCGACCGGCATGGTGCTCTGCAGTATTCCATGAATTCCGGCGGGAAGCCGTAGCGTCGACCGAGCGATAGAACTGCGTCGCCCTTGCAGCGGGTGATCGTGCCCTTGTCTGCCTCGCACAGCCGGGCGGCCGACTTCGACCAGCGTGTCGAGCACGGTCTGCAGATCGAAGGTCGAGCGGCTGATGACCTTGAGCACGTCGGCGGTGGCGGTCTGCTGCTGCAGCGATTCGCGCAGTCTCGTGCGTGAGCATGCCGAGCAGCGTGTTCTCGATGGCGATGACGCCTGGGCGGCGAAGTTCTGCACCAGCTCGATCTGCTTGTCGGTGAATGGCCGCACCTCCTGCGATAGATGACGATGGCGCCGATCAGCTTCGTCGTCCTTGAGCATCGGCACGACGAGCACGGTGCGGGCGCCGCCGAGCTCGACGCCGGCAACGCATGCGGATCGCGCTCGATATGCCGGATCGGCCTGAGCATCGGCGATGTGAACCGGCCTGCTTGGTCTCGATGAGGCGGCGAGGGCGCTGTCCGGACTCGGCTGCAGGATCGGCGCTGTCGCCGATTATTCGCGCGAATGCCGGCGGCGACGTGTGCATCGCGGCCATGCGTGAATGCGCCGTCGTGACGCGCAGATAGAGTGCCGAACTTGGCCTCGCAGATGCGCATCGCGTTCTCCAGCATCGCGTCGAATACCGGCTGCAAGTCGCCGGGCGAGCGGTTGATGACCTTCAGCACCTCGGCGGTCGCGGTCTGCTGCTCCAGCGACTCGGCAGATCGTCGGTGCGCTGGCGCAGCTCGTTGAGCAGCCGCGTGTTCTCGATGGCGATCACCGCCTGGGCGGCGAAGTTCTGCACCAGCTCGATCTGCTTGTCGGTGAACGGACGCACCTCCTGGCGGTAGATGGTGATGACGCCGATCAGCTCGTCGTCCTTGAGCATCGGCACGCACGAGCATGTGCGCGCGCCGCCGAGCTTCGCAGCGGCACGACGGCGGATCGCTCGCGAGTAGCCGGTCGCTGTCGATGATCCGCGATGTGAACGACTCTGCTTCGTCCGCAGCGATCGCGACCGACAGGCGTGTCATCGGCCGGGCCGATCGCGTCCGCGCTGCGCAGGAATTCGGCATAGACTGCGGCGGCACGCATGCATCGCGGCGAGTGCGATAGGCGTCGCCATCGTAGCGGAACAGGATGCCGAATTTCGCCTCGCAGATGCGGGTCGCATTCTCCAGCATGGCCTTGAACACCGGCTCAGATCGCCCGGCGAGCTGGAGATGACCTTGCAGCACCTCGGTGGTCGCGGTCTGCTGCTCCAGCGACTCGGTGAGATCGTCGGTGCGCTGGCGCAGCTCGTTGAGCAGCCGCGTGTTCTCGATGGCGATGACCGCCTGGGCGGCGAAGTTCTGACCAGCTCGATCTGCTTGTCGGTGAACGGCCGCACCTCCTGCGATAGATGATGATCGCGCCGATCAGCTCGTCGTCCTTGAGCATCGGCACGTCAGCAAGGTGCGATCGCCGCCCGCCGACGTCGGACGGCCGGCGGTCGCGTCGTGTAGGCTGCTCGTCGATGATCGGCGATGTGGACGACCTGCTTCGTCGTGCATGACGCGGCCGAGAGCGTGAGCTCGCTCGCGAGCGGCAGATCGGCCGCGCTGCGCTGAATTCGCATAGCCGGCGGCGCGTCGTGCATCGCGACCGCGCGGAACAGCGTCGCCGTCGTCGCAGCGCAGCAGATCGCCGAACTTGGCTTCGCAGATGCGAGTCGCATTCTCCAGCATGGCGTCTGAACACCGGCTCAAGCTCGCCGGGCGAGCTGGAGATGACCTTCAGCACCTCGGAGGTCGCGGTCTGCTGCTCCAGCGACTCGGTGAGATCGTCGGTGCGCTGGCGCAGCTCGTTGAGCAGCCGCGTGTTCTCGATGGCGATGACCGCCTGGGCGGCGAAGTTCTGCACCAGTTCGATCTGCTTGTCGGTGAACGGCCGCACCTCTTGGCGGTAGATGACGATGACGCCGATCAGCTCGTCCTCCTTGAGCATCGGCACGACGAGTAGGTGCGAGCGCCGCCGAGCTCGACGCAGCCGAACGGTCGGCGGATCGCCTTCGATATAGGCCGGTCCGCTCGATGATCGGCGATATGGACATCTGCTTGGTCGCTGCGGCACGCGGCCCAGGCCGTTGTCCGGGCCGCGGCGGATGACGTCGCGCGCTGGACTTCGGCGATAGCGCCGGCGGCATGCCGTGCATGGCGACGACGCGAAACGCCTCGCCCTCGCGCAGAGACAGAGTGCCGAACTTCGCCTCGCAAATGCGCGTGCGCATTTTCCAGCATGGCCTGGAACACCGGCTCCAGTCGCCCGGCGAGCTGGAGATGACCTTCAGCACCTCGCTGGTCGCGGTCTGCTGCTCCAGCGCCTCGATTTCGCGCTCCTGGGTGCGCTCGTCGAGCTGCTCCCTCAGATCAGTGTCTGACGTGCTGGCGTGCTACCGTAGCTGCAGCCCTCTTCTTTGCACTTGCGGTCCGGGTGCCACGCGCTGTGCTCGCCTTGCCGCCTGTCGTGGCACGCCGTTTCATGCCGCCCCCGGGCTCAGAACGATGGCATCGTAGCGGCTTGGCTGGACCCTTTGGTAGGGGCTGGAACCGACTTCGATACCGCACGACGAGCCTCTTTGGGCCAGGTCATTTTCGACCAAAGCCGCTGCTTCGTGCGATGTCCGTTATTTCCCCGATAGCGACCAGACAAGCGACATCACTTGATGTCGGCGATGTGCCACTAGCGACCAAAATGCATTGCAGCAAATGACGTCCTATTCGACAACATCGCTTGATGTCCGCTTTGTGCCAGAAGGCGACATCAAGGGCTTGATCGAGAATAATCGCAACGATAGCGTTACGGAGCAGTTCTACTTGCCTCGACACCAACACCGGAAGTCGCTGATGCACATTTCAGTGGGGTAGGACAGCCTGCTCAGACGCTAGAGAGGTCTGACAGAGTCTGTTCGCGTCAATGTGTAAACGGGGGCGACCAGTTTCTGGCGATGTCGAACGCGATTGCGTCGATGTTGCTATTCTTTTGGAGCGTTTGACAACCAATCCTTTCATATCTGAGGAGAAGATCGACATCGCCCACATGATCGCACAAACTCTTTCGGGGCCGAGCAGACGGAGCAGCATGCCATGTTCAAACAAGACATTTTGGTGTGCGCGGGATGCGATTTTGTCGGGTCCGTCTTGCGGTCGCCAACGTCGTCGGCCGTAAAGAGTACGAAGGCGAAAGCAGTCCCGCTAAATTCGGCGTGCAGCTTCATAGAGCGCCTGGCCTTTTCGGGTTGCTCCGCCAGGATAGTCGGGAAAAGGTCTGACTTGTTCAGCAAGCGCGCCAGTGGTTCTTCAAGTCGCCATCATGGCCTGGAAATAGAAATGCGCCGTGATCGTGACTGGGACCGAGTTCTCAGAGGCGGCCAAGTTCTTCCGAAGTCCAGAACGAGATTCCCGCTGAGAGCGACTTATCGCGAGGAATTCTAGTCTCCTCCACCTGGCGGCGATGATGTGCGCGGAGGCGATCCCATTCCATTTGCTTGCGGCTCCCCCCGCAGGAATCGGAAATACTGCTTCCTAGCAGCGCGGCTTTCCGCAGCAGTCGGAGTGCCCTTGCCGCGATGAGCGAGAATCACCGGGTCGCATCTGCGACGACGAGGTTCAACTCCTGCCAGCGCTTCGGTCGGCTGAGGACCATCCCAAAGCCGGGCCTGCCTTTGCCTGTATTGTCGTGCGGATATGTCCGAATCCGATCGCGCGGGATCGATCTTCAATCGTTCGGAGGCCGCGACCGTGCTTTCTCCGAGGACCTGATGGAGCTATGTCGCGCCTGTCAAAATCATGTCAAACCCTGCTGATCAACCGGTTGCCTGCCTTGGGCCATGGGCAGCACCAAGGCCAGGTCTTCAGCAAGGCAGTACTGGTTGCTTGCGAAGGCTACCGTCCCGAAACTTCCTCGAATAGCACTTGGGGGCGCATCACATTCCTTGTGCCGCAACTGGACATCACGCCAGGTCAGCCTAAGGCCCTCGTGAGGTCGGTTCAATTGCCGCTACGATAAGAACACCTGGGATACTCATCGTACGAACTAAATAAGGAACTTTGATAGAGGCTGCACACGACCAGGCCGATGTCCGCTATGATCATTTTCGACTGAATCCGGCGGTTCGCGCGATGTCCGCTTCTCTAATCGGCCGGTTGGGGTCAAGCGCTTTCAGGCTATCCACCACTACAGTGTCGATGTCGCTCGCGGGCTCGCGCTTCTCTCCGGAATCGGCACCAGGGCCCTTCCATCATGGGATCCGAGGACGAGGCGGAACAATCTTTGGCGCGGCCTTGCCGTCAGTTGAACGGCAGGTCCAAGCGGACATGCGAACTCACCTCATCCATCGTCCCGCGAGGGACACCATTCCACCGCGCGGTGGAGCTCGAGTTTCCTCCTATCGGATTTGATCCTGTACAGGGTTCATGCGGCTGCTGCGGCTTGCTCTCGGGTCCAGCGGAACTCGGTGCCGTCGACCCAGATGCGGTGCATGATCACGGCCAGCCGACGGGCCAGCGCGACGATCGCCTTCTTCATGCCGCGGCGCCTGGCGATCTGCATCGCCCAGGCCTTGAGCCAGGACCATTTCTTCGAACGCATCATGCTCTGAGCTGCCTCGTAGAGCATCGCCCGCATCATCTCGTCTCCGCATCGCGATATTCTGCCGTCCCAATCGACCTCGCCCGATTGATACTTGGCGCACGTCAGCCCAAACACCGCTCCGACGGACTTGGATTTGCGGAACCGAGCGGGCACGTCGACGGTGGCGCGATAGGTCAGCGACACCACCGGGCCGACCCCGGGGACTGTCATCAGCCGCCGGCACACCTCGTCATCTCGGACGATGGCCAGCAAGCGGCGATGCAAGATGCCGATTTGTTCGCGCAGCGTCCGTCGGACAATCAGCAGCGGTTCGACCAGAACAGCCAGGTCGGGGAGGTTCTCGACAAGCTCCCTGATGCGCGCCTCGAACTTCACCGCCCCCACCATGCCGACCTTGAGACCGAAGTTGCGCAACGTGGCGCGCAGGTCGTTCTCGATGGCGATCGCCTTCGACTGCAGTAGCTTGCGATGGGTCAGCAGCATTCGCAGTTTCTGACTGCGTAACGTCTTCACATGCACCGGGCGGTAAAGCCCAACCCGCATCATCTGCGCCATGCCGCGGGCATCGTTGCGGTCCGTCTTGTTGATCTGTGCCTTCAACACCGCCCGCATGTGCCGCGTCTCGACACAGATCACCGGCAGCTCCGCTTCGGCGAGCGCGCTGAACAGCCATTGCGATAGCGGCCCGGCTTCCAATCCAATTCGCTTGAAGTGGTAGGCGGGGTTCTTCAGCACCGCCAGCACGCTTCAGGCTCGCTCGCCACCTTTACTTCCCGAACGATCTTGCCCGTGTCATCCACAATGCAGACGCTGGTCTCCTTGACCGATACGTCCAGTCCAGCAAAATTGTCCATGCTGCGCTTCTCCTTCTGATGCTTGAGGCCCGTAACCACGGTGACCTCGTTTCACCATCAGCCTGAAGCGCAGCACCCAAAATCTTCAGCTATCCACAAGTCGCCGGCCGATTACCCCATCTTTGCCCCCGATAGCGACCAGAAAAGCGGACATCGCTCCATGTCCGCTTTGTGCCATGTGTGGACGGCTCCGAGTTGGCAAGAGCTTTCTTCACGTTTGCAGCATTGGTCGGTGCAGCCATGTGTTCGGCCTTTAGATGCGGTTCACATGACCGCTGGCCATAATGCCCTCCGCGGATCAGGTCCCGATCAAAAGCTCGCATTCGACAATGCGGTGGCACAAGTGGGTTGTCCTGATCGCCAGATCGACCGGCTCTGCATTACGTGCTGTTCGCCCTCCCAACCTTCACATCACGCCGGTTGTCCGGCGCGATCTCGTTTACGCCGCAAGCGCGACGGGTTCCTTGTATCGCTCGCCCTTGGCCATCATGGCCCAGACCATCCGCGCGATCTTGTTGGCGAGCGCGATGGCGGCGACCTTGGTCGGCCGCCGCGCCAGCAATGCCGTGAGCCAGGGCCGATGCTTGGTGCCGTGGATCTTGGCATAGCGGATGACGGCGAGCGCGCCGGCCACGAACAGGCCGCGCAGATAGCGGTCACCTTGTTTGCTGATACTGCCGAGCCTGTCCTTGCCCCCGCTCGAATGCTGTTTCGGCACGAGCCCAATCCAGGCTGAGAAGTTGCGCCCTGATCGGAAGACCTTTGGATCGGCAACGGTAGCGACCACAGCAGTGGCCAGCACCGGACCGACGCCGGGAGCTTCATCGAGCCGCATGCTCATCTCGTTGGATCGGTGCCAGGCCGTGATCAGCCGGTCGAACTCCAGAATCTGCTCCTTGAACCTGCGCAGTTGAGCCCCGAGCGCCGCGAGACACGCGCGAGCTATCTCAGGAACTCGATTGTCGTTGGATCGGCGACGACATGGAGCAGTTCCTCGACACCCTTGCGCCCGACCGGCGCGACGATCCCGAACTCGGCAAGATGCGCCCGGATCGCATTGATCACCGAAGTCTGCTGGCGGATGAACAGATGGCGCGTGCGATGGAGCACCAAGCCGCTCTGCTGCTCGGGAGTCTTGGTTGGCACGAACCGCATGTTGGCCCTGGTGACTGCCTCGCAGATCGCCTCTGCATCCGTCGCATCATTCTTCTGCCGTTTGACATAGGGCTTCACGTAGGCCGGCGGCATCAGCCGCACGGTGTGACCAAGCGCCTGCAGCTCGCGCGACCAATGGTGCGACGAGGCGCAAGCCTCGATGCCGACCAGGCACGGCGGCAGCTTCTGGAAGAACGCCAGGACGTAGCGACGCTTCAACTGCCGGCGGATGACCACCTGGCCGGCAGCATCAACGCCGTGGACCTGGAAGACCGACTTGGCGATGTCGAGACCGATTGTCGTGACCGTTTGCATGGGTAGCTCCTCTAAATCGTGGGAGCCTTAACAGCGCCCACATCCATGGCACTCACGTGCCGGTGGAGGAGCCGTCCACAGCATCAATAGCGGACATCGCGGCCCTATTCGATCACCTCGTCGGCGCGGGCCAGCAGCTATGCGGCGGGATGGTTAGGCCGATTGCCTTCTGCGGTCTTGAGATTGATTATGAAATTGAACTTCGTCGGCATTTGAACGGGCATCTCGGCTGGTTTTGATCCCTTCAAGATTTGGTCGACGTAGGAGGCCGCCCCCAGAAACATCTCGCTTGATCACTGCCGTACGACATAAGAGCACCACTCTCCGCGAAGAGAGGGTCGCCAAACAGAGTCGGTAGTCGATGCTGTGCCGCGAGGCGTATCAGCAAATCGCGTTTGAATACGGTCTCTGCGTGACTGCCACTTACCAGCCCGCCATATCCACCCGATGCGAAGGTCGTGATCGCGGCCGAGATTCGTCGGCATTGTGAATGGGAAGCGGAACGAGATCGATCTTCAGCGGCGGCGCTGCGGCCTGGGCCGCGCGCACCAGTCCACGATGCGGGCGCTTCGCCGGATGGTGTATATAGCCGATGCGCGTCGCGCTGGGCGCGATCTCCTTCATTAACTCAAGCCATTTGCCGCCCATCGTCTCCTCGAACTGCCGGAAACCCCGTGACGTTTCCGCCGGGTCGATTGATGCTCGCGACCAATCCGCTACCAACCGGATCGCCAAGCGATGCAAACACGATGGGAATCGTCTGGGTTTCCTGCCGCATTGTCTCCGTGGCCTGGTTCGTGCTGGTCACGATGACGCTTGGCGACATACCGGCAAGTTCTTTTGCAAAGGCCCGCGTCTTTTCCGGGTCGCCTCCGCCCCAGCGATGGACAATCTGGATGTTTCAATTCTCCAACCAGCCCAACTCGGCTAGCCTCTGCCGCATCGCCGCGACATAGGATTGGGCCAGTGTATCCCCCTCGGGAAACCCCATAAGCACGCCGATCCGGCGCATCGGACTGGATTGCTGTGCCCATGCCGCAAGCGGCAACGCCGACGCAGCGACAGCCGTAATAAACTCTCGTCGTCTCATGATGCCCCGTCTCCGGCGCATTTTAACGGTCACAATGGCTGCTCTGGAAGTGGCACGGATGTCCGCTTTGGGTCATTTGCGACAAATCCGGCGGTTCGCGCGATGTCCGCTTCTCTAATCGGCCGGTTGGGGTCAAGCGCTTTCAGACTATCCACCACTGCAGTGTCGATGTCGCTCGCGGGCTCGCGCTTCTCTCCGGAATCGGCACCAGGGCCCTTCCATCATGGGATCCGAGGACGAGGCGGAACAATCTTTGCCGCGGCCTTACCGTCAGTTGAACGGTAGGTTCAAGCGGACATGCGAACTCACCTCATCCATCGTCCCGCGAGGGACACCATTCCACCGCGTGGTGGAGCTTGAGTTTCCTCCTATCAGATTTGATCCTGTACAGGGTTCATGCGGCTGCTACGGCTTGATCTCGGGTCCAGCGGAACTCAGTGCCGTCAACCCAGATGCGGTGCATGATCACGGCGAGCCGCCGGGCCAGCGCTACGATTGCCTTCTTCATGCCTCGGCGCCTGGCGATCTGCATCGCCCAGGCCTTGAGCCAGGACCATTTCTTCGAACGCATCATGCTCTGAGCTGCCTCATAGAGCATCGTCCGCATCATCTCGTCTCCGCAGCGCGATATTCTGCCGTCCCAATCGACCTCGCCCGATTGATACTTGGCGCACGTCAGCCCAAACACCGCTCCGACGGACTTGGACTTGCGGAACCGAGCGGGCACGTCGACGGTGGCTCGATAGGTCAGCGACACCACCGGTCCCACCCCAGGGACTGTCATCAGCCGCCGGCACACCTCGTCATCTTGAACAACGGCCAATAAACGGCGATGCAAGATGCCGAGTTGTTCGCGCAACGTCCGTCGAACAATCAGCAGCGGCTCGACCAGAACAGCCAGATCGGGCTGGTTCTCGACCAACTCCCCGATGCGCGCCTCGAACTTGACCGCCCCCACCATGCCGACCTTGAGACCGAAGTTGCGCAACGTGGCGCGCAGGTCGTTCTCGATGGCGATCGCCTTCGACTGCAGTAGCTTGCGATGGGTCAGCAGCATTCGCAGTTTCTGACTGCGTAACGTCTTCACATGCACCGGGCGGTAAAGCCCAACCCGCATCATCTGGGCCATGCCGCGGGCATCGTTGCGGTCGGTCTTGTTGATCTGTGCCTTCAACACAGCCCGCATGTGCCGCGTCTCGACACAGATCACCGGCAGCTCCGCTTCAGCGAGCGCGCTGAACAGCCATTGCGATAGCGGCCCGGCTTCCAACCCAATTCGCTTGAAGTGGTAGGCGGGGTTCTTCAGCACCGCCAACAACGATTCAGGCTCGCTCGCTACCCTTACTTCCCGAACGATCTTGCCCGTCTCATCCACAATGCAGACGCTGGTCTCCTTGACCGATACGTCCAGTCCAGCAAAGCTATCCATGCTGCGCTTCTCCTCTGATGCTTGGGGCCCGTAACCACGGTGACCCCGTTTCACCATCAGCCTGAAGCGCAGCACCCCAAATCTTCAGCTATCCACAAGTCGCCGGCCGATTACCCCATCTTTACCCCCAATAGCGACCAGAAAAGCGACATCGCTTCATGTCCGCTTTGTGCCAATAGCGACCATTCGCTGCGCAGCAAACAGCTTATTCGATCACCTCGTCGGCGCGCAGTTGAAGCTCTGGCGAATATTGAGACCAAGCGCCTTGGCCGTCGTCAGATTGATGACCAGTTCAAACTTCGTCGGCGGCTGGACGGGCAAGTCGGCAGGCTTCGCCCCCTTAAGAATTTTTACAAATTCCTGCGACCTGACGAAACATCGATGCGAACCCACCCATAGGACACCAGTCCACCGGCGTCCGCATGCTCTTCCATTGATAGATGGCCGGCAGTCGGTGTTCAGCCGCAAGGCCAATGATCTCTCGATGCAAGCAGCAAGAAATGGCGATGAGAAAATTTTAATGGCTTGACTTTCCGAATTAGGTGCCGCACGAATTGCTTCAGCGACATCATCTCGCTGCCGCAGCTCCGCGATTTCCAGTTTGAGACCCAAAGATCGGGCCGCTTCTTCGGCCATTACCAGCTGCGACCTGCCGGTCGTAGGGTCCGACAAACCAGTCACTCGCGACAGGTTGGGCACGAGATCCTTGAGTAGTTGCAACCTTTTCACAGTTATTTCAGGAGAAAGGATATTAAGCCCGGTTGTATTCCCACCCGGCCGAGCGAGGCTATTGATGATTTCAGCGCCCAGAATATCATCGCTCACCGCCACGATTGGGATTGTCGTCGTTGCCTTCTGCGCGACCCGCGGTGCGAGGTCGCCGAATGCCTGGATGACGTCGACTTTCAAGCGCACCAGTTCTGCAGCAATCTCAGGATGCTGGTGGACTCCGTTTGGTGCGTATCGAATCTCGATGATTACGTTCTGACCGTCGATATAGCCAAGATCGCGCAGTCCCTGCCGGAATGATCTACATACGAGGTGGAGCGGGCGGAGAAGCGCCTGGCCACAGAATGCCGATACGAGGGATGTTCGCCGGCTGTTGCGCACCCAGCCGCTGAACGGCCACGTCGCCGCCGCACCGCCAACAAGCGTGATGAACTCGCGCCGTTTCATGCAGCCCATTGATTCATGAGCTTTCGGGAGCACGCAGATGACGGCCTGCAAACACGTAGCACATCCGGCATGGCGATATGTCTGGGCTTTGAGGTCATTCACACGACATTTCGACGCCTTTTTTGGAGCGATAGTCACGGGTCTATGCTTCCCCATAGCGACACCAAAAAAGCGACGCGGGTGAGTGAGCACCGCAGCGAAGGAAGCTCTATTCGATCACATCGTCGGCGCGGGCGAGCACCGTCGGCGGAATCGTGAGCCCAAGCGCTTTGGCGGTCTTGAGGTTGACGACGAGCTCGAACCCGTCGGTTGCTCCACCGGCAGGTCAGCGGGCTTCGCGCCCTTGAGGATGCGATCGACGTAGAACGGCAGCTAGACGGTACGGTTCCGACCTGGTCGTTACGGTAGATGCATGAGACCGCCTTCAGTCATGTAGCCTTCGTTTGAGTATAATCGCAGGCAGTCGATAGCGCGCTGCGGTACTCAATGATCTGCTTGGCGCGGAACAGGGGTGAAGTCGCACGCCAGAAAATCAGCCCCGTGTTTGGCTCGTGCGACAAGCGAAGCGAGCGTCGAGCTAGAATATCAGCCGTGTTGCGGACCAGCTCCCTTAATCACCTCAACGCCGAGCGACAATGCAACGGGCTCTGCGGCGCTTATGTATCCGTGGCGACCTGCGCGGGGCTACGTTCGGGGTCGAAGACAAAAGCAACTCGCGTAATCGAGGGCACCATCCGCTTGAGCAAATCGACCCACTTGCCCGCGATCGAGAACTCGGGATTGGCGAAGCCGGTGATGTTTCCGCCCGGCTTTGTCAAGGTTCGGTACGAAACCACTGTTCGACCGGATCGGAGATGCCTACAAAAACAGCGCTCGGAATGGTTTTGGTGGCCTGCTGCAAGGCAACTAAGTTCCCAGTGGTGGACGGTCAGCGGCACCAGTTCGGGTTTGAACATCCCAACGAGATCGGTCGCATAAGCCCTGCAATGAACCTCGGGTTGGCCCGAACTCCAGCGCACCTCAACCTGCAAGTTTTTGGCCGTCGATCCATCCCAGCTTTGCGTAATCCCTCCATGAAAGTCGCGTGAGATTTTTTCTTGGTTTGTCGGATCGCTCGCCACGCCGTTCATAAGCACGCCCCACAGGCGCTTTTTTGTTGCTGCCCGCGCCGAGAGCGGCCATGCGGCGGCACCGCCGAGGCTCATGAATCTCGCCGCCTCATTCGATCACCTCGTCGGCTCGAGCGAGCATTGTCGCCGGCACGGTGAGCCGAGGCCGCGGCGGTCTTGAGGTTGATCACGAGCTCGTACTTAGTCGGCGCCTGTACCGGCAGGTCGGCTGGCTTCTCTCCTTTGAGAATGCGGTCGATTCATGAGCCGCCCTGTCGTGCCGCCCCCGGAAGGGATCAAATCGTGGGTACTCTGGCCTCATAGCAAGGCGGATCACAAGCTCGAAATTCACCCAGGTTTCAGGTTGAACCGGCGAAACGAGACGCTGCCATCATGGGCACGCAGTCCCTCAAATACCCGCCGGAATCGTCAGTTGTTACGGGGTTGCGGCCAAAGGCTTCAAGGATATTCGGTTATGCCGCTGCTCCGCCGAGGGTCCGACAAGCGGCCATGGCGGGGTATCCCGAAAGTTTTCGGTGTGAGCACTGCCTCCTCACCCTCTCGGAATAATCTCCCTGCACAGGTCATTTTACTTCCGCTCCAGCCATATTCAATAGTGCAGTGAGGCCCGTGATGTTCCGCCCCGCCGAGCAAAAATTAATTCGCAAAGCCATGTATGGCCCCCGCCTGGCAAGAGACATTCTGGCGCGCCGCACAGAGATCGCTTGCAGTCATGTGTCCGGCCTGTTGATGCAGTCCGAACCGACTGCTGGCCCTGATGGAGTCCGCGAACCGAGGCCTCATCATTCGAACGGGATCGATGTCCCGGTGAAGCGCCAGGCTTCTCTCGGTTGCGTCGGATCGACCGACTGTGCCATCACGCGTCATTGCTCTCTCGCAAGCTCCAGTGCATAGCTCGGCAGCTTAAGCCGCCGCGGCCATGCGCTGGTAATTCTCCTGCCGGTGCATCACCGCCCAGGCGATGCGCGCCGTCTTGTTCGCCAGTGCCACCGCCACGACCATACTCGGCCGTCGCCGGCGCAGCCCGATCACCCAGGGATCGGCATTGGTCGCCTTCGAGCGTAGCAGATTGGCGCTGGCGCCGTTGATCAGCAGCCGTCGCAAATACTGATTGCCTCGCTTCGATATCCCGCCCAGGCGGGTCTTGCCGCCGGTCGAATTTTGTCGGGGCACCAGACCCAGCCAGGCCGCGAACTCGCGACCGCTGCGGAAACCGCTCGGCTCCGCCACCATCGCGGCGATCGCCGTGGCGATGATTGGCCCAATGCCCGGAATGGTCGCCAGGCGCTGGCTGACGGGGTTGCTCTTGTGCCAAGCCATGAGTTGCTTCTCGAGCGCCGCAACCGCCGCCTCGAGCTGCTCGATCTGTACGGCGAGCACCTGCAGCACCTGCCGCGCCAAGATCCGGCAGACGCGCGTCCTCCTCATCGCGGATGATGGCAATCAGCTTG
Source organism: uncultured Alphaproteobacteria bacterium (assembly GCA_963771745.1). Taxonomy (GTDB): domain Bacteria; phylum Pseudomonadota; class Alphaproteobacteria; order Rhizobiales; family Xanthobacteraceae; genus Z2-YC6860. The sequence goes on along the minus strand of CAVYUU010000008.1, from coordinate 498,198 downwards.
CCGACATTGCGTAACCCCTGCGGCGCGATCACTCCGAACTCCGCCAGATGCGCGCGCAAAGCATTCACCAGCATTGTGCGCTGGCGAACCAGCCGCTCCCGGCCGCGATGCAGCAGCACAGCAGCTTGCTGATCGGCCGTCTTGATCGGGACAAAGCGCATCGTCGGCCGCACAACCGCCTCGCAGATCGCTTCCGCATCCGCCGCGTCGTTCTTGTTCCGCTTCACATAGGCTTTCACGTATTGCGCTGGCATCAGTCGCACCTCGTGGCCCAGCGCGCGCAGCTCCCGCGCCCAGTAGTGCGCCGTCGCACACGCCTCCAGCCCCACCAGACAGCGCGGCAGCTTGCTGAAGAACCCCAGCACCTGCGCCCGCCGAAGCTGCTTGCGCAGAACCGTCGCTCCCTCCGCATCGACCCCGTGCACCTGAAAAACATGCTTCGCCAAGTCTAATCCGACTGTCGTAATCTCGCCCATGGATGGCTCCCTGTTCGCTGGTCGGTTTCTGACAACCAGCATTTTGGCACCTAGATGCCGCAAGGGGGCCATCCACCCCATCATTCGATCACCTCGTCGGCGCGGGCGAGCAGCGTCGGCGGCACGGTCGAGGCCGAGCGCCTTGGCGGTCTTGAGGTTGACGACCAGTTCGTACTTGGTCGGCGCCTGTACCGGCAGGTCGGCCGGCTTCTCGCCCTTGAGGATGCGATCGACGTAGCCGGCCGCGCGCCGGATACTGGTCGAGCTATCAGGCCCATAGGAGATCAGGCCGCCGGCGGCGACGAAATACGATCGGAGTAGACCGCGGGCAGCTTGTGCCGGGCCGCCAGCGTGACGATCAGTTCGCGATGAACGTGCCGCCAGCGCCCGACGTCACGATCAGACCGCCATTGGCGAGCGCGCGAAGGCCGTGACGGCGCGCTCGATCTCGCCGGCGTCGCGCACGTTGACCGGGTTGACCTCCACCCGAGCGACGGCGCCACGGCCTGGATCGCGGCAAACTGGCCAATCCCGGAGCCATGGTCGGGATCCCGAAGGACCGCCGCTCGCGTCACGCCGGGCGCGATCTGCTTGAGCAGTTCCAGCCATTTCCCGCTCATGCTGTATTCGTAAGTCATGAACCCGGTGGCGTTGCCGCCCGGCCGCGCCAGGCTTTCGACGAAGCCGGCGCCGACCGGATCGGCGACGACCGGGAACACGATCGGCACGGTGCGGGTCGCCTGCAGCAACGGCGCCACGGTCGAGGTGCCATGGGCCAGGATGACGTCCGGCGCGAGCGCGGCCAATTCCGCCGCGTGTCTGCGAATCTCGTCGGCATTGGCCGTAGGCCCAGCGGGTGTCGATCCGCACGTTGCGGCCGATGGTCCAGCCCAATTCGCCAGCGCCTGCAGGAACGCCCCGGCGCGGGCCTGACATTCCGGATCGTCCGCGGCTGCGGGCACGAGCACGCCGATGCGCCGCACGCGCTCCGCCTGCTGCGCGCGCGCCGCGAGCGGCCAGCGCCGCCGCGCCGCCGAGAGCGCGATGAACTCGCGCCGCGTCATGAGCCAACCCTTAGCCTCAGGCACAGATTGTGCCCGCCCTCAAACTAGCACGTTGAAAGAAGTGAAGGTGACCTCGGACGCAGATCATCGCGAGCGGCCCATGTCCGCTTATGGGTCATTCGCGTCATTTCCGGTCAGAGGTTCCGAATGTCTGCGCCCTCCGTTAGCGACCACAAAAGCGGACATCGCTTGATGTCCGCTTCGTGCCAAGAACGACCTGAGCAGCTGCAGCAAACAGCATCTTATTCGATCACCTCGTCGGCGCGCGGCGAGCAGCGTCGGCGGCACGGTGAGGCCGAGCGCCTTGGCGGTCTTGAGGTTGATGACCAGTTCGAACTTGGTCGGCTGCAGCACCGGCAGGTCGGCCGGCTTGTCGCCCTTGAGGATGCGACCGGCATAGACGCCGCCTGCCGATACGCGTCGGTGAGGCTGGTTCCGTAGCTCATCAAGCCGCCGGCTTCGACGAACTCACGGATGCCGTAGATCGCGGGCATCGCATGGCGCGCCGCCAAGCGACAATTGACGCGCCGCGTCGAAGAACGCATCAGTGCCGACCAAAAGCGCGTCAGGCGCGCTCTCTGGACGAGCGTCGCGAACGCGGCGTCGATCTCGCCTTGGTGCTGGCGTTGAGAACCTGACGATTTGCAGCCCGATGTTGCGCGCCGCCGCTTCCACGTCTCGAATCGGGTGTCGGTCGTCGGCATGACCGGGTTGACGAGCACGGCAACGCGACTTGCTCCGGGCACCAGCTCATGCAGCAGCTCCAAGCCGCTTTGCCGCCAACTCGGCAGTGACGAAATTGACGCCCGTCAGCATTTCCGCCCGGCCGGCGAGGCTCATGACCAAGCCAAGTTTGACCGGATCGTCGCCGCGCCGAAGACGATAGGATGGTCGGGTTGCCGCCTTGGCCGCAAGCGCCGCGGTGCCGCTCGGCACGATCACGGCGACCGGAGGCGGACCAGATCGGCGGCCAGCCCGGCAGCCGATCATAATTGCCGTCTCGCCGAAGCGGTAGATGCGACACTACGTTCTCGCCCTCGACGTAGCCAGGCTCCTGCAAGCCCTGCGGAAATGCCGCCAAGCATGCTCCGGCGATCGATCCGGTCGTCGGACGTCGAGATACTCCGATCACCGGCATCGCCGGCTGCTGCGCGCGCGCCGCCAGTGGCCACGCTGACCGCCGCACCACCTAGACACCGAGAAATTCCCGCCGCCTCATGTCCCCCAGGCTCAGGACGAACATCGTATCGGCTCAAACGAGCACTTTGATAGGGGCCGAAACCGGCTTCGCTACTGCAACATGAGATGCTGGCCGATGTCCGCTTTGGGTCATTAGGCGACATCGCGGCTATATCCAGAAATGTCCGCTTCACCCCCAATAGCGACCGCAAAAGCGGACATGGCGTTATGGAAGGTCCGCGTTTTCAAGGGCCAGGGGGGCGTGCAGCAACGCCGAATGTCGTCGTTCGGGCCAGCGGAGCGGGCTTCCAAAGTTGGTGCCCTCAGGTTTCAACATCGCCCCCGATGGCGTGCAATCGCTACTCTGGCTTGATGCCGGTCTTGGCGATCAGGCCGCGCCACATCTCGGTTTCGCTCCGGATGCGCGCGGAAAGCGTCTCGGGCGGGCCAGGCTCCGGCTCGAAGCCCTGCTGGCGCAGCGTTTCGGCCGTCTCCGGGTCGCTCAGGATCGCGGTCATGTCGCGGTTGAGCCTTGCCACGATCGCGTCCGGCGTGCCCGCCGGCGCGACGTAACCGAACCAGAGCGCGACGTCGTAGTCCTTGACGCCGGACTCGATCATGGTCGGCACGTCGGGCAGCACGAACACGCGCTTTCGCCCGGTGGTGGCGAGCGCGCGCAGCTTGCCGTCGCGGATGTTCTGCAAGGTCGGCGCGACGGTCGCGAACTGCATGTCGAGGCGGCCGGTGATCATGTCGATCGAGGATTGCGCCGAGCTTTTGTACGGCACGTGCGTCAGCTCGATCCCGGTTTCGCTGCGCGAACAGGGCGGCGGCGAGATGAGCGACGCTGGCAAGCCCCGCCGAGCCGTAGTTCAGCTCGCCGGGCTTGGTCTTGGCGAGCGCGACCAGTTCGGCGACGGTGTTCGCCGGGACGCCCGGATACATCACCAGCACGTAGGGTGCGGCGCCGACCATCGCGATCGGCTTGAAGTCCTTGATCGGGTCGTAGGGCAATTTGTTGCCGAGCGCGGGCGCGACGCCATGGGTGCTCGCGGTGATCAGGCCCAGGGTGGCGCCGTCCGGCGCGGCCTTGGCAATCATGTCGATGCCGATGCTGCCGCTCGCGCCGGGCCGGTTCTCCACCACGATCTGCTGGCCGAGGCGGGAGCCAAGCTTCTGCATCAGGATGCGGCTCACCGTGTCGGTGGCCGAGCCTGCCGGAAACGGCACGATCAGCCGCATCGGCCGGTCCGGCAGATCGGATTGCGCGAGCGCGGGCGCGGCCGGCGCGGCGATGATCGCAAGCAGGAGCGCAACGAGGCGGATCATGCGCCCAACTCGCGGGCCAGGCCGGTGATCAGCTCGTCGAAATCGTTCAAGCCGTTGAAGCGCGGCGATCCCGCCATGCGGGGCGTCAGAATGACGTTGTCGAAGCCGAGCAGCGGATCGTCGTCGGCAATCGGCTCGGCGTAATGAACGTCGAGCGCGACGCCGCCCAGCCGGCCGGCCTTGAGCGCCTCGATCAAGGCGTCGCGGTTGATGATCGGCGCGTTCGCGACGTTGACGATGCAAGCGCCGGGCTTGACCCGGGCAAGCTCGGCGCGGCCGAGCACGTCACGCGTTGCCGCAGCGGTCGGCAATTGCGGCACGATCCAATCCGATTCGGCAAGCAGCGTCGCGAGCGGCACGTGGCTGACCTTCAATTCGCGCTCCTCGGCCGCGGGCAGGGGCGTGCGCTGGTGATAGAGCACGCGCATGTCGAAGGCCACGGCGCGTGAGGCAATCTCGCGGCCGATCTCGCCCAAGCCAATGATGCCGATGGTCGCACCGTTGAGCGCGCGTGTTCCCGGGACCCGCGGATGGTTGCTGCCGGGCGTGTGGCGCCGGTCGAACGCCCGATAGCTGAAGCCTGCCGCCTTGATCCGCGCCACGGTGACAAGCCCGCTGGTGGTTTCGAGCCTGCGCGCCAGCGCCAGAATCAGCCCGAACGCGTGCTCGGCGCAGGAGATGTTGGCACGCCGGCGCAAGGTGCGAATCTTGATGCCCCGCTCGGCGCATGCCGCGGTGTCGATGTTGCGCAGGATGGCGCCGAATTTCTGCACGACCTTGAGCTTTTTTGCCGCGGCGAGGTCGTCACGGCCGACCTGAAACGATTCCACCACCAGGGCATGGCCGTCCGGCAGGTTCGCCCGCATTTCGGCTTCCGAGGTCACGAGCCTGACCTCGGCCGGATAGAGCGAGCCCGCGGCCGCGCGCACGCGCTTCACCCAGCCGTCGAAATCCGGCTCGTCGTGCGCCATGAAGTCGGCGAACGCCGCGCGGCGCTCCTCGCTGGAGGTCGGATCGAGCACGATCGGAATGAGCCGCGTGAACGGGTCATCCTCGACGACCAGGATCGAACGCTGCGTCGCGCCCGCCACGTCAGTTCTTTTTCGGCTCGAGATCGATCTTGAGCGCGGTGGTGACGCGGTTGTGCATGATGTAGGTGCCGACCAGGATGGTCAGCTCCACAACCTCGCGCTCGCTGTAGTGCTTGCGCACGGCGTTGAACACGTCGTCCGGCACGTCCGGCGCTGCGATCATGGCGTCGACATAGGCGAGCGCCGCTCGCTCGGCTTCGCTGAAAAACTTGGAGTCCTTCCAGTCCTTCAGCGCCTCGCATTCCTCCAGACTCACGCCATCCGGAACGGCGATGCCCGGCACGTGCTGTTGCAGCGCATAGGCGTATTTGACGGCCGAGGCGATGCGGACGATCGCGATCTCGCGCAAGCGAGGGGGGAGCTTGGTCTTCCAGCGGATCGCGCCGATGTGCTCGTACCAGGCCATGCACACGGTCGGCGTATGCAGGAGCAGCTTGTAAACGTTGATCAGCCGGCCGCGCCCGCCCTTGATCTTGGCGATCTCGGCCGACAGTTCCGGGTGGTCGTTTTCTTCGATGTAGGATACGCGGGCCATTCAAGCCTCCCCAATCTCTTGCAGGATTTCTTGCGTATGCTCGCCCACCTGCGGCTGGGCGCGGTCGGCGGCGGCGCGCCGGCCGTTGATGGTGATCGGCGAGCGCACGCCGGGAATGCTGCCGCCCTTGGCGGCGGGATGCGGCAAATCGATCCGCATGCCGCGCGCCATGACCTGCGGGTCGGCGAACACCTCGGCGAGATTGTTGATCGGCCCGGCGGGCACGCCGACCTGTTCGAATTTTTCGGCGAGCTCGGCCTTGGACAGTTTTTTGGTCAGCTCGAACAGCCGCGGGATCAGCGTGTCGCGGTTGACCACGCGCGCGGCATTGGTCCGGTAGCGTTCATCCTTGGCCATGTCGGGATCGCCGAGCAGCGCCATCATCTTGACGAACTGACCGTCGTTGCCGCAGGCGATCAGCATCCAGCCGTCGGTGGTCGGAAACGTCTGATACGGCACCACGGTCGCGTGCGCATTGCCCATGCGCTCGGGTGGCGCGCCGGAGACCAGATAGAACAGTGCCTGGTTGGCGAGCACGCCGACCATGGTGTCGAGCAACGCCATGTCGATGTGGCTGCCCTTGCCGGTGCTGTCGCGCTCCTTCAACGCGGCGGTGATGGCGAGCGCCGAATAGACGCCGGTGAAGACGTCGGCGAAGGCGACGCCGATCCGCGTCGGCTGGCCGTCCGGATCGCCGGTGATGTCCATGATGCCGCCCATGCCCTGCACCAGCAGGTCGTAGCCGGCGCGGTGCGCGTATGGGCCGTCCTGGCCGAAGCCGGTGATCGAGCAATAGACCAGTCGCGGATTGTCGGGAGCGAGGCTTTGGTAGTCGAGGCGGTATTTGGCGAGCCCGCCGAACTTGAAGTTCTCGATCAGCACGTCCGAGCGCGCCGCGAGCTTCCGCACGATGCGCTGGCCGTCCGCGGTGTCGAGATCGACCGCGATCGAGCGCTTGCCGCGATTGCAGGACAGGTTGTAGGCCGAGCTCAGTTGGCCGCCGTCCTTGTCCTCCATGAACGGCGGGCCCCAGCCGCGGGTGTCGTCGCCGGCGCCCGGGCGCTCGACCTTGATCACGTCGGCGCCGAGATCGGCCAGCGTCTGGCCGGCCCAGGGGCCGGCGAGAATGCGCGCCAGTTCGAGCACGCGAACGCCTGCAAGCGGACCCGGCATGGACGCTACGACACCCTGAAACGCTGGACCGCGGCTTCGTCGACCTCGACGCCGAGACCGGGACCGCTCGGCAACGCCACCTCGCCATCGGCGAGCGGCAGCGGACGGCGCACGACGTCTTCGGCCAGGTAGAAGTGGGTGAGGCTGACGCCCCAATCGGCCTTGGGCACGGCGCAGGCGAGATGCAGCGCGGCTGCGCTGGAAATGCTCGACTCGGCGATCTTGGCGGCGATGTTGACCGACAGCCCCAGCCGCTGACACAACTTCGCCGCCTCGAACGCCGCGGTCAATCCGCCGAGCTTGATCAGCTTGAGCGACACGCCGCCGGCGCCGGCGCGCGCACTGGTCGCAATGTCGGCGAGCGAGTGGATGCCTTCGTCGATGCCGATCGGCACCTTGCTCGCGCGGGTGAGCTTCTTCAGCCCGTCGATGTCGTCGTAGGCGAGCGGCTGCTCGACGAACATCAGTTTCGCCTTGCGGGTCTGCTCGACGTAGGTCTTGGCCGCAGCCAGCGTCAGTCCGCAATTGGCGTCGGCGCAAAGCGGCGTTTTCGGCAGCGCCGCGCGCACCGCGTGGGCGATGGCGATCTCCTGCTGCAGCGGCTTCACTCCGATCTTGAGCTTGAAGAAATCAAATCCTTCGCGCTGTCGCGCTTTGGCCTCCGCGACGTCCTGCTCGGCGGTCTTGTTGCCGAGCAGCCACATCGGCTTGACGGCTTCGCGCTTCGGCTTGGCGACGAGATCGACCAGCCGCCGGCCGGTCGCCCGTCCGATCAGGTCGAGCACCGCCATTTCCAGCGCCGAATGCGCGCCGCCGTTGCCGAGCAGCGCGCCATGCAAGGCGGGCCGCAGCGCCGGCCAGCCGTGCGCGTCCTTGCCGACCAGCATGGGCGCGAGATAGTCGAGCACCGCGGCGAGCAGCCCTCCGAGGGTGTCGCCGGTCATCGTCGGCGCGGACGCAGCCTCGCCCCAGCCGACCGTGCCATCGGCCGCCTCGACGCGGACCAGCAGGTTCTCGGCCTTGGCGACGGTGGCATTGGCCATCTTCATCGGCGTCTTCAGCGGCAGCGCGACCGGGATGGCATCCACGCGCCGGATGATCAGCGGAGCCTCATCCTTCGACACGGCGATCCGCACAGCAGCAGGTCTGGTCTTTTCGAGCATGGCACCCTCGCTCAAGGCGACCACTAGAGCATGATCCCGAAAAGTGTGCAGCGGTTTTCGGAAAAGATCATGCTCAAACAAGAAGCTAGATCGGGATGACGATTCGAAGAAAAGTCATCCCGATCTAGCAGAAAGGCAGCAGGCCCGGAATGCCCGTTCGCGCGGGCCACCTATAACGAGCAAGCCCGCCGAACGGGCGGGCTTGCAGTATGAGAACGAGGAGAGGCGGAACTACTCCAGCTTGATGCCGGCCTCGGTGACGACCCTGTGCCAGCGCGCCACGTCGGCGCTGATGACCTTGCCGTACTCTGCTCCGCTGATGTCGGGAACCTCCGAGCCGTTCTTTTCCCAGGCGGCCTTGATGACCGGCAGCGCCATCGCCAGCTTGACCTCCTTGATCATGCGGTCGATCGCTTCCTGCGGCGTGCCCTTCTTGGCCAGGATGCCGTACCAGGTCGAGAACTCGAAGCCGGGCAGCCCGGCCTCGGCCGACGTCGGCACGTCCGGCAGCGCCGGCACACGCTTCTGTGCGGTGATCGCCAGTCCACGCAGCGTCCCTGCGGCGATCTGCGGACCCGAGGTGCCGAGGCCATCGAACGCCATCGGCACGTGACCGGCCAGCAGATCCTGCATCAGCGGGCCCGCGCCACGGTAGGGCACGTGGTTCAGCTTGGTCTTTGCCATCGAATTGAAGAACTCGCCGGCCAGATGATGCGTGGTGCCGGCGCCGGCCGAGCCGTAGTTCACCTGGTTGTTCTGGGTGTAGGCGATGAATTCCTTCAGCGTCTTGGCCTGGATCTTGCCCGGATTGACCGACACGACGTGCGGCGGCTGCGCCAGCATGATCACCGGCACGAAATCCTTTTCGATGTCGTAATCGAGCTTGAGATAGATCGACGGCGCGATGGTGTGGTGCGCGGCGCCGATCAGGAACGTGTAGCCGTCGGCCGGTTGTTTGCTGGCATAGGATGCGCCGAGCGTGCCGCCGGCGCCGGCCTTGTTCTCGATCAGCACCCGGGTGTGGAGCTGCTGGTCAAGCTGGGCGGCGAGCGGACGGGCAAAGGCATCGGTGCCGCCGCCCGGCGCGAACGGCACGACGAACATGATCGGCTTCTGCGGCCAGGATTGCGCTTGGAGATTGGTGGACAGCACGCATAGGCCAGCGACCGCCAATGGCATCAGCCAGGATTTGTTTTTCACCTTGGTGTTCTCCCTGTTCGTCGCGCTTGCCGCGCGGTCTGACGTGATGCGCGCAAACTACTCCAGTTGGCGCACCGGGGAAAGCAAGCGGACCTGAACGATTCGTGCAGGGCGCCACCGCCGGAATTTCCTGTATGATATGCGGCGTGACAGATTGCCGCGCGCCGGCCCGCGGTGGTACGCGGCCGGTGCTCCAGATCAAGCGCAACCGAAGAGCAGACCGATGATCCTGTTGTCGAATGGCGGAACCAACATCCAGCGGGCGCAAGCGCCCTCCGACACGATTTTGGTCGGCACGGTCGACGGCGTCGCGCTGCTGGCGCGCACCGAGCGCGGCTGGACCGTCAAGCACCGAGCGCTGCAAGGCGTGTTCGTGAGCGGGGTGACCGCGCTCGACGACGGCACGCTGTTCGCATCGACCCGCGGGGTCGGCATGGCCCGCAGCAACGACGGCGGCATCAAGTGGAATTGGGTCAACGACGGGCTGGCGCATCATGAGTTTTGGTCGTGCCGGGCCGGCAAGCTGCAAGGCCGCGACGTGGTGCTCGCCGGCGCGCTGCCGGCGCATCTCTATGTCAGCGAGGACAAGGGCGAGTCCTGGCGCGAATTGCCGGCGTTCCGCAGCGCCAAGACCGTCAAGCATTGGACGTTTCCGCCGCCGCCGCGCATCGGCCACATCAAGGATATCGTGATCGACGGCGACCGGCTGTGGGCCGGCGTCGAGATCGGCTCGCTGCAAGTCTCGCAGGATTTCGGCAAGAGTTTTGTCGAGCTGATCCTCGATCCCGATCCGCGTGAATGCGACATCCATCGCATCCTGGTGCATCCCGACCGCCCCGGCCGCATCATCGTCGCCAACGGCATCGTCGGCATGATGGCGAGCGATGACGCGGGCAAGTCTTTCACCAAGATGAAGATGCCGCCCGATGCGAACTATCCCGATGCGGTCGTCATTCATCCCGGCCAGCCCGACCTGCTGTTCATGTCGGCCGGCGTCGGCTGGCCGGTGCACTGGTACGAGCTCGGCCGCGCGCGCGGCAAGATTTTCCGCAGCCACGACGCCGGCAAGACCTGGGAGCGGCTGCTCGGCGGCCTGCCGAACGGCCAGCGTGCGCTGTTCTCGGCGCTGACCATCGAGGCCCGCAACGACGGCTTCTCGCTTCATGCCGTCGACACCGACGGCCAGGTGTTCGAGAGCCTCGACGGCGGCGACAGCTGGACCATCATCGCCGACGTGCCGCCGGTCTCGAAGGCCGACTTCTACAAGGGTCTGGTGCGCGATCGCGTCAAGCTCGCCAACGTCGACGACATTGTCGCGAGCCCGACCGCCAATGAGCGCTGGGCGCAGGCCGGCAAAGCGCTTTAGAGCTGATCGTTTTGATTGAAGCGCTCGCGCCGTGCGTCAGATGTGGCGTGAGCGAATTTTTTGCTGCGCGTGCCACACCCTCCCTGGAGGGGAGGGTCGGCGAGCGACGAAGTCGCGAGCGGGTGGGGTGAACCTTCCGCACAAACGCTCACCCCACCCCGCCGCCTCGCTGACGCTCGGCGTCGACCCTCCCCCTCCAGGGGAGGGTGAAGCGAGTGCGCCGCGCGTCCTGATTCAAACCACAACGATCAAGCTCTAACCTTCGCCGATCTCTTTCAGGATTTCCGCCGTGTGCTCGCCGAGCCGCGGCGCCGGGCGCGGTGACGCCATCGGCGCGCCGTCGAGCATGATCGGCGTGCGCACGCCCGGAATGGTGCCGGCCTTGGCGAGCGCGCTCGGCAGGTCGAGCTTCATGCCGCGATGCTTGACGTGCGGATCGTCGAACACCTGATCGAGATCGTTGATCGGGCCGGCCGGCACGCCGACCGCTTCGAGCTTGTCGGCCAGGTCCTGCATTTTGAATTTCACCGTCAATGCCGACAGCAGGCCTACGATCTCGGCGCGGTTGGCGAGGCGCGATTTGTTGTCGAGGTATTTCGGGTCCTTCGCGAGCGCAGGCGCGCCCAGCACGCCGCAGAGCTTCTGGTACTGGCTGTCGTTGCCGGTGGCGATGATGATGTAGCCGTCGGACACCGGGAACACCTGGTAGGGCACGATGTTCGGATGCGCGTTGCCGATGCGGCCGGGCACCTTGCCGGAGGCGAGATAGTTCAGTCCCTGGTTCGCCAGCACGCCGACGGTCGAATCGACCAGCGCGGTGTCGACATAGCAGCCCTTGCCGGTGTGCTGGCGCTGTTGCAGCGCGGCGAGAATGCCGATCACCGAATAGACCCCGGTGAAAATATCCGACACCGGCACGCCGGCGCGGGTCGGCTCGCCGTCGGCGGTGCCGGTGAGGCTCATGAACCCGCCGATGCCCTGCGCCATCAGGTCGTAGCCCGCGCGCGTCGAATAGGGACCGTCCTGGCCGAAGCCCGTCACCGAGCAATAGATCAGCCGCGGACAGTCGGGCGCGAGGCTCTTGTAGTCGAGGCCGAACTTGGCAAGCCCGCCGACCTTGAAATTCTCGATCAACACGTCCGAGCGTGCGGCGAGCTTCTTGACGATTCGCCGTCCGTCCTGGCTCTCGAAATCGGCCTCGATCGAGCGCTTGCCGCGGTTGGTCGAATGAAAATAGGCGGCGTCGAGCTGGCCGCCGTCCTTGGCCTCGATGAACGGCGGGCCCCAGGCGCGGGTGTCGTCGCCGGTCTTGGAGCGCTCGACCTTGATCACGTCGGCGCCGAGATCGGCCAGCACCTGGCCGGCCCACGGGCCTGCCAGGATGCGGGCGAGCTCCAGCACGCGAACACCAGCCAACGGACCCGACATGACCACTCCTTGGGCAGACTTTACCGCGGCAGCCGGGGAACCTCTGGCGTGCTGGCGCAGTTTTGTCCAGAGCTTGGACAACTCCCCCTTGACCAGTCGTCATTCCTTCATCATTTCCGATAAGATCGCGACTCGATCGGTGGGATTCCCGGCTGCCATGAACACCTCCTTTTTCGGCGAGATGCTCAACAGCATTACCGAGCGGGGCCGTGCGCTGCTCGACCGCGCGCGGGACCGGCGCGGCAACGACGCCGCGCGCTCCGAAAGCCTGGTCGATCTGTGCGAGGAGCTGTTGTCAGGCCGCGGCGAAGCCTCCGGCGTGGCGCTGGCCGGCGAAATTCTGGCGAAATACGGCGCACTGACGATCGGCCCGCGCATCGCCTTCTTCGAGGCGCTGGCGCACCGGTTCGGCCCCGACCGGCCGAGGCTCGACGCCGCCATTGCCGCCTGGCAGGCGGCGCCCTCCGACCGGACCGCGGCCGAGGTCCACGCCGCCGCCGAAGCGCGCCGGCAGGAGCTGCTGCGCCGTTTCAATCTCGCGCCGGGCGGCACCGCGGCGCTGGTCCGCATGCGCGAGCAATTGCTGGACGCGCTCGACCACCGCGACGATCTCGCGGCGGTGGACGCCGACTTCGTCCACCTGTTCTCGTCCTGGTTCAACCGCGGCTTTCTGGTGCTGCGGAGAATCGACTGGTCGACGCCGGCGATGATCCTGGAAAAAATCATCCGCTACGAGGCGGTGCACCGCATCCGAAGCTGGGAGGATTTGCGCCGCCGCATCGATCCGCCGGACCGCCGCTGCTATGCGTTCTTTCATCCGGCGCTGGTCGACGAGCCGCTGATCTTCGTCGAGGTCGCGCTCACCCGCGAAATCCCGGACGCGATCGCGCCGATCCTGTCGGTGCAGCGCGACAGCATCGATCCGGACAAGGTCATGACCGCGACGTTCTATTCGATCTCCAATTGTCAGCGCGGGCTGGCCGGCGTGTCGTTCGGCAACTTCCTGATCAAGCAGGTGGTGCAGGAAATTTCGCGCGAGACCCCGCGGCTCAAGACCTATGTCACGCTGTCGCCCGCGCCCGGCTTTGCCGGCTGGCTCAACCGCGAGCGCAAGTCGGAAAGCTCCAGCGCGCTGTCGCCGGATGACAAGGCGGCGCTCGAAGGCCTCGACCGGCAAGGCTGGTGGCAGCTGCCGCAGGCGCGCCAGCCGATGCAGGAGCCGCTGCTGCGCGCCGCCGCCTGGTATTACCTCAACGCCAAGAACCGCGTCGGCCTGCCGGCCGACCCGGTGGCGCGCTTCCATCTCGGCAATGGCGCGCGACTCGAGCGCCTCAACTGGCTCGGCGACGGCAGCGAGAACGGCATCAGCCAGTCGTACGGCCTGATGGTCAACTATCTGTACGATCTCGAGGACATCGAGAAGAACCACGAGGCCTATGTCGAGGGCCACAAGGTGGTGGCGTCGAGCGCGGTGCGCCGCCTGCTGCGCAACGCGATGCCGGCCGACCAGCTTCCGGTCCCGATTGCGGGCTGATTGAGGCTTCCAATCGATCGGTCTCGGCTTCATGCTGTGGCGCCGCCGCATGCGGCAGACCGATGAGGCCGCCCGATGAATGCCACCGTCAAACCGCTCATTGCCGACGCCGCGCTCGACCTGCTCTGGCGCAAGGCGCGCAGCTTCAACGACTTCACGCCGGAGCCGGTGACCGACGCGCAATTGCGCGCGCTCTACGAGCTGGCGAAATGGGGCCCGACCACGGCGAACTCGCAGCCGCAGCGCGTGGTGTTCGTGCGCAGCGCCGAGGCCAAGGAAAAGCTCAAGCCGGCGCTGTCGGGCGCCAACCAGAAGAAGGTCATGGGCGCCCCGGTGGTGGCGATCCTGGCCTACGACATGCGCTTCTACGAGCACCTGCCGCGGCTGTTCCACAATCCGCAGGCGCGCAGCTGGTACGAAACCACGCCGGAGCACATCCGCACCACGGCGCTGCGCAACGCCACGCTGCAGGGCGCCTACCTGATCCTGGCGGCGCGCGCCATCGGGCTCGATTGCGGGCCGATGTCGGGGTTCAACAACGACAAGGTCGACGCCGCGTTCTTCCCCGACGGCCGCTTCAAGTCGAATTTCCTGTGCTGCCTTGGCCGCGGCGATCCGGCGACCCTGCCGAAGCAGGACCATCGCTTCGACTTCGACGAGGCGTGCACGATCGTGTGAGCTGCCGCTACGGCAGTTATCATGAATGCTGAATCAGAAGCGTCATGGCCGGGCTTGTCCCGGCCATCCACGTCTTGCTTGCGGCATTGAAGAGAGACGTGGATGCCCGCGACATAGGCGAGCGAAGCGACGCCGTCCTTCGGACGGCTATGCGCGGGCATGACGATCGAGGGCCCGGCGCAAACGAACTTGAAATTCGGTAATCATCCCCGGCCGCGCTTGGCGCGCATCGGCAGCACCTGGAGTTCGAGCCAGTTGGCGATCTCGCTGGTGCGTAGCTTCTTGTCCAGCACGTTCTTGCTGATGCCGTAGCGCCACGACAGCCGCTTGCAGTCGGGGTCGAGGCCGAGCGTGTCGAGATCGCCGGCGAACTCCGCGATCTCCGACGTGTCGCGGAAGAAGCCCTCGTCGATCAGCCGCGCGCCGATGCGGCGAACGATGGTGGCGATCTCGTGCAGCGGATATTCCGGATGGTACTGCACGCCCCAGGCGCAGGCGCCGTTGGCCCGGATTTCCGCGCTTTGCACCTCGGACACCTGGTTGGTGGCAAGCACCGTGGTGCCCGGGGCCAGCGTCTCGATTTCGTCGAGGTGCACGGTCGGCGCGTTGAACACCTCGTGCTTGCCGACATACATCGGATGCTTGCGGCCGGCCTCGGTCAGGCGGATGGCGCGGCCGAAGCCGATTTCGCGACCCTTGGGATTCTTGCGCACGCTGCCGCCGGCGGCGACGGTCAGCACCTGCAGGCCCCAGCAGCTGCCGAAAATCGGCGTGCCGGAGTCGAGCACGGCGCGCGTCAGGTCGATCTGCCGCGTCACCTCGGGGCCGGCGTCGTAGACATGCAGGCCCGAGCCGGTGATGGCGACGCCGTCGTAGCCTTCGAGCGCCTGGCCGTTGGGCAGGTTGGCGCCGGGATCGCCGGGAAAGCAGATGTCGACCACGACGTTCGGCATCAGCTCGGCCAGCAGCTCGGCGTAGCCTTCGCTCGCCACCCGGCCGCCGGCCGCCACGTGCTGGGCACGGGTCGTCGGCGAATTTCCTTCCATCACCAGCAGTCGGGGCGCAGGCATCGGGTCCAATAGACGGCTTGTGTCGCCTCACGGAATATATGGTGATTGGCGCGGAATTCGAGGGGCGGATGCACCGCCGCGGCGCTATACTGTGTTGCGGCACGGAATGGGACGAACCAAGACGTCTCGCCGGACAACGCCGTGGAGGGCGATCATGCGAGGCATTTTTCGGATTGGGCTGATCGCGCTCGGCCTCGTCGTGATCGCACCGCCGGTCCACGCCAACACGCTCGACGAGATGGTCGCGGCGGTGGTCCGGATCAAGACCTTCATCAATCCCGACGGCAATTCGGTGTCGAACCTCGGCCGCGAGCGCGAGGGCTCGGGCATCGTCATCGATGAAAACGGCCTGGTGCTGACCATCGGCTACCTGATGGTCGAGGCGCATGCCGCCGAATTGATCACCAACGCCGGCCGCACCGTGCCGGCCAGCATCGTCGGCTATGACCACGAGACCGGCTTCGGCCTGCTGCGCGCGATCGAGCCGCTGAAGATCAAGCCGCTGCCGTTCGGCAAATCGGCCGACGTCAAGGAGCAGGATCCCGAGCTGGTGGCGAGCTTTGGCGGCGCCGGCATGGTGCTGCCGGTGCACGTGGTGAGCCGCCGCGAGTTCGCCGGTTCCTGGGAATACCTGGTCGACAGCGCGATCTACACCTCGCCGCCGCATCCGGCCTGGAGCGGCGCCGCGCTGATCAACCGCGAGGGCAAGCTGGTCGGCGTTGGCTCCCTGATCGTCGGCGACGCCGGCGGCGAGCAGAAGCAGACCGCCGGCAACATGTTCGTGCCGATCGACACGCTGTTGCCGGTGATGGCCGATCTGTTGGCGAACGGCCGCATCTCCGGGCCGGGCCGGCCCTGGCTCGGCGTCAACGCCCAGGAGTTGCACGGCAGCCTGGTCGTCGGCCGGGTCACGCCCGGCAGCCCGGCGGAGAAGTCCGGGCTCCGGCGCGGCGACGTCATCGTCGGCATCGATGGCGAGCGCACGCGCACGCTCGGCGATTTCTATCGCCGGCTGTGGGCGAGCGGGGCCGCCGGCGTTGCCGTGCCGCTCGACGTGCTGTCCAGCGGCGAGCGCCGCCGCGTCGAGGTCCAGTCGATCAACCGGCTCGACAGCCTCAAGCTGAAGTCGACGTTCTGATCCCCTCCGATTTGTCGCGTCGCCGCGCGGGGCTCCCACCGCGCGCGGTACGCGCTATGCTGTAAGGATCGAGTGCCCGATCGACGGAGGACGTGCCGTGCTCACCGCCGCCCGCAACGAACTGCTCACCCGCGTCGGCCCCGGCACGCCGATGGGCGACCTGCTGCGCCGCTACTGGCAGCCGATCGGCGGCGCGAGCGAGCTCGACGAAAAATCCGATCAAGCCGATCCGGCTGATCGGCGAGGACCTGGTGCTCTACAAGGACCTCGGCGGGCAACTACGGGCTGGTCGACCGGCACTGCCCGCACCGCCGCGCCGACATGTCCTACGGCTGGGTCGAGGAGCGCGGCATCCGCTGCAGCTATCACGGCTGGCTGCTTCGACGAGACCGGCGCCTGCATCGAGCAGCCCTACGAGGACACCACCAGCCCGAAGCCCTCGAAGGCCGGCTGCGGCATCAAGGCCTATCCGGTGCGCGAGCTTGCCGGGCTGCTGTGGGCCTACATGGGGCCGCAGCCCGCGCCCGAGCTGCCGGTGTGGGAGCCGTTCACCTGGGCCGAACGGCTTCCGCGAGATCGTGCTCGCCGACGTGCCGTGCAACTGGTTCCAGTGCCAGGAGAACTCCATCGACCCGGTGCATTTCGAATGGATGCACGACAACTGGTCGAACCGGATGCGCGGCAACGACGCCGATGCGCCCAAGCACCTCAAGCTCAAGTTCGAGGAGTTCGAGCACGGCTTCGTCTACAAGCGCGTGCGCGAGGGCCAGAGCGAGGAGGACCGCTACTGGACCGTCGGCCGCGTCGCGCTCTGGCCGAACGGCTTCTACCTCGGCCGCCATTTCGAATGGCGCGTGCCGGTCGACGACGAGAACACGCTGTCGGTGGCGTGGTTCTTCGTGCGCGTGCCGAAGGGCCGCGAGCCTTACGTGCAGAAGAGCGTGCCGACCTGGAAGAGCCCGATCCGCGACGACAGACGGCCGCTGGATCACCAGCCACGTCATCAACCAGGACATCGTCGCCTGGGTCGGGCAGGGCACGATCGCCGACCGCACGCGCGAGAACCTGCGCTCGAGCGACGTCGGCATCACCATGATGCGCCAGCGCTTCTTCGAGGAGCTCGAGGCGATCAAGGCCGGCCGCGACCCGAAGGGCGTGATCCGCAATCCGAACCTGGCGCAGGCCATCGTCCTGCCCGACATGGCGCGCGAGCTGAACGTCGAGGGCATTCCGCTCGCCGAGTTCCAGAACGATCCGCTGCTGCAAGCAGCGGCTCAAGGAATTCCGCCACCACTATCGGCCAGCCGGCCGAGGTGCGCGCCGAGTTCTGCGAGGCGATGGGGATCGCGGCGACTTAGAGCTTGATCGTTGCGATTGAATCCGACGCGCGGCACACGCGCTTCCCTCTCCCTTGGGGGAGGATGCGCGAGCGGAGGCGATAGCCGAGCGAGCGCAGGTGAGGCTGAGCTTGCGAAGACCCACTCCGATCGCGTCTCGCGACTTCGCGCTCACGCCGCAACCCTCTCCCGCAGCGGGGAGAGGGTGCGCGCGTGAGTTCAGACGCAGCGCCAGAATCGCGGCGCATCTGAAGCGTCTACTGGGCAGCCGCCTTCAACACCGGCGTCAGCCGCGCCATCTCGCTCTTCACCAGTCGCCGCCAGCGGCTTTGGGCCGCGATCCTTCTTCTCGGTGATCTCGGCGCCGAGATCGATCAGCCGCTTGCGCGGCGTTTCCTCGTCGAGGCCCTTGTCGAGCGCCGCCGCGAGCTTGTCGATGATCGGCTGCGGCGTGCCCTTGGGCGCGAACATGGCGTAGAACGGCGCGGCCTGGAAGTTCGGCAGGCCCGCCTTCGGCCGAGGTCGGCACGTCGGGCAGCGCCGGATGGCGCTTGTTGGTGCCGATCGCCATCGCCTTCAGCGTGCCGGCGCGCACGTGCGACAGCGGCCCCAGGATCGGATCGCAGACGTAGTCGACCTGCTCGCCGAGCATGGCGTTGAGCGCGGGCGCGGTGCCGGTGAACGGCACCAGCGTCGGCTTGATGCCGATCTCGTGGTTGAGCAGAAGGCAGAACGTGTAGGACACCGAGCCGACGCCGGCGTGCGCCATGTTCAGCTTGGACTCGTTGGCTTTGGCATAGGCCACGAACTCACGCAGATTGTTGGCGGGGAAGCCCTTGCGGGTCGCCAGCAGCACCGGCTGGTTCGCGACCAGGCCGATCGGCTCGAAATCGACGTCGGGCTTGTAGGCGAGGTTCGGGATCAGCGCGACCGCGGCGGCGTGGGTGCCGACGTGGCCGAGGCCGAGCGTGTAGCCGTCGGGCGCGGCGCGCGCGACCCGCGTCGTGCCGGTGGCGCCGCCGGCGCCGCCGATGTTCTCGACCACGAACTGCTGGCCCAGCGCCTTGGAGAAGATGTCGGCGACGATGCGGCCGGTGATGTCGGCCGGTCCGCCGGCGGCGAACGGCACGATCACCGTGCCGGTGCGCGTCGGATAGTCCTGCGCCGGCGCGCCGGTGCCGGCCAGCGCAACGAGCGCAAGCGAAATCGCGAGCCGAATCATGACATTCCTCTCGGGGCTGAAAACGCTTATTACTTTTTCTTGCGCGCCATCTTGCCCGGCCGGGCGGTCTTCTTGCTGACTTTCTTGCGCGCCGCCGCGGCGCGTTTCGTCGCAGGCGCTTTCTCCGGAGTAAGCCCGCCGCTTGGCGTTCTTCACCTTGCCCTTGGTGAGCTGCCAGCCCTTCCAGTTGATGTCGAAGACGATGCCGTTCGGGTCGTTGAACTTGCGCTCGAAGCCTTCGTCCTCGGGCTCGCCGAGATCGTAGAAGAACTTGCCGCCGGCCGCTTCGATCTGCTTCTGCTGCGCCGGCAGGTCGTCGCACTGGAAGCCGAAATGGTGGATGCCGGTCCAGCCCTTGGGCACGCCGGAGCCTTCCTCGCCCTTGTATTGCAGCAGCGCGAGATTGACCTCGCCGTCGCTCATGTAGCAGTTCCAGGCGGTCTTGCCCTCCTTGATCTCGGTGCGCTTGAGGCCGAACGCCTTCTCGTAGAAGTCCGCGGTGGCCTTGATGTCCTTGACGCAAAGCGCGATGTGCCGGATGCGGGCTGCCATGGCTGTCTCCGTTGCGTTGAAATTTGCGGCAGTGTGCCAGCTTCGGGCGGGCCGTTCCATAGCCGCGGCGGTCATTCTACGACGGAGCCGCGATCACTCCGGCTTGATGCCGGCGTCCTCGACCACCTTGGCCCACTTGGCGACGTCGCGCGCGATGCGGGCCTTGGCCTGCGCCGGCGTGATGATCAGCGGCACCGAGCCCACATCGGCATAGCGCTTCTTCAGCTCCGGATTGGCGAGGACATCGTTGATGGCGCGGTTGAGATGATCGACGATCTCGGGCGGGGTGTCTTTGGGCACGCCGATGCCGACCCAGCCGTCGACCTCGAAGCCCGGGATGGTTTCGCCGACGGTCGGCACGTCCGGCAGCGTCGGCGCCCGCTCCTTCGACAGCACCGCGAGCCCGCGCGCCGCGCCGCTCCTGATGTGCTGCAGCGAATTCGGCAGCGCATCGATGCCGGCGTGGACCCGGCCGGCGATCAGGTCGGTCAGCATCGGCGCGCCGCCCTGGTAGGGCACATGCACGATGTCGATGCCGGTCGCGATCCTGATCAATTCGAGCGACAGGTGGCTTACGGTGCGCGCGCCGAACGAGGCGAACACCACCTTGCCCGGATTGGCTTTGGCGTGGGCCACAAACTCGGTCATGGTCTTGGCCGGCACGCCCGGATAAAGGTCGAGCACGAGGGGCTGCTCGGCGAGGCCGGAGACCTGCACGATGTCGCGCTGGAATTCGAACGGCAGCGACTTGTAGAGCGCGGCGTTGATGGTGCTGGAGGTGACCGTCATCATCATGGTGTAGCCGTCGGGCGGCGACTTCACCACTTGCGCCGTCGCGATGTTGGTGCCGCCGCCGGGCCGGTTCTCGATGATCACCTGCTGGCCGAGCCGCTCGGAAAGATAATTGCCGAGGATGCGGGCCAGAATGTCGGTCGCCCCGCCGGCCGGGAACGGCACCACGAAACGCACCGGCCGGTTCGGATAGGCCTGCGCGCAGGACAATGCGCGGAGCGGCGAAGAACGGCGGTCGGCCGCTCAGCGAGGCGAGGAACTGCCGGCGCGAAGCGTCATGGCGATGCGCCGCATCCGGGACCCCATGCTGCATCGAAACCGCTCGCGTCTGCGGGCGATCGCTGACGCTCGGCACCGCGCGCGGGGAATGACGCTGTCTACTCCGCCGCAGCCTGGCGAATTTTCTGCGGCACGCGGTTGCGGAAGTGCGGCAGCACCTCCTCGGCGACCGCCGCCATGTTGGCGCGCGTCATGTCGTCGGGCAGCGTGCCGAACTGGGTCTTGGTCAGCGAGGTGTTGAAGCCGGCGAGGTCCTGGTACTCGGCGAGCTTCTCGCGCACCGTGTTCGGGCTGCCGACCATCACCACGCCGCTCTTGACCAGGTCCTCGATGGTCTGCGGCTTGCCGGTCACCTTGGCGGCGCGAATGCGCTTGATCGAGTCGATGTTGCTGTAGCCGGGCGGCAGCAGCATCTCGGTCGACATCTTGAGGAACTTGTTGGCCAGCGCCTCGAGATGCGGCTTGGCCTCGCGCATCGCCTTGGCGTCGGTGTCGGCGATGTAGATCGTGTTCGACCAGGCGAGCTGGTCGGGCGAGGCCTGGTAGCCGGCCTTGTCGGCCTCGTCGCGGTACAGCTGGAAGAACTTCGCCACCACCGCGATCGGCGCCAGCGTCTGCGCGTAGGTGTATTTCATCTGGGCCGCCCAGCGGATGGTCGAGGCCGAGCCCTGCGACGGGATCCAGATCGGCGGGTGCGGCGTCTGGTACGGCCGCGGCCAGGTGTTCACATAATTGAAGTGGTAGTGCTTGCCGACGTATTGGGTCGGGCCGGGCTTGGTCCAGGCCTGGATGATCATGTCGTGGGCTTCGGCAAAGCGCTCCTGCGACTGCGCCGGATTGATGCCGATGGCGTGATATTCGGCGCCGATGCCGCGCACCATGCCGGCGATGAACCGGCCGCGCGTCAGATTGTCGAGCATGGCGTATTCTTCGGCGACGACCAGTGGATTGTTGAGCAGCGGCAGCGCGCGGCCGAGGATCGCGAGCTTGGCGCGCTTGACCGAACGGGCGAGCGCGCCGGCGAGCACGCCCGGGATCGGCATCATGCCGTAGGCGGTCTGGTGGTGCTCGTTGAGGCAGACGCCGTCGAAGCCGAGCCGGTCGGCCAGTTCCATCTGGTCGAGATATTCGTGATAGAGGTCGGCGCCCTTTTCGGGATCATAGTCGCGGTTGGAATAGGTGACCCAGGCCGTGCCGTGCTTCTCGATGGCGTCGAGATCGGCGTGCCGATACGGCATCAGATGAAAATTGAACACTTTCATGCGGCGGCCCTCTTGCTGTCGAGGAATCCTTCGAGTGCGGCGACGAACGCCTGCGGCTGCTCGGCCTGCGGAACGTGCCCGCACTCCGGGATGATGGCGAGCTTGGAGCCCGGAATCAGCCGCTGGTAGGCGTGCGCGTAGTCCGGCGGATAGATCTTGTCGTTGGCGCCCCAGACGATCAGCGTCGGGATGCCGATCCGGTGCAGCCATTTGTGCAGGTGCGGGTCGTAGCCGCGCGGCTGCCAGACCAGCTTTGCGGTGGTGGTGCGGTTCTTCAGCACCACGTCCTCGAGCTCCGGCCGCCGCATATCGGCGAGCACGGCGTCGGCGCGCTTCTGGTCGTGAAACAGGCTCCGCACCAGCTGCTCGTCGTTGACCAGGAAGGTGTCGACCTGCGGCACGCCCGGCACATGGATGCCGGCCGCGCTCACCAAGGTCAGCGAGTTGAGCCGCCGCGTGTCGCGCACCGCGAGCTCGGCCGCGATCCAGCCGCCGAGCGAGAAGCCGACGAGATCGACGTGGTCGAGATCGAGCTGGTCGAGAAAATCGAGATAGAAGCGCGCCAGGTCCTGGATGTTGTCGAGCCAGGCCGGCGTGTCGGACGAGCCGTAGCCCGGATGCTCGGGCACGATCACGTCGTGGCGGGCGGCGAGCTCCGCCATGAACGGCAGCCACCGGCCCGCGCCGTTGCCGCCGTGCAGGACCAGCAGCGGACGGCCGGCGCCGCCGCGCAGCAGGCCGATGCTGCAGCCGCGGACGGTGAGCTTGGTGGCGGTGGGATCGGTCATTGCGGGCGTTATTCTATCGCGCCGACTCGGCCGTGTCGAAGCGCCGTGCGGGCGGAGTTGTTTCGGATCGAATCACCCGTTCGTCCCCGCGGAAGCGGGGACCCAGCGCTTGGCCAAGTCCTGGGCTCCCGCTTCCGCGGGAGCGAACGGAGTTCGCTTCAACGTAAAGTGATCTTGCTCTAGCGCGCCTCCGGCTTGATCCCGGCCGCCCGGATCGCCTCGGCCCATTCGCCGACCCGTTGCGCCACGGTCGCGCGCACGACTTGCGGCGGCGCGAACTTCGGCGTGACGCCGGTCCGGATCATCCGCTGCCGCACGTCCTGATCCTGCAATGCGGTTTCGATCGCGGCGGTCAGCACGTCGACGACGGCGGGCGGCGTGCCGGCCGGCGCAAAAAACGCGTAGGCGGTCGAGGCATCGAACTCGCCGAACCCGCTCTCCTGGATGGTCGGCACGTCGGGCAGGTCCGCGAGCCGGGCGTCGCCCGCCACCGCCAGCGCGCGCAACTGGCCGGTGTTCAACTGCTGCAGCACGGTCGCGACCGGCGAGATCCAGAACGAGATGCGGGTGGTCATCAGGTCGGTGACGGCCTGCGAGATCATCCGATACGGCACATGGACGACGTCGATCCCGACCAGGCGCTTGAACCGTTCGCCATTCAGATGGCCCGGGGTGGCGTTGCCGGCCGACCCGAACGTCAGCTCGCCCGGCCGCGCCTTGGCGAGCTTGACGAGGTCGCCCAGCGTCGCCGCCGGAAAGTCCTTGCCGACCGACAGCACGGCGCCGGACGAACCCACCATGGCGATCGGTTCAAAGCTGGTGCGCGGGTCGTAGCTCAGGTTCTGGTAGAGGCTCGGAGCGGCGGGCAGCGAGCCGCGCGGATCGCTCACCACCAGCATGTAGCCATCCGGCGGCGACGCCGCGACCGCCGCCATGGCGAGCGTGCCGCCGGCGCCCGGCCGGTTCTCGACAATGACCGGCTGGCCGAGCGCGGCGGAAACCTTGTCGAAGATGATGCGCGTGACGATGTCCTGCACGCCCGCCGCCGAAAACGGCACGACCACCTTGATGCCGCGCGCCGGAAAGGTTTCGGCGAAGGCGGTGCTCGAACAGCACAGCAGAGCGACAGCAAGGCTCCGCGCCAGAGCATGATCCCGAAAAAGCCTGCCCCGGACTTGATCCGGGGTGGCGACCGGTTTTCGGAAAAGATCATGCTCAAATAAGAAACTGGTTGCTGTCATCGGGATGCGCCCTGCTTGGGCCGCTGGCTCTGCAAGAAATCGATCAACAGCCTGCTCACCTGCTCGGGCTGCTCCTGCTGCGCCCAATGGCCGGCGCCTTCGACCAGGTGGAAGCCGACCATGTTGGTGCAGGCCTTGGTGCGCATGGTCTCCTGCGCGCCCGGGGTCTGGTAGGTGCCCCAGTCGCTAAGCCCTGCGATGAACATCGATGGCACGTCGATGGTGCGGCCGGAGAAGGTGTGCATCTCGGCCATGCTCTTGCGGTCGCTGCCGCGCCGGACCCGATAGCCCTGCAGCGCGCCGTTGAAACCGGTGCGGGCGTATTCCGTGGCGTAGACCGCGCATTCGGCCTCGGTCAGCCATTGGCAGGCGGCGATCTCGGCTGACGTCGGCATGAACGGCGCGACCGTCGCGGCCATGCCCTTGTCCTGGTCCATCACATAATAGGTCGGGATTTTCGCCATCTCCGCGGCGGTGCGGGCTTTCAGCGGGAACGGCTTGTTGTCGGTCCAGTCGGCGCTTTTGTAATGGTAATAGGCGCGGAAGAAGGCGTGCAGGCCCTGCGGCGCATGCAGCATGTCCTCGTTGGCGCCGGGCTTGCGCTGATAGTTCTGGTAGTACTTGCGCGGCCGCGGCAGCTTGGCGAGCTCGGCGTCGAGCTCGTCGTCGGTCGGCGCGGGCTTTGGCGGCGGTGCACCGTTCGCGGTGTCGAACGGCAGGCTCGGCGGACCCGGAAACGGCGAGCTCATGATCACCGCCGAGCGGAAGACGTCGGGGCGAATGAGCGCACTCCAGGACGCCACCGGCGCGCCGGCGTCGTGGCCGACCACGGCGGCGACGAAGCGGTGGCCGAACGCATAGATCAGCGCAATGGCGTCGCGCACCATGTTGAGCATGCGGAACGGGTCGGGGTCGGCGTCGAAGGCATCGTCCCAGCCGGCGGTGCGGCCGTAGCCGCGCTGATCGGGCGCGATGACGTGATAGCCCGCGGCCGCGAGCGGCAGCATCACCTTGCGCCAGCTATAGGCGAGCTCCGGAAAGCCGTGCAGCAGCAGCACGGCGGGGCGCCCGGGATCGCCGGCCTCCAGCACGTGCACCGTCATGCCGTTGACGTTTTCGATGAACCGCGAGCGGATGCCGGACGGCAGGGTGCCGTTGCCGTAGGGCGGCAGGTTTGCGTCGACGCGGACGATCGTCACATTCAACCCCGGTCATCATTGGGCAAACAACGGCGCTTGCGATCTCAACAATGGCGCTGCATCCGTGCCACCCGCAAGGCCCTTTGGCATGCACCTCCGGGCGGCTACGATGCGTATCCTGAGGCTTGGAGGTGCGATGCGACGGCGAGAGTTTCTCGGTGTGCTTGGCGGCGCGGCGGCAACCTGGCCGCTCGCGGCGCGCGCGCAGCAGCCGGCGATGCCAGTGATCGGTTTCCTCAATGGCGCGGTGGCCGCACTCGGCCTCACCATTCCGCTGCCGTTGCTCGGCCGCGCCGACGAGGTGATCGAGTGAGCGAAAGTCGCGTCGAACGGCGGCTCGCCGCGATCATGGCCACGGATATCGTCGGCTTCAGCCGTCTCATGGGCGACGACGAAGTCGGCACGTTGCGCGCGCTCAAGGCGCACCGCCGGGAGCTCGGCGATCCGACCATCGCCGGCCACCACGGCCGGATCGTCAAGACCACGGGCGACGGGCTGCTGGTCGAGTTCGCCAGCATCGTGGATGCGGTCGCATGCGCGGTCGCGATCCAGCGCGGCATGATCGCCCGCAACGCGACGGTCCCCGACAACAAGCGCATCGTGTTCCGCATCGGCATCAACGTCGGCGACATCATCATCGACGGCGACGACATTTTCGGCGATGGCGTGAACGTGGCGGCGCGGCTGCAAACGCTGTGCGAGCCGGGCGGAATTTGCATCTCGCGCGCCGCCAACGAGCAGATCAGGGACAAGCTGTCGTTGGCGTTCGCCGATCTCGGCGAGCAGGCGGTCAAGAACATCTCGCGGGCGGTCGGAGTGTTCGGCCTTTCGGCGGCCGATATCGCCAAGCTGCCCGAACAGGAGCAGCCTTCCGCGGCCGCCGTCGAGCCGGTTGCCGCTGCTTCGCCGGTGGAGCGGAGCGAGGAGCAGGTCATCCGCTTCTGCCGTTCGGCCGACGGCGTGCAGATCGCATACTCGTGCATCGGCAGCGGGCCGCCGCTGGTCAAGACCGGCAATTGGATGACCCACCTGGAGAAAGATTTCGAAACTCCGATCTGGCGCCATCTCTATCGCGATCTCGCCACCGAGCATGCATTGATCCGGTACGACGCGCGCGGCAACGGCCTGTCGGACTGGGACGTCGACGAGATTTCCTTCGAGGCGTTCGTCCGCGATCTCGAGGCGGTCGTGGACGCCGCCGGTGTCCAGCGCTTCGCGCTGCTCGGAATTTCGCAGGGCTGCGCGGTCTCGATCGCCTATGCGACGCGCCATCCCGAGCGCGTCAGCCATCTTGTGCTGTATGGCGGCTATGCGGTGGGTTGGAGCAAGGCGGCGCGCACCGAGGCCGAGAAGCAGCAGGCGGCGGCCATGCTGACGCTGATGCAGCTTGGCTGGGGCCAGGAGAACCCAGCCTTCCGTCAGCTTTTTACGTCGCAGTTCATCCCCGGCGGGACCAAGGAGCAGGCTGATTGGTTCAACGAACTGCAGCGGGTGTCGGCGTCGCCGGAAAACGCTGCGCGCAATTTGCAGGCCAACGGCGACACCGACGTGACCGAACTGCTGGCCAAGGTAAAGGTGCCGACGCTGGTCATGCATGCTCGCGATGACGCGCGCGTGCCGTTCGACCGCGGCCGGCGCCTTGCCGCCGGGATTCCCGGCGCGCGTTTCGTGACACTGCAGAGCCGCAACCACCTGATCCTGGAAAGCGAGCCGGCCTACGCCCGCTTCATCGAGGAAATCACGTCGTTCCTGCGAAGCTAGGGTAGCTTGCTCTAGTTCGTCGGCGGCTCGATCTTGTTGTCGCGCACCACCTCGCCCCAGTGCGCGATCTGCTGGCGCAGATAGGCCGCCGCGCCCGCCGGCATGCGCTGCTCGGGCGGGTAGGGCGCCATGCCGCTGCCCGCCCAGACCTTGAGGATTTCCGGATCGTCGAGCGCGTTCTGCAACGCGACGCTCAGCGCGTCGATCACCGGCTTGGGCGTGGCGGCCGGCGCCAGCATGATGTGCCAGAACGCGATCTCGAGCTTCGGGCCGTAGGCCGCAACGAAGCTCGGCACGCCCGGGAATTGCGGCGAGGGCTCCTTCGAGGTGATGCCGAACACCTTGATCTGGCCGCCCGCGAAGGCGCCGATCACCTGCTGCGGCGTCGCAAAGAACAGGTCGATGTGGCCGCCGAGCGCGTCGGTCAGCATGGGCGCTGCGCCCCGGTACGGAATGTGGTCGACCTTCACGCCGAGCGCCTGCGCCAGCAGGAAGGTGGCGAGATGGCCGGTCGAGCCGGTGCCGGGATGCGCCATCTTGGCCGGCGGCGAGGCGGACTTCATCCAGGCCACCAGCTCGGGCAGCGTGTTGGCCTCGAGCGACTTGCGTCCGACCAGCACCAGCGGGTTGGAGTTGATCATGGCGATCGGGGCGAAATCCTTCTCGGTGTCGAACGGCAATGTCTTGTAGAGCGAGACGTTGGCCGAGACCTGCAGGTTGTGGATCATCAGCGTGTGGCCGTCGGGCGCCGCGTTGGCGACGCGCTGGCCGGCGATGTTGGTGCCGCCGCCGCTGACGTTCTCGACGACGAAGTTCTGGCCGAACTTGGCCGACAGCTTGGGCGCGATCTGGCGCGCCACCTGGTCGGTCGGCCCGCCGGGCGGATAGGGCACGATGATGGTGACCGGGCGCGTCGGGTAGGACTGCGCCTGCGCCGGTGGTGCCGCGCTGATCGCCAGCGCGAGAATGACGAGCAGTTTTTTCATGGCTCCCCCGACCCAATGACAAGTTCCCGAGCGACGATAGCACACGCTTCGGCCCCTGATGCAGCGCGTTGTCCCGGGCGCGCGGCCGGTCTATCGTCGGCCGCAATTCGTAGCCCAAGGAGGACACCGTGGCCAAAACATTGCCCCAACGCGCGATCGGCAAGAGCGGAATCAACTGTTCGGCCATCGGCCTCGGCTGCATGTCGTTTTCCGGCGTGTACGGGCCGTCCGAGGACGCCGCCGCCACCGCGCTGATCCACGACGCGCTCGAGGCCGGCATCACCATGTTCGACAGCTCGGACGCCTACGGCAAGGGCCACAACGAGACGCTGCTCGGCAATGCGCTGAAGGGCAAGCGCCAGGGCGTGGTGATCGCCACCAAGTTCGGCAATCTCGGCGGCGCCGGCGGCAAATACGCCGACGGCCGGCCGGAGTTCGTGATCAGCTCGTGCGAGGCGAGCCTCAAGCGGCTCGGCGTCGACGTGATCGATCTGTACTACCAGCACCGCATCGACCCGGGCGTGCCGATCGAGGAGACGGTCGGCGCGATGAAGCGCCTGGTCGAGCAGGGCAAGGTGCGGGCGCTGGGCTTGAGCGAAGCGTCGCCCAAGACCATCCGCCGGGCGCACGCGGAGCATCCGATCGCGGCGGTGCAGAACGAATACTCGCTGCTCTACCGCGAGCAGGGCGATGACACGCGCAAGACCACGCGCGAGCTCGGCATCTCGTTCGTCGCCTATGCGCCGCTCGGCCGTGGCCTGCTCACCGCCGACATCGCCGATCCGGCGACGCTGACCGACGGCGACACCCGCAAGCGGCAGCCGCGCTATGCCGGCGACAATCTCGCGCACAACCGCGCGCTGGCGCAGAAGGTGCAAGCCATCGCCCAGCGCAAGGGCTGCACGCCGGCGCAGCTCGCGCTGGCCTGGGTGCTGGCGCAGGGCCCGGATGTGATCCCGATCCCCGGCACCAAGCAGAAGAAGCGGCTGCTGGAGAACATCGGCGCGCTCGACGTCAAGCTGTCCGACGCCGAGGTGGCGGAAATCTCCAACGCGGTGCCGGCCGGCTCCGCCAAGGGCACGCGCTATCCGGAAGCGCAGATGGCGAGTTTGTATATCTAGCGCGCGATTGGTTTTGATTGGATCGATGACGCGCGGCGCACTCGCTTCCCTCTCCCCTTGCGGGGGAGGGTGGATCGCGCGGAGGCGATAGCGAGCGCGATCGCGGGTGGGGGGTCGTCTTCAGAAAATTTTGCAGCGCAGGACCCCCTCACCCGCGCTCGCTCGGCTATCGCCTCCGCTCGCGCACCCTCCCCCCGCAAGGGGGGAGGGAGAAGTGCGCGCGCGTCAGCGCTTCAATCTCAAGCATCCTGCTTTAGCGATCCGCCATGGCCGCTGTCGATAATGTCCTGATCGTCGGCGCCGGCATGGCCGGCATGACGCTCGGCGTCGCGCTCAAGCGCGCCGGCATCGCCTGCGAGATCGCCGAGATCCGCCCGAACCTGACCGAGCCGGGCACCGGCATCTCGCTGCAGGGGCCGGCGCTGCGGGCGTTGCAGAGCGTCGGCGTGGTCGATGGCTGCATCAAGCGCGGCTTCGGTTATTCGCATTTCAAGACCTGCGATGCCGCGGGCAACGTCACCGGCACGGTCGACCTGCCGCGGCTGCTCGGCCCGAACTATCCGGCGACCGTCGGAGTGCTGCGGCAAGTCGTGCACGAGGTGCTGGCCGACGAGCTGGCGCAGCTCGGCGTGCCGGTCCGGCTCGCCACCACGGTCGCGGCGTTGACGCAGGACGAGCGCGGCGTCGATGTCGTGTTCAGCGACGGCGGCCGCGGGCGCTACGACCTCGTCGTTGGCGCGGACGGGCAGGGCTCGAAAATCCGCGAGCTGCTGTTCGGTGCGCAGCACCGGCCGCGCTACACCGGCCAGATGAACTGGCGGGCCACCGTCAGCCGCCCGCCCGAGGTGCAGGGCCGCTATTCGTATTTCGGCCCGACCAACAAGTCCGGCTTCAACCCGATCTCCGATCGCCAGATGTACATCTACATCGTGCAGAACGTGCCGCAGCGGCCGCGCTGGGATGACGCCGAGCTGCCGGCGATGATGCGCGGGTTGCTGGCCGAATTCGGCGGCGCGCTCGGCCGTGCTCGCGAGGAGGTCGTGGCGCCGGAGCAGATCACCTGCCGGCCGATCTTCTCGCTGATCCTGCCGCCGCCCTGGCACCGCGGGCGCGCGATCGTGATCGGCGATGCCGCGCACACCACCACGCCGCATCTGGCGAGCGGCGCCAGCATCGGCATCGAGGACTCGGTCGTACTGGCGCGGCTGTTGCACGCGGCTCCGGCCGACGCACCGATCGCGGCCGTGCTGGAGGATTTCACCGGGCGCCGCTACGCGCGCTGCAAGATGATCGTCGACAATTCGGAATTGCTCGGCGAGTGGGAGAAGAACCCGAGCGCGCCGAATGCCGACACGGTCGGCGTGGTGGCGCGGTCGTATCAGGCGCTGGCCCAGCCGGTTTAGCGCTGGTATCGGCAATTGAAGCGAGGGGGCGGGATTATAGTCGCCGGCCGGTAGCCGGGATGGCCGTCGATGATCTGCATAGGGGGCTGAAATCCGCATTCGCTGATGGAACCCGACATCCGCAGGTACTTGATCCAGGCCACTACGCGGCCTGGTGCAATGCAAACTTGATCCGGTAACGCAACCCGTCGACTCTGAAATCCGGCTCAACAGTCCCATTAAGTTGCCTGAGACTGCGCGTCAGTAACTGTGTTCCGAAACCATACTCCTTAGGTTGCTCGACCGGATGCGTGGTCGTCTCCTCCCAACGCAAGTCCAATGCGCCGTCCTGTTTGGCCCAGGTCACATTGAGCGTCCCGCCCTCACCTCTGAAAGCGCCGTACTTTGCGGCATTCGTCGCTAGCTCATGCACCAGGAGGGCGGCGATCCGCGCTGTATCGGGCGTCAGTTCAACATCCTCTCCCTTTAGCGTCCACTTGGACCGGTCGTACGGCTTCAAGCCGCTTTCAAAGACCGCCGTCAGCCCGATGGGTTTGAGGCCGGCGTGAATGACCAGTTCATTCCCGACCGCCAGAGCCCGGATGCGACCCATGACCGTGTCCGCGAGCCTGTGATGCGGACTGACCGTTGAGCGGACAATGGATTCGATGATTGTCAGCATGTTGCGGCTACGGTGATCCAATTCGCGCAGCAGCAGGTCCCGCTCCCGATTTTGCTGCATCAGGAAGCGCATCGCTCGCCGATACGCGTCAGCCAGCCAGATCACGAGGCCAGCCGAGGCCACGAACAGCAGGAGGTTGATTGCTTGGCTTAAGGTGAGCGGCGTAAAACCGAATTTGGGCGGGACAAACGCCCAATATACGATCACGGCTGAGGCCACGAGTTCGAACGTCGCGGCATACGGCCCGGCCAAAAGCGCAATCACGAAGACGGCCGGGTAATATGTCGCAAAAAACAGGGTCGCGCCGAAGAGGCCGAACGCCTCCCGCAGGAGGGTTGCGCCCAGCACCACCAGCGTCGCTATGGCAAAGGCCTGCCACGAGAATGGGTGAACACGGTCGCTTATGCTGCCAAGCCAACCGAAAGAATTGCGGAATTTCCGCTCGCTCAACATCGGACTTCGCTTTTCCCGAGCTTCCAGGCGGAGCTTGCCAAAGCCTGAGCTGGAAGGAAACGTTGTGTGGGCTGATATCTTAAGGCGGCAGCACCCAAGACGTTCCAGGCAACGTCAGCTTTGGGTCCGCCGGCCGGTAGCCGGGCTGGCCGTCGATGATCTGGCGCAGCAGGCCGGAGGCTTCGGCCTCCGCGATGAACTCGCTGATAAAGGAGAGCCGCGCGGCGTGGCCCTTGGGCACCACCAGCGCCGGGCGATTGGCGCCGTAGCTTTCCGCCAGAACAAGTGCGCCGGGCAGCCGGCGGCAAGCGTCGGCCAGCGCCGGCCGGATCGAGGCCCAGGCATCGACGCGTCCGGCGCGCAGCAGTTCGAAGGCCTGGTCCGGGCTGTCGGCGCTCACCGGCGCGGCATGCTTGAGGATGCGCAGCAGCGCGAGCGTCGAGGCGTGCTGGCGCACCGCGGCGATGCGGATCGCAGGCCGGTCGGCATCGGCGACGCTGCGGATCGCCGAGCCGGCCGGCACCAGATAGCTGTAGTCGACCTGCATGAACGGCGGCGAGAAGCCGCCGACCGCGGCCGCCCGCGCCGGATCGAAGCCGAGCGAGCCGATGTCGCACGAGCCGGCGGCCAGGCTTTCGACCAGCTGGTCGGGATTGGCCAATTCCGCGATCGTCGCCGGCACGCCGATGTGCGCCGCCAGCGCCCGCATGACCTCGACCCATGGGCCGGTCAGCACGCCGCCGGCGTCCCTGCGGTATTGCGGCGGAAACACCGCGAACCGGACTTGTCCGGCGGCGACGAGGTCGGCCATTCTGCGATCGGCGGTCGGGCGCGCCGGCGGCATCGATGCTATGCTTAGAACATGATCCCGAAAAGTGTGCAGCGGTTTTCGGCAAAGATCATGCTCCAAACAAGCATGAGCTGACGCGGGACGGACGATGGTGACGCCGTGCGCTTGAACCGATGGATGCGGCTTCTGCCGGTGCTGACGGCGCTTGTGCTGCCGGCGACGCTGTTCGGCGCGACGCCGCCCAATCCCGCCGCGCCGGCGCGCCCGGCCTGGCTCACCGGCCAGCTCCTGATCGCAGCACCGAGCATGACCGATCCGCGCTTTCATCAAACCGTTCTGGTGATGGTCCGGCACAACCCCGATGGCGCGATGGCGATCGTGATCAACCGGCCGCTCGGCGAGCGGCCGATGGCGCGCATCCTCGAGGCGTTCGGCGAGAAGCCCGCCGACGCGGCCGGCACGGTGCGGATCTATTACGGCGGCCCGGTGCAGCTCGACATGGGCACCGTGCTGCACAGCGCGGACTATCACCGCGTCGGCACGCTTGATATTGACGGTCGCGTGGCGCTGACCGCGAGCATGGAAATCTATCGCGATATCGCCGCCGGCAAAGGCCCGCAGAACAGCATCATGGTGTTTGGCTACGCCGGCTGGGCGCCCGGCCAGCTCGAAGGCGAGATGGCGCAGAATGCCTGGTACACCGCGCCGCTGGACTTGAAGCTCGTGTTCGACGCCGACCGCGACAAGGTCTGGGAGCTCGCCATGGAGCGCCGCACCCGGGATTTGTGAGACTGGGTTCGAGCGTGCAACGACGTCTTCCCTCCCCGGAGGGGAGGGTCGCCGAGCGCGAAGTGGCGAGCCGGGATGGGGTGAACCCTGCTCGGAAAGCTCACCCCGCCCCGCCGCCTCGCTAACGCTCGGCGTCGACCCTCCCCCTCCGGGGAGGTGAAGCGCGTTCGCCGCGCGTCTCGATTTAATTGACGATCAGATCTAGGCCCTACGGCGCCTTGTACTCCATCGCCTGCTTGGTCTTTTCGACCAGATCGCGCGGCGTGGCAAAAATCTTGCCGGCGAGCTCCTGCAAGTCCTCGCCCGAAATCGGATCGATCGCGAGCCGCATGCGCTTGGCCTCGGACAGGAGCTCGTCGTCCTTCATCGTCTCCATGAATGCCTTGCGCAGCGCCGCGACCCGGTCGGCCGGCACCTCAGGCGCGATCACATAAGGCCGGCCGAAGGTTTCAGACGAATAGACCAGCTCCATGATCTTGCGATTCTCCGGCGAGGTCGCGAAGTCGACCGCCAGCGGCACGCCCATCTTGTTGATTTCGGGGTTGCCCTTGTCGTGCTCCTGCACGACGACGCGGATGAAACCCGAGCTGACCCAGTCCGGGCGCTGCGCGTTCAGGCTCGACCAGGAAAATCCGCAAAGCCCCTGCACCTCGTTCTTCTCGATCGCCAGCGTAATCTCGCGCGTGCCCGGATAGCCGCTGACCTGGCGGATCTTCGAGCCGGTGGTGTGGTTGAGCATGGCCGGATAGTCGCGCGTCGAGGTGCCGGGTTGGCTCGACCCGATCATGAATTCCCGGGTCAGCGCGTCCTTGAACGTCTGGATCGGGCCGTCGGCGCGGCCGATGCAGACGTAATGGTCGGTGGTGGCGGAGCCGATCTGGATCAGCTTGGTGGCGTCGTGGCGAAGCTTGCGCGCGTTGCCGAGCTGCATGTCGAACAGCGCGTCGGTGATGGCGCTGTTCTGCGGCGCGCCGATCACGGTGCCGTCGCGCGGCGCGACGTTGTAAACGTGCGCCAGCGACGTGTTGCTGGCCGCGCCCGGCATGTTGCTGACGATCACATTGGGATTGCCGGGAATGTATTTGCCGATGTGACGGCCGAGCAGGCGGGCGTAGATGTCGAAGCCGCCGCCCGGCGGCGAGCCGACGACGATGGTGACTTGCCGGCCCTTGTAGAATTGTGCGACCGAGTCCTGGGCGCGGGCGTCCGGCAGGCCAGCCACGGCCAGACCGACGCGCGACAACAGCGCAAGAAATTTGTGCATGGTGCCCCCGGGCGTCATCGCCGCATGCAGCGCGGCGCCTGTTGCGCGCAGGCGATCCCGACGTTGGAGCAGCTGACCTCGCCCGCCGATGACTTCTGGCAGGTGCGGCAGCCGTCGGTCCACTCCAGGCAGGCCGGTTCCGGCGGTGCCAATGGACTCGCGCTGATCGGCGCCGCGGGCTTGGGTGCCGGCGTGACCTTCAGATCGGTCGCAATCGCCACCGCCGGCAACGTGGTGGTCACCGCGACCAGCACCCAGATCTTGGCGAGCCGTGTCATGGCGGCCATGGTGCCAAGCCCGCATCATCCTGTCGAGCAAGCTGTAGAGCCGTAGCCCGCATGAGCGGAGCGAAATGCGGGACAATCGTTCCCGGATTTCGCGGCCTTAGGCCGCTCATCCGGGCTACGCTTCTTGCCCCGGATGCCAAGCCTTGAGCCCGCCGCGGGCGCCGCGCATGCTGCCATCGAACCGAATCACCGGGCGCCTCCGTTCACTTTCATGGCCGACTACGATCTCGCCATCATTGGCGGCGGCATCAACGGCGCTGGCATCGCGCGCGACGCCGCCGGCCGGGGCTTGCGCGTGCTGCTGCTGGAGCAGAACGATCTCGGCTCCGGCACCTCGTCGGCCTCGACCAAGCTGATCCACGGCGGCCTGCGCTATCTCGAGCACGGCGCGTTCCGCCTGGTGCGCGAGGCGTTGTCGGAGCGCGAATTGCTGCTGCGGATGGCCCCGCACATCGTGCGGCCGATGCGCTTCGTGCTGCCGGCGTCGCCGGGCCCGCGCTCGCCGTTCGTGATCCGGATCGGCCTGTTGCTCTATGACTGGCTCGGTGCGCCGGCGCATCCTGCCCGCGACCCGCACCATCGATCTCACCCACCACGTCACCGGCCAGCCGCTGCTGCGGCGGTTCAGCACCGGCTTCGAATACTCCGACTGCGCGGTCGACGACGCGCGGCTGGTCGCGCTCAACGCACTCGACGCCGCCGAGCGCGGCGCGACCATCCGCACCCGGACGCGGGTGGTGCGCGCCGAGCGCGAGGATGTCTGGCGCCTGATCCTCAACGCGCAGGGCCACCGCGAGGTCGTCACCGCGCGCGTGCTGGTCAATGCCGCGGGCCCGTGGGCCGGCGTCGTCAATGAGACCGTGCTGCGGCTCGGCGGCGGCGGACCGTTGCGGCTCGCCAAGGGCAGCCACATCGTGGTGCGCAAGCTGTTCGACCACGGCCGCGGCTACATTTTTCAGAACTCCGACAAGCGCGTCGTGTTCGCGCTGCCGTTCGCCGAGGATTTCACCTTGATCGGCACGACCGACGAGCCGTTCGTCGGCAACCTCGATGCGGTGGCGCCGGGCGCGGACGAGGTGATCTACCTCTGCCGCGCGGTCAATGAATTCTTCCGCGCCCGCGTCGAGCCCCACCAGGTGGTATGGGCGTTCGCCGGCGTGCGCTCGCTGTACGACGACGGTCACGGCAAGGTCGAGGACGTGACGCGCGAATATCATCTCACGCTCGACGAGCGCTATCGCGTGGCGCCGCTGCTCACGGTCTACGGCGGCAAGATCACGACCTATCGGCGGCTGGCCGAGGACGCGCTCGGCAGGCTTGCGCATCTGTTCCAGCTGCACCGTGGCTTTACTGCGACTACGCCGCTGCCCGGCGGCGATTTCCGCTGGAACGCGATCGAGGACCGGGTGGCGCAGACGCGGGAGGCCTGGCCGTTCCTGGCGGAGGCCGAGGCGTGGCGGCTGCTGCGCGCCTATGGCACGCGGGTCGAGCGCATTCTCGCCGGCGCCAAGGCGCGCGAGGACATCGCGCCGTTTTTCGGGCCGCTCAGCGCCGCCGAGGTCCGTTACCTGATGGCGCACGAATGGGCGCGCACCGCCGACGACGTGCTGTGGCGGCGCAGCAAGCTCGGGCTATCGATCGGCGCGACCGACAAGGCCGCGCTCGCGCAGTACATGGCGAGCCATGGCGCGGCGGCTGCGGGTGGTCCGCCGGACAAAGGCGAGGCGAGGGGATGAGCAAGCTGTAGCCCGGATGAGCGCAGCGATATCCGGGACTGCGTGCTCCGCGATAACGATGTCTCACGCACGTCGTTTCGCTCATGCGGCCTACAAAGGATACCGCTCGCCGAAATCGACACCTGTGTTGTCGCCGTCACCCGCCCAATCGTTCGGCAACAAACCCTCACGCACGTACCTGTGAAACGACGAGTGCGGCCAATCCTGGACGCGCGCCACCAGGCCGTGCTTGACCGGATTGAAATGGATGTAGTCGACGTGCCGGGCGAGGTCATCGTCGTTGCGGATCGTGTGTTCCCAGAAGCGCCGCTGCCATAGCGCAAGCTCATGGTTTGGATGACGCTTCACCGGAGCGCCGGCCGCGAGCACTGCCTTGCTGAACAGCGTCTTGATCAACCGCCAGCGGCCCGGATAATCCGCATCGTCCGGCGGCAATGTCAGGACGGCGTGCAAATGGTCCGGCAAAACAACGATGGCGTCGATCGCAAACGGGCGCTCGTGGCGCGCCCGGCGAAGCGCCGCCCGCAGTGCATCGATGTGATCGACCAGGACCGATGATCGACGATTCACGAGCGTCAACGTAAAGAAGTAAGTGCCGCCAGGAACGAAGTTGCGCCGGTATCGGACCATACCGCCATGTTAGCCCGCATCAGCGGGGGCGACGTGCGGACCATTGCTCCCGGATTTCGCGGCCTGAGGCCACTCATCCGGGCTACGCGCTGGCACTATCGAGCGGTGTGCGACGTCCGCTAAGGAGGTTGGCAACATGGGCCACGCACACTATTCACAGTATTGTGAGTGTCGTCGATTCGTTGTCCGCCATTGCGCTCGTGTGGCGTCCTGACTCTCGGTGAATTCGTCCAAACGCCAACGTCACATTTGGCACTTTGCCAGGTTGAGCAAAGTCTTGTGCGATCAACTGACGCGCGATTGCGAAGAATTGGATTTTGAGTCAGGCCGACGACAAGCGCCGCTTCTGGTCGAAACGCGCTTCAGCGGGATGCACGACTTGATTCAAAAAGTGATGAATCGCGTCACACAATTGACACGAGTGAAGTTTGACAATGCTCGCCGACTGTCGGGGGCGCAAAATGTCGGTTATCTGGCGACGCAGCGCACGAACCTGGGGTGCAATTGCGTTATTGAGCTTGGCGCTCTTGGGTGCGGGCGCCGTATTCCTGTTTTCGACGTCGTACCACAGCGTCAGCAGCCGGCCGATTACAGCGGAAGAGATCGCCAAGCTTGAGCCGGAGTTGTGCCAGCCCGGGTCAGGGTTTTTTCGAAGCGTGACTGCTGCCTTGCCCTCCTTGGTCGGCTCCCCGACACGAGACATGGCGATCGAGCAAGTCGCTCTGATCGATCAGTACAAGGCGGAGCGCCGGCGCAAGCTCTGGATTCTTCGGTTGCCGGCGGCCTTCATTAGTCAAAGGCCGTGCGACTCCGGACGCGCGAATTGGAGTGGTGTAGGCGACCATATGCAGGTCACTCAAATCTATTGGTTGAATGTGGTGCTGCTGGAAGATCGGTTGATCCCGAACACGCGTGCGACGAACACCGAAATGGAAAATGGCATCAAGATCGTTGTTGTTCTGAACAATCGAGTGTGGGATCCAAAACTCCGTCATCAGGCTTTTTACCAAAGGTCTGCCGTCGTCAGCAGCATCGGTGTTGACGGTCCACCACGCTGCCGGGACGTGCCGAGTGAGTTTCCGGACCTGGTGATATTTAAGCGCATCGATCCGGATGTCCGAAGCAACTTGGACTGTGAAAGCGCCCATGACCGGGGCGTATACGCCAAGAAGCTCGACAATCGGGTCTATGAGTTCGTGGCGTTTTGTTGGGTCAATTGCAGGGTCGAGCGGGATTACCACGGTTGGGCGGTCACGTATTCCTACCCGTACGCACGCCTCGCCGAGTGGCAACGACTGCACGAGCGGTTGGAGCGGTTCCTAGACCTGCATACGGTACACTTAGATAAATGGGGAGAGCTCGAAGGCGTGCGGAGCGGGTCTAGCGTCATCGAAGTGACCCGCGAGGCTTTAGTTTTGGGTCGGTCCAAATTCGTTACACGCGGTGAAGCTCCATTTGTCGATCTTGGGAGCAATCGCCATGTCATCGCAATCATGGATCATGGCCCGAATGGCGAAAACGTCAGCCAGATGACTTCGCTGCCGATCGAAGCGTACAGGTACTACAAGTGGGATGAAGCAGCGTGGACGCACCGCGCGAAAATGAACGGGCGGGTCGAACTCAAGCCTCCACTTATTCCGACCCTGGTCAACTCCGTTCTCAGTATCGGTTCGGCCGCCGCGCAGCGCGCGCGGCCTAGGGATTTCGTGATCGACCCGCAGACCTTCCTGACTTCGTGCCCGCCAGGACATCGCATCCAATTCCAGGCGGAAGGAATGTCGCTTTACGTCGATCCGCATTGGCTTGAGACATACTCGCTCCTACAGCTTGCCGATCACTACAGAAACAGCTGCCCGACCGAGTCGGTTCAAGTCAGACAGGGCCTTGTTAATCCCCTTTTCTTCAATCGATCGATCATAGCGGCGGCGGGCATCGAGCCCGCAAGTCTGGGCAGCTCCTATTTTCAGCTCCTCATCGCGTTTATTCCACGCCGCAAAGATAAGCCTCTTGCGCAAGCTTCCAGCGATCCGGTAACTCGGCCTTTGGTCTCCGACCTGCCGCCGTCGTTTGCCGATAAGAATTCGCAAGCGCAGCAGCGCCTCTATGACTTGCGTTATCCGATTGACGGTAGCGACTTCTAGCGCGACAGTTCGACTGTCGTGCAGCAGCAGCAGGCCTGACACGCACCGAAAGCGAGCCTGCTTCACCACAACCAGCTACGACACGCCATATCGGTACCGCGGGGTACTGAGCGTCTATTATATGGTGCAGCAAGCGGATGGACCTGAGCAACAACAAGCGATCCCTCCGATACCAGAATCTGAATTGATGCTTGCCTTTGACGTGCGCGTCCGCGCGTGGATCGACAGGATGATGATCAAGCCGTGACCGGAGGCGCGAACGCGCGTCCGGCAACACGCACGGGAGGTACTACCAATGCCGTTCACGCTGACGCAAGGGCAAGCTGTAGCCCGCATGAGCGGAGCGATATGCGGGACAATCGTTCCCGGATTTCGCGGCCCATGGGCCGCTCATCCGAGCTACGCTCGCTTATGCCAACCATTTTATCCTGATCGTGTTGTTGGCGCTCGTTGATGCCAACCACTTTTTTCAGCTGTAGCCCGCATGAGCGGAGCGATATGCGGGATAATCGTTCCCGGATTTCGCGGCCTAACCCGGCCGCTCATCCGGGCTACTCTCGCTGAAGTCAATAAAGGGGCCAGGCGCGCTCGGCCTTGAAGCGCGACGCGACGGCAACATAGGCGCCGTCCACAGTTCACGGCATTGTGAGAAGTCCTCGATTGGTCGTCCGCCATTGCATTCGCGCTGTGCCTGGCTCCTGGTGAATTTGTCCAAACGCCAAGTGCCACATTCGGCACTTGGCCAAGTTGATCAAAGCATTTGCGCGATCAGCCGGTGTTCGATTGTGAAGAATCGGATTGCGAGTCAGGCCGACGACAAACGCCGCTGGCGCAATGGTCGCAACGTGTTTCGAGCCGGGGCACCACTTGATTCAAAAAGTGATAAATCGCGTCATACAATTGACACGAGTACAGCTTGACAGTGCTCGCCCACTGTCGGGGGCGCCAAATGTCGGTTATCTGGCGACACAGCGCACGAACGTGGGGTGCAATTGCGTTGCTAAGCCTCGCGCTCTTGGGCGCGGGTGCCGTATTCCTATTTTCGACGTCGTACCGCAGCGTCAGCAGCCGGCCGATCACAGCGGAAGAGATCGCCAAGCTCGAGCCGGAGTTGTGCCAGCCCGGGTCAGGGCTTTTTCGAAGTGCGACGGCCGCGCTGCCCTTCTTGGTCGGTTCCGCGACGCAAAGCATGGCGGTCGAACAAATCGCTCTGATTGATCAGTACAAGCCGGATGGCCGGCGCAAGCTCTGGATTCTACGGATGCCGGCCGCCTTCATTACCGAGAGACCATGCGATTCCGGACGCGAGAATTGGGTTGGCGCAGGCGACGATATACGGATCCATCA
Source organism: uncultured Alphaproteobacteria bacterium (assembly GCA_963771745.1). Taxonomy (GTDB): domain Bacteria; phylum Pseudomonadota; class Alphaproteobacteria; order Rhizobiales; family Xanthobacteraceae; genus Z2-YC6860. The sequence goes on along the minus strand of CAVYUU010000008.1, from coordinate 457,733 downwards.
ATCCTACCGATTGAATGCGGTGCTGTTGGAAGATCGGTTGATCCCAATCACGCGTGCAACGGACGGCGAAATAGAACGTGGCGTCAGGATCGATGTCTATTTGCGCAATCGCGTGTGGGATCCAAAACTCCGTCATCAGGCTTTTTACCAAGGGCTTTCCGTCATCAGCAGTGTCGGCGTGGACGGCCCACCACGCTGCCGCGACGTGCCGAGCGAGTTTCCGGGCCTGGTGACGTTCAAACGCCTCGATCCGAATGTCCGAGTTAGGTCGGACTGTGAAAGTGGCCATCAGCGGGGTGTGTACGCCAAGAAGCTCGACAATCGGGTTTACGAATTCGTGGCGCTTTGTTCGGTCAATTGCGAGGTCGACCGCGATTACCACGGTTGGACGGTAAAATATTTCTATCCGTACGCACGCCTCGCCGAGTGGCAAAGACTGCACGAGCGGTTGGAGCAGTTCCTGGACCTGCATACGGTGCACTTGGACCAAGACAACCGAAGCCCATAGCTGAGGAGAGCCGTCATGAGCGATTTGAAGATAAGTGACTCCAGATTGGCGCTCACGCAAGAAGAGTTGGATGTGCTCACTCGGCTGGTGAATTCGGGTGACCGCGCGGGATTCTACATGGCGTACTACGCGATGACCGGCAATCCCGAGGCCGCGCTCCAGGCAAAGATTGCGACCTTCAGCGAAAGTGAAGGGGGATATGCCTATGCAGCAAATTGGCTTCTCGCGAGAGCTTATGGAGCGAATGGTTTGTTTCCCGGCGTGTACCCGGGGATTTATTATTTGTCACAACAAGTGGCGCTGTCAGGACTACAAGCAATCAGAACTGACCTTGCAGTCGGGGGTACTGGAAACATTGGAAGCGTTGAGCTTTTCAACAGCGCGAGGAATGGTTGGGGCGGTATCGCAAACCTGTTTCCCGGCAACATTGTTGCACTTTACCTCGGCGGCTGGACATCGCAGAACCTTGCTGCTTTTTTTACGCAAGGCACTGTCTATTCAGCTTTGGCGACGATCTTCGCCGCACAAGTCGGCAAAACGGCATCCGATTTCTCAGGGTATACCCAGGTCCAGGGGCCCGGCGGTTCGATTTTGGTTATTGACGGTGGCCGTGTTGTGGCAACGCTGTCAATTTCCACCGAGTTATCGGGCATTTCCAATCTCGGAGCAGTTGTCGGGACTCTAACTCCGAGTATCCTCACCAGCGGATTGAATCCGCTAATTGCTTCAGATGTCCAAACAGATTCTGCAACAAGCTCAGGACTTCACGATTACCACCATGCTTGGTGGACAGCTGGACTGGTCAGCTGCTCGTACGGGCCTCAGCGAATTCTCTGGAGCGTACAACGGCGATGCTGGCGGACTGCCCAACAATCCTGCTGGCGTAACAATTGGCTGGAAGCCATCGGCCACATCGAACGACGATGTCTTGCAAGTTCAGCCAGGTCAGGCCATCGATGCCGGTGCCGGCAATGATTTGGTGTTCGGATCAAGTGGCGCCGATCAAATCAAAGGCGGAGACGGCAATGATATTATTTGGGGAGGAAAAGGAGACGATAACAAGCTGGAAGGGAATGCCGGCGACGACATTATTCGCGGCGGGCTGGGACGCGATACCCTTCAGGGCGGCGCAGGCAACGACACACTGGACGGCGGGGACATAACTCTCGGGCGCGCCTTGGACGGCGTCGATACCGCAGACTACTCAGATGCGCCTGGCAAAGTGATTATCGATCTGACTGCGCAGGATCCGCAGAAGGTTCGAGATACGCTCATTCAAGTTGGTAATGATGGTTTTGAGAATGCGGATTGGCTGCATTCAATCGAAAAGCTGAAGCTTTCAGATCACAACGACACAGTGACGATTGGCGGCGCCAACAAAGACGCGCTCGAAAATTTTCAAGCAAGCTGTAGCCCGCATGAGCGGAGCGATATGCGGGATAATCGTTCCCGGATTTCGCGGCCTGACCGGCCGCTCATCCGGGCTACTCTCGCTACTCTCGCTGAGTCAATAAAGGGGCCAGGCGCGCTCGGCCTTAAAGCGCGACGCGGCGGCAACATAGGTGCCGTCCACAGTTCGCGGCATTGTGAGAACTCTCGATTGGTTGTCCGCCATTGCGCTCGCGCGGTGCCAGGCTCCTGCTGACTTTGTCCAAACGCCAAGTGCCACATTCGGCACTTTGCCAAGTTGATCAAAGCATTTGCGCGATCAGCCGGCGTTCGATTGTGAAGAATCGGATTGCGAGTCAAGCCGACGACAAACGCCGCTGGCGCAACGGTCGCAACGTGCTTCGAGCCGGGGCCACCACTTGATTCAAAAAGTGCTAAATCGCGTCACACAATTGACACGAGTACAGCTTGACAATGCTCGCTGACAGTCGAGGGGCGTCGATGTCGGTTGTCGGGCGACACAGCGCGCAAATTTGGGATGCGATCGCGCTATTAAATCTCGCGGGCTTGAGCGCGGGCGCCGTATTCTTGTTTTCTGGATCGTACCTCAGCGCCAGCAGGCGACGGATTACAGCACAAGAGATCGCCAAGCTTGAGCCGGAATCGTGCCAGCCCGGGTCAGCAAGCTTTAGCCCGCATGAGCGGCCTGTCCGCCGAAGCGCGCGTCAGCGCGACGGCGGAAGCGATATGCGGGACAATCGTTCCCGGATTTCGCGGCCTGACGGGCCGCTCATCCGGGCTACGCTCGCTCATTTGCCCGGCATAAAGTCGCAAGTGGAAGCACGTGGGGCGCATAGGTGGTGAAGCGTTACTCCGGACTGGTTGCTAGTGCGAGCCTGATCGCTGCGCTTGTCATGGCAATTGGAATGCGAGCAACCACAACGCAAGACAGCGATGCACTAGCATTTATCAACTCCGTTCTCAGTATCGGTTCGGCCGCCGCGCAGCGCGCGCGGCCTAGGGAATTCGTGACCGACCCGCAGACCTTCCTGACTTCGTGCCCGCCAGGACATCGCATCCAATTCCAGGCGGAAGGAATGTCGCTTTACGTCGATCCGCATTGGCTTGAGACATACTCGCTCCAACAGCTTGCCGAGCACTACAGAAACAGCTGCCCGACCGAGCCGGTTCAAGTCGGACAGGGCCTTGTTAATCCCCTTTTCTTCAATCGATCGATCATAGCGGCGGCGGGCACCCCCACCAATCTTGGCAGCTCCTACCTGCGCCTCATCATCGGGTTTGTCTCAAGGCGCGAGGATAAGCCGTTTCCGGGTGCGGACGGCGGACCGGTTCAACAACCTTTGATCGTTGACGTCACGCCACGGGTTCTCGGCCGCAACAATCCGCGGCCGGGAAATCGAATCTATGAATTGCGCTATCCGGATGATGGCACGGAATCCAGCACGACAGTCCGCGTGCCGTGCAGCGGCGGGGGCCCCGAGACTCGGGGGAAACGATCCTGTTTTACGGTGAGTTCGTACGACGCGCCATATCGATACCGTGGTGTGCTGAGTGTTTACTACAGAATATCGCATTCTCCTTCGACCGAAACTGGGATGTCCGAACCTGAAGCGATTCTTGCTTTCGATATGCGCGTCCGCGCGTGGGTCGACAGGATGATGATCAAGCCGTGAGCCGGTCACAGCGAGCTGTAGCCCGGATGAGCGTAGCCCGTAGGATGGGTTGAGCGGTAGCGAAACCCATCGCGTTTGAAAAATGGGATGGGTCTCGCGTTGCTAGACCCATCCTACGGGCTACGGGCTGGGTCCCCGCGTCCGCGGGGACGAACGGGTGGTTGCAACGCCCCACTTTCAGAGGCGCCACGGATGAGCAACTCGAATGAACTCTCGTCCGAGCACGCAAGTTCAAGCAATCGAAACAATACCGCGGATATTGAGCCGCCGGCGCTGGTCGCGGGCGTTCGAGGCCTCCTGGACTGGCGCGCACATAGCCGACTCGGCCGGATCGTAGTGACGAGCTTGATCGTGATGGTAATCGGCGTCGTCATCGGTGCGCCGACACTGTCTTACGGTGGATTTTGTTTTAGCCAAGCGCGATTTCTATCTGACCGGGAGTACGAGGACATAGCGATCAGGCAAATTATGTCTCTTCCTTGCTATCAAACGATCCGCGCCAACAACTGCGTTCCGCCGATTCGATATAGCGACGTAGCTGATTTCCGAGCGCGAAATCCGGACTGCTGCCGTTTCGTTCGGCACAGATCCGATTTCGAGCCTCGCGAACCCACTTTCCGGCAGCAATTGTTTGGCCGTGCGGCGCGCAGCATCTTGGTCAATTTTAGAATCAACTACACGGATGCGGATGGAATACCGCGCGAAACAATTGGTCCTGGATTGATTATCGTCGGCAATTGTGGACGCGTTCTGTAAACACCGGGCACTGAAATCACAGCGCGTAGGGTGGGCCAAGGCGCGAGCGCCGGGCCCACGCGTTTGCTGCAGTTCTGTCCGCGTGGGCTTCGCTTCGCTCAGCCCACCCTACGGGGCTGCGCGACCGGGCCGCCAGACGACGTCAGCGCGCGTATCTCCGCTGCCACTCGTCTTCGCTGAGCGGCTCGGCGCTGACGGTGTTACGGACGGCACGGCTTCCGGCTTGTCCGCGGCCTTGGCCTTCTTCAACACCAACTCGGCGGCGCGCACCTGGGTGCTGGTCATGTCGGCTGTGCCGAGGGCGTGGTGCTGCAGGCGATCGAGCAAGGCGCTCGCATCGAGTGCGGCGGATTGGCGCCGCTTGCGCGGGCGGTTGCCTCGCGGCTTCCGAAGTGGTCGCGCCGGGTGTCGCCTTCGTTGCGCAGCGCGGGGGCGGGTCACCGCCGCGCCTGCCGTTTCACCTGCGTCATGTGCAACCGGCCGACGACGAACGCCTCCGCGTTCTCGATATGCTGGGCGCGCCAGGCGTCGCGGCGGTCGGCGCAATCGTCCATCGACCGATTCGGTATCGGGGCCGGCGGGCTTGCTTGTCATGGTCAGCGCTCTTTTTGAAGGCGAGCGAGCTGGTGCCCGCACGAGCGGCCTGTCCGCCGAAGCGCGTCAGCGCGAAGGCGGAAGCGATGTGGGGGACGAGGCAGCGATCTGTTGATGATATCGTCGCGCGCGAAGCGCCGCCTGTGGATGAGCGAGCAATCTGTGGATAGCCGGCCTCGCCGGTTTACCTGACAATATTCCCAAGGTATACGTTCCTACAACCCCGCTCATTCGAGGGCGCCACCGGAGGCGTCTGAAGGCGGAGCGGGGTGCGGCGCCCGCGCCCCCGTGCCTCGCAAGCACGGCGCCCCGGGCGGCACGGGCTCGCCCCGGGGGCACTACGACCCTCACGCGATCCGTTCGCTACCGTGATGATAGCCACGCTCAGCGCCAATGCTGGAAACGCGCGGTCAGCGGGAGCGCGACCCGGAGACCGTAAACCGCCGCGCGGAGCGCCGATGGGCGCAGCGTCCCTTCGCCAAAGGGGCGCGCACGCCCGCCAAGGCGTGCACACTGCAGGTGGCGCCAATCGGCGCTCCGCCCCTCGGCTTTGCGAGGGGACAAGCCTCGCCGTGCCACGGCGGGACCCACGACGGCCACCGTGGCGCCGACCAAAGGCCGCGGCGGATTTCGCATGGCTGTTTGACAACGTGAATCGGAGGCGAGCGCTCGCGCGATTGCGACTCGGATTGCATCGCGAGCGCACGGCACACTCTCTTCACCCTCCCCTGGAGGGGGAGGGTCGACGCGAAGCGAACGAAGTGAGCGAGCGGCGGGGTGGGGTGAGCTTCTTCGGTTGGTAAGTTCACCCCACCCCGGCTCGCGTCTCGCTTCGCTCGTCGCTCGCCGACCCTCCCCCTCCAGGGGAGGGTAAGAGAGTTCGCGGCACGCGCATCAGAAGTTCGCCGACGCAGAAACTCCTCGCGGGCGCGCCGCCAGCCCATCTCCCCCTTTCGGGGAAAGCCAAAACGCGCCAGCATCGCGCCATGCCCCACATCATCGCCATCGATCAGGGCACGACCTCGACGCGCGCCATCGTGTTCGATGGCGCGCTCGCGCCGGTCGCGAGCGCCCAGCAGGAGCTGCGGCAGATCTATCCGCAGCCCGGCTGGGTCGAGCACGATCCGGAGGAGATCTGGTCGAGCGTCGTCGCGACGGTGCGCGACGCCATGGCCAAGGCCGGGCTCGCGGCCAAGGATGTGGCCGCCATCGGCATCACCAACCAGCGCGAGACCACGATCGTCTGGGAGCGCGCGACCGGCAGGCCGATCCACAACGCCATCGTCTGGCAGGACCGCCGCACCGCGGAGCACTGCGCCGCGCTGCGGGCGGCGGGCGAAGCGGCGGCCATCAGCGACAAGACCGGGCTGCTGCTCGATCCGTATTTCTCCGCCACCAAGATCGCCTGGCTGCTCGATCACGTCGCCGGCGCGCGCGCCGCGGCCGGGCAGGGGCGGCTCGCCTTCGGCACGGTCGACAGCTTCCTGCTGTGGCGGCTGACCGGCGGCAAGGTCCATCGCACCGATGCGACCAACGCGGCGCGCACGCTGCTGTTCGATATTCGCCGCGGCCAATGGGACGATGCGCTCGCCGGCGTGTTCCGGGTCCCGGCCGGGCTGTTGCCGGAGGTGCGCGATTGCGCCGCCGATTTCGGCACGACCGCGCCCGAGCTGTTCGGCGGCGCGATCCGCATCCTCGGCGTCGCCGGCGACCAGCAGGCCGCGACCATCGGGCAGGGCTGCTTCTCGCCCGGCATGATGAAGTCGACCTACGGCACCGGCTGTTTTGCGCTGCTCAACACCGGCGCCGAGCCGGTGCGCTCGCGCCATCGCTTGCTCACCACCATCGCCTACCAGCTCGGCGGCCGGCGCACCTACGCGCTGGAAGGCGCGATCTTCATCGCCGGCGCCGCGGTGCAATGGCTGCGCGATGGTCTCGAGCTTCATCGCCGAGGCCGCCGAGGTCAACGCGCTGGCGCAAAAGGCCGACCCGGCCGAGCAGGTCTATCTGGTGCCGGCCTTCGTCGGGCTCGGCGCACCGCATTGGGACGCCAACGCGCGCGGCGCGCTGTTCGGGCTGACGCGCAACTGCGGCCCCGCCGAGATCGCGCGAGCCGCGCTGGAGTCGGTCGGCTACCAGACCCGCGACCTGCTCGACGCGATGCGCGCCGACTGGCCCGGCGCGGGCGACACCGTGCTGCGGGTCGACGGCGGCATGACCGCAAGCGACGTCACCATGCAGTTCCTGGCCGATATCCTCGGTGCGCCGGTCGATCGGCCGGCGGTGATGGAGACGACCGCGCTGGGCGCGGCGTATCTCGCCGGCTATCAGGCGGGCGTTTGCCCCGAGCCTGCGGGATTTGCCGCGACCTGGCGACTCGAGCGGCGGTTTCAGCCCGCGATGGACGCCGCCACCCGCGCCCGCAAATGGTCGGGCTGGCAGGACGCCGTCCGGCGCGTGCTGTCCGCGTGACGGGGAGCGCTCTATCAACGACGGGGTATTGCGTCAGCGAGTTTCTGCTGTGCGTGCCACGCTCGCCCTCCCCTGGAGGGGGAGGGTCGGCGAGCGACGAAGTCGCGAGCCGGGTGGGGTGAACTGCCATGCCAAGCTACCCCACCCCGCCGCCTCGCTGACGCTCGGCGTCGACCCTCCCCCTCCAGGGGAGGGTGAAGCGAGTGCGCCGCGCGTCAGTCATTGAAACGAACATGCGCTAGCGGACGTCAGGGGACAGCGCCGGAAGACGCCAAGCCGCTGGTGTCGTTCGAAGCGGTCAGCAAGCGCTTCGGCGACGTCACCGCCGTCGATCGCGTCTCGCTCGACATCCACGAGGGTGAATTTTTCGCGCTGCTCGGGCCCTCGGGCTGCGGCAAGACCACGCTGTTGCGCATGCTGGCGGGCTTCGAGCAGCCGAGTGAAGGCCGCATCCTGCTCGACGGCCAGGACATCGCCGGCCTGCCGCCGCACCGGCGGCCGGTCAACATGATGTTCCAGAGCTACGCGCTGTTTCCGCATCTGTCGGTCGCCGGCAACATCGCGTTCGGCCTCAAGCAGGAGGCGCTGTCGCGGCCGAGATCAACGCTCGTGTCGACGAGATGCTGGCGTTGGTCAAGCTCGACGGCTTCGGGCGCCGCCGGCCGCACCAGCTGTCCGGCGGCCAGCGCCAGCGGGTGGCGCTGGCGCGCGCGCTCGCCAAGCGGCCGCGGCTGTTCCTGCTGGACGAGCCGATGGCCGCGCTCGACCGCAAGCTGCGCGAGGAAACCCGCTTCGAGCTGATGGATCTGCAGCACAAGCTCGGCCTGACGTTCGTCATCGTCACCCACGACCAGGAGGAGGCGATGACGGTCGCCGACCGGATCGGGGTCATGAATGCCGGGGCGCTGGTTCAGGTCGCCACGCCGTCGGAAATCTACGAGCAGCCGAGCTCGCGCTGGGTCGCGGGCTTCATCGGCGACGTCAACCTGATCGAGGGCAAGGTGGCGTCGTCGGGGCTCGGCCAGCTGATGATCGACTGCGCGGCCGGCGGCCGCCTGCTGGTCGCGCATCGGGCCGACCTGCCCACCGGAACGGAGTGTCAGCGTGGCGCTGCGGCCGGAGAAGATCCAGATCGATGCAGAAGTAGGCCGCGCCGGCAGCGAAAACAACTTCACCGGCCGGGTGGTCGATGTCGGTTATCTTGGCGACATGTCGATCTACAAGGTCAGGCTCGACAACGGCCTCGACATGCGGGCGGCCGTCGCCAATCGCACGCGCCTGATCGAGCGGCCGATCGGCGCGGGCGACCGGGTCTGGCTGAGCTGGCTGCCCGAGGCTGGCGTGGTGCTGACGCAATGAGCGATCCCGGCCATCCGGGCGCGCCGCCCGTCCCCCCGCCGCGATCGCGGAGCTGGGGCCAGCGCGCGGTGATTCTGGTGCCGGCGCTCTGGCTGTCGGTGTTTTTCCTGGTTCCGTTCCTGATCGTGCTCAAGATCAGCCTGTCGCAGACCGCGATCGCGCTGCCGCCCTATACGCCGGTGTTCGATCCGGCCGCCGGCTGGCAAGGCCTCAAGGATTTCTTTGCCGGGCTGTCGTTCGACAATTACAAGCTTTTGGTCTCGGATTCGCTTTATGCGGTGTCCTATCTCCGCAGCCTGGTCATCGCCGCGTTGTCGACGCTGCTCCTGCTGCTGATCGGCTATCCGATCGCCTACGGCATGGCGCGCGCGCCGCGCGGCGCGCAGCCGGTGCTGGTGATGGCGGTGTTCCTGCCGTTCCTGACCGCGTTCCTGATCCGCATCTATGCCTGGGTCAACATCCTGCAGCGCGACGGGCTGCTCAACGACGCGCTGATGGCGCTGCACGTCATCGGCGAGCCGCTGGTCTGGCTCTCGACCGACACCGCCGTCGTGATCGGCATCGTCTATTCGTACCTGCCGTTCATGGTGCTGCCGCTCTATGCCAGCCTGGAAAAGCTCGACGAAACGCTGCTGGAGGCGGCCGCCGATCTCGGCTGCCCGGCCTGGAAGGCGTTCTGGCTGATCACCGTGCCGCTGTCGGTGCCCGGCGTCGTCGCCGGCGCGCTGCTCTGCTTCATCCCGATCGTCGGCGAGTTCGTCATCCCCGATCTGCTCGGCGGCTCGCAAGCGCTGATGATCGGTCAGACGCTGTGGACCGAATTCTTCAGCAACAAGGACTGGCCGGCGGCGTCCGCGGTTGCGGTGGCGCTGCTGGCGATCCTGCTGATCCCGATCACGCTCTACCAGATCATGCAGATGCGCGCGCTGGAGGGCCGCTGATGCGCAAGGGGCCATCGCGCTTCAACGTCGCCTCGCTCGCGCTCGGGCTTGGCTTTCCTCTACCTGCCGATCGCGATCCTGGTGATCAACTCGTTCAATGGCTCGCGGCTGGTCACGGTCTGGGGCGGCTGGTCGACGCGCTGGTACGAGGCGCTGTTGCACGACCACGCCATGCTGGAGGCGGCGTGGACCAGCTTGCGGATCGCGGCGCTGTCGGCCACCGCCGCGACCGTGCTCGGCACGCTCGCCGCGGTGGCGCTGGTGCGCGCCGGGCGCTTCCGCGGCCGCATCGGGTTCTCGGCCATGGTCTACGCGCCGCTGGTGATGCCCGAGGTCATCACCGGCCTGTCGCTGCTGCTGCTGTTCGTTGCGCTGAACGTCGACCGCGGCTTCTGGACGGTGGCCGTCGCGCACACCACGGTGACGCTGAGCTTCGTCACCGTGGTGGTGCAATCGCGCCTGTTGAGCTTCGACCGCAGCCTCGAAGAGGCCGCGATGGACCTCGGCTGCCCGCCGTGGAAGACCTTCCTCACCGTCACGCTGCCGCTGATCTTTCCCGCCATCGCGGCCGGCTGGATGCTGGCGTTCACGCTGTCGTTCGATGACCTGGTGATCGCAAGCTTCACCACCGGGCCGGGCGCCACCACGCTGCCGATGCGGATCTACTCCGAGGTGCGGCTTGGCGTGAAGCCGGAGATCAACGCCATCTGCACCGTCATGCTGGCGGTGGTGGCGACCGGCGTGGTCATCGCCTCGCTGATCGCCAAGCGCAGGCGGAGCGCAGCGCTCGCTTCAGCTCTGCCATAACGAGGCTGTAGCCCGCATGAGCGCAGCGACATGCGGGACAATCATTCCCGGATTTCGCGGCCTTGCAGGCCGCTCATCCAGGCTACGCCTGCCGCCTCAATCCTGCTTCTGGCTGCTGCTGCCCGGTGGCCGGAACAGATACAGCACGAACCACACCGGCAGGATCACCATCGCGCCGAGCAGGAGGTTCGGCAGCGCCCAGGTCAGGCCGCGGCGCGCCATGTCTTCGATGCGATCGACCGACAGGCCGGTTTCCTTGATCAGCTGCTCGGCCGAAATACCGAAGTGAGCGAGGATGGTTCCGACGATCAGTGAGGCGACCGCGACCTTCACCAGCGTGCGGATCAGGGGATTGAGCATCCAGGCCTCGTCGCCGGCGCGCGCCGGCGGGGATGATTCGGCGGCCGGATCATAGTCGAAACGCCTTGATTCGGCCTCTCCGCCGTCGCGCCTGACAACAGGGGCGAGCAGGGCGCGCCGTCGTCCAAACGGGCAAGGCCGGGCGCGGGATCTAGGCCTAAGGCCTGGACGGCTGCGGCGCGGCGGCAGGCGCGATGGCGCCGCCGGTCAGCCGCTCGATCGCCGAACGGACGGTGTCGCGGGTGTTGCGGTTCTTCACCGAGTTGAGCAGCGGGCTTGCCACCGGCGAGCGCTGGATCAGCGCCTGGGTGTCGGGCAGCATGATCGGATCGTCCCACGGCCCCTGCACCACGAACGGCAGCTCGAACGCCGGCGTGGTGTCGCCGGCCGCGTTGGCGAGCGCAGCGACCCCGCGCAGATCGAACTCGCGGCCCGGGATCGAGGCGGTACCGGCGAGCCCAAGCCGCACCTTGGAGCCTTCCAGCTTGACGTCGTCGACCGTGACGGTGCCGAGCTTGATGGTCAGGTTGACGGTGAGCTTTTCAAACGGCGTGCGGCCGTTGCGGAAATCGCCGCCGCCGGACAGCGGGCGCCGCTCAAGCCGGCGCAGCAGCTGTTCGACGTTGAGCCCGACCAGCGCGCCCTGACGGCCGATGACGCTGGCGGCGCCGTTCAACGAGCGCGTCAGCGCCAGCACGCTGTTGCCGGTGGCGTCGAGCTCGATCGCCATGTCGCCGCGGCCCTCGAGCCGGCGGAAGTGCAGGGTCTCGCCAAGGCTGCTTTCGAGGTCGACGTCGGTCAGCTGAAGCTGCGACTTGAAGTCGGCGCCGGTGTCGGAGCTCGCGAGCACCATCGAGCCGCGCATGATGCCGCCGAACGCCTGCGACTCGCCGATGGTGACGGCGAGCTTGCCGCCGCGCAGGTTGGTCGCGATCGCGGTCCGCCCGAACTTCGCGGTCGCGATCGTGAGATGTGCGGCCGACAGGCGCAGGTCGAGATCGAAGCCGGTCAAGTCGTCGAGCGCCAGCGGCAGCCGGTTCCAGTCGCGTTCATTCGCGGTCAGCAGGCGCACCGTGGAGATGTAGGGCGTCAGATCGAGCTCGTTGGCAGCGAGCGTGCCTTGCAAGGTCTGGCGGCCATCGGTGGCGAAGGTGAAGACGCCTTCCGCGACGTTGCCGTCGAGTTCGACATTGACCGCCGACAGCGCGATCGTGCCGCCGGACACGTTGGTCTTGGCCTTGAGCGCGAAGCGGCCGAAGCCGCCGCCGGTCAGCGCCCGGAGACCGGACCAACGCAAGGTATCGCGCAACGACGTGGCATCGGCGGCGAGCGTGCCGTCGATCTTGAGCGTCGGCTGGGTGCTCCAACTGCCGTCGAACGCCAGCTTGAGTGGCGTGCCGCTGACGCGCAACTTCAGCCCGGAGCGCTCGCCGGCGAGCGCCGCAGCAAAGTCGTTCATCGTGACCGACGTATCGATTGGCTCGCCGTGCCACACCATGCGGCCGGTGGCGGCGAAGCTCCGCGAGATCGAGGGCCAGGCCAACGCCAGCTCGACATTGCTGAGGGTCTCGTCGATGCCGCGGGTGGCATCCTTGAACACGATGGTGCCGTCGTCGATACGGATTTCCGTGAACGCGTTGGCATTGGCCGGCCGGTTGGCCTTCGGGCCGAGCGTGCGCGCCAAGGTGTCGATCAGGGCGGCCCAATTCGAGCGGCCGTCCTTGTCGTAGACCACGTTGATGCGCGGCCGCTCGAGCGACACGTCGGCGATCTCGACGCGCCCGGCAAACAGCGGGAAAAACCGGAGCCGTGCGGTCAGCCGGTCGGCCGCCAGCACCGGATTGGCGTCGTCACCGAGCGTGACGTTGGCAAAAGAGATCGCGCCGCGCGGAAACAGCGACACCGCTACGTCGCCACGCAACAGCAAGTCGAGGCCGGTGACGCTCTTGATCTCGGCCTTGGCCGACTCGCGCACGGTGTCGACCGGGATCAGCAGCGCCAGCGCGCCAAGCGCGGCAAAGCCCGCCAGCGCAATGGCGGCAATGGCGATACCCAGGCGCTTGAAGCCGGTGGCCGCGGTCACAGAATCGTTCCCGTCATTCGACGCTGATGGCCGAAAGAACTATAGCGGCCAGCCTGAGAGGCGCAACTTGACCGCCCTCTGTGACGCTTTTGGGGCTGGGGCGCGGCGCTCAGTCGTTCTTCAGCGCCACCCGATAGGTTGCCTCGGTTTTAGACTTGATCTCGTCGAGGCTTGCACCGGGGGCGACCTCGATCAGCGTCATTCCGCCGCTCCCCTTCTTGTCGATGTTGAAGACCCCGAGGTCGGTGATGACCATGTCGACCACGCCGGCTCCGGTCAGCGGCAGGCTGCAACGCTTGAGCAGCTTGGCCTCGTTCTTGGCCGAATGCTCCATCACCACGACGACCTTCTTGACGCCGGCGACGAGATCCATGGCGCCGCCCATGCCCTTCACCATCTTGCCGGGGATCATCCAGTTGGCGAGGTCGCCGTTCTCGGCGACCTGCATGGCGCCGAGCAGTGCCAGATCGATGTGGCCGCCACGGATCATCGCAAAGCTGTCGGCGGAGGAGAAATAGCTGGTGGTCGGCAGCTCGGTGACGGTCTGCTTGCCGGCGTTGATCAGGTCGGGATCCTCGTCGCCCTCGTAGGGAAACGGGCCGAAGCCGAGCATGCCGTTCTCGCTCTGGAGCTGCACGCTCATGCCCTTCGGGATGTAGTTCGACACCAGCGTCGGGATGCCGATGCCGAGATTGACATAGAAGCCGTCGCGCAGCTCCTTGGCGGCGCGCTCGGCCATTTGGTCGCGGGTCCAGGCCATCGGTCGGCTCCTTTACGCCATTACTCTTTTGCGGACGGTGCGCTGCTCGATGTGTTTTGTCGCATTGGGGACATGGATCAGGCGCTGCACGAACACGCCGGACGTGATGATGTGGTCGGGGTCGATCTGGCCCGGCTCGACCAGGTTCTCGACCTCGGCCACCGTCACCTTGCCGGCGGTCGCCATCATCGGATTGAAATTGCGGGCGGTCTTTCGGTAGACGAGATTGCCTTCGGTGTCGGCCTTCCAGGCGTGCACGATCGACAGGTCGGCGACGATGCCGCGCTCCATGATGTAGCGCTCGCCGTCGAACTCACGCTCGTCCTTGCCCTTGGCGATGTCGGTGCCGGCGCCGGTGCGGGTGAAGAAGGCGGGGATGCCGGCGCCGCCGGCGCGGATGCGCTCGGCGAGCGTGCCCTGCGGGTTGAATTCGATTTCGAGCTCGCCCGCGAGGAATTGGGTCGCGAAGAGTCTTGTTCTCGCCGACGTAGGACGAGATCATCTTCTTGACCTGCTTGGTCTCGAGCAGCAGCCCGAGCCCGATGCCGTCGACGCCGGCGTTGTTGGACACGATGGTGAGGTTCTTCACCCCGGAATCGCGGATGGCGATGATCAGCGTCTCGGGAATGCCGCACAGCCCGAAGCCGCCGGCCATGATCAGCATGCCGTCCTTGAGCAGCCCGGCGAGCGCCGCCTTGGCGTCGGGATAGACCTTCTTCATGGGATTGAGCCCTCTACGCTGTCTAGCCTTTTATTTGAGCATGATCTTTTCCGAAAACCGGTACCCACTTTTCGGGATCATGCTTGAGCCCTGCCACGCAAGTCCCAGGCCCGTTCTGTAGCCGAGCCGTCACGCTGCGATCAAGCGGCTGGCGCGAACGCCCGATCAGCCGCCAGAAGCCGCGCGTACGGCGCGGCGGGGCGCGACCTCGGCGATCTCGGCGATCAGCTTGCGGACGATGGCCTGGCCGAACGAATTGAAATCCTGCGCCACCACCACGAACGCGCCCGGCCCGCCGACGACGTTGTTGCGGAAATAGTTCTCGAGCCCGCCCGGCGGGTTGGTGTGCTCGGGATTCCATGGCATCGGCCGGTCGCTCAGGATCACCAGGCCGTTGATCGTCACGCCCTGGGCGACCGCGTCGTCGCGGGCCAGCGTAACGTCGCGGCCGGAGTTGTTGGTGCCGTCGCCGGACACGTCGATGGTCCGGCGCGAGGACTGGTAGGGCGCCTTGGCGAGCACGCCCATGGCAAAGTCGATGCCGCCGCTGATCGAGGTGCGTTCGGCAAACGAGCGCGGCAGCTCAAGCAGCTGGTCGCCGAACTTGCGGGCGGCGTCGGCGCCGTCGATCAGGCTCCAGTCGATCAACAGCCGCTGCGCGCTGACGCCCGACCATTCCACAAAGCTCACTGCGATGCGCCGGTGGCGGCCGGAGCTGATCGCCTCCAGCACGCGCTTGTCGGCGATGGCGGCGGCGTAGCCTTCGCGTTGCAGCTGGAACTTGGCCTGATCGACGCTGCGCGAGACATCGGCGGCGAGCACCAGCAGCAGGTCGACCGGCTCGGCGCTCCGCGCCGTCGGGCGCCGCCGCAACGAGCGCGAGCAAGACCAGCAATCCACGGACGGCACGGAGCATGGCGATCTCCCAGGTCGGTGCGGCAACCCTAGCCGAAACGTACGCCCGGTCATTCCGGGACGCCGCAGCGGCAAACTCGAAATGACACTAGACTTTCTTGCCGCCGGCGGCCCGAGCCGCCGGCGGCGTCCACAACAACCTGTTAGGAGGCGGCGGCCTGGCCGGTGCGGGCGCGCGGCGTTTGCGCACGCTTCATCAGGTCGATGAACACCCGCGTGATTTCGTCGTAATGCGGCGCCCATTCCGGAAATGCGATGAGCGGCACTTCCTGGTCCTCGATCGGCAGTTGATGCAGCACGCAACCCGGGATGGCGCGAGCCGCAATCCGGCCGTTCTCGGACGCGTGGGTCTGGTCGTTGCCGGGAATGAGCACGGTCGGAACCGCGATCGAGTTCAGATCCTCCTTGGTCATGCCGAACACTTCGAGCTTGGTGCTCTCGATGAACTGCTCCTGCCAGTTCGACATCACCCTGATGTATTGCTTCGGATCCATCGCCATCAGCCGCTCGCCGGTCTGCGGATTGGCCTGGATGCGCTCCTGGTACTGCTCGGTGGCGCAGACCGCCGCCATGCCGCCCTGCTCGGCCGCCTTGATGAATTGGCCGTAGTAATTTTCCGGCAGCCGATTGGCGGCGAAGGCGCCGCCGGTGACGCGCATCAGCAACAGCCCGAGCACGTCGTTCCGGAACCGGATGTAGAACCGCATCGAGGTGCGCGCGCCGGCCGACGAGCCGCCGACGAACGCCGGCAGCGCGTTGAGCTGCTTCAGAAGTTCATGTAGGTCGTCGAGCCAAAGGGTTTCCTCGGCGATGTCGCCTTCGATCAGCACGTCGGACCGGCCGGTGTTGCGGCGGTCGTGCAGCACGACGCGATAGCCGGCCTTGGCGAGCCTTTCGGCAACCGGCACGAACTCGTCGTGACCGCGGCGGCCGCCGGTGATCAGCGCCACCCACGGACCCTGGGTGCCGATGACCTGGTAGAAAATGTTCACTCCGCGGACTTTTGCGATCGGCATGGCGTTTCCCCACAGTCTCCGATTGGGCGCGGGCAACCGGCCGCGCGGCGGGCCATCATCATAGCCCGAAGCCGGCGGCGTTCCAGGCCGGATCGGACGCTATTCGGCGGCCAGCTTGGTGCCCGGGAACGCCACTTCCACCAGCGTGCCGGAGTGCACGGCGCTGCGGATCGAGAAGCTGGCGCGGTTGGCCTCCGCCAGCGCCTTGGTCAGCGGCAGGCCGAGACCGCTTCCGCTCGAGCCCCAGCGTGCCGAGGTGGCGAGCTGCCGGAACGGCTCGAGCGCGATGGCGATATCCTGCTCGCTCATGCCGGCGCCGGTGTCGCGCACGCGCAGCACCACGCCGCCGCCGTCGTTGTGTGCGGTCGAGACGATCACCTGGCCGCCGGCGCCGGTGAACTTGATCGAGTTCGACAAAAGGTTGAGCGCAATCTGGCGCACCGAGCGCGGATCGGCCGTGACCTGCGGCAGGTCGCTGGCGAGCGAGGTGCGGATGATGATGCGCTCGCGGTTCGCTTGCGGCTGCATCAGCGCGACGCATTGCTGCGTCAGCTCGTTGAGGTCGACGTTGGCGAAGTTGAGATCGAGCTTGCCGGCCTCGATCTTGGACAGGTCGAGCAGGTCGTTGAGCAGCGAGACCAGATGCCCGCCCGAGGCGCGGATGTCCTTGAGATATTGCCGGTAGCGGTCGTTGCCGATCGGGCCGAAGCGCTCCTGCATCATCACCTCGGTGAAGCCGATGATGGCGTTGAGCGGTGTTCTGATCTCGTGGCTGACCTTGGCGATGAAATCCGACTTCGCGGCCGACGCGATTTCCGCCTGCCGCTTGGCGTTGAGGATGTCGGCCTCCGATTTCTTCCAGCGGCTGATGTCGCGAAACGTGGCGCAGAGCTTCTCGCCCGCGCCGGCAATCCTTGCGACCGACATCAGCAGCGTGACCGCGACGCCATTGCGCCGCCGGCCGCCGACCTCGCGGCCCTCACCGGCCGATGGCGCGCTGTTGACGTAATCGAGCGCGCCGCGCTGACCGTCCGGCGCGAACAGGCTGAGAAACGGCAGCCCGGTCATTTCCCCGCGGTCGTAGCCGAACATCGTCTCAGCGGCGCGATTGGCCGCGAGCACCGAGCGGTCGGAGCCGAGCACCACCACGCCGTCGGCGGTGGCGTCGAGCACGGCGCGGAGCTCCGACAGCCCGCCGTCGGTGGTCTTGGCCGCCGCCGCGCGGCGATCGCGGACGCCGGTCAGCATCAGCACCAGCGCGGATTCGCCTTCCCACGGCGACGTGAACAGCCGCGCCTCGACCGGCAACTGATCGCCTTTGTTGGTGGCGATGGAGAGCGACTTCGCGCCGTTGTTGGCGCCGAGATCATTGCCGGTTGGCTCGACGAACAGCGCGTCGAGCCCGCCGGCTGCCTCGAGCGCCGGCAGATGCCCGTAGCCGGTCCAATCCAGGAACGCGCGGTTGGCGTAGATCAGTCGGTCGAGCCGGTAGACCAGCACGCCGATCGGCAGCTGATCGAGGATCGGGCGTTGATCGGCAGCTGGTATCTTGGCGTCGCCGCGCTCTTTCGGCTTGGCTTCGCGCTCCGGCGTCTCGGTTGGCGGTGCGGGCGCCTCGGCCGGCGGCTCGGCGGAGTCCTTGGCCAACTTGTCGCTGGAGCGCAGGCGCGCGGTGAGGCGGTTGGCGAGCTCGCTGAACGCGCCCTGCTCGATCGGTGTCAGCGTCGGCGGCTTGTCCGGCGGCGCCGACGCGCGGAACGGCACCACGTTCTCCGACGGCGGCACCACCGTCAGCGCCGGCGGTTCCGGCTTGAACAGCGTCGGCTCGGCGGACGCGGCGGCGGCAATGTCCGGGCGGGCGGTGCGCAACAGCTCGACCATGCGCGCGACATCGCGGCAAACTCCGAAGCCGCGGTAGCCGCGGAAGCTGCGGTCGCGGTCGAACACCGGCAGCCCGGACAACTCGATCGCAAATCGCGTATCGGTGCCGTCGGCCGGAAACGCCACGATGATGCCGCTCCAGGTCTCGCGCGAGGCGAGCGCGCCCGCAACCTGGCCTTCGGGATCGAGGCCGAGCATGGCCGCCATCTCGCTCCAGGGACGGCCGAGCGCTGCGGCGGTGTTGGGTCCGATCAGCGCGCGGAATTCTTCAGAATCGACCGTGAAGCGGTGATCGACGTCCATCTGCCAGACGAAGCGCAGCGGCTGCCGCCGAGCGGCTGCCTCCGAAGGAGGCATCGCCGCGGACGTCGGCTGCATTTCCGGCGGCGGCGGTGTCGGCTCGGTGGTCACGGCTGCAGCAGCGACCGGCGGCAGGGCAGGGCGTTCGGCCGGTTTGGCGTCATCGACAGGCTGCGCCTCGAATGCCGCCAGCAACAGCGTTGCAGCGCCATGGCCGATGCGATCGAGCGCGATCTGGCCGTCGCCATGCTCGCCCGCGGCATGGCCGCCGGCCAGCGCCAGGGAGGCGAGCGGACCCGCTCCGAGCGCGGTCAGCGTCCGGCCGCGGCCCAGTCGCTGCTGGGCGGCTGGCGTGGCCTGCAGCAGCGCGCCGTCGGCCGAGAACAATGCGACCGCCTCGTCGCAGCCGACCAGCAGACGGCGGGCGCGCTCCTCGAGTGACAGATGGGGGCCGGCGACTTCGGTTGCGATCACCAGGATCGCGGGCGTGCGATCGGTGAGCATGATGCGCGAGCAGCCGCACAGCAGCGCGCCGCCGAACCGGCCGCCGAATCCGCGCAGGCGCTCGAGCCGCGGCGGCGCGCCGTGCGGCAGCGTGCCGGCAAGCCGCGCCATCTGCAGCGCCGCGGAGCCCTTGGGGTCGATGGTGTGGCCGGCGAGTGCCGCGGGCGATGCGGCGTTGAAGATCGCGGCGGCTGCGGGATTGCCCCAGAGGATGCGCGCTGCATCTGCGCTCCAAAGCCACGCCGGCGTCTCAGCCGTGACATGCGGCGCGAGCCTGGGGTCGCGCAGATAGACGAGGAGCGATCTGGCCTCACTCATCCCACGTCCGGCCCCGTTAAGCGCGCTGTCGCTGTGATGGTTTTAATTGAAATCGTCATAGTCCGCGGCATCCACCAGGTCCACGCTGGCCGGGGCTTGCGGCGCGGCCGGCTGAACCTAACCTTAATCAAAGGGATCATCGGAGCCTGTCGGGACGTTGAGATGGTTAACATCATGACGCAAAAGAGGCCCAAATGACCGATCCAGCCACCAGGAATCACAACGTTCTTCTCGAAATGCGCGCGCTTGCGGAACAGGGCGTCGAGCAGGCCAGGAACGCCTTCGACGAACTGATGACGGCCACCCATCGCGCGGTCTCAAGCTTCGAAGGCCAGACCACCGCCGCACAGGCCGCCGCGCGCGATCTGCAACAGCAGGCGATGGGCTTTGCCCAGCGCAATATCGCGGCCTCGTTCGAGTTCGCGCAGAGCCTTGTTCGGGCGCGCTCACCCGAGGAGATTGCCAAGCTGCATGCCGATTTTGTGACGGCGCAGATGCAGGCGCTGACCGGGCAGGCCCAGGAACTGGCCCAAAACGCCCGCAACGCGGCGAGCCGCTCCCAGAAGGGCGCCGCTTGACGCCGTCACAATGGGGCGCCGCTGAGGCGTCTTCCTGACCGTTTTGTGCATTGCGATAATTTATGTTGCAATGCAATATAAGGCGTGTTATCTAGCAGCCGATGGCTGCGTCATGGCGTCAGGCCTGCCTGCGCCGCGACAGCCCGATCAATCGCGCCCTGGATCGATGGAGTGGCGGCACATCCAGGGGGCCGGATATCCGCCACCATCAGGGATATCGTCATGAGCGACGTCAGCGTCACCACCTCCAAGCCGAAGACCAGGCCGGCGCCCGCGAGCCTCGCCGGCACCGCAACTCCCAAGTTCGAAATTCCCCGCTTCGATATGCCGAAGTTCGAGATGCCGAAGCTCGAGATTCCGGCGGCGTTCCGCGAGTTCGCCGAGAAGGGCGTCAACCAGGCGAAGGACAACTGGGAAAAGATCAAGTCGGCGACCGAAGAGGCGACCGACCTGATCGAGGACAGCTACGCCACCGCGAGCAAGGGCGCCGCCGACTACGGCCTCAAGCTGATCGAGGCGGCGCGCGCCAACACCAACGCCAACTTCGATTTCGCCAGCGAGTTGCTGACCGTGAAGTCGCTGTCGGAGGCGGTCGAGCTCTCCACCGCGCATATGCGCAAGCAGTTCGACGCGCTGACCGCGCAGTCCAAGGACCTCAGCGCGCTGGCGCAGAAGATCGTGACCGAGACCACCGAGCCGCTCAAGGAGAGCGTCTCCGGCGCGTTCAAGAAGGTCGCCTGATCGACCGATCGGATCTCACTGAAAAGGCCCGGGCAAGGTCCGGGCCTTTTCGTTTTGGCGACGTTGCGGAATCCGCAAGCCCGCCCCAGCGAGCCTTTATTGGGCTTTGACCGAGCACGATCCCTCGGGTCAAGCCCGAGGGCAGGCTTTTCGGAAAACCGGCTTTCCCTTTTCCGGATCATGCTCTAGGTTGCAGCGCATCGCGACAATGGGCAGCTGTAGCTCAGTTGGTTAGAGCGCTTGGCTGTGGACCAAGAGGTCGGTGGTTCGAGTCCACCCAGCTGTACCACCGCCGTCGCACGCCTCCCCAGCATGCATGCGATCCTTGCCGCTCGGCCGAACCTGCCGCGGAGAATCCGATCTGCCCAACGACAGACCGTCCCGCAGGTTTCCCTGCGAGGCGGCTGACCAACCGCTTCGATTATGAGATCTTGAGCCGCGCTTATCGAGCGGCGTGGATCAGTATTTCGGGCTCACGTATTTCGGCGCGATGCCATAGGCCTGGACCGGCTTTGCCGGGGCCATGCCGTAGGCGCGAACCCGTGACGGGCGATCACAATTGCAACGGATGTGGCGGACCTTGCCGGGAATCTCGCGCTCCTCGAGAATGTGCTGCCGCACCGTGTTGTACTTGTGCTCCACGAGATTGATGTTGTTGGTGACGTATTTGTGGTCAACGTTCTTTTTGGTCAGCACGAGTTCCTTCTCAACAATGGTGTGGTTGTGCACCACCGTTCCAGTGTTGCGAACCTCGGTCTCGTGGATGATGAGGTGGTTGGTCTCGATCAGACGCTTGGACGGGACCACGCTCTGGGTCTCGATGACCCGCGAGTGATCGATGTCCTTGCTCTCCTTGAGCACCTCGGTGCTGTCGTAGTTCGGTCTCAGCTTCGGGCACTTGTAGCAATCGCCCTGACCGCCGCGCTGACGACGAGCGCCGTCGTCCGCGGCAGACGCCGGCGTGGCCAGCGCCGCGAGCCCCAGGGCCAACAGCGAGGCCGCACACACTGTGAGGTATTTCATACGTCTGTGCTCCCAGCGATGACGCGGCTCCTCCCGCGTGCGGGTGACTGGCTCAGAACCTGGGCTGAGCTTCCCATGGCCTCCTCGCAGTGCGGTCAGCTATAGCAGCTTTAGAATCTGCTAACCAATTGTTTTAACCAGTTAAGCATATGAAATCACAATGCAATTGTGCCAATTTGGGACTTCGCATGACCGGCGGCGCCACCGCCCGCCGCAGGTTCCGGCTGGACGTGTCGCTTGGGATTCTTGGTTCCGCCGCAACACGCGACGCCCGTTGCGATGTAATCTTTGCCGGCCCATCGCATCCGGAATGGAGACCGCCATGACCAGCCCCACGCCGCAACAGCTCGCCCAGTCCGGCTCGCTGGAGGAGCTCTATGGCTATCTCGGCGACATCAGGATCGGCGCCGGCTGGGCCAAGAAGACGCCATCGCTGTGGGCGGAGCCGAAGAAGACCTTCGAGCCGTACCGCTGGAGCTACGCGCAGGCCAAGGGCGCGCTCGACGCGGCCGGCCGCCTGATCAATACCGAGCTGGCCGAGCGGCGCAATCTGGTGATGCACAATCCGGCTGGCGATTACGCCACCTCGCGCACCATCGTCGCGGCCTATCAGATGATCATGCCGGGCGAGAAGGCGCGTTCGCACCGCCACACGCCGAACGCGCTTCGCCTCGTGCTCGACGCCGAGCCCGGCGCCTACACCATCGTCAACGGCGAGCGGCTGTCGATGATGCCGGGCGACGTGGTGCTGACCCCGAACTGGTGCTGGCATGGCCACGGCAACGATAGCCGGGCCTGCGCCTATTGGCTCGACGTGCTCGACGTGCCGCTGGTGCAATTGCTCGACCCGATGTTCTTCGAGCCGCATCCCGACGAGTTCGAGCAGGAGACCGTGGTGGCGAACGCTTCGCCCAATGCATCACAAATGCATTTCCCGTGGGCGGACAGCGAGCGCCGCCTCAAGGAGGCGTCGGCGCGCGCAAACGGCAAGCCCGCCGAGATCGCGCTCGGCGAGCCCGCGCTCGACACCATGGCGCTGTCGATGACGGAGCTGAAACCCGGGCAGGCGACCGCGCCGCGCAAGGTGATGGCCAACAACGTGCTCGGCGTGGTGCGCGGCCAGGGCACGACCGACGTGGAGGGGCAGACGCTGACCTGGTCGCGCGGCGACGTGATCGTGGTGCCGTCGTGGCGTGAGCACGTCCATCGTAGCGACGGCGGCGCGGTGCTGTTCCGCGTCAGCGACGAGCCGGTGATGCAGAAGCTCGGCTTCCTGCGCGAAGGCAACGGCGCGCACTAGCCAATGCTGGCGATGCCGCGGATGGCGGGGCTCGCCGCCGTTCTGCTGCTGGCATGGCCGGCGGGCGCACAAGAGCCGCCGGCTGCGCCGCCCCCGCCCGAAACCGGCCAGGCCGCGCAAGAGCCATCGCCTACACCACACCCGCCCGAACCCGGCCAGCCCGCGCAAGAGCCATCGGCTGCGCCACCCCCGCCCGAAACCAGCCGGGCCGCGCGCGACGACGCGCAGAAGTCGATCTGCCTGCTGCTCGAATCGGCGGCGCGGGCCAACGATCTGCCGGTTGAATTCTTCGCCCGCGTGATCTGGCAGGAGAGCCGCTTCCGCGCCGACGCGGTCGGGCCGGTGACGCGCAGCGGTAAGCGGGCGCAAGGCATCGCCCAGTTCATGCCGGGCACGGCGGCCGAGCGCAATCTGCTTAATCCGTTCGATCCGATCCAGGCGCTGCCGAAATCGGCGGAGTTCTTGAGCGAGCTGCGCCGCGAGTTCGGCAATCTCGGACTTGCTGCTGCCGCCTACAATGCCGGGCCGCGGCGCGTCCGCGAATGGTTGGCGGGCTCGGGCGGCATGCCGGCCGAAACCCGCTCCTATGTGGCGGCGATCACCGGGCTTTCGGTCGAGCAATGGGCCAAGGGCGGCGACGACCGCAAGCCGCACCCCGGGCCGGGATGCGGCGAGCTGATGGCCTTGCTCAAGCGCGCGCCCAATCCGTTCTATGCGGCGCTCGAACAGCGCGTAATCCAGGGCGCGATGCAGCCGTGGGGCGCGATCCTCGGCGCCGACCGCTCGCGCGAGCGGATGCTCAGCAAATATGCCGCGCTACAGCAGCGCCACGCCGAGGTGCTGGCCGGGCGCGACCCGATCCTGTTCGAGCGCCGGCGCAGGCGCGCTGCCGCGCTACCAGGTGCGGATCGGTGCCGATACGCGCGCCGCCGCCAACGAGCTTTGCGACCGCATGCACAAGAGCGGCGGCGACTGCGTGGTGCTGCGCAATCCGAGGGGGTGATGACCGACGCTACTTCTCGGCGGCGGCCTTGAGCTTGGCGAGGCCGGCCTCGAACTCGCCGCCGACCATCTTGTCCATGTCGAACACGACATGGATGACCTTTGCGACGAACGGCACGTCGCCGTTCATCGTCCAGGTGACCTCGGTCGCATTGCCCTTCCGTTGCAGCGTGAATTCGACGACGTTACGGGCCTCCATTGGCCTGGTCATGTTCAGATTCAACCGGACCTTCGACGGCGCGGGCGCGTCGGTAATCTCCATATTGCCCGCGCCGACATTGCTGTCGCCGTCCCAGGCATAGGTCGCGCCCTTGCCGCTGGTCGTGGCGCCATAGCTCCGCTTCATCCCCGGGTCCTTGGTCTCCCAAGGCGACCACGCGCTCCAGGACTTGAAGTCGTTGATCAGCGGAAACACCTTCTCGGGCGGCGCATTGATGCTGGCGCTGCGCTGGACCCGGAAGGTGTCCGGCTTGGTCGCGGCATAAGCGAGCAGGCCCGCGACGGCGACGACGACCACGCCTGCAATGACAGCCAATGTCCTTTTCATCAGATGCTCCGCGACCGTCGGGACAGTGGCGCTACGCCGATACGATGGTGTTGAAGCCGCCGTAGATCATGCGCTTGGCGTCGAATGGCATGGCGCTCGGGTCCATCATCTCGGCGAGTCGCTTGTCCTTCATGACCTTCGCCATCACGGCGTCGCGCTGCTTGCGCGACTTGTAGACGATGTAGGAGAACACCACGGTCTCGCCGCGCTTGAGCTTGACGCTGCGCGGAAACGAGGTCCACTTGCCGACTTTCACGTCGTCGGCGACGCATTCGCAGATTTCGAGCGCGCCGTGATCGCGCCAGACCTTCGAGGCTTTCAGCGCCATCTTGCGGTAGGCCGCGAGCTTCTTCTTCGGAACCGGGACCACAAATCCATCGACATACGACATAGGTAGCCTCCTTCGATTCATGTGTTACGTTCGGCGATCGCCTTCAGGCTGACGAGGCCTTGGCCGAGATAGGCTTCGAGCTGCTCCAGGGTGCCGCTCCAGCCCTTGGTCATGCTGTCGTGGCTGGTGTCGAAGGTCTTGCGCTCTTCGTCGCTGGGGTTGTGCGGCGACCAGTTGACCGTGAGCTTGGTCTTGCCGCCGGGCTGCTCCTCGAACGTGATGATCGAGAACGTCTCCAGCGGCCAGGTCGCGGATAGCGGATGCCGCGTGATGCCGCCGGCCTCGTCAGAGAACGAGGTGATGCACACCAGCCGCTCCGGCGCCTTGATCTCGCGGAACGTCATCTTGCCCCACATCACCGAACCGTCAGGCACTTGCATGCCGTAGAGGTAGATGCCGCCGGGGCGCAGATCCATTTCGGATTTGACGACCTTGACGCCCTTCGGGCCCCACCATTCCTTCATGCGCTCGGGTTCGGTGAACGCCTTCCACACCAGATCGCGCGGCGCGTCGAGCACGCGCGAAATGACGAACGGCTTTGACGCCACGGTGTCGCTCATGGAACTGATTCCTTTGCTCAGGCCTGCGGCTCGACCATCACCATCCAGCCGACGCCGAACTTGTCGGCGAGCATGCCGAACTTCGGCGAGAAGAAGGTCTTGATCAGCGGCTGGTGCACCTGTCCGCCGGCCGACAGGGCGCCGAACAGGCGTTCGGCCTCGGCCTCGGTCTTGGGATTGAGCGTGAGCGAGAAGCCTTTGAACTCCGGCTGGCCTTGCGCCATGCCGTCGGACGCCATCACCGCGGTGTCGCCGATGCGCAGGCTCGAGTGCATGATCTTGTTCTCGGTGCCGGGCGGCGGCTTGTGCTCGCCGGGAGGCGCTTCGTTGAAACGCATCATCATCTCGACCTTGGCGCCGAGCGTCTTCTTGTAGAACTCGATCGCCTCTTCGCAGCGGCCGTTGAAGAACAGATAGGATTGGACTTGCATGGCTTTCTCCTTTCGAAACTGGTGCTCTCAAACAATTTTCGTTCAGCCGGCGGCCTGCTGCAGCGCCGCAATATCGATCTTCTTCATTTGCAGCATTGCGTTCATGACGCGTCCGGCTGTTGCGGCGTCGCCACTTTTCATGAGCTCGGGCAGGGCGGTCGGAATGACCTGCCACGACAGACCGAACTTGTCCTTCAGCCAACCGCACTGGCTTTCGCTGCCGCCTTCCGAAAGCTTGTTCCAGAAGTGATCGACCTCGGCCTGCGTCTCGCAAAGAATCTGGAACGAGACCGCCTCGTTGAACTTGAAGTGCGGGCCGCCGTTGAGCCCGACAAACTTTTGGCCTTCGAGCTCGAACTCTACGGTCATGGCCGAGCCGGCATCGCGGCCGTGGATTTCCTTGCCCTCCTTGCCGTAGCGGCTGATCGCGCCGACCTTGGAGTTCTTGAAGATCGAAACGTAGTGCTTGGCCGCCGCTTCGGCTTGGCCGTCGAACCACAGCCAGGGCGTGATCTTGCGGGTGATGGGCATGACGTTCTCCTGTTCAACAACGATCTACGCCGGAAGCTTGGCCAAATAATCACTGAGACGTGACAGCGTCTGGACCATGCCCTTGTCGGCGCCGTACTCCTTGATCACGCGGGCGCGCGCTTCGGCCGACGGGAACACGCCGCGCAGGGTGACGCGCGTGCGGTTGGCACCTAAGTCTTCGAATATGACGGTGGTGTGGAATTGCACCGCCTCGACGTCATCGCCGCCGCCGTGGTGATACACCAGCCGCTCCGGCCTCACGATCTCGTCAAAGGTGATGCGGTTCTCGTAGTCGCGGCCGTCCGGCCCGTGCATGACAAACCGCCACACGCCGCCCGGCCGCATGTCGAACGCGCTGGTCGTGGTGGTGAAGCCGTCCGGGCCCCACCATTGCGACAGGTGCTTGGGATCGGTCCATGCGGTCCACACCAGCTCGCGCGGCGCATCGAATTCGCGCATGCCGACGATCGCCCGCGGATCGCTGTCGAGATCGAGGCTACTTCTTGCGGCCACGCTTGCTCTCCTTGGGTTGCTTGGACTTGGGCTGCGTGGTCTTGGGCTGCTTGGCTTGCAGCTCGCGCAGATAATCCTCCAGCCGGTCGAGCCGCTGCTCCCAAAGCCTGCGGTAGTTCTCGAGCCACTCATCCACCGGCTTCAGCGCCTGCGGCTCGATCTTGCAGGGACGCCATTGCGCCTCGCGGCCGCGGGTGATCAGGCCGGCGCCCTCCAGCACCTTGAGATGCTTGGAGACGGCGGGGCCGCTGATGTCGAACGGCTTGGACAGCTCGGTGACCGAGGTCTCGCCCCGCACAAGCCGGGCCAGGATCGCTCGCCGCGTCGGGTCGGCGAGGGCCGCGAAGGTGGCGCTGAGGCGGTCGGTCTGCATTTGTATTTAGCCATGTAGTTAAATAACTGATCGGTTAAATACAGGAGACGGTGGCGGCCGTCAAGCCGCAATTTTCGACATTTTTCAGGGCGCGTAGGCCCAGGCCTCGATCAGCAGGGTGGCGCCCGGCACCGGCAGCGGCGCCGGCACCTCCACGGCGGACACCGGCAGCGGCCGGCCGCCCAGGCGGCGCTCCCAGACCTTGGCGACTGGATAGAACTCGCGGATGTCGGTGTGGAATTGCAGCACGCGCACCAGATTGCCGAGCGAGGTGCCGGCGGCCTGACAGAGCCGCTCGATGTTGTCGATGATCGCCTCGGCCTGCGCCTCCGCCGCCGACGAGAAATGCGGCTGGCGCGGATCGGCGGCGGCCTGCTTCACAAGCCCGTCACGGTCGATCGCCATCAGCCCCGACATGAACAGCAGATCGCCGACTTGCAACGCCTGCGGCTGGTTGCGGAACGCGGTCGCAACGCCGGCGTCGATCGGTTTCTTTACGGTCGCGCCGCCGGGCTTCAGCGCAATGACGTTGATCTCGATCTTGCCGTCATAGGGCGCAAGCCCGTGGTCGATGCAGGGGATCACGTCGAGCGTCGGCTTGGTCGCGCCGAACTGCCGCGACCACACCTCGTTGAAGGCGGAATAATCCTCGGGGTCGGTCAGATAGACCTGGGCGTGCACCACGTCTTCGAGCCTGGCGCCGGCGAGCGCCAGCGACTGCACCATCCGCTTGCTGATGATGAACTCGGTTTCGAGCTTGATCGGCTGGCCGGCCCATTGCGTGCCCTCGGTCATCAGCGCGGCCGCGGCGACGCCGTTGCGCCGCGGCTCGTCGCCGATCGCAAGCGAGGTGATGCCGGGAATGAAGACGAAATCGCCGACCGTCAGCGCCGGCGAATAGCCCGAGGTCGGCCGGCCGGCGAGCGCCTCGTGCTTCAAGTGCGTGACCTCAAAGCCCGGCTGCGGGATCACGCCCATCGCCTGGATGTTCATGTCGGCGCCCGGCAGCAGCAGGCCTTGCTGGGCGATCGAGGTCGAGGGCGGGATCCGGCCGGCGAGGAATTCGCGCCGCACCTGCTGATAGGCCGGCACCGCCTTCACCGTGGTGTAGTACTGGTCGGTGCGCACCAGGTTGCTGCGGTCGGTGCCGGCCGCGCGCAGCACCGCATCGACGTTCTCGAAGATGCGCAGCGCTTCCTTCTCGCGCTTGGGCAGACCGCCGTGCGGCAGGCGCTCGGCCAGCACATCCGGCGCCGATGCCGGTCTTGAAGTCCTGCGCCATCACGCCGGTGGCGAACACCCAGCGGCCGGCCTTGATGCCTTGCGCGAATTTGACCTTGCCGGCGCCGAGCTCGACGGCAAGCAGCGCCTCCACTGATGCGCTATTTTCAGCCATGGCTGTGCCTCCCCCGCATGCCGGTTGCCCCGACTTTGGCATTGCGGTCGAACACTGGGAAGGCGTTCAATGCCGGAAACGGGAGCGTCCCATGATCCGCCATCTCATCCGCATCGCTGGCGCACTGCTCGCCTGCATCCTCGCCGCACGCCGCGCAGGCGCAGAACTATCCGAACCGGCCGATCACCTGGGTGGTGCCGTTCGCGCCCGGCGGCTTGACCGACGTGCCGGCGCGTCTCGCCGCGATCATGCTGCAGGAGAAGATCGGCCAGAACATCGTGGTCGAGAACCGGACCGGCGGCTCCGGCGTGGTCGGCGCGACCTCGGTGGCGCGCGCCACTCCCGACGGCTACACGCTGCTCGCCAATTCGCTGGCCGACACGCAGAACATCCATTACCTGCCGACCACCTACAGTCCGGTCGACGATTTCGAAATGATCGGCTGGATCGTCGACGGGCCGGCGCTGGTGTTCGTGATCGACGCCAACCTGCCGCACAAGACGCTCACCGAGCTGATCGCCGACGCCAAGGCCAATCCGAGCAAGTTCAGCGTCGGCACCTCGGGGCCGGCCTCGTCTCCCGGGCTGTCGCTGATGCAGATGAATCTTGCCGCCAAGACCGAGATCGTTCCGGTGCCGTACCGAGGCTCGGGCGAGGCGGCCCGCGCGGTGGTCGGCGGCGCCATCCAGGGCGCGTTCACGTTCTACTCCCAGGCCAAGCCGCTGGTCGACGACGGCAAGCTGCGCGCGCTCGGGGTCGCGAGCCCGAAGCGGATCGAGGGCTGGCCGAACGTGCCGACGTTCGTCGAGCAGGGCTACAACATCGTCTCCCGGGGCTTCGTCGGCCTTGCTGCGCCCGCCAAGACGCCGAAACCGGTGATCCAGTTCTGGAGCAAGCATCTCAACGACGTGGTGCAGAGCACGGCGTTCAAGCAGAAGATGGCCGAGCTCGGCATGGCCGCGCCGTCCGCCAACGACAACACGCCGGAGAAATACGACGCCTTCATGCGCCAAGAGGTCGCCCATCAGGGCGAGCTCGCCAAGCTGTCCGGCCAGGCGCTGCCGGCGCAGCCCGCGCCGCAGCGCTAAGTCCTTTACTGCTTGGGAATACCGGCGTCGTCGACGGTTTTGGTCCAGAGCTGCGCCTCGCGCGCCACGCGGCGAGCGACGGCTCGCGGACTACGGCACGTAGGCCCAGGCCTCGATCATCAAGGTCGCGCCCGGAACCGGCAGGGGAGCGGGCACCTCCACCGCGGAGAACGGCAGCGGCCGGCCGCCCAGACGGCGCTCCCAGACCTGGTAGACGGGGTAGAACTCGTCGAGGTCGGTATGGAATTGCAGCACCCGCACGATGTTATGCAGCGACGTGCCGGCGGCTTGGCAAAGCTTCTCGATGTTGCCGATGATGTGCTCGGCCTGGACTTGCGCCCGCGAGCCGAACCGGGGCTGTCGCGCGTCTTTCGCCGCCGCGATCAGGCGGCCGTCGCTGTTGATCGCCATCTGCGCCGACATGAACAGGAGGTCGCCGGCCTTGACGGCTTGCGGCTGGTGACGGAATGCGGTCGGAACGCCGGCGTCGACATGGCGCTTCTGCGCGGCGCTGCCCGGCTTCGCCGCCAGCACATTGATCTCGATCGTGCCGTCATAGGACGCGAGCCCATGCGCGGCGATGGGGATGATCGACAGCGACGGCCGCGTTTTTGCGAAATGCCGGGACCAGGTTTCGTTGAAGGCTGAGTAGTCTTCCGGGTCGGTCAGATAGACCTGGGCATGGATGATGTCGTCGATGGTGGCGCCGGCCAGCGCGAGCGAGGGCACGATCCGCTGCGTGATGATGAACTCGGTCTCCACCTTGATCGGCTGGCCGGCCCATTGCTGGCCATCGGCCAGCAAGGCGGCCTTGGCCACGCCGTTGCGATGCGGCTCGTCGCCTTTCGCGCTCGCTGTGAGGCCGGGAACGAAGATGAAGTCGCCCACGGTCAGCGCCGCGGAAAAGCCCGCGGTTGGCCGGGAGGAGAGACGCTCGTCCTTGACATGGGCGATCTCGAATCCGGGGCCCGGGATAATCCCGAGCGCCTGGATGTTCATGTCGGCGCCAGGCAGCAGCAAACCCTGCTGCGTGACGGAGGTCGATGGCGCGACCCGGCCTGCAAGGAATTCGCGCCGTACGTGCTGGTAGGCCGGCACGGCCTTGACCGTCGCGTAGTACTGGTCGGTGCGCACGAGGTTGTTGCGGTCGGTGCCGGCCGCGCGCAGAACCGCGTCGATGTTTTCCCAGATGCGCAGCGCCTCCTTCTCGCGCTTGGGCAGGCCGGCATGCGGGGCGTCCTCGGCCAGCACGTCCGGCGCGATGCCGTTCTTGAAATCCTGGGCCATGACGCCGGTGGCGAACACCCAGCGGCCGGCCTTGATGCCCTGCGCGAATTTCACCTTGCCGGCGCCGAGTTCGACGGGGAGCAACGGCTCTGCATTCTTGTTGGTCATTCAGTCCAATCCTTGTTCATCGCCGGGCAGCATCGCATCGCTGCGGCGCAGGGGAAAGATGCGCCGGACTTTGACTCCGGCGCGCGTTCGACACACTATCCCAGGTCTGCATTTCAGGCGGAGCGAACCGATGAAATTTGCATTGCGATGGATGAGCTGGATCGGGATCTGTCTTGCCGCGACCGTCACCGCCTGGGCCCAGGCGGAGAACTATCCGAACCGCACCATCACCGTGGTGGTGCCGTTCCCGGCCGGCGGCCTGACCGACGTGCCCACGCGCCTTGCCACGTCCCTGCTGCGGGAGAAGATCGGTCAGCCGGTTGTCATCGAAAACCGCACCGGCGCTTCCGGCACGATCGGCGCAGCCTACGTCGACGCGCGCCACGCCGGATGGCTACACGCTGCATGCCAATTCGATCGGCGATGCGCAGAACATCCATTTCATGCCGCTGTCTTACCATCCGGTGGATGATTTCGCGATGATCGGCTGGATCGTCGACGGGCCGCCGATGATCCTGGTCATCGACGCCAAGCTGCCGATCAAGACGGTGGCCGAATTGATCGCGGATGCCAAGGCCAATCCGAGCAAGTACAGCATCGGCACCTCCGGCCCGGCGTCATCGCCGAACGCGGCGCTGGCGCAATTCAATCGCGCCGCGGGAATCCAGACTCCAGGCGGTGCATTATCGCGGTTCGGGGGAGTCTGCGACCGCCGTTGCCACCAGCGCAATCCAGGGCACCTTCACGTACTTCTCGCAGGGCAAGACGCTCGTGGATTCCGGCAGGCTTCGCGCCCTCGCGGTCGCAGGCTCCAAGCGCATGGAGGCCTGGCCGGACGTTCCGACCTTCACCGAGCTGGGCCTCAAGATCGACGTGCGCGGTTTCGTTGGGCTTGGCGCGCCGGCCAGGACGCCGAAGCCGATCGTCGCCTATCTGAACAAGCAGCTCAACGAAGTGTTGCAGACCGATCAGTTCAAGAAGCCGATGGCGGAACTCGGGATGGCGCCGCCGCCGGCCGCCGACAACACGCCCGAGAAGTTCGACAAGTTCATGCGCGACGAGATCGCGCGGCAGGGCGTTCTGGCCGAGCTGACGGGACAGAAGCTCGCGCCGCCGCCGAAGCAGTAGACGCGAGGCGTGCTTCGAAACGCAGCCGCTAGATCGGAATGACTTTTCTTCGAATCGTCATCCCGATCTAGTTTCTTATTTGAGCATGATCTTTTCCGAAAACCGGTTGCCACCCCGGATCAAGTCCGGGGCAGGCTTTTTCGGGATCATGCTCTAGGCCACCTTGGCGAGCTTCTGGCCGTTGATGTCGAGCTTGAACAGCTTGGCGGCGTTGCCGCCGAGGATGTCGCGCTTGGCCTTCTCCTTGAGGAACGGCAGGTCGTAGATCGTCGACGGCAGGTCGAAGTCCCAGTGCGGATAGTCGGACGAGTACAGCAGCTGGCTCTCCGCCTTGATGCACTTGAAGGTCGCCTCGAGCAGGCTCATGTCGCGCGGCATTTCCATCGGCTGCGAGGTGTAGAACATGTCGGTGATGTACTCGCCGGGCAGCTTCTTCAGGCCGGGACACTCCGACGAGCGCATCATGTATTCGTTGTCGAGCCGTTGGATCATGAACGGCAGCCAGGCCAGCCCGCTCTCGATCCAGATCACCTTGAGCTTGGGGAAGCGCTCGGGCAGCGCGTTCAACACCCAGTTGGTCATGTGCACCATGTTGTACCAGACGAAGCCCAGCGCATGGACCGAGATGAACTTGTTCATCATGGTCATCGACTGTTCGTTCCAGTTGTAGCCGGCGTGGAACGCCAGCGGCAGACCGGTCTCCTCGATCAGCGAATAGATCTTCATGTAGCTGTTGTGGTGCACCGGCCGGTAGCGCACCGAGGTGATCATGAAGCCCGACACGCCCTTCTTGCCGGCGAACTCCTTGACCATGCGGTAGCTCGCCTCGGGATCGTTGAACGGCAGGTAGATCATCGAGCGGATGCGCGGCTCCTCGGCCAGCACCCGCTCGGCCAGCCAGCGGTTGTAGGCCTGCGCCAGCGCGACCTCGGCCTCGACCTGCGGATGCAGGCCGAGTTGCAGCATCGGCGAGGGAAACAGCACCGCCACGTCGACGCCCATGGCGTCCATCCAGCGCCGCGTCAGCGACACGTCGCGGTGCACGCCGGGCTCGGGCTTCTCGATCCGCCGCAGCGGATAGCGGATGGCGCGGCCGCCCATGTCCTGGTAGCCGACGCCGCCCGGCATCACGCCGACGCCCTTGGCATTGCCGGAGTTCGCCATCTGGGCGAGCTGCTTGAGCACCGGGTCGGTCATGTATTCGAGGATTTCGTTGAACGATTCGAGCTCATAATGGTGCGAGTCGACGTCGACGATCGGGAACTTGTCGTAGCCGCGCTGCTTCGCCTGCCGCGCCGCGTGCGCCAGCATCTTGCCGGAGTCGAATTCGTCGACCCGCATGCGGCGGTCGTTGGAGAGCGGAAGATCGACCATGGGCGTGTCCTTCCTGTGCGCGGTCAGATCGCGACGAAAATGTCGTCGCCGCGGCGGACGACGTTGTACTTCTTCAGGCGCAGCCGCCGGTCGGCGGCGCATTCGCCGGTCTTGATGTCGTATTCATAGCCGTGCCAGGGGCAGACGAAATTGACCTGCTGGTCGGAGAATTTCTGGCCAACCCAGGTCTTGTCGGGCCCGATCACGTCCTCGACCTGATGCATAATCAGGCCCTCGCAGGCCGGCCCGCCCTGGTGCAGGCAGAGATTGGAATAGGCGTAGAACTCGCCGCCCCAGTGGAACACGCCGATGTCGTGGGCACCGTGCTGGACGATTTTGCGCTCGCCGTCGGGGATTTCCGCAACCTTGGCGACAAACACTTCGGCCATGCGCTCACCTTGCTCCAGTCGCCAGCGTTGGGGCGACGTCAGGCCGATGCCCACGCCGCCGCGGTGCATGTTAGCATGACCTGAGACGGTGAGCACGATGTGCGGCCAGCATGCACTTGGCCGCGATCCCAAAGGGCAAAATTCGAGGCGGCGGCGGAGCGGATGTGATGAAAGACTATTGGCTTAACAAGCTGTTCTTCGACCTGCAGCAGCCCGAGCTCGGGGCGCAATACAAGAAGGACCGCGAGGCGGTGCTGGCGCGCTATCCGTTGAGCGCCGACATGCGCCGCGCGGTGCTGGAGGACGATCTCGCGGCGCTCGCGCCGCGCGTGAACGCTTATCTGCTGCGCTTCTACTTTGCGATCTGCGGCGTGAAGGACGCCGAGTTCATCAAGCGGCTGAACGAATTGCCCGCCGGCACCGGACCGAAGGAGCGAGTATCAAGCCATGGCTAGCCTGGTCGGAGTTTTTGCAGCCAGTCACGGGCCGATGATCGCCCGCGAATGGGACACGCTGTCGCCGCCGACGCGCGCGGCGGTCGAGAGCGGCTTCGAACGCGTCGGTCAACGCCTGAAGCTGTCGCATCCGGATGTTCTGATCATCGTGTCGCCCGATCACTGGTGTAACTTCTTCCTCAACAACTTTCCGGCGTTCTGCGTCGGCATCGGTGATGAGCACGATGGGCCGCCCGAGCCGTTCCTGAAGACGCGCTTCAACCATCCGGTGCTGGCCGGCCACGCCGGCCTCGGCCGTCACATCATGGACACCGCGCTGCAGCGCGATTTTGATCCGTCGCTTTCGCATCGCCTGACGCTCGATCACGGATTCTGCCTGCCACTGTGGCGCATGGGCATCGATCCGATCCCGCCGATCGTCCCGATCGTGGTCAACGAGGTCGATGATCCGATGCCGACAATGCGGCGCTGCCTGGCGTGGGGAACGCTGCTTGGGGAAGCGATCAAAAGTTATCCGGAGAACCTTCGCGTCGCGGTGCTGGCGACCGGCGGTCTGAGCCATTTCATCGGCGAGCCGGGCATGGGCCAGATCGACGAGAAATTCGACCGCACCTGCATCTCGCTGTTCGAGAAAGGCGATCCGGTGGCGTTGGCATCGACGTTGGAGCACGACGTGCGCCACACCGGCAACGGCGGCCATGAGGTGCGGAACTGGGTCATTGCGCACGCGGCGGCCGGCGCGCAAGGCTTCGAGCTGATCAGCTATGCGCCGCTCGAGGAAATCTATGTCGGTTGCGCGTTCGCGCAGTGGCGGGTGCCGGGCTGAGATGGCGATTGCGGTCTGCGCATTGGGCTGACGCGCTGCTATAAAGCCCGGAGTCAGTCGGAGGCCGCAATGATCGTCGACATCTACACCCATATCTTCCCGGACCGCTTCTTCGAGGAGCTCATGCGCGGCTCGCCCAAGCTTGGCAACATGGGCAAGCGGCTGCGCGCGGTGACCAAGCTGTTCGATCTCGACGCCCGTTTCCGCGACATGGACGCGATCGGTGACGACTACCGGCAGATCATCTCGCTACCCAACCCGCCGATCGAGGACATCGCCGAAGGCGAGGTGGCGAAGAACCTTGCCCGCGTCGCCAATGATTCAATGGCCGAGCTCTGCGCCAAGCATCCCAAGCGATTTCCGGCGTTCGCCGCGGCGGTGTCGATGCACGACGTCGATTTTTCGATCGCCGAAGTCGAGCGCGCCATCAAGATGGGCGCGCGCGGGGTGCAGACCTTCACCAACATCGCCGGCCACCCGCTCGACGAGCCGCGCTTTCGGCCGTTCTTCGCGGCGATGGCGCAGCACGACCTGCCGATCTGGCTGCATCCGGCGCGCAGCTCGGCGATGGCCGATTACGCCTCCGAAAAGTATTCGCGCTTTGAGATGTGGTGGTGCTTCGGCTGGCCCTACGAGACCACCGTCGCCTGCGCCCGTTTGGTGTTCGACGGCATCTACGATCGTCATCCCAGGCTGAAGATCATCACCCACCATCTCGGCGGCGGCATGATCCCGTTCTTCGATGGCCGCATCGGCCCCGGCATGGCGGTGCTCGGTGGCCGTACCACCGAGGAGGACCACACCAAGGTGCTGTCGCAGCTCAAGCGTCCGCATCTCGACTACTTCAAGGAGTTTTACGCCGACACCGCGATGTTCGGCGGCACCTACGGCCTGCCGTGCGGGATTTCGTTCTACGGTCCCGACAAGGTGGTGTTCGCGACCGACGCACCGCTGGCGCCGATCCCGGTGCACATCAAGGCGCTCGATGATCTCGGCCTTGCGCCCAACGTCCGTCGCAAAATCATGGCCGGCAATGCCGAGAGTTTGCTAAACATGACATTCAATTAACCGCTGAACGTTACAACACGCTCCGTTTCGACCCGTCCCCCGATCCCAATCGGGGGCGGGGGGACGAGCAGCCAACATTCGTGACAACGGGCGATGTTCAACCTTCCGACAATCTTTCGGGTGATAGTCCTCGCGCTGTTCTGTTCGGGGATGTCGATGGGGATCGAAGCCGCTTTCAAGCCGGCACGGGCGGCGACGCTCTGCGCGCTGACGCTCGGCCTGGTCGGCTGCGCCGGCGACACCAAGCCCTCCGGCGAGCCGACGTTCTATCAGAGCATGGCGACCGCTGACGCCAAGGTCGACGCCCACGCCGCCGCCTCGATGATCTCCGGCTACCGGCGCAACAACGGGCTCAACGTGGTCACGCTCGATCCGCTGTTGATGAAGGCGGCCGAGGAGCAGGCGCGCGCGATGGCGAGCAAGAATCGCTTCGAGCACGACGCCGCCGGTCCGTTCGCGCAGCGGATCAAGCGCTCCGGCTATGACGCCAAGATCGCGGTCGAGAACATCGGGGCGGGCTATCACACCCTGGCCGAGGCGTTCTCCGGCTGGCGCGATTCGCCCCCCCACCGGGCCAATATGCTGCGCAGCGGGGTCACAAAGATGGGGATTGCGGCGGTTTATTCACCTTCGACCAAATACAAGGTGTTCTGGGCCCTGATCCTGGCCGCGCCCGACGACAAGCGCGGATAACCTCGAAAAATCAAGGTTTTTGAGCAATTTCGGGTTAGCCAGGCGGCGCCGGGGCGGGCCCCGAATGCCTTGATTTCAGCGAAATACCGCGACATGCGTTGCGGAGCGCGCAATTCTGTGTATTCAGAACGGCTCTATTTCAGAGGAGTAACCGACACCATGGCCACACAGCCCGCACCCGCAGCAGCCAAGCCGAAGGTGAATACCGTCAGCCTCAAGCACCTCGCGGCCACCCTGGCCGGCGACCACGAAATGCCGAAGAAGCAGGCCGAGGGCATCCTCGGCGATCTGGTGAACTTGGTCACCAAGCACCTCAAGAAGGGCGACCGCGTCCGTCTCGTCGGCCTTGGGGTCCTGGTGGTTCGCAAGCGCGCTGCGCGTATGGGCCGCAACCCGGCCACCGGTGAGCCGATCCAAATCAAGGCGAGCAAGAAGGTTGCCTTCCGCGCCGCCAAGGAACTCAAAGAATCGATCTGACGCTTCCGCGCCGTTCAGCGGAGCCTGCTTTCGTGCGCCCAGCCCCTCGCGGGCTGGGCGACGCGTTGTTGCGCGTGATTTGCATTACGCCCGATTGACGCGAGCCGCTCCACCGTCACGCGGCAATAGGCGAGCGAAGCGACGCCGTCCTTCGGACGGCTATGCATGACGGCGAAATAGCGAAAGCTCAGTGGAGCTTGGCCGGATCGTCGCCGGTGAGGTTGAGCAGGATGAACTGATCCTCGCCGACCTTGACGACGGCGGCGATGGCGAGATCGGGATCCCGTGTCGGCTGCGCCTCGGCGTCGTACATTTCGAAGAACGAGCGCGTGACGCCGTCGGAACAATAGGCGGTCTGCTCATCCAGATTTACGAGCACAACATCGACGTCGATCACGATACGCACTCACACGGACGCGCCCCAATCGACCCCACACGCCTGCGTCCAACGGCCCACAAGGCTAGCCGGTTCCAGTTAATTGAACAATCTGGCCGGCCGCGTCCGACCGGCGGCGGCGGTCGCGGTTTGAATCGCAGAAGTGATCGATTGAATCGCGCGATTGCTGCCTGCAAATGCAGAGCGCGTGCGAAGAATAGCCGAGCGGCGCCGCGCAAACGCAGATGCCGTCTGGCGACTCCGCGAATCGTCTCGCCGCGCGGCGCTCGCGCCTTGTCTCAATAGGGGACGAATGACTGGACCTTGCCGCGCTGCGTCAGTAGCTTTTTTACCGAATGTTGCCGGAAAGCCGCAGCTACCAGGAAATCTGCCGCCAATTTCGTTGGCGGGTCCCGCCACAATTCAACATCGGCGTCGAGGTCTGCGACCGCTGGGCGGCGCGCGATCCGGACAAGCTGGCGCTGATCGCCGTCGACGCCGACGGTCGGGCGCGCGACGTGACCTATGGCTGGCTGCGCGAAACCTCGAACCGGCTGGCCAATGCGCTGATGGCGCACGGCATCGGCCGCGGCGACCGGGTTGCGATCCTGTTGCCGCAGACGCCCGAGGTGGCGGCGATCCACATCGCGATCTACAAGCTCGGCGCGGTGGCGCTGCCGCTGGCGATCCTGTTCGGGCCGGACGCTATCGCCTACCGCCTGCAGAACTCCGGCGCCAAGGCGCTGATCACCAACGCGCAGGGCCTGACCAAAATCGGCGATGCGCCGCTCGGCCTGATCTTGTCGATCGACGGGCCGGGCGGGAATGTCCTGGGCTTTGCCGCGACGCTGTCGCGCGCCGCGTCGGAGTTCACGCCGATCCCGACCGCGGCCGACGATCCGGCGCTGATGATCTACACCTCAGGCACCACCGGACAGCCCAAGGGCGCGCTGCACGCCCATCGCGTGCTGATCGGTCACATGCCGGGGATCGAGCTGCCGTTCGAGTTCTTCCCACAGCCCGGCGACCGGTTCTGGACGCCGGCCGATTGGGCCTGGGCCGGCGGCCTGCTCGATTGCCTGCTGCCGTCGCTGATGTACGGCGTGCCGGTGGTGGCCAAGCGCTTCGACAAGTTCGATCCCGAGGAGGCCTTCGCGGTGATGGCGCGGCACGGCGTGCGCAACGCCTTCATCCCGCCGACCGCGCTGCGCATGCTGCGCGCGGTGCCCAACCCGCGCGGCCGGCACGCGCTCGCCCTGCGTTCGGTCGGCTCGGGCGGCGAGGCGCTCGGCGCCGAGACCCTGGAATGGGGCCGCGCGGCGCTCGGGCTGTCGATCAACGAATTCTACGGCCAGACCGAATGCAACCTGGTGGTCGGCTCCTGTGCGTCGATCGGCGTGGTCAAGCCGGGCGCCATCGGCAAGACCATTCCGGGCCACATTGTCGCGGTGATCGACGCGGACGGCCGCGAGGTCGCGCCGGGCACGCTCGGCCAGATCGCGGTCAAGCGGCCGGACCCGGTGATGTTTCTGGAATATTGGGATCGGCCGGAGGCCACCCGTGAGAAATTCATCGGCGACTGGATGACCACCGGCGACCAGGGCGTGATGGACGACGAGGGCTATTTCAGCTTCGTCGGCCGCGATGACGACGTCATCACCTCAGCCGGCTATCGCATCGGACCGGCCGAGATCGAGGATTGCCTGATCCAGCATCCAGCGGTGGCGCTTGCCGCTGTCGTCGGCAAGCCGGATGCGGTGCGCACCGAGATCGTCAAGGCGTTCATCGTGCTCAAGGCCGGGCAAGAGCCGTCCAGTGTCCTCGCCGAGAACATCCAGGCGTTCGTGCGCACGCGGCTTTCCGCCCACGAATATCCGCGCGAGATCGCCTTCATCGACGACCTGCCGATGACCACCACCGGCAAGGTGATCCGGCGATTGCTGCGGGCGAAGGCCTGATGGTTTGACGTGTGGCCGGTTTGGGGAAACGCGTCAGCGGCGCAGGCGATGGCGCAGCGCCTTGGCGCCGGCGATGGCGGCGCGGCCGAGCCGTTCGACATGGCAGGCGAACGCAAACGGCAGCGCCGGCTCTCGCACCGCGATCAGCCGGTCGCAAAGCCCAAGCCGCTCGCGCCAGAGATGATCGATCATCGGGTGATCGGCGGTGGCGCAGGAGTCGACCCGCGCCGGCCCGGCGTCGGCGAGCAGGCTGTCGGTGCAATCCAACACCAGCTGCACGCCCGGCGAATAGCGCGCCAGGCCCTCGTTGTAGGCGATCTTCCAGAGCCAGGCGGTGTCGCCGCTGGCGAGCGTGATGGCGGCAGCGACAGTTCGGTCGTTGAGGCAGAGGCGCTCGACCCGGGCGCGGCCTTCGGCGGCAAGCCCCATGACCGCGGCGCGCATGAAACCGCGTACGGTCGGATCGTCGATCGCGGCGGTGCCGGCGGCGCCCTTCCAGCCGCTCGCCTCCAGCACCATGAAATCCTGCAGCGCGGCTTCGATCTCGGCCGCGGCGGTGACGGATTTGAACGTCACCGGCGCGATCTCCTCCAGGCGGCGGCGCTGCCGGCGCAATTCCTTGCGGCGGCCGGCGGACACGGCGCGCCCGAGATAGCCGGTGCGGTCGCCGCCCGGCGCGAGCAGGGCGCGCTGGTGCGGGCCGAACGCTCGCGCTGGCGCGGCCGCTGCTGCGCGAGCACCGCGTCGAGCGCCGCCGCGAACGCGCCTTGCTCGGGCAGGAGCGGCAGCAGCAGCAGGTCCGGCATCGACGCGTCAGCGGCGAGATGGTCGAGCCAGGCGGCGATCGCCGCCTCGGCCTCGTCGCGGTCGACCAGCGGCGTGCCGAGCGGCGCGAACGGATGGGTCCAGCCGGCGAGCCGCGTCAGCGGACCGCGGCGCTCGATCCGCGCCGGGAACAGGCCGACCAGGCGGTTGCTGCCCGACCACACCAGGATGGCGCCGGCGTCCGCGGCCGAACACCGGCGCCGCCGCCAGCGCGAAGGCCGGCTCGTAGAACACGTTGGGTTCGAGCGCGCGCGCGGCCAGCGCGCGCCAGGCCTCGGCGGCGTCGGCGAGCGCGGCCAGCTCGCGCCATTCGGCGCGGACAGCGGGCTTGAGCGGGGCGTGCATCGGTCCGGCGCCCTTGTTAGGGGCGGCCCCAGATCAAGACGTGGAAGCCGAGCCGGCGCTTGGTCACCCAGAACAGCAGCAGGGATTCCACGATCAACGCCGTGGCGGTGGCGACGGCGGCGCCGGCCACGCCGATTTGTGGAATCAGCACCACGCACAGCACGAGATTGAGCGCAAACGCCGTGGCATAGACCGCCGCGCAGGCGTTTTGCTCGCCCAGCATGTTCAACAGCCGCTCGACCGGGCCAACGGCGGCGCGCGCCATCAGGCCGACCGCCAGGATGAACATCAGGTAATAGCCTTCGACGAAGCCCGGACCGAACAGCGCGAGCAGCGGCCGGCCCATCGCCAGGATGACAATGGTGGCGGCGACCGATGCCCAGAACGTCCAGCGGATCGAGTCGTGCGAGGATTTGGCTGAGCCGCGCGTGATCCGCGGTTACATGGTATTCGCTGAAGCGATGCGCGACCGCGGCCGACACCGCGAAGTGCACGAACGCGATCAGCGTCAGCGTCTTGGCGGCGGCGTAATAGATGCGCGACGTCCTCGGGCGAGCGGAACTGCTGCAGCACCAGGATGTCGGTGTTGGTCAGCAGCAGGTAGAAGCCCTCGACCATGAGGATCGGCAGCGAGACGCGGAACCAGGTCTTGGTCTCGTGCGTTTTCGGTCCCGGCTCGACCGTGCGCTTGAGCTTGCGGTTGAGCACGATCGTTTGCCAAATCACCGTCAGCGCGAACGACACGCCGACCGCGGTCACCGCGGTTTCGGCGTTGGTCGGGAAGCTCAGCAGATAGGCGGCCGCCATCAGCAGCAGCATGATGGTGTGCCGCACGATGTAAGGCGGCAGCAGCGCCAGATGGATCCAGTTGTAGGAGCGGGCGATGCCGTCCTGGATTTGCATCAGCGCATAGAACGGCAGCGTGGCGCAGGCCGTCATCAGTGGCAGCACGACGTAGTCCGACAGCACCGGTTGCAGCAGCTTGACGGTGCCGACGCCGAGCAGCGCGATGATGGTGGCGCTTGCGACCGCGATCCAGCGGCTGCGGGACAGAAAGCCGCGCAACAGGTCGAACGACTTGCGGCTGGTGTATTCCGGAATGAAGCGCTGTGCGCCGGAGGCAAGACCCAGGTCGGCAAGATCGCCGATCAGCAGCACCCAGGTCCAGACATAGACGTAGATGCCGAACTCGAAGCTGCCCATCCAGCGCGCGAACAGGATTTGCGACAGGTAGATCAGCGCCGCGCTGAACACGCGGATGACGAAGGCGGCGCCGGCCACCTTCTGCGCGATCGAGCGATGGCTTGAATCGTCGAGCCAGGCGCGCAGATGCGCGGTCAGGCTCCCGAGCGGCACGCGCGACAAACGTTCGGTGTTCTGCGACTCGGTCAACGCCACCTGGACACCCCTCGCGCCGCTGCCCCGGTGACTGCGCAAGGTCTTAACGCCTAGCAAGGAACCGTTAACATTCGGTTCGACCGGCGGCTCAAGCGTTGGCCAAATTGTCCAGGTCTGCCAAGGTCTTCTCGACCATGGCGCGCTCTTCGGCGGCCAGCGCGAGGCTGCGGCGGCACCGGATCGCCGACGGCGTAACCCTGCGCCTGCAATCCGGCCTTGATGCAGGCGGCGAGGTTGAAGCGGGCGAAGGCCTCGTTGATGCGCCAGAGCCGGCGTTGCAGCGCCATCGCCTCCGGCCAGCGGCCGGCGCGGCACAAGTCATAAAGCCGCACGCTCTGCCGCGGAATGACGCAGGCCGGTCCGGCCATCCAGCCGACGCCGCCGATCAGCATCACCGCCGCCGGGATATGGGCCGAGGCCGAGAACACGCCGATGCTCCGGGCAGCGGTTCATGATCGACAGCAGCCGCCCGGTGTTGGTCGAGGCGTCCTTGATGTAGTTGATGCGCGGATGCGCGGCGAGCCGCGCGATCACGTCGAGCGAGAGGTCGCTGCGCTGGAATTGCGGGTTGGTGTAGAGCACCACCGGGATATCGACCGCATCGGCGATGGCGCGGAAGTAGTTTTCGACCTGCGCGTCCTTGAGCGGAAAATACGATTCCAGGATGGCGAGAATGCCGTCGGCGCCGAGCCGCTGGTAGCTTTTCGCCTGTGCCACCGCGTCCGCGGTGGCGGTGGCGGCGACGCCCGCGACCACCGGCACGCGCCTGGCGGCGGCCTCGATCGCGGTGCGCACCACCGCGGCGCGCTGCTCGTTGTCGAGGTAGGCGAACTCGCCGGTCGAGCCGAGCGGCGTCAGACCATGCACGCCGGCCTTGATCAGGTCGTCGCAGAGCGTGCCCAGCACGTCGGTCTTGATCGTGCCGGCCGTGTCGACCGGCGAGACCAGATAGGGAAAGACGCCGTGGAAGTCAGGCATGTCAGTTGCTTCGCTGATCTTGCGTCAGCTATCCACTGCGTGAGCGCTGTCATGACGATAGCACGTGGGTCAGTCTTGGAACGCCCCTGCGCCGGTCGGCTTCTTCTTGCGTCGCCGTGAGCGTCGACATGACGCAGCGCCGTGCGCAGCTCGACCGCATGCTGAACGCCGATAGCGTCGCCGATGGTCCAGCCCTGCGCGGCCCCAGGCGTTCGGGATCGGATGTGAAGGCGTCGGGCTGCGACCGTGCACTTCAGCTCCTGTTCATCCGGCGCAAACTTGAAGATTCGCGGTTGGCCGTCGGGGGCAAGCGTGACGTAGATGCGCGTGGCCATTTGAATGCCGCGCGGTCGAAGTGCGGATATTCCACGTGCCTTCGAGCGCCAACGCCATGCGGCGCAGGTCCTTGCCGTTGCCATCAGTCCTCGCTGGCCTTGAAGCGGCTCATGCCGCGCAGCACGAACGGCGCGATCAGCGCCAGCAGCGCGATGCCGAGCAGCGTGGCCGACATCGGGCTCTGCACCAGCACCAGCGGATCGCCGAGGCTGATCTGCAGCGCGCGGCGAAGCTGGCTTTCGGCGACCGGCCCGAGGATCAGCCCGACCACCACCGGCGCGATCGGGAAATCGAAGCGCCGCATCAGGAAGCCCATGACGCCGAACGCCGCCAGCATGGAAAGCTCGACCACCGAGGGCTTGGCGGCGATCGTGCCCATGGTGGCGAACACCAGGATGCCGGCATAGAGCCACGGCTGCGGGATCGCCAGCAGCCGCACCCACAGGCCGACCAGCGGCAGGTTGAGCACCAGCAGCATGGCGTTGGCGATGAACAGGCTCGCGATCAGGCCCCACACCAGGTCGGGCCGCTCGGCGAACAGCAGCGGGCCGGGGTTGAGGCCGTATTGCTGGAAGCCCGCGAGCATCATCGCGGCGGTGGCCGAGGTCGGCAGGCCGAGCGTGAGCAGCGGCACCAGCGTGCCGGCGGCGGAGGCGTTGTTGGCGGCCTCCGGCCCGGCGACGCCTTCGATCGCGCCCTTGCCGAACTCCT
Organism: uncultured Alphaproteobacteria bacterium; assembly: GCA_963771745.1. Classification (GTDB taxonomy): domain Bacteria; phylum Pseudomonadota; class Alphaproteobacteria; order Rhizobiales; family Xanthobacteraceae; genus Z2-YC6860. The sequence goes on along the minus strand of CAVYUU010000008.1, from coordinate 413,149 downwards.
CCGGATGCTTGGTCAGCCGCTTCTCGGTCGAATAGGACAGGAAGGTCGGGATTTCGGCGCCGCCGGCCGGCAGCGCGCCGATCGGGAAGCCGAACAGCGTGCCGCGGATCCACGGCCAGAACGAGCGCTTCCAGTCCTGCGCCGTCATCCAGAGCGAGCCGCGCACCGGCTCGAGCTTCTCCTCGACCAGATGGCGGCGCGAGGCGACGTAGAGCGCTTCGCCGATGGCGAACAGGCCGACCGCGAGCGTGGTGACCTCGATGCCGTCGAGCAATTCCGGCACGCCGAAGGCGAGCCGCGGCTGGCCGGTGAGCTTGTCGATGCCGACGAGGCCGAGCGTCAGCCCGATGAACAGCGAGGTCAGCCCGCGCACCGGCGAATCGCCGAAGGTCGCCGACACGGTGATGAAGGCGACGCACATCAGCGCGAAATAATCCTCCGGCCCGAAGTTGACCGCGACGTCCACCAGCCACGGCGCCAGGAACACGATGCCGAGCGTCGCGAGCGTGCCGGCGACGAACGAGCCGATCGCGGCGGTGGCGAGCGCCGGCCCGCCGCGGCCGGCCTTGGCCATCTTGTTGCCCTCGAGCGCGGTCACCATCGAGGCGCTTTCGCCCGGCGTGTTGATCAGGATCGAGGTGGTCGAGCCGCCATACATGCCGCCGTAGTAGATGCCGGCGAACATGATCAGCGAGCCGGCCGGATCGAGCTTGAAGGTGATCGGCAGCAGCAGCGCGACGGTCAGCGCCGGGCCGATGCCCGGCAGCACGCCGACCGCGGTGCCGAGCAGCACGCCGATCAGCGCGTACAGCAGGTTCATCGGCTGGGCGGCGATGGTGAGGCCGTGCAGGAGGGCGTTCGAGCGCGTCCATGGCGGCCTCAGAGCAGCCGTTCGATCGGCCCCGCCGGCAGCGACAGCGTGAGCAGCTTGTCGAACAGCAGGTACACCACGACGCCGAGCACGAGCCCGATGGCGAGGTCGATGTGGATGGCGCGCCGGCCGAATGCCGCCGCGGTCGCGGCAAACAGCACGGCGGTCGCCGGGATGAAGCCGCCGCCGAGCCCGATGATGGCGATCAGCGCGGCCAGCCCGCCGAGGATCAGGATGATCGGCTTGGGATCGAGGCTCTCGCGCTCGGGGAAGTCGCCGCGCCAGGCCAGGACGAAGTTGCCGACGGCGAGCAGCGCCATCCCGGTCGCGACCACATAGGGCATCGCCTTCGGTCCGACGCCGTAGGTCTGGCCGAGTTGCAGCGCGCTGGCGTCCCAGAAGATCACCGCCGCGAGCAGCAGCAGCACCCGCGGCAATGACCATGCCCGCGGTGTCGGGCCGCTTCGCTTGGTCCATACGCAAACCTCCCCAGCCAAACGCGTTCACGGCCCAGAATCTCGGGCCGTCGCCTTCGAGGGCCGCGCTCCGCACGGCCGCCTCGGTACGACGGCGATGAGCCGTGCCAGCGCTACTTCACCAGGCCGACCTGCTTCATCACATTGCTGACGCGCGTCTGCTCGTCCGCCAAAAACTTGGCGAAGGCTCGCCCGGCAGATAGGCGTCGTCCCAGCCCTTCTGCTTGAGGATGTCCTTCCAGGCGTTCGACTTCACCATCTTGTCGACGAGCTCGCTGAGCGTTTTCTTCTGTGCGTCGGTGATGGCCGGGCGCGCCGAACACCGAGCGCCAGTTGGTCAGCACGAGATCGACGCCCTGCTCCTTGAAGGTCGGGACATCGAGGCCGGGCAGCCGCTGCGGCGAGGTGACGCCGATGGCGCGGAGCTTGCCGGCCTTGATCTGGCCTTCGTATTCGCTGACGCCGGAAATGCCGGCGGTGACCTTGCCGCCGAGGATCGCGGCGAGCGACTCGCCGCCGCCGGAGAACGCCACGTAATTGACCTTGGAGGCGTCGGCGCCGACCGCGCCCACGAACAGCGCCGCCATGATGTGATCGACGCCGCCGGCCGAGCCGCCGGCGAACGTCACCTTGGCGACGTCCTTCTTCACCAGCTCGGCCAGATCCTTGGCGCTCTTGATCGGCGAATTCGCCGGCACCACCATGATCTGGGTTTCCTCGGTGATCCTGGCGATCGGCGTGATCTGCGACATCGATACCGGCGACTTGTTCATCAGGATGGCGCCGACCATGACGAAGCCGTTGACCATCAGCTGGTTGCCGTCGCCCTTGGCGCTGTTGACGAACTGCGCGAGGCCGACGGTGCCGCCGGCGCCGGCGATGTTGATCACCTGCGCGCTTTTTACGAGCTTCTCGGCGGTGAACGCTTGCTGGATCGAGCGCGCGGTCTGGTCCCAGCCGCCGCCCGGCGCGGCCGGTGCGATGATCTTCAATTCCATCTGGGCGAAGGCGGACGACGCGAACAGCGTGGCGCCGGCCACCAGTAAGCCACGGCAAACGGCTGACAATGACATGAGATTTCTCCTGAACGGCCGCGACTATTAAGGGCCGCTTTTTCAACAACGTCCAGGGGCGTCCACGAGTTCGAGAGCGGTCAGCCGGCAAAACCGCCGCCGTCGAGGAAGGCCTGCTCCTCGGCCGTGGTGGCGCGGCCGAGCGCGGCGTTGCGATGGGGGAAGCGCCCGAAGCGGCGGATGATGTCGGCGTGCAGCTCGGCCCATTTGACGAGCTCGGCGTCGCCGGTGGCGCGGAACAGATCGCAGCACCGCTCTTGGTCGGCGAGCATCTCGGAGTGCTCGAACGGCAGATAGAAGAACTGCCGATCGGCTTGCGCCATGGCGCGGTCGAAGCCGCGCGCCAGCGCCCGGTCCGCGACCGCGCGGGCCAATGGATCGGCCGCGAAGGCGCGCGCCGCGCCGCGAAACATGTTGCGCGGAAATTGATCGAGCACGATGACGAGCGCGAGCCCGCCGTCGGGCGTCGCCTCCCAGGCGCCGAGCGTTCCGGCCGCGGCCGCCTCATAGGTTTCGAGAAAACGCTCGCGGATATCCTGGTCGAACGCGTCGTTCTTCTTGAACCACTTGTCCGGCCCGGCGTCGCGCCAGAACGCGAGCACGGCTTGCGGCGAGGCGATCACAGTCGGATGTCGCCATTCTCGATCCGCCGGTAGAGCGCGGCGTCGAGCGGCATGAAGGCGCCGGCCTGCGGGTCGTTGAAATAGATCGGGTCGCTGGTGGCGGCCGGGTTGAAGCCATCGCGCACGAGATCGACTTTTTTCTGCTTGAAGGTGGCGGTCACGTCGATATGGCGCTGGATGCGCAAGAACAACGGCCGTGCGTATTCGGGAAGCTTGGAGCGGAGGTGTGCGTGCAGCGCCGCAAGATCGCAGTCGTCGCTGCACACGATCGCGGCCATGCCGGCGCGGCCGTCGCGCCCGACCACGGTCACGCCATAGACGTTGCAGTCCTCAATCCCTGGGAAGGCATTGATCGTCTCCGCCACTTCATTGGTGGAGACGTTCTCGCCCTTCCAGCGGAACGTGTCGCCGACCCGATCGACGAAATAGAAATAGCCGTTCTCATCGCGTCGCATCAGGTCGCCGGTGCGGAACCAGGCGTCGCCTTTCTCGAACGCGTCGTGCAGGATCTTGCTCTCGTTCTGGCTGGCGGCGGCATAGCCTTCGAAGCGGTTTCCCGGGCGCGAGGGATCGTTGACGATCTTGCCGATGACTTCGCCCGGCTCGTTCGCCGCACAGCGTTCGCAGAAGCCGTCGGCGTTGCGCACCGGTTGCTGGCGCTCGACGTCGAAGCGGACGACGGCGATCGGGAACCGGTGCGCGACGAACCACGGCACCCGGCCGACCGCGCCCGGCTTGCCCTCAAAATTGAAGATGTTCACGTTGCCTTCGGTCGCGCCGTAGAATTCGAGAATGAGCGGGATGCGGAACCGCGTCTTGAATTCGTCCCAGAGATCGGGCCGCAGTCCGTTGCCGCAGGCAAGCCGCAGCCGGTGCCGGGTCTCGTTGGGGCTCGGCGGCGTGTGCACGAGGTAGCGACACAGCTCGCCGATGTACTGGAACATCGTGCAGTCGTAGCGGACGATGTCGTCCCAGAACTCCCGTGCAGAGAACTTCTCCTTGATCACCACCGAGCCGCCGTGATGCAGCAGTGCGCCGGTTGCCACGACCCCGCCGGCGGTGTGGTACATCGGCAGGCAATTGTACGTTCGATCCGTCGGCTTGGTGTCCATCACGCCGGCAAAGGCGCGGCTCGCCAGCATCACGCGATAATGGTTGATGTTGGCGGCCTTGGGCATGCCGGTGGTGCCTGAGGTGTAAATGTAGAGTGCGTGGTCCTCGATGGTGAGCGCGGCCCGCTCCGACGCGGTGAGCCGGTCGCCGGGCAGGGCGTCGATGGTTGCGTCCAGGCGCGGGAAGTCGCCGCTCGCCCCGTGCGACCAGATTTTCGCCGGGGTCTTGAGCAGCGGCCAAGCGGTAGCGAACGCATTGGCGAGCTCGGAGGCGACGATGATGTGCTTCGGCGCCACGATGTCGATGCAATAGGCGAGCGAAGGCCCGACCAGGTTGGTGTTGATCAGCGCCACCACCCCACCCATGCTGGTGATGCCGATCCAGGCCGCCATGTATTCCGGCCGGTTCGGCATCAACAGACAGACGGTCTCGCCCTTGGCGAGATTTTGTCCAAGCGCCCAGCGGGCGTAGCGGTTCGCGCGTTCGGCGAGCACGCGGTAGCTGAAGCTTTCCCGGTCGGACAGCAGCGCGGGAGCCTCGCCGTATTGCTGGGCGAGCTCGTCGATCACCGCCGGAAACACCCGCGTCGGATTTTTCGCGATCGGCGTCGTTTCCCGCAGCGCGCGCAAGGCGCCGCGCAGGAAGACGACGTTGTTCCTTAGTTGGCTAAAAATACCCATGCCCCCGACTTGCGCATTCGGCCGGTGTTCGCCGGGCCGCGAACCAACGCAACTGGAGCGATTTTGCCGCCCATGGACGAACCGGACAGGGCGGTCGAATGCCCCAGCATCGAAGAGTCGCGCCAATGCCGCAAGCGCCCCGTGGCACTTATGGCTGCATTGCGGGGCCGAAAAGGCTTACTGCTTGGCGGTGGTCGCGCCGGGGGCGGCACCGGTCGCCGCACTTTTGGCCGGCTTCTTGGCGTCTTTTTTCATATCTTTCTTGTCGTCGTTCTTCTTCTCGGCCTTCTTGTCGGTTTTCTTCTCGGCTTGCTTTTCGATTTTCTTTTCGGCCTGCTTTTCGGTTTTTTTGGCCTTCGGCTGCGCCGGCGCGGCGGTCTTCGCAGCTGCAGGTTTGGCGGCCGTGGGCTTGCTGGCAGGGGCCGCGGGCTTGGCATCGGGCATCGCGGTCAGCGGCGCCGGACCAGCCTTGCCGCCGGCCGGCGCGAAGCTCATCGGCGACGAATTGCTGGTGTCGGTCGCGCTTGGCAGCGAGCGGGTGGCGCGTTGCTGCTGCGACTGCGCCGGAGCGAAGGCGCCCGAAGGCGGCGCGGAGACGGTTTGCAGCGACGACGCCGGTGCCGCAGTAGCCGCGGCGGCCGGCGCCTCGGCGGCGGGCTTCTTGCCCTTGATCTTGGCGATCTTGGCGCGCGCGGCGGCAAACTGCGCCTCGGCGGCATTCTTGGTGGCGCCGACGAACACCGCGATCGCCCTCAAGCCATCGGGCCGGTCCTTCAGCAACGTCGACGGCTTAATGCCGCTCGGCGGCAGCCCGGACAGCAGAAAACTCGACGTGTCGTTATCGTCGTCGGCTTCCTCGGCGGCCGGACGCTTGCGGTGCCGTCCGCACATCTCGTCGCGCAGATCGGGCGGCGCGGCGCTGACCGGCTGCAGCGACTCGACGCTGCCGAGCGCCGGCGACAGCCAGGACAGCGGGCTGCGGCTGAAGCCGCGCTCCAGCAGGCCTGCGGCCTTCGCGGCGCGGTACGGCGACGATGGCGAGCCCAGCACCACGGCGATCAGCCGCTTGTTGCCGCGCGTCGCGCTCGCCACCAGGTTGAAGCCGGAGGCGCAGATGAATCCGGTCTTCATGCCATCGGCGCCCTCGTAGCGTCCGATCAGCGTGTTGTAGTTGCGCATGTACTTCTTGCCGAGCTGGATCGCCGGAATGTGCCAGTACATGTCGTATTCGGGAAAATTCAGGATCAAAGCGCGGCCCAGGATGGCAAGGTCACGCGCCGAGCTGATCTGCTCGTCGGCCGGCAGACCGTTCGGATTGACCCAGTTCGACTGGGTCATGCCGAGCTTCCGGCTGACGTCGGTCATTTCGGCGGCGAACTGCTCGACCGAGCCGGACACCCCCTCGGCCAGCACGACGGCGACGTCGTTCGCCGATTTCACCATCAGGATCTTCAGCGCATTATCGACTGTGATCTTGCTGCCGGGCTTGACGCCGATCTTCGAGGGCGCTTGCGACGCTGCGCGCGGCGAAACGTTGAACGGCGTGTCGAGCGTGATGCGCTGGCTTTTGACCGCCTGCAGCGTCACGTAAGCTGTCATCAGCTTGGTGAGCGACGCCGGGTACCACGGCATGGTGGCGTTTTCGGCGAACAGCACCTTGCCGGTTTCGGCTTCGATCAGCAGCGCAGCTTCCGTTGTCCCTGACGATGCGGGCGCCGGGGCGGCGATCAGAATTGCGGCGACGGCGGCCGCGAGCAGGCTTAAGCTTCGAAGCCGAGAAACAAAAGCCACTGCGCGGTCCGATCTGCTGTTGGCGGGTCTCGGAACCGAGTGAACGTTCACTCGATATTTGGCTATCTAAACCACAGGCCGGCTGGAAGGCAAAGCCGGACCTGAGGACGGTTCGGGAACCAACCGTCGCGTTGGTTTATCCCGGCGCGGACTTTGATGGCAAAACCTACCTTCCGCGTGCTAAATCGCAGACGAAAGCGACTAAAATTCGGCAAGGGCAGAATTCGGCAAGGGGAGGCCGTCATGACCGGCTGCATCGTGGGCTGGGCCCACAGCCCGTTCGGCAGGCTCGAGAACGAGACCGTCGAGAGCCTGATCGTCAAGGTGGCCAACGGCGCGCTGGCGCATGCCGGCATCGCGGCCGGCGACGTCGACGAAATCGTGCTTGGCCATTTCAACGCAGGCTTCTCGGCGCAGGATTTCACCGCTTCGCTGGTGCTGCAGGCCTCGCCGGAACTGCGCTTCAAGCGCGCACTCCGCGTCGAGAACGCCTGCGCCACCGGTTCCGCCGCCGTGCAGCAAGGACTGCAGGCGATAGCGGCGCGCTCGGCCCGGATCGTTCTGGTGGTCGGCGTCGAACAGATGACCACGACGCCCGGCCCCGAGATCGGAAAAAATCTGTTGAAAGCCTCCTATGTCCGCGAGGAGGCCGACATCGAAGGCGGTTTCGCCGGCATTTTCGGAAAAATCGCCGCATTATATTTCCAGCGCTGGGGCGACCAGTCCGACGCGCTTGCCGCGATCGCGGCCAAGAACCACAAGAACGGCGTCGGCAATCCGTATGCGCAGTTGCGCAAGGACCTCGGCTTTGCGTTCTGCCGCAACCCCTCCGACAAGAATCCGTTCGTTGCCGGCCCGCTCAAGCGCACCGATTGCTCGCTGGTGTCCGATGGCGCGGCAGCGCTGGTGCTGGCCGATGTCGAGACCGCGCTGCAGCTGCCGCGCGCGATCGCGTTCCGCGCGACGGCGCATGTGCAGGACTTCCTGCCGATGAGCAAGCGCGACATCCTGAAGTTCGAGGGTTGCACCGAGGCGTGGCAGCGCGCGTTGGCCGACGCCGGCATCACGCTCGACGACCTCTCGCTGGTCGAGACGCACGACTGCTTCACCATCGCCGAGCTGATCGAATACGAAGCGATGGGATTGGTGCCGGAAGGCCAGGGCGCGCGTGCGGTCATGGACGGCCTCACCCAGAAGGACGGCAAGTTGCCGGTCAATCCATCGGGCGGACTGAAGGCCAAGGGTCATCCGATCGGCGCGACCGGCGTGTCGATGCATGCGCTCTGCGCCATGCAGCTCACCGACACGGCCGGCGACATCCAGGTTCCGAACGCCAAGCTTGCCGGCATCTTCAACATGGGCGGGGCCGCGGTCGCCAACTACGTGAGTGTGCTGGAGCGCATCAAATAGGCTGCTGAACCGCGTTTAGGCGGGCTTGCGGGGGCAGGTTTGCTCGACCTCAAGCGCCGCTTCTGTTAAAATTAACGGATTCCGACCTAGTGGTAGCGTGGGGTGAGGTGCCTGGGGTGGCGGGAAAATCGATCTATCTGATCAACCCGGTTGCGGACATACCGGGCTATTTCACCGCCGAGGTGTTCGCGGCGCGTGGCTTGACGCCTGCCGTAGCGGTCGCCGACCTGGCGATCGCGACCGTTGCCGGGTTCGCACCCGACGATTTCCGTATCGAGCTCTGCGACGAGAACGCCTCGCCGATCAATTTCGACAGCACCGCCGATTACATCGGCATCACCGGCAAGGTCAGCCAATGGGGCCGGATCAGGCAGGTCGCCGACGAGTTCCGCCGCCGCGGCAAGATCGTGATCATCGGCGGACCTTATGCGTCACTGAGCCCGGAGGATGTCCGGCCGCATTGCGACATCCTGGTGCGCGGCGAAATGGAGGAGATCGCCGAGCAGATCTTCTCCGATTTGCGCAGCGGCGATTGGCAGGCCGAATACGTCGGCACCAAGCCGGACCTGCGCACGTCTGCCCATGCCGCGGTGGGATCTCTATCCCAATGGCCAGGCGCTGATGGGCTCGGTGCAAACGTCGCGCGGCTGCCCGTTCGAGTGCGAGTTCTGCGACGTCATCCAGTATCTCGGACGCAAGCAGCGGCACAAGCCGGTCGGGCAGGTGCTGGCCGAGCTCGATCAGCTCTACCGGCTCGGCTACCGCTCGGTGTTCCTCGCCGACGACAATTTCACGGTCTATCGCGCGCGCGCCAAGGAGCTGCTGGTGGCGCTGCGCGACTGGAACGCGCGCCAGACCGACGGCCGCATGCGTTTGATGTCGCAGGTTTCGATCGATGCCGCCGGCGACGAGGACATGCTGCAGATGTGCGCCGACGCCGGCCTCACGCACGTCTTCATCGGCATCGAGACGCCCAATGAAGAAAGCCTGCGCGAAGCCAAGAAGCGGCAGAACCTGAAGAAGAACCTGGTCGCATGAACTGCAAACGTTCATCGACTTCGGCATTTCGGTGGATTGCGGCATGATCGTCGGTTTCGACAACGACGACATCGGCATTTTCTTGCGGCAATACGAGTTCGCGATGGCAGACCTCGGTGCCGATTTTCAGTCTCGGGTGCGCTGGTCGCGCCGGCGCAGACGCCGCTGCGTGCGCGCTTCGCCAAAGAGGGACGGCTGATCGAGGGCGAAGCGGCGTCCACCGCCGGCCCGTGGCAGACCAACATCATCCCTAAGCTGATGACACGCGAGCAATTGTTCGAAGGCGCGAAATGGCTGTGCAACTCGCTCTACCGGCCCGAAGCGTTCGAGCATCGCGTCATACGCATGATCGAGACATTCGGCCGCGCTGGCAAGACCGACTCGCGGACCGTGAGCAGCAGCCGTCGGTGTTGCGCGGCGTGAATTCCGATTCGGCTGCGTTGGTGCACCGAATGAGCAAGCTTGGCGCTGCCGAAACCAAGATGTTCTCCAACATCGTGAAAATGTTCCCGACAGAATCCCCTGGCGATCCCGCATGTGATGGGCGCGTTGTTCCAGTACTATCAGGTCCGCTACATGTACGAAGTCGGTCAGATCTGGGACCCGATGCTGCCCGCGAATGTCGCCGCTCGGTGGCGGCAGGAGCGGCTAGCCCAGGTGGCGGTGCCCGCGTAACCGGATCGCGCGGATTTCCCGGCCGGATCGCGCATGCTGTTCAATAGCTACGCATTCCTGCTGGTCTTCCTGCCGGCCGCCATCCTGTCCTATCGACTGGTCGATCCGTATCCGCGCCTGCGGATGCCGGCGCTGATCCTGCTGTCACTGATCTTTTACGGCTATTGGAACGTCTGGTTCCTGCCGCTGCTGGTTGCCTCGGTTGTGATCAATTGGTGCGCGGCGAAGCTCTACGTCGCCAGCAGGCACGCGTACGTCCTGACAGCCGCGATCGTCGCCAATCTCGCGGTGCTCGGCGTCTTCAAGTACACGAACTTCTTGGCCGAGACGTTCACCTCGGTGTCGGGGATTCAGGTCGGACCATTCGACCTCGCGCTGCCGCTCGGCATCTCGTTCTTCACCTTCCATCACATCATGTATCTGGTTGACCTGCGGCGCGGCAAGGCGCCGGAATACGGGCTCGACCGTTACGCGCTCTACATCGCGTTCTTCCCGCAGGCGATCGCCGGTCCGCTGGTGCGCTGGTCCGAGGTGATGCACCAGTTCGGCCGGCAGGTTTATGTCGCCGGGCTGGCAGCGGCAGTTTGCGCTCGGGGTGAGCTTCATTGTCATCGGCCTGATCGAGAAGACCATGCTGGGCGATCCGATCGGCCGCGTCATCGACCCGATCTATGCGCAGGCCAGGATCGGCCCGGTGCTGGAGGGCCATTCCTGGCTTGCGCTCGGCTTCTCGTTCCAGATCTTGTTCGACTTTGCCGGCTATTCGGATATCGCGATCGGGCTCGGCCTACTGTTCGGCGTCAAGCTTCCCTACAACTTCGACGCGCCGCTGCGCTCCACCAGCGTCGTGGAGCTCTGGCAGCGCTGGCACATGACGTTGATGACGTTCCTGCGCGACTATCTGTTCACGCCGCTGGCCACGGCGCCGATCGTGCGCGGCCGCTGGCGCCTGTTCCAGCATTTCGGCGCCATGATCCTGACCATGGCGCTGTGCGGCCTGTGGCACGGCCCGAGCTGGACGTTCGTGCTATGGGGCACGTTGCACGGCTGCGGCCTCGTGGTGGTGACGCTGTGGCGCCGCTACGGCTGGCCAATGCCGAACCTACTCGGCTGGGCGATGACCATGGTGTTCGTGCTGTTGACCGGCGTGATCTTCCGCGCCGGATCGCTCGAGGCGATCTGGCGCATCTATGAAGGGCCTCGCCATCCTGCCCAACCTCGACCGGCTGGCGCGCGGTGCGCCGATGCTGGATCGCGGCGGGCTGCGCCTGCCTGCTGCCGGCGAGCCAGCACATCGTGGCCAAGCTCAACGAGCGGCCGAGGACCTTGATCGCAGTGGTGCTGGGGCTGGTGGTGGTTGCGGTGCTGGTGGAGCTTGGAGATCGGGACGCCTATGAGTTCGTCTACTTCCAGTTCTGACCGCCCGCCGGACACGGCATCGGCATGGGGACGCTGGCTCGCGAGCTTTCTCGGCGCGCTCGCCGCCGGCGGCGCCCTGGTGCTGGCGCTGGTGCTGATCGTCGATCCTTACGACAGCGGCCGGGTTGGCGTGCTCGGCATCCAGGGCGTTAGCGACGAAAGCCCGCGCACCGCCAACGCCAGCCGCGCCCGCGATCCGCAATTCGATTCCGCGGTGATCGGCAATTCGACCGGCCAGTTGCTCAAGCCGAGCGAGTTGTCGCGGCTGACCGGATCGCGCTTCGTGCAGCTCACCGTGCCTGGCACCGGCGTGCGCGAGCAGCTTGCGATTTTGAATTTCTTCGTGCGCCACCATCCGCGCCCGGGTGCGTTGGTGCTCATCACCGACCACGATGCCTGGTGCACGCACGATCCGGCGCTGCCGCTGGAGCATCCGTTTCCGTTCTGGCTCTACGGCGACAGCCTGACCGACTATATCGGGCGGCTGTTCTCGTCGCGCGCGCTCGGCCACACCTGGCGGCGGGTGCTGATCGGGCTCGGCCTGCGCAAGCGCAGCGCGCCGGACGGCTATTGGGATTACGAGGCGCTCGGGCCGCGTGAGTTCCAACCGACCATCAGTGAGCAGCAGAGTGGCGCGCCGGCCGCGGCCGGTGCGGTCAACGACTCCTTCCCGGGCGTGCCGTTGCTTGCCGCGGCGATCAAGGCACTGCCGGCCGACGTACCGGTGGTGCTGGTGGCGCCGCCGACCTATTACACCAGGGTGCCTCCGCCTAGCAGCGCGAGCGGCCGGGAGTTTGCCGCCTGCAACGCGGCGCTCCAGCGGACGATCGCTGGCCGACCGCGCAGCAATTTCATCAACTACCGCGTCGACAATGCGCTGACCCGCGACCGCGCGAACTTCATGGATTTCGGCCACTATCGCGCCAAGATCGCCCGCGCCATGGAGCGCGGCATCGCCGACAGCATCCGGCTCGGCGAAACCGCCAGGATCGATTTTTGAGCATTGCTGCCTGATGAAACGAGCTATCGCGGCAGCGGCGAGCCGGTTCGCCACGGCGTAGGCCGAGATACAACAACAATGGTAGCTTCAGGCCATGTTGAGCGGCATCTCGGGATGGCAAACCAAGCTCCATGGCGAGTTGCCGAAGGGCGCGCTCGCCATCACCGGCCTTTCTTTGGCGCTGGTTGCTGTGCTCACCGCCGTGCTGGCTGCGGTGTCGCGTTTCGTCGAACTCGAAACCATCACCATCATCTACCTCATCCCGGTATTGCTGGCCGCGCTTCGCGGCGGCGTCATTCCGGCGGTGATCGTGGCTGCGGCCGGAATTGGTGCGGCGGCCTTCTTCTTCTACCCACCGATCTACGATTTCCGCGTCTCCAATCCCATTCACCTTATCGACCTCGTCATGTTCATCATCGTGGCCGTGGTCATCGGTCAACTGGCGACCAGCCGGCGCCAGGCCAAGATGCGTGAGCAGGCGGACGCATTGCGCGAGGCCTTGATCGGATCGGTGTCCCACGAGCTTCGCACGCCGCTATCGACGATCATCGGATCGGCGTCGGTGCTTGCGCAGGCGCCGGAGATTGCGAAGGATGCCCAGCTCTCGCCGCTCGTTCATGGATTGCGCGAAGAAGCCGAGCGGCTCAACGAGCACATCCAAAACCTGTTGGATGCCACGAACATCAGCAACGAAGGCATTCGGCAGCATCCGGAATGGGTCGATCCGGGCGACATCGTCAATGCCGCGATCGAGCGCAAACGCAAGCTGCTGGCCGGGCATCGGCTCGACGTTGCCGTAGCTGGCGATTTGCCGCTCGTGCAGCTCGACCCCACGCTGATCGAAAAGGCGCTCGGCCAATTGATTGAGAATGCAGTTAAGTATTCGCCGCCGACATCGCCGATCGTGATCGAGGCCGAGCGGGACGGCACGATGGTCCGCATCGCGGTCAAGGACCAGGGTGCGGGCATGTCCACTGAAGAGCGCGAGCGAATTGGGAGCGCTTCTATCGCAGCCCGCGCCATCGCGAAAACATTCCGGGTTCAGGCCTTGGCCTTTGGATCGCTCGCGCCCTCGTCATCGCCTGCAATGGGCGGATCGAAGCGTTCAGCGCCGGCGCCGGGCGAGGCGCGACCATGTCGCTTTACTTGCCCGTCAAGGTTCGGACCGATCCCGAACAACTCGAGCCGACCAATGACTAGCTCACAATCGGTCGTGCTGATCGTTGATGACGAGCCGCAGATCAGGCGCTTTCTGCGTGCGGGATTTGAGCTCGAGCAATTCTCCGTGCTCGAGGCGGAAACCGCCGAGGCCGGTCTGCGCACCGCGACGCTTCGCCCGGTCGATCTCATCGTGGTCGATCTCGGATTGCCGGACCTCGACGGCTCGGCGGTCGTGGAGCGCGTGCGCTCCTGGTCGAGCGTTCCAATCATCGTGCTTTCGGTCCGATCGAACGAAGACGAGAAGGTTCGGCTGCTCGAGCTCGGCGCCGACGATTACGTGGTCAAGCCGTTCGGCATGGCGGAGCTGCTGGCGCGCGCGCGCGCGGCGCTGCGCCGGCAGGCGCGCAGCTCGGACGGCGATCCCGTCGTCACGGTTGGCCCGTTGACCATCAATTTTGCGACGCGTGCCATTTCGCTCAACGGCGAACGGCTGCAATTGTCGCCGAAGGAATACCGATTGCTGCAAATCCTGGCGCAGCACGCCGGCAACGTGGTGACGCACCAGCACCTGCTGAAGGAGGTGTGGGGCGTCAAGCACGTGGAAGACTCCCACTATCTTCGGATCTTCGTGCGTAAACTTCGCCGCAAGATCGAGCAGGACGCCACGCGCCCGCGCATCCTGCTCACCGAACTCGGCGTGGGTTACAGGCTTGCGCAATATCCTGGCCGGGATACGGCGGCGGATTAGACGGCCGCTCGCCGCGCGTTTACGCGAAATTTACGCCAAACCACCGCAAAGATACGCGACCCCTTTGATGGCCGCTCCTACCGTGCCGCCGTTCGCGCGACCACCCGTCCGTCGCGCGTCGAGGACTCGGCCGTGGCACGAACCAAATCCGCATTCACCAAATCTGCGTTTGTGAAATCCGCCAGGGCGACTGTAGCACGCGTCAAACCGCCGAGCCAAACTAGGGCGCGTGCGATCGATGGCCTTTTGGCGCGACGCGAGCGGCTCGCGGTGGAGGTGACTCAACTGCGGAAGTTGGATGCGAACTCGGCATTTGTTGCGAACGCGCACCAGCTGCTGACGCGCTGGTGGTCACGCTCGAGCTGGAGCGCCCGCGCGGAATTGCTGCGAAATGTCGAATGGTTGGTGCGCCTCGAACAGCACCGCGATCGGCGCGAACCGCTTTCAAGCTGATGACGATTGCGCTCGGCGCGGGTGCACCATGGACGTCGCAATGGAAGCCCTCCCGGTCCTGCTGCTGGCGCTGATGATTGTCTTCATACCCCTGCTGAGCGACGGACCGCCGTCATTGCGATGATGTGGGCCGAACCCGTTGGCGCCGGCGGAGTGTTGCTGCTCTAACCGACCGACTCGGCGGTCAGCGGATCGAGACGGCCTTCGAGCCAGAGCCGGCGTACCAGGTTGCGCTGGATCTTGCCGCTGGTGGTCTTGGGCAAGGTGTTCGGCCGGATCAGCGTGACGTGGCGCGCGTACAGATCGTGCTCGTTGGCGACCGCCTCGCGGATGGTGCCGGTCATGTCGTCGGTGTCGATCCGGTTGCGGGCGGTGCGCTCGACCTCCTGCACGACCACCAGGGTTTCCTCGCCGCGCTCGTCAGGCACCGAGAACGCCGCGCCGCCGTCCGGCCGCAGCGCCGGATGCGCGGCCTGCACGGTCTGCTCGATGTCCTGCGGATAATGGTTCATGCCGCGGATGATGATCAGCTCCTTGATGCGGCCGGTGATGAACAGGTCGCCGGCCTCGTCCAGGAAGCCCAGGTCGCCGGTCCGCAGCCAGTCTGTGGCGTCCTCGCCGGCAATGCGCGCCTTGAAGGTCGCGGCGGTGACGGCGTCCTTGCCCCAATAGCCCTGGCAAATGTTCGGGCCACTGATCCAGAGCTCGCCGACCCGTAGCGCCGGCAGCCGCCGGCGTTGCTCCGGTTCGACGATGGCAATGCGCTCGCCGGGAAAAGCCTTGCCGCAGCTCACGCCGATCTGCGTGTCGGCGGCATCGGCGGGCGGCACAATGCGAAAATTCCGCGCGGCCTCCCGGCTGAAGGTGCAGGTCGAATAGCCTTTGCCGCATTCGACCGTCGACACCACCAGGGTTGCCTCAGCCATGCCAAAGCCTGTCACCAGCGATCGCGGCGAAAAGCCGTAGGGCGTAAAAGCCGCCAGGAAGCGTTGCAGCGTGTCCTCACGAATGGTTTCGGCGCCGCTGACCGCGACCCGCCAGCACGACAGGTCGAACCCCTGCATCTGCTCGGGGCGGATGTGGCGGGCGCACAGATCGAATGCAAAGTTCGGCATCCAGGTGATCTCGGCGCGGTGGTCGTGGATCGCCTTGATCCATGTCAACGGCCGCGTCATGAACGCGGTCGGCGCCATAAGGATGCACAGCGCGCCGGCGCAGATGGAGTGCAGCACGTTCCCGATCAAACCCATGTCGTGATAGACCGGAAGCCAGCCGACGCAGGTCGACGATTTCGAGCAATCGAACCGGGTGCGAATGGTCTCCAGCATGTGCAGCGCGTTGCCGTGGCTGACGACGACGCCCTTGGGATCGGAGGTCGAGCCCGAGGTGTATTGCAGAAACGCGATGTCGCCGGTCGTCAGTTTCGGCAACTGCGGCGCGGCCTACCGGCGCCGGCGTGGTGTCGTCATCGACGACCAGCCACTCGATGCCTTGCTCGGCCAAGCGCGTGACGACGTCCTGACGGGATCCCGTCGCGAACGCGGCATTGGTGACGGCGAAGCGCGGGGCGCAGTCGGCCGCGATGCTGACGCTGGCGTCGCGCGCGCCCTGACGGCGGGGCACCATCAGCGGCACCGCGATGACGCCCGCCATCAGGCAGCCGAAGAATCCCACGACGAAATCGAGGCCGGGCGGAAAGATCAGCAGCGCCCGGTCGCCCGGCCGGCTGCGGGCGGCAAGCCGCACCGCGACCGCGGCGGCGCGGCGGTGCAATTCGGCAAAGGTCAGCGATGCTTCGACGGCGCCGCGGTCGGACAGGAACAGGTGGCTGCGATCCTCGGGCTGGGTTGACGCCCGAAGCTCCAGTAGCTCAACCAGCGACGATCGAAGTTCCATCAAGAACGCCGGGCTCCGCCCGGTCGCGGGCCGTTACTCGCCCGAATACTGCTCGGCGATGTGCTCGGATAGCTCGGCGACCGTCGGGTTATCGTAAATCGCCTCAGGCACGAGTGTCACGCCCAGCCGCTCCTCGAGCGAGAGCAGCAGGAACACCGACATGCCGGAATCCAGCCCCAAACGGCTGAATTTCGCATTCGGATCGATCCGATCGGGAGAGATGCTCAGCGTTTCGGCAAGCGAATCGATGCAGGCCTGCGAGATCTCATGCTTGCTCAACCGCGACTTTTGTAACGCCACCCCAACCCCCCCCAACGCCACTTTGGCACAACGAACTGGCACGTCCGCTTGGGACGACACGGGCCAATCCCCGAAGGCCGCGTAAACCCTACGCATCAAGGCCGCGCATGTTGTGCCAGGAAATCCCCAAATTCAAGGTTAATGCCCGGCAGCAACACCGACTTGTGGATGTCCGGTGGGAACCTCACGCCGCTATTCCGCCGCATCCTCGGTCATGCGCTTGGCCGTTGCCTCGCGCGCCGCGACCGGCGGCGAATCGGTGGTGGTTTCGGCGGCCGGCGCGGCCTTCGCGGTGTCGGCCGTGGGCGCGCCAGGCTCGCTGCTCACGGTCAGGAACTGCGCCTTGGCCAGCGCCGCGAAGGCGCCGCCCTGGCGGACCAACTCGTCGAAGGAGCCGCTCTCGACGATGCGCCCCTGGTCGAACACCAGGATGCGTCGTGCGTTGCGCACGGTCGAAAGCCGGTGCGCGATCACGAAGGTGGTGCGGTCCTTCATCACCTCGTCGAGCGCGGCTTGCACCTTCTGCTCGGTCGTGGCGTCGAGCGCGCTGGTCGCCTCGTCGAGGATCAGAATCGGCGGGTTCTTGAGCAAGGCGCGGGCGATCGACACGCGCTGGCGTTCGCCACCGGAGAGCGAGCGGCCGCGCTCGCCGACGACCGCTTCGAACCCTTCCGGGTTGCGCTCGATGAATTCGAGCGCCTGCGCGCGCGCTGCGGCCTGCCGCAGGTCTTCGTCGGTCGCATCGGGATTGCCGACCCGCAGGTTCTCGGCGATCGTCCGGTTGAACAGCAGCACCTCCTGGAACACCACGCCGATGTTCCGGCGCAACGCGGCGAGCTTCAATCCGCGAATGTCCATGCCGTCGATCTTGATCGAGCCGGACTGCGGGTCGAACACGCGGTGCAGCAGCGCCAGCGCCGTCGACTTGCCGGCGCCGGTCGGTCCGACCAGCGCGACGGTCTCGCCCGGCAGCGCCGTGAAATTGAGATCGGCGACCGCCGGCCGCTTGCCGTCGTAGGAGAACGACGCGTTGGAAAACTCCACCAGGCCGTGCACCCGGCCGGGATCGATCGCATCCGGGCGGTCGCGCACCGAAGGCTCGGTGTCGGCCACCTCGAAGAACTCGCGCAGCCGCGGCGCGTCGAGGAACAGCCGGTTGGCGAAGCCAACCGCTTGTTCGAGGCGGGTGACCAGCAACCCGGAAAAGGCCGTGAAGGTGACGATTTCGCCGACCGTGGTCTGGCCGCGCATATTGAGCCAGATGCCGACCAGGAAGATCGACAGCACGGTCAGCGTGGTCGAAGCCCGTGTCAGCACCGCGCAGAGCGCCCACCAGGACAGCACTGGCATCTGCGCGCCGAGCAGGCTCCTGACCACGCTCTTCAGCCCCACCACCTCGGCATCGATGCGCGAGAAGCTCTGCACCAGCGCGACATTGCCCAGCGCGTCCGATGCCCGCTCGGCGAGGTCGCTGTAGTGGCGCTCGACCGCGCTCTGGCCGGCTTCGGCCTTGCGGATCACCAGCGCCGTGAACATCGCGAACAGCACGCACAGCCCGATCAGCAGCAGCGCCAGCCGCCAGTTCAGGAACAGCGACAGCGGCAGCAGCACCAACAGCGAAACGAAGGCCGCCATGTGCTCGCGGAAGAAGCCGAGCCATAGCCACCACAGCGAATCGGTGCCGGTGAGCATGATCTTCATCAGCCGGCCGGAATGGACCGCGCCATGGAAGCTCAGTGGCTGATGCAGGATGTGCTCGAAATAGTCGGTCATCACCATTTGGCGGCGACGGTGTGCCAGCCGGTCGGCGTGCAGCGCGATCAGCGCGCCGCAGACGATGGTGAACAGCCCGAACAGCACCCAGGCCATCAGCAGGGTCGCCAGGTCGGTCCAGGCCGGCGCCGCGCCCTTGGCCTGCGAGCCCGCAAGCGCATCGACGATCCGGCCGAACAGCACAGGTTCGGCGAATTGCGCGGCGGCGAGCGCCATGTTGGCGAGCGCCAGCATCCAGCCGAGGCGAGACTCCTCCCCCAGCAGTTTCAGCACGCGCACGTATAGTCGGACAAAGCTCATGGTGCCGGTATCAGACCAAGTTCCTGGGGTGTTCGAAAGCCCGCTACGCGGCCCCCGATGCGGCGTGACGCTGCAGCCGCGGCCGGCGCATGCAAACTAACACGTTTTGCGTGCATGGGGATTATCACCAATAAGGCCCTTGTTCCATCACGCCGAATTCCTCCAGGCCTGCGATATGCGATGGCGCCGTGGAACTGTCTGGAATTCGCATAGTAGAAATCGAATATAAGATGCCATAGCATTGTTTTTTCCTTAAGTCGGCCGGTCGTCGGGCAACGCCAACTCGCGACTGCAGCCGATCAGGGTTGTTCGGACGGCGCACCCCAATTGCCGCGCCGGCAACGAACGGCGAGTGCGCGGGACAAATTTTGCGATGACGAATATCCCAACCGAGTTGCTGCGCACCCTGGTCGCGGTGGTCGATTTGCGCAGCTTTACCAAGGCGGCGCAGTCGCTTGGCGTGACGCAACCGGCGGTCAGCGCGCAGATCAAGCGATTGCAGGGACTGCTCGGCACCGACTTGCTCGATAAGAGCGCCCCGGGTGTGACGCTGACCGACGCCGGCAATCTGGTCATCAACTACGCGCGACGCCTGTTGTCGATCAACGACCAGATTCTCGACATTGCCGGGCCGCGGCTGGCGGCCAAGGCCATGCGGATCGGAGCGACCGGCGATTTCACCGCCGCGGGAATTGCGCAGGGCCTCACGTATTCGCGCGTGCGGCGACCCGATCTACGCTTCGAGCTCTACAGCGCCAACATCGACGTGCTGCTGCGCGATCTGCGCGAAGGCGACACCGACCTCGCGATCTGGGTGTCGGCGACCGGGCCGGCGGTCGATACGCGCCATTACTGGACCGAGCCGGTGGTCTGGGTGCATTCGGCGTCGACACACATCGATCCGAGCCGGCCGGTGCCGCTGGTGTCCTACGGCGAGGAATGTCTGTTCACCCGCAACGCCATGCTGGCGTTGAGCCAGGCCGGCCGCGAGAGCGAGCTGACGTTCGTCGGCTCGAGCCTGCTGGGGCTTGGCGCGGCGGTTGCTGCGGGCTTTGGCGTAATGGCGGTGCCGCGCAGCCGCGCCGACATCCCCGGCATCTCGATCTGGGAGAATGCGCCGCTGCCGAAGCTGCCTGACATTTTTTCCGGCATCTATGTGCGCGTCGGCACCGAGCCGGAGGAGCGCGAGCAGGTCGCCGAGGCGCTGGCTGTGGCGTTGCGGCCGGAGGCCGCGCCGGCCGCTACGCCGGCCGCGGAATTGGCCGCGAGTCCGGTGGCCTGATCCCGGTCAGGCCTGCGCGAAGCCGGAGCGCTGCGCCCAACCGGTCATGCGCGCCTCCAGTATCGCCATCAGCCAGTACATGACGATGCCCTCGACCGCGAGCGCGATCAGGCCGGCGAAAATCAACGGCACCTGAAATTGCGCCTGCGCTTGCAGCATCAGGTTGCCGATGCCGTAATTCGAGGCGATGCTTTCGGAGATCACCGAGCCGACGAAGGCGAGCGTGATCGCCACCTTCAGCGAGCCGAAGAAATACGGCAGCGTGCGCGGAATGCCGACTTTGCGCATGATGTCGAGCTTGGAGGCGCCGAGCGCCTTGAGCACGTCCTCGAGCTCGGGCTCGATGGTGGCAAGCCCGGTCGCGACGTTGACCACGATCGGAAAGAACGAGATCAGGAACGCGGTCAGCACCGCCGGCACGAAGCCGATGCCGCACCACAGCACCAGGATTGGCACCACCGCGACCTTGGGGATGGCGTTGAAGCCGATCATCAGCGGGTAGAGTCCGGCGTAGATCGAGCGCGACCAGCCGACGACCAAGCCGAGGACGAGCCCGAAGCCCACCGCCATGCCGAAGCCGATCAGCGTGGTCGACAGCGTGTACAGCGAGTGCCGATAGATCGGGCCCCAATATTCGACGGTCGCGTTCGCAATCGCGGTGGGCGGCGGCAGGTAGAATGGCGGAATATTGAAAATGTGGCAGGCCGCTTCCCAGAACAGGAACAGCGCGATGGTGTAGAGCCAGGGCGCCAGCCGGACGTACAGGTCGCTCCGGTTCATTGCCGCGCCCTCACGATGTGGCCGCGCAGCTCGTGCACGATGTCCTGAAACTGCGGCGTGAACGTCACCTCGAGGTCGCGCGGCCGCGGCAGCTCGATCGGCCGTTCGACCAGGACGCGGCCGGGACGCGCCGACATGACGAACACGCGGTCGGCCAGGAACACCGCCTCGCGCAGGTCGTGCGTCACCAGGATCACGGTGATGGCGCGCGCCGCATGCAGGTCGCGGATCACGCCCCACAGCTCCTCGCGGGTGAAGGCGTCGAGCGCGGCGAACGGCTCGTCGAGCATCAGCAATTGCGGCTCGTGGATCAGCGCGCGGCAGAGCGAGGTGCGCTGCTGCATGCCGCCCGACAGCTCCCAGGGGTATTTCGAGCCCATGCCGGCGAGCCCGACCGAGGCCAGCAACCGCTCGGCGCGGGCGACGTAGTCGGCGCGGCGGCGGCGGATGTCATGGCGGTGCGGTGCAACGATCTCAAGCGGCAGCAGCAGATTGTCGAGCGTGGTGCGCCACGGCAGCAAGGTCGGCGCCTGGAACGCCATGCCGGCGATCTTGACCGGCTGCCGGACCTCGGCGCCCGCCACCCGTACGCTGCCCTTGAATGGGAATTGCAGCCCGGTCGCGAGCTTCATCAAGGTCGATTTGCCACAACCCGATGGCCCGACCACGGCGGCGAATTCGCCGGCGTTGACCGCGATGGTCAGGGCATCGACCGCGAGCGTTTCACCGGTCGAGCCGCCTCTCGCCGCGTAGCTGTGGCTGACGCCGTCGAGCGCGACGAACGCGGACACGGGCGCGACCCCGCCGGATAGAGCGGCCTCAGTTGGCCTTGCGATCGGCTGCCGGCGGCAGGAACGACGAGTCGAACGCGTCGGCCGCTTTCGGCTTGGCGTTCTTGAACTCGTAGGTCAGCGCGATCTGATCGATCGCCTTGGCGAGGCGGTCCTCATCGACGCCGCCGTAGCCGTTCTTCTTGACCTCCGGCGTCACGATGTTGGCGTCGAGCGCCATCTTCAACCGCTCGAGCTCGACCGGCTTCTTGGCGATGTCGTTGCGCCTGATCACCGAGTTGACGGCGGTCGACGGATCCTTGACGGTGTCCTTCAGCCCTTTGACGAAGGCGCGCAGGAAACCCTTCACCGCGTCCGGGTTGTCGGCCGCGAACTTCGGATTCACGATGATGGTGTTGCCGTAGAGGTTGACGCCGTGGTCGGCCATCAGCATGACGACGATGTCCTCCACCGGCACGCCCATGGATTTCAGGTTGATGAAGGACGAAAACGAAAAGCCGGTGATGGCGTCGACCTGGCCGTTCTGCAGCATCGGCTCGCGCACCGGGAAGCCGACGTTCTCGATCGTCACCTTGGAGGCGTCGATCTGGTTGGCCTGCACGAAAATCTTCCACTGCGCAAAGGCGCCGTCGGCGGCGGGCGCGCCGAGCTTCTTGCCCTCCAGGTCCTTCGGCTTGCTGACGCCGCGGCTCTTGCGACCGACGATCGAGAACGCCGGCTTGTTGTAGACCATGAACACGGCCTTGATCGGATTGTTCGGGTTGGCGTCGCGGAACTTGATCAGCGAGTTGATGTCGCCGAAGCCCATCTCGTAGGTGCCGGACGCGACACGGTTGATCGGCTCGAGCGAGCCGGCGGCCGAGTCAATGGTGACGTCGAGGCCTTCGGCCCTGAAGTAGCCCTTGTCGATCGCGACCACGAATGGCGCCGCCGGGCCCTCGAACTTGAAGTCGAGCGAGAACTTGATCTTGGTCTGCGCGGCGGCGGGGCTGCCGGCGAGCGCGGCCGCGGCCATCGCCGCCAGGATCAGCCCGGCCCGGCCGAGGCTATGGTTGCAAAGCCCATGCATGGTGCATTCCTTTCGTCATCGTTGACCGGCGCGCGGCGCCTGCATTTCGATTGACGCTCAGCAAAGAACATGCCGCTTGAAAGAGCAAGTCGGGACCGCGCCGCAGGCGGCGCCTTTGGCGCTCGCGGACAATTTCTGCACAACGGCGTATCAGCCTGCCGCCGCCGAGGGCAGGGCGGCCAGCACGAACGTTGATAGACTAGAAGCCGTCGGGAGCCTTTGGTCGGAGCCTGGATGAACGGACCTTCACGTTCTGGCGTACCGGTCTTCGACGCGCCCTATGCGCCGCCGGACGAAGAGCTTGCGCCGGGCCTGCTGGCCGCGGGTTCGCGCGGCGAGCACGCCGACGTGCGCATCGATGCCCGCACCCGCCGTCTGGTGAACGCCATTCGCGCCCGCGCCGGCGGCCTCGGCGGGATCGAGGATTTCCTCCACGCCTATTCGCTTTCGACCAAGGAGGGCCTGGCGCTGATGGTGCTGGCGGAGGCGCTGTTGCGGGTGCCGGATGCCGTCACCGCCGACCGGCTGATCGAGGACAAGCTTGCGGCCGGCGACTGGTCGGAGGCCGGGCGCTCGGGCGCGTTCCTGGTGTCGGCCTCGGCCTGGACACTGGGGATGACGGCGCGTGTCATCCATCCGGGCGAAACGCCGGAGACGATCGTCGGCGATCTGGTCAAGCGGCTCGGCCTGCCGACGGTGCGGCTCGCGACCCGACAGGCGATGCGGCTGCTCGGCTCGCATTTCGTGCTCGGCCAGACGATCGAGGAGGCGCTGTCGCGCGCCGGTTCGCATCGCGAATTCCGCTATTCGTTCGACATGCTGGGCGAGGGCGCCCGCACCGCAGGCGACGCCAGGCGATACTTCGAGGCTTACGCCGCGGCGATCGTCGCCATCGGCGCCCGCGCCGGCAATGCCGCCTTGCCGGCGCGACCGGGCATCTCGGTCAAGCTCTCGGCGCTGCATCCGCGTTACGAAGCGCTGTCGCGCGAGCGGGTGCGGACGGAGCTCACGCCGCAAGTTCTGGAACTGGCGCGCGCCGCCAAGCGCCATGATCTCAATTTCACCGTCGACGCCGAAGAGGCCGATCGGCTCGAACTGTCGCTGGAGATTTTCGGCGCGGTACTGGCCGACCGTTCCCTCGCGGGCTGGGACGGCTTCGGTCTTGCGGTGCAGGCCTATCAGAAGCGCGCGGCCGCGGTGATCGACTGGCTCAAGGACACCGCCGACACGCTCGACCGCCGGCTGATGGTGCGGCTGGTCAAGGGCGCCTATTGGGACACCGAGGTCAAGCGCGCGCAGGAACGCGGGCTGCCGGACTATCCGGTGTTCACCCGCAAGGCGATGACCGACCTCTGCTACCTGGCCTGCATGCGCCAGCTGCTGGCGGCGCGGCCGCGGCTCTATCCGCAATTCGCCACCCACAACGCGCTGACTGTGGCGAGCGTCATCGAGGCGGCGGGCGGCGCTGAGGGCTACGAATTCCAGCGGCTGCACGGCATGGGCGAGGTGCTCTATGAGGCGCTGCTGGCCGAGGTGCCGGACGCTGCCTGCCGGGTCTATGCGCCGGTCGGCAGTCATCGCGATCTGCTGGCCTACCTGGTGCGGCGGCTCTTAGAGAATGGCGCCAATTCGTCGTTCGTGGCGGTCGCCGCCGATCCGAACGTACCGATCGAGGCGATCCTGAAGCGGCCACAGGCCTGGATCGGTGACGCGGCGCATGTTCGTCATCCGCACATC
Organism: uncultured Alphaproteobacteria bacterium; assembly: GCA_963771745.1. Taxonomy (GTDB): domain Bacteria; phylum Pseudomonadota; class Alphaproteobacteria; order Rhizobiales; family Xanthobacteraceae; genus Z2-YC6860. The sequence goes on along the minus strand of CAVYUU010000008.1, from coordinate 388,690 downwards.
CCGCTGCCGCGCGATCTCTACCGGCCGGCACGGCTCAATTCGATGGGTGTCGAATTCGGCAGCCGCGCCGCGCTCGGCGCGCTGCTCGCCGAGGTGCAACAGGCGGCGCGGGCCGAGGCGAGCGCCGCGCCGCTGATCGACGGCAAGGCGCAGCCGGGCCGCTCGCGGCCGGTGCGCTCGCCGATCGACGGCGAAGCGATCGGTCAGGTGATCGAGGCCGACGCTGCCGGCGCTGCGGCCGCGATGGCGGCGGCTTCGGCCGGATTTCCCGCCTGGGCCGCGACGCCGGTCGAGCAGCGCGCCGAGGTTTTGGAACGCGCGGCCGAGCTTCTGGAAGCCGGCCGCGGCCGCTTGATCGCGCTGCTGCAATCGGAGGGCGGCAAGACCCTCGACGACGCGGTGTCGGAGTTGCGCGAGGCGGTGGACTATTGCCGCTACTACGCCGCCGAGGCTCGCCGCGCGCTCGTTCCGCAGCCGATGCCGGGGCCGACCGGCGAGTTGAACGAGCTGCATTTTCGCGGGCGCGGCGTGTTCGTCTGCATCAGCCCGTGGAATTTTCCATTGGCGATTTTCCTGGGTCAGGTCACGGCCGCGTTAGCCGCCGGCAACGCGGTGGTGGCCAAGCCCGCCGAGCAGACGCCGCTCATTGCCGCCGAGGCGGTGCGGCTGTTGCACCACGCGGGCGTGCCAGTCGGCGCGCTCCAGCTCGTCACCGGCGATGGCGCGGTCGGCGCGGCGCTCACCGCCGACGCCCGGGTCGCAGGCATCGCCTTCACCGGTTCGACCGAGGTCGGGCACCTGATCAACCGGGCGCTCGCCGCCAAAGACGGTCCGATCGTGCCGCTGATCGCCGAGACCGGCGGTATCAACGCCATGATCGTGGACGCCACCGCACTGCCCGAGCAGGTCACCGACGACGTGTTGACCTCGGCCTTCCGCTCGGCGGGACAGCGCTGCTCGGCGCTGCGGTTGCTCTGCGTACAGGACGACGTCGCCGATCGCGTGCTCGAAATGATTGCCGGCGCGGCAAACGAGCTTGCGCTCGGCGATCCGCGCGATCCCGCGATCCAGGTCGGGCCGGTGATCGATCAGGACGCCAAGCAGCGCCTCGACCGTTGGCTTGCCGACAATGCCGGCCGGGTGACGTTCCGCTGGGACAGCGGGCGAGCTCTGCCGCCGCGCGGACTTTATGTGCCGCCGGCGATGATCGCGCTCGACCGCGCCGCCGACCTCAAGGAAGAGGTGTTCGGCCCGATCTTGCACGTGGTGCGCTGGCAAGCCACCGCGCTCGATTCGCTGCTCGACGAGATCGCCGGCAACGGCACCGGGCTCACGCTCGGCGTCCACACCCGCATCGATGCCACGGTGCAGCAGATCGTCGCACGGCTTCCCCACGGCAACGTCTACGTCAACCGCAGCATGATCGGCGCCGTGGTCGGCACCCAGCCGTTCGGCGGCAGCGGCCTATCCGGCACCGGCCCGAAGGCCGGCGGTCCGAATTATCTGCGGCGCTTTGCTACCGAGCAGACGGTGACCATCAACACCGCGGCCGCCGGCGGCAACGCCACGCTGCTGACGTCGGGGGATTGAGCGCGGCGAATTGGTTGGTGCAGGCAACCGATGCGGCAAATCGAATTCTGAATATTTGTTGTTCTACATTACCGAAACATAATTCGCCGAACGCTCGCGCGGCCGAAACGATTCCCCATCTCCAACGTACTAACACCCAGGGAAGTTTGATCCCTGATGGAGGGTACGATGTTGAGCTTTCGAAACGGCGCCATCTCTGCTGCGGTTGCGGCCGCGATAGCGTCGACGACCATGAGCGTCACGCCTGCGAACGCCAGCCCGCGCGGCGATGCCGCGATGCTGGCGGCGGTGGCCGGCGTGTTCGGAACGATCGCGACGATTGCCGCGGCCAATGCGGCGCGCGACCGCTACTACGACGGTCCGGTCTACTACGGCGGCCAGGCCTACGCGGCTCCGCCGGCCTATGTGGTCCCGGGTTACGGTTACCACCGGCAGGGCTATCGGCCGGGCTTTGGCGGCTGGCGGCGGCATCATCATTGGCACCGCTAAACCATAACCAACAGGCACCGTCTGCAAGAGTGCCGAGTACCCGTGAGACTGGCGCCGCCCCTTGGCGGCGCCTTTTCTTCATTGCGGTGCAGCGAGGCCGTTAACCGACAGGAGACGTGCTTCGGTGTATGTGTAGCGCATGGCTGATTCGGTCGAACGGCTGTTCGAACAGGTGCTCGCAGCGAAGTCCGCCGATCCCGCGGTCTCGCGCACGGCAAAGCTGCTCCGTGCCGGCCGCTCCAAGATGGCCAAGAAGCTTGCCGAGGAAGCCATCGAGGTCGTCATCGACGCGATGAACGGCGAGCGCGAAGCGGTGATCCGCGAAAGCGCCGACCTGGTCTACAACCTGGTCGTGCTCTGGGCCGAGGCCGACATCATGCCGCAGGACGTGTGGGACGAGATGGCCCGGCGCGAGCGGCTGTTCGGCCTCGCCGAAAAGGTGCCGAAGAAGCTTGCCGAGAGCAACGGCCGCCGCAAGGTGGTGCTGCTCGACAGCCGCCGCGGCCGCAAGCGGCGCTGATCGGGCTTTTTCACCTAGTGTCGCGATTCGGAAGTTCGCCCGAGTTCTCAGCTTGCTCCTTAGCGAACTTCCGAATCAAAGCGACACTAGCAACATTATGATTCTAGTGTCCCTTTGAACCCGAAGTTCGCAAATGAGCTCGCCGCGCAATCGTGCGAACTTCGGATTCGGGACACTAGCATCGTGACAACGTGCCTGGCGGCGGCTAAGCAAGCCCGCCATGCTCAAGAAGCTCTACGACTGGACGCTGTCGCTGGCCGCGCGCAAGAGCGCGGAATGGTGGCTTGGCATTATTTCCTTCGTCGAAAGCTCCATCTTTCTCGTGCCCGCCGAGGCGTTGCTCCTGCCGATGGGGCTGGCGCGGCCGGAGCGCGCCTATCGTTACGCGCTCATCACCACCGTTGGGTCCGTCCTCGGCGGGGTGGCCGGCTGGCTGCTCGGTTACTACGCCTATGAACTGATCGCCCGTCCGGTGCTCGAGTTCTACGGCAGTCTCGACAAGTTCGAGATCCTGCGCTCCTCATCGAGCCGCGATGCCATTCTGATCATGCTGGTCACCTCGGGCGTCGCCCATCTGCCACCGATGAAGGTCGTGACCATTCTTTCCGGAGCCGCGGCCGTGGACCTCTGGCTGTTTGTCGGATCGGCCATTATCGCCCGCGGCGGCAAGTTTTTCGTGATCGCCTGGCTGCTCCGCCGTTATGGCGAGCCAATCCGACATTTCATCGAGAAACGCCTCGGGCTCATCGCCCTTGCCGCGGTGGTGGCGCTCATCCTGCTGTATGTCGCGGTCAGGACCCTTTTCAGGTCCGCTACCTGACGCTCGCCGTGCCGCTTACCGGCCCCCAATTCCGGACAACGGTAGGCCGTCCAGGCTCGTCATCGGCATCGTCGGCGCGATATATTTGTTCTGACGCGTCCTCATTTTCGCCACTGCATTCCGGCACACGCGAGGGGGACGCCGGCCGCGATTTCGCCTGGACGCCATGCGCCGCTTGGAACAGACATTCGGACTTCGGGCCCGCAGCCTGGCCGCCGCGGCGGCGTGCGGCCTGCTGCTGCTTGCGCCGGCTGTGCTGGCGCAGAACGCTCCCGCGCCGGTCGCGCCGGTGCAGAGCGCTCCGCTGCCGGACGCAACGCCGGCAGCTCCGGCCGTGCCGCGTCCGGTCGAGAAGCCTGGCCTGTTCGAGGCCATCGGGCGCTGGATCGACCGGGGCAACGACTCGCTCCGCGATCATCTGCGCGGCGCCAAGCCGCGGATCGATGATGCCGCCGATGACAGCAAACAGATCGGCGACAAGGCGGCCGATATCGGCAAGGGCGCGGTCGACGCCACCAAAGGCGCCGTCGAGGCCACCAGGGGCGCGGTCGACGCCGTGGCCAAGCTGCCGGGCACGCGCGTGATCAAGGGTCACGAACGCTGTGGCATGGCGCCGAACGGCGCGCCCGATTGCGTTGCGGCGGCCGATGCCTTTGCCGCAAGCAAGGTTTCTCGTCGGGCAAGAGCCTCGACTTCACCTCGGCCGAGGAATGCTCGGCCAGGGTGCTGCTGTCCGGCCGGCAATCGGACAACGATTGCACGATCGTGACCTTCATCAGCCGCGCGGTGTGCCAGTAATCCCTGGCGCGTTGCAGTCCTGCGCTAGTGTCCCGAACCTGAAGTTCGCACGATTGCGCGGCGAGCTGTTTTACGAACTTCGGGTTCAAAGGGACACTAGCGCCGTTTGATCCCGGTGCCGCGGATGACCACGATCTGCGTGCGGGCGCCGGTGATGCCGAAATCGTCGTCGTTGATCAGCGCGAGCGCGCCGTCGCCCATCAGCGTCATGCCTTCGATCTTGCCGACGATCGTCGGATGGTCAGCGGTGTCGAGCCGCAGCGTCTTCTTGCACCGGCGTGATGCCGACCGCGGCAAGGTCGCTCTGCTCGAGCGTCGGCCGGGTCGCCGGGTCGTCCCAGCGGCTTGCCGCGATGTTGGTCGCGCCGGCAAGCTCGACCTCGTAGAGCTTGGTGGTCTGCTCGGTGCGCTCCAGCACGATCAGCCGGTCGGGACCGATCGCCATCATTTCGCTGATGCGCGGATCGAATTGGCTGCGCGACGGATCGCGGCGGAAGCTCTGCGGATCGTCGAGTGTGATAGACGTATTCGCCGACGACGCGCATGGTGGCGCGCTCGATCTTGAACAGCCGCGTGTTGCGGCTCTGCGGAAGGCCGCGACGTCCGGGTTCGCCAGCGGGTTCTGCATGATGAAATAGAGAAAGCGCTCGTCGGGCGACACCGCGAGGCTTTCGATGCCGCGGTTGGGCTGGCGCTTGGCCAGGATCGCCGGCAGCGAGCCGATGGTGCGGTAGGGCGCGCCGGCAAAGTCGCCCTCGGTTCCGGCCGGCACGTGGCGCGCGAGCATCCGGCCGTCGGCGGTGAAATGCACGAGCGAGGGCGCGTTCTCCTCGCCGACCCAGAACGAGCCGTCGGACAGCCGCACCAGCCCCTCGGCATCGATGCCGCGCAGGTCGGCTTGCAACCGCTTGCCGCTGCCGTCGAGCGGCATCTCGGTGGTGGCGGTGCGCAGCGGGTTCGGCATGCCGTTCGAGCGGCACGCCGTCGCGATCCTTCAGGGTGATGACGTCGGTGACGCGGAAGCTGCCGTCGTCGAGCAGCATGCACGCGGTAGATCGACGGCGCATAGGACGGCGTCGGATAGACCCGGCCGTTCTTGACTTCGCCGCAGGCCAGTTCGACCCCGGTGATCTCCTTCATCTCGCTGCAGGCGATGTTGGGGCCGCGGTCGCCCAGCGTCCACATCACGTTCGGCGGATCGCTGACGATGATGGAACGCGCTGCAGCCGATGCCGACCGAAAGGTTGAGCGTCTTGCCGCCGTCGAAGGCAACGGGCCCGATGCGCAGCAGCGTGTCATCGCTGTGGTATTCGCGGACGGTGACCTCGGCGGCGCCGGCCGACGCGGCCATGACGGCGCCCGCGAGCGGGCGCGGCGCAGATCGAAAAACGCATGGCGAAGACCCCTGACGCCCCGCGGACCTTAAGTGGTCTTCGATGACGGGTCTACGCAAGCGAAGGCCGGCGCCTGCGCGGGCGCGGCTCGCTCGACGGCTGATCAGCCCCGGCGCCGGCCGCTTGCCCTTGCTGGAGAACACCGCTCGGCAATCCTTGCTCAACTGCCGCCGCTTGGCCTTCAGACAGCCGACGATCCTGTCGCGCTCGGGCACGAAGTCGCTGCACAGCCGCATGACATCGGGCGTGCAGGCCTCTTCGGCGTTGACGGCCTGCGCCTGCGCGGGTGCGGTTGCCACGAACAAAGCTGTCACCAGGCCAACCGCGGCGGTGGAGAGCATACGCATCGACATTCAGTCACCTCATGTTGTGGTTTTCAGTACTTCGCCGCGATCGGCAGTTCCTCGGCCGGGAACAGGGTGATCACCGTGTGCCCTTGTCGGTGACCACCACCTCTTCCTCGATGCGGGCGGCCGAATAGCCGTCGGTCGCCGGGCAATAGGTTTCGATCGCGAACACCATGCCTTCCTTGATCACGGTCGGATGGTCCATCGAGACCACGCGGCTGATGATCGGCCGCTCGTGCAGATTGAGGCCGAGACCGTGGCCGAATTGCAGGCCGAATGCCGACAATTCGTCCGGGAACCCGAACTCCTGCGCCTTCGGCAAGACGCTCGCCACCTTGTCGGTGGTGACGCCGGGCTTGATCAGGGCGATGGCGTTGTCGAGCCACTCGCGGCAGCGCTTGTAGGCGTCGCGCTGCGAGGGCGTGGCGCGGCCGACGTTGAAGGTGCGGTAGTAGCAGGTGCGGTAGCCCATGAACGACTGCAGGATGTCGAAGAACACCTGGTCGCCGGGGCGGATCATGCGGTCGGTGAAGTTGTGCGGATGCGGGTTGCAGCGCTCGCCGGAGATGGCGTTGATCGCCTCGACGTCGTCGGAGCCGTGGGTGTAGAGGAACTCGTTGACCTCGGCGACGATGTCGTTCTCGCGCACGCCGGGACGGAGCTTCTCGTCGATCAGGTCGTAGGCGCCGTCGACCATCGCGGCGGCGCGGTTGAGCAGCGCGATCTCGTCGGTCGATTTGACCTCGCGCGCGCTCCAGCATCACCTGCTGGCCGTCCTTGACCTTGATGCCGGCCTTCTCCAGCTCGAACATCATCGGCGGCTCGATGATGTCGACGCCGACCGGCATCTTCGCGACGCCGGCGGACTTCAGGATCGAGGCCATCTCCTCGGCGTGGTGCTTCATCAGGCCGAACGCCGGATCGACGGTGCCGCGCAGGCCGACCAGGCCGGCCTTGCAGTTCTCGGGCTTGAGCCACGGCGAATAGAGCTTGTGATGGACGGCGGCCGAGCCGAAGTCCCACAGGATCGGATCGCCGCCGCGGATCAGCAGCGTCCAGCGCGAAAGCTTGTCGCGCGCCCATTCGCCGATCTTGGTCGAGGTGACGTAGCGGATGTTGTTGTCGTCGAACAGCAGCAGCGCGCCGAGGTCGGAGGCTTCCAGCGCGGCCTGCGCGCGGCCGAGCCGATAGCGGTGCAGGCGGCGGTAGTCGACGCGCTCCTCGAAGTCGACGCCCATGGTGCCGAGCACCGGCAGATGGCGGCCCCAGTTGTAGCGCGGGTTGATGTCCTCGGCGGTGATCTTGACCGGATCGCGCCTGGTGATGTCGTCCATGGGGTCCTCCTTGGATTTTCAGCGGTGCCTTCGGCCCAACGGCATGGCGGCGTTATAGCACGGGGCAGGGCCCGGTCGTCATGCTTGACCCGCGCGAAGCCGTCAGGCGGCGAGCGAGCCCCGCGCGGAGCCTGGCCACATCGTCGCGGATTTTCGGGCCGTGCGTGCGCATGTCGGCGAATTCCGCCTCGGAGATGCAGGTCGTGCAACCCGCGCCGGAAGCTCGGCCACTCCTGGCCCGCGCCCACCAGTCGCGGACCCGCGGCCGGTCGTCGATCCAGACGCCGAGCAGGCCGAGATAGTCGAGCCGGGCCACGAACGGCATCAGATTGATGTCGGCGAGCGTCGGGCGCTGCGCCGAGGATCCACGGCCCGCCGTCCGCCAAGCGTCTGCTCCAGCTGCTTGAACGCCCGCTCGAACGCCGCGATGCCGTGCAGCACGAACGGCGAATGCACGCCGTGCTCGTAGGTCGACTTGAAACGGTCGGTGCGGCGCGGGTCGCCGACGTTGCGGAAGCGCTTCTCGCGCAGTTCGGGCGTCAGGTTGCGCATGCGCTCGCGGAACATGGCGGAGAAGCTCAGCTCGGTGGTGCCGTCGAACACGCCCTCGTCGACGAACTTGCTCCACAGCCGCATGCGGGTCGCGCTCGGCCGGGTCCTTCGGCATCAGCGGCGGATCGGGGAAGGTCTCGTCGATGTATTCGCAGATCAGCGTCGACTCGATCATCGGCGTGCCGTCATGCACCAGCGTCGGCACCACGCCCTTGGGATTGAGCTTGAGATAGTCCGGGTCGTACTGCTCGGTCTTGAACAGATCGACCTTGCGCGCCTCCCAGGTCAGCCCCTTCTCGGTCAGCGTGATGCGCACCTTCTGGCAGCAGACCGAATTGCCGTAGTCGTAGAGGATCAGCATCGCTACTCCGGCTTGATGCCGGCGGCCTTGACCACCTCGGGCCAGCGCTTCAGCTCGCTCTTGATGAAGGCGTCGAACTGCTGCGGCGTGCCGCCGATGATGGTGCTGGCCCAGGGGCCGGTGATGGTCGTGCGCACCGCGGGCACCTGCAGCACTTGGTTGAACACGCCGTTGATGCGGGTCGCCAGCGCCGGGTCCATCCCAGCGGGCCCGGCGATGCCGTGCCATATGCCGAATTCCAGCCCGGGAATCGTCTGCGCGGCGGGCGGCACGTCGGGCAGTTGCGGCACGGCCTGCAGCGAACCGACGGCGAGTGCGCGCAGCTTGCCCTCCCGCACCAGGTTGATCGAAGTCGATACCGAGGTCATGGCGGTATCGGCCTCGCCCTTGATCACGGCTGTGAGCATCTCGGGACCGGAGCGGTAGATGACGTTGACCTGGTCGATGCCGGCGAGGCTGTTGAGATACGCCATGAACAGATGCGACCAGTTGCCGATGCCGGCGGAGGCATAGTTGAACTTGCCCGGCTGCTGCTTGGCGGCAGCGATGAACTCGGCCAGCGTCTTGTAGGGCAGTTCCGGTCGCATCAGCAGCGCCGCCGCGATATTGGCGACGTGGATGATTGGCGTGAATGCGGTGTGCGGATCGTAGGGCAGCGTGCGCATCAGCGCGTGCGCCACGGCGTTCGGCCCGATGTCGGTGAGGAACAGCGTGTAGCCATCCGGCTTCTCGCGCGCCACGGCTGCGGCGGCGAGGGTGCCGCCGGCGCCGGTCCGGTTCTCGACGATCAGCGGCTGGCCGTTGGCGAACTGCGAAAATCCGCTCGATAGCGTGCGCGACAGCGTATCGGCGACGCCGCCGGCGCCGACCGGCACAATGAGCCGCACCGGGCGGTCCGGCCATTGCGCCGCCGATTGCGCGAACGCCGGCACGGCGGCGAATGCTGCAACGGCAACAGCGGCGGCTCTGGCGACGTGTCGAGCAACGGATCGCACGCGATTCCCCCGTCATTCCACCTTGATGCCGGCGGCCTTGACCACCTCCGGCCAGCGCTTCAGCTCGCTCTTGATGAAAGCGTCGAACTGCTGCGGCGTGCCGCCGACGACCTCGGCGGCTTGCCCCTCGGTGATCGCCGAACGCACCGCCGGCACCTGCAGAGCCTGGTTGAAGATGCCGTTGATGCGCGCCACCAGCGCCGGGTCCATGCCCGCGGGTCCGACGATGCCGTGCCAGACGCTGACGTCGAAATCGCGGACCGTCTGTCCGGCCGGCGGCACGTTCGGCAGTTGCGGTACCGGCTGCATCGAGCCGATCGCCAGCGCGCGGACCTTGCCTTCCCTGATCTGGCCGAGCGAGGTCGATACCGTGATCATCGAGGTGTCGGCTTCGTTCTTCAAAAGCGCCGTCAGCATTTCCGCGCCAGACCGATAGGCGACTTGGACTTGTTCGATCCCGGCCTGGCTGTTGAGGTAGGACATGAACAGGTGCGTCCAGTTGCCGATACCCGCCGAGGCGTAGTTGAACTTGCCGGGCTGCTGCTTGGCCGCGGCGATGTATTCGGCGAGCGTCATATAGGGCAGGGTCGGACGGATCAGAATGACCGCCGGCAAGTTGGCGGCGTGCATGATCGGCGTGAAGGCGGTGTGCGGATCGTAGGAAAGCTTGGTGAGCGCATGCGACACCGCGTTCGGCCCAACCTCGGCAAGGAACAGCGTGTAGCCGTCGGGCTTCTCGCGAGCCACGGCAGTCGCCGCGATGGTGCCGCCGGCGCCGGGTCGGTTCTCGACGATCAGCGGCTGCCCGTTGGCGAACTGCGAGAAACCGTTGGCCAGATTGCGCGATAGCGTATCGGCCGCGCCACCAGCGCCGACCGTCACCAGCAGCCGGACCGGGCGGTCGGGCCATTGCGCGGCCGATTGCGCGAACGCGGGCACGGCAGCGAATGCGGCAATGACGAGGGCCGCGCCCCCAATCACCTGGCGACGCATAAGGCTCGCGAATGGCATGGTGATTCCCCCTGTTACTCGAGCTTGATGTTGGCGGTCCTGACGACCTTCGTCCATTTTTCGAGTTCAGCCCGCAGGAAGGCCTCGGACTGCGCGGGCGTCAGCGACATCGTTTCGGTGCCCTGTTTCTCCCAGTAGGCCTTCACGTCGGGCCGGGCGACCATCGCCCTGATCTCGGCATTGAGCTTATCGACGATCTCCTTGGGCGTTCCGGCCGGCGCCATGATGCCGAACCAGCCGGTGTGCTCGTAGCCGGGCACGCCGGCCTCCGAAACCGTCGGGATGTCCGGCAGCGCGCTGGTGCGTTTGGCGCCGGTTACGCCGAGCGCGCGGACCTGGCCCGCCAGCACGTTGGGCGCCACCGACGGCACCTCGTCGAACATCATGTTGACGTGTCCGCCGATGATGTCGTTGCGCGCCTGGGTGCTGCCCTTGTAGGCGACATGAAGAATGTCGGTGCCGGTCATCAGCTTGAACAGCTCGCCGCCGAGATGCTTGTTCGAGCCTGGGCCGGACGACGCGTAGGTGAGGGCGCCGGGCTTCGACTTGGCAAGCGCGATGAACTCGGTGACGGTCTTCGCCGGCACCGACGGATGCACCACCATGACGGCGTCGGTCGACGCGCAGACCGACACGGCGGTGAAGTCCCGCATCAATTGGTAGGTCTTGTTGGTGGCCAGGATTTCCAGATTGATATGCGGCGACGCGACGATCAGCAGCGTGTAGCCGTCGGGCGGCGCCTTTGCGGCTTCGGTGGTGCCGATGATGCCGGCGGCGCCCGGGCGGTTCTCGATGAAGAACGATTGCTTGAACCGCTCGCCGAGCTGCTGCGCCATGTAGCGGCCGACCAGATCGGCCGGGCCGCCGGCGCCGAGCGGCACGATCATCTTGACCGGGCGCTCGGGCCACGACGCCGCCGATTGCGCGAACGCGGGCGCGGCGGCGAGGCCTGCCGCGGCGAGGACGGCGAAGCCGATGGCTTGGCGGCGCGCAAGGCTGGCGAAGGGCATGGTCATTTCTCCAGGGCGGACATTTCGAGGCGTTGCTCAGAGCCGAGGGTCGGAGAGCATCCTAATGAGTACCGTGTCTCGGCGGTGTTTTGAATGCACGGAATGACGCAAGTGGTCGGATCGGCTTCCCTGGCCTTTCCTTGGCCCTGGATTGACCGTGGGACGACCTCCCGCATTATGCTCATTCCTCAAACGCCAGTTCCCGCGAAAGGTTCGCCATGCCGGCAAGGTTCGTTCTCGCCATCCTGATGGCCCTGGCCGCGTCCGCGGCGGCGGCCGAGACCTATCCCGATCGTCCCGTCACCCTCATCGTGCCCTACGCCGCGGGCGGCAGCTCGGACGTGCTCGCTCGCCTGCTCGGCGAGCGGCTGTCGAAATCGCTCGGCCAGCCGATCGTTATCGACAACCGGGCCGGCGCCGGCAGCCGCATCGGCACCGAGCTGGCCGCCAAATCCGCGCCGGACGGCTACACCCTGCTGCTGGCCGACATGCCGCACACCATTGTCCCGGCGATCCAGAAGGGCGTGCAATACGATCCGGTTCGCGGCTTCACCGCGATCAGCCTGATCGGCACCGCTTCGATGTTCTTCTTTCTCAATCCGGCGGTGAAGGCCGAGACGGTGCCGGACTTCGTTGCGCTCGCCAAGGCGAGCCCCGACAAGATCACCATCGCGTCGGGCGGGATCGGCAGCGCCACCCACCTGACGGCGGAGCTGTTCCAGGCCAAGGCTGGCATCAAGCTGGTGCACGTGCCGTTCCGCGGCGCAGGCCCCGCGATGAATGACCTGGTTGCAGGGCATGTGCAGTCCGGCTTCACCACCCTCGCGACCGCAAGCTCGGTGCTCGACCGCGTTCGCACGCTCGCCGTCGCAAACGCGACCCGACTGGCCACGCATCCGAACGTCCCGACCTTCCGCGACGCCGGCACCGACCTTGTCGTCGAACATTGGTGGGGCGTGCTCGCGCCGGCCGGCCTGCCGCCGGATGTCGCGGCACGGCTGACGCGCGACATCAATGCCATCATCGAATCGCCTGAATTCGCGTCGCGCCTCGTTCCGCTTGGCGTGACCGCGTCCAAAACTTCGCCGGCACAGTTCCTGGCGTTGATCGAAAACGACACAGCGCGCTGGGCCGACATCGTCAAGTCGGTCGGGATCACCGTCCAGTGACGACCGCCGCATCGACGGCACAGCCATCGTCGCCGCCGGCCGATCTCCGCGATCCGCAGATGTGGGCGGATTTCCAGGCGCTGTGCGACACCGGCGGCCGGCAGGCCGGTACCGAGAGCGAAGCCGCCGCGCTCGCTTTCGCGCGGCAGCGGCTTGCCGCCATCGCAGGCGCGAGCGTGCGCGACGATCCGGTGGACTATCCGGGCTGGCGGTGCCGGTCGGCGCAGTTGAGCGAGGCCACGACCGGCACCGCGTTCCCGTGCACGCCGCTGCTCGGCACCGCACCGACCGGCGGCGTGACGGCGGACGTGCTCGATCTCGGCCTCGGCCGGCCCGAGGATTTCGAGCGCCACGCGAGCGACATCCCGCGGTCGGATCGTCATGGTTCGCCACGAGTATCCGTTCGCGGCCGGACATGTGCATCGCCGCGTCAAGCTCGGCCTGGCGCAGCGGATGGGCGCGGCGGGCTTCCTGATCGCCTATCCGGAAGCCGGCGTCGGGCCGGTTTCGGGATCGAGCGGGCGCAACGGCGGCCCCGGCATCCCGGCGCTCGGCATCGGCGCTGAGACCGCGACTGCACTCAGCCGCGCGCCCGGCAGTGCCCTCGTCCAGGCGCGGATCATTATCGATGCCGACGATCATCCGGCGCGGACGCACGTCCTGATCGCCGACCTGCCGGGCCGGGGTCCGGGCTGGGTGGTGCTCAGCGCGCACATCGACGGCCATCCGCATGGTGAAAGCGCGATCGACAACGCCACCGGGGTGACAGTCGCGCTGGCGCTGGCGCGGCAGCTTGCGCCGCACGTTGGCCGGTGCCCGCGCGGCCTGCGGCTCTGCCTGTTCAGCGCCGAAGAATGGGGGCTGGTCGGATCGCGGCTCTGGCTCGAGCGGATGGACGACAACGCGCGGCGGTCGATGCTCCTCAATCTCAACCTCGACTCGGTCGGCGGCGCCCCCGGTTTGACCGCGCTGACGTCGGGCTTCGAGCGCCTCGATGCCTGGATCAAGGAGACCGCGGCGCAGGCCGGTCTGCCAATCGCGACGCATCTCCCGCTGATGGCCAATTCCGACCACGCCAACTTCGCGGCGCATGGCATCCCGGCCGCCCGGCTGATCGCCGGTTTCGGCGTGCCCGACAGCAACCTTCGGCTGCTGCTGACCGCCGCCGACACCCGCGACAAGGTGCGCCCCGACGAGCTCGACCAGGCGCTGCGGCTGGCCGGTGCGCTGACGTGGCGGGCGCTGACCGACCCCGATGTGATGCTGCGGGGCTTGGGGCGGCGCGATTAGATCGCAGCCTCTGGTTCCTGCATTGCGGATGGCTATCATGGCCGCACGCGCACAAGAGAGGCTGGGCCATGATCGCGATCCGCCGGATTTTCCTTCTGTTGCTTGCGGTGCTCTTCGTCGTGTCGGTTTCGCCGGGCCGCGCCCAGGACGCCGAGAAGGCGTTCTACGCCGGCAAGACCGTGCGCATGGTCGTCGGCACCGGCGTCGGCGGCGGCTATGACGTCTTTTCGCGGCTGATCGCGCCCTATCTCGCCAAGACACTGGGCACGACCGTCGTGGTCGAAAACCAGCCCGGCGCCGGCGGGCTGCTTGCGCTCAACAAGCTCTATGTGGCGCCGCCGGACGGCCTGCAGATTTCGCTCAGTCAAGGCATGATGGCCGCGGTCGCCCAGCTCATGGGCGATCAGGCCGTGCGCTTCGACCTGACCAAATTCAACTACCTCGCGACTGTCGGCGCACCGCCCGGCCTGTGGCTGGTGGGACCGGACTCTCCGATCCGCGAGGTGCAACAGGCAATCGATGCGAAGCAGAAGTGGCGATGGGCGTCCGCCGGCGGAACATCGGGCTTGGGGATCGGGGCGGCCTTCACCTGCGAGGCGTTGAAGCTCGATTGCCACATCGTGCAAGGCTACAAGAGCAGCGCCGATGCCGGCCTCGCGGTGACGCGCGGCGAGATGGACGCGCTCTATGTGCCGGAATCGTCCGCCAACCATTTCGTGAAGGCCAAGCAGAACTGGGCGCTGGCGACGATCGCGCACACCAAGTCGCAGTTCTTCCAGGACCGGCCGACCGTGTTCGAGGCGGTCAAGATCGACGCCGACCGGCTATGGGCGATGGATTTCCTGGCCAATCTTGAAGGAACCGGCCGTCTCCTGCTGGCGCCGCCCGGAATACCACCGGCGCGGCTTGCCTATCTGCAAGCGGCGATCAAGGAGACGCTGCACATCCCGCAGCTCCGCGCCGAAGGCGAGAAGATGGAGCGGATCATCGAATACCTCGACCCGGACAGCACACTGCGCACCGTGCGCGCGGTGGTGGCCGGCATCACGCCTGAGCAGAAGGCGCGCGTGCAGAAACTGCTGTCCGGCGAGAAGTAGCGCCACCAATCTTGATCACGTCGCGCGCTAGGCGACTTTCTTGCCCCACAGCCGCGCCGAGGCGATGTCGGCGCCTTGGCGGATGGCCTTGAGCTTGAGCCACACCACCGGCTCGACCACCCATTCTCGTTTTGTAAACGTGCCGAAGCCGCAATCGGTCGAGGCGATCACCCGCTCGCGGTCGCCGACCGCCGCCACCGCCTCCTCGATCCGTCGTGCCACCACCTCGGGGTGCTCGACGAAGTTTGAGGTGGTCTCGATCACGCCGGGAATCAGCAGCATATGCGGCGGCAGCTTGTGCTTCTTCAGCGCGGAATATTCGTGGGCGTGGCGCGGGTTGGAAAACTCGATGGTGAGCGCGCCGACGTTGGCGGTGTAGAGCGCCGGCAGGATCGTCTCCAGCGGAATGTCGTGGATGTGCGGACCCTCCCAATTGCCGTAGCAGACGTGCAGCCGCACGCGGTCGCGCGGAATTCCTTCGATGCCCTTGTTGATCGCCGCGACGTGCCGCTCGCAGCGTTTGACGAAATCGTTGTCGGACAGATCGCGGTACATCATGGTGCGGTCCATGGCGAGATCGGGCGCGTCGATCTGCAGGATCAGCCCAGCCTTGTGCACCGCCTGGTATTCCTTGCTCATCTCGCGCGCGATGGCGTCGAGATAAGCGTCGTGCGACGCGTAGTGGGCGTTCAGCATGGTGGTCGAGATGATGCCGGGTGAGGCTGCGGTCATGAACCGTTCGGAGAACGCGCCAAGCTCGCCGGCGATGCGGTTGAGCCGCGCGGTCTCGTCGGTGATCGGCTTGAGGTCGTGGTAATCGATCTCGGACTGCGCCTCGGGCGCGGCGTGCTGGCCCTTGGTCTGCTGCGGGAAGCGGCGCATCAGATAGGCGAGCAGCTCCGGAAACTCCTCGAACTCGCGGCCGCGCCGGCGCTTGGAGATGCCGGCAAAGCCCGACATGCGCTGCGGCACGTAAGTCTGAAATCCGATCCGGCATTGCTCGCCGTCGTTGCCACTATCGATGCCGGCTTCGACCTGCTTGCCGACGACGTGCCGCACCGCCTTGTCCATCTCCGCCGCCAGCCGCGTGTCGTCGTATGGCTTGCCTTCCTCCTGCGCCATCAGCAGCTCGGACAGCGTCTCGTTGCGCGGCAAGCTACCGACATGGGTGGTGAGGATGCGGTCGCGGCTGAAGATCATGAGTTCACTCTCGCTCTGAGTTGCTCTATTGCACAACCAGGTTGTTGCTGCGGATGACGTCGCCCCAGCGCTGCCATTCATGGGCGAGCTTGTCGCCGAACTCCTGGGCCGATCGATTCTGCGGCATCATCGACACCGCCTCGCCTTTGGCCTTGAACGCCGCGGTGTTGATGATCGCGTTGACCTCCCGGTTCAGCATCTGGACGATCGGCATCGGCGTTCCCGCGGGCGCGGCGAGACCGATCCAGAAATCGCTGGCCAGCGCCGGGCTGATGGTCTCCGACAGCAACGGCACGTCCGGATAGAGCGGCGAGCGCTGATCGCCGATCTGCGCGATCACCCGCGCCTTGCCGACTTTGACATGCTCCTGGATGCTCACCAGATCGAAGATCACCACCTGCACCTGGCCGGACAGGAAGCCGACCGTCAGCGGGCCGCCGCCGTTGAACGGCACATGGACCAGATCGGTGCCGGTGATGCCTTTGAACAGTTCGGTCGAGACGTGGGTGTACGAGCCCGCGCCATGCGAGCCGTAGTTCAGCTTGCCCGGATTGGCCTTGGCGTAGGCAATCAGCTCGGCGGCGGTGCGGATCGGCAAGGCCGGATCGACCACCAGCACGTTCGGACCCGACAAGGTCAAGGCGATCGGCGCAAAATCGCGCGGCGTGTTGTAAGGCGGCGGGTTGCGAAGCTGCGGCGAGATGATGAAGCCGGACAGATTGCCGTGCATCAGCGTGTAGCCGTCGGGCGCGGCTTTGGCGGCGGCGTTGACGCCGGTGACCTGGCCGCCGCCCGGCCGGTTTTCGACCACCACCGGCTTGCCGAGCCTCTGCTGCAGCGGCTCGGCTATCAACCGCGCGAACTGGTCGGCCTGGCTGCCGGCCGCCACCGCAACGATGATGGTGATCTGGCGGGTCGGATAGTCGGTGCCCTGCCCGAACGCCGCGGCGCAAAGCACGAGCAGCACGGACGTTGCCAGAAAAAACCGATGCATCATCGTGCCGTTCCGGTTGCTCGCCGAACATGCTCCGGCGCATTGCGGGTCCGACCGCCCGCTTGCATAATAGTTCATCTTGTTGCGGAGGTGCGAATGGCGGTTGCGGCTGAAGCACGCGAAAAAATGCCCACCAACGATCCGGTGGGCGCGGTCCCGCGCGACTACAATTTCGCCGCCGACATGATCGAGCGCAACCTCAAGGCCGGCCGCGCCGGCCGGCCGGCATTCATCGATCCGCGCGGCACCTGGAGTTACGGCCAGCTCGCCGACCGCGTGGCCCGGTTTGCCGCCGTGCTGCGCTCGCTCGACGTGCGGCGCGAGGAGCGCGTGCTGATGGTGATGCTCGACACCATCGATTGGCCGACGGCGTTCCTCGGCTGTCTCAAGGCCGGCGCCGTCGCCGTGCCGGTCAACACCCTGATGACCGAGGACGACTATCGCTTCATGTTGGCCGACAGCCGCGCCCGCGTGCTGGTGGTGTCCGAGGCGCTGTACGGGCGATTTGCCAATCTGATCGGTACGGCGCGCGACCTCGAACACGTCATCGTGTCGGGTGACGACGCGCACGGACACCAGCGCTTCGAGGATGTGTTGCAGGCGGCTGAGCCCGACGCCACGACCGCGCCGACGGTGCGCGACGACTTCGCGTTCTGGCTTTACACCTCGGGCTCGACCGGTAAGCCCAAGGGCGCGGTGCATGTGCACTCCGATCTGAGGCTGAACAATGACCTTTACGCTGCGCCGGTGCTGGGCCTCACCGAGAACGACGTGTGTTATTCGGTCGCCAAGCTGTTCTTCGCCTACGGCCTCGGCAATGCCTTGAACTTTCCGATGTCGGTCGGCGCCTGCACGGTGCTGCTGCCGGACCGGCCGACGCCGGACGGCGTGTCGGCGCTGCTGCGCAAGCATCCGGTCACGGTGTTCTATTCGGTGCCGACGTTCTATGCGGCGTTTCTGGCGAGCCCGGCCGCGCCGCAACGCGGCGAGCTACAAGCTCCGCTGCTGTGTCTCGGCCGGCGAGGCGCTGCCGGAGGACGTCGGCAAGCGCTGGCTCGAGCGCTACGGCGTCGACATCCTCGACGGCATCGGCTCGACCGAGATGACCCACATCTTCTTGTCGAACCGCGCCGGCGACGTGCGATACGGCACCAGCGGCCGGCCGCTGCCGGGCTACGACGTGAAGATCGTCGATGACGACGGCCTGCCGGTTAAGAAGGGCGAGCTGGGCGAGCTGCTGGTGCGAGGGCCGACCAACGCGGTGATGTATTGGAACAACCGCGAGCAGACGCGCGCGACCTTCCTCGGCGAATGGACGCGCTCCGGCGACAAGTACATGGAGGACGCGGACGGCTATTTCGTCTACTGCGGGCGGCGCGACGACATGCTGAAGGTGTCGGGGCTCTACGTGTCGCCGTTCGAGGTCGAGGGCGCGCTGCTCACGCACACCGATGTGCTGGAGGCCGCGGTCGTGGCCTGGCCCGATGCCGACACGCTGATCAAGCCCAAGGCCTTCGTCGTGCTGAAAGATGCCGGCAAGGCTAGCGACCCCCAGGCTCGTGACGCAATGTCGCGGGTCCTGCAAGACCACGTCAAATCCAAGCTTGCCCCCTACAAATACCCACGTTGGATCGAGTTTCGCGCCGATCTGCCGAAGACCGCGACCGGAAAGATTTCAGCGCTTCAAATTGCGCGCCGAGGCCACGTCGCGCTAATCTCGATCCAATCTCTCTCACTCGGGAAGGATGTCACGCTATGAAACGGTTCTTGCTTGCCGGCTGCGCGGTCGCCGCCATTGCCGCAATCGCCACCGCTCCGACGCTCGCGCAACAAAAGACCATCAAGATCGGCTTCATCAGCACGTTCAGCGGCCCGGTTGCGGCGATCGGCAACGACATGCGCAACTCCTTCGAGCTCGGGCTCGATCATCACGGCCGCAAGCTCGGCGGTCTGCCGGTCGAGGTGATCTACGAGGACGACCAGATCAAGCCCGAAGTCGGCGTGCAGAAAACCCAGAAGCTGATCGAGTCCGACAAGGTCGATTTCATCGTCGGCATCATCTGGTCGAACGTGCTGCTCGCCTCGCTCAAGCCGATCATCGATTCCAAGACCTTCACCATCATCACCAACGCCGGCGCGTCCCAGCTCGCGGGCGAGCTGTGCTCGCCGTACGTGTTCTCGACCTCCTGGAACAACGATCAGACGCCGCAGTCGGTCGGCCTCTACATGAATCAGAAGGGCGTGAAGACCGCCTTCCTGATCGGTCCGAACTACGCCGCCGGCAAGGACATGCTGGAAGGCGTGTCGTCCACCTTCAAGGGCCAGGTCATCGGCCGAGAGCTGACCCGTTGGCCGGACCAGCTCGACTTCTCGGCCGAATTGTCGAAGGCACGCGCTGCCAAGCCCGACGCGATCTTCGCGTTCTATCCAGGTGGCGCCGGCATCCAGTTCGTCACGCAATACGCGCAGTCGGGGCTGAAGGGCCAGATCCCGCTCTACACCGCCTTCACCATCGACTCGCTATCGCTGCCCCGGCTCAAGGATCTCGCCATTGGCGTCCCCGGCGCCCAGCAATGGGTGCGCGATCTGCCGAATGAGGCGAACAAGAAATACGTCGCCGACTTCAGGGCGAAACACAAAAGCGACCCGTCATTCTACGGATCGCAGACTTACGACGCGGTGCCGTTGCTCGACAGCGTCGTCACGGCCGTCAAGGGTGACTTGACCAAGAAGGACGACATGCGCCGCGCCGCCGAGAAGGCCGACTTCAAATCGGTGCGCGGCAACTTCAAGTTCGGCCCGAACCACATCCCGATTCAGAACTTCTATCTCCAGGACACGGTGAAGGAAGGCGACGAATACCGGCTTAAGACGGTGGCCACCATCGTCGAGAACGACCAGGATAAGCACGTCGCGCAATGCAAGATGCCGAAGTGACGGCGTAGCCGTCATTCCGGGGCGCCAGCGTTAGAGCGATGCTTGAAAAGGATGGGGACGGCAGGAGCGGGCGCTTCTGCCGTCTTGTTTTTTGGGGGAGGCTGAGGCCTCATCCTTAGTTGGCGGGGACACCGACCTATCTCCTCCTCGGCTCAAGGCCGGGGTCGCACCTCAGGATGACGGAGATAGGTTCGGCGTTCGTCGCCACGATTGCAGCGATGACGCGCTAACCCATGCTTTACCTGATCGAACAGTGCCTTAACGGCATCCAGCTCGGCATGCTGCTGTTCCTGCTGGCGGCGGGGCTGACGCTGATCTTCGGCATCATGGATCTGGTCAATCTGGCGCACGGCTCGCTCTACATGATCGGCGCCTATCTGGCCGCGACCTTCGCGGCGCTGACCGGCAGCTTTGTGCTCGGTTTGGCTGCTGGCGCTGATCGCGACGCTGCTGGTCGGCATGGCGCTGGAGGTGATCGCGATCCGGCCGTTGTATGGCCGCGACCATCTCGACCACGTGCTCGGCACGTTCGGGCTGCTGCTGTTCTTCAACGACGCGGTGCGCTGGATCTGGGGCCCGGCCGGCATGACGCTTGTCGCTGCCGGCCGAGATGCTCACCGCGCTGCAGGTGCTGCCAGGCGTGTACTACCCGGCCTATCGGCTGGTCATCATCGGGGCGACGCTGGCCGTTGCGCTTCTGCTCTATGGGCTGGTGATGCGCACGCGCATCGGCATGCTGATCCGTGCCGGCGCGTCGAACCGCGAGATGGTCGGCGCGCTCGGCGTCAACATCAAGCTGCTGTACACCTTCGTGTTCGGGTCTGGGCGCCGCGATGGCCGGGCTTCGCCGGCATGATCGCGGCGCCGATTTCGTTCGTGCAGATCGGCATGGGCGAGAACATCCTGATCCTGGCCTTCGTCGTCATCATCATCGGCGGCATCGGCTCGATCCGCGGCGCCTTCGTCGCCGCCATCATCGTCGGCCTGCTCGACACCTTCGGCCGTGCCTTCATGCCCGACCTGCTGCGGCAGTTCCTGAGCTACAGCTCGGGCTCGAGCGCCGGCCCGGCGCTGTCGTCGATGCTGATCTACATGCTGATGGCGGCCGTGCTGGTGTTCCGGCCGGAGGGCCTGTTCCCGGCGGCAAGCAAATGAGCCTCACGCCGCGCAACGTGTTCGTGGTCGCCTTGCTGACGATCCTGGCGCTGGTGCCGGTGTATTCGGCGCTCACCGGCAACACCTTTCTGATGTCGCTGTGCACCCGCATCGTCATCCTGGCGATGGCGGCGGTGAGCCTCAACCTGATCATGGGCTTCGGCGGCATGGTGAGCTTCGGCCACGCCGCCTATCTCGGCATCGGCGGCTACGCCGTCGGCATCCTGGCCAAGGAGGGCATCAACTCGGGCTTCATCCAGTGGCCGGTGGCGCTGATCGCCTCCGGGCTGTTCGCGCTTGGGGTCGGCGCGCTGTGCCTGCGCACCCGCGGCGTTTATTTCATCATGATCACGCTCGCCTTCGCCCAGATGATCTATTACGTCGCAGTCGGCCTCGATCGCTACGGCGGCGACGACGGCATGACGATCTACCGGCGCAGCCAGTTCGTCGAGCCGATCAATCTGTCGAACAAGACGCTGTTCTATTATGTCTGCTTGGCGCTGCTGCTTGCGGTGGTTTACCTGGTCTGGCGGTTGGTGCATTCGCGGTTCGGCACGGTGATCCAGGGCGCGCGCTCCAACGAACGCCGCATGCGCACCATCGGGTTTCCGACGTTTCGCTACAAGCTCACCTGTTTCGTCATCGCCGGCGTGTTGTGCGGGCTTGCCGGCGCGTTGCTCGCCAACCACACCGATTTCATCAACCCGTCGGTGATGAACTGGGCGCGCTCTGGCGATCTCATGGTGATGGCGGTGCTGGGCGGCATGGGCAGCGTGCTGGGCCCGGTGATCGGCGCGGTGGCGTTCCTGCTGCTCGAGGAGGTGCTGTCGCGGATCACCGAGTATCAGGGGCTTATTCTCGGTCCGATGTTGCTGGCGGTCGCGCTCTACAGCCGCGGCGGCATCGACGGGCTCTTGGGGAGCGATCGCCGTGGCTGACGCGTTGCTCGCGATCGAGGGCCTGACCAAGCGGTTCGGCGGCGTGATCGCCTCCGACAACATCATGCTCGACGTCAGTCCGGGCGCGCTGCACGCGGTGATCGGTCCGAACGGCGCCGGCAAGACCACGCTGATCGGCCAGCTCGCCGGCGAAATCGTACCCGACTCCGGCCGCATCATGTTCGACGGCGCCGACATCACCGCGCGGCCGATCCATGGCCGCAGCATGTTGGGGCTGGCGCGCTCGTTCCAGGTCACCTCGCTGTTCCGCGACTTCACCGCGCTCGATAATGTCGCGCTGGCCGTGCAGGCGCACGCCGGCCACTCGTTCCGCTTTTGGCGCAGCGCCCGGCGCGAGCGCGAATTGCGCGAGCCCGCGCATGCGGTGCTTCGGCGCGTCGGCCTCGAGGCCCGCGCCGATACCATGGTGGCCCGCATGAGTCACGGCGAGCAGCGCCAGCTCGAACTGGCGATGGCGCTCGCGTCCCAGCCGCGGCTTCTGCTGCTCGACGAGCCGATGGCGGGCCTGGGTCCCGAGGAATCGAGCCGCATGGTCGACACGCTGCGCGAGCTCAAGCGCGAACTGACCATCCTGCTCATCGAGCACGACATGGAGGCGGTGTTTGCGCTGGCCGATCGCATCACGGTGCTGGTGTACGGCCGGGTGATCGCGTCCGGCGACCCCGCGGCGATCCGCGCCAATGCCGAGGTGCGGCAGGCCTATCTCGGCGAGCAGGAGGCGACCCGTGGCTGAGCGCCTGCTGGAGGTGAGCAACATCGAGGCCGGCTACGGCCAGAGCCAGGTGCTGTTCGGCCTGTCGCTTGCGATCTCGCCCGGCGAGATGGTGACGCTGATGGGGCGGAACGGCATGGGCAAGACCACGACCGTGCGCTCGATCATGGGGCTTACTCCGGCGATCGCCGGCTCGATCCGGTTTGCCGGCGAGGACATCCGCGACCAGCCGGCCTATCGCGTCGCGCAGCTCGGCATTGGCCTGGTGCCCGAAGGCCGGCAGATTTTCCCGAACCTCACCGCCCGCGAAAACCTGGTGGCGACCGCGTCGAATCGCGCGGCGGCCGCCGAGCCCTGGACGCTCGACCGGGTCTGCGGCCTGTTTCCACGGCTCGCCGAGCGGCTGTCCAGCATGGGCAATCTGCTGTCGGGCGGCGAGCAGCAGATGCTGGCGATCGGCCGCGCGCTGATGACCAATCCGCGGCTCTTGGTGCTCGACGAGGCGACCGAAGGCCTGGCGCCGCTGATCCGCGCTGAAATCTGGCAATGCCTGTCGCGGCTCAAGGCGCAAGGCCAGTCGATCCTGGTGATCGACAAGAACGTCGAGGCGCTCACCCGCATCGCCGACCGGCACTATCTGATCGAGCGCGGCCGGGTGATGTGGAGCGGCAGCTCGGCCGAGCTCGCCGCCGCGCCGCAGGTGCAGCACCAGTATCTGGGAATCTAGCGCATCACTCCGCTTTGATGTTGGAATCCCGAATCACCTTGGCCCATTTTTCGAACTCGGCCCTGGCGTGCTGGGTGAATTCGGCCGGCGAGCTGGCGACCGGCTCGAAGCCGAGCACCGCAAGACGCTCTTTGACGTCAGGTAGGCGCATGATTTCGGCGATCTCGCGATGCAGGACGCTGATGATCGCCTTCGGCGTTCCGCTTGGAACGACAATGCCCTGCCAATTATCGCCCGCGACTTCGGGATAACCGGCCTCCGCCGTGGTGGGCAAGTCCGGCAGCGCCTGCGAGCGCGCCTTGCTGGTTACCGCAAGGCCACGGAGTTTGCCTTCGATCACTTGCTGGGCCGCCGGCGACGGCGAGGCGAAACAAATCTGGGTATGGCCGCCGAGCGCGGCGTTCACTGCCAATCCAGCGCTGTTGAAGGGCACATGCACCAGATCCAAGCCCAGCGAATGCCGAAAAACCTCGCCCACCAGATGCCCCGGCGTCCCGGTTCCGGGTGACGCATAGCTGTATTTTCTGGGGTTGGCCTTGATCAGCGTGATGAGGTCTTTGAGGCTCTGAGCCGGCACCGATGGGTGGACCGTAATCACCAAGGTGGTCAGGACCGCGAGTGAAACCAAATCGAAATCCCGTTCGAATCGATAAGGAAGTTCGCGATAGAGCGTAGGATTGACCACGTAGCTTGGATTGACCATGAGCAGCGTGTAGCCATCGGGGGCCATCTTTGCCACGCGCCCCATCGCGACGTTGCCGCCTCCACCGCCAATGTTTTCGACGTAGAACTGCTTGCCGCTACGATCCGAAAGCTTTTGCGCGACCAGGCGGGTAACCACGTCGGTCGGGCCACCAGGCGCGTAGGGAACGACCACACGGACTGGCCGATCGGGATAGGTCTGCGCCTGAGCAACACGCGATACGGCTGGCAGCGCGGTAGCGCTCGCGGCCAAATGCAGAAATTGTCGACGATCGGGACGTTTCATGGTGGCCCCCAATGTATGGCGGTCACATGGATTGCGGGCGATGATGGCCCAACTTGAAGCAATTCCGATTTTGAATGTCTGCCTGTCGATGCACTAACTCGGCATCGGCATGCCCCAACAACAAGCTACCGCAATGTGTTGTAGGCGCGGAAGGGGCATGTCCATCATCGCCGCTTCGACGTGCCACGCTCGGCCTGCATCAGCCAGCGCCGGAACGCGGCGAAGTCGCGCTGGTCCTTTCGGAACTCGCGATAGAGCACCTGGGCGACGCGACTGATTGCCGCCATCGGCGGCTGCTACGTGCTCAAGGAAGCCTATCTGCTGGCGATCACATAGCATTGACGCGTCGACCGCGTGACGAAGCGCGCGTCGTTCGGCTATGAACGCGCGATGCCGTCGCTGTCCGACCAGGGCTTTATCGATCTGCCGCCGCTGCGGCTGGAATACCGGATGGTCGGTCCGCGGCCGGACGCGGCGCCGACGCTGGTGCTGCTGCATCAGGGGCTCGGCTCCGCCGGCATGTGGGGCGATTTCCCCGAGCGGCTCGCGGCTGCGACCGGCCTTGGCGTGTTCGCCTATTCGCGCCAGGGCTACGGCCACTCCAGCCCGGCGCAATTGCCGCGCGCGCTCGACTTCATGCATCGCGAGGCGCGCGAGATCCTGCCACGCGTGCTCGACGCCATCGGGTTTCGCCAAGGCGTCCTGGTCGGCCACAGCGACGGCGCTTCGATTGCGGCGATTCTACGCCGGCAGCGTGCAGGACCACCGCGTGCGCGGGCTCGCGATGATGGCGCCGCACTTCATCGTCGAAGACGTCACAATGGCGGCGATCAGAAGCATCCGCCAGGCGTTCGACGCCGGCGAGGTGCAGTTCGAGCGCTGGCATGCCGACGCCGCGGCAACGGTCCACGGCTGGTCCGACGTCTGGCTGAGCAACGACGTGAGTCGCTGGGACCTCACTGAGGACCTCGCCTACATCCGGGTGCCGATTTTGATCATCCAGGGCGAGCAGGACAGCTTCGGGACCGTGCGCCAGATCGAGATCGCCCAGGAGGAATGCTTCTGCCCGGTCGAGGTGCTGATGCTGCCGGACACAGCCCACATCCCGCACCGCGAGGCGCCCGAGGCAACGCTCAACGCGATCGCCGACTTCTGCCACCGGCTTTTGCGCCAGCATGAGGGTGTCGGCGCCGGTGGCGCGCACCTGGTGGCTCTGAACGGTCCCAATAGGGCTTCCCAGGGCCGTCTGGAGGGCTTGCCTGCACTATCCCACATGAATTATAGTGCATCACGCTTGAGAGGCCGACTATGGCGAACGCCCTCGATTCCCGCGGCAATTCCGATATCGGCGGTCGCGCCGACGCGGCCTATGCCGCCGAGGTCGGCCGCATGGTGCGGCTCGGCCGCGCCAAGCGCGGCATGTCGCGCCGCCAGCTGGCGCAGGAATCACGCACCTCGGAGCGCTATCTGGCGCAGATCGAAAGCGGCGCCGGCAATCCGTCGCTGCTGGTGATGCGCGCGGTGGCCGACGCGCTCGAACTGCCGATCGTCGAATTGCTGCCGCGCGCCGGCGGCAGCTCGGCGGCGCACAGCCGAATCGCCGATCTGCTCGGGCGCCTGCCGGCGACCGAGCTTGCCGCGGTTGCCGACATGATCGGACGCCACGTCGATCGCACCGCCGCGACCGACCGCGCGCGGCGGATTTCGCTGGTCGGCCTGCGCGGCGCGGGTAAATCCACGCTCGGCCGCATGCTGGCCGAAAAGCTCGGCGTACCCCTGATCGAGCTCGACCGCATGGTCGAGCAGCAATACGGCGCGAGCGTGCCGCTGCTGATCGAAATGTCCGGCGTCGCCACCTTCAAGCGCCATGAACGCATCTGCCTCGAACGCGTTGTCGAGGAGAACGAGGCAGCGATCATCACCACTGCGGGTGGCATCGTGTCGAACTCGGAGACCTACGGGCTTCTGCTTCGCCGCACCCATTCGGTGTGGATCAGCGCGCGGCCGGAGGAGCACATGAGCCGGGTCATCAAGCAGGGCGATTTCCGGCCGATGGCGAAGAACCGCGAGGCGATGGCCGATTTGAAGGCGATCCTGGAGGCGCGCCGCGTCGATTACGCCCGCGCCGAGGCCGTGCTCGACACCTCGGGCGCGACCGTCCAGCAAAGCTTGGCTAAGCTGCACAAGCTCGTCGCGCCCTGGCTGAAAGGCTGAACACGATGGCTGACGTGGAACGCAAGCTCGCGGCCGGCAAGGACCGGATCGATTTCAACACCGATCCGGCGCGCTATCGCCATTGGAAGCTTGCGGTCGACGGCGAGGTTGCCACCCTGCTGCTGGACGTCGACGAGAACGCGCCGCTGTTCGAAGGCTATCAGCTCAAGCTCAACTCCTATGACCTTGGCGTCGATATCGAGCTGGCCGACGCGCTGGAGCGGCTGCGCTTCGAGCATCCGGCGGTGCGCGTGGTGCTGCTGCGCTCGGGCAAGCCGAAGGTGTTCTGCGCCGGTGCCAACATCCGCATGCTGGCCGGCGCGAGCCACGCCCACAAGGTCAACTTCTGCAAGTTCACCAACGAGACCAGGAACGCCATCGAGGACGCCAGCGAGCATTCCGGCCAGCGCACGATCTGCGTGGTGACCGGCTCCTGCGCCGGCGGCGGCTATGAGCTGGCGCTCGCCGCCGACCACATCATCCTGACCGACGACGGCTCCTCGACCGTGTCGTTGCCGGAGCTGCCGCTACTCGCGGTGCTGCCCGGCACCGGCGGGCTCACCCGCGTCACCGACAAGCGCAAGGTTCGCCGCGACCTGGCCGACGTGTTCTGCACCACCGAGGAGGGCATCAAGGGCAAGCGCGCGGTCGAGTGGCGGCTGGTCGATGAGGCGGTGCCGAACACCAGGCTCGACGAGGTGGTGGCTGCGCGCGCCAAGGAGTTCGCGGCAAAGTCGGACCGGCCGAAGGGCGAGAACGGCATCTCGCTTGCGCCGCTGCAGTGCCGCAACGGCGCCGACCGGCGCGACTATCGCCACGTCTCGGTGGAGCTTTCGCGCGGCGAACGGCTCGCCACCATCACGCTGCGCGGCCCGGACGCGCCGCCGCCGGCCGATGCCGCCGGCATGACGGGACAGGGCGCGGGGTTCTGGCCGCTGGCGCTGGCGCGCGAGCTCGACGATGCTATCCTCGACATCCGGCTCAACGAATTCGACACCGCGGTGATCGTGTTCAAGTCGGAGGGCGATCCGAAGGCGGTGCTGGCTTATGACGACTTTCTTGCGGGCCACAAGGATCACTGGCTGGCGCGCGAAATTCTGCTCAAATGGAAACGCGTGCTCAAGCGCGTCGATCTGACCTCGCGCACTTTGGTCACGCTGATCGAACCGGGCTCCTGCTTCGCCGGCACGCTGGCCGAACTGATTTTGGCCGCAGACCGCGCCTATATGCTGATCGGTCCACGCGACGGCGACAACCGCCCGCCGGCGGCGATCGCGCTGGGCGCGGCGAATTTCGGGCCCTATCCGATGGTGAACGGCTTGTCGCGCCTCGACAGTCGCTTTCTCGCTGACCGCGGCGAGGTCGAGACCGCGCGTAATACCATCGGCGCGATGCTCGACGCCGAAGCCGCGGAGGAGGCGGGTCTCGTCACCGCGGCGCTCGACGACATCGATTGGCAGGACGAGATCCGCGTGTTCCTGGAGGAGCGCGCGAGCTTTTCGCCGGACGCGCTGACCGGCATGGAGGCGAACCTGCGGTTCGGCGGGCCGGAAACGATGGAGTCGAAAATCTTCGCGCGGCTGACCGCCTGGCAGAACTGGATCTTCCAGCGCCCCAACGCGGTCGGCGAGGAGGGCGCGCTCAAGCGTTACGGCACCGGCCAGAAGGCGGCGTTCGATACCAAGCGGGTGTGACGTTATGAGCGTTTTGGGAAAGCTGTTTGGAGCCAAGCCTGCGGCGCCGAGCGACGAATGCGTGAAGCTGTGCGTTAGATTGTCGGACGATGAGTACGGAACTGCAACGGAGCGCGATGCGGTGCACGAGTTTACCGACAAACTGGCTGCAGCGATTGAAGAGCATCATGCCGGCGAATTCGATGGCGATGAATTCGGCGACGGCGAGTGCATGCTGTTCATGTATGGGCCGAGCGCCGACCGGCTTTTTGATGTCATCGAACCACTGCTGAAAGCTTGGGAGCCGCTCAAAGGCGGCTATGCCATCAAACGCTATGGAGCACCGGGCAGCCATAGCGTGCGTATCGATTTCTGATTGGAGGAGCGTGCGATGAGCGACATCATCAACGTCGACTACCGGGAGAAAATCCCGAACAACGTCAATCTCACCGAGGACCGCCGCGTGCTGAAGGCGCTCGAGGGCTGGCATCCGGGCTACATCAACTGGTGGAACGACATGGGGCCGGAGGGCTTCCAGGAGGCGCTGGTCTATCTGCGCACCGCCGTGTCGGTCGATCCCAAGGGCTGGGCCAAGTTCGACTACGTCAAGATGCCGGACTACCGCTGGGGCATCCTTCTCGCTCCATCCGAGGACGATCGCACCATTCCGTTCGGCGAGCATTTCGGCGAGCCGGTCTGGCAGGAGGTGCCGGGAGAGCATCGCGCCATGATCCGACGGCTGATCGTGATCCAGGGCGACACCGAGCCGGCCTCGGTCGAGCAGCAGCGCCATCTCGGCAAGACCGCGCCTTCGCTGTACGACATGCGCAACCTGTTCCAGATCAACGTCGAGGAGGGCCGCCATCTCTGGGCCATGGTCTACCTGCTGCACAAGTATTTCGGCCGCGACGGCCGCGACGAGGCCGAGGAGCTGCTGCGCCGCCGCTCCGGCAGCGCCGATGCGCCGCGCATGCTCGGCGCCTTCAACGAGGCGACGCCGGACTGGCTGTCGCTGTTCATGTTCACCTTCTTCACCGACCGTGACGGCAAGATGCAGCTCGAAAGCCTGGCGCAGTCGGGCTTCGACCCGCTGTCGCGCACCTGCCGCTTCATGCTGACCGAGGAGGCGCACCACATGTTCGTGGGCGAGACCGGCATCGGCCGCATCGTGCAACAAACCTGCGAGGCGATGAAGACCGCGGGCGCCCACGATGCCGGCGACGTCGAGACGGTGCGCAAGCTCGGCGTCATCGACCTGCCGACCATCCAGAAGAAGCTCAACCTGCATTACTCGCTGTCGCTCGACCTGTTCGGCTCGGAGGTTTCGACCAACGCCGCCAATGCATTCAACGCCAGCGTCAAGGGCCGCTTCCGCGAGACCTCGATCGACGATGATCATCGCTTGGCGAGCGACACCTATCCGGTGCTCAAGCTGGTCAAAGGCGAGATCAAGCGCGTCGACGAGCCGGCGCTGACCGCGATCAACATGCGGCTGCGCGACGATTACACGCGCGACTGCGCCAAGGGCATCGAGCGCTTCAACAAGATCATCGAGCGCACCGGTGTCGACTTCCGTCTGGCACTGCCGCACGTCGCCTTCCACCGCGACATCGGCGAGTTCAAGGACGTCCAGGCGACGCCGGCCGGCAAGCTGATCGACGATGCGTCCTGGACCAAGGAAAAAGACAAGTGGCTGCCGTCACTGTCGGATGGCGAGTTCATCGCCTCGCTGATGAAGCCGGTGTCCGAGCCTGGCCAGTTCGCGTCCTGGATCGCGCCGCCCAAGGTCGGCATCGACAACCGGCCCGGCGACTTCGAATATGTGAAGATTGCGGCCTAGCGCATGACCCCGAAAATTGCGTAGCGGTTTTCGGAAAAGATCATGCTCAAACAAGAATCTAGCGGCTTCAGGTATCGCAGCACAATTTTCAGCATTTGCAGGACAATGTCGGTTCATCTTGAGATGAACGTCAATTCACCAATCTTTCCAACATTTTAGTTGCCGCGACCGGAACCAAGCCACAAAGCTGCGCGTTAATCCTCCATAGACTTGCACCCAAGGAGGAGAAACCATGCGCAAGCTCGTCATCGCCCTCGCGGCCGTCGCCGCGGTGGGCATCGCAATCCCGACGTTTGCCTCGAGCCCGGCCGAGGCTCGTGACGTCGTCGTCATCAAGAAGAAGCACCGTGACCACGGCCGGCATCTCGGCTGGTACAAGGGCAAGCACTACGGCTGGAACAAGCATCGCCATCACAACCGCGGGACGCGCGTCATCGTTCGCTAAATTCGGCGGATGAATGCAGGGAGCAGCGGCAGCAATGCCGCTGCTCTTTTTTGCGCGCCTCGTAGCATGGTCCTAGTGTCGCGATTCGGAAGTTCGCCCGAGTTCTCAGCTCGCTCTTAAGCGAACTTCCGAATCAAAGCGACACTAGCAACATATTGATTCTAGTGTCCCTTTGAACCCGAAGTTCGCAAACGAGCTTGCCGCGCAATCATGCGAACTTCGGGTTCGGGACACTAGCGGCCGATTGCGATATCGTTGCCGGCACGGGCGGAGACCGACAAGTGGTCGAAGATCGTGCGCGAGGCCAATATCAAGATCGAACGAGCGTGGCCGGGGGCGCCGAGACCGACCGCGCCGATACTGAAGTCGATGTGCTGGTCGCGGGGGCCGGCGCCGCAGGGATGACGGTCGCGCTGGTCTGCGCGATCGAAGGCCTCGATGTGCTGCTGATCGAAAAGTCGGACCAGGTTGGCGGCACCAGCGCAACCTCGGCCGGCACGATCTGGGTGCCCGGCACCGCGCAGGCGCGCGAAGCCGGATTTCCCGACACGGTCGAAGCGGCACGCAAGTATCTTGATGCCGTGATCGGTCCGGCCGGCGATGGCCGCCGCGAGGCCTTTCTCGCAACCGGTCCCGACGTGGTCGACTACCTCGCGCGCAACAGCGAGGTGAAGTTCGCGACATACGCGCGCCATCCCGATTATCTGTCGAACCGTCCCGGCACCACGCTCGCCGGCCGCCCGCTTGCACCTTTGCCGTTCGACGGCCGCCTGCTTGGCGGCGACTTCAGGCATTTGCGGCCGCCGATCGGCGAGTTCATGGCGCTCGGTGGCATGATGATCGGCCGCGACGACATCGAGCCGCTGGCGCGGCCGTTGGCATCGGCCGAGAACCTGCGCCGGGCGTTCGCGCTGGTGTGGCGGCACGCCACCGACCGGCTGCGTCACCGGCGCGGCACACGCTTGCTGATGGGCAATGCGCTGGTGGCGCGCCTGTTCTATAGCCTGCGCCGGCGCAACGTGCCGGTCTGGCGGAACGCCGCGCTGGTCGAGCTGACGACCGACGCCAGCCGCGTCAGCGGTGCCGTGCTTTCCGTCGATGGCGAACGGCGCCGCGTGCGAACGCGACGCGCCGTGGTGCTGGCGACCGGCGGCATCGGCGGCAGTGTTGAACGGATGAATGAATACGTGCGCCCGCCGCTCCGGCATGCGCTCGTGGTCGCGGGCGCGGACGGTGATGGCATGCGCGCCGCGCGCGCGGCTGGCGCGGCGATCGAGGACGATCACACCCAGCCGGTGTTCTGGTCGCCGGTGTCGGAGACCGCGTGGCTCTCGGGCGGACGCGGCGCCTATCCGCACCTTTCGCTGGATCGAGCCAAGCCCGGCCTGATCGCGGTCGGCGCGCCCGGCCGGCGCTTTGTCGACGAGGCGGTGTCGTATCATGACTTCGTGGTCGGCATGCATCGGGCGCACAAGATCGCACCGGCGATCCCGGCGTGGCTGATCTGCGACCGCGCCTTCATCGAGAAATACGGGCTCGGCCGGGTGCCGCCTGGGCGGCGGAGCCTCAGGCGCTACGTCGCGAGCGGTTATCTGGTGGCAGCCGACACGATCGAGGCCCTTGCCGCCAGGATCAAGGTCGATGGCGCGGGGCTGACCGACAGCGTGGCGCGCAACAACCGCTTCGCCATGACCGGCATCGATGAGGATTTCGGCAAAGGATCGACCGATTTCGACCGCCACAACGGCGACCCGGCCCACCAGCCCAATCCGTGCCTCGGCCCGATCTCGACGCCGCCGTTCTATGCGATGGCGGTCTATCCGAGCACGCTCGGTTCGAGCATCGGTCTGCGCGCCGACGCCGACGGTCGCGTGCTCGCAGCAGACGGCGAGCCGATCGCGGGCCTTCATGCTTGCGGCAACGACATGGCTTCGATCATGCGCGGCCATTATCCGGGGCCGGGCATCACGCTCGGGCCGGGAATGGTGTTCGCCTATCGCGCGGCGATGGCGATCAAGGACAGCGCGGCAAGCAAGACCGCGCGCTAGTTCTGGGCGCGTTTTGCGTCCTGGATCGCCTGCCACACCCTGAACGGCGTGCAGGGCGTGTCGATGTGCTTGATGCCGAGCACCGACAGCGCGTCGACGATGGCGTTGACGCCGGCCGACAGCGAGCCGACGGTGCCGGCCTCGCCCGCACCCTTGACACCGAGCGGGTTGGTCGGTGTCGGTACCGGATTGTCCTCGATCACGACGTTGCAGAAGTTCTCCGCCTTCGGCATCGCGTAGTCCATGAACGAGCCGCTGAGCACCTGGCCGGTCTCGTCGTAGGTTTTGTCCTCCATCAGCACCTGGCCCATGCCCTGGGCGATGCCGCCCATGATCTGGCCTTTGACCAGCAGCGGGTTGATGACGGTGCCGACGTCGTCGACCACCCAGTAGCCGACCACCCGGGTCGTGCCGGTCTCGGGATCGATCTCGACCTCGCAGACATGGCAGCCGTTCGGGAAATTGCCGGAGCGGGCGCGATAGGTCGCGGTCTCATAGAGGCCGGGCTCCATGCCGGGCGGCAGCTTGTCGAGCTGGAACGCCGACTTCGCCACCTCGTGGATGCCCATGCCGCGGTCGGTGCCGGCGATCGCGAAGCGTCCGTCCTTGAACTCGACGTCGGCTTCGGCGGCCTCCAGCATGTGCGCCGCGAGCTTCTTGCCCTTGGCGACGATCTTGTCGCTGACCATGACGATGGCGCCGCCGCTCATGGTGGTCGAGCGCGAGCCGCCGGTGCCCATGCCGAACGCCACCGCGTCGGTATCGCCGGCGATGAACTTGATCTGCTCCGGATCGACGCCGAGCCGGTCGACCAGCATCTGCGTCTGGATCGTGTTGTGTCCCTGGCCGTGCGAGATCGAGCCGCTGACGAAGGTCATGCCGCCAAGCGGATCGAAGCGGATTTCTGCGGTCTCGTAGGTCGGGTCGGCGGCCTGCTCGATGGTGTTGGAGATGCCGAGGCCACGCAGCATGCCGCGCCTGGCGGCTTCCTTGCGTCGCGCCTCGAAGCCCTGCCAGTTCGCGAGCTTCATGGTGCGGTCGAGGTTCTCCTCGAAACGGCCGCTGTCGTAGGTGAAGGTCAGCGGCGTCTTGTAGGGCATCTTGTCCGGCGGGATGGTGTTGCGCCGCCGCAGCTCCGCCGGGTCGACGCCGATCCGGTCGGCGGCGATGTCGATCAGCCGCTCGATCATGTAGCTCGCCTCGGGTCGCCCCGCGCCGCGATAAGGCGAGGTGCAATGCGTGTTGGTCAGCATGCCGGAGATCGCCACGTGCAGCGCCGGCGTCAGGTAGGTGCCGACCACGGTGCCGATATTGACCACCGGCGGCATCGCGCCGCGGAACGACACGAAGGCACCGAGATTGCCGTAGCTTCGGATGCGAACGCCGAGGAACTTGCCGTCCTGATCGAGCGCCAGCGAAGCATCGACGATGTTGTCGCGAGCGTCGTCGTCGCTGATATGCGCCTCGCTGCGGGTCTGCGTCCATTTCACCGGGCGGCCGATGCGCCGCGCCGCCCACAACATCAGGATGATCTCGGGATAGACCGAGCCGCGCAGGCCGTAGGAGCCGCCGATGTCGCCGGTGACCAGGCGCAGGTCCGTTTCGGGAATCTTCAGCGTGGTCCGGGCGATGTCGTTGCGGAACAGCCACGGCCGCTGGAAGCCGCAATGCAGGGTGTATTTGCCGGTGCCGGCGTCATAGACCCCGGTGACGCCGCGCGGCTCGATCGGATTGGCGGTGACGCGGTTGATCACCAGGCGCTGCTCGACCACGTGCGCGGCGCCGGCGAAGGCCGCGTCGGTCTTGGCCTTGTCGCCGGCCTGGTAGAAATACGATTCGTTGCCGGGACAATCGTCATAGAGCTGCGGTGCGCCTGGCTCGGCGGCGTCGCGTGCCGACACCACGGCCGGCCGCGGCGCATAGTCGACCGCGACGCGCTCGGCGGCGTCACGGGCGAGATCGAGCGTGTCGGCGACCACCACCGCGACCGGATAGCCGACGTGCATCACCCGTCCGATGGCGATCGCCGGCCGCGGCGGCAGGACCATCGGCTTGCCGTCGCGCGCCTTGTAGGGCGCCATCGACGGCAGCGAGCCGATGCCGTCCTTGCGGTAGTCCTCGCCCGTGAGCACAGCGTGCACGCCCGGCATCTGCAGCGCGGCGCGCGTGTCGATGCTCTTGATGTCGGCGTGGGCGTGCGGCGAGCGCACTATTGCGGCATGGGTCTGATCGGCGAGCTTGAGGTCGTCGAAAAAGCGGCCACGCCCTTGCAGCAGCCGCGGGTCCTCGCGCCGCCGCACCGATTGTCCGATCGAGAACTGGCCCATGATTCGCTCCACACCATTCCGCCGACAGTCTAGCCGCCGGGCATCGTCCCGCGCCATGTCCTAGGCATTTGGTTTGCGAGTTTCTTGTTTGAGCATGATCTCGTGCATGTCCGAAAACCGGTTCCCACTTTTCGGGATCATGCTCTACCATCCGCGCGCGCAACAGAGTTGGACGCGCAACGAGGAACAGGAATGCCATGCGAAATGCCGCGCTTGCCTTGATTTTTGGATTGGGACTGCTCGCGAGCGACGCCCGCGCGCAGACCGATTATCCGACCCGCACCGTCACCTTCATTTGTCCATTTCCGGCCGGCGGCGGCACCGACATCCTGGTGCGGCTGTTGGCGGCCGAATTGCAGGACAAGCTCGGCAAGCCGGTGATCGTCGACAACCGGCCCGGCGCCGGCACCGTGATCGCCGCCGGCGCGGTCGCGAAGTCGCCGCCCGACGGCTACACGCTGTTCCTGGCGCCGGTCACCACCATGGCGATCGGCCCGCATATCTACAAGACGCTGCCCTACGACACGCAGAAGGATTTCGCGCCGGTCGGCCTGGTCGGCTCCGCGCAATTCGCGCTGGTCGCCAACCCGTCGCTCGGCGCCAAGACGCTGCCCGAGCTGATCGCGCTGGTCAAAAGCAAGAACGGCCAGATGAGCTACGGCACCTCCGGCGCCTCGACGCCGCACCATCTGTTCATGGAGATGTTCCTCAAGATGATCGACGCCAAGGCGCAGCACGTGCCCTATCGCGGCAGCGTACCGGCGCTGACCGACGTGATCTCCGGCCAGATCCCGTTCATGATGATCGACCTGGCGGTGGCCATGGGCCAGATCCGCGAAGGCAAGGTGATTGCCTACGGCGTCACCTCGCCGACCCGCATCAAGGCCATGCCCGAGCTGCCGACCATCGCCGAGGCCGGGCTTGCCGGGCTTTGCGGCGCAGGGCTGGTTCTCCACCGTGGTGCGTGCCGGCACGCCGCGGCCGATCATCGAGAAGCTTAACGGCATCCTGATGCCCTATCTCAAACAGCCGGAGGTGCAGGATCGGCTCACGGCGGTCGCGATCGAGCCGCGCACCAGCACGCCGGACGAGATGACGAGCTTCCTGGCTTCGGAGCTCGTCAAATGGGGCAAGGTGGTCAAGGACGCCGGCATCGAGCCGCAGTGATCGTCGCGGTCGGCGCTGGACTTCGGTAACCACGCTACCACCCGGGGTTGCGCTGGCCTTGAACTCGCCTGCTTTCCGGCCATTCTGTCGGCAATGGCATCGTCTCCTCGTATTGCGCTGTCCGCATTCGCGCTGCTCACGGCACTCGCCGCGCCGGCGCGCGCCGCCGATCCGGATTCGCCGTTTGTGCGCTGCGACGGCAAGTTCGGGCTCTGCCGCTATGTCGACAAGGCCGGGCAGGAGATCATTCCTGCCCGCTTCGAGCGCGCCATGCGGTTCAGCGAAGGCCTCGCGGCGGTGCGCATTGATGGGCGCTTCGGCTTCATCGACCGCAGCGGCGCAGTGGCGATCGAGCCGCGCTTCGATCTCGCTGGCGGGTTCTTCCAAAGCCTCGCCGAGGTCATGGTCGGCAGCAGCGCCGGTGTGATCGACCGCAGCGGCCGTCTGGTCGTGCAACCTCAATTCAAACGCGCCATTCCGCTGACCAGGGATGTCGTGCTTGCGGCCGAAGGCACCTGGAGGTCCGGCTATTACGAGGGCTTCGAGGTGCTGCCGAACCTGAAGGAAAGTTCGCTGCTCGATGGCACGGGCCTCTATCAGGTCAGCACCGGCCGCTGGATTCGCCGGCCGGGGCCGGAGCTTCAACGCATCACGACATTCGACACCGATGGCCGAGGATTGGTTTGGGCTGCGGTTCGCGGCGAAAAATTCGACCTGTTCGGTCTCCTGGCCAGCGACGGGACTTGGGTGATCGAGCCGCAGTACGAATACGCTCAACAGTTGTCCGACGAGCGCGCGATCGTGAGGAAGCGGGTCGATGGCGTCACGATGTCCGGCGCGGTCGATCCGGCCGGCCGGTTGGTGGTGCCGCTGCAACCTCGGCTGCTGTTCCATTGGCGGAACGGACAGGCCATCGCGCAGGAGCGCCCCGGATCGGGGGCCGCTGGTGGCAAGCAGGCGCTGGTCGACAAGGATGGCAACATCATCGGCGGCCGCTGGTTCGACCGGGTCATCGAGCGGGCGGAGGACGGCGATATCGCAATCGTCGAGATCGACGGCCGCGCGGTCGGCCTCGATCGCGCCGGCAGCATCGTGCCCAATCCGCGCAATGGACATGTGTTTGCAAGTTGTCCCGGCGGCATTCGCGTGGTCGAGGTCGACGGCAAGTCGCAGATCACCGATGCGAATGGCCAGCCGACCACGCCGCATCTGTTCGATCGGATTGTGAGCAAGCTCACCTGCGATGGGCCGTTTCCGGTGGGCCTTAACGGCAAATGGGGATTCGTCGGGCTCGATGGCAAGCTGCTGTTTGACCCGCCGCCGTTCGACAACCTGTATGGCTTTGAGGGCGGTCACGCCTGGGTGCGACAGGACGGCAAGTGGGGCATCATCGATACCGCCGGCCGTTTTACCGTCGCGCCGAAATTCGACGGCCGTCGGCAAAGGCGGGCCGGGCTTGATCAGGTGCGGTTGAACGGCCGGGATTTCTGGATCGACGCCGCGGGCCAGGAACAGCCGGAACCTCCGGTGACCTACGTCCGCACGCCCGAAGCGCTGGATTGCGGACACGGCGTGCGCCTGATCGAGCGCGACGGCCGCTGGGGCATCGCCGACGGCGATAACGATCTGATCGCGC
This sequence comes from uncultured Alphaproteobacteria bacterium, assembly GCA_963771745.1. GTDB lineage: Bacteria > Pseudomonadota > Alphaproteobacteria > Rhizobiales > Xanthobacteraceae > Z2-YC6860. The sequence continues at coordinate 350,891 of CAVYUU010000008.1, read as the reverse complement.
CGCGCTACCGCGCGGTCTCCTGCTTTCGCGGCGGCGTCGCCTGGGTGCCGGTCGACGCCAAGCGCCAATGGTGCGCCCTCGACTCGAACAGCCGCGAGCGCGACCGCCCGGCCTGCACCCCGGACTTCTATCCGCAGATCGTGACGCACTCGAGGCCGGAGAAGTTCAGCGACGATCGATTCGAGAACAGCGTGTTGTGGACGCGGGCCTATCTTGAGTTCGCCGCCGGCAAGCGCGATAAGCCGCCGCAGTGGCTGCCGGACCGCCTTTAGCTCCCCGAGTTCATTTTTGCGGCTTCTCAATCCAGCTTCGGGATTTTCGCCTGTTCGATGATCTTTGCGTAACGCGTGATGTCGGCCTTGAACTGCGCTTCGAACTCCGCCGGCGAGTTGCCGACCGGCTCTTGCCCGACCGACAACAGCCGCTCGCGCACCTGCGGATCGGCCAGCACCTTGGCCATGTGCTGCTGGAGCGCCAGCACGATGTCGGGCGGCGTGCCGGCCGGCATCCACATGCCGTTCCAACTGCCTTCCTCGAAGCCCGCGACGCCTTGCTCCTGCACGGTCGGCACATCGGGCAATTGCGTCATCCGCTTGCGGCCGGTGACCGCCAGCGGCCGGACCTGTTTGCCTTCGATCGCCGCAAGCCCGGTCGCCTGCGGCAGGAACGCGAGCTGAACGTCGCCGGCGATCATGGCGGTGATCATCGGCGCGTCGCCGCGATAGGGAATGTGCACGATATCGACCCCCGCCGAGACCTTGAGCAATTCGGCAAACAGATGCAGCGATGACCCCGGACCGCTGGAAGCATAGTTCAGGGCGCCGGGCTTGGCCTTGGCCTCCGCGATCAGCTCGCGCAGCGTCGTCGCCGGATTCTTGAACGAGCCACAGACGATCGTCTGGGTGGCGATCACCATGGTGACCGGCGCGAAATCCTTGACCGGATCGAACGGCAGCGATTTGTACAGCGGGCCGGCGCTGGCGTGCGCGCTGGTGTGCAGCAGGATGGTGTAGCCGTCCGGCGTAGACTTCGCGACCACGTCGGCGCCGACGTTGCCGCCGGCGCCAGGCTTATTGTCGATCACCACCGGTTGCTTGGTGATCTCCGACAGCTTGTGGCCGACGATCTGCGCCAGCACGCTGACGCCGCCGCCCGGCGCGTAGGGCACGACGATGCGGATGGTGCGGTTCGGGTAATTCTGTGCCGCGGCTTGCGACGTCAGCGCGAAGCGCGGTCAGCAGCAAGCCAAGGGTGAGCCGTCGCATCGGGTCCTCGTCTATCAGTCCTGTTTCGGGATTTTCGCGTCCGCGATGATCTTTGCGAACTTGGTAATGTCCTCGCGGAAGCGCCGGTCGAACTCCTCTGGCGTGGAGCCTACGCCCTCATTGCCGCCGGTGCGCAGCCGTTCGATCACCTCCGGCAAATTCAGCACCTTGGCGGTTTCCTGCTGGAGCCGCGCCACGATCTCGCGCGGCGTGCCGGCCGGCACGAAATAGCCTTGCCAGCTGGTCGATTCGAAACCCGGGAATGGTTTCCGCGATGACCGGCGTGTTGGGCATGGCGGGCGAGCGCTGGGCACCGCCAATTGCGAGCGCCTTGATCTTGCCGTCTTGCACCAGCGGCAGCGTGGTCGCCATCGGCATGACGCCGAGTTGGATTTCGCCTGCGATCAGCGCCACGTTGGCCGGTGCGTCGCCGCGATAGTGCACGGCCTGGATGTCCATCCCGGTTGCGCTCTTGAGCATCTCCATGGTCAGGTGCAGCGGGTTGCCGATGCCGGTCGAGCCGTAGTTGAGCGCACCGGGCTTCGACTTGGCGAGCGCGATCAACTGCGGCCACGTTGTTGGCCTCGAGCTTCGGATTGGCCACCAGGATGAGCTGCGAACGCACGAGCTGCGTCACAGCGATGAAATCCTTGTGCACGTCGAACGGCAGCGTCTTGTAGAGCGACGGGCTGATCGAGATGCCGTTGACGGTCTGCAGGATCGTGTAGCCGTCGGGCGGCGGACTTCGCGAGCACGTCGGCGGCGAGATTGCCACCGGCGCCGGCGCGGTTCTCGATGATGACCGACTGGCCGATGCCCTCGGACAGTTTTGCGCCGATCAGCCGCGCCAGCGTGTCGACCGCCGCCGCCGGCCGCGAACGGCACCAGGATGCGGATCGGCCGGTTCGGATAGCCTTGCGCCAGCGCCGGTCGCTGCGCGTCACACAGGCGGCGACGAGCAAGCCGAGTGTCAACGACAGCCGGCGCATGGATCTGCGTCTTATTGCTTCGGAATTTTCGCATCCTCGATCACCTTGGTGTATTTGACGATCTCGGCCTTGTAATAGGCGGCGAATTCCGCCGGCGTCGAGCCGACCACCTCGTTGCCGAAGCCCTTGATGCGCTCCTGCATGTCCGGCTGCGCCAGCATCTTGGCGACCTCGCGGCGGATGCGATCGACAATCGGGGCCGGCGTGCCGCCCGGCACGAACCAGCCCTGCCAGCCCGACACGACGAAACCTGGCACGCCCTGTTCGATGATGGTTGGAACGTCGGGCAGCGCCGGATTGCGATTGGCGCCGGTGACGCCAATGGCGCGCAAGATGCCCTCTTTGATATGCGGCACCGAGGTTCCCATCGGCACCACCGCCACCTCGACCTCGCCGGCCAACAGCGCCGTGTTGATCTGCAGGTCACCGCGGAACGGCACCGAGACCAACTCGATGCCGGTCGCGTGCTTGAGCATTTCCATGGTCAGGTGCAGCGGGTTGCCGACGCCGCTCGACCCGTAATTGAGCTTGCCCGGCTGTGCGCGGGCGCGCGCGATCAGGTCGCGGACCGAGTGAATGTCCGATTTCGGGCTGGTCACGAACACCAGCATCGAGCCGGTGATCTGGGTGACCGGCACCAAATCCTTGTACGGGTCGAACGGCAGGCTTTTGTAGAGCGCTGGCGCGATCGCGCCGCCGGAGGTGTTCTGCAGAATGGTGTAGCCATCGGGCGCGGCCTTGGCGACCGCGTCGGCGCCGAGCGTGCCGCCGGCGCCCGGGCGGTTCTCGATGATGACCGGCTGGCCGACTTGCTCGGTCAGCTTGGCGCCCATCAGGCGGGCCAACACGTCGACCGCGCCGCCGGCGGCGAACGGCACGATCACGCGGATGGTGCGGCTGGGATAGTCTTGGGCGTGGCGCGAGGCTGCCGACAGCGCGGCCACGACGACAGCGAATGCGCAGCCTGAACCTTCGCATTGAACTCATCCCCGTCATCCTGAGCGTGGCCGCGCATCGCGCTCTCGAAGGATGACAGCCAGAAACGAGACGTCGTTCGATGGCCGGCCGACAAGCCCAGCCATGACGGACAGATGGAGTGTACAGCGTGCTGTGTCGCGCTATTCCGCGGCGGCGCGCTTCTCGCCGGAGTGCACCGAGACGATGTGGTCCATCGCCGCCTGCACGCCGCCCTTCTTGTGCGGGATGCCGGCGAGCGACAGCGCCATCTCGGTGATGCCGAGCGCGCCGATCTGCTGGCCGTCGTTGACGTCGCCGAGATGGCCGATGCGGAAGTATTTGCCAGTGTAGGCACCGAAGCTCGCGCCATAGGAGATGTTGAAGTTGTCGAGCGCGAGACTGCGGAACGCATCGGCGTTGTGGCCCTCGGGCAGCATCACCGCGGTGATGGTCGGCGAATAGTACTTCGGATCCTTGCACATGATCTCGAGACCCCAGGCGCGCACCGCCCGCCGCGTGGCTTCGGCCAGGCGGTCGTGCCGGGCAAACACATTGTCGAGGCCTTCCTCATGCAGCATGGCGATGCCTTCGACCAGGCCGTGCAGCATCTGGGTCGCCGGCGTGTAGGGGAAGAAGCCGATCTTGTTCATGGTGAGCATGTCGTCCCACGACCAGAACGACTTCGGCAATTTGGAGTTCTTCGACGCCGCCAGCGCCTTGTCGCTGACCGCGTTGAATGACATGCCGGGCGGCAGCATCAGGCCCTTCTGCGCGCCGCCAATAGTGACGTCGACGCCCCATTCGTCGTGGCGATAGTCGGTCGAGGCGAGCGACGAGATGGTGTCGACCAGGAACAGCGCCGGATGGCCTGCGGCGTTGATCGCCTTGCGGATCTCGTTGATCGGCGACAGGCAGCCGGTCGAGGTCTCGTTGTGCAGCACGCAGACCGCCTTGATCTCCTTCTTGGTGTCCTTGCGGAGATAATCCTCGATCGCGTTGGGGTCGGCGCCGATGCGCCAGTCGGTCTTGATGAACTCGGGCTGCAGTCCGAGGTTCTCGGCCATGCGCTTCCACAGCGTGGCGAACTGGCCGGTCTCCACCATCAGCACGCGGTCGCCGGCGTTGAGGGTGTTGACCAGCGCGCCCTCCCAGGCGCCGGTGCCGGTCGCGGTGTAGATGATCACCGGATTGGTGGTCTTGAAGATGGTCTTGATGCCGTCGAGGCTTTTCTTGGCGAGCTTGGCGAACTCCGGCCCGCGGTGGTCGATGATCGGCGTGTCCATCGCCCGCAGCACGCGGTCGGGCAGCGGCGTCGGCCCGGGAATTTGCAGGAAATGGCGCCCCACGGGACGCGCGGAATTCTGGGCCATCGGTGAGACGCTCCGGCTTTCGGTGGATTCGGGGCAGGACAAACACCGGATGTTGCGGTGCGGTCAAGCCCCATTCGCCTGTCGGCCAATAGAAGGGTTGCGCGGTGGATACGGCGCTACCGCGCGATCCCGAGCTTGTCGATCACACCGGTCCAGCGCGCCACATATTCGGCCACGATCGCCGTGAACTCCTCCGGCGTGCCCGCCTTGGCCTTGTTGGCCATCGTCGCCAGCCGCTCCCGCATGACGTCGGTGTTCACGACCTTGGCGATTTCCCGGTTGAGCCGCTCGACGATCGGGCGTGGCGTGCCGGCCGGTGCCGCCAGACCGAGGATCGTGCCGACGAAAAAGCCCGGAGAGATTTCGCCGAACGATGGCGTGCTTGGCAGAAGCGGGTCGCGCTCCAGCGAACTCACCGCCAGCGCCCGCAATGTACCGCCGTTCACCAGCGGAGCGAGCGTGAGCATGGAATTGATCGCCATATCGACGCGCCCGCCGATCACATCGTTGACTGGTCCTGCACCGCCCGGATAGGGGACGTGCGTCCATTTCACGCCGAAGCGCTCCTGGCACACCTCGCCGATCAGGTGTTGCGTCGATCCGACCCCGGTGCTGCTGAAGGTGATCTTTCCCGGATCAGCCTTCGACAGCTCCAGCAGGTGGGCGAACGACTTGGCCGGGTGGCCGGGTGCGACCGCGATCGCAAAGCTCGACTCGCTGATCTGGCAGACGAAGGCGAAGTCCTTCACCGCGTCGAACTTGATGGTGCGATTGTAGAGGCCGGGCAGGGTGGTGTGGCCGCCGGTGACGAAGAGCAGGGTGTTGCCGTCGGGCGTCGCGCGCGCGACGTACTCACCAGCAATCAGTCCGCCTGCGCCGGCACGCGGCTCCATGACGAAGCTGCGGTCGATCGCGGGGCCGACGCGATCGCCGATCAGGCGGCCAAGCGTATCGGCCTGCCCACCGTGCAGCGTGGGCAGGATGACACGGATCGGTCCAGCGGGCAGGTCGGATGCTTGCGCGCGCACGAATGCCGGAGCCGTCGGTACAAACACGGCGGACAGTCCGAGTTGAAGAATTTTTCGGCGGTTGTGCGTGCCCACTCGTGCGGCAATCATGTCCCACCTCAGTTGCTTCCCATGTCAGCCCAAGTCAACGTTGCCCCGACATGGCTGCGCCAATAAGGTCTGGCGACCTCAAAATCTCTCCTCGCATCACAGCACGGTTTTTCGACATGGCAAAGCGCATCGTCCGCGCCGATCATTGCGGCAGCTTCATACGTCCCGACAGATTGCGCAGGGCTCGGGTCGATCGACTACACGGCCGCATCGATAACGCCGCGTTGATGGCCATCGAGGACGCCGCAATCATCGATGTGCTGAAGATGCAGCGCGACGCTGGCATCGAGATCTACTCCGACGGCGAATTCCGCCGCGTGTTCTGGAACGCGGCGATCTCAGACAAGTTCTTCCATGGCTTCGAGGACCGTGGCATCGACTACGAACGCTTCCCGTTTCTGCGCGGGAAGGACATCGCGGACCACGAGGAGCACGTGCCGCAATGCCCCGTGGTCGTCGATCGATTGCGGACCAAGGACAGGATCACCGGCGATGAGATCAAGTTTTTGAGAAAGCACGCGCCGGGCCCGTTCAAGATAACGGTGCCAAGCCCGGTCATGCTGGTGCCGTCGCAATATCGCCCTGGCATCAGTGATCGCGCCTATGCGTCGTTTCAGGCGTTCTTCGAGCATTTCACGCAATTGATGGCGGACGAGGTCAGGGCGATCGCCGGCGACGGCGTCACCTACATCCAGGTCGACGCGCCGGGCTACAGCCGGTTCATCGTTCCGGAGCGCTTGAAGGAGCAGGTGCTCGACAAGGGTCTCGACTCGGACACCGAGCTCAACGCGGTCCTGGCCGCCGAGAATGCCTTGCTGCGCGCGGCGCGGCGTCCGGGCGTGACCGTAGCGGTGCATATCTGTCTGGGCACCTACATTCTTGGTCCGCAGGGGCCGTTGGGCGGCGGCGGCTCAACCTACGTGGCTCCGACAATCGGCAAGATCGTCGACAGGCTGGAGGCTGACACTTTCCTGATCGAATATTCCGCCCGCTCAGGCGAGCTCGATTCGCTCCGCGACGTGCCGAAACACAAGACCATCTCACTCGGCCTGATCAACATCCGCGATCCCAAGGTCGAGACGGTCGATGAACTTCTTCGCAAGCTCGACACCGCATCGAAGTTCATCCCGATGGAAAACCTCAGCATCTGTCCGAACTGCGGCTTCTCTGGTGCTTCCGCCGACGCCTGGTTCGGGGAGGACATCCAGCGTCGCAAGCTTGACGTGCTGGTCGAGACCGCACGGCGCGCCTGGGGTTAGCGAGGCCCTCCTGGCGCGGCTATAACAGGCCGCCGGCGGCGGCCGGCGATGGAGACGCGCGTGGCGGAACGCCTGTTGCCCGGGCTGGAGCGGCGGCTGAAGGCCGAGATCAGCGGCGAGGCGCATTTCGACCGGTTCACGCGCGGCCGCTACGCCACCGACGCCTCGCACTATCAGATCATGCCGCTCGGCGTGGTGGTGCCGCGCTCGATCGAAGAAGCCGACTCGCGCAATCGAGATTTGCCGGGCCGAGGGCGTGCCGGTGACGGCGCGCGGCGGAGGCTCGTCGCAGGCCGGGCAAACGGTAAACCATTCGGTCATCGTCGATTGCTCCAAGCATCTGACACGCATCCTCGATCTCGATGTTGCCGGCGGCCGCTGCCGGGTCGAGCCCGGCATCGTGCTCGACGATCTCAACCGCGCGCTGAAACCGCACGGCTTGTGGTTTCCGGTCGATGTCTCGACTGCGTCGCGCGCCACCATCGGCGGCATGACCGCCAACAACTCCTGCGGCGGACGCTCGCTGCGCTATGGCAACACCCGCGAGAATGTCATCGCCATCGACGCCGTGCTGGCCGATGGCGCGAAAGCGCATTTCGGGCCGGTGGCGCCTGATCTCTCCGACCTTCCGGCGGACTCGCCGCTCCGCCCGCTGGCGACCGACCTGTTCGCGCTCGGCGCGCGCGAGGCCGACGAGATCGCGGCGCGCTTTCCCAGGGTGCAGCGCCGGGTCGGCGGCTACAACATCGACGCGCTGGTGCCGGGACGGAACGACGTCAACCTCGCGCACATCCTGGTCGGCTCCGAGGGCACGCTGGCGTTCTCCACCGCGATCGAGCTGAAGCTGTCGCCGGTGCTCGGCCGGCGCGCGGTCGGCGCCTGCCATTTCGGCAGCTTCCACGAGGCGATGGCGGCGGCGCAGCACATCGTCAAGCTCGGCCCGATCGCGGTCGAGCTGGTCGACGCCACCATGATCGGGCTCGCCCGCGACATCGCCATGTTCCGGCCGACGCTCGAGGCATTCGTGCGCGGCCAGCCGGCGGCGTTGCTGCTGGTGGAATTCGCCGAGGCCGAGTGGCAGGACAACGTGCGCAAGCTGTCGCGCCTGCATCAGCTGATCGGCGATCTCGGGTTGTCCTGGGACAAGACCGGCGCGCGCTGGGGCGGCGTGGTCGACGTGCTCGATCCGAAATTGCAGGCCGCCATCACCGACCTGCGCACCGCCGGCCTCAACATCATGATGTCGATGAAGGAGCAGGGCAAGCCGGTGTCCTTCGTCGAGGACTGCGCGGTGCCGTTGGAGCACCTGGCCGACTACACCGCGCGCCTGACCGACGTGTTCGAAAAGAACGGCACCAGCGGCACCTGGTACGCCCACGCTTCGGTCGGCTGCCTGCATGTGCGGCCGATCCTGAACCTGCGGCTGGAGCAGGACGTCAAGGCGATGCGCGCCATCGCCGAGCAAGCGTTCGCCTTCGTGCGCGAATACAAGGGCTCGCACTCCGGCGAGCACGGCGACGGCCTGGTACGCTCGGAGTTCCATGAGCAGATGTTCGGGCAGCGCCTGGTGCGCGCGTTCGAGCAGGTCAAGGACCGCTTCGATCCGGACGGCCTGTTCAACCCCGGCAAGATCGTGCGTGCGCCGAAATTCGACGATCGCAGCAATTTCCGCTACCCGCCCGGCTATGCCGCGCCGGAGATGAAGACGCAACTGGACTGGTCGGCCTATTCCGGCAGCGGCGGCGGTTTCCAGGGCGCGGTCGAGATGTGCAACAACAACGGCGCCTGCCGCGCCTCGGCCGGCGGTGTGATGTGCCCGAGCTATCGCGTCACCCGCGAGGAGCGCGACACCACGCGCGGCCGCGCCAACTCGCTGCGGCTCGCGATCACCGGCCAGCTCGGGCCGGACGCCTTCACCTCCGACGAGATGGCCGAGACGCTGAAGCTCTGCGTGTCCTGCAAGGGCTGCCGGCGCGAATGCCCGACCGGCGTCGACATGGCGCGCATGAAGATCGAGGTTTTGGCGGCGCGCGCGGAGAAATATGGCTTGTCGCTGCACGACCGGCTGGTCGGCTATCTGCCGCGTTACGCGCCTTGGGCGGCCAAGGTGCCGTGGCTGATGAATCTGCGCGACGCGCTGCCTGGCGCCGCGAAATTGTCGGAGGTGCTTGCGGGATTTTCCGCACAGCGAAGCTTGCCGAAATGGCGGTCGGATGTGTTCGATGACGGTGCAACACACTCCTCCCTCCCCCGCTTGCGGGGGAAGGATGGGGAGGGGGCCATTCCCCCTCCCGGCTCGCTGCGCTCGCCGACCTCCCCCGCAAGCGGGGGAGGTGACGGAGCCCGCGGCGAGGTCGTGCTGTTCGCCGACACCTTCAATCGCTACTTCGAGCGCGAGAACCTGGATGCTGCTCTCGCCGTTCTGAGTGCCGGCGGCTATCGCGTTCATCTCGCCACGTCGGTCGACGGATCGGCCCGCCCGCTGTGCTGCGGCCGCACGTTCCTCTCCGTCGGCAAAGTGGACGAGGCGCGGCGCGAAGCCGAACGCACGCTCGCTTCGCTCGCGCCGTTCGTTTCGCGTGGCGTGCCGGTGATCGGGCTGGAGCCGAGCTGCATCTTCGGCTTTCGCGATGAAATCCCGGCGTTGATCAAGACCGACATCGCTCGAAAGCTTGCCGGCCAAGCCATGCTGTTCGAAGAATTCCTGGCGCGCGAAGCCAAGGCTGGACGGCTCAGCTTGCCGCTCAGCGAAACCAAAAAACGCGCGCTGCTGCACGGCCATTGCCATCAGAAGTCGTTCGATATCATGAGCGATGTCGAAGCGACCCTGCGGCTTATCCCCGGGCTTGCGGTCGACACCATCGAGTTCGAGCTGCTGCGGCATGGCCGGCAGCTTCGGCTACAACGCTGAAACGATCGACGTGTCGCTGGCGATGGGCGAGCTTTCGTTGCTGCCGGCCGTGCGGGGGGCCGATGCCGAGGCCATCATCGTCGCCGACGGCACCTCGTGCCGCCACCAGATCCACCACGGCGCGGGACGCGAGGCGCTCCACGTCGCGCGCGTGCTGGAAATAAGTTTGAAAGCGCCTTGACCCCTTGATTTATTGTGGATACAATAAATATGAGGATCACGTTCGACCCGGGCAAGCGCGATTGGACGTTGCGCGCACGCGGATTGGACTTTGCCGAAGCTGACACGGTGTTTGAAGGCGCGGCCATCGATATCCCCGACCTTCGGCAGGACTACGGCGAACTTCGCGTCAGGACAGTGGGATATCTAAGGGGTCGAATGGTTGTGGTCGTTTGGACGCAGCGCGGCGATGCGCGACACGTCATCTCCATGAGGAAGGCCAATGACCGCGAACAAGAAAAATACGGCAGACAAATACCGGAAGATCGGCAGCAACCTGAAGAAGGTTGATGCTTATGTGCTGGGTCCGAAGGATTACGAGGAAATCCCTGAGTTGACCGACGAGGACTTCGCGCGCGGCACTTGGCACATCGGCGGCAGGCCGATGCCTCGCGGCCGGCCCAAGTCGACGAATCCCAAGCAGCATGTCAACCTGCGGCTCGACCCCGACGTGCTGGACCATTTCCGCGCCGGCGGCCCGGGGTGGCAGAGCCGGATCAACGCGGCGCTGCGTAAGGTTGCCAAGCTCGACCGCCCGGTCAAGCGCGGCCGCGGATAGCTTCGGCGACAGGTTGATACCGCAACCTCACGGCAGCTTCACCTTGCGCTCGTAGAAATTCCACAACAGCGGAAACAGCCGCGGATTGAACGTGCCTTCGGCACAGTCGCGCGCCTCGTCGTCGCTGAGCGGAATCGCGCCGCCCATGATCTCGGCCTGCAACTGGATCTGCGCATTCTCCTCCAGGAACGTGCAGGCGAAGAACGCCTCCTCGGCGGTGGCGCCGACCACCACGCTGCCATGGCCGCGCATCTGCGCGCAGCGGTGCCCGCCGAGCGTACGCGACAGGTCGGCGGCCTGCGCGTCGTTCACCACCAGTCGCGGGTTGTTCCAGGTCGGCACTCCGGTGCAGAGGAACGAGCCGTGCAGAAACACCGGCTTGAGCTCCTTGCCGGCGATGCCGAGCGCGCGGGCGTGCGGTGCGTGCAGGTGCACGACGCACATGGCGTCGGGCCGGTCGCGGTGGACCTGGGTGTGGATACGCCACTCCAGCGGGATGAGCCCGCCGGGATGCTCGATGATCGTGCCGTCGATGTTGTAGACGAACATGTGCTCGGCGCGCACCACGGTCTTGTCGGTCGAGGCGCCCGGGCTGATGAAGCACCGGTCGGTGCCGGGCACGCGCACCGAGACGTGGCCGAACATGCCGATCGTGCCCTGCCAGTTCAGCATCCGCGTCAAGGTCGCGGACTTTTCGCGCAGCGCGGCTTCGTCGCTCATGGGATTTACCAACTCCGGATGATGGCGCGCATCGGCGCTATTGCGATTTCGCGAGGCCGGCGCGTTCGATGAGGTCGCCCCAGCGGTCGATCTCGGTCGCCAGGAATTTCTGCAATTCGGCGGGTGGCGGGCTGTCGACCGGGATGGTGCCGAGCCGCACGATCAGCGCGTTGATTTCCGGCGTCGCGGCGACGGCCTTCAATTCGGCGTGCAGCCGGTCGATCACCGGCTTGGGCGTTGCCGCGGGCGCGCAGATCATCGTCCAGCCGACGGCGTCGAAGCCCGGCACGGTCTCGGCGATGGCCGGAACGTCAGGCAGCGCCGGCACCCGCGCGGTCGAGCTGACGCCCAATGCGCGTACCTTGCCGGCGTTGATCTGCGCCACCACGCTGCCGGCGTCGGCGAACATCACCGCGACATGGCCGGCCATGACGTCGTTCAATGCCGGCGGCGCGCCGCGGTAGGCGACGCCGTTCAATTTGGTGCCGGTCATGGTCTGGAACAGCTCGGCGGCCAGGTGGATCGCCGCGCCGGAGCCGCTGTGGCCGAAGTTGATCTCGCCAGGCTTCTGCTTGGCGAGCGCGATCAGCTCGGCGACCGATCTTGCTGGCACGTCGGGATGAACCACCAGCGCCAGCGGCGTGCGGAAGATCAGCGCAATCGCCTGCAGGTCCTTGAGCGTGTCGAACGCCAGGTTCTTGGCGAGCTTGGGATTGGCGGCGAGCGAACTCGCCGGCGCCAGCAGGGTGTGGCCGTCGGGCGGCGCGTTGACCACGGCCGCGGTCGCGATGTTGCCGCCGGCGCCGGCGCGGTTCTCGATCACGATCGGCTTGCCGAGCCGCTCCTGCAGCTTCGGCGCCATGGCGCGCATCACCACGTCGATGCTGCCGCCGGCGGGAAACGACACGATGAAGGTGATCGGACCGGTCGGGAAACCCTGCGCCCATGCCGATGCGGCGAGAACAGTCAGCACTGGCGCAAACAGTAGGGATCGGCGTGTTGTCATTTGCTCCTCTTGCCGACACAGTACATCCGGGATTGGCTCTTGCAATGAATCGCTGGAGTTCTTGATGCCGCTGCCGCTCTTGCCCACCTCGCTGGTCGGCTCCTACGCCCAGCCGGAATGGCTGATCGATCGCAAGAGGCTCGCCGGCCGCTTCCCGCCGCGGGTGCGCGCCAAGGAATTGTGGCGCGTGTCGCCGGACCACCTCGCGCAGGCGCAGGACGATGCCACGGTGCTCGCCATCCGCGATCAAGAGCGCGCCGGCCTCGATATCGTCACCGACGGAGAGATGCGCCGCGAGAGCTATTCCAACCGCTTCGCCACCGCGCTCGACGGCGTCGACACCGAAAACCCCGGCATCGCGCTCGACCGCTCTGGCCATCCCAATCCGGTGCCGCGCGTTATGGGCAAGGTGCGGCGCAAGCACCCGGTCGAGGTCGGTGACGTCAAGTTCCTGCGCGCCAACACCACCCGCACCATCAAGATCACGGTGCCGGGCCCGTTCACCATGTCGCAGCAGGCGCAGAACGACTTCTACAAGGACGAGGGCGAGATGGCGCTCGACTATGCGGCGGCCGTCAACGCCGAGATCAAGGATCTGTTCGCCGCCGGCGCCGACATCGTGCAGATCGACGAACCCTATATGCAGGCGCGGCCGGAGAAGGCGCGGCAATACGGGCTGAAGGCGCTCAACGCCGCGCTCGACGGCGTCAACGGCACCACCGCCGTGCATGTCTGCTTCGGCTACGCCGCCATCATCCATGTGCGGCCGGAGGGCTATTCGTTCCTACCGGAATTCGCCAACTCGCCTGTGCAACAGGTATCGATCGAGACCGCGCAATCCGGGCTCGACTGTTCGGTGCTGACCATGTTGCCGGGCAAGACCATCATCCTCGGCACGCTCGACCTGTCCGACATGACCATCGAGACGCCCGAGACGGTGGCGGCGCGCATCCGCCGCGCGCTGCCTTACGTGCCGGCAGAGCGCATCGTGGTCGCGCCGGACTGCGGGCTGAAATACCTGCCGCGCGAGGTGGCGTTCGGGAAGATGTGCGCCATGGTCGAAGGCGCCAGGATCGTGCGGAAGGAGTTGGAACGTAATCAATGACGCTGCCGCTTCTCCCCACCTGCCTCGTCGGGTCCTATCCGCAGCCGGACTGGCTGATCGACCGCAAGGCGCTGAGCACCCAGACGCCGCCGCGGGTGCGCGCCGCGACACTGTGGCGGCCGGTGCCTGACGTTCTCGAACAGGCTCAGGACGACGCCACGCTGCTCGCGATCCGCGATCAGGAGCGCGCCGGCCTCGACATCGTCACCGACGGCGAGATGCGCCGCGAGAGCTATTCCAACCGCTTCGCCACCGCGCTCGACGGCGTCGACCTCGACCGGCCGGGCACCGCCATGGGCCGTGGCAGCTATAAGATTGCGGTGCCGCGCGTGGTCGGGAAAATCCGGCGTCGCCACGCGGTCGAGGTGCGTGACGTGCAATTCCTGCGCGCCAACACGGATCGCGCCATCAAGATCACGGTGCCGGGCCCCTTCACCATGGCGCAGCAGGCGCAGGACGACTTCTATCGCGACGAGGAGGCGCTGGCGCTGGACTACGCCGAGGCCGTGAACGCCGAGATCAAGGACCTGTTCGCGGCCGGCGCCGACGTGGTGCAGCTCGACGAGCCGTGGATGCAGGCGCGCCCGCAAAAGGCACGCGCCTACGGCATCAAGGCGCTCAACCGCGCGCTCGATGGCGTCACCGGCACGACCGCGGTGCATCTGTGCTTCGGCTACGCCAACGCGGTCAAGCAGAAGGCCAACGCCTATGATTTTCTGGCGGAGCTAGAGGCCTCGAACGCCGACCAGATCTCGATCGAGACCGCGCAGCCCAGGCTTGACTGCTCGGCGCTGACGAAGCTCAGCAAGACCATCATCCTCGGCGTCATCGATCTCGCCGACATGAACGTGGAAACGCCTGAGGCGGTCGCGGCCCGCATCCGCCGCGCGCTGCCCTACGCGCCGGCCGAGCGCATCGTGGTCGCACCGGACTGCGGCATGAAATATCTGCCGCGCGACGTGGCGTTCGGGAAGATGTGCGCGATGGTCGAGGGCGCGAAAATCGTGCGCAAGGAATTGGCGAAAACCTAGCCATCCCACAGTTGTCATCATCCGCCCCCGCCTGCGCGGGGACAAGCTTCGCGGGCATGAGAACGCGGCTGTTTACTTTTGAGCGGCCAGGAAATCGAAATCGCAGCCCTGGTCGGCCTGAGTGACGCGCTCGGTGTAGAGCCGCAGATAGCCGCGCGCGGGTTTTTGCGGCGGCTTCCACTGCGTGTGGCGCTTGGCGAGCTCCGTGTCGTCGACCTTCATGTCGAGCCGGCGGCCCTTGACGTCGAGCTTGACCACGTCGCCGTCGCGGATGAGCGCCAGCGGACCGCCGGCCGCAGCCTCCGGCGCCACATGCAGGATCACGGTGCCGAACGCGGTGCCGCTCATGCGCGCGTCGGAGAGCCGCACCATGTCTTTGAGTCCCTTGGAGCCGAGTTTCTTCGGGATCGGCAGCGCACCGGCTTCCGGCATGCCGGGCGCGCCGATCGGCCCGGCGTTGCGCAGCACCATCACCGATTGCGGCGTGACATCGAGATCGGGATCGTCGATCCGCTTCTCCAGATCCTCGAGCGAGTCGAACACCAGCGCCGGGCCCTCGTGCTGGAACAGCGCGGGCGTCGCCGACGCAAGCTTGATGGCAGCGCCCTGCGGCGCGAGATTGCCGCCGAGGATCGCGATCGCCTCGCTCTTGACCAGCGGCCGGTCGAGCGGCCGCACGATCTCGTCATTCACGTAGGCCGGCCAGCGGGCGATCACCTCGCCGATGGTCTCGCCGTTGACGAGCTTCGCGTTCAGGTCGAGATGATCCTTCAGCCGCCGCCACAGCGCGGGCAGGCTGCCGCCGGAATGGAAGTCCTCCATGAAATTGCCGCCAGCCGGCTTGAGGTCGAGCAGCACCGGTACCTCGCGGCCGACGCGATCCAGTTCTTGCAGGTCGTAATGCATGCCGGCGCGGCCGGCGATGGCGGCGAGATGCACCAGCGCGTTGGTCGAGCCGGAGATTGCCTGCAGCACCACCGATGCGTTGCGCAGCGCGGCCTGGGTCAGGATCTCGCTCGGCCGCGGACCGCCGGCCTTCGCCATCTCGGCGGCGCGCTTGCCGGTTGCCTCGGCAAAGCGCACGCGGTCGGATGACACCGCAGGCGCCGTCGCCGAGCCCGGCAGCATGAAGCCGAGCGTTTCGGCCATGGTCGCCATGGTCGAGGCGGTGCCCATCACCATGCAGGTGCCGGAGGTCGGCATCAGCTGGTCGTGGGCGCGATCCAAATTCGGCTCGTCGAGCGAGCCGGCGCGGTAAGCGGCCCACAGGCGCCGGCAGTCGGTGCAGGCGCCCAGCCGGGTGCCCTCATGGCGGCCGGCCAGCATCGAACCGACGTTGACGATGATCGCCGGCATGTCGGCCGAGATCGCGCCCATCAGCTCGGCCGGGATGGTCTTGTCGCAGCCGCCGATCAACACCACCGCGTCGAGCGGCAGCGCCGCGATCATCTCCTCGACGTCCATCGCCATCAGGTTGCGCAGCAGCATCGAGGTCGGGAACGAGAACGCCTCATGCAGCGAGATGGTGGGGAACGTGAACGGCAGCGCGCCGGCCATGCGCACGCCGCGGGCGACCGCCTCGGCGACTTGCGGCGCGGTCTTGTGGCACGGATTGAAATCGGACGCCGTCGACAGGATGCCGACGATCGGGCGATCAAGCGCCTCGTCGGTGAAGCCTGCGCCCTTGAGAAAGCCGCGCCGCAGAAACAGCGCGAACTCCTCGTCGCCATATTGGGCGAGCCGGGATCGCAGGCCTTTTTTCATGGATCATTTCCCCTGGGCAATGCCTTGGCATTGCTCCGGTCCGGACCGGGCGAAGTCAACGGAAAAAAGGGGTGGCCCGCCCAGAGGGGGACGCTATGGGCGGGCCGATCGGACCGACGTGTGGGGAAGGGGGCTAGGCACGCCGATCGTTAGTCGTCCGGCGACGATGGTGACTAATCGCCGTATGAAGGTTAGTCGCGGCAGGGCGCCAAAGGTTCAAAGCGATTTTTCAGGAATTTTTGGCCGGTTTTCGCGGGGTTTGGCGGGGTCAGCATCCCTTTTCGCCGTCATGACCGCGGGCTAAACAACCAAGCCGGCCAAACAGGCGACCAGGACAGGTGAACGTCATGCGAATCCGACTACCACTCCTAATCGCGGCGAGCTTGGCCGTGAGCCCGGTCCACGCCCAGCCGCTTGAGAAGGTCGGCTTTGCCACCAACTGGGTGGCCGAGGCCGAGCACGGCGGCTTCTACCAGGCGCTGGTCGACGGCACCTACAGAAAGCACGGCCTCGACGTCACCATCACGCCGGGCGGGCCGAACGTGAACCACCGGCTGCTGCTGCCGGCCGGCCGGCTCGACTTCTATATGAGCGCCAACACGCTGCAGGCGTTCGACGCGGTCGCCCAGAACATTCCGACCCTGATCGTCGCGGCGATCTTCCAGAAGGACCCGCAGGTGCTGCTGGCGCACCCCGACCAGGGCATCGAGACGTTCGAGGACTTGAAGAAGCTCACGCTGCTCGTTTCAAAAGAGGGTCTCGCCTCCTACTTCCAATGGATGAAGCACGACTTCGGCTTCCGCGAGCAGCAGGTGAAGCCGTACACCTTCAACCCGCAGCCGTTCCTCGTCGACAAGAAATCCGCGATGCAGGGCTACGTCACCTCCGAGCCCTATGCGGTCGAAAAGGCCGGCCGCTTCAAGCCGAAGATTTTTCTGCTCGCCGACCAGGGCTTCGGCAGCTATTCGACGCTGATCGAAACCCGCCGCGACCTGGTCGAGAACAAGCCCGACCTGGTGCAGCGCTTTGTCGATGCCTCGGCGATCGGCTGGATGCACTATCTCTACGGCGACAACGCAGCCGCCAACGCGCGCATCAAACGCGACAACCCGGAGATGACCGACGAGCTGATCGCCTATTCGATCGCCAAGATGAAGGAGTACGGCATCGTCGACTCCGGCGACGCGATCAAGGGCGGCGTCGGCGCCATGACCGACGCGCGGATGAAAGGCTTCTTCGACAAGATGGTGGCGGCCGGCGTGACCAAGGCCAGCCTCGACTACAAGAAGTCGTATACGCTGCGGTTTGTGAACAAGGGCGTGGGTGTCGAGCTGCGCCCCAAGTGATGCCGCCTTTCGCCGCACAACGGCAGGCGCCGAAATGGGGAACGCGATGCGCGGTATTCTGAGTTTGATTTTTTGCGCTCTGTTTTCGGTCACGGCCGCGGCCGACAGCTATCCGTCGCGCCCGATCAAGCTGCTGATCCCGTTCCCGCCGGCCGGCATCACCGACCTGTCGGGGCGGATCGTCGCCGACGGGCTGCGCGCCAAGCTCGGCCAGCCCTTGGTGATCGAGAACAAGCCCGGCGCCAACGGCGTCATCGGGCTCCGCGAAATGCTCAAGGCCGACGCCGACGGCTACACGCTGATGGTCGGCAATGTCGGCTCGGTCGTGCTCAACTACGCCTTGGATTCGAAGGCGTCATTCGATCCGATGAAGGACATGGTGCCGATCGCCGGCACCGCCGAATACGCCACCACCATGGTGGTCAACAAGGACCTGCCGGTGAACTCGGTGAAGGAGTTCGTCGCCTACGCCAAGGAGCGGCAAGGCCAGGTCACCTACGGCTCGACCGGCGAGGGCTCGATGGCAAACCTCGTGACCATGCTGCTCATGAGGCAGACCGGCATGAAGATGGTGCACGCGCCCTACCGGGGCGGGCCGCTCGCGCTCAACGACCTGATCGCCGGCCACATCCAGCTCATCACCGAGGTGTCGCCGGTGGTCAACGAGCAGGTGCTGGCCGGCACCATCAAGGGCTTCGCAGTGTCGAGCCCGTATCGTCAGCCGATGCTGCCGAACGTGCCGACCTTCGAGGAGGCCGGCGTGCCGGGCGTCGTCGTCACCGGCTGGCTCGGCCTGTACGGCCCGCCGGGCATGCCCGAAGATGTGCGGCAGAAGCTCGGCCCGGCGATCGTCGAGGTGGTGAAGGACCCCGAGATTCAGAAAAAGCTCCGCGCCATCGGCTTCGAGCCGACCGGCCAGGGCGTCGAGGCGTTCACCGCCCATCACGCCGCCGAGGTCAAGCGCTGGGTGGCGTTCTATACCGAGGTCGGGCTCCGGAAGTAGCACGCGATGCCAGCCTCACCGCCCGGTCGTCTCGCTGCGCGGCGTCGGCAAGCAGTTCAGCACCGGGACGCTGGCGCTCGACGGCCTCGATCTCGACGTGCGCGACGGCGAGTTTGTGTCCCTGCTCGGCCCCTCGGGCTGCGGCAAGTCGACGGCGCTGCGCATCATCGCCGGGCTGAGCGAACCGTCGCGCGGCAGCGTCACCTGGCAGCGACCGCGACCGGCGCGCAGCGCATCGGCTTCGTGTTCCAGGAGCCGACGCTGATGCCGTGGACCACGGTGTTCGGCAATGTGTTCCTGCCGCTCAAGCTCGCCGGCACCAGCCGCGCCGCGGCCGCGCCGCGCGTGCTGGCGACGCTGGCGCGCGTCGGCCTCACCGAATTCGCCGATGCCTATCCGCGCGAGCTGTCCGGCGGCATGCGGATGCGGGTGTCGATCGCGCGCGCGCTGGTGACGGCGCCGCGCATTCTGCTGATGGACGAGCCGTTCGCGGCGCTCGACGAGATCACGCGCTTCAAGCTCAACGACGACCTGATCGCGCTCTGGCGCGAGCTCGGCATGACCGTGGTGTTCGTCACCCATTCGGTGTTCGAGTCGGTTTATCTCTCGCAGCGCATCGTGGTGATGACGGCGCGGCCCGGCCGCGTGTCGAGCGAGCTTGCGGTCGATGCGCCGGCGCGCGACGCGCAGTTCCGCACCTCGGCGGAATACGCGGGCTTGTGCCGGCTCGCCTCGGAGGCGCTGGGGCGCGCCATGCGGGCGGAGATCGCGGCATGAGCGAGCCGGCGACAGGCGGGCGCGCGCTGCGCGTGTTGGCCCCTGTGGTGGTGCTGGCGCTCGGCGTGCTGGCCTGGGACCTGGTCGTCCGCCTCAACGGCATCCCGCCCTACATCCTGCCGGGGCCGGGGCTGGTGGCTATCGACGCTGGTCGCCGACTGGCCGATCCTGTGGTCGTCATTGCTCGCCACGCTGGAAACCACGGTCGAAGGCTTTCTGCTTGCGGTGGTCGGCGGCATCGGGCTTGCCGTGCTGTTCAACCAGTCGCGGCTGATCGAGCACTCGCTCTATCCCTACGCCGTGATCCTGCAGGTCACGCCGGTGGTGGCGATCGCGCCGCTGCTGCTGATCTATCTGCCGCAGCAGGCTCGCCGTGCTGGCCTGCGCCTGGATCGTCGCGTTCTTCCCGGTGCTCGCCAACACCACGCTCGGGCTCAACTCGGTCGACCACAACCTCGCCGACCTGTTCCGGCTCTATGGCGCCTCGCGCTGGCAGGTGCTGACCGAGCTGAAGCTGCCGGCCGCGCTGCCGCACATGCTGGCCGGCTTGAAGATCGCCGGCGGGCTGTCGCTGATCGGCGCGGTGGTGGCCGAGATCGCGGCGGGCTCGGCCGGCGCCGGCTCCGGTCTTGCCTACCGCATCGCCGAGTCGGGCTACCGGCTCAACATCCCGCGCATGTTCGCGGCGCTGCTGCTGCTGTCGCTCGCCGGCATCGCGATCTTTGCCGCGCTGTCATGGCTCTCCCATCTCGTGCTGCGGCGCTGGCACGAGAGCGCGGTCACCCGCGAGGGTTAGGCGAAGTCGCTTGCGCTAGCTGACCAGCCGCATGCGCTCGGCGATCCGCACCGCGATGACCCAGGCGAGCCAAAGCGTGGTGAAATAGCAGGCGAGGAAAATCGGCAGGCTGGCGGTGTCCGACCAGTATGTTCGCGACCACCGCGCCGATGCCGAAGTCGATGACATCGCCGACGAGCATCAGCACGACATAGATCAGAAGCACCCACATCAGGGTCACTCCGGTCTGCGTCGCCCCGACCGGGTCATAGCAGGGCCTGCGACAAACCGCCACAGGTAGCCTGCAGGCCGCTGAATTTGCTGAGGCTTTATGCGCCGATCAGCAATTGGAGCGCGATCCCGAGCGCGGCCATCACCGCCACCACCTCGATCAGCCCGCGGTGCAGGCCGAACGCCAGCACGCGCGGCGAGCGCGGCCAGCGCCGGCGGCCTTCAGATCGAGCGCCAGCGGATCGAAGGCGTACCAGCGCAGCACAGCCGGCGTGCCGCTCCCGCACCTCGCCGAACAGCACATGCAGCGCGAACCAGACCGACAGGTTGAGGATGACGCCGACCACCGCGGCGGTGATCGCGGCGAGCGCGCCCGACAGCCGCCGGTTGGCGCGCAGCCGCTCGATGAACGGCGCGCCGGCGAAAATCCACAGCATCGACGGCACGAACGTGACCCAGGTCGTCATCGCCGCGCCGAGCACGCCGGCCGCGATCGGCGAGAATGGCGCGGCGTCGCGGAACGCGGCGAGGAAGCCGACGAACTGCGTCACCAGGATCAGCGGCCCCGGCGTGGTCTCGGCGAGGCCGAGCCCGTCGACCATCTCCGGCGCCGTCATCCAGTGATGGGTTTCGACCGCCTGCTGCGCCATATAGGCCAGCACCGCATAGGCGCCGCCGAAGCTCACCACCGCGAGCTTGGAGAAGAACGTGCCGATGCTCACCAGCACGTGGTCCGGGCCGAGCGCGATCGCGGCAAGCGCCACCGGCGCCCACCAGGCGACCAATCCGATCAGCGCAGCAATGCCGAACTGCCGCCAGCGATCGCCGCGCGGCGGCGCCGCGGCCTCGATCGTTTCGGTGAGGCCGACTTGCGCCGGCGCGATGCGCGCCACCAGATAGCCGATCAGCGCGGCGGCGCCGACGATCAGCGGAAACGGCAGCGCGAAAAAGAAAATGCCGATGA
The DNA here is from genome assembly GCA_963771745.1 of uncultured Alphaproteobacteria bacterium. Taxonomy (GTDB): domain Bacteria; phylum Pseudomonadota; class Alphaproteobacteria; order Rhizobiales; family Xanthobacteraceae; genus Z2-YC6860. The sequence continues at coordinate 329,522 of CAVYUU010000008.1, read as the reverse complement.
ACGCCAGCAGCGACAGCCCGATCAGCAAGCCGGTCTTGAGCGCGCGCCGGCCGATGCGGATCAGCGCCTCCAGCACGATCACCAGCACCGCGGCCTTGATGCCGAACAGCGCGCCATCGACCCAGGACAATGCCGCGCCCGAGCGCATAGAGCAGGCTCAGGCCCAGCATCACCAGCGCGCCCGGCAGCACGAACAGGATGCCGGACACCAGCCCGCCGCGAACGCCGTGCAGCAGCCAGCCGATATAGGTCGCGAGCTTCTGCGCCTCCGGGCCCGGCAGCAGCATGCAGAAGTTCAGCGCGTGCAGGAATCGCGGCTCGTCGATCCATTTCTTCTCGTCGACCATCGACGCGATGCATCATGGCGATCTGGCCGGCCGGGCCGCCGAAGTTGACGCAGCCGATCTTGAGCCAGACCAGAAGAACTCGGCGAACGATGGCGCGACGGCGTCTGCTGTTCGGTCGTCATGTCACGCGGCCTTGGCTGGCCAGTTGTGGCGCTTCTGCGCGGCAAAGCGCAGGTAGGCGAACAACGCATCGTAGACCATGAAGCCCTGTTGCAGCACCCATCATCGTAGGCTCGCGATCAACAAGATCCCCGATATCAGCAACAGCAGCAGAACGACACGGCGAAAGCCGTCCTCGTCGAGACGGCCGTAGAGCTTGAGCCCGAGCCAGGTGCCGGCGAGCAGCACCGGCAGGCCGAACAGGAACAGCTTCAAGGTGTCGGCCGCGATCGTGCCGGTGGCGCCCAGGCCGATCGCGGTCATGGCAAAGGTTGCAACGCCAACCGGCTGAAACACGCCGCGCTGCACGTCCTTCGGCCAGCCGCGCACACCGCTCCAGATCACCACGATGATGCCGGCCAGTCCGGTCAGGCGCCGAGCACGCCGTTGAGGAAGCCCACGCCGGTGTCGGCAACCGCGCCAGCACGCACCGGTTTGCAGCGCCGGTCGGGCCAGGCCGTAGAGCGGCATACAGCACCAGCACGGCGCCAACCGCGATTCGCACATACGCCGGATTGGCCCATCCGAGCACCAGCACGCCGACCGCCACGCCCGGCGCGGCGCCGAGAGGAACGGCCAGAGCCGGTCCCAGCTCAGCGCATGGCGGAGCTTCCAAACCGCATAGCCCTGCACGATCAGGCCATAGCCGACGATCAAGGTCGCGGTTTGCAGCGGCGTCAGGATGTGCAGCCAGATCGCGGCCGCGATCAGACCGAAGGCAAAGCCCGCAAGGCCCGCGACCAACGCCGCGGCAAAGGTCGCGCCGAGAAAAAGGCCGAGGTTGAGAATTGAACCATCCATGGCTCGCTCCCAAACGGACGCGAGCAGCGCTTGGATGGCGGACCATCTGACGGGGAGGCTGCATGGCCCCCGTAGCACGAGCATAGCAGCACGCCTGCAAGGCTCAATCCGCCTCAGGGCTGCTGTGTGCAATCGCCGCTCGCAACCCAAGTGCGGCTTGGCTAGTTTGCTGCCATGTCGAACACGATCGATCTGCAGGGCAAGAAGGCGGTGGTGACCGGCGGCGCGCCAGGGCATCGGCCGCGCGATCGTGGCGCGGCTGCTGGCCTCCGGCGCCGCGGTCGCGATCTGGGACCGCGACCAGGCGCTGGCCGAGCGCGCCGCCGGCGAATTCGCGCAATCACGGCCGCGCCATCGCGGTCGCTTGCGACGTCGACGCGCAAAGCGAGATCGAGCGCGCCCGCGACGCCACGGTCACGCGCGTTCGGCCGCATCGACATCCTGGTCAACAACGCCGGCATCGCCGGACCCAACGTCAAGACCTGGGAGTACGACCCGGAGGCCTGGGCCGAGGTGATGCGGGTCAATCTCGACAGCCAGTTCCTGTGCTGCCGCGCCGTCGTGCCGCTGATGATCGCGCAGAACTACGGCCGCATCGTCAACATCGCCTCGATCGCCGGCAAGGAGGGCAATCCGAACGCGGTGGCCTATTCGGCGTCGAAGGCCGGCGTGATCGCGCTGACCAAATCGCTCGGCAAGGAGCTTGCCGGCTACGACATCGCGGTCAATTGCATCACGCCGGCCGCGGCGCGGACCGCGATCTTCGACCAGATGACGCAAGCAGCACATCGACTACATGCTGTCGAAAATTCCCGCGCAGCCGTTTCGTCGAGGTCGACGAGATCGCGGCGCTGGTGGCGTTCTGCGCCTCGGCCGAGTGCTCGTTCTCGACCGGCGCGGTGTTCGACATTTCCGGCGGGCGGGCGACCTATTGACCGACCCCGCGCACGAGCAGCGCCGCCAGCGGCTCACCGGCATCGGCGCTGATGTGCGGCGCGGTGCTGGCGTTCGCCTGCCTCGACTGCGATGGCGAAATATCTCGGCAGCCACATGCCGACGCTGCAGGTGGTCGGCGTGCGCTGCGTCAGCGCATTCCTGATCGCGCTGATGTTCTCCAATCCGATCACCCGGCCGGACCTGCTCAAGACCGCGCGGCCGGGCTTGCAGCTCGGCCGCTCGTCGATGCTGCTCGGCTCGACGGTGTTCAACTTCATGGCGTTCCGCTATCTGCAGCTCGACGAGGCGATGGCGATCCTGTTCTCGACGCCGTTCCTGGTCGCGATCCTGGCCGGCCCCATGCTCGGCGAATGGGTCGGCTGGCGGCGCTGGACCGCGATCCTGGTCGGCTTCGCCGGCGTGCTGGTGGTGGTGCGGCCCGGGCTTGGCGGCATGCAATGGGCGGCGCTGCTCTCGTTCGGCAGCGCGGTCTGCTATGCCGTTCTACAACATCACCACGCGCATGCTGTCGCGCACCGATTCCAGCGAGACCACGCTGTTCTACGCCAACCTGTTCGGCTGCGTGGTCATGGTGCCGGTGCTGCCGTTCGTCTGGACGACGCCGCCGTCATGGCTCGACGTCGTGCTGATGGTGGCGATCGGCGCGTTCGGCGCCGGCGGGCATTTCCTGTTGATTCTGGCCCACCGGCGGGCGCCGGCCTCGGTGCTGTCGCCGTTCATCTACACGCAGATCGTGTGGGCGAGCACGCTCGGCTACCTGGTGTTCGCCAACGTGCCCAGCCAGTGGACCATCGCCGGTGCCGCCATCGTGATCGCCTCCGGCCTTTATCTGCTCAACCGCGAGCGCAAGGTGACCGGCAAGAGTTGCCCCGGTCGAGCCCGGTTGACAAAATAGCCCCGCCCCGCCTGATACCGGCCAGCACCGGAGCGCCCGCCAAGGAACTCGTCATGGCAACAAACCCGCCGCCAAATCCGCCGTGAACGACGACATCGGCGAGGAAACCCGGCTCAAGCTGTATCGAAAGCCAGGTCATCATCCGCGAGGCCGAGCAGCGCGCCTACGACCTGTTCCTGCAGAACCTGGTGAAGGGCACGAGCCATCTGTCGCTCGGCCAGGAGGCGGTGGCGGCGGGCTTTGCGGTCGCCATGAAGAAGGGCGACCTGTCGTTCTGCACCTACCGCGGCCACGCCCACACCCTGGCGCGCGGCGTGCCGGTCGAGAAGGTGCTGGGCGAGCTGATGCAGCGCGACAACGGCCTGATGCGCGGCAAGGGCGGCTCGATGCATCTGACCTCCGAGGAGCACGGCGTCATGGGCTCCTACGCCATCATCGGCGCGCATCTGCCGATCGCCTGCGGCGCCGCCTGGCGCGCGCAATACAAGGGGCAGGACGACGTCATCGGTCTGCTTCTTCGGCGACGGCACCACCAACATCGGCGCGTTCCACGAGGCGCTGAACTTCGCGGCGATCTGGAAGCTGCCGGTGATCTTCGTCTGCGAGAACAACCTCTACATGGAATACACGCCGATCGAGCGACGTCACCGCGGTGCCGAGCCCGGCCGGCGACCGCGCCTCGGCCTACGGTCTGGAGAAGATCGTGATCGACGGCAACGACGCCGACGTGGTCTATCGCGCCGCGCAGAAGGCCTACGACAAGGCGCGCGCCGGCGGCGGGCCGTCGCTGATCGAATGCCTGACCTACCGCCACAGCGGCCACTCGCGCGCCGACCCGGCCAAGTATCGCCCCGAGGGCGAGCTCGAGCGCTGGAAGGAGCGCGACCCGATCAAGATCTACAAGGAGCGGCTCAAGCAGTTCGGCATCGGCGACGATCAGATCGATCAAGATCGAGAGCGACGTGAAGACGATGGTCGATGAGGCGACCGAGAAGTGCAAGGCGGCGCCGAATCCGCCGATGGATATCCTGACCACCGACGTCTACGCCGATGGAGGCTTCGCATGGCGGAACTGACCTATCGCGACGCGGTGATCCGCGGCATCGCCCAGGAGATGGCGCGCGATCCGGACGTGGTGTTCCTCGGCGAGGACGTGGCCAAGGCCGGCGGCGTGTTCAAGGCGACGGTCGGGCTGCTACGAGCAGTTCGGGCCCGCTGCGCGTGCGCGACACGCCGATCTCCGAGCAGGCGATCCTCGGCGCCGCGATGGGCGCGGCGATGACCGGGCTGAAGCCGATCGCCGAGATCATGTTCTCGGATTTCTTCGCGGTCTGCTTCGACTACATCGCCAACGAGTTCCCGAAGAGCCGCTACATGACCAACGGGCAGACCAAGTGCCCGCTGGTGGTGCGCACCGGCAACGGCGCGGGCTCGCGCTTCGGCGCGCAGCACAGCCAGAGCGTCGAGAACTGGTGCATGATGATCCCGGGCCTGAAGGTGGTGGCGCCGTCGAGCCCGGTCGACGTGATCGGGCTGCTCGCCGCCTCGGTGCGCGATCCCGACCCGGTGATCTTCCTCGAGCACAAGTCGCTCTACGCCGACCAAGGGCGAGGTGCCGGACGGCGAGATCCTCGACAAGCTCGGCACCGCGAAGATTCTGCGTCCGGGCAAGGACGCCACCATCCTGGCGCTGGCTCTGATGGTGCCGCGCGCGCTCGCGGCGGCCGAGAAGCTCGCCAAGGAGCACGGCATCGACTGCGAGGTGATCGACGTGCGCTCGCTGGTGCCGCTCGACACCCAGACCATCCTCGGCTCGGTCGCCAAGACCCACCGCGCGTTTTCGGTCGAGGAGAATCCGCGGCTGTGCGGCTGGGGCGCCGAGATCATGTCGATCATCGCCGACGAGGCGTTCTACGATCTCGACGGCCCGCTGGTGCGCATCACCACGCCGCACTGCCCGCTGCCGTGCCGCCGACATTCTGGAAGATGCCATCCTGCCGAGCGTCGACCGCATCGTCGAGCGGGTGCGCAAGACGTTGAACAGTTGTATGAGCACCGAGCGTGCGGCAAACGCAGGCGCGCTCCCTCTCCCATAGGGAGAGGGTCCGGGGTGAGGGGTTACGACCTATCGATAGTCCGTAACCCCTCACCCGGATCGCGCCGCGATCCGACCTCTCCCTATGGGAGAGGTGAAGCCGCCGAGTGGAGAACGAAGGAGTGAGACCCATGGCCGCCTACGACAACCTGCTCGCCAACGTTCCGACCGATCTCTGGATCGGCGGCAAATGGAAGAAATCCTCCGACGGCGCGCGCTTCGACGTGATCGATCCCGGCGACCGAGCAGAAGATCGCCTCGGTCGCGAGCGCCAGCGTCGATGACGCCAAGGCCGCGCTCGACGCCGCGCAAGGCGCGTTCGAGGCCTGGGCCGCGCAAGAAGCCGCGCGAGCGCGGCGAAATCCTGCGCAAGGCGTACGAGCTGATCATGCGCGACGCCGAGCGGCTGGCGAAGCTCATCACCATCGAGAACGGCAAGGCGCTGTCGGATTCGCGCGGCGAGGTCGCCTACGCCGCCGAGTTCTTCCGCTGGTACGCCGAGGAGGGCGTGCGCAATCTCGGCCAGAACGGCATGGCGCCGGCCTCGGGCGCGCGCATGTTCGTGCACCACAAGCCGGCCGGCGTCGCCGTGCTGGTGACGCCGTGGAATTTCCCGGCGGCGATGGCGACCCGCAAGATCGGTCCGGCGCTCGCCGCCGGCTGCCCGGTGGTGCTCAAGCCCGCCTCCGAAACGCCGCTCACCATGCTGGCGCTGATGCCGATCCTGGAAGAGGCCGGCGTGCCGGCCGGCGTGGTCAATGTCATCCCGTCGCGCCGCTCCGGCCCGGTGGTCGACGCCATGCTGCACGACCCGCGCGTCCGCGTGGTCTCGTTCACCGGCTCGACCGAGGTCGGCCGCAAGCTCCTGCACAGCGCCGCCGACAACGTGCTCAACACCGCGATGGAGCTCGGCGGCAACGCGCCGTTCATCGTGTTCGAGGACGCCGACATCGACGCCGCGATCGACGGCGCGATGATCGCCAAGATGCGCAACATGGGCGAGGCCTGCACCGCGGCCAACCGCTTCTACGTGCACGAGAAGGTGCAGGACGAGTTCGCCAAGAAGCTCACCGCCAAGATGGCGGCGCTGAAAATGGGCAACGGCCTCGACGACGGCGTGGCGCTCGGACCCCTGGTCAACGCCGAAGGCCGCGACAAAGTCGTCGAGCTGGTCGATGACGCGGTGAAGAAGGGCGCGAAGATCCTCACCGGCGGCAAGCGACCGGACGGCTCGGGCTTCTTTTATCCGGCGACCGTGCTGCAGCAACGTGCCCGACGACGCCAAGATGCTGAACGAGGAGATCTTCGGCCCGGTCGCCTCGCTGCAGACCTTCAAGGACGAGTCCGAGGTGATCAAGCGGGCCAATGACACGATCTACGGCCTGGTCGCCTATCTCTACACCAAGGACCTCGGCCGAGGCTTGCGCGTGTCCGAGAAGCTCGACTTCGGCATGATCGGATTGAATCGCGGGCTGGTGTCCGACCCGGCCGCGCCGTTCGGCGGCATGAAGCAGTCCGGTGTCGGCCGCGAGGGTGCGCACGAGGGCCTGATGGAGTTCCTCGAGACGCAGTACATCGCGACCAATTGGTGAGGGATCGATGCTCAGGACGCTCGCGGCGATGCTATTGGCGGCCGCCATGGCACCGCTCGGCGTTGTCGGGGCAAACAGCCAGGCCATGACCAAGGACAAGATTGCGCAGAAGATCGTCGGCGCCTGGCGCTACGTCGGCACCTGGGTCGACGGCGTGCCGCGCAACCGCGGCGCCAACCCGACCGGGATGATCGTCTACACCGGCAGCGGCCACATGTCCGTGCAGATCGCACCGGACCGCCCGCGTACCAGGGCCGGCACGGAGGCGACGCCCGACGAGGCCAAGGCTGCGATCACGGATTACATCGCCTATTTCGGCACCTACACGATCGACGATCGCGGCGTGGTCACCCATCACCGGCAAGCCAGCTTGCAGCCGGGCGACGCGGCAGCCGTCGTGCGTGCGCCCGAGTTCAAGGGCGACCGCATGATCTTACGGCCGCCCAACAGCAAGCAGGAGATCGTGTGGGAACGGATCAAGTGAGCTTCTCAGGTGTCATCGCCCGCGAAGGCGGGCGATCCAATACACACGGCGGGTCTGAGGTGACTGGATGCCCCGCCTTCGCGCGGCATGACAGCGGAGTACGAGGACAGGCTGAATGGACGTGCTGATGCCGCAGCTCGGCGAGACCGTCGCCGAGGGCAAGATCACGAAATGGTTCAAGTCGGCCGGCGACGCCGTCAAGCCGGGCGACAACCTGTTCGAGATCGAGACCGACAAGGTGTCGATGGAGGTGCCGTCGATCGCGGCCGGCGTGCTGAGCGAAATCCGCGTCAGCGAAGGCGAGGTCGCCAAGGTCGGCGCGGTGGTGGCGATCATCTCCGGCGACGGTGCGCCCGCAAGTACGTCGCCGGCGGGCACGACGCCTGCCGCTCCCTCTCCCCGAGGGGGAGAGGGTCGGGGTGAGGGGGTTCGGATCGATCGAGAGTCCACAACCCCTCACCCCAGCCCTCTCCCTATCGGAGAGGGAGTCCGGCCAGCGCTTGCCTCGCCGGCTGCACGTTCAACAAATTTTGCCTATCCCAACCTCGATCCGTACTTCGAGGTGCGCACCCCTGCGCGCAACTTCGGCCCGGCGCGTCAGCCGGGCGGCGGCGTGGCGTCGCCGCTGGCGCGGCGGCTCGCGGCCGAGGGCGGCATCGACCTGCGCTCACTGTCGGCGTCCGGCCCGCACGGCCGGATCGTGGCGCGCGACGTCGAGGCCGCGCTCGCCAAGGGCGGCCGCGCCGCGCCGCTGGCGACGGGTGCAAGCGCAGCCCAGGTCAAGGCGCTCTACCAGGGCGTCGAGTTCGAGGAGGTCCCGCTCGACGGTATGCGGCGCACCATTGCGGCACGCCTGATCGAGGCCAAGCAGACCATCCCGCATTTCTATCTCACCGCCGACGTGACGATGGATGCGCTGCTGAAAATCCGCGAAGAGGCCAATGCCGGGGCCCCGAAGAAGGACGGTACCGAGGCCTACAAGCTCTCGGTCAACGATTTCGTCATCAAGGCGTTGGCGCTCGCGTTGCAGCGCGTGCCGGCGGCGAACGCGGTCTGGGCCGGCGACCGGATGTTGCGGTTCAAGCACTCGGATATCGGCGTGGCGGTCGCGCTGGAAGGCGGGCTGATCACGCCGGTGATCCGCAACGCCGAGCAAAAATCGCTGTCGGCAATCTCCAATGAGATGAAGGAGCTTGCCGGCCGCGCGCGGGACAAGAAGCTCAAGCCCGCCGAATACCAGGGCGGCTCGGCCGCGATCTCCAATCTCGGCATGTATGGCGTCCGCGAATTCGCCGCGATCATCAACCCGCCGCACGCCACCATCCTGGCGGTCGGCGCCGTGCAGCGGCGCCCGGTCGAGGCCACCGACGGCTCGGTCAAATTCGAAAGCCAGATGACCGTCACATTGTCCTGCGACCATCGCGTGGTGGACGGCGCGCTCGGCGCGCAATTGCTCGCCGCCTTCAAAGCGCTGGTCGAAAGCCCGGTGCGGATGCTGGTGTAGTCCGCTAAACTCCGCTACCTGGATCAACCGCCAGCGCAGGCAAACGCCATGGCCATTCGTGTCGCCGCCATCGAGGTCAGCCACTGGCACGCGCTCAACGACGCGGCTTACCTTCGCCATCTCCGCGCCATGCCGGACGTCGAGCTGGTCGCGATCCAGGACTCCGACGCCGGCCTGGTCGCCAAGCGGGCGGCCGAGGTCGGCAACCCGCCGACCTTCACAGACCACCGCAAGATGCTCGCCGAGGTCCGCCCCGATTTCGTCGTGGCGCTCGGCCGACACCGGCAGATGGCGGGCATCGCCCATGACCTGATCGACCGCGGCGTTCCGTTCCTGATGGAAAAGCCGGTGGGGATCAACGCGCGCGAGGTCGAGGCGGTCGCCGCCAAGGCGGCCAAGGCCAAGGCGTACGCCGCGGTGCCGCTCGCGCAGCGCAACGGCGAATTTGCCGTGCGCGCCCGCGAGCTGATCGCCGCGCGCCGCCTCGGTCCGCTGTCGCACATCTATGTGCGCATCAACCGGCCGACGCCGCCGCGTTACCCGGCCTGGGACTGCCCATGGATGCTCGACCCCGCCGAGGCCGGCGGCGGCTGCTTGCGCAACCTCGGGCCGCACGGCCTCGACATGTTCCTGCACCTGACCGGCGAGCCGGCGCAGGTGACCGGCGCCCAGATCAGCCGGCGCGGCCAGGACTGCGCGGTGGAGGACTATGCTTCGGTGATGCTGCGATCGGACAGCGGCGTGCTCGGCACCGTCGAGGTCGGCAACGGCTTTCCCCGCGACGGCACCGACGGCGAGTGGAAGCTCGCCGGCCGCAACGCCATCCTCACCATGAAGGACGGCGTCACCAAGCTTGCCACCGCCGCTGGGGACGAGACCTTCCCGGGCGGCAGCGTCACCGCGCCTTATTTCACCGCGGTGCGCGACGCGCTCGATCGCTGGCAGCAGGGCAAGTCGCCGCCGGTCGGCGTCGACGCGCTGGTGCCGGTGGCGCGGCTGATCGACCGTGCCTATGAGCTGGCCGGCTGACCGCCGCCGCGGTTCGTGTCGAGGACGGTGCGCTTGGTGCGCAATTGCTTGCCGCCTTCAAGGCGCTGGTCGAGAGCCCGGTGCGGATGCTGATGTAGTCCGCTAGAGTCACCGTGGTCATTCCGAGACCGCTCGCTCCGCTCGCGACCCCGGCATGACAGATCGATAGGGGAGGGGCATCGATGACTCGCAAATGCATCATTTCCGCCGTGGTCATGTTCATCATGGCCTGGGCGCTGAGCTTCTTCGTCCATGGCGTGCTGCTTGGCGCCGACTATGCGGCGACCGCCGGCATGCGAAAGCCGGAGGAGACCCACGCTCTGATGCACTGGATGATCCTCGCGCAAGCGCTGTTCGGCGCGGCCTTCGCCTGGGTCTACTACCAGGGCAAGGAGGACAAGCCGTGGCTGACGCAGGGCCTGCGCTTTGGCATCGCCATCGCCTGCCTCACCGTGATCCCGACCTATCTGATCTATCACGTGGTGACGCCGATCTCGTTCGCGGTCGCGATCAAGCAGATCGTCTATGACACCATCCGGCTGCTGTTGATGGGTGTCACGGTGGCGTGGATCAACCGCTAAACGCAGAGTCTTCGAGTTTATGCCTCATGCTGCCGACGCTGCAGCGACCGCGGTCGATTTCGCGCGCCGCATGGTGCCGTTCTGGCAGGAGGCGCTCGGTCCCGAGCTGCTCGGCGTCTACCTGATCGGCAGCCTGGCCCATGGTGGATTCAGCGCCCGCTACAGCGACGTCGATATCGCCGTCGTTGCCGACAATGGATTGTCGCCGCAAGTTCTGGAACGCGCCAAGGCCGCGGCGGCGGCGCTGTCGGCCGATTGGGGACCGAAGCTGTCGGCGTTTTGGACCGACCGCGGCTTCACGGCCGGCCGCTTTCCGCCCCTCGATCGCATCGACTATCTCGATCATGCGATCCCGTTGGTCGAGGGCGAGCGGATGCGGCCGGCGCGACCCACCCTGAAGGAGATCCAGGACTATCTCGGTGGCGCGCCGTTTGCGGGCTGGGCCGAGCAGGCGCGGCGCTTTGCCAACGCCGAAACGCTCGAACCGAAGGACCGCAAGGCGTACCTGCGGACGCTGCTCTATCCGGCGCGATTCTGCTTCAGCTGGCTGACCGGCCGCATGGGCTCGAACGACCAGGCTGTTGCATTTCTCGCTGACGCGCATCTGCACGGACTCGACGTGAGCTTGCTCGACCGCGCGCTCAAATGCCGGCAGGCCGACGCCGATCCCGACCCGCTGTTTGTCGAGCGGACGGCGCTGCCGTCTCAGGTCGAGGCTTGCGCGGCGCTCATTGCTCGATGAACGCTGCTCTCAGCCCCACGGCAGCAGGACGATCCGCCCGACCAGGTCGGGCGAAGTCTCCAGCATCTCGTGCGCCTCGCCGACCTTGGCGAGCGGAAAGCGGCCGGCGATGCGCGTCCTGATGCGGCCCTCGCCGAGCAGCTTGAGCACCGTCAGCATGTCGTTCATGCGCGCGCCGCGCAGCCCCAGCAGGTTCAGCTCCAGGCGGATCAGGTCGGCGGCGGTGAACGGCAGGCCCTCGCGGCCCTGCTCGCTGGTGACGACCAAGGTGCCGCCGAGCCGCATCACGCTGCCGATGAAGCGCAGCAGCGGCGGGCTGCCGGTGTAATCGACGGCGTGGTCGACGCCTTCGCCGCCGGTGAGCCGCGACACGTCCTTGAACGCCTGATCTTCGTCGCCGGTGACGATCACCGCATCGGCGCCGAGCTCGCGCAGGATCGCGGCCTTCGCTTCATGCCGGGTGGTGGCGATGACGCGCGCGCCGGCGAGCTTCGCCAGTTGCAGGGTCGCCTGGCCCATGCCGCCGGACGCGCCGGTGATCAGCACATTGTCGCCGAGCTTGACGCGCAGCCGGTCGGCCACCACGCGATGCGACGACGAGAACGGCCAGAGCGCGACGCCGGCCTGCTCGAAGTCGACGCCGTCCGGCAGCGGCAGCCACATCGCCTCGTCGCGCACCAGATATTGCGCGTAGGAGCCGAACGCCTGATGGCCGGGGATGGCGAGGTTGCGCGACAGGTTGCCGAGCCCGCGTGCGAATTCGATGGAGTGCGGGTCCTCCGGATGGGTCACGCCGATCACCCGGTCGCCCGCCTTGAAGCGGGTCACCGCGCCGCCGATCGCGATCACCTCGCCGGCGGCTTCGCGGCCGAGCTGCTGCGGCAGCGGGAACGGCGCGCGGCCGGGGATCTGGTAGCGCGCCAGATCGCCGGCGCGGTACTTCACGTCCCAGCGCGACACCGAGCCGGCGTGGTTCTTGACCAGCAAGTCATACGCGCCGAGCGGCGGCAGCTCGTATTCGCCGACCACGAGCTTGTCCGGCCCGCCATATTCAAACAGCCGAACCGCCAGGGTTTTGGCCGGAATGGTCATGATGCATCATACCATCCGTTGCCGCGGGCTCGGCAGCTTGCGCTGACCTGGATTCAGGAGGCGATTTCCCATAGAAATCGGGCGAGGGAGAAGCCCATGAATCTCGGCCCGCTCAAGCTCGCGCTGATCCTGTTCGGCCTGTCATGGCTGCTCAAGTTCCAGGCCTGGCGGCACCCGGCGTTCCGCGCGCGATTGAAGGAAAACAACCTCACCGCCCAGTTCATCGCGCGCGACGAGGAGATCGGCCGCTGGTTCAGGCTCCAGGACGGCCGGATCACGTCCGGCGCCGGCATTCGCAACGACGCCGACGTCACCGTGTCGTTCAAGAATGCAGCGCTCGGCGCCCGCCTGCTGACTCCGCCGATCAACTGGCTGGAGCAGATCAACGCCCAGAAGGAGTTCGCGCTCACCGTCGAAGGCGACGACGGGCTCGCCAACTGGTTTGCGCAGACCGTGATGCTGAGCCAGTCGGCGGGGCTGAAATTCGGCACGCCGATGAAGGACGGCTCGGTGCGCTACTGCAACATGGCGAACGGCGGGCCGCTGTTCGTCTATGTCAAGGACGGCAAGATCGTCCGCACCACGCCGATCGAGTTCGATGACGGCGACGGCGCGTCGTGGACGATCCGCGCGCGCGGCATCGATCTCACCCCGCCGCGCAAGACCACGCTCGCCCCGCACGGCCAGAACTGCAAGTCGATCGTCTATTCGCCGGACCGGCTGCTCTATCCGATGAAGCGCGTCGACTTCGACCCGAACGGCGCGCGCAATCCGGGCAACCGCGGCAAGTCAGGCTATGTCCGCATCTCCTGGGACGAGGCATTGACCCTCGTCAGCGACGAGATCAAGCGGCAGAAGCTGGTGCACGGCCCGGGCTGCATCGCGACCTCGCACGGCTCGCACCATACCTGGGGCAACATCGGCTACTACCTGTCGGCGCTGTTCCGCTTCGCCAACGCCATCGGCATGACGCGCGTGCACCACAATCCCGATTCATGGGAGGGCTGGTACTGGGGCGCGACGCATCACTGGGGCCACACGCTGCGCGTCGGCCAGTCGGAGACCTACGGCACGGTCGAGGACTGCCTGCAGAACTGCGACATGGTCGTGTTCTGGTCGGCGGACCCGGAGACCACGTCCGGCTCCTACGGCGCGCAGGAGGGCACCATCCGCCGGCAGTGGCTGAAGAATCCTAAGCTCGGCATCAAGGTCGTCCACGTCGATCCGTACTACAACGCCTCGGCGCAGTTCCTGCCCGGTAAGTGGTTCGCGCCAAAGCCGACCACGTCGCCCGCGATGGCGATGGCGATCGCCTACGTCTGGATCAAGGAAGGGCTCTACGACAAGGAGTACGTGAAGACCCACACCGTCGGCTTCGACGCCTGGAAGGCGTATCTCGTCGGCGACGAGGACGGCATCGCCAAGACGCCCGAGTGGCAGGAAAAGGAAACCGGCGTCCCGGCGAAGGACGTGCGCGCGCTGGCCCGCGAGTGGGGCCGCAAGCGCGTCTATCTCGCGCCCGGCGGCTGGGGCAACGGCCATGGCGGCGCCTGCCGCAACCAGACCGGCATCCAGTGGGCGCGCGTGATGGTGTGCCTCAGCGCCATGCAGGGGCTCGGCAAGCCCGGCTGCAACATGGGCAATCTGCAATGGGGCTGCCCGGTCGATTTCCAGTTCTACTTCCCCGGCTATTCCGAAGGCGGCATGTCGGGCGACCTGGAGAACACCGCGCTGCCGGTCGCGCTCTACCAGCGCATGCCGCAGCTTCCGACCATGAACTCCAACGGCCAGCAGATCCCGCGCATCTGGCTGCCGGAGGCGATCTACGAGGGCAAGGCCGAAGGCTACCGCTGGGTCGGCAAGTCGATCGAGCATCAGTTCGGCAAATTCGCCTATCCGGCGGCCGGGCACTCGCCGGTGAAGATGCTCTACAAGTATGGCGGCTCGATCCTCTCGACCATGAACAACTCCAACCGCCATGTGCGGATGTACCAGTCGGAGAACCTGGAATTCGTGGTCAACCAGTCGATCTGGTTCGAGGGCGAGGCCAAGTTCGCCGACGTCATCCTGCCGGCCTGCACCAATTTCGAGCGCGTCGACATCTCGGAATGGGCCGGGCTCGGCGGCTACGGCCATCACGGCCAGCAGCAACTCAACCACCGCGTCATCATTCTGCAATCAAAGGCGATCGAGCCGCTCGGCGAATCGAAATCGGATTTCTGGATCTTCAACGAAATCTGCAAGCGGCTGGGGCTCGCGAATTACTTCTCCGAGGGCGTCAACGAGATCGATTGGGTCAAGCGCGCCTATCTGGCGTCGGACCTCAAGCACGTCATCTCGTGGCGAAAGCTCCTGAAGAAGGGCTATTACGTCGTGCCGGCCGAGAAGGAGAAATTGCGCGCGCCGGTGTCGTTCCGCTGGTTCTTCGAAGGCCGCAAGAAGGACGTGCCGGAGGCGCAGCCGCTGCCGTCGGATTACAAGGAATTCCTGCAAGGCTTGCAGACCCAGTCCGGCAAGCTCGAATTCGAGTGCAACAGCCTCAAGCGCTTCAAGGACCCGGAGCGGCCGCCGATCGTCAAATACGATCCGTCCTGGGAGGGACCGCACTCGGCCGAATACGGCCGCTATCCGCTGCAACTGCTGACGCCGCACTCCAAATACAGCTTCCACACCCAGGGCGACGGCAAGAGCTCGTTCCTCAACAACATCGTCGACCATCGCGTGAAGGTGGACGGCTGGTACTACTGGATCGTGCGGCTCAATGCCGAGGACGCTGCCGCGCGCGGCATCAAGAAGCACGACCTGGTGAAGGTCTACAACGACCGCGGCGCGGTGATCTGCGCGGCGCTGCCGACACAGCGGCTGCCGCGCGGCGTCTGCCACGGCTACGAATCGTCGGCGGTCTACGCCCCGATGGGCGAGCCCGGCAAGTCGGTCGACCGCGGCGGTTGCCTCAATCTGCTCACCCCGCACAAGACCCAGACCAAGACCACGCACTCGCTCGCGGGCAGCCATTCGCTGGTGCAGGTCGAGGTCTGGGACGGCCGCGTCGAGCACGTCTCGGAAACGTTCGCCGCGATCGAGCGGGACAAGGAGATCAAGACGAACGTTGCAGGAAGCCCAGTTGGTTCCGGCAAAGTGACACCCAGAGTGCAGCAAACGCGAGTGAAAGCTTCGACGATGCAAAAGTGGAACATGATCATCGACGTGGCGGAGTGCACCAACTGCAATCTCTGTACGCTCGCCGCCATGGACGAATACGTCGGCAACGACTGGCCCGGCATCGCCGCGCCGATGCCGCGCCACGGCCACCAGTGGATCAACATCCTGCAGAAGGAGCGGGGGCAGGTGCCGTCGATCGACGTCGCCTATGTGCCGACGCTGTGCAATCACTGCGACGACGCGCCCTGCATGAAGGCCGACACCAACGGCGCGATCAGGAAGCGCGACGACGGCATCGTCATCATCGATCCGGTCAAGGCCAAGGGCCATCGCGAGCTGGTGGCGGCCTGTCCGTACGGCCACATCTGGTGGAACGAGGAATTGCAATTGCCGCAGGCCTGGCCGTTCGACGCCCATCTGATCGACCAGGGCTGGGACAAGACCCGCGGCCATCAGGCCTGCCCGACCGGCGCCATGCGCGCGCTCAAGGTCGAGGACGCCGCGATGGCGCAGCTCGCGCGCGAGCAGGCGCTTGAGGTGATGCGGCCCGAACTGAACAGCAAGCCGCGGGTCTACTACAAGAATCTCTGGCGCTACACCAAGGCCTTCATCGCGGGCTCGGTGGCGAGCGAGACCGGCGGCGCGGTCGATTGCGTCGAAGGTGCGAGCGTGCGGCTGCTCAAGAACGGCGCCGTGGTCGCCAGCGCCACCACCGACAACTACGGCGACTTCAAGTTCGACAGGCTCGATGAGAATTCCGGCCGCTACACCGTCGAAGTCAGCGCCAACGGCAAGAAGAAATCCGTCGACGCCGAGCTCGGCGCGAGCTTGAGCCTCGGCGAAATCCGGCTGTAAATTTTTTCCAAGGCCTGGCTGCGGCTTGCGCGACGTCCGGCCGCCGCCTCACTTCGCCATCATGCGGCCGTCGACCGTGCTGCGGATGGTGCCGAGCTCCCGCAGATAGACCATCACCTCGTTCGCCACCAGCGGCGCGTCGTCGAGCGGCAGCAGCGGCTTCGCCGCCGCGAAGCTTGCGTAGCCGTCGCCGCCGCGCGCCATGAAATCGTTGGTCGCGACCCGGTAGCGCCGGCGCGGATCGAGCGGCGCACCGCCGACCTTGATCGACAGCACGCGCGCGCCCGCCGCGCGGCGCGCATCGAATTCGACCGCCATGCCCGAGACCTGCGGAAACCGGCCGGCGGCGTTCGGCAGCCGCGACAGCCCGTTCTCGATCGCCTCGCGCAGCGCCGCGCCGGTGATCTCGATCGTCACCACGCGGTTGCGGAACGGCAATTCGACCAGCACGTCGCGCCGTGTGATCGCGCTGCCGGGCGCATAGACCCTGCCGCCGCGGATGCCGCCGCCGTTCATGACCGCGACGTCGGCGTGGGTTTTCAGCCGGACCGCATCGGCCACCAGGTTGCCGATCGCGGCCTCGCGGCCGCGCATGGTGGCGTTGCGGCTGTCGAGCTCGACCGCCGTGGTGCTGAGCGGCACGTCCATTTCGCGGTTGAGCTCGCTCTCGAAGCCCGCGACCAGCGCCGCGACCTCGGGGTCGGGCGTGACCGTCGCGGTGTCGACAATGCGAAATTGCGGCCACCAGGTCACCACCCGCCGGCCGTCCTGGTCCTTCACTTCGATGGTGACGTCGATCAGCGTGACGTAATGCGCGTCATGGCCCGACTCGGCCATGGCGTGGCGGCCGTCGTAGCGCACCAGCAGGTCGTGGTTGTGGCCGGTCAGGATCAGGTCGACGGCGTGGGTCTCGGCCAGCGCGACGGCTTGCGTGCGGTCGGCGTGCATCACCGCCACCACGAAATCGGCGCCGTCGCGGCGCAGCGCCTCGGCCTGCGTCTGCATGGTCGGAACGGTCGGCAGGAATTGCAGATCCTGCGGCGACGAGGTGCGCGGCGTGTCGTCATAGGTGGCGCCGGTGAGCCCGATGCGCACGCCGTCGAGCGTCACCATGGCGTGATCCTTGAAACCCGGCAGCGGCTGGCCGTCGGGGCCGCGCAGGTTGGCGGCAAACAGCGGGAATTGGGCCTCCGCCATGCGGCGCAGGAAGATCGCCTTGCCGAAGTCGAATTCGTGATTGCCCGGCACGAAAATGTCCGGCTTGAGCGCGTTGGTGAGCGTGATGATGTGGGCGCCGTAGTCGAAGCCCGACATCAGCGACGGCGACAAGGTGTCGCCGCCATGCGCCAGCAGCACATGGTTGCTCGATTGGCCGCCTGAACTGCGCGCCCGCTCGCGCTCGGCCTTGACCACGGCAGCGAGCCGCGCGAAGCCGCCGCGGCGCTGGCCGTCGGGCATCAGCGTTTCGCTCATGCCATAGATGTCGTTCATCAGGATGAAGGTGACCTTGGCGGTCTCGGCCCGCGCCGCGGCGGGCGCGGTGATCAGGCAGAGCACGAGCAGCAGGCGGCGCAGCACCATCATGGGAACATTCCGGGCGGGCCGGTTGCTCTAGCACGCATCGACGCGGCCCGGCTATGCTCCGCCGCATGAACCGGCTTGAGCCCATGGCACAGCTGCGCGGTGCGGACCGGCCGGCCGCGCGCGCTGGCCGGATCGGGGTGCTGATCGTCAATCTCGGCACGCCGGACGCCACCGATCCGGCGTCGGTCCGCCGCTATCTGCGGGAATTTCTCAGCGACGCCCGGGTGATCGAGAATCAGGGGCCGGTCTGGAAGTTCATCCTCAACGCCATCATCCTGACCACTCGGCCGCGCCGCAAAGGCCTCGACTATCAGAAAATCTGGAATCGCGAGCGCAACGAATCGCCACTCAAGACCATCACCCGCGCCCAGGCTGCAAGGCTGCGCCTAACGCTCGACGCGCTCGATCCGACCATCATGGTCGATTGGGCGATGCGCTACGGCAACCCGTCGCTCGCCACCCGTATCGAGGCGCTGGCCAAGGCCGGCTGCGAGCGCATCCTGCTGCTGCCGCTCTATCCGCAATACGCCGCGGCCACCACCGCCACCGTCTGCGACGCGGCGTTTGCGGCGCTGATGCGGCTGCGCGACCAGCCGGCGCTGCGCGTGGTGCCGCCCTATTACGACGATCCCGCCTATATCGAGGCGCTGGCGCATTCGATCGAGCGCGAATTGGCGCGGCTGCCGTTCAAGCCCGAGCTGCTGCTCGCGTCGTTTCACGGCATCCCGAAAGCTTACGCCGATGACGGCGATCCCTATCCCATCCAGTGCGAGGCGACGGTGCGGCACCTGCGCGCTCGGCTCAAGCTCGACGACAGCGCATTGATGCTGACCTTCCAGTCGCGCTTCGGCCGCGCCGAATGGCTGCAGCCCTACACCGACCGGACGGTCGAGGCGCTGGCGCGGCGCGGCGTCAAGAACCTGGCGGTGGTGACGCCGGGCTTTGCCGCCGACTGCCTGGAGACGCTGGAGGAGATCGCGGTCGAGAACGCCGGGATCTTCCGCGCCCATGGCGGCGAGAATTTCGCGGCGATCCCGTGCCTGAACGACAGCGCCGACGGCATGGCTTTGATCGGCCATCTGGTGCGGCGCGAGCTGCAAGGCTGGCTCTGAACGTGGAGAGGACCATGCGTAAGCGGGATCGAATGACCGTGGCGAGCACGGCGCTCGGCGCGCTGCTGTTGATCGCGCCGGTGGCGGCGCAGACCCAAGCGCCGCCGGACGCACCGCCTGGTTCTTGGGCGATGAAAAAGCCGCTGCCGGCGCCGCGCAACGAGGTGGCGCTCGCGGCCGTCGGGGGCAAGGTCTACGTGGTCGGTGGCAGCGTCGCCGGCAACGCCGTGCCGCTGGTCGACGAATACGATCCGGCAACCGATTCCTGGCGGGCCCGCGCGCCGATGCCGAAGGGGCTCGACCATCTCGGCGTCGCTGTGCTCGATGG
Organism: uncultured Alphaproteobacteria bacterium; assembly: GCA_963771745.1. Taxonomy (GTDB): domain Bacteria; phylum Pseudomonadota; class Alphaproteobacteria; order Rhizobiales; family Xanthobacteraceae; genus Z2-YC6860. Next base: position 310,203 of record CAVYUU010000008.1, on the reverse strand, counting down.
CAAGATCGTCACGGTGGGCGGCTTCATCGGCTCGGTCCATCGCGGCGCGGTCAACGAGGTCTATCAATACGACGTCGCGAGCGACCACTGGCGCCCGCTTGCGGGGCTGAAGGCTCCGCGCGGCTCGGTCGGGGTGGCCGTGCTCGACGGGAAAATCCACGCCATCGGCGGACGCGGCGTCGACAACACCTTTACCGTCGGCAGCCACGAGGTGTTCGACCCGGCAACCGGGCAATGGAGCGACCGCGCGCCGCTGCCCAAGGCGCGCGACCATATGGCCTTGGTGGCGGCTGATGGAAAAATCCATGCCGTCGGCGGCCGCATCACCAACCCGGCGAGCCGCGTTGCGGACCACGATATTTACGATCCGAAGATCGACACCTGGACCGCCGTCGCGCCGCTGCCGACCGCGCGCAGCGGGCTCGCATTCGCGCTCTATCAGGGAATGATCGTCGTGTTGGGCGGCGAGCTGCCGCCTGGCACCTTTGCCGAGAATGAGGCGTTCGATCCGAAGTCGATGCGTTGGCGGACGTTTGCTGCCATGCCCGGCGGCCGCCACGGCACCGGCGCGGCGGTGATCGGTAAGAACATCTATGTCGCCGCCGGTTCGCTCAAGCCCGGCGCGGGCGAAGTGACCGACCAGCTGATCGTCTTCACGATGCCCTAGTGTCCCGAACCCGAAGTTCGCATGATTGTGCAGCAAGCTCGTTTGCGAACTTCGGGTTCCACGGGACACTAGAATCGTAATGTTGCTAGTGTCGCTTTGATTCGGAAGTTCGCTTAGGAGCAAGCTGAGAATTCAAGCGAACTTCCGAAGCGCGACACTTGCTGGGCGCCGCCGGATCCGGCAAGGCCTCGGATTGATTGGCGATTTCGGCGCCGCCGGCAGGGCTACCCGCAACGCTTGTAAGACGCCATATTCTATCGGCGCTGATGGGAGGTCGTGGTGGAGGGTCTTTCGATGCTTGGGGTCAATGTTTTCGTCATTGTGCTCGTCCTGCTCGTCGTCCTGACGATCTTCGCGGGCGTGAAAACCGTATCGCAGGGCTATCACTGGACGGTCGAGCGGTTCGGCCGCTACACCCGCACGCTCCATCCCGGGCTCAATCTGATCGTGCCGTTTTTCGATCGGATCGGCCGCAAGGTGAACATGATGGAGCAGGTGATCGACATCCCGCAGCAGGATGTCATCAGCAAGGACAACGCCACCGTCACCGTGGACGGGCTCGCCTTCTTCCAGGTGTTCGACGCGCCGAAGGCGAGCTACGAGGTCGCGCAGCTCGACCAGGCCATCATCAAGCTGACCATGACCAACATCCGCTCGGTCATGGGCGGCATGGACCTCGACCAGATGCTGTCGCACCGCGACGAGATCAACGAGCGGCTGCTGCGGGTGGTCGATGCCGCGGTTTCGCCCTGGGGCGTCAAGGTCAATCGCATCGAGATCAAGGACATCGTGCCGCCGGCCGACCTGGTGCAGTCGATGGGCCGGCAGATGAAGGCCGAGCGCGAGAAGCGCGCCGTCATTCTCGAAGCCGAAGGCCAGCGTCAGTCGGCGATTCTTGAAGGCCGAGGGCCAGAAGCAATCGCAGATCCTCGAAGCCGAAGGCCGTCGCGAGGCGGCGTTCCGCGACGCCGAGGCGCGCGAGCGGCTCGCCCAGGCCGAAGGCAAGGCGACCACCATGGTCAGCGAGGCGATCGCCTCGGGCGACATCGCCGCGATCAACTATTTCGTCGCGGACAAATACATGAAGGTGCTCACCGAGCTTGCGGACTCGCCGAACCAGAAGGTCCTGATCATGCCGGTCGAGGTGAGCGGCGTGCTGGGCTCGCTCGCCGGCATTGCCGAGATCGCCAAGGCGACCTTCGGCGGCGATGGCCAAAGTCCTCGGCCTGCGCCGGCCGCGCCACCACGACGGCCAACGGTTCCCACCACCACGTGAGGGGAGTCACCCATGGCGTTCATCATCTCGCTCGGTCCATGGGCTTGGATCATTGCCGGCGCCATCCTGCTGGCGCTTGAGCTTGCCGTGCCCGGTGCTTTCATGATGTGGCTTGGTCTCGCCGCGGTCATGGTCGGCGCGATCTCGTTTCTCGTCGATTGGTCGTGGCAATGGCAGTGCGTCGCGTTCGCGGTGCTCGCATTGGCTTCGGTCCCGCTCTGGCGCCGCTTCGCTCTGAAGGTCGAGCCGCAGTCTGAGGCGCCCATGCTCAATCGGCGCAATCAGGCGCTGATCGGGCGTGTCTTTACCCTCGAGCAGCCGATCGTCGATGGCATCGGCACGGTCCGGATCGATGACACAGTCTGGCGCGTCAACGGGCCGGATCGCCCGAGAGGCAGCCGGGTCCGGGTCACCCGCGCCGACGGCGCGACCCTCGCGGTCGAACCCGCCAGTTGAGGCGCCGCCGGCCATCCCGGCCGGATAAAGCTCCCGTTAACCACAAATCTTTAAACCCCGTTAACCACCGGCCGCCTCGCGGCGGCCGAACGCCGGTTGTCGCTCGCCCCTGGCTTTCCGCCGGGCGGCGCTCGTCCGCCGGCGCGGCGCAATTTGTGAATGGAGGTCGCCTCTGCCGCGCCGTTGCCGACCCACCGATGCGCTGGCGTTCGCAGCGATCGCCGCGGCGTGGCTCATGCCAGCGTCCAACGCGCGCGCGCAGTCGGACTCGCCCTACGCGCCGTCGCTCACCGATCCCGCAGAACGCGCAGCGCTTCGGCCGCGCCGCTGCCTCCGCGCGCGCCGGCGCGCCGGCGTTGACGCCGCCGCGCTTGAGCATGGGCGCGACCGGCTTTGATGCCACCGGCAAGAAGAAAAAAGTCGTGAAGCGCAAGCCCGGCGAGCCGCGCATGCTGCCGCCACCGCCGCCGCGGCTGGCCCGGTGCGCCGCAGGCGGCGGACGGCCACACCGTCGCGCCGCAGCTCCCCGAGCGGCTGCGCTACGCCAACACCTACCGCCCGCTGGACGCGCCGTTGCGGCGGCCGCCGCCGAACTGGCAGGACGCGTTCGAGCCGATCGGGCTCCGCGTCAGCACCTTCGTGGTCAAGCCCGCGATCGCAGTGACGCGCGGCTTCGACACCAATCCGTCGCGTGTGCCGACCGGGCAGGGCTCGTGGTTCACGGTGGTCGAGCCGTCGCTGCAGGTGCGCTCCGATTGGACTCGGCACTCCTTCGGCTTCAACCTGCGCGGCAGCTATTCCAACTTCGATACGCAACCGTCGCTCAACCGGCCGCTGATCGACTTAATTTCGTTCGGCCGCTGGGACATCACCCGCCTCACCGCGATCAACACCGAGAGCCGCTATCTCCTGTCGACCGATTATCCGGGCAGCCCGAACCTGCCGGCCGATATCGCCAAGCTGCCGATCTACGAAACCTACGGCGGCACAGTCGGTCTGAGCCACCGCATCAGCCGACTCGAACTGTCGGGCAAGGTCAGCATCGATCGCACCGCCTATCAGGACTCGCAATTGACCGACGGCTCGACCTCGAGCAACCACGACCGCGACTACAATCAATACGGCGTGCGGGCGCGGGCGAGCTATGAGCTGACGCCGGGCTTCAGGCCGTTCGTCGAGGTTGCCGCCGACCGGCGGCAACACGATCTCGTGGTTGATCGCAACGGCTTCCAGCGCGACTCGCGCGCGCTGACGCCCAGGGTCGGCAGTACGTTCGAGCTGACCCGGCTGCTCATCGGCGAGATTTCGGTCGGCTATCTGACCCGCCGCTATGACGATCCGGCGTTGCAGGACCTGACCGGCGTGGTGTTCGACGCCTCGCTGATCTGGGCCATGACCGGGCTCACCACCGTGACCTTGACCGGCACGTCGCGCGGCGAGGAGGTGGTGGTGGCCGGCGTGTCGGGCGCGCTGCGGCGCGACGTCGCCGTGCAGGTCGATCACGCCTTCCGCCGCTGGCTGATCGGAACCTTGAGGTTCGGCTATGGCTTCGATGAGTATCTCGGCAACGGCCGCAACGACACGCGCAGCTCGATCGGCGCCACCATCACCTACAAGCTCAACCGCGAGTTCTGGCTCAAGGGCGAATACCGCTACGACCAGCTCCGCTCCAACGCCGCCAACGTCGACTACGACGCCAACGTGTTCCTGATCGGGCTGAAGCTGCAGCGGTGAGGGCTGGGACGAACCGCGCGGCGTACGTTTTTTCCCGCCTACAACAGCCGCTTGATCTCCGCGCGCAGCGCCGGGGCGATGTCGGAGCGCGCCAGCGCATAGGCGACGTTGGCGGCGAGAAAGCCGACCTTGGAGCCGCAGTCGAAGCTGCGACCCTTGAACTTCAGCCCGAAGAACGGCTGTTTTTTCGCGAGCTTGATCATGGCGTCGGTGAGCTGGATCTCGCCGCCGGCGCCGCCCTCCTGGGTGGCGAGCAGGCCGAAGATCTCCGGCTGCAGGATGTAGCGGCCGGTGATGATCAGATTGGACGGCGCCTGCTCGCGCGGCGGCTTCTCCACCATCTCGGTGATGGCGAAGCTCTTGCCCTTGGTCTTGCCGACGCCGACCACGCCATACATGTGGATGCGCTCGGGCGGCACCTCTTCGACCGCGATGACGTTCGACTTGTCGTCGAGCCCGCGGTAGGCCTCGATCATCTGCTTCAGGCAGCCGGGCTTGTGCTGGATCAGCATGTCCGGCAGCAGCAGCGCGAACGGCTCGTGGCCGACCAGCTCACGCGCGCACCAGACCGCATGGCCGAGGCCGAGCGGCGACTGCTGGCGGGTGAAGCTCGTGGTGCCGGGCTCCGGCAGATCGCTGGACAGCAACTTGAGGTCGGCGAGCTTGCGTCGCTCCTTCAAGGTCAGCTCCAGCTCGAACTGCCGGTCGAAATGATCCTCGATCACCGACTTGTTGCGGCCGGTGACGAAGATGAAATGCTCGATGCCGGCCTCGCGCGCCTCGTCGACCACGTGCTGGATCACCGGCCGATCGACGACGGGCAGCATCTCCTTGGGCACCGCCTTGGTGGCGGGCAGAAAGCGCGTGCCGAGGCCCGCAACCGGGAAAATCGCCTTCCGAATCGGTTTCATGGGCCATCATGGCCGAGACCGCGCCGCTGTTTCAATCCGCCGCAGCGCTCCGTTTGGCGCGCCCGCGCCGCAAGCTTGACGGCGCCCGGTGGATGGCACATTCGTCCCATCCTTGGGAACGCGGGGCGGCGGCGATGCGACACCAAATCTTTGGGACATTTGGCGCGATCGGGGCGGCGGGCCTGGCGATCGCGCTGCTGGCGATCACGCTACTGGCGGCACCGGCCGAGGCCGCCGTGCGCTGCCGCAACACCGGCAGCTTCGATGCCTGGCTTGCCGCCTTCAAGCAGGAGGCGGCCGCCAAGGGCATCTCGCGCCAGGCGATCGCGGCCGCGCTCGACGGCGTCACCTTCGATCCGGCCATCATCCGCCGCGACAGCGGGCAGGGCGTGTTCAGCCAGGGCTTCCTGCAATTTGCCGGCCGCATGGCCGGCGCCGGGCGCTACCAGAACGGGCTGAAGCAGATGAAGGCGCAAGCGCCGCTGCTGGCGCGCATCGAGCAGCGGTTCGGCGTGCCGCCGCCGGTGGTGACCGCGCTGTGGGGCCTGGAAAGCGACTACGGCGCCTACAAGGGCGGCACCTATCAGATCATCCGCTCGGTCGCGACGCTTGGCCTACGATTGCCGGCGGCCGGAGTTCTTTAGGAAGCAATTGCTCGACGCGGTGCGGATCGTGCAGCGCGGCGATCTGCGGCCGGACGAGATGATCGGCAATTGGGCGGGCGAGCTTGGCCCGACGCAATTCACGCCGTCGGATTATTTCAATCACGGCGTCGACATGGACGGCGACGGCAAGGTCGACATGGTCGGCAGCGTGCCGGATGCGCTGGCGTCGGCCGCCAACCTGCTCAAGAGCTTCGGCTGGCAGCGCGGCCAGCCCTGGCTGCAGGAGGTGCGGGTGCCGGCCGACATGCCGTGGCAGGAGGCCGGCCTCGACATCCAGCACCCGCGCTCGCAATGGGCGCGCTGGGGCGTGACCGGCGCGCACGGCGCGCTGACCTGAGACAACCTGCCGGCGTCGCTGATCCTGCCGATGGGCCGCCACGGCCCGGCGTTCCTGGCCTATCCGAACTTCAAGGCCTATCTCGAATGGAACAGCGCGCTGGTCTATTCGACCACGGCGGCCTATTTCGCGACGCGGCTGAACGGCGCGCCACCGGTTTCGCCGGGCAACGGCCGGGTCGAGGTGCCGACCCCGCCGCAGGTGCAGGAGCTGCAGCGGCTGCTGATCGCGCAGCGCTATCTCACCGGCGAGGCCGACGGCCGGCTCGGCGCCGCCACGCGCGCGGCGGTGAAGCAGGCGCAGCTCAAGCTCGGCCTGCCGGCCGATTCCTATCCGAGCCCCGAGCTGACCGCGCGGCTGCGCGGCGGGCGGTAAGGATCATTGTTCGTCTGGAATTGCTGAAGCGCGGCATACGCGCTTCCCCCTCCAGGGAGGGTGAAGAGAGTTCGGGCGCATCATGTCACATCGGTTGCGTGATTAACCTTCGGGCAACCATATCTTGCCCCAATGGGCGCGGATAATCGGGTTGGATCACACGAGGCCGGAATGCCGATGAACCGCATCGCGCAGATTTACCGATTCACGTTGGCCGGCGCGCTGCTGCTCGCCGCTGGCGATTTCGGCCTGGCGCAGAATCGACCAACGCCACCCATGCCGGTCGGCCGGACGGCGCCGCCAGCAACAACGCCCGCGCCCGCCGCCGCTCCGGCGCCGGTCACCGCGCCGGCCAAGGAACCTCCCAGACCATGGAGCGGCGAGTCCGGCGCCTCCGGCCATCCGCTAATGCAGGCGAGTGCGATCCGCGAGGCCGCCGCCAATTTCGAGAGCTGCCTGGAAGGCCTGTGGCCGCTCGCCGCCAAGCGCAACATCTCGCGCTTAAGCTTCGAGCGCCATGTGCGCGGGCTCACGCCTGACCTGCGGATCATGGATCTGCTCGACGCCCAGCCCGAGTTCACCAAGGCGTTCTGGGATTATCTCGACATCCTTGTGAACGAGGCGCGGATCGCCACCGGCCGCGAATTGCTGATCCGCCACAAGGCCATCTTCGACAAGGTCGAGCAGGCCTATGGCGTCGATCGCCATGTCATCACTGCAATCTGGGGCGTCGAGTCGAACTACAGCACGCTCGGCGGCGACCGTCCGGTGCTGCGCTCGACCGCGACGCTCGCCTGCGTCGGCCGCCGCCAGGCCTATTTCCGCGACGAGTTTTTGTCGGCGCTGGAGATCCTGCACCGCGGCGACCTGCGGCCCGAGCAGCTCATCGGTTCCTGGGCCGGCGCGTTCGGGCCGACCCAGTTCATGCCGACCTCGTTCAAGCGTTACGCCGTCGACTTCGACGGCGACGGCCGCCGCGACGTCGTCAACTCGGTGGCCGACCTGATCGCGTCGACCGCCAACAATCTCAAGAAGGACGGTTGGGTCGCCGGCGCGACCTGGGGCTACGAGGTCGTGATCCCCAAGGGCTTCAACTTCTTGCTGGCCGATCGCTCGCGCCAGCACAGCTTGGCGGAGTGGGAGCGCGCCGGCATCCAGCGCGCTGGCGGCAAGCCGTTCCCGCGCAACACCGACCGCGCCTATCTGCTGGTGCCGGCCGGCAACCAGGGCCCAGGCTTCCTGATGCTGCACAATTTCCGCGTCATCATGAAATACAACCCGGCCGAGGCCTATGCGCTGGCGATCGGCTACCTCGCCGACCGGCTGCGCGGCGGCGACGCGCTGGTGCAGGCCTGGCCGCGGCACGAGCCGGTGCTGTCGCTCGCCGAGCGGCGCGAGATGCAGGAGCTGCTGGCGAGCAAGGGCTTCGACGTCGGCGAGCCAAACGGTCGGTTCGGCGCGCGGACCCGCGCCGCGATCCGCGACTACCAGGCCTCGGTCGGGCTGGTGCCCGACGGCTTCGCCACCGCCACCATCCTGGCGCGGTTGCGCGGAAGGTGAGGGTATTGTTGTCGCGAATGCGCGGCTCACTCTCTTTCCCTCCCCCCTTGAGGGGGAGGGAAAGCGCGTCCGTGGCGCGCTCTGGCCATCGGGTTGACAATTTCCTGGAGTTAACGACCGATAGCGGGGCGTGGCGCCCGGTCGGGCGCCGGCGCCGGTCCAATTAGCGGTCGGGTGATGGCGGCAAAACGCCCCTGTTTACAACGGTTTGCGGTTCTGCTCGCGGCCGCCGGCACGGTCGCCGTGCTGGCACTGCTGGCGGAGCCCGCGCTCGCGCAATTCGGCAATTATCGCCGCGGCGGCGGCATTTTCGATTCATTCTGGGGGCCGTACCAGGGGCCGCGTGTGCCGACCGAGCCGCGGGTCGATGCTTCGCGCGCGCCGGCCTCGCCGCGCAAGGCCGATACGCCGACCAGCACCTCGGTGCTGGTGCTGGGCGACTCGATGGCCGACTGGCTGGCCTATGGTCTGGAAGATGCGCTGGCCGACGCGCCCGAGATCGCCGTCGTGCGCAGGCATCGCACCACCAGCGGATTGATCCGCTACGACAGCCGCAACGAGAACGCCGACTGGGCGCAGACGACGCGCGAGGCGATCGCCGCGACCAAGCCGAAATACATCATCATGATGGTCGGGTTGAACGACCGTCAGCAGATCCGCGTCCGTCAGCAGCCGGCAGGCAGCACGCCCGCCGGGGGCACGACACCCGCAAAAACGCCACCCGCAGCGACCACCGCGACCCCGCCAGCGACCGCCGCGGCACCGCCGGCGTCCGGCGCGGCGGCGCCGAGCGCGCCCGATCCGGCCGAGACGCCGGCGCCGGAGCCATTGATTGTCACGCCCGAGCCGCAGGGCCGCGTGGTCTATCAGGTCTACGACTTCCGCACCGATCAATGGGCCGAGCACTATGGCAAGCGCATCGATGCCACGATCGCCGCCTTGAAGAGCGCCAACGTGCCGGTGTTCTGGGTCGGCCTGCCGTCGATCCGCGGCCCGAGGTCGACCAGCGACATGCAATATCTCGACGACCTCTATCGCGAGCGTGTCGAGAAGGCCGGGCTCAGCTACATCGACGTGTGGGACGGCTTCGTCGACGACGCCGGCCGCTACACCCCGCAGGGCCCCGACTTCGAAGGCCAGATCCGGCGGCTGCGCGCCGGCGACGGCGTGCATTTCACCAAGGCCGGCGCGCGCAAGCTCGCACATTATGTCGAGCGCGAGCTGCGACGTATGATGACGCGCGGGGTCACCACGGTGGCGCTGCCGACCAGCGAACCGGCGACGCAAGCGCCAGCGCAACGGCCCGGTCAGCCGAACCAGCGGCCGCTGTCCGGCCCGGTGCTGCCGCTGACGGTGGCGACCAGCGGCCAGCAGGATCTCGCCGGCGGCGGCGCGCCCACCGCGCCGGCCGGCCAGCCGATCGTGACCCGGGTGCTGGTCAAGGGCGAGGCGATCCCGGCGCCGGCCGGGCGCAGCGACGACTTCGCCTGGCCGCGGCGCGGCATCGCGCCGTTCGGCACCGATCCGGTGGTGGCGACCACCACCGATCCGATCCCAGTCATGCAGGCGGCGCCGGCGGCGACCACCGTGCCGGTGCCGAGCGAGGAGACCCGCCCGGTCGCAGCGGCCGCGCCGCGCCGCACGCCGCGCCCGCAGCCGCAGCCGGTGCAACAGCCGTGGGGCTGGGGCTGGCAGCAGCAACAGCAGCAGCAGCAGCAGCAGCAACAGCAGCAGGCGCGCCGCAACAATTCGTTCTTTGGCGGCTTCGGCGGCTTCTGGCGCTAGCTAGGCAGCGGGTTTCCTCGGTTTCTCCGCCGTCATGCCCGGCAGTCGCGGAATGTCCGAGCGGACTCATAGAGCTGCCGTGCATTATTTCGCGGCGGCCGCGATGCGCGGCCATTCATCCATTTGCACACGCGCGATGACTTTGTAAGCCGCGCCGTCCGGCTTGAAGATGGTGGCTTCGCCTTCCTTGATCTCGAACCAGTCCTTGCCGAACGCGTCGATGATGTTGGGCTTGTGCGAGACGATGACGACATTGCTGCCGGCCGGCGGCACCATGCTCGCCAGCTTGCGGAATGCGGCCGCGCGCCGGTTGTTTTCGTTCGGCGAAACCACCAGGCCGCCTTCGGTCACGTCCAGGGTCCTTTCCACGTTGTCGAAGCCGGCAAGCTTTGCGGTCTGATAGGCGCGGTTGAACTGGCTGGTGATGGCCTTGCTCACCGGAGCGCCCATGCGCCTGAACGCCTCGCCGAACGCCTTGGCGGCCTCCTCGCCCTTGGCGTTCAGTTGACGCTGTTGCGCAAGATTGCCGTGATTGAGCGGGTCGGTGTCGGCCTGATCGGCATGGGTGGCGCCATGGCGCAAGACGATCACGGTTCCGCCCGCGCGCAGCAGCTGCGCCAGCTCCATGTCGCTCGGGCGCGGCTGCGCAGTGGCAGGGATCGCGAACAGCAGGGCGGTGATGGCGGACAGAACCGCTAGCATTTTGTAAATCATGATGAAGTCTCCGTTGGGTAGGCCTTTCCGGCAACGTCTATGCCCGGCAGCTCATTGTCCGAGACATCGCGGCGTGGTGATGGCGCCGGCACCCCCGGTCCTGAGCGAACGAGATCGCCGGCCAATGAAGACAATCGGCTGGTTCGATTATCGGCCTCGCCGGAAGGGGCCACCGCCCGAGGTCGGAAATTAAGGATGTTTCGCAGAACCTGCCCGGACTCGCGGCCGTTGTGGGAATATCCGCTTCAAAGCCAGACTTGCGGTCACGGCAGGAGGCGAGCATGCGACACGCGTTTCGATTGGTCATGGCGAGCATCGTGGCGTCCGCAGCCACGATCGCTCAGGCGAGCGCCGGAGAATGGGGCTGCTGCGCAGCGCGGAAAACCTATGTCGTTTCGCAGTACATTGACGTCGGACCGTATCCCCGCATCTGGCGGGGGCTCTCCAATGGACATCTGGTCAACCAAGGTCAATTCGATACCGATGACGCGACGATTCCAGCCCGGCTCTATCACCACGGCTTCGTTCCTGGCGACCAGGGCTACTTTTTTGGCGTGCAGTCGAGGTTCTACCCGTACTACGGCTATGGCGTCTATTGGCTGCCAGCTTCCCCGATGATAGGCCGCTAGGCCATCACTACGCAGCCGGTCCAACCGGCCGAAGCGCTCGGGGGTTGTCATGCAAGGAACCGCTCGCCTGCAAAATCGTTAAACAGGCATGACGACCGGAAACACCGAGCTGTCAGGTCTGGCCATTCTCGGAATCGCAGCGGCCTTCGCGATTGTCGGAGTCTTCGCATACGCGCTGTTGACGCCGATCTCCCCCGCCCAGCTGGTCGCTCTGGAGCACGCCGCCGTGAATGAGGTGGTTGCTCGCTAACCGATTTTTGTCTCTCACGCGCGGCACGCAACCAGGGTTGGAGCAGCATCATGCGGAAATATCTAACAGCGATTTTGCTCGTCGGGCTTGGCGCGACTCAAATCGTGGCCTCGGCTCCTGCGGTGCAGGCGGCCGACCTGGGCGTCACGACCGTCAAGAAGGCGCGCGTCATCCACCACAAGCGGCTGAAGGTGGTCAGGGATTACGACGGCACCCCTGTCGTGGTCTATCGCGGGCCTCCCGTGGTGGTGCGCAACTATGATGGGACCACCCGTGTGGTCCATGAACGCTACCACCAGCCGGTCACGGGGCCGGAGCCGAGATACTATTTCAATGGGCAGCCGGTACGCAGCGCGGTCTTTATTCGTCACTATTACCCAGTGTTTTGAAAAGGCCACGAAAACGTATTTTGAAACGAAAACGGCGCGTCCCGAAGGACGCGCCGTTCACCGTGCAGGATCTTAATTAGTCGATTGCCTGCACCACGGTTCGATTTGCCGGGTCAACGAAGTACACGTGATCATCGGAGTAGACGTAGCGGTACTTGCTGAATGACGGCCCCCATGCCGACGGTACGGCCCTCAACTCGACATCAGCCGGGAGCCGCGTGCCCACCGAGATGCGCTCCTTCACGCGCACTGGGGCGATCTTCTCCTTCACCACGTATTCCTTGATCTTGGTGCGCTGCTCGGGCGCGATTTCAACCACCGTGCCCTCAGCAATCGCCTGCCCGGAGAGCATGATCGCCGCAGCCGTCGCACCAGCAAGAAGCATGCGTTTCATAAGGAACCTCCGTTCTGTCACCAGCCCCATTGGAAAAACGCGCCGTTGAGTTGGCCGTTCCGCATGGAACCCAGCATGGAACATTCGGAACACGATTCGTGTCCTTAGGGTTTAGGGGCGCATTCACGGTAGCCGAAATGATCGATGATTGTGCTTCCGGGCAGGCTGTGGAAGGCGTCACTGTCCATATGGTGTCCGTCGAGCAGATACCGGCGGAGTGCGTCGTTATACCGATAGAGCGCGGCGCGGCTCGCCCGCGTGTCAGGCCCCGTCACGTTTTCCGCTATGTCGTGACCGGCGTGGAACATGAGCGTAGCGCTCCGCTCAACGCAGACGTTGCGAATGCCAAGAAAAAGCGTACAGGCGGATTTGCAGATCCCTTCAATGCGGAAAGTCTCACCGCTGGCGTTGTAGCGGCGGACGAGGGCGACAAAGTCCGGGACATAACCGCCTTCGCCATGACCTACCGACGATCCTTCCGCTGCAGCAGGCACGGAAGTACGCGCTGCGACGAAAAACATGACTGCCATCGCGATGAGAAAGCCGCACCAGCGGCCCCGGGCACATCGGGACACCCACATTTTATCTCAACCATTATCCGCCTTGAGCGTTCCAGTGGGAGAGCGCCACCTTTCTCTCGCAGCAGCATGATCCGCAGCATCGCGCCATGATCGAGCTGATGAGGTCGCTCGTTGACCAAAAGGAGTGACCAGCTGGTCCGAGGCTTCGACGTCCTCGGCAACGATCGGCAGATCAAGTCCTCGCGCGCGGCCGCTTCATACTTCTTTTTGCAAACCAGCGATCGCGCGGTTGAGCTCTCGCATGAGGCTCAACATGCGGTCAAAATCGGCATTGGCTTGAGCACCGTCAACCTCCCGCTCCTTGAGAAGCTTGCCTTCAGCTTCCAAGAGCTGGCGTTGCAGCACCGACAGGTCCACGTTCAATTTGCCCATGTGATTCTAAGACCCTGACCGCCGGAAAGTTCCAGCGGGTCTCACCTTGGCAGCGACGTGGTCCCCATCAAGAACTTGTCGATGGCGTGGGCGCATTGGCGGCCCTCGCGGATTGCCCACACCACCAGCGACTGGCCGCGGCGCATGTCGCCGGCCGCAAACACCTTCGGCAGCGAGGTCTGGTAGGCCAGCTGGTCGGCCTTGATGTTGCCGCGCGGGTCGAGCGTGAGCCCCAGCGCCTTGATCATGCCGTCGTGCACCGGATGCACGAAGCCCATGGCGAGCAACACCAGGTCGGCGTCGATCTCGAATTCGGTGCCGGGCATCGGCTGGAACTTGGCGTCGGCGCGCGCGCAATGCAGCTTCTTGACCGCGCCGTTCTTCGCCGGAGAACCGCGTGGTCAGCACCGCAAAGTCGCGGGTCACGCCCTCTTCGTGGCTCGACGAGGTGCGCATCTTGAGCGGCCATAACGGCCAGGTCAGCGGCTTGTTCTCGTGCTCCGGCGGCTGCGGCATGATCTCGAAATTGGTCACCGAGGCGGCGCCCTGGCGGATCGCGGTGCCGATGCAGTCGGAGCCGGTGTCGCCGCCGCCGATCACCACGACGTGCTTGTCCTTGGCGAGGATCGGCGGCGGCCGGCGCCAGGGCGCCTCGCCGCTGACGCGGCGGTTCTGCTGCGGCAGGAAATCCATGGCGAAATGGATGCCGGCAAGCTCGCGGCCCGGGATCGGCAGGTCGCGCGGCGCTTCGGCGCCGCCGGTCAGCGCCAAAGCGTCGTAGTCGTTCAAAAGCGTCTCGGCCGGCAGGTCGACGCCGACATGCGCGCCGTAGTGAAACGTCACGCCCTCGGCCTGCATCTGCTCGACGCGGATGTCGATGATCCGCTTCTCCATCTTGAAGTCGGGGATGCCGTAGCGCATCAGCCCGCCGGCCTTGGCGTGCTTTTCGTAGAGGTGCACGTCGTGGCCGGCGCGCGCCAGTTGCTGGGCGCAGGCCATCCCGGCCGGGCCTGAGCCCACCACCGCGACCTTCTTGCCGGTCTTGTCGGCGTAGCGCTCCGGCTTGACCCAGCCGTTGGCGATGGCGCGGTCGGCGATCTCGCATTCGATCGATTTGATGGTGACCGGATTGTCGTCGATGTTGAGCGTGCAGGACGCCTCGCACGGCGCCGGGCAGACCCGGCCGGTCACCTCCGGGAAGTTGTTGGTCGAGTGCAGGTTGCGCGCCGCCTCTTCCCACTGGCCGGAATAGACCAGGTCGTTCCAGTCCGGGATCTGGTTGTTGACCGGACAGCCGGTCGGCGCGCCGGTGATGGTGTTGGTGCCGTGGCAATAGGGCACGCCGCAGTTCATGCAGCGCGCCGCCTGCTCGCGCATGTCCTTCTCGGGCAGCGGCAGGATGAACTCGCCCCAGTGCCGAATGCGCTGCTCGACCGGCTGATAGTCCCGGTCGTTGCGCTCGAACTCGAGAAACCCGGTGACCTTACCCATCCGCGATCACTCGGCGGCCTGCATCGCGGCGGCCTGTTCCTTCATCTCGGCGAGCGCGCGGCGGTACTCCACCGGCATCACCTTGCGGAACATCGGCAGGTATTTGGCCCAGTTGGTCAGGATTTCGCCCGCGCGCTTGGAGCCGGTGAAGCGGCCGTGCCTTGCGATGAGGATGCGCAGCCGCTCGGCGTCGTAGCCGGTCATGTCGGCGGTGATGTCGACGCGGCCGGAGGTTTCGAGGTCATTGGCATGGCCGTAGAGCGTCGCGCTGATCTCCTCCTCCTCGGGCACCGGCTCGAGGTCGACCATGGCGAGGTTGCAGCGCCGCTCGAAGCTGCCGTCCTCGTCCAGCACATACGCGATGCCGCCCGACATGCCGGCCGCGAAATTGCGCCCGGTGTAGCCCAGCACCACCACGACGCCGCCGGTCATGTATTCGCAGCAATGGTCGCCGGCGCCCTCGATCACCGCGGTAGCGCCGGAGTTGCGCACCGCGAAGCGCTCGCCGGCGACGCCGCGGAAATAGCATTCGCCGGCGATCGCGCCGTAGAGCACGGTGTTGCCGACAATGATCGATTCCTCGGGCGTGATGCCGGCGTCGCGCGGCGGCCGGATCACGATGCGGCCGCCGGAGAGCCCCTTGCCGACGTAGTCGTTGGCGTCGCCCTCGAGCTCGAAGGTCACGCCCTTGGCCAGGAACGCGCCGAAGCTCTGGCCGGCGGTGCCCTTGAGGCTGACGTGGATGGTGTTGTCGGGCAGGCCGGCGTGGCCGTAGCGCTTGGCGACCTCGCCTGAGAGCATTGCGCCGGCGGTGCGGTCGATGTTGCGGATCGCGGAAGAGAGCCGCACCGGCGCGCCACGGTCGAGCGCGGGCTGCGCCTGCGCGATCAACGCGCGGTCGAGGATGTCGTGGATCTTATGGTCCTGCGGCTCGCAGTGGTAGATCGCGACGCCGTCGGGCGCGATCGGCTTGGTGAACAGCTTGGAGAAGTCGAGGCCCTTGGCCTTCCAGTGCTCGATCACCCGCTGCTGGTCGAGCATCTGCATCTGGCCGATCATCTCGTCGAAGGTGCGGTAGCCCATCGCGGCCATCAGCTCGCGCACCTCTTCGGCGACGAAGAAGAAGAAGTTGATCACATGCTCGGGCTGGCCGGTGAAGCGCTTGCGCAGCACCGGGTCCTGGGTCGCGACGCCCGACCGGACAAGTGTTGAGATGGCACTTGCGCATCATGATGCAGCCGGCGGCGATCAGCGGCGCGGTCGAGAAGCCGAATTCGTCGGCGCCGAGCAGCGCGCCGATCACCACGTCGCGGCCGGTGCGGAAGCCGCCGTCGACCTGCACCGAGATGCGGCCGCGCAGCCGGTTCGCCACCAGCGTCTGGTGGGTTTCGGCGAGCCCGATCTCCCACGGCGAGCCGGCGTGCTTGATCGAAGTGAGCGGCGAGGCGCCGGTGCCGCCCTCGAAGCCCGGAGATCGTCACATGGTCGCTGCGCGCCTTCGACACGCCGGCGGCGACGGTGCCGACGCCGACCTCGGAGACGAGCTTGACCGAGACGTCGCCGTCCGGATTGACGTTCTTCAGGTCGAAAATGAGCTGCGCCAAGTCCTCGATCGAATAGATGTCGTGGTGCGGCGGCGGTGAGATCAGGCCTACGCCCGGCGTCGAGTGCCGCACCTTGGCGATGATCTTGTCGACCTTGTGCCCGGGCAACTGGCCGCCTTCGCCGGGCTTGGCGCCCTGCGCCATCTTGATCTGCATCATGTCCGAGTTGACCAGGTACTCGGCGGTGACGCCGAAGCGGCCGGACGCCACCTGCTTGATCGCCGAACGCATCGAGTCGCCGTTCGGCAGCGGCTTGAAGCGGTCGGCCTCCTCGCCGCCCTCGCCGGTGTTCGACTTGCCGCCGATCCGGTTCATGGCGATCGCGAGCGTGGTGTGGGCCTCGCGCGAGATCGAGCCGAACGACATGGCGCCGGTGGCGAACCGCCGGACGATGGTCTTGGCCGGCTCGACCTCCTCGATCGGCACCGGCTTGCGCTCATCCTCCTCGGCGGTCTTGACCCGGAACAGGCCGCGGATGGTGACCAGCGCCTCGGGCTGCTCGTTGAGATAGTTGGCGAAGGCGCGGTAGCGCTCATACGAATTGCCGCGCACGGCGTGCTGCAGGGTCGCGACCGTGGTGGCGTTCCAGACGTGATCCTCGCCGCGCACCCGCACCGCATAATCGCCGCCGACGTCGAGCATGCCGCGGTAGATCGGCGCGTCGCTGAAGGCGTCGCGGTGGCGCCGCACGCTTTCCTCGGCGATCTGCTGCAGGCCGACGCCCTCGATCCGGGTGGCGGTGCCGGTGAAATACTGGTCGACGAACTCGGCCTTCAGCCCGACCGCGTCGAAAATCTGCGCGCCGCAATAGGACTGGTAGGTCGAGATGCCCATCTTGGACATCACCTTGAGCAGCCCCTTGTCGATCGACTTGGTGTAGCGCTTGACGATGTCCTTCTTGTCGATCTTCTGCGGCAGCTCGTCGTGCATCGCGATCAGGGTCTCGAACGCGAGATACGGATTGATCGCCTCGGCGCCGTAGCCGGCGAGGCAAGCGAAAGTGATGCACCTCGCGCGGCTCGGCGGTTTCCATCACCAGCCCGACCGAGGTCCGCAAGCCCTGCCGGATCAGGTGGTGGTGCACCGCCGCGCAGGCGAGCAGCGAGGGCATCGGCACCCGGTCGGTGCCGGCGGCGCGGTCCGACAGGATGATGATGTTGATGCCGTCGCGCACCGCGTTCTCGGCCTCGGCGCAGAGCGCGTCGAGCGCGGGCGCAAGCCCTTCGGCGCCGCGGTCGGCCGGCCAGGTCATGTCGAGGGTCAGCGACTTGAAATGCGAGTCGCTGACCATGGAGATCGAGCGGATCTTCTCCAGGTCCTCGTCGGCCAGGATCGGCTGGCGCACCTCGAGGCGCTTGGTGTTCGAGATGCCTTCGAGGTCGAACAGGTTCGGCCGCGGCCCGATGATCGAGACCAGGCTCATCACCAGCTCCTCGCGGATCGGATCGATCGGCGGGTTGGTGACCTGGGCGAAGTTCTGCTTGAAGTAGGTGAACAGCAGCTTCGGCTTGTCCGACAGCGCCGAGATCGGCGTGTCGTTGCCCATCGAGCCGACGGCTTCCTCGCCCTGCAGCGCCATCGGCGTCATCAGGACCTTGAGGTCCTCCTGGGTGTAGCCGAACGATTGCTGGCGATCGAGCAGTGCCAGATTCGACAGCGGCGCGCCGTCGGCCGCGGCTGGCAGATCCTCCAGCACGATCTGGGTGCGCTCCAGCCATTCCTTGTACGGGTGGCTGCGCGCGAGCGTCGCCTTGAGCTCGTCGTCGGGAATGAGCCGACCCTGTTCGAGATCGACCAGCAGCATCTTGCCGGGCTGCAGCCGCCACTTGGTGACGATGTCCTTTTCCGGGATCGGCAGCACGCCCATCTCGGAGGCCATGATGATGCGGTCGTCGCGGGTGACGAAGTAGCGCGCCGGGCGGAGCCCGTTGCGGTCGAGCGTCGCGCCGATCTGCTTGCCGTTGGTGAAGGCGATCGCGGCCGGGCCGTCCCACGGCTCCATCAGCGCGGCGTTGTATTCGTAGAAGGCACGCCGCTCCTCGTCCATCAGCGGATTGCCGGCCCAGGCCTCCGGGATCATCATCATCATGGCGTGGGCCAGCGGGTAGCCGCCCTGGGTCAGGAATTCGAGCGCGTTGTCGAAGCAGGCGGTGTCGGACTGGCCCTCGTAGGAGATCGGCCAGAGCTTGGAGATGTCGTCACCGTAGAACTTCGACGACACCGAGGCCTGCCGCGCCGCCATCCAGTTGTTGTTGCCGCGCAGCGTGTTGATCTCGCCGTTGTGCGCGATCATCCGATAGGGATGCGCCAGCGACCAGGTCGGGAACGTGTTGGTGGAGAAGCGCTGGTGCACGAGCGCGAGCGCGCTCTCGAAATCCGGCTCGTGCAGGTCGGGGTAATAGGTGCCGAGCTGGTCGGCCAGGAACATGCCCTTGTAGATCACGGTGCGACATGAGATCGACACCGGGTAATAGCCCGACAGCCGCCGCTCGTACTTGCGGTAGATCGCGGCCGAGATCGACTTGCGCAGGATGTAGAGCTTGCGCTCGAATTCGTCCTCGCCGAGCGGCTTTGCGCCCTTGCCGATGAACACCTGCATGTGGAACGGCTCGGTCGGCTTCACCGACTCGCCGAGCGTCGAATTGTTGATCGGGATATCGGAGCGCCAGCCGAGGATCCTGAGGCCCTCCTGCGCCGCGATCTGCTCGTAGGTCTGGCGCACGATCTCGCGCCGCTCCGGATCGCGCGGCATGAACAGCACGCCGACGCCGTACTCGCCGGGCGCGGGCAGGGTGATGCCGATCTCGGCCTTGGCCTTGCGGGCGAAGAAGGCGTGCGGGATCTGGGTCAGGATGCCGGCGCCGTCGCCGGCGCGCGGATCGGCGCCGACCGCGCCGCGGTGCTCGAGGTTGAGCAGGATGGTGAGCGCGTCGGCGACGATCTTGTGCGACTTGCGGCCCTTGATGTCGGCGATGAAGCCAACGCCGCAGGAATCTTTGTCGCGCGCCGGATCGTAAAGTCCGCGCGGCGCGGGCAGGCCGGGATCGGCCGAGTCGGCATAGAGCAGGCGCGCGTCAACCGGCGCGCTGCGCTCGATTCTGCCTGGTCGGTCCTCGCTCATCCCTGCCCTTCACGCCGCCGGCCGGCCGGCAGCAGACGGATCATGCTCCCGCGGCGCGCAATTGGCGCTGCGGCCCAAGGCGAACCAGATTTGAGGGCAGCCTTCTCGCGGGCCGCTCGCCGGCACCTCGCGGTGCCGCTCATGTTGTGCGCCGTTTGCCGCACGCGCAAGCAAAGAGTGCATTGCAAACTGCGTCCCGCCGGCGCCGCCATCCGGCTCGTCAATTGGGACAGCAATACTGTCCTATAACGTCAAAGATTGCAAATCCTTCCTCAACGGCTCGGGGTCCGTTTCGTGCCTCAACCCCGAACCTTGCGGATTGTTGCGCACCGCCGAGGCGGGCCCGGGGTGAGGGTGGACTGATCCACAGGATTCAATGCCGGTTCCCATGCCGGTCCGGGATCTTGTTCGGGGTGCTGGCCGGGGTTTTAACCCTCGGTGGCATTTCCGGGTGGTCGGTTTTGCCACTCGTTTAACAATTGCAGCGTAGGCTCGTCCCCGGCGACGCCATGCCCGCAGATCAGTCGACCAAAGCACGATGCCCGAAGTGCCGCGATGACATGATTTATGTCGCGGCCTTGCCGCATCCGAAAGCCCCTTATATGCGGCGAACCACGTTCGTGTGCCAAGCCTGCAATCGAACGTGGAGCTACTCGCTTTCCGCCGAAATGGCGGAATTTTATGCCGTCGACCACGGTGTCGAGGCCACCGCCTCCTGAACGGCCGCCCCGCTACGAGGTGGGAGCGTCCTCCTCGCCGGTCTTGCCCAGCTTTGCCAACTGACGCTGACGCCCTTCGGCAAGCTGCTCCCAGGTCTCGGCCATGTGGATCAGTTGCTCACGATGGGCGGGAAGGGCCGAGCGCGCCATGTCCCGGCATTCCTTGGCGTGCTGCTGGTATTCGTGCAGCTTCTTCATGAGCTGGTCGAACTTGGCGCTTTGAACTCGACCACGCTGCTTTCGATGCAGTCGCAGACGATGCATTTGAACGTCCGCAAGTCCTTGTCCTTGTCGAACTTCGACAAGCGAATGAGCCACATCGGGTTTCCGCATGTGGGGCAGGGCGGCTGCAGCTCGGGTTTCGGCGGGGGATCGGCTTCGAAATGAGACTGCGGCATTTGCTGCACCTCGCGGATACCGACGGTCATAATGTGACAGAGGAACTTTGGTTCCGCAAAAATCGGCCCCTGGGTCAAAACGGCCCAGTCCGCCGTAGGGCCTCGTGTCCCGGGGCGCGCGATCCCCGGGCCCGGCCCACGGCCGGCCACCCTGGAGGAGAGGGTGAAGCGAGTTCGTTGCTGCGGCTTGCGCAGGATCTGCACGGACTCGTGTCGCTGCGCCGTCCCACTCACATCCCACGTCGCGCCCGCAGCTCGGCGTTCTCCGCCTCCAGCGCGGCGATGCGCTGGCGCAACCCGTCCACCGCCTGCGCCACCTCGGCGGTGGTGTAGCGCTCGGTGATGTGCTGCGAGCAGTTGATGTCCCAGGCCTCGACCGTGAACAGGATCGCGCGCTCGGGCCGCGCCTTGTAGGCCGGATCGACCAGGCGGTCGAGCAGTGCGGCATCGTCCTCGACCACGCGGGCGCGGCCCCACAGCTTGATGCGCCGCCGGTTGGCAAAGTCGAGCAGGAACAGAAACGCGCGATCGTCGTCGGCGAGATTGCTGATGGTGATGTACTGGCGGTTGCCGGCGAAGTCGGCAAAGCCGAGCGTACGGTCGTCGATCACCTTGATGAAGCCCTTAGGCCCGCCGCGATGCTGGATGTAGGGCGCGCCGGCCGCCGACACGGTGGCGAGGAACGCAGTGTCGAGAGCGTCGACGAAGCCCGCAAGCTCCGGCGTGATTTGGTCGGGAAAGCCGGCATCGGCCTTCTTGTCGTAATGCTTGGCCGAGCCGCGCGCGATCTGGGCGCGCCGGGCCGAAGGCGTGAACACGATGTCGCTGTTGTTCGGCATGGTGGATCCTTAAGAAGTGCCGCGCCGGACCCTCGATTCGCTCGGCGGCGCGAAACTCCTGTGAAGCTTGAGCCTGCAACATGGCTGGACGGCGCCCCCTCCGCCAGCCTATCCCAAAGCTGATCGTCCTAAGCCTGATCGCAAGAAATTGAGCAAGGAATCTGAGCGGCCATGAACTTTGCAAGCGACAACACCGCGGGCGCAGCCCCCGAGATCATCGACGCGCTCGTTGCCGGCAACCAGGGCTTCGCCATGGGCTACGGCGCCGACGACGTCACCGCCGCGGTCGAGCGGCGGATCGGCGAGATTTTCGAGCGCGAGGCGGCGGTGTTTCTGGTGCCGACCGGCACCGCCGCCAACGCGTTGGCGCTCGCCCACCTCAGCCCGCCCTGGGGCGCGGTGTTTGCGCATGCCGAGGCGCATATCCTGACCGACGAGTGCGGCGCGCCGGAGTTCTTCGGCGGCGGGCTGAAGCTCGTTGGCATAGCCGGCGTTGGCTGCAAGGTCACGCCCGAGACGCTCGAAGCGACGGTCGCGCAATACGAGGGCCATTCGCCGCACCAGGTGGTGCCGGCGGCGTTCTCGTTCGCGCAGGCGACCGAAGCCGGCACCAGCTACCGGCCCGACGAGATCGCCGCGCTCAGCGCGGTGGCGCGCGGCCACGGCATGATCGTGCACATGGACGGCGCGCGCTTTGCCAACGCGCTGACCCGGCAGAATGCGAGCCCGGCTGATATCACTTGGAAAGCCGGGGTCGACGTGCTGTCGCTCGGCGCCACCAAGGGCGGCGCGCTCGCGGCCGAGGCAGTGGTGTTCTTCGATCCGGCGGCGGCGCAGAACATGGCGGAGCGAAGGAAGCGCGCCGGCCATCTGTTGTCCAAGCATCGCTTTCTGGCGTTGCAGATGCAGGCGTTCCTGGCGAACGATTGCTGGCTGCGGCTCGCTCGCCACGCCAATGCCAAGGCCGATCGGCTGGCCGCGGGCCTTGCCGCCGCGGGGCTCAAGCCGGTTTGGCCGGTCGAGGCCAATCTGGTGTTTGTCGCGCTGAACAAAGCTGTGGACGCGCGGCTGCGCTCGGCTGGCGCCCGCTATTATGTGCGGCGGAGCGACAGCCTGCCCGCCGGTGCCAGCACTGGGTCCGACCGCATGCTGGTCCGGCTGGTCACGTCGTTTGCCACGCGCGATGACGAGATCGACCGGTTTGTCGAGCTCGCCGCCAAGGCGTGACAGTGTTGCCGCAAGCGTGCCCAAGGGTGCCCAATCGCCGCCGCAAGGGTGCCCCAATCACCGCTGAAGCTTGCCGGCGAACGGTCAGGTCGGAGGGATAAAGATGCAACGCTCGGTGTTTGCCATGCTGGCTCTGGTCGCGACGACGGCGACGACACCTGCGGCCGCGCAACAGACAGGTCTGCTGCCGCCCGGCGAGGTCCTCGAGATCGTGCGCGACGCCGGGCTCGATCCGCTCGGCCCGCCGACCCGCCGCGGCGGCGTGCATTATGTGGTGCGCGCCATCGGCGACGCCGACCGCGAGGTCAACGTGGTGGTCGATGCGCGCTCCGGCGGCATCGTGTCGATCTCGCCGGCCACCACCGCGTCGCGGCTGCCGCCGGCCGGCGCGCCGCGCGGCGGGCCGCTGCCGGGCCCCGCCTACGGCACCTACGAGCGGGTACCGCCGGGCGCGATGCCGGGCGGCATGCCCGACGAGCCGCCGGCAGTTTATTCGGCTGGTCCGCCGGTGTTCTATGGGCGGCCCGGTCTCTATCGCATGGGGCCGCCGATCGTGGTCGAGGAGGATCCGATCGTCTACGGCAGGCGCCCGCCGGCCGACGTGCCCGGCGGACCGACCGTGATCTATGGCTCGCGTCCGCCCGCCGATGTGCAAGGTCTGCAGCAAGGCGCGCCGCCGCCGATGCGCGGTGGTCCGATCGTGCGCGGCGGCCCGCCGCCGGTGATCGCGGGGACTTCACGCGAGGAGCTGGACACCGATGCGCCGGGGGGCGCCGGCGCGCTGCCGCCGCCGCCCGAGCGCTTCCCGCAGCGGCTCGCGCCGCCGGACACGGCCAAGCCGAAGCCGGCGAAGAAGACGGTCGCCGCCGCGCCCAAGGCCGCGCCGCTGCCAAAGCCGCGACCCGCGAACTCCGGTGCCGCGCCAGGCGCCGCTCCACCCGCGCCCGCCAAGAGCGGCAGTGAAGACGTCGTGCCGCCGGCCGCGCCGGAGAAGAAATCCGACGTGCCGCACTGAGCTGACCTGCAAATTCCAGCTCGGAGATCGCATGGCGGGTGCGTTGCAAATTCCATCATGGTGGATCGAGTTTATGAAGGGATGTTGCAGGATCGGTTTGGGTCGAAGCGGATCAAAGAGTTTCGCCAGCTCAACGAAGCCATAGCGTGGCTGCTACGAGAGTTCGAAGGCGGTGAAGACGGCAACGCCGTACTTGGCGAAATACGTTTGCAAGGTGCCCTGATCTGGCGAAAGAATGCGTTCCGCAGTCGCTGACGTAGCTGCGGCGCGGCCGCGAAAGGACCAATGGCTGATCCCGAAAACACTCTCGGCCGCGCGCAACGGCCCCCTAAGTTCCCGATAGAGGAAACGTGGGACGAAATGGACGCGTTTCTTGCACGCTGCCGCGCAGCGGGACCGCCAAAAACGCCGGAGGAACTGGCGAAGCGGAACGCGGAATTCCTCGAGATCGAGAAGCGCCGGGTGGAACATCGCAATCGTGTTCTTCGCAACGAACCCCCGCGTCAAAAATCGGAGTGACCTGTCCCTTTGTGGGACACCGAACAGGAGAGCGAAGAGGCTGTACTTGGGAGGCTGCACTTGGCCTGCAAAAACTTCTTTGCTTAACTAGCAGACCTTCTCCTCGAGCCATGAACGAGATGAGTATGAGTGCTGCCAAAACTTTCGGGCCCAAAACGTCCGGCCCATTGTCGTCCACCCGATTGGAACGTTGGCATGCTGAAAAGCAATATCGAGCGAAGGCCGAAGAGTGCTTTCAACTTGCTGCTGGTGCTTACACGCCATTGGAAAGACAGGCATGGCAAGAGCTCGGAGAAGATTGGTTAGCTTTGGCAGAAGAGGTCAGGGACGGTGTGGTTAAGTCCCGCCCAACATTGCCGCCTAAGACCGCCGAGGCTGCGTCCGATCACGGATGACGAAAAAGACGCGGGCCGGGACCGCGCGATGCGAGGTTGCCCGCGGTAACCGGATCGCTTGGATCAAAAGCCAAACAGCTTATCAAACCACCATTCATCATCGACATTGAGAACCAGCCGGCTCAACGAGCCGAGCGATGTCGAGTTCGACCCGCGCGACGACCTTCGGCAGCTGGGGGAACCTGGACGCTTCACGCGTTGCGCGGAGCAAGCAACATCGATGACAAAGCGTGCAAAGGCCGTGGCTGCCTTAATTAACCGTTGGTTAGGAACATCACTCGCATTCTCCTGATCGGGGCGCACGTCTCAGGGGAGGCCGTAAAGCATGATTGCAATTCGCGACGCGAAACTTCTGCGGACGTTCCGTTTGTGCCGGGCCGATATCGTTACGGCGCTGAGTTCCAGGTTGGAACCACCGACACAAACGATGATGCGGGAGCTCGCCGAGTTGCAATTGGTGATTATGGCCACCGAAGGCGCGATTGCAGACAAAGCAAACGCCGATTTCGTCAAGGAGTTTGAAGAGAAGGCGGCCGCCTGATGGCGGGCGCCGCCACGAACCTTGCCACGAACCTTGGAGAGCACGCGATGCCGTATACACGCACCGATGCTGCCCGACCCGAAGCCCACCACAGGGCGTTGGCCCTGTTCGAGCACAAATCGCCCGAAACCGAGGCACTGCCGGAAGCGCCTGCCGACCGTGATGTTTGGCGAGAACAAGCACAGCGGTTCTACGGCAGCGACCGGCCGCGGCGGACTTGGTGAAAGGCGCCGCGGCCCTCTCGGCGTGGCGCAGTCGCTGTGACGGGGGGCCGCCGCGCGGCTCGATTCAAAAATTGCAGTACCGCGCTGTTCGACTCAACAGGCGTCAAACCCCAAAATAAAAGCGCCCCGGGGCATCCCGGGGCGCTCCACGCGTTGCGGAGGAACCGCTTGCGCGTTCCGCGTTAGGCCGCGGCTTTCGCCTCGACCACCTGCGGCTTGGCCTTGCCGTTGCCGATCGCGATCTGGCGCGGCCGCTTGGCCTCGGGGATCTCGCGCGCGAGCTCGACGTGCAGGAGACCGTTCTCCAACGACGCGCCCTTGACCACGACGTAGTCGGCCAGCTGGAAGACGCGCTCGAACGCGCGGGCCGCGATGCCCTGATAGAGCACCTCGCCGGCCTTCTCTTCCTTGACCTGCTTCTCGCCCTTGATGGTCAGCGTGTTCTCTTTGGCTTCGATCGACAGCTCGTTCTCGGCAAAGCCCGCGACGGCTACGGAGATGCGATAGTCGTTGTCGCCGGTGCGCTCGATGTTGTAGGGCGGGTAGCCCGGGGCGGCCTCAAAGCCGTCCATCATCGAGAACAGCCGGTCAAATCCGACGGTCGAACGATAGAGGGGAGCAAGATCGAAAGTTCGCATGGCATATCCTCCTTGAGCGACATGCAGATGGGTCCGCCTCAGCGGCCAGACCCGGTTCCAACGTGCAGCCCGAATGGGCCTGCACAGACCCGATATGGGATGCATTTGATCGGCTTCAAGAGGCCCGGCGGCCGCTGGACAATGATCCTAAGCGCCTGTGGATATTGTTAAAATCGGCCTCCTCTACAGCCGCCCAACGATCGTTTGCGATCGCCGCAGGCGGGCGTTTCCCCGGCTGCTATAAGGCGCGCAACAGCTTCGACCGACGCCCCCATGGAACTGGTATCGATCCCCGCCAACCCGGTGCCCGAAGACGCGGTCACGGGTGCGCTCAAGACGCGCGACGGCGTGACCTTGCGCTTTGCCCGCTGGCAGCCGCCGCCCGGTCGCAAGGGCACGGTCTGCCTATTCCAGGGCCGCACCGAATTCATCGAAAAATATTTCGAGACGGTGCGAGATTTGCGCAGCCGCGGCTTTGCGGTCGCCACCTTCGACTGGCGCGGCCAGGGCGGCTCCGACCGCAAGCTCAAGGATGCGCGCAAGGGCCATGTCGGCGATTTTTCCGAATACGAGATCGACGTCGACACCTTCATGAATCAGGTGGTGCTGCCGGACTGCCCGCCGCCGCTGTTCGCCATCGGCCATTCCATGGGCGCAACCGTGCTGCTGCGCGTGGCGCGCCACGGCGCGCGCTGGTTCGACCGCATCGTGCTGTCGGCGCCGATGGTGCGGCTCGCCGGTCGCCGCAACGCGCTGCTCTCCAAGATCACGGTGCGCACCATGCGCACCCTCGGGCTGGGCTCGCTCTACGTGCCGGGCGGCAGCAGCGCGATCGTGGCGAGCGGCGGCTATATCGGCAATCCGGTGACCTCCGATCCGGTGCGCCACGCCCGCACCAGGGCGGTGCTGGAGGCCGAGCCCGATCTTGGCATCGGCTCGCCGACCGTGTCCTGGCTCAGCGCCGCCTACCGGACCATGGCCGACATCGCCGACCCGGGGTTTGCCGGCAAGGTGCGCCAGCCGCTGATGCTGATCGCCGCCGGCCGCGACGAGATCGTCTCGACCGCCGCGATCGAGGACATCGCCATGCGGCTGCGCGCCGGCGCGCATCTGATCGTGGCCGGCGCGCGGCACGAATTGATGATGGAGCAGGACCGCTTTCGCGGCCAGTTCTGGGCGGCGTTCGATGCCTTCGTGCCGGGCACGCCGTTGTTCAAATGAGCAGGATCAGGAGTCGGGAGTCAGTAGACCCGCATACTCCGTTTGTCCCCGCGATAGGGTGCCACCGTGACGCCTGTTGCCGAGATCGCGCACGGTCAGTGCGGACGCGCTCAGTACACGATCGTAGCGCCGCGCGTGACGGCTTGCGGAATGTTCAGACCGAGCTTTTGGGCCGTGGTCATATTGATCGCAAGTTCGAATTTCTTCTGCACCTTGACGGGGATGTCACCCGGTTTCTTGCCGCGCAAGATCCGATCGACAATCTCGGCGGCGCGCCGGAACATGGCCGGAATATCAGGCCCGTATGAAATCAGCCCGCCCATCTCGACGTAATTCTTGAAGGCATGGACGGTTGGCAGCCTGACGCTCAAGGCTTCCTTGTGAACTATTTTCTGATGCGTGGTTCTGGTCGGATCGGTGCAGACAAAAATGGCTTGGGCGCCGCCACGCAATGATTTGATCAGGGGTGCAATCTCGTGGTCCCCGTCGGTGTCATGGACGGTCGTCGCGATGTTCAGCTGCCGGGCCCGCTTCTTGATCTGTCCGATTTCCAACGCGACGTTGTGATTGTTGGCATCGCCGACGATCGCCAATTGCTGCAGGTCGGGAACGATCTTGTGCAGCTGATCGAGCCGTCGGCCGGCAAGCTCGGTCTGCCCGTTCGACTGGCCTGTAACATTCCGTCCAGGTCGCTTTAAGCTTTTGACCAGCTTGGTACCAACCGGATCCCCCGCCGTTGCGAACACGATCGGAATCGTCCGGGTTGCCTTTTTGGCAGCGAGCGTCGGTCCAGTGCCCGACGTCACGATGATATCAACGCCATCTTTCACAAAGTCGCGCGCAATACTGGCGTAGGCCGTCGGGTTACCCTTCGCCCAGCGATAATCGATGGCAACGGTGCTGCTGTTCTTCCAGCCGAGCTCACGCAATCTTTTTTCGAAGGCCTCGACATAGGCGCCCCAGATTTGGGGCGTGGCGGCACCGAGAAAGCCAATTGTCGGGCGCCTTGATGAGGTCTGCCGAGCAACGACTTTTCGTGATTTCATGACAACCCCCTCGAATGTTTCGATTGACGTCAGGCAGCGTTGACTTTGAGCATCCGAAACAGCGTAGCAAATCGGACGACAGCCCGACAGAACCCTTGAAACGCCACAAGCCCGGGTCGATAACGCCTCGTAAAGCGGACAGGGCGAATTGATGAGCGCGCGCCCTATCGCGCGCCGGCCCGCCTTTGTTCAGGTAACAGCAATCAGGAGGCAGGACCTACTCGGCTTTGCCGATCCGGGTCTCGATGTGACGGCACTTGGAGCACTCGAACGAGTGCAACTCAAAGCCGGGGCGCTCGGCTTCGATCCCGAACAGCCGCGTCCATGCTCCGCATTGGGAGCAGGTTGGTCGGGAGATCGAATTGGAGTGCGCGGTGGCTGGCTGATAGGTGGTCATCGGCCATTATGCGCGTTTGCCTTGCCGATTGATACCTGATCGTCAAGCGACTGAGCTCAAACGGAACCGCCGTGTCGACACTCGCCGTTGTTCCAATGACGACAAACCCCGTCTTTATGCCAGAACGCCGTGACAGGCGCCTGGAACACATCGGGCTGCCAAGGGTTGGGCTTGGCTCGCGACCGCAGTCCATCATCCCCGATCGCGATCTTGAAAGCGGGTTCTGATGTTCCAGTTCTGGCATGACGCCGCGATGCTTGCCATCGAGTCGCAGCGGGTCGTCGCGCTACGCATGATGAGGCTCGCGGGCGGCGGTCGAAACGCTCGCGTCGAAACCAGCCGCATGATGACCGAGAAAATCTCCGCATCCATGATTGCGGCGGGAACGCTGCTCGGCGGCGGCTCCGGCCACGTCGTAATGGCGCAGGTCCGAAGGCGCGTACGGGCGAACTCGCGCCGGCTGTCCCGGGGCTGAACGGTCGGCTCAATCCATAGAGCCCCAATCCATAGCGCCGAACGGCGCATCGGCCCGACACGCCGAACGGGTGGGTCGCCCCGGGCTCGCTGCGTTAAAAATCGGTTAACCCGACCGCAACCTGAAATTTACGCCGAAACGCGATCATGGCCCCACCATTGTTGGCGGGTGTCATTGATGACTGTCCATCTCAGCTTGATGCACGAAGTCGAACAGGCCCTCGAGAAGGGCACCGTCGGGCGGCGCAGCGAACTGCTGCGGCGCGTCACCGATCTGTTCATCCTCGGCGCCGTGCAATTTCAGGACGACGAGGTTGCCCAGTTCGACGACGTCATCATGCGGCTCGCGGTGGACATCGAATTGTCGGCCCGCGCCTTGCTCGCGGTCCGCCTGGCGCCGATCCCAAACGCGCCGCCCAACGTCATTCGCGCGTTGGCGTTCGACGATGACATCACCGTGGCCGGTCCGGTGCTTGCGCAATCCGGTCGGCTCGACGACCTGACCCTGGTCGAGAATGCGACCAGGAAAAGCCAGAAGCACCTGCTGGCGATCTCGCGCCGGCGGCCGCTGAGCGCGATCGTCACCGACGTGCTGGTGCAGCGGGGCGATCGGCAGGTCGTGCTGAGCACCGTGGAAAACCGCGATGCCAGGCTCTCGGATGCGGGCTTTGCCGGACTGGTGCAACGGTCGGCCGGCGACGACCGGCTGGCCGAATGCGTCGGCGCCCGCCCGGAGATTCCACCACAGCTTTTCATCAAGCTCCTGGCAATCGCTTCCGAAACCGTCCGCGCCAAGCTCGAAGCTGCGCATCCGCAGGCCCGGCGCGAGGTCCGGCAAGCCGTTGCCGAGGTTGCTGGCCGGATTCGGGCGGAGACGCTCGCCGGATCGCCGGACTATGAGGCGGCGCAGGCGCTGGTGGACACCTTGCACCAGTCGGGCGAGCTCGACGACAGCCGGTTGCGAGCGTTCGCCACTGCCGGCCAGATCGAGGAAACCACGGTCGCGCTTGCCGTGATGTGCGATCTGCCGCCGCAGCTTGTCGAGCGCGGCATGATGCAAGAGCGCGCCGAGACCGTGCTCGTCCTCGCCAAGATGATTGGACTGTCGTGGGCCACGGTCAAGACCATCCTCCTGCTGCGCGCCGGCAAGCGCGGCATTGCCGCCGGCGAGCTGGCGCAATGCCTCGCGCAATTCGAGCGGCTCAAGCCCGCGACCGCCAACGAGATCGTGCGATTCTACCGAGCGCGCCAGCAGATCGGGACCGAGCTCCCGACGTAATCGCGGCGCGACGCAAGACCCGCTGACAACAAAAAACCCCGGCTTCGTCTGCCGGGGTTTTTCGTGCGCTTTTTTTATTTCAGCGCTGGTCGGGCTTTTGCCCGCCGCCCTGCTGCTGCTGGCCTGGCTTCTGGCCGGGCTGTCCACCCTGCTGCTGGCCGGGCTTCTGGCCGGGCTGTCCACCCTGCTGCTGGCCTGGCTTCTGGTCGGGCTGGCCGCCTTGCTGGCCACCTTGGCCGCCCTGCTGGTTCTGCCCGCCTTGGTTCTGGTTCTGGTTCATGTCTTCTCCGTTGGGGTTTTACACCTGGATTCAAGTCGCCCCGCGACACATCGTTCCGGACAATCGCGGTTCCGAGTTCCGAACAATCGCGTTTCGAACAATCGCGCGCCGGGCGCGGAACGACGCGCCGCCGCAGCGCTTGTCTCCGTACAAATCCACTTTGCGCAAACCCAAACTCAGTCGGAGAAAAACCATGGCGAAGGAGCCAAAGAAGCTCGACGAATTGTTCCACGACACGCTCAAGGACATCTATTACGCCGAGAAGAAGATTCTGGTGGCGCTGCCCAAAATGGCCAAAGCCGCTCAGAATGAGGATCTCAGTGCCGCGTTCGACAAGCACAAGACCGAGACCGAGGGTCAGGTCAGCCGCCTCGAACAGGTGTTCGAGCTGATCGACGAAAAGCCGCAAGGCAAGAAGTGCGCGGCGATCGAAGGCATCCTCGAAGAGGGCCAGGAGATCATGAAGGAATACAAGGGCTCGCCCGCGCTCGATGCCGGCCTGTTATCGGCCGCGCAGGCGGTGGAACACTACGAGATCAGCCGCTACGGCACCTTGCGCACCTGGGCGCAGGAGATGGGCCTCGACCGCGCCGCCAAGCTCCTGCAGGAGACGCTCGATCAGGAGGAGGCGACCGACCGCTCGCTCACCGAACTCGCCGAAGCCTGCGTCAATCAGGAGGCCGAGTCCCAAGCGGCCTGAGTTCCAGTTCCGCAAACGAGACACCACGACCGGCCGCGCGCCGGTCGTGGTGTTTTTATGCAACCTTGGGGACGCCTCATTCAATTGCCGCGCGTCGGCGCTGATCGAGTTCCTACTGGAGCCCCGCCTTGCGCATGCCATCAAGGAACTTTTCCATCGCCGCGGGCGTGTAAGGAACGTTCTGTTCGATCCAGGCAATCGAGAGGTCAGAATGCGTTTCTTTCATTCGCGCCAGCGCGACGCGCGCCTCCTCCAGCCGTCCGGCCTGCGCCAGACTTGCGATGTAGATGCGAGATCCGCGCGCCATTCCGGCCCGCTGTTGAAACGCGATCCGGCATGCAGAGATGGCATTCTCGTAGCGTCCGGCCAAATAATGACTGATAGCCATCCCGACATTGAAAATAGCGTTTTGTGGATCGTGCGGGCTCATGCGAAGCGCCTCTTGGAGGTGGGTCATCGCTTTGTCGCATTGGCCGTCAAAAGCCAGTGTCCAGCCGAGATAGCCATGAGCAGCCGCAAAGTTCGGGTTCAACTGTAAGGCGCGTTCAAACTCAGCCGTGCTCTCGGCGATGCGTCGCTGCATGAACGCCACGTAACCCAGCGCAAGGTGCGCCCACGGGTCGCTGTCGTCGAGTTCCGCGGCGCGTGCGCCGAGTTCCGGGGCTCGCGTCAGCTCATGTCCCATCGAAGGGGTCACAATCAGATGGCTCGACACCAGAAGCATGAAAGCCAGCATGCTGTAGGCCGGCGCGTAGTTGGGATAGCGCTTGATGGCGCGGTCCAGCATGTTGATCGCAGTCGCGCTTTCCGATTCGGTCATCCGCCAAAACAATGAATTGGCGTGAATCACCATTTCCCATGCATCAAGGTCCTCGGCGGAGCGACTCTGCGAGCGTAACGCCTCGGCCTCCAGCAGTTTCGGTTCGATGGCGGCCACCACCTTCTTGGTGATTTCGTCCTGCAGCGCGAAAACGTCGGCCAGTTCGCCGTCGTAGCGGTCAGCCCAGATATGATTACCGGTGGTGGCATCGATGAGCTGCGCCGTAATGCGGACGCGGTTAGCCCCCTTTCGAACGCTGCCTTCTAGGACGTACCGCACGCCGAGCTCGCGCGCGGCGCGTTTTACGTCGACCGCTTTGTCCTTGTAGGTGAAAGATGAATTGCGAGCGATCACAAAGAACCAGCGTAGTTTCGATAGGCCTGTAATGATGTCTTCGGTGATGCCATCAGCGAAATATTCCTGCTCGGGGTCGCCGCTCATATTCGCGAAGGGAAGCACTGCGATCGAGGGACGATCGGAGCCGGGTGCGACCGGCCGTTGGGGCTCGATAGCGATTTTTGCGGTTGCTGGACCGGCTTCAGACAGTTTGATCCGGTGCACGCTGATTGGACGGGGAATGTTCTTGACGAGTTGCTCGCCCATGTCCTCGAAACCGAAGCTCAGCTTGTCGCGCACCTGCTCGTGCACGACGCTCGAAACCATAATCCCGCCAGGGTCGGCGAGGGCCTCCAGCCGCGCCGCGACATTGACGCCATCGCCAAAAATATCGCCTCCATCAATTATGATGTCGCCGACATTGATACCGATTCGAAACTGGATGCGCTTTTCGAATGGGATGTCGGCATTGCGATCGGACATTGCGCGCTGAATATCGACGGCGCAGCGCACAGCATCGACAACACTGACGAACTCCACCAAAATCCCATCGCCCGTCGTCTTGACGATACGCCCGCGATGCTCGGTGATCTTCGGGTCGACCACTTCCTTGCGATGAACCTTGAGATTGTGAAGCGTACCCTCTTCATCGCCCGCCATGAGGCGGCTGTAGCCGGCAATATCACCAGCCAGTATCGCGGCAAGTCTGCGCTCGACGCGATCGTCACCCATGCGGAACTTACCTGGTCGCCAAACCGGAAAAGGCCAGTATATACCCGGGATTGATAGCGGCAGGGGGTTTCACAGTCACGGACAAACCACTCTCCGCCATCGGGCGACCTGCCTACTCAGCCTCGCAAGCGGTCCAGCACAGCCCGAATCCTTGTTGCCAACTGCGCCTGGTTAACCGGCTTTTGCAGAAGATCGACGCCTTCCTCCAATCGGCCTTGATGCACGACGGCGTTGCGCGAGTAGCCCGTAAGATACAGAACGGGCAGCGTCGGCCTCAGGGCATGAGCCTGGTTGGCGAGCTCTCGGCCGTTGATTCCCGGCATGACGACATCCGTGACCATCAGATCAACACGACGGTTTTCCTGACCGAGGATCGCCAGCGCGGCTTTGGCATTCGTCGCCGTTATGACGCGATAGCGCAGGTTTCGTAGGGTTTCCGCCAGATACGTGCGCACATCCGGGTCGTCCTCGACCACGAGCAGCACTTCGTTCTCCTCGCCTTCGAGCGCAAGATTGTCGTCGAGTTCCTCCTCCGCCAAGTCACCGCCCACATGACGTGGGAAGTACATTTTGACGGTCGTGCCCTGACCCACTTCGCTATAGATTTTCACGTGTCCGCCCGACTGCTTTACGAAGCCATAAACTTGGCTCAGCCCCAACCCCGTCCCTTGTCCGGCTTCCTTGGTGGTGAAAAATGGCTCAAACGCATGGCTTAACACATCGGGCGGCATGCCCGATCCGGTGTCGGTGACACATATCGCGACGTACGGGCCTTCGGTGATCTCCGGGTTTTTACGGACGTAAATTTCGTCCGCAAACGTGTTGGCAGCTTCGATTGTCAGCTTGCCGCCTTCGGGCATTGCGTCTCTCGCATTAATCGCGAGGTTGACCAGCGCCGATTCCAAGTGATTGGCATCGACGTCGATGCGCCAGAGTCCGGCACCGCCCACCGCTTCGATCTCGATGGTTTCACCAAGAGCCCGTTGTAGGAATTCTACGGATCCGGCCAGGAACTTGTTTACATCGAGAGGTTTTGGATCGAGCGCTTGACGCCGGGAGAATGCAAGCAAGCGGCTCGTCAGCGCGGAGGCGCGCTGGGCTCCACGCATTGCGCTGTTGAGCGCGCGTTGCACGTTGGGGGAGCTACTGAACTCCCGCGCGTGCTTCTGCACCGTCTCGAGATTGCCCAACACAATCATCATCAGGTTGTTGAAATCGTGGGCAATGCCACCGCTGAGTTGTCCAATTGCTTCCATCTTCTGAGACGCGGCGAGTTGCTCCTGTGCTTGTTTAAGAATTTGCTGAGCTTCCAGGCGCTCGGTGATGTCCCGGGTGACTTTGGCAAAGCCGACTAGCTTTTTGTCGTCGTCATAGATCGCGTCTAGCACGACCAATGCCCAGAACTTGCTCCCGTCCTTCCGAACACGCCAGCCCTCCGCCGCATAGCGACCCGTTTCGGCGGCAGTCTTGATAGCGCGACCAGGCGCGCCCGCAGCACGATCCTCTTCGGTGTAAAACGTGTCGATCCGTCGCCCGACAATCTCAGCCTCGGTATAGCCCTTGATCCGCTGAGCGCCGGAATTCCAGGTGGCTATCACGCCGTTCACGTCAAGCTGAAAAATCGCGTAATCGATGACGGAGTCAACGAGGCCGCGATAGCGGCGTTCGCTCTCAAGCAGCCGCTGCTGCGCCTCTTGCCGTTCGGTGACGTCGCGCGTGACCTTGGCAAAGCCGATCAATTCGCCGCGCTCGTCCCGGATGGCGTCGATGACGACGGAGGCCCAAAACCTGGTTCCGTCCTTTCGGACCCGCCAGCCTTCGGCAAGGAAGCGGCCTTCGTCTTTCGCAGTCTGAAGAGCCCTGACCGGTACGCCGGCTGCGCGGTCCTCTGGCGTATAGAACCTGGAAAAGTGCTGGCCGATTATCTCATCGGCTCGATAACCCTTGAGGCGTGCCGCTCCGGTATTCCAACTTAACACCCGGCCATCCACGCTCAGCATATAGATGGCGTAATCAACTACGGCATCGATGAGCAGTTGAAGATAGGCCTCGTTTCCGGTGTCAGTTGCTTTCGCTCGATTCGGCACCCGGCAACCTCTCCACACCCCAAGACCTTCGAAGTCAATTCCCACGCCGTAATCTGGTTCCGGTGACCGCAGCACGGCTGCCGCCCATGCCCGGGTAGCCCGATTGAACACCGTACCGGCCTAAATGGTCCGCTGGAAGCGTTCCTGTGATGTCCGCATTGGTCATTCACGACATCCGCCCGCGATCGTTCGCGCCCACGTTGCTTGCAGTATGGCACTTGGCCGATAGCAGGTGGGTTATCGGCCAAAGTGGGTTATCGGCTCAGCGGCACGACCTTGCCACTTGAGCGATGTTCACTTTTGGAGACGGCATCTTGTACTTTCGTGACGAGTTCGTCTCCAACGAACGGCTTTTTGATTATTCGCGCGGCGCCAATTTCCTCAAGTGCGGAATTGTCCGCATATCCCGTCACAAACAGCACCGGAAGCGTTGGAAACTTGGAATGTACCTCTCGAGCGACATCCACTCCATTCATACCGGGCATTGCAAAATCCAACATGACCAGATCGACACTTGCGTCTCGGCTTAGGAGGTCAAGCGCGGCTCCGCCACTTCCTACTTCCATAACCACATACCCGATTTCGCGGAGGATGGACGATGTGACCTCACGTACCGCGTTGTCATCGTCTACGAGCAGAATAATCGCACCCTTGCGATGGTGCTGAGGGGCGCCAACAGGAGCCGAAAATTCTTCCGTCATGGTAGGTCCAGCTGCGCGAGGCAAATAGACCTTCACCGAGGTACCTTCGCCAACGCGGCTTTCGATCCTCATGCCGCCCCCGGACTGCTTTGCGAAGCCGAGCACTTGGCTCAATCCCAACCCTGAACCCTTGCCGATTTCCTTGGTGGTAAAGAACGGTTCAAAGGCTTTCGCGAGTACCTCCTTTGTCATTCCAGCGCCAGTATCTGTTATCGATATCGTCACGTACTCGCCGGCAGGTGGCTCTTCCGGCTTTTCGGGTGGCCCCACAGTTGCGTTGGCGGTTTCTAGCGTGATGCTGCCGCCGACCTGACTTGCATCCCGTGCATTGATAGCAAGATTGAGAACAGCCAATTCCACTTGAGTGGGATCGACGAGCGCTCGCCAGAGACCGGGTCTGAAAACAGTGTTAATTTGCACGCTGCCACCCAGCGAGCTCTCAAGTAGATCGCGCATATTGGCCAGCGCGTCATTGAGATCAGTGGGTTTAGGCTCAAGGCGTTGACGGCGGGAAAACGCAAGCAGCTGCGATGTAAGCTTGGCGCCCCGCTCTGCTGCAAGCCGCATATGGGAAAGCCGCTGCTTTAGTTTTCCATCGGTCGAACTGTTGAGCCCCTTTTCAAGAAATCCGAGATTGCCAAGCACCACCGTGAGCAGATTGTTGAAGTCGTGGGCAACGCCCGAGGTGAGCTGACCCACCGCCTCCAGCCGCTGCATTTGCCGCAGGGTGGATTTCCACTCGCTCGCGCTCCTCGATCTGGGAAACCAACTGTCGATTGGCCGCCTCGATCTCACCGGCACGTTCGGCAACACGGATTTCCAAGGTCTCATTTAACCGGAGCAGATTCGTCTCTGCGGTTCGCGCGAGACTTTCGCTCTCATGCAAAGCTTCCAGTCGAGCGCGAGCCTCGTATTGTCGTCGCCGTCCCCGCAACGCCGTTTTCACAACGCTGATCAATGTCGTCGGGATGAAAGGGGCGCTCCAGAAAACTAACATTGCCCAATACTTCCATTTGTCGTGTCGGCAGCGGGATTTCGTTCAAGTCCATCCCCGCGCTCGGTCAGAAGAACGAAAGGAAAATCCGACCATGGCGGCTGCGAGCCGACCCAACTTGCGAGGCCTTTAATGTCCGCATCGCGGATGGCGTCATCGGTCAGCACCGCGACACCGGCCCCCAAATCTAGCTCTCGCAGAAACGTCGTAAGGTCGCTGCAAATTGCGGCAACCAGTGCCTGCCTCGCCCAGGATTTTTCCTGCGACGAAGGCATCGCGACCCTGCGGCGCCAGGATGAGCGCACGCTCAGAAAGATTATCGTGGGTTTCTGTTCAAGGTTCACGGTCCATCTGTCCACCGAGATATTGAGGAACGCCTCGCAGGACACCTTGGAATTTGTCGAGGGGCTCCCCGATCTTGAGCCCACTGTTGTCGATGCTGAACTCGCGGATTGCATTTTCGTGTGCGCCGGTCCGTTTTTTGACAACGGAGATGGCGCGCCGCACCTGGCCGACCGCTTCAAAATAGCGCAACAGCAGGACGGTATCGGCGAGATAGGTCACATCGACGGGGGACTTCATATCGCCAATCAATCCATGCTGGGCAACCGTCAAGAAAGTGGCAGCGCCCAGACGGTTCAGATACTGCAACAGCTCATGCATGTGCAGGATTAGAAACTGCTCTTCAGGCATGGCGTTCTGGTAGCCATTCAAACTGTCAATGACGACCGTTCGAATGTTTTCCTTTTCTACCGATGAACGAACCTTGTGGGCGAACTCTCCGGGGGAGACTTCCGCTGCGTCCATCTGCTCGATCAACAGATTTCCACTGTCGCGCATCGCCTCCAGATCGATACCCATCCCTTTTGACCGAGCAAAAAGCAGTCCCAGCTCTTCGTCAAAAATAAACAGCGCCGCGCGCTCGCCGCGCTTCACCGCTGCTGTAGCCATGGTCAGAACCATAAGCGACTTTCCCGTCCCCGCCGGTCCTATGACCAACGTGCTCGAGCCGCTCTCGATCCCTCCACCCAGCAGTTTGTCAAAAGCGGCGATCCCGCTGGTTAGAACGGTCGATTTCATCCGGGTCCGATACTCAGCGGCCACAAGTCGGGGGAACACCTGTACCCCGCCGGTCTTGATCGTGAAATCATGATATCCGCCGCGAAACGGCTGACCTCGATACTTCATGACGCGCAACCGCCTGCGTTCCGCGCCATAGTCAGGAATGAGCTCTTCCAGCCTCACCACGCCATGGGCAA
This sequence comes from uncultured Alphaproteobacteria bacterium, assembly GCA_963771745.1. Classification (GTDB taxonomy): domain Bacteria; phylum Pseudomonadota; class Alphaproteobacteria; order Rhizobiales; family Xanthobacteraceae; genus Z2-YC6860. Next base: position 272,051 of record CAVYUU010000008.1, on the reverse strand, counting down.
CACTGTGAACGGTTTTGTCGTCCACATCCGCGGTCATGTCGTCGAGCAACAGCACAGTTGCGTCGCGTTGCGAGAAATAATGCTTCAAAGCTAAAATTTGTCGGCGATAGCGAAGGGAGTTCTGCGCCAGCAGTCGAATTTCCGAGAGGCTGTCTATCACGACGCGCCTTGGCTTGGAGCGCTCCATGGCTTCGAAAATGCGTTGCGTCGTCTCGCCAAGTTCGAGGTCCGACGAGTAGAGAAGACTTTGCTGTTGCTTCTCGTCGAGCAGGTTTTCGGGTGGCACAAGTTCGAAAATCTCGACGTCGTCGCTGAGGGACCAGCCATGAGAGGCGACCACCTCGCGCAGCTCTGCTTCAGTTTCCGATAAGGTGATGTAGAGCCCCTTCTCCCCAACCCGTGCTCCTTCGAGCAGGAATTGTAGGGCAAGCGTTGTTTTTCCCGCCCCGGGAGTTCCCTCAATCAAGAACATTCTGTTTCTGCGCAATCCGCCAAGTAGAATATCGTCGAGTCCAACTATTCCCAGCTGAGCCTTGGAGGCTTGGTCCGCGATTTCGTCCATCGTGGGCTCCCGTTGGATTGAAACAGCGCGGTACCTGCCTGCTATTCCTATTACGATTTGAATGATGAGCTTGATAAGCCTTCTGGCATATCAGCGGCCCGCGGTGGCGGAAAGGGGGCAAAGGTCGCCCCGAGACGCGGCAGCAACGCATGCAAACGTTTCGTTGCTTTCAAGGTTCCTGAGAGCGCTCGGCTTCCTTAGCCATCTCGCGCCACGTCCGAGCGATAACCCCACTCTACGGCTCGCGACGAATAGCATTTGTTCAAAAGGTCAGTACGCTACCAGCAATTGGACGATTTCTAGGTGGACGTTGGATGTCGGCTAAGCAGCAACCAGAAAAACGCGCCTCGGCCGACGGCGTCCTAGGGCTCAGATATGTCATCGAGCTTTTTACTGTTGCGATCGTGTACGGGGTATTGGCGAAATCCAGCCTGGCTATCGCTTCCATCAATCCAAGCGCAAGCCCCATTTGGCCGCCGACTGGGTTTGCTTTGGCCACTGTGTTGCTGCTGGGATATCGAGTTTGGCCCGCAATTTTTGCCGCAGCATTCCTTGTCAACCTGACCACGGCGGGTTCGCTCTATACGTCGGCGGCAATTGCCGCGGGCAATACCCTTGAGAGCGTAGTGGGTGCCTATCTAGTCCACCGCTGGTCTCATGGTGTGAATACATTCGATACTCCCGCAGGAGTCGGCCGCTTCGCTGCTATTTGCTTCGTACCTAGCACGGCCATCAGCGCCACGGTTGGTGTCGTAAGTCTCAGCGTTGCCGACCCTGCCAATTGGGCGAACTTTGTAGCAATCTGGCTGACGTGGTGGATGGGCGATCTCACAGGCGCCCTGTTGCTGGCTCCGGTCATCGTTCTATGGGCACAAAGTCCCGCTCGCTCTCTGCAATACCGCGCGTTGGCCCGATCCATTGCTGTTTTCGCAGCCGCCATCGTTATCGGCCTGATTGCTTTCAGTCCTCTGTTGCAGCACAGCGTAAACACCGGCCCATTGGCATTTCTTTGCATTCTTCCACTGATGTGGGCGGCGTTGCGTCATGACCAACGTGACACCGCCACCACCGCGCTCATCCTCGCCGCTTTCGCGGTTTGGGGTGCCCTGGCAGGCAGTGGGCCGTTTGCGCGCAGCAATCTGAATGACGCATTCCTTCTTTTGTCGGCATTCATGATCGGCATTTCCGTTCCCAGTCTCGCGCTCAGCGCCGACGTGGCAACGCGTGAACGCCACGAGCGGCACATCGAAGACATTATGCTTGAACTTTCACATCGCTCGAAAAACCTCCTCGCGGTTGTGCAAAGCATCGCTCGCCAAGTTGCGCGGCGTACGAAAAATTTCGAAGACTTTGATGCTGCATTTGCAGCGCGCATTCGCGCCTTGGCGAATGTGCATGACCTTCTGGTCACGCGAAACTGGCAAGGCGCAGACATCCGCGAAGTTATTTCGTCTCAACTGGCGCCCTTCGGCCAACCGGACGATGATCGAATTACAATTGAAGGACCGGAACTCATACTAAGGCCCAAGGCCGTGGAACAAATCGGCTTGGCTTTGCACGAGCTTGCCACCAACGCCACCAAGTACGGCGCGCTATCGTCACCGCAAGGTTCGGTCAGTATTCGCTGGACAATCGTTCAAAGCAAAGATGGTTCAACGCAAATGCGAATTGATTGGCAAGAACGTGGCGGACCGCCTGTAGCACCGCCCCAGCAGAACGGATTTGGCCATATGGTCATTACGCACCTGGCGCCAAGGGCACTCGAAGGTTATGCAAATCTCGACTACGCGATCGACGGACTCAGATGGACGCTTGTAGCACCGGCGGCGAATGTCGTTGCAAATGCGTGACCGCTACGTCGGCGCGTTCACGGGCGCCTAAGCTTGAGATTTCGGGCGCTGCTGCAGCAGTGTTGCGCCGACGAGCGCGCCGACGACCACGAAGATCCCGCTGATTTGCACCATCGTCAGCGTCTCCCCCAGCAGGACCACGCCAAGCCCGGCCGAGACCACCGGTTCGGCGTAGCACAACATTGAGCTGCGGGTTGGGCCGATCATGGCGACCGCAATAAAGAACGCGATCATGGCAAAGGCGTAGAACAGCGCGGCCGCCACAAATCCGACCCATCCGGTGGCCGTGCGCGGTAGCGCGAAATCGCCTTGCAGCGTGCAGAAGCCAATCAGCAGAACCGCAGCAACGCCCGCCATATAAAGTGTCACGGGCCTGGCATCGCCGGCCCGCAGCACGCGGCTGGACACCGCGACCACGACGCCAAGTCCAAGCGCCGCGAGAAAGGCCAGCGCCATCCCCACAACGTCGAGCTGGCCAACGCGCGGATCGAGCGCGAGCGCCAGCCCCGCGAAGGCAACGACAATCGCCGCAATCGTCTTTAAGCCGAGCTTCTCCCAGCCGAACAAGCCGAGGATCACGCTCCCCACCAGCGGAAACAGGTAGAAGATCAGGATTGCGAGCGCGAGCGGGATTGCGCCGATCGCGCTAAGCAGCGCCCAGCTATAGGCGGCGGTGACCGCGCCCAAGGCAACGGCGATCCAACCGTCCCGCTTGGGGAGCCAAACGGAGCGGCGTTCCGCGGTCAGCCAGATCACCAGAATCAGAACCGGAAGGACAAAGCGGACCGCAGCCAAGGTGATCGGATTGCTGCCGGCCTGGAAGGCAAATATCGCCGACGCGTTCGACAACGCGAAGGCTATCGCCGATGTCAGGGCCAGAACGGTGCCGACGATGGTGCGCGGGTCGTGGGGTGTGGGGGCTGTCATGGTTCGATCTGCGGTCGGCCGAGCCAAACTCTCTTCACCCTCGCCCTCGTTTCGCGCTGGCGAGCGCAGCGAGCGGCCAGCGCGAACACTCTAAAGAAGTGGCCGCGCCGGACCCTCGCTCCACTCGGCGGCGCGGCCGCGGGAGGGTGAAGCGCGTTTGCCGCGCGGTTGGATTCAATCCGCGACACTCACCCCGCCAGCAACTTGAGCGCCGCGGCATGCACGCGGGCGTCGCCGGCGGCGACAATGCGACCGCCAGCCTTGGGCGAGCCGCCGTCCCAGGCGGTGACGATGCCGCCTGCGCCTTTGATGATCGGCATCAGCGGCAGGATGTCGTAGGGCTTGAGCTCGGTCTCGACGATCAGATCGACGTGGCCGGCCGCCAGCATGCAATAGGCGTAGCAGTCGCCGCCATAGCGCGACAGCCGCACCGCGCTTTCGACCGCCCCGAAGGCGCGACGGTCGGCCTCCTTCATCAGCAGCGGGCTCGTGGTCATCAGCACCGCCTCCGCCAGACTTTCGCAGCGCCGCACCAGCAGCGCGCGCTCGCCGACCGGGCCACGGTAGCGCGCGGCGCCGCCGTCGCCGGAAAAATGCTCGCGCGTGAACGGCTGGTGCATCAGCCCATACACCGGCTCGCCGCCACGCGTCAGCGCGATCAAGGTGCCCCAGGCCGGCATGCCGCAGATGAACGACTTGGTGCCGTCGATCGGGTCGAGGATCCAGATGTATTCGGCGTCGGTGCGCTCGTTGCCGAACTCCTCGCCGATGATGCCGTGGTCCGGGAAGCTCGCCCGGATCAGCGCGCGCATTGCGGTCTCGGCGGCACGGTCGGCGGCGGTCACCGGGTCAAAGCCGCCGCCCACGGCCTTGTTGTCGACGCCGAGCGAGGTGCGAAAGAACGGCACGATCGCCTCGCCGGACACCGCCGCGAGCCGGTCGACAAAGGCAGCAAAATCAATGGCAGTCATGCGCCGTTTTGGGTTGTCATGCCGCGCGAACCGGCATCCAGTAGCATCAATCCGAGGCATCGTCCGCTGCGCGCGGATGATGACAGTGAATAAAGCGTCGCGCCACTGGTGCGGGCCAGAACGGGCGTGAACGGGCAAGAACGCGGACGGGAAAGGCCGGGATGACGACGGAAGGCAGCGCGAAGCCATATTCGGCGCGGCTGTTGTCGGGGATGGCGCTCGCCATCCTGGCGACGCTCGGCGTGCTCTATATCGTCAGCCAGTTCCTGCGCAGTTCGGTCGGCGTGATCGCGCCCAACCTTGCCGCCGAGGTTGGGCTGTCGCCGCTCGAGATCGGGCTGCTGTCGAGCGCGTACTTCTTCGTGTTCGCCGCCGTGCAGCTGCCGCTTGGCGTGGCGCTCGACCGCTTCGGACCCAAGCTCTGCATGCTGGTGTCGGTGGCGATTACGGTGATCGGCTGCGGCGTGTTCGCGCTGGCGCAGGGCGCGCCCGGGCTGGTCGCCGGCCGCGCACTGCTCGGCCTCGGCACCGCCTGTTTCCTGATGGCGCCGCTCGCGCTCTATGCGCGCTGGTTCGCCCCCGAGCGGTTCTCGACGCTCGGCGGCATCCATCTCGGCATCGGCTCGCTCGGCGCGCTGCTGGCGACCGCGCCGATGGCCTATTCGACCGCGACCTTCGGCTGGCGCGCCACCTTCATCGGCGTCGGCGTCTTCACCATCGCGATCGGCCTGCTGACCTGGCTGATCATCAGCGACGAGCCGCCGGGCGCCCGGCCGGTGGCGCGCCGCGAGACCCTGCGCGAAAGCGTTGCCGGCATCTGGGAGGTAATCCGCACGCCGTCGATCGGGCGGATCTTCATGATCCAGCTCGCGAGCTATCCGAGCTACATCCTGGTGGTCGGGCTGTGGGGCGGGCCGTATCTGACGCACATCTACGGCTACGACCTGAAGGGCCGCGGTGACATCCTGTTTGTCGCGGCGCTCGCGCAAATCGTCGGCTCGTTCTTCTGGGGGCCGACCGACCGCATGTTCGGCCGCCACAAGATCCCGATCATGCTGGCCTGCGGCTTCAGCTTCACCGCGCTCGCCTCATTCGCGGCGTTCGGCGTAATGCCGACGCCGCTCTTGATCGCGGTGTTCGCGCTGCTCGGCTTCTCTACCGGCAGCGTGTCGATCGTGCTGGCGCACGGCCGGTCGCTGGTGCCGCCGCACCTGCTCGGCCGCACCATGACCTTGCTCAACATCGGCACCATGGGCGGCGGCTTCATGCTGCAGCTGATCAGCGGGGCCTTGATCGAGCTGTTCCCGAGCGAGCGCGGGGCCTATCCGCTCGAGGCCTACCGGCTGGTGTTCGGCCTGCAGGCGGCCTTCATGCTGGTGGCGCTGGTGGCCTATTTCGGCAGCCGGGAAGGGCACTTAGCGGCCAAATGACCGGGCTGTCGGGTTGTGAACAGCCGGGGTGTGGAACCCGACATAGGCCTTGCGTTTTGTGCGACGCGGGAGCATATTTGTGCAGCGCGGTATCGTCCCCTCGGACGTTCCCGCCGCCCTCCTTGGGCGTTTCCTCCCTAGACTTGGGCCGTCGGCTTGCCGGCGGCCCTTTTTTCTTGGGGGCCATTCCGACGCGCGTGCCACAAATCCTGCTGTCATCGTCCGCGAAAGCGGACGACCCAGTAAACGCAAGCCGTGGTGGGTGCAGGTGTAGAGCTCGGTGCATTGCCTAAATGAGATCGTAGTGATGCTGGAAGACGTGCCAGTCTGGGGCAGGCACGCCAACATTGGCTTGGCCTGCCTTGATGAAATCCGCGAAGGCAACCTGAGTTCCATCCATCTCCCAGATCGCGAGGGCACCGCTGTCGGTCTGCCAGAGCAGATCGCTCTTGCCGTCGCCGTTGTAGTCGTTCGCGCCGATGACATGCCAGTCGAGGCCGGGCGCGCCGACCGTGGTGGATCCGAGCCGGGTGAAGCCAGCGGCCTTGATCTGGCTGCTGTCCATCTCCCAGATCGCAATCGAGCCGCCGCCGGGCTCAAGCCCCGTCTCAGGCGTTGCCGAGCCAGTCCGCCACAGAATGTCGCTCTTGCGGTCGCCGTCGAAGTCCGCGACGTCGACGACGTGCCAGTCGGACCCCGGAGCTCCGACGGTGGTCGCGCCGGCCTTGATGAAAGCTGCGGACTTGATCTGAATGCCGTTGAGCTCCCAGGTTGCGAGCGCGCCGCTGTCGGTCCGCCACAACAGACCGCCCATGCCGTCGCCGTCGAAGTCGCCATCGCCCACAATGTTCCAGTCCGCACCGGGCACGCCGACCTGGGTCGCGCCGGCGCGAAGATAGTCAGCGAATTTGATCTGGTTGCCGTCGAGCTCCCAGATCGCAAGCGCACCGGAGTCGGTCCGCCACAGGAGATCGCCCTTGCCGTCGCCGTTGGCGTCGAGCGCTCCGAGTGCGTGCCAGTCCGATCCGGGCGTGTCGACCACCGTCGAGCCGATCTTGAGGAAATCCGCCCCGATGATGTGGTTGCCGTCCATCAGCCAGACCGCGAGCTTGCCGGCGTCGGTGCGCCACAGGATGTCGGTCTTGCCGTCGGCATTGGTGTCGATCGTATCGATGACATGCCAGTCCGCCCCCGGCAGTCCCGACCGCGGAGGCGCCGAGCCGCGTGAAATCCGCAAAGCTGATCTGGAAGCCATTCATTTCCCAGAGAGCGAGCAAGCCCCCGTCGGTCTGCCAGAAGATGTCGCTGCGACGCGTCGGCGTTGAAGTCATCTGGGGATGTCGAGAAGCTAAAGTCGCTTGCGCTCAAACTGGCGCGCTGCACGTTCCTCAGAGTGATCGAACCGCCACCGCCAAAATTGATCACCGTGTCGCTGCCGACCTGCGTTGCGAGGGACAGCACGTCGGCGAATGCCCGGATAGCAGAGAATTCGTTCAGTGCGATTTGATCCTCGCTGCCCGCACCGGTACCAAAACCAAAAATCACGTCCGCGCCATCGCCGGGGCGGTAGATGAAGCGGTCGTCGCCGGCGCCGCCATTGAGGAAGTCCGCGCCAAGACCGCCGTCAAGCCGGTCGGGACCCGCACCGCCGAACAGCCGGTCGTTGCCGGCGCCACCCGACAGCGAGTCGCCGGTGTCGGACGACTGAACGTTGGGCGTCAGGCGGAACACCTCGCCGCCGATGTCGACGATGTAGAGGTTGCCGCGCGCATCCTCGCCGAACGAGGCGGGCGCATTGACCGTACCGACATTGGGCACGATCTGCGACGTGCGGTCGGTCGCGACCCAGTTGGCGCCGTCGAACCGCAAGGTGAAGACCTTGCTCTGCATGAAGTCGGCGAAGAAATACTGGCCGTTCAGTCCATCGCTCTCGCCGCGATAGACATAGCCGCCGGTGACCGAGGCGCCGCTGCCGTGCGGATAGGTATAGATCGGATTGATGAATGCTCGGATTCGTGCTCGACGCCTTCGACGATCGGCCAGCCGTAATTCGCGCCCTTCTGCCCGAGATTGATCTCCTCGAACGAGGTCCCGCCGACATTGCCGATGAAGAAATTGCCGGTCGCCTGGTCGAAGCTCTCGCGCCACGGATTGCGCAGGCCGTAGGCCCAGATCTCGCCGCGTACGCCGCCGCCCTCGCCGACGAACGGATTGTCGGCCGGGATCTGATAGCCCGGCGCGACCGGATCGACGTCGATGCGCAGGATCTTGCCGAGCAGGTTGGTCTTGTCCTGCGCGTTCGCGGCGACGCCGACCTCGCCCGATGCGATGTAGAGATCGCCGTCCGGACCGAACGCGAGCCAGCCAGCATTGTGATTGCCGTTGGTCGAGGGGCCGACGTCGAGGATGAGGTCGCGGCCCGCCGCCGCGACGTTGGGATTGCCCGAGACGTGATAGCGCCACACTTCGTTGTGCGGCGACGACGCGTTCGAGGTCGCGTAGAGGTAGAACGCGCCGTTGGTGGCGTAGTCCGGATCGAACGCGAGGCCGAGCAGGCCGCGTTCGCTCGCGGTGTTGACCGGCACGGTGAGGAATGGCGTCGCCAGCACCTGCCCGCTGTTCAGGTCGAGGATCTTGATGGTGCCGCCCTTCTCGACAATGAACAGCCGGCTGGTGTCGCCCGGCGCCGCCGTCACATAGAGCGGCTGGCTGAGCCCGCTGGCGACGCGCGTGGCCGCGATGGTGGCGGACGCATACGGCGCATTCGGATCGAAGCCGTAGATCAGGTCGTCGCCATTGGTGCCAGAGAGCGTGTTGGCGCCGTCGTTGCCGCTCACGATGTTCATGGCCATGACGTTTCCTCTGGTCGTGATGCGTTGTCCGCCAGATAGTGGCCGCCCGGTTCGTTGCCACTAGGGCGCCGGCGGCCTGTGCGCGCCAAGTCCGCTGTATCCTCGAAAGCAGACATTACCTGGGCGTTAATGAGTACACGCGCTGGCGGCGTAATGAGTACACGCGCTGGCGCGTGAGCGAGGACGCGCCTTGCCCGCCGGCCTACTCCGCCGCGGCGCGGTAGGGCCGCAGCTCCTCGATCGGGATGTCGGCCAGGGTGTCGGCCAGGGTCTCCAGGTCGGCGGCGAGGCGGGCGAAATTCGCCGAGTGCTCGAACCGCCGCTCGTCCATGTAGAGGCCGCGGTTGATCTCGAGCTGGATGGCATGCAGGCCCGCGGCCGGATTGCCGTAGTGCTCGGTGATGAAGCCGCCGGCGTAGGGCTTGTTGCGGCTTATCGCATAGCCGAGCTGGCGCAAGGTCGTCTCGATCGTCTCCGACACCACCGCGACGCAGCTCGTGCCGTAGCGATCGCCGAGCACCACGTCGGCGCGCGGCCGGTCGTCCTTCGGCCCGGTCGACGACGGCATCGAGTGGCAGTCCACCAGCATGGCGGCGCCGAACTCGCGATGCACGCGGGTGAACAGCCGGCGTAGCGCTCGATGATAGGGCTTATACAGCGTCTCGATGCGGGCGAGCGCATCGTCGACCGAGATGCGCTGGTGATAGATTTCCTGCGCGTCGCCGACCACGCGCGCCACCGTGCCGAGCCCGCCCGCCACCCGCATCGAGCGGGTGTTGGCGAACGACGGCAGCCGGCCCTCGAACATGCGCGGATCGAGCTCGTAGGGCTCGCGGTTGACGTCGACATAGCAGCGCGGGAAATGCGCGCGCATCAGCGGATAGCCGCGCGCGACCACGCCGAGCGACAGCTCGTCGACGAAGCTGTCCTCGGAGCGCCGCAGGGTCGCGAGTTCGAGCCGCGAGCTCAGCAGGAATTCGCGCGGATAGATCCGCCCCGAATGCGGCGAGTTGAACAGCACCGGACCCCGCCAGCGTGCCGGTTCGAGCACCTCGAACGGCGGGTCGAATTCGTCTTTGGGCTGGTTCATGGCGGCGCGGGACTCAAAAGCTCAAGAGGGCGGGGCGGGCGACGCGGAGTCGTTTCCTGTGCATTGTCCACGGCCGGAGCGCCGCTGCCAAGCACGCTTTCACCCCTTGTTTACCAGCAATCCGGCTAATGGGAGGCGGCGGGGCGAACACGGGCGAAGCCGGGCGAAATCGCGCGAAAGGCCGAAAGCGCGGTTGCCCGTTGCCTGCGAAGGCGTGCAAGCTCGCGGTGTTTGTAACGAGACGTTAGCGTCGGCCCGCTATAGGTGGGCGCTCAGGGCAGGGGCAATGGCACAAAGTCAGAACGCGCAGACCGCGAAAATCCTGTTGGCGGAAGACGATACCGACATGCGTCGGTTCCTGGTCAAGGCCCTGCAGAACGCCGGCTTCGACGTCATCTCCTACGACAACGGACTTGCGGCCTATCAGCGGCTGCGCGAGGAGCCGTTCCAGCTGCTGCTTACCGACATCGTGATGCCCGAGATGGACGGCATCGAGCTGGCCCGCCGCGCCGCCGAGCTCGATCCCGACATCAAGATCATGTTCATCACCGGCTTCGCCGCGGTCGCGCTCAACGCCGATTCCGCGGCGCCCAAGCACGCCAAGGTGCTGTCCAAGCCGATCCATCTGCGCGACCTCGTCAACGAGGTGCACAAGCTGCTGGCGGCTTAAAGGAGCTGCCAGCGGCTTGTCTCGCCTGCCGCCGGCAATACCCGCGCATCTTGCCTCGCCTGCCACGAGCCGATAAACCACACCGAGACGGGCGCGTAGCTCAGCGGAAGAGCACTACCTTGACATGGTAGGGGTCACAGGTTCGATCCCTGTCGCGCCCACCACGCACTCTGTTCATTTGCTGATCGGTGGAGACCTCTGAGAATTGCCCGCGTGTGGCGGGCTTTCCTGGTGGCGGTCTCGGCTGTTTCGGTCTCTGCCGAGACGGCGCGCGGCTTTTCGGGTCCGGTCTCTGCCGCAGGAAACCCCGTTCCTGGCGGCTAGCCTTCGATGCGCGGTTTTAGCGATGCGGTCGGAGAGGAACCACGGCCGGTCCTTCCCGGTATGACCGTCCGGTCGGCCCAATGCTTGAATGGCGCGCCGATCCGAGGCGGCGCGGTCAGGGTCGCTGAGCAAGCCCCAGCCGTTGGAGCTGGTGCGACCATTCGGCCGGTGCATCGCGCAAACTCGCGACGCCAATGCCGCGGGGCAAAAGCCCCTCGACGGCGGCCTTGACCAGGGCTGGAGCGATGAAGGCCATCGAGATCGTCATGTTGACATGACGGACGCTGCATTTGTGACGCGCGGCGATCTGCTCAACTCCCTGCACGCTCCCGGAGACGATTTGGTCCAGCCAATCTCGGCCGCGCGCGATGGACTTGATCAGTGCCGCTCGTCGCTCGGCCTTGATCGGACGGACGTCTTGCCGTGAGACGGATGGCGGTAACAGGATCTCGCGAAACTTCTTTGATGGCGGCTTGCACCAGGGTATCAGAAGCAATGAGCCATTCTCGTCCTTGCTCGATGCCACCGGATCGACCTCGAGGCTTTGGTCGCGGTCGGCTGCTCCGTCTGCGTTCGGTGGCTTGAGCCGAACCGCCAACTGGTTCTTGCGGACCTCGATGCGAACCACGTTGGCCGTGACGATCTCGCGATGCATCCGGTTTGGATCCGTCGTCGGCTTGGTACGATCGCCCAGATGCGCTGCAAGAGCCTTGATCACCGCGGCTTCGATCTCCAAGGCGGGCACGCGGGAGATGGAACCGGCCGGTGCCTCCGCACCGCCCCTGAAGATGAGCTTCCGACACGTAATACCGATAGCGCACCCGGTTCTTGGTGGCAGTGTGTCGGGACCATGCGGTGACCGGCATCGTCGAACAGCAATCCTGTCAGCAAACAGCTGGACCTGGTTCGCGTCACAGTCCGATGCGACCACTGCTCCGTCAGCTTGGCCTGGACCGCCTCAAAGAGTTCGCGCTCCATGAGCGGGGGCTGAGGCCCGGGAAAGATCTCGTTCTTGTATCGAACCTCTCCGACATAGAAGCGATTGCGCAACATGTAAAAGAGCGGCCCCTGCGTGAAGGCAACGCCGCCTGTGGTTCTGCCGTTCGACAATCTCCTGATCTTGGTCCGGAAGCCCCGCTCTCGAAGATCGACCGCCAGCCGGTTGACGCTGCCCAGCTCCAGATATCGCCTGAAGATCGTCCGGACCTGCTCGGCCTCCGTTCTCAACGATCAGCAGTTTGCCGTCCTTCAGTTCGATAGCCGAGCGGCACCATCCCGCCCACCCAGAGCCCTTTGCGCTTGGAGGCGGCGATCTTGTCGCGAATGCGCTCGGACGTGACCTCCCGCTCAAACTGGGCAAACGACAGCAGCACGTTGAGGGTCAGACGCCCCATCGAGGTGGTGGTATTGAACTGCTGGGTAACCGACACGAACGACACACCATGGGCGTCGAACAGTTCGACCAGCTTGGCAAAATCAGCCAGAGACCGGGTGAGCCGATCGACCTTGTAGACCACAATGACATTGATCCTGCGCGCCCTGACGTCGTCCAGCAGGCGCTGCAGGGCAGGCCGGTCGGTCGAGCCGCCCGAGAACCCGCCGTCGTCATATCTTGTCCGGACCAGCGTCCAGTGGGCATGAGCCTGGCTGCGAATGTAGGCTGAGGCGGCATCGTACTGGGCATCCAGCGAGTTAAACTCCTGGTCGAGACCGGAATCCGTCGAAACCCGTGTATAGATCGCGCACCGGACGTTTGCTCGCCGTCATTGCGGCACCTCGGCCGGTTTCTTTTCCCGCAAGCCGAAAAAGCGCGGACCATTCCATTTGGTCCCGGTGATGGCATAGGCGATCTTTGACAGACTGTCATAGGTCCGACCTTCCCAAGCAAAGCCCTCAGCCACCACCATGACCCGATGGTTGTGACCATTCCATTCCCGAGTGAGCACGGTGCCGGGCAGGAGCTTTCGCCGGCGCCGATCCAAAGCATCGGTTAGCGGAATAACCTCAGGCCCGGATCGGGCGGCCCCGACGTTCCGCAACAGCCGAGCGGTGTCGGTGTCGAGATCTCCCAGTGCCTCGGCCTGGATGCGGTAGGCGATCATCGCGAACAGGAGATGCCGAGGCAGGTGAGGGGGCGCTTCCCGTCCGGTTACGCTTTGCCAGCGGGCTCGCAACCCCTCAAGTGCCAGACCGCGCAAGCGCGCGATCTCCGTCTCCAACGTCTCCTCGATTGGCCCCTGCACAATCGATTTTGACCGCCGCATCGTATCAGGCCGCTTGGTTCGCCTTCGGGTTTGCGGTGGTCGGAGCCGTGCGATCGCCGATCCGATAGGTGCGTCCGTTGTCGTCTGCCGCCGACAGCAGATTGAGACCGAGCTTCTTTCGAACCGTGCCGGCCAGGAAGCCCCGCACCGAATGGGGCTGCCAGCCCGTCGCCCGCATGATTGCATCCATGGTGGCGCCAGCCGGCCCACGAAGCATCGCAATCACCCGAGCCTGTTTGGTCTGCGGACGCTCCTGCTTGCTCGACGCAACGGCGGCGGCACGGGGCGGCTTGATTTGCGGCAATGTTGGCTTGCGAGCGGTCGGTCGAACCGGGCGACGATGCTTTGATTTAGTGCCCGCGCTTTTGGCCGCACCAGAATGCTTCAATGTGGGCTTGGTCATGGGATCCTCGTGGTATCAACGCGGCGCCATCCGCCGCACCACCGAAGCCCCACCTCGGCCACCAGGCCGGCGGGGCAGGATCCCGAAACGCACATCGCACCGGAACTGCACCCAGTACCGCTCCAACAGCCGACGAATTCCAGTCCTTTCTGGGTAATGTTGTTGCTCAGTTGGCGCCCAAATGAGCATCTCTGATCGGAGTAGGCGCGAACCGTACCGGATGTTCGAATCCCCCCTCTCCGCCATATGGCGTTGAAATATTTGATGTTTTAGACGTATTTGATAATCAACCCCCGGTTCAAACCCCTCGCAGGCGACCTTAGCTAAGGGCAGGGAGCGTTTCGGATCGGCCCTAGGGCTCCGTTACTGAGGCCCCCCAAAACGTGCCTGCAAGCGTCCAGCTCAGTTTTATATCGGCCCGGCACGGGATAAATTCAGGGAAAGACGAATTGAGGGGCAGTACCATAGCGGAGGGGACATTTCTGTGGAGTTACTGCGTGATGATGCCGGATCATAGGTTCCAAGCGCACTTTCCCTTGACCGTAAATGGGGAAGACCAAACGTCCCGACATATCCTTGCGGCGCACGACCTAGCCGCTGCAGAAGTCGAAGCTTTGGCTCTTACACCCCCGCCCGAGGCCGAAAGGCTCGACATTTATGATCGTGGCGTGAAGGTGCGTGAACTGCAAATCGCGGGCACCGAAATGCACCGAGGCCTCAAAGGCGAAGATCGCCTCGCCGATGTGACGGTAATGCGGTCCACGGGTCAGTGGCAGTGACGATCATCGAACGCATCTCATCGCTTCTAACGCTGGCCTCATTGTTTATTCTGGTCCCCGCATTTGGCCGAGCATTACTTGGATGGTGGGACAGGAAGAGGGCAACGCCTCGTCGGGGCAATGAAGTGGCAAGGGCTTGTTGTGCCTTGCTCGCGCTGGCAGGGTTACTCATCGCCTATGGCGCGGTCTGGAAGGTTAAGCCGCATTTCGTGGTTTGGTATTCTTGGGTAGGCACCGCTCTACCCATTTATGGAGATGTCGAAGTATCAGGTTCCGTCGCAGCCGATGTAACGAACGAACCGCTTAAAGTGGAAATCTCCCGCTAAGGGGTCAGCGGTTACACGTAGTATCACGGCCGCCACCTGAACGATCAGATCAGTAGCCCCCTCCGACGCGCCTTCTTTGCAGCTTTCCGGGCGGTCGCTCGTCACGTGCTGCCTTTTGCTCAGCTTGCAGCGCAGCTTCGCCTTGTGCCGTCGCGAGCATGTTCAAGAAAGATACTGTCCAGTTCTTTGAAAATGGCATACGAGCTTCAATTTGCCAATTGCAGAACATGTGTTGGGAACGCGAGCCAGCCGCACCACTCATCCCCGCGTCATCAAGGCCTTTAATCGGCTTTTCTCTTTGTTGCTGCGGCGCCCCGTCGACATTCAGAACCAGTACCTCTGGCGAACGAAGAGCGAGGTAGCCGAGGTTCTTCGATTGCATGGCTGTGCGGATCTCATCGCGCACTCAGTAAGCTGCGCCGGTGTTCGAAATTGGGCCATGAGCACGAAACAGTGCGGTGTGTGCTCGCAATGCATTGAACGCCGTTTTGCACTTCTCGCAGCAGGGCTAGGCGACCAAGAACCCGCCGATTCCTATGCACTTGATCTTTTTATGGGTGAACACACGCGGTCGGAAGACATTACAATGGTCGAACAATTCATATTGGGGGCCGAGCGCTTCCGATCCATGAGCAGGCCGGCCTTTCTCGCGGCCTACGGCGAAATTTTTCGAGCGCTCTCGGCGCTGCCGGGGCCGTCAGAAGAGAACGCGACCAGAATATTTGACCTGCACCAACGATATGGTCGCTCAATAATTGACGTGGTGGACCTAGGGCTTAAAGAGCATGCCGGCTTTGGCCAGGCACAGAGCATTGCAGCACCCTCCCTCGTGGCAATGATCAACTCACCGCTGGGCGCGGCGCCGACCTTCAAGGACCCCACCGAAATCGAGCTTCCAGCCTCGCAACAGGCCGCGCAGGATACCCGGCCGACGAAAAGCCGAAGATTTGTGGTCAGCGTCGACCGAGAAAATCGTCGGGTCTTGTTCGCCGATGGACCCGAACTTACCCGGGCGCTCAATGAGCGGAAGATACCGACCGCACGAGGCTTACAATGGCACGTCTCGACCGTGGCCAACCTGCTTGAGCGTGCGCAGAGGTTCGAAGAGCTTCGCTGACCGCCTTTTATAGGCGGGAAATTGAAAAACATTCGCACTATCGACAGCGGTACGGTGCCCCGGGCGGCCGCGTGGTCTGGCGCGATACCGCCAACGCTCTCGACAGCGGCACGGTACCGACGACGTTCATCAACCGCGGCCCGCGCTCGATGACCCAACGGGCGCCTTTAGCTTGCAACAATTGAGCTGGCCGTCGGCCTTGCGGGCGTCGCGGGCCTTGCGTCCGGCCTTTTCGCAAAGCTGCTACCTTGGTGCGCGGCTTGGCCGCGGTGAGGACCGTCGTTTCAGTTCTTCTTTACGAGGGCACTTCTGACGAGCCGGGCAAGGGTGTCTGAGACAAACGGTTTGCGGATAAAGGCAGCGGGTCGCAACTCATGTGCTACGGCTAACGTTAGCGGATCGGAATTGCCCGAAACAAAAATAATATGAGTATCGCGTC
Source organism: uncultured Alphaproteobacteria bacterium (assembly GCA_963771745.1). Classification (GTDB taxonomy): domain Bacteria; phylum Pseudomonadota; class Alphaproteobacteria; order Rhizobiales; family Xanthobacteraceae; genus Z2-YC6860. The sequence continues at coordinate 256,047 of CAVYUU010000008.1, read as the reverse complement.
TTTCGAGGATGGTTCGGGCGGCCGAAATCCCATTGCCGTCACGCAGCGTGATATCCATGAGAATAACATCTGGCTTGAGATGCTCAGCAGCGGCGATGGCGTCAGCCTCGTTGTCTACGATCCCGATGATGGCAAAGCCTTCTTCAGCTAAGGCGGCCTCCATGTTCATCGCAACCAAACCTTCGTCCTCCACGATGAGGACACGCGGCTGAGCGGCCTTGTCAGGACTGCGCTCGCCCTGGCGATGCGCTTCATCGTCCGGCATGTCGGAGGATGAAGCGAGGTAATATTTCAGATCTGCAATCTCGAGCTGGATCATTTCGCGCTCCGGATCGGTACGCGTAAAACGAATGACTTCCCTGTCGCGTGACGCATCACCTCGAACTGGGTGCGGAGTTGTTTCGCCAAGGCCGCTATCATCTTCATGCCAAGTCCGTTGCTCTTTGCCGGATCGAAATTGTCAGCCAGTGGCGTACCGTCGTCCGAAACCTTTAGCACGATTTCGTCGCCTTCAGGATGGCAACTGACTCGAATTGATCCGCCTGTGCCTTCCCGATAGCTGTATTTAAACGCATTGGTGATGAGTTCGTTCACAATAAGCGCGACCGGGATGATCTCTTGTGTTGGCAGGTGGCACGGCGATGCGTCGCAAATGATGGAAATCTTGTCGTTGCCCAAGACGTTGCTTAGATCAGTGCACATCTCTCGCAGAAAGGTATCCAGTGACACTCGGTCCAGGTTTGCGTCTTGGTAAAGGCGTTGGTGGATTTGCGCCACTGTATTGATGCGCCGTCCTGCTTCGTCAAATTGCCGCCGCGCTTCCGGATCGCGAACATGGGCGCGTTGCAATCCAAAGAGACTGGCCACAAGTTGAAGGCTGTTTTTTACGCGGTGATTGACCTCTTGCAGGAGCACGTCTTTTTGCTGCAAGGCTTCTAATAGTTGCGACTGCCGGTCTTGCAGCGCTCGTGCCATGGCCTGGAAATGCTCTCGAAGAGATCGCAACTCCTTAGTGCCACGTAAGGGAATGGTTGGACGGCCGTCAAAGTCACCGCGAGCCAAGCTGTCGACTGAACTGCTCAATTCGCGCAACGGCCTCACCACGCCAAGTTGCACGCCGAGAATGGCAAGCAAAGCCGCAAGAAGAAAAACGAGTATCGTCCAGCCGGCCTCGCGCCAGAATAACGAGTCCGCTTCTTTCAATGCCGCCGTCATCGGTAATGCGACAATGGCGGTTAGCTTGGACGGCGGTTGGATCGGCGCAAAGGCAAACGCGTATTCCCCGCTTCCGGTCCAATCGGCAATGCCACGGATCGAGCCTCGCTGATGTGCGATGGCGCGACGTACAACCTCGGACGCAGACAGATTTTCGCCGACCCATTTGTCCGGGATCGGGCCATCGCGCGGCAACGACCCCGGTCTGGTCCATAAGCGCAACGATCGCGCCCGCCGGAAGCTCGGGTTCGTTGAGCATGCGAGACAGCACACTTGTTCTATAGGCAACGAACACGACGGATTCTATTGAGCCGCTGTCTCCGAGCGCCGGATAAGTGAAAACCAAACTACCCTGGCCGGTTTGCCTTCCAACGATATAATCACTGGACTGCATGGAACGCGTGCGGACCGTGTCCTGAAAATACTGCCGGTCCGCCAGGTTGATTGGGCCAGTACCCGATAGACTGACGCACCATCGCTCGCCCTGCGGTGTTAGCACCGCCATGGCGGTCAACTCTTGGACCTTCTCTGCAATCTGACGCAGTCGCCGGTTACATTGCTCGGCGTTCTTTTCCTGGATGGATTGCAGGTGTGACGTCGCCTCAAGCAGGAGTCGAGCACCTTCTACCACTCGGTCCTGACGGGCAGCGACCAAGCCCGCAAGAGTCTCAGCAGACCAGAAGTATCGCCGCCTGTCGGCCTGCGCGGATTTCGTAGTCCGTGGAAATCTGAATGACAAACACTGGCACCGCGGCCAGCAAAATGAGAATGATAAGGCGCGCCCCCAGCGTCATCGCCAAGCCACCACACCGGCAACAAGAAGGCGCGCACGTTACAAGCCGCAAGCCGAGTTGGCAAACAACCTTCTCGCAGCGCATCGCGCTGGAAGGTGGCGAAGAGATCAAGCGGGCGCTCACCGACCTCGGCAAGGCGGGGAAAGCGCCTTCGCACAGCTGCAGAAGGCAGGCGGGAAGGTCAATTTCAGCGCGCCTGCTTCGCCACTCAAGCAGCTCGGTGGGATACTTCAAGCTGTCCGAACCAGCGGATGCGTTGGCAGCGGATTCCTCCGCCAAGCTCGGACGGCTTATCGAACAGTACGGGAATCACAGTGCCACCCCGCTTCTCGATTTGCTCGATGAGCCGTTGGTGTTCCGCTCCAACGATGACGATACCGGGTCCGAGGCAGAGCGTGTTGCATCCAAGCGTGTGCGCCTCCTCGGCGGTCGCCTCAATGATTTCCCAATTCTTGATCGGGTCAGGTAACCGGCCTTCATTCAGCCCCGGCATGTAACACATGCAGAGTCCTTCGCGGATGACCGCGAAAATGCAGTCCAGATGGAGCCATTCCGTCGTCAAATTGACGATGCACCCGGTAGCCTTCGGGATCAAGGTAGCGCTGCAGCCAGGCGACGCCGGCGGGGCTGGAAGCCAAGGATGAAAAACCAACCAGAATATCCTTGCTCATCACGAAGGTGTCGCCGCCTTCTATAATGGCCGGGGGTCATCTCGCCGCTGAGGGCGGAGTCGAAGCGGCCGCAGGCGTGCTGCAATGGCGATTGGCCGGGATCGGCCACTTTAACGGCGACGGCTGGGCCGATGCGCTGCTCTTGCGTGACGATGGCCTCCTGCGGATCAACACGACCAACAGCCAGCTAGTCACCAATTCGCACGTCCTCGGACAATTAGAGGCCAAGTGGAGCATCGTTGGCATCAACGACGTCAATAACGATGGCACAACTGACGTTTTGCTGCGCAATGAAAACGGCGTCTACCAAGCCGAACTGATTCAGAACCATTCAGTCGCGGCCGTAATCGACATCTTGCCGCAGAACGACTGGATGCTGACCCTCGGTGGCCGGCTTTGATAGCATTGGCCCTAGTTTAATGACGGGTAGCTGACAGACGCCACGGCTGCCCAGGTCCTATTATTTCGCCGCCACCCAGTGCGCCAGGCGTTGGTGGGGCTGAGAAACCAATCGCGCCCGCCTGAACAAGGGGAGGAGCGCCATGCCACGCTTCCGTTTTCTCGACGTCGAACCTCGACGACGCGCCCCGCTGCTCACGTGCCCGCTGTGTGTACCGAAAACCTAAACCCGGACGTAGTGGTGATGAAGTCCGCCAAGGATCACGATTGAACTAATGATTCCGGCCCGCTGAACCGGGCGAGAGACCGGTGCATCTTTATCCAATGACCGATGTGTTCTGATGTCGTTGTAATAGCGAGCATAGGCTCGCAGGATTTGGCGCAGATGCGCCTCGCCCAAGACGACGAAATGGTCCACACACTCGCGCCGGATCGATCCGATCAGCCGTTCGGCAAAGCCATTCTGCCAAGGCGAGGCTGGCGCCGTAGGCTTGTCCCGGATGCCCATGGCGCGCAATCGGCGTGTGACGATGGTGCCGTAGATCCGATCCCGATCGCGAATGAGGTATTGCGGGGCATCATCCCAAGGAAATGCCTCCGTTATTTGACGCGCAATCCATTCTGCCGTCGGGTTTGTTGTGACATTGATCCAGACCAGGTCTCTGCGATCTAGCCGAATGATGACGAAGGCATAGAGCAGGTCGAAGCCAATGGTCGGGGCAATGAACAAGTCCATGGCGGCAATGTCCGGCGCGTGGTTACGCAGAAAGGTGCGCCATCCCTGGCTTGGTGGCCCGCGTCGCTTGACCATGTACTTGGCGACGCTTGACTGCGCGACTCAAACCCAAGCTTGAGCAGTTCGCCGTGGATGCGCGGCGCTCCCCAAAGCGGATTCTCGATGCTCATCCGCCGGATCAGCGCGCGGAGGTCCGTCTCGATCTGCGGCCGCCCTCCCAGTGAGCGCGATTTCCAACGCCAGTAGCAGCGAAAGCCGGCCCGATGCCAACGCACGAGCGTCTCGGGACGGATGATCGTGAGGACCTGCAGGATCGACGGAAACCATCGATACAGCTGGATAAAGAACCAGCGATCGCTGTTCGTGAGCCGGACCCGGCCCTGCATCTTACGCCGCAAAACGATCAACTGATGTCGGAGCGCCGCATTCTCAGCTTCAAGCCGGCTCTTCGACTTGAATGGCGAGGCCAACACGGCCAGGATGAAGCAGAGCAGTGCAACCATTGTGCGCTGACGTTAGGTGATTCCGTCAGCTAATCAATGCGGATGAGGTTTTCGGTACACACACCGCCTCTCGAAGGGAGCTAGCCTCACGCTACTTTGCCGGCAACCGCAGGCTCGCAAGGTCGGTGCCGACGATGACGGTGCCGGTGAAACCGCCGTCCCGGGCCGCGTTCCTGTAGTCCGCTTCGGTCAGTGGCCCGCCCGGCACCTTGAAGGGGCCCTGACGATACGCGCCGACGGGCGGAATCAGATGCGTGAGCATGAGATGCTTGACGCCTGCACGTTGCGCCATCGCGCCTAGATCGAAGGCATTGCTTTGGCGATAGTAGGCATGCGGAAAAAATCCGCTGCCTTTGTCCGGCCCCAAGATGGGGTGGATAGTCGAATGCACAATTATGTCGGCGCCTTTGGCCAACTTTTCAACCTGATCGGATGCCGAAGAGGACCGCGGAGGTAACGGCACGTCATTGCCGGCATCACCGCCGATCACCACGCTGCCGGCGGGCGTGTCGACGCGATAAGACACATGACCCACTATGTGCGTCGACCGGATGGCGCTGACCTTCACATCGCCAGAGGTCCAGACAACCTGTGACTGGTCCTTGGCCTCAAAGGTGATCGTGTTAATCAGATCGGCTGGGCCGCCCGCAGTGCGAGCCGCGATTTCCGAATGACGCTGGGCAACCTCGCCTGAGTGGATGAAGGCATCGGCGATGTGTGCTGTGAACTTCTTGCAGCTTAAGGTGACGCCCAGCGGGGAAATCGCGTCGGAACTGCAGATGGCTTCGATCTTGGGCCCGGTGCCCCAGAACATCCAGCGCAATTGGACGAGGTCCGCAAAACCTTCGCTGTGATCGTTGTGCATGTGCGTGAAGAAAACCGCATTCAACCGCTCAGGGCCGATGCCGAGTTGTGACAGCCGCATCGTGGTCCCGCGGCCGACATCGAACTGCAACCTCAAGGAGGAGCAGTTGTTGCTATCGTCACCGTAGCGCACCAGCGTCCCAGGACCAGCCAGGCCTTTGAAGGCCGCCGGGCCGCCCTCGGTCCCGGTCAATGTTACAATGAGGCACGGCGCCGCGTCGGCAGTCGACGCGGTTGCGATAAGGCACGCGCAAACGATGAGCAAATTCCTCATGTGGTCCACCCGTCATTCAGTTGGCGACGCAATTAAGGACCCGCGACGATCTGTAGTTTTGCAGTCTAGTCGCCAGCAACATCGTTGAACGGCCGTATTAAGGGAATTCCAAATTCTCATTAGAGGTGTTAGGTGTTTGCCTTATGCCTAGATCGATCCCGTGGGAGCAAAAAATTGGCCGCCGCTTGCGGTTGCGTGATCTGTTTGTCTTTTTCACTGTGGTTGAAAATGGCAGCATGGCCAAAGCTGGCGCCAAGCTCGGCGTTTCCACTCCCTCGATTTCGGAAGTGATCGCCGCGCTGGAGCACGCACTTGGCGTGCGACTTTTCGATCGAAGTCCGAAGGGCGTCGTTACGACCCCGTACGGCGACGCTTTGCTAGTGCGAGCCCGAGCAGCGTTCGACGAATTACATCAGGGAATTCGAGATATCGAATTCATTGGCGACGCGCACGCGGGAGAACTGAGGATCGGGTGCCCGGAATCGATCACAGCAGGATTTCTGCTGCCGATTTTGCAACATCTTACACGAGCCTTTCCGCGTGTGCGATATCATGTTGAGCAAGTGCAGCAACCGACTGTCGAGTATCCAGAACTTCGCGAGCGCAAGGTTGATCTGGTTCTTGCCCGATGGGGGAAAGACCCTGCAATAGACGATCTTGATCCAGAGCTGGACGTACAGGTTCTCTTCAACGATCCGTACCTTCTGGTGGTCAGCGAGAAAAGCAAGTGGGCACGGCGCCGCAAAATTGACCTGGCCGATTTGGTTGATGAGCCGTTGATCATACCCCCCGTCGATGCATGGGGTGGCGCTCTCGTGGTCGATGCGTTCAGAAAGCGCGGATTGAAAGCGCCGAATTTTATCATATCGACGCTCTCGATTTCTCTTCGCAATGAACTCGTCGGGAGCGGCCGATTTATAACTTTGCTGACTAGCTCTGTCGTACGGACCTTCGGAAAACGATATTCGCTCAAAGTATTGCCGATTGAACTGCCCGTCCACCGATCCCCCATCGGAATCGTGACGCTGAGAAATCGCACTCTTGGTCCGGCAGCCCAATTGTTTATCGACAGTGCTCGCGAAGTTGCCAAATCCCTTGCTGGCCAGCCGGGCTCTCGCAAATCTGAATAGTCATTTCGGCTATTGGGCCCATAGCAGACATCGAAGCCCCGCCGCCTGATGTCTGCTTTCGACGCCATAGCGGACATCGACCGGATGTAGCGACAAGCGCTTTTCGGTGCGCACCGTGCGCCAACGCCACCAGTGATACGCCGTTCGGCACTGCTGACCAGATAGCGGGTAATGGCAGCTGCAGTCCCGCCAAGGCAGCTCGAGACCACCGCGAGGAACACCCCGGCCCATCTACCCACGCGAATATGTCAGCCGCCGAGTGACAATCGCGGGTGACGTGGCGGGACATCGGTCGCTGACCGAACGTCTTGTCTCGTTCGATGCAGCCGCGCGGGAATACGCTTATACGATAGTCAGCGGACCTGTCCCATTTGTCGATTACGTCGGACGTTTTGCAGTTGTGCCGCGCTCACCAACGCGGTGTATGTTCAAGTTTCGCAGCCAGTTTAAGGCCAAACTACCGCACTCCGGCAAGGAGGCGGCCGCCCGAATTCGCAATTTCTACCAAGCTGGCGTCGAGAATCTGTCGTTCTTTTCGGAGACTAAAGGCTTGATTCGCGTGTTCGGATTGATGACGCAAAACAACGGCGGCAACCGTGGGCATTTCAACTCTCTGTGACCGAAGAATTCGAAAGTGACGCCAGGGTTCTTAATGTTGGCGCCATCGACGCGCCGCACCTCTGGGGATAGCCATGACGCTCATTCGTCGCCGTTTCTTGCAAGTCGCCGGCATATTGGTCGCGGTGCCAACCGCTTCGCGGATCGTATTTGCGCAAGCGCCGGCCGGGCCCAAGCTGACCCAAATCCTGAAGAAAGACATGGAAGGACAGGGTCAAACGGTTCAAGAAACAATCGTCAGTATCGTGGAGTTCGGACCGGGCGTGTCGGCTCCATGGCACATGCACCCGAGCGCACAGGAAACGCTTTATGCCTTGGACGGCCACTTGGTCGTCGAGGTGGAGGGTAGAGGGACAGCCAGTGTCAAGCTGGGTGAAGCCTCCATCATACCGGGCGATATCCCGCATCTCGCGCGCAACGAAACTAACGCAATCGTGAAAGCACTCGTGGTTCACACCCGTGGCGCAAAGGAAAAGCCCTTCGTTGTTCCCGTCAAGAGATAGCTCGGCGGCGTTGATGTAGATAAGGACGGCTACGGCGGGTGCGATCGGCCGGCGTCTCGGTCAAGTCAATGCTGCTGTCCTATCCAAATGGGGTGCCGTGCGCCCTGTGACTTTGCGCACTTCACGAGTCAGGGCTTCGGGCGGAAACTGCTCTCACGTTTTGTTGGGAGGATCGCTATGCGGCTCATCACTCAGAGCTCCAATCAAGTGCACGACATCTTCGGCGGCGGTTACGTCCAGGAGCAGCACGGCGATACAGCGCATTGGAAGCTTCCGCCTTCAGATATCGACGAAGTCGTTGGATCCCTGGCGGTCTCGATGTTGCACGAAGTGCTCAAATCCCTGAGGTCTGCGCTGTCGCTGCGATAGAAGCCAACATTCAGTCAGACCGCTTGTATTTGTACGGAATTGCTGGACGTCACGCCCCCCCCCGCGTCCAGCCGAGTGTGACCCCAGCGGTGCCCCCCGTCTGGGGTCATTTCTTTGTCTACCTAAGCGGACGCGGAACGATTGCGTATTCCCCCGGAATTGGTGACCCTGAGACTTGAACAGCAGTAGGAGGCGACAATGGAAATCAGCATGGATGGCAGTGCCCCCGCGACATGGGACCCTGCCCTGGACGCCGTCTTAGCAGCGCCGGAGAACCACACGGTACTCTACGAGGATGATTTGATCCGCGTGATCTCCGTCAGTGTCGCTCCCGGTACAACCGAAAAGCCGCACCACCATCGCTTCCCCTCAGTCTTCGTAATAGACCGCATGGTGAAGGTGCGCGACTTCAACGGCGTCACCAATGAGGAGATTCCGCTGCCACTCCCCAAGGACCTCGTGTTCCCGGTCACCGTAAAATTTCCGCCGCAGCCGCTGCACTACGTTGAGAACGTCGATACGAAACCGTTCCACGCAACCAGGGTCGAGTTCAAGAAGGGCTTCCCGACCGGGATGTAGCGACCCGTCATTGCTCGCTCACGACGACGAGATGATCGAACAAGGTGTGGCTGACGGCGCTCTGGCACGAAGCGGTCGAACTGGGATGTCCCCTGATTGGTCGCTATCGTGGATAAGCGGACAGTGAGTAGCCGCCCTGAGCAAGCTCAGTTTATGGTGCACGTCCGAGGCCACGCAAAAAACGTCGCAGTAAATGGCAACCCGCGAATACCGGCTCGCAGAGTTCAGCCAGGAGCCGCCTCCACCCGGCCGACCGCTACAGTTATTGTGAGAAGACAAGAGTGGAACGTATCTATTGCCGTTTCGCTGTGAGTGGCGCGACGGAGCGTGGTATGCGGCTGAGAAGACTAGCCCGCTGGAAGCAAAAGTAGTTGGTTGGCGCGCGTGGCGCTATTGAGTAGGAAGCGGCCGGTGATCTGGGCGCAGTTCAGATGGCGGCGCTGCCCGAGCAGCTTGATCTAAGCGCCAAGGGCGTCTGGTTGTGGGCACATCGCGTTAGTCTGTCCTGCGATGGCTGACGGTCGCTTTCGGGGGTAAAGATGGGGTAATCGGCCGGCGACTTGTGGATAGCTGAAGATTTGGGGTGCTGCGCTTCAGGCTGATGGTGAAACGGGGTCACCGTGGTTACGGGCCCCAAGCATCAGAGGAGAAGCGCAGCATGGATAGCTTTGCTGGACTGGACGTATCGGTCAAGGAGACCAGCGTCTGCATTGTGGATGAGACGGGCAAGATCGTTCGGGAAGTAAGAGTAGCGAGCGAGCCTGAATCGTTGTTGGCGGTGCTGAAGAACCCCGCCTACCACTTCAAGCGAATTGGGTTGGAAGCCGGGCCGCTATCGCAATGGCTGTTCAGCGCGCTCGCTGAAGCGGAGCTGCCGGTGATCTGTGTCGAGACGCGGCACATGCGGGCTGTGTTGAAGGCACAGATCAACAAGACCGACCGCAACGATGCCCGCGGCATGGCCCAGATGATGCGGGTTGGGCTTTACCGCCCGGTGCATGTGAAGACGTTACGCAGTCAGAAACTGCGAATGCTGCTGACCCATCGCAAGCTACTGCAGTCGAAGGCGATCGCCATCGAGAACGACCTGCGCGCCACGTTGCGCAACTTCGGTCTCAAGGTCGGCATGGTGGGGGCGGTCAAGTTCGAGGCGCGCATCGGGGAGTTGGTCGAGAACCAGCCCGATCTGGCTGTTCTGGTCGAGCCGCTGCTGATTGTTCGACGGACGTTGCGCGAACAACTCGGCATCTTGCATCGCCGTTTATTGGCCGTTGTTCAAGATGACGAGGTGTGCCGGCGGCTGATGACAGTCCCTGGGGTGGGACCGGTGGTATCGCTGACCTATCGAGCCACCGTCGACGTGCCCGCTCGGTTCCGCAAGTCCAAGTCCGTCGGAGCGGTGTTTGGGCTGACGTGCGCCAAGTATCAATCGGGCGAGGTCGATTGGGACGGCAGAATATCGCGCTGCGGAGACGAGATGATGCGGACGATGCTCTATGAGGCAGCTCAGAGCATGATGCGTTCGAAGAAATGGTCCTGGCTCAAGGCCTGGGCGATGCAGATCGCCAAGCGCCGAGGCATGAAGAAGGCAATCGTAGCGCTGGCCCGGCGGCTCGCCGTGATCATGCACCGCATCTGGGTTGACGGCACTGAGTTCCGCTGGACCCGAGATCAAGCCGTAGCAGCCGCATGAACCCTGTACAGGATCAAACCTGATAGGAGGAAACTCAAGCTCCACCACGCGGTGGAATGGTGTCCCTCGCGGGACGATGGATGAGGTGAGTTCGCATGTCCGCTTGAACCTACCGTTCAACTGACGGTAAGGCCGCGGCAAAGATTGTTCCGCCTCGTCCTCGGATCCCATGATGGAAGGGCCCTGGTGCCGATTCCGGAGAGAAGCGCGAGCCCGCGAGCGACATCGACACTGCAGTGGTGGATAGTCTGAAAGCGCTTGATCCCAACCGGCCGATTAGAGAAGCGGACATGCCAGCAGCAGGCAGATGTCGCGAATGACCCTGAACGGACATCAGCCTCCATATCATGTTGCGGATGCGAAGGCGGTTTTGGCCTCTTCCAGATTGCTAGGCTGAGTCGTTACGATGCCGTCTCCCAAGCCTGGAGACGGATATGAAGCGGCGAGAATTTTTCGGTGTTCTGAGCGGCGCTGCGATCCACTGGTCGACGCCCGCGTTTGCGCAGCAGCCGAGAAAAATGCACAGAATTGGTGTTTTGTGGCACGGAGCAAACGCTGAAGAAGAAGCAATCTATTTGGCTGCGCTGCGACAGGGGTTGCTTGATTTCGGCTATGTGGAAGGTAAGAACATCGTTTTAGAAATGCGTTTCCCGGCGGAGCAGTATGAACGGTTCTTCGTTCTTGCGGCCGAACTTGCCCAACAAAACGTGGACGTATTGGTTTCGGCAGCAGGGATCGCTGCCGTCGCCTGCCATCGTGCAACAACGACGATCCCAATTGTCTCCGTCAATGTCCCCGATCCGGTCGGACGAAAGCTGGTGGCCAGCCTTAACCGGCCCGGCGGAAACTTGACAGGCTTGTCAAATATGGCCGTCGAGCTGACGAGGAAGCGCATAGAACTGGCGAAAGAGATGATTAAAGACTTGTCACGCATGGCATTGCTTGTAAACACGGCCGATGAAATCGGTTCGCGCGCGTATATTGCGGAAGCTGATGCCGCCGGTCCTCAGCTTGGTGTGGCCGTTGTGCCGGTTGGAGTACGGGACGCAAATACACTGGAAAGTGCGATTTCAAAGATCAGTACAGAAAACTTCCAAGCAATGGTCGTGACGCACGACGGTTTGTTCTACGTGCAACGAAAGCGCCTCGCTGACTTGGCTTTAGAAAGGCGACTGCCGACCATTGCGTTTGCTAGCGAGCAATGGGAAGCCGGCGTGCTTACAACCTATGGACCGAACGTGCCTAGCTTGTACCGACGCGCGGGCGCGTTCATCGACAAGATCCTCAAAGGCGCAAAACCCGCCGATCTGCCTGTTGAGCAACCCACGAAATTTGAGCTTCTTATCAACCGCAGGACCGCTAAGGCGATTGGAATAACAGTTCCGCCGACGATTCTAGCCCGCGCTGATGACGTGATCGAATAGCGACACATTTTGCTGCGGTGCATAAGTCAGTTTTTGGCACCAAGCCGACATGCCGGATGTCTGCTATTGGGGGGACAGCAGACATCGCCAAAAAGAGCCGCCACGTCCGCTTCTGACCCATCTGCGACATCGGCCAGCACCTGATGTTGCAGTAGCGAAACCGTTTCCAGGCCCTATCAAAGTGGTCGTTTGAGCCGATACCATGCTGCCTGCTGCCTGGGGGCGAGTTATGCTGCGGCGGGAATTTCTTGGCGTGCTGGGCGGCACTGCAATCGCGTGGCCGCTTGCTGTGCGTGCGCAACAGCCGGCGATGCCGGTGGTTGGGTTTCTAAACGGGAGATCGCCCGCCTCCGATGCGCATCTGGTAGCAGCATTCCGCCAGGCCTTGAACGAAAGCGGTTACGTCGAGGGAAGGAACGTAACGATCGAATTTCTCTGGGCTGAAGGTCAACTCGATCGGCTTCCGGCACTGGCAGCCGATTTGGTCCGCCGGAAGGTGTCCGTGATCTTCGCGGGCGCTATTGACACCCAGATACCCGCCGTGAAAGCAGCAGTCGCGACAATTCCGACCGTTATGGGAACGGGTGGCGATCCCGTTGAGCTCGGCATTGTGACTAGCTTCAACCGGCCGGGTGGCAACGCCACGGCGATAACGGTCATCAGTGCGGCACTCTGGCCGAAACGGCTGGAATTGCTGCGTGAAATGGCATCTCGATCGAACGTGATAGCGGTGCTGGTCAATCCTAACAATTATAATGCTGAGTCTTCCATGCGAGACATCCGGGCAGCCGCTCGTGCCATGGGGCAGGAAATTCTCATCCTGAACGCCCGCACTGAGCGGGACTTCGATACCGCGTTCGCGATGCTCATAAACGAACGGGCTGGCGCGCTCGTTGTGGGGGACGATCCGATCTTCATCAATCAGCGAGAAAGGCTTGTCGGTCTCGCGGCGCGCCATTCTGTACCCGCAATTTATGGCCGTCGCGAGTTTGCCGCAGCCGGCGGCCTGATGAGCTACGGAGGCAGCACAATCGATCAATATCGCCAAGCCGGTCTGTACATCGGCCAAATTCTCAAGGGGGCAAAACCCGGCGAGTTGCCAGTTTTGCAACCAACAAAGTTTGATCTGGTCATCAACCTCAAGACCGCCAAGGCGCTCGGCCTCACGGTACAGGATAAGCTGATCGCTCTTGCCGACGAGGTGATCGAATAGCCCTTCTGCTTTGCTGCGGTGATCCTACTCATTTATGGAGATTGTCATGTCGGCATCGATCCAATCGAGCACCATCACATCCGCGCCGATTTACGAGAGTTGCGACCTTTCACCCGAAGCAATCATGAAACTCGGCTTCGGCTACTGGGCCTCAAAAACTTTGCTCAGCGCCGTTGAGTTCGGGCTATTCACGGAGCTGGCGGGCGGACCGCTCGATGCCCAGTCGATCGGGAAGCGCCTCAAGCTGCATCCGCGCGGCTTGCACGATTTCCTCGACGCGCTGGTTGCCTTGGGCATGCTGACGAAAAGCGGCGGACACTACGCCAACACGCCGGAGACGGCTCACTTCCTCGACCGCAACAAGGTGTCCTACGTCGGCGGCTTTCTCCAGATGTCGAGCGTCCGGCTCTACTCGTTCTGGGGCAACTTGACGGAGGCGCTGCGGACGGGCGAGCCGCAGAACGAGGCCAAGCAGGGCCGCGACCTATTCGACGAGATCTACAAGAATCCCGAGCACCTCAGGTCGTTCCTAAAGGCTATGACCGGCATCAGCCTCAGAACGGCAGCTGTGATCGCGCAGAAGTTCCCTTGGACCAGCTACAAGTCGTTCGCCGACATCGGCGCAGCAGAGGGCTGCATTCCGGCAGCTGTTGCCGAAGCGCATCCCCACCTGAAGGGGATCGGCTTCGATCTCCCTGGCGTGCAGCCACATTTCGAGGCCTATATTGCCGGGCACAACCTTTCGTCTCGCGTAAGCTTCAAGGGCGGAGACTTCTTCGCTGACCCTTTGCCGGGAGCCGACGTTCTCATCATGGGGCGCATCCTGCACGATTGGAGTGTTGCGCGTCGACGCGAGCTGATCGGTAAGGCGTTCGCCGTGCTGCCCGACAAGGGGGCCTTGCTGATCTATGAGACCATCATCGATGACGAGCGGCGACAGAACGCGTTCGGCCTGTTGATGAGCCTCAACATGCTGATCGAGACACGCGAAGGTGCCGACTACACGGGTGCGGACTGCATGGGCTGGATGAAGGAGGCGGGTTTCCGCGAGACCCGTGTCGAGCATCTGCTGGGACCAGATTCCATGGTCATCGGCATCAAGTAGGTCTCGGCTTCGGTACTAGTTCGATGAGCCGTTCGGCTTGGGCTACGTCTTTGTCGTGCAGGCCGTCATGCGCCACGAGCAGAGCGCGCTGCGACTTGAGCTTCGGCCATGCGATCGAGAGGCATGCCGCCGACATGGTGGAAACGACGCTAATGATTCCAATTCAGACCAGTGAATTCTGACCTGTCTCAAGCTTGGTAGACACCTCAGGCCTCCGACCGTAGACTTCCCTCACGCCGGGGATTGGGACAATTTATATGGCCGACGGGCGCGCCGAACGGCGGCTGACCGCCATTTTTGCTGGCGACGTGGCCGGCTACAGCCGGCTAATGGGGGCCGACGAGGAAGGAACGCTCGCGCGGCTTAATGCCCACCGGCTCGAATTCCTCGAGCCGACGATCGCCCAGCACCGCGGCCGTATTGTCAAGCGGACTGGCGACGGCATCCTGATCGAGTTTGCCAGCGCCGTGGACGCCGCGCGCTGCGCTGTTGAGATTCAGCGCGGCATGGGCGAGCGCAATACCGCCGTGCCACCGGACAAGCGCATCGAGTTGCGCGTGGGCATCCATGTCGGCGATATCATCATCGAAGACGGCGATATCTTTGGCGACGGCGTCAACATTGCGGCGCGGCTTGAAAGCATCGCCCAGCCCGGCGGCATTTGCATATCCGACGATGCATACCGGCAGGTGCGCGGCAAGCTCGATCTGGAGTTCGCCGACGGCGGGGAGCAGCAGCTCAAGAACATCGCGCGTCCGGTGCGGGTCTATCAGTTACGCCCGGATGCGTCGACCGCAGCCGCCAAGGCGTCGAGGTCCGGCGCTTGTGCTGCCCGACAAGCCGTCGATCGCGGTGCTCGCATTCCAGAACATGAGCGGCGACGTCGAGCAGGAGTTCTTCGCCGACGGCATCGCCGAAGACATCATCACGGCGCTGTCCAAAGCGCATTGGCTCTTCGTCATCGCCCGCAACTCGTCGTTCACCTACAAGGGCAAATCCGTCGACGTGCGCCAGGTCGGCCGCGAGCTCGGCGTGCGCTACGTGCTCGAAGGCAGCGTGCGCAAGGCCGGCAACCGGGTACGCATCAACGCGCAGCTCATCGATGCGATCGGCGGCCACCATGTCTGGGCGGAGCGCTACGATCGAGCGCTCGAGGACATTTTCGCCGTCCAGGACGAGATCACCCACAGCATTATCGGTGCCATCGCGCCTGGCATCGTGGCCGCGGAGATTCAGCGCACGCAGGGCAGAGACACGGCCGAGCTCGGCCAATGGGAGCGCGTGATGCGCGCGCACTGGCATGTGCGGCGACTGACGCAAGAGGACTGCCTCGAAGCGATCCGTCTCATCGAAGAGGTTTTGCAGAACGATCCGAACAACGCCCTAGCGCTCGCCGATCTCTCCTACAACTGGCACATGGGCGGCATATTTGGGTGGACGAAAGAGCCGCTTCCGGTTGCTATCGAACGAATGGGTGAGGCCGCGCGCCGCGCGGTTGCGTCGGACGATCGGGACGCCGTCGCGCAAACATCACTCGGGCTGTACGAGCTGTTCATCAATCGGCACGACGATGCAATAAGGCGGCTGCAACGCGCGATCACGCTCGATCCGAACTCCAGCTTTGCGCGCGGCAACCTGGGCGTCGCGTACAATTTCGGCGGCGAGCCTGACCGCTCGATCGCGGCGCTGGAGGACGCGAAGCGGTTGAGCCCACGCGATTACCTGATGGTGATTTGGCACACCTGTAGCGCCTGGTCCCATCTGCACGCGGAGCGCTTCGCCGAGTCGGTTGATTTCGCCAAGCAGGCGATCGATTTCAATCCGAACTTCCCCGACTCTCACGGCGTGCTGGCCGCGTCTGCCGCGCATCTTGGACGCACGGCGGAAGCGCGCACCGGACTCGACGCTTTTGTGCGCCGACTGCCGGGGCTTACCCTGAGCGACCCCCGGCTGATCCGGCCGTTCCGCCGTCCGTCGGACCGCGACCGTTTCCTTGCGGGCTTGCGCAAGGCCGGGCTGTCGGATTAGTCGGAATAGGTCTTTGAGCTTGTCATCAGCCTCAAGACCGCGAAGGCGCTCGGCGTCAACGTGCCGGCGTCCGAGCCGCCCGCGCCGACGAGGTAAGCGAATGAAGTTGCTGTTTGCTGGTTGGCTGCTTTCGAGGCCATAGCGGACATCGACCGGATGTAGCGACAGCGCTCTTCGGTGCGCGCCGACGTCACCAGTTATCACGCCGAAGAGCAGTGAATGACACGCGCGCAGGGCTTATAAGGCCCCTCAGCGCTAGAGAGGCGATGAGGTGGCCCGCCACTGTCGTCATCGCGCGACTCGGCCGTTTGTGGCCTGACGTGGGGCAAGGTCCGCGTTGGATCCGACAGCCTGTGCCAAGGGCCATTCCGCAGATGCCTCGCATCAATCCCCTTTTGTGATTTTTTTGAAAATTGGGCCGCCCTTTACGCCTTGAACACGACGTCGTCGACACCCCCGGGGTCTGCTTTGGTGCGCCGCGCCTGCTCGATCGCGGCCCACACCCGAATCGGGCGTCGCCGGCATATCGATGTGCGTGACGCTCAAGCGGCGCCAGCGCATCGAGTACCGCGCTGATTGCAGCGCACGGCGCGGCGACAGTACCTGCCTCGCCGGCGCCCTTGACACCAAGCGAGTTGTTTGGGTTGGGATATCGTCGATCCAGGTCTCGATGTTCGGGAGATCTCTGCGCGCGGCAGGGCTGTAATCCATCAAGGATCCGCTAAGCAGTTGGCCAGAGCTGCGGTCAAAGACGCAATGCTCGAAGAGCGCCTGGCCGAGCCCCTGCGCAACCGCACCCATGGTCTGGCCGTCCACGATTTTGGGGTTTACCGCGCGGCCGACATCGTCGACTGCGACGTAGCGCACCAAGGTCAATGCACCCGTTTCCGGATCGACCTCGACCTCGCAGACATGACAGCCGTTCGGCCAGGCGACGTTTTCGTTCCGATGCAGCTTGTCGGCCATGAGCGCGCGCATTGACGCAAGCTCCCGAGCGCAACGCTGCGATCTGTACCTGCCACGACGAACCGGCCTCCGGTGTAGACGATATCTTGTTCCGATACTTCCAAATGCGTCAGCAGCGCGGGTCCGTCCCTCGGCGATCAAAAGCTGCATCGCGTCGAACGCCGCACCGCCTGCCTTGATCATCGAGCGCGATGCGAACGTGCCCCAGCCTTGTGCGACCTTGTCGGTGTCGCCGGCGACGATGCGAACCTTTTCGAACGGCACGTCCATCGTATCGGCCACGAGTTGCGCGAACGTGGTCTCGTGGCCTTGACCCTGCGACTGCGCACCGGTGCCGACGACGATTGTCCCGTCGGGCTTCGCCTCAGCAACCGCGTACTCCTCCGCCACGCCGCCCGCACCTTCGAGAACGTAAGTCACGCCGATACCGCGTAGCCGGCCTCGCCTGGCAGCCTCCGCCTTCCGTGCCGGGAAACCAGGCCAGTCGGCGTGGCGCAGACGCAGCCTCCATCAGGCGTGGAAAATCGCCGCAGTCGTAGATCTCGCCTGTAGGTGTGGTGAATGGCATTGCGGACGGCTTTACCAGATTGCGGCGACGGATCTCCGCCCGATCGACACCGAACCGCAACGCCGCAAGGTCCATCAGCCGCTCGAGGGGATAGATGTCTTCGAGCCGGCCCACCCCCCGATAGACGTTGATTGGAACGGTATTCGAGACATATCCCTTGAAATCGAGATGGGCCGCCGGCACCGCGTAGGCACCCACCAGCATCCGGATGATGTTGCCGACGGTCGCTGACGGCTGGCGTGGACCGATATGCGCGCCCATGTTGCAGCGCCCCTGCACGCGCAGGCCGATGATCTTGCCATCGCTGTCGAACGCCATCGCACCCTTGGTCACATGATCGCGTGCCTGTATGTCGCTGACGAAGGACTCGGAGCGAGTCGCGCACCAGCGCACTGCGCGGCCCAGTTTGTAGGCCGCGTATGCGCACGCGATGTATTCCGGATAGGTGGTCGAGCGACCCCCGAACCCGCCGCCGACGTCGCCAGTCGTAAGCCGCACGCGCTCGAGCGGCAGATTGAGAGCATGGGCGACGCGGATCGCCTGCTGATGCACGCCCTGCGATCCGATATGGACCTGAAGCCGCTCGGTCGCAGCATCATAAGAGGCGATGCAGCCGCGCGGCTCCATGAAGTGGATGATGACTCTGTTGTTGACGACCTCGATCTCGACAACCTCCGCAGCGCGCGCAAACGCCGCGTCGGTTGCGGCCTTATCGCCAGCCTCGATAGCGAACAGCTGGTTGCCGCGAATCTCGTCCCATACCAGCGGCGCGCCAGCTTTTTCTGCGTCCTCGATCTCGATCACTGGCTCAAGCGGATCGTAATCGACCTCGACCGCCTCGACAGCGTCACGCGCAGCCGGACTCGGTCGGCGCGACCACGAGCGCAACCGCGTCGCCCACGTGACGCACCTTGCCCACAGCAAGCGCGTGCCATGGCGGAATGATCAGTTCGTCTGTGAAACTCGGGAAGCCGGCCCCGAGCGAATCACGCGGATTGAGGATCGGTTTCACGCCGGCCGCCTGGAGATCGGCTCCGGTCATCACGGCCACGTCCGGAGCTTGAGCGCGGCGGTTGCATCGATGCTACGGACCTTTGCATGCGCGTGGGGCGAACGGACAAATATCAGATGACTGCAGCCGGACGGCACCACGTCGTCGGTGTAGCGTCCCTGTCCGGTCAGCAGACGCAGATCCTCGACGCGGGGGATTGAATCGCCAATGCGGCCGAAACGCGGCCGTCCCACCGGCGAAGAACCTTGCACCATGTGCCCTCATGAGCTGTATTTGAACTCGCCTACCCAGCTCGGCACCTGGCACTACAATACCATCACTTACATACAGCTATTGATGTTGGCCGTTGGCGGAGTTCCGTTTCCAGGTTAGGGGTGTGAGATATGTGGGATTGTCATCTTGCGCTTGATACCGTGCGACCCTCACGGCGGCAGTTCCTGCACCGCGGTACGGGCCTGGCTGGAGCCGTCGCGTTGCTGCCTGCAGCTTCGATTTATAATTCGGCCAGTGCTCGGATACCGTGGCTGACTTCGGAGCATCCGGCATTTTCGATCGGCGCATCGATTGGCGGCCTGACCTTTGTCGCACAGGACGCGTCGGGGTCCGAACGTTGCCCTCAGGAACCCTTCCGCAGGCGAAGCAAACGCTAGAGAACGTTCGCCGTGCGCTCGCCTCTGTCGGGCAGGGCATGGAAAGCGTTGTGTTCCTGCATGTGATGCTTACCGACTACACCCAAGCCGACGCTGTGGCCAAATTGGTCCAGGCTGCGTTTAAGCCTGAGCGAGCACCGGCCACCTGCTTCGTCGGCGTGACCGGTCTCGGCCCCGGCCTACAGGTGCGCATGGATGTGATCGCCTCGGACATTACCGAACGCACGCAGATCGTCGCCAATGACGTACCGCTTCATCTCGGTTCGCCGGTTCATGCGGTGCGTGTCGGTGATCTGGTTTTCACCGGCGCGGTCGACGCGCCCGATACGCCGCTCGATGCTTCGGTACCGCCAAGTGCGGTCATCTGCGACAGGCTTGATGCAGTGCTGCGCGCCGGCGGCCTCAGCATGAGCAATTCCTTTCGTCATTGGTCATTCGTTCGGAACCTGAAAGATCCGAACGTAAATCGAGCCTATGGCCGTGGGCGCAATTTGCGGCTCGATACTGTCTTCAAGCCGGAGGAATTCCCGGCAAACTCCCGCATGGGCAGTCCGGCACTGGGACCAGGCGTTGCGCATCGTTCCTATGCCGTAGCTACGCGCGGCCAACGGCAATATCCGGAGAGTCCCTTCGCGCGAAAGATGCCGCGCGTATTTGCCCAGGCTCTGCCGCGCCGGTGACTGGCTATTCATTGCCGGCCAGGATGCCGTCGACGTCGGCAACCGCACGCTCTTTATTGGCGACTTGCGAGGGCAGACCGAACAGTGCGTGCGCCAGCTGCAGTTCATCGTACAGGCGGCAGGAGGGACCCTCGACAATATCGTCAAAACGACCTGCTACCTGATGGAGGGCATGGACCGCAACGTGTTCTTAGACGCCTATACCGAGCAGTTCCGAAAAGGTCTGAAGAGCCCGTGGATGCCAGCCGGCCTTACAATGGAACTTGACGCCATGCGCACCGACTGCCGCGTCGAAATCGACGCTGTGGCATGGCTTGGAAAGCGCTGAGCGCTTGGAATCGTCAGTCACATTTACATCTCCCACGTCGGCGATCTGGGGGTGATGCAGCCGATAGCGATGTCGAGATTTGTGTCGATATCGGGGGCAAAGCAGACATCCACTGACGGCTTGGAATGTCGGCTAATGACCCTGAACGGACATCGGTCAGCCTTTCTTGTTGCAGTGGCGAAGCCGGTTTCAGCCCCTATCAATGCACTCGTCTGAGTCTATAGGATGCCGCATCGTGAGCCTGGGGCGCACATGAGGCGGCGGGAATTCATCACGCTACTCGGTGGCGCGGCGACGACGTGGCCGCGCGTGGCGCGCGCGCAGCAGCAGGCGATGCCGGTGATAGGATTTCTCAGCAGCGCGTCGTCGCCCGTGACCACCAAGCGGATTGCGTCGTTCAGCCAAGGATTGCGCGAGACGGGCTACGTCGCGGGTAGGGACGTCATGATTGAGCCGCGCCTGGCGGAAGGCCAATACGACCGACTGCCCGCACTGGCAGCCGATCTCGTGAACCGACAGGTAAACCTGATCGCGGCGCTGGCGCCACCTGCGGCGCTTGCGGCGAAGGAAGCAACCACGACAACTCCCATTGTTTTCGTGGCGGCCTTCGATCCGGTCAAGGCCGGCGTTGTCGCCAGCCTCAACCGGCCAGGTGGCAATGTCACAGGCATAACGTTCAGCGGTGCCAGTCTCGGCGGGAAGCGACTTGAGCTCGCGCGCGAACTCGTCCCGAATGCCGACATCATCGCGCTTCTAACGCATCCATCCAGTCCTGATGCCTTGGAGGAAATGCGTGACTTGCTGGACGCCGCCAAGTCTATTGGACAGCAACTCATTGTACTAACGGCCAGCCGCGAGCGCGATTTCGGTTCCGCCTTTGACGCGATCAGCCAGCACCGCGCCGGAATTCTCATCATTGGTTCGGATCCGTTCTTTTTCCAAAGCACTGACCAACTTGTGACCTTGATGCTTCGCCATCGGATCCCGACTGTCTTTTCAAGCGGCGAGGCAGTCGTTGCCGGCGGATTGGTGAGCTATTCGGGCAACATCTCGGACGCGTTCCGTTTGGCCGGCGTTTATGCCGGTCGGATTCTCAAGGGCGCCAAGCCCGCCGATCTGCCGGTGCAGCAGCCAACTAGGTACGAGTTGGTGATCAATCTCAGGACCGCTAGAGCGCTCGGCCTCACCGTGCCGCCGCAGCTGCTCGCCCGCGCCGACGAGGTGATTGAATGAGGCGGCGGCAGTTCATTGCGCTCGGCGGTGCTGCGGTGGCTGTCGGATCCATCGGGGCGAGGGCCCAGCAGGGCGAGCCCATGCGCCGGATTGGCATATTGATGCCATTCCCACTGTGTGTACCGAAAACCTAAACCCGGACGTAGTGGTGATGAAGTCCGCCAAGTATCGCGTGTGAACTTATGATCCGATCCGCTGAACCGGGCGAGAGACCGGCGCATCTTTGTCCAATGACCGGTGTGTTCTGATGTCATTGTAATAGCGAGCATAGGATCGCAGGATCCGGCGCAGATGCGCCTCGCCCAAGACGACCATATGGTCGACACACTCGCGCCGGATCGATCCGATCAGCCGTTCGGCAAAGCCATTCTGCCAAGGCGAGGCTGGCGCAATAGGCTTGTCCCGGATGCCCATGGCGCGCAATCGGCGCGTGACGACGGCGCCGTAGATCCGATCCCGATCGCGGATCAGGTAGCGCGGGGCCTCATCCCAAGGAAATGCTTCGGTTATTTGCCGTGCAATCCATTCTGCCGTCGGGTTTGTTGTGACGTTGATCCAGACCAGCTCTCTGCGATCCAGCCGAACGATGACGAAGGCATAGAGCAGGTTGAAGCCAATGGTCGGGACCACGAACAAATCCATGGCGGCAATGTCCGGCGCATGGTTACGCAGAAATGTGCGCCATCCCTGACTTGGCGGCCCGCGTCGCTTGACCATGTACTTGGCGACGGTCGATTGAGCGACCTCAAAGCCGAGCTTGAGCAGTTCGCCATGAATGCGCGGCGCGCCCCAAAGCGGATTCTCGACGCTCATCCGCCGGATCAGCGCGCGAAGTTCCGTCTCGATCTGCGGTCGGCCTCCCAGTGGCGCGACTTCCAACGCCAGTAGCGGCGAAAGCCGGCCCGATGCCAACGCACGAGCGTCTCGGGCCGGATGATCCTGAGGACCTGCAGGATCGACGGAAACCATCGATACAGCTGGATGAAGAACAAGCGATCGCTGTTCGTGAGCCGGACCCGGCCGTGCACCTTGCGCCGCAAAACGATCAACTGATGTCGGAGCGCCGCATTCTCTGCCTCAAGCCGGCTCTTCGACTTGAATGGCGAGGCCAACACGGCCAGAAGAAGTAGAGCAGCGCAACCATTGTGCGCCGACGTTAGGTGATTCCGTCAGCTGATTCAATCCGGATGAGGTTTTCGGTACACACAGGGGTATAGGCGACATCGCGCTGCAAAGCGGAATTGGTCGAAAATGACCCTTCGCGACATTTGTCCGCACTATCCGTCACTGGGCTCGCGCGTCATCAACCTAGTGTTTTTAAATTGTTACGTGTCGAGGGTATGGCCATGGCCGTCGGCGAAAAGTTATTTTTGAGTGGTCAAAACTATGATCGCGCAATGGGACGCTGGAGCCGCATCGCCGGCGAGCGGTTCCTGGATTGGTTGGCGATGCCCAAAGGCCTTCGTTGGCTGGACGTTGGGTGTGGGACCGGCGCATTCCCGGCTGGTTCTGCAACGCAACTCGCCAACGGCAATCAGTGCCATCGATCCTTCGGAAAATCTAATCGCATTTGCGAAAAGCAAACCAAGCGCAGACCGGATCGACTATCGTAACGGCGATGCGATGTCACTACCTTATAGAAATGACGATTTCGATGTCGCCATTATGGCACTCGTCATTCAATACATTCCCGATCCCGGCAAGGCGATGCGTGAAATGACCCGCGTCGTTCGGCAAGGCGGAACAGTTGCAGCATACGTTTGGCCCGGAGACGCTGAAGGCCATCCCTATCGGGCGTTAAACGATACAATTCGAACAATCGGAGTAGTGGATTACAACAGGCCCGGAAACCGAATGCGGTCGGCCAACGCGTTGGTTGAGTTGTTTGCGTCGTCAGGGCTCACAAACATCGAAAGTCGTACAATCGATTTTGCCCTAGAGTTCAACGACTTTGACGATTTCTGGTCCAGCCTGACGCCCGGAACTTACCAGCACTTGAGTTCCTCCGACGTTGATCGAACAAAACTCGCTGTGAGGGAAAGTCTTCCGGTAGGCTCAGGCGGCCGAATTCCATACACCGCTAGAGCACTTGCCATTTGCGGACGCGTATCTGGATAGCAGTGATACTTGTTGCCGGGCGAAATAACGATAATGATGCTGTGGACGGCTCCTCCACCCCGGCACGCGAGTGCCGTTGACTGGTTGCTGTTGATGCAACCACGAACCGGAGGAGCTACCCATGCAAACGGTCACGACAATCGGTCTCGATATCGCGAAGTCTGTCTTCCAAGTCCACGGCGTTGATGCTGCGGGCCAGGTGATGATCCGCCGGCAGTTGAAACGGCGCGCCGTCCTGACGTTCTTTCAAAAGCTGCGGCCATGCCTGGTTGGGATCGAGGCTTGCGCTTCGTCGCATCATTGGTCGCGGGAGCTGCAGGCATTGGGTCACACGGTGCGGCTGATGCCGCCGGCCTACGTGAAGCCCTACGTCAAGCGTCAGAAGAATGACATGGCTGACGCTGAGGCGATCTGCGAAGCCGTCACCAGAGCCAACATGCGGTTTGTACCCACCAAGACGCCTGAGCAGCAGAGCTGCCTGGTGCTTCATCGCACACGACATCTGTTCATCCGCCAGCAGACGGCTGTGATCAATTCAATCCGGGCGCATCTGGCAGAGTTCGGCATCGTCGCGCCGGTCGGGCGCAAGGGCGTCGAGGAATTGCTCCATGTGGTTGCCGACTCAAGCGATAAACGGGTGCCTGAGATTGCCCGCGCGTGCCTTGCCGCGCTCGGCGCTCAACTGCTTAGCATCAAGGAGCAGATTGTGGAGTTCGATCGGATGATCATGGTCTGGCACCGTGCCGACGAAACGAGTAAACGCCTTCGCTACCTTCCTGGGGTTGGTCCGATGCTGGCAACCGCGCTGGTCGCGAGTGTTGGTGATCCTAGGACCTTCCGATCAGGACGCAACTTCTCGGCCTGGATTGGGCTTGTGCCGAAGCAGCACTCGAGTGGAGGCAAGGACAGGCTCGGCAGCATCAGCAAACAGGGCGACCGCTATCTGCGCAGCCTGTTCGTAGCCGGCGCGCTGTCTGTGATCCGCTATGCCAAGTTCCGTGGCACCAAACATCGACCCTGGCTCACCGCATTGTTGGCTCGGCGGCCGACCAAGGTCGCGGCCATCGCGCTTGCCAACAAGTTAGCCAGGATGGCTTGGGCCATGATGGCCAAGGGCGAGCGTTACAGGAAGCCTGTCGCACTTGCGGCGTAAACGAGATCGCGCCGGGCACCTGGCGTGATGTGAAGGTTGGGAGGAGCGAAAGCACGTAATGCAGAGCCGGTCGATCCGGCGGTCAGGACAACCCACTTGTGCCACCGCATTGCTATCGAATGCGAGCTAATGACCGGGACCTGATCCGCGGAGAGCATTATGGCCAGCGGTCATGTGAAACCGCACCTAAAGGCCGAACACATGGCTGCACCGACCAATGCTGCTTACGTGAAGAAAGCTCTTGCCAACCCGGAGCCGTCCACACATGGCACTTCGCCGACATGAGTCGCTCTCTGCTATTTGGTCGCTTTCGGGTGAATAGGCGACATTCAGCGGACAGGCCAAAATGACGCGATTGACCCATTTCGGACATTGGCCCGTATCGATACGATATGATGTCCAGAGCCGGTTGGAGGCTGTATGCAACGGCGCGCGTTCATCGCGGGACTCGCCGGATCCGCCGCGGCGTGGTCGCTACCGGCGCGAGCACAACGATCCAAGGTAGCGCGAATAGGCGCGCTCTACATCGGCACCGCGGACCCCGAATCTTTCGAGAAAGAACTACGCGAAGGACTGCGTGACCTGGGCTACGTGGAAGGCCAAAACATTGCGTTTGAGTTTCGCTCTGCAGAAGGACATTTGGATCGACTTCCTGACCTAGCGGCCGATCTGGTGCGGTTAAAGGTCGACGTGATCGTCGCACTCTACGTCCCGCCCTCGCTGGCAGCAAAGCAGGCAACACGCGAAATTCCTATTGTGGTCATTGTTGGTGACCCGATCGAAGCCGGCATCGTGCCGAGCCTGGCGCATCCCGGCTCGAACATCACCGGAGTTTCGATGATGGCCTCTCCATCGCACGGCAAGAGCGTTGAATTGTTCCACGATATGCTGCCGTCAGCACGGCGCGTTGGCGTATTGGGGCATGCGACCAACCCTGTCTTTGCGAAAACCATGCTTGACCAAATCCAACTGGCCGGCAGACCAGTGGGAATGGAAATTCAACCCGTCGTAATGGTCCGGGGCCCTGATGAATTTGAAAGCGCGTTTGAGACGATGATAAGAGAGCGAGCAGATGCCGTCGTTGTTCAAGGTAGCTTGGCGATCAAACCTGTGACCGACGCCGCGATCAAGTTCCGTTTGCCCACGGCCTCCACAACTCGGGCGTTTGCTGATATCGGAGGCCTGATGTCATTCGGGGCAGATGGCCCGGCTACATTTCGGCATGGTGCCAAGTTCGTACAGAGAATATTGCAGGGCGGGCAGCCGAAAGACATACCCGTGGAGCAACCGACGAAGTTCGAATTGGCTGTCAATCTGAAAACTGCCAAGGCGATTGGTCTCAAGATTTCGCAATCGTTCTTGTGGCGTGCAGATACCGTGATTGAGTGAAGTAAATTGCTGCCCTTCATATGGCAGCTTTTGGCACTTGGCTGACACGCGATCGGCGACGACCAATGTCGGCTTTCGGGGACAAAGCGGACATCCCGCTAACGCCGGGAAATGTCGCCTAATGACCCGAAGCAAACATGTCCGCTAAGGGCCATAAGCTGAATGAGCCTCATTACTGTGCCTTGATGCCTGCCGCCTTGATGATCGGCCACCACCGCTCGATCTCCGCCCGCTGCAGAGCCCCGAGCGCCTCCGGCGTGAGCTGCTCCGTCTGGCAGAAGCTCTTGCCCAAGCTCGCTGAGCCGCTTGCGGACGGCCGGATCGGCCAGCGCATTGCGGACTGCGCCGTTGAGCTTGACGATGATGTCTGCCGGCGTGCCTTTCGGCGCCCACAGGCCGCGCCAATTCGACATGTAAAAGCCCGGAAGCCCCGCCTCGTCCGCGGTCGGTAGGTCTGGCGCGACGGCCAGACGAGCCTTTGCGGTCACCGCGAAGCCCTTGACGTTGCCGGAGCGCACCTGCGGCACCGAATTGGCCGCGGTGTCGAACATGATGTCGATCTGTCCCGCGATCATGTCCTGCATGGCGGGCCCAAGACCCCGATACGGAACGAACTCGAACTGCGTTCCCGTCTCCTTTTGAAAGAAGACACCGACGACATGCCCGACACCGCCCGGCCCCGTGGTTCCAGCCGAGGCTTTGCCGGGGTTGGCCTTGAGCCAACCAATCAACCCTTTCAGATCATTGGCCGGCAGGGATTTCTTGCCGACAATGGCGATTGACTCGGTGGAGACAAGCGAGATCGGCTCGAAGTCCTTCAAGACGTCATAGTTGAGCGAATAGACGGCGCCGTTCAGTACATGCGTCGCCCAGTTGCCATAGCTGAGCATGTATCCATCCGGCGCAGCCCGTGCGACACGACCGACGCCGATGCTGCCGGCGGCACCGCCGACGTTTTCAATCACGATCGTCTGGCCAAGCGTACTGCGCATGTGATCGGCCACAATACGCATGATGGTGTCTCCCGACCCTCCCGCCGCGAATGCCACCACCATGGTGATCGGCCGCGACGGATAGGCTTGCGCCCTTGCGATGCGCGAGACGGCCGGCAGCGCGGCAGCGCCCGCGGCCAGATGGAGAAATTTACGACGGGGAATTTTCATCCCAGTCCTCGGCGGCATGTAGTCCGATAGGAATGGGTGCGACTACCCCTGGACATGACATGCGTCACTCCGGCTTGATGCCGGCGAACTTGATCACCTTGGCCCACTTCTCGGTTTCGTCGGCGATAAACTTGCCAAAGTCGGCGGGCGAGCCCGGCAAGCACCGTACCGCCACCCTCAGCGAGACGCGCCTTTAGCTTGGGATCGGAGAGGCCTGCATTGATCTCCTTGTTGAGCTTATCGATGATTTCGGCAGGCGTGTTCCGAGGCGCGCCAACGCCCCAAAAGGCGCTTGCCTCATAGCCCGGCACGAAATCGCCGACGGTCGGGATGTCCGGTAGCACGTCCGAGCGGGTCGCGGTGGTAACCGCGAGCGCACGCACCTTGCCGCTCCTGATGTGCTCGATTGCCACAGTCAGCGCCGATGAAACTGACCTGCACCTGTCCGGCGATCAGATCAGTCATCATCTGACCTCCGCCACGATAGGGCACGTGAATCATGTCGATGCCCGCCATCATCTTGAACAACTCGCCAGATACATGGGTGGAACTTCCGTTGCCCGGCGACGCCATGGTGACTTTGCGCGGGTTGGCCTTGGCGTAGGCGATGAACTCGGGGACCGTCTTGGCCGGAAATGATGGATGCACCACCATCACGATGAGTTCGCGACTGATGCCCGCGACCGGCGCGATATCGCGAAGGAAATTGAAGCTGAGCTTGTCATAGAGCGTTGTTTGATCGCGTTCGGCGCGCCCACCAGCAGGAGCGTGTAGCCATCCGCGGGCGCCCGCACCACCGTTTCGGTGCCGATGTTGCCGCCAGCACCCGGTCGGTTCTCGACAAGAAATTGTTGGCCCAGCCTTTCCGACAGCCATTGACCTATTAGGCGCGCAACGATGTCGGGCGCACTGCCGGGGGTAAAGCCAACAATCAGGCGCACCGGCCGCGCCGGATAGGTTTGCGCCCTCCGAACTGCGAGACGGCCGGGAGCGCGGCAGCGCCAACGGCGAGATGTAGAAAACTTCGGCGGGTAAGTTTCACGGCCGGTCCTTCCACGACAATGGGGGCGGACGGCAGTACGAGCAGTCTACTGCTTTTCCAGAAAACGCGGAAGGCCAAGCAATGTCTATTTATGGCACTTTGCGGACATGCCGGGGCGACGACCCGATGTCCGTTATTGATGATGGCATCTGGTTTGCGCGGCCGACGGAGATTGCGCGGTGGGCATTGGAACGCGAGCGCAAAGCCAAAATAGAACCCCTAATGCTGTGGGGCGCGTGGCACGTGCGCTTCCGGGGGTAAAGCGGAAATGTTCCGACGGCATTGACGCATGTTCTGGCGGCATTATGATTTGTAAATCTTGCGGCCACACGCGGGCACGGCGATGGCGCAGCAAACCTTCAAGGAACTTGAATACTTGGGCTGGCGTCAGAAGGCTGATGCCTACGACGATTGGTTCGCAAAAATCACGTTGCAGGCGATTGAGCCACTGTTGGATGTCGTAGGAGGAGACCTTCAAGGCTCAAAGTTCCTCGATGTATGTACCGGCACTGGTCACTTGGCCGCGGCTGCGGCTAAGAGAGGTGCAATTGTAGAGGGGTTGGACTTCGCCGATGAAATGATTGCAAAGGCGAAGTCGAATTATCCTACGCTAGCTTTCCGCACCGGAGATGCCGAGCGATTGCCTACAGCGATGGCTCATTCGATGTTGTTGTTTGCGCGTTTGGTCACCTGCATTTTGCCGATGCCGACAAGGCAATTGAAGAAGCATACCGTGTTTTAAAGCCAGGTGGCCGGTACGCCTTCACGGTGTGGTGTGGTCCGGACCAAGGTAGTGAATTTTTCAAAATTTTGATGGGTGCTATCAACGCTCATGGCAGCATGAACGTTGCTTTGCCCAAAGCGCCACCGATGTTTCGCTTTGCCAATGCAGACGAAGCCGCCCGCACCTTGGAGGGTGTGGGCTTCAAGGAAATAGAAACAACAATGATCGATCTCGCTTGGGAGTCGACAGCGTGGCCAAGACCTGTTGGAGCTGATCTATAAGAGCATTGTGCGCGCGCCGATGCTGATAGAGCATCAAACTCCGGAGGCTCGCGCGGCAATTCGTTCGGCAATTGTGCAGGGTGCGGAACAGCGACGAAACGGAGACAGGATACGAATTAGTTTCCCTGCATCACTCACCGTCGCACGGCGGCATTAGAATTTGGCTAGGTGGGCGGCAAGGCCACTATGCGGTCGAGCACGGTCTCGTAGGGTCGATGGGTCGGCGCGGCCTATCTAAGCCCCGCGCAATATGAGGATCGCCACGCCCAGCAACCTGTCAAAGCTGCCGCCTGAAGCTGTCCACCGTTAGGGGCGCACTCCACGCGGTCCGCCGATTCGGTCGAAAATGACCCAAAGCGGACGACGTCGGCTGCGCCCCTACCAAAGTACTCGCCTGACCCGATAGGATACGGCCAACCAAACTGTGGGGCGGGCCTCAATGAAGCGGCGTGCCACAACTGGCGGCAAGGTGGGTAAAGCCCGGCGGCGCAAAACCCAGATCAGCCGTGCAGCGCGCGTGGTTGCCCGTCGCAATTCGTCAGAGGCTAACCTGCGCGAGCAACTCGACCAAACCAGACGCGAACGTGACGAGGCGCTGGAGCAGCAGGCTGCGACCTCCGAGGTGCTCAAGGTCATCTCCAGCTCGCCCGGCGAATTGAAGCCAGTATTCCAGAGCATCCTGGCCAACGCGACCCGCATCTGCGAAGCCAATCTTGGCTCTCTGGTGCTTTGCGAAGGCGACGGCTATCGACGTGTCGCACATCATGGCGGGCCGCCCGCCTATGTTGAGCGGCAGCGTGGGCAACCGCTGATCAAACGCGGTCCGGGCACGATGCTTCATGAGATCGCCACGACCAAGCAGCCCTTTCATATTGCCGATCTGCTGACGCGTCGGGAGTTGGCACCCGCCCTGGCCCGTCTCGGGCGTGCCCGGACCTTGCTGATGGTCCCGATGCTCAAGGACAACGAGATGATCGGCGCGGTGGGCATCTACCGCCACCAGGTACGCCCATTCTCCGATAAGCAGATCGAGCTGGTGTCGAACTTCGCCGCGCAGGCCGTCATCGCCATCGAGAACACGCGGCTGCTGAACGAGCTGCGCAAGTCGCTCGAGAATCAAACTAGCCAGCGCCGGACATCCTGCATACTCTGCCAGTTCGCCGGCAAGGGCCGAACGAGCACTCGACGTAATCGCTGAGACGACGGCACGTCGTTTCGGCGCATCGAGACGTCAACATACGGCTACTCGACGGGAATGTGCTTCGCTACGTCGGCTCGACGGGCCCATGGCTCACATTATCGCAGAGGCTTGTTCCCCGAGGGCCCGCTCGATCCGACGTGAGTTCTGGCAGGGCGATCTTGGACCGGCGTCAAGATTTAACTCCGCGCCGACACTACGACTGGGTGGTCTGCGCATCCCCAAGTCGCGCCACGGTCGAATCTTTGTCGAGCGTAGCCACGCCTCTTATCCGTGCTCAAGGACGAGGACTGATCGGCGCGTCATGATTATCGCCGGAAGTGATCCAAAGCCGTTCACCGAAAGCAGATTGCGAGTTGTCTAGACTTCGCCGCGCAAGCCGTCATCGCGATCGAGAACACGCGGCTGCTCAATGAGCTTCGCCAGCGCACCGACGATCTCACCGAGTCGTTGGAGCAGCAGACCGCGACCAGCGAGGTGCTCAAGGTCATCTCCAGTTCGCCGGGCGAAATTGAGCCGGTGTTCGAGGCCATGTTGGAGAACGCCACTCGCCTCTGCGAGGCGAAGTTCGGCACCCTGCTGCTGTACGAAGGTGACGCGTTTCGGATCGGTCGCGCTGCACGGCGCGCCGCAGGTATATACCGACGTTCTCCGAGAACGTGGCCCGGTATGCCGGCCACTGCCCGGCCCGCACGCTCGGCCGCATCGCTCGACGCCAGAACGGTCATTCAGATGGCGGATGATGCGCGAGCTGAGACCGCCGCCAGAGCTCGCGGCGTGAGACTCGGCGGGGCGCGCACGCTTCTAACGTGCCGATGCTCAAGGAGGACGAGCTGATTGGCGCTATCGTCATTTACCGCCAGGAGGTCCGCCCATTCACCGATAAGCAGATCGAGCTGGTGCAGAACTTCGCCGCCCAGGCTGTCATCGCGATCGAGAACACGCGGCTGCTCAACGAGCTGCGGGAATCGCTGCAGCAGCAGACCGCCACCGCCGACGTGCTCAAGGTCATCAGCCGCTCGACGTTCGATCTGCAGACCGTGCTCGACACGCTGGTCGAATCGGCGGCGCGGCTGTGCGAGGCAGACATGGCGGCCATCACGCGGTTGAAGGGGCGACGGCTTCGAGCACGTCGCCAGCTATGGCTTTCGCCGGAATTCAACGGAATACTTGGAGACGCATCCGATGACGCCGGATCGCAGGACGATCATCGGGCGAGCCGTTCTTGAAGGCAGCATCGTTCACATTCCAGATGTCGCTGGCCGATCCGGAATTCACGCTGCGACCGGAAGGCCAGAGGGTCGACGGCTTCGGCACGCTGCTGGCGTGCCGCTGCTGCGCGAAGGGACGCCGATCGGCGTGCATCATCGTTGGCGCGCGCAAGGTCCGCGCCTTTCACCGAAAAGCAGATCGAATTGGTCAAGACCTTCGCCGACCAGGCGGTGATCGCGATCGAGAACGTGCGGCTGTTCGACGAAATCCAGGACAAGAGCCGGCAGCTCGCCGAGGCGAGCCAGCACAAGTCGCAGTTCCTCGCCAACATGAGCCACGAGCTGCGCACGCCGCTCAACGCCATCCTGGGCTACACCGAGCTGATCGTCGGACGGCGTCTACGGCGCGCCGCCGGAAAAGATGCTCGCCGTGCTCAAGCGGGTCGAGAGCAACGGCAAGCACCTGCTCGGCCTGATCAACGCGGTGCTCGACCTGTCCAAGATCGAGGCCGGCCAGCTGACGCTCGATCTTGCGGATTACTCGCTTGGGACGTGACCCAGACCGTCCACAGCGCCGTCGAGGCGTTGGCGATCGACAAGAAGCTCGCGTTCAAGGCCGAGGTGGCGCCGGATCTGCCGCGCGGCCGCGGCGACGAACGCCGTCTGGCGCAGGTGCTGCTCAACCTTGTCGGCAACGCGATCAAGTTCACCGATGCGGGCGAGGTGGTCGTCACGGCGGCGGCGAGCAACGGCTCGTTCAACGTGTCGGTGCGCGACACCGGCCCCGGCATCTCCGCCGCCGATCAGGCCAAGCTGTTCCAGGAGTTCCAGCAGGCCGACAATTCGCTCACCCGCAAGAAGGGCGGCACCGGCTTGGGGCTGGCGATCTCCAAGCGCATCATCGAGATGCACGGCGGGAAAATCTGGGTCGAGTCGGAGCTGGGGCGGGGCTCCATATTCGCCTTCACATTGCCCGTCATCGTCGAGCAACCAGCGAGCCAAAGCCGGCTCCTAGCGCACCGTATTCTGCTGTATTTTCAGTGATGCAGTTGGATCTCAGTTCCTCTCCCTCGGGCAAGTTAGAGGGCTACAAATTCAGAGACCGTTGGATCCCAGTTCCTCTCCCTTCCGCCAATCATTCTGAGATCATTGTGTTATTTGGGGGGATCGTGGGTACGACCCACGGGTTAGCCCCCGCACAGTCTGTTGGGCTACTCGCCAGATTGTTGAGGCGCTTGCGTCTCTCCGATAGGAAATCAAAGCGATGCTCGGATTGTAGCTGTAACAGCTGCAGCGACCATGGCGTACTACTTCACAAATTAAACATGGTTAGCAATCCCGCCCCTGAGGACAGTCTCGCCGTGACCAATCCAGCCAAGCAGTTCAAAGACGCGCGATTAAAGATCGGGCGGGCCAAGCACCACACCCACCAGCTAGTTGATGAGTATTCAGCGCTCTTAAATGCAGACCTCACAAAACTAGTCATTGAGAACGAAAGCCCTGGACACCAGCGCGTAAGATTGTGATCCTGTCGAGTTTCCATCCGCAATCCCCCTTATTCTCGGTGATGCGGTTCACAATCTCAGAACGGCCTTCGACTACATCATGGTCGCCATCACAGGCGAAGAATGGATGGCGCTGCCTGTCGGCAAAAGGCGAAATGACGTAACATCGACCGGACACTACAAAACGATACAGAAAAAAGATCCCAAATTCGCGGCGTTTGTCATCGACGAAATACGGCGACGTCTACTATCGAGGAAGGTTTCGTCTGTGGGAACTGTCTCTACTTG
Organism: uncultured Alphaproteobacteria bacterium; assembly: GCA_963771745.1. Lineage (GTDB taxonomy): Bacteria > Pseudomonadota > Alphaproteobacteria > Rhizobiales > Xanthobacteraceae > Z2-YC6860. The sequence goes on along the minus strand of CAVYUU010000008.1, from coordinate 222,420 downwards.
ATCGTATCGACAAGCACCGTCTAATCTTGGATACCTACGGACAGACCCACAGGATTGGTGTCGAACTTGAAGACGAGAGCGGCCAGCGTTTCACAATGCAGTGGTTCACGTCGGGCACGGTTATTCCACCACGCAACTTACTCTGCCAAGGATCTCAAGATAAACAACGAGGGACACCCGGCTATTAGCGTACTGTTCGGATCAGGAACGCCGCTTGAAGGATCAGCCCGTTTTGGAAACGCTCGACGATTTCAATGAACTCGCCCTGGAAGCGGTTGCGGGTTTTCGTCTCCACTTCGGGTGACGGCACTGCGCCGGTTATAAACGCGGCCAATTTCGAATCCCCAACTCATAGGTTTTCCCCCGCTCCGCAGGATCAACCAATGTCTGGTTTTTGCTGCCGGTCAACGGCCCTAAGCGGGCCTTGTATCGTCATCTCTGGGTATCAGTCGCGGCCCGGTTTTGGATGGCAGCCGGCAGTACCTTCGGGGTAACAGCGGACATGCCGTTGTGGCCAGTGAATGTCCTGTAAACACAAAACCTAAACCCGGACATATTGGTGATGAAGCCCGCCAAGGATCGGGTGTGAACTGATGATTCCGGTCCGCTGAACCGGGCGAGAGACCGGCGCATCTTTGTCCAATGACCGATGCGTTCTGATGTCGTTGTAATAGCGAGCATAGGCTCGCAGGATGCGGCGCAGATGCGCCTCGCCCAAGACGATGAAATGATCCACGCACTCGCGCCGGATCGATCCGATCAGCCGTTCGGCAAAGCCATTCTGCCAAGGCGAGGCCGGTGCCGTAGGCTTGTCCCGGATGCCCATGGCGCGCAATCGGCGTGTGACGACGGCGCCATAGATCCGATCCCGATCGCGGATGAGGTAGCGCGGAGCCTCATCCCAAGGGAATGCCTCGGTTAGCTGGCGCGCGATCCATTCAGCCGTCGGGTTTGTTGTGACGTTGATCCAGACCAGGTCTCTGCGGTCCAGCCGAACGATGACGAAGGCATAGAGCAGGTCGAAGCCAATGGTCGGGACAACGAACAGGTCCATGGCGGCAATGTCCGGCGCGTGGTTACGCAGAAAGGTGCGCCATCCCTGACTTGGCGGCCCACGTCGCTTGACCATGTACTTGGCGACGCTCGACTGCGCGACCTCAAACCCGAGCTTGAGCAGTTCGCCGTGGATGCGCGGCGCTCCCCAAAGCGGGTTCTCGATGCTCATCCGCCGGATCAGCGCGCGGAGGTCCGTCTCGATCTGCGGCCGCCCTCCCCGTGGGCGCGACTTCCAACGCCAGTAGCAGCGAAAGCCGGCCCGATGCCACCGCACGAGCGTCTCGGGCTGGATGATCGTGAGGACCTGCAGGATCGACGGAAACCATCGATACAGCTGGATAAAGAACCAGCGATCGTTGTTCGTCAGCCGGACCCGGCCCTGCACCTTACGCCGCAAAACGATCAACTGATGTCGGAGCGCCGCATTCTCTGCCTCAAGCCGGCTCTTCGACTTGAATGGCGAGGCCAAGACGGCCAGGACGAAGCAGAACAGTGCGAACATTGTGCGCTGACGTTAGGTGATTCCGTCAGCTAATCAATGCGGATGAGGTTTTCGGTACACACAGCGGCGGCAGGCCATCCCGGAAGTGTTCTTGGCGGGGCGACATCGCGAAACGAAGGTAATTTTTCCCTTTGCAGATGTAGCGTGCGCAAAAAACAGTCCTACTTGAATGTAGGCACGCTGAGCAGCGTCAACTCGTGTGCTATGAAAAACTGATACAGCCGCCGCGCGGCATTAAATATGGCGTCTAGTTGTCCAGCCTGACCTTGTACCGTGTCCAAAGGGTCCACCTTTTGTACTGGTAGCTGGATGCTTTGCCATGACACGCCTTTGGATCCAATTTTCATATCCTAATTCTAGGAAACCATCTATTGCGCGCCACGAAATCCTCATGTCTGACGTTTTTTACGAAAAGCGAAACATGCTCGTTGCCTGGATATACCAACTAAATCCGCTTCCGACGTATTTCACGTTTGTTGTTTCGGAGTTGGTTTTCGTTAAACTCAGGGCCAGACATTAATTCTTGCTCCCTTTTGCGGGTCTGCAAATAGAGGAACATCCGCATGGAACGCTCTTTGAAAAATGGTCAAGTCTTTCCAGAATTGCACTGCCTCTGGAATAGGCCTGTTCCAGCTATTGGCTAATTCGGTTTGCGCCAAGAATTGTGTTGACGTCATGTATTGGTGCGTGGTTCGTTGCGTAGCACTGAAATGATGTCTTCGAACGACACTAGCATGCATGCCCAGCCGCTGTCTGCCGCATCGCCATCTGGATAGACGCTATCAAGATATCTCTGCGGCGCGATCAGAACACATCTGAAATCCTCCCACGAACCACCTACTCGTCGAAATTCAGCTCGTGCGCGGTAACGCTGACCCTGATGCTCGCCTTGACGTGCATCAACTTTGTCTTCGATCAATAGGCCCACCGTGACGACTTTTCCGTCATGCATTTGAATTGTTCGACTACCTCGATGTCGTTTTCGCCAAATGCGAGAGGATCGTTGGTATGCTTTCGATGATCATGTGTCAGATGCAGTTCGCATGATACGATAGACAGAAGTTTCGAATTTCGAAAAATCTTTCCGAAAAACCAGATTGCAAAAGTACATCTCTCGCAGAGATGACGGTGCGATATTCCGATCAATGTGCTCTTCAGTGATGCGTCGGAACGCTGCTGGAATATCGGTCATATGGATTCTCCCCACTGCACGAGACCACAGCCAGCTTATGAGTTAGAACTCAAGCGCACCTTTTGTCCCGGCGACCGCGCAAGGCGAGGTACGCAATATAAATTCGAAATCCTGATGCTCGAACGCCGAAGGGCCACCTAAGCCCGCGAGCTGCCACAAAAATTGCGAAAAAAGCTTTACGTGGTTTTACTCCACTCTACTCCGAGCCCTGGTGGATCACTCCCCCATCATAGTCACACGGACGACGCGTTGGCGGCTATGGAGTACTCTTCTCCACTTCGATCGATACGGCATCGAGATTCCCTTCAATCCCGTGCCGTAATCGCCGGGGTTATCGTCGCATTCGTTGTGTGTACCGAAAACCTCGTCCTATTGATTGGTGACGAAATCGCATAACTTCATTGGATGATTGCGTTGATCTTCTTCGTCATGGCTGTCTTGGCCTCGCCGTTCAAGTCGAACGCCGGCTTGAGGCAGAGAATGCGGTACTCCGGCATCAGCTGATCGTTTTGCAGCGCAAGGTGCGTGGCCGGGTCTAGTTGACGAACGCCGATCGCTTGTTCTTGATCCTGTTGTATCGATGGTTCCCGTCGATTTTGAAGATGGTCACGATCGTCCGGCCCGAGACGCTGGTGCGGTGGCATCGTGCGGGCTTTCGTCGCTACTGGCGTTGGAAGTCTCGACTGCGGGGAGGCCGGCCGCAGATCGAGATGCGACCTCCGTGCGCTGATCCGGCGGATGAGCATCGAGAATGTGCTTTGGGGTGCACCACGCATCCATGGCGAACTGCTCAAGCTCGGGTTTGCGGTCGCGCAGTCGAGCGTTGCCAAATACATAGCCAAAAGGCGTGGGCCGCCCAGTCAGGGATGGTGCACCTTCCAGTCAGGGATGGTGCACCTTTCTACACAATCACGCGCCAGACATTGCCGCCATGGACCTGTTCGTTGTTCCAACCATTGGCTTCGACCTGCTCTAAAATCAGGGGCGATGGTGCACTCGATATCACCGTCAGCCCAGCGGTAATCGACCGCATGTTGCGAAGTGGCACGGTTGGAGCGAGTTGCTTCAGAGCCACCCATCCGAGCAGAGCAACGTGCCGTGCCGGTACGCTACAACATGTCGAAGCCGTTTGGGTTTCACGAACCAGCGAGGAATGCTACTTTGCCCGGTCTGGAGAATGTCAGTATTGGAGGGGGTCGTTATGCGTGTGCGCAGCATGCTCGCTACGTTGGGCATTTTGGCATTGACGGCATTCGCCGATGTGACGTCGGCGGGCGCTCAGACCACCGACGTGCGATTCGTGCTCGACTTCCTGCTGCAGGGCCAACAGTCGCCATTTGTGCTCGGCCGGGAGCGCGGCTACTACATGGCGCAGAGATCGATCTTCATTGCCTTCGATCCCGGGCGCGGCGGCGCGGATTCCATCACCAAGGTCGCAAGCGGCACGCACGACATCGGCTTCGGCGATCTGAGCGCGCTAATCGAATTCAATGCGAAAAATCCCGACCGGGAACTGATCGCCGTCGCCTTGATCTATGAGCGGGCGCCGCTGAGCTTCATATCGCTCAAAAAAGCCGGCATCACCAAACCCGCGGATCTGGCGGGGCGCAAAGGCGCCGCACCGGCCGTCGATGCCACCTATCGCCTGTTCGATGTCTTCGCGGAATCAACAAGATTGATCCGAAGGCGTGCAGTGGACCAACGTCCAGCCACAGGTGCGCGAAGCCCTGCTGGTGCGCGGCGAAGTCGACTTTACCGCAGCCTGGGTGATGACGGCGGTTCCGTCAGCCATGGGGCTCGGCGTGAGGCGCGAGGACCTCAACGTGATGATGCTGCTCGATCACGGCCTCGATCTCTATGCCAACGTGGTGTTCACCACCCCGGCGTTTGCCAAGCAGCGCCCGAATGCGGTGCGCGGGTTCGTCAAGGCGACGCTGCTGTCCTGGCTGGAAGCGAGCGGCCGAGCCGAATACCGCAATCGCTGCGCTCAAGAAGGCCGAGCCGCTTTCCGACCCGGCCGTCGAACTCGTTCGCCTTAACGCGGCGCTTGAGTTCGTCATCACGCCGGGGTGTGCGCAAGGCGGGAATCGGAAATGTGGATCCCGCGCGGCTCAGCAAACACATCGACATCGTCACAGACGGATTCCAGCTCCCACGCAAACTGCCGCCCGATCAGGTGTTCCGATTCGAGCTTTTTTGCCGCCAGCTGCTGAGCGCCAAGTCGCCAAGTAATAGCGGTCCACCTGGAGAATGGGCAGCAAAGGGCCACAATGAACTTCGTCGATCTCGATCGCGTCTCGCTGCGCTACGGCGAAGATGGCGAAGGCACGCTCGCTCTCACAAGACGACGCCTCCAGTGTCGCAGCGGCGAGTTCGTCGCCGTCGTCGGGCCCTCGGGCTGCGGCAAGTCGACCCTGATGAAGGTCGTGACCGGACTGTGGCCGGCGACCGCCGGCAGGTCGTCGTCAGCGGCCGCGACGGTCACCGCGCCGCTCAGCATCGTCGGCATGGCGTTCCAGAACCCGACGCTGCTGCCGTGGCGCACGACGCTCGACAACGTCATGCTGCCGCTGGAGATCGTCGAACCGCACTGCTCGCGGCTCAAGCGCGAGCGCGCCGCCTACGAGGCGAAGGCGCGCGACCTACTGGCGCTCGTCGGCCTCAAGGGCTTCGAGGAGCACTTTCCCTGGCAGCTCTCCGGCGGCATGCAGCAGCGCGCCTCGCTCTGCCGGGCGCTGATCCATGATCCCGCCGCTGCTGATGCTCGACGAGCCGTTCGGCTCGCTCGACATGTTCACGCGCGAGGAGCTGTGGCTCGCGCTTGCAGGATCTCTGGCTGGCGCGGAGGCCGACCGTCATCCTCGTCACGCACGATTTGCGCGAAGCGGCGTTCTCTGCCGATCGCGTCTGGTGATGAGCGCGCGGCCTGGCCGCATCGTCGCACGAGCGCACGGTCGATCTGCCGCGACCGCGCACACTGGACGATGACCTACGAACCCGTATTCGGTCTCGCTCGTGCATGATCTGCGCGAGCATATCAGCGCGGCGCGAGCAGGCGCAGCCTGAGGCAGGAACTCGACGCGTCGGCGAGCGATGACTTCGACGATACCGCCCCTCAAGCGCGCGCAAGCCCTTTCTTCGCGGCGACAGGTCCGTGCGCCGGGCGCTGCCCTGGCTCGTCATCATCGCGATGTTCGTGTTCTGGGAGGTCACGGTCCGCGCTGTTCGCCATCGAGCAGTTCGTGCTGCCGGCGCCGTCGGCGATCTTTGCGGCCGGTTGGCAATGGCGCTGGCCGATCCTCGACAATGCCTGGCAGACCTTCATGACGACGCGATCGGCTTCTGCATTCGCCTCGTCTTCGGCCTGGTCGGCGGGCGTCGCGATCGGCTCCTCGACGCTGGTCTATGACGGCTTCTATCCCGCACTGATCGGCTTCAACTCGATTCCGAAGGTGGCGGTCGTGCCGATCCTGGTGATCTGGTTCGGCATCGGCACCGTGCCGGCCGATCATCACCGCGTTCCTGTTGTCGTTCTTTCCCGATCCTGGTCAATGTCGCGACCGGCATCGCCACCGTCGAGCCGGAGCTGCAGGACGTGCTGCGAGCGCTCGGGGCCAAGCGCTGGCAGGTCATCCAGAAGGTCGGCCTGCCGCGCTCGATGCCGTATTTCTTCGCCTCGCTCAAGGTCGCGATCACCGTCGCCTTCGTCGGCTCGATCGTCGCCGAGACTGTCGCCGCCAACAAGGGCATCGGCCACCTGATGCTGGTCGCCTCTTCGCGCTTCGAGGTGCCGCTGGCATTCGCGGGGCTGCTCGTGACCGGCATCATGGGCATCGGCATGTACGTCATCGCCGAGGTCATCGAGCGGCGCATGACGGGCTGGGCCACCCGCAGCCTCGACGGTGGCATGATGGCCGGTCAGGGTTGATGCGCGACTGCGCGGTGAAGCGTCGAACGTCAGTTGCCGGCCTTCGGCGGCATTCGCTCGGCCGCCGACGGCAGGAACTTGTCCGTGTAGATCGAAGCCGGCTCGGGCTTGTTGGTCAGGTCGTAGGCGCTCACGATGGAGTCGATGTTTCGCTGCAGACGTTCCGCCGTCACGGAGCTCAGGCCGTTCTTGGCGGCGAACGGCGTGTTGGTATGCCCCAGTACGATCTGCAGGCGTACGCCTTCGAACTCCGCCTTCATCAGCGGATCGCGCGCCGTCATGAGCTTCGAAGCGGCTTCGGGCGAGGCGATGGCGTCCTTGATGCCGTGATTGACGGCGCGAACAACGCCACGCACCGTTTCCGGATTGTCGTCCGCGAATTTTCTAGTCGTCACGAGGGCTAGGCCGTAGAGGTCCGCGCCAAAATCGGAGAATTTCAGAACAGTCATGTCCTCCACTTTGATGCCGATCTCCAGCAGCGATGGAAATCTGGGAATTTGTAAACGCGCCGATCCCGTCCACTTCGCCCCGTTTCAGCATCGGGGAGAACGAGTTGCGGGCTGACGGCCACCCAGTTGATCTGAACGTTCGGCGTGCCGGCGGCACGAAGCAGAATCGAGATCGTATCGCGAACGGCGGTGCCCGGTTCCGCCTGCGACTTTCTTGCCATCGAGGTCGGCAGGCTTGGCTAGGGATTTGGTTTTCAGCGAGATGATGGAAGACGGCAATTCGTCGAAACTCATATACACGGCGATCAATGGCGAAGCCGGGTTTTGCGCATTGAACCGGATCATCGAGGGCAGATCGACATAGCCGAATCGATGCGACCCGCTGCCACGGCGGTGGCGACATTGGTTGCGCCGCGTCCGGCGTCGATCGCGTCCACGGTCACGCCCTCGGCTTTGTAATATCCTTTTTCCTGGGCGATGAAGAACGGCGCGTGGGTCGATTGAATGAGCCAATCCATCATGATCTTCACGTTCTTAGTCTCAGCCGCATGAGCGACGGTCGAGACCGTCACGACGGTCATCGACAGCAACAACGATGGCAGTAAGGTGCGCGGGCGACGCCAGAAATTCGTGCGAAGACACATCATTGGACGTTCTCGTGTGGGTTCAACTCCCGGCCAGCATCAATTTATACCGGTCGGCCAGGGAAGGAAACCGCCTCGATCGCCATGCAAGGCTCGCCGGTTGCTGGCATCAATTGAAGCGGTTAGTTTCTTATTCCGCGAGCCATTCATTCACGCCTAGATCGCTCCGGGTTTGTCATCGCACATACGGCTCGCTTTCACTGGAAAAATCGATGAAGGGGAATCCCATGCTAAAGCTGCCGGCCCACACGCGGTACGACTACGTCCCCATCACCAAGCGACAGCACTATTCCTGGCCCGGCGGCAGGAGGCTCGCATTCTACATCGCGCTCAACGTCGAGCATTTTGCCTTGGCGCCGGGCTCGGGCCGGATCCCCACAGTCGCGGCGGGCCGCAAACCGCTGTAACTTCGCGTGGCGCGATTATGGCAATCGTATCGGAAACTGGCGCCTGTTCGAGATTCTCGACGAGTTGAAATTGCCCGCTTCGATCCTGCTTAATTCGAGCGTGTGTTACGAGTATCCGGAATTGGTCGACAAGATCAAAGAGCGCGGCGACGACGTGCTCGGTCACGGGCGCAGCAACGCCGAAATACCAGATCGTTCTGGGAGGATGATGAGCGGCGCGCCATCCAGGAGTGCACCGATGTCATCGCGAAGCATGTCGGGATGCGCCCGACCGGCTGGATGGACCAGCGGCAAACGAATCCAGCGTGACGCCGGACTTGCTAAAAGAGGCGGGGTACACCCATTTGCTGGATTGGCCGACAGACGATCAGCCGATCTGGCTTCGCACGCGCGCTGGTCCGCTGTTGTCTGTGCCATACCCGATGAAGCTCAATGATTTCGGCACACTGGTGATGCGAGACCACACTGGTCGGGAGTTTGCCGATATGATCGTAGATCAGTTTGACGAACTGCTCGAGGCATCGGAACGCCAGCCGATGGTCTTCAGCCTGGCGCTGCATGGCTTCATCGTCGGCCAGCCGTTTCGGCTGCGGCGACTGCGGCAGGCCATCAAGTACTGCGCCGAACACAAGCTCAAGGATGCGATCTGGTTTACCCGGGCAGGGGAGATCGCGAAGTACTGCTACGCGATGAAGCCGGGGACGATCCCTGGGTCATGATGTCGGGCGCGCCGCCGTAGAACTCTCCCCCAGCAAAGACGCGACTGCCTCTCGCCTCCCACGCAATAACAATTCCCTGATTTTGCCGGATATTTCTCTGTTCATTCCAAAAACTTTCCTGTTCTGCCGTGAAGGGAATTTGCGTGGAAATCATTGAATTTGCTCGCATGTCGGTCTTCCAAACCTCAGGTAGGCATCCCGCGCGGTGATGGGCCCGCCGGCGCGCTGCGGCTCTGGAGCCCGCTCTTCGACACGCTCACCTGCGGCTTGCCATTCGCGATGCCAGCTCTTCCCGTCACCGACCTCGATCGTCTCCGCAACCGATAGCCTTCGTGAAAGTCGGCGCCGCCGAGCCGCGCAACATTCACGATGCGCGCCGCGAAGTGATACGACCATCCTTCATTGTCGGGGAAGTAGCGGAACATCGTCATGGTCGTGGATTCTCAACTGACATTTGCGGAACTGGGCAACGGGCCACCACGGCAATGGCCCGCACCCGTGCTAACCGGGCCATGACTATTGAGGCTTGAAGTTCGCAGACTTCAGGATCTCGCCACTGCGCTCAACCTCGGCGGCTTGGAATTTAGCAAACTCCTCGGGCGTGGCGTAGGTCGGCTCAACTCCTAATGCAGCGAGGCGGCCGGCCGTCTCCAACTCGCGCATCGCATCCGAAGTGGCAGCGTTCAATGCCTTCACCACATCGGCTGGGATGCCCTTTGGGCCCCACATCCCATACCAGGAGACGACATTCAGTCCCGGAACGCCGCTCTCCGCCGCTGTGGGGATGTCAGGCGCAGCAGCGCTGCGTTTGGCTGTCGTGACGGCGAGCGCCTTGACACCGCCGGTTTTAGCCATCGGCAGCAGCACCACCATGGCATCGATCAGCATCTGGGTGTGTCCGCCCGCAACATCGGTCAGCGCGGGCGCCGTGCCGCGATATGGCGTGATCGTCATGTTGATCTTGGTCAGGCGGGTGAAGCTCAAAGTAGCGACATGGCCCGGCGAGCCGAGTGACGGCACGGCGGCGGTCCACTTGTCGGGCTCTTTCTGAGCAGCAGCCGCCACCTCCGCGAGAGTCTTCTGCGGCAGCTTCGGCGCGAGGACGGCGAGCAGGGGCGCTTCGCCACCGCGTGCGATCGGCGTGAAGTCGGCGAGCGGATCGTACGGCGCACTGGCCATCACCAGTTTTGACATGGTGTGTGTGTTCGACGAGAACAGCACCGTATAGCCGTCCGGTGCAGACTGCAGCACATGCGCTCCACCGACCGTGCCGCTTGCGCCGGCGCGGTTCTCGATGATCACATTGACGCCGATCTTGGGCGCCATCCGCTCGGCAAGCAGCCGTGCCAGCACATCCACGCCGCCGCCGGCTGCGAAGGGAACGATGATGCGGATTGTTCGGCTTGGAAACTTTTCTTGAGCCTGAGCTGTCGCGGTGCTTGCAAATATCGCGGACGCGGCTAGCGCGGTCGTCATGAGACGCCGTGTGAACATCAGAAACTATCCTCCGTTAGATGTTTGAAGTCAGGAATCCTGCGAAGCTTTGCTGAGCAACCCGGATTTGATCCGGCCAGGGGAGCGCTCGAGACTGTCGTTGGTGCGTGTGTCAAAATCAGGATCCTAAATACCGAATTGGGGTGAATGGTAGGCGTTTGCTCAACTGGCTGGAAGTCCAAATCGAAAGCCGCAGCGCAAGTGGCGATCAGCTAAAGTGATGTTGGAGATGCCGCGCGGCCCGACCCGTGGGGCCATCGCTATGTCGGCGCCGCCGCGGTCAAGGAAGCTTTGCGTTCGCGTCTAAACGGCGTTGCATCGAATGGCCCATCGGATCAACGCCATCGACCGTCACGTTGCGAAGCACGTGAAAGTCGCGGGCTAGCTTTACAGGCAGCCGGTGACTCGGCGTCACTCAATGACTGTCCTGAAATACGAAACCTGCCAGACCCGCTGCCCATTGACGACGCTCCGGCTGCGGTAGGAGCTTCCCAGTGGTGAGTGCTGGGGAGAACCCTTACCAGGGCGTAGTCATCGCCTTCCATCTCATCCTTTATGCGTCGGGTTCGCCGAGGGTCGCTGAATGCAACGCCACAGCTACATCACGCTGCCGTGTCAGTATTGCGAGAAGCCCGAGCGACGCGTGAGCTGGCGTAAAGGCAACGCTGTGACCTGCTTCTCATGCAAGACCATGCGGCGCAGCGAGCTGGCGAGCTCAAGGCGCGGAGCTCGCCCGGTTCAACCTGCTTGGAAGCATTGCTGGAAATCGCCAACTTACCGATTGAGTGGCGCCAGCAGGTCGGGCAAAGTCAAAAGCCAGTAGAAAGGTCACATTCATGTTCACGGACTTGACCGAAGTGCAAAAGTTACGGGGGAAGCTAGGCGATGCCGTGCGGGTATTGGCGAGACATATTGAGGCACATCCCGAGACTAAACCTTCGCCAGAGCATCTTCTTTTAGTTTTGAAGTGCCAGGCGCTGGAGCGTCAACTCGATCGACTAGACAATTCGATCAAGGACACTGCTTAACACCCGCCGCCGATCGTTATGGCTGGCGGCGGGCTGATGGGCTCTGCCTCCGGGCGGCCCGAGGCCGCATCATCTCCAGATGGAATGGATCAATGTTCCGATGGAATAAACGAGTGCGCAACTTACTAGGAGCAGAATCGCCCACACAAAATAGTCGATCTGTTTCCTAAAGGTGGACGAGGCCTCCCGCATCACCTTCGATTTTCCGACAAAGACGGTTTTCAAGAACAGGATGACCGAAATCGCCGCTGCAAGGATCGTGATGAGCTTGAACATTAGCGGTGCTTAGGCGGCTCTTTAAAGAACTTGGCGCCCCCTAGAGGTGGTCGAAGGCCGAGGCCCTGCAGGCCAGGTTTCCGAGATGGGTACCCAGGTGCTACCCCACCTTTGTTACCCAATGCCGCGATGGCTGCAGCCCTCATAGGCGCTCGCGGATGATTGAGCGTTTAAGCCCGTGTCTTGAATCTAACGGCCGTTCGCGGCAACAGCAACGGTCGATGCGCCGCCCGCCAGCACGACGACCCGTGTACCGACCTGGATGCGTTTGTATAGATCGACAATATCCTCATTGGTCAGGCGGATGCAGCCGGACGAAACAAACGTGCCAATGGTGGAGGGCTGGTTTGTGCCATGAATACGATACAGGGATTTGCCGAGATAGAGAGCCCGCGCCCCGAGAGGATTGCCTTCCCCGCCTGTCATGAAGCGAGGCAAATCTGGCTGGCGATCAATCATCTCCGAAGGCGGGTTCCAGTCCGGCCATTCCGCCATCTTTGAAATTCGTTCTGCGCCGGCCCAGGTGAAACCTTCGCGGCCGACACCAATTCCGTAACGAAGCGCCTTCCCATTTTCGAGCACCAGATAAAGATAGGTGTTTGAAGTATCTACGATGATAGTGCCCGTAGGCTCGGAAGTTTTGTAATCCACCAATGCCCGACGAAACTGTGGGGGCAGTTTCGTTGCTCCGCCGATCTCGGGCCGCAAGTCCGCCGGCAGCTCTGAACGAGATCGCGATCGACAGTTCCCGTTATATTCGGCTCAGGGATATTCGGCCGATGGCCGACCTCGGCTGGCGGCCGAAGTACGGGCTGAACTTCCGATATATTGGGGACGCTGAGAGTGAACGGACTGAAAATGAGACTGTGCATTGCCTTGATCGGGCCATGCCAGAAAAATCAATAGCGTTGCGATTGCAGCAAATTTGCACAACACCTCCCACCTCCACGAACCATGGGAAACGATGATGCCTAACCAGAAGATAATTGTATGTTAATCGCACGGCGCTTTCGCGGCAGTAAAGGAGCTCGGTTTCCTCAGCACGAACGCGGAAAAAGCGTGGGGTGTTCTGCAGCGCGCTTGTCACCGGTGCTACGCGCGATTTCACTTTGGTCGGTATATGATTACCTCGCCGCTAGTACACGTTAACATTTACCATAGGTCGCGCATCGGGCCGAGGTGAATGGGATAGAGCCGAGAGGTCACTGGCGTTCCGCTTGAACCGCTGCCTGCGTTCTTCGGCCGTTTGGCTCCCTGTTTAGGGTTCCCGCGAGTGCGAGCGAACTTCACCGCCATTTCCCAATAAAACAACATCTGGGAAATACTGTCGGCCTGATCGTCGTGCTTCCCATTAGGGAAGGAAAGTAGTTCCTTTATGAGGAGATCGAGCCAAGGCGCACTCGATGGAATCAAAACACGCCCTTTTTCCATAAGCAACGTGGCAGCCTCAAACCGATGCGCCTTGTTTCCCTCAGGTACACATCCAGCTACGTAACGACCGAGTGTAGCCTCAAGGTCCTGGCAAAGTGACATTCCGCTTCCGACTGATTCCACCACGATCAGCGTCGGCGTCCATTGCCTGTCGAGTTCGAGGATAGCGTTTCGCAATTGTGGGAAAGTTACTTGCTTGCGCCATAGATCCAGCAAATAGAAGTTTTGATCGACATAGCCCCAAATGGTGCAGACGGAATAATCACCGCCATCCGCAATGGTCGCCACGTCAATGCTGAAGAAGATGTGTTGGAAATGCGGAGGTGGGTCCTTGTAACGGCGCAGCAGCGACAGGTCGAAAGATCCAGCTCCAGCCGGCAATGGACGCTGCTGATATTGCGCCTCGAAGTTCGGATGTCCGATTTCGGACCGAATTCGGGCGGCAGCCTCCTTACCGATGCGGGCCGGCTGCAAGTATTCGCCAGCCTTGCGCGTATAAAACAGGCCAGGACCCCGCGGAAACGTCTGGTCTTCAATCGCAATGAGCGGGAGTGTGACGACCTCCCAGCCACCTTTTTCAAGGATGCGCCCGACCAAATCATCCTCGTGCAACCGCTGGGCAATCAGCATGATCCCGCCAGTATTGGGGTTATTGAACCGCGTCAGAAGGTTGAAGAACCACTTTGCGACGGCGTCGCGGCTGGCTTTAGATCGATGTCCTGGATCTTCATCGGTCATCGACGATGATGAAGTCAGCCCCCTTACCCGTGATCCAGGCCGCCCACCGTCGTAGCATAGCGTTCGCCGCCTTTGCTCGTTCGCAGATGCATATCGGTTGACTTGATCAGCTGAACGTTTGGAAAGGCTTCGGCATAACTCGGCGACAGCATGAACTGACGAGTTTCAGTGGAGAATTCCTTGGCGAGTTCCTCGCCATAGCTCGCGCAAATGATCTTGGCGGCCGGTTGCGTCCGAAATCCAGGCCGGAAGTGTCACGGACCCGATCTTGGACTTGAGGTGCCGCGGCGGCAGGCAGATTACCAGACGCCTGATCTTGCCCTCGGCGAATAGACGCGCATACCAAGCCAGCATCTCCAGATGAGGACTAGGCAGGAACGGTATACCCGGGATGCAGTTCCGTGAACGCTTTTTCTAGGCAGACACCGCAATCAGTTCGCATCGCGAGCGGCAGAGAGATCATTTGAAGTCCTCAGGCCCTTGTTTGATTTGCTGATCCGGGTGGGCCTAGACCAGAGATCGAAATATAAATCTGGCTCAGAGCGACTTCGCCGTCAGTTTCCGATTCCGCGTCTTGCTGCGCTTTGATCTCCTCGATCAAGCGCGCTTTGAAGCGGGCCATGATTTCGTTGTCTTCGGCCGCGGTGAGTGCGGCGTCTCGGAGCCCCGAAGTCACGGTCAATTCGGTACTGGCTGATAAGCTTGAGCAGTTGATCGCCGCCTTGGCGTCACCAGTCGCACGTCGGCCCCATGCGTTTGAGGATCACCGTTTTCTTCGAGAGCGGGCGCTTCCGGCCGATTCTCGGTGACAATCACGTGCGCGCCGAGCTCTTCTAGAAGTTCAGTCCTTAAAATTTCTTCAGCCCCTTCTCCTTGCCGCGCCGGATTACCGCTTTGGCCCTTTTTAAAACGGGTACTGTTCGGTGGCCGGCCATAGCCAACCAAATAGGTTTGCTCAGTCATTGATCGCCTCGTCGTCGTCCCGAGTGGTCGCTTGCCGCGGCATCACTTCGTCATAGTCGGAGGTCAGCGGAGCTTGGCTCTCGGAGGAGCGTTCGTTCTCGCGCTGTACGGCGATCTCGCGCCGCTGTACGGCGATCTTGGCAAAAGTCGTTTTCGTTTCGCCAAGTGTTGCTTCCTGGCCAGTGAACTGCTCCCAGCGGCGCACGGTGGTGTCGACGTAGACCGGACTGATCTCCATCAGTCGGGCGCGGCGGTGGGCGCGCTCGGCCGCGATCAGCGTCGATCCCAGAGCCCCCGAAGGGATCGAGCACGAGGTCGCCCGGATTGCTGCAGTCCAGGATCGCGTCGACAAGCAGGGCGACTGGCTTGGGCGTGGCGTGAAGTTTCAGTGCTTCATTGCGTCCGGCCCCAATGTGCTCATGCCGGGGTATTCCCAGACATTCGAGCGCGTGCGGCCGTGCTGCCCCAACTGGAAATTGTTGATGTGCTGGCCCTCGGCAATCTTGTAGACCAACACGAACTCGTGTTGAGACCAGTAGAAAGTTCCCGGGGCAGGGCCGTCCTTCACCCATACGATGTGATTCTTGAACTCGTAAAAGACGCCATCGGCGGCTTCCTGAAGGATGCGCGCGTGGCCCCAGTCGATAAAAACGAAACCGATAGCACCGGCGCCGCTCACCCGAGCGATTTGTTGCAATGCTGTTTTCGAATTCGATATTGCAAGTTAGTCAGCTCTCCCGACGCCATTGCGAATTCAGAGAACTTGCCGATCCGCTTGGTCGCGTGGCCGTTAACTCGTCACGTTGTAAGGGGATCCGTCAGCGCGAGCCGAACCGCATTCTTGCCCAAAAGCCGGTCGTAACTGTCGACTTCGAGCGCGTTGCCGCACAGCACGAGGTGCTGACCAAGCTGCCAGAGATCACCGGTGCGCGAGACGGGCGGCGCGGTATCAACGGATGGAAGCTCGTCGGCCGGATCGACATCGGTCTCCGAAGGCAGAGCGACCAGGCGGTCGAATTCCGGGACTGAAAAGCCGATCTCCTCCATGACGAGGTCGGGCAGTTCAGTGATGATCGCTGGCAGTTCGATGCGCAACTGGTCGCGGTCCCAGGATGCCCACTCGGGAAACCGGCCCATGGCAATCCGCAGTGCGCGGACTTCCGCACTGATAGATGCGACAGCACGATCACCGGGACCTCGGCGGCCCCCAATGCCCGGCAGGCCATCCAGCGCGCGACACCAGAGATAATTCGGTAGTCCTGATCGACCAGAATCGGCTCGACGATGCCGAAGCGACGGATTCGCGGCGCTGAGACCCGTGATCTTGGCATCGCTATGGACGCGTGCGTGCCCCGCGCTCAGGTCGCAATCGCTCAGTAGGGACCCTCGTGACTGGGCACTCGGCCACCTTGTGGATGACCAAGCGCTCCTCCGGCGAGAGCGCAACCAGCGCTCGCTCTCCATCCGAGGTCCGCCTCTTCTTCGTCCGCCCTCTTGACGGCATTTCCCCTACTCCCATGACAGTCCGCTCCCCTTTGAGCTGCCGTCACGGCGCCGAACAGCGTCGCGACGACAGCGGATCAAATCCACTGCACGCATCGACCCTGGCCCTCCTTGGCGAAAGGGACTTCGCAGCCGCGCTCCTCGCGGTAAGCCCAGAAGCCATCCCCTGAGCTTGGTCGCGTTGGCGACCCCCGCGAAGCGGGTTGTGACCAGAATAATCCGCTAGATCCACGATCCAGCGTGGAATGGTAACTAGAACAAGACCCCAGCGGCCTCAAGCCCTCGTAGGCGGGGTGGTACGATTTGCGGACAGCCCCCTTTTTCAACGTTGCAAGTGCTCGGCTCTCACGTGGTAACTCTGGCGAGCCATCCCACTTGACTTTTTAGACCTGAACTCCGGACAGCGTGATTCTCTGTTCCTGCGGCGGCCAACGGCCCCTGCAAGGGGAAAAGCGATCAGGTCGTAAGGAGAGCCCCAATTTTGAAAAATTCCCTGCTTCGTCGCTTAGGGAATTCAGCGAAAACAAGCCTATTCCGGACCAAATACGTTTGCGATTAGCGTCTTGCGCTGCAAAAACTGAAATACATCCCTGCAATTTCCCGTGGTGCAGGGAAAAATGCCAGGAGACAGGTTCGATGATGACTGCGTCCGCCACCATTACCAGAAGTCAATAATCAGGGTGCGGACGAGCCGCCCACTCGTGTTCCGCACACCGGCGCTATTCGATGACCTTGTCGGCGCGCAGCACGAGGCCAGCCGGGATTTCGTGGCCGATCGCCTTGGCGGCCTTGAGGTTGATCACCAGCTCGAACCGGGTCGGCTGTTCGACCGGAATGTCGGCGGGCTTGGCGCCGCGCAGCACTTTGACCACAAGCCGCGCGCGCTGGCGGAACATGTCGGTAAACCGTGGGCCATAGCCGGCCAATCCACCGCTCTCGGCCATATCCGGCCACTGGTATATGGCCGGCAGCCGCAACGTCTGGACGCGTTCGAAAACCACGCCGCTGTTGACGGAATAGAGCGGGGTGGCGAGGAAGTTGATCGCCTCCGCGCCAGTGGCGCTGGCGGCTTCAATCGTGGGCCCGATGTCCTCCGCCGTGGTCGCGCCGTGCACGCTCAACTCGATGCCGCGCGCCTGGGCGGCCCGTTGCAGGCCCTCGATGTGCGAGGCGGGCGTGATCCTGGAATCGAACAGCGCGGCGATCCGACGCGCGCGCGGCACGATCTCGATCAGCAGGTCTTGCCGTTTGCCGTCGAGGCTGGGTGACAGAATGCTCAGCCCGGTGGTGTTGCCGCCCGGCCGTGCCAACGAGCCCACCAGGCCTTCAACTAGCATGTCCTCGCTCATGGCGACGATGGGGATGGTTCGCGTCGCCCGTTGCGCCGCCTTGGTGCCGGCAATCCCGGCGCTGATGATGACGTCGGGCGCGGCTTTGACCATCGTTTCCGTCAACTCGACAACTTGCTCGTTGCGCAGATCGAAGCCGTCCGAAAGGATTTCGAGGTTGCGGCCCTCGACGAAGCCGGCTTGGCGCAACTCGTCGACGAAGGCTTCCATCTGCGGCGATTGCCGGCCGACCGGAACCAGCATGGCAATGCGATAGACCCGGGTCGGCCGCTGCGCGCGCGCGGCGAACGGCCATGCCGCGCCCGTCGCCATGCCTCCGAGCAGTGCCACGAAATCTCGTCGCCGCATGATGCTTGTCCCCGCCACAGTTTAGGGGAGGCGGCCCGCGCTCGGATAGAGGCTGCGGGCGGCGCGCCTAGTGTCCCGAACCCGAAGTTCGCATGATTGCGCGGCAAGCTCGCTTGCGAACTTCGGGTTCGGGACACTAGAAGGTTGCTAGTGTTGCTTTGATTCGGAAGTTCGCTCAGGAGCACGCTGAGAACTCGGGCGAACTTCCAAATCGCGACACTAGCGCCGCTTCAGTGTGTAGATCACCCGGTTGAAATTGATCAGCGCGGTGTCGGAGTCGCGGAAGTGGAAGGTGTGCAGCGCCTTCAAGCAGCGCACGTCCATGCCGGGCACGTCGCCCTTCGGGAAGCCGAGACGCGCCGCGGCCGCGACCGGGTTCGGCTCCGGCAGATTGCCCTGGAACAGCGCATCGACCGCGATCGCATTGGGCGCGTAGATCACCCGGTTCTTGCAATCCAACGGCTTGAACTTGGATTTCACCGCGCCCTTGGCGAACGTCACCTCGGTGCCGAGCATGCGTTTGCCCTCGGCTTCGAGCGCGGCCTTGTCCTCCGGCTTGCTCCACGGTGCCGGAATGGCTTCGACGAACTCCCAGGTGCCCAGCATCGAAATCTCGGCGGCTGGCGCGCGCGTCGCGGGCGACGCGATCATCACGACGCAGGTGAGCGCCGCCAGCAGCATTGCTGATGGCTTCATGCGGATTGCCCGCTCACGAATGCGAGCCGCCGCAGGCACGTCGGGCACAGACAATCCTCGCCGGTGGTCGACATCGGCAGGCGGTAGGGCTCGTCGGCGCACCAGCAGCCGCCGTCGCGTCCGCCGCTGCCGCAATCGAACGCCGAGCCGCAACGCGTGCAGGCGAGGCGGCGCACTTTCGTTTCGGCGGTTGTCGCGCTCATCGCGCTATCGGCATGTTCGACCATGCGGGGGCGGCTTCAATCATGGTGGCGTGACCGGATTGCGGCGGGGCATGGTCGCGGCTGAGTTGAAGGCTTATTATAGAGGACTATCGAAGCCGTCGAGCACGATCGGCGAAACGATCGTGCTCTAGCTAAGCGTCGTTGTAACCAAAGGACCACGTTGATGATCGATCTGCATTATTGGACCACGCCGAACGGCCACAAGGTCACGATGTTTCTGGAAGAAACCGGCCTGCCCTACAAGCTGTTCCCGGTGAACATCGGCAAGGGCGAGCAGTTCAAGGCCGACTTCCTCGCGATCTCCCCGAACAACCGCATCCCGGCGCTGGTCGATCACGATCCGCCCGGCGGCGGCAAGCCGATCTCGGTGTTCGAGTCGGGCGCCATGCTGGTCTATCTCGCCGAGAAGACCGGCAAGTTCCTGCCGAAGGAGCCGCGCGCCCGCGCCGACGTCATGCAATGGCTGTTCTGGCAGATGGGCGGGCTCGGGCCGATGTCCGGCCAGAACAACCACTTCAGCAATTACGCCCCGGAGAAGATCCCCTACGCGATGGATCGCTATCGCAACGAGGTCAACCGGCTGTATGGCGTGATGAACAAGCGGCTGGCGGATCGGCCGTTCCTCGCCGGCGACTATTCGATCGCCGACATGGCGAGCTATCCGTGGGTGGTGCCGCACGAGCGCCAGGGCCAGAAGATCGCCGACTTCCCGCACCTGAAGAAATGGCTGGACACCATCGCGGCGCGGCCGGCGACGGTGCGCGCCTACGCCCATGTGCCGAAGGTCAACCCGGGGCAGGGCGGCATCCGCACCGCCGAGGAGCGCGCCATCCTGTTCGGCCAGACCGCGGCCTCGATCGAGCAAGCGGCGAAGACCGCCGGCGCCGCGCGGTGAGCGCGACGCTTATGCTTCTTCGCAGCAAGAAAGCGTGCTGCCTCGGCCGCTCGGCGAGCGGAGCGGCGCCGTTCATCGAACGGTCTCGCCGGGCAGTGCGGTCCGAGAGGTGAAGACAGTGCGCTGCGCCGCTCAACGAAACGGGCCGCTCGCGAGAGCGGCCCGTCGTGTTCGCGTCGATGTGAGCGCGGTTACGTGCCGCGGCCCCACAGGCCGCAATAGCGCCGCGCCACGAACGGCAGGCCGTTGGCGTAGCCCGGCATGCTGGCGTATTTCTCCAGCTTGAACTCCTTCTCGGCCTCGTCCCAGCACTTGCCGGCCTGGCCGAGCTTCTTCATTTCCGACGACGCATCGCGGTAGAGCGTGAGCACCGCCTTGGCGTCGTCCTTGGTGCCGAGCCGGCCGTTCGGCTGGCCGGGATGGCCGGGGATCAGCCGATCCCAATCCATCGCGATCACCTTTTCCATGAAGGCTTCGGTCTCGAGCGGGAAGAAGTCGATCATGCCGCGGCCCGGGAACGAGCCGACCGGAATGGTGTCGACCACGAAGATGATCTTCTCCTTCGGCAGCCGCATCACCAGCGTGGAGTCGGAGTGGTTGAGGCCGAGATAGTGCAGCTCGAGCGTGGTGCCGCCGAGCGTGAGGACCCTCTTGTTGCCGATCAACTCGTCGGGCAGCGGCGTGTTCGGGTCGGCCAGCGGCTTGAGATGCGCCGTCGCGTTCTTGTGCGCGATGATCTTGGCGCCGGCGTCCTTGAACGCCTTGCCGCCGGCGATGTGATCGTAGTGGTGATGGCTGTACACCAGGTACTTGATCGGCTTGTCGGTGACCTTCTTGATCTCGTCGACATACTGCTGGCCGCCCTGCGGCCGGCCGTAGGCCACCGGATCGGTCGCGATCACGCCGTCCTTGGTGACGACGAACATCGCCTGATGGTTGCCGTTGCGGAAAATGTAGACGTTGTCGGTGCCGTCGACCTTCTTGGTCTCGATCTGCGGCCGTGCCGGCTGCGCTTGTGCCAGCGCCGGACTGCCGAGCGTGATCGCCAGCAGCACAGCCCCGATGGATGTGACCGGTACCCGTAACATGTCGCCCTCCGTTTTTCGGCCCGCGGTGAGCGGACCGCCTTATGTGACAATATTACATCGGCGGTTTGTGTTGTCGCCAGACCCTCAAACAACGGCGGCGCACGCCTATTCCGGCGCGCGCCGCGACATTTTCGCCGTTGGACAATCGGTCGCTATTCGCCGCCGGAGAAGCCCGCGATCTTCCAGGCGCCACCTTCCTTGACGTAGCACATCTCGTCGTTGCCGAGCGGGCTGACGGCATCGGCCGGCACGTAGCCGGTCTTGCCCGATGGCGCGACGACCTTCAGCATCGGCACCTGCTGGTTGCCGGCGGCCTCGTCCTCCAGCACGCGGATGAAATGCGCGCCGAGCTTCTCGACCACCGGCGAATTGGGCTGTGCGGTGGCGCGCATCTCGACCCCGGCCTGCACCGGATAGCCCCAATCGCCGTCCTCGGTGCCGGTCGCCTTGATCAAGGCGTCGAAGTCGTTGTCGTCGAACGAGGGCTGCGCCGGCGCGCAGATCGTGTCCTTCTTTTCGGGATAGGGCGCGGCGGTCGGATCGGCGGCAAAGCCCGCCAGCGTGTCCCAGCCGTCGTCGGCGTCCTTGCCGACGAGGCCGATCGCCTTGGCGAGATTGTCGAAGCCGGACTTCTTCTTGTCGGCCTTGTCGCCCTTCTCGCCCATCCAGAAGAAGCTCTTGGACACCAGCGCGGCGAGCGCGGCGCGATCCTTCTTCTCGGCGATGGCGCCGAGCTGCTTGCGGAACGCCTCGAAGCTCGGGTCGTCCATCGGCTTCGGCGCGGTGACCGCAACCGCCTTGTACGGGTTGTTGGCGCCTTGCTGTTGCGGCTGAGGTTGCGCCTGTTGCGGTTGCGGCCGCTGCTGCGGCTGTTGCGCGCCGCCGGCCGGCGGCAACTGGCCCGGCCGTGGCAACTGGCTTTGCGCCTGGCTTGGTGCGGCGGCGGCTGCCAGCAGCAGCGCGGCGCTGATCGAAACAGCAACAATGACGCGTTGGCCCATCGGAACATCTCCTTCAATGAATGCAATGATCGCTGGCTAATGCCCAATTACGTCGGCGTTGCGACTTTTTTTGTTAGAGCAGAATCTTTTCCGAAAACCGGTTCCCACTTTTCGCGATCATGCTCGAGGTCCCGCTAGTTTCCTCCGGCCACGTAACCGGCAATCCGCCAGCCGGCGATCTGGTCCTTGATGTAGCACAATCGCGCGGCGGCGAGTGACTGCAGGGTGCCGGGTTCGACGAAGCCGGTCTTGCCCTGCGGGGTGGCGACGCGCGCCCAGCGCGTGCGGGTAGGCTCGTCGTCGGTGCCTTCAAAACCGAGCACGTGGATGAAATGCGGTCCGAGCAAGGCGACCATGGAGGCGTCCGGTTGCGGCGCGGCAAGGACCGGCGTCTCCGGGGTCCGCGGATAGGCCCAGGCGAGGGCGATCGTGTAGGTGGTGTCCAGCAGCCGGGCGAAGGCGATGCCGTCGTAGCTCGGGCGCGCCGGCGCGCAGACCACGCCGGCACGGGATTCCAGCGCCTCGACCGCGGCCTCGGTGGCGAAGGCCGCCAACCGGGTCCAGCCGCTGCCGTCGCGGTGCTCAAGCGCGAGCGCTACGGCGAGATTGTCGACCGCGGGTTTGCGCGGGTTGAACGCGCCGCCGTGGTCACGGTCGAAGAAAAATCCCTGCGGCAGCACCAGCCTCTCCAACGCGGCATAGATCCGGCCCTTGGCGACGGCGGCGAGCTCGGTGCGGAAACCTGCAAAGCTGTCGTCATCCGGCGGCGCCGGCAGGGTGATCGCGACCGGCGGGTAGGGCTTGATCGGTCGCTGCTCCGGCTCGGCCGCGGCGGCAAGGCCCGCGAGCCCGCAGAACAGGATGGAGAGAGCAAGACGGCGCATGTCCGGTGCCGGCAATTCGCGGTCCGCAAGGTTAGAGCATGATCCCCGAAAAAGCCCGCCCGGACTTGATCCGGGGTGTGCCGCGGTTTTCGGAAGGGATCATGCCCAAGGAAAAGCATAAGGGCAGGACATGCAGCGCACGTTTGCAATGGGCCGCGGCCGTGTTAGGCCCCGCGCTCCCGCCGTCCTCATCCCAACGTCCTCATCCCAACGAGATTCGCAATGCCAGCCACGCCGTTCTGGACCTATGCCCTGCCGATCGTTCTGCTGCTCGGCTCCAACATTTTCATGACGCTGGCGTGGTACGGCCACCTGCGTTTCAAGGACACGCCGCTCGCGCACCGTCATGCTGGCCGCCTGGGGCATCGCGTTCGTCGAATATTGCATGGCGGTGCCGGCCAACCGCTGGGGCAACGCGGTCTATTCGACGGCGCAGCTCAAGACCATGCAGGAGGTCATCACGCTTCTGGTGTTCGCGGGTTTTTCGGTGGCCTATTTGAAGGAGCCGATCGGCTGGAATCACGCCGTCGGTTTTGCTTTGATGGCGGTTGGGGCGTTCTTCGTGTTCCAGAAATGGTAGGCTTTACGCCCGGGGTGGGGAGGGGCAGTCTTGGGTGGCGTGATCAAAGCCCTGTTGGCGTGGGTCATGGCGTTTGCGGCGGCGGCGCCGGCCGCCGCGCAGGACTGGCCGCAGCGGCCGCTTCGCATCATGGTCATCGCGGCGCCCGGCGGCCTGCCCGACGCCATGGCGCGGCTGGTCGCCAAGCATCTGACGACCCTGCTGGGCCAGCCGGTGGTGGTGGAAAACCGGCCCGGGGCCGGCGGCAACATGGCGGCGCTGGCCGTCGCCAAGGCCGCGCCCGACGGCTACACGCTGCTGCTCACCGGCACCAATCACGCCGTCAACCCGACATTGATCCCGGACGCCGGCTTCGACTACGAGCGCGACCTCGCGCCGGTGACCATGGTGGCCGAGGCCAACATGCTGCTGGTCGCGCATCCGTCGCTGCCGGCCAACAACGTCGCCGAACTGGTGGCGCTGGCGAAGAGCAAGCCCAACTCGGTCGCGATCGCGATCTCGCCGATCGGCACGCCCAATCATCTCGGCGCCGAGCTGCTGGCGCAGCAGGCCGGCATCGAGCTGACCTTCGTGCCTTATCCCGGCATCGGGCCGGCGATGCCGGACCTGCTGGCGGGCCGCACGCATATCGCGATCTCCGCCGATGTCGTCGATCTATCCGCATGTCGCGGCCGGGCTCGCTCAAGGCGCTGGCGGTGACGCGGCCGGTGCGCTCGCCGTTCGCGCCGTCGAATTCCGACCATGGCCGAATCCGGCCTGCCGGGCTTCGACGTCAACGCCTGGGTCTGCCTGATGACGACCGGCGGCACGCCGGCGCCGGTGGTGGCGCGCTTGAATGCCGAGGTGCGCAAGATGATGGCGCTTCCCGAAGGTGCAGGAGAGCTTCGCCAAGCAGGGTCTCGAACCGTCGACCATGTCGCCCGAGGAGCTCGGCGGCACCATCAAGGCAGAATCAATCAAATGGGCCAACGTGCTCAAGAACGCAAAGGTGAAAAAGCCATGATCAAGATCACACCGGTGATGAAGGACCTGCTGGACAAGGCCTTAGCCGACGGCACGCCGTGCCTGATCGGCACCGCGTCCAAGGACGGCCATCCGCAGATCAGCCCGAAGGGCAGCGTCGCGGTCTACGACGACCACACGCTCTGCTATTGGGAGCGCAGCCATCGCACCTCGCAGCAGCGGATCGGCGAAAATCCGCACGTCACGGTCTACTACCGCAACCCGGCGCGGAAGGAGAACCCGTACCGCGCGTCCTGCATCCGCTTCCACGGCAAGGCGCGGCTGGTCGCCAACGGGCCCGAGCGCGACAAAGCCTGGACGCTGACCAATCACGAGGAGCAGTCCAAGGACCCGGAGAAAAAGGGCGCCGCGGTGCTGATCGATCTTGACCTGATCGAGCAGATCGACAGCACCGTCATCATGAAGCGCGATTAGCGAGTAACAACCATGGCCAGCCACCGTCTGGACGCTTCGCCCAACACCGTACACTGGGGCTATTTCGACGCCGGCTTGAAGCCGTTGCTCACCATCGAGTCCGGCGACACGGTGACGATCTCGACCGTGTCGGGCCAGCCCGCGCAAATGCCGCCGCCGGGCTCCGGCCTGAGCGTTCCGGCTGCGCTCGCGGCGATCCACAAGGGCGTGCAGTCCAAGCTCGGCGGCCCGCACATCCTAACCGGGCCGGTGGCGGTGCGCGGCGCCCGCGCCGGGCAGGTGCTTGAGGTCCGCATCAAGGCGGTCGAGCTGCATTACGACTGGGGCTATAACGCCATCCGTCCGCTGGCTGGCGCGCTGCCGGACGATTTCAAGGAAATGCGGGTGATCCACATCCCGCTCGACAAGAGCCGGATGATCGGCAAGCTGCCGTGGGGGCTGGAACTGCCGCTCAAGCCGTTCTTCGGCATCATGGCGGTGGCGCCGCCGGCGGCCTGGGGCATGATCAACTCGCCGCCGCCGCGGCGAAACGGCGGCAACATGGACAACAAGGAGCTGGTCGCCGGCACCACGCTCTATCTGCCGATCCACACCGACGGCGCGCTGTTCTCCTGCGGCGACGGTCACGGCGTGCAGGGCGACGGCGAGGTCTGCATCACCGCGATCGAAACCGGCCTGATCGGCACGTTCGAGCTGCATCGTGCGCCCGGACATGCGCCTGGAATGGCCGGTGGCCGAGACCCCGACCCATGTCATGACCATGGCGTTCGATCCCGATCTGGACGACGCGGTGGTGATCGCGCTGCGCGACATGATCAAGCTGATTTGCGGCCGCACCGGCATTTCGCGCGAAGACGCCTACACGCTGTGCAGCCTGGCCGCCGACCTGCGGGTGACGCAGGTGGTCAACGGCGCCAAAGGCATCCATTGCATGCTGGAGAAGAAGCTGCTGGTGCGCTGAAGAAATCGCAGCCGGTCATCATCCGCGAAAGCGGATGATCCAGTAAACGATAGCGTTGCGATCCTGCATTGGCCCTCGCGATTACTGGATGCCCGCCGGAGTTTACCCCCGACTTGATCG
Organism: uncultured Alphaproteobacteria bacterium; assembly: GCA_963771745.1. Classification (GTDB taxonomy): domain Bacteria; phylum Pseudomonadota; class Alphaproteobacteria; order Rhizobiales; family Xanthobacteraceae; genus Z2-YC6860. The sequence goes on along the minus strand of CAVYUU010000008.1, from coordinate 196,507 downwards.
GGGGCGGGCATGACAGTCGGTGTGTCACCGACATCCCGAAATCCGACCTGACCGCTTCCAGCCGGCCGGTTCGAGCGGCTACGATGCCCCGATCGGCCCGGGGACGATTATGAGGCGGCGAGAGTTCCTGCAGCGCTCGGCGCCATGGCTGCGTCGGTGCCGATCACAGCGCGCGCCCAGGAGCGCGTGCGCCGCATCGGCGTCCTCTCGAACCCCGGTCCCGACGACGCCGAGATGCAGGCTCGCAGTGCAGCGTTTGTGCAGAGGTTGCAGGAGCTGGGCTGGATCGTCGGTCGCAACCTGCAGATCGACTTTCGTTGGAGCCATGGCGATGCCGAACGTCTTCGGTCCCATGCGGCGGAGCTTGTCGCCCTTGGACCCGACGTGATCCTGGCCACCTCCGGGGTTTCGATCATGCCGTTGGTGCAGGTGAGCCGCAGCGTTCCAATCGTGTTCGCACAGACGATCGATCCGGTCGGCCTGGGGGTCGTTGAAAGTCTGTCCCGGCCGGGCGGCAATGTTACCGGTTTCACCCAGTTCGAATACGGCATCGTGACGAAATGGCTGGAGCTGCTCAAGCAAATTGCGCCTGCGGTCACACGCGTAGCGGTGCTTCGCGATCCTTTCGATCCTGCCGGACTGGGGCAATGGGCCGCGATGCAGTCGGTCGCCTCGGTGTTCGCGATCGAGTTGAGCCTCATCAATGTCCGCGACAGCGAGGCGATCGAACGCGGCGTGATGAAGATTGCGGGTTCGCCGAACGCCGGCTTGCTGGTGACGGCGTCAGCGCCGGCCAATGTCCATCGCGATCTGATCTTGCGGCTTGCGGCCCAGCACCGGCTGCCGACGGTGTATCCGTACCGGTACTTTGTCGCGGCGGGCGGCCTTGTTTGCTACGGGCCCGATACCATCGACCAATACCGCCGGGCTGCCGGCTACATCGATCGCATTCTCAAGGGCGAGAAGCCGGCCGATCTGCCGGTACAGGCGCCGACCCGCTACGAGCTTGTGGTCAACCTCAAGACCGCGAAAGCGCTCGGCATCAACCTGCCGCAATCGCTGCTGGTGGCCGCCGACGAGGTGATCGAGTAGGGCGACGCCCGCGCCGCGCTGTGTCTGTCATCATCCGTCCCCGCTCGCAGCAACCGGACGACTGCGCCCTTGCTTGATTCTCCCAACGCGCGCTTATAGCGTCCTGTTGGCAAACACCGCATGGGAGGATCGGTTCATGGCGTCCTTCACCATCACGCCGCTGACGGATCACACCGCCGCCGAAGTCGTTGGCCTCGACTTCGCCCAGCCGGTCGACGCGGACATCCGCTCCACTCTCAGCCGCGCCTTCGCCGATCATCACGTGCTGGTGATGCGCGACCAGCACTTCACCCCGGAGCAGTTCGTGGCGGCAGCCCGAATATTCGGCGAGCTGCTCCCGCACGACAAAAAGGAGCGCCACGTCCCGGGCCATCCCGAGGTGGAATACATCTCCAACGAAGAGATCGTGAACGGCAAGCGCATTATTCCGGGCGAGACATTTCACACCGACCATTCAAACCATCCACGGCCGCCCAAGGCCACCACGCTGTTCGCGGTCGAGCTGCCGTCCAGCGGCGGCGACACGCAATACGTCAATATGCATTTGGCCTATGACGACCTGCCCGAGGACACCAAGCGAAGAATCGACGGGCTCAAGGCGGTCCACGTCTATCTCAGCAAGTACAGCCCGCGCCCGCTCGGCAAGATCACCGACGAAAGTCGCCGCAACTTGCCGCCGCCCGGAGTCCATCCGCTGGTGCGCACACATCCCGAGAATGGCCGCAAGGCGCTGTACCTCAATCCGGTGCGTATCGAATCCATCGTCGGCATGGAAGACAAGGATGCGCTGGCGCTGGTCGAGGACCTGATGCGCCACGCCACGCAGAAAAAATACGAATATCGACATAAGTGGCGCCATGGCGACTGGGTGCTCTGGGACAACCGCAGCCTCATGCACCAGGCCAACCCCGACTACGACATGAACGAGCGGCGCTACCTGTATCGCCTCATGCTCCAGGGCGAAGCACCGGTCTGACGGTGTGAGACTATGGAGCGGCGGGACTTCCTGAAGCGATCCACCGCCGCCGCCCTCGCATTGACGGGCCTCGGCGCTGTCCGCGCGACCCCGTCGCTGGCGGCGGATTATCCAACGAACCCCATCCGCGTCATCGTTCCCTATCCGGCTGGCGGGGCGGCAGACGTGGTCGCTCGTATCACCGCGAAATATCTGTCCGACCAGCTCGGCCAACAGGTTTTCATCGACAATCGCGGCGGTGCCGGCGGCACCATCGGCACCGATGTTGCCACACGTGCCACGCCAGACGGCTATTCGCTGGTGATGCACACGATTTCTTCGGCGGTACTCAATAAGTTTCTCTACACGCGGGTGAAGCTGGACGTGGGCACGCAGTTCGCGCCGATTTCCCAGATTGGCACTGTGAGCCAGCTCCTCGCCGTCAATGCCAAGGTGCCTGCGCGGAATTTGCAGGAATTCATCGCGCTGCTGAAAGCCAATCCAGGCAAGTACCATTATGGATCGTCGGGCCTTGGCGCCATCATGCATCTCGGCGGCGAGCTGTTCAGCTTTATGACCGGAACCAACGTGCTTCATGTCCCCTATCGAGGCGAAGGCCCGGCCATGGTGGACGTTCTCGCGGGCCGTATTGAATTCGTGGTGGCCAGTGTTCCCGCTCTCCTGTCACATATCCGCGCCGGCGAAATGCGCGCCTTGTGTGTCAACGCCGATCATCGCGTCGCATTGTTGCCTGACGTGCCCACCGCAGCCGAGGCGGGCCTGCCGGGCTACAAGACTTACAATTGGTATGCGCTGTTCGCTCCGCTGGGCACGCCGGAGCCGATCGTCCAGCGCGTCAACGAAGCGCTGGTCAAAGCTTTGACCACGCCCGAGGCGCGCAAGCAGTTCGAGGACATCGGGGTCGAGGTGGTGGTCTCCAACCCCCGCGACCTGTCCGCGGAACTCAAGCAGCAGGCTGATTTTTGGGGCCCGCTCATTGAGCGTGCCGGCGTGAAGCTGGATTGATCGGAGACGGACGATGATGATCGTCGATTCCCAGGTGCATATCTGGGCCGCGGACACGCCTGAGCGTCCCTGGCCTCCGGGTCAGGCGGCGCGTGCGCACCAGCCCACACCGCTCACGGCCGAGGGCGCTTCTGGAAAAAATGGACGCGGCCGGCGTGGCGCGCGCCATCCTCGTGCCGCCCTCATGGGAGGGCGACAGGAACGACGTGGTGCTCGCGGCGGCCCATCGCTATCCCGAACGGTTCGCCGTCATGGGCCGCATATCGCTGGAAGCGCCCGAGAGCCGGGCGGAATTCCTGCCGCTGACGCGCACCGAGGGCATGCTCGGCTTGCGCTTCACCTTCCATACCAAGGAGCAGCAGAAGCTCCTGACCGGCGGTGCCGCCGACTGGCTCTGGCCCGCCGCCGCCGCTGCCGGCGTTCCCTTGATGGTGCATCCGCCGCATTCACTGCCGCTGATCGACGCCATTGCCGAGCGCTATCCGAATCTGCGCCTGGTCATCGACCATCTGGGTCTCATGCGGCCCAACGTCGACCACGAGGCCTTCGCCCATTTGCCCGGGCTGCTGGCCTTGGCCAAGCGCCCGAACATTGCCGTGAAGGCGAGCGCGGTCACGGACTATTCGAGCGAGCCTTATCCGTTCCCCATCCTGCACGGCTATCTGCGCCAGGTGTTCGACGCCTTCGGGCCGAAGCGAATATTCTGGGGATCCGATATTTCGCGGGTGCGTCACACCTATCGGCAGATGATCACTCTGTTTACCGAAGAGCTCGCCTGGCTTGGCGAGGACGATAAGGCTTGGATCATGGGCCGCGGCCTTTGCGAATGGCTGAACTGGCCCGTGAGCGTATCCGATAGCGTCAATCCGGCTTGGCGCCCGAGAGCTTGACCACCTTGCCCCACTTCTCGGTTTCGGCGGCGATGAGCTTTGCGAAGTCGGCGGGCGAGCCGGCAAGCACGATGCCTCCAAGGTCGGCAAGTCGTGTTTTCATCGCGGGGTCGGCAAGCGCCGCGTTGATCTCCCGGTTGAGCTTGTCGACAATTTCGGCTGGCGTGTTCCTCGGCGCAGCAACGCCGTACAAGCTGCTCGCCTCGTAGCCCGGCACCGTTTCACCGACCGTCGGGATGTCCGGCAACACCTCCGAACGCGCTGCCGTGGTCACCGCCAGCGCCCGCAGCTTGCCGGCTCTGACGTAGCCGATCGCCTGCGGCATCGTGTCGAACATGATCTGGATCTGGCCGCCGAGCAGGTCGGTGAGCGCGGGCCCGTTTCCGCGATACGGCACGTGCTGCATATCGATTCCAGCCATCATCTTGAACAGTTCGCCGGACAGATGAATTGAAGTTCCGATGCCGCCCGACGCGAAATTGATCTTGCCCGGATTGGCTTTTGCATGGGCGATGAACTCGGGAATGGTCTTGGCCGGAACTGATAGGTTGACCTCCATCACCAGCGGCACGCGCATGACACCGGCGACCGGCGCGATATCGCGGATGAAATTGTAATTGAGCTTTTCGTAGAGCGCCGCGTTGCTCATATTCGCCGTGCTGACCATGAGGAGCGTGTAGCCGTCCGGGGCTGCCCTCACGACCGCCTCGGTGGCGATGTTGCTGCCGGCGCCTGGCCGATTCTCGATGACGAATTGCTGGCCCATTCGCTCGGACAACCATTGCGCCATCAAACGCGCCAGGATGTCGTTCGAGCCCCCGGAGGGATAACCGACGATGATGCGCACCGGCCGCGCGGGATAGGTCTGCGCCCACGTCATCCGCGACATGACCGGCACAGCGCCGGCGCCCGCTGCCAGATGCAGAAATTGACGACGGGGTAGTTTCACGGCTTTCCCATGTCCCGCTGGCAGTTCTGGGAAAAAGCTACACCACTTGCTCGCATGCGCGGAAGGCAGGGGGCCATGCCTGTCCTGCCATGTCGGCGTGAGCGGTGCGTTAGAGCGCGATCCGCACCTGCGCCGGCGTCACGCGCAGGATGCGGCGCTGCGGGTCTTGGTCTGGATGCCGGGCGTCGGGCTGGTCTGTTTTGACCACATTTGTTTCGACACTCGACACTCGAAACTGCGTATGCCCATGCCCATATAAGGGGCATCACCGGCAGCGGCTTCACGCCAGGCGTCGGTGGCTGAGAGATGGTTGCGCTCCCGCCTGTAACAGGAGGAACGCATGCAATCTCACCTCCACATCCAACCGCCAGGTTTTATCGACCGGCCGCTATGCCCCAACTGCGGCCGGCAGATGCGGCCTGCGCGTATCGTGCCCGATATGGCGTACCACGATAAGCGCAGCTTTGAGTGCCCAGAGTGCCAGCACGATCAAACCTTGGTTGTGCAGTTCAGATAAACGGCGGAAGAAAACTTAAATTATGGTCCCAGGAGATCCTTATGACCAATGCTGATCAATCGACCAATCAAACGACGAGAAGCGACAACAGCAAACTTGCGATACTCGCCTGCGCCTTGGGATTTATCATTCTCGCAGTGCTGTATATCAAGATCATTGGGTTCTAAAAAAACTCCACTGGAATTTGCCGAGACGCCTCAGTTGGTGGCGTTGTTACTGAGTAGGCAGGTCTCATCACGGTGCGAAAATGATCATGGCCAGTAACCAAGACGAGCTTCGACTGGAATATAGCCGGATGGCCGGCAGACGGGCCAAGTTCCAACATCTCGTGAATCAGGAACAGGCAAAATGGAACGGTGATGGGCCGAAGCCGGATGGGCTGGTCGAGGCAGAACGACATCGCGACGCTGCGGACATCGATCTTGCCAAGGTGGCTGACAAGATCAAACCATAAGCGCGGCATCACGTGAGGCGCCGGTGCGGTTCATCCACGTTGTCTGAGTGTCATGACTGACGAAACCAGGAAACCGAACAATCGAGTAGACCGATCGGCCAATGGCGCGTTTATCGCGTTGTGGCGCGGGCAAGTGGTGTATGAGAACGGCCGGGTCAAGAAATTCGAATCTGAACCCGATGCCTGGCAATACCTCACTCGCTGCGATGCAGCCGGAAAGATTATTCATTGAGGTGACGGACGCGGACACGCCCTAATTCGTCGGCGTCACGCGCAGGATACGGCCGGCGCTGCTGTCGGTCAGCAGATAGAGCGCGCCGTCCGGGCCGTTGCGCACGTCACGGATGCGCTCGCGCAGCGGCCGCAGCAGGCGTTCCTCGCCGAGCACCTTGTCGCCGTCGATGGTCAGCCGCACCAGCATCTCGCTGACCAGCGCACCGACGAACAGGTGGCCGCGCCAGGCCGGGAACAGGTTGCCCTGGTAGAACGCCATGCCGGACGGTGCGATCGACGGCACCCAGTATTTCACCGGCTGCTCCATGCCGGTCTTGCCGGTGGCGTCGTGGATCTTGGCGCCGCTGTAGTCGATGCCGTAGCCGATCACCGGCCAGCCGTAGTTGGCGCTCTTCTCGATGATGTTGACCTCGTCGCCGCCGCGCGGGCCGTGCTCGTGCTGCCACAGCTTGCCGGTCGTGGGGTGGAACGTCAGGCCCTGCGGGTTGCGGTGGCCGAGGCTCCAGATTTCCGGCAGGGCGCTGGCGCGGCCGACGAACGGATTGTCCGGCGGCGCCGCGCCGTCGCGGGTGATGCGGATGATCTTGCCGAGATGGTTGGCGAGGTTCTGCGCCTCCTCGCGCGGGCCGAAGTGGTCGCCGAGGGTCACGAACAGGTTGCCGTCCGGCGCCTGCGCGATGCGGCCGGCGAAATGGCCGCCGCGGGACAGCGGGCCGGCCTGCTGGAAGATCACCTTGAGGTCGGCGAGGGCGCCGGCGTCGAGGCGGGCGCGGGCGACCGCGGTGCGCGCGCCGCCCTGGGTCGGCTCGGCGTAGCTGAAATAGATCGTGCGGTTGGCGGCGAAATCGCGGTCGAGCGCAACGTCGAGCAGCCCGCCCTGCTGCACGGCGAACACTTTCGGCACGCCGCCAAGCGGCGGCGACAACTTGCCGTCGCGCGCCACGATGCGCATCCGGCCGGGCCGCTCGGTGACCAGCATCGTGCCGTCCGGCAGGAATGCCAGCGCCCAGGGGTGGTCGAGCCCGCCGGCGACGGTCTCGACCTTGAGATTGCCGCTCGAGGACGGCAAGGTCTGGGCGTTCGCTGCGGCCGGCAGCGTCAGCAGTGCCGCAACGCAGACGATTGCAAATTTCATGGCGGGTCTCCGGGCCGTCGCATCGCCGGGGAGGCTAACAGACTTGAGCGCCAACCGGTTCCGCGTTCAGCGCGCGGCGGCATAGGAGCGCTGCCGCACCACCAGCATGAACAGCAGCGCCATGTTGACGACGTTGAAGGCGACGCCGGTGGCGAAGGCCGGCAGGTAATAGCCATGCCAGTCGTAGAGATAGCCGGCGAGCCAGCCGCCGGTCGCCATGCCGCTGCCGCTGAACAGCAGCAAGGTCGGCACCCGCCAATACGCTTCGCCGACCGGATATTGCTCGCGGATGGTCAGCACATAGGCCGGGATCAGCGCGCTGAAGCCGAGCCCGAACGCGGTCGCGACCGCGAACAGGCCGGTGACGTCCTGCATGAACAGGAATCCGGTCATCGCCGCGCATTGCAGGATCGAGCTGAGCAGCGCGGTGAGCAGGCCGCCGACCCGGTCCGACGCCCAGCCCCAGGCCTGGCGGCTGAAGAATCCCATGCCGAGCAGCACCGACAGCATCACGGCGCCGACCGTCGCCGAGATGCCGAGGTCGCTGCAGAACGCGACCAGGTGTTGCTGCGGCATCGACATGGTGACGCAGCACAGAAACGACGCGAACGCGATCATGACGAACACCAGGTTGGCGTTCCAGCCGAACACCTTGCGCTTGGCGTCGCCGCTCGCGTGTACGCTGGGCTCGGCCGGCAGGTCTGGCGGCGGACGAAGAAAGATGATCGCCATCGGCACGATCAGCACCGCCTGCAACACCGCAAACGCGACCATGGTCCAGCGCCAGCCGAAATGTCGCGATCGAGCGTTCGAAGATCGGCGGCCAGATGAAGCCCGCGAGATAGCTGCCGCTCGAAATCAGCGCCAGCGCCGAGCCGCGGCGGCGATCGAACCAGCGGCTGACATAGACGTACAGCGGCGCGTTCAGCCCGGCGTTGCCGAGCAGGCCCATGAACAGGCCGTGACCGAAATAGAGCTGCCACGGCGCGCCGCCCGACGACAGCGCGAGCCCGAGCGCGATCATGGCCGTGCCGGTGAGCACGGTCCAGCGGATGCCGTAGCTGTTGGCGAGCCGGCCCATCAGCAATCCGCCGACCGCGGAGCCGAAAAACGCCAGCGACACCGCCAGCGACGGCACCGAGCGGGCGCCGCCGGTGTCGCCGGCGATCTCCTTCAGCCCGACCGCGGTGATCCACGGCCCGCCGTACGACAGCCCGAGCAGGATCAGCGAGACGCTGGCCACCGTCCACGAGGCGCGGGTCTCGATCGACCGCGGCCCGCCGCGGACGTGTCAAAGGGTCGCGTCTCGCCCGAGCGCGAAGGCGTGTGGTGCTGTCGTCAAACCAAGTCCCGGCGGCTCGGCGTGGCAGGCCGGGCGCAGGTCGGAGTGCCTATGCCCGGGCGAAGTCGTGATGCTAGTGTGTAGCCAAGGCCCGGGAGGAAGTGAAATGAGAAAGCTGCTGGTCGCCCTTGCGCTTGCCGCAACCGGCGCAATCGGCGGTGCGGCGGCGCAGGATTTTCCGTCGCGCCACGTCACCATCATCGTCCCGCTAGCGCCCGGCGGCTCGACCGACACGATCGGGCGCATCATCGCCGAAGGCATGCGGCCGCATCTCGGCCAGACCGTGATCGTCGAGAACTCGCCCGGCGCCGGCGGCAGCACCGGGGTGATCCGCGTCGCGCGCTCGACACCGGACGGCTACACCGTGCAGATCGGCCAGTGGGGCACCAATGTCGCGAGCGGCGCGGTCTACGATCTGCCGATCGACCTGCTCAAGGACCTCGAGCCGGTCGGGCTGATTGCGACCCAGCCGTCGATGATCGTCGGCCGCAAGGACCTGCCGCCGAACAATCTGAAGGAGCTGATCGCGTGGATGAAGGCCAATCCCGGCACGCCGACCTTCGGCAACGCCGGCATCGGCAGTCCGGGCCATGTCTCGTCGGTGTTCCTGCAGAACACCGTCGGCGGCCAGTTCCGCTTCATCCCGTATCGCAGCGCCGGGCCGGCCTCGCAGGATCTCTTGGCCGGCAACATCGACCTGATGATGGACACGGCGGCGACCTCGGGTGGCCATGTGCGCAACGGCCTGCTCAAGGCCTATGCGATGACCGCGGACAAGCGCTCGCCGGTCATGCCGGACGTGCCGACCACCGACGAAGCCGGCCTGCCGGGATTCCGGTTCTACTTCTGGCACGCGCTCTGGGTGCCCAAGGGCACGCCCAAGCCCGCCATCGCCAAGCTCAACGAGGCGCTGGTGAAGGCGGTCAACGATGCCACGGTCCGCAAGCGCCTGCTCGACATCGGCCAGGAGCTCTATGCGCCCGACATGTCGACGCCGGAGGCGCTGGCAAAATTCCAGAAGGCCGAGATCGAGAAGTGGTGGCCGGTCATCAAGGCCGCCGGCATCAAGGTGCCGTGACGCACCGCAATCCGATTGAACATCCGACAGGGGACCAATCATGAGAACGCTGATCGCCGCGGCCGTGCTCGCGGCCACGCTCGCCGGTGGCGCGCAGGCGCAGACCTTTCCGTCGCGGCAGATCACCCTGATCGTGCCGTTCCCGCCGGGCGGCTCGACCGACACGATCGCGCGCATCATGGCCGACAGGATGCGGCCGATCCTCGGCCAGCCGGTGATCATCGAGAACGTCGGCGGCGCCGGCGGCAGCATCGCGGTCGGCCGGCTGGCGCGCGCGGCGCCCGACGGCTACACCATCGACATCGGCCAGTGGGACACCCACGTCGGCAGCATCATCTACAACATCAATTACGACCTGCAGACCGACTTCGAGCCGGTCGGGCTGATCTCGGTCAATCCGCAATTGCTGGTGGCGAAGAAAAATCTGGTGGCCAACGACCTCAAGTCGCTGGTCGCCTGGATGAAGGCCAACCCCGGCGAGGCCAAGTTCGTCAACCAGAACGCCGCCGCCCAGGTCACCGGCATCCTGATGGAGAAGGCGACCGGCACCAAGGTGACCTACATCCCGTATCGCGGTGCCGGTCCGGCGATGACCGACCTGGTCTCCGGCCAGGTCGACCTGCTGGTGATCCAGGGCGCCGCGGCGCTGCCGCAGGTGCGCGGCGGCACCATCAAGGCGCTCGCCAACCTGTCGCCGCAGCGCTCGGCCGCGATGCCCGACATCCCGACCTCGGACGAGGGCGGCGTGCCCGGCTGGTACATGTCGGGCTGGTTCGGCTTCTTTGCGCCCAAGGGCACGCCGAAGGATGCGATCGCCAAGCTCAACGACGCGATGACGCAGGTGCTGGCCGATCCGGCCGTGAAGGCCAAGTTCTTCGAGCTCGGCATCGACGTCGCCACGCGCGAGCAGCAGACGCCGCAGGGGCTCGCGGCGTTCCAGAAGGCCGAGATCGAGAAGTGGTGGCCGATCATCAAGGCTGCCAACATCCGCGAGCAGTGACAACCGGCGAGCGCCAGCGCGCGAGGGAAGGCATGAGGACGCTGTCGGTCGGGATTGCGCTGCTGGTCGCCGGGCTGATGGGCGCGCAGGCGCAGGATTATCCGAACCGCCCGATCAACGTGGTGGTGCCGTTTCCGGCCGGCGGCCCGACCGATGCGATCATGCGCAATCTCGGCGAGCGCATGCGCGTCTCGCTCGGCCAACCGCTGGTGGTGGAATATGTCACCGGCGCCTCCGGCGCCGTCGGCACCGGCCGCGTCGCGCGCGCCGCGCCCGACGGCTACACCATCGTCTGCGGCCATTTCGGCACCCACGCCACCAACGCCGCGGTCTATACGCTGCCGTTCGACGTGGTGAAGGATTTTGCGCCGATCTCGCTGTTGCCGCGTAATCCCTACCTGATCGTCACCCGCAAGAATTTTCCGGCCGACGACCTCAAGGGCTTTCTGGCTTACGTGACGGCCAATCCCGACAAGGTCAACATGGGCCATCCCGGCGTCGGCACCGCGCCGCACCTGCTGGCGCTGCAGCTTCAGACGCTCGCGGGCAGCCGGATGAATTACATCCCCTATCGTGGAGCTGCGCCGGCGATGATCGACATGATGGCGGGCCAGATCGACCTGATGGTGGACCAGGTGCAGAATTCGCTCGGCCACGTGCGCTCCGGCGCCATCAAGGCGCTGGCGATCGCGTCGCCCGCGCGCAACCCGCAGGTCGCCGAGGTGCCGACGGTCGATGAGGCCGGCGCACCGGGCCTGCACATGTCGCTGTGGTACGGCTTCTGGGCGCCGGCCGGCACGCCGGAGCCGGTGATCGCCAAGCTCAACGCCGCGGTGGTGGAGGCGCTCGCCGACCCTGCGGTGCGCGAGCGGCTGACCGGGCTCGGCATGGAAATCCCGCCGCGCGACCAGCAGAACCCGGCGGCGCTGCTGGCGGTGCAAAAGGCCGAGATCGAGAAATGGTCGCCGGTCATCCGCGCCGCCGGCATCAAGCAATGAGGCGGGCGATGCCACGATGGCTGACGGGATTGGCGTTCGCTGCAGCGTTGGTTGCAGGCGAGGGCGCGCAGGCCGATACCTATCCGTCGCGGCCGATCACCATCGTGGTGCCGTTCCCGGCCGGCGGATCGACCGGCGTGTTGGCGCGCATCCTGGCCGATCCGATGCAGGCGATGCTCGGCCAGTCGATCATCATCGAAAACGTCGGCGGCGCCGGCGGCAGCATCGGCGTTGGCCGGGTCGCGCGCGCGGCGCCGGACGGCTACACCGTCAGCCTCAGCCACGTGCAGACCCACGTCATCAACGGCGCGACGCTCACGCTGCCCTACGACGTGGTGAAGGATTTCCAGCCGGTCGCGCTGATCTCCGACACGCCGCAGATGATCACCACCCGCGCCAACTTCCCGGCCGACGACCTGAAGGCGATGATCGCCTGGCTCAAGGCCAATCCCGGCAAGGGCACGTCGGGCGCGGTCGGCGTCGGCGGTCCAGGCGACATCACCGCGCTGCAATTCCAGAAGCTGACCGGCACCGCGTTCCAGGTGGTGCCGTATCGCGGCGGCGCGCCGCTGCTGCAAGACCTGGTGGGCGGCCAGATCGACATGAATTTCGGGCAAGCAGCGACCTATCTCGGCGCGGTCCGCAACCGCCAGATCAAGGCCATGGCGATGCTGGCCAGGGAGCGCTGGTGGGCCGCGCCCGAGATCCCCAACATGGACGAGGCTGGCGTGCCGGGTCTCTATCTGTCGTTCTGGCACGGCATGTGGCTGCCGAAGGACACGCCCAAGGACGTGGTCGCCAAGCTGAACGCCGCGGTGGTTGCGGCGCTGGCCGATCCGGCGGTTCGCCAGCGGTTCAAGGACGTCGGCCAGGACATCTGGCCGCGCGAGCAGCAGACCCCGGAGGCGCTGGCGGCGCATCAGAAGGCCGAGATCGACCGGTGGTGGCCGATCATCAAGGCCGCCAACATCAAGGTGCAGTAATAAAGTGCAGTCAGGAGCCGACGCGATGACAAAAGCTCTGGCGTTTGCGGCGCTGTGGCTCGCCGTCGCCGTCGCGGGCGCACGGGCCGACACGTTTCCGTCGAAGCCGGTCACCATCGTGATCCCGCTCGCCGCCGGCGGCGCGGTCGACACCATGGTGCGCACCATGATGGATTCGATGCGGACCTCGCTCGGCCAGCCGATCCTGGTCGAGAACATGGGCGGCGCCGGCGGCGTCACCGGCATCACCCGCGTCGCGCGCGCGGCGCCCGACGGCTACACCGTCAGCGTCGGCACCTGGGGCACCCACGTCGTCAACGCCTTCGTCTATTCGCCGCCCTATGATCTCGGCAAGGACTTCGAACCGGTGGCGCTGCTGCCGAGCGTGCCGCACTGGTTCATCGCCCGGAAGGACCTGCCGCCGACCAACCTGCGCGAGCTGATCGCCTACATGAAGGACAACGCCGGCAAGGTCACCGCCGGCTCGGTCGGCGCCGGCGGCAGCTCGGCGATCTGCAGCTATTATTTCGGCAAGGTCACCGGCACGACCGCGACGCTGGTGCCATATCGCGGCGGCGCGCCGGCGTTGCAGGACATCGTCGCCGGCAATGTCGACACGATGTGCGATCTGGCGGCCAATTCGCTGGCGCAGGTCAAGGCCGGCAACATCAAAGCCTATGCGGTGACGGCGAAGAAGCGCTGGTTTGCCGCGCCCGAGGTGCCGACCGTCGCGGAGGCCGGCGCCCCCGGCGTCGAAGTCACCAACTGGCTCGCCGCCTATGCGCCCAAGGGCACGCCGAACGACGCCGTCGCAAGGCTCAACGCCGCGTTCAAGACCGCCATGGCCGATCCCGTGGTGCGGCAGCGCATCGCCGATCAGGGTCTGGAGATTCCGCCGCCCGAGCAGCAGACGCCGGAGGCGTTCGCGGGCTATCTCAAATCCGAGATGGACCGGTGGGGCGCGATCATCCGCGAGTCCGGCATCAAGGTGCAGTAGGAAAACGCCGTCGCGCCTGCCGCGATAGCGTGGGCCGGATGGAAAACAGGTAGCTACTCGGCTGGCACCGCAACCGGCTGGCGCAGCTCCGCCAGCGACTGCCGGACCACGATGGCAGCGCCCTGCAATGCCAGCGCGGCCATGATCGCAGCCACGATGATGTCCGGCCATCCGGTGCCCGTGCCGAACACCCCGAGCGCGGCAAGCAGCACGGCGAGATTGCCCATCACATCGTTGCGCGTGCAGATCCAAGCCGAACGCATGTTGGCGTCGCCACCGCGATAGGCCCACAGCAGACCAAAGGATGCGGCATTGGCGGCGAGAGCCGCGAAGCCAACCGCTCCCATGGTGAAAGCACTGGGAAGCGTGCCGTGCACGGCGTGCCAAACCACGGTTCCGATAACCCAGAGCCCAAACAGCCCCATCGTCGCGCCCTTGGCCAAGGCTGCGGTGGCCCGATAGCGCAGCGCCATGCCAACCACGATGAGGCTGATCGCGTAGTTTCCGGCGTCACCGAGGAAGTCGAGGGCGTCGGCTTGCAGCGACGCCGAACCGGCAGCCAATCCGGCACCGATCTCGACCAGGAACATCACGGCGTTGATCGCCAGCACGGCCCAGAGCACGCGCCGATAGGCGGCGGCGTTGCCCCGGTGGGGATCCAGGTTCAAAGGCGGCGGGGTGCAGCAGCAATCGGCCATGCCCCTAAATAGGCGTTCGATGGCACGTTATACAATCACTTGCGGTGCGTTTTGGCAGATGCATTAATTCCATGAGTATGAAGCTTCGATCGCCGGAAGCTCTCGTTGCGCTGGTTTGCATCGCGCAGGTCTTCGTCCAAATTGGCTCCGCGTTTTGGATGGCCCTATTGCCGGGGATGATCGCGCTTTGGCAGTTGTCGAACAGCGAAGCCGGTTGGATCACCGCAATTTTCTTTGGGGCCTACATGGTCTCGGTGCCAGTGCTCGTCACGCTCACCGATCGTTTCGACACGCGATCCGTCTATCTGTTAGGTGTCACGCTTACCATCGTGGGCCATGTGCTGTTTAGCACTGTAGCCGATGGCTTCTGGTCGGCTCTCGTCTCGCGGGCACTCACCGGTGTCGGGTGGGCTGGCACGTACATGACCGGGCTGAAGCTTCTTGCCGACAAGGTGGCAGGCAGGCTGATGTCGCGCGCAACGGCAGGGCACGCCGCCAGTATCGGAATTTCGGGGGCGCTCTCATTCGTGTGCGCCGAGTTGATCGCCAATCTCGCTGGCTGGCGCGCCGCGTTCCTCGCCGCGGCACTAAGCGCAGGGGTGGCATGGCTGATGATTGCGCTGGCCTTTCCGCGCCAGCCGCGTCCCCCAAATTCAGTGACCAAGCAAGCCGCGCTGTTCGATTTCCGCCCGGTATTCCGCAATCGCTCCGCGATGGCTTATGCGATCACCTACTGCATTCACACCTTCGAGTTTCACGCGGTGCGTGGCTGGGGCGTGGTCTTCCTTGCCTTCGTTGCTGGGGCGACTTCCTCAGAAGTCTTGATCTCTCCGCCGATGGTCCTGACTTTGCTCGGGCTGATCGCGACGATAACCAGCGTCATGGGGAATGAAGTGGCGATTCACTTTGGCCGTCGCCGCCTGATCGGCTTCGCTTTGATCGCATCGGCAATCTGCGCGGCGCTACTCGGCGTCGTCGGGCCCCACTCCTATATATTTTCGGTCGCGATCCTTCTTCTCTATGGCGGATTTATTTCGCTGGATTCGGCATCGCTCACGGCGGGATCTGCGGGCAGCGCCGATCCCGAACGCCGAGGGACCACGCTCGCAGTCCATTCGATGCTGGGCTACGCGGGCGGGTTCGTCGGGCCACTCGTGGTGGGATGGATACTTGATTTGTCGGGCGGCAAGACCCCGGCCGCTTGGGCCTATGCCTATCTGAGCGTCGCTGCCATCGTTTTGGTGGCGCTGATCGTGTTTACGCTCATGCGGCCGCAAGGGCTTGCTGGCGATCGTCACGTCGCGGGTCGATAGACTTGCCGTCGCATTCCATCGTGCAACAGGGCGTTCTGCTTTCAGCGCGCGTCCTCAGTCCAGCCAGAAATCCGTAAATCGCGGCTGCGATAGGCGTGCTGGATGTTTCAGTGTCCGAGAGGCCACTTGACAGCCATTTGTTATTTCGATATTCGTTGAAATATGGAAACATCAGATGCCGTGACGGCGTTGGCCGCGCTAGCTCAGGACAACCGCCTCGATGTGTTCCGGCTTCTTGTTCAAGCCGGGCCAGAGGGCATGCCCGCAGGCCAGGTTGCCGAAGCCCTTGGTCTCGCCCCGAACACCCTGACGTTTCATTTTGACCGGCTGCGTTCCGCGGGTCTTGTGACAGTGCGGCGTGACGGCCGCTCGATGATCTACACAGCGCAATACGAAGCGATGAACGCATTGCTCGGCTTCCTCACCGACAACTGTTGTCAGGGAGCCGCCGAAAAATGTGCACCCGCCGTATGCAAACCCACGAAACCCAAGCGCACAAAAGTCACCGCCTAACAGGAGTGCTCCCATGAAGCGCATGCACGTCCATGTTTCGGTCGAGAATATCGGCCAAGCCGTCGGGTTTTACTCTGCCCTGTTTGCAGCCAAGCCCGTCGTCGTGAAACACGACTACGCCAAGTGGATGCTCGATGATCCGCGGGTCAACTTTGCGGTCTCCACGCGCGGGCGGCAGCCCGGGCTTGATCACCTTGGCATCCAGGCAGAGAGTTCGAGCGAGCTACAGGAGGTGTATGGGCGGCTTCGCCAAGCGGGCGGCTCGATCCTTGAACAAGGACAAACAACCTGCTGCTACGCAAAGTCGGAAAAGTCATGGATCGACGATCCGGCAGGGATTTCGTGGGAGACTTTTCATACCACCGGAGAGGCCACCGACTACGGCGTGAGCGTCAAGGAAGGCGCACAGATCGCCCACGAAAAGTCCTGCTGCGCGCCGCAACCGGCTGAGGCGCACGCCACGTGCTGCGCAGGCTGAGAGGCAGGTCATGGGTTGCGTGCCCGCATCGTTCTCCGATTCGGCTTGCGCCAATCCGGCCCGGACGATGGCCGGCGACATTGTCTTGTTGCTGCACGGTTCGGCGGGAAGCGGGGCTCTGTGGCGTCGCGCGGCGCAGGCGCTTGGTCCGCTTTATTGTTGTTTGACACCGGACCTGATCGGCTACGGCAAGTCCGCACCTTGGCCCAAAGGGGTCGAGCTTACACTCGGCGATGAAAGCAACGCACTAAAGCCATTGCTCGCTTGCTGCGCTGAAACCTATCACCTGGTCGGTTACTCGTATGGCGGCGTGGTGGCATTGCAAATGGCGCTCGCGGACCCGCAACGGATACGCACCCTGACGCTGATCGAGCCTGTGTTCTTCAATGCCCTCCGCTATGCCGGAAAGACCGACGCCTTTCTGCAATTTGCGCAACTCAGCGCGACTTACGAACTGGCGCTGCAAAGTGACAACGCAGAATCTGCGCTTCGTCCATTCATCGACTTCTGGACCGGAAGCGGATCGTGGGATCGGCTGCCGTCTGCTACACGCGCGGAGATGCTCAAGGCAGCCGACAAGATCGCACTCGATTGGCGGGCGTCGTTTGCGTTCCAGCCAAGTCGGCAACAGCTGGCGATGCTCGGCTCCCGGACCTTGCTCATTCGTGGGACGCAAAGTCCAGGTCCGATGCTGCAACTCGTGGACGCTCTCCACGCACTCATTCCCGGCAGCACGCGCACCGTCATCGATGGTGCCAGTCATCTGCTGCCGCTGACGCACGGCGACACAATGACGAGCACCATCCTGTCTCATCTGCATGCCGAGGCTGAAGGGCGGTTGCCATGAATCCTTCGCCGACGCAGTCATATAACGTCCTGTTTCTTTGCACCGGCAATTCGGCGCGCTCGATCATCGCCGAGGCCATCTTGAACAAGCTTGGCGCCGGCAAATTCCAGGCTTATTCGGCAGGCAGCCAACCCAAGGGGCAGGTCAATCCCCGTACCATCGAGCTGCTGAAAGCGCTTGGCTACGACACGTCGGGTTTTCGCTCGAAATCATGGAGTGAATTCGCAAAGCCCGGTGCGCCGCCGCTCGATTTTGTGTTCACGGTCTGTGACAACGCCGCAGGCGAAGCCTGTCCGGTCTGGCCGGGACAACCGATGACAGCGCATTGGGGCGTGCCCGATCCGGCAGAAGCCAAAGGCACGCCGGCCGAAATCGCGCTGGCCTTCAAGGACGCATACCGCATGCTGCATCAGCGCATTGGAGTTTTCACGGCCCTTCCAATCCGGAGCCTTGACCAACTCAGCCTGCAGATGCGTCTCAAGGAAATCGGCCGCATGGAAGGCGCGACCTTGAAGGCCACGGAACCGACCTGATGCCGCGGCTTTCACAGCGTCTCGGCGCTGAGGCGCTAGGCACTGCCTTTTTGCTCGCCGCCGTCGTCGGCTCTGGCATCATGGCCCAGAGGCTTGCCGGTGGTAATCTTGCGCTGGCCCTGCTCGGCAACACCTTGCCGACTGGCGCGATCCTCGTGGTGCTGATCCTGATTTTCGGGCCGGTGTCAGGCGCACACTTCAATCCAGTTGTGAGCCTTGCATTCGCGTTGCGGCGTGAACTGTCTTGGCCAGACGCGGCAGCCTATATCGCAATGCAGGTTATCGGCGCGGTCATGGGCGTTTGGGCGGCGCATCTCATGTTTGAACTACCGGTCTGGCAGTTCTCGACCACAGTCCGCTCCGGTCCAGGCCAATGGCTGGCGGAGTTTGTCGCAAGCTTCGGGCTGCTGCTGACGATTTTTGGCTGCGTCGCGCGGGCCCCCACTGCGATAGCTTACGCGGTTGGCCTGTACATCACGGCGGCCTACTGGTTTACCGCCTCGACCTCATTCGCCAACCCAGCCGTCACCGTTGCGCGCTCGCTGTCTGATACGTTTGCGGGGATAGCACCGGGCAATGTGCTTGCGTTTGTGATTGCGCAAGTTCTTGGGATGTTCGCGGCCGTCGCCGTGGGGCGATCCATATGGCGCGCCGGCTAGCAAAGGCAGGGCGAAAGACGCAGTTGCACCGCCGAACGCTTGTGACAGCGATGTGCATCGCACCCACAGACGTCTAGAAGATAATAGCCTTATTGCTACCCGCTGCGGCTACGTCGCTGGTCGACAGACTTGCAGTCGCATGATTTTTCGTGGGTAGATAGGCGCGCGATCAAGCTCTGCGCTCTCACTGCACAAGGATTGCCTGCCATGAGACTGCCTGCTCTTGCCGCCGCTGTCGTACTGGCCGCCAGCGCCGGCGCACAGGCGCAGTCCTATCCATCAAAGCCGGTGACGGTGATCGTGCCGTTCGCGGCCGGCGGCGCAACCGACGTGCTGGCGCGGTTTCTCGGCGAGCGGCTGCGTGCGGTCCTCGGCCAGCCGATCATCATCGAGAACGTCACCGGCGCCGGCGGCAGCATCGGCGTCAACCGCCTGGTGCGCGCGGGCGCGGACGGCTATACGCTGGAGATCGGCACCTCGACCACCAACGTGCTGCTCGGCGGGCTTTATCCGCTGCAATTCGATCTGATCAACGACCTCGCGCCGGTGCTGCAGATCGCGAGCGAGCCGCTGTTGATCGTCGGCAAGAAGAACCTGCCGGCGAACGACCTCAAGGCGCTGATCGCCTGGCTCAAGGCCAATCCCGATAAGGCGTCGATCGGCATTCCCGCGGTCGGCGGCACCGGCCATCTCGCCGGGCTGTCGTTCCTGAAGGAGATCGGCGCGCAGGCCCAGTTCATTCCGTATCGCGGCAACGGCCCGGCGTTGCAGGATCTGGTCGCCGGCCAGATCGATCTGCAGATCGAGCCGGCGTCGAACTTCTACCAGCAGGCCAAGGCCGGCGCGATCAAGCCGTTCGCGATCGCGGCGAAAAGTCGGGTGGCCGTGGCGGACGACATTCCGACCACCGACGAGGCCGGATTGCCGGGCTTCTACGCCTCGCTCTGGTATGGACTATGGGCGCCCAAGGACACGCCGAAGGACGTCATCGCCCGGCTCAACGCCGCGATGCTCGAGGCGCTGGCGCACGACGAGACCCGCAAGCGCTTCGCCGACCTCGGCTTGCAGACGCCGCCGCGCGCCCAGCAGACGCCGGAGGCGCTGCTGGCGTTCCAGAAGTCCGAGGCCGATAAATGGTGGCCGGTGATCAAGGCCGCCAACATCAAGGGGCAATGATGCGCGGCGCAGCGCTTGCCACCGCTTTGCTGCTTCGCCGGCGTCGGCTGTGCCAACGCGCAGGGCTTTCCGTCGCGGCCGATCACCATGGTGGTGGCGCTGCCGGCCGGCGGCGCGGTCGATGCGCTCGCCCGCGTCGTCGGCGAGCACATGAAGATCACGCTCGGCCAGCCGATCATCATCGAGAACATGGGCGGCGCCGGCGGCACGCTGTCGATCGCCCGCGTGGTGCGCGCGCCGGCCGACGGCTACACGCTCGGGCATGGGCACGCTCGGCCAATACGTGATCGCCGGCGCGATCTATCCGGTGCGCTACGATCTGCTCACCGATCTGGTGCCGGTGGCGCTGCTGCCGAGCGTGCCGTACTGGATGACCGCGCGCAAAACCTTGCCGGCCAACAACCTTCAGGAGCTGGTGGCCTGGCTCAAGGTCAACAAGGCCTCGGCCTCGACGGTCGGCACCGGCAGCCCGGCGCGGTTCTGCGGCATGGCATTCCAGAAGGCGACCGGCACCGATTTCCAGTTCGTGCCGTATCGCGGCGGCGCGCCGGCGTTGCAGGATCTGGTGTCCGGCAACCTCGACCTGAACTGCGATCTGGCGGCGAACTCGCTGTCGCAATACCGCAGCGGCAACATCAAGGTCTATGCGGTGATGGCGAAGGAGCGCTGGTTCGCGGCGCCGGAAATCCCGACCACCGACGAGGCCGGCGTGCCGGGCGTGCACATCGGCACCTGGCACGGCATCTGGGCGCCGAAGGACACGCCACCGGACGTGGTCGCGCGGCTCAACGCCGCCGCCAACGCCGCGATGGCCGATCCGGTGACGCGCCAGCGCATCGCCGATCTCGGCATGAGCCCGCCGGCCGCCGCATTGCAGACGCCGGCGGCGTTCGCGGCGTTTCACAAGGCCGAGATCGAGAAATGGTGGCCGATCGTGAAAGCCGCGGGCTTTACGCCGGAGTGACGGAGAACTCGTGTCCCGGGCGCGGCAGACCCGGGACCCCGGTTTCTTAGGAAGCAAGCTTTAAGTCGGATCAGCGGTGTACGTGAGTCCTCCGCCCGTGCCAGACGCGACAGCATTGCTGACTTTTCGGCGCCATCCGCCCCGGCCATTGTCGCGGGGCAAGCCCGGGGAGGATCAATGAAACTGCGAACTTTGGCCGGTGCCATCGCGCTGGTGCTCGCCGGTATCGCCGCCGCGCCAGCGCAAACCTTCCCGTCGCGGCCGGTCACCATTGTGGTGCCGTATCCCGCCGGCGGGCCGACCGACACCCTGGCGCGCATCCTCGCCGACCATCTGAAGGGCACGCTCGGCCAGCCGGTGATCGTCGAGAACGTCACCGGCGCCGGCGGCAGCATCGGCGTGGCCCGCGTCGCGCGCGCTGCCCCCGACGGCTACACGCTCAGCATCGGGCACTGGAACACCCATGTGGTGCTCGGCGCCACCATGAATCTCAGCTTCGACGTGCTGAACGATTTCGCGCCGATCTCGTTGCTCGCCGACTCGCCGATCTGGCTGGTGGCGCGCAAGGACCTGCCGCCGAAAAACCTGACCGAGTTCATTGCCTGGCTCAAGCAGAACAAGGGCAGCGCCGGCACGGTCGGCGTCGGCGGCGCCTCCGACGTCAACGGCAGCTATTTCCAGCAGGTTACCGGGACCACGTTCCAGTTTGTGCCCTACCGCGGCTCGGCACCGATGAACCAGGATCTCGCGGCCGGCCATATCGACTTCACGCTCGGCATGTCGGCCGCCACCTATCCGCTGGTGCGCAGCGGCCAGATCAAAGCCTACGCCATGATGACCAAGGCGCGCTGGTGGGGCGCGCCCGAGGTGCCGACCATGGAGGAGGCCGGCGTGCCGGGCCTGTACGCCACGTTCTGGCACGCGCTGTGGGCGCCGAAGGGCGCGCCCAAGGAGGTCATCGCGCGGATGAACAGCGCGCTGCAGGCGGCGCTGGCCGATCCGGTGGTGCAGCAGCGCTTCAAAGACCAGGGCCAGGACGTTCCGCCGCGCGAGCGGCAGACGCCCGAGGTGCTCTACGAGCATCACAAGGCCGAAATCGCGAAATGGTGGCCGATCATCAAGGCCGCCAACATCAAGGCGGAGTGAAACTCGAACGATCATCTGGGGGGTGTCGTGAGAAAATCATTCGTCGTTGCGTTGACCATGGTCGCGGCGCTCGTGGGCAGCGCGCGCGCCGACACTTTTCCGTCGCGGCCGGTCAGTATCGTCGTGCCGTATCCGGCCGGCGGGCCGACCGACACGCTGGCGCGCATCCTGGCCGAACGGATGAAGGTCCCGCTTGGCCAGTCGGTGATCGTCGAAAACCCGACCGGCGCGGGCGGCACCATCGGCACCGGCCGGGTCGCGCGCTCAGCGCCCGACGGCCATACCGTCATTCTCGGGCATTGGCAGACCCACGTTGTCAACGGCGCGACCTACTCCCTGCCGTTCGACGTCGTGAAGGATTTCGAGCCGATCTCGTTGGTGGCGGATTGCCCAGTATGGATCGTTGCCCGCAAAGGATTGCCGGCGGACAACGTCAAGGAACTGGTGGCGTGGCTGAAGGCGAACCCAGACAAGGGGACGCTTGGGATCGCTGGCGTCGGCGGCGGCGCCGATGTGCTGGGGATATATTTCCAGAGAGACACTGGAACCAAGTTTCAGTTCGTGCCCTACCGTGGCGGCGCGCCGATGGTTCAAGATCTGGTCGGTGGACAGATTGACGTAACCTTCACGCAGGTGGCGAGCTCGCTGCCGCAGGTTCGCGCCGGCCAGATCAAGGCGTTGGCGGTCATGGCCAAGGTGCGCTGGTGGGCCGCACCGGATACGCCGACCATGGAAGAAGCTGGCATCCCCGGGCTTCACGCCTCGTTCTGGCACGGCTTCTGGGCGCCCAAGGGCACGCCCAAGAATGTGATCGCCCGGCTCAATGCCGTGGTGGTCGAAACCCTGGCCGACCCGGCCGTGCAGAAGCGCATGAACGAAATCGGCCAGGGCGGTTGGCCGCGCAGTCATCAGACGCCGGAGGCGCTCGCCGCCCAGCAAAAGGCCGAAATCGACAAATGGTGGCCGATCATCAAGGCCGCCAACATCAAGGCGGAGTGAAACGTCGAACGATCATCTGGGGAGTGTCGTGAAAAAATCATTCATCGTTGCGTTGAGCGTGGTTGCGGCGCTGGCGGGCGGCGCGCGGGCCGATAACTTTCCGTCGCGGACCATCAGCATCATCGTGCCGTTCCCGGCGGGCGGGCCGAGCGACACGCTGGCGCGCATCCTGGCGGATCGGATGAAGGTCTCGCTCGGTCAGTCGGTGATCGTTGAAAACCCGACCGGCGCCGGCGGCACCATCGGCACCGCTCGGGTCGCGCGGGCGGCGCCCGACGGCTACACCACCATCCTCGGGCACTGGCAGACCCACGTGATCAACGGCGCCACCTACGGCGCGCTGCCGTTCGACGTGGTCAAGGACTTCGAGCCGGTCTCGCTGGTGGCGGATAATCCGGTGTCGTTCGTCGGCAACGCCGCGCTGCCGCCCAAGAACCTGACCGAGCTGATCGCCTGGATGAAGGCCAATCCCGGCAAGGCCACCGTCGGCATCGGCGGCGTCGGCGGCGGCGCCGATGTGGTCGGCACCTATTTCCAGAAGAACACCGGCACGAGCTTCACCTTCGTGCCGTACCGCGGCGCGGCGCCGATGATCCAGGACCTGATCGCGACCCAGATCGACCTGACGTTCACCCAGATCGCCAGCGCCGTGGTGCAGATCCGCGCCGGCAAGCTCAAGGCCTATGGCGTGATGGCCAAGACACGTTGGGCGGCGGTGCCCGACACGCCGACGTTCGACGAGGTCGGCGTGACCGGGCTGCACGCCTCGTTCTGGCACGGAATGTGGGCGCCGAAGGGCACGCCGAAGGACGTGGTGGCGAAACTCAACGCCGCGCTGGTCGACGCGCTGGCCGATCCGGTGGTGCGGCAGCGCTTCGCCGACGTCGGCCAGGAGCCGTGGCCGCGCAGCCACCAGACGCCGGAGGCGCTGGCCGCGCAGCAGAAGGCCGAGATCGAGAAGTGGTGGCCGATCGTGAAGGCCGCCAACATCAAGGCGGAGTAAGGCGCGGCAGGAGGCATCGCCATGCGACGGCTCGGATTGGTCGCTGTCCTGCTTATGGCCGGGCTGTCCGGCGCGGTCGCGCAGAGCTATCCGTCGCGGCCGATCACCGTCGTCGTGCCGTTCGCGGCCGGCGGGCCGGTCGACACGCTGACGCGGTTTCTCGCCGAGCGGCTGCGCGGCATACTCGGCCAGCCCGTCATCATCGAGAACATCACCGGAGCCGCCGGCAGCATCGGCAGCGGTCGGGTGGCTCGCGCGGCGCCTGACGGCTACACGCTGGTCAACGGCATCTGGAGCACGCACGTCGCCAATGGCGCGATCTATTCGTTGCACTACGACGTGTTCGGCGACTTCGAGCCGATCGCGCTCCTGACCGACAATTCGCAATTGATTGTCGGCAAGAAGGCCGCGCCGGCCAACGACCTGAAGGGCCTGATCGCCTGGCTCAAGGCCAACCCGGACAAGGCATCGGCCGGCACCGCCGGCGTCGGCAGCCCGCAGCACATTTTCGGGGTGCAGCTTCAGAACGCCACCGACACCCGCTTTCAGTTCGTGCACTACCGCGGCGGCGCACCGGCGACGCAGGACCTGGTGGCCGGCCAGATCGACTTCGTCGTTGCCGACCTGGTCACCACGCTGCCGCAGATCAAGGGCGGCACTATCAAGGCCTATGCCTACACCGGCAAAAGCCGGCTGGCGGCGGCGCCTGATATTCCGACCGCCGACGAGGCCGGACTTCCGGGCTTCCACACCTCGGTCTGGAATGCACTGTGGTTTCCCAAGGGCACGCCCAGAGAAGTGATCGCGAAATTCAACGCCGCCGTGGTCGCGGCGCTGGACGACGCGGCGGTGCGCGAGCGGCTCGCCGGCCTCGGCCAGCAGGTTGTGGCGCGCGAGCGACAGACCCCGGAGGTGCTGCGCGCGCTGCACAAGGCCGAGATCGAGAAATGGTGGCCGATCATCAAGGCCGCCGGCGTCAAGGCGGAGTAGGGGTACGGGCAAACGCGGAAGCGCGCTCGGCAAGGGGGTCAAAACAGGATGGTACCTGGAGTAGGATGACCGCGCTCTCACTGCTCCGGGATGCCTGAAAATGAAACTCCCCATCGTTGCCGCCGCGCTCGTGCTGGCCGCCGTGGCCGGCGCAGAGGCCGACACCTATCCGTCGCGGCCGATCACCATCGTCGCGCCGACCACTGCCGGCGGTCCGCCCGACACCATCGCGCGCATCCTGAGCGAGCGCATGAAGGCCACGCTCGGCCAGCCGGTGGTGGTCGAGAACGTCACCGGCGCCGGCGGCAGCCTCGGCGTGCAGCGCGTGGCGCGCGCGGCGCCCGACGGCTACACGCTCAGCATCGGCCACCTGAACTCGCATGTCTTCACCGGCGCGGTGTACAACCTGTCGTTCGACCTGCTGACCGATCTGGCGCCGGTCGCGATGCTGACCACGGCGCCGATGCTGTTCGTGACCCGGCAGGATTTCGCGCCGAACGACTTCAAGGAGCTGATCGCCTACCTCAAGGCCCGTCCCAACGGCGTGTCGCTCGGCTCGGTCGGCGTCGGCGGGCCGGCCAAGGTGTGGGCCACCGATTTCGCCAACAAGGTCGGCATCCAGTTCCAGTTCGTGCCGTACCGTGGCGCCGCGGCCATCGTGCAGGACCTGATCGCGGGCCAGATCGACGTGGCCTGCGTCGAGGCCTCGAACGTGCTGTCGCACCTGCGCGGCGGCAAGCTCAAGCCCTACGCCGTGCTGACGCCTGCGCGCTGGAGCGCGGCGCCCGACGTGCCGACCGTTGACGAGGCCGGCGCGCCGGGTTTCTACATGTCGTTCTGGCACGGGCTGTGGGTGCCCAAGGGCACGCCGCAGGACGCCATCGGCAAGCTCAGCGGTGCGGCCATGGACGCGCTCGCCGATCCGACGGTGCGCGCGCGGCTCACCCAATTCGGCCAGGAGATCGTGCCGCGCGAGCAGCAGTCGGCGGCGGCGCTCGGCGCCCACCACAAGGCCGAGATCGAAAAATGGTGGCCGATCATCAAGGCCACCGGCGTCAAGGCGGAGTGATCATCCGGAGGAACGACGATGAGAGCATTCTCGATTGCGGCCGCGCTGGCGGTTGCGCTGGCGGGTGCCACAGGTACCGTGTGCGCGCAGACGCAGTTTCCATCGAAGCCGATCACCCTGGTCGTGGGCTTCGCGCCGGGCGGGCCGACCGACACCAGCGCACGCGTCCTGGCCGAGAAGATGAAGGACACGCTCGGCCAGAGTGTCATCGTCGAGAACCAGGCCGGCGCCGGCGGCACCATCGCGCTGATCCGCGTCGCGCGCGCCGACCCGGACGGCCACACGCTCTATCTCGGCAATTGGACCGTCAATGTCGGCTCGATCACCATGTACCCATTTCCCTACGACGTGCTGAACGACTTCGAGCCGATCGCGCTGCTCACCACCGCCAAGATGTGGATCGTTGCGCGCAAGGACCTGCCGGCGAACACGGCGAAGGAATTCGTCGATTGGCTGAAGGCCAATCCCGGCAAGGCCAACGCCGCCTCGGTCGGCGTCGGCAGCGCCGCCCACGTCTGCCTGCTCGACGTGATGCGGGTGAGCGGCGCGACCTTCCAGTTCATCAACTATCGCGGCGGCGCGCCGGCGGTGCAGGCGCTGGCGGCCGGCGAGTCCGACTTCGCCTGCCTGGAAGGCGGCCAGACGCTCGGACTCTATCAAGGCGGCAAGATCAAGCCGATCGGTGTCGCCAGCAAGACCCGCTGGAGCGCGGCGCCCGAGGTGCCGACCTTGGCCGAAAGCGGCGTGCCGGGCGAGCTCGAATTCTGGCACGGGCTGTGGGCGCCCAAGCACACGCCCAAGCCGGTGATCGCCAAGCTCAACGACGCGGTGCAGAAGGCGTTCGCCGATCCGTGGGTGCAGCAGCGCTTCAAGGAGGTCGGCCACACCGTTCCGCCGCCGGCCGACGTGACGCCCGAGAGCGCTCTACGCCCACCACAAGGCCGAGATCGAGAAGTGGTGGCCGATCATGAAGGCCGCCGGCATCAAGCCGCAGGGCAACTGACCGGCGCGGCCATGCCGGGCGCCGGCACGGTGCGGCGTCTTGCTGCGGCGATGGCCGGCGTTCGCCCGGTTGCCATGACGGCGTGGGCCGGCGATGCTGGCGTCCGGCGACGGGCGCGTCCGGCGATGATTGGCCGGCGCGCCAAACGCAACACCCAACGGCGAGGAAAGCCATGAGGCTCCGGACTTTTGTTGCTTCGCTGGTGCTGGCGCTTTTGGGCGCTGTCGGCGCCCAGGCCGACACGTATCCAAGCCGGCCCGTCACCATCATCGTGCCGTTCCCGGCCGGCGGTCCGACCGACACGATCGCGCGCATTCTGGGCGAGCACATGCGCGCCACGCTTGGCCAGCCGGTGCTGATCGAGACGGTGACCGGCGCCGGCGCCACCATCGGCGTCGGCCGCGTGGTGCAAGCCGCGCCCGACGGCTACACGCTGCTGGTCGGCAACTGGTCGAGCAACGTCGGCTCGCCCGCGCTCTATCCGGTGACCTGGCATGTGGTGAACGATCTCGAAGCGGTGGCGCGATTGCCGGTGTCGTCGCTGATGATCGTCGGCAAGGCCGCGCTGCCGGCCAAGGACGCCAAGGAGTTGATCGCCTGGCTCAAGGCCAACCCGGACAAGGCGTCGGCCGCGAGCGTCGGCGCCGGCTCCGGCGCCCATGTCTGCGGGCTCTATTTCGGCGAAAAAACCGAAACCAAATTCCAGTTCGTGTTCTACCGCGGCGGCGCGCCGGCGATGCAGGATCTGCTGTCCGGCACCATCGACATCATGTGCGCCGAGGCCTCGCAGACGCTCGCCCATGTCACCGCCGGCAAGATGAAGGCGTTCGCGGTGATGGGCCGCAAGCGCTATTCCGGCCTGCCCGAGGTCCCGACCATGGAGGAGATGGGCATCACCGGCATGGACATTTCGTTCTGGCACGGCCTGTGGGCGCCGAAGAACACGCCCAAGGACGTGGTCGGGAAGCTCAACGACGCGGTGGTCAAGGCGCTGGCCGATCCCGAGGTGCAGAAGCGCATCGCCACGCTTGGCATGACCATTCCGGACAAGGCCGAGCTGACGCCGAAGGCGCTGCACGACTTCCACCAGGCCGAGATCGACAAGTGGTGGCCGATCATCAAGTCCTACGGCATCAAGGTGAATTGATCCGGCTGCCGCAACCAAAGGGGGCGCCGATGAAAAAAATGCTGCTGGCGGCCGTGCTGTCGGCCGCGCTCGGCGCGGTCAGCGCGACCGCGCAGGACTTTCCGAACCGGCCGGTCACGATCGTCGCGCCGTTCCCGGCCGGCGGCGCCACCGACATTGTCGCGCGCAATCTGGCCGAGCACATGAAGACCACGCTCGGCCAGACCGTGTTGGTCGAGAACGTCAGCGGGGCGAGCGGCACCATCGGCTCGGCCCGCGTCGCGCGCGCCGAGCCGGACGGCTACACGTTGGTGATCGGCCAATGGAGCAGCCACGTCGGCGGCGGGGCGCTCTATCCCTTGCAGTTCCACGTGCTCAACGATTTCGCGCCGGTCGCGATGCTGACCACCTCCCCGCTGTGGATCCTCGGCAAGAACGATCTGCCGGCCAAGGACCTGCGCGAGCTGCTGGTCTGGCTGAAGGCCAATCCGGACAAGGCGTCGGTCGCGACCGTCGGCCCCGGCAGCGCGGCGCACATCTGCATGCTGTATTTCCAGAATGCCACCGGCACCAAATTTCAATACGTGCCCTATCGCGGCGCGGCGCCGGTGATGCAGGACCTGATCGCCAACCAGGTCGATCTGTCGTGCCTCGAAGCCGGGCAGACGCTCGGCAACTACCGCGGCGGCAAGTTCAAGGTGTTCGCGGTGATGAGCAACGCGCGCTTTGCGCCCGCCCCCGACGTGCCGACCGTGGACGAAGCCGGCGCGCCCGGTCTGCATTTTCCGTTCTGGCACGGCATGTGGGCGCCGAAGAACACGCCCAAGCCGGTGATCGCCAGGCTCAACGCCGCGGTGGTCGCGGCCTTTGCCGATCCTGCCACGCAAAAGCGCTTCAAGGACGTGGGCATGGAGGCGCCGCCGCGCGAGCAGCTGACGCCCGAGGCGCTGTACGCCTGGCACAAGGCCGAGATCGAGAAATGGTGGCCGATGATCCAGGCCGCCGGCATCAAGGTGAATTGACGCACGGCCGCGATGTTCTACGAGCCGCGCAACAAGGATCACGGACTGCCGCACGATCCGTTCACCGCTATCGTGACGCCGCGTCCGATCGGCTGGATCACCTCGATCAGCGCCAAGGGCGAGGTCAACCTCGCGCCCTATTCGTTCTTCAACAGCGTGTCGAGCGACCCGCCGATCGTGATGTTCGCAAGCGACGGCCGCAAGCACACCATCGATTTCGTCGAGCAGACCCGTGAGTTCGTCTGCAACCTCGCGACCTGGGATTTGCGGGACCAGGTCAAGGAAACCTCGTGGCAATACGCGCGCGGCGTCGACGAAATGACGGCGGCCGGACTGGCGCCAGCGCCGTCGCGCATGGTCAAGCCGCCGCGGGTTGCGGCCTCGCCCTGCGCGCTGGAGTGCCGGCTGCTGGAGACCTTGCAGCTCACCGATCTGGACGGCCGGCCGAGCCCGCGGTTCATCGCCTTCGGCCAGGTGGTCGGCGTTCACATCGACGATCGCTATCTCAAGGACGGGCTGCTCGACACCGCGGCGATGCGGCCGATCGCCCGCGCCGGCTATCAGGAATATTTCGTGTCGACGCCGGAGACGCGCTTCACGCTGCGCTTTGCCAAGACCGATCGCGCCGGCACCGATCGCGCCGGCGGACTGCCGGTCACCAAGGAGTGACGGCGGCGCGAGCCACGAGCGGGCCGAACGTGTCGGCGCGCGCAATGCCAATCGACACGACGGTTGCCGCGATCACCAGCGACACCGCCAGCGCCAGCGTAATGACGACCAACGCAAACTCCGCGCCGGCGTGGCGTTGGCGCGATCGTTCGTTCAAATCCTGAGTCATGTTTTGGTCCGAATGCGAATCAGCTTGTTCATCAACATGGCGACGGATGCCGGCTGCGATTCGGCCGGACTGGGGCGGCGGTTTTGACTAAGCGCGGCGAATGTGTGGCGCATGGTTAACAGAAGGTTAATGGTGTTATCTTTGTCGCGCGCCGTTGCGGCGAGAACACAGTCGGGGGAATGATGCGAACAGATCACTGGCGTTGCGATCGCGTTGCTGCTGGCACTCGGCGTCACGGCGCTCGCGCAGTCGAATTATCCGGACAAGCCGATCCGAATCCTGGTCGGATTTTCGGCCGGCGTCGCACCGGACGTGACGTCGCGGCTGTTCGGCGACAAGTTCAACGAAACCTGGGCCAAGGGCGTGGTGGTCGAGAACGTCACTGGCGCCGGCGGCAATCTCGCGCTGGTGCAGGCCGCCAAGGCCGCGCCGGACGGCTACACCCTGGTGATGGGCGGCAACGCCTCGGTGGTCATCAACCCGAACCTGATGAAGCTCGGCTACGATCCGCTCAAGGACTTCGCCTACATCACCCAGGTGTTCATCGTGCCGAACCTGGTGGTGGTGCCGCCCGACGTTCCGGCCAAGACCATCCAGGAGCTGATCGCGCTCGCCAAGGCCAAGCCGGATTATTTCGTCGCCGGCCATGCCGGCGTCGGCACCTCGCAGCACCTCGGCGGCGAGCTGTTCATGGCGATGACCGGCGTCAAGTTCCAGCAGGTGCCGTACCGCGGCACCACGCAGATCCTGCCGGACCTGCTCGGCGGCCGGCTCAACCTGTTCTTTGGTAACATCTCCAACTGCCTGCCGCTGGTGCGCGAGGGCAAGCTGCGCGCCTTTGCGATCACGTCGCGCAAACGCTCGCCGCAAATCCCCGAGCTGCCGACCATGGAGGAGCTGGGCTTTCCGGGCTTCGACGCCACCGCCTGGTTCGGCCTGATGGCGCCGGCCGGCACGCCGCAGCCGGTGCTCGACAAGCTGCACGCCGAGACCGTCAAGGTCATGGCGATGCCCGACGTGCGCAACAAGCTCGAAAGCCTGGGGCTCCAACTCGTGGGCAACACGCCGGCGGAGTTCGCCGGTTTGATCGCCAAGGAGACCGCGTCCTGGGGCAAGGTCATCAAGGACGCCGGCATCAAGGCGAGCGAGTAGGCGGGGCCATAGGGGAGGCGGGCATGATGGCGATCCGAACGGGCCTGGCGGTTCTGGCCGCGCTGCTGGTGGCTGCGCCCGCGGCCGCGCAAGCCCGCTATCCCGACAAGCCGGTGCGCTTCATCGTCGGCTTCACGCCCGGCAGCGCGACCGACATCACGGCGCGGCTGTTCGCGCAGAAATTCGCCGAGGCCTGGGGCGTGCCGGTGACGGTCGAGAACGTCCCCGGCGCCGGCGGCAGCGTCGGCGGCGACCGGGTGGCGAAAGCGGCGCCGGACGGCGCGACGTTCTACTGGGGCGCCAACGGCGCGCTGACCATCAATCCGACCTTGCAGGCCAATGCGAGCTACGACGTGCAGCGCGATCTCGCGCCGGTCGCCCGGCTGCTGGTGATGGCGAGCATCCTCGCGGTCAACACCGACGTGCCGGCCAAGAGCGTGGCCGAGCTGTTTGCGCTCGCCAAGGCGCGGCCCGGCACGCTGTCTTACGCCTCGCCCGGGGTCGGCACCCCGCAGCACATCGCCGGCGAGCTGCTGAAGAGCCTGGCCGGCGTCGACATCGTCCACGTGCCGTACCGCGGCGCGGTGTTCACTGACGTAATCAGCGGGCGCGTGTCCATGACCTTGCAGAACATGGGATCGGTGCTGCCGGTGGTGCGCGACGGCCGGCTGCGCGGGCTGGCCGTGACCTCGCTCAAGCGTACGCCGATCCTGCCGGACCTGCCGTCGATGGCGGAGTCCGGATTCCCCGGTTTCGAGGCGATCTCCTGGTTCGGCCTGCTGGCGCCGGCCGGCACGCCGGCCCCGATCATCGCCAAGGCCCATCAGCAGGCGGTCGCGGTCGCGGCCATGCCCGACGTGCGCGAGAAGCTCGCGGCGCTTGGCCTCGACACCAGCGCCGACGGGCCGGAGGCGATGGCCGCCATCATCAAGGCGGATACCGCCAAGTGGGCCAAGGTGATCAAGGACGCCAACATCAAGGCGGCGGAGTAGCTCCGCCGTCATCCGGGGCGCGAGCCATAAGCGCGTTTACGCGCTCTTAACTCGCTATGCGAGCAAACCCGGAATCCAGAGCAGCAAGTTCGGAGCGAGCAGCCTGGATCGGCCCGCGCCTTTCGGCGCTCGCGGATGACAGCGCAACTACTGCGCGGCTTCGAGCTTGGGCTGCCAGTCCATGGTGACGTGGTTGGGCTGGTCGGCGACCCGGGCGAGCCAGTCGCGCACCGCCGGAAAGCGCTCCAGCTCGTAGTCGCAGGTGTGCGCCACGTGGGTGTAGGCGTAGAGCGCGATGTCGGCGATGGTGTATTGGCCGGCGGCCACGAAGCGATGGCGGGCCAGGTGCTTGCTCCATCACGCCGAGCGCGCGATAGCCCTCTTCCATCCAGTCCTCCAGCGCGTGCTGCTGGAGCTCGCGGCCGCCCTTGACCAGGGTCAGCCAGAAATAGGCCGCGCCCAGGTTGGGCTCGAGCGAATGCTGCTCGAAGAACATCCATTGCAGCATTTCCGCCCGGTCGACCCGGTCCTCGGGCACCAGCGGCGTGCCACCGGCGACGTACCAGAGGATGGCGTTGGATTCGGCGATGTAGCGGTCGCGCCCGACCTGCAGCAGCGGCACGTGGCCGCTGGGATTCATGGCGAGGAATTCCGGCGTGCGGGTCTCGCCCTTGAGGATGTCGATCTCGATCAGCTCGTGTGGAATGTCGAGCTGCGAAAGCGCGAGCCGTACCTTGTAGCAATTGCCCGAGCGGCGCATGGAATAGAGCGTGTACATGCGTCCTCCCTCCGTCACAGAATGCCGCCGACCGTCTGGTGCATTCAAATGCAAAGCGCGGCGATTGCAAGGCCGGGCGATGACGTTCGCGTGAAATAGCCGAACGCGTGCGCTGCAGCATTGACCAACAGAGAAATTAAATTCGTGACAAATGCTCGCGCAAAATCCTATGCTCAGACCTCATCCTGAGAAGCGATTTGGGTGTGCAGCGCGAAAATCACTCCGCCGCGACCCGATGGGCGCGGGCGTAGTCCAGCAGCGCGTCGTCGGCGACAGGCTGAATCGGCGTGAAATCGCGGTGCGCGATCCATTCGGCGCGGGTGAACTTGGTGATGTGGTTGGAGCAGGCGCAGAACGTCACATAGACGATCTTGCGCGGGTAGGGCGTGATGTTGGGCGGCGAGGCGTGCACCAGATTGCCGTGGAACATCAGCACCGAGCCGGGCTTGCCGGTCGGCGCCACAATGCCCGCCCCGTGGGCGGCCTCGGCCTCGGCGCACAGCCGGGTGACGGTGGCCTTGTCGAGCGTCCACAGCGGGTAGGAGGTGGTCAGCGTGTCGTGGCCGGCCTCGAACACGCCCTGCCGGTGGCTGCCGGGGATCAGCAGCAGCGGGCCGTTGATCGGCATCACCTCGTCGAGGAACACCGCGATGTTCATGGCGCGGGCCTGCGGCATGCCGTCGTCGCGCGCCCAGGTGCCGTAATCCTGGTGCCATTGCCAGACGTCGCCCTCGAACGCGGCCTTGGCGTTGAGCTTGAACTGGTGGACGTAGACGTCCTCGCCGAAATACTGCCGCAGCGGCTCGAGCAGGCGCGGGTGTTGCACCAGCAGGCGGAACAGATCGTTGAAGGTGTGGGCCGCGAAGGCGGTACGCGGCGCGCCGTTGGTTTCGCGCCAGACCTCCTTGCGGTCGGCCATGAGGATCGCCTCGCCCTCGGAGCGCATCAGCGCGACCTCTTGGTCGGCGAAGCAGTTCGGGATGAAGATGTAGCCCTGCTGGTCGAACTGGCGGAGCTGTTCGGCGCTCAGTTTCATGGCGCATTCTCCTGGCCCGCGGCGCCGACACGCCGCGCTGGGGTGCTCCAGGTTAGCAAAAATTGCCCGCCGGCGCGACGCCGGCTGTGGGCGGCTATGGCGCGGGCGAGGCCAGCGGCTTGCCTTTCTCGACCACATAGGTGACGACCACCTTGGCGCCGTTCGGGCCGGTCTTGGCATCGTGGGGAGCGGCCAGCGGAACGTTGTAGGAATCGCCGGCCTTGACGACCTGCGGTGGCTGGCCGTCAACCATCAGCGTCAATTCCCCTTCGAGAATGTAGGCGCCCTCGACGCCCGGATGGGCGTGCTTGCCGATCATCACGTTCGGCACGATCTCGGCGATGGCGATGACGGTTTCGAGATTGGTGCCGGGCACGTCGAATTTTTGCAGTGGCGTGCGCTTGATGTTGGCCGTCTGATTGGCGGCGGCTGGAAGCTGCTGCGCTTGCGCCATGCCGGCCATGGCGAATGTCGCGACGATCGCGACCATGATGGTCTTGAGCATTGTCGCCTCCGTGAAATGAGGGCGGACGTCAGGCTCGGCCTACTCTACCACGACGCCGGCGGCCTTGATCACGGCGGCCCATTTCTCGACCTCGCCGGGCAGCCAGGCGGCGACCTCGGCCGGCGTTTGCAGCGCCAGCGTCATGCCCTGGCGGGCGAGTGCATCGCGCGCGGCCGCTGCGCCGAGCGCCTTGGCGACCGCGCCGTGCAGCCGTTCGATCGCCGCAGGCGGCGTCTTGGCCGGCGCGAACAGCGCAAACCAGGCGTCGGCCTCGACGCCCGTGATGCCGAGCTCGGCCAGGGTCGCGACCTGCGGCAGCCGCTCGGCACGGCGCGCGCTCGCGACCGCCAGCGCCTTCAATTCGCCGGCCTCGATCTGCGCGATCACGCTCGGCAAGGTCGCAAAGCTCACGTCGATGCGGCCGGCCAGCATCTCGGTCACCAGCGGCGCCGCGCCGCGGAACGGCACGTGACGGATGTCGATGCCGGCGCGGGCCTTGAACAACTCCGCCGTCAAGTGCGAGGCGGAGCCGACGCCGGTCGAGCCGTAGTAGAAGTTGTCCGGCATTTTCTTCGCCGCCGCGACCAGATCGGCGACGCCGTCGGCGCGCAGCGACTTGCGTGCCACCAGCACATGCGGGATCACGGCCAGCCCCGCGACCGGCGCGAAATCCTTCACTGCGTCGTAGGGGCAGTTCTTCAGCAGGCTCTGGTTGGTGGCGTGGGTCTGGTTGGTGCCCAGCACCAGCATGTGGCCGTCGGGCTCGGCGCGCGCGACCGCGACCGAGCCGATCACGCCCGGCGCCGCCGGAGCGGTTGTCGACCGCGATCGATTGTCCGAGATCGGGTGCGGCGCCGTGCGCGATCAGCCGCGCCACCGCGTCGACCGGCCCGCCGGCCGGGTAGGGCACCACGATGGTGACGGTGCGGCTGGGAAAGCCTTGCGCGCGGGCGCCGCGCATCGCGGCAAACCCGGCCAGCGCCGTCAAAGCAGCCCGCCGCGTCCACATGAAATTACTGTAGCGGTTGCGCCGCGGAATGCCACCGGGACGAAAGGCCGACGTCGCCGGCCGCCCGCCGCAGGATCAGCACCAGCACCAGCGCCATCGCCGGGACGCCGAGCGGAATCAGCGTCCATTCCGCGACGGTGCGCGCGATCAGCGGCATGAACCAAAGCAGCGCCAGCGCGGATTTCTGGTAATCGCCAAAGCCGCGGGCGTGGCCGTCGGCCGCGAGGAAGGCGAGCGCCGGCGCCAGCACGACAAGGTCGTAGTCCAGGCCATAGGGCGTGGCGAGGATCGTCGCGATGGTGAGCGCCGCGGCCTTGAGCGCGAAGGCCGCGCCGCTGCGCCACAGCCAGATCAGCGCCGCGGCGAGCGCCACCGTCACCGCGCCCTGCACCGCGTAGGCGAGCGGCACGCCGCCGCCCCACATCCGCACCATGGCGAACACGCTCTGGATCTTGTGCCAGCCGGTGCCGCCGGCTTCGAGCACCTCGAGGCGGGTGAGGTGGGTCGAGGCGAAAAACGCGCGCCACACCTCCGGCCCGAACGCGATCAGCGTGGCGAACGTCAGCGCCGCAACCGTGCATCCCGCTGCGACGAACGCGCGCCAGCGACCGGTCGCGATCAGCACCAGCGGGATCAGCAATCCGAACTGCGGCTTGTAGGCGATCAGGCCGAACAGCATGCCGGCCAGCGCCGGCCGCGTGTCGAGCATCAGCAGCGCGCCGCCGAGCAACGCCGCGGTGAGAAAGCCGTTGTGGCCGTGGCCGATGTTGACGAACACGGCGGGGAACGCGATCGCCAGCAGCAGCCAGAGCCGGTCATGACTGGCGACAAGTCCACCGCCGTCATGCCGGGCGGCCATGCGTCCGGCCTGGCCAGGATTGTCCGGACCATGAAAAGGTAAAGCGCCAACGTCGCCGCCTGCCAGACCGCGAGCGCGAGCGTGTAGGGCATCAGCGCCAGAAGCCCCGCGACGAACAGGAAGAACGGCGGGTAGTGCCAGCCGTAGAACGGCGTCTTCACTCCGAAGATCGCCTGCTCGCGGGCGTAGTGCGCCGGCCAGTCGAACGCCGCGGCGGGCTTGCCGTCCAGCACAAACGTGCCGGCGGCATAGACGTTGGAAAAGTCGGTGCCGAGCGGGCGGCCGAACGCGTCGTTGAGGCCGTCCGAGGTCGCAACCAGATAGATAAAGCCGATGGCGGACGCGGCCAGCACCGCGAGCCCCCACAGAAGCGCGCGCTCGCGGGTGAGCCAGTCGCCGCTGCGCAGCAGGTTCGGGACGCCCATGGCGAAAAGGCCTAGCAGCGCGGGCTTAAGAGAGCGTTGCGGCGCAGCCGGCGATTGCCTTGGCGGCCGCGCTTGCGCAAAAGTTGGGCTAAACCTGCGGCCGATTCGGAGAAGGCCATGCGTCTGGTCGCATTGCCGGCGGTCTTGCTGGCGCTGGTCTTGCTTGCGCTTGTGGCGCGCGCCCGGCGCTGGCGGTCGACCAGGCCGACCGGCTGGCGGCGTTCCGCGAGCGCCAGGTCAACTGGGCGACCGCGACGCCCATGCCGTTGGCGCAGCAACTCGCCGACAAGTTCACCCAGGCGACCGGCATCAAGGTCACCTTGGTGCGCAACGGCGACGACGCGCTGCTGCGGCGCCTGGTGGAGGAGCCGCAAGGCCGAACGGCCGGCGCCCAGGCCGGCGCGGATGTGATCACCCTGTCGGAGGCCGGCTCAGCCATTGCGCTGGCCCGCAAGGGCCTGTTGGCGCCGTTCCGGCCGGACGGCTTCGACGAGGTGATCGACGGCGCCAAGGACAAGGACGGCCGCTGGATCGCGCAACGGGTGCAGCTCGCAGGCCTGCCGGTGCGCACCGACCTGGTGCCGGAGAGCGAGCGGCCGAAGGCCTGGTCCGATCTGGCGGACCCCCGATACCGGGGCAGGATGGTGATGGCCGATCCGCAGGCTTCGGCGATCGCGCTCGCCGTGGTCGGCGCGCTGGCGCAGCGGCTCGGCTGGGATTTTGTCAAGGCGCTGCACTTAAACGACACGATGGTCGTGCAAGGCCACGCGCAGCTGTTCAAGGCGATGCAGCGGGGCGAGCGCGCGATTGGCATCGGCGGCGTCGATCCGCGCAGCCTCAGCGATGGCAAGGAGCCGCCGAACCAGGCGATGATCGTTCCGACGGAAGGCGCGTTTGCGGTCGGCGCGCCGGTCGCGGTGATCAAGGGCGCCAAGAATCCGAACGCCGCCCGGCTGTTCGCGCAGTTCATGATCTCGACGGTGGCGCAGCGGATCGTCGCCGATAACGCCATGCATTCGTCGCGCGCCGACATCGCGCCGCCGAAAGGCCAGCCGGCGCTGAGCACGGTCCCGGTCATGGCGATCGACTTCGACCGCATCGAGCGCGACGCCGGCGACATCAGGGCGCGGTTCAGCGAGATTTTTCGGTAGCTGAGTGTGTTGCGCGCTTGCACCGTGTCCGGGACATGACTCTCAATCAGCCCGCCAGCAGCGCCGCGTCGAACGCGCTGGCGATCGCTTCCTTGCTCTTGCCGGGCTTGGCGGCGTCACCGATGACGGTGACGAACTGGCCCGGGCGCGCCAGCGGCATGAAGCGCGCGCCGGTCGCCCGGCGGGCGCGGTAGTAGAACCAGTTGCGCAAAGCCGCGGCCTTCAGCAGCCGCGACACCACCGGCCAGCGGCCGGCGCCGCGCTCCAGCAGCCCCATCGCCAGCGCGCCGAGGCCGAGCGGATAGGATGCTCCGGTCGCCACCACGATCCGGCTGAATGGCGCGAGCAGCGCAGGATTGCGCTCGACGTCGGTGTCGAACTGGAACACCACGTTCTTGCGCCAGCAGGCCTGCGCCATGTCGTCGATGTAGCGCGCGAAGCTTGCTGGATTGGCCTCGACCTCCTGGAACATCGGCGCGAGCCCGGCGTAGCGGAACGCGCCGCCCGGCCGGGACTCCTTCTCGAACACGGTGACGGCGTTGTAGTCCGCCACCAGCGACGCATAGGTCAGCCCGGCGGGGCCGGCGCCGATCACCGCGATGCGCTGGTTGCGCGGCGGCGCCGCGTTCGCGAACATCGCCTCGCGACCGGCGGCGCCGTTGACCACGCAACTGATGCCGGCACCGCTGCGCATGCCGTCGACGCAGGTGTTGCAGGCGAGGCAGCGCCGGATCGGCTCGTTGCGCGCGAGCTTGGCGACCCAGAGCGGATCGGCGACCAGGCTGCGGCCGAGCGCGATGAAATCGGCCTTGCCGGCCTCGACCGCCTGCGCCGCAGTGGCGGGATCGCCGAGCCGGCCGACCGCGATCACCGGCACGTCGATGGCGCGCTTGATGTCGGCGGCGAATTCGAGGAACGGCGCGTCCGGCTCGGCCATCGGCGGGATCATGCGATGCGCGGTCGGCTTGGAACGGTAATGCCCGGCGGTGACGTGCAACGCGTCGGCGCCGGCCTTCGCCGCCCAGATCGCGATCACGCGGCCCTCGCCATAGCTCAGCCCGCCGTCGAAGAAGTCGTCGACCGACAGCCGGTAGATGACGCCGAGCGAGGGCACGGCGGCCTTCACGGTGCGCAGCACCTCGAGGCCGAAGCGGGCGCGGTTGTCGAGCCCGCCGCCGTATTCGTCGGTGCGCACGTTCTCGAACGGCGCGTGGAATTGCGAAATCAGGTAACCGTGGGCGGCGTGGATCTCGACGCAGTCGAAGCCGGCGTTTTGCGCGCGCACCGCGGCCGCCGCATAGGCCGCGATGGTTTCCTTGATGCGCTCCTTGCTCATCGCCTCGGGCACGATGGTCTCGAGCGTGGTCTCGTAGACCGGATGCGGGATCGCGGACGGCGCGACCGGCTGCTCGCCGCAGATGTCGAAGCGGGTGTGTCCGCCGCCATGGCCGAGCTGGATCGACGCCATGGCGCCGCCCGAGTGGATTTCCTTCACCAGCCGCGTCAGTCCGGGCAGGAAGCCGTCGTGATAGATGCCAAGCTCGCGGCGGCGGTGGCGGCCGGCCTTTTCCGGCGACGCCATCTCGACGGTGATCAGCCCGGTGCCGCCGCGCACGCGCGCCATGTAATAGGCGATGGTTTGCTCGGTGACGTGGCCCTCCTCGTCCGATCCGCGCGTCGTCATCGGCGGCATGACGATCCGGTTCGGGATTTCGACCGGCCCGATGCGCGCGGGGGTGAGCAGGATGTTCATCGCGCCGCGGGGTCCTCTTCACAACCTGTCGAGCGTCCCATGTCGCCTTGCCTCAACCCTGTTCGCAACAGGACGGTGTATAGTGATAAGGGTAAGCCAGTTCTGACGCGAGTGTTTGTTCATCTGCTGCCAGCCCTCTGACCAAAAGCGACCTGCACGATCCCCCTTTCAAACTGCTCACATCGGCCGATACGGTGCTTCGCATATGAAGCGACGCGAGTTCATCACGCGCTTGGCTGAGAACATGAGTTGCTCGCGCAATAGCAGGCTTGCTTTTCGCATGGCCCCGGAACCATGATTTGCTGCCGCCTGCGAGGCACCTTTGGTGGTTAAGTCGAGCGCGCGAGAGGGCCAAAAAGCTCGATAAAATAACCTTGGCCGCGCGTCGGCAGGGAGGAATCGATGGCTTCGGTCGCGATCCGCGACGTCCGCAAGGCCTTTGGGTCAACGACCGTGATCCGGGGGGTCGATGTTGCCATCGGCGACGGCGAATTCGTCGTGCTGGTCGGCCCGTCGGGCTGCGGCAAGTCCACCCTGCTGCGCATGATCGCCGGTCTTGAAAACATCACATCGGGTGAAATCCACATCGGTGAGCGCGTGGTCAACGACCTGCCGCCGAAAGAGCGCGACGTCGCCATGGTGTTCCAGAATTACGCGCTCTATCCGCACATGACCGTCGCGGCCAACATGGCGTTCTCGCTCAAGCTGCGCGGTGCGCCGCAAGCCGAGATCGATGCCAGGGTGAAGCGGGCGGCCGACATTCTCGGGCTGGCGCCCTATTTGCAACGCTTTCCCCGCCAGCTCTCCGGCGGCCAGCGTCAGCGCGTCGCCATGGGCCGCGCCATCGTGCGAGATCCGCAAGTGTTTCTGTTCGACGAGCCGCTGTCCAATCTCGATGCCAAGCTCCGCGTGCAGATGCGCACGGAAATCAAGGAGCTGCACCAGCGACTCAAGACCACGACCGTCTACGTCACGCATGACCAGATCGAGGCCATGACCATGGCCGACAAGATCGTCGTAATGCACGACGGCCTGGTCGAACAGATCGGCACTCCGCTCGAGCTCTACGACAACCCGCAAATCTTTTTGTCGCGGGCTTCATCGGCTCACCGGCAATGAATTTTCTGAAAGGCGTCGTTCGCCACAATGGTAAAACGGAATTCGAAGGGCCGGGCGGCGCGCGCTTGCCGTTGGCCGCGACGCCGGCAGGCAGCTCCGGACGCGCCGCGATCTATGGCGTGCGGCCCGAGCATTTCGTCATCGCGGACGACGGCGCGGAGGCCGTCATCCAGGTGATCGAGCCGACTGGCGCGGAAATCCAGGTGGTCGCCAAGCTTGGTGGCGAGGATGTCATCGCGGTATTCCGGGAGCGTTACCAATTCAAGCCCGGCGACAAGATCCGGCTCAAGCCGGACCCGAAACTGGTTCATCTGTTCGACGAAACGTCAGGACAACGACTCATCGCCTAACGACCAAAGGGAGGAACGACCATGAATCAATTGACGCGCCGCACCCTGCTCAACGGCGGCACGGCCGCGGCGGCAGCCGCCGCGCTGTCCGGACCGGCCCTGCTGGAATGGGCCAAGGCCTGGGCGCAAGCGGCACCCTGGAAGCCTGAAAAAGGCGCGCAGCTTGCCATGCTGCGCTGGAAATATTTCGTTCAATCGGAAGACGACGCTTTCGTGAAGCTCATGGAGGCCTTCACCCAGGCGACCGGCGTGAAGGTGAACATCTCGCGCGAATCCTATGAGGACGTGCAGCCCAAGGCCTCCGTTGCGGCCAACACCGGGGCCGGCCCCGACCTGTTCTGGGGCCTGTATTCGCTGCCGCACCTGTTCCCGCAGAAATGCTTGGATGTCTCCGACGTTGCCGACTATCTCGGCAAGAAGTACGGCGGCTGGGTGCCGAGCGCCGTGACCTACGGCAAGGGCACCGGCAACAAGTGGATCGCCATCCCGATCTGCTACAGCGGCAACCTGATGAACTACCGCGTCGGCGCGATGCAAAAGGCCGGCTTCTCGAAATTTCCCGGCACCACCGCCGAGTTCCTGGAATTCGCCAAGGCGACCAAGCGGAACGGCACGCCCGGCGGTTTGGCGTTCGGCCATGCCTCGGGCGACGCCAACGGCTGGATCCATTGGTGCCTGTGGTCGCACGGCGGCAATGCCGTGGACGCCAAGGACAAGGTCGTCATCAACTCGCCGGAAACCGAAGCCGCGCTCAATTACGCCAAGGCGCTCTATGCGGAGATGATCCCTGGCACGGCGGCTTGGAACGACTCGTTCAACAACAAGGCGTTCCTCGCGGGCGAGATCCATTGGACCAACAACGGCATCTCGATCTACGCCGCGGCACGACGCGATCCCAACCTCAAGGCGATCGCCGACGATATGGACCACGCCTACATGCCGATCGGTCCGGTCGGCAAGCCGACCGAGCTGCATCTGCTGTATCCGATCCTGGGGATGAGCTATTCGAAATATCCGCAGGCCTGCAAAGCGCTGATGGCGTTCATGCTGGAAGCCGACAACTTCAACAAATGGCTGGAAGGCTCGGTCGGCTACCTCACCCATTGCCTCAATGCCTATGACGCCAACCCGGTGTGGACGGCTGATCCGAAGCGGACCGTCTATCGCGACGTCGCCAAGCGGACGCTGACCGCCGGCGGGCTCGGCTCGGTCGGCGAGAAGGCGGCCGCGGCGATCGCCGACTTCGTGCTGGTCGACATGTTCGCGAGCTACTGCACCGGTCGCGAGGACGCCAAGGGTGCGATGAAGATCGCCGAGCGCCAACTGCAGCGAATCTATCGCTGAGCATCGCCGGTCCCGGGCGCAGCATCCCGCTGCGTCCGGGCCGTCGAGCCATAACGCCAATGACCGACGTTGCCCTCAATCGCGCCAACACTCGAGCCACGCCGCCACGGGTGACCACCACGTGGGATCGGCTGAAGGTCAGCCGCAATTGGCTGGCGCTGTGGTTCATGCTGCCGGCGGCGGCGTTCCTGATCCTGTTCCTCGCCTATCCGCTCGGCCTCGGCGTCTGGCTGTCGTTCACCGACGCGCGCATCGGGCGAGGCGGCGCGTTCGTCGGACTGGAAAACTACGAATGGCTGTGGGACGATTCGGTTTTCTGGCTCTCGGTGTTCAACACGCTGCTCTACACAATCGTGGCCAGTGCGTTCAAATTTGCGATCGGACTCTATCTCGCGCTGCTGCTGAACGAGAACCTGCCGTTCAAGGCCATATTGCGCGCCATCGTGCTGATTCCGTTCATCGTGCCGACGGTGCTCTCCGCCATCGCGTTCTGGTGGCTCTACGACAGCCAGTTTTCGATACTGTCCTGGTCGATGAGAAAGCTTGGACTGATTGCGACCAACATCGATTTCCTCGGCGACGTCTGGAACGCGCGCTGGTCGGTG
This sequence comes from uncultured Alphaproteobacteria bacterium, assembly GCA_963771745.1. Lineage (GTDB taxonomy): Bacteria > Pseudomonadota > Alphaproteobacteria > Rhizobiales > Xanthobacteraceae > Z2-YC6860. The sequence goes on along the minus strand of CAVYUU010000008.1, from coordinate 153,402 downwards.
ATTTTTGCCAATATCTGGCGGGGCGTGCCGTTTGTAGCCATCACGCTGCTCGCGGGCCTGCAAACGGTGTCGCCGTCGCTCTATGAGGCCGCTACCATCGACGGCGCCAGTCGCTGGCAGATTTTCCGCCACGTCACCTACCCGCTGCTGACGCCGATCATCGCGGTGGTGATGACCTTCTCGGTGCTCTTTACCTTCACCGATTTCCAATTGATCTGGGTGCTGACACGCGGCGGTCCGGTCAATGCCACGCAATTGATGGCGACGCTGTCCTACCAACGCGCCATTCTAGGCGGCCACCTCGGCGAAGGCGCCGCGATTGCAACCGCGATGATTCCGTTCCTGCTGGCCGCGATCTTGGTCTCCTGGTTCGGCCTGCAACGGCGAAAATGGCAGCAAGGCGAGAGCAATGACTGAAGCGCTCGTTCCCAAGCTTGCCGATTCGAAATCCGTGCTGCGCGGCGTCGGACCGCTTGCCGACCATTCCGAAGGCATGAGCTATCTGGAGCGGTTACCGCGGCGCCTGGTCACGCTCTATCTTCCGCTGTCGATCATCCTGATCGTGCTGTTGTTCCCGTTCTATTGGATGGCGCTCACCGCCATCAAGCCGGATGAGCAGCTGCTCGACCTCGAAAAGTTCAATCCATTCTGGACCTGGAATCCGACGTTCAAGCACATCCACAAGCTGCTTTTCGAAACCTACTATCCGCTGTGGCTGTGGAATACGATGTTCGTCGCGGTCTGCGCGACCGTGCTGTCCATCATCGCCAGCGTGCTTGCGGCTTACGCCATCGTCCGCCTGCGCTATCGCGGCGCGCAGTGGGTCGGCGGCGCAATCTTCCTGGCCTATCTCGTTCCGCCGTCAATTCTATTCATTCCATTGTCGTCGGTGGTCTTTCACTACGGCCTGTTCGACACGCCATTCGCGCTGATCCTGACCTATCCGACCATCCTGATTCCGTTCTCGACCTGGCTGCTGATGGGCTATTTCAAGACCATTCCGTTCGAGCTCGAAGAGTGCGCGCTGATCGACGGTGCCAGCCGCTGGCAAATCCTGATCAAGATCGTGCTGCCGCTTTCGGTGCCCGGCTTGATCTCGGCCTTCATTTTTTGCTTCACGCTGTGCTGGAACGAGTTCATCTACGCGCTGACCTTCCTCTCCTCGACCCAGAACAAGACAGTGCCGGTCGCCATCGTCAACGAGTTCGTCGATGGCGACATCTATCGCTGGGGCTCGCTGATGGCGGGTGCGCTGGTCGGCTCACTTCCGCTGGTCGTGCTCTACGCGTTCTTCGTGGAGCACTATGTTTCGGCAATGACCGGTGCCGTGAAGGAGTGAGACATTAGGTCGCGGCCCTGGAGTGTCGCCTTCTGGCACCAACCCGGACCTGCCGCGATGCACGTTGTCAGCTCGTTCTGGGGGCAAAGCGCCCAATGGGCCCAAGCATGGGCCTACGACATGGGCCGCCCGCGCGCTTCAGCTTCGCTCGACGACACGATCGAGTTTTTTGCTCAGAATCCAGGAGAGACCGAGGAACGCGAACAGCATCACCAAGCCCAGACCCGAAGAGGCATCGCTCATGACCTTCTCCGACAACTGACCGAAGGCATAGCCGGCCGAAACGACGGCGCAGGACCACAGGCCCGCCGCACCGAAATTCACCACCAGGAAGGTGGACCAGGGCAGCCGCGACATCCCATAGGCAAAACCCGCGACACCCCGAATACCGTGCGGATAGCGATGGAACAGGATCATCCAGACATAGTGGCGGTTTGCCAGTTGGGCTGCAGTCTGGATGGCGCGTTCGAGTCGTGGAAAGGGTCCGGCCCAGCGCGTGCCAAATCGTCGCCCGATCCAGAAGCGGATCACGTCGCCGGTGAAGCTGCCGAACCAACAGACCGCAATGACAGTACCCAAACCCAGCGCGCCCGAATGCGCGGCGTAGCCCGCGAACAGCGCGAGCAGCAAGCTGTGCGAGGCCGCATAGGCAAACATGAAGCTGTAGGCCGCATCGCCGTGCTGGCGTATGAGGTCGAGGAATGAGGTGAGGTCCGTCGGAAAAAGCAAAATAGGCCACCCGCGACAGCTTTTTTGCTGATTCCCTCAGACGACCGGGATCAGCGCAGCTCCTACTCTATCAGGGTATTGGCACAAAACGGACATCGGAAGACAATTTGGACGAACGATCGGCAGCCTGTACCCCACGTCGGCTCGCGCGAGTGCGGAGTTTGGGCGTCTTGGACCGTGCACGCGCAGCTCGGTCCCGCAACTCGCCGATCCTTGCCTGCAAAAAGAGAAACCCCGGCATTTACGCCAGGGTTAATCAATCGTTTGGTGCGGAAGCCTGTTAGTTGAGCGCGGTCGACACGCTCGTGAACGTCGCATTGAGTTTTGTGCCAAGGCCTTGGACCACCGCGATGATGGCAACCGAAATGCCGGCAGCGATCAGGCCGTATTCGATGGCCGTGGCCCCCGCTTCGTCTTTCAGAAAACGCTTGATGAGCACTGACATGGTGTTTTCCCGTTCTGGTTGGACGCCTTCCCGCGGGGCGAGAACCTACCGTTGGAATGCTGACATGGTCTTAATGGCGAGGCCAAATATTGGGAGAGATCCCCGTCCATCGTTCCGCGGTGGCTAATGTTCGCTTAATCGGGTGCTGGGAAACCGCAGACATGCCGCGGACGTGGCCTTTTCGGCTGCTGTTGCCCCAAACCGAACGTCCCGGATTTGACAGGCTGTACCCAAGCGGTCTGCCGCCTCTTCCAGAGGTCTGGTTGGAGCCGATACGATGCCCGGCCTTGAGCCTAGGGGCGGGCATGCGGCGGCGAGAATTTCTCGGCGTTCTGAGCGGCGCGGCGGCAACATGGCCGCTCGCGGCGCAGCCGTCGGATATGTCCTGAATTGGAGAGGCCCATGTTCTACGAGCCCGACAAGAAAAATCACGGCTTGCCCTTCCAGCCCTACAAAAGCTGCGTCGTTCCTCGGCCAATCGGATGGATCTCGACGCTGTCTCGCGACGGCAACGTCAATCTCGCGCCATACAGCCAGTTCAACAATGTCGGGTTCGAGCCGGGCTACCTGATGTTCTCCGCGGGCGGCCAGTTGTCGGACGGCCATCGCAAGGACAGCCTTGTCAACGCCGAGGAGACCGGCGAGTTCGTCTACAACATGGCGACCTACGAGCTACGCGACGCCGTCAGCCTGACCTCCGACCATTTTGACCCCGGTGTCGACGAGATGAGGTTGGCCGGCCTGACGTCGGCGCCCTCGGTGTTGGTCAAGCCGCCCCGCGTGCTGGAATCACCGATAAACATCGAGTGCAAATACTACACGACAGTCAACCTGCCGGGCCTCACCGTGAACACCAACCACGCGCTGGTCATTGGCCGCGTCGTCGGCGTTCACATCAAGGACGAGTTCATCACGGCGGACGGCAAGATCGATATTCTCAAGATCCGGCCGTTGGCAAGGCTCGGCTATACCGACTACACGTCGGTCGAATCCGTCTTCCCCATCAAGCTGTCGGAGAAGGACTACGCTGCTCGCGTCCGCGGGTTGAGCGGCGGAGATGTATGAAATGGGAGATGCATGAAATGGACGGCGAGGCGTGGGCGTCTAGCGACCAGCTGCAACGCGCCACGCTCCGCACGTCCAACGACATCTGATTGTGCGACACTTCGATCTGGAATGCGGCCGGCGCCACGCCCCGCGTCGCTGCCATATCGCCCTGGCTATTTCGGCTTCACTGTGCCGACCGCCTCCGGCTCGGCCGGATAACCCAGCACCGGTCGCAATTCGGCGCGCGCCGCTTGCAGGTCGTGCATGAAGGCCGGCACCTCCATCAAAGCATGCGCGATCACCGTTCCGGCAATCTCGCCGGCGCGGATGTCGCGCGGGAAGTGCTGGCCGAGGACGACCCGGTTGACGGCGTATTCGCGGTTGCGTTCGGACAGCTCGAAGCGCTTCTCGGGCACCATCTTCGACAGCACGATGGCGGTGAGCGTGGTGAAGACGACACCGCCACTGGGATAGGCGGTCGGCAGCCGTGGGGTGCCACCGAGTGCAAGCACCTCCTTGTGGGCCGCGGCCGGGCGCGGCCGCTGCAGCGCGTTCTTGGCGGCGATCAACATGGCGCGCTGGTCCCCATGCGCCTTCTCCAGGAAGGCGTCCATCACCGGCAGATTTTCTTTCTTGAACTTCGGTCCAAGCACGTCGTCGAAGCGATAAATCGACAGGATGTTGTCGGCGATCGCGCGTTTGACCTGGATATCGGTGCGGCTTTCCTGCATTTCCAGCACCCCGGCGAGATCCTGCTTCCAGGCTTCGGAATCGCGCGGCGGCGGCGGCGGGATCAACTCGGTCAGATCAATGATCTGCGCGAGGTAGTTCAATTTCTGCGCCGACGCCGGCGCCGCACCAAGCACGGCGATCAACAGAGCCAGCGTCGCGGTCCTGATTAACATGGTGTCCTCCTTGCGCCCCCGCGTGGACATTGCCGGCGGCAGAATGACACAAGTCGGGGTTGATTCGGAATGCCGCGGCCCGGACGGTCTGCAACGTCTGCTCATGGCACGAAGGGGACCTGTTGCACGAAGCAGACCTGTTGCACGAAGCGGACCTGTTTGCACGGGAAGACCTGCCGCGATGCCCGTTCTGCGGCCGCACTCGCGGGCAAGGCGGACAACGTCTGCGCGGTGAGGATTGCGGTTTCGACCGCGGTCGTGGGAACCTGAAATCGGAAGCCCACCACGAAGGACAAGCGCCGATGCTCCACCGCAGTCTCGTCGTTGCTCTCGCCGTGATCGCCGGCTACGCCATCACCGGCCGTGCCGTCGCGCAAGACGCCGCTGCGGCCAAGGACTATCCGGCCGCGCCGCTGCTTTCGACCGGAACCAGCATCCTCGGCGAGCCGATCCGCTATCCGAGAACCGGTCCCGCCCATGTGACGGCCGCGATCGTGACCTTGGCGCCGGGCGCCCGGACCTTCATGCATAAGCATGGCGTGCCGCTGTTCGCTTACATCCTGGACGGCGAGCTGACCGTCGATTACGGCAGGCGCGGCACGCGTACTTACCGCCAGGGACAATCTTTCATGGAGGCCATGACGGTCGCCCATTTCGGCGTCAACAACGGCTCGCAGCCGGTACGGCTGCTGGCCGTCTATATGGGCGCGAAGCGCGCCAAGGACGTCATCCCCGCCAAATAACAGGTGCGCGTGATCATCCGGTGTTCATCCGGCTTGGTACTGTTGGTCGCTGACCTGCTCCATCCAGTCGACGCTTTTTCCGTCGAGCGCCTCCGCGATAGCGATGTGGGTCATCGCCGTGGTCGCCGTGGCGCCATGCCAGTGCTTCTCATTGGCAGGGATCCAGACGATGTCGCCGGGGTGGATCTGCTCTTTCCGACTGCCGTCCTGTTGCACCCAACCGCTGCCGGACGTGACGATCAGCGTCTGCCCCAGCGGATGCGTGTGCCAGGCGGTGCGAGCACCGGGCTCGAACGTCACGATTGCACCACCAACGCGCGCCGGGGCGCTGCCTTGAAACCGCGAATCGATCCGCACGGCGCCGGTGAAATACTCGGCCGGGCCCTTGCTGGACGGCTGCGAGCCGATGCGTGAAATCTGCATTGTTGCTGTCCTCTCTTGTGCGACGGTGTGTCCGGCTGCTGCGGCTGCGGCGAGGCCGCCGGTTGCGGCGAGCATGCGTCTTCGCGTGATCACAGGTCCTCTCCGCGCTTGTTGGCGCACTTGCCGCGTGCCGTCTCAGCTCCAGCGCAGCCGTTGGACGATGGCGCGGCCCATGATCCAGTCCTTGTCGGCCTCGGACAGGAAGTGGAGTTCCTCGGTGAAATGCGTGAGGCGCTGGCGGTAGCTGCACCTGTCGTAGGAATTGGTGACGTCGGTGCCCCAATAGCAGCGTTCCGGGCCGTAGGCATCGAACAGCCGATGGAGATGCGGGGTTGCGTCGCGGAACGGATAGGGCTCCGACGACATCAGCGGCACCGACGACAGCTTTACCGACACGTTCGGATATTTCGCCAGTGCGGCCGCGTCAGCGATCGTGGCCGGCACGATGTTCCGTCGCACCGTCTCCGACGATACGCCCATGTGGTCGATGATCAGCGTGAGCTGCGGGTGCCGCTCGGCGATCGGGCCGAACAGCGCAAGCTGGCCGGTGGTCAGGAACATGACCGGCAGGTCGGCCTTCTCGGCCGCCGGCCAGAACCAGTCCGCGGTTCCGTCGGTGAGCAATCTTGCCGCCGCACCGAGGAAATTGAGCCGCACGCCGAGCACGCCGGGCTGGTCGCGCCAGGTCGGCAGCCGCGCCGCGCGGTCCGGCTTGTCGAGAGCGATGCGCGCCATGATGGCGAAGCGGCCCGGATGCCGTCGCACCGCCTCCTGCGCATAATCGATGCGCTCGCCCTCGAGCGTGGGCGGCACGATCACCACGCGGTCGACACCCGTCTCGTCCAACAGCGGCATCACCCGCTCGATGGTGAACGGTTCCGGCAGCTGCGGCCGGGCGTTGGCGGTCCAGGGCCGCTCGGGCGTGTTCGGCAGCCAGAGATGAATCTGGGAATTGACGATCAGCCGCTTCGGCGCAGGCTGTGCGATCGCCGGCTGGATCCGTTGGGTTGCGAGCGCCGTGCCGGTTGCGGCGGTGCCGGCGAGAAAGTTGCGACGCGACACCATGAGCTTCCTCCTTTATGGCTTTTCTCTTGATCCGACAGGCGTCTTCTTTCGGGGGTTATGGCTTCCGGGGAATTATGCCGAATGCTATCGTTCATGCCATTCCAGAGTTTGTCTGGGGAATGTCAATCGGTCGGTGCCGGGAGCATGCCAATGGATCAACGCATCATCAATCTGTACGACCAGTTCACCCACGGCGGCATGACCCGCCGCGATTTCCTCGACCGGCTGGCCGAACTGGCAGGTTCAGCCGCGGCCGGTGCGGTGCTGCTGCCGTTGTTGCAGAACAATTACGCGCAGGCCGCCATCGTCGAAGCCGATGACGCGCGCCTGGCAACCGAGCGCGTCTCCTACGACTCACCCAATGGCAAGATCAACGGCTATCTCGTTCGCGCGAAGGCCAAGGGCCGGCGTCCCGCCGTCATCGCGATCCACGAGAACCGCGGCCTCAATCCGCATATCGAGGATGTCGCCCGGCGCCTCGCGTTGGAAGGTTTCCTGGCGTTCGCGCCCGACCTGCTGTCGCTGGTCGGCGGCACACCGCCGAGCGAAGACGCGGCGCGCGAGCTGCATCCCAAGATGAACCGCGAACACGCGATCGCGGCGTCGGTTGCGGCGGTATCGTTCCTGCAGAAACATGCGGAATCCACCGGCAAGGTCGGCGCGGTCGGCTTCTGCTTCGGTGGCGGCGTGGTCAATCGCATGGCCACGGACAGTCCCGATCTCGCGGCAGGGGTTGCTTACTACGGCGCGCAGGCTCCGGCCGAGAAGGTGCCGGCCATCAAAGCTGCACTTCTGCTGCACTACGCGGAGACCGACGAGAACATCAACAAGGGGATCGCAGCCTATGAGGCGGCGCTGAAGGCCAACAACAAGACATTTACGATCCACAGCTATCCCGGCACCCAGCATGCCTTCAACAACGACACCGGCGCTGCGCGCTACAACAAGCAAGCGGCCGATCTCGCCTGGGGACGGACGATCGGGTTTTTCAAGGAACACCTCGGCGCGCCGCCGCGCGCGAGCTGATCGTCACCGCGGGTTCGTCGAACGCGACGCGCCGCCGAGCAAGCGCGGGGTGGGCTGGAGCGCACCCGGATCGGCGCTTCGCGCCGTCCGAGCGCAGGCTCCGCGCGGAGCCCACGCGGCTGCATTATTGCGACGAGTTCGGCGGGCACGCTTCGCTTAGCTTAGCCCACCCCAACGACGCCGGGTTCAGCCCCTATCAATGGGCTCCTTTGAGTCGATACGATGCGGAGCCAGAGCGGGGCGACGATGCGGCGGCGCGAATTTATCGGTGGTGGCATAGCGGCAGTATGGCCGCTATCGGCGCAAGCGCAGCAGGCAGCGATCCCGGTCGTGGGATTTTTCCGAGCGACCTCGCCCGACACCCGTTTGATGGCCGCGTTTCGCGACGGTCTGAAGGAAGCCGGCTACATCGAGGACCAGAACGTCGCAATCGAATATCGGTGGGCTGACAATCGTATCGACCAGTTGCCAGCACTGGCGGATGAGTTCGTTCGCCGCCGGATGACCGTGATCCTTGGCGCCGGAAACGCGGCTGTGGCGGCGGCCAGGGCCGCCACCGCGACGATCCCCATCGTTGCCGCGGTCGGGGAGGATCCGGTGAGCGCCAGGTACGTCAAAAGTCTCAATCGGCCGGAAGCCAACGTGACCGGCGTGAGCTTCTATTCCGGCGCCCAGCTGTATTCGAAGCGAGCGGAGCTGCTGCGCATGCTGGCGCCGCAAGCCAAGGCCGTCGCCTTGCTGTCCAATCCCAACCTCTCGAACGCGGCGGAACACATCAGAGAAGCACAGAAAGCGACGCGGACCATGGCAATGGAACTCCACGTCCTGCGCGTCGTCAGCGACGGCGACATCGATGCGGCCTTCGCGACCATCGCCCAAGAGAAAATTGGCGCATTCATGGTGGCGGGGGATGCGTTCTTCACCAGCCGAATCGGACGGATCGTCGCGTTTTCGGTGCGCCATGGCGTGCCCGCGCTGTTCAATATCCGCGAGTTCGCGGCAGCCGGCGGCCTGATGAGCTATGGCGCAAGCCAGACCGAGGCGTATCGCCGCGCGGCGCTCTACGTCGGAAAAATCCTGAAAGGCGCGAAGGTTTCCGACCTGCCGTTCATGCTGCCGGCCAAATACGATCTGGTCATCAACCTCAATGCCGCCAAGGCGATGGGGCTCACCATCCCGACGCCCCTGCTGGCGCTTGCCGACGAGGTGATCGAGTAGCGCGGCGTCGACCCGTTACACGTCTTGCCGGTATTTGGTTCGGGCGTACTCGTTATAGGGCGCGACCTGCACAATCGCCCTGAGCCTAGCCGCCGTGGCCATGACGCCACTGCGTCAAAACCCACCCAGCGCGCGCGGCAGCATCCGTTGCAGCACATTGTCGCGCTGGATGAAGTGGTGATAGAGCGCTGCGCCGACGTGCGTCAGAACAAGAACAATCACGAGCCAACCCACCCAACGATGGATTGTGAAGAGTTGCGTCGCGAGCGCTTCGTTCTTGCCGGCAATCGGCGGCAAATCGAATAATCCGAAGAAGGGTGTCGATGCGCCGTAGACGGAGTTGGCGATGTAGCCCACGATTGGCATTGCCAGCAGCAGGACATAGAGCGACGTGTGCACGATCGAGGAAACGGTCTTTTGCCAAGGCGCGATTCCCGGATCGGCAATTGGTGCGCCCACGGCGAGGCGATTGATCAGGCGCAGGATCATCAGGATCAGGATCAGGACGCCAAGCGATTTGTGGAAATTGTAAAGCGCGTCCTGTGTCGGCCCCTTACCTATACGGACCATCGCGATCGCTACCGGCGCCGTGGTCAGTACGCAGATTGCGACCAGCCAATGAAGCAATTTCGACGTTGTCGGATAATGGTCTGTTCTCGTGCCGTAGGTCATCTCGTTCTCTACCGGCTGGACACATATTCAATATTTGAACCAAAAATATAACGGACCACGCTGCATATGGTTCCGACGGATTGAGAGGCAACGAGACGGTGATGCAATAATGGGCGCACCGGCGCAAGGCTATAACCGGGGCTTGCGCAAGCTTCGCTATTTGATCTCAACCGGCTGCATCTTGTGATCGGCGAAGTATTTGAGCGCGCCGGGGTGATAGGCCATGTCGAACTTCTTGTAGAGCAGGGCCGGGTTGAACGAGATCAGGTGCGGCGCGATCGAGACCAGATCCGGCTTGTTGTTGGCCAACGTGTCGATGATCTTGATGACGACCTCGTCCTTCGCCTTGGCGTTGGTGAACAACATGTAGTCCAGCGTGTACGCGTTCATCGGCTGCGTCACGCCGACGAAGATCGGCGCCGGACCGATCGGCGTGAGATAGCCATAGGGAAACAGCTTGCGGCTCGCCGCCAGGCGCTCGGCCGAGGCGCTGGCATCCAGCGCCCGGATGCCGCCGACACTGGCGTCGGCCTCGCGCACCTTCGGTGCGCCGAATGCGAAATAGAGCGCATCGACCGCGCCCGAGATGAAGTCGTCGGCACCGCGCATCACATTCGGCACCAGCACCGGCGTGACATCCTTGGCGGTAAGCCCGCCGAGCGCAAGCTGCGCCTGTACCAGCATGTCGACGGTGCGCATGGCCGAATAGCCGAGCGCGATACGCTTGCCCTTCATGTCGGCGTTGGTTGTCATCGTGGTGTCCTTGCGGACAAAGAACGACGCCCACAGCGGGTGGATCACGCCGATCAGCCGCAGGTCGGCCTGCCGGTTGGGGCCGCTGCCTTCCACCTGCGCCTGCACCTCGGCAAGGTTGGCGATGCCGAGATCGATTTCGCCGCTCGCCACCATCGGAATCAGGACGGTCTCGCCCGCCGTGGTCTGCACCAGGGTGTTGAGCCCGCCCTTGTCCTTCAACACCTTGGCGATGGCCGTGCCGGTGGTATGCGCAAGCGTCCCGGGCTGCATGGTCGCAAGACCGTAGGTCTGCGCCGTCGCCGGCGCGCCGGCCAGGCACACCCCGGCCACGGCAGCGATTGCCGCCATTGTCCGACCGGCGCCGGCGCGACGTGTATTGGCTCTCATCCAGGCCGTCATGATCGCCTCCCTGGCATTCTTGCGGCGGCGGGCTCGCTGTTTTTCAATCGGGATTCCCGAATCCATCACTTGAGACGAACTCACGGGCGGCGAAGGCGATCGGCATGACCCTCCTGCCGACCGCCGACATCAAGCCCGCGGCGATCCGCCGTCTAGAGCATGATCCCGAAAAGTGGGAACCGGTTTTCGGAAAAGATCATGCTCAAACAAAGAAGCTAGAGGCTGATCCGATTCAATTGAAACGGATCAGACTCTAGGCGACGGCAGACCGATGCGCCCGCAGGAAGGAGCGGATCTGGCGCACCGCCAGGGGAATCCGCTCCTTCGGCTCCTTCCACGGATACATGCTCACTTCGGCCTTCGGCGCGAGCATCGCGGCCTCCATGGCGACGGCGTAGGGATGCGCCGGGACGTCGTCCGGCAGGATCAGCACCGGCGTCTGGCAGTTGCGCACGAAATCGCGCGTCACGGTGAACACGAAGTCGGGATTGGTGCGGTACATCTTGGTCAGGAATTTGTCGACCATCTCCATCGTGATGTCGGGCCGGCGCTTGACCAGCTCCGGACCCCAGCCCTTCATGTTGTTGTCGTAGAAGAGGTCGCGCTTCTCCGGACGCGAGCCGCTGGGCTGCGCCAGCACGGCGGCGACGATGCGATCCGGCGCCCGCTTCAGCAGGTTCCAGATGAACGGGCCGCCGATGCAGAAGCCCAGCACCATGAACTTGTCGATGCCGCAGGTGATCCATCAGGCCGAGCTGGTCGTCGGCGTAGGCGTCCCACGGCCGGTCGATCTCGAGCGGGCCGGTGGACTGGCCGCCGTTGGCGTTGCGCAGGTCCGCCGCGATGCAGCGGTACTCGCCCTTGAACTCCTCGATCGGGTTGAACGGCGAGCTGCTGCCGCTGAGCCCGGCGATCGTCGAGTTCAATCCGCCGCCGGGGATGACCAGCAGCGGGAAGCCGGAGCCGGCCTCCTCGTAGTGGATGCGGACGTCGCCTTTTTCGTAGAACGGCATGGCAGTTTCTCCTTGCCCAGCCTGCTGGGCAAAAACCTGCGGCGCCGCGGCCACCGCCGTCGCGGCGGCACCCGTTGCCAATACATTGCGTCTGATCGGATCCATCGTCGGCGCTCCCGGTCACCGTCATGGCGCGGCATGATCCGCGGTGCGCAACCGTAGCACAGGTTCGCGGGGGCGCTGAAGCACCGACGGCGGCCGCGCACGCTCTTCACCCTCGCCTGGAGGGGGAGGATGAAGCGAGAAAGCGGCATGGACGTGCGTTCTCCTCCAGCGCGATGCCGGTTTCAGGCCCTATCAAAGCGCGTTCGAACCGATACGATGCCTCGGCTGGAGCCTGGGGCGAGCATGAGGCGGCGCGAGTTCATCACCATGATCGGCGGCGCGGCCGTCGCGTGGCCGCTCGCGGCGCGAGCACAGCAAGCGTCGATGCCCGTGATCGGGTATCTCGATACGGCATCGGCAAGCACAACCGCACACCTGGTGGAGGCATTTCGTCAGGGCCTCAGCGCCGCGGGGTTTGACGAAGGCCGGACTGTGGCGATCGAATATCGATGGGCCGAAGGAGACTATGACAGACTGCCCGCCTTGGCTGCCGAGTTGGTTCGCCGCCAAGTCGCAGTGATTGCTACGATCAATACGCCGACCATTCTGGCCGCCAAAGCGGCAACCCAGACAATTCCAGTTGTCTTTGCGGTCGGTGTTGACCCGCTCAAGTTCGGGCTGGTCGCGAGCCTCAGCCGTCCGGGTGGCAACCTCACGGGACTAACCCAGCTCAACATCGAAATGGAAGCAAAGCGCGTGCAGCTGCTTCACGAGCTCGTGCCCGCAACCACATCCATTGCACTGCTCATCAATCCGACCAGCCCGGCCTATAGCGAGGCCGCAACGGCATCAGCGCAGAGCGCAGCGAGTGTTCTTGGCGTGCGCCTGCTGGTCCTCAATGCAAGCACTCCAAGTGGCATCGACTCAGCCTTTGCCACGCTTGCGGCGGAGCGGGCGGGCGCGCTGCTGGTGAGCGGTGACTCGTTCCTGGTCGCCCAGCGCGATCAACTCGTTGCCCTGGCAGCGCGGCACGCGGTGCCCACGCTATACCACCGCCGCGAATTCACGGCTGTCGGGGGTCTCATGAACTACGGACCGAGCCTTCCGGAAGCGTACTACCTTGTTGGCGACTACACCGGCCTCATCCTGAAGGGCAAAAAGCCCGCCGAATTGCCGGTGCATCAGTCCGCAAAATTCGAACTGGTGATCAATTTGAAGACGGCGAAGGACCTCGGCTTGACGATACCTCCGGCAATCTTGCTACGCGCCGTCGAAGTGATCGAATGAGGCGGCGCCAGTTCATCGCGTTGCTCGGCAGCGCGGCCGTGGCGTGGCCGCTGGCGGCGCGGGCACAGCAAGCCAGGCTGCCGACCATCGGGCTCCTGGGCGCGGCCGCGCCTTTGACCCAGGGCCCTCGGGCCGCCGCCTTTGTGCAGCGGCTGCGCGAACTCGGTTGGATCGAGAATTGGACCGTCGCAATCGAGTATCGCTGGGCCGAGGGCCGCAGTGAGCGCTACAGCGAGATCGCCGCCGAATTCGTCCGGCTCAAGGTCGATGTCATCGTCGCGTCGGGAACCCCCGCCGTCATGATGCTCAAGGAAGCGACAACGGCCATCCCGATCGTCTTTGTGGGCCTGGCGGACCCGATCGGCAGCGGTGTCGTCGCGAGCCTGGCGCGGCCGGGCGGCAACGTCACCGGCCTGTCGCTGCAAGCCCCCGACATTGCCGGCAAGCGCCTCGCGCTGCTGCGCGAAGTCGTCCCGAATCTTCGCCGGGTGGCCTTCATGGGCAATGTCGACAATCCGGTCGTTCCGCGGGAAATGCGCGAGGTGCAAGCCGCGGCCGATACGCTTGGACTGGAGATCGCCACCGTTGCAATCCGGCGGGCGCAGGACGTCGTGCCGGCCTTCGACGAGCTCAAGCAACGCACCGAGGCGCTTTATCTCGCGAGCGAAGGGGTGGTCGACGCCAACCGGCTCCGGATCAACATCCTGGCGCTGGGGGCGCGACTGCCGACGATGTGGTCGCAACGCGAGCTCGTCGAAGCCGGCGGCCTGATGTCCTATGGACCGAACTTCACCGACCAATTCCGGCGCGCCGGCGATTTTGTCGACAAGATTCTACGCGGGTCCAAACCCGCGGACCTTCCGGTCGAGCAGCCGGTCAAGTTCGATCTCGCTGTCAACGTCCTTGTGGCGAAGGCCCTCGGCCTCACCGTGCCGCCGACCCTGCTCACCCGCGCCGACGAGGTGATCGAATAGCGGTGGCGGACGGCTAGCGGATGCCAGGCTTTGGACCATGATGAGGCGACTTCAACACCACCAAGGCCCCCGAACTCAAAGCGCCTTATGGAGCGCAGCGAGTTCGTGTCTCAGGCGTTCGAGCACCACATAAACACTGGGCGGAAACACACCGTCGTAGCGTGCTTCAAGCTGCGCGATCTCCGAACGTAGCCGTTCAATGCGAAGCTCGATGGATGTCAACGCACGCATCCTGTTTTGGACGGGGCCGGTTGCTCAATTCAGCTTGCAACGGCCTGCATCAACGTCGAAATCTTGATCGTCGCGAAATTGGAGAAGGTGTCGGAGACCGCATAAGGCAGGATGATCTGGTCACCGTGACGCATACCGCCGCAGGTGTAGACGACGTTGGGCACGTAACCTTCGCGTTCGGTGGGTTCGGTGCGGACCAGGGGCTCGCGCGACCGCGCCAGAACCGTTGACGGGTCCTTCTTGTCCAGCAGAACCGCGCCGATCGAATATTTCCTGACCGGCCCGACGCCATGAGTCAGCAGCAGCCAACAATCGTCCAGCTCGATGGGCGAGCCGCACGTCCCGATCTGAACGAACTCCCAGGGATGCTCGGGCTGCAGGATGCACTGACCGCCATCCCATCTGTAGAGATCGTCGGAATAGACCAGGTAAAGGTTTTCGTTGTCCTGCCGGCCGATCATCGCGTAGCGACCATCGATTTTTCGCGGGAACAGCGCCATGCCCTTGTTACGGGCCACCGAGCCACCGAGCGGGGTCAGCCGAAAGGATTGAAAATCTGTTGTTTCCAGCAACTCGGAGCGGATCGCCCTGCCATTATAGGCTGTGTAGGTTGCGTAGAATGTCTTTTGGCCAGCGTCGTTGAATTCGACGAAACGCGCGTCCTCGATGCCGTTGGATTGCGCGTCGGTAATCGGAAAGATAACCCGCTCGCTGAGCTCCTGGTCCGGACGAAAGCTCACGCTGATAGTCTCGCCGTTGGGCCCCGGCGTCTTATTCTGGATTTTTGGCACCGACGCGAGCCGCGCTGTCGGGTCGATCGCGACATTGCCATCTGCGCCGATGGTGCCGGACCGGAAGGTCAGCGATGAAATATGCCCTTCGCCGACCGCGCGAAGGCTCAGGATAAATCGGCAGCCATTCGCCGGCGCGCCGGACTGGTCGGGATGACGGACGATGCTCGGATTGAACAAGGCCGACGCTTCGAACGAATACTCGTGAAGAAAATAAGCGCCGATCAGGCGGCGCTGGGTCTGATCCAGTGCGGCATGCGGCTCGAACGCGTCTTCCATCTCCGCGGCGCGAGCTTCGAAACTTTCGAGCAGATTTCTGTGACGGCCTTCAAAATTTCCAAGCACGTCGCTCAGTTGCTGTGCGGCGGCTTCGGAATTGAGCCGAAGAACCCTGCCGACAATATGATTGGCCCGGATCTTGTCGGTCGGGTTGAAGTCTCGAGGTTCAGTCGCTGGTTTGAAGGGTCTGACGACAACTCTGGCTGGATCGGGGCGCAAATATAAGCCTTGGCGATTGATGAATTGGGATTGCGACAAAGATGCTCCGTGGATTGTTCAAGACGCGACCGTGCGAACGACGCTCGGTGCCGATTGCGGCAGAGGGTTCATTCGGCTGATTGCAGCCGTACGCTTGAACTGGCGCATTTCCACAAGACCGAGAAGATACGATAGCACTGATTCGGCACCCTTGTTCTCATTGGCTCGATCCGGATGCAGCCCATCCGAACAGCCGCCGGTATCGGGATCGACCAGCGCCGTTTGCAGGTCGTTTTCGCCCAGGAACCAACGAAACGCACGCATGGCCCCTGCCGGCCATTCCGTGTCGTCCTCCGCCCGCGACGCGGCAAGGCAAGCCGATATCGTTGCTGATGCCTCGACGGGTTGCTGATCAAACGCTTCGGGCTTCCGGCGGGCCATGCCGAAGCTCCTGGTCCCGACCGGCCTGAAACATCCCGACGACGTGGTCTGAAGCGACATCAGCCAGCGCAGTGATCGCAGGCCGGCCTCGACATATCGTGGCGTCTGGGTCGCCAGGCCCGTCACGATCAGGGCCTGACAAAGCCGCGCATTGTCATATGCGAGCTGATCTTCAAACCAGACCCAATCCTTGCTTTCAGTCGCAGCAAGCAGGGCCATCAACCGGTCGGCCAATGCGCTGCGCACCCGGCTGGCGAAGCGATCGCCACCGACCAGCATGCAATAAGCGTCCAACCCGAGGAGCGAGAACGCCCAGGCGCGCGGCGACGAAAATTCCTCGACCGCCGGAAGGGCGGTCTTGAAAAGCGCGGCAGCCCACCTGCGGCGGGATGGATCCGTGTCCTCACGCGCGCATTCGGCCAATGCCCACAGCGTCCTGCCGTGGCTGTCTTCCGAGCCCGACCCTTCCAGCCATCCACGGTCGTAGCTCATGAAGTTTCGGAAACGACGGGTGGCCGGGTTCCAGGCATGCTGGATGAACGCGGCAAAGTGCGTCGTCATGGCCGCCGATAATGGCGCTTCGCCGGCTTGCGACAATGTGCAAGACAGCAGCAGGGCGCGAGCGTTGTCGTCGACACAATAGCCATGGGCGCGATCCGGCACCGAATGGACGGCGTGTTGGATGATGCCGGTGCTGTCGCAGAGCGAGAGCAAATGCCCGATCCTCAGCTCCGGTATGACTCGCTTGCTTTCCGGGACGATTGCGTCGATCGGCAGCGCTATCGCAGGCCGGATATTTTCGCGCGCCGTTTCAAAGATCGAAAGATAGCGCTTGGCTGTTTGTGCCCACGTCATCGATCGGCTGGCGGCGTAAGCCCGCTTGCGCATGGCGTGACGGCGAACGTCATTGCTCAGCAAGCCGGCGATCTCGGCACTCAAGGACCTGGCATCACCAAAGGGAACGAGGATGCCGCGCCCGTCGCTCAACAGGTCTTCGGCATGCCAGTAGGGTGTCGATATCACCGCTTTACCCAATCCGAAGCTGTAGGCAAGCGTGCCCGATGTCATCTGGGCTTCGTTGAGATAAGGCGTCACATAGACGTCGCACATCGAAATGAAATTCAACAGCGTCGCCTGATCGACGAACTGGTTGAAGAAGACGACGTGCTCTCCGATGCCAAGCTGCCGCACCCGCGCGGTCAAGCTATCGCGATAGGCCTCACCCTGATCCCGCACCAGGTTCGGATGGGTCGCGCCGAGAATGACATAGACGGCGTTGGGACATGATTTGATGATATCCGGCATGGCATCGAGCATGACCTCAATGCCTTTGTTCGGCGACAGCAGGCCGAACGTCAGAATGACCGTCTTCCCTACGAAGCCAAATTCCGCTTTTGCATTGTGCGTCTCGAGAAACGGAAAATCCGGTATGCCGTGCGGTACGACCTCGATCTTGCGACCTGGCAGGTCGTGAACGGAGCTCAGGAAGCTCCGGCCTCGTTCCGACATCACGACGATCTTGGTTGAAGCGTCGAGGATCCGAGCCATCACCTCGCGCTGGGCCGGCTTCGGGTCGGCCAGCACCGAATGAAGCGTCGTGACAACCGGCATTTTGAGGCGCGACACGAGCTCGACGATATGGCCTCCGGCCTCGCCACCGAAAATTCCATATTCGTGCTGGAGCGAGACAACGTCGAAACTTGCGTTGTTTAAAAATTCCGCAGCCTGGACATAGTCGCCGATCGTCTCTTCGCGGATTTGGCAACGCACATCCGATGGATAGTCATAGGAGCACCCGGGGTTCGTCATCGCGACGACGCCAGTCTTGAGCGACGGGCGGGATGTCGCGACCGCGCGATGCAGATCATGAGTAAACGTCGCAATGCCGCAGCGACGTGGCAGATGACTGCCGATGAAGGCGACACGCTGAACTGATTTCATTTTGCTGCTTCCAGACGTCCGTTGCTCGGGATCGTCTTTGCTTGAGGGAGTGCAATTGAATCGATGGCGCCCGACTGTTCGAGGCGTTGCAGCAGGTGTGGAGCCTGCTCGCCGCCGGCGTATCCCACCAAGCCCACCATCCCGGCGGGGCCGACGTGGAGGTTGACGCGGTCGGCCTGCGCGAAAACGACGTCGCCTGTGGCAAGGTCGAACGAACCGGCGCGAGCATTGCCATCGACGACGAGCAGCCAAGTCTCCTGCCTTGCTTCCAGGCACCATGCGGAGTTTGCCGCCAGTTCGATTTTTTCGAACATGAAGTACGCATTGACGATCAGCAGCGTTCGCGTGTCGGAAAGTCGAGTTGGCAGCACGTGCAAATCGGCAGGCCCGGCGTCTGCCGCCGCAATGGCGTGCTCGACATGCAGTTCACGCCCCCGACCGTGATCGAAAAGACGGTATGTCGTGTCGCTGCGTTGCTGGAGCTCCGCGATGACAAGTCCCGCGCCAATCGCGTGGATCGTGCCGGCGGGGACGAAAATCGCGTCGCCCGCCCGCACCGCCCGCCACACGACAAGCTCCGAGATCGAGCCGTCAGCCACGGCCTGACGCAATTGCTGCGCAGTGAGACGCTGTCTTAGGCCGAGCGCGACCTTGGCTTCCGGTGCGGCACTCAGGACATACCAGGCTTCGGTTTTGCCGTTCGGCAGTCCGATCGACTGGGCGCGCGCATCGTCCGGATGAACCTGGATGGAAAGCGGCTGGCTGGTGAACAGCAGCTTGAGCAGAAGCGAAGGCGCTACCGCCGCCGAACCCGGGCGCTGATACCAGATTTCGCCGATCGTATTGACGTGGTCGCCCGCCTTGCTCCAGGGACGCGGATCTACAACACCCCAAGGTTTTTGTACGGAATGCGCATGCGCGAGTTCAACCGTCATAACCCCTGCTTCATATCCAGGCCCTCGATGGCGCCAATCGCGTCAACGGTCTCGCGTACGCGTGGGTGCTGGGGCACCTGCAATGTCACCAAGGGTCGATTTCGAACGTAAGATCGTGCCGGCCGATGGCACCAGGGCCGCCAATTGACGAAGCGGAGACTTCGGACCGTCGCCGTTTTTTCAGCAGCACTCGGACAAGTCACGGACTTGTCCGTATCTCTATAGATGGGATTTCGAACGCAAAGCACAATAGAGAAATCAGTGTTCGGCGTCTTTTGTCGTCACGTTGCGGCCGACGGGGTGCTGCGCGAACTCGGCTGCATGAAGGCTGCCGCATCTGGCCGGACGTTCAAAGTGGTCAATTTTGAACAGACGGCATGCGCTAAACGGACCGGGGCCGCGTGGCGACCGCGTGATGCGCGGTGCGGCTATCCTGCCTTTGGCAGCAGACTTCGAGTGGCCTTGTCATCGAGGCCACTGGCGGCGGCAAGAATTTTATCAACTGTGCCGCTGAGTGTTCGCTCGACGTGATCAAATACGATGGGTTGCTTGTCATCGGCGTCCGTAACGTTGTTGGTATTGCCGATCAAAGCGACAAGAATGATTGCCTGAGGCGCCTTTCGTCGCAGCCGTCGAATGGCGTATTGAATTTGCGCCGCCGTTGCATTCTCGACATAACAAATGCACACCAGCGCAACATCCTTGGTATCCAAGCTGAAAATGCGCGACACCGACAAGGCATCAGCTTTCTCGACCCGGGCACCGATACCCTGCTTCTCAACCAGCTGAGCGACCATGAGTGCGACCGCTTCATCAAGCACGCTAAGACCTGGAATGCACAGCACTGGCTTTGCAGTCCGCCATTGCGCCGGCAATTCGGCTGCCTTTTGATTGAGCGATGCTTCGGTTTGATTGATTTGCGCTAGCGGGCTTGCCGTCTCGGCGTCTTCGACCTTGGATGCTTGCTCCGGCTTGTCCTCATGAGAGCTGAGATCGTCAATTATTTCAGCGACGGCATCGCGTATGCGTTCCATGCGCTCGTCGGCGAGCAAGCCGCTCCGCGCATCGGCCTGGGCCAGTTTGAGCCCTTCGACAAGAACCTCTTCGTAATATGCGATGAGTGGCTTTTCCTTCAAATAGTTTTGTGCCTGCTCGGCCGCCTCCATCGGGTCACCCGCGAGCATCCGTTGATAGACCAGCTCCGGTGGGGACAGTGGCGGCCGGTCGCCCAACATGACATCCAGGAATTTCAGGCGATCAACATGCCGGCCCAGAACGACCAGGCAAATCGTCAATGGCGTTGCCAAAATCAATCCAATTGGCCCCCAGAGCCACGTCCAGAACGTGGCAGAGGTGATAACGGCAACCGGGAGACAGTCCGGTGCTGCGGCCGTAGAGCAAAGGCTCGATGGCATGTCCCACGATTGGCTCTACCGTGAGAAACAATGCGGCGGTCCATAACACCATGGTCCAACCGGGATCGACTGCCGCCGCAAGGATGAGAGGAAATATTGCCGCGATCACCGCGCCGATGTAAGGCACGAACCGCAGGATCATCGCCAACATTCCCCACAGCGGCGCGCTCGGTACGCCGATGAACCACAATCCGATTCCAATCACGAGACCGAAGCCGGCGTTCAGTGCGAGTTGAGTGAGAAACAATCGACTGAGCCGCTGGCCGGCATCGTCAATTGCAGCGGTCGTGCGCTGAAGATCCTGTGCGCCGGCAAGACGAACGAGCCTGTTCCGCAAATCCTGACGCTGAATAAGAATGAAGATCACGAATATGATGACCACCCCTGTTGTCGTGAGGGGATGGATCAGGGGCGTGATCAAAGCCACGAGAGTTTGAAGTGCGCCCGGATCGGGCTGCTTCACCTCAACGGGTATCGGCGTATTCGGAGGTGGACGATCGCTGAAGTGAAGGTGCGCTGAGCTTTGGTTTGTCGAGTTCCCGGCCAAGACTTTGCAGCACCTCGGAGGCCCGTTCCAAGGTGCCGGTGCCCCCGGCGACGCCGCGCACGCTTTGAATTTTCGATTGCAATGTCGACTGATAGCCGGGCAGATCGCTTGCAAGCTGATTGACTTGCGAAACCATCATTGCGGCCAAGCTGAAGACGGCAGCGAACGCGACAAGAACTGAAACGAAGACCGCCAGAGCCCGCGGAACATATATCCGTTGCAGCAAGCGAACGAGCGGTGCGAGCACGAAGCTCATCAGCACCGCGAGAGCGATCGGCACCAGAACTTCGCGGCCGAAATAGAGTGCCGTAACGACGATTATGCCAAACAGCACGGTTGTCAGCGCGGACGCCGGCGCCGCAACCATCCTCGAGCGCGCCAGTTGGTGCTGATTGACGACGTGAAAGACAACTCGGGCCATTGTCACTTGCCGCGAACGGTATCCTTGATCGCCGCCAATGGCGTTTTGAACCTTGCCCGCAACCTTGTCGGCTTTGCCTTCAGATTCGAGCTTCGCATCGCCGGTGACCTTGCCAGCGACTTCCTTGACGACGCCCTTCGCTTGATTGGCCGCGCCTTTGATCCGATCTTTGTCCATGAAAATGTGCCTTTTGCCTGGAGGGACGAAAGGCTAACTCCCCACGTCTCGCAGAGTTCAATGCATCCGCCGCGATATTCGCCCCAGCAACCGTCAGGCGTTGAGCGAAACCGCTCCCTGTTGTTTGGTTGGAACGGGCGAGTTCCGAAAGCGATGCTGACGCGTTACCGTCGGCGTTTTGGCCGAGGCGCGAATTTGAGCACGGGGCGGTTGCCAAACATCATGGCGGCCACGCTTCGACTCGCCGCGATTGCAAAAAAAGCCCGGCGTTTGCAACGGCGCCGGGCTTTCTCTCGTTGAACGCGACTACGATCTAGTCGCAGCGTCGGATTTGGCGAACCGAGCCGTCATCATGGCGGACGGTGATGGTACGGCAGCCGCGGTTATCCGACCGGTCTCTGTATCCAGATCCAGTGGTATCGCGAAAGCGAGGACGGTCGTAGTCGCGGTCGTACCGTCGTTCCGGACCCATTCTCAAGCCTCCGACCGGGGTTTCGATGGTGACGCCCTGAGCGAGTGCCGGTGACACGGAAATGGGCATAGCGATCGCGATCCCTGCCACTGTCAGCAGGCCGAGCAACAGCGTGCGCATGGTGAACCTTTCTGAATGTTGGTGTGCCATCGCAACGTTCGAAACCGGGTAACGTTCCTCATGGACGCGCCGGTATCTGTAATGCGCTCGCTGTTTCGCGTTTGAGCCCTATTGGGCGGTTTTGAAAATGCCGGTGGGCTGATTGAAAAGTGGTCTGTTTGGAACAGTCGGCTGTGTTCGAACGTGCCTACGATGAGGTCATCACCGAAACAGCTTCGGGCCTCGGTGACTGAGAGCCAGTAAAGTACAGTAAAGCGCTCCCGCCTGAGTTTATGGGAGGTCCCTATGGATAGCCGTCTGTCCAACCATGACGTGTCGTTCGACGACGAGACAATGCGGGCAATGAGCGAGGCGTTCGATCGGGTCTGCGATGTGCTCGGAAATTTCGGAGCCGGCGTGACAGTGCGTGAGATCATAGCGAGGCGGATTGTCGAGGCCGCCAAGATAGGCGAACGCAATCCAAGCCGCCTCTGTCGGCAAGCACTCAATGCGATGGGCATCGACGAAAGGTCAACGAACCAGTTGGCTGCGTAGGCATCCCCGTGCCTGCGCTTCGATCACGCACATAGCGTGATCGTTAGAGCCCGGCTCCAGCCCAGCCGGGCTCTTTCCGATTCCGATCACGTTTCATGTCCATTTCGCCCGACCGTATTGCATTGCTGCCTTTCGTAACCATGTGCCATCGGCGACCGATCTCGCTTCCGATCGCGCTCACGTGTTACGGCCTTTTTCGATCGCATCAAAGATACCGGACAAGCGACGCTGACGGGGACAAGTGAGTGATGTCCATTTCAACTTCCTTTCATAGCGAGGTCGCAGCGCGATTTGGGCTCGTTCCCAATTTCTTCATGTCGGCCAGAGATGCTCCGGAAATCGTCGAGAAGCTTTGGGATTTTGCTGGCTCGGCATATCTCGACAATCCTATGCCTTCGCTTCTTAAGGAGCGTTTGTTCGTCTTCCTCTCGCGGTTTTGCCAAGTGCGCTATTGCATCGTTCGTCATTGCGGATTTCTGGTGGGCTATGGCCATTCATCGGGTGATGCTGCCGCTACCCCGCAGACGATCGATCAAGCGGTCAAGTTGCTAAAAACCCCCTCGCCGTGGCGGCGAGAGCTCGGACCGATTTATGAACGCTTGGCGAAAATCAACAAACCGATCGATTGGCCTGAGCCTGACAGCGACATCGAAGATTGTGTCTTCGCGGCTGCGGCGGTGATCTTTGTTGAGCCGACACAGTCCGAGCGCGCTCGGGAGGTGTTGCGACATGCGCTTGGTGGCAAACACTTCGAATATTTGCTGGCGTTGCTTGCCTTCATCAGAGCAGCGCACTTTTGGACAGTGGTGCACCCCGGCCTTGAGATTGAGGATGACATGAGGGAGCTCATGAATGAACACAAGGAACTCGCCTCATTGCTCCTGCAAGACCCTGACCAGCCCACGAGATGATCGAATAGCAGCGCCATGCTGCTTGTTGCACTGAGCGGCATCGCTAAGGAACCAGTTGGCCGCGCCGTCGATCACGTTTTATGTCCATTTCGCGCGACCGTATTGCATCGCGACATTTCATAACCATGTGCCGTCCGCGACCGATTGTGTCACCGCTCGCTCACGCGACCGATCGCGTCACCGATCGCGCTCACGCGTTACGGCCTTTCGATCGCAAAATATCGGACAAGCGCTTGGGGCGTCGCATCCGAGGCTATCAGCCGAACACGCCCCTTAGGATGAGTGTCTCATGAATACCAACCCCAAGGCCGCAACACCGAACCCCACGGGTTCTGCAAAGACCAATGCGCCACAAGCATTCCGCGAAATCGCGGATCGCGGCGCGAAAGAAACCCACGAAACTCTCGAAAAAATGGGCGCTGCCGCCACGGAAGCAGCCGATCTCATCAAAGACAGCTATTCTACAGCGGTTAAAGGCGCGCAGGATTACAACAACAAGTGCATCGAATTCGTTCACGCCAACACCAACGCAGCCTTCGAGTTTTTGCAGAAGTTGTCCAGCGTGAAGTCGCCTTCTGCATTTGTGGAACTATCGACCGAACACGCTCGTAAGCAATTCGAGACATTGACAGAGCAGACCCAGGAACTGACTGCGCTCGCCCAGAAGGGCACGCTTGCGACCACGGAGCCACTCAAGACCGGCATCGCGAAAGCCTTCAACCGGGCAGCTTGAGCTGTTTTATGTCTGGTTTTGCCTAAATGAGGCCGCCCTCGTTGGCGGCCTCTTGTTTTGAGGCTCGCAGCTGGCGCGATGACGGCTTGTGAAACCCGCCGCCCTCCCGGTCGCTCCGAGTTGCCATGATGTGCGCCAATAAAGACCAGCGTTACCAGAGCAGGTCGTCAGGCGTGACCTTGTAATCGGTCGAACCTTGGTGCGTCGGTGTGGAGACGACATTCTTCTTGAAGGCACGGCCTGGGATCGGCGGGTTGGTGTAAATCAAAGCGACAAGGCACAGGATTACGACAACCGCGAACGCGAGCCAGCGGGCGGGCGTCGATTGCAGACTCAAAGCCTTGTTCATTACTTTTGCTCCAAAGGACAAAAACGCCCCCAGCGGGGGCTTTGCAGGTCGACGAATCACCAAGATGGTCAATGAGATAACCGGTCATGCTGCGGTGCACAAGAGGTCAACTCAAGAATTACCAGGGATTATTTGAATATTTATCCCGCATAGCATTGTATTTCCAAGTCTCACGCTTAGTTGAATTAAGTATCTAAAAAATAGTTTTCGCTTTTTCATGAAAGGAAATACCATGACTATCATCAATATTACTGCGTCCAACGAGCCGCAGAAGCCTGCCAATCCCGCCCCGGCGACGCCGCAGCAGACCCAGGGCACCCCGTCGAAGCCCGCCGACAAGCCGAGCGAACAGCAGAAGTAAGGCTTGCTGTCAGGCTCAAAAGGCCCGGCCCAGCGCCGGGCCTTTTTTTTCAAAGGGAGCACCGCATGACGACCACACGGTTCGGCAAGAAACTCAGCACCCCATCGACCTTCCAAATCAAGCACCGTTTCTTGCTTTGGTGGCTCAAGCAGCAAGCCGCAAAGGAAGCGACCGAAGTGAGTGCAGAAAAGAGCCTCAAAGGCAGCCCGATGCACATCCACGAAGCCGCCTGATCGATCGAAGCACACGAACAATCGGTGCTTGGCTGGGGCAGGGCCCGCGACAAGGATCAAGAGCAGGAAACGACATCGGCATTCTGAGGCCGCGACCATGCCACCGAGCGGAGCCACGATGCGCGTTCCCCATTATGTCAATGAGAACAAGTCTGACATGCGCGGCATCAAGCCCGGCTGGTACGCGATGGATGACGGCGGCAAGCTCGCTTCAGGACCGTTTGCCAGTCGCGAGGAGTGCCTCGTAAGCGGCATTCAGCCCGCCAACGAAGCAAACACAGTGGCAGTGCCGTCCACTGCCGAAGTGAACCAAATCCCTCCCGGCATCGACCGGCGTTCTGGGCGGCGTTGATGTTCCGGTTGGCCGGTTTTCGACGATGCTCGGCAACCCGCCACGCCCGGCAACACCGCGAGCGATGTCGGTTTCAGGCCCTATCAAAGCACGCGCTTAAATCGATACGATGCTTGGTCGGGAGGCTCGAGCGGGCATGCGGCGGCGTGAGTTCATTATGATCGGCGGCGCCGCGGTGGTGTGGCCGCTTGCTGCACGCGCGCAGCAGCGTGAGCGGTTGCGCCGTATTGCCGTGCTGAACACCCTTCCGGCGGACGACGAACACGGGCAGGCCAGGATCGGGGCGTTTCTGCAGGTCCTTGCCAAGGCAGGCTGGACCATCGGCGACAACCTGCGGATCGACCAACGCTGGTCGGCGGGCGACGTGACCGAGCTGCGCAAGCTCGCCGCCGAACTGGTGGCGCTCACCCCAGAGGTTGTTCTCGCCACCGGCGGTCTCGCCGTCACACCTCTGTTGCAGGTCACTCGCACCGTACCAGTCGTGTTCGTAAACACCCCCGACCCGGTCGGCGCCGGTTTTGTTGACAGCCTGGCGCGGCCTGGTGGCAACGTCACCGGCTTTACTCAATTCGAGTACTCGACCAGCGTGAAATGGTTGGAGCTGCTGAAACAGGTCGCGCCGGGCGTGACGCGCGTTGCGGTGCTGCGCGATCCCAACACACCGTCCGGCATTGGCCAGTTCGGCGCCATGCAAGGCGCGTCGTCAACCTTCGGGATGGTGTTGCATCCCATCGGTGTCAGCGAAGCCACCGAAGTCGAGCGCCTGGTGGCCGCGTTTGCGCAATCCCCGAACGGCGGATTGGTCGTGACGACCGGCGCGCGCACGACGATCCACCGCGAGCTGATCAGCGCGCTGGCGGCCCGCCATAAGCTGCCGGACGTGTATCCCGCGAGCTACTTCATGGCCAATGGCGGGCTGATCTGCTACGGCCCCGATCGCGTCGATATGTATCGGCGTGCGGCCAGCTATGTTGACCGCATTCTGAAGGGCGAGAAGCCGGCCGACCTGCCCGTGCAATCGCCGACCAAGTACGAACTGATCATCAACCTCAAAACCGCCAAGGCGCTCGGGCTCACGGTGCCTCAGTCTCTGCAAGTCGCCGCCGACGAGGTGATCGAGTGAGACGTTGGCAGTTTATCGCGGTGTTCGGCAGTGCGCCGGCGACGTCGGCGCTCGCGACCCACGGCGCGGACATCATTTCACTCCCGGCCGCGGCGGTGCGCGCTGCCCGGGTGTGAATGATCGTGCCGGGCATAATGCTGGCGCAGCAGGTCCTTGCCGTAATCGTTGCCGTTCGGGGTGCGCACCACGGTGTGGATGTGATCGCGCGTCGGCTCGTCGTTGGCGTAGACGATGCCCGGCTGGTGGTCGAATTCGATCAGCACGACCGGGCTGTAGATGCGGTAGTAGAAGGCGCCGTGATCGTCGTGCGCGCCGATCCAGGAAAAGTGCGTGTCGCGCAGGTGATCGAGCGCCTCCTCCAGCCGGATCTCCGCATGGCCCGGGCGGATGTTATGCAGGTAGACGCCGATCAGATCGCGTAGCACGGCTTGCTGCCCGGATGTGAGATCGTCGTAGCGGATGCCTTCGTAAGGCATGCGGACGTTGTCCAGGTAGGCGGCGGTGAGCACCTCGCCCGGCAGCCGCGTGCCGATGATGGCCTGGGCCTGCTGCTCGCGGCTGAGCCCCTGCATCAGGGCGAGACCGACGCTCTCCTCAGCGCGGAACACGTGCGTGCCGGCGTACTTGCCGGATTCCGCGAACACCGGCTCGGAGCCCATGAACAGCGGGGTCAGCACCAGCTGATCGCCGAGGACGAAGCAGTTGATGATCAGGTGATGGCCGTCGAACTGCCAGCCCCAAGGTTCGGTCGCCGACGGCGTGCCGAACAGGCTGAGCCAGTAGTACCACTCGTTGTATTCGTGGATGAGTCCGGTGAGCTCGCAGGCATGCTGGTTCAACTTCATCACATTGCGCGCGGTCTCGAACCCGCTGGCGCTGAGCGCGCTGCTCACCAAGGCTAGCGCGGCCTGGCGCGGCGCAGGGGCAAGCTCGTGCAGGCTGAGGCCGTGGCGCATCAGGAACGGATGCACGTTGGACCACGAACGCCACGCCTCGTCTTGGATATCGAACGAGACCTGACGCCGCTGCCCGGCATCGAGCGTCGCCAGGAAATCGAGCGCCGCCCGCAACATGGGTTGGAGCGATACCCCGGTCTTGCGCACCGGGAACAGCCCCGGCCGCACGATGCCGTCGGCGGTGATGCCGCGAAACTCCTCGCCGAGCGATTGCTTGGCCCGCACCAGCATGCGCTGCAGGAATTCGGAATACTTCGCGGGCGGCTCATAGGCCGCCATCGGCAGGCGGCGCCGCAGCGGCGGGCGCTGGCGCGCCGGCGTGTGGCTGTGTGGATGGGCGTGATCGTGGCTGTGCGGATGGCCGTGATCGTGATCGTGACTCATGTCCAATACCCTGGGCCGGCCAGTCGCGGATGGCTCCCATAGGCTATCAAAAATCATCGGCTGAAGGGCAGGGCCGCGGCTGCGCCCGGCAGCACGATCAAGCTAGGTGCGCCAGCGTGCCGGGTACAACAAGCGCGTTGCCAGAATGAGAACGCAGGCGCCCACGAAGCCCGAGACCAGATAGCCGACCCATTTGGGGCCGCCAATCTCGATGCCGAGCTTGGCAAACAGCCAGCTCGCCAGCCCGGCTCCGATCACCCCCAAAATGACGTTGGTGATGATGCCCATGTTGCTGCGGGTGATGACCTCGGCCAGCCATCCGGCAATGCCGCCCAGGATGATGGCGGCGACCCAACCGATCTGTGCGTCGTCCATGGCGATGCTCCTTCGGGGTCTGGACCAACAGGCATAAACCCGGACCGGCCGAAAGGTTTCAAGTGTGCAGCAAACGCATCGCTACGCGATCACCTCGTCGGCGCACCATGGCGCGGGCGCAACGATTTGACTAACATCCGGCGTGTCCTTGGCCTTGAGGGAAGACTGGTGAGGCAACGCGCACCGGGCGGGGGTATGGCGTCCAAGCGGCGCGCCCGGCCCAACAAACGTGCCCGGCCCCAAAAACGTGCCCGGCCCAAGCGTGCCCGGCCGAAGCAGCGTGTCCGCAAGAACGCCAAGCCACGGCGTGCTGCCGTCGTTGGGTCTCGCGCCGCCGCCACCGCCGCCCTCCAGGAGCAGCTCGACCGCCGCACACGCGAGCTGCACGAGGCGCTGGAACGGCAGGCCGCGACCGACGAGGTGCTGCGCGCCATATCGCGCTCGCCCGGCAAGCTGGAGCCTGTCTTCGATGCCATGCTGGACAACGCCACCCGCATTTGCGGCGCGCAGTTCGGCATCCTGTTCAAGATCGACAACGGCGCCATCTCGCCGCTTTCGCTGCGCGGGGTTCCGGAACAATTGGGCCGCTTCCTGACCGAGCGCGGGTCGCGACGCCGCCCCCCGGCACCACCATGGAGTGGCTGATCCGGACCAGGCAGGCGGTTCACGTCGAAGACCTGGCTCGGCAAGACGGGCTGTCGAGTCCGACGTCGGAACTCGGCGGCGCCAGAACATATCTTGGCATCCCGATGCTCAAGGACAACGAGCTGGTGGGAGCCTTCAATATCTATCGCCAGGAGGTCCGCCCCTTCACCGAAAAGCAGATCGAGCTGGTGCAGAACTTTGCCGCGCAGGCCGTCATCGCGATCGAGAACACCCGGCTGCTCAACGAGCTGCGCCAGCGCACCGACGATCTGACCGAGTCGCTGGAGCAGCAGACCGCGACCAGCGAGGTGTTGAAGGTCATCTCGAGTTCACCGGGCGATCTGAAACCGGTGTTTCAGGCCATGCTGGCAAACGCAACTCGGATTTGCGGCGCCAGATTCGGCGTGCTGTTTCGGATCAACAGTGGCGAAGTCGAACCGGGCGCCCTCCATGAGGTGCCCAGATCGCTCGAAAGGCATCTGTCTGAACGGGGCTCAATCAAGATTCGGCCCGGCTCAACGATGGAGCGAGCTGTCCAGAGCAAAGATGCGATCCATGTGGTCGATGTTCGGCAGGACATCGACGCTGCGAACAATCCGGCCGCGAAATATGGCGGTGCACGAACTCTTCTCACTGTACCGATGCTCTAAGGAAGGCGCAGCCGATCGGATTTTTCAATATCTACCGCGACGAGGTTCGGCCATTCACCGGCAAGCAGATCGAGCTGGTGCAGAACTTCGCCGCGCAAGCCGTGATCGCGATCGAGAACACGCGCCTTCTCGGTGAACTGCGCGAATTGCTCCAGCAGCAGACCGCCACCGCCGAGGTGCTCAAGGTCATCAGCCGCTCCACGTTCAACCTGCAGGTCGTGCTTAATACGCTGGTCGAGTCGGCGGCTACGCTCTGCGAGGCCGATATGGCGGCCATCTCCCGTCCGAAGGGAGCCGTGTTCGAGCATCTCGCGTCCCATGGCTACTCGTCCGAGCACAGCAAGTTCATGAAAACGCATCCGATCCCCTCGGGCCGGGGTTCTGCCTCAGGGCGAGTGGTGATCGAGGGCAAGTCGGTTCACATCCTGGATATCCGTGCCGATCCCGACTACACGCTGGGTGACCGGAGCAGGTTCGAGGTGCGGACCATGCTTGGTGTCCCGCTCATGCGTGAGGGAGCCGCGATCGGCGTGATTGTCTTGCAACGCAAGACGGTGCGGCCTTTTACCGACAAGCAGATCGAGCTGGCCACCACCTTCGCCGATCAAGCCGGCATTGCGATCGAGAACGTCCGCCTGTTCGACGAGATTCAGGAGACCAGCCGCCAGCTCGCCGAAGCCAGCCAGCACAAGTCGCAGTTCCTCGCCAACATGAGCCACGAGCTGCGCACGCCGCTCAACGCCATCCTGGGTTACACCGAGCTGGTCATCGACGGCGTCTATGGCGGCACGTCCGAGAAGGTGCAGGCGGTGCTCAAGCGGGTCGAAACCAACGGCAAGCATCTGCTCGGCTTGATCAATGACGTGCTGGATTTTTCCAAGATCGAGGCCGGCCAGCTCAAGCTTTCGCTGGACGACTATTCGATCAAGGACGTGGTCCACAACGTGTTCAGCGCGGTCGAGCCGCTGGCGGCGAAGAAGCAGCTCGACTTCAAGGTCGAGATTCCGTCCGACATCCCGCCCGGCCGCGGCGACGAGCGCCGGCTGACGCAGGTCCTGCTCAATCTGGTCGGCAACGCCATCAAGTTCACCGACAGCGGCCGGGTGGCGATCAAGGTCGCGGCCGACAACGGCTCGCTCAGCGTTGCCGTGCACGACACCGGCCCGGGCATCGCTCCCGGCGATCAGGAAAAACTTTTCGAGGAGTTCCAGCAGGCCGACAATTCGATCACCAAGACCAAGGGCGGCACCGGGCTGGGACTGGCCATTTCGCGACGGATTGTCGAACTGCACGGCGGACGGCTGTGGGTGGAGTCGCGCAAGGGCCACGGCTCGGTCTTCACCTTTACAGTGCCCGCCATCGCCAAGCCGCAGGAGCAGCAGCCATGAGCAAGCGCGTGCTGGCGGTCGAGGACCAGGAGGACAACATGCAGATCCTCCGCGATGCCATCGTCAACGCCGGTTATGAGATCATCGAAGCCGAAAACGGCGAGCAGGCGCTGGCGCTGGCCGCCAAGCACCGTCCCGATCTGATCCTGATGGACATTCAGATTCCGATCATCGACGGCTATGAAGCGACGCGTCGCATCAAAGCCGATCCCGCCTTGCGATCGATCCCGATCATCGCGGTCACGTCCCATGCGCTGGACGGCGGCGAGCAGAAGGCGCGCGCCGCCGGCTGCGACGACTTCGTCGCCAAGCCCTATAGTCCGCGCCAGCTGTTGGCCAAGATCCGGCAGTATCTCGGCGAAGCATAGATGTCCGCCGCGCACTCTCTTCCTTCACCCTCCCCTGGAGGGGGGAGGGTGAAGCGCGCCAGTGGCGAGGCTGAAGCCGAAGTACCGAGGCGATCGCGTTTCATCTTGCCTAAGCGGGTTGCGCGGCCGAGGCGAGCGGCACCGTGACGGGGTTATACAAATATAGCCCGCGATCGTCGGCATTGGCGCCGGGATTGGCGCCCCGCTTGGTGACACCCTGATTCTCGTCGCCCTGCTGGCGGGACGCGAGCTGTACGCCGTTGGCGCGTTCCTTCCGGGTGTTTTCATAAGTGGCGAACGCCTGTTCGAACGTGCTCGCGGCGGCGAACGCCCGCCCCAGCACCATGGCGTCCTCAATGGCGATGCACGCGCCTTGGCCCAGAAACGGCGTCATCGGATGCGCGGCATCGCCCAGCATGGTGACGCGCCCCTTGGTGTATTGCGCCAGCGGCTCGCGGTCACGCAGCCCCCATTTGAACAGCGTTCCCGGGGAAATGGCGCGGATCAGCTCCAGCGCGTCGCGATGGAAATCGCCGTGCAGCCCCGCAAACTCCTCGACCGTGGCGGGAATGATCCAACCTTCTTCCTGCCAGCGCGGCTCGCGGGCGACGCTGATCACGTTCATGATCGTCCGGTGCCGCAATGGATAATGCAGCATCACCCGCTTGACGCCGACGAACATGGCAAACGGCAGCTTCATGATGCCGGCCGGCACGTTCGTCATCGGCAGCAGCGCGCGAAACGCGACCTGGCCGGTGTAATTCACCACTTCGTCGCCGAACACGCAGGCCCGCACCCTCGACGTGCCGCCGTCGCAACCGATCAAAACGTTGCTTGCAACGGTCTTGCCATTGGCGAACGTCGCCACGACACGCTCGGAATCCTGCGTCAGCGACGTGAAGCGATGATCGAGGAACACGCAATCGGGATCGTTGCGAAGCACCGCATTGGCCAGGGTGGCGTGCAGATCGGCGCGATGAACCTGATGATAGTTGGCGCCAAATCGCTCGAAATAATCGGTTCCGTTGGCCCTGGTCTTGATGATTTCACCGGTTTGGAAATGCCGGATCAGGTAGGCCTCGGTCGGCCCGGCTTGTTCCGCAACCTGCGCGCCAACGCCAAGGAAGTTGAGCGCGTGCAT
This sequence comes from uncultured Alphaproteobacteria bacterium, assembly GCA_963771745.1. Classification (GTDB taxonomy): domain Bacteria; phylum Pseudomonadota; class Alphaproteobacteria; order Rhizobiales; family Xanthobacteraceae; genus Z2-YC6860. Next base: position 120,845 of record CAVYUU010000008.1, on the reverse strand, counting down.
CGCATTGGGCGTGATCGTCACGCCGGCACCGATCTCCCGGAGCTCGCGCGCCTGCTCGAACACGCACACGCGAAAGCCAAAATGCTGGAGCGCGAGCGCCGCGCTCAATCCGCCAATGCCACCGCCCACAATGGATATGCGTGAAACGTTCAAGCGGCTCACCCAGGGTTGATGCCAGTCTATCCTAGCGCGCGGTCTGGCGGCTTCGCACCGACATTGCGGTAATCTTGCCGGAAGGCTTGAAAGCCGTCAAAATTCGCGCCCCATTCGGGAGTTCTTCGGATCCCGGCTGAGGCTGCGACCATTGGCTCTCGGATTCGGCGGATTTTCCTCCGCCCGATTTTGGAGGACGACATGGCGACATTCACCCGATCTCAAAAGCTGCTGGTTTCCACGGGCGTTGCGGCGCTTGGTGGGGCAGTATTTGGCGGGGCAGCGCTGCTGCTGGCCGGCAATATTGTCACCACGGCGGATGCCGGCGCAACGGCGGCGGACACCTCGCCGCTCCTCGTCGGCCCGGATGCTGCGGTCTGCCGCACGCCGGCCGCGACCGGGTCGCCGTATGTGATGTTTCGCCTGGCGCAGACCGAAGTGCCTCGCGCCACGACGAGCGCCGCCACCTCGGCGCCGGCGTTCGCGGACACTGAGCCGCCGTTATGGAGCGGGCTCGGCTCCATCACTTACAAGATCACCACCGCGAACGAGCGCGCGCAGGCCTATTTCGATCAGGGCCTGCGGCTCGCTTACGCGTTCAATCACGACGAGGCGCAGCGCGCGTTCCGCATGGCGCAGAAGCTCGATCCCCAATGCGCCATGTGCTTCTGGGGCGAGGCCCTGGTGCTCGGTCCCAACATCAATCTGCCGATGCAGGAGGACGCGGTGGCGCCGGCGTTTGCGGCCGCGCAGAAGGCGAAGACGCTGGCCACCAAGGCCAGTCCGCGCGAGCAGGCGCTGATCGGCGCGCTTGCCGTGCGCTACGGCAGCGATCCGAAGGCCGCCCGCGCGCCGTTCGACGCGGCCTACGCGGCGGAGATGGCGAAGGTCGCCAAGCAGTTTCCGAACGACGACGAGATTGCCACGTTCTATGCCGAGGCGGTGATGGATCTCAGTCCCTGGGATTACTGGAAGCCGGGCGGCCGCGAACCGAAACCCCAGAGCGTGCCGATCGTGCCGACGCTCGAGCGCGTCTTGGCCCGCAATCCGGACCATCCCGGCGCCATCCACTACTACATCCATGCGGTCGAGGCGTCCGACCGGCCCAAGCGCGCCGAGCCCTACGCCGACCGGCTGCGCGGCGCGATCCCGGGCGCCGGCCATCTCGTGCACATGCCGAGCCACGTCTACTATCGGGTCGGCCGCTATCTCGACGCGCTGCGCGACAACAAGACCGCGGTCGAGGTCGATGAGAAATACCTGGCCGACACCAAGGCGCCGATGGGCGTCTATCGGCTCGGCTACTATCCGCACAACGTGCACTTCGTGATGGCGTCGGCGCAGATGGCGGGCGACGGCCAGACCGTGATCGCGGCGGCCGAGAAGCTGCGCGAGCTCATTCCCGACGAGGCCGCGCGCGGCATTGCGATGGTGCAGCCGGTCAAGGCCGCGCCGTATTTCGCGCACGCGCTGTTCAGCACGCCCGAGACCATCCTGGCATTGCCCGATCCCGGCGACACCATCCCCTATGTCAAGGCGATGTGGCTCTATGCGCGCGGAGTCGCGCTCGCGGCGCGCCGCGATTTCGCGGGCGCAACGGCTGCGGCCGATGCGATCGAGACCTTGGAGCGCACTGCCGACTTCAAGCTGCTGAAGGAGTCAGGGGTGCCTGCGCCGGAGGTGTTTCGCATCGCGCGCACGCTGATCATGGCGCGCGTCGCCCAGGCCCAGGGCCAGAAACGCACCGCCATCGCGCGATTCGAGCGGGCGGCCGCGTTGCAGGATGCGCTGCCCTACACCGAGCCGCCGTACTGGTACTACCCGGTCCGGCAGTCGCTGGCCGCTGCCCTGCTGCAGGCCGGCCGCTATGCCGAAGCCGAGCGGCAGTTCCAGCGCGCACTCAGCCGCGCGCCGTCGAACGGCTGGTCGTACTACGGGCTGGCGGAGCTGCATAAGGCGCGCGGCAATGCCAGTGCGGCGCGCAAGGCCGAGGCCGACCTGGCCAAAACCTGGATCGGCGACCGCAAGCTGTTGCAGATCTCCAATCTCTGAGGTTCGCTCGCATCCGAAACCGCCGCACACCCGGATCAAGTCCGGGCAGGCTTTTTCGGGATCATGCTCTAAGCATCCACGAGCGCCAGCGCTCCGCGATGCGACGGTGAAAATACATACAGCCGGTCAGGCGCCGCGAACGCCGTCGTATGCGCGCCCGCGGCGGTTTTGGTCTGGGTGCTGGCGCCGGTGCGAGGATCGATCGATTGCACCAGTCCCGGCTCGCCGATCGCCACATGCACCAGACCGGTCGCCGGATTGAAAAATGTCACATCCGGTACTCCGGCAATCGGCCACTGGTTGATCACCGTTCCCGAGCTGGTGTCGATTTCAACCAGCGCGCCGTCGTCACACGCGACATAGAGCCGGCCGCGCCGGTGATCGACATCGAGGCCATGCGCGCCGCCTGAGGGAAGCGCCCAGTGCTCGACGTCGCTCAAGCCGGGCAGCCGGGCGACAAGAACCATGGAAGGCTCGCGGATCGCGAGGAACACCCGCTCGGCGGCGGCATCCGTCACGCACCAGCGCGGCCGCCCCGGCAGATCGAGCGAGGTTTGTCGCCCGCCGTCGAGGCCTTGCACCTGAAGCGTCGAACCCCGGCTGTCATCGCCGATGCAAGCGGCGATCGCCAAGCCCTGCCGTGACGCGATCGCGACGCCATTGGGTCGCGGGCCGGTTCTGAACACGGCCCGCGTTGCCATGCTGTCGGCATCGACCCAAGCCAGGCTTGCCGCCCCGCGGTTGGTCACCAGCACCGCGCCGTCATCCGCAACGACGCCTGCGGCTTCCGGAAACCCCGGCAATGTCGCGATGTGCCTGCGGGTGTCGTGATCAATCACCTCGACGCTGTCGCGGCCGGTGTGCGCCACGAAAACCCGGCGGGTCTTCGGATCGAAGGCGCCGTGGTCGAACGAGCTGCCCGCCGACCCTGGTATTTCGATCGTGCCGATCGTTTTGAGCGACATGATCGCCTCAATGCTGCTTTTTGAGCTGCAACCGGCACCAGGTGTAGAGCGCGTCATAGATGACCATGCCGTGCTTCAGCATCTGGTGGTCGTCGGGATAATTGCTCGACAATCCGTACGAAACAGCGAGCAGCCCCTCGCATTGCGGCGCGAGATCGGGCCGCGACGTATCGGCGCCTCTGACGATCGTCGCCAGATGGTCGAGCGCGGGGTCGTGGATGTCGTAGACGCGCACGATCGCGTCGAACGAACATCGGTCGCCGACGTGCCCGAATTCGACGTCCTTGATGTCGTAGGGCGTGCCGCCAACGTCGTTGGCGACCTTGGCAACGTCGTTCGGCGGCACGTAGATGAATTCGGCGTCGGGCTTGATGAAACGGCTGATCAGCCATGGACAAGCGATGCGGTCGATCTTCGGATGCTCGCGCGTGACCCACTTGTTTTCGGTCGCGTCGCGCTTGCGGCGCGTCGGCAACTGACTTTGTTTCCAGCCCGCGATGCCGCCTGCAAGATAGGCGGCGGTGGCGCCTGCCTTGCGCAAGGTCGCAGCCACGCCTTGGCTGACCTCATGACCGTGCGCGCAATAGACCACGACGGCCGGGCCGGCCGGTAATTGGTCTCGCCAATGTGCCACGTCGTCGGGCGGGCGGCGCGACGCGCCGATGATCAAACGGTCGTCGGCGTTGAAGGCATCCTGCCGGCGGACGTCGATCAGCAGTGGCGCCGCGGCGGTGCCAAGCTGCGCGTACAAATCGTCGGCTGTGACTGGGGGAGCTGTTCCGTCCATGCGCAATCTCCTCGACAGGTCGAGTGTTGCACAGAGCTTGGACGGAAACCGTCTGACGGGGAGCCTGCGTTTCCCCGCAAGCAAAAATCTAATTGCACCATGGCCGTGGTGCAAGCGCCGGCGAATGAAAGAATGCATCGCCACGGCGGGGGCATTGCATTCGCTATTAAGCTGATCCGCTATTTACTTCTCGGTGATGGACGAAAGTACCCAGCCAAGCGGGACCGGTTTTGTCGGCGGCCACGAGCCGGAACGTGGCTACATCAATGGATTCGTGGCTTGCTCGAAACGCAAGCCTTCGATCGGGAACGATTAAGGTAAAGAACAATTCGAAGCGGTGCGTCTCTGTCAGGTGAGGCGGGACGGTGTTAAAGCCATGGGCAACGCGCAATGGAGCTCATGACGATGCAAAAATCAAAGTTCGGCGCAGTTGCCGCCGTCGTATCACTGCTTGGTGTTGCATTCGCAGCCGCGCCTGCCGCAGCAGGTGGGTGCGGGTACAACGATTGCGGCGGCGAAGTCATTGTCATTCGACCGCAGCCCATCTTCCCATCCTGCGGCTGCGGCGCAGCAAGCTACGGTTATGGCGGCTATGGCTACGGCGGCTATGGCTACCGCCGGTATGATGGCTACGGCGGGTATGGCTACCCCGAATATGGCTACCGCGGGTATGGCTACCCGGGTTATGGCATCGGCTACCGAGGCATCGGCTACCGCGGCATCGGCTACCGAGGCATCGGCTACCGAGGCGTCGGCTACCGCGGCATCTATCGGCCAGCCTTCCACGGCGGTTATCGTGTCGGGAGGTGGCGCTAACATTTCGGCGCTCGCCCCGAGGCGAGCGCCGCATCACTGCAGCTGAAATACGCTGACCAACCCAGCATGCGTAGCCCGGACGAGCGGCCGTCAGGCCGCTCATCCGGGAATGATTGCAACCCTGCCGCAGGTATTTTCCTCGCCTTTCCGCTTTTGCCCGACCCGCTGCTGGGCTTCTTTCTTGTTCGCGCTCACCTTTCCCTGCGCTTGAGCGTTCTATGCGCGCTGCCGGCGCGTCCATCCCGGGCTTGTGGAACAGGACGCCTGCACCAGGCGTTGCCCCGGATGGGTAGTAAGACCGCTCGATCCTCTTTGCGCCGGCGACGTGAGGAAAACCTGCGCGCCATGCGCAGCCCTGCCAGTCTGCTTCTGGCAGGCGCTTCATTGGCGGCAGTGCTTGTCGCGACGGTGTTTTACGACCGGCCGATCACCGACAACCCGGTGCTGATTTCGTATCTGCGAGACATTGCGGCCGGCGTGCAATAATCGTCCGCTGTTTTTTGCTGTCGGGCAGGTTCAAAACAAAAGGCGCGGCCGCAGCCGCACCTTTGCAGTTCGTGCGTGATACGCGTCAATAGCAGCGCTCAATGCCGTTGAGACCGATGAAGCAGCGGCGCTCGGTCGAAAAGCCGGTGGTGACGATGCCCGACTCGCGCGGCACGACCACGACCTCCTCACGCGGCGCGACCACCTCCTCACGCACGATCCGCTCCCGGATCACGCGCTCACGCGGCGCGGCGACCCGATCGCGGACGATCTGTTCGCGCGGGGCGACCACGCGATCGCGGATCACGCGCTCGCGCGGCGCAACCACCTCTTCACGGATCACCCGCTCGCGCACGATCCGTTCGCGCGGGAACGTTGCCGCGGGTTGGGTGACGATGGTGGTGGCCGGCGCCGCCAAGGTGGGCGTTTGCGGGACGATCACCGTGGGGGCAGGGTCGGTCACGACATATCGCGGCCCGCCGAACAGCGGAGCCGGCGCTACAGTGTAGGGCGCCGGCGTGACGACCTCTGTTTCACTCACGTAGACCTCGGCCTGCGCAGCGGCCGCAGCGAATGACAATGCAGCGGCAGCGCCCGTCAGCACTGCAAGCCCCCTTGTCACAAGGCCTCTTGTCGCAAATCTCATTGTCGATGTCCGTTCGGTTACCCCCGCCGCAGTGGGAACGACGCCTCGCAACGCAGTGTTCCCGCCGCATATTGGGCATTGCTCGGGCAATTCTGAGCGCGGCAACTCGATCGCGCTGTGAGGGAACCCGGCGGTGCCGCGGGCGCTAATCGTGCAACAGAAAACCCCGGCGTCAGCCGGGGTTTTCCGCATCACGAGGGGGAAGGTTGCGTGCGTGGCCTAGCGGCTTTGTGCCGGGGCGTTTGTCGAACCCGAAGAGCCAGAGCCCGTCGAGGAGGCTCCCGAAGGGCCGGAGCCAGTCGTCGTCGAAGCGCCGGAGCCGCCGCTCGAAGTCGAGCTTTTGGTCGTGCTCTTGGTCGTGGTCTTGACTGCGGCGCCGGTGCTGGAGCGCGTCGTCGTGCTCACGCCGATGCGCGCCTTCACGCCGCTGTCGCGGCTGATCACGCGGCTTCGGCTGACGCCACCATCAACCACCACGCCACGGCGGCGCTTCTCGATGATGGTCGCGCTGCGTGACGGCGCGCTGGCGTAAATCCGCGTTCGCTTCTTGCTCTTGGCATACTTCTTCTTTTTGATCACGGTGACGCTCGAAGGCCGATCGTCGTCAACGGTGGTGACGTGGCGGATGCGCGACCGCGAGTGAACGACCGACGGTCCGTCGGAGCGTTCGCGGACCACGGTGCGGCCCGAGCCGGTGCGGATGTTGGCCCGGACCTTGACGTCCGTGGAACGGCTGCCGGCCGTTGCCCCCGACTGACCGGAGGAGCTGCCCGAGTTGCTGGTCGTGCTCTGGCTTTGGGGTGTGGACGACTGCGAAGCGCCCTGCGACTGAGTGGAGGTTCCTTGCGACTGAGCAAAAGCGCCGAAGGCAAGCGCGGTTGAAGCGGCGAGTGCGATAGCAAGAGTTCTCATTGTGGTCTCCATGGACCTCCCCAAAACATAAGTCCGCTCGCAGATTTTTTGTTTCAGCGAACTGTTTGATTTTTCGCGAGAAATGAACGGTTGTTTATTTCCTGGACGCGTCTGCTAACGAATGTCGGAGTGCAATCCGGTCCGTAGGAGCGCCCCGCTGCTCGATGGTGCCGTGCCGGAACTCACCGGGCATCGCGCACGCGCAAGCGGCGGGTGAAGCCGTCGGCACCCGAGCCGAAGCCGAAAGCGGTTGCGGCGGCGGCCGCCAAGAAGCATGCCCGGGCGGCCAAGCGGTGCCTCCCCGGATCAGGCGAGGCAGGCAGGCGTTCGCTTGGGGCCGCGTCGCTGCAAGCGCCGTTCGGCTGATATTGGCGTCGGTGTCGTTCGTGGAACTTAAGCCACTGGCTGGGATGGTGCTCGCCCGCTGCTACGGCGCGACAGAGCCCACCACCGGCGGGCTAGCCCCGAGCCGGATCGTTCCGGGAGCCGGCAGTGAGGTGTTTTTTGGCTCCAAGCCATACTCGTCGGCGCAAAACTCGCTGCAATAGAGCCTGCCGGACGAGCTCCGCCAGGCGCTCAAGCGGTCGATTTCTTCGCGGCAGAATGCGCAGAGCATGGCGTTCCTTTCGAGCCTGACAACTCCCAGATTATTTTCAAGTTCCTGCGCACTTTGGCCGATTCGCATGCCATGCCAAAGACACTTTGCGAGTTCCTGCACGGCATTTCGGCCGGCCGTCGCACGGCTCGCATGTCGCTTTGTCAAATTTCAGGCCGTTGGGAACCGCCCATTCCCCGGCGGCGTTCTAGCGTCACAGGAGACCCCCATCATGCGAGCCGTGACCGTGCCGGCGATGACGATGATTGCATTGCTGTTCGCCGCTCCGGCCGTGGCGGAAGACAATCATCTTTCGGCCGGCGGGAGGGCGGGCGCCTCCGACGACAGCTATCGGGGTGTCGATATTCCTCATCACGACCATGACCTGGCGATGGGGCCGCGGCGCGCAACCGTCGGCTCTGGCCGTTCCGAGCGTAGCGAACGCTGCCAGACCACCACCGTGCGAACTCGCGGACGGTGGTATCCGTCGAATCAAGCGGTGCCGCGACTAGTGTCGCGATTCGGAAGTTCGCCCGAGTTCTCAGCGCGCTCCTGAGCGAACTTCCGAATCAAAGCGACACTAGCAACGTGATGATTTAGTGTCCCTTTGAACCCGAAGTTCGCAAAAGAGCTCGCCGCGCAATCGTGCGAACTTCGGGTTCGGGACACTAGCGCTGGCCCTGACGGACTGCGCGGCGTGGGACCAGTAAGCTCGCCATTTGCCAGCGCCTCTACTCAGCGCCTGAGCCGAAAGTTATGCTGGTTCGATGGCGACAACCAAAGTATGTCCGGGCTGTAGGGCGGAAGTCCCCGTCGGTAGCCGTTTCTGCCCCCAGTGCGGCGTACCGCAAGCGCTGAATTGCGCGGCCTGCGGCCAGGCTTACGCAGCGGGGTCGCGTTTTTGCGCGCAATGCGGCGCGAAGCTAGGCGAGGCGGCCGCGCCTGCCGCCACAACTGCGCCCGTCGCAGCAGCGCCGCACGTGGCCTCATCCGCCGAGCGCCGTCAACTTACCGTGATGTTCTGCGATCTGGTCGGCTCGACCGCGCTGTCGACCCGGCTTGACCCGGAGGACCTTCGCGACGTCATCGCCGCCTATCACAAATGCGCAGCCGACGTGGTCGCGCGCTTCGGCGGCTTTGTTGCGAAATACATGGGCGACGGCGTGCTGGTCTACTTCGGCTATCCCGAGGCCAACGAAGCCGACGCCGAGAATGCCGTGCGCACGGCGCTCGCGATCATCGAGGCGGTTGGCGCGCTGGCCATTGGCGGCAAGCACCAGGTCCGCATCGGGATCGCCACCGGCCTGGTCGTGGTCGGCGAGCTGGTTGGGGTCGGTGAAGCGCAGGAGCGCAACGTCGTCGGCGAGACGCCCAATCTCGCGGCGCGTCTGCAATCGATCGCGGCGCCGAACACGGTGGTCATCGCCGCCAGCACCCGGCGGCTGACCGGCGCTGCGTTCGAATACGAGCCGATCGAGCCGGGGCAGCTCAAGGGCTTCGACGGGCCGGTGGTCGCCTGGCGGGTGCTGCGCGAACACACCATGCAGAGCCGCTTCGAAGCGTTGCGCGCCGCCTCCATCGCGCCGCTGGTCGGCCGCGAAGAGGAGCTGGAATTGCTGCTGCGGCGCTGGCAGCAGGCCAAGGCCGGCGAAGGCCGCGTCGTGCTGCTGTCCGGTGAGCCCGGCATCGGCAAGTCGCGCCTGACGGCTGCGCTGGTGGAGCGAATCGCGCTCGAGCGCCCGCGGGTTCTGCGTTACTTCTGCCTGCCGCATCATCAGGCCAGTGCGCTGCAACCGGTCGTGGCGCAGCTCCAGCACGCCGCGGGCTTTACCCGCGACGATACGCCGGCGACCCGCCGCCCCAAGATCGAGAAGGTGCTGACGCAGGGCAGCGACAGTGTCGGCGCGACCATGGCGCTGCTGTCCGACCTGCTTGCGCTGGACATCCGGCCCGAAGGCGCCGCGCCGATGGACCCGCAGCGCAAGCGTGCCCAGGTGCTGGCCGCGTTGATCGATCAACTCACGGGCCTCGCCCGCCGCGGCCCGATTCTGATGTTGTTCGAGGATGCGCAATGGAGCGACCCGACATCGCTCGAGCTGTTCACGCTCACCGTGGAGCGATTGCAGGCGCTACCCATTCTCCTGATCATCACCCATCGTCCGGATTTCCAGCCGCCCTGGGCCGGCCAGCCGCATGTGACGACCATGAGCCTCAACCGGCTCAGCCGCCGCGAGCGGCTGGCGCTGGTGGATCACGTCACCGGCGGCAAGGCGCTGCCCCAGGCGCTGCTCGACCAGATCGTCGAGCGCACCGACGGGGTGCCGCTGTTCGTGGAGGAGTTGACCAAGGCCGTGCTGGAAAGCGAGCAGATGCACGAGGACGACGACCGCTACGTGCTCGACCAGCCGGCGCAGCCACTCGCGATTCCGACCACGCTGCAAGCTTCGTTGATGGCGCGCGTCGACCGGCTGGGCTCGGCGCGCGAGGTGCTGCAGATCGGCGCGGCCATCGGCCGGGAGTTCTCCTACGAGCTGATCGCCGCGGTGGCGGGCCTGAGCGACAACGTGCTGCAGGACGCGCTGATGCGGCTGACCGAGGCCGAGCTGCTGTTCGTGCGCGGCACGCCGCCCGACGCCGTCTATGCCTTCAAGCACGCGCTGGTCCAGGACACCGCCTATTCCACCATGCTGCGCGCGCGTCGCCAGCAGCTGCACGGCGCCATCGCCCAGGTTCTGGAGAAGCGTTTCGCCGAGGCGGTCGCTTCGACCCCGGAGGTCATCGCGCAGCAGTTCGAGGGCGCCGGGCGCAGCGAGCAAGCCATCCGGTACTGGCGGCAGGCCGGCGACCGCGATCTGCGCCGCTTCGCCATGAAGGAAGCGGTCGCGCACTATTCCAATGCGCTGCGCGTGGTCATGAGTCTGCCGGAATCGACCGCGCGCGCGGAACAGGAGCTGGCGACCTGCCTGGCGCTGGCGCTGGCCGAGCAGATCGCCGGCGGACCGGGCTCCATGGAATCGGCGGGACACTATCGGCGCGCCGAGGCGCTGAGCCGCCAGCTCTCCGGTCACGGCCGCGAGAAATTCCTGGCGACCTGGGGCCTGTGGCTGCATTGCTTCATGACCGAGCAGGCCGACGAGGCGTTCCAGCGCGCCGACGAGATGATCGCGATCGCCCGCGAGGTCGACGATCCCGATCTCCTGATGGAGGCCTACCACGCCCAGATGCCGGTCCTGCAGCGGCGCGGCAATCATCGCATGGTCAAGGAGGCGTCCGACGAGGTGATCCGCCGCTACGACCGGCAGCGGCACCGCGATCATGCGTTTCTGTTCGGCGGCCACGATGCGCGGGTCTGCGCCCGCAGCTTCCGCGCCACGAGCCTTTGGGGTCTGGGCTTCTTGGATCAGGCGCACGAGACCGGGCTGAAAGCGATCGCGGACGCCCGCGACCTTGGACATGCCTTCTCGATTGCGCACGCCATGCACCAGTCCGTCATGGTGTTCGTGCTGCTGGACGACGTCGCCACCTGTCAGGCGATCGCCGCCGAGCTGCTCGAGATCGCCGAGCGCAACAAGTTTCCGTGGCCGTTGACCCACGCGCGCTTCCACCATGGCTGGCTTGCGGCCCGCCGTGGCGATCACGCGGCCGGCATCAAGCAGATGGCGGCGGCCGCCGACGAGCCGAGCGCCGGCAACCGGCGCCCAGTCCTGCTGTCTATCCTGGTGCAGGCCATGGTGCGCGCCGGCCGATACCAGGACGCGATCGCGGTGCTCGACCGGATCGACAAGGTTCAGCGTGACGCGCAGTTCATGATGTTTGCGTCCGACGCCTTGCGGCTGCGCGGTGAAGCGTTCCGGCAGCTGTTTCGGACCGATGAAGGCAAGGCCGAGGCCTGCTTTCAACAGGCGATCGCGGTCGCCCGAGAGCAACAATGCCGGACGTTTGAGCTGCGCGCGATGGTCAGCCTGGCGCGGCTGCGAAGCGACCAGGGCCGCGGCGTCGAGGCGCGAGATCTGCTGGCGCCGATCTACGGCGCTTTCACGGAGGGCTTCGAGCGGCCGGATCTACAGGCGGCGAAGGCGTTGCTGGTGGAATTATCCTAACGTCAGCGTTCCGGCGGCCTTTTCCTGCAAAGAAGGATTTGGCCGTCACCCTTGGTGCGTAAGCTACGCGGAACCCTGGACCGCCATCACAGTTATCTTTTGTGCGGAAGCCACCAAAGGTCCTCCACACCTTTGCGAGCTTTCGAATGAGCGGAGCAGCTAGAGCGCGTGGAAGCTCTTGGCTCGGCTCAGCACCAGAGGCCCGGCCCGGTCGGCCGGGCCTTCGGCAAAAACAAGCCCCGCGCTAAGGCGGGGCTTGCTTGTGTGACGCCGACGAAATTACTTCACCCGGAGATTTTCCGCCGATGATTTTCCGTTGCGTCCCGTGGTGAGCTCGTACTCGATGCTCTGTCCTTCATTGAGATTGCTCAATCCGGCACGCTCCACGGCAGAGATATGCACGAACACATCTTTGCCGCCGTCGCTGGGCTGAATGAAGCCGTATCCCTTGGTCGCGTTGAACCATTTCACTGTGCCTGTCGCCACTTGCCTCTCCAGTTGATGTAAGCCGCTGACATGAAATTCTACCCAAAGAAAAGGCCCTGTGCCAGACCGGCCTCGGATCACCACCTCGGCGGCCAGATTGGCGGCAAGACTGATGCTTTCCCTGGCGTTTCCCTTGGTGCTTTCCTTGCACGGTCCCGATGCAGCAATCGTCCACGGAGGGGCATCGTTTGTCCTGTTCGCCGTCTGACCCGCGCCGGGCTTATGCACCAGCTATGCCCGAGGACAGGTGGCGACTCGCATTTTCAAAACCGGCCGCTGCCAAATTGACGCAGCTTCCCGACAGAAGTGCCCCGCCGCTGCGATGGGGTCGCAGGGCGGGGCTGTACCACTCGTTCGACAATGACCACGACCCCCGCACCTTCGAGTGCAAAGTCGGTGAGCTTGCCGAAAGCCTCATCGTCCAATTCAACAGTGAGTGACATTGCGCGTTGAATTTCGCAGCGAGAGGGCCTTTTGCGATGCGGTACCATAAACCCGCCCACCGGATTTTGTAGGCTACCGCTGGCCGACCTACCAAACACGGCCTGCTGCCAAACGCGGCCTGGCACGAGGCTTAATACTTCCACGGCCTGGTCTGCTCGCTCGGTGCGGTAGCGCACATAGGAACGCCGGCATCGTCGGCGAATTGCACCGATAACCGGTTCCGCGCCAAGGCGCGCCGGACCGCGCTTCGTCGGGGGAGTAAGGAGTTGGCAATGTGCGACTACAGTCTCGAACACGTGGCATCGCGGTCTGCCGTGGCGGCCGACCGATTGATCTCCACCAACTTCAACGGCACCTCGACGCGCGGTTTCGCGGCGGCCGGTGCCCTCAACACCGCGGTCTGCCTGCGGCCCGGCACCGAGATCGCCTTCGATAGCGCCCCGCGCTACGAAAATCCGGTGACCTGGGCCGAGCAACAGGCGCCCGGCACCACCGCACGCTTCCGGCAGGTCGACATGCACATCCGGCACGTGCACCACGACGCGCTTGAGTTCGCCGATGGCACCATCGTTCCGGTGGCGCGGTTGATCCAGGGCCAATGGGCGACGGTGCTGCAACTGCCAAGCGTGCCTCTGCACACTCCGGCGGACGACTTGGAGACCAACGATTTGGCGACCAGGAACGACGCCGACATCACGGCCTGACGCCGCGAGCCGCTGACTCTCCCCGGTCATTTCCGGGACGGCGCGTCAGCGCCGGGCCCGGAAGGGCTGCCGGCTCGGCGCGAGCCGTTGAGGGCTCACTCGCGAATAGCGCGTTGAAGACGCGCGTGAACGCGCTTGGGTCGCCTTTGCGTTTCAAGACGCGCGTGAACGCGCTTGTGACCGCAACCCCGCAACGCTAGCGCACCGGCCGCCCGATTGGGCCCCGCACCGTCCAATTCATCGAGGGCGCGGCCTCGCCATCCCGATGCTTGCCGCCCGCGCAGGCCGCGAACCAGGCCGCGACCGCGCCGAGCAGCGCCGCAACGCCCGCCATGAACGCCAGGATCACGGTGCTGCGGCGGGCGCGTGCGATATTGTCCCGCGCGCTCGCGATCGCCGTCTCGACGCGCCGTTCCGCATCGGGTGGCGCGAGCCCGGTGCGCGCCGCAACCAGGCGAACCAGGTAACCGCGATCGTCGCTCGCAACGCCGCTGTGGCTCGAGGCCGTCAACAGGATGCGCGCGGCTTCGGCGCGGGCGTAGTTCATGTCGACGTCGGCGGGTCTGCGGTCGGAGCGGAACAGCCGATCCAGGTCGAAGGCGATGATATTTTCGCCGGCGACCGAGGTCGCCGCGCCGGCCGGGCCGCCGGATGGCGCGGCAAGCCGCGGCACCGCCAGGGCCAGCATCCCGATCAGCACACCGGTGATAAGGGTCGCCAGGCCCCACGTCAGCAGGCCATGGGCGCCATCGTGCGTTTCGACCTCGTCCGCCAACGCGCCGGGGAACGGCGGCCGCATGCGTCCGGCGATATAGCCGCCGAGGCCATAGGCGGCGAGCGCTACAACGATCAGGTAAAGCCCCGACAGGAGCCACAGCGCGACCGAAGCGTCGCGCCAGGTCGGGGCGGTCGAGCTCACCGCCAGTCCGATGGCGGCAGCGAAACTGTGCAGCACGAAGGCGAGGGCCGCCGCAGCGATCGAACCGGCAATCACCGCGCTCCATTGCACATACGTGCCGGGCCGAACGACCAGCGGAGCTCCGGCCGCCAACCGGGTTTCTGTCACGCTCATGGCTGTTCCTTTGCGATCAGCGCAGGCCGAAGAACGAGAGGATCGCCATGATCACAACGATCAAGCCGACGAGGTAAATGATTCCATGCATTGTCGCCTCCAAAACTTAAAGCCGCGGGACATACGACGTCACAGGCGCAACAATCCTTGCGCAAAAAGGTTCCGCGCTGTTGGTTCCGCCACTGTCGCTTTGCGATCCGTCGGAGGACTAGACCAGCCAGCCCTCGTTGCTCAGCGCCTGCTTGAGCTGGCGCTCGGCAACGATCAGGTCGCGTTTCTTGCGGGTGCGCCCGGCCTCCAGCAGCGCCGGATATTTCGAACGCACCGCCGTCAGTCCTGGCGCACCGGCTGCCCGCGCTTGCTGCCGTAGCGATGGGCGAACACCTTGGTGAATTCCGCGCCCAGCAGAAATATCTGGGCGGAATAATACACCCACAGCAACAGCACGATCAGTGCGCCGGCCGCCCCATAGGTCGAGGCCACCGCACTGCTGCCGATGTACCAGCCGATCAGCGACTTGCCGCTTACAAACAGCAAGGCGGTCACGGCCGCGCCGATCAGCACATCGCGCCATTCGAGCTGGCGGTCCGGCAGCACCTTGTAGATCGCCGCGAACAGCACGGCGATCAACGCAAACGAAATCAGCGCATTCACGGCGCTCATCAGCGCCGCGCCAAACGGCAGCACGGCGTTCAAGCGCTCGCCGAACGCGGTGAGACCGGCGCTGGCCGCAAGCGACACCACCAGCAGGAAGCCGAGCGTCGCAACCAGGCCGAGGCTCGCGGCGCGCGCGCGGATCAGGCGCGACACGGTGCCGCCCTTGGGCTTGGCCTTCCAGAAGTGATTGAGCGCCGATTGCATCTCGCCAAAGGCGCCGGAGGCGGTGGCGATCAAGGTCGCAACACCAAGCAAGGCGGCAAGCACCCCTGACGAGGGGCGGGAGGCGTTGGCCACCGCGGTTTCCAGCAGCTCGGCGGTCTGTTGGCCCATCAGGCCGGCAAGCTGATCGCTGATCGCGCCCAGCGCCGCCTCGCGGCCGAACACCAGGCCGGCGATCGCCACCACGATCAACAGCAGCGGCGCAATCGAGGTCGCGGTGTAGAAGGCGATCGCGGCGCCCCGGCTCAGCGCCTCATCGTCGATGAAGGCGAAAACCGTCTCCTTGGCGAGATCCCAGGCGCGAAGCTGCATCACCGTAAAGCGTGGCTAGACGTTCTCCGTCAGGCGCTTCTGCCAGGCGATACCAAGCGCCGCGGCGACCGCAAGGCCGGCTACGCCGAGCAGCAGCCGGTCGCGCGCGTCGGCATCCGGCAGCGCGCTCTTGGCCGCCGCCACGGTGTCGTCGAAGTTCCGCGACATCTGGCTCGAGACCTGGCTGGTGGCCCGCTGCGCTGCGTGTTCGGCCTGGTCCGAAAGGTCGGCCGCCACCCCGCCGGCCTTGGCGATCAATGTGCTGACCCGCTCCTGCACCGCCGATGCGCCGGCCGAAACTTTGTCGCCGGTGTCCTGCGCCAGTCGCGTCACCTGCTCCTTGGCGGTATCGAACAGCTCGCCGGATTTCTCGGCGATGGTCGCGCCGGCCTCTTGGGCCATGGCGGTCGCCTTGTCGGCGGCTTGCGAGGCGAACTCGCTCGCCTGCTGCTTGAGACGCTCCTGGCCCTGGCGCACGTAGTCGCGCGTCTGCGCGTGCGGTTGCGCCGACGCTTGTGTGCGCAGCAGGCTGAACAGCCCGCAGCCGATCAGCGCCGTGGTGATCGGCGGATGCCGCAGCAGATACCAGCCGACGCCGGCGCCGATCATCAGCGCGGCGGTGGGATTGGCGGCGGCCTTGGCCTTGAGATCTTCGACCACGCCGGTCACCTTGGATTCCACGGCATGCCTGGCCTGTTCGACCAGCTCGTCCTTGGTTTCCATCGCGTCTTGCTTCAGATCGTCGGTAAAGGCGGCGAAGGTCTTGGGCGAACGCAGGACCGCAAGATCGTCCGCGAACCGCGCCCGCGCCTGCTCGACCTCCAGCTCGCGTTGCCTGAGCGTGTCCTGCATGTGCTGTCTCCGTGAAGTCTGTTGCGGCGCGCCCTCAGGGCATGTTCTTCGCCGGCGCGCTGTCAGTGCGCGGCTTTGGGTTGCTGGTCTGGGGATTGCTGGTCTGGTCGGTGCCGCCGAAGCTGCCCTTGAACGCGCCGGCCACTTCGGACGCCACGTCCTTCAGGCCCTCGGCGTTCAGTCCGCGTTGGTCGGCGGCTTTCTTCAGCGTCTCGCCGGCCGTGGCGGTCGCTTCCTTGAGCTGCTCGCCGACGCGGCTCGCGGCCTCGGCCACCTGCTCGCCGATCGGCCCCAAGGCGTCCTTCTCGAAATCGGTCGGGCGCAACACCGAGGCGAGCGCTGCGCCTGCGGCCATGCCGGCCACCGCGATCACCAGCGGCTGCTCGTTTAACACCCGGCTGATGCCGTCCTGCAGCGTCGATTGCGCCTGCTGGACGATCCGCTCGGACTGCTCGCCGACCTTGCGGGTGGCCTGCGTGGCGTAGTCCGACGCGGCCGAGGCCATGGAGCTGGCCGACCGCACGGTGCGGTCGGTGACATCGGCCGCGTAGTCGCGGGCGCCGGCGGCGGCATCGGCTACCGACGAGACCGCGTCGCTGGCAACGGCCTGCGCCTGCGCGCTGCCGCCGCCTTGGCGCATCAGCAGCACCGCGCCAGCGGCCAGCAGCAGAAAGCTTTCCGGGTTCTTCTTGAATGTACCGATAAGCCAGTCGGCTGCGGTTCCTTGCGAGGTGTTCATGTCAACTGCTCCTTGGCTGTCGCGATATCCCGTTTGACCTGGCGGATGGTGCGGGTCGGTGTGAGCTCTTCGCGGGCATCGGCACTGCCCTTGGCGTAGGCCGCTGCGGCCGCCGCCGCCAGAACCGCGGCAACGATCAGGCACGACCAATGCAGCGCGATGCCGAACGTCGCAATGCCGAACACGATGCCCTCGATGACCAGCAGCGCCGCGATCAGGCCCAGTCCGGCCGCAACGCCGATCCACACGCCGGCGCGGAGCTTGGCCGAGAGCTTCTCGGACAGCTCGGCCTTGGCGAGGTGGATCTCCTTTTGCACGAGGTCGGCCAGATCGCCGACCACGTCCGCAAAGGCGCGGGGCAGCGCCGAGTTCTTGAGATGCTCAACCATGGGAGCCGCCCGGCGTTCCACCCGGCTCCGGCGCGATCGAGGGCGAGGCGGTATGACCCTGCGCGGATTTGATGGTGCGGAACATGAAGAAGCCCGCCATGGCGGCGAGGCCGAACACCAGCGCCGGCTGGCGCCGCGTGAAGTCCGAAGCGGAGCGCATCATCTGCTCGACGGTCTGATCCTGGAACTCCTCGGCATAGCCCTCGACCTTGTCGGCAAAGTTCCGCACCAGGCCAGCGGCAAACGGCGATTTCTGATCGAGGTCGTCGGCCGCGAGCTTGAACGAGCTCGCAACCTGCCCGGCGAAGTTCCAACTGTTGCCGATCTGCTTGTCGAGCAGGTCCTTGACCTGCTCGTTGACGGTGGCGGCGGTGTCGGAGGCCGCTTGCTTGGCCTTGGCGCCGGTATCGCGCGCCATGTCGGACGCCTTGGCGAACGCGTCGCTCGCCGCGTCCTTGATGGTGTCGGTCGTGCTCTTGCTGCGTGAACCGTCGCGCGAAGCGCCGGATGCGTCGCTGCTGAAATCCTGATGGGTCATGTCATCCTCCGTCGCACACCCAACAGGCCGGCACCGCGATTGTTCCGCGCCGGCGCGCGATAAGATTTCAAACCCAGTCGTTCGCTCGCCCTGAACGTCACTGCGACGCCGTGTTATTCGACACAGTTGTTCGTACCGGCGAGGTCACGTCGCCGGTCAGCCCCGTTTCCGCAAAAAGTCTCGAACTCGAAGTTTCCCTGGAACTTTGCCGCTACCGGGTTGGCCCCCGGTCTCGGTCCTGACCCGCGCCACCCTGCCGGCCTTCCGCGCCGACCAATTGCCGTTCGCGAAGCAGGCGCAGCAGACGCTCGGCCGGGAGCGCTGCCAGGTGGCGGTAGAACGCGCGCAGGCGCGCCGCGATGGCCCTGCGCATGCCTTCCCGCGCTTTCAAATGCTCCCGGTCCATGGCGGACGCTCCTCGATGGGCCAACGCCGGCCGATCACAGAAGTTTCCGGTGCGCCGACGGAATTGGCGCGCCCGTCCACGGCGCTTGCCAAGCGGCCTGCCGCAATCTTGCGATGCGTTATAAGCGCCCGGACGGCGCCACGGCGTCAACGGCCCAAAATGAATGGACTTTACGTCGCGCGGCTAAGCTGCCGTGCCATCATTGATCCGAGGTCGCGCTGGGTCTCGCGCCGACGGGTCTTCACCCACGGCATGCAGCACGAACGGCTTGGGTGCCGGCTCTGGCCCGTCGACCGGAACCAACGTCGGACGCTTGCGGCGATGGCCCTCGACCCATTTGTCGATCCGCTTGCGAACCGCCCGCTTCGGCCGTTGCGCGATCTGACTCTCGGAGGAACGGAACAGCGCGTAGTCGCGGGCAAACAGCCAGCACGACATCTGAAAAATGCCGTGGGTGATGAACAGCGCGGCGAGCACATCGATCGAGTAGTGATAGTGGCCAAGCAACACCACCGAACCGAAGAATGCGGTCAGTGCCAGATAAAACATTCGCCATTGCGGAATGTGCCAGAACGCCAGCGCGGCGAGAAATGGCAGGCCGGTGTGGCCGGAGAAGAACAGGTCGCTGCCGTAGAAGATCGAATTGAAGAACGGTGCCGGCTGCTGCGGATCGATCGGCGACGGCGCGATGTGCGTGAGCGCGACGAACACCGCGCGCACCAGCAGGAACAGCGCCATGGCCTTGAGCGCGAACGGTATGCGGTTCGGCCGCCAGGCCAATAGCCCTGCGGTAATGACGAAGGCTATGAAGGTGCCGTAGACGAACAGGAAGCGGACGTTGAACGGCCCGACGCGGCTCAGCACGAAATCCGTGACGTGATTGCTGGCGTGGACGGTGGCGTAGGTGACCGCGGCAAAAATCGCGATCATGCTGGCGGCTAGGAAAGCGGCGCCCTCGGATATTGAACGCACGTAGGAGCGGTTGTTGAACAACGTGCGGTAAAGGCCAAGCGTGGTTTCCATGCCGCGTTCTCCCCCATCGTGAGGATCAAACTTCTGCGACGGCTGGCACTCCCGTGCCCCGGCTAGCCAAGTTTCATCTGGTCGTTCGATGTCCTGTGGTTGCCGTTGAGAGCATGAGCATAGCCGATGGAAACGTCGGTTGTCATCGGCTGTGGGGGTCTTGCCGCCCCTATCGAAGCAGGCGTTTGAGCCGCTACCATGCTTGGTCCAGATTCGAGAAGGCAGGCATGCGACGGCGGGGATTTCTCGGTGTTCTTGGCGGCGCAATGGTCGCGCTGCCAATTGCGGCGCGGGCGCAGCCTGCGAAGCCGACGATTGGGTTCCTCGACGCCAGGTCGCCTGAGGTTGTCGCGGAGCGTCTGCGCGCATTTCACCAGGGCCTGAGAGACACCGGCCATGTCGACGGCGAGAATGTCACCATCCTCCATCGCTTCGCCGAGAACCAAGTCGAGCGATTGCCGGCGCTGGCGGCCGATCTGGTCCGCCGCCGAGTCGCCGTGATCGCCACGTCCGGCGACGATGTGGCTTTGGCGGCCAAAGCCGCAACCAAGGCGATTCCCATTTCATTCATCGTCAGCCAGGACCCGGTCAAGCTTGGTCTGGTCGCCAGCGTGGCCCGGCCCGGCGGCAATGTGACGGGCATCAATTTTTTCACAGGTGAGCTGCTGGCGAAGCGGCTGGAGCTGCTGCGTCAGATGGTGCCGGGCGCGGCTCGCGTCGCCGTGCTGGTCAATCCGGCCACCACAACCCGGGAGACCACGTTGCGAGACCTGGAAGCGGCGGCCCGCGCCATGGGGTTGCAGATCCAGGTCGTCAATGTCGGCACCCGCCAGGAGATCGACGCGGCGTTCGCAATGTTCGCGCGCGAGCGGCCCGACGCGCTGTTCATCAGCACTGAAACATTCTTCACCACCCGTCGTGTGCAATTGGTCACGCTCGCGACGCGCCACGCGATCCCGACGGCATTCCCCAATCGCGAGTTCCGCCGAGATCGGCGGGCTGATGAGCTACGGAACCAACATCCTGGATGCCTGGCGCCAGTCCGGCGCCAATGTTGGCCGCATCCTCAAAGGCGCGAAGCCCGCGGACATGCCGGTGGTGCAAGCCAACAAGTTCGAGCTGGTCATCAATCATCAGACCGCCCGTGCGCTCAGCCTGACCGTGCCGCAATCATTGCTGGTCGCCGCCGACGAGGTGATCGAATAGGCGCGCGCCTGGACGCGCGTGAACGCGCCTATGTGCTCCGGAATGACGGCGACACCTAATCCCAGGCCTTGGGCTCGACCTTCGGCCGGTTGTCGATGATTCGATTATGGTATGCCGCGGTGGCACTGACGAAGACAAAAATCGCTACCATCACCCCAAGCCATAATATGATCTCCATCGCGATCCTCCTGCACGCTCCTTGTCACAACACGCCCAATTCGCCGCCGTCGAGATCGATGGTGGCGCCGTGCATCCAGGTCGACCGCGCCGACACCAGGAAGGTGATCAGGTCGGCGACGTCCTCGACCTTGCCGTAGCGGATGAAGCCCATCTTCTTGACGAACCGCTCGCGCACCTTGTCCTCGGTCTCGCCGGTCGCGGCCACCTCGGCGCGGATGCGCTTCCATTGCCGCTCGGTCTCGACCAGGCTCGGGTGCACGCAATTGACCTGCACGCCGTCAACCTTGCCGAGATCGGCCAGGCATTTGGTGAAGGCCGCGACCGCGGCGTTGACCGAGCTGCCGATGGTGAACTCGGCCTCGGGCTTGCGCCCGCTGGTGCCGCCGATCGAGACGAACGAGCCTTTGCGCGCCTTCAACAGCGGCCACGCGAGCCGCACCAGCCGCATGTGGCCGAAGAACTTCAGCGCATAGCCGTCCTGCCAGTCGGCGTCGGTCAGCTCGAAGAAGCTGCCGCGCTTGGTCGCGCCGGCATTGTTGACCAGGATGTCGAGCGTCCCGAACTCGCGCTCGACCGCCTCGATCAGCGCCCGCTCGGTGCCGGGCTGCCGCAGGTCGACCGCGGCGATCGCGGCCTTGCGGCCCTTGGCCTTGATCGCTCCCGCGGTGTCGTCGAGGGCGGCCTGGTCGCGGCCGGTCAGCAGCAGGTCGCAGCCCTCGGTGGCAAGCGCCAGTGCGGTCGCCCGGCCGATGCCGCGGCTGGCCCCGGTGACCAGGGCGACCTTGCCGCTCAAACCCAATTCCATGAACCCGCTCCCCGGTTGCGCCCCGGATCATTGCGCAATGACCCGGCCGGTCAAGCCATCGGCCTGGGGTTTGCGCAAGCCGGGCGGCGTGGTTCCCCCCTTGAAAAGGGGAGGGTCAGGGAGGGGATCGCGCAGAGACATAGAGAGAGCAGAGCGGTCCCCACCCGGCTCGCGACTTCGTCGCTCGACCTGCCCTTTTCAAGGGGAGGTTAAGAAGTGTCACGGCCGGGCCGGCGAGGGCGCGCCATCAACCGGTTTGATCAACCCATCACCGATTCTCGTCTTGCGGTGCGCGCGCCGGGCCTTTAGGACTTTCGCGCCTTGCGGGGCACGGAGATTTCTCATGGCGCTGCTCAAGGACTCGCTGTCGCGCATCAAGCCATCGGCCACCATGGCGGTGACCGACAAGGCGCGCGCGCTGAAAGCGGCCGGCCGCGACGTCATCGGGCTCGGCGCCGGCGAGCCCGACTTCGACACGCCCGACAACATCAAGCAGGCGGCGATCAAGGCGATCCTGGCCGGCAAGGCCTCGAAATACACCGCGGTCGAGGGCCTCGCCGAGCTGAAGCAGGCGGTGGCCGGCAAGTTCAAGCGCGAGAACCACCTCGACTACAAGCCGAGCCAGATCATCATCTCCACCGGCGGCAAGCAGGTGCTCTATAACGCGCTGATGGTGACGCTCAACCCAGGCGACGAGGTCATCATCCCGGCGCCGTACTGGGTCAGCTATCCCGACATGGTACTGCTCGCCGGCGGCGAGCCGGTGATCGTGCCGACTCGCATGGAGGACGGCTTCAAGATGAAGCCGGAGGCGCTGGAGCAGGCGATCACGCCCCGGACCAAGTGGATCATCTTCAACTCGCCGTCGAATCCGACTGGCGCGGCTTACACCAAGGCCGAGCTGAAGCGGGTCACCGACGTGCTGGTGCGGCACCCGCAGGTCTGGGTGATGACCGACGACATGTACGAGCATCTGGTCTACGACGATTTCGAGTTCGCGACGCCGGCCGAAATCGAGCCGCGGCTCTATGAGCGCACCTTGACGGTCAACGGCGTGTCCAAGGCCTATTGCATGACCGGCTGGCGCATCGGCTATGCCGGCGGCCGCGAGGATCTGATCAAGGCAATGTCGATGCTGCAATCGCAATCGACTTCGAACCCGGTGGCGGTGTCGCAATGGGCCTCGGTCGAGGCGCTCACCGGACCGCAGGACTTCATCGCCAAGCACAACGCGATCTTCAAGGAGCGGCGCGATCTGTGCGTGTCGATGCTCAACCAGGCCAACGGCTTGAAATGCCCGAAGCCGGAGGGCGCGTTCTATGTTTATCCGTCGTGCGCCGGCGCGATCGGCAAGACCGCGCCGTCGGGCAAAAAGCTCGCGACCGACGAGGATTTCGTCACCGAGCTGCTGGAGAGCGAGGGCGTCGCGGTGGTGCAGGGCACGCCGTTCGGCTACGGCCCGGCATTTCGCATCTCCTACGCCACCAAGACCGAGGACCTGGAGGAGGCGTGCCGCCGAATCCAGCGGTTTTGCGGCAATCTGAAATAGTTAGAGCGCGGTCCTGCGCGCTTTCCGGACGGTCGGACTTCGGCTAGGTTTCCGCCAATCCGAGGAGGGGACCATCATGAAACTCATTCATAGCGCAGCACTGGCGACAGCGCTGATGGCTTGCGCGTCCGCGGCTGCGGCGCAGGAGCGCATACAGGCCGGCGTGCTGGAGTGTCGTGGCTCGACCAGCAGCTTCATCGTCGGCTCGGTAACCGATCTGAATTGCACGTTCATGCCGAGCGGCGGTGGCCCGCCGGAGTCCTACATGGCCCGGATGCGCCGCGTCGGCCTCGACATCGGCATCAACCAGCAGGTCGGGCTCGCCTGGGGCGTGTTCGCGCCGTCGCGCGGCCTCGGCCGCGGCGAGCTCACCGGCAGCTATGTCGGCGGCGCCGCCAGCGCCACGGTCGGCGTCGGCGTCGGCGCCAACGCGCTGATCGGCGGCTCGAGTAACACCATCGCGCTGCAGCCGCTGAGCCTGCAGGGCCAGACCGGCTTGAGCGCCGCCGCCGGCGTCGCCGATCTCGAGCTGCGCGCCGTCGGCCGCTGACGTTGTTGCTTTGATGAACGCCGCCGCGGCTCCCGCGGCGGCGTTTTGCTATTGTGCGTACATCCCTGCTAGTCTTCGACATCGGACGCGGAGGACTCACCATGCGAACCAAGCCTGCGATCACGCTCGCCGACGCCAAGCAGATGTTGGCCGCGGCCGAGGCCGAGGCGATCCGCAACAAATGGGAGGTGGTGATCGCCATCCTCAATGACGGCGGCCGGATTGTTGCGGTGCATCGCATGGACGGCGCGCGGCCGGGCAATGACGACATCGCGCTCGCCAAGGCGCGGACCTCTGCGATGACATGCCGCCCCAGCGCGGTGTGGCAAAAGTGGATCGATGGCCCGCACCCGGCCTATGCTACGTTTCCGTTCCTGGCCGCGCAGGGCGGCCTGCCGATCATCATCGACGGCGATCTGATCGGCTCGATCGGTGTGTCCGGCGTGAAGTCGGCGCAGGACGAGCAGATCGCGTTTGCGGCGATCAAAGCGGTGTTTCCGCAGGCTGCGACCGCGCGGGCTGGCGAGGAAGACGACGCGCGTTAATAACAAGGAGCGAAAACGATGTTGCGATGGTCGGTTCGCGGTTTCGCAGTCTTCATGGCGGTCGCGGTCAGCGCGCCAGCGGTTGCGCAGTCCAGCTTTCCCAACAAGCCGATCCGCTTTGTGATCGGCTTTGCCGCCGGCGGTCCGACCGACATCATGGCGCGCATCGTCGGCGCCAAGACCGGCGAATTGCTCGGCCAGCAGGTGATCATCGAAAACAAGACCGGCGCCGGCGGACTGATCGCAACCGAAATGGTCGCCCGCTCCGAGCCCGACGGCTACACGCTGCTCTGCACGGCAACCTCGGCCGCGGTCAACGAGACGCTGTCCAAGACCATCCGTATCGAGCTCGGCCGCGATCTCGTCGCGGTGGCACCGCAGGCCGAGACCGCCAACATCCTGGTGGTGCATCCGTCGCTTGGCGTGAACGACCTCGCCGGCTTTACGGCGCTCGCCCGTTCCAAGCCTGGCGAGATTTTCTACGCCACCGCCGGCCGCGGCTCGGCGACGCATCTCACCGCCGAGCTGTTCAACATGGCGGCCGGCTCCAAGCTGATGCCGGTGCACTATCGCGGCGGCGGCGACACGGTGAAGGACCTGATGTCGGGCCAGGTCAAGGTGATGTTCTCCACCATCGCGCCGGTCCAGCAGCTGGTGCGGGACGGCCGCCTGATCGGGCTCGCCACCACCGGACCCAAGCGCGACCCGGCGTTCCCGGAGCTGCCGACCATCGCCGAGGCGCAATTCCCCGGCTTCGACGTGCGGCTGTGGATCGGCCTGACCGCACCGGCCGGCACGCCGCGCGACGTGATCAAAAAGCTCGAAGCCGCCACCATGCAGGCGCTGAAAACGCCCGAAGTGCAGAAGGCGCTGACGGCGCAGGGCTTTTCGCCGATGATCGGCACCGCCGAGGAGTTCGATGCCTATTACCGCGCCGAGCGCGCCAAGTACGCCAAGGTGATCCAGGCCTCGGGAATGGACAAAGAATAGGCCTGATTCCTGCCGTCACGAGGCCGCGAGGCGGCTTGCGCCCGGCTGGAACCGCCATTACCCTTGAACGCAATGGGCTGCATCGCGTCGTGATCGGCCCGCTCAAGGCACTCAGAGGACACGCCATGGCTTGGACGACCCCGACCCTCGTCGAGATCTGCATCGGCCTCGAGATCAACGGCTACCTGCCGGCCGAATTCTGATCGTTCCGCTTTCCCGCCTGATGGGTCTCACCGCCATCGTGCTCGGTGCGGCGGCGGGTGGCGGCTATCCACAATGGAACTGTAACTGCGAGGTCTGCCGGCTGGCCTGGGCCGGTGATGCGCGCGTGCGCCCGCGCAGCCAGGCGAGCCTCGCGGTGTCGCCCGACCGCCGGCGTTGGACCTTGCTCAATGCATCGCCCGACTTGCGCGCCCAGATCGCCGCCACCGAAGCGCTGCATCCGCGCTCGACGCGCGGCAGCCCGATCGGGGCGGTGGTGCTGACCGGCGCCGAGATCGACCAGACCGCGGGCCTGCTCAGCCTGCGCGAGCGCTCGCCGTTCGCACTGCTCGCCACCGCCGCGACCTTGGCGGCGGTCGCCGACAATCCGATGTTCGGCGCGCTGGCCATGGCGAGCCGCCGCGCGATCGTGCCGGGCGAACGCGTCGAGCTCGACGACCTCGTGGCCGAGCTCTTCCTGGTGCCGGGCAAGCTGCCGCTCTATCTCGAAGGCGACAACCCCGAAACCGCAAGCGAGAGCGCGGCCAACGTCGGCGTCGAACTGTCGGACGGCAGTGCGCGGCTGGTCTATGTGCCGGGCGCGGCGGCGGTCACGCCGGCGATGCGGGAGCGGCTGGCGCGCGCCGACGTGATTCTGTTCGACGGCACGCTCTATCGTGACGATGAAATGATCCGCTCCGGCACCGGCGAAAAGACCGGCCGCCGCATGGGCCACATGCCGATCGACGGCGACGGCGGCTCGCTTGCGGCGCTCGGCGGGCTTTCGGCGCGACGCATCTACGTGCACATCAACAACACCAATCCGATCCTGATCGACGGCTCGCCCGAGCGCGCCCGTGTCGAGGCCGCCGGCTGGGAGGTGGCGTGGGACGGCATGGAGATCGTGTTGTGAGATCAGGTATTAGTGATCAGAGATCGGTCATCAGGAATGCGGGCTCGTCACTTCTGATCACTGATCCCTGTCATCTGATTCCTGGTCCCGGGGCGGCGCGATGAAGCTTCTCACTCCCGCCGAGCTGGAAGCGGCGCTGCGCGACATCGGCGCGCGGCGCTATCACCGGCTGCATTCGTTCCACCAGCTCCTGCACGGCGGCAAGTGCAGCAAAGGCCAGGTCCAGGCCTGGGCGCTCAACCGCTACTATTACCAGGCGATGATCCCGATCAAGGACGCAAGCCTGATCGCGCGTTGCGACGATCCGGCGATCCGGCGCGAATGGCGCTCGCGGCTGGTCGATCACGACGGCGAGGGGCCGGACGACGGCGGCATCGCGCGCTGGCTCCGTCTGACCGACGGGCTCGGGCTCGACCGCGACTACGTCACCTCGCTGCGCGGGCTGCTGCCGGGCACGCGTTTTGCGGTCGACGCCTACGTCCGCTTCGTGCGCGAAAAGAGCCTGCTGGAGGCGATCGCCTCGTCGCTCACCGAGCTGTTCTCGCCGCAGATCATCGGCGAACGGGTCGAAGGCATGCTGGCCGGCTATGCCTTTGTCACCCGCGAGACCTTGGCCTATTTCGACAAGCGGCCGCCGCAGGCCGCGCGCGACGCCGACTTTGCGCTGAACCATTGCAAGGCCAACGCCCGCACGCCCGAGCAGCAGCAGCAGGTGCTCGCCGCGCTCGAGTTCAAATGCGGGGTGCTGTGGGCGATGTGCGATGCGCTGCAGCACGCCTACGTTGCGCCGGGCGAAATTCCGCCCGGCGCCTTCGTGCCGAAGGACTGAGGCGCCGCCGCTATTTCGCGACCTGCTGCACGATCGGCCACCACAGCTTCTGTTCGCTGAGGATGAACTCCTCGGTCTGCGCCGGCGTGTAGTCGCGCGAGTAGGTGCCGAGCGCGTGGAAGCGTTCGATCACCTCCGGCATCGCCACAACCTTGCGCAGGTCGGCGTTCAGCTTCTGGATGATCGCATCGGGCACGCCGCGCGGCGCCATCAGCACGATCCAGCCGCTCGACACCACGCCCGGCACGGTCTCGTTGATCGCCGGCAGGTCCGGCAGGTTGGGCAGCCGCTTGGGCGCCGCCACGCCAAGCAGCCGGACGCCGCCGCCCTGGATTCCGGGCGCGAGCCCGGCGAGGCCCTCGAACACGATCGGGATGCGGCCCGCGATCATGTCATTGACCGAGACCGCAGCGCCGGCGGCGTGGACGAACTGCAGGTTGGCCTTGGAGTGGTCGCGGAACAATTCGCCGGTCAGATGCGCCTGGCCGCCGCGGTTGGTGGCGCCGAACAGCATACCGTCCTTGGTCTTGTTGGCGAGCGCGATCAGCTCGGCGACGCTCTTCGCCGGGACATCCTTGTTGACCGCGATGGCGATCGGCTGTTCGCCGACCATGCCGACCGCGACGAACGCCTTGTGCAGATCGACCGGCATCTTGTCGCCCTGCTGCACCGGCAGCACGTTGAAGGTCGAGGCCTGGGTCATGTAGAGCGTGTAGCCGTCCTTCTCGACGCCGGCCGCGGCCTGCGCCGCCAGCAGCCCGCCGGCGCCGGGCCGGTTGATCACCACGATCTGCTGCTTCCACATCTGCGTCAGCCGGTCGGCGACGATGCGGGTGACCACGTCGGGGCTGTTGCCGGCGGCGGCCGGCGTGATGAAGGTCACCGGCTTGTTGGGATAGTCCTGCGCCTGCGCCGGCAGGATCGCGGTCAAGACCACCGCCGTCGCGCACCAGAATTTCGACCATGACGTCATTTCATTCTCCGTGACAAAGTTCTTCCGGCCGGTCGTATAGCACGCCACCCGATTGCCGCCATGCGGCATTGCACCCGCATCATTGAGCGGGGCGCGCGACTATCGCGGCGTCGCCGCCTGCTCCCGGTTGACTTCGCGCACGATCGGCCACCACAGCCGCTCCTCGGCGCGCATGTACTCGAACAGCTGCTCGGGCCCCATATCGACCGGGTACGTGCCGAGCACATGGAATTTCTCGATGACCTCGGGGTTGGCGAGCACGGTCTTCATGTCGGCGGCAACCTTGCGGACGATGCTGTCCGGTATTCCGGCCGGTCCCATCAGCGCCAGCCATCCGACCGCCACCACGCCGGGCACGGTCTCCGCGATGGTCGGAACATCCGGCAGGTTGGGCAGGCGCTTCGGCGCGGCGGTCGCCAGCAGCCGGATGGCGCCGCTTTCGGTCGCCGCGCGCTGAGCGGCGATGCCCTCGAACGCGATCGGAATTCGGCCGGCGATGACGTCGTTCAGTCCGGTCGCAACGCCCGGCGAATGGACAAACGACAGGTTGACCTTGGCGCGTGCGCGCAGCAATTCGCCGCACAGGTGGGACACCCCGCCGCGACCGCTGGTGGCGTAGAGCAGGCCGCCCGGCGTCTTGTTGGCGAGCTCGATCAGCTCCGCCACGTTCTTTGCCGGCACATCCTTGTTGACCGCCAATGCGATGGGCTGCTGGCCGCCCATTGCGATCGGCACAAAGGCCTTTTGCATGTCGAATGGTATCTTGCCCTCCTGCATGACCGGCAGGACGGTCCAGGTCGACGACACGCTCATGTAGAGCGTGTAGCCGTCCTTGTCGGCGCCGGCGGCGGCTTGCGCCGCCAGCAGACCGCCGGCGCCGGCGCGGTTAAGCACCACGACCTGCTGCTTCCAGATTTGCGTCAGACGCTCGGCGATCAGCCGCGTGGCGATGTCGGTGCTGTTGCCGGCGGCCGCCGGCGAGATGATTGTCACCGCCTTGGAGGGATAGTCCTGCGCCTGCGCGGGCAGGCCCGCGGCCATCGCGATCGCAACCGCGCAAGACAGCTTGATCCAACATCGCATCGGCTTCATCGCGCTCCCCCGATCGTCAACGCGTTCCCGCCCCACAATTGCCGTATAATATAGCGGATCAACGGGCGCAGCGCGCCTGGAGGCGCAAGCCACATGGCCGCAGGAGATGCTTCGGGAGATGCCATCGCGCCGGACGCGCGCCCGCGCCTGCCGCGCGGCGTGCGCCTGTCCACAACGAGGCGCAGGGCGGCTGGGTGCTGCTGGCGCCGGAGCGCATCTTCAAGGCCGACGCGATCGCGGTCGAAATCCTCAAGCGCTGCACCGGCGAGGCGACGCTTGCCGCGATCGTCGACGACCTGGCGCAGACGCTTCAACGCGCCGCGCGAGCGCATCCATGCCGACGTGAGCAAGCTGCTGCTCGGCCTGGCCGACAAGAAGTTGCTCGAGTTGTGATAGACAAACCCGCGCATGACGCAGCAAGGTCGCCCGAATTGCCTACGGCCGCAGCCATGGAATTGCCGAAGCCGCTTGGCCTGCTGGCCGAGCTGACGCACCGCTGCCCGCTCGGCTGTCCGTATTGCTCCAATCCGCTGGCGCTCGAGCAGCGCGACGACGAGCTCGACGCCGCGACCTGGGCGCGGGTGTTCACCGAGGCCGCGGCGCTCGGCGTGTTGCAGGTGCATCTCTCCGGCGGCGAGCCCGGCGCGCGCCGCGATCTGGTCGAGATCGCGGCGTCGGCGCGCGAGGCCGGGCTCTACACCAATCTGATCACCTCGGGCGTCGGCATCACCACGCGCACGCATGCGCGACCTGTGGGAGGCCGGCCTCGATCACGTGCAGGTTTCGATCCAGGATTCCGACGCGGTGTCGGCCGACCATATCGCCGGCTATCGCGGCGCGTTCCAGCGCAAGCATGCGCTTGCCGCCGAAGCGGTGCGGCTCGGATTGCTGCTGACCGTCAATCTCGTGGTGCATCGCGCCAATATCGAACGCATCGCCGAGATGGTCGATCTCGCGCTCGGGCTGAAGGCCGCGCGGATCGAGATCGCGCATGTGCAGTACTACGGCTGGGCGCTGAAGAACCGCGCCGCGCTGATGCCGACCGCCGAGCAGGTCGAGCGCGCGGTCGCCGAGGTCGAGGAGCTTCGCCGCAAGCACCACGGCCGCATCGTGATCGACGCGGTGGTGCCGGACTATCACGCGCGCACTTCCCAAGCCCTGCGTCGGCGGCTGGGGCCGGCGCTCGCTCAACGTCACGCCGTCCGGCCGGGTGCTGCCGTGCCACGCCGCGGAGTCGATCCCGGGCCTGGAGTTCTGGAACGTGCGCGATCATTCGCTGGCCGACATCTGGGCGCTTTCGCCGGCGTTCAACGCGTTCCGCGGCACCGATTTCCTGCCCGAGCCCTGCGCGAGTTGCGAGCGGCGCGAGATCGATTTCGGCGGCTGCCGCTGCCAGGCCTTCCTGCTGACCGGCGACGCGCGCGCGACCGATCCGGTCTGCCATCTGTCGCCGCATCATGCGCGGGTGGCCGAGCTTGCCGCGGTGCAGGAAGACACCGCCTACGCCTATCGGCGGATGTGACGGCGAACCGATATTGTCCGGAATTCGATTGCCTGCGGGGGGTTATTTATCCGACACTTGCAATCAAGGAAGATCGGTCCGTTGCGGCGCCGGGCACCGTTCCCGGCCAGCGGGCCAGAGCTTCCGGATCAGGGGAGGAATGCATGTCCATGTCATCGTCATGCCGGCGCGGCTTGTTGGCCGCCGGAGCCTTTGCGTTGCTGGCCGTATGGGCGGCGCCGGCGGAGGCCCAGGCGCCTCCGGGCTTCAGCCCGCTCGACAAGACCAAGATCCGACGAGAGCAAGCAGGACGCCAACCTCAAGCCGCATCCGACGCCGCCGATCGCAGCCGCGGCGGACAAGCTGCCGGTCGACAAGATCAAGCTGCCGGCGGGCTTCAAGGCCGAGGTCTGGTCCAGCGGCCATCCCGGCGCGCGCACCATGGTGATGGGCGACAAGGGCACGATCTTCATGGGCACGCGCGGTGATCGGCCGCGTCTATGCCATCACCGACAAGGACGGCAAGCGCGAGGCCAAGGTCATCATCCAGGGCCTGACCCAGCCGAACGGGCTCGCCTTCAAGGACGGCGCGCTCTACGTCTTCGCCATCAACAAGGTGTTCCGCTACGACAACATCGAGGACAAGCTCGACAAGGCGAAGCTGCCGGATCCGGTCGAGCTGACCGACAGGCCTACAATCTGCCGGACACCATCCACCACAACTGGAAATACGTCGGCGTTCGGGCCGGACGGCAAGATGTACGTGCAGGTCGGCGCCAACTGCAACATCTGCGAGATCAATCCCGGCACGCACGGCCAGATCCGCCGCTACAACGCCGACGGCACCGGCATGGAGATCGTGGCGCGCGGCGTGCGCAACACGGTCGGCTTCGACTGGCATCCGGTGACCAAGGAGTTGTGGTTCACCGACAACGGCCGCGACTGGGCCGGCAACGCCGGACCGGAGGACGAGCTCAACCGCATCGCCAAGGACATGGAGGGCGCCAACTTCGGCTTCCCGTACTGCCACGCCAACGGCATCCCCGATCCGGACGTCAAGCGGCCGAATCCGTGCGCCGGCGTGGTGCATGCCGGCGGCGCTGACCGGCCCGCATTCCGCCGGCCTCGGCATCAAGTTCTACACCGGCAACATGTTCCCGAAGCAGCTACCAGAACGTCGCGTTCATCGCGCGGCGCGGCTCGTGGAACCGCGAGCAGAAGTTCGGCTACGACGTCGTGGTGGCGCGGATCTCCGGCGGCAAGGCCAAGATCGAGCCGTTCATGACCGGCCTGCTCGACAGAGAAGCAACGAGTTCTACGGCCGGCCGACCTACGTCCTGCAGTTGAAGGATGGCTCGCTGCTGGTCTCCGACGAGCAGAACGGCGCGGTCTATCGCATCACCTATGGCGAAGACGCAAGCAAGTAACCGCTGGCATGCGACTGATCTCAAGCTTCGTGGCGGCCGCTGGTCCTTGGACTGGCGGCCGCCGGCTTGTTCGGCGTGGGCTCGGCGCTCGCGCAGAACGCGCCGACTGGCCGACAAGCTTCAGCTCTGCGGCGCCTGTCACGGCGAGGACGGCAACTCCAAGATGGAGAAAATTCCGTCGCTCGCCGGCCAGCCGGCATTCTTCATCTTCAACCAGCTGTTCCTGATGCGCGAGGGCGTGCGCAAGGTCGAGGCGATGGCGCCGATCGTGAAGGACCTGAAGGACGACGACCTGACGCGCTGTCGGAGCACTATTCGCAAGCTGCCGGCCCAAGCGGAGCGACGAGCCGCTCGACCCGGCGCTGGTCAAGCGCGGCGCAGGAGATTTCGAATCAGCGCCGCTGCGGCTCCTGCCATCTGCCGGACCTTGCCGGGTCAGGATCAGATGCCGCGGATCGCCAAGCAGCGCATCGACTATCTGATCGAGTCGCTGAAGGAGTTTCGCGACAACACGCGCCCCGGCGGCGATACCGCGATGAGCGCCAATCTCGCGCGCGCTACCGACGCCGATATCGCCGCGCTCGCGCACTACGCCGCGTCCTTGTAGCGCGCGCGTCCGGTGCCAGGAGCTCTTCTCCTTGCCGGTTCGCGGCGTGCTAGACTGGCGGCAAGTATTCGACTGGAGCGACGACGATCGCACGCCAGCGTTCACGGGGAGGGATTCCATGCCGTTTCGCACCGACTCTGCCATCACGCGGCGCAGCCTCATGGCCGGCGCGGCGGCTGCCGCAACACTGGTCCTCGCGCCGAGGGCGATTGCCCAGCCCGCAACCGGCCCGTTCAAGCTCGATCCGCTGGGCTACGCCAACAACGCGCTCGAACCGCACATCGACGCGCGCACCATGGAAATCCATCACGATCGTCATCACGCCGCCTACGTGACCAACCTCAACAATGCCGTCAAAGACCATTCCGCCGTTGCGAGCATGCCGATGCAGGACATTCTCGCCAAGCTCGGCGAAATGCCTGAATCGATCCGGACCGCATTGCGCAACAACGGCGGTGGCCACGCCAATCACACCATGTTCTGGCAGATCATGGGCCCGGGCGGCGGGACGCTGCAGGGCGAACTTGCCGAGGCCGTCACGCGCGACCTCGGCGGCCTCGAGAAACTTCAGAACGACTTCAACGCGGCCGGACTTCGCGTGTTCGGCTCGGGCTGGGTGTTCGTCACTGTCGCGCGGGACGGCAAGCTCGCGCTCGAAACAAAACCCAATCAGGACACGCCCCTGATGGAAGGCAAGCGCGTCCTGATCGGTAACGACGTGTGGGAGCACGCCTATTATCTCAGCTACCAGAACCGCCGGGCCGACTATCTCAAGGCCTGGTGGAACGTAGTGAACTGGGCAAAGGTCGGCGAACGCTACGCGGCGGCCAAGAGCGGCACGCTGGCGATCTGAGCGGCTCAGCACGTTCCCTGAAAAAGCCCGGACTGGAATCAGGGCAGCCATTGCGGCGGCCTGAGGAGGGTAGCCAGCATGATCGGAACGCGAATCTTCTCCGGCCATCCGAACGAGGACAAGGTCGGCTACGCGCGCGCCGTGGTCGCCGACGGCTGGGTGTTCGTGTCCGGCACCACCGGCTTCGACGCGGAGACCAAGCAGTATCCCGCCGACGTGGAAGCCCAGTGCGAGAACTGCTTTCGCAACATCGAGCGGGCGCTCCAGCAGGCCGGCGCGAGCCTCGCCGACCTGGTCCGGGTGGTGATCTACATGGCGCGCGAGCAGGATTTCGAGCGTATCGCGCCGATCATCCGCAAGCACTGCGACGCGGCGCGGCCGGCCAACACCGCGGTGTTCGCCCGCATGGTGTCGCCGCAGATGCTGGTGGAAATCGAGGCGACGGCGAAACTGCCGAGGTAACGCGATTTTTCCCTGCAACCAAAGCCGTGCCCGGCGGCGCGGCTAGTCCCAGAACGCGAAGGTGCGCGTCTCGATGCTCTCGCGCGGCGGCGCGTTCGGCGGCGTGTCCGGATCGTCGAACGCCGAATGCGCGGTGAAGCGCGTCGGCACGGTCTGGTCGGTGTCGAACACCTTGAACACCATCGCCTCGTCGCGCTCCATGCTGCGGGAAGTAGAACCACTTGTGCTCGGGGTTGTAGGCGATGTGGTAGACCTCGCCGGTGCGGTACTTGTAGCGGCGCTGCACCAGGATGAAGCCCTTCTGCGGAATGCTGCGGCCGTCGCAGATGCCGAGCGGATCGATCATCACCGTGCCGCGGATCGGCCGCCAGACCTGGATGATCGCCCAGCGCTTCTTGAAACGGCGTTCGGCCTCGGCGTCGCCGACGATCTCGCGCAGCCGCTGCGGCGCCGAGGCCTCGGTGTAGTCGTTGTGCACGCCCTTCACCGGCGGTCGCGCGCCGGTCTTCTGTTGCACCTGCTCGTCGCCGACGCGGATGGTGTGGTCGAACACCAGGCACATCCGAGGCGCCGGAATGCTTCTTGATCAGCTCCGCCACTTCGAGGTCATAGACGCGCTTGCGCTCGGCCTCGTCGGTGAAGTCCTTCATCCTGGTGTGGTGGTCGACGAACACGAAGCCGTGGGTGTCGAGCCTGAACGTGTCGCGCAGCGGCCGGCCGTTGCGGATCGTCACCTCGTGCTCTTTGTATGTCGGCGGGATCTCCTTGTGCGCCATCTCCGGCCAGTCGATGTAGCGCACCGGCGGCATGCCGGTGTCGACGATGTAGTTCATCTTGGCGCGGATGGTGGTGGTCGAAGGCCGTTCGGCGACAAGCTGCATGGCATGCTCCAGGATTGGGCGCAGGCCATCATAGCGGATTTCAGGCGCGGGCGTCAGGGCTTGGCAGCGCCGAAGTGCCAGCCGGCGCGTGCTGGCCTCGCGGCCAGCGCGCCCGTTCCGCCGTCAGCCCTTCAAGCATTGACGGATGAAGCGCCAACGCTTGGCGAGGGGAAGCTTCTGTTGCGTGGCCTGCCGTTCACAATCGTCCCGCCGTTGCCGCTTCATCGCGCGCCGCTCCGGCGCCAATTGCTTTTGCAATTCGGGATTGGCGGTGGTCGCCGAGCTCCGGCTGGTGTTCGGCGGCGGCGTTGGCTTTTGCGCCGGCTGGGCGAAGGTGGTGCCGACGAGGAAGCTCGTCGTCAGGACCACGACCAGAGCGGTCTTGAGATGGGACATGGATGCGCCTCGTCGGTGTGCCGCCTGTCAACGGCGGCTGACGGAATAAGTTCCTGTTGCGACTCTTGCCAACTTGGATCGACCCACACGGCGCCGCGCTCAGGCGGATGGCGATCACTCGACCTTGAGGTTGGCGTACCGCACCACCTTGGCCCACTTCTCGGTTTCCGCGGCGATGAACCTGCCGAAGCCGTCGGGCGAGCCGGCGAATGGCTCGCTGCCGATGTTGGCGAGCCGCGTCACCGTCTCGGGATCGGCGAGCACGGCGTTGATTTCCTTGCTGAGTCTGCTCGACAATGCCGGCCGGTGTGCCCTTGGGCACGCCGATGCCCAGCCATCCGGTCACCACGTAGCCTGGCACCGCTTCGGCGACCGGCGGAACGTCCGGCAACGCCTTCACGCGCGTGTCGGTCGTCACCCCGATCGCGCGCACCTTGCCTTCCCTGACGTGCGACAGCGACGACGGCAAGCGCATCGAATACGACATGCACGTCGCCGGTCATCAGCGCGGTGATCGCCGCGGGCATGCCGCGGTACGGCACGTGAACCATTTCGGTGCCGGTCATCATCTTGAACAGCTCGCCGGCCAGGTGACTGAGGTTGCCGCTGCCGCTCGACCCCATGTTGACCTTGCCGGGGTTGGACTTCGCATGGGCGATAAATTCGGCAACGGTCCTGACCGGCAGCGACGGGTTGACCACCATCGAGAACGCATCGTTGTCGATGCTCGCCACCGGGACGATGTCGCGGATGACGTTGATGGTCTGCTTTTCATAGAGCGTCACGTTGACCGCATGCGGCGTCGCGATCAGCAGCAGCGTGTGGCCGTCCGCCGGCGCCCGCACGACCGCCTGCAAGGCGAGATTGCCGCCGCCGCCCGGCCGGTTCTCGATCACCACCGGCTGGCCGAGCCGTTGCGACAGCGGCTGGCCGATCAGCCGCGCGACAATGTCCGGTGCGCCGCCCGGCGGCACGAACACCACCAAGGTGACGGGCCGCGACGGATAGGCCTGCGCCAAGCCCGGCTGCGGCATTGCCGCGAGCGCGGCGCCACCGGCGGCGAAGTGCAGAAAACCGCGGCGGGAAATAGTCATGTCGCCTCCCTTATTTGCCCTCGCTCGACTCGGCCTCGGCAAGCTTGGCGCGCCAGTCCTTGCGCTTCAGCAGGAAGGATACCGCGACAGCACCAGCAACACGGCGCTGACCGCGAGCAGGACGCCGGCAATCGGGCGCTCGAAGAAGATCGTCCAGGCGCCGTTCGACATGATCAGCGATTGGCGCAGGCTCATCTCGAAGGTCGGCGCGATCACCAGGCCGAGCACCAGCGGCGCCGGATCGAAGTCGAACTTGCGCAGCAGATACCCGACCACGCCCATCACCAGCATGATCCAGACGTCGACGATCGAGTGGTTCACCTCGTAGACGCCGATGATGCAGAACATGATGATCAGCGGATAGAGATAGGCGTAGGGAATGCGCAGCACGTTGACGAACAGCCCGACCAGCGGAAGGTTGAGCGCCAGCAGCATCAGGTTGCCGACATACATCGAGGCGATGAAGCCCCAGAACACCTGCGGGTGCTCGGTGACGAGCTGCGGGCCGGGCGGCACGCCGTGGATGAGCAGCGCCGCCATCAGCACGGCGGTCACCGGCCCGGTCGGCAGGCCGAGCGCCAGCATCGGCACGAAGGCGCCGGTCGAGGCCGCGTTGTTGGCGGATTCCGGGCCGGCGACGCCCGCCACCGCGCCCTTGCCGAACTCCTCCGGATGGCTGGGAGATCCGCTTTTCCAGCGCGTAGGACAGGAAGCTCGAAATGATATGCGCCGAGCCCGGCACGATGCCGACCAGGAAGCCCAGCACCGTGCCGCGCGCGATCGGCATGGCGGATTGGCGCCATTCCTTGCGCGGCTCGGCAGCAGCTCGGCCAGCCGCGGCGCCGCGACCTTGGCGGTGACGCTGCGGCTCGGCGTCGAGAGGATTTCGCCGAGCCCGAACAGGCCGACCGCGACCGGCACGATGCCGATGCCGTCGCCGAGCTCGGGGATGTCGAAGGCATAGCGGAAATGGCCGGTCATCACGTCGATGCCGATGCAGCCGAGCAGCAGCCCGAAGCTCGCCATCAGCAGCGTGCGCGCCAGCGAGGTCGACGACATGTAGGCCAGGAAGACGAGGCCGAGCACCAGCAGCGCGGTGTATTCCGGCGGCCCGAAGCGCAGCGCGAACGCGCCGAGCGGCGGCGCGATCACGGTCAGCGCGATGACGCCGAAGGTGCCGGCGATGAACGAGCCGACCGCGGCGATGCAGAGCGCGGCGCCGGCGCGGCCCTTCTGCGCCATGGCGTAGCCGTCGATGCAGGTCATCACCGAGGCGGCTTCGCCCGGAATGCGCATCAGGATCGAGGTGGTCGAGCCGCCGTATTGCGAGCCGTAGTAGATGCCGGCCAGCATCACGATCGCCTTGGTGGCGTCGAGCCCGAAGGTCACCGGCAGCAGAATGCTGATGCCGGCGAGCGGGCCGATGCCGGGCAGCATGCCGACCAGCGTGCCGACCACGCAGCCGAGAAACGCATAGAGCAGCACGTCCGGCCGGAACGCGACCGAGAAGCCGAGCAGCAGGCTGTCGAAGGTCGCTTCCACGGCAGATCAGGACCAGAACGGCATGGGCGGCAGCGGCGATTTCAGCAGCGTGTTGAACAGCAGATAGGACCCGACGGTTACGCCGACGCTGACGGCCAGCGGCGCGCCAGAAGGCTCGGCGCTCGACGAAGTAGAGCAGCACGAACAGCAGAAGCGACACGCTAAGCACGAAGCCGATCACTGTGTAGAGCGCGGTGGCAACCGCAGCCGCCGCCACGCACGGTTGCGGCGTGGCGGAAATCGCCCCAGGCGATCTCGGCAAGCGGCGGGCTTTCGCCCGCCCGGAGCACCAGCAGCGCGCCAAAGGCCATCAGCAGCGCCAGCACGAGCTTCGGCATCATGCCGGCGCCGGGCGAGGCAAGCGTGCCGAACGGCAGATCGCCGCTCATCGCGAACAAAAGGGCGCCGGCGACGATGAACGCGCCGCCGGCGATATGATCGCGGCGCAGGATCACGCGCTGGCCGGCACGCTCGTCATCCGAGCGTGCAGTCATCCTCACACCTTGCCGATCGCCGGACAGCGTCCTCGACGCGCTTGGCATCCTCGTCCCAGAACTTGGCGAATTCCGGCTGGTCGAGATAGGCGACCTCGTCGCCGATATTCTCGATCGCCTTCTTGAACTGCTCGGCTGGCGGCGGCCTTCTTCGCCTCCGCGCGCAGCTTGTCGACGACGGCGTCCGGCGTGCCCTTGGGCGCGAACAGGCCGACCCAGAGCTAGAACTCGACGTCGTAGCCGGCCTCCTTCATGGTCGGCACGTCGGGCAGCGAGGCCGCGCGCTTGTCGGAGAATGTCAGGCCAGCGCCCGCAGCTTGCCGGCCTTGATCTGGGCGTTGGCGGCCGCGATCGACGACGCCAGCACCTGGGCGTTGTTGCCGAGGAGCGCGGTGAGCGCCGGGCCGCCGCCGTTGGTCGGCAGATGGCGCATCTGGATGCCGGCGGCCTTGATGAACAGCGCGGTCGGCAAGTGCAGCGCGCCGTAGAGGCCGGACGAGCTGAAGATCGATCTTGTCGGGCCGCTTCTTGGCGTCGTCGACCAGCTCCTTCAGCGTCTTGTAGGGCGTCTGGTCGTTGACCACGAGCGCCATCGGGCCCTCGGTGAAGCGCGCGATCGGGATGAAATCGGCGCGGGTGAACTTCGGCTGCCGGCCGAACAGCTGTCGACCTCGGCGAAGCCGGAAATCGAGACGATATGGACGAGCAGCGTGTAGCCGTCGGGCTTGGCGCTGGCGGCGAACTGCGCGCCGACCTGGCCGGCGGCGCCGGCCTTGGTCTCGATCACCACCGGCTGCTTGATGATCGGCTCGAGCACGGCGGCGAACGGCCGGCCGACCACGTCGGCGGCGCCGCCCGGCGGAAACGGATTGATCAGCGTGATCGGGCGGGACGGATAGGCGTCCTGCGCCTGCGCGGACCCGGCGGCAGAGCCGCGGCTGCGGCCGAGCCGACCACGAATTGGCGTCTGTCCATGCCTGTCCTCCTGGAACGGTCGTTGTTTTTGATGCCGGATGGTAGCGACAGCGTCGCGCGCGGGGTCAACCGCGCGGCGCTGGTCGATACCGTCGCAGCTCGCAATCCAGAATCGCGATGGCGCGCGTCCAGCCGGCGGACGCGGCGTGGATCTTCACCGGGAAGCAACTGATCGTGAAGCCCTTGGACGGCAGCTTGTCGAGATTGTGCAGCTTCTCGATGTGGCAATAGCCGATCTCGCGGCCGGCGCGGTGGCCCTCCCAGATGATGCTCGGATCGTGGGTCTCGCGCGATATTTCGCCTTGGTGTGGACGAACGGCGCGTCCCAGCTCCAGCCGTCGATGCCGGTGACGCGCACGCCGCGCTCCAGGAGATAGAGCGTCGCCTCGCGGCCCATGCCGCAGCCGCGCGACACATAATCGGGCTGGCCGTAAGCCGCGCCGGCGCTGGTGTTGACCACCACGATGTCGAGCGGCGACAGCGTGTGGCCGATGCGCTTGAGCTCGGCCTCGACGTCCTTGGCGGTCGCGACATAGCCGTCGGGAAATGCCGGAAGTCGAGCTTGACCGCCGGGATTGAAGCACCATTCCAGCGGCACCTCGTCGATCGTCGCCGCGCGCTTGCCGCGGTCCATGGTCGAGGCGAAGTGATAGGGCGCGTCGAGATGGGTGCCGCAGTGGGTCGAGAGCTTGATCCATTCGATCGCCCAGCCTTCGCGGTCGGGCAATTCGCTCGATCGTGAGGCCGGGGAAGAACTTGCAGACCTCTTCGGCGGTCTGCTTGTGATCGAAATAGCGGATGCTCGGCCCGTAGCCCGGCGGATCGGCGGCGACGTCGTTCTGCAGCGGAATGGAAATGTCGATGAGCTTGCGCGGCATGGTTGCACTGCGTTCGCGTTGGCATGTTCCGGTCATGCCGCCGCGCAGCTCGTCGCGCGGCTCGCCGCTCCGCGTCTGGGGAGAGGGTTGGGGTGAGGGGTTATGGACTATCGATAGTCCGTAACCCCTCACCCGGATCGCTTCGCGATCCGACCTCTCCCTATGGGAGAGGTGGAGCAAGTATGTTGCGCGACCGCAACTCAATTCGTCGCCGGCGATCAGCTCCTTCGCCGACAGCTGCGGCTTGCGGCCCTTGGCCTCGGCGTTGGCGAAGTTGAGCTCGATCTTCACGCCGTTCGGGTCGAACAGGAACAGCTGGTAGAGCCCCTGGTCGTCGACCTGGCGCTCCTTGAAGTCGATGTTGTGCTTCTTGAGGTGCTCGATCATCTCATGCAGGCCGGTGGTGCGGAAGCCGATATGGTCGATCACGCCGGTGCCGGTCGCGGCCTCGGACTGCTGGCCGACATATTTCTTGCGGTTCTCGCTGACGTTCTTGCCGCCGGTGGTGATGTGCAGCACGTCGCGGTCGCCGAGATAGAGCCAGTACACCGGAAACTTGAAGTCCGGGCGCGGGGCCGACGCGGAAGCCCAGGACCTTGACGTACCAGTCCTTGGTGGCCTCGATATCTTCGGTCTGGAGGAGGAAGTGTTCCATATACGACAGCGGCATGTCGGCCTCCTTGAATGTCCCGCACCGGGCGGGCGGTCATGGCATTTGCGCGTAGGCAGTGCTTAGCATTGGACGGTCGATGTCCAAAAGGGGAGGAGGCGGAGATGCCGGCCTATTGGGTTGCACGCTCCAAGATCAACGATCCCGTCGAATACAAGAAATACACCGACCTGGTGCCGGCGATCATCGCCAAGCATGGCGGCAAGGTACTGGCGCGCGGCGGCCGCTATCGAGATCCTGGAGGGACCGCAAAAATTCCACCGCTTTGTGGTGATCGAGTTTCCGACCTTCGAGCAGGGCGTGGCCTGCTTCAAATCCGACGAATACAACAAGGCGGCGGCGTTCCGGCGCGCTGGCGCGGGCGAGGTCGAGACCATCATGGTCGATGGCGGCGACGCGACACCGCGGTAGTTCGCGCGGGTGGGCAGCGATGCCCACGGCCCGGCGTCAATCGGCCACACCCGCCTCTAGCGCGGGGACGCCGAAACCGCCTAAGATGCCGCAAAATTTCACCACCGGGAGGATGTCGATGCTTCAATGACGAACTCAAGCTGCTTGCCCTTGCCGCTGCCGGCGCTTTCGCGCTGACAGCGTCGACGGCGCCGGCGCAGCGCCCAGTCCGGCCAGCCGATCACCATCGGCTTCGGCATGGCGCTGACCGGTCCGCTCGCCGCCAACGGCAAGCAGACGCTGCTCGGCATGAAGATCTGGGAAGAGGAGATCAACGCCAAGGGCGGGCTGCTCGGCCGTCCGGTCAAGCTCGATCTACTACGATGACCAGAGCAATCCTTCGACGGTGCCGGGCATCTACACCAAGCTGATCGACGTCGATAAGGTCAATCTCGTGGTCGGCGGCTACGCCACCAACATGGTCGCGCCGGCGATGCCGGTCGTGATGCAGAAGAACAAGGTGTTCCCGTCGCTGTTCGCGCTCGACGCGAACCACGAGTTCAAATATCCGAAATACTTCTCGGTGCTGCCGACCGGGCCGAACACCAAGACGTCGTTCACCGAGGGCTTCTTCGAAGTCGCGCTCGAGCAGAATCCGAAGCCGACGACGGTCGCGCTCGCCGCCGAGGACGCCGAGTTCTCCCGCAACGCCTGCGAAGGCGCCCGCGACAACGCCAAGAAGTACAACCTCAAGATCGTCTACGACAGGAACTATCCGCCGAGCACCACGGACTTCACGCCGATCGTCCGTGCGTTGCAGGCGGCCAACGCCGACTCGTCATCATCTGCTCCTATCCGCTGAGCTCGGTCGGCATCGTGCAGACGGCGATCAACGAGCTGAACTACAAGCCGAAGATGATCGGCGGCGCATGGTCGGCCTGCAGGCCACCGTGTTCAAGCAGCGGCTCGGGCGCCAAGCTCAACGGCATCGTCAACTACGAGACCTGGGTGCCGTCCGAGAAGCTGATGGCGCCGGCCGCCGAGTTCTTCGACAAGTACCAGGCGCGCGCCGGCGCCGAAGGCGTCGATCCGCTCGGCTACTACCTCGGCGGCTGGGGCTATGCCTACCTCAGCGTGCTGGGCGAGGCCGATCGACGGCGCCAAGAGCATCGAGGACGACAAGGTCGCCGACTACTTCCGCAAGACCACCTTCAAGACCATCATGGGCGACTGGAGCTACGGCCCGGGCGGCGAGTGGACCAAGTCCGGCATGATGCAGGTGCAGTACCACGGCATCAAAGAGGGCGAGACCTGGAAGGGGCATGAACTACCAGACCGTGCTCACGCCGGCCGAGTTCAAGACCGGCGACGCTGATCTACCCCTACGAGAAGGCGAAGTAACGGGCTCGATCGGCCTGCTGCGAGAGTCGTGCTCGTCTGCTAACATGACGCCGCGCGGAGCGATCCGCGCGGCGTTTCTCATTCACGGACCCGCAAGAGAGGTTGCCATGCAAGTCACCGGCCTGTTCCACGTCGCGATCAAGACCAACGATCTCGATGCGACGGTGAAGTTCTACACCGACGTGCTCGGCATGAAGCTCGTGCACCGTCCGGATTTCGGTTTCCCCGGCGCCTGGATCGCGGCGGGCGACGCCGTTCCGATCATCCACATCTATGCCGGCGGCCCGGCGCTGGTGGACGGCAAGACGCCCTATGGCACCGCGGCGCTCGACCACGTCAGCCTGACCATCAAGGGCTGGGACGAATGCCTCGAGCGCGTGAAGAAGCTCGGCTACGACTGGCGCGCCGCGATCGTGCCGGGCACGTCGCTGTGGCAGATTTTCGTGCACGATCCGAGCGGCGTGATGATGGAGCTGACCTTCGACGGCAAGGCCGAGAACCGGCCGACGCCGGAGATCCCGCCGACCGCGTCTATACATGGCCGGCCAGCCGTTCGGTCAACCGAAGGCAGAAGGCGGCGTAAAGCAGAGTTGTTTCAGTTCGAAGCGCGCCGATCGTCGCCGCGAGGAGCCCGCATCGCGCATTGCGCGATGGGATGCCCGTCAGCGGCGACCCAGCGCTTGGCCAAGCACTGCGGCTCCCGCTTCCGCGGGAGCGAACGGAGTGTGCTGAAGTCTAACTAGCTCTACAGCCCCAGATAAAACTTCCGGATCAGGTCGTTGTTGTTCAGCTCTTCGGCGGAGCCGCCGTCGAACGCGATCTTGCCGTGCACGATGACATAGCCGCGGTCGGCGATGCGGATCGCCTGGTTGAAGTTCTGCTCCGCCATCAGCACGGTCAGTTGATAGCCGCTCCTTCAGCTCCTTGATCTTGTCGATGGTCCGGCTCACCAGGATCGGGCCGAGCCCGACCGACGGCTCGTCCACCAGCAGGATCTTCGGCGCCAGCATCAGCGCGCGGCCGAGCGCCAGCATCTGCTGCTCGCCGCCGGACATCGAGCCGGCAAGCTGGCTCTTGCGCTCGGCCAGCCGCGGAAAGGTCTCGAAGCAGGCTTCGAGATTGCTGCTTGATCTGCGCCCGCGCGGTCGGCCGGAACGCGCCGAGCGCGAGGTTTTCCTCGACCGTCAGCTTGGGGAACAGCCGCCGGCCCTCCGGCACCAGCGCGATGCCGAGATCGACGATCTGCTCGGTGGTGAGGCTGGTGAGGTCGTGCTGCACGCCGTCGATCGCCGCCATGATGCGGCCGGAGCGCGGCCGCACGATGCCCATGATGCACTTCATGAGCGTGCTCTTGCCGTTGCCGTTGGTGCCGAGCAGCACCACGGTCTCGCCCGGCTCGAACGTCGAGCGTGACCTCTTCGAGCACGCGCACCGCGCCGTAGGCGGCGTCGACCTTGTCGATGGTGAGGCTACTGGCCAAGGTAGGCTCCGATCACCTCGGGATGGCTGACCACCTCCTGCGGCGGGCCGTCGGCGATCTTCTTGCCGGACACCAGCACGACCAGCCGCTGCGAGAACGCCATCACCGCGCGCATGATGTGCTCGATCAGGATGATGGTGATGCCGCGCTCGTTGAGCTTGATCAGCAGGCCGACGATGTCGTTGACCTCAGATTGCGACAGGCCGGCCATCGCCTCGTCGGCGATCAGGAGCTTCGGATCGGCTCGCCATGGCGCGGGCAAGCTCGAGCTTGCGCATCTCGACCTGGGTCAGGTCGCGCGGCAGCTTGTTGGCCTTGGCGGCGAGCCCGACCAGCGTCGGCAAGCTCGTGGCAGCGGGCTTCGCTTTCCTCCTGGCGTCAGGTGGCGGCCGCAGCGCGTGTGCGCGGTGTAGAGCAGGGGAATCCGCAGGTTTTCCGCAACCGTCAGCGTCGCGAACGGCCGCGGCAACTGGAAGCTGCGCGCCATGCCGCGATGGGTGCGCTCGTGGGCGGCGAGCCCGTCGACGACGTGGCCGTCGAACCGCACCGTGCCGGTCTCGTTCTGCAAGGTGCCGCACATGCAATTGACCAGCGTCGACTTGCCCGAGCCGTTCGGTCCGATCAGGCCGACGCGCTCGCCCGGCGCGACCGACAGGTTGATGCCGTCGAG
Source organism: uncultured Alphaproteobacteria bacterium (assembly GCA_963771745.1). GTDB lineage: Bacteria > Pseudomonadota > Alphaproteobacteria > Rhizobiales > Xanthobacteraceae > Z2-YC6860. Next base: position 75,935 of record CAVYUU010000008.1, on the reverse strand, counting down.
CGCGACAAAGCCGCCGAAGCGCTTGCCGAGGTTTTCGACTTCGAGCAGCGGAGCTGGCCATCAGCGCGCTCCCGGCCGCATGTTGGCGAAGCTCGCAAGCCGCGACCGCCAGGTCGGCGATCCATCGCGCGAGGCGCCGGAGCGCATGAAATCCTGCACCAGCCCGACGATGCCCGTGGGGGCGACGATCACGAAGCCGATCAGCAGCAGGCCGACGATCAAGAGGTTGACCGCCGACGAGATCGTCACGGTCGCGATCTGTTGCAGCGTGCCGAGCAGCAGGGCGCCGACCAGCGGGCCGACCCAGCTTGTGGTGCCACCGATCATCGGCATGGCGATGGAGTTGACCGCATAGGCGAGGCCGAAGGCCGAGCTCGGCTCGATATAGCCGATGTAATAGGGGAATGGCGCGCCGGCCATGCCCATCAGCGCGCCGGAGATGGTGGTCGCGATCAGCTTGAGCCGCAGCGTCGGCACGCCGCAGGCCTCGGCCGCGATCTCGTCGTCGCGGATGGTGGCGAAGCCGTAGCCGAGCCGCGAGCGTTCGATGATGCGCGCGACCGCGATCGCGATCACCGCCAGCACCAGCATGACCAGGAACAGATACTGAATGTAGCTGCCGATGATCGGCACCTCCGACGGCCGGATGATATAGGCGCCGCGCGAGCCGCCGACGAAGTCCCAGTTGACGATCAAGGTTTGCAGCACGACCGCGAGCGCCAGCGTCGCGATGGCGAAGAACGCGCCGCGCAGCCGCAGCGTCAGATAGCCGGTGCCGAGCCCGATCAGCCCGGACGCCAGGCCGCCGATCACGATCAGCGCCGGGATCGGCAGCGGCAGCACGGCGTCGGCGATGCCGGCGAGCGATTCCGGAAAATAGCGGTCGACGTCCGTGCCGAGCTTGTGCATCGCCACCGACGCATAGGCGCCGACCGCAAAGAACGCCGCGGAGCCGAAATTCACATAGCCGCAATAGCCGCCGAGGATGTTCCAGGCGGTCGCCAGCACGATGAACTGCAGCACGGTGTAGCCGGCGAAGAACAGATAGTCGTTGTGGAGCCAGCGCGCGAACAGGAAGAACAGCGCGCCGACCAGGATGCAGCCGAGATAGAAGAAGAATGAACGCACGGCGTTAATCCTTCTTCCGGCGCATGATGGCGTTCGGGATCATGCGTCTTGCTGCGCATGATCTGGTCCGAAAATCGCTGCACACTTTTCGGGATCATGCGTTATCGCCCCAACAGCCCGGCCGGCCGGAACGCCAGCGTCAGCAGCAGGAAGCCGAACGCCACCGCTGGCGCCCATGACGGGCCGTAAAAGGTCGCGGTGATGCTTTCGACGATGCCGAGCAGCATCGCCGCGATCACGGTGCCGGGCAGGCTCTGCAAGCCGCCCAGCACGCAGATCGCGAACACGCGGCCGATGTACTCGCGCCCGACCGACGGCTCGACCGGCTGGATGATGATCAGGAACGCGCCCGCCAGCGACGCGGTCGCGATCGAGATCGCAAACGCGATGCGTTTGATGCGGACCGGGTCGACGGCCATCAGCTGCAGCGCGAGCTGATCCTGCGATACCGCCATGATCGCGCGGCCGGTGAAGGTGCGCGAAAGATAAAGCTGCAGCAGCGCCATCATCAAAAGCGAGATGATGCAGGGAATCAGCATCCGGAACGGCAGGTCGATGAAGGCGAAGTGCAGCGTGTGGTCGATATAGCCGGCCTGCACGTAGCGATAGTCGACGCCGAACACCAGGATCAGCATGACCTCGGTGACGAACAGCAGCCCGAAGAAGAACGCCAGCCCGCGCAGCGCGTCCTGCCCGCGCTTTTCGAATGAGGCGTAATAGACCTGATAGACCGCGGCACCCAGCATATAGAAGGCCGGCAGCACGAGGATGGCGGTCAGGATCGGATCGAGGCCGATCGTCTGATTGACGATGTAGGCAATGTAGGAGCCGAGTATGATGAATGCCGGGTGGGCGATGTTGACGACGTCGAGTATGCCGAACGAGATCGAAATGCCGACCGTCACCGCGGCATAGAAGCCACCGAGCAGCACACCGGCGATCAAGGCATTGATCAGCAGCTCATACGACACGCGCCGGAATCCCCCAATGCCGAGCTCGGTCCCGCCCAGGTTTGGCGCCGGTAGTGTGCAGGATGGCTGCCGGCTTGGCTAGTCCGTCCGTGGCGACGGGATTTGGGTTGAAGCGAAATGCCGCAGCAAACTCAAGCTCGCGTCAGCCGCACGCCGTCCGGCACCGGCAAGGGCTTGTTGGCGCTGTCGAGGAATTCGATCGTGTTGAAGATCATTTCCTTGTCGCCGAGATTTTCCAGGTCGTGGACCTTGAACTCGCCCGGCCCGTAGGTTTCGTGCCGCGTCTCGCCGGGCGCGTAGTCGTAGTCGACGGTCGACCCGTCCATCAGGTGCTGCCGGCCGCGCCCGCCGTTCACCGAGGTCCAGAAGTAATTCAGCACGTGGCGATGAAATCCGACCCGCTCGCCCGGCTGCAACCGGATGATCCAGATGCGGACCTTGTCGGTCTCCGACAGCAGCTCGGTGCCGACGCAGCCGTTGGGGCGCCGGCTTTCGCGCTCGAACTCGGCCTTGATCTCGGGCGGCCACGCGCTGCGGTCGGAATGGACTGCCGCCTTGTCCAGCATGCTCAACGCCATGGCATTCCTCCAACGCTTGCCGGCAGCATATAGTGGATTTTTCGGACCGCAAGCATGGCCAGCACCGCATCGCCAGCCGCGCGCAGGCACGCCATCGTGATCGGCGGCTCGATGAGCGGCTTGTTTGCCGGCCTGTTGCTGCGCCAGCGCGGCTTCGAGGTCGACGTTTACGAGCGAGTCGAGAGCGAGCTCGCGGGCCGCGGCGCCGGCATTGTCGCACAGCCGGTGGTGGCGCAGACCATGCGCGCGCTCGGCCTCGACACCACCGCGCTCGGCGTCGACATGACGACGCGTAAAATCCTCGACTTCGAGGGCCGCCTGGTCTGCGCGATTGAGTGCCCGCAGACGCTCACCGCCTGGGAGCGGCTCTACCGCGTGCTGCGCGACGGCTTTCCGGCGGCGCATTATCACCGTGGCGTCGGACTGGCGCGTTTCGAGCAGGACGGCGGGTCGGTGACCGCGCATTTCAGCGACGGCCGCAGCGCGCAGGCCGACCTGCTGATCGGTGCCGACGGCATCCGCTCGACCGTGCGGGCGCAGCTCCTGCCGGAGCTCAATCCGCTCTACGCCGGCTATGTCGCCTGGCGCGCGCTGTTGCCCGAGCGGTCGATCCCGCCGGCGATCCATCGCGAGCTGTTCGAGTTCATGACGTTCTGCCTGCCGCCCGGCGAGCAGTTCCTCGGCTATCCGGTGGCGGGCCCGGACAACGACCTGCGCCCCGGCCACCGCCGCTACAACGTGGTCTGGTACCGGCCGGCCGAGGAGCGCAGCGAACTGCAGCGGCTGCTCACCGACGAAAGTGGCGTGACCCATTCGATCTCGATCCCGCCGCCGCTGATCCGCCGCCAGGCGATCGCCGAGATGCGGGCCGCGGCCGAGCGGCTGGTGGCGCCGCAGTTTCGTGGCATCGCGCGGCTGATGGACGAGCCGGTGCTGCAGCCGATTTACGATCTCGAGACGCCGCGCATGGCGTTCGGCCGGGTGGCGGTGATTGGCGACGCCGCGTTCGTGGCACGGCCCCATGTCGCGGCCGGCGTGTCGAAGGCGTCGGACGATGCGCTCGCGCTCGCCGACGCGGTCGCGGCCGGCGAGGTCGCGGCCGGCCTGCTCCGCTTCGAGGCGGCGCGCCTGCCGATCGGCCGCCGGATCATCGAGCGGGCGCGCCACCTCGGCGCTTATCTGCAAGCGACCCGCACCGAGGAGGAGCAGGCCCGCTCCGACCGCCACAGCAACGCGCAGGCGGTGATTGCCGAGACCGCGGTGCTGGATTTTCTCGGAAGCTGATTACTGCTGGAGCAACGATCATTATGCGTCGAAGCGGGTAATTCGATCTGAAACAACTCTGCTGTAGCGCACTACAGCCCCAGCAGCCTCTTGGCGTTGCCGCCGCAGATCGCCGCCGTGGTGGCGGCGTCGAACTTCGTTTCGACCACGTGCTCGATCGGATCGAAATCCGCCATGTCGAACGGATAATCGGTGCCCATCACGACATGGTCGACGCCGAAGGTCTTGACCAGCGCTTCGAGCTGGTGCGGCGTGAACACCACGGTGTCGAAATAGACGTTGTTGCGCAGATAATGCCCCGGCGGCTTCGGCAGGCTGCCGCGCGAATCGGAGCGCGCGCCCCAGGCGTGATCGATGCGGCCGGAATAGGCGCCGAGATAGCCGCCGCCGTGCACCGCCAGCACCTTCAGGTTCGGATGCCGCTCGAACACGCCGTCGAAGATCAGATAGTGCAGCGCGACCGTGGTATCGAGCGGATTGCCGATCACGTTGTTGAAGTAAAAGCGGGAGAGACGTTCGGCGTGGGTGAAACCGTTCGGGTGGATCAGCACCAGCGCGGACAGCTCCTCGGCCTTCTTCCAGAACGGCGCAAACGCCGGATCGGACAATTCCTTGCCGCCGACATTGGTCAGGATTTCGACGCCCTTGAACTTGAGCTGCTTCATGCAGCGCTCGAGCTCCTTGGCCGCCTCGTTGCCGTCCTGCAACGGCACGCCGCCGAGCGCCACCAGCCGGTCGGGATGCCGGCCGACATAGGCCGCGATGCCGTCGTTGATGATGCGGTTGGTCTGCACGGCGATCTCGGCCGGAATGGTGTAGTAGATCTGCGGCGGCGCCGGGCAGATCAGCTGCATGTCGACGCCCATGTCGTCCATGGTCTTGAATCGCAGGTCGCTGTCGCGGATGCCCTCGCGGATGTCGGCCGCCTGCTTGGCCATCAGCGCCTTGGTCTCCGGCGTCGAGAAATGATCGAGCGGGACGGTTGCCTGATTGAGGTGCGGCTGCGCAATCTCGGTCGCGCGCGGAATCACCACATGGGCGTGCATGTCGACGGTGATGCTCTTCGGCCGCGATTGCCGCCCTGGCGTGCCGCGCTTGCGCGCTGCCGTCGGCTCATACTTGTTCCACATGTCAGCCATGTCTGCTCTCCAATCGCGCTAATGAGCCAGTTGCGGTTGATACACTAAAACACCCCGAGGTGCTGGCGCAGGTCGACGCCGGCGCGGTTGATCTCCGTCGCGGTCGAGGCCACCGCCACCTGGCCGCTGTTGAGAATGACGATATCGTCGGCGATGTCGAACACCAGTTTGGGGTTCTGCTCGACCAGCACGATCGATAGCCCGCTGTCCTTGAGCTTCTTCACCGTCGCCATCACTTCGGCGACGATCTGCGGCGCCAGTCCTTCCGACGGCTCGTCCATCAGCAGCACACGCGGGTTCTGCATCAGGGCGCGGCCGATCGCCAGCATCTGCTGTTCGCCGCCGGACAGATGCGCGGCCATCTGATTACGGCGCTCGGCCAGCCGCGGGAACATGGCGAACACCGTGTCGGTGGTCCAGGGTGCGTGCCGGCTGCCGGGGTCCGGGTTGCGCGCGGCGACCGCGAGGTTCTCGCGCACCGAAAGGCTGCGGAACACGCGGCGGCCCTGCGGCACCAGCGCCACGCCGCGCGCTGCGATCTGCTCCGGCGGCAACCGCGTCACCGGCGCGCCGAACACCTCGACGGATCCGGCACGCGGCGGCAAAAGGCCGACGGTGACGTTCATGCAGGTCGACTTGCCGGCGCCGTTTCGGCCGAGCAGGCCGAGCAGGCGGCCTTCTTCCAGCCGGAACGACACCTTTTGGAGGACGTGGCTGTCGCCGTAGAAGGCGTCGACGTCGGTCAGGGCGAGCGCGCTAGTGGCCAAGGTAGACCTCCCGGGTGCGCGGGTCGGCGACCACCTCGGCGCGGGTGCCCTCGACGATCACCTCGCCGAAATGCAGCAGCGTGATGCGCTCGGCGAAGTCGAGGGCGACGTCCATGTTGTGCTCGATCATGACGATGGTCACGTCGCGCGGGATGGCGCGCAGCAGCTGCTGCACGTCTTGCCGCTCGTCGATCGACAGGCCGGCAAACGGCTCGTCGAGCAGCAGCACCTTCGGGCTTTGCGCCAGCGCCATGGCAATCTCGACCCGCCGCCGCTCGCCGTAGGAGGTCTGCGCCAACGGCCGCTCGGCGATGTGGCGGAGCCCGACACGCTCGAGCGCCTGGTGAGCGCGGTCGACCAGGTCGCGCTGCCGGTCGAGCACCGCAATCGGGTTCCAGCGCGATTTCGACAGGCCGAGCAGCGCCAGCGTGACGTTGCGCAGAATGGTATCGCGCGCGAACAGCGTGATGATCTGATAGGTGCGCGCCATGCCGAGGTGGGCGCGCCGCCGGCTCGGCACCGCGGTGATATCCCGGTCGAACAGCCGAATCGAGCCGCTGTCCGGGGTGAGCTCGCCGGTGATGAGATTGAACAACGTGGTCTTGCCGGCGCCGTTCGGGCCGATGATCAGCCGCCGCTCGCCGGCCTCGACGTTGAGGTCGACGTTGGTGGTGACGCGCAAGCCGCCGAACGCCTTGCAGAGCCTGTTGACGGTGAGCGCGGTCATGGTTTCGGCTCCGCGCTTTGAGCGAGCACGATGCCGCGCCGTCGGCGGAACGCCCGCAGGCCTCCTCGCCACAGCCGCACCGTGCCGGGCACCAGGCCCTCCGGCATCAGGATGACGATGGCGACAAAGATCGCGCCAAGCAGGAAATTCCAGCGCTCGATGTAGCCCGACACCACGTTCTTGACCACGACCACCAGCGCCGCGCCGACGATCGGGCCCGAGCAGCGTGGCTGGCCCGCCCGCGATCACCATCAGCAGCACTTCGGCCGAAGCGGTGAGTGCCGTGGTCTGCGGGCTGATGAACTGGGTGTAGTAGACGAACAGCGCGCCGGCGATCGCGGTGAGCAGGCCGGACAGCAGGCAGGACCAGAATCGGATCGCCCAGACGTGGTAGCCGAGCGCGTTCATGCGGCGCGGCTGGTCGCGCGTACCCCTGAGCGCCGCCCCGAACGGCGAGCGCACGAAGATCGCCACCGCCGCGACGCAGACCAGGAAGATCACCAGCGTCGCATAGTAGAAGGCGGCCGGCTCGCTCAGGTCATAGCCGAACGGCGCCGGCCGGGTGCGCACGTTGATGCCGTTGTCGCCGTTGGTCAGGCTGATCCAGCGGTAAGCCAGGCCCCAGATGATCTGGCCGAGCGCCAGCGTGATCATGATGAAACCGATGCCGGTGGCGCGCAGCGCCAGCGCCGCGAAGACTGCGGTTGCGATCAGGCTGATCAGCAGCGCCGAAATGATCGCCTCCGGATGGCCCCAGCCGCTCTGATGCAGATAGGCGATGGCATAGGCGGTGATGCCGAACAGGCCGGCGTGGCCGAGCGAAACGAGGCCGGCGTAGCCGACCATGATGTTCAGGCCGAGCGCGAAGATGGCGTAGAACAGGATCTGGCTCGACACGTTGATGTAATAGATGCCGGGCATCCAATAGGGCACGGTGACCAGCGCGACGAAAGCCACGGCCAGGGCGACGGTGCGGCCGCTCGCGACGCTCATGATATGGCCCTGCCGAACAGGCCCTGCGGCCGGAAGATCAGAACCAGCAGCATCGGCAGGAACAGCACGAAATAGGCAAGCTCGGGCAGCAGCGCCTGGCCGAAGTTGTAGATGAAGCCGACGACAATGCTGCCGACGAACGAGCCGAGCAGGCTGCCGGTGCCGCCCAGGATGACGACCACCAGCGCCAGCGGCAGCATGTCCTGATCGATGCCCGGATAGACCGACAGGATCGGCCCGCCGATGATCCCGGCGAAGCCGGCGAGGCCTGCGCCGAGTGCGAACACGATGGTGAAGAGCTGCGAGACGCGGATGCCGACCACCCGCGCCATGTCGGGATCGTCGACGCCGGCGCGGATCATGGCGCCGAGGCGGGTGCGGTCGATGAGCACCCAGAGCGCGGCGGCGAACACCGCGGCGATGGCGATGATGCCGAGCCGGTAGTTCGGGAACACCAGCGTGCCAATCCGCGTGAAGCCGCCGAGCTCCTGCGGCGTCTCGACGTTGAGCGGATCGCCGCCCCAAACCATCAGGCAGAAATCCGCCGCCATGAACGACAACCCCAGCGTCACCAGCACCTGCGCCAGTTGATCGCCGGGCAGCCGCCGCAGCAGCAGGCGCTCGATCAGCGCGCCGAGCATGGCGACGGCCAGCGTGGCGAGGATCGCCGCCAGCCAGAAATTCAGCTTCACGCCTAAGACGCCGATGATGAAGCTCGCGCCGAAATAGGCGCCCAGCATGAACAGCGAGCCGTGCGTCAGGTTCGGGATCCGCATCAGCCCGAAGATCAGCGAAAAGCCCGCCGACAGCAGGAACAGCAGACCTCCGAAGGTCACGCTGTTGACCGTCAGCACCACCCAGAATGCCATTGCCGCAAATGCCCCGGCCGCCGTTGCCGCGTGCCCCCCGTCAACGGCGGACGCCGTCGCGGCGCCCGCCGCCGGTCGCTCGAATTACGGCTTCAGCGGCGGATAGTCGCGCGCGTAGACCGGCTGCGCCAGAAACGTCTTCTCGTCGTAGGTCCAGAACTGGCTGACGTCCTTGTAGGTCTTGAGCGTCTTGTTGACGTACTTGCCGTCCACCTTGTCGACGCGCCGGATGTAGAAATCGCCGATCACATTGCCGAGATGGTCGAACTTGATCGGGCCGCGCGGCGTGTCGTTGAGCGACACCGACTTGAGCGCGGCCATCAAGGCGGGCTTGTCGTCGGTCTTGCCGCCGGTCTTCTGTAATGCCGGCCTCGACCACCTGGCAGTTCACGTAGCAGGCCGGCGCAATAGAAGCCCGGCAGCACCTTGAACTTCTTCTCCATCGCGGCGATGAAGCGCTTGTTGCTTTCGTTTTCCAGGTCGGCGGTGTACGGGCTGCAGCTGATCAGGCCGATCGCCTCGTCGCCGAAGCTGCGCAGCAGCGCGTCGTCGCCGCCGGTCGAGCCGGTGCACAACGGCAGCTTGAGGCCGGCGCCGGCATACTGCTTCAGGAAGCGCAGCGGGTTCGACCCGGCAAAGCCCTGGCAGACGCCGTCGCAATCGGCGATCTGCGCGATGAACGGCGTATAGTCCGGCGTCACGAGCGGCGCCCAGATTTTCTTGACGATCTTGCCGCCGTTGCTCTCGAAAGTCTGCTGGAAGCCGCCCATCTGCTCGTAGCCGAAGGCGAAATCGTCGGAGATGGTGATGACGCGCTTGAGCTTCATGTCCTTGGCGGCGTAATCCGCCATCGGATGCAGCGACTGCGCCGACGTCGCCGAGGCGCGCAGGAAATAGGGGTTCGGCCGGCGCTGGGTGAGGTCCTCGGCGGCGGCAAGGCTCAGCGTCGGAGTCTTGACCTGGGCGATGTAGTCGGTGATCGCCAGCAGCTCGAAGGCCGCGAGCGGGCCGAGGATCACGTCGACCTTTTCGCGCTCGACAAGCTCCTGCGCCTTGGTCTTGGTGCCGGCCGGGTTGCCGCCGGTGTCGGCGGAAATGAAATCCACCTTGCGGCCGGCCATCGTGTAGTTCTTTTCCTTCAGATAGGTGATGACGCCCTGTTCCATCTGGATGCCGCCCTGGGCGAGCGGGCCGGTCTTGACGGTGAGCAGGCCGAGCTTGAACGGCGCCGCCTGCGCGTGCACGGCGGGCGCGTTGAGCACCGCAACGCTGGCGCCGCTGGCCAGCATGCCCTTGAGGACGGTTCGGCGTTTGATGGACATGATTGTTCACTCCCTGCTGGTGCTGGGTCGCCCCCGTTGGCCGGGGATCGGCTGGGCCGGGCAGTCTAACCGAAACCTCGCGCGGCGAAACAGGCGGTCGCGCCAGCCGCTGCCGTGTCAGATACCGAGGTAGCTCGACTTGATCTCATCGTTGGCCCACAGCTCGTCGGGGCGGGACGAATAGACCACCTGGCCCTTGCTCATGACATGCACGTAGTCGACGAGCTTGAGCGCCAGCGAGGCGTTCTGCTCGACCAGCAGGATGGACAGGCCTTCCCGCTTGAGCCTGCCGATCGCCTCCCACAGCCCCTGGATGATGATGGGCGCCAGCCCCTCGGACGGCTCGTCCATGATCAGGCAATCCGGGTTGGTCATCAGCCCCCGGCCGATCGCCAACATCTGCTGCTCGCCGCCCGACAGCGTCTTGGCGCGTTGCACGCGCCGCTCCTGCAGACGCGGGAACAGCCCATAGACGCGGTCGAGATTCCAGCCGTGCCGGTCGGTGTTGCGCTCCGCCACCAGCAGATTCTCCTCGACGCTCAGCGTCGGAAACACGCGCCGGCCCTGCGGCACCAGGCCCATGCCGCTGCGGATGGTTTCGAACGAAGAAATGCCGGTGATGTCGCGGCCCTTGAACTCGATCCGCCCGCGCCGCGGCGGTGTAAATCCGACGATCGAATTGACCAGCGTGGTCTTGCCGACGCCGTTTCGTCCGAGCAGACCAAGGATCTGGCCCTGCTCGAGCTTCAGCGACAGGCCTTGCAGCACATAGGCGTCACCGTAATAGGTGTGGATGTCGTGCACCTCCAGGATCGCCATGGTTCTCAGCCCGTACCCAAATAGATTTCCTGGACCTTCTGGCTCTTCTTGATCTGCTCCGGCGCGCCGGTCTCCAGAATCTCGCCGAAATGCAGCACCGAAATCTGCGAAGCCACGTCGAACACCACGTCCATGTCGTGCTCGATCAAGAGGATCGCGAGATTCGGGTCGAGCCGCATCAGGAACTTGGTCATCTCGACCGACTCGCCGGACGACAGCCCGGCCGCCGGCTCGTCCAGCAGAAGGATCTTCGGGTCGCTGGCGAGGCCGAGAACAATCTCGAGCTGGCGCTGTTCGCCGTGCGAAAGATAGCGAACCTCGGTGTTGGCGCGGTCGAGGAAGGTCGCCTGCTCCAGAAGCTGATGGGCCTTGTCGTAGACGTCGCGGTACGACGACAGGAACCGCCACATCACGTATTTCGACCGCCGAAGCCCTTTGATCGCCAGCAGGACGTTGTCGAGCACGGTCAATCGCGGAAACAGGCTCGTGATCTGGAACGTGCGCGCCATGCCGAGCGCGGTGCGCCGGTGGCTCTGCCAGGATGTGACGTCGCGGCCGAACAGCAGAACCTTGCCCGACGACGATGGAAAGATGCCGGTGATCAGGTTGAACAGCGTGGTCTTGCCGGCGCCGTTCGGGCCGATGATGGCTTTGCGGTCGCCCGGCATGATCTTCAGCGTGACGCCACGCACCGCGTGCAGGCCGCCGAAGCTCTTGGACAGGCCCTGCAATTCGAGCACGGGCACCGCGCTGCTGGTCTCGCTCACGCTGTTCACGGACGGCTTCTCAGGCGAGAGTGAAACCGGGGCTCCGCACGGAGCCCCGGTCGGGGTGGTCGCTCAGTTGCAGAACTTGCAGGGCGGATAGTCGCGGTTATAGACCGGCGTCGCCAGGAACTCGTCCTTCTTGAACTGCCCGAACTGATTGACGTTCGGATAGGTCTTGATGACGGTGTTCCAGAGCTCGTCCTTGTCGTAGCCGAACATCTTCTTCTTCTCGACTTTCTTGATGTAGATGTTCTGCACCGGGTTGCGCATCTCATCGATGGTGACGGGCCCGCGCAGCGTGTCGTATTTCGCGGCGGCAAGCTGCTTGATGAAGGTCTCGGCGCCCGGGAACTTGCCGTTGTTCTTGCTTCATCACCTGGTGGATCATCTGCGCTGACGTGTAGTTGGTTTCCGAATAATACGACGGCACCTTGCCGTACTTGGTGCGGTACGCCTTCACGAACGCCTCGTTCTTCGGATTTTGGAGTGCCGCGCTGTATTGCAGCGTCGAGACATGGCCGATGACCTCGTCGCCCATGGAGGGCAGCACGAATTCGTCATAGCTCGTGCCGCCGCCGATCACCGGCTTCTTGTTGCCGGAGGCCGCCAATTGCTTGGGGAATTGCAGCGACATCGGGCCGACCATGAGCGAGAAGATCGCGTCGGCATCGGCCCTGATGGTCGGGATGTACGGCCCGAAGTCCTTGGTGCCGAGCGGCGGCCAGATCTTCTGCACGATCTGTCCACCGCAGGCCTCGAACGCGCGCTGGAAGCCGCCGACAACCTCGTAGCCGAAGGCATAGTCGGCGCCGATGGCGGCGATCTTCTTGTAGCCTTGCTCGCACGCCCATTGTCCGAATGGATGGCTCGGCTGCGAGCTGCTCCAGCCGGTGCGGATCATGTACGGATACTTCGGCAGATCGCGCTGGGTCAGGTCGTCGGCCGCCGAAACCGGCACGACATACAGCACCTTCTCGGCGGTGGAGACCGGCGCAAGCGCATAGCCGCTCGACGCCAGCAGCCCGCCGACCAGCATGTGTATCTTGTCCTGCAGGATGAGCTTCTTGGCCTTGGTGACGGCGGTATCGGGCTTGGCCTGCTCGTCCTCGACGATGAACTTCACCTGCGCGCCGCCGAAGTCGTTCTTGACCTCGTCCAGATACATCTGGAAGCCGTCGACCATGTCCTTGCCGACCTGGGCGAAGATGCCGGTGGTCGGCGCCACATAGCCGATGCGCAATTCCTCGGCGCCGGCCGTCGCATTGAGACCAAGCGCAACGCTGCCACCCAGCAGCAGCGGGCCGAGCCGTCGGTATAAGGTGCTTGTCATAGATCCTACTCCCTCTGTTGTCGCGTCCTCGAATTCACGTCAGGGGGAAGCGGATGCCAATTTCCTCGCCTCGTCGCGATTGCCCGAGCGCGCGCGCCACTGGCGCAGCCGCTCCGGAATGCCCATCAGCCCGGTCGGCAGATAGAGGATCGTCGCAACATAGACCACGCCCAGCACGTACTGCCACCAGGGCACCAGGGTGCTGAGATATTCGCGCAGGCCGAACACGATGAACGAGCCGATCACGCCGCCGACCAGTGTGCCCGAACCTCCCAGCACCGCCATCAGCAGCGCATCGACCGACGTCGGCAGCTCGACGTTGACCGGGCTGACGATGCCGGCGGTGTGCGCCCACAGCACGCCCGAAAGCCCGCCGAATGCGCCGGCGATCACGAAGGCGAGGTATTTGTGCAGCCAGGTGTTGTAGCCGAGGATCTGCATGCGCAGCTCGCGCTCGCGGATGCCGGCGAGGCTGCGTCCGAACGGCGAACGGACGAGCGTGTACATCGCCAGCAGCGACACCGCGAACACGCCGAACACGACGTAGAAGAACGTCACTTCGTTTGAAAGATCGATGCCGAACTTTGGCCGATCGCGCAGATTGATGCCGTTGTCGCCGCCGGTCAGCGAATTCCAGCGATAGGCCAGGCCCCACACGCACTGGCCGAGCGCGAGCGTGATCATCAGAAAATACACGCCGGAGGCGCGGATCGCGAGAAACCCGAAGACCGCCGCCAGCGCCGCGCCGAGCGCCGCACCGAACAGGAGCACCAGCCAGAAATCCCAGCCCAAGCCGATGTGGTAGCGGGTCGCCAGAATGGCCGTCGCATAGGCGCCGACGGCGAGATAGGCGGCCTGGCCGAGCGAGGCGAGGCCGGTGTAGCCCAGCAGGATATCGACGCTCATCACCAGGATCGAGAACGCCAGCGCCCGCGTGACCAGCAGGATGACGAATGAATTGGTGGTTGGCGTGATGAGGACGACCGCGGCCAGCGCCACCACGACGACGAGGATCTTGACGGGCTGGCTGCTCATCGACGCACGCTCATTCGCGGCCAAACAGGCCGGTCGGCTTGACCGCAAGAATCAGTGCCATCGGCGCATAAAGGGTGAAATACGACACTTCGGGAAACAGCGCCTTGCCGAAATTGTCGGCGAGGCCGACCGCAAGCGCGCCGATCGCGGCGCCGCCCAGGCTCCCCATGCCGCCGATGATCACCACCGCGAATGCGAGCGGCAGCATCTCGAAGTCGAGGCCCGGATAGATGCCGAGGAACGCGCCGCCGATGACACCGCCGAGCGCCGCGAGAAAAGCGCCGAGACCGAAGATCATCATCGAAATGCGCGAGGTGTCGATGCCGACGCCGCGCGCCATCTGCGCATCGTCCACGGTCGCGCGCACCGCCGCGCCCATCCGCGTCTTTTCCATCACCAGCCAAATCACCAATCCGATCACGACCGCGGTTGCGATCATGAAGACGCGGTACAGCGGAAGATAAACCCCGCCGATCGCGATGCTCTGCGACAGTGCCTCGGGCGGGTTGATGTCGAAATTGTTGCCGGTCCAGATGTCGAGCGCCGCCTGCTGGAACAGGAACGCAAAACCCACCGTCAGCAGCACCTGACGCAACGGATCGAACCCGAGCGGCCGCAGGAACACGCGCTCCATCGCGAGTCCGAGCAGCGCGATCGTCAACGCCGCGACCGGGATCGCCAAGACCCACGAGCCCGTGGTCCAGATCACCGACAGTGCGACATAGCCACCAAGCAGAAAGTAAGAGCCGTGCGACAGATTGACGATCCGCATGACGCCGAAAATCAACGACAGGCCGCTGCCCACCAGGAACAGCAGCGCGCCGTATGAGACGCCGTTGAAGGTCTGGATCAGCCAGAAATTCCAGTTCATCCCGCCGCCATCCCCCCTGGTCTTGGCCGCGAAGCTTACATGAGGTTTGGCGGGCCGCCAGCCCGCAAATGACCGCAGGCAGCAGAATGGCGCTTGATCGGCGGTAGCGTCGGGGCGTCAGCGCGCCTTGCCGCGCTTGACGCCGGCTTGACGCTCCAGCACCGCGCAGACCGCGGCGGTGTCGTCTTCGGCGTGGCCGGCTTTGAGCGCAGCCGCATAGACCGGCAGCGTCGCGGAAAACAGCGGCGTCGGCACCTTCATCCTTCGGGCGAAGGCGCCGATCACGTCCATGTCCTTCTGCCACACCGAGCATTTCATGGTCGGCTCGCCGTAGCGGTTGCGCACCATCATCGGGGCCCGCAGCTCGAACACGCGCGAGTTGCCGGCGCCATTGGAAATCATTTCAAAGATCGTGCGCGGATCGAGACCGGCCTTCATGCCGAGCACCATGGCTTCCGCCGAAGCGACGTTGTTGATCGCGACCAGCAGATTGGCGACGTACTTCATGCGGCTGCCGTCGCCGAACGCGCCGACGTCGTAGGTCTTGCGCGAGAACCCGGCGAACACCGGCTTCATCCTGGCGATCGCCTTGCGGTCGCCGCTGGCATAGACCACGAGGTCGCCGGTCTTGGCCTGCGAGCCGGTGCCGCTGATCGGACAGTCGAGCAGGACGTGCCCGGCCGCGCGCAACACCTTCTCGGCCTTCTGCTTGTCTTCGATCGTGAAGGTCGAGCACTCGGCGATGATTTTTCGCGGCGTGCCAGCGGCGGCGATCGCCTTGGCGGTGGCGTGCAGCGCCGCCGGCTTCGGCAGGCTGGTGATGATGATCGGGACGGCCTTGGCCAGCGCCTTGGCGTCACGGGCAATCTCGACGCCGGCGCGCGCCAGCTCCCGGCAGCGTGCCGCGCTGATGTCGAAGCCCACGACGCGCCAGCCGCGCTCTATCAGATTGCGTGCGAACGCGCCGCCCATGATGCCGAGGCCGACAATACCGACCGCGCCCTGTGATTTCGCCGCAGCCATTCACCGCTCCCCAATTCGCTCACGTCCGAGACCGGGCGGACACTAGAGCGGCCGGCCGTCCGCGCCAAGCACCGTGTACGTGTATGCGTCACACGTGCCGCTAGACTTTCGTCGTCTGCGGGGATCGCCTATCGTCGGCTGCAGCGAAGGAGACCAGCATGCATATCGGCATCGCCGGGATCGGAAAGATGGGCTCGAACATCGGGGCGCGCCTGATCGAGGTGGGGCACACGCTCACGGTCTGGAATCGGACGTCCGAAAAGCTCAAACCCCTCGCAGATGCCGGCGCCAGGATCGCCAAGACCCCGGCCGAGCTCGCCGGCGCGGTCGAGACCGTCATCACCATCGTCACCAATGCCGCGGCGATCGACGCGGTCTATCACGGTCCGCAAGGACTGCTGTCGGGTGACGTGAAGGGCAGGCTGTTTATTGAAATGAGCACAGTGCCGCCGGAGGTTCAGGTCGCGCTGGCCGGCAAGGTGCGCGGCAAGGGCGGATCTTACGTCGAATGTCCGGTCAGCGGCTCGGTCGCGCCGGCGCGCGCCGGCAAGCTGCTCGGGCTGATCGGCGGCGAAACCGCCGATGTCGCGCGCGCGCGACCGATCATCGATCAGATGTGCCGGCGCGCCATGCACGCCGGCCCGGTCGGCGCCGGCTCGGTGCTCAAGCTCGCCGTCAACCTGCCGCTGATGATCTACTGGCAGGCGCTGGGCGAGCAACTCGCCATGTGCAAGGACCTGACCATCGATCCGGCGGAGCTGCTCGATTTCCTGTCTGAAACCTCCGGCGCCGCGACCGTTCTGAAGCAGCGCATGCCGGGCATCGTGGCGCGGCTGAAAAAGCAGCCATCCAGCATCGCGACCTTCACGCTCGACGGCGGCATCAAGGACGTCACCGCCATGCTGGCGGAGGGCAAGCGCCGCGGCCTGGAATTGCCGCTGCTCGCTCAGACGCTCGCCTGCTACAACGAGGCCAAGCGCCACATCTCCGGCGACGACGAAGTTTCCAACGTCTCGGCCTTTTGGGCCGGACGAAAATCGAATTGAGAGGGGGAAGCGCATGAAGCTCTATTCGTTCTGGCGGTCGCTTGCGACCTATCGCGTCCGCATCGCGATGAATCTCAAGGGCCTGGTGCCCGACGAGGTGATTGAAATCAATCTGATGAAGGGCCAGCAGCGCGAGGATGCCTTTCGCAAGGTCAATCCCATGATGGCGATCCCGGCGCTGGTCGACGGTGACGGGCCGGCGCTGTTCGAGTTGCTTGCGATCATCGAGTATCTCGACGAGACCCACCCCAATCCACCGCTGTTGCCGAAGGATCCCACGGGCCGCGCCCGGGTGCGGGGGCTCGCGCAGATTGTTGCCGCCGATTCCCATCCACTGATCGTGCCGCGCGTTCGCGAGCACCTCGCGCATGAATTCAAGGTCGATGAGGCCGGCGTCACGAAATGGGCGCAGCACTGGCACCGCGCCGCGCTCACCGCGCTAGAGACCCATCTCAAGGACAAGGCGACCGGCCGCTATGCCCACGGCGATGCGATCACCGTCGCCGACATCTGCCTTGCGAGCCAGGCGGCTGGCGCGAATTTCTTCAAGGTCGATCTCGCGCCGTTTCCGACGTTCAAGCGCGTCGTTGAGGCGTGCGCGCAACACGATGCATTCGCGCGCGCCCACCCGCTCAAGCAGCCCGGGGCGCCGGCCTCGGTGTAGCGCATGGCTGCGGACCGCATCGATGCGCCGCAGCGGGCTCGGCGCGGTCTGTGGCGAGCGATTGCCATCCAGCTCGCACTGGTCGTTGTCACGTTGGCGGTGTGCGAAGCGATCCTGCGCGTCATCGATCTGCGCTATCTGCGCGAGAGCAAGGCCGGCTATGGCCTGACCTACGCCTATGATGCGGAGCTCGGCTGGCTGCCGGTTGCCAACACAGTCGGGCAATACACCGGAATGCGCACGACCAGCGTTTCGCACAACAGTCTCAGCCTGCGCGACGTCGAGCCCGGTGGCGCGAGTGCGAAGACCATCCTGTTCCTCGGCGATTCCTTTGTGTGGGGCTACGACGTCGAAGCCGATGACCGTTTCACCGATCGGATGCGCCGCGAGTTGCCGCGGCATCGCATCGTCAACGGCGGCATTGCCGGATACGGAACGGATCAGGAGTATCTGCTGCTGCGGCGCCTGTGGGATCGCATCAGGCCGGACGTCGTCGTGCTGGTGTTCTGCACCGAGAACGACCGGCGCGACAACAGCACCAACTCCCGCTACGGCGGTCACTTCAAGCCCTATCTCGAACTGATGCCGGACGGCAGCGCGCAGTTTCGCGGCCAGCCGGTTCCGAGGTCGCGGCATGTCTATTTCATCGAAAATCCGCTCGCGCATCACTCCTGGGTGGCTCGGGTGGCGGTCTCGGCGTTGGTGGAGATCAACCATCCGGCGGTGCATGTCGCCGATCCGACCGAGCGGCTGATCGGCATGATGCGGGATTTCGTGCAGTCGCACGGCGCGCGCTTCATGGTCGGCCTGCAGGACAAGGGATCCGGACTCGAGCCGTTCCTGACGGCGCAGAACATTCCCTTCACATCGCTCGAAGGCGCGGAGCATCATTTCGGCGACGGCGACCACTGGACGCCGAACGGTCACGCGTTCGTCGCCAAGCGCCTGACCACGCTGCTGTCCGAGACCGGCGCGATCCCCTGAAACGCCGTGGGTGTGAGGCTAGCGCGCGCCGACGCGCAGTCGCGGGGCGCGCCGGCGCTGCACCGGATACACCGCCGGCGGAATGGTCTGCGCCCAGATGTCCTGGATGCGCGCGATCTCGGCTTCGAAGTGCTCCATGAACAGCTGCGCCTGGGTCGACAGCGTGCGCCGCGACGGCGAGATCACCACGAACTCGGCAATCAATGGCGGGTCGTAGATCGGATTGATCACCCGCCGGTTGCGGCCGATGTCGCTCACGCAGATCAGCCCGGACAGGATCGCCACCCAATCGGAGCGCGCGACCAGGTCGAGGGTGCCGATCATGGCGTCCATCTCGATCATGTCCTTGACCTCGACGCCGTGGGTCTCGAAGTAGATCTCGATGTTGCGGCGCCGGACATTGGTGCGGCCGGGCACGACGATCTTGAGCGGCCCGCAATCGCGCAGCCGGACCGGCGCAAACGGCTTGAACCCGCGCTGCGGGCTCGACACCAGCATTTCGCGATCGCGAACGATCAGCCGCGACTTGAGCCCGACGCGTCCCTCGAAGGTCGGCACCACGGCGAAGTCGAGCTCGCCGGCCAGCACCATGTCGGTCAAAAGCCCGCTGTAGCCTTCGAAAATATGCAGCCGCACGTCGGGATAGCGCGACGTGAACACTTCGAGCGCCGGAGCGAGCGCAGCGCGGGTCAGCGTCGGAATCATCCCGATGCGCAATTCGCCGGTGATGAGCGAGGCAAACTTGCGCACCTCGGCGTCGGCGCTGTCGAGCTGGCCGACCGCCGCGACGCAGCGTTTGTAATAGACCAGGCCCGCGGGTGTCGGCATGACGCCCGTGGCCGAGCGCTCGAACAGCTTGACGCCGAGCGAGCGCTCGACCGTGGCGACGTGCTGGGAAATGCCGGATTGGGTGGCGTTCTCGCGCAATGCCGCGCGGGTGAACGAGCCCTCTTCGCAGACCGCAATCACCGCCCGGATCTGACGCAACGCCACGCCGGCCACGGACCACCCATTAGAAAATCTAATGCCCACAGCCAGGATATATTAATTCGGCGAAGCCCACCATCGGCATTAAACTCGTCCACAACAATCACAATCGCGGCGCGATCCACGCGCCGGACGGGAGGCGACATGGGCACCGCAAATTTCGGCATCGCCGGGCTTGATTGGCAGCAACGCGTCAACTGGGATCGGATGCGCGAGTACCGCATCGAACGTGCGCGCGCGATGATGAAGAAGCACAAGCTCGGCGCGCTGCTCTGCATGTACGACGAGAACGTGCGCTACATCACCGGCACGCTGACGCCGGGCTGGAACCGGCTCAAGCCGGGGCTGCGCTACGCCATGCTGTGCGGCGACGGGCGGCCGATCCTGTTCGAGCAAGGCGATCTCGGTTTCCAGATCGAGCGCCACTCGCCGTGGATCCCGAAGAAGAACATCCGCCACTCGTTCGCCTGGATCAAGGGCGCCGCCGGTCCGGCCGCCACCCAGCAGGTCACCAAGTTCACCAAGGCGGTGCTGCAGGCGATGAAGGAGAACGGCGTCGCCGGCCAGAAGCTCGGCTGCGATTTCATCGACATCAACATGATCAACATATTCAAGGATCACAAGATCAAGTGGGTCGACGGCATGACCCCGATGATGGAGGCGCGCGCGGTCAAAAGCCCCGACGAGCAGGAATGTTTCCGCATCGTCGGCGCCATCGGCGACGCCACGCACTGGGAGTGCATGAAGTTCCTGCGTCCCGGCATCACCGAGAACCAGGTCACCGCGCACCTGATGCAATACCTCTACAACATCCCCGGCATGGAGGACGTCGAGGACGTCATCGTGTCATCGGGCCCGAACACCTGGCCGAACTGGCGCAACTTCTCCGACCGCATCATCCAGCCAGGCGACATCGTGTTCATGGATTTGGCCGCGCTGACCTGGAACGGCTACAAGTCCTGCTATTACCGCACCTATTGCGTCGGCAAGGAGCCGACCAAGGAGCAGAAGGAAACCTATTCGACCGCGCTGAAGTGGCTGTACGACTCGATCGACGCGGTGAAGGTCGGCGCCACCACGCGCGACATCGCGCTGAAGTGGCCGTCGGCGATGAAGACCTGGGGCTATGAGGACGAGGACCAGGCGGCCGCCAACCTCTGGGGCCATGGGCTCGGCCTGGCGCAATACGATCCGCCGGTGATCTCGCGCATCTGGTCGCTCGACCATCCGATTCCGATCCAGGAGGGCATGACGTTCGCGCTCGAGACCCAGCACGGCAAGCGCTACCGCTACGGCGTGCGCATCGAGGAGATGCTGATCGTGCACAAGAAGGATATCGAGATCGTGTCCAACTTCCCGGTGAAGCAGATCACTGTTGTCGATCCGATCCCGGGCTACGGGGATCATGTGAAATAAACTCCGCGCTCGCCGCGTGTTCCCTCTCCCCGCAAGCGGGGAGAGGGTGGCGAGCAGCGAAGCTGCGAGCCGGGTGAGGGGGCCTCACCGTCTTGCCTAGGCCTTGATGCCCCCTCACCCGACCGCCTGCGCTTCGCTTCGGCGGTCGACCTCTCCCCGCAAGCGGGGAGAGGTGAGCCAAGTGGTACCGCAGAGCGACGTATGAACCGTTTCATCCTCCCGCTCGCTTCGCCGCAGGCGACCGATCCCGAACGGGTCGGGCCGAAGGCCGCGAATCTGGCGCTGCTCGCGCGTGCCGGCCTGCCGACGCCCGGCGGGTTCTGCCTCACCGCCGAGGCCTACCGCCGGCAGATCGCGGCGCTGGGGCTTGGCGCGGCGCTTTCGCAATTCGGTAGCGCCGATCCGCGCGCCGAGCGCCGGCTGTCGGTCGAGATCAGGCTCGGCCTCTATCAGCAGCCGATCGCGCCGGACGATCGCCGAGCCGTTGCTGGCGGTCTGGCGCAGCTATCGTGAGAGCGGCGGCCTCGACGCGCCCTGGGCGGTGCGCTCCTCGGCGCTGATCGAGGACCGCGCCGACGCCAATTTCGCCGGCCAGTTCGAGAGCTTCCTCGGCATCGCGAGCGAAACCGATTTCCTCACCGCCATTCGGGCCTGCTGGGCGGCGCTGTGGACCACCCAGGCGCGTCGCTACATGGCCAACCACGCGCTTAATCCTGCGGCAACCGCAATGGCGGTGCTGATCCAGCCGGTGGTCGCCGCGCGGGCTTCCGGCGGTGGCTTGAGCGAGACCGCCGAGGGCAACATGCTGTTGAGCGCGACCTGGGGGCTCGGTTCGGCGATCGCCCAGGGTGCGGTGGTGCCGGACCGCGTCGTGCTCAGCCGCCAGGGCTTTGTGCGCAGCGTCCAGGCCGGCCGCAAGGATCACCGCGACACCTGCGGACACAGCCAAGGAAACAGCCAAGTGGCGTCGCAGGCGGTGCCGGCCGACGAGGCGCGCCAGCCGTGCCTTACGCCCGGCCAGTCGACCGAGCTCGGCCGGCTGCTCCGCAAATGCGAGGACCTGCTCGGCATGCCGGTCGAGATCGAATGGGCGCTCGACGACAACGGCTTCAAGCTGTTGCAGGCGCGGCCGCTGCACGTGCAGGCGACGCTGGTGCCGGACGAGATCTGGCTGACGCATCCCAAGCTCGCCGGCCATCCCGCCGGCATCGGCTGGGGGCAGGGTCGCGCGGTGGTGGTGAGCTGCGAATGCGAATTGTCGCGGGTGGCGCCGGGCGACATCCTAATCACCCGCGTCGCTGGGCCCGCGCTCAGCCACATCCTGCCGCAGGTCGGCGGCGTCGTGGCCGAGCTCGGCGGCTCGACCTCGCATCTCGCCTCGCTCGCCCGCGAGCGAGGCATTCCGGCGGTGCTGGGCGTGCTGGATGCGACCGCCACCATTCCCGATGGCGCGCAGGTCGCGGTCGATGGCGTCGCCGGCATCGTGCGGTGGATCGCATGAGCCGCAAACCAACTCCGCCGCGCATCTTTGTGACGCAGCCGATCGCCGACAGCGCCACCAAGCGGTTGCGCGCGCTCGGCCGCGTGAAGGTCTTTCCGGATGACAGCCGCATCATCCCGAAGGCAAAGCTGATCGCCGCCGTCAAGCAATGCGACATCCTGTTTTGCCTGCTGCACGACCGGATCGACCGCGACGTGGTCGCCGCCAATCCCGCCCTTCGCCACATCGCCGCGCAGTCGATCTCGCCGTCCAACGTCGACGTCGCCGAGGCGACCGCGCGCCGGATTCCGGTCACCGTGGTGCCGCCGGTCACCACCGAGGCGACCGCCGACCTGACCTTCGGGCTGATGCTCGCGGTGGCGCGCCGCATGGTCGAAGCCGACCGCATCGTGCGCGCCGGCAAGTTTCCGGGCGGGCAGTCGCGCCATCTGCTCGGGGCGTTCGTATGGGGCAAGACCATCGGCCTGGTCGGCGGCGGCGGACTGATCGGCAAGGCGGTGGCGCGTCGCGCCCAAGGTTTCGGCATGCGCGTGCTGTACTGGACGCCGCGGCGAAAGCCCGAGAGCGAGGAGCGCGAGGCTGGCTTGACCTTTGTCGAGCTCGACCAATTGCTTCGCGAATCCGATTTCGTCTCGCTTCACTCCCCGCTCAACGCCACCACCCGCCGCCAGATCGGCGCGCGCGAGCTCGGGCTGATGAAAAAGACGGCGTTCGTCATCAACACCGCGCGCGGCGCGATCATCGACGAGGCCGCGTTGGTGCGCGCGCTCAAGGCGCGCAAGATCGCGGGCGCCGGCCTCGACGTGTTCGAGAACGAGCCCAAGGTCCATCCCGCGCTCAAGACCATGAAGAACGTGGTGATCGTGCCGCATCTCGGCAGTGCGACGGTCGAGGTGCGCGAGCAGATGGCCAACATCGTGGTCGACAATATCGAGGCGCTGCTGGCCGGCCGCCGGCCGCCGAACATCGTCAATCCCGAAGTGCTTGCATCGTGATCGCCAGCCATCCAGGCTGTCATGCCCGCCTCAGGTCAAGCCGAGGGTAGGAGGTGCCGCCATGGCCCGCACCCTGATCGCCATCACTGACAGTCCGTTTCCCTCGCTCGATCCGGCGAAGCAGGCGCTGGCGAAGCTCGACCCGGAATACCGCATGGCGAAGTCGCCTTCGGCCGAGGATATCCTGGCGGTGGCGCGCGACGCCGACGCCGTGCTGGTGACCTACGCCAAGCTGCCGGGCGAACTCCTGCGCCAGCTCAAGAAATGCAAGGCGATCGGCCGCTTCGGTCTCGGCGTCGACAACATCGATCTGCCGGCGGCCAAGGCGCTCGGCATCGCCGTCAATTACGTGCCGGACTATTGCCTGCGAGAGGTCTCCGACCACGCCATGGCGCTGCTGCTCGCGCTGGCGCGCAAGGTGCCGCTCTCCAACAAGCTGGTGCAGTCCGGCCGCTGGGAGGTTCCGCCGATCACGCCGCTGCGCCGGCTGGACGGCCAGGTGCTCGGCCTGATCGGCTTTGGCAACATCCCGCGCGCGCTCGCGCCCAAAGCCAAGGCATTCGGGCTCCGTGTGGTGACGCACGATCCCTACGTGTCGCCCGAGGTGCTGGCGAAGGCGGCGGTCGAGGATGCAAGCTTCGATGCGCTGTTGGGCATGTCGGATTTCATCTCGGTGCACGCGCCGCTCACCGCGGCGACCCGCGGGCTGGTCAACGCCGCGGCCTTCGCCAAGATGAAACCGGGCGCGCTGCTCATCAACACCGCGCGCGGGCCGCTGATCGACGAGGCGGCGCTGATCGCGGCGCTCGATTCCGGCCGGCTCGGCGGCGCGGCGCTCGACGTGGTGACCACCGAGCCGCTCGCCAAGGATTCGCCGCTGGTCGGCCGCGACAACGTGATCCTCACGCCGCACACCGCGTTCTATTCGGTCGAGGCGCTGGAGGAGTTGCAGAGCAAATGCGCGAGCGACGTGGCGCGCGTGCTGTCCGGCGGCAAGGCGGTGTATCCGATCTCGGCCTGATCGCGTCGGCATGCCGCGTCAGCACTGCTTGTGCCGTTTTACGCGCCGTGACCTAATGCTGGCGGCAAGAAAACCAGCAGGGAAGCGCGTCGATGTTTGTCGAACAACGCATCTATTCGTTCGCGCCGGGTAACACCGGCGAATTCCTGAAATCCTACGAGAGCGACGCGCTCGCGGCCCAAACCAAGGCGCTCGGGCAGCCGGTCGGCTACTACGTCAACGAGATCGGTCCGCTCAACCAGATCACCACCATGTGGGCCTACGGCAGCCTGGACGAACGGGTCGAGCGCCGCCGCGCGCTGTTCGGCGATCCGGTCTGGCAGGCGTTCCTGAGCAAGTGCCGACCGCTGATGACGACACAGGAAACCCGCGTTCTGATCCCGGCGCCGTTCTTTCGGGAGCGGCTGAAGGCCATTGCCGCGCTCGGGGGGACGCCATGACCACGCTTCGCGCCTTCTGCGTCTGCATCCTCGCGACGCTTGCGCTCGGCGCGCCGGCCGCGGCGCAAGACAGCTTGCCGTCGCGGCCGATCAAGTTTGTCGTTCCGCTCGCGGCCGGCGGCGGCATCGATTTCACCGCGCGGGTCACGGCGCAGGCGCTGTCCGACGTGATCGGCCAGCAGGTGGTGGTGGAGAACCAGGGCGGCGGCGGTGGTTCGATCGGCGTCAACCAGGTGGTGCGCGCCACGCCGGATGGCACCACGCTGCTCTATCATTCGGTGACCGGCATCGTGAACGCGGCGGTCGCCAAGGATCTGCCCTACGACTACCTGCGCGATCTCACCCCGGTGGCGCTGGTCACGCGCTTCGCGGCGGTGATGGTGATCAATCCCACGGTGCCGGCGAAGGACCTCAAGGAGTTCATCGCGCTCGCCAAGGCTGAACCCGGCAAGTTCAGCTACGGCTCCTCCGGCGCGGGCACCGGCATCCATCTCGCCAGCGAGCTGTTCAAGCTGACGGCGGGCGTCGACATCGTCCACGTGCCGTACCGCGGCAATGCCGGCGTGATGCCGGACCTGCTGGCGGGCCGCATCCAGATGTTGATCGACGGCGTGCCGCCGCAGGTCAAGAACATCGAAGGCGGGTTGGTGCGCGCGCTCGGCGTGTTGAGCAAGACGCGCACGCCGGCGCTGCCGAATGTGCCGACCATGATCGAGCAGGGGCTGGACTACGAGGTGCCGTACTGGACCGCGGTCTATGCGCCGGCGGCGACGCCCCGGCCGATCGTCGAAAAGCTGTCAGCCGCGATCGCCAAAGCGATGAAGGACGAAGAGCTGATCGGCAAGCTGAAGAACGCCGGCACCGAGGCGGTTGGCTCGACGCCGGCCGAGATGGACGCGTTCAACCGGCAGCAGTTCGAGCTCTATCGCAAGATCGTGCAGAACCCGAACCTGAAGCTGGGATTGCAGTAGCGAGCCCGTCACTCCGCGGTCCAGCCGCCGTCGAGCACCAGCGCCGAGCCGGTCATCAGCGAGGATGCATCGGAGGCGAGGAAGACGATGGCGCCGGTCAGTTCGTCGAGCTGGCCGAGCCGCCCGAGCTTGATCTTGCTCAGCACCTCGTCGCGGAACGCCTTGTTCTCGAAGAACGGCCGCGTCATCGGCGTCTCCAAAAACGTCGGCCCGAGGCTGTTGACGCGGATGTTGTGGGGCGCGAGCTCGATCGCCATCGCCTTGGTGAAGCCCTCCATGGCGTGCTTTGACGCGCAATAGACGGTGCGGCGCGCGGCGCCGACATGGCCCATCTGCGAGGAGATGTTGATGATCGAGCCGGTCTGTTTGGTCTCGACCAGCCGGCGCGCCACCGCCTGGGCGACGAAATAGGCGGCGCGCACATTGAGCCCCATCACCACGTCGAAGTCGTCGATGGTCACGTCCATCAGCATCTTCGGCCGGTTGGTGCCGGCGTTGTTGACCAGGACGTTGAACGGTTGCGCCTGGGCGACCGCCGCTTGCATGGCGGCAAGGTCGGTGACGTCGAGCACCAGCGCATCCGCCTTGTCGCCGCGCGCGCGGATCGCGGCGGCGGCGTCCTCGATCTCGGACTGGGTGCGGGCGGCCAGCGTCACATGCGCGCCGGCCGCGGCCAGCGCGGAAGCCGCCGCTAGCCCGATGCCGCGCCCCCCGCCAGTCACCAGCGCGCGACGGCCGTCGAGGCGGGAGGAGGGTGTCCTGGCGAGATCGACCGTCATCGGACCGCGGTGTAAAGCAGCAGCACGGCCGCGACCACGAAAAGCAGAGCGGTGGTTGCCATGCCGGTGGCGCGAAAACGAATGTCTTCCGGTTCTTGCGCGATGCCGTAGGCGTGCAGCAGGCGCGCCGCCAGCAGCACCAGGCAAAGCCCGTGCACCAGCCAGTGCGGCCAGCCTTGCAGCTCGACGAACATGAACAGCAGCAGCGCCATCGGGACGTATTCGGTGAAGTTGCCCTGCACGCGGATGCGGCGCTGAAGAACGATGTTGCCGCCGTCGCCGATCGCGATCCGCACGTCGCCGCGCATGCTGGCGACGCGGATTGACAGCACCACCAGCATCACGGCGAAGATCGCCGCATAGATCGGAACGATCGTCGGAATCATGGGAGCCCCCTTGGTTGGCCGCTTATTCCGCCGCCTGCGCGTAGGCGACGTTGCGGCCGCCGTAGCGACGCACGCGCACGTTGGCCTGCTCGGCGTGGGCGGAAAAGCCTTCCAGGATGCAGAGCCGTGAGCAGACTTCGCCGATCATCGACGAGGCCTGGTCGGTCAGCACCTTCTGGTAGGTGCAGGTCTTGAGAAACTTGCCGACCCACAGGCCGCCGGTGTAGCGCGCCGCCTTCTTGGTCGGCAGCGTGTGGTTGGTGCCGATCACCTTGTCGCCGTAGGCGACGTTGGTGCGGGCGCCGAGGAACAGCGAGCCGTAGTTGTTCATGCCGTTCAGGAAATAATCCGGATCACGCGTCATCACCTGGACGTGCTCCGACGCGATGCGGTCGGCCTCGCGCACCATCTCGGCTTCGTCGTCGCAGATGATCACCTCGCCGTAGTCCTTCCAGGCTTGCCCTGCGGCGTCGGCGGTCGGCAGGATTTTCAGCAGCCGCTCGACCTCGTCCATGGTGTCGCGCGCGAGCTTCTCGGAGGTGGTGATCAGCACGGCGGGCGAGGTCGGACCGTGCTCGGCCTGACCGAGCAGGTCGGTGGCGCAGATTTCGCCGTCGACCGAGTCGTCGGCGATGATCAGCGTCTCGGTTGGGCCGGCCAGCAGGTCGATGCCGACGCGGCCGAACAGCTGGCGCTTGGCCTCCGCCACATAGGCGTTGCCGGGGCCGACGATCATGTCGACCGCAGCGATCGTCTCGGTGCCGAGCGCCATGGCGGCGACCGCCTGCACCCCGCCCAGCACGTAGATCTCGTCGGCGCCGCCGAAGTGCATGGCGGCGACGATCGCCGGATGCGGCCCGCCCCGAAACGGCGGCGCGCAGGCGATGATCCGCTTCACGCCGGCAACGCGGGCGGTGACGATCGACATGTGGGCGGAGGCGACCATCGGATAGCGCCCGCCCGGCACGTAGCAGCCGATCGAGTTGACCGGGATGTGGCGATGGCCGAGCACGACGCCGGGCAGCGTCTCGACCTCCAGGTCCGTCATCGTCTCCTTCTGCTTCTGCGCGAAGTTACGGACCTGGGCTTGCGCGAACCTGATGTCGTCGAGATCGCGCTTTCGGCACCTGCGCGATGGCGCGCTCGACCTCGGCCGGCGAGAGGCGAAAATCCTTCGGCTCCCAGTTGTCGAATTTCTTCGACAGCTCGCGGATCGCGGCGTCTTTCTTGTCGTCGACCTGCGCCAGGATATCTTCGACCGTCGCGCGCACCTTGGCGTCGGCGGCCTTGATCGCGCTCGCGTCCATTCCGCGCTTGAGGAAGCGGGGCATGAGGACCTCCATTCACGGATTGTCGTCCCCGCGAAGGCGGGGACCCAGCACTCACAGGCCGTCGATCTTATCGCAAACGCCGAGGATACTGGATGCCCGCCTTCACGGGCATGACAGCGGAGAGTGCGGCGGTCACTTGCTCAGGCCCGCCGCCTTGGCGACTTTGTCCCACTTCTCGATCTCGTCGTCGATCAGCTTGGCGAAGTCCTCCGGCGTGCCGCCGAGCGGGTCGATGCCGGCGTTGCGCCAGACTGACAGCACCTCCGGCGCCTTGAGCGCTTCGTTGGCGGCGTTCGCGAGCTTGTCGATGATCGGGCGCGGTGTGCCGGTCGGCGCCATCAGGCCGCCCCAGATGCCGGAATCGAATCCGGGCAGGCCGGTTTCGGCGATGGTCGGCAGGTCGGGAAATAGCCCGGCGCGCTTGAGGGTCGCGGTCGCCAGCGCCTTGACGCTGCCGGCGTTGACATGCGGCGCGATGGTCGATTGCGGCGAGAACACCATGGAGATGCGCCCGGCGATCAGGTCGGTCGCGGCTTGGCCGCTGCCGCCGGCGTAGGGCACGTGCGTCATCTTGACGTCGGCCAGCACCTTGAACAATTCGCCTGCAAGATGCGGCGGGCTGCCGACCCCGACCGAGCCGAAGAACAGCTGATCCGGCTTGGCCTTCGCCAGCGCAATCAACTCGCGTACGTTGCTGACGCCGAGCGAAGGGTGCACCACCAGGATGCTCGGCACGGTCGCGACCACCGCGATCGGCGTAAGCTCCTTGGCGAGGTCGGTCGATTGGCCGGGCGCGATCGCGACATTGGTCGCGTTCGACACCGAGGCGAGGAAAATCGTGTAGCCATCCTTCGGGGAGCCTGCGACGAATTTCGCGCCGATTTGGCCACCGGCGCCGGGCTTGCCTTCGATGACGATCGGCTGGCCGAGAATCTGGCTCATCCGCTGGCCCAACACGCGGGTCATGATGTCGCCGGAGCTGCCCGGCCCGAAGCCGTACACCAGGCGGATTGGTCGGGTGGGATAGTCCTGGGCAAACGAGCAGGGCGCCGCGACGCAAGCGACGAGCGTCAGCGCTGCGATTGCCGCCCGACGCATCACTTGATCGCTTGCGGATTGAGCGGCGAGCCGGTGCCGCCGGTGATGATCAGCGGCGGGCCGCAGAAGAAGAACTCGTAGACGCCGTCGCTCTCGCAGTCCTCGGCCAGCTCCTTGAGGTAGAAGATTTCACCCATGCACAATCCCATGGCCGGGATCACCACCCAGTGCCACGGCTGGTTCACTTCGGTGGTCTCGTTCGGCCGCACCTCGCAGCCCCAGGTGTCCATGCAAAGCGCTGCGATCTGTTTTTCCTGGCACCAGTAGCAGTTCTCGAACTTCACGCCCGGCGCGTCGCCACCGGCGTAGCCGCCCCACTTCTTCTCCGCCAGGCAGCGCTCCATCTGGCCGGTGCGGACATGGACGAAATCGCCTTTGCGGATTTCGATATTTTGCGCACGCGCGCAGGTGTTGAGCTCCTCGTTGGAAATGCTCTCGCCGTCCTGCATCCATGGCACCTTGCGGTGGCGCGCGATGTCGAGCAGCACGCCGCGCCCGATCATCTTGTTCTTGGAATGCTCGATGCCGAGCACCGACAGGCCGCGCGAGTCGATCAGCTTGGCGTCGTAGCCGTTGTAGGCCTTGTCCTCATAGAAGATGTGGCCGAGCGCGTCCCAGTGCGTCGCGCCTTGCACGCACAGCATCAGCGTGTCGTCGGCGTAGCGAACGCGGTTCCAGTCCTGCTGGCCGGCGATCGCATCGGTACCGGTCGCGAGCATCTGGTGGATCGGATTGAAGCGGCCGCCGAACAGGCCGGTCTGCGGTCCGTCGCGGTCGAGCGGGATGCCTAGCGCGAACACCTTGCCGGTGCGGATCAGGCTCGCGGCCTTGACGATGTCTTCCGGGGTGACGTGGTTGAGCGTGCCGATCTGGTCTTCCTTGCCCCAGCGGCCCCAGTTCGAGAGCTTCTTGGAAGCCTCCTCGATCGCCTTCTTACCCACTTTGATGTCCATGGTCGTTCGTCCTTTGGCGCCGGGTATGGCAGAATACTGAAATGAATTGCCAGGTCGATGCAACCGAGCGTCACGGCAAACGCTTGTTCGAGCAGGACTTCCTGTAAAAGTGGAGACTCTGCATGTTTGACCGACGCATTGTCCTGTGCGGCCTGGCCGCCGCGGCGCTAGTCCCGGCTCGCGCGGCGCATGCCCACCATGGCTGGTCTTGGGCGGAGGATGCCACCTTCGAACTGACCGGAGTCATCAAATCCGCCAAGCTCGGAAACCCGCACGGCATCCTCAAGCTCGACGCCAAGGGCGAGGAATGGACCGTCGAGGTCGGGCAGCCGTGGCGCAACGAGCGCGCCGGACTGAAGGATTCCATGCTGGCAAAAGGTGTCGAGCTGACCGTCCGGGGCAATCGCGCCAAAGACCCAAAGCTCAAGGTCGTCAAGGCGGCGCGAATCATCATCAACGGCAAGAGCTACGACTTGTATCCAGAGCGCGTTTCATGACGTCCGCCTGATGCTGGTCGAATGGCTGACCGCGCTTGAGCAGTTGCAGTGGGTCGCCGAACTGCGCAATTCGCGCTGGACCTATGCCGCTGTCAACGCCGGTCACATCGTCGGCATCGCCCTGCTCTTTGGCGCGATCGTGCCACTCGACTTGCGGCTGCTGGGTTGTTGGCGGTCGGTGCCGATCGGGACTCTGGCCCGTGTTCTTGTGCCGATCGCCGCAGGCGGTTTGGCGCTGGCGATTTCTGCCGGCCTGTTGCTGTTTGCCACGCGCGCCAGCGAATACGCCGCACTGACGTTGTTTTGGATCAAGCTAGCGCTGATCTTCTGTGGCATCGGCAATGCGTTACTGTTGCGCAAAGCGAAGCAATGGGAATCATCACATGCGATTATCGATGCGATCCCGCCGCCACGCCTGCGCGCGGCCGGCCTGCTGTCCATCGGCCTCTGGCTTTCAGTGATCGTTTGCGGGCGAATGCTCGCATTCGTGACTTGAGCCGTTACACCTTGCCGAGCGCCCGTAGAATCTTGTCCGGCGTGAACGGCATGTCGGTCAGCGGCGTGGCGCCGAGCGGACGCAACGCGTCGTTGATCGCGTTCATGACGCAACCGGGCGCGCCGGCGGTGCCGGCCTCGCCCGCGCCCTTGGCGCCCAGCTCGCTGTCGGCGGTCGGCGTGACCACGTGCCCGACCTCGATGTCGGGCATCTCCATGGCCATCGGCACCAGATAGTCGGCCATGTTGCCGTTGAGCAATTGGCCGCGCTCGTCGTAGATGCAGTGCTCGAATAGCGCGGCGCCGAGGCCCTGCACCACGCCGCCGCGCACCTGTTCGTCCACGAGCTGCGGATTGATCACGGTGCCGCAGTCCTCCACGCACCAGTGCTTGAGCAGCTTGACAAAGCCTGAGTCGGTGTCGACCTCGAGATAGCTCGCCTGGATGCCGTTGGTGAAGGCGAACGCCCAGGCGCGCGGCACGTAGTGGCGCGTCGCCACCAGCTCGGCCTGGATGCCGGCCGGCAGCGTGTCGGGCCGGAAATAGCAGATGCGCGCGAGCTCATGCAGCGGCAGGCGCTCGGCGCCGGTTGCGGCGTCGACCACGACGCCGTTGCGCACATCGAGCGCCTCGGGCTTGGCCTGCAAGATGCTGCCCGCCACCGCCAGCACGTTTTGCCGCAGCGCCTTGCCGGCCTGCCAGGCTGCTTCGCCGCCGATGCCGGCCGCGCGCGACGCCCAGGTGCCGCCACCATAGGGCGTGTTGTCGGTGTCGCCCATGATGACGCGCACCTTGTCCATTGCGACGCCAAAACTCGTCGCCACGCATTGCGCGATCACCGCCTCGGCGCCCTGGCCCTGCTCGCTGACGCCGGTGTGGCAGAAGATCGCGCCGGTGGCGTCGAGCCGCACCGTGGCGCCGTCCTGCGCCGAGATTTTTGCGCCGCCGACCCCGTAGAACGCCGCGCTCGGGTTGGTCACCTCGATGAAGCTCGCAAAGCCCAAGCCGCGATAGATGCCCTGCTTGCGGAGCTTGTCCTGCTCGGCGCGCAGCCCTGCGTAATTCATCATCGAGTCGAGGTTCGCCAGCGCCGAATGGTGCGACAGCGCCTCGAACTTGATGCCGGACGGTCCCTGCGAGGGATGCGCGTCGTCGGGGATGAGATTGCGCCGCCGGATCTCCAGCGGGTCCATGCCGATCTTTTGCGCCGCCATCTCGACCAGGCCCTCGGTCACCGCGGTCGCGATCGGGTGGCCGACCGCGCGGTACTGGCACATGACGTTCTTGTTCTGGAACACGACGCGGGCGCGCGCCTTGTAGTTGCCGCAGGTGTACGGGCCGCCGGTCAGGTTGACGATCTGATTGGCCTCGATGCCGGAGGTGCGCGGATAGACCGAGTAGGGGCCGATACCGGTGAGGTCGTCGATCTCCCAGGCGGTGATGGTGCCGTCGTTTTTCACGCCGATCCGGCCTTTGACCCGGTGGTCGCGGGCGTGGATGTCGGTGACGAAGCTCTCGATCCGGTCGGCGACGAACTTGATCGGCCGCTTCAGCAGTTTCGACAGCGCCACCGTCGCCATCTCGTCGGCGTAGGTGTGCACCTTGATGCCGAACGAGCCGCCGACGTCCTTGCAGACCACGCGCACCTGGTGCTCTTCGAGCGAAAGGTGCTTGGCGAACAGGTTCTGCATCATGTGCGGCGCCTGCGTCGCCTGATAGGCGGTCAGGCGCTGCTCGCCGGCGTTCCAGTCGGCGACGATGGCGCGCGGCTCGTTGCAGACGCCGGTATGGCGGCCGAACACGAAGGTCGCCTCGACCACCGCGTCGGCCTCCTTGAAGCCCTTGTCGGGGTCGCCGGCGGTGTGCACACGCTCCCACGTCAGGTTGTCGCCGAGCTCGGGATGGATCACCGGCGTCTTGGGATCGAGCGCGGTTTCCGCATCGGTGACAGCCGTCAGCTCTTCGTAGTCGACCTGCACAAGCTCGCAGCCGTCCTCGGCCTCGGCGCGGGTGCGCGCGACCACCGCGCACACCGCCTCGCCGGCCCAGCAGGCGCGATCGACCGCGATGGCGTGCTGCGGCGCCGACTTGATGCCCTTCAGATGCGTCAGCACGCCGACCCACGGCGTGATCACCTTGGCGAGGTCTGCGCCGGTCACCACCGCGATGACGCCCGGCGCCTGCTTCGCCGCCGCGGCGTCGATGCGCTTGATCCTGGCATGAGCGTGCGGCGAGCGCACGAACGCGACATGCGCCATGCGCGGCAGCACCACGTCGCTGACGAATTGCGCGCGACCCTGGCTCAATCGCGCCAGGTTCGGCCGCGGCACCGAGCGGCCGATGTAGGAATTCGGCCGGTCGAGCGCGGACAGCACCGGCGGTGAGTTCATCGACGATTTTCATTTGCGTGCCTCCAGCGCGCGCTTGCGCCACCGCCTCGATGGCATCGACGATCGCCTGATAGCCGGTGCAGCGGCAGTAGTTGCCGGAAATCTGCTCGCGGATCTTGTCGCGGCTTGGCGCGCCGCCGGAGCGCAGCAATTCCTGCGCGGTCAGCAGCATGCCGGGCGTGCAGAAGCCGCATTGCAGGGCGTTGCGCTGCTCGAACGCAGCCTGCAGGTCGGCGATTTCGCCCGCGTCCGACACGCCCTCGATGGTCTCGACCTTGGCGCCGTCGCATTGCGCCGCCAGCATCAGGCAGCCGCGCACGATCACGCCGTCGACCCGCACCGTGCAGGCGCCGCAGACGCCATGCTCGCAGCCGACGTGGCTGCCGGTGAGCGACAATTGCTCGCGCAGGAAATCGACCAGCGTTGTGCGCGCCTCGACGGTCTCCACCACCCGCTCGCCGTTGACGGTCAGCGTGATGTCGCAGCGCGGTGCGCTCATGGCCGCGCCTCCATCAGCTGCCTGGCCACCCGGCGCAGCAGCACGCCGGCGAGATGCCGCTTGGTCGCGCCGGTCGCCTGCACGTCGTCGGACGGCGCGAGGCTGCTCGCCAGCACGGCAACCGCCTCGTCGACGCTGGCGCCGCTCGAAAGTGCGTCTTCGGCGCGCCTGGCTCGCACCGGCGTCGCGCCGACGCCGAAAAACGCCAGCCGCACGTCGGCCAGGCCCTTGCCATTGGATCGCGCGGTGGCCGCGAGCCCGACCATCGCGTAATCGCCGTGGCGGCGGGAGAATTCGGCGAAGCCCGCGCGGGTGTCCTTGGTCGCCGCCGGGATGCGGATTGCGGTCAGCACGTCGCGCGCGCCGAGCGCGGTCTCGAACAAGCCCTTGAAGAAATCGTCGGCCTTCACCGTGCGTTTGCCTTTCTCGCCCGCGATCTCGACCTCGCCGTCGAGCGCCAGCAGGCAGGCCGGCAGTTCGGCCGCCGGATCGGCGAAGGCGATCGAGCCGCCGAGCGTGCCGCGGTTGCGGATCGCGGCATGGCCGATGTGCGGCATGGCGAGCGCGATCAGTGGCGCGTTCTTGGCAATGTCAGCCGAGCGCTCGGCTTCGGCATGGCGCGTCAGCGCGCCGATCTCGACCCGGCCGTTCGTCACGGCGATGCCGGACAGACCCGCCACGTGATTGAGGTCGATCAGCAGCTTCGGCGCCGACAGCCGCATGTTGAGCGTCGCCATCAGGCTCTGCCCGCCGGCGAGCAGCCGCGCCTCTGGCTGCGCCAAGAGCTCGATGGCGTGCGCCACCGACTTCGCTCGGGCATAGGCAAACGGCGCTGGCTTCAAGCGACTCCCTCCCGGATTTGCTTTTGCTTATTCTGTCGGGGAATGTGCACGCGGGCAATGCGGCGCGGCACGCCATCCTCTCCCCGCTTGCGGGGAGGGTCGGAGTGGCGCGATGCCGAGCGAGCGCGGGTGAGGGGTATGCCTATCCGAAGTCTGAACGTATCGTACGCCCCTCACCCCGACCCTCTCCCCGCGAGCGGGGAGAGCGCTGAGTTCGCGGTCCCCCGGGTCATTCCGACACTCGCACCTCGGCTGGAATGACGTTACGCTTGCACCCTCTTCACAATGTCGATCGCCCGGCGCAGCAACGTCATCGAAGCCTCGAGCGTGCGGAAGGCGGCGTGCGCAGACAGCGTCACGTTTGGAAGCTTTGCCAGCGCATGCTCGGCCTTGAGCGGTTCGTTGTGGAACACGTCCAGCCCGGCGTGGCGGATATGGCCGCTGCGCAGCGCGCCGATCAGCGCCGCCTCGTCGACCAGGGCACCGCGCGCGGTATTAACCAGGATGCCCCCCGGCTTCAGGCGCGCGATGCGCTCCGCGTCGAGGAAGCCGCGGGTCTCGTCGTTGAGCGTGAGATTGAGCGAGATCACGTCGGAGCGTTGCAGCAGATCGTCGAGCGCGACCATCGGCACGCCCGCGTCCGGCTGCGCGCTGCGGTTCCAGGCGATCACCTCCATCCCCATGCCCTTGGCAATGCGCGCGACCTCGGCGCCGATGCCGCCATAGCCGATCACGCCCAGCGTCTTGCCCAGCACCTGCACGCCCTCCTGCGGCTGCCAGGTGCCGGCGCGGATGTTGCGGTCCATGGCGGCGAGATCGCGGCAGCATGCCATCATCAGCGCAATGGTGTGCTCGGCGACCGCGGTGTTGCCGTAGCCGCGGATGGTGTGGACCTTGACGCCGAGCGCCTCGATCTCCGGCACGTTCATGTAGCTCGCGGCGCCGGTGCCGAGAAACACGATGTGCTTGAGGCTTTGGCATTGCCGCACCAGCTCGGTCGGCATGTAGGAATGATCGTCGATGGCGACGGCGTGGTCGCCGATGACGCGCGGCAGCTCGTTCTTCTCGAACGGCGTGGTGTTGATCGCGATCGCCGGATCGTCCGGCCGGATGACGCGCTGCCACACCGCGCCGAGCTGCGGGTTGCAGTCGATGAAAATCGCTTTCATCGCCGCAGCGCTAATCCTTGATCGGGCGCCGGATCTGGCAAATCCGGTTCACCTCTCTCAGCGATTGCGAGGCGTCATCGGACAGCCTGTTGAACATGTCGGCCACTTCATCGTTCTGGATCGCTTCAATCCGTTCGCAGACCTGGGTCAGCGCCACGGCGCGGCTGAAATAGATTCGGTAAACGGCCGCGAACACGATCGCGACGACCAGCAGGATGAGCAACTCCCACACCGTCGCTGAAATCCGGCGCTTCAAGAAATTCATTCTTGCCTCCTTGTCGTTGAGCCGCGTGTCATTGAAACCCTAGATCGGGATGGCTTTTCTTCAAATGGACATCCCGATCTCGCTTTTTTTGTTTGAGCATGATCTCTCCGAAAACCGGTTCCTACTTTTCGGGATCATGCTCTACCGCGCCACCATGGGCCGTGCCGCCAGAGCCGGTGCGCGCACCGGCACGGCCGCGAACTCGGTGCCCTCCTCGAACCATGACTTTGGCGCCGGATGGCCCCACAGCGTCTGGCGTTGCGGATCGTCGAGCGACCAGCGCAGCGGTTCGAGGTCGGGGTCGACGGTGAGATAGTCGGACGTGAACAGCTCGATGCGGTGGCCATCGGGGTCGCGGATATAGAGAAAAAAGGCGTTGGAGATGCCATGTCGGCCGGGCCCGCGTTCCATGTTGGCGAGATGGCCCGAGGTCGCCATCACGTCGCAGATATGCAGGATGTCGAGCGGTCCCGCCACCCAGACGCCGAGGTGGTGCAGACGCGGGCCGCGGCCGTTGGTGAAGGCGAGGTCGTGGACGTTGCCCTTGCGGTGCAGCCACACCGCCCAGAGCTTGCCTTCGCGGTCGTCGGTTTCGGTGTATTCGGTCAGCCGGAAGCCGAGTTCGGTGTAGAAGTCGTAGCTGGTCTGCACGTCCGGCGTGAAGCAGTTGATGTGGTCGATGCGCTGGATGCGCGCGCCCCGATAGGCCGCGTAGCGTTGCAGCGTCCGCTCGCTCTGATCCATCTTGAAGTAGAACTCGAGCGGCATGCCGGTGACGTCGGCGGTGCGCAAGGTGCGTCCTTGATAGGGCACTTCGGGAAAGGCGGTTGGCAGGTTCCGACGCTTGAACCAGGCGGCGGCGCGATCGAGATCGTCTTCGCTGCCGACCTTGAAGCCGAGCGCAAGCGCTGCGGGCTTCGTGCCCTGCCGCAGCACGACCGAGTGATGGTTGCGCTCCTCGATCGCCCGCAGGTAAAGCGCGTCCGGCTCGTCGGCGCTGACCAGATAGCCGAGGCAATCCACATAAAAGCCGCGGGCCCGGGCCAGATCGCGCACGACAAGTTCCACGTGGCTTGCGCGCACGACGTTGAACGGCGGATCGAACACGGGACGGCGGACGGGCATCGTGGTTTCTATGGTGATTGCAGGCTCATTATTGTAACACGGGGCCACCGCGCCGCCCGGCCTTTTGCCTTGGGAGTTTTCATGCATCTTGCCAGCTATAACATTCGTGGCCGATCGAGCTTCGGGGTCGTGTCCGGCGACGGCATCGTCGACCTGCGCCCGCGGCTGGCGCCGCGCTTCCAATCGGTGCTGGACGTGCTGCGCGGCGACGCGCTGGGCGAGGTCAAATCGACGGTTGCGAGCGTGCGGGCCGATTTTCCATTGACCGAGGTCGAGTTTGCGGCGCCGGTGCCGGGCGCTGAGAAAATCCTCTGCATCGGCGTGAATTACGCCAACCGCGACGCCGAACTGACGCAGGCCGGCGGCAACGACCAGGCCAAATATCCCAGCATGTTCTTCAAGCCGCCGAACACCATGGTCGGCCACAACCAGCCGATCCTGCGGCCACCGGAATCCGAGCAGCTCGAATACGAGGGCGAGATCGCGCTTGTCATCGGCAAGACCGGGCGGCGGATTCCGAAGGACCGCGCGCTCGATTGGGTCGCCGGCATCACGCTCTGCAACGAGGGCACGATCCGCGACTGGATCCGCCACGGCCGGTTCAACGTCACCCAGGGCAAGTGCTGGGACGCGACCGGCAGCATGGGCCCCTGGATGACCACCGGTGTCGACCTGACCAAGCCGCTCCGCATCACGGTCAAGATCAACGGCGAGGTCACCCAGGACGACACCACCGACAGCATGATCTTCAAGATTCCGGACATCCTGTCCTATGTCTCCACCTTCATGACGCTCAAGCCTGGCGATATCATTGCCACCGGTACGCCGATCAAGCTCGGCAAGCCGGACGAGCGCAAATGGCTGAAGGCCGGCGACGTGTTTGAGATGAATGTGCCGGAGGTCGGCACGCTGAAGAACGTGGTGAAGGACGAAAATCATTGATTGCCATCGCCCGCGAAGGCGGGGCGCGGCATGACAGCTGAGTAAGGGGAGGGGAGTGAAATGCCAGGCGAGTTCCAAGGAAAAGTCGTGGTCGTCACCGGCGGCAGCCGCGGCATCGGCCGCGAGATCGCCGTCGAGTTCGCGCGCGCCGGCGCGCAGACGGTGATCGTGTCGTCGTCCGAGAAAAACCTCGCCGCGGCGAGCAAGACCGTGGCGGCGGCCGGCGGGCCCGCTCCGCTCGCGATCGCCGTCAATCTCAAGACCCTCGAAGGCTGCCAGCAGGTGCTCAAGCAGGTGCAGGAGAAGTTCGGCAAGTGCGACATCGTGGTGAACTGTGCGGGCGCCACGCGCGCCGGTAACTTCGTCGACCTGCCCGACGAGGCCTGGATCGACGGCTACGCGCTCAAGCTGTTCGGCGGCGTGCGGATGTGCCGGCTGTTCTGGCCGATGCTGAAGGCCGCGCAGGGCCATGTGGTCAACATCATCGGCGGCGCGGCGCGCACCCCGGGCGCCGATTTCACCATCGGCGGCTCGGTCAACGCGGCGTTCGGCAATTTCTCCAAGAGCCTGTCGCAGCTCGGCAAGCGTGACGGCATCAACGTCAACGCCATTCATCCCGGCGCGACCGACACCGAACGCTTCGGCGAGCTGCTCGAGCAACGCTCCAAGGCGTCCGGCAAGTCGATGGAGGACTTGCGCAAGGAGGCGACCGCCAGGGACGGCATCCGCCGCATCGGCAAGGCCGAGGACATCTCGGCGCTGAC
Source organism: uncultured Alphaproteobacteria bacterium (assembly GCA_963771745.1). Lineage (GTDB taxonomy): Bacteria > Pseudomonadota > Alphaproteobacteria > Rhizobiales > Xanthobacteraceae > Z2-YC6860. The sequence continues at coordinate 36,752 of CAVYUU010000008.1, read as the reverse complement.
GCTGTTCCTGTGCTCGGAGAAGGCGCGCCACATCCAGGGCACCGCAATTGCCGTCGATGGCGGCGCCACCGCCGGGTATTATTGATCTGGTACGCCCTCTCGCCGTCATCCTGAGGCGCGAGCGCAGCGAGCCTCGAAGGATCGACGGCCCCGAAATTCCGGGCCGTCCCCCTTCGAGGCCCGCGCTTTGCGCGGGCACCTCAGCGGTGACGGAATTGGAGCCTTGAGACTCGGATAGGCCATGACCGATCCCGTTCGTGCCGCCTGCATTGTCGGTTGGCCGGTCAAGCATTCCCGCTCGCCGCTGATCCATGGCTATTGGATCAAGCATCACGGCCTCGACGCGCAATATCGCCACGAGGCGATCGCGCCGGCCGACTTTCCCGCCTTCATCGCCGATCTCGCCCGGCACGGCTATGTCGGCGCCAACATCACGCTGCCGCACAAGGAGGCGGCGCTGGCCGCCTCGGAGCCGGACGATCGCGCGCGCGCGGTCGGCGCGTCCAACACGCTCTGGCTTGATGACGGCCGGCTGCGCTCGACCAACACCGACGTCGAGGGCTTCACTGCCAATCTCGACGCTTCGGTCCCGGGCTGGGACGAAGGCGCCGACGACGCCATCGTGTTGGGCGCCGGCGGTTCGGCCCGCGCCGTGGTCTATGGCCTGGTCGAGCGCGGCTTTGAGCGCGTCCACATCGTCAACCGCACGTTCGATCGCGCCGAAGAATTTCGCCGGCGATTCGGCGCCGCGGTCATGCCCGCGCGATGGAGCGCGCTGCCGCATCTGCTCGCCCGCTCTGGCCTCTTGGTCAACACCACGTCGCTAGGCATGACCGGCCAGCCGCTGCTCGACATCGACCTCAGACCCCTGCAGCGCGATGCCGTGGTCGCCGACCTGGTCTACGCTCCGCTCGAAACTGCGCTGCTCGCCGCCGCGCGCGGGCGCGGTCTCGCCATCGCGGACGGATTGGGCATGCTGCTGCACCAGGCGGTGCGAGGGTTTCAGCTGTGGTTCGGCGTGCGGCCGAAGGTCACGCCGGAGCTGCGGGCCGTGGTCGAGGCCGACTTGGCTTTGGACCTGGCTCCCGGCGTGGCTTCGGACGTGGCTCCCGATCTGGCTCCCTGATTGGGCCTTGACGGAATAGCGCCGCCGCGCTGGGGTTACACGCTAGGGTGGGGTTTTCGTCCGGCCAAGGCGGCGATCAATGCCGCAGTGCCTTTCAGGGAAGGAACAACGCATGCAGATCATGACACGGCGCACGCTAAGCCTGGTGGGGCTTTCGTTGATTTTGGCGAGCTCGGCCGCCTGGGCGCAGCCCGCAGGCGGGCCGCCGCCGGTTCGGGTGCGCGGCGAAATCACCAAAGTCGAAGGCAATACCCTGACGGTGAAGTCGCGCGAGGGTGAAACCCTGACGGTGAAGCTCGCCGAGCCGGTGCGGATCTCGGCCATGGAAAAGGCGTCGCTCGCCGACATCAAGGAAGGTTCGTTCATCGGCGTGTCGGCCATGCCGCAGCCGGACGGCAGCCAGAAGGCCTATGCCATTCACATCTTCATGGACTCGCAGAAGGGCGTCGTCGCTGATCGGCACGGGCCATGGGACAGCCGGCCTGGCAGCACCATGACCAACGCTATCGTGGCAACCACCGTTTCCAGCAAGGACGGCCAGGATCTGCTGGTCAAGTACAAGGACGGCGAAAAGAAAGTCGTTGCGCCGCCCGGCACCATCTTCGCGAAATACGTGCCGGGCACGGCCGCCGACCTCAAGGCCGGCGCCAAGGTGTTCGTCGGCGCCGCCAAGAAGGAAGCCGACGGCTCGCTGACCGCGCCCAACATCGCGGTCGGCCGCAGCGTCGATCCGCCGCAATGAGCGGCGGCTCTGAAATCAGATGCCGTTGAATTGAAAACGCGCGCCATTGCCCCGCGATGGCGCGCAAACATTTTGAGAGGGGTGACATGAGCAGAACGATCCGGATGACAATGGCCGGCGCGCTGGTTCTCGCGGCATGCGCGACGGCTTTCGCGCAGCAGGCCCAGACCATGCGCGTGCGCGGCACGATCGCCAAGGTCGACGGCGATGCCCTGACGTTGAAGGCGAGCGACGGCGCCGAACACAAGCTGACGCTCACCGGCAACGCCACGATCGTCGCGGTGGTGAAGTCGTCGATGGCCGAGGTCAAGGAGGGCGTGTTCCTTGGCAGCGCGGCGATGCCGCAGCCCGACGGCAGCCAGAAGGCGCTTGAAGTGCACATCTTCCCCGAGCAGATGCGCGGCACCGGCGAGGGTCACCGGCCCTATGCGCCGGTTCCCAACAGCACCATGACCAACGGCACCGCGGCGGGCGCGACCGTGGCGAGCACGGACGGTTCGACCATCCTGCTCAAATACAAGGACGGCGAGAAGAAGATCGTCGTGCCGCCGGGCGTGCCGATCGTGCGCTACGAGATCGGCAGCAAGGCCGACCTCAAGGCCGGCGCCGCCTTCACGGTGCTGGCCGCGACCAAGAAGCCGGACGGCTCGCTCGAGGCCGCGCGCATCAACGTCGGCCGCGACGGCACCGTGCCGCAGTAGAACAGCAGTGCAACGATCGCGCTTCTCCCTCCCCGCCAGGGGAGGGAGATAGAGTGCGTCTGGCCTCGATCGTGATCGCCTGCTTTTTCAGCAGCGCGACAAAAGTTTCGGCAGCTGCCTGAAGTTCAGGCAAAGCAAGTCGACGCCGCCTCGGTAACCCACGGATTTTCCAGCGGTAATTCTGCCGCAGGGGAAAACTCCGGGGCTTGGCACGGCCATTGCAAAATTGAGCGCGCCCACGCCGTGCCGGCGGCGGCAACGATGGAGCGCGCCTCATGTCCATGTTCGACAATCCGTTCGACTCGAAGAATCGGCTGAACCGTTCGGGTTGTTCCTGCGGCCGGCACGTCAGCCAGGTCGAGCACGACCGCGCCCCGCAGCTGCAATGCGTGCCCGTCGATACCGAGCAGAAGCGCTATGAAGGCGTCGTAGCCTCGGCGGTGATGCGCGCGGTGTTTCCGCACGATGCGGCGCGGCGGACGTTCCTCAAATCGGTCGGCGCTTCGACCGCGCTGGCCGCGCTGTCGCAGTTCTTCCCGCTCGGCGCCGCGACCGAGGTGTTCGCCGCCGGCGGTCCGCCGGAGAAGAAGGACCTCAAGGTCGGCTTCATTCCGATCACCTGCGGCACGCCGATCATCATGGCGCAGCCGATGGGCTTCTATTCCAAGCACGGCCTCAACGTCGAGGTGATCAAGACCGCCGGCTGGGCGGTGATCCGCGACAAGACCCTGAACAAGGAATACGACGCCGCTCACATGCTGTCGCCGATGCCGCTCGCGATCACGCTCGGCGTCGGCTCGCAGCCGATCCCCTACACCGCGCCCGCGATCGAGAACATCAACGGCCAGGCCATCACGCTCGCGATCAAGCACAAGGACAAGCGCGATCCGAAGCAGTGGAAGGGCTTCAAGTTCGCGGTGCCGTTCGACTATTCGATGCACAACTACCTGCTGCGCTATTACCTCGCCGAGCACGGCATCGATCCCGACACCGACGTGCAGATTCGCGCCGTGCCGCCGCCGGAAATGGTGGCGAACCTGCGCGCCGACAATCTTGACGGCTATCTCGGCCCCGATCCGATGAACCAGCGCGCGGTCTATGACGGCGTCGGCTTCATCCACATCCTGTCGAAGGATATTTGGGAGGGCCATCCCTGCTGCGTGTTCTCGGCGTCGAAGGAGTTCGTCACCGGCTCGCCCAACACCTATGCGGCGCTGCTCAAGTCGATCATCGACGCCACCGCCTTCGCCAGCAAGCCGGAGAACCGGAAGCAGATTGCCGAGGCGATCGCGCCGGCGAACTATCTCAACCAGCCGGTCACGGTGCTGGAACAGATTCTCACCGGTACCTTCGCCGACGGTCTCGGCAACGTGAAGCGGGTCGCCAACCGCGTCGATTTCGATCCGTTCCCCTGGCAGTCGTTCGCGGTCTGGATCATGACCCAGATGAAGCGCTGGGGTCAGCTCAAGGGCGATGTCGACTACGCCAAGGTGGCGCAGGAGGTCTATCTCGCCACCGACACCGCGAAGCTGATGGCCGAGGCCGGGCTCACCCCGCCGACCGCCACCACCAAGAGCTTCGCGGTCATGGGCAAGACCTTCGATCCGGGCAAGCCCGAGGACTACATCAAGAGCTTCGCCATCAAGCGGACGACGTGACGGCGATGCCGGATAAATGCACCGCCGTTGCCGCGGGTTTCCCTCCCCCCACGAGCGTTAGCGAGTGGTGGGGAGGGTCGACCCCGAAGGGGTCGGGGTGGGGGGCTGACTTTGGTCGAAGCGCCCCCACCCCCGACCCCTCCCCACCGCTCCGCTTCGCTTCGCGGGGGGAGGGGAGAAGGCGGTGCAACCATGACCCGCTCGCTCACCTGGCGTGCCGCCTTGGTGTCGGTCGCCCTGTTCCTGAGCTTCATGCTGGCCTGGCATCTCGCCACCCGCGGCACCGGCACGGTCGCGCAGATGGACCCGGAATACGCCAAGCTGATGGGCGCGACCGCCACCCACGGCAAGTCGGCGATGCCGGGCCCGCTCGATGTCGGCGCCAAGCTCTGGGAGCACCTGCGCCGGCCATTCTATGACAACGGCCCGAACGACAAGGGCGTCGGCATCCAGCTCGCCTATTCGATTGCGCGGGTGGCGGCCGGCTATCTGCTGGCGGTGGCGTTCGCGCTGCCGATCGGCTTTCTGATCGGCATGTCGCCCTTGATGAACAAGGCGCTCGATCCGTTCATCCAGGTGCTGAAGCCGATCTCGCCGCTCGCCTGGATGCCGCTTGCGCTCTACACCATCAAGGATTCCGGGCTGTCGTCGATCTTCGTGATCTTCATCTGCTCGCTGTGGCCGATGATGATCAACACCGCGTTCGGCGTCGCTTCGGTGCGGCGCGAGTGGCTCAACGTCGCCAAGACCCTCGAGGTCGGCACGTTTCGCCGCGCCTTCACCATCATCCTGCCGGCGGCGGCACCGACCATCCTGACCGGCATGCGGATCTCGATCGGCATCGCCTGGCTGGTCATCGTCGCGGCCGAGATGCTCGTCGGCGGCACCGGCATCGGCTACTTCGTCTGGAACGAGTGGAACAATCTGTCGATCACCAACGTGATCAACGCCATCCTGCTGATTGGCGTCGTCGGCATGCTGCTCGACCTGCTGCTGGCGCGCGCGACCAGGCTCGTGACGTTTCCGGAATAGGCCATGGCGCAGAAATTCATCTCGATCGAAGGCATCGCCAAGCGCTTTCCGGCCGCGGGCGGCGGCACCACCACGGTGTTCGAGGACCTGTGGCTGTCGATGCAGCGCGGCGACTTCACCTGCATCATCGGCCACTCCGGCTGCGGCAAGACCACCGTGCTCAACATCCTCGCCGGCCTCGACGAGCCGTCGGCCGGCGCCGTGATCGTCGACAACCAGGCGATCGAGGGCCCGAGCCTCGACCGCGCGGTGATCTTCCAGACCCACGCGCTGCTGCCCTGGCGCTCGGTGATGGGCAACGTTGCCTACGCGGTGTCGTCGAAATGGCGCAACTGGAACGCCGTGCGCGTGCGCGAGCGCGCGCAGAAGTTCATCGATCTCGTCGGCCTCAACGGCGCCGAGGCCAAGCGCCCGGCCGAGCTTTCCGGCGGCATGAAGCAGCGCGTCGGGATCGCGCGCGCGCTTTCGATCGAGCCGAAAATCATGCTGATGGACGAGCCGTTCTCGGCGCTCGACGCGCTCACCCGCGGCACCTTGCAGGACGAGGTGCGCCGCATTTGCCAGGAGACCGGCCAGACCGTGTTCATGATCACCCACGACGTCGACGAGGCGATTTACCTCGCCGACCGCATCGTGCTGATGACCAATGGCCCCGGCGCGGTGCTGGCGGAGATCGTGGAAAATCCGCTGCCGAAGGAGCGCGTGCGCACCGAGGTGCACAAGCATCCGCTTTACTATCCGGTGCGCAACCACATCATCGATTTCCTGGTCAGTCGCTCCAAGACCTTCGTCCGCGATGCGCGCGGCCAGCATGACCCGCGCAACGTGCCGACGGTGCGGCCCGGCACGATCGAGCCGGCGGTGGCGGTGGCGCCGGCGGAGGCCAACGTGGTGCGGCTGGCCGGCCATGCGCATTAGCCAAGCCACAAATTCTGGGTCATTCCGGGGCGCGCCGCAGGCGCGAACCCGGAATCCAGAAACACATTCGGAGCGGGCTTCGGGATTCCGGGTCCGGCCCTTCGGGCCGTCCCGGAATGACCGCGTCAAATTCACCAAGCCGGGAGAACCACGATGAAACGCCAAGACCTGACCGAGAAAATTCTCGACATCAAGCGCGACAAGGGCTGGAGCTGGAAGCATATCTGCGAGCAGATCGGCGGCATGTCGCCGGTGATGATCACCGGCGCGCTGCTCGGCAACCACAAGCTGACCAAGCCGCAGGCTGCCGCCGCGGCCAAGCTGTTCGGCCTCACGAAGAGCGAGCAGACCATGCTCAACGAGGTGCCGAACCGCGGCGCCGGCTCCGCCATGCCGCCGACCGATCCGCTGATCTACCGCTTTTACGAGCTGGTGCTGGTCAACGGCCCGGCCTGGAAGGAGCTGATCCAGGAGGAGTTCGGCGACGGCATCATGTCGGCGATCGACTTCGACATGACGATGGAGCGCCAGCCCGACCCGAAGGGCGACCGCGTCAAGATCGGCATGACCGGCAAGTTCCTGCCGTTCAAATATTACGGCGCGACCGGGAACGCACAGCAGTATGGATATAAGGAGGAATAGCGGGCGGTCTTTTAAGCGAATAGCGTGAGGTCGATCGTGTCGCCCATCTTGCAGTAACCGCCGTCGCTTGGGTGCAGTCCGTCTCCGCAGTCGTCCACGGCACGCATCTGGGTCGGGATTGCGGGGTCGCGCAACGCGGCGTCGAAATCGGCGACACCGTCAAACACGCCGCTGTCCCTGATCCAGGCATTGACCGCGACCCGGTGCATCTCGCGCATTGGGTTCCAGGCATTAGCCATGTACGTCTCGTTGCCGAACGGTGTAATCGTCGCGCCAATGATCTTGATGCCGGCGGCGTGCGCGCGCAACACCATCTGCTGCAGGCCAGCAATCATGGACTCGGCGGTGACCTCCTCCTCGGGCTTCGCCCACCGATTGCGCAGATCATTGGTGCCGAGCATGACAATGACGTGCGTGACGCCCGGCTGCGCCAGCACGTCGCGGTCGAAGCGCCGCAGCCCGCTGTCGCCGCGGATGTCGTGCAGGATGCGGTTACCGCCGAGCCCGTTGTTCATGACGCCGACCGATCTGCCGGCGCGGGCGACCAGCCGCCGCGCCAATTGATCGGGCCAGCGACAGAAGGCGTCGATCGTCGATATGTTGCCGTCGGTCAGCGAGTTGCCCAGCGCGACCACTCCAAGTGCGTCGCTCGGGGCGAGCACGTCGACGCCGCAAAGGAAGAACCACTGGTCGGTCAGATTGCCGACTGGCATCACCGTCTCGGCGACAAAATTGCCGGGTGGCGAGATGGTATTGGTCTGCCTTGCGTACCGGCTGGTGATCACGAAATTCGCCGGCACGTCGCCGGGCAGGTGCAAACTGACCGCGAGATCAGCGAGCGGTGGAGCGGAAAGATCAACCGCATCGCTGTACTGCACCGCTCCGGCTGCAATGACGGTCGAGTCGCGGCCGCCGAAGCTTAGCTTGCGGCCGCTGCCTGCGACGATCGTCGAACCCTTGTCACGCAACGCGATCGACGCCGCGCCGATGATCAATGGACGATTGCCATAGGCATTCGAGATCCGCACCCGCAGCCGCTCGCCGCCGATGCTCAAGCGTGGGTTCAGTCGGATCGTTTGGTTGTTGAAACCGACGACGCCTTCTGCCGGCGCCGGAGCAGCCGCCCATGTTCCGACCCAACGTTTGTCGCTTGGCGTGGCCATCGTCGTACTCTGAAGTTTAGTCCCAGTTCCTGCCGCGGTGGCCGCCTTTTGTCATGGCCGCTGCGCCTCGGAGCCAACGGCATGTCGGCAAAGTGCCAATCGCGACCAACCGCACCGCAGCAAAAATAAGCCGTTATTCGATCACCTCGTCGGCGCGGGCGAGCAATGTGGGCGGCACCGCCAGGCCAAGTGCCGTAGCAGTCTTCAGGTTGATCGCCAGCTCGTACTTGGTCGGCGCCTGCACCGGCAGGTCCGCAGGCTTCTCGCCTTTGAGTATTCGGTCAACGTAGCCGGCGGCACGCCGGTACTGGTCGGCAAAATCAGCGCCATACGACATCAGGCCGCCGGCGGCGACGTTGACGCGATCGACATAGATCGCGGGCAGCCGGTGCCGGGCCGCCAGCGTGACAAGCAAATCGCGATGAAGTCACAGACAGCGCGCTTGCCGTCACAATCATGCCGCCATGGCCGGAGCGCGCGAAGTCGGTGATATCGCGCTCAATCTCGCCGGCGTCGCGTATGTCGACCGGGCTCAGCTCCACGCCGAGCGATGGCGCTACTGATTGAATGACAGCGAACTGGCCGATCCCGGCGGCTACGGCGGGATCCCAAAGCACCACCGCCCGCGTGACGGATGGCGCGATCTCCTTGAGCAGCTCCAGCCATTTCGCGCTCAAGCCGTATTCGAACTGGATGAATCCGGTGGCGTTGCCGCGCGGCCGCGCCAGGCTCCGGACGAAGCCCGAGCCGACCGGATCGGGGACGATCACGAACACGATCGGCACGGTACGGCTGACCTGCAGCAGGGGCCCTATATGAGCGCCACCAATCGCAAGGATGACATCCGGCGCGAGCGTGACCAATTCGGCTGCGTATTTGCGGGCCAGGGCGGCATCGCCCCCGGACCAGCGGGCATCGATCCGCGCGTTCCGGCCGTCGTTCCAGCCCAATTGTGCCAGCCCCTGCCGGAATGCCTCCATGCGGCCCTGCGTCTCCAAACTATTGACGCCGCCGAGCACGCCGATGTGGCGCACGCGTTCGCCCTGTTGCGCGCGTGCTGTGAGCGGCCATGCCGCGGCCGCACCACCCAGCACGCCGAGAAATTCCCGCCGCCTCATGCCGGTACTCCAGGCTCAGGAGACGGCATCGTATCGGCTCAAAGCACGGCTTTGGAAGGGCTCTTCGCCACTGCAACATGAGACGCTGGCCAAATGACGTGAAGGTCATTAGCCGACATTTCGGCGCGTTTGATCCATATCCGCTTCTCTAATCGGCCGGTTTGGGTCAAGCGCTTTCAAACTCACCAGCACTGCGGGGTCGATGTCACTCGCGGGCTCGTGCTTCTCTCCGGAATCGGCACCAAGGCCCTTCCATCATGGGATTTCGAGGACGAGGCGGAACAATCTTTGCCGCGGCCTTGGCGTCAAACTGACGTCAGGTCCAAGCGGACATGCGAACTCACCTGATCCATCGTCCCGCGAGGGAGATGTTTCCACCGCAGGGTGGAGCTCGAGTTGCCTCCCATCGGATCCGATCTTCCACGGTTGTCATGCTGCTGCTGAGGCTTGTTCTCGGGTCCAGCGGAACTCGGTGCCGTCAACCCAGATGCGGTGCATGATCACGGCGAGCCGGCGGGCCAGCGCTACGATCGCCTTGTTCATGCCTCGACGCTTGGCGATCTGCATCGCCCAGGCCTTGAGCCAGGACCATTTCTTCGAACGCATCATGCTCTGAGCTGCCTCATACAGCATGACCCGCATCTTCTGGTCTCCACAGCGCGATACTCTCCCGTCCCAATCAACCTCGCCCGATTGATACTTGGCGCACGTCACTTTCCTGCGCTTACGGACGGCTGTGCGTAACGGTCTCAAATGTCGGGACCTTACACGCAGGCAAGTCGCTTAGCTTGTGTAAGAGCTGCGCTTAACACGAGGAACGTGCCGAATTTTTCGTCCTCGGCAATTAGCAACACTGGTGCCGCCGGCAGGCACAATCGCAAACAATACACGAATGGGCGCGCGTCATTCGCCAGTCAGAAGATCATTCGCGGATTGCCTTGGCGTGATCGAAGTAAGTGTGGCTCTTGCCGCCGCGGGTGAGGACCTTGGTCTTCAGCTCGACGGCATATGTCGTCAGGTTGGGATCGATGCTCCGGCCGTCCAGGTCGATCAGGCAGCTTCATCGTCAACCCAGTCTTTGTTGAGGACCGGTGCGTCTTGTTCAGCACCGCGTATTCCGTGACGCGCGGTCCGCCCTGCAGCGCCTCCTCGAGGACGCGTCCCTGAACATCCGGCATGCTGAACTTGAGGATGCGCGCGACGGTAGGCGCGATGTCCACATTCGCCGTGGGCAGCGTGTCGTAAAGGCCCGATTTAAAGTCTGGCCCGTGTGCCAACAATGAAATGTGCGTATCGGTCGGCGAGAAGCTGCCGTGATCGCCCCTGCGGTTGACCGAGCTCGCGTAGCTGATGCCCGATTTGCCCGCCACGGCGACGTTCTCATCGAAGCTGAAGCTGACGATGATGTCCGGCGCCCGGCCGGTGCCGCTGTGCTCGGTCCTGATGAGGCTCATCGGCAGCGTCCCTGCGACCTCGCCGTACTTGTCGCTCACGAAGATCGCGCCGAATTGCAGGCGGCTCTGCAGGCTTGCCACGGCGGCCTTGACGGTGTCGATATTGCCATCCGGGACGAACAGATAGTCGCTGCCCGCGTTCGCGGCCACGACGATGGCCCCAGCAGGAATCGGCTTCGGGACCAGATAGGCTGGCGAGGTGTATTTTTGCGCCCGACCGCAAACGTGGCCGTGCTGGTCAACCTGGCTGGGCTGAAGGTGCGTGCCATCGAACATGATACCCGACAAAATCGGTATGTCGCGACAGCCCGCGCCATCATAAGCCTTCAACCCGTCCCGGGTCAGCAGCTCGGCGGTCCGCACGAATCCTGAGACCGAGTAGCCGTGCGGATCAGGCGATCCGACGCCGCGATCGACAATTGCTCGCAATGGATAATGCGCAACGTCACCGGAAACCGTGCTGTGATTGTGATCCTGAGTGATGATGATGTCGGTGGACTGTTCCCAGCCGAGCTGGCGGATCTTGGCTATGACTCGGCCCAGGATCTCGTCGTTCATCCTGGTCGCGTCGATCGAATTGAAGCGTCCCCGGTCCATACGCATGATTGGTGGCATCCGGCTCCTTCGACCAGAAGATGGTCAAGTCCGGCTTCTTGTTCGGCAGAATGTAATCGACGAAAACGTCCGTCAGGTAGGTGTGGCCGCGCCGGGAAAGCGCTCCAGTGCGGTCGAGGGGATTGGCGGTCTGCCCGTCCATGAGCCGCCGAATGGGAATCGGAGCCGTCGGGTCGCCGTTATTGTTGGCGAGCGTCAACGCACCCGCCTCATACGCATTGCCGCTGTTGCGCGGAAGCGGGTAACCGGCCTGTTGCAGTTCCTTGGCGAAACCAAGCGGCATCGCCGCGTCTTCGTCGAGGATGATCCCGCCGCGCTTGTAATCCTGAATGAAGGCGGCGCCGAACTTGCCGACAGCCGCTGTCGTCAGCCCTTTGGCTTGTGCGGCTTGCAGCATTGTCGAAACAAGCGTGAGCTTGCCCTGGTAGGACTCGCGCACCGCTTCCACCACGCCAAAATCTTCTATGAACGCCGGTGCGGAAAAATCGATGTCCGCGCCTTTCGCGTTCTTTCCCTTCGCCAGCGGCGCATACACCACGTTGCCATAGAATCCATGCACCCCCGGATAAGTCCCGGTGGCGATGGAGGCGGAATTCATCATCGTGAAGGTCGGATAAACGGCGTGATGGTCTGCAAAGACGACGCCGGATCGAGCAAGCGCAAAGTAATTCGGCGTAATTTCTGGAGTCAGGTCGTCGGTTCGAAGCCCATCCCAAACGAAAATGATGACTCTCCGTGCAGCTGGGCCGGTGTCCTGCTGCTGCGCTCGGAGGCCTCCTGCCAGTCCGAGCAGCATGAAGGAGAGAGCACTCAAGAAAATAAGCGGTCGTATTTTCATGGTTCGCCTCCTCGGCAATGATGCGAGCAATGAGGGTTGCCTCATCCAGAGCCGGACTATCCGCCGCCTGGATTCCGTCAAGAGAGACCATTGCTTTGACGCGTGTTCCGGCAGGCTATAGAGCCGCCTGCCTTTGCGTCCAATACATAATTGTTCTATTCCTTATGCGATTTGGAGATAAGCGAATGGATCTGAAGCGCCTGCGGACGTTCGTCGCGGTCGCCGATCTCGGCACCGTTTCGAAGGCGGCGTTACGTCTGCGCATCAGCCAGTCTGCCCTGTCGCGGCAAATCAGCGATCTTGAATATGAATGCGGGTTCAAGCTTTTTGACCGTATCGGTCGCCGCCTCTTCCTGACGACCAGAGGCGAGCAATTGCTCGGAGATTGCCGCGGGGTATTGGGTCAAATGGGCTCGCTTGGCGAACGGATAGAGCTGCTCAAGCGCGGAGACTCCGGCGTGCTGAAGCTGGCCGCACCGCCGCAAACAATCGAAAGCGTCTTGTCGGGATTTCTGCCGCGATATGCCGAACGCTTCCCCAACGTGCGCGTGAAGTTGACGGAAGCTCTTGGCCTGGATCAGGTGCCCTTGCTGGAGCGCGGCGAGGTTCATGTTGGGATCAGGCACGACCAAGGCGTCAACCCCCAGTTCGAGAGCCTCGCATTGCCGCCCGATGATGTCTTGGCCGCTTGCCGCCCTTCGCTCCAGCTTGGCCGCGCCGGGATGATCGATATCGTTTCCCTCGCATCCTATCCATTGCTGCTGTTGGACTCGGGTTACTCGGTTCGCCGGCTGTTCAACGCGGCCTGCCGTCTCGCCGACGTCGAGCCCAATATTCTGCTCGAGAGCCGCGCGCCGCACACGTTGCTCGCGCTCGCCGAAGCCGGGCAAGGGGTTGCCATTATTCCGTCGGTGCTGCGAACCGATCGCTACAGGTTGAAAATCGCCCGGGTGACGCACCGGCGAAAACCGCTGCGAGACCGCTACGTCATCCAGTGGGACAAGCGGCGCCCCATGCCGAGCTATGCCCAGAACTTTTGCGCGGCGCTCGCCGAATACATGCGCGAGGTGCTGCCGATTACGCGGCCGTCATCGAGCGCAACCTCAAGGGGTTGAGCAACCATGGCGGACATGCCGCTCTTAAACCATGATGTCCGCTTCACCCCCCCGAATGCGGACATTCTCAGCGGGCTCCCGATGTCCGCTAAGTGCCAAAGGCTGTCATATGCACTGCAACAAACCGCGTCGTTATTCGATCATCTTGTCGTAGTGCGCTAGGTAGTGATGGGCCGCTTCTCGCGCTGCAACAGAACTTTGTCAGTCCAACTTGATTTGTTGCTCGCCGCGAATCGGCAGCGAGAACGAGAATGTCGAGCCCTGGCCTTCGACAAACTCGACCCAGATGCGCCCGCCATGCATCTCGGTGGTGCGCTTGATGGGAAGAGCAAACCACAGTTGCTCGTCGCAGCGCCACAGGGCTAGAAACGTGCTGGCTATCATGAACGCAGATGGTTGACGCGCATGCCCGGCAATCAGGACTCGCCGCTCAAGACCTACCTCGATCATCTCTCGCGCGGCGAACTGGCCTACCAGTACAGCCCCGAAGCAGGGCGCGCGGTGTTCTATCCACGCGTCGTCTGCCCTTTCACCGGCAGCGACCAGCTCGAATGGCGCATCAGCAAGGGGCTCGGGACCGTCTACGCGACGACCGTCGTCCATCCCGGGGAGGGCAAGCCATTCAACGTCGCTCTGATCGATTGCGATGAGGGCTTCCGCTTGATGAGCCGGGTGGAGGACATCACCCCGGAGCGGGTGCGCATCGGCCAGCGCGTGCGCTTTCGCGTGCACCAAGGGGGCGGCGACGAACCGCCCTGTCCGGTCTTCACGCCGACAGAGGGGGCGTGATGAACGGGCTCAAGCGAGGCAGCGCCGCCATCGTCGGCGTGGCGGAATCCGACCTCGGCCAGGTGGCCGAGGGCATGTCGGTGTTTGACTTGATGGCGCAAGGAACGCGGCGTGCGCTTGATGACTGCGGACTGAGCCTGCAGGACGTCGACGGCCTGTTCACGGCCACCACCCAGAGCCGCCTGTCGGTGCTGGGGCTCGCCGAATATCTCGGCATCAATCCGCCGTTCATCGGGTCGACCATCGTTGGCGGTTCGTCGTTCGAGTACCACGTCGCTCATGCGATGGCAGCCATCGCGCAAGGCCTCTGCAACGTTGCGGTGATCGCCTACGGCAGTACCCAGCGCAGCGTCGGTCGCAAGCAGGCATCGGTGCGCGAGGTCAATCCGTACGAGACCCCGTTCAAGCCGTTCCTGCCGTCGAGCGCCTACGCGCTCGCCGCATCCCGGCATATGCACGAATTCGGCACGACGCGCGAACAACTCGCCGCGGTCGCCGTTGCGGCGCGCCAATGGGCGCTGCTCAATCCGGCCGCCTGGGAGAAAAAGCCGCTGACCATCGATGATGTGCTCGCGGCGCGGATGGTCAGCTATCCGTTCACGGTACGCGACTGCTGCCTCGTCACCGACGGCGGCGGCGCCATCGTGGTTGCGTCGGCCGAGCGCGCCAAATCCCTCAAGAAACCGGCGGCCTATGTGCTGGGCTGCGGTCAATCGACCACGCACGCCAACATCACCAGCATGCCGGACCTGACGGTGACAGGAGCGCTTACCGCCGGAAAGGCCGCCTACCAGATGGCCAAACTCGGCCCCGCCGATGTGGACGCCGTCGAGCTCTACGATGCCTTCACGATCAACACCATCCTGTTTCTGGAAGACCTCGGCTTCTGCAAGAAAGGTGAGGGCGGCGCATTCGTCAGCGGCGGACGCATTGCCCCGAACGGCAGTCTTGCGGTCAACACCAATGGTGGCGGGCTCTCCTATTGTCATCCGGGCATGTACGGGCTGTTCCTGCTGATCGAGGCGGTGCGTCAGCTGCGCGGCGAATGCGGGGCACGTCAGGTGAAGGATTGCGAGGTTGCGCTGGCGCACGGCAACGGCGGCGTGCTGTCTTCGCAGGCCACCGTCATTCTCGGCACGCAGGCGACGCTTTGACGAAGTTCATGACACGCCTGGCAGAGCAATCGCCGGGGTGGTCAGCGGCTTGCAGTCCGGCGCGAACGACAACGCGGCTCCGGTGCGCGCGCGCAGCTCCGCCTCGCTGAGGCCCTCGAGCATCTCGCGCACCATCATGCCGGACGCCGTGATATCGACGATGGCAAGGTCGGTATAGACGCGCTTGACGCAGCGCACCGCCGTGAGCGGCAGCGTGCAGGCCTCGAGCAAGCGCGGCGTACCTTTGCGGGTGACGTGTTCCATGATCACCCAGACCGAGCGGGCACAGGCCGCGAGATCCATGGCACCGCCGACCAGCGGCCCCTTGTTCGGCAGCCGCATGTCCCAGTTGGCGAGATCGCCGTTGGCCGCAACCTCGAACGCACCGAGCACCGCCACGTCGATGTGGCCGCCGCGGATGATCGCGAACGACCAGGACGAATCGACGATCGAAGCGCCGGGCCGTATCGTGACGCGTCGGCTGCTCGCATCGACGAGATCGGTATCGGCTTTGTCAGATGGCGCGACCGGACCGACACCGATCACGCCATTCTCGGAATGAATAAAAACGTCGACCTCCGGACGCAAATAGTCAGCCACGGCCACCGGCATGCCCATGCCCAGATTGACGAGCATGCCGTCGCCGATGTCCTGGGCGGCGCGCCATGCGATCTGCAAGCGATTGAGCGGCTGTATGCTCATGACCCCACCGCGACGACGCGGTCCACGTAGATGCCGGGCAATTGCACGCGCTGGTGCGGCATCGGGCCGTCCATGAGCTCCCGCACCTCGGCCACGGCCAAAGCAGCGGCAGCCGCCATGACCGGACCGAAGTTCATCTGGGCGTAGCGAAACGACAGATTGCCGTAACGGTCGGCGGTATCCGCGCGCACCAGCGCCACGTCGCCTTTCATGGCCTGCTCGAGCACGTAATCCTGACCGGAAAAGCTGCGGGTCTCCTTTCCCTTGGCCAGTTCCGTGCCGAATCCGACCGGCGTATAGAACGCCGGAATGCCGGCGCCGCCTGCGCGGATGCGCTCGGAGAACGTGCCCTGCGGCACACATTCGAGCTCGATCTTGCCGTCCGTCCACAGCCGCTCGAAGGCTGACTGCTCCTTGCTGTGACCTCGCGCGGCCGTGCACACGACCTTGCGCACGAGTCCAGCCTCGATCAGCTCGTGGGTATAGGAGTAACGGTGCGTGGCCGAATTGACCACCAGCGTCAGATTCTTTCGGCCGAGATCGCGTAGCGCCCGGATCAAGACGTTGGGAAACCCCGCGCCGCCAAAGCCCGATATGAAGACTGTGGCGCCATCCGAGACATCGGCGAGGGCCTCGGCAGCATTCGCGGCACGCTTGTCGATGGGCATCGCGGTTGCGCCTTCAGATTCCGATCCGGCACGGCACGCTCAGCCACGATCGCGCCGGCATGATAAACTCCCGCCGCCTCATGTCGCTGCTCGGCGCAGGTGCGACATGGTACCGGCTCAAAACGGTCCATTGATAGGGGCTGAAACGCAAACCGCCGATGTCCGCTGTGGTCAAAAGCGGAAAGGCTCGTTGGGAGCACAGCATGCCCGCTATTCCCCTGAGAGCGGACATTCCGCAGCGCGACTGTCATGTCCGCTAAGTGCCATGTGTGGACGGCTCCGGGTTGGCAAGAGCTTTCTTCACGCAAGCAGCATTGGTCGGTGCAGCCATGTGTTCGGCCTTTAGGTGCGGTTCCATGACCGCTGGCCATAATGCCCTCCGCGGATCAGGTCCCGGTCAAAAGCACGCATTCAAACGATGCGGTGGCACGAGTGGGTTGT
The DNA here is from genome assembly GCA_963771745.1 of uncultured Alphaproteobacteria bacterium. Lineage (GTDB taxonomy): Bacteria > Pseudomonadota > Alphaproteobacteria > Rhizobiales > Xanthobacteraceae > Z2-YC6860. The sequence goes on along the minus strand of CAVYUU010000008.1, from coordinate 19,876 downwards.
CCTGATCGCCGGATCGACCGGCTCTGCATTACGTGCTGTTGGCCCTCCCAACCTTCACATCACGCCGGTTTTCCGACGCGATCTCGTTTAAGCCGCCAGCGCGGCGGGTTCCTTGTAGCGCTCGCCCCTGGCCATCATGGCCCAGACCATGCGGGCGATCTTGTTGGCGAGCGCGATGGCGGCGACCTTGGTCGGCCGCCGCGCCAGCAACGCGGTTAGCCAGAGCCGATGCTTGGTGCCGTCGATCTTGGCGTAACGGATGACCGCGAGTGCGCCGGCCACAAACAGGCCGCGCAGATAGCGGTCTCCTTGTTTGCTGATACTGCCGAGCCTGTTCTTGCCCCCGCTCGAGTGCTGTTTCGGTACGAGCCCAATCCAGGCCGAGAAGTTGCGGCCTGATCGGAAAGCCTTTGGGTCCGCAACGGTAGCGACCACAGCAGTGGCCAGCGCTGGGCCGACGCCAGGACAATCATCCAGCCGCTTGCTCGTCTCACTGGATCGGTGCCACGCCGTGATCATCCGATCGAACTCCAGAACCTGCTCCTTGATCCGGCGCAGTTGAGCTCCGAGCGCCGAGAGGCACGCACGAACGATCTCCGGAACGCGCTTATCGTCAGGATTGGCAACGACATTGAGCAGTTCCTCGACACCGCGGCGCCCGACCGGTGCAACGATCCCGAACTCGGCAAGATGAGCCCGGATCGCATTGATCACCGAAGTCTGCTGGCGGATGAACAGATGGCGCGTGCGGTGGAGCACCAGACCGCTCTGCTGCTCGGGCGTCTTGGTTGGCACGAACCGCATGTGGGCCCTGGTGACTGCCTCGCAGATCGCCTCTGCATCAGTGGCGTCGTTCTTCTGCCGTTTGACGTAGGGCTTCACATAGGCCGGCGGCATCAGCCGCACGCTGTGGCCAAGAGCCTGAAGCTCACGTGACCAATGATGCGACGACGCGCAAGCTTCAATGCCGACCAAGCACGGTGGCAGCTTCTGAAAGAATGCCAGCATGTAACGACGCTTCAACTGGCGGCGGATGATCACCTGGCCGACAGCATCAACGCCGTGGACTTGGAAGACCGACTTGGCGATGTCCAGACCGATTGTCGTGACTGATTGCATGGGGAGCTCCTCTAAATCGTGGGAGCCTTAACAGCGCCCACATCCGTGGCACTCACGTGCCGGTGGAGGAGCCGTCCACAGCATCAATACGCAACCATCAGCTCATTCCGACAATCCTGCTCTGCGCAACGCGTCCTCCCATCGGATGAGAAGCTTGGGTTGCTTAAACGGCAAACGATCCTTGACCTTATGAAGGCGCAGATTCGGATCGAGTTCACATGCCCGTCGCATTGAACTGCGTGCGACGTCGAGATTTCCGTCCATCGCATTGGCCGCGGCGGAGACAAGCATAGCAATGAAGTTGTTGGGCTGTTCTAGTAGAGCTGCCTTTGCTATGGCGGCAGCGATATCGAAACGTCCCGCGCCAAAATGGGCTACCGCGATTGCAGCTTGAATACCGGGCCGCTGTGGATCAACCGGGCTGAGACGAACGGCGCGGTCCAGATGCTCCACCGCCAAGTCGTACTGGCCGACAAAGCACCTCATCCACCCGCTTAAATGCCAAGCCATCGCCAAGTTTGGGTTCAACGTCCGAGCGCGGTCCATTAGCGATATTGCTCGTTCAAAATCATCAGCGATGTAGCCGATTGCCAAACTGCTGCCAGCAAGCGCAACAGCGTCATCAGTGCCACACTCGATGCCTCGCATCGCGGTCTGTGTCGCCCTGGTGCCTTCTAATGATCCTTCGTCCGCCCAACCGTTCATCTTGCGCCGACCATAGCACCATGCCGCCATGCCATAGGCGGAGGAAAAATTGCCGTCGAGTTCGATTGCCTTGAGAAACAGTCGAAGAGCCTCGTCGATGTCTTCCCGGCCAGCTTTATGAAAACTCCATAGGCCCTTCAGGTAGTGATCGTAGCCGTCTAGGCTTTCCCGTCGGCTTGCGCATCGCCCGACCAATCTCAGCATGCTCAAGCTTGGGTGCAATCGCGCCCACGACCTGCAGTCTGATGTCGTCCTGCAGGTCGAAAATATCATTCAAAGCACCATCGAAACGGTCTGCCCAAATGTGCGCGCCGTTCGCGGCGTCGATCAGCTGTCCGGTGATCCGTACGCGATTAGCGGCCTTGCGCACGCTGCCTTCCAGCACGTAGCGGACACCAAGCTCTCGCCCGACTTGCTTCACGTCCACCGCGCGACCCTTGTAGGTGAAGCTCGAATTGCGCGCGATCACGAATAGCCAACGCAGACGCGATAGATCGGTGATGATGTCTTCCACCATTCCATCAGCGAAGTAGTCTTGCTCGGGGTCGCCGCTCATGTTTTGGAACGGCAATACCGCGATCGATGGCTTATCAGGCAGCGCGAGAATGGGATGCCGCTGACGTACCTTTCGAGCCGGACGCGCATAAACGCGGATGGGCTGTGCGATATTCTTCAAGCTGATGCTCGCCCATGTCGCTTACATCGAGCGCAAGCTTCCCTCTTATCTTGCTGGTAGGCATTGTCAGAAAGGCAGACCCCGCCGGGGTTAGACAACGTCTCCACGCGGCGGCGATGTTGACGCCGTCGCCATAAATGTCGCCCTCGTCGATGATAATATCGCCAACGTTGATGCCAATACGAAACTCGATGCGGCGGTCTTCCTGAATAGCGGCGTTGCGCTCGCTCATGGCATTCTGGATTTGCATGGCGCAGCGCACGGCGTCTACCGCGCTAGCAAACTCTACCAACGCACCGTCACCCGTGGTCTTAACCATGCGGCCGCCATGCTCCGCAAGCTTGGGGTCGATGAATTCGCGTCGGCACGCCTTGAGGGCCGCGAGCGTGCCTTCCTCATCAACGCCCATGAGGCGGCTATATCCGGCAACATCAGCAGCAAGCACGGCTGCTAGCCGTCGTTCTGTGCGCGTCTCGGCCATCCTAACCCCAAATTCGCAGTGACCTTGTACCGCGTTGTGCCAGAAGCCGACGACGCACGGCGATGAGTGCGGGGCCGCTCTGAACCCCGGGCGTCCAGTTCAGCGGTTATTTGCCGCTACTGGCGTTCTGCATCGCTTCAAGCGCTTGACCGACACTGAACGAGGCTGACCTCTGGCGCGGCGGAAAGTCTTTGAACGTTGCGAGGAATTGTCCCACGAAAGCTTGGGCCGGAACCAACAGATACAATCGGTCGGCGGACCAGCGATCATATGCGCCGGATTCACGATCGGCTGTTTCGAAAGGGTCGGCGCGAAGATCGAAGATTTTCGGCAGACGAAGAGGAACGAGCGGAGCGCGCCAAACATTCATGCCGTGAGCCTGCTGCTCCATGAACACAATCTTCCACTTGTTGTAACGAAAGCCGGTGAGATCACCATCGTCGCTGAAGTAGAAAAACTCCTTGCGGGCGCTCGGGCCTTTGCCGGACAACAAATCCATCTGGTTGTAACCGTCAAGATTGACCTTGAAAGTCACACCGTGTGCTTGAAAGCCCTTCGTTAGCTTGTCTTTCACGTCGGTTTCGCCCGCTGCTGCGAGCAACGTCGGCATCCAGTCCTCGTGCGCCATAATGTCGTTGATGACCGTGCCCGGCCTGATCACACCCGGCCAACGCACCACGCAAGGCACGCGAAAGCCACCCTCCCAGTTGGTGTTTTTCTCGCCGCGGAAGGGCGAAGCGCCGCCGTCGGGCCAAGTAAATTTCTCTGCGCCGTTGTCGGACGTAAAAATAACGATCGTGTTGTTGGCGATGCCAAGGTCGTCGAGTTTTTTCAGTAGAACCCCGATCTGATCGTCCAGCTCTGTCATACCCGCGCCGTACAGACCCTTCTCGGCGACCATGTCTTGGTATTTCTTCTGGAGATGGGTCCAGACGTGCATGCGGGTGGAGTTATGCCAGATGAAGAAAGGTCTGTTAGCGGCCTTGGCGCGCTCCATCGCATCGAGTGTGGCGGCTAAGAATTCTTCATCGGCCGTTTCCATTCGCTTCAAATTCAGCGGGCCGGTATCTTGGATCGTCTGCATACCGACCTTGCCGAAACGCGGATCAACCGTCGTATCGTCTCGGTCGGTTGCCTTACACTTGAGAACGCCACGCGGACCGAAGCGACGGGCGAAAGTCGGGTCCTTTGGATAGTCGATGTTCTCAGGCTCTTCCTCGGCGTTGAGGTGATACAAATTGCCGAAAAACTCGTCGAAACCGTGCACCGTCGGCAGGAACTCATTGCGATCGCCGAGATGGTTTTTGCCGTGCTGGAATGTCATATAGCCTTGGTTCTTTAGGAGGTCTGCGATCGTCGGGTCGTCCTTCTGAAGACCGAGGGGGGAACCCGGCAGACCGACCTTGAGCAAGCCGGTACGGAATGGGGATTGACCGGTGATGAAAGCTGCGCGTCCCGCCGTGCAGGACTGCTGGGCGTAATAATCGGTGAAGAGCGCGCCCTCACGGGCGATGCGGTCGATGTTGGGCGTCTTGTAACCCATCATTCCGTGGTTGTACGCGCTGACATTCCAGAACCCGATATCGTCGCCGAAGATGACGAGGATGTTCGGCCGCTGGCCGCCGGGCGTCGCCGGCTGAGCTTGTGCTGGCGTAATGGGTGCAGTCGACAGCAGGCCAGTAGTCGCGATGGCCGATGTACCCGCTAGAAGCATGGCGCGACGACTTACAGCGCTCGTCATTGGCGGCTTCTTCGTGTCCTTCTCATGCGCGCTGTCGTTATTCATGGTTCAGTACCCTTCCTGGTAATGTGCGGAAACTAACACACCTGGCTGCGTCCGGGCGCGGTGATTGCTTCTCATGGCTGAAATCGAAATACTTTCTTCCAGTCGCTCTTCATGTTGACAACGGTCCAACCCTTGGCGTTCGCCTCGTCAAGTCCCTTGTCGAGGCGGCTTTCGAATGACACACCGAAATCCAACGTGGCTTGTCGACGTATCAACTGGCTCCGCGTGGCGCGCGGCCGGTCGATAACGGCGGCAGTAGTTCGGCGCGCAGAGGTGCGAGCCACCCTTGATGACCTTGCGGGGAATTCTGATCTGCGGCTGGCTCGGATCGTAGCTGCCCTCGACGCTTGCGCCGCGCGGATTTTCTGGGATGCAACACGCCTTCGGCGCATCCGCGTCGTGCTTCTGCGAGTACCAGTCCGTGGTCCATTCCCATACATTGCCGATCATGTCCTGCACGTCGTAGCCGTTCGGCGGGAATGCGGTGACCGGCGATGTGCGCGCGAAGCCGTCTTCATTGCGGTTCTGGAGCGGGAAATCGCCCTGCCAAGTGTTCGCCATGTGCTTGCCGCCCGGCACAAACTCCTCGCCCCATGCGTATTCTGCGCCGTCGAGGCCACCGCGCGCAGCGAACTCCCATTCCGCCTCGGTCGGCAGGTCCTTGCCCGCCCATGCTGCGTAGGCCTGCGCGTCGGCAAAACTCACGTGCACAACCGGATGGTTGTCGAGCACGTTGATGTTGCTCTTGGGGCCGTAGGGATGCCGCCAGTCCGCACCCTTGGTGAAGCACCACCACTGGCTCCAGTCGCGCAGGTCGACGGCGTGCGTGGGCGGCGTGAATACCAGCGAGCCCGCGAACAGCATATGCGGCTGAGCGCCAGGATAGTCTTTCGGGTCGGGCGGAATCTCGGCGAAGGTGACGTGGCCGGTGGCGCGCACGAACTCCTTGAATTGCCGGTTGGTGACCGGCGTGCGGTCGATCCAGAAGCCGTCGACCGCGACGCGGTGCGCCGGCGCTTCTTCGGGATAGTGCTTATCGGAGCCCATGCGGAATGTACCGCCGGGCACAACGACCATGCCAACGCGCCTCTGCGCGTTCGAAAGGCCGACAGGGTCAATGGTCTCGGTATCCGTCACGCGTTACCCCTAACTTTGTACGGTATCCAACTTTTGTTTGCTGTCAGCCAGTTCTCGACTACTCCGCTACTCCAAACGTGATCGATTGGACGGCCGTTTTTAGGCAAATCCAGTGAGAGCTTTACGCCGGGGCCGATAAAATACTGATCGATGTCTGCTTTGGGCCCATTAGCCGACATTTCCAGCCAGTTGGGGCATGTCCGCTTCTCTAATCGGCCGGTTTGGGGTCAAGCACTTTCAGACTATCCACCACTGCAGTGTCGATGTCGCTCGCGGGCTCGCGCTTCTCTTCGGAATCGGCACCAAGGCCCTTCCATCATGGGATCCGAGGACGAGGCGGAACAATCTTTTCGGCGGCCTTGCCGTCAGTCGTGAACGGCAGGTCCAAGCGGACATGCGAACTCACCTCATCCATCGTCCCGCGAGGGACATCTTTCCACCGCTGGGTGGAGCTCGAGTTTCCTCCTATCGGATCTGATCCTGCACGGTTTTCATGCTGCTGCCGCGGCTTGTTCCCGGGTCCAGCGGAACTCGGTGCCGTCAACCCACATGCGGTGCATGATCACGGCCAACCGGCGGGCCAGCGCCACGATCGCCTTTTTCATCCCGCGAGCGCCTGGCGATCTGCATCGCCCAGGCCTTGAGCCAGGACCATTTCTTCGAACGCATCATGCTCTGAGCTGCCTCATAGAGCATGACCCGCATCATCTCGTCTCCACAGCGCGATATTCTGCCGTCCCAATCGACCTCGCCCGATTGATACTTGGCGCACGTCAGCCCAAACACCGCCCCGACGGACTTGGATTTGCGGAACCGAGCGGGCACGTCGACCGTGGCTCGATAGGTCAGCGACACCACGGGGCCAACACCAGGGGTCGTCATCAAGCGCCGGCACACCTCATCGTCCCGGACGATGGCCAGCAGGCGGCGATGCAGGATGCAGAACTGCTCGCGAAGCGTCCGTCGGACAATGAGCAGCGGTTCGACCAGCGCAGCCAGGTCGGGCAAGTTCTCGACTAGCTTCCTGATGCGGGCCTCGAACCTCACCGTCCCAACCATGCCGACCTTGAGACCGAAGTTGCGCAAAGTGCCGCGCAGGTCGTTATCGATGGCGATCGCCTTCGACTGCAGCAGCTTGCGATGGGTCAGCAGCATCCGCAGTTTCTGACTGCGTAACGTCTTCACATGCACCGGGCGGTAAAGCCCAACCCGCATCATCTGCGCCATGCCGCGCGCATCGTTGCGGTCGGTCTTGTTGATCTGCGCCTTCAACACCGCCCGCATGTGCCGCGTCTCGACACAGATCACCGGCAAGCCCGCTTCGGCGAGCGCGCTGAAAAGCCATTGCGACAGCGGCCCGGCTTCCAATCCAATCCGCTTGAAGTGGTAGGCGGGGTTCTTCAGCACCGCCAGCAACGCTTCAGGCTCGCTCGCTACCTTCACTTCCCGAACGATCTTGCCCGTGTCATCCACAATGCAGACGCTGGTCTCCTTGACCGAAACGTCCAGTCCAGCAAAATGCTCCATGCTGCGCTTCTCCTTCTGATGCTTGAGGCCGTAACCACGGTGACCTCGTTTCACCATCAGCCTGAAGCGCAGCACCCAAAATCTTCAGCTATCCACAAGCCGCCGGCCGATTACCCCATCTTGACCCCCGAAAGCAGACATTCGTCAGCGGCAACGGCACGTCCGCTGAGTGGCAATCGCGTCATTTCGGGAAGGCGTGATACGCACGATACAAATTGGCGATTCCGCGACACATGCTTAATACGATGCATTTCTAGGGTGGCCCATGAGCGCCGCCGGCGCTGACCGGAAGTTTGATAGCGGCCCCTTGGAGCAAACGTCATGAACAATTATAGGCTGGCCACCGCGGATCGCCTCACCCACGTTAAGATCGTGGCGGTGGCGCTGATCACCTGCGTCGCCATCGTCAGCGCAGGCAAGGCAGCTCGCCAAGATCTATCCGATACAAATGCGCGCGTAGAAGCTCGCGCGCAAATGATAGCGGCGGACAAGTCTGCACTCTGGACCAGCGTCGACCGAATTATTCGCTGATCCCTCATCAGCCAGTCGGCTTTGTGCCGGCTAACACGGGATGCCTATTAGTAACGGGGCGGTGCATTGCGGCAATCCGTTGCATGACGACAAGGAGTGTCACTGTGTTGGCTGAACGGGCGGCAACACGGAAAAGACGAACAACGCGGTCCGCAAAGCCGCTCGCCAATTTACAGTTGCAGGCGAAAAAGCGACAGACTTCTAAGCTCACAGAGATACGCAAAGCCCTAATAGCCGCCGGCTACCGTACGACTGGCCATCAAGCCCTCGCGCTAGGGGTTGGGCGAAGCACGGCCTGGGCGCTGCTTAACCGTGACAAAAGATACGGGCCTTCATCTGTCGTCCTCAAACGCATTCTTTCATCACCGAACCTTCCGCTGGCGGTGCGACGAAAATTCGAAGAATACATCAACGAGAAGATCGCCGGCCGGTATGGGCATCACGAATATCGGGTGCGGTGGTTTCGCGATCAATTTCGCGGATAATTCCTCGGCGTCCGAAGCGTGTCCGCTTTTCCCGTAACGGACTCATGCGCTGCAGCAAGCAGAATCCTTACTCGATCACCTCATCGGCGGTAGCGAGCAATTGCGGATGAAATTCAATGCCAAGCGTCTTGGCAGTCCTGAGATTGATGACGAACTCGAATTTGGTGGCCAGCAGGACCGGCAAGTCGGCGGGCTTCTCGCCCTTGAGAATCCGCCCGACGTAAGTACCGGCCTGACGATAGGCCTCCGACTGGCTTGTTCCATAGCTCATCAGGCCGCCGGCAACGGGAAAATCGCGCAGAGAATAGCTCGCCGGCAGTGCATGGCGAGCCGCCAGCGCAACGAGTTGTTCTCGTTTAGAGAACAGGAACGGGCCGGCGCTGGCGAACAGTGCACCTGCCCCACGTTGGACCGACGTTGCGAAGGCCGGCTCGATGTCTCGTTCGCTGGCGACATTGAGAATGAAGAGTTGCTGCCCAATCGCGTGAGCCGCAGCTTGCAGCTCTCTTCGCTGCACCTCGGTCGTAGGACTGTGCGTGTCCATCAAAGCAGCGATTGTCGTTGTCTTGGGCAGGAGCTGACGCAGCAGCTCCAGTCGCTTCGCCGCCAAAACGACATCGAGAAAGGCCACGCCCGTGACGTTGCCGCCCGGCCGGTTAAGACTGGCGACAAGACCGCCCTGAATGGGATCGCTCCCGCCAACGAAGACGATCGGCACCGCGGTGGTTGCCGCCTTGACCGCGTGCATGGCAACAGAGGCCCCGGCGATCACGGCCACCGGCCGGCGAATCAAATCAGACGCCAGCGCGGGCAGTCGGTCGGTCTGATTGTCCGCATAGCGATATTCGATCGCAACATTCTGGCCCTCGACAAAGCCGGCTTCTGTCAGACCCTGGCGGAACGCGGTCGCGAGGTGCGTTGAGTCAGCGGACGTTGTGCTGCGGAGAAATCCGATCACCGGCATTGCTGCTTGCTGCGCGCGAGTGGTCAACGGCCATGTCGCCGCGCCTGCAAGCCCTGCGATGAAGTTGCGCCGCCTCATTTTCGCCCACGCTCAATAGACGATATCGTATCGGCTTAATCGAGTGCTTTCATAGGGCCAAGCGAGTTCGGGACCCGCTCGATGTCCGCTTTACCCCTTCTTGAGGCCACCCCTCAAAAACGAACATGGAAGCGTACCTTCACCATGTCCGCTAACTGCCAGCAACGGCCTCGGGTCAGCCCGGTTGCCTTCATGACCGTTGGACATGGCCGACGAGCCACTGCGGATATCGGGTGGATTACATCACCGATACCTCCGACTATGATTTCCGCTGAAGACACCAGCCATTGAGCATCGCCACCTCGTATCGAAGGAAGAGATCATGGGTTTGTTTGGAATTGGGCAAGCTGTTCGGCGCGAGGAAGACCCAAGGCTGCTGATGGGCAAGGGTCGCTACGCCAGTGACGTGAGCCCCACCGCGCACCTCCACGCCGTCGTGGTGCGGTCGGTCCATGCCCATGCCATTCTGCGTTCGGTCAACGCGGATGCCGCGCGGGCGGCGCCCGGCGTGCTTGCCGTCCTGACCGCGGCGGAGTTGAAAGTGCGCGGGCTTGGAGCGCAGCGGCCGACCGCACCTCATAAGAAAAGCGATGGCTCCCCCGCCCATGTCACGCCGCAGCCGCTGCTCGCCTCCGACCGCGTGCGCTTCGTCGGCCAACCGGTCGCCTTCGTCGTCGCTGAAACGCTGGCGCAGGCGAAAGACGCCGCCGAGCTGGTCGAAATCGACTACGAGCCGCTGCCCGCCGTGGTTTGCGTCGAGCAAGCCATCGCCGATGGCGCGCAATCGGTGTGGGACGACAATCCGGGCAACGAGGCTTTTTTCCACGAAGTCGGCAATGCCGCCGCAACGGATGCGGCCTTTGCCAAAGCCGATCATATCGTCCGTCAGCGGATCGTCATCAATCGCATCACCGCCAATGCGATGGAGCCACGCGGCTGCGTCGCGGAATATGACGCGATCGACGACAAATATACCATCCGCTGCACCATCCAGTCGGCGCACGGCACGCGGGCGGTCCTGGCCGGAGCCTATTTCCGTAAACCGCAAAACCGCTTCAGAGTCATTTGCGACAACATGGGCGGCGGCTTCGGGATGAAGGGAGGCTGCTATCCCGAATATGCGCTGTCGTTATGGGCCGCGGAGGTCACAGGTCGGCCGGTCAAGTGGATCTCCGAGCGCGGCGAGGGATTGCTCAGCGATGAGCAAGCGCGCGACAGCGTCATCGACGCGGAACTGGCGCTCGACAACAACGGTCATTTCCTTGGGCTGCGGTCAGTCGCGCGCACCGCGATGGGCGCCTACAACACCTCGGACCGCAATGTGAACCCGACAATCGTTGCGCTGGGCTGCCTCGCCAACACCTATAAGACGCCCGCGATCCATGCTCGCGTCATGGGTATCTTCACCAACACCATGACCATCGCGTTCTACCGCGGCGGGGGCAGGCCCGAGCCGCTCTACATCATCGAACGGATGGTCGATAAGGCGGCGCGCCAATTGCGCATCGATCCATTTGAATTGCGTCGTCGCAACTGCATTGCACCGGCAAGCATGCCCTATCGCACGCCGCTCGGCCAAACTTACGATTGCGGCGACTTCATCAAGAACATGGACGATTGCCGGCGCCTGTCCGATTTCGATGGCGCGGCGGTACGACGCAAGGATGCACGGCGGCGCGGCAAGATTTTGGGTGTCGGTGTCGCGAATGTGTGCGAACCGTCGGCCGGCCGAGCCTTCGAGCACGCCGAGATCCGGTTCGATCCGTCCGGATCGGTCACCATCCTCGCCGGCGCCATGGATCATGGCCAGGGGCACGGCACCACTTTCAAGCAAGTGCTGTCCGACCGCCTCGGCATTGACGCCGACCTGATCAAGTACCGCTATGGCGATACCGATACGGTCGACAGAGGGATCGGCACGTTCGGCTCGCGCACGGCGGTGCTGTGCGGCGGAGCGGTCAGCGTCGCCGCCGACCGCCTGATCGAGAAGGGCAAGGGCATCGCCGCGCATTTTCTTGAAGCCGCGGACACCGACATCGTGTTCGAGAAAGGCAGCTTCGTCGTCGCCGGCACCGACCGCAAAATGTCGATCGTCGAAGTCGCCAAGAAAGCCTTCGTGCGCGAGACCTTGCCGCCCCATATCGAGACCGGCTTCAGCGAACAGGCCGATTACAGCACGGCCACGGCTTGGCCCAACGGAACGCATATCTGCGAGGTTGAGATCGACGAGCTCAGCGGCCTGGTCGAGCTCACCCGCTACGTGGCTGTCGACGACGTCGGCACGATGATCAATCCGATGCTGGTCGAGGGCCAGATCTTTGGCGGGATCGCTCAGGGTGCCGGCCAGGCGCTGGTCGAGGACCTGGTCTATGACCGAGACACCGGTCAACTCCTGACTGGCTCCTTCATGGACTACTGCATGCCGCGAGCCCACGACTTTTGCCGGTTTGAACTGCACGAAAATCCGGTGCCGACCAAAACCAACGCGCTTGGTGTCAAGGGCGCCGGAGAAACCGGCACCTGCGGATCGCTGCCCGCCGTCATGAACGCGGTCAACGATGCGCTGGCAAGCATCGGGGCACCCGAGGTCGACATGCCGGCCACACCGGAGAAAATGTGGCGCGCGATCAACATGGCGCGACCCGAATGAGCCTTTGATAGAGCATGATCCCGAAAAGTGGGAACCGGTTTTCGGAAAAGATCATGCTCACACAAAGAACAGCGTGATCCCGAAAAGTGGGAACCGGTTTTCGGAAAAGATCATGCTCACACAAAGAACAGCATGATCCCGAAAAGGCCTGCCCCGGACTTGATCCGGGGTGTGTAGCGGTTTTCGGAAAAGCGTGCCCTCGGGCTTGACCCGAGGGATCATGCTCAAACGAAGAACTAGATCGGGATGACGATTCGAAGAAAAGTCATCCCGATCTAGCGGCTGAAACTCGCGGCCCTATTCGATCACCTCGTCGGCTAACGCCAGCAACTTATCCGTAATGTTCAAGTTGAGCGCTTTCGCACCGCAGCCATCAACCAATTTAATCGAGCACCTCGTCGGCGCGGCTGAGCAGTGAATGCGGCAACGTGAGCCCCAACACCTTGGCCGCCGTTAAACTGATCGCAAGCTCGAACTTCACCGCCCGCTCGATCGGAAGCTCGGCGGGCTTGGCGCCCTTAAGAATTCGCGCGGTGAGCAATCCCACCCGGTAATAAGCATCGGTGACGTTGTTGCCATAGCTCATGAGGCCGCCCGCCTGCACAAATTCACGGTTCGAATAGGCGAATGGGATGCTGTGCCGTGCCGCCAGCAGCGCGAATTGCTTGGCGCGTCCGGTATAGAACGCGTCGCCGCCGATGACCGCCGCGTCCACCCGCTCGCGCACCAATGTGTCGAAGGCCGCGTCGATTTCGTCCGCCGTGCGCGCCTTGACCAAGACCAAACGCACCCCGAACGCGCCTGCGGCTTGCCGCGCCGCCGCCTCGGCAGCCACTGCTTCCGGGCTGGTGGGATTTAGAAAAAGGCCGAATACGGACGCTCGGGGCAGCACCTCGCGTAGAAGCTCGATCTGCTTCGCCGGCAATTCCGAGGCAAACCAGGCCACCCCGGTCACGTTGGCCTCCGGCCGACCGAGGCTCGCGACCAAGTTAGCATTCACCGGATCGACACCGCTGGTGAATAGGATCGGGATAACGGAGGTCAACGTTTTGGCGACCAACGCCGAATTGTTACCGCCGGTTGCCACGATCGCCGCCACCTGGCGGGATACCAGTTCGGCGGCCTGCGCGCGAATTTTCTCGATCTGATTGTCGGCATATCGGTATTCAATCGCGACATTGCGGCCTTCGACGTAGCCACCCTCGGTGAGACCCCGGCGAAATGCGTCGAGCAGAAAGGGCCGGTCACCGGCCGACTGAGCATTGAGATAGCCCACCACCGGGATCGCCTGTTGCGCGTGCGCGGCAAATGGTAACGCCGCTCCTACAAGGCTACCGATGAACTCGCGCCGCCTCATTCGATCACCTCGTCGGCGCGGGCAATCAGCGTTGGCGGCACCGCGAGACTGAGTGCTTTGGCGGTCTTCAGGTTTATCGCCAGCTCATATTTCGTTGGCACTTGCACCGGCAGGTCGGAAGGCTTTTCCCCCTTGAGAATGCGATCGACGTAAGCGGCCGCTTGGAGGTATTGCTCGAGTTCATTCGGCCCATAGCAGATCAGGCCGCCGCTCGTGACAAAATAGCGGTAGGGATAAACAGCCGGAAGCTTATGCTGGGCGGCCACTGCGAGGATACGGGAACGATGAGTTATAGATTGCGGTCCCGGGAGTATGATCATGCCGTTGTTTGCGCCGCGAGCAAACTCAGCGACCGCAGGCTCAATCTCGGCCCAGTCGCGAGGATTAATCGGGCTGATTTCGATCCCCATTGAAGGCGCGACGGCCTGCATAGCGCCCAGCTGACCGAACCCGGTAGGAGCCGCAGAATCAAGCAAGACCGCCGCCCTCGTCGTGCGCGGTGCGATCTCTTTTAACAATTCGAGCCATTTGGCGCTGATGCCAAACTCGAACAACGAAAATCCGGTGGCGTTGCCGCCGGGTCGCGCCAAACTCGAAACGAAGCCAGACCCGACCGGATCGGTGACTTGTACAAATACGATTGGCACCGTCCGGGTCGCCGCCAGCAGCGGCGGCACGATCGAGGCACCGACGGCCACGATGACTTCAGGGGCGTTCGCAAGCATTTCCGCCGCGTAACCGGAATGGCGCGTGCTGTCCCGACCGGCCCAACGCATGTCGATCTGCAAATTGCGGCCAACGATCCATCCCTGTTGCGCAAGGCCCTGCAGCAATGCTGCGTTGCGGGCCTGCGACTGCGGGTCTTCCGGGGTGTTTCCGCCGCCGAGGAGCACGCCAATGCGCCGCATGCGCTCGCGTTGCTGTGCGCGCGCTGCCAGCGGCCACACGACTGCGGCACCACCCAGAACCAGCAAGTCTCGGCGTCTCATTCACGCCCCCGGTCAGCAGGCAGCATCGTATCGGGTCGAACAAGCACTTTGATAGGGGCTGGGAGCGGCGTCGCTACTGCAACATCAGATGCGGGCCGATGTCTGTTCAGGGTTGCAGACATTCCCAGCCAGTGAGGCCATGAGGCTAGCTTCCGCACTTGCTAGGCGTGGGGTTTGGCGGATAGCCTGCCAAAAAATGGACGGGTGCCCGTCCATCTGCGAAATGTCGGTTAAGACCAACCCAGGATGGAGAGCGCCATGATGATCGACATGCACACCCATTGGCGGCCAGCCGAGGTTGCGGATGCCTTGCGCGCGCGCACGAAGGAGCCGCGCTTGCGTGCGCGAGGCGAGCGGAGCAGAGGTCCTGAAGACGCGCATGGGTGACGAGCCGGTCGCCACCGCCTTCGATGATGTTGATGCGCATCTCGCCCGCATGGATCGGCAGGGGGTGCAGACCAGCGTGCTCTCGATCCTCGGCTCCTTCTGCTGGATCGAATCGCAGCCGCTTGACGTTTCCGGCCCGCTGTGCCGGCGGGTCAATGATCGGTTCTCGGAAATCTGCGCGCAGCACGGCGGCCGCTTCGCCGCCTTCGCCGCCCTGCCGCTGACCGATCTCGCCGCCGCGGCGGAGGAACTTGACCGGGTCATGACTCTCCCCGGCATGATCGGGGCGCAGTTGCCCGGCAATTATTTTCTGACGCGCAAGGACGCCGAAGCGGCGCGGCCGCTGCTGGAGGCGGCCAATCGCCATCACGCGGTGCTGTTCATTCATCATGGCCCGCGTCCGGGCGATGCGTTCCCGAAATTCGGTGGCGAGACGGACAATGTGCGCCGGCGCAACGGCACGCTGGATATGCAAGCCAGTCTTTCGGCCGTGATGGTCACCTTGTGCCTGACGGATATTCTGGCACCGTACCCGAACGTCACGGTCCAGGTGCACAATCTGGGCGGCAACATTCCCTATGAGGTGGAGCGGATGGACCACCGCTCCCTGCTCGACACGCCGGCGGAGGAATTGCCCTCGGCGCGATTCCGCAAATCGAAAGTGTTCGTCGACTGCAACTCCTTCGGCCCGCACGCAATCGAGGCGGCGGTGCGGCTCTATGGCGCCAATCGCATCGTCTGCGGCACGGACGGCAGCGAATTCGGAGTCAACTGGACGCGCGATGCGCTGGCGGGAGCCGATATCGGTGTGGAGGCGCGCGAGCAAATTCTCCACCGCAACGCCGCCGGGCTGATTGTGCGCGTGCGCGCGGATTTCCCCGCCGCGCGGGAGGCGGCCTGAGGCGGCGCGCTAGCCGCTATGCATGCTTCGCATGCATAGCACCGCGTCGGGTGGGTCCTCAGTGCCCGTCGGTCAGCAGCGCCGCTCCGTGATGGTATGCTGGGCGACGCGATCAACATGGCGCGACCCGAATGAGCCTTTGATAGGGGGCTGAACTCGGCTTCGCTACCGCGACATCAGCTGCTTGTCGATGTCGCTGATGGGTCATTAGCCGCCATTTCTACCCTGCATGATCATGTCCGCCTAACCCCCAAAAGCCGGACATCGGTCGGCGCGGTTGGCATGTCCAAAAAGTGCCATTCGCGACCAAATTGCATTGCAGCAAAAGAGTCGCTATTCGATCACCTCGTCGGCGCGGGCGAGCAATGAGGATGAGACGACAAGGCCAAGCATTCTGGCGGTCTGCACGTTGATCACCAGCTCGAACTTGGTCGCCTGTACGACCGGCAAGTCCGCTGGCTTGGCGCCTTTGAGTACGCGGCCGGTGTAGACGCCGATTTGGCGATACGCATCCAGAATGCTGGCGCCGTAGCTCATCAATCCGCCGATTTCGGGATATTCACGCCCCGTATATATCGCCGGGATTCTATGGTGGGTCGCGAGTTGGACCAATTGAACACGTCGGCTGGCGAAGAATGCGTCTTGATTTACAAAGAGAGCGTCGGGGCGTTCGGGCCCAAATGTCGCAAACGCCGTATCGATCTCTGAGCTGGTGGCGGCGCGGAGGACCTGGATTTGCAGCCCTATGGCCCGGGCAGCCGCTTCCGCACCTCTCAACGTGGCATCGGCCGACGTTGGATTGGCTGAATTGACCAACACCGCTACGCGGACAGTCCCAGGCACCAGCTCGCGCAAGATTTCCAGCTGCTTAGCCACCAATTCGGTATTTAGAAAATTTATGCCGGTCAGGTTGCCGCCTGGCCGGGCAAGGCTGGCGACCAGACCGATCCTGACCGGGTCTTCTGCTGCGAGAAAGACAATGGGGATTGTCGCAGTTGCTGCCTTTGCAGCATAGGCTGCCAAAGGAGGTCCGGTCGTGACGATCACTGCAACTCGTCGCTGAACCAGTTCGGCCGCCATTTCCGGCAGCCGATCAAAGTGATTATCGGCCCAGCGGTAGGTGATTATTACGTTGTCGCCTTCCACATAGCTGTTTTCTTTGAGGCCAAGACGAAATGAGTGCAGGCGGTCCACCAGCGCGCCAGGTGACCTGGTATCGAGGAATCCGACCGTCGGCATTCCCGATGGCTGCGCACTTGCAGCGAGCGGCCATGTCACTGCGCCACCGACAAATCCAGCAATGAACTGTCGGCGTTTCACTCGATCACCTCGTCGGCGCGGCCGAGCAGCGTTGGCGGCACGGTGAGACCGAGCGCCTTCGCGGTCTTTAGGTTGATGACCAGCTCGTACTTGGTCGGAGCCTGCACCGGCATATCAGCGGGCTTCTCACCCTTGAGTATGCGATCAACGTAAGCCGCTGCGCGCCGGGACTGGTCGACGAAATTGGATGCATAGGAGATCAGGGCGCCGCCGTCTGTGACCAACTCGCCGTTGGAGTAAACCGCAGGCAGCTTGTGCCGGGCCGCAAGCGTAATGATCAGATTGCGATGAACCGCCCCTGCCGCCCCTGCCGTTACGATCAAACCGCCATCCGGGGAGCGTGCGAACGCCGTGACAGCACGCTCGATCTCGCCGGGATCGCGCACGTCTATCGGGCTCACCTCCATGCCAACCGACGGCGCCACGTACTGGATGACGGCGAACTGGCCGATCCCGGAGGTTGAGGCAGCATCCCGCAGGACGGCCGCTCGCTTCACCCCCGGCGCGATCTCCTTGAGCAGTTCCGGCCATTTCGCGGTCAAACTGTATTCGAACTGCATAAAGCCGGTGGCGTTGCCGCCCGGCCGCGACAGACTGTTGACGAGGCCCGCGCCGACGGGATCGGGCACTATCACGAATACAATCGGCACGGTGCGGGTCGCTTGCAGCAGCTCCGCGGAGGCCACGTCGCCGTTGGCCAGGATCACGTCGGGTGTGAAGGCGGCCAATTCCGCTACATGTTTGCGAATGTTGTCGGCATTGCCCGCGCCAAAGCGAGATTCGATCCGTACGTTGCGGCCTTCAGTCCAGCCCAATTGTTGCAGCACCTGCAGAAATGCCGCGAGACGAGCTTGTACGTTGGGATCGCTCGCAACGGCACCAAAGATTACGCCGATGCGCCGCATCCGGTCGGGCTGCTGCGCACGCGCGGCGAGCGGCCATGTGGCAGCCGCGCCAGCAACAAGCGCGATAAACTCGCGCCGTCTCATCTCCACCCCCTGGGCGCAGGAAGTGGTATCGTGCGCCTCATACGGGTGCTTGGATAGGGGCTGAACCAGCTTCGATCACCGGGCCAGTCGATGTCCGCTTTGAGTCATTTTCGACCAAAGCCGGTGGTTCGAGCGATGTCCGTTATTCCCCCAATAGCGACCAGAAAAGCGACATCGCTTCATGTCGGCTAAGTGCCGATTTTGTTGCAAAAGTCCGAGATTGAACGATTTGGGGCGGCTGAAGCGATTTATTGAAGCTGCTGGTTTGCGCCTGCTCGATTGGGAGCGGCGGCTTTTGACGCCGTGGCACCGATACCCACATCGACTATGCGACACAGGCGGCGACGGCTGGTGGTGGTCGAACCACGAGCTTAGCGAGCCGACGAAGGTTTTGAGCGACGGCTGCCAACGTGAACTCGAACTGGGCGCCCTGCGGGCCGCGTAGCCGAAGGCGCGCAAGCCTCAGGATGCGCTTGAGGTGGGCGAACAGCATCTCAACCCGCTTTCTTTCGCGGCACGATTGTTCGAACGCTTTGGTCTTGGCCAGGGCGCGGGTAACGTCGCGCGCCTCTTCATAGATGCTGCGCGGGATCGTGCGGAAAGACGCCTTTGGACAGCATTGCACCTTGAGCGGGCAGCCTCGACAGTCGGATGTACTGGCGAGATAGCGAAGGGTCTCGCCATCGATCACCGTGCCGGTCGTCGTCAGAAGCTTGCCGGCCGGGCAGACATAGACGTTGCGCTCCTTGTCGAAGGTGAAGTCTTCTCGGCTGAAGATTCCATCCTCGCGCTTCGACTTATCGATGACCGGGATATGCGGCTTGATGTCTTTGTCGTTGACGAGCCAATTGAGGTTCTTCCCTGAGCCGTAGGCGGTATCCCCGGCAAGCCACTTGGGCTTCAGGCCAAAGCGTTGTTCGGTTCGCTCGACCATCGTCTGAGAGGCGCCGACCTCCGCCTGTCGGATGGCCCGCGAAGCCTTGGCACCCAGGATGATGCCGCACTTCACATCGATCAGATAGTTGTCGGAGTAAGCGAAGAACGCCGGCCCCCGCAGCGCGCCGGTCCACTGCGCTGCCGGATCAGAAGGTGAGACAAACTTCGGGACCTTATCGCTGGCTGCGCCGAATGCCGCGTCGTCGAGTGTGGCGAGATACTCCTTCACAGCACGGCTCGCCTGCTTTGGAGCGCGGTTCTTGTCCCAATCTTGGGCCGGGATCGACCGCTGTTTGTTGGCATCTGCCGCAATCAGACTGGCATCAACCGCAAACCCTTCACCGCCGACCAGCCCAGCCGCAATGCACGCCTCAACAACGCGCTCAAATACACTCCTGAAGATGTCGCTGTCACGGAACCGCTCGTTGCGGGCCCGCGAGAACGCCGAATGATCGGGAAGCCTGTCCTCGATTGAGAGCCCGCAAAACCAGCGGTAGGCCAGGTTCACCTGCACCTCGCGGCAAAGCGCCCGCTCCGATCGGATCGCAAAGACATAGCCAACGATCAGCATCCGGATCATCAGCGCTGGATCAATCGAGGGACGGCCCAGGCGCGAGTAGTACGGCTCAAGCTTGTCGTGCACCCATGAAAGGTCGAGCACCGCAGAAATCGCCCGGACCGAGTGGTCCTCCGGCACGGCCTCTTCAAGGCTAAATGAATAGAACAGTTGCTTCTGTTCGTGCTTCAGCCGCCCCATCATCGCCTGCCTCCGCAGCAGATCGCTTCAGAGCGACGGAATCACTGTTCGCGGCTATCCTCAACGAACTTCTGCAACAAAATCTGCCAATAGCGACCATT